>NZ_NESF01000001.1 GCF_003063665.1 Limnohabitans sp. Hippo3
CTAATCTTCGGGTGACCGATGCGATCAGGCGATGGCAGGACCTACGCTACCGTTTGGCTGAACCGAGCCGAAAACGCCGCTCACAGAGGGCAACGTTGCGTAAGATATTAAGTTAGCGCATATGCGCGCATGCGGGTATCCACAGAACGTGAGATCAGGCTGCGGTCTTTTCTTTGGCGGCAAAGAGCATGCAAAACTGCCCGTCCACGCGCAGTACCTCCATCGCAGGCAGCAGCCGCGATTGAAAGCCCATGGCCCTGCAGGCATAAGGTACCGACGGGATGTGCGTGATCGCGAAATTTCTGCATTGCCAGCAGTTGGGGCCTTTGGGAAGGGCAGAGTGCAAGATTTGCTGAGGCATACCTGCTTGACGTTAAGTCTTCATTTGAGACCTGCGAGATCTCAGGTTTCAGTTGCGCTTGAGTGACGTTTCATTGACAGGACACTTCCACCATATTCAGGCCAATTCGGCACTATGCTGTCAGCCTTTGAGCAGTTGCATGACGGTCTGAGGTTGTTGATTGGCTTGCGCCAACATGGCTGTCGCAGCTTGTTCGACAATTTGCGAGCGTGCGAGTTCGCTGCTGGCCTTGGCGTAATCGGCATCCATGATGCGACTGCGTGAAGCGCTGGTATTCAGCGATACATTGGCCAAGTTGTCAACTGCATACGTGATGCGGTTGATGACAGCACCAATGCCTGCACGCTCACTGTTGATGACGTCCAGAGCATCATCGACTTGGGTGATCGCATTGGCCGCGTTGTCACGGTCCAGAATATCGGTGCCACTGATCATGTCCAGCTCTCCGTCTGAGCTGAGGTCGGCAATGGTGTGAACGATGGTTTGTCCTTCATTTGCACCAACCTGGAATTCCAGTCTCCCATCGCTGTTGGTGCCGGCAGTACCGTCCAGCACGTTCATGCCATTCCACTGGGTATCTGTTGTGATCCGGTTAATTTCCGAAATCAACTGTTGAAACTCAATGTCGAGATATTCCCGGTCTGTTTGTGAGTAGGTGTCGTTTGATGACTGAATCGCCAGTTCACGCATGCGCTGTAGCATGTTGGTCATCTCGATCATCGCACCCTCAGTGGTTTGAAGCATGGAGACAGCATCGTTGCCATTGCGAATGGCTTGGTCGAGACCTTTGATCTGGGACGTCATTCGCGATGAAATCGCCAAACCCGCAGCATCATCACTTGCGCTGTTGATCCGCTTGCCTGTTGACAGCTGTTGCATGGCATTGGTCAGATCGCGGTTGTTTTTCACAATTGCATTTTGTGATACCAAGGATTTGATATTGGTATTGATGACAGTCATTTTGGGGATCTCCTGATAAATTTTTCAATGCGCCATGCTGCTGGCATGGATTAATGTGTGCTCAGCTGTTTCTGCACCCAGTGAAGACAGTTCTTCTTGGAGGGTTGACTCGTGTGGGTGTAACCGTATTGCTTTTTTTGCGAGGTCCAGCGCTTTTTGAGGTTCCAGTTGGCAGCGAACCACGCGGATCAGGTGATGCCAGACCACGGCTTTGCTGTTCGCCCCTTGCAGCTCCAGCAATTTTTCCAAATGTAGTTGTGCGCTTTGCCAATCTTGTTCCAGCTCTGCCAAGAGGGCGCTGATTGAAAGCATGTCTTCGCTTTCCGGGTAAAGGGCCAGGCCGGCTTCGCTCAATGCGCGGGCCATCTCCATATTGTTTTGAATGACCAGCTCTGCGATGGTTTGTCGAATTTCTGAGGGACTGAAACGCGAAGCGTAGTACCCAATGCGCGGCTTACCAAAGCTGGCTTCGGCAATTAATGTTTGTGTCAGTCTGGTCATGCACTACTCCCACCTCATGGTGTTGACGGTTTGGCCCTTCAGATTGAAGGGCACAATGACAGAAGCTAAGCAACTGTCGTGCCAGCTGGGATTCCGGCTAAAGTGCCGAGCGTAGTGTCTTGCGAATGCTGAAATCAGCTACTTGCAGATATTTTTGAGTATTAATATATTCAAAAAATTGGATGGGCTCATCAAGCCGACAAATCTTCGTCAAAGGTTTGACGCGTCAAGCGGCAACAGTTGGCCGCAATTGGATTGCAGAGAGCTGGAAGAGGTGGGGAACTCAGTAGCGTGATACGTATGTCAACGTAGCAGCGCCAGAACCAGCATAGGTCGATGGTTGGCCTGGGAGAGCATGGCCGTGCCAGCCTGATCAAGAATCAGAGCGCGAGCCATGTCTGCTGTGGTTTGCGCGTAATCGGCATCCATGATTCGGCTGCGGGAGGCATTGCTGTTGAGGGAGACGTTCAAAGCATTGTCTGCAGCGTGAACCAAACGATTTGAGGCAGCACCCCAGGTGCTGCGTGAGCTGGACAGTTGCGTCAGAGCATCGTCGATTTCTATAAGTGCACTTATCGCATCCGATTGTGATGAGATCAGGACAGTCGATTGCATGACATCGTGGACACTGCCGGTATCCAATGAGGACAGGTCTACTGAAAAGGAGTCATTGCTGGAGGCACCCACCTGGAACTTCACCAAGCCACTGGCACCTGCCTCTCCATTTAAAATTTTGCTGCCATTCCATTCGGTGTTGGTCACGATGGCACCCAGTTGAGTTTGAAGCGCTTCAAACTCGGTATGAAGAGCATCCCGGTCGCTTTGACTGTTGGTGTCGTTGGCTGACTGTATAGCCAGCTCTTTCATGCGCCATAGCATGGCGGTCATTTCTTGAGTAGCGCTGTCAGCCGTCTGAAGCAAGGATAGACCGTCATTGGCGTTGCGCACGGCCATATCCAGACCACGAATCCGACTGGCAAGACGATTGCCAACGGCCATCCCCGCCGCATCATCTGTGGCTGAGCGAACGCGCTGCCCGGTGGTCAACCGGCCCATCGCGGTTTCAAGCGCACGGTGATTGCTGGCCAACGCCTGCTGGATTCTCAGGGCAGGCAAGTTGGTATTGATGACAGAGCTCATTGTTCATCGTCCAGGGGCGTAACTCAGTTGGTTGGCAAAGCCTCAATCTGGTCAGATGTCAAAGCAGCCAGTTGGCTAGATGTCAATGCCTTGACTTGGGTCGAGCTCAGCGCGTTCAGCTGTGCAGTGGTCATGGCGCTCACGAAGTCCGAGGTCAAGCCATTGATTTGCTTCGTGGTCATGGCCGCTACATCTTCTGTGTCCAAGGCTGCCACATCATCGGAGTCGAATGCATTGAGTTGAGAAGAGGTCAGGCTCGCGACCTGTGTGCTGGTGAGAGCCTCAACTTGCTCAGAGTCAAATGCCGCGACTTGCGTGGTGGACAAGCGTGACAACTGGCTGGTGTTCAATGCCTGGATCTGATTTGTGCTCAGTTCGGAAATTCGATTGGTAGACAAGAATGCCATCTGGCTGCCGGTCAGAGCCTGGATTTGCGTCGTTGTCAATTCTGTGAATTCGTCTGCGTCAAAGGCTTCGATTTGCTCGTAGCTCATCACGGCCAAACTGGCTGCGCGCAAGGAGCGCAGCTGTTCTGTGTTCATGGCTTGGACGAAAGCTGTACTCAAACTCTTGATCTGCAGACTTGTCAGGGCGTCGATTGCCTCAGTGTCCAAAGCCCCAATGATGTCGGAGTTTGTGGTGTCCAAAGCGCTGATTTGTGCGGCTGACAGTTTGGCGATCTGCGCGGCTGTCAGTGCGTCTACTTGTTCAGAATCCAAACCATTCATGACGTCTGTGCTCAAGCCGCTGATGGCAGAGGTGGTCACATCGTCGATGAGATCGGCCGTCAGCAAGGACAGGACATCACTTGCTGCCAGTTGAGAAAATTGTCGTGCAGTCAGACCAGCAACTTGTACAGAGGTCAGAGCATCCGTCTTATTGGCTACCAGGTAACTCAGTTGCTCACTGCCAAAGTTGGCAATTTGTGAAGAGGTGAGAGCTGTGACTTGGTCGTCGCTCATGCCGTTGATCAGATCGGTGGATATGCTGCCCAGTTGTCGGGCAGTCAAGTTTGCCACCACACTGGTGCTCAGGTTGCTGATCACGTTGCTGTCCAACGCGTTCAATTGGGTCGTGGTCAGAACTTGGACCTGCGCAGACGTCAAGGATGCGGCCTGGGCCGAGTCAAGGTGAGCTAGAACCGCGGTATTGAAACCCTTGATTTGTGTGGTTGTCAGATTACCGATCAGGGCTTCAGTCAATCCTTCTGCTTGGTCGCTCGTCAGGTACGCAATCTGGTTTGAACTCAGGCCGGGCAGTTGTGTGGTGGCATCGAGCTGAGCAAGGTCATCGGACTCAAGGGCGCTGATTTGTGTCGAGGTCAAGCGAGAGAGTTGACTGCTTGTCAGCGCAGTAATTTGAGCAGAGCCAAGGTTGTCAATGAAGTCGGACGACAATTGTCCAAACTGCAAAGTAGAAATGTTGGCGACACCGGTTACCAATGCGGCCACGCCATCGCTGTTCAGGCTGTTGAGTTGTTCTGCACGAAGACCACCAATGGCTGTAGAGCTTAACGCCGCTACTTGGGCTGTGCTCAGCAAGGCCATGGATGCTGTGGTCAACCCCTTGACTTGCGTGCTGCTCAAAGCTTCAATCTGTTCGGTACTGAATGCACCCAGCAGGTCACTGTTGATGTTGTTCAATTGATACGAGGTCAGTCCGCCGATCTGTGCCGTGCTGAGTCCACCAATGTCTTCTGTGGCCAGTGCATTGATTTGTGACGATGTCAGCGCCGCAATCTGGCTGGACGCCAGCAATTGGATTTGGTCTGATGTCAACGCATCGATGAATCCGGTGGTGAGTCCCCGGATCTGGTTGGTGGTCAATGCTGACAGTGCTGTCGTCCCCATGGCTTGAATGGTGCCGCTGCCAAGATTGTTCAATTGTGCGGCTGACATGGCAGAAATCTGACTGCTGCTCATGGCCTGAATTTGAGAACTGGTCAGAGCTTGTGCTTGGCTTGTGGTCAGAAACTTGATCTGGGATGTGGCCAGATAGCCAATCTGGTCATCGGTCAAGGTTTGAATTTGATCGCTGTTCAAGCTGCCGATTTGAAGGCTGGTCAGCGCATTCAGTTGGGCGGAAGTGAGTGCGGTGATGTCATCGGTTTCAATGGCCGCTACTTGTGTACTGCTCAACGCAGAAATCTTCGCAGTCGACAAATTGCCCACTTGATCACTGTTGAGGTTGGCAATGAAATCGGTGTTGAGTTTTTTAAGAACGGCGTTGGAGATGTTATTCAGATCTTCGCTGTCCAGTGCTGCGACAGCACTGGATGACAAGCCATTGAGTTGTTGTGATGTGAGTGCGGCCACCTGTATGCTGGTGAGGGCGGCGGCCTGATTACTGCCCAACTCGGCTAGCTGTGTGGCAGTCAGACCTTTGATCTGAGCCGTCGTCAGTGCTGCGGCCAGTGTGGTTGTGAGTGCAGCCACCTGATCGGTTGTAAGGCCTTTGAGCTGGGGTGCCTTCAGCGCGGCCAGCTGTGTCGTGGTGAGGTTTTCAATGTCTTCGGTGTCTACAGCGGCCAACTGGCTGCTGGTCAAGGCGGCCATTTGGGCTGTGGTCAGCGCATTGATTTGTGTAGAGCTCAAGCCTTGGATGACGTCTGTGGAAATCGTCTTCATTTGAGCTGCACTGATGGCGCGCAGATCGTCCGTTTCCATCGCGATGATTTTGTCACTTGCGATATACCCCAACTGAGTTCCCGACAGAGCGGCAACCTGATTAGTCTGGAGAGCAACCAGCTGGTCGCTGGTGAGGCTACCCAAAAAATTGGAATCCAGGCTGCGGAGTTGCTTGGTCGTGAGCGCCTGGATTTGTTCAGTACTGAATCCTGCAATGACATCAGTAGCGAATTTGTTGAGTTGTGCTGCCGAAAAGTTCGCCATGTCAGCGGTGCTGAACGAGCTGATGTGCTTGGTGTTGAACTGACTGATCTGGGTGGTAGACAATGCCTTGATTTGGGCATTGGCCAGCAGTTCCAAACGGCTATAAATCAGCTCATCGTCCGCTGCCAGAGCCGTGGCGTCGAGGGCGCCAACTTGACTGGCACTGAGGGCCAGCATGTCATCGTCTTCCATCGCCGCAAGCTGAGTGCTGGTCAAGGCATTGACCTGGGCTGTCGTCATGGCTTTGAAATCGCTGGAGGCCAGATTCCTGATCTGGTCTGTAGACAGTCTGGAAATGGCCGTTGCGCTGAATGAACTGATGATCGACATGGTCGCTCCTAGGTTGAGTCGGGGGAGTGCCGGTGTGCGCTGGTCAATGCCAGCTGGACGCGGTCTACTCGTTCAGATTCAGAATCGGACGGGGCAGGAATTTCTTTAGCTTCCCATTTCCAATTTACGGCTCAATGAGCGGCAGATTCTTGCCGATTGGCAAGCGACTGCCCATTCATGACGGATTCTCGGCAGCACCTGGTATGGCGCGAATATTGCTTTTTGGTCTTTGAGTCCATTTTTTGTTTTGCTTATGAACGCTCCAATCGAACCGATCTTTGGCACATCCGACGACATGGTGGCATTGCGCCTGGTCGATTTGATGCACCGTGTGGAAGCTCTGCAGTCGCAGTCCAAGACTGAGGAGGCGTCCTTGCTGTACGAGCAATGGCTGGCTGTGAGCCAGGACCCAATGCGTTACGTGGCGCAGTACAACCATGCGGCCTTGTTGCAAGCACTGGGGCGGGTGGACAAGGCCGAAAAAGCGTATTTGCAGGCGATTGCGGCCAATCCCAGTTTTGGCCATGCCTACATCAACCTGGGCCTCATGTACGAAAAATTGGGTCTGCAAGACAAGGCGCTCGGGCAGTGGAACACGTTTGCCAGTCTGCGCTTCATCGCGTCCTCACTGGACACCGAGATGCTGTGTTCGGCCCTTAACCACATTGGGCGGGTACAGGAAAATAAGAAAGCCTATGACTTGGCCGAGCGTGCGCTGCGTGAAAGCCTGGAAATCCAGCCCGAACAGCCCGGTGTGGTGCAGCACTGGGTGCACATCCGTCAAAAAGCCTGCATCTGGCCGGTGTACCAGCCCTTACCGGGTTTGGACATGGCCCGCCTGATCCGCTACACCTCGCCTCTGGGCATGCTGGCCATGACCGAAGACCCGGCCATGCAACTGCTGACATCGCAAAATTTTGTTCACCGCATGTATGGTCAAGACCATAAGCCTGTGAAGGCCAAAAAGAAAATGGCCCACGGGCGTAAAAAGGTGGGGTTGGTGTCGGCCGATTTTCGTGAGCATGCGGTGGGTTTTTTGCTGCCCTCTTTCATGCAGGGGGCGGACCGCGGCAGTTACGAGCTGTATGCCTATGATTTCACCAAAGAGGAAAACACATCGCTGCGTCAGCAGTTCAAGCGTAGTTTTGACCATTTCGTGGACATTTCAAAAATGTCGGACGAGCAGGCCGCCCAGCGCATGGCCAATGACGGTATCGACATCCTGATCGATCTGCATGGCCTGAGCGCGGGTGCCCGGCCGGGCATTTTTGCCCGACGCCCGGCACCGCAGCAAGGCACTTACCTAGGCTTCATCGGGCCCACCGGTATGCCCTGGTTCGACTTCGTGATAGCCGACCGCGACGTATTACCGCCCGAGTTGGCGATCTATTTCACCGAAAAACCTGTGTACATGGACGGCTCGTTCATACCGTTGGACCGCCAGCAGTTGCCCATGCCGGTGACTGACCGCGCATCTTTGGGCTTGCCCGAGGATGCCTTCCTGATGGCGGCCTTTGGCAATGTGTACAAAATCACGCCTGAGATGTTTGCCGTGTGGATGAACCTGCTCAAGCGCATCGATAAAGCTTGTCTGTGTCTGATCGATGACAACCCGATCACGTTGCGCAACCTGAAAACGGCAGTGGCTGCTGCCGATGTGGACCCTGCGCGGGTGATCTTCCTGCCGCGCACCGACCACCCGACCTTTTGCTCACGCCTGCGGCACTTTGACGTGTTTTTGGATACCTACCCTTACAACTGTGGCTCGACCACCAGCGATGTGGTCAACGCGGGCGTGCCCCTAGTCACCCGTTATGGTCGCACCATGGTTTCGCGCATGGGGCTGAGCATTCTGCGTGAGATAGGGGAGGTTGAGAATGCGGTGAGCAGCTTTGAAGACTACGAGCGTAAGGTGGTAGAGATTGCCCTGCGCCGCCACGCTCAGCCTGACCGGATGTTTTCGACCAAGGTGGGCTCCCTGTTCAATCAGGCCATGCGAAGGGTCGTGCATCCTGAGCCGGGCGAGCCCTTGAATGCATCTGCGCAGCGGGTGCCCGCTCGGCATGCGCTGCAGCTGACGCGTCACCACTTGAGTGAAGCGACCCACGTGGGCGTCAGTGCATCGGGCTTGATGGTGCCTGCCGACGTTGATGCCCATTTTGAGCAGTTGCGTGGTCATTTGCTCGGTCGTCAACAGGCACATGGCGGTTTTTGGGCGTTCTTGCCCGATGCGCAGCTACAAATTTGCGGCCTCGATGTGGCAGCTCTGGAAAACCTGGTGCTGTCACAAGGGCCTCGCCACGACATGCTCATGTTCAACCCCTTCTGGGATGTGAGTGCCTTTCACCTGAACCCCTTCTTGCTGGCTGAGCAGATCCAGCCGGGCGTGCAGGAGGCGGCGCAGCTGTTTGCCGATGCGCTGGGTCTGGGGGTGAATCTGAAGCACTGGGTCAGCTGCAGCGACACTTTCTTGCTGGGACTGAATTTTGTGGCCAAGCGGCGAGTTTGGTTGGACTGGCTTGAGTTGGCTGACAAACTGTTGCGCAGCCAGGAGCCTCGTGTGGTCGAGCACCGGGATCTGCTGTATGCACTGTCTGGTAATTTCATCACGATGGCGAATGCCCCATCGCTGTACGCGCAGGACCCATTCACTTTGCCTGCACTGGCCGAGGGCTCGTCCACATTGCTGGAGCAGGCCATGGCCTGCGATGCTCTCAAAGCTAGTCATGTGCGTTCAGGTCATGAGCGCTGCCTGGCCCAGCACACCAAATTGGCGGCACTTGCACTAGTGAACTGAGACCGCGCTTTGTGCATGGTCACTTGTATTGATTTTCTCCGCCCTGAAAGGGGAATGACCCCATGAAATTTGACGCCAAAGTCACCCAACTGATGTGTGTGCTGCAGGAGGCCTTGCGGCCCGACCATCAGCAGCATCTGCCGTCCATCATTGAGCAAGCGGGTCTTGACAGGGTGATGGACCCTGAGTTGTTCAAGGCTGCACGCTATTTTGAGCGGCGCTCCTTGTTGATGTTTCTGGCCACCCTCGGCTTTGAAAACACCGAGGACAAGGCACACTACCGGCGCTGGCTGGCTGCGACGCAATACTTGAGCCAGCAAATCGATGTCGATGAGGCCGCGCGACTGTGTGCTGTGGGGCGTCCATTGATGACGGGTTTTTACCGCGACGTTCTGCAGGCTGTGGCCCAGCCGGGCGATGCCGCCAGTACCGTGGACTGGGTGGGCAGCCCTTGTCAAACTGCCGACATGCTGTTCGCAACCGAAGTGCTGCTGGACCATCAGGCAGTGCAATGGTTACCTGCGGTTTTACAACGCTGGCGGCAACTGGACACCAGTGGTGAGCCCTGGTTGTGGATGTGTCGAACCGTAGCCGAGCGGGTCGAGTATGCCCAAACGGCACAAAAAGCAAGGGCGCTGGCCTGGGCGCTGGACAGCTTGCTGCAGGAAGCTGCAGTTGAGCACCGCAGTTTAGCGGACACGCTGGCACCCCACCAGGTTGATCTGCATTTGCGAGCCGGGCAGCGTGATGAGGCCCTGGTGCTGGCACAGGTTCTGCACCAGCGCACGCCCAGCATGACCCATGATTACTGGTTGATGCGTTGCCATGCCAGTCGCAGCGAATTTGAACCGGCCATGACGCACGCCAGGGTCTTGCTCGGGGCCATCCTGGACAAGGCGATGCAGCCCACACCGTCGAACGATCAGGCGGTCACGGGTGCCCCGCCCGCCAAAAAACATGTTTTTGATGTGGACGCTGCCAGCGAAAGCTTGAAGACTGTCAATCGGGTGTTGCGCGAGCGGGGGCTGCAACCCTTCATGATGTCGGGCGTTTTGCTGGGTTATTTGCGCGAGGGACAATTGCTGCCTCACGACAAGGATCTGGATCTTGGGCTGATCGGTTGGGAGCACCAGTTTGAGGTGGCTCAAGCCTTGTTGGCGGCCGGTCACTACCATGTGTCCTGGCGGTATCTGCGCGGTGCGCAGACTTTCCTGATTGATGCGGTCGATCTGAAATACGGTGTGGCTATCGACTTTTTCTTTTTCCACCCCAAAGCCGACCACTTGCTGCACGGCATAGATTACAAATACGGTTTCACACAAAACTTGCGTTTCAGTCCGTTCGAGCTGACGGAGGTCGATTTCCTCGGGGAGCGTTTCTGGATTCCCGACAACGCCGATCAGAATTTGACGGAAAACTACGGGGATTGGCGCACGCCGCAATCCTCGTATGTGGTCACCGTCGAATCGCCTGCCTTGGTTGACAAGGGCAGCGAAAAACACCAGTTCATGGTGCTGATTGAGTTGATGCGCAGCGTACAGACTTTCAAGTCGGTCCGGCGTGTTGAGCGTATTTTGGCTTGTTGTGATGCCATGGGCATCCAGCCACTGTCAGATCAGTTGCATCGCAGCTTGTGCCACTGGATGGCGGTTCAAGCCTTGCACTGAAGCCTTGATTTCGGTGGTGGACACGCCTTCGGTGCGTGCCAGATAAACCACATTGCAGGCTTCTTGCATGAAATCGAATTTTCCGGTCCAGTCATCGCCCATGACGAAGACGTCCGCACCCAGTCGCCGGGCGTCGTTCAGTTTTTGTGACCAGTCTTCTTCGGCGAAGATTTCGTCCACATAGCGGCAGGATTCCAGCACGGTCTTGCGGTCTTCGTAACGCATGACAGATTGCTTGCCTTTTTTGGCATTGAATTCGTCGGTGGACAAACCCACAACCAGACGGCTACCCAAATCGCGAGCACGTTTGAGCAACTGCACATGGCCTGGATGAAACAGGTCAAATGTGCCGTAGGTTAAAACGATGCGTTCGTGGGTGGCAGTCATGTCAGTGCTCCAAGGAAAAAACAGGCCGGGGTTGCCCACCGGCCAGTCTGGTCAGGATCAACGCAGGAGAGACAGCACGCTTTGGGGCGCCTGGTTCGCCTGGGCCAGCATGGCTGTAGCGGCTTGCTGGATGATCTGTGAGCGAGCTAATTCAGTGGTTGCGCTGGCGTAGTCGGCATCCTGGATGCGGCTGCGCGAGGCCGATGTGTTCATCGAAATGTTGGCCATGTTGTCGGCAGCATAGGTCAGCCGATTGATCTTGGCACCCATATCGGCGCGGAAGTCATCAACCGCAGCAATGGCTGTGTCAATCTCAGTGATCACAGCTTGTATTTCTCCGGCCGTAGACGCAGATCCGATATCACCTGTAGCAATCGTCGCAGTGCCCAAGCTGGTTGATGTCAAGGCAATGAAGTTGACATCGATCTGATAGGCGGTACCAGAACCAGTCCCGACCTGGAACTTGGCTGCCACACTAGAAGAGAAGGTCGATCCATCGAGGATTTTTACACCGTTCCATTCTGTGTTGCCGGCAATACGGTCAATCTCGTTAACCAGCTGATCGTATTCTTTGCCGATTGCAGCACGGTCAGCTGCACTGTAGGTGTCGTTGGCACCCTGTACCGCGAGTTCACGCATGCGCTGCAGCATGTTCGAAATTTCCTGTGTCGCGCCTTCGGCGGTCTGAATCATCGAGATGCCATCATTGGCATTGCGCACTGCTTGGTTCAGGCCTCGGATTTGCGAGGTCATCTTGTTGCTGATTGCCAAACCTGCGGCATCATCGGCTGCTGAGTTGATGCGTTTACCAGTGGAGAGTTGCTCCATGGCTTTGCTCAGGCTACGGTTGTTGACGGTCAGAGCGTTCTGAGCGACAAGCGACTTGACGTTGGTGTTGATCACTGACATGGTCTTACTCCTTTAAGAGGGAAACTTCACTTTGGTTTGGCAGGAACCTTGAAGGGAGTAGGACCTGCCGGGTCTTGACAGAAATGCTGGAAGAATCTCTGTTACTTGATGAATCGGCACATTGTCGAAAGACTTTAGCCCGTGAATAAAACTGACATCAAATTTTTTCGTCATTGAGCAGACCCTTGAGGTCCGAAAAATGATGCGCCATCCGCAAAGCGGCCTCATTGGGCATCTGCCGAATAACGTCTCCGTTTTTAGAGTCACGAACGCGCACGATCACTTGATTCGATTGGGAGTCAACCGAAAAATTCAAGTTGTAATTGTTGCGTTGTGCCATTTCATTCAAATGGTCAATAGCCTCTGCCAGCTTTTTGCGCAGCAATGCAGGATCTTCCTGCGATGGTTTGGCTGTAGGATGTGCTGCCGGTTGCTTGGTTTCTGCGGGTGCATTGCCAGATGCATGAATGGAGGCTACCTGCACTGGTGTGCGAGCTTGGGGTGTAGGCGTTGGTTGCCCAGTTTGAATCGATGAAATATCCGAACTCATGACAGATCCTTTCAATGTCGTGCAAATTGCACGAAATGACCTGCAGGTCTCTGAAGGAGACCCGTCGGAGTATGAATCGGATGTGTAGGCTTTAACTTTAGCGCGAATCTATCGTTAATATTTTAAGAAAACTATAGAATTATTAATTTAATATATTTATATCAATTATTGTTGCTTGATAACATGGCGGCAAATGTGTTTTTCAAGCTGGAACGCATGCTGGTGCTTTCTCCTACGATGCTCTCCATGACACTGAACTGACTTGTGTACCGTGTCAGCAGTTTTTCCATGCGTTCTTCCAATTGTGTCAACTCTGCTTTGTAGGACTCGATTTTTGATTTGGCCGTATTGGTTTGCTTGGACAACAGACTGGTTGATCGCATCATTTGGTCGAGTGTTTTGACTGCGCGACCAGCCAGTCCTGCGGGAAGCTCACTGAAGACACTTTTGTTGTTAGTGCCCGCACTGAACATGGTCACTACTTCATCAAAGTGGTCCTGTAAAGACGCGTCAAGTTTGCTTTCGTCAAGTTTTAAAACACCCAATCGGTCAATGCTGAGGCCCACGTGCCGCGCAGCTTTGACCGTTTCACCTGGCGTGGAAGAAGTCGTGGTGATGAGGCTTCGAACCTGACTTTGGATTGCATTCAGAAGATTGTCGCCGGCAAGTACACCTCCAAATTCAGGAATTTCACTTTTGCGATCTCCCAGTATCTTGACGCTGTCTTGAAATTCGTTATAGGCATCGACTAAGTTTTGGATACTTTGTTTGATGTCGGTTGCGTCGCGTGTCAGATCAAGTCGAGCTTCGCTTGCAGTTTGCGTGTATAGATCCAGGGTGACACCATCGATCACATCATTGATTCGGTTACTCGGACGAATCACGGTGAGACCATTGATACTGATCTGCGCGTTTTGAGCGCTTTGATTGGTAGAGAAGGTCAGAGGTCTTTGAGCTTCCAGGGTCAGTACAGCATCCAGTGGAACGGATTCGCCGGACGGCAGGACCCATAGGCCTTCGACTTTTTCAAGTGAAATTTTTGTCGCTTCCGTATCACCATCTGCGATGTAGCTGACCATGACTGCAGATGCATCGTTGTCAGCACTCACCTGTAGGTTGTCATTCGATGTGGAGGTCACAACAGGCACATTGTTTGTTGGAATGTGCGCGGATGTGGCAAGTGAAAAACTGTTGACAAGACCTTCCTGACCAGTCAGCACCAATTGGAATCCGCTTCCAGTGTCTATGAGTTGCGCCGTAACACCCACTTTTGCGCCATTGATAGCACTGGCTATGCCTGCTGGTGTGGCGGTGGTGACGGTGATGGGGTCAATGACTTTCCCTGCGACTGTCAAATTCAGGTCAAATTTTTCGCCACTGTTGATCTTGGTGTTGCGAACTGAAAATTTGACGCTTTCACTGCGCTGAGCTTTAGCGAGTTGGTCAACTTGTACGTTGAAGGTGCCAGCTTTCGCTAGAGCACTTGCGGTCGCACTGAATGCACTGCTTTGGCTGGCTTTGGCGCTGATCGAGCTGAAGTCCGAAGCGTCGTTTAGCTTCTCAAAAGCTGCTTTAAGCGTGGAGAGAGCGTACTTGACGGCACCGTAGCCTGAAATCTGGGCCTCTGATTTGTTGATCTTATTTTCAATTCGTTGTTTCCGGGGGGCTCGCTCAGCTTCAACTAGGCTCTCTGCCAATGATTTAATGTCAATGCCAGAGCCCGCACCGAGGGTATTGACGATATTTGTAGAGTTGACCATGGATAAATTTATTTCAGGTGATAGTTTGCAGGACTTGGATCAACTCCGGATGTAATCGAAAAGTGATAATCCAGAGATTTTGGCAAAGCTGCCCATGGCGGCTTCCAGGGCCATCATTTCCTTGTTCATGCGGGTCACGGCCTCGGCATAGTCCAGGTCTTCGATCTCGGAGAGCGTCGATTTGATGCGCAGGGTGGTTTCGTCCAGCACGTCGAGCTGCGATTGCAGGACCGACTGGTCCGAGCCGTTTTGGGCTTGGGCCAGCGTGAGGTTGTTGTGCATCTGGGTGAGGTCGGCCACGCCTTGGTGGATTTTGACCGTTTGGCTGTTGTTCACGCCTTCGATCATTTGGTCCAGGGCATCAAAAAACACCACGGCCTGCCCATCGTCTCGCACCACGCGGCTGAACACGTCGGTGCCTGCGCGGGTGAATTGCACGGTGCGCTCCACACCCGCCGGAATGCGGGTTTGGGTCTGGTCGCCCTGGTAGATGACTTTGCCGCTGGCGTCTTCGGCAAATGCGGGCGTGTTCACCCGGGTGCCCGAAAACAGATAGTTGCCGCTGTCATCGCGCGTGTTGCCCAAGCTCAGCAGTTGGTCGCGCAGGGCTTTCATTTCCATGCCGATGGCCTTGCGGTCGTCAGGGGCCAGGGTGTCGTTGGCTGCTTGCAAGCCCAGCTCTTTCATCCGGATCAGGATGTCGTTGGACGAGGAGAGGGCCGTTTCTTCGGCCGTGTAACGGCGCATGGCCACCTCCAGGGTGCGCGTGTGGCTGTCCTGGCGCTGCACCTCGCCCTTGAGGCGCTGGATGGCGGCGGCCTGGTCGGGGGCGGCACTGGGCGAGAGGATTTGCTTGCCCACGGCCATTTGCGCTTGGGTGGTCGCCAGTTTGTTCTGGATGGTGCTCATGCGCTCGGTGGCGCGGTCAAACAGGAATGAGGTGGAGATTTTCATGAGGGCTCCGTTCAGCGCACTTGCAAGATGGTGTCGAACAATGCCATGGCGGTTTGCATGACTTTGGCGTTGGCCTGGTAGGCCTGCTGAAAACGAACCAAGGCCGAGGCTTCTTCGTCTAGGCTGACACCCGAGATACCGTCGCGGGCCTCTTGTGCTTGCTGATAGACCACGCTCAGAGCCTGCTCGGCAATGGCGGCCTGGCGGGCCACATTGCCCACCTGGTTCACGCGCTCGATGTAGGCCTCGGTCATGGTCAGGCCACCGGGCATGGTGCGCTTGGTTTCCAGATTGACCAGCCGCAGCATGGTTTCGTTGTTGCCGATGCCGTCGCGGTTGCCGTCGATTGTGAACTGGTCGCCGGCTTTGGGCGCGGTCGAAAAAGACAGCTTCAGACCCCGGTAGCTCAGGCTGGGAGTGGCTGACAATGGGTCGGGGATCAGGCGACGCTCGGCCAGCACGGTATTGGTGCGGCTGTCGATGATCTTGTAATCCTGGTCGCTGGTGAACTCGACTTGCAGGGCCGAAGCGCGCAAGGTTTGTTTCATGTCACCCTGGATACCGCTGAATTGGGCGGTGATGTTGACGGTGCTGGCTGGGGCATTTGCGCTGAGGCTTTGGTCAGTCACGAAAACCAGCAAATCATCGGGTGTGCCGCCTTCAATGCTGATGGTGGTGTCAAAGCCCAGGCGCTGCAAGTCGGCAGGTGTGCCTGAGCCCATGCCCAGGCGGATGTCATCGGTGGTGTTGCTCGCGGGTCGGCTCAAGACCAGCTTGCCGTCTTGTATGGATGCGGTGACCCGGCTGCTGACGGGGTCCGCTGCGGTGGCGTCGTTGATCCAGTCAACGACTTTGCTCAAGGTGATCGGGCCGTCTAGTGCGGGCAAGTCTTTTCCGTTGAGCGTGAGGGCACCAGCGGCAAAGCCATCGGTGCTGTTGACAAAGGTTTTGCTGGTCAGTGTGGCGGCGGTTTTGAGGGGGCTTTGTATTTCCCCGGTCACGGCGTTGAATTGTTGGCTCAGGCTGACGCTGGCTTTGGCCCCCATGAAAATGTCCATGCCCAAATAGCTGCCGGGATGCGATGCGTTGAGCGTGGTGGCGCTGTAGGTGGCGCCCGCCTCCATGCCGTTGGCTTGTTTGACCAACAGACCTTGCTGGGTGGGGGTCAGGGCGCTGCCCAGCAGGTGACGGCCGTCGCGGGTGAGCACCTGGAGGGTCTGGCCGGGGCCAGGTGATTGCAGGGTCAGGGACAGGTTCTGGGTGCCAATCGGGATCAACCCCAGGCTAGTAAACCCCTGACTGGGTTCGATGCGCAAACCGGTCAGCGTGGCAATTTGTGGCGCTTGTGCCAGAGCCAGATCGCCACGCAATTGGTTAGGCCCCTGGTAGTCTGGTGGTGAGTAAAGAATGCGTGCTTGGGCCGTGCCGCTGTTCAGCGGGTCGTCAATCACACGGAACTGACCGGCAGCGGCCACCCGATTGGCGTCCTGAATGACCATGGTCATGCTGGCGGCCTTGCCGTCTTGCCCCGGTGCAAAGCCAAACAAATTGCCCCCCAGCTGGCCTTCTGCGTCCACGCCATCGCTGTGAACGGCGTTGACACTGTCCACCAAGGTGGCGGCCAGGCCATCCAGGGCATTGCTGGCGGGTTTGAGCACTTGATCCCGGAAGCTCATTACGCCGCCGATCTTGCCGCTGGTGATGCCGGGCATGGTTTCGGGGGTGCCGTAGGCGTCGATGATGAATTCCAGCTTGCCAGGCTCGATGCTGGACGGAATGACGCTGATGGAGCGAGAGGTGGTTTGGCTGACCAAAATACCCTGATCCAGCGTGTCGCCGACACTGACGGTGACGGCACCGTTGGGTTCAAAGCGGGTTTTGATGGCCACCAGGCTGGAGAGTTCGCGCAACAACAAGTCACGTTGGTCCAGCAGTTCAGAGGGCTGGCTGGCTGCGCTGCTGTGCTTGGCCAGTTGCTTGTTCATTTGTGACAGCTGGTAGGTCAGGGCGTTGACCTGGCCGACATCGGTTTCGACCGATTGGCGTGTTTCAGTGTCCAGAATTTCGAATTGACCGGCCAATTGTCGAAAGCGGGCGGCCAAGCCATCGGCATCGCGCAAGAATATGCTGCGCGAGACCACCGAAGCGGGGTCACTGGACAGGTCGCGCGCCGATTCAAAAAATCGGTTCATGGCCGTGGTCAGACCGATGCTTTCATCGCCCATCACGTCGATCAGGCGGTTCACATAAGACAGTAAAGGCTTTTGGCTGGCCAGATCGCTGTTGCTATTGCGCAGGTTCGACTCGACAAAGGCATCGTATTGGCGCTGTACCGCGTCAAAGCGGGCACCTGTGCCCAGGTAGCTGTTGCCGATTTGCCGGGGTTGGTTGGCAGTGAGGGAGACGTCCTGGCGGGTATAGCCATCGGTGTTGACGTTGGCGATGTTGTTGGACACTGTGGCCAGTGCCAGTTGGTAGGCTGTGACACCCGAGCTGCCGATGCTGAGCAAGTCACTCATGGCTTATCTCCGAGCTTGAAGCCGTTGGGGCGCTCCAGGCGGTAGGCCTCGACTGCGGCGGGTTTGATGGCCATGGGTTCGCGGGGCGGATTCAGGGGCAGGGCGGGTGCGTTCATGCTGACGGGCTGGCGCTGGCGCAGGGCGTCTTGCGTGCTAAGGGTCTGGGCTTGGTTCATCTGGCGCTCCATCATGTCGGCCAGGCCCATGCCGCCACGCTTGACCATTTGCAGCGAGACTTCCTTATCCATCAGGTCCTGGTACATGTCCATGTTGCCGCTGTCCACCAGATCGCTTTTTTCGATCGACTCGCGCATGGTTTTCATCATCTGCTGGATGAAGTAGGCCTCGAACTGCTCAGAGGTCTGGCGGATGGCTTTCGACGGGTCTTGCGCCGCCTCACCCTTCAAACGCGTGAGGGCGTTGAAGTCCAGGTAGGTGCTGGAAGAGGTGTTGGTGGACAAGTCGCTCATGGGGAGGCTCTTTAGATCACGATCAGTTCGGCACGCAAGCTGCCCGAACTTTTGAGGGCTTCGAGGATGGCGATCAGTGCCGAGGGCGTAGCACCCACCTGGTTCACCGCATCGACCACCTGGCGCAAGTCCACACCGGGCTGGAACAGGAACATCGGGTTTTTGGGCTCGGACACGGCGATGTCGGCGTTTTGTACCGCTGCGGTCTGGCCACGCGAGAGTGCATTGGGCTGAGAGATTTCGTTGGTGGCGGCAATCGCCACCGAGATCGTGCCGTGCGCCACAGCAGCGGCTGTGACACGCACATTGCGGCTGATGACCACGGTGCCGGTGCGCGAGTTGATGACCACGCGGGCAGGCGGTTCGCCAGGCACCACGTCGAGGTTTTCCACCATGCTCATGAAGGCCACGCGCTGCGACATGTCGCTGGGGGCCTTGATGGCGAAAGACATGCCGTCCAGTGCCTGAGCGGTGCCTTGACCGAAGTTTTTGTTGATGGCGTTGACGATGGCGGTGGTGGTGGTGAAGTCCGATTCGCGCACGTTCATGACCACATGGTCGGCTCTGTCAAAAGGGGTGTCGACGATGCGCTCGACCGTGGCACCGCCTGGGATGCGGGCAGAGGTGGGCACGCCAATGCTGACCTTGGAGCCGGCTGCACTGGTTTCCACGCCAGTGGCTGTCAAGGCGCCTTGGGCCAGGCTGTAGATCTCGCCGTCAACACCGCGCAGGCTGGTGAGCAGCAAGTTGCCGCCGCGCAGGCTGGTGGCTTTGCCGATGGCGGACACGTTCACGTCGATTTTCTGGCCAGGCTTGGCAAAGCCCGGCAACTCGGCCGTGACCATCACGGCGGCCACGTTTTTGATGTCGATCTTGCCGCTGGTGGCGTTTTGTTCAAAGTCGGACAGCGGGCCATCGATGCCCACACCCAGGCGCGCCAGCATGGCCTTCATGCTTTGGGCGGTGAAGGAGACATCGGCACCGTCGCCTGTGCCTTGCAAGCCGACCACCAGGCCGTAGCCAATGAGTTGGTTGGTCCGACCGGCTGCGACCGAGGCCAGATCCTTGACGCGGTCTGCCCAGGCCGAGCCGGAGAGACCGAGCCACAAGATGAGGGCGAAGAGGGTGGGTTTCATGGGTTTTCCCGCGTGCCTGTGGTTTAGAAAGGCCAGAACTTCATCAGGGCGTTGGTGCCCCAGCCGGCTTTGGCGGCGTTGGCCATGTCACCCGTGCCTCGATAGGCGATCTGGGCATTGGCCAGGCGGCGCGACTGCACAGTGTTGTTGGGCGAGATGTCTTCGGGGCGGATGATGCCGCTGACCTGGATGATCTCCGCGCCTTCGGTCAGGGCCAGTTGTTTTTCGCCACGCACCATCAGGTTGCCGTTGGCCAATACTTCGACCACGGTCACCGACACGTCGCCGATCAGGCTGGCTTGTTGGTCGGCTTCACCACCGCCTACGCTTTCGATGTTGGCTTTACTCAAGTCCACGCCGCCCATGATGC
Organism: Limnohabitans sp. Hippo3; assembly: GCF_003063665.1. Taxonomy (GTDB): domain Bacteria; phylum Pseudomonadota; class Gammaproteobacteria; order Burkholderiales; family Burkholderiaceae_C; genus Limnohabitans_A. Next base: position 19,703 of record NZ_NESF01000001.1, read on the forward strand.
CGTCCAGGCGGGTGCCCAAAATTTTGGTAGGTAGACGCATACGCTGAGCCCGTGCGTTCAAACCATCGGGGGCACTGGCCACCGAGGGGATGATGTCGTTCTTGGCGGCACGTTTGACGCTGCCGCTTTGGGTACGGCCAGCCTGGGTGGATTCATTGAGCAACACGGTGATGACATCGCCCACGTTGTAGGCGCGTACGCGGCCAAACCAGTTGTCGCTTTGACGGCCGTTGTAGATGGCACCTGTGGCCATTTTGGGTTTTTCGACAGCGACCGGCAGCACTGGGGCGAATTGGGGGGAATGGGCCATGGGCGCATTGGGCGAAGCGCAACCGCTCAAACCCAGCACCAAAGCGAAGCCAGACAGGCAGGACAGTGACAGTGTTTTGTTCATGGTGCCCTGCTTACATGTTGTTGTTCAGGAAGCGCAGCATGCCGTCCACGGCCGAGATGGCTTTGGAGTTGATTTCATAAGCACGCTGGGTCTCGATCATGTTGACCATCTCTTCCACCACATTCACGTTGGACGCTTCCAGGGCTCCTTGCATGATTTGTCCGACACCGGCCACGCCGGGCTGACCCACTTGGGGTGCACCGCTGGCGGTGGTCTCTTTCATCAGGTTCTGACCAAGCGATTGCAGACCGGCCGGGTTGGCAAAGCGGGCGATCTGGATCTGGCCGATCACTTGGCTGCCGCCTCCAGCTGCGGTTTCGACCGAGACCGTACCGTCCTGGCCGACGGTGATGCTGGCCACGTTGGGGGGGATGGTGATGGCCGGTTGCAACGGTGCACCGTTGGCCGTGACCAATTGACCCGTGGAAGAAAGCTTGAAGCCACCGTCGCGGGTGTATGCGATGGTGCCATCGGACTGGGCAATCTGGAAAAACCCCTCGCCTTGAACAGCCAGATCCAATGCGTTTTTGGTAGTGACCAGGCTGCCTTGGCTGTGGGTTTTTTCGGTCGAGACAATGCGCACACCGGTGCCCAGCATCAGGCCCGTGGGGGCCTGCGCATCGGCGCCGACCTGAGCCCCTGGTTGGCGCAGGTTTTGGTAGAGCATGTCTTCGAACGAGGCCCGGTCGCGCTTGAAGCCGGTGGTGTTGACGTTGGCCAGGTTGTTGGAGATGACCGACATGCGCGTTTGTTGTGCGTCCAGGCCGGTTTTGGCAATCCACATTGATGCATCCATGGGGGGCTCCTGTCAGTGGTCAGTGTTTAGGCGTTTTTCATCATGGAAGCGCCCGATTCGTCGAGCGATTTCGTTTCCTTGATGATGCGAATTTGGGTTTCGAAGCTGCGTGATTGGTCGATCAGCCGGGTCATGGCCTCAATGGCGCTGACGTTGCTGCCTTCCAGCGCCTGGGGAATCACGCGGGGCACGGTGTTTCCGGCAGGGATGTCGGCACCATCGGCTTGACCGTCCAGTTTGAACAAGCCGTCTTGGCGGCGTCCCAGCTTCACGTCGCTGGCATCACGCAGACGCAGCTGGTCGATGAAGACCGAAGGTGCAGCACCGGCTTGTGTTGGGTCTTTGGCGTAAACGGAGCCATCGGGGTTGATGGACACCATCATGCCCGGGGGCACGGCGATGGGGCCGCCCTCACCGAGCACCAGATGACCGGATCCGTTTTCCAGCTGCCCCTGTGCGTTGACTTTCAGGTCGCCCCGGCGCGTGAAGGCCAGATCGCCGTTGGGCGCTTGCACGGCCAATACGGCTTTGCCGGCCAGAGCCATGTCCATGGGGCGACCGGTGGCCATGACGGGGCCGGGGTCAAGACGGATCAAGTCGCGGGCTACGGCCTGTGCCTGAAAGCGTGAGTCAAAACCCGGACCTTCCACCTTGACCGATTGCAGGGCCACGTCGTAGCTGTTTTTGAAGCCGATCGTGGACACGTTGGCCAGTTCATTGACCAGCACCTGGCGGGCTGTGGCCTGCTCCTTGATGGTGGCATTGGATGTGAAGACAAGGCGGTCCATGGTGGTTTTCTCAGAGGTTCAGACGTGCGGGGTTCAGGGCATCAAGAACGGATGTTGATGATGGCGCTGGTCATGGTGCTGCTGGTCTCGATGGCTTTGGCGTTGGCCTGGAAGTTTCGCTGGGCGGTGATTAGATCGACCAGTTCTTGGGTCAAGTCCACGTTGGCGCGTTCGGTGGCGCCTGCACGGATCGAGCCGAAACCGGCCGAGCCAGCTTCACCGATTTTGGCGACACCCGAGGTGGCCGAAGCGAGGTAACTTGCGTCACCCACCTGCCGCAGGCCGGACGGGCTGGAAAAGTTGGCCAACACAATCTTGCCCAACGAGACTTGCGAGCCATTGGAGTAGGTGGCGTTGACCAAGCCATCCACGCCGATGTTCAGCCCCATCAGCTCGCCCTCAGGCGCACCGTCTTGTGACTGTGATAGCACCGCGAAGGCGCTGGAGTATTGGGTGGATTTGGTGAAGTCGATCGACATGGTCAGCGCACCCTTCCCGCCCGCCAGAAAGGCGGTTTCGAAGGGCATGCCGGTCAATGGCGAGATGGGTTTACCCGTGAGGTCAAAGCTCAGCTCGCCGCGGTCGAGGTAAACAGGCCACCATTCGGTTTGGGTGGACAGTCCGGAGGCGTCTTCTGTTTGAATACCGTTCTTAACAAATTGCAATGCACCGTTTTCGGTGAATTGGGTCAATTTTTTCCACTCACTGGTGGAGCCGAATTGCATTTCGGTGTTGGCCAATCCCCAGTCGGCAGAGCCGGTGACCTGGATGGCAGAGTTTTCCCCGGTTGTGCCCGTTGTGAAGACAAACTGTTTTAATTTGGCATCGAAATTGACCGTGACACCCGAGACGATTCGACCCGTGGATGGATCGACCTTGCCGTTGATGTTGTCTTGCAAGGCCTTAGCAAAACTGTCGATGTTGGTGTAAGTGGTGGGGAAAGAAAGCTCGACCTTGAAGGCATAACCGTCGACAGAGACAAAGAAGTCCTTGTTGGCCGATGTGGTGCTGATGCTCTTGGTGGTGTTGATGGTCATGCTCTCGCCGCGCAAAACCGCTGGTTCACTGGGTTTGCCGCGTTTGGCTTCGTTGTCGGAAGGCTCGACATTAAGACCTGCGCCCGTCAGTCCCATAACACTTTGAGCTGTCGAATTTTCACTGTGGATGAGGATGCTGGAAGAGTCGCCTGTGGTACCCGAGGCAATTGAAAATCGCGATGTGTCTGGATCAAAAGCCACGGTAATGCCAAACCGCGCGTTTTTGCTAAATTCGTTTTCCGCTGTTGCTGTGTTGTCAAGGGTGTCTGCTAACGAACCAAGCTTGTTGTTGATTGCGATTTCAACGTTACGAGCAAGGACCTCTGGATCTTGATCTCCGGCTTTCAGTGCGTAGGTGATAAGTTGATCTGGTGATCCATCAACTTTGATCTGGAAACTCACTGAGCCGGTTCCGGCACCAATCGGTGCAGGTGGTGAACCGGTAACCAATACGCCATTAGCAAAATTGGAAGTTGTCAGCGGTACACCTACAGCCGTTGCTGGCGAGGAGCGACGAATATCAGTCAGTTGGTCCAGAGAATACATTTCGGTGGTGCCAGAACTGGGGACCACACGGGGGTCGCTCTTGGGCAGTACATCGCCATATTTGTTGACAAACAATGCCCCACCCACTTTGTCAGTCGCTTGCTGCAGCGCTGGTTTGACCTGGGTGTCGCCCACAAAAAAGTAGGTTTGCCATTTGGAGCTGGGGGGCGTTTGATCTTGGCTGGCGTTTTGGGTTTTGGCGTAGTAGACCGTGGCCAGGTAACCGTTACCACCGCTGTCGTACACCGTCAAAGCCGTGCTTTTGTTGTAGGTGCTGGGATTGCTTCGGTCAAAGTCAGCCGTGATCACGGCAGAGTCAGCGGGCAGGTTCAGACCCAGCTGGATTTTGGTGGTTTCAACTGCCTCCCCTGAGGTCTTTGGTGGAATGGTCAAAGCGTTGAGGTCGGTCAAGTCAGCCTTGCCGGAGGAGTCAACAGACGCTGCCATCAAACGCTGCCCTGTGGAGTTGACCACGTTGTTTTGGTCGTTCAGGGTGAAGGAGCCGTTACGGGTGTAGATGTCTTGCAGACCGTCTGGTGTCTTCAGCGGGAAAAAGCCATCACCCGTGATGGCCAGGTCCAGCGAATTGCCAGATGTGGAGATGTTGCCCTGGCTGAATTCCTGGCTCACTTGCTTGAGGGAGACGCCTTGACCGATGTTGCTGGACGACTTTTGCAGGGGCGAGGTCGAGAAAATGTCGCCAAAGTCGGCCCGCGAGCGCTTGAAGCCCGAGGTGCCCACGTTGGCGATGTTGTTGGAGGTGACGGCCAACTGGGCCGTGGCCGAGTTCAGTCCGGTGAGCGAGGTGTAGAACGACATGCTGAAGGGCTCCTGTGGTGATGGGTGTGTTGTGGGGTGTCGGGCTGTTGCTTAAAGGCCTACGCGCTTGACGTCGGACAGCAGCATGGTTTTGCCGCCGTCCACTTCGACGCTGACGCTGCCATCGGCCGGGTTGGTGGCGATAGCACGCACGGTGGACAAGGTGCTGACCGGGATCGGGACAGTCTGACCGTTGACCACAGCGGTGGCGCTCAGGCGGTACAGGCCGCTGGGCACGGGGTTGTCTGCGGCGTCCCTGCCGTCCCAAGCCACAGGCATGGTGCCGGGGGGCTGTGGGCCTGCGATCAGTTCTTGGACCAAACGGCCTTGTCGGTCGTGCACGTTGACCTGAATGCCGCTGGCACCAAAGGGCAGGTCAATACTGCCCTCAACGCCGCTACCCGAGGTCACCAGGGTGGGGGTGTCGGTCATGGCCACTTTTTTGCCGATGAGCGAGGCGCTGTTGAGCATGCGTTCGCCCGACATGGCGGTTACGAAGGTGTCCAGCGAGGTTTGCATGTTGGTGAGGGCTTCGAGTTGCGAGAACTGGGCCAGCTGGGCCACGAAGGCTTCGTTCTTGACGGGCTCCAAAGGATTCTGGTTTTGCAGCTGAGCGGTGAACAAGGTCAGGAAGTCCTGTTTGCCCATTTCCTCGCTGGTTTTGGATTTGCCCTTGTCTTTCACGTCTTCGTAACGCGTGACGTTCTTGAGCAGGCTGGAGGAGCTGACGGTATCGGTGGCCATGGTGTGCTTTCGGATCAGGCTTTGGTGATGTCCAGCGTGCGCATCATCAGTTGACGCGCCGTGTTGATCACTTCCACGTTGTTTTGATACGAGCGGGCAGCGGCCATCATCTCCACCATTTCGGTGACTTCGCTCACGTTGGACTGGTAGACATAACCGTCTTTGTCGGCCAAAGGGTTTTTGGGGTCGGATACGCGCCGAGGGGGGGCGGCGTCATCGGCCATGCGGTCGATCTTCACGCCGCCCACATAGGCGGCACCCGCGTTGGTCATTTGCTCGTCAACCAATGCCTTAAAGACGGGGCGTTTGGCCCTAAAAGCGTCTTTTTCTGTGCCTGCGACCGTACCCGCGTTGGCTAGGTTGGACGCGGTGGCATTCATGCGTGTGAGTTGCGCATTCAGCGCGGTCCCGGCGATGCCAAAAATGTTGTCCATGCTCATGCTCAATCTCCTCGCAGGGCTTTGCGCACGCTGCTGACCCGGTTTTCCAAAAACTGCAAGGTGGCCTGGTAGTCGGCAGCCGCTTTGCCGTACTGGGCCTGTTCGACGCTCATTTCAACGGTGTTGCCGTCGAACGAGGTGTTGAAAGGCGTGCGGTAGCGCATGCCATCGTGGCCCATGTCCTCGCCCGCGCCAAAATGTCCGGTGTTGGTAGCAGTCATGGCCGTGTTTTGTTGTTGGGCAGCGCTCATCACCGCCTTGAAATCGATGTCGCGGGCCTTGTAGTGCGGTGTGTCGGCGTTGGCAATGTTTTGCGCCAACACTTCGAGGCGGCGGCTTTTGACTTGCAAAGCCTGTTCATGCACGCCCAGTGCTTGGTTCAACAAATTCATTTTGACTCCTGTGCTACTGAAGGGTGGCGATGTTCTCGGTCCGTCGGTCTTTTGACGTTGTCCACTCAAGTTGAGCGGTTTCGTGTCGAGTGCTGCAAAACTTGTGCCAAGTTTTTCTGTCACCTTTAGAGGGGTCTGCGCAAGGCAAAATACGGCCTTTTTCAATGAGGGCGGCAAAGTTTGGTCTTACGCGGCAAGGGCTTGCCGGTGTGCCGGTTTTGACCGCTTGCCCAAGTTGGTCCTGTTTTTGCTTAGCTCCATGCAACTCACTTGACTGTCAAAACTTCTACACCGATATGAAACACGCTCCGCAAATGCTGTGCCGCCTGCTGGATCTTCTGATCGCCCGGGGTCTTTTGCTGGGTTTGGTGGTGTGGCTCTTCAGTGCGCCATCTTTCGCAGCCAACCCGGGCAAGCCTGCCGGCCCTTCGGCTTCGCCTCAGGAGGTCTTGCAGTCGTCGGTGAAAAACTGGGTGGCCCAGTCGCGAAAAGTGCCTGCCGATCAGGTGTCATTGGCCCCGATGGATGCCCGCGTCAAAGTGCGTGCCTGTGACAAGCCCCTGAACATGGATTTGCCATTTGCCAGCGCCGAGACGGTTCGTGTGCGCTGTGAGCGGCCGGTTTGGCAGCAGTTTGTTCGTGTCAGCGTGGTGGGCAAAGCGCCCGAAATTCAGGCGCAAGCCAAGCCAGAAACCCCGGCCGAGCCTACCAAGCGCTGGGTTTTGGTGGCCAGCATGCCCCTGCAGCGCGGCATGATGCTCAACGAGACTCATGTTCGGCGTGCTCAGGTCGATGCTTCAGTGATGCCAGTGAATGTGCTGGAGCAACCCTCCGAAGTGCTGCACGCCGAAGTGGTGCGGGATGTGAGGTCAGGTGCGCCCTTGCGCAGCCACGATATTCGGCCCACGGTCCTGGTCAAAAGAGGCCAGATGGTCCTGATGTCGGTGGGGCAGTCCCAAGGTTTTCAGATCTCCGCCCGGGTGGAGGCTTTGCAGGACGGGCGTTTTGGTGAGCAGATCAAGCTCAAGAATCGCGATTCCGGCCGTGAACTGAGCGGTCGTGTGCAAGGTCCCAACCAGGTGGTGGGCTTGTGAAACCTGTTGACCGGAGGTTTTGTAGGGTGAAATTCGAAAAATCTAGTTTTCCGGCTCAAGTTCTAGAATCTCATGCCGATTCAGTATTCGAGCAGGGTCTCAGCTCCATGTCCAGAGACCAGAAAAGAGAAACACCATGACCGATCCCATCTCTCATTTAGGCCGCAAGGCCCAAATAGAATCTGCTAACCGCCAAGCGGTTGCCAAGGGTGAGCTGCGGGCTTCTGCGCCAACTTCCGAGGAAGTCGGGCGATCGGCCCCTCCCGTCACGGACGAGTTGCGATTGAGCAAAGTCGCCCAAGAAGCCATGCAAGAGCCCGAATTTGATCGTGCCAAGGTGGAGGCCATCAAGACCGCCATCCAGCAAGGTCAGTACCCCCTGGATTCGCGTCGGATTGCCGAAAACTTTGTGGCGATCGAGAAAATGATCAAAGGCTGAAGATTTCATGAACCAGACGATCCGATCTGATGTCACCGGTCACATCACGGAGGCCGCCTTGAAGGCTGTGCCGGATGATGCGGCACGTCTGGCGGACATTTTGGGGCTGGAGTTCGAAGCTCTGAAAACCCGCGATCTGGCGGCCTTCGAAACCATTCAGGAAGAGAAAACCTTGCTTTTGCAGCGGCTCGCGACCTTGGCCGAGTGGGCTGTCAGCCAGGACACGGTGCCCGTGCTCTGGCAACAGGTTCAAGACAGTCTGCAGCAGAGCAAGCAGGACCACTTGCGCAATATTCAGCTCCTGCAGCGTCAACTTCAGGCTGTCAAGGGCACTTTGCAGGCCTTGCAAGGTGAGTCATCGGCACCTACCGTGGATTTGTACGACCGCATGGGTCAAATTGCCCGCCGCCCAGGCGCGTGGGGTGTTCAGCTGGCTTGAAGGCTGAAGCCGGCCGGGTTGCAAAGCTGTATTCCAGGTCGGGCAGCTCGCCCATCTGTGCGTCCAGCCCATTCACCGGGGCTTTTTTTCATCGCCAGGGCGCATGCCCTTGAGCCAATACACCCACGATAAAATGACAGCCACCGCCGTGTACATCTCGGGCGGTATTTCGGCGTCCAGGTCCACCCGGCTGAGCAGGGCCAGCAATTGCGGGTCTTGGGCCACATAAACCCCGTGTTTCAAAGCCTCTTCGATGATCTTTTGGGCTAGATCGTCTTGCCCCTTGGCGCTGATGACCGGGGTTTTGCGGGCCCCGTATTCCAGCGCGAGGGCTTCCTTGAGTGGGGCTTTCATGTTTGCACGTCCAGCAGGCTACCCGTGTCCGGCGGGGCATACGGCATGGGCGCTTGCGGGCCCTGGCCGTGGATGATCTGCAACCGTGTCATGTGCAGCCCCGCGCTGTCGAGTTCTTGCTCCAGGTTCGCCGCCATGGCTTGGGCCCTTTGTGTCACATCTTCGCGTTCGGCCCACATGACCATGTCCACCTCGGTTTGCTCGCTGATGCGTGTTTGCAGCCATACTTCGCCCAGATCGCGGTTGCGGGTGTGCAGGTGGATGACCAAAGGCGGTTTGTCCTGTCCGGGCTGACGCCTGCCGCGCACCAGCCGCAGGGCCACGGGATCGGCGTCGGCAAAAGGCAGCATCATCGAGAACACCCATTCGCGCCCGTTCAGGCTCTCGCTGGCGAGCAATTGACGCGATTCGATGTCGTCGAGGCTGTCGCTTAGCAAGCTGTCCTTATCAGTGGCACCGCTGCGCAGCAGCTGGCGCAACACGCTTTTCAAGTCCATCAGCCCGCCGCCCAAGCCCTGCGTGAGCAGGTTTTCCGTCATGAAGCCGCTGCGGTGCATGGCTTGCTGCAGCTTTTCGGGGGTGAGTTGGGCCATGCTGGGGCGCAATTTGAGCCATTGCTGCAAAGCGCCCAGCTCGGGTGCCGAGGCGCTCAGGCCTTGCAGCAGGCTGTCGAGCACACCCGGGCGCAGCAATTGAGCCAAGGCTTGCATGTCGGGGGGTCTGAAGCCCAGCTGTTCCGTTCTGCCAGGCAGGCTGGCTAGGGCGGCGGGAGAGGGCGCAGCCGGAGCTTGCGCAGGCGCTGCTTGCAGGGGGCGCAGCAAGATGCTGCCATTGGCCAGCACCTGCACCCTGAACAAGGCGGTGTCACCCGCTGCCAGCCGCAGTCCAGCCGGCAGGTCTTTGGGCAGGTCAATGGCGGCCCCGGCTTGCCCGGGTTGCGAGCCTTGCAGCATCAGGCGCAGCGCGCCGATTTTGGATTCGAGGGTGCCTTGCACCACTTGGCCATCCCGCAAACCCAGCTCGGCAGCGGTTTTTTCGATGACCAGCGGTAGTTTGCCCTCCAGGTAAATGGTGGGCGTTTTGGGGCTGAGGTGGGCGGTTTCAGCACCCGTGATCATGCGAACCCCAGCCTGCTGGCGGTCAAGGAAAGCGCACCCAACGACGCTTGTCGGGGCCGGAGGCTTGTGCGGGCTCGGCAGGCTTGGCAGGCTCGGTCGATGTCTGAAACAGGGCCGCCGTTTGCGGGTACTGCAACAGGATTTGCTGGCGCAGGGCCTCATGCGAGGGCAGCATCAGCACCGTCCCGGGCCGCACGGGGTAGGTGCGGCCCTTCGGGAAAATCCGCGGGTTGGCTTTGGCTAGTGCTTGGCGCATGAACTCGTCATTCAGGATCAGCCCCGGCAAGCCGCGCCGGATGACGGCGTCGATGCTCTCGCCTTTTTGCACCGTGATGCTGGCCCCAGCGTTTGTGCCATCGTGGGTCTGCGTGGCCTGGCCCGATGGGCTGGGTGCGCTTGCAGCGTCGCTCAGCGGTGTGCTCAAAACCTTGAGGGCCGAGGCCGCAGCCGCCGAGGTTTCGGCGGCTTGGACCACCGAGGCGCCGAAGGCGGCGACAGCGCCGCACAGCAGCCAGGTCGCCAACTGCAGGGCGGCCTGGTGCCGTTTGGCGGGGGTGTCGCGCAGGGCGGTCATGGTCAGTGCTGGCATGGGGTGGTGGCGCATCGCGTCAGATCGAAGGTTCAAGGTCAGGCAGGGCCAGTTTAAAGCGGCAGGGCCATCCAGTGCCCTTGTGCTGACAAAGCCGGGCCGGCCAGCTGCTGCAGCTCGGTGCGTTCGGCGCCGACTTTGACTACTTGGGCCAGCGCGAGGTGTTGGGTGGCACCGGGCTCCAGCATCTGGCTGGGAATGTGGCTGGGGTTCACCAGCAGAACACGGTCGCCCGCCCGCAGCCCGCTTTCAAAGCCGGCCTGCAGTTGCAGCCCTTCCTGGCCACTGCGGCGCACATGGAATTGCACCGGTTCGCATTCGGAGCGCTTGTCCAGTTGTTTGACCCAGGCTTGCATGTGCTGCTGCACTTGTTCCTTGAGGCGGTGGACCCAGGCGCTGGGGTTTTGGCTGGCGGCCTGGGGGTCGATCGTGATGACTTGTTCGATCTGCCAGCGCGGCTCGATCGGCCCCTGGCTGGTGTGGCGTTCACCCAAGGTGAAGCTCAGGGTCCAGCGCCAGTCGTGTTCGTTCTGGTTCAGGGCGTGCCAAGCTTGGCGCATGCTCAACCCTGCCGCAGCCGCATGGGGCTTGAGCACCAGCTCGGCGGTCCAGCCGGTCGGGCTTTCACTGGGGCCCGTCAGGGCCCGCATGTAGGCGTTCTCGGGTGGCGTGGCCTTGTGCTGGGCACGCCAGCGCTGCGAGGCCTGCATCTGTTGCGTCCACGATTGGCTGGCGATGTGCATCAAGGATTGGCTGGCGAATTGTTGTGCGCCCGCAAAGCCCTGTTCCACCCGGGTTTGGAGCACCAAGGGCAAGCGCCAAGGGCGTGGCGGGGCCTTGCATTCGGCGGCCTGGGTCCTCGCTTCACGCCAGCCCCAAGGCAGCACTTCGGCGCTGACCTGTGGGGCGGCATCCTGCTCGTCTTGCAGATAGGACAGCACGCGCACTCCCCGCACCTGGGCCTCCGATTGGAAGTGGGCGCTTTCGTGGAGTGCGCCTTTGTCGTCGATCCAGGCTGTGCTGAGCACGCGCGTGGGGCGATCGATGGTGGCTTGCAAAATCGCCTGGCGGATCGCTTCGAGCTGGGCTTCGTGCTGCTTGGCTGAGGGCGAGCGGGCAGCCCGGCTGGCCATGGGGACCTGGGGCTTGTCCAGCTGGTGCGCTTCCGACGGGTTGGTTGCAAAGCTTTGCGCTTGCGCCCCGAGCGCTGCAGCGCACAAAAGCCCCACGGCCAGCCTTTGGCCCAGGCGCATGACTTTGGTCGCAGGGCGGTCGATGTGTTGCATGGACGCGCGCATGGACTTTGATAGGGCCGGTGAGGTGAGCATGGTGTCAGCGGCGGCGTGCGGCCAATTGGCTCAGGTACAAGGTGCGCAGATCGCGCACCACATGCTGGTCGAGCGACAGGGTGGTTTCATACGTGTCTTCACCCACGGGCGCGATGCTGACCAGCACCGCACCGTAGATCACGCCTTCGACCTTGGCGCGGAACGTGTCGCTCATGACGGTCATGTCGGCCACGGTGGTGGTCGCATCGAGTTGCTGGCCATAGACCTGCTCGGTGAGTGAGCGGTAGGCGTCAAGCTTGGACGCACGAATGGCCAACAGGCGTTGTTGGGCGGGGTTCTTGTGGTTTTGCACACTGATCACGGCATAGCCCGTGGCGACCAGGGTTTCGCGCTTTTCAACCATCGGCGTGATCATGGAAGCGGGCGCAGCAGCCCCTGGTGTCTGGGCGTGCATGGGGACCGTTTCACAGCCGGTCAAAGCCACCAGAGTGAGCAGCGCGAACGCCAAGGGTCGGTTGAAGGTCATCTTAAAACTCCAGAGGCAAGCCCGGCGCCTCCCGAAGTGGTTGGCTCGGCTGATTTGTCTTGACTGGAGTATCGGCAGCACCCGGGAAGTCTTGAGCGCAAAACGCCTGTTGCGCGGGCCGGTCGGCACGGTTGAGACGTGTCAAAAATCATACGATATTGTTAAATTTGTCTGTTTGTTCTCTAAAGTAATCATTTATTTTTGCCAAAAGTGTCATAAGTGATTTATAAACTCAATATTGACATTTAAAACGAATTGACAGGGTTGGTGCTCGCGCTCACAGCGGGTTTCAAGCCCGCCAACATCACCCACCACCACCTGGTCATTTGCGGATGAAACCCCACGCCAAACCCCTCATCATCGGTGACAGCCAGGCCACTTTGTTCCTGCGTGAGTTGATCAAAACGCTGTCGGCTTCGTCCTCGACGGCACTGATCACCGGGGAAAGCGGCACCGGCAAGGAGCTGGTGGCGCAAGCCTTGCACATGCAAGGGCCACGTGCTGCCGGGCCTTTTGTGCCGATCAACTGCGGTGCGATTCCCCGCGAATTGATCGAAAGCGAGCTGTTCGGTCACCGCAAAGGCAGTTTCACCGGAGCAGTTTCGGACCGACTGGGGCGCTTCGAGTTGGCCCATGGCGGCACGCTGTTTCTGGACGAAATTGGTGATTTGCCCATGGACATGCAGGTCAAGTTGCTGCGCGTCTTGCAAGAGCGCTGCATCCTGCCCGTGGGCGCATCCAAAGAGGTGTCGATCGATGTGCGCGTGGTGGCCGCCACCCACAAAAAGCTGGAGGCCGAGGTGGAGGCCGGGCGCTTCAGGGAAGATTTGTACTACCGCATCAATGTGTTGCCGGTCGTCACCACACCGCTGCGCGAGCGCCCCGCCGACGTGGCCGCCTTGTTGAATTTTTATGCCGACAAGCACGCTTTGCCCAACGCCAAGGCGGTGCGCTTTTCACCCGAGATGATGCAGCTGCTGCAGGCCTATGCCTGGCCTGGCAATGTGCGCGAGTTGTCCAACCTGGTGGACCGCTTCTCCACTTTGTACCCAGCGCAGTTGTTGCAAGTTCAGACCGTGCCTGCTTGCATGATGCCGCTGGGCCTGGCGGCTCTGCAGGCCGAGTGGCTGGCTCAGAACGGCCTGACGGCCGCCAACGCCTTCCCGCCTTCGCTCAGCGCATCGACAGGTGTGTCCCAGGTGGTGCCTGCTGCAGCGCAGGCGAAAGTCAGCTCGCCTTTTGAGGACGAGAACGATCCAATGGCCCATTTGCTGGCGGGCTCTGCCTCGTCTGTGGTGCTCCCTGCCAAGGTCTTCAGTCCTGCGCCACTGTCGGCCTCCAACGACGAAATCAACGAGGTAGAGCAAGCCATTTTGCTGGCCCAAGGCATTCAGACCTTGCCGCCCGAGGGCATGTCGCTCAAGCAGCATTTGGTCGAAGTGGAGCGCAGCTTGATTGAGCAGGCGTTGACCAGGACCCAGGGCAATGTGTCACAAACGGCCAAATTGCTGCAGTTGCAAAGAACCACGCTGATCGAGAAGATCAACAAGTACGAGTTGCGCGGTGTCGGTTGAGGGGCTGTGTTGCTGACGCCTTGGCTGTGGCAGCCGGGACGACAGGACGACAGGACGCGGCGTTCAAAAGGGGGGCTTGATCACCTTGGCGCAGGTGCCCTTGATCAGTTTGACAGTGCGGCCATCCTGCAGACTCAGGGATTGGGCAAAACTGCCGGTTTTGCGGTCGATCACAAACTCTTCGCCAGTGATCATCACGCCAAAGCGCTGGAACATGGCTGGTCGATAAATTTTCAGACGTGTGCCCATCAGACTGAGCGTGCCCGCGCGGCTTTCAGAGATGGCGATCTTGCCTTGGTACCAGCCCGAATTTTTCTCAAAATCCACTTGCGCCATGGTGATTCTGGAAGGTTCGTTTTCCTTGATGCCCAGCGCCAGTTGTCCGTCCAGGTCCAGCTCCAGTTCGCAAATCAGGTCCATCACGCCCTTGTTGCCCCCTGGCATGCTCTCGCTGGTCAGCGCGGGCGGCGCGACGGTGTCACCCATCAGGTGCACCAGCCCCCAGATGCCGCCCATCACCAGAAGACCGATGGCGATGCCGAGGGCGATATTTTTCAACATGGATGAACCTCTTGCATGGGATGAAACGGGCGAAGGTGATCCGTCATCATAGGGGAAATGGTGCGGTACGAGTTCAGGCCCTGTCACTGGTTGAGCACGGTGATGCTGACACGGCGGTTTCTCGGGTCGGCCGGGTTGCCAGGCACCTTGGGGTTGGTGTCGGCCACACCCTCAATGCGTGAGAACCGGTCGGCACTGATGCCCTGCGATTGCATGAACTGGCGCGTGGCATCCGCCCGCTCGGTCGACAAGGACCAGTTGTTGCGCATGCTCTCGGGCGGGAAGCCGGTGCTGTCGGTGTGTCCGCGAATGGCCAGTTTGTTGGGCAGGGGCTTGAGGGATTTGGTCACCTCGGTCATCAAGGCCGCGGCTTTGGCGCCCATCTCCGAGCCGCCTGAGCCGTACATGGCGAAGTCGGCTTTGTCGATCACCTCGATGCGCAAGCCTTCCTTGTCGCGAGTGATGCTGACCTGGTCCTTGATTTTTTCGAACTGTTTGCTCTCCGACAGCTTTTGCTTGATCTCTTTTTCCAGCTTGTCGAAATTTTCCTTGTCTTGCTTCTGGCCGGGCGAGCCGGTGCCGCCGCCTTGACCCGGCGAGCCGGAACCACTGTCTTTGCCGGGGTCTTGCTCGGAGGGGCCGTCCTTGTTGTTTTCTTCCTTGGACGAGCCAAAACCATCGGCTGGGCCGCCTTGGGCTTGCGGCGTCAAGCGTTCGAGCATGGCGGTTTGTTTGGCGGTGAAAGGAAAGCCGTCGGTGTCGATGATGGATTTGCCCCCGAACAAACCGTTGGAGCCCGCCAACTCGCCAAACACGATCTGGCTGTGAGAGGCCGGCCGGAAATAGTCGGCCACACTCTTGCGTTTGTCTTCGTTGCTGGCGCCCAGGAGCCACATCAACAAGAAGAAGGCCATCATGGCCGTCATCATGTCGGCGAGGGCGATTTTCCAGGCACCACCGTGCGCACCCGCATGACCATCTTCGACGATGATCTTGCGAATGATGGGGCGCATCGCCTCCGCAGCAGCGGCCGCAGCTGCGGCTTCGGCGGCAGCGGCCGCCTCGTCGGGCGCTGCAGGGGCTGCTTTGTCTGCCTCGGCCATCAGGAGCCTCGCATGCCGTCAAAGACTTCGGAGAAGCTCGGTTGGCTGTGGTGCGCAATGCAGGCACGTGCCGACTCGATCACCAGCGGTTGGGGGTGGCCCTTGAGGTTGGCCACGATCATTTCGCGGATCACGTCGAAGGCTTGTGCGTCTTCGTTGATGATTTGGGTCAGGCGCCCGGCAAAGGGCTCGAACATGCCGTAGGCCAGGAACACGCCCATCAGCGTGCCCACCAGCGCGGCACCGATCAGCGCACCCAGCACAGGCGGCGGTTGGTCAATCGCACCCATGGTTTTCACCACACCCAACACGCAGGCCACGATACCCAGGGCGGGCAAACCACCGGCAATACCGGCCAGGGCGGCGGGTGCCAACAGGGCTTCGTGGTGGTGCACCTTGATGGCTTTTTTCATCAGGTCGTCCAAGGCGTCGGCATCCAGGTTGCCCTGCGAGATCACCATCAAGCGCAGCGGGTCACAAATCATCTGGACGATCGAGTGGTCTTTGGCCAGTTTGGGGAATTCGCCAAAAATCGGGCTGGAGTCGGGGTTTTCCACGTGGGATTCGAGGGCCACCACGCCTTCTTTTTTCATCACGTTTTGCAGTTTGCCAATCAGCAGCATCAGGGCCAGGTAGTCGGCCTGGTGCCACTTGGGGCCCTTGATGCATTGGCCGATGCCGCCCATCGCGGCCTTGAACACAGGAAAACTGTTGGCCACCAAAGAGGCGCCGATGGCCGAGCCTCCGATGATGATGAATTCGAAAGGTGCGGCCTTGATGATGGGGGCCATCTTGCCACCAGCAAGGATGTACCCGCCAAACACTGCACCAAACACAACCGCTAAACCGACAAAGAAAAACATGGTGGCCCTTTAAAGCTAGACAATGCACCAAACGCCGATGCACCAACCCAGTGTCCATTGAAAGATGAAGTCCATCAGATTGCCCAGCAACAGGACAGGCAATCCCAGATACAGCGCCCCCCAGGCCCAACCCGAAGCCGTCAGGCGGGCTTTGGGGATGTCATGGCCCAGGATGGTGTGGTCTTTGGGGGATGACGCGCTCATTTTTTACATGGACACCTGTGTGCATCGGACACAAATGGGGTATCTTGAGTGAATTTAAAAATTTTGCCTATTATGACGATATGGATGTGAAGTGGGAGCTTTTGCCAAAGGCCGAGTGGGAAGCCTTCCATTCGGCGCAGCATGGGGCTTTGCAGCAAGCTTGGGGCTATGGTGAGGCCTTGACGGCAATGGGTGTGGGCATGCAGCGGGCCATGGTTTGGGAAGAGGGCCGACTGTTGGCCATTGCCCAGTTCATGTGCAAGCGCGTGCTGGGCTACATCTCTTTGGCCTCGTGCACGCGGGGGCCTGTTTTTCTGCTTGAGCTCAGTCCCGCTCAACGTGCGCAGATCTACAAACGCTTGCGCCAATCTTTGCCTTTGCCGCGTTTGAAAGTGGCTTTGTTTTCGCCCGACCGCACAGCGGATCGCGTGGACCCGGCAGAGACGCGGGGCATGTCGCGCGTGATGACCGGCTACGCCACCGTGCTGCTCGATTTGACGCTGCCGTTGTCCACCCTGAAAGCCCAGCTGGACGGCAAATGGCGCAACCGCTTGAACAAGGTGCTCTTGAATGACAAGCTCCGGGTTCATGTGCAAGCGAGCCGCAAGCGCTGCGAATGGCTGCTGGCGCAGGAGCAGGCCCAGCGGGAGGCGAAAAAGTTCCATGGCCTGCCCACCGATTTTGTGCAGGCTTACATCGCTGCTGCGGCAGACACCCGTCAGGCCTTTGTGGTGGCCTATGCCGAGCTGGGCAAGAACACCGTGGCTGGCATGTTGTTTTTGATTCATGGCCGGGTGGCCAGTTACCATATGGGCTGGGCTGACGAAGAAGGCCGGCAGCTCAATGCCCACAACGCCTTGTTGTGGCAGGCCATGGCTTATTTGCAAGGCCAGGGCGTGGAGGTGCTCGATCTGGGGGGCGTCAACACCCACGATTTGCCCGGCATCTCGCGCTTCAAACTGGGCACAGGCGGCCTCGCCGTGACCCTTGCGGGGACTTATTTTTGAGAACGAACATGACTTTGCCAGGGTTTTCAATGCGTGCTTTTCTTCGCTGTGGTTGGTGCTGTGTGGGCTTGTTGGGTGGCTTGGCCCCGGTGTCGGCTTGGGCCTGGACCCGCATCGGTGAAACCCCTGAAGTGACGCTGTACGTCAACCGCAACTCCATCGAACGGGCGGACACCATTCGCCGGGTCTGGGAAATGCAGGACCTCAAGGCCCCTGACGCCGAAGGCGTGCGCTCCAGACGCTACCTCAACGAGTACGACTGCAACTACAAAATGCACCGCATGGGACAGATGACCAGTTTTGCCGGTCCCAAGATGACGGGCGAGAAAGTCGCCGTCGTCAACGAGATGGGGTACTGGCGAAAAATACCGCCCAATGGCGTTTTCGTGCTGACCTACATTGCGGTGTGCATCGAGTGAGCGCACGCTGAAATCCCGTTTTCCAGGGGCCGTTCAGGGCTTGGTTGTCGTTGTGGCGGGGCTGCCGGACGCCGCATTCGGGGTGCTCTCTCCTGGCTTGGGCGCGGTGTAACGCGGGAACTGCACCGCCCGCTCGCGTGAGGCGCTGGCGTTGTTCTTTTGCACCGTCTCGAGGTAACGCTCTTTTTGCAAGGTCACCAAGGCTTCGACATCGCGCTTGAGACTGTCGACATTGCCGACAGCCGATTTGAGCGATTTGACTTCGTTGCCCAAGGACTGGACTGCATTGGCCTGGGTTTGCAGTTTGGCATTGATCCCCTGAACCTGGCGCACCACCGAGTCGCTGGTGGCAGCGACCTGTTTGGCGGTTTCGCTGGGCACTTTTTGGACCAGACTTTCCGATTGCTTGAGCGAGGCGTCAATGCGGCCCTCGATTTGGCCTTGTGATTTGGTCAAGACCATTTGCTGGGCGGCCAGTTCTTTCACGCTTTGGTTGACCCCTTCAAGGGACTCCATGCCCGCGTTGAGTTCGACCACGCGTTTGCCAACGGCGGTGAGCATGGCATCGAGCTGGTTGATGCGGCTGACCAGGCGCACGCCCATGATCAGGAAGAAGATCAGGCTGATGACCAGCACGCCCCCGGTGATGGCCAGCAACAGGCGGGCTTTCTTGTGACCGTCTTCGGTGAGGGCCTTGAAGTCGGTCGTGGTTTGACGCAGCTGGCTGCTGACGTTGGCGGCCGCCTCGGCCGACTTGGTGGCCAGCTCTGCCGAGTCCAGAACCACTTGTGCCAGGGACTGGTACTGCTGGTAAGCGCGTTGGTCTACCGTGATGCCAGCATGCTGGGGTGGGGTGGGCGGGGTGGGTGTTGAGGCCTTTGCGGGGGGGGGCTCAACCTTCGCGTTGGGGTGTTCGTTGGTGGTCAGTGGCGTGGTGCTCACCGCAGCCGCTGCGGCTTCCATGGACTCTGCCGAAGCCATGTCTTGCGGTTCGGCGGCAGGTGTAAAGGTGTTCTCGCTCATGGTTTTTTTCCTCGGGCTTGAAAAGGGGGCTTCAGTCTTTGGAGTTGCTCACCCAAAAGTGCGTTGCGTGATCTCAGTTGTGCCAAACGGTTTTTCACCGGGCTGTCCTGTTCCCACAAGGCGGCTTCGTCCAGCACAGGGGGTGTGGGTGCAGTCTGAGGTGTTTCAGTTGAACGGAGTGCTGGAGGGGCTCCAGGGCTGTCCGCCTGAACAGACGTTTTCAGCCGGGCTTTGGTACGGGGCTTGGGCGGCGTGCGTGGGCTGGCTTTGACCGGAGCGCTGACGACTTTGGTCAACGGTGGCGTGTTCGCTGAGTCATCCCCCTTGGCTTTGTCCGCAGGCTCTTTGACGCTCGCCGCCTTGCGAGTCGTGCGCTCGGCCACATTGGAGCCCGCCTGCATCTTGACGGCGTGCGGGGATTCGTTGCGCAGGACAGTGTTCTTTTTCATAGGTTCGCTTCCATGACTCAGTTGGGGCTCTTGAGCAATTCTTGCAAGCCACGTGTAGGCCGTACCCAGCTTCTGGGGATGCCGGGACGCTTGGAGGCCTCGTAGCCTTGGTTCAATTCGCTGAAGGGGCCCGAGACGATCACAAAATGAGCCAGCTTTTCACCGGGACGGTAGGCCGCGATGATCTGGGCGTCCTTCAAGGCGGGGTGTTTGCGTTGGATGTCCAGGACCTTTTCGTAGCTGCTGGCCGTGCCGTGCTGCAGCAGGAAGCTGCTGGGGTCCAGTTGTTTGAGCCAGGCCTGGCCTGGTGCGGTGGCTTCCGGCGGCTCGATGGCGGGCGCGGGTGGCGTCACGGCCATGGGGGCTGGCGGGGTGGGGGCCTCGGGTGGCGTGGCGGTTGGGGCGGCAGCGGGCAGGGCGGCCGCCAATTGCGGGCTGGTGAGCGGCGCAGCCGCAACGGGCTTGGTCGATTTCAAGCCAAAGGCTTCGGGTTGAATCCACAGCATCATCAGTGTGGACATGACCAGCGCAAAGGCGATGCCCAGCGCCAGCTTGCTGTTGTGCCGCAGCCATTGGGGCGCATGGCGCAGGCGCTGCCCGGCTTGCTGCCATGAGCGGACGGCAGCGTCACCACGTTGCTGAAAAGTGTTGATCTGGTTTTGCAGGGAAGACGTGCTTGGCTTGTCCGCTTCCGTGCTGGGCTGACCGGCGCTCAAGACCGGGGCCTGAAAGTGCACGTCCAGCTCGGGGGGGCGCTGCTGGCGCTGGATGCGTTGCACCAATTGCTGCACGGCATGGAAGTGCCCTTCGTGGCGTGCCAAGTCGAGTGCGGCCTGGGCCTGGTCTTCGGTGGGCGCTTCGATGTCCCAGCGCAGGATTTTTCGGCCAAAGGCCGACAACGGTGATTTTTGGGCATTGGCGTGGCCCGACATCAGC
This sequence comes from Limnohabitans sp. Hippo3, assembly GCF_003063665.1. Taxonomy (GTDB): domain Bacteria; phylum Pseudomonadota; class Gammaproteobacteria; order Burkholderiales; family Burkholderiaceae_C; genus Limnohabitans_A. Next base: position 39,646 of record NZ_NESF01000001.1, read on the forward strand.
AAGATGGCCCGGATGTTCGCGCCCGGGAAGTTCTGGATCAGGCGGGCGAGCAATTGGATTTCGCTCTCGGGCAGGGTTTGCGCGTCGTGCACCAGCCAGATTTGGGCCTGGTGGGTGCTGGACGGTGCCTTGACCGCCTGGTTGAGCGATTGGCTGGCCAGCACCTCGTTGAAGCGGCCCAGCAAGGAGTCGATATTGGCCGGGAAGTAGACCTCGATGCGGTGGTCCGGGGCTTGTTGGCGCAAGCGTGCCAGCAGCAGGTTCACATAGTGGTCGAGCAAGGCCTCAAACGGGCAGTAGAGCGCCAGGCTCAGGCCTTCGTGGGCCACGGCGTTGGCGCAGCCGTCGATCCGCATGCGGTCGGCCGCGCGGAAGACGCAGTGGTTCAAGGCAGCGTTGTCGGGGTGGATCTGGATGTTCATGCGCGGGCTCCCGCTTTTTCAAGTCGGCTGCCGTCCGGGTTGAACAGCATGCTGGGCGGGACTTTGACTCGGGGTTTGGCTTGCGGTGGGTTCATGGGCGATGCTGCCTCCAGGCTGAAGACGTAGGCAATCACCTGGGCCACGGCGTGGTAGAGGTCTTCGGGGACTTGTTGCTCGACTTCGGTGGTGAAGTAAATGGCACGGGCCAGTGGCGCGGCTTCGAACAGGTGCACGCCATGGGCCTTGGCTTCTTCGCGGATGAGGGCCGCCATGTGGTCCGAGCCCTTGGCCACCATGATGGGCGCACCGTCGCCCGTGGGGTCGTACTCGAGCGCCACCGCAAAGTGTTCCGGGTTGGTGATCACCACGTCGGCGTCTTTGATGCGGGCCATCATGCGCGAGTTGGCCATCTCGCGCTGGCGGCGGCGAATCTGGGCCTTGACTTCGGGGCTGCCTTCCATTTGCTTGTATTCGTCCTTGACTTCTTGCTTGGTCATGCGCATGCGCTTGTTGAACGAATATTTCTGGTACGGAACATCGATCAGGGCAATGACGGCCAGACTCAAGGCAACCCACAAGGCCGATTTCATGATCATCACACCCGCGGCAGCGAGGGCGGGTTCGAGGCCCATCTGGCCCATGCGGATCAGGTCATCCATGTTGGACATGAGCGACCACCACAGCACGGCCGAGACAAGCGTGAACTTGAGGATGGCTTTGCCCAGTTCGACTGCTGCGTGGGTGCCAAATATGCGTTGGAGTCCGCTGATCAGGCTGAGTTTGGAGCCCTTGGGGGCCACGGCCTTGAGCGAAAACAGATAACCCCCGGTCACGCCCGAGGCCACGATGGCCGCAATCACGGTGAAGACCATGATGGGCATGACGGTGACAAAAGACGAGAGCATTTGATCGCCAAAGTGCGCGGGCAGCAGCAGAGGCTTGTTGATGGTGGTGCGGTCAAACACAAAACCGGTGGCAAACACGGTGGCCATGCGGGAGATCAGCCAACCACCGGTCATCAGCAGCAACATGAGTGCCCCGATCACGATGACGGCAGCGGGCAATTCGGTGGAGCGGGCCACCTGGCCGTCTTCCCGCGCCTTGCTCAGCTTTCTGGATGTCGGTTCTTCAGTTTTGTCCTGTCCTGTGGCTTCAGACATTGGGTACCCCCAACACGTCGCGCACCACGGTGAAGCCCTGGACCCACAACCATTCGATGCGGGCGCCAATGCTCTCCATGGAGATGATCAAGATCAAAAAGCCCGCAATGATCATGGCGGGGAAGCCCACGGCAAAAATATTCAGGCTTGGCGCCGCGCGCGTCACCACGCCCAAACCGATGTTGATGAACAGCAACGAGACCATCACCGGCAAAGCCATCAGGACCGCCCCGAGGAACACCATGGAGCTCCACTGCAAAACACGGCCGTAGACGTTCTGGTTGAGGATGAAAGTGCCAATCGGCAGGGTGTTGAAAGACTCGGAGATCAGACCCAGCATGATGGCATGACCACCAAAGCCAACGAAGATCAGGGTCGACATGACGATCATCAGCTGGGAGATCACGGGCACGTTGCCCATGTTGGGGTCCATCATGTTGGCCATGGACAGGCCCATGGCCGCCGCGATGCTTTGGCCGCCCACGACCATGGCGGCCACCACCACCTGGAGGATGAGGCCCATGACCGAGCCGATCATGATCTGGTTGAACACCTCCACCAAACCGGGGGCGGTGGACGGGTCGATGACTGGCCAGCTGTGCAAGGGGTAGACCAGCCAGGCCAATACCAAAGCCATGAGGATGCGCAGGCGCAGGTTGAAGGCGTTGACCGAAAAAATCGGGGCCGTGATCATCAAGGCCGAGATGCGCAGCATCGGCCACAGAAAGGTGTAGAACCTTTCGACGATGTCTGCTGCGAGGAAATTCATGGCCGTTCTGTCCGGTTTCAGGAGAACAAGGTGGGGATGCGCTGGAAGATGGTGCGCGTGAAGTCGATCAGGGTGACCAATTGCCAGCTGCCGAAAATCAGCAAGGCCAGGGCCAGCGCGATCAGCTTGGGAATGAAGCTCAGCGTCATTTCGTTGATCGAGGTGGCCGCCTGGATGATGCCGATCACCAAACCCACGGCCAGGGCCACGCCCAGCAAGGGGGCGCAAACCAGCACGGCTGTCCACAGGGCATGGCGCCCCAAATCAATGACCATTGCGGTGTCCATGGTCTGCTCCTTTAAGGCATGGCAAAGCTGGCAGCCAGTGAGCCCATGATCAGGCTCCAGCCATCGACCAGCACAAACAACATCAGCTTGAAGGGCATCGAAATCATCATGGGCGAGAGCATCATCATGCCCATGGACATCAAGACGCTGGCCACGATCAAGTCGATGACGACAAAGGGGATGTAAATCAGGAAACCGATGGTGAACGCGCTTTTCAACTCGGAGGTGAGGAAGGCCGGCACCAGCGTCATGAAGGGTACATCCTGCGAGCTGGCCACGCCTTTGTTGCGGGCGATCTCCATGAACATGGCGATGTCGTCTTCACGGGTTTGCAACAGCATGAAGGCGCGGATCGGTTTTTCGGCTGCGGCCAGGGCTTTGTCGAACGACATCCCCTGGTTCATGTAGGGCAGCAGGGCATTTTGGTAGACGTCGTTCAGCACGGGCGACATCACAAACAGGGTCAGGAACAGCGACAAGCCGACGATGACCATGTTGGGTGGGGTCTGGCCAGTGCCCAAGGCCTGGCGCAGGATGGACATGACGATCACGATGCGCACGAAAGCGGTCATCATGAGCAGCAGCGACGGCAGCACCGACAGGGTGGTCATCAAGGCCAGCAACTGCAGCGTGATGCTGTACTGTGTGCCTTTGCCCGTGTTGGTGCTGGTGATGGCCGGCATGTCGGGGGCGGCCTGCGCCAGGATGGGCAGCAGCCCCAACAAAACCGTGAGGATCAGGCCAATGTGGAAAGAGCGCTTCATGGTTGGGGTGTTCCAGAGGCGGTGGCCTGCGAAGCGTCAGAAGCGTCAGGCCAGGGGGTCAATACGGTCATTTGTTGGGCGGTCACGCCCACGAGGATTTCACGGTTGTCGATCCGGATCAGCATGATTTTTTGACGCGTGCCGACCGACAGGGTTTCCAGGGTTTGCAGGCGCTGTGTGTTTTTGCGCAGCAGTGAAGAGCCGTTTTGCAGTTTGCGCAGCGTCCACAAAAGCGTCAGCAGCAAACCAATGACGAAAATGAAGCTGAACAGGTATTGCAGCCAGTCTCCCAATGTCCATACCGAGTTCATGCCCAGGCCGCTCCGCTCCGGGTCAGAGGTTGTCGAGTCGTTCGGAGGCGGGCACCACGCGCGTCAGGCGGATGCCATAACGGTCGTTGACCAACACCACTTCGCCTTGGGCCACCACGGTGTTGTTCACCAGCAGGTTCAGGGGTTCGCCTGCGATGCGGTCGAGCTCGACCACGCTGCCCTGGGTCAGGCGCATGAGGTCGCGGATTTTGATCACAGCCCGGCCCACCTCGATGGACAGGGTGACGGGGATGTTTTGCAGCACATCGCCGTGGATTTGGCCTTTGTCGGCAGCTTCGGTGCTGGATTCGGCGGTGGGGGTCAGTTCGCTCATGGGCGCTCCTCGATAGGGGGTCAGGCGTGGGTGTTGGGGCTGATGGCTTGGACGATCTTGACCGCCACCTGGCTGCCCAGGGCACCCACTTCAACATCGTAGACCGGCATGTCCTGAATCAGCGCTCTGGCCGATTCTGGCTTTTTGAATGGCAAAACATCGCCAGCTTGCATGGACTGCAGCTGCTGGAGCGACAGCTGGAGCTTGCCCAGCAGGATCTGGATTTCCAGGTCCGCGTCCTTCACGGCATCGGCCAGCTGGCTGCGCCAGACTTTGTCGGATTCTTCGTTGCCGTCCCCGGTTTGCACGCGGCTGCGCAGCAAGTCGCGCACGGGCTTGAGCGCCACATAGGGGATCACCATGTCAATGAAACCGGCCCCTTGGGCGGTGGCATCGGACTCAAAGCGGCTGAGAACGACCAGGTCGTTTTCATCGGCAATCTGGGCGAATTGGGGGTTGATTTCGGAGCTCACATGCTCGAAATCGATGGCTGCCACGGGCGACCAGGCCTCTTTGAAGGAGCGAAAGAAGACCTGCAAAATGATTTTGATGATGCGGGTTTCGGTTGGTGTGAACAGCCGACCCGGTGGCAGCTGGCCCACGCCGCGGCCAAAACCGCCAAAGAAACTGTCCAGCGAGCTGAAGACCACGGTCGGCTCGATCACCACCATGGCATAGCCACGCAAAGGCGCCATGCGGATGATGTTCACCGACAAGGGCGCTTTCAGGTCCTTGATGTAGTCGCTGAAGCGAACGATCTGGGCGCGGCTGGGGTTGATGCGGGGGCTGGTGCGCAGCACTTCGAGCATGCCCAAGCGGAACATGCGGATGAAGCGCTCGTTGATCATGTCCAGCGAGGAGACGTTCACCCCCAGGCTGCTGTCTTCTGCCGCCAGATCGTGCTTGCGCACCTGGGCATCCAGGTTGTAGCCCGTGTCGACGTCCAGACTGCCGTCGCTGATGCTGGCCGACAAAGCGGCCAGTTCATCCGGGGACAACAGGGGTTGGTTTTCAGCCATGGTCAGGGTTTCTTTTCAAGAGCTTGTGGGTTCACTGAACCACGAAGCTGGTGAAGAAAACCTCTTCGATGCCGCCGAAATCTTCGTATTTCTGCAAGACCCCGTTCATTTCTTCACGGATCTTGGCGGCCAGTTCCTTGCGGAACTCGGGTTTGGCCAGGTCGGCTTCGGTCATCTGACGCATCACATCGAGGGCGACCGAGCGCAGCGCGAATTCATGCTTTTTGGCGTTCTTGAAAACCCGTTCGTCGTAGTGAGTCATGATGGCCAGGTTCAACTGGATCACTTTGCGGGTGTTGGTCAGGTTGGAGACCAGGGGCTTTTCCAACTCCATGTAGCTGTTTTCAAAGCGCTGCAGTTCAGGCGATTCCTTGGCCTTCTTTTGGGGCGCGGCCTCGCTCGCTGCCGCTTTGCTGTCGGCAGCACCGGCTTCCATGTTTTTCAGGGCCTGCTCGGCAGCGGCCGTGTCTTTCTTGTCGAAGAAGCCTGTGACGAACATCGTGCCCACGGCCGTGCCGACCAGCAACAAGATGGCTACCAGGGCGATCACCACAATTTTGATCAGAGGCGATTTTTTCTTGCCTTCAACTTCAATTTCTTCGTCTGCCATGTCGATTCCTTGATTGATTGCGTGTCAAACCAGCACATCCCAGCCGTCTTGTCCCATTTTCATGCGCGGGGCGTTGACGGCAGGGGTGGTCGTGGATTCTGAAGCGTTGACGCCGGTATTTGTCGATTTTGACATTTGTCCGGGTGTCGACTCTCCGCCACGTTGTCGGGTTTGCCCGTCACCTACCTGCATGGAAGCAACATCCATGCCCATTTGATTGAGCGTCTCTTTGAGTTTGGCCATGCCGTCTTGCAGCAGTTCTCGCGTTAAGGCTTGCGGGGCCGTGAAAACCGCATCCAGCTCACCGCTGCGCATGCGCATCTCGACCTCGATGTGGCCCAAGGTGGCGGGCCGAAGCGAGAGTTTGAGGTGCCATTGCCCTTTTTCGATCTCGGACAGGATGCGCTGGCCCACCGCTTGACCCATTTTTTCGGCCAGGTTCTGCACGTTTTCGCTGCGTTGTGCCAAGGCGGCGTCGGGTGCGGAGGCGCTGGCGTCTGGGTTCTGGCCATCCTGACGGGCTGCAGCCGCCGGGTCCAGGCGGTGTGAGCCATGGCCAGACAAAGGTGTGGGGGCGGCGCCCGGAGTGGCCGAGGCACCGCCTTCAGCCATGCTCTGGCTCAGGCTTTCCAGCAGTTCAGGTCTTGCCGCCTCGCTCAAGTCCAGTTCGCTCAACGCCACACCGCCTTTGGTACTAACGTTCTCCTTGGTCGGGGAGGGGGCAAGACCATGTCGCAGCATCCAGATGGCTGCTGGAGGGGGCGGGGGCATCATCTGGAACGTCATTTTCGTTGCATCGGGGGACGCTTCGGCTGTTGGGCTGGTGACGCGGGCTTTCTCGGTGGCTTGGCTCATGGCCCACAGTGCGGCGCTGTTCAAGCTGCTTGGTAATGCAGGCGTGTCGGTCTTGAGCCCTGCGCCTGTTTTCATGGGCTCCCCGGGTAAGCTGGCGGCAGAGTCTGGCGCGGTAGCTTCGGGAGGCATGCCTAACGTATTCAAAGAAGTGGCTTGTGGGAGGGGGCTCGCTGCGTCCGCCACGCCAAATGGTCCGCCTTGGGACGCCAAGCCGCTGACCTGGCCGGGCACCGCAGGGGGCATCATGGCCGGTGCGGTGCCCATGAGCCATTGCACAGCGGTTTCGTCCAGACCTTGCGAACGGGCAAAGGCTTCCAGGCTTTGCTCGTCGGGCGCAGTGGTTTCCGCAGTGATCACTTTGAGGTGGGGTCCCAGATGAACGGCTTTGAGCGCATCGTCCCCGAAGGCGACGCCGAAGGGGGCCGGGAAGACCGGGTTCTGGGTCATGGCTTGCCCAGCCATCGGCAGCTGCATCCCATTTTGCGGGGGAGCAGTCATCAAGACAGCTGGCTCTGACAAGCCCGGCACAAGCTCTTTGAGTGGCCCCATGACATCCGACATCACTTGCCCAAATTCGGAGGTGTCTTGGCGTGAGCCTGGCTCGCTTTTGAGCCCCAAATCGATGGGGGCACTGCTGTTGGCAAGGCTGGCGGTATCTATCAAGGCGATGGTCATGGGCGTGTCGTCTGGTCAGGGGTTTCACGGGTTCAAGCGGTTCAGGGGCAGCGGCCATTTTTTGCCGCTGGCGTCTGTGATCACCTGATTGAGCAAGTTGCGCACCAGCTTTGCATGGGTGTGCCGGATCTTGAGATAGGGGTGTCGGTTGGTGTGGCATGCGCCTTGCTTCAGGGTGTTGAAACATTTACACCCCAGCCCTCTGTTCACTCTGTCAGCGCCCATTTCCACATGACCACATTGACCCTGTCAGCCATCCGACAGAACTTTGCCCGCTTCGATCTGGCGGGTTTGGGTTTGCCCGCATTGGTCCTGTTGATCATGGCGATGTTGGTGGTGCCGCTGCCCCCCTTGCTGCTGGACATCCTTTTTACTTTCAACATCATGATCGGCCTGGTGGTGATCATGATCGCCATCGGCACCCGCAAACCGCTGGAGTTTTCGTCTTTCCCCTCGGTTTTGCTGTTTGCCACCATGCTGCGTCTGGCCTTGAACGTGGCCTCGACCCGTGTGGTGCTGGTCAACGGCCACGAAGGCCCGGAAGCGGCCGGCAAGGTGATCGCGGCGTTCGGCGAGTTCGTGATCGGCGGCAACTACGTGGTGGGTTTCATCATCTTCGTGATCTTGATGATCGTGAACTTCTTTGTGGTGACCAAGGGTGCCGGCCGTGTCTCCGAGGTCAATGCCCGTTTCACCCTGGACGCGATGCCCGGTAAACAAATGTCGATCGACGCCGACTTGAACGCCGGGGTGATCGACCAGGAAATCGCCAAAAAACGCCGCGAGGAGCTGGCCCAGGAGTCGGACTTCTTCGGCTCCATGGATGGTGCCTCCAAGTTCGTCAGCGGCGACGCCATGGCGGGCCTGCTGATTTTGATCATCAACATCGTGGGTGGCCTGGTGATTGGCATCAGCCAGCACAACCTGTCGGTGGGCGATGCCAGCCGCATTTATGTGCTGCTGACCATTGGCGATGGTCTGGTCGCTCAAATCCCATCTTTGTTCTTGTCGCTGGCCACCGCCATCATCGTGACCCGGGTGACCACCTCCGAGTCGATGACCGAGCAGGCCACCAACCAGCTGTCGAACGTGCCGGCCCTGTTCATTGCGGCCGGTATCTTGACCATTTTGGGCTTGGTGCCGGGCATGCCGCACCTGGTCTTTTTGACCCTGGCGGCCGCTACGGCCGGGGTGGCTTTCATGGTCATGCGCAAACAAATGCTGCTGCAGCAAAGCTCGGCCGCTCCGGCTTTGCCCGTGAACGAAGCCCCCAAAGAGCTGGACTGGGACGATGTGGAGCAGGTGGATTTGATCGGCCTGGAGATCGGTTATGGCCTGATTCCGCTGGTCAACGTCGAGTCGGGTGGTCAGCTGATGACCCGCGTGAAGGGCGTGCGCAAGAAACTCTCCGCTGAGTTGGGCTTTCTGGTGCAACCGGTGCGCATCCGCGATGCGCTCAATCTGGAGCCCGACGCCTACCACATTGTTTTGAATGGTGTGGTGCGCGGCCGTGGCGAAGTCAAGGTCGGCCGCGAGTTGGCCATCAACCCGGGCAAGGTGTACGGCAAAGTCGAAGGGCAGGCGACCAAAGAGCCCGCCTTCGGTCTGGAGGCTGTCTGGATCGAGCCCGCCTGGCGCGACCAGGCCCGGGCGCTGGGCTACACCGTGGTGGACCCCAGCACCGCCATTGCGACCCACATGAACAAGGTCTTGCGCGACAACGCCTCCGAACTGATGAGCCACGACGAAGCCCAGAAGCTGCTGGACAAACTGGCCGCCAAATCCCCCAAGCTGGTGGAAGAGCTGGTGCCTGCCAAACTGTCCTTGGGCGTGGTCACACGCACCTTGCAGAACCTCTTGCAGGAATCAGTGCCGATCCGCGACATGCGCACCGTCGTGGAAGCCCTGACTGAAGTGTGCGGCCGCACGCAAGACCCCGACCAATTGACCCAATTGGTCCGCCCCAAGCTTGGCCGCATGATCGTGCAAAGCCTGACCGAGAACCGCGACACCTTGTCGGTCCTGACCCTGGACCCTCAGCTGGAGCAGCTGCTGCACAACGTGTTGCAGCAAAACACCAACTCGGCCGGCATGGTGCTGGAGCCAGGCCTCGCCGAAAGCCTGTTTGCCGCGTTGCGCGAGAGCGCCCGGGCCACCGAAGAGCAGGGGCTGCCCGCGGTGCTCGTGGTCTCGCCCGCCATCCGGCCCTGGATGTCCCGTGCCGTGCGTTACCGCGTGAACGACCTCACGGTGCTGTCCTACAGCGAAATTCCGGACGATCAGGCCGTCAAGGTGATCAACACCGTGCAAGCCGATCCACGCAACAACCCCTCTGTGACCCAAGCCTGATAAATCATGGAACTCAAACGCATCATCGCCCGTGACAGCCGCTCAGCCAACGAGAAAGCCATTCAGATGTATGGCCCCGATGTGCTGATCATTTCAAGCCAAAGGGTCGACCAGCAGACCGAACTGATCGTGGCGGTTGACGTGGCCAACAAAGCGGTGCAGCCCCCAGCCAACGCGTCGTCTGCGCTCACATCTCCGGCACAGGACGTGTCCTTCCAGGCGGACAAAGACGCGTCTTTGCCTTTTGCCGAGGTGTTTCAAAACGCAAACTCACAGGCCGCCACAGACCTTGCGCAAGAGGACACGGCGCAAGAAGAAGCCGACCTGGATTTGCAGACGGCTCAGGAAGCTTTTCGTGCACGCAGCCTGCCTGCCCAGCCTCAGGCTGTGGTCACGCCGACCCAGGCGCCGGGCGAGGCCGCCCTGCACCCAGCGGCCATCCAGGCGGCGCGTTATGAACAGCAACGCAGCCAGGAAATCGTCGAGATGCTGCGCCAGGAAATGTCGGCTTTGCGCAAAGAGTTCGCCTTGTCGCGCCAAATGCAATCATGGCAAGCCGCGCAGGGCTTGTCGCCCGATATCCAGAAGTTGACCCTGGCCATGCAGGAAGTGGGCATGCCGGTGGCGCTGCGCAGTTTGCTGACCGACAGCATCCAGGGCCTGGAGACCCTTGGGGAGGCCTGGCCTGTGGTCGAAGGCCTCTTGACCGACGCCATCAGCCGCCCGGCCATGAAGGTGCCTGATGTGGGCGTGCATGCCTTGTGCGGGCCTTCGGGCGCGGGCAAAACCTCGATGCTGGGCCGATTGGCCTACGCCGCAGCCCAAGCGCACGGCGCTGAAAAGCAGGTCATGATCAGTTACGGTGACCAGCGCCCCGGTGCCTGGTCGCAAATCCAGTTGCTGGCTTCGCAAGCGGGTGCCGCGTGCTATCGCGCCGCTGACCTGGCCATGCTGCAGACCTTGCTCGACGAGCTGCAAGGCAAAACGATCTGGATCGACACGCCCGGCACCGATTTTGCGGTCCACGCACAGCAGTTGAAACAGTCTTTTTCGGCCCTGGGCATCCATGCGGTCTTGCCTGTTGATGCTACAGTGACCAGTGTGCAAAAAATCCTCCAGAATTCAGACATGCGCTGGGCTTCCCTGATGCTCACCAAAGTGGACGAAGCGGCCTACCCATGGCCTTTGATCAAGGGTCTGTGCGACCAGCCCTTGGCCGTCTCCTGCATGGCCGAAGACAGCAAAATCAACGTGCCGCCCCTGCGCTTTGGCGCCGAGCGCTTGGTTGGCCTGGCCATGACGCCCTTGCATGCCTTGTTGCCCGAGATCTCGCATGTGCAAGCCGCTGCCCAGCTTGCCAAGGCCGCGCGCAAACCCCGTGTCAAAAAAGAGGTGGCCTTGGCCCCTGAAGTTCAACCCAAGACCCGTGCCGTCAGGCCACGGGCTGTGACGGCCAAGTCGTCTGCCAAAGCTGTTCATGGATAAAAAAAGTTTCCCCCAAGTCATCGGAGTCGCCAGCGGCAAAGGGGGGGCCGGTAAAACCACCGTGTCGATCAATTTGGCCGTGGCTTTGGCCATGCGCGGCCACAAGGTGATGCTGCTGGACGCCGACCTGGGCATGGCCAATGCGCAGATCGCGCTGGGAGCGCATGCGCCTTTCAACATCAGCCATGTGCTCAACGGCAGCAAAACCTTGCAAGAGGTGCTGATCACGACCGCGCAGGGCGTGCGGCTGGTCCCCGGTGCTTCCGGTTTGCGCGACATTGCCGCGCTCGATTCGGCGCAAATCGCCACCATGATCCATGCGTTTGACACCTTGGACGAACCCGTCGATTACCTGGTGGTGGATGTCGCAGCGGGCATTGCGCCTGCCGTGTTGGAGTTCATGGCCGCTTGTCAGCGCCGCTTTGTGGTGGTGTGCGACCAGCCGTCCTCGATCGCCGACGCTTACGGTTTGATCAAGGTCATGGCCACCGAGCAGTCCCTGGACGAGATTTACCTGATTCCCAACATGGTGGGCAGTGCCCATGAAGGACGCCAGCTCTACAGGCGCCTGAACGATGTGTGTACCCGTTTTCTGGGGGTGTCCATCCGTTACTTGAACGCCATTGAGGGCGATGAGTTGGTGCTGCAGGCCTTGCGCAAATACCAGTCGGTGCTCGATTACGCGCCCGGCAGTGCTGCTGCGCGGGATTTCCGTGCGCTGGCCGAAGCGGTGACCCAATTACCACTGATCCAGTCGGCATCCGGGCGGATGCAGTTTTTCATGGAGCGCATGCTCCGTGTTCCAGTGGGTGGGTGAGGCGCATGAGCAGCAACGTCTCCTTGTACGAAGAGGTCGGTAACCGGCACGAATCGCTGATCCTGGCGCACATGCCCATGGTCAAGCGGGTGGCTGTGCACCTGAAGGCCCGTTTGCCGCCTTTCATGGAGCTGGATGAGCTGGTTCAGGTGGGCATGGTCGGTCTGATCGAGGCCGCACGGTCTTTTGACCCCACCAAAGGTTTTGAATTCGAGCATTTCGCACTCAGCCGGGTGCGCGGGGCCATCCTGGACGAAGTGCGCAGGCAATCTTTTTTGCCACGCTCGGCCGTGGCGTTCAATAAAAACGAGAACGAAGCCGTGCACGTTTTGGCCGCCGAGCTCGGGCGTGCCCCCACCCAGGCCGAATTGGCCTTGTACATGGGCAAGGACATCGAGGAATTCCACAAGGAGCGGGGGCAGGCCAAGCGTTTTGAGACCTTCTCGATGGAAGTGGTCAACGACGAGGTCATGAGCATGCCTGGCGACAGCGCCATGCAGCCCGAGGTCATGGTGGAGGAGGCCGAGTTCATGGAGGCCGTGGTCCAGGCGATTGACCAGTTGCCTGAGCGCGAGCGCATGGTCATGTCGCTTTATTACGTCGAAGAACTCAATCTCAAGGAAATTGGCGAGGTTTTGGGGGTCAGCGAGTCCAGGGTGAGTCAAATTCTTTCGACAGTGGTGAAGAAGTTGCGGCAAAATCTGCAAATCTCTTAAAACCATTCAAAACTCCAATGCTCAGTATTTTCAATCGCAACAATCCGGCTGACGAGATGAAGCGCGCCGTGGCGGCGTTTGAAAAAGTGGTGTCTTTGGACTCTGACTCGCGCGAAGCACGGAGCCTGCGGATGCGCATGGGCATGCTTTGTCGCGCACATCTGGACAAAACATTCATTGCAGGGGCTGAACAGACCGCGGCTTGGCAGGAGTTGGCCAGTCTGTCGATCGCAGCTGGCAAGCCCGTGCCAGAACTGCCTGTGCCTTCGAAATTTCAGAAAATACGCGCTGGTGAGTCCGATATTTACGCTTATTTGCCCGAAGAATATGTGACTGAGGCTTTCGCGATGGGTGCGCGGTACCAAAAAATGGAATTGTCCGCACAAAAAGCCATTGAAGCCATGCAGGCCTTGGCGAATCAAATCAGCTATTACGATTTGCGTTTGCAAGAACCCTTCCAGGTCCTGAGTTTCCTGCGTGACGAGCTGGCGGCCGAAGAGGGCTCGCAAGCCAAGGCGGATGGTGCGGATTCCAATGAATCCCCTTCAGGGAGCTCTGGCTCCGTTTGATCTTTATGGAAGCCTTGGTCAATGCCTTGATGGCGATCGGCTTGCTGCTGATCCTGATACTGGTCATCTATCTGATTGACCGTGTCAACGCGATTGAAAAAGAAACCCGCAAGGTGATGACGTCCATCAATGAAAAGTCGGCGCGTGCGGCGGTACCGTTCATGGGCTTGTCTTCCAAAAAACTGTGGGACACCATGACCGGTCGGGCAGCCGAGGGACTTGACGCTGACGCCATCGCTGAGTTGCGAAGCCAGTACCAGGTGGTGCTGTCCAAACACATCGAAGCCCTTTACCAGGAGGGCTTCAAGGACGGGCAGCGTGGTTTTTCGGGTGAGCCAAAAAATACCAAGCAAGTCTCCACCTCCAAGGGGCTGGTGGAGTCGTGGATTCCATCGGCTCAGGCCAATGCCTTGTACCAATGTGGACTGAACGCATCGCAAACCCCGGAGGCGGAGTGGGCCCCAATTCGGGCTTCCATGGATGAAGCCGGGCAATTCTTGCTCAGTAAAACCTTGTTGGATACCGGCAGCCCTTTGTCTGACTGGTTGATGCCTATCCTGAATCCTCCGACTGCCACCGCCCAGGACCCACAAGCTGTTGTGCCTCCAGCAGTAGAGCCCGAAGGTTCGCCCGGTGCTGCGCTGAGGTGAAATAAAGCAAGCTGCAAGGTGGGTCCGGACTCAAGTTTTCCGAGATTCTGCCGATTCCTCTGTTACTGAAGTAGTAAAGAGGTTTTTCCATGCGTGCCTATTCCAAATTTGCTGAGAGTTATGGTTCTGTCCAAGTCACCGCCGGTGTGGCCACGGCGGACAACATTCAGCTGATCCAGATGTTGTTTGATGGCTTGCTGGAGAGTCTGGCGACGGCGACCGGCCACATTCAGAACAATGCCATTGAGGATAAATCCAAGGCCTTGGCGCGTGCAGGTCGCATTGTGGTGGGTCTGCAAGGTGCGCTGGATTTTGAGCGCGGCGGCGAGTTGGCTCAAAACCTGAACGAGTTGTACGCGTACATCACACGTCGACTGTTTCACATCAACGCACACAACGACTTGGCAGCACTTGAAGAGGTCAAAACCCTGATCAGGGACATCTCGCAAGCATGGCAGACTTTGCCCAGTTTGTTGGCAGACACTGGCCGCAAGACGCATTACGCCAACTGATGGCACAAGGCTCGGGCATGGCCGATTGGTCTGCCCGACAGGGATCGAACCTGTGACCCACAGCTTAGAAGGCTGTTGCTCTATCCAACTGAGCTACGGGCAGAAGTGTCAAACAATCCAGAAACACAAAAGGCCCTGACGGGCCTTTTTTTGTGGGTTTGCCTGAGAACAGACTTTGGAATCTTCCTGTGGTTGAGCCATCAAGAAATGGTCGGAGCGGCGGGATTCGAACTCGCGACCCTCTGCTCCCAAAGCAGATGCGCTACCAGGCTGCGCTACGCTCCGACTGCGCATATTCTAACCTCCAAATGGCCTGTTTCAGGCCATGGCATTCAAAAAAGTCCGTTGGTCATGCGCAAGACCCATCGCCAGCGCACTGACAGGGAACGGCCTTGAGCGTCAGGCACTGGAAGGACGCCAATCCAGTGAAAACGGCCTGCAGAGCAGGCCGTTTTTCCGGGGGCTGATGGGTGTTCAGCTGCCGCGTGTCACGGGCATGTTGACATCGCCGGGCAAGCTCAACTGCTTGGCCAATTCCAGCTTGGCCAGCGAATTGCGGTGCACCTCGTCTGGACCGTCGGCCAGGCGCAGGGTGCGCTGGTGGGCGTAGGCATAGGCCAGCGGGAAGTCTTGTGATACCCCACCACCGCCGTGCGCTTGAATGGCCCAGTCGATGATCTGGCAGGCCATGTTGGGCGCCACGATCTTGATCATGGCGATCTCGGCCTTGGCGACCTTGTTGCCGACGGTGTCCATCATGTAGGCGGCTTTGAGGGTGAGCAGGCGGGCCTGCTCGATCATGCAGCGCGACTCGGCGATGCGCTCTTGCCATACGGTCTGGCGGGCCACTTCGCGGCCAAATGCGACACGCTCGTTCAGGCGTTTGCACATCAGCTCGAGCGCCCGCTCGGCAATGCCAATCGAGCGCATGCAGTGGTGGATGCGGCCAGGGCCCAAGCGACCTTGCGCGATTTCAAAGCCACGGCCTTCGCCCAGCAAAATGTTCTCGGCAGGGACACGCACGTTTTTGAGTACGACTTCCATGTGGCCGTGCGGGGCGTCGTCGTAGCCAAACACTGAGAGGGCACGCACCACGGTGATGCCCGGCGCGTTGGCGGGCACCACGATCATGGATTGCTGCTCGTGGCGACCCGCGTCGGGGTTGGTCTTGCCCATCACGATGTAGACCGCGCAGCGTGGGTCGCCCGCGCCGGACGACCACCACTTGCGGCCGTTGATCACATACTCGTTGCCTTCGCGGCGGATTTCGCACTCGATGTTGGTGGCGTCGGACGAAGCCACATCGGGCTCGGTCATCAAAAAGGCCGAGCGGATCTCGCCGCGCAGCAAGGGTTCCAGCCACTGGTCCTTGAGTTCTTCGCTGGCGTAACGCTCCAGGGTTTCCATGTTGCCCGTATCAGGTGCCGAGCAATTGAAGACCTCGGCGGCAAAAGGCACACGCCCCATGATTTCGCACATGGGCGCGTATTCCAGGTTGGACAAACCCTGTGGCGCCCGCTTGGACTTGGGCAAAAACAGGTTCCACAGGCCGGCGGCTTGGGCCTTGGGCTTGAGCTCCTCGACGATTTTGGTGGGCACCCAAGCATTGCCTTTGGCGCGGTTTTCGGCAATTTCTTCAAAGAACCTCGCCTCGTTGGGGTAGATGTGCTCGTCCATGAAGGCGAGCAAGCGGGCCTGCATGTCTTTGACCTTGGGGGTGTATTCAAAATCCATGGTCTCTCTCCTAGGGTTGGGATTCGGTTCTTAAAAATGGGGTCACGCTTGGCGGGCAAAGCGCCAGGCCAACTCGGCCATGGGGCGGGCCCCTGCGCCTGAAGTTTTGGCTTGTTCGCTGGACGCAGTACCGTCTTCGACGCGTTTGGCAATGCCTTGCAAGATGGCCGCGATGCGGAACATGTTGTAGGCCAGGTAAAAATTCCAGTCTTTGGCCAAGGCCTCGGGCGTGGTGAAGCCGGTGCGCTCGCAATAGCGGCGGATGTATTCGGCTTCAGAGGGAATGCCGAGCTCTGCCAGATTGAGCCCGCCAATGCCGCGGAAGGTCCCCGGGCTGATGTGCCAGGCCATGCAGTGGTAGCTGAAGTCGGCCAGCGGGTGGCCCAGGGTGGACAGTTCCCAGTCGAGTACCGCCAGCACGCGGGCTTTGGTGGGGTGAAACATCAGGTTGTCCAGGCGGTAATCACCGTGCACGATGCTGACCAGCGAATCGTCCTTGGCGCTGTCCGGGATGTTTTTCGGCAGCCAGTCGATCAGCTGGTCCATCTCGGGGATGGGTTGGGTGATGGAGGCGGCGTATTGTTTGCTCCAGCGGCCGATCTGGCGCTCGATGTAGTTACCCGGTTTGCCATAGCTGGCCAGGCCTTGCTTGGCAAAGTCGACTTTGTGCAGCGCCGCCAGCACACGGTTCATCTCGTCGTAAATTTCT
Organism: Limnohabitans sp. Hippo3; assembly: GCF_003063665.1. Lineage (GTDB taxonomy): Bacteria > Pseudomonadota > Gammaproteobacteria > Burkholderiales > Burkholderiaceae_C > Limnohabitans_A. Next base: position 56,393 of record NZ_NESF01000001.1, read on the forward strand.
CCGCGCTCAGCAGGCGTCATGCCGGGCAGAGACTGGTCCCACAGCACGCGGCCTTGCACGAACTCCATGACATAAAACGCGCGGCCAATCACCGACTCGTCGTCGCACAGCGCATGCATTTGCGCCACGGGCACGTCGGTGCCGTGCAAGCCTTGCATCACGGTGAACTCGCGTTCGATGGCATGGGCTGAGGGCAGCAGCTTGGCCACCGGGCCGGGTTTGGCCCGCATCACGTATTGGCGTGAAGGGGTGATCAGCTTGTAGGTAGGGTTCGATTGGCCACCCTTGAACATTTCCACGCTCAAGGGGCCTGCAAACCCGGGCAGCTTGGCCGTGAGCCAGCTTTCCAAGGCCGGGATGTCGAAGGTGTGGGTGCCGGTGACAGGCCGGGTCCCCACGAAATGATCAAAAGCACTCATGGGGTGACCCGTCGAAAATCAAGGGCCGCTGCAGTCAGCGGTGAGATGAAAAAACTGTGGCGCGTCAGTGGTCCGCGTTCACGATCAGCAGCAATGCATCGCGATCGAGCACCACCAAGCCACCGGGCTCGATGCGGATGATCTGCTCGCGTTCCATTTGCTTGAGTTCCTGGTTGACGCGCTGGCGCGACGCACCCAGCAGCTGGGCCAGTTCTTCCTGGGCCAGTTGCAGGCTGATGCGGATCGCCTTGGCGTCCGACAGACTGGGCACGCCGTAGCTGCGCAGCAAGTGGTTGAGCTGTTTGGCCAAGCGCGCGCGCAAGGGCAGGGTGTTGAGGTCTTCCACCAGACCGTACAGCTGGCGAATGCGGCGCGACTGCAGACGCAGCATGGCTTCGTAAAACTCGACGTGCTGGGACAGGATTTTCTTGAAGTCGGCCTTGGCCACGTTGAGCGTGGTCGTGTCGCCGTGTGCATAACAATCGTGCGTGCGTCGGTCCCCGTCGAAGATCGACACATCGCCAAACCAGATGCCCGGCTCCACATAGGTCAAGGTGATCTGCTTGCCCGACACCGAGGTCGAGCTCACGCGCACCGCGCCCTTGGCACAGGCAATCCATTGCTCGGGCGGGTCTCCCCGTGCCGCGAGCATGTCGCCGTCCTTGAAACGTTTGACGTAAGCGCATCGAAGTATGTCGTGACGAAGTGAAGGTGAAAGGGTTGAGAACCAGCGACCACCATTGATCGCCTCTCTTTCCTCCATTGTCAGAATCGGTTCGTCCATGCTCTGTCCTTTGAGTGACTGGGAATCGTTTTTTTGTCGCCTGGGGGACCAGTCGCTTTATTCGTATTCGGGTTTTTGCTTGTTCAGGAATGCGGAAATGCCGATGCCCGCATTGGCGTGGTGCAGGTTTTTGACAAAGTGGTCGCGCTCACGCGCCAGTTGCGCATTGAGGCTGCTGCCGTCGGCATCGCCCAGCAATTCCTTGATGCTGGCCAGCGCATTGGGAGCGCGGGCGTTGAGCTGTTCGCTCAGTTGCAAAGCCTGCTGCAGGGCTTGTCCGGCGTCCACCAGTCGATTCACCACGCCCAGCTGCTGCAAACGTTCGGCACCGATGCGCTCGCCGCACATCAGCAGCTCGGTGGCCAGTTGGCGCGGCACAGCGCGCGACAGACTCCAGCTGCCCCCGCCATCGGGCGACAAGGCAATCGAGCTGTAGGCCATCACGAACACGCTGTTACGGGCGGCCACGATCATGTCGCAAGCCAATGCCAGCGAAAAACCGGCACCAGCGGCAGGACCTTCCACCGCCGCAATCACCGGTTTGGGGAAAGTGCGGATGGCTTCGATCCAGTTGTGCAGGCCTTCGATGCTTTGCGCTTGGTGCTCAGGCGGCAAATGGCGGTTGTTTTGCAGGCGCTGCAAATTGCCACCTGCGCTGAAGATGCCGTTGGCCCCGGTGATGACCACGCTGCGCACATCGGCGCTGGATTCGGCCACGCTCAAAGCTTCGACGCCTGCGGCGTACATCTCGGGACCGAGGGCGTTGCGAAACTCCGGGTTGCTGAGGGTCAAAACCAGGGTCTGGCCTTCGCTGGTGCTGAGCAATTGGGCGGTCATGGGCGTCCTTGGTGTTGAGGCTGATCAGTCTTCGGTGTGCATCAGCGACAGACCAATGGCGCCGCGTCGGCGCAACCAGGGGCTGGGGCGATAGCGTGGGTCACCATAGACCGTTTGCAGGTTGAACAGCACTTCCAGCACATTGGTCGGGCCATAACGGTTGCCCATGGCCAAAGGTCCCAAGGGGTAAGCCAGGCCCAACGTGACAGCCGTTTCCAGGTCTTGCGGGGTGCAGATGCGTTGCTGGCAAATGTCGGAGGCGATGTTCACGATGGTGGCTACCACGCGTTGGGTCACAAAACCGCCGCTGTCTCGGATCACCGACACGGCCTTGCCGTCGCGGGCAAACAGGGCGTGCGCAGCATCGCGCATGTCGGCGCGGGTGGCAGGGTTGGTGGCCAGCACGCGGCGTTTGGTGGCAGCGTCGTCGATCAGCATGTCGATGCCCACCGTGCGGGCTGGGTCCAGGCGTTCGACCACGGCCACCGTGGTGATGTCAAAGCCCAAGGGCGCCACCAGGGTCAGCGCCTCGGGCGATGGGGAGGCACCGGTTTCGATTTTGGCGCCCAGGTCCTTGAGCAGTTGCAGCAGCTCCATGCGGCGTGCTGCGCGGGGCGAGACCCACACGGGAGGGATATTGTCGACCACAGGCACAGGCGGCTCGGCTGGCACTTGGGCCACACCGTCGACATACTTGTAGAAGCCATCGCCGACTTTTTTGCCGACCACTCCACCGGCCAGGCGCTGGGCCGTGATCACGTTGGGGCGGTAGCGCGGCTCTTCGTAATACTGGTGGTAGATCGCTTCGATCACATGGTGCGACACGTCCAGGGCCGTGAGGTCAAACAGTTCGAAGGGTCCGAGTTTGAAGCCCACCTGGTCGCGCAGAATGCGGTCGATGGTGGCGAAATCGGCAATGCCCTCGCTCACGATGCGCAGCGCTTCGGTGCTGTAGCCACGGCCCGCGTGGTTGACGATGAAGCCGGGGGTGTCTTGTGCTTGCACGGGCGTGTGGCCCATCTGACGCGCAAAGTCGGACAGGCGCTGGCAGACCGCTGGATCGGTTTTGAGACCTGCGATCACCTCGACCACTTTCATGAGCGGCACGGGGTTGAAGAAGTGGTAACCCGCAAACTGGCCCGGGCGCTGCAAGGCGGTAGCAATGGCCGTGACCGAGAGCGACGAGGTGTTGGTCACCAGCACAGCGCTGGGTGCCAGCACTTTTTCCAGATCACTGAACAGGCTTTTCTTGATCTCGAGCTTTTCCACAATGGCCTCGACCACCAGCTCGCAGCCCGCTAGGTCTTGCAGCGTGGCAGCGCCCAGCAGGCGGCTTTTGTGACCAGCCACAGCTTCGGCCGTCAGGCGGCCTTTTTCCTGCAGCTTGTCCCACTGCTGAAACACCGCGTCGCGGGCTTTGGCGATGGCTTCGGCCTGCGTGTCGTACAGCCAGACCTGGCTGCCTGCTTGTGCGGCGATTTGGGCGATGCCCCGGCCCATGGCGCCGGCGCCGATGATGGCAACTTTGGAGAATGCAAGGGTCATAAAAAAGAAGTCTTAAAGGGATTCAATATGGCGTCTAACAACTGCTGCCTGCAGGCTCCGGCTTGTACAGCAGAAGAACACCCAAGATTATGGCCTGAGTTCACCTACCAAAAGGTGTGGTCATACAGGCTCAGCGCCGCACTTGCAGAGCGCCGGGATTGACGATGTTGGTGGGGGTGCCTTTGATGAAATTCACCACGTTGTCGAATGCGGCACCGAAATACAGTTCGTAATTGTTTTTTTCGACATAACCGATGTGCGGTGTGCAAATGCAGTTTTCCAGGCGGAGCAGGGCCGAGCCTTGCAAAATGGGCTCGGATTCGAAAACGTCGACTGCTGCCAAGCCGGGGCGACCGCGGTTCAAGGCACCGATCAGTGCGTTGGGTTCGATCAGCTCGGCGCGCGAGGTGTTCACAAACAAGGCGGTAGGCTTCATTCGACCCAGGTCATCGCCTGTGACCAGGCCCTGGGTGGCTTCGTTGAACCGCAAATGCAGCGACAACACATCGGACTCTTCAAAAAAGGCAACGCGACTGCTGGCGGCCCTGTGGCCATGCTGGACGGCCCGCGTGCGAGACTCGTCGCTGCCCCAAACCATGACATCCATGCCAAAGGCTTTGCCGTATCCGGCCACCAGCTGACCAATCTGGCCGTATCCCCAAATGCCCAGCGTTTTGCCGCGCAGCACGGTGCCCAGCCCGAAATTGGCAGGCATCGAGCCGGCCTTCAGGCCCGATTGCTGCCAGGCGCCGTGTTTCAGGTTGCCGATGTACTGAGGCAGTCGACGGGCCGCGGCCATGATCAAGGCCCAGGTCAACTCGGCGGGCGCGACCGGAGAGCCGACACCTTCGGCCACGGCCACGCCGCGTTCTGTGCAGGCGGCCAGATCGATGTGCCCACCCACCCGGCCTGTCTGGGCAATCAGCTTCAAGCGCGGCAGTTTTTCGATCAGGGCCCGCGTGAGCTGGGTGCGTTCGCGGATCAGCACGATGATGTCTGCGTCTTTCAAACGCACAGACAGCTGCCCGATGCCCTTGACGGTGTTGGTGTAGACCTTGGCCGGGAAGTTTTCGAGTTTGACTGCGCAGTCGAGTTTGCGCACTGCATCTTGGTAGTCGTCAAGGATCACAATGTTCATCCCTCCATTGTGCCTTGACGAGGCGACCCCTTCAGGTCAGCCGGACGGCATTGGATGTCAAATGCGGGCCTGTGCGGCTTCCAGTGCGGCCAGGCGGTCCAGTTCAGCGCAGACATCGGCCATGCGCCCTGAAATCACCATGCGACCGGCACCTTTGACCCGTTGATCGCTGTCGGTCACCCGCACAACGCGCAGGGCGGGTGTGGCCACAGCTGGGGTGCGTTGCGGCTGGGGCGCGTTGCGCGCTGCCAGAGGCCCGCACGCTGGCTGGCGTGTGGCCCAGACCGGCCGCAAATAGGCCTTGCTGCGTTGCGGTTTGACCGCAACAGGTGCTGCACGGTGGAGACTGGAGAGGCCTTGAAAAAGACCCGAAAAAGCAAGCAGAGCGATTCCCATGTGAAACCTTTCAAAAGCATGGAGGTTGGACACAGGCAGGATTGCTGAAGAAGCCTGTTGCATCAGGGCTGGCAGAACCATGCTGCCAGCGCCCGCCACCTGATGCAACAAGCAGGTGCTTTACATCAGGAGTGTGTTGCGGATCAGGCCCACGGCCAAGCCTTCGATGTCGAAGGGCTCTTCGGGGTTGACCACGATCGTGGGGTAGTCGGGATTTTCGGGCAACAGCTCGATGCCGCCGCTGGTCTTGCGAAGCCGCTTGACGGTGACTTCATCGCCCAGCCGTGCCACCACAATTTGCCCGTTGCGGACTTCTTTGGTGGATTTCACGGCCAGCAGGTCGCCGTCCATGATGCCTGCGTCCCGCATGGACATGCCGCGAACGCGCAGCAAGTAATCGGGTGGCTCGGCAAACAAGCTGCTTTCAATCTGATAGGTCCGGTCCACATGCTCTTGCGCCAAAATGGGAGAACCGGCTGCAACACGGCCGACCAGCGGCAAACTCAATTGACCCAAGCCGGGCAGGGTGAGGCTGAACAAGTCGGACGGTGCCCGCAAAGCGCTGCGGTTGCTGCCTTTGAGGCGGATGCCGCGCGAGGTGCCGCTGACCAGTTCGATGGCGCCTTTGCGGGCCAGGGCCTTGAGGTGTTCTTCAGCCGCGTTCGCCGACTTGAAGCCCAGCACGCTGGCGATTTCGGCACGCGTGGGTGGGGCACCGGTGTTGGCGATGGTGTTCTGGATAAGTTCCAGAATTTCCTGCTGCCGGGCGGTGAGTTTGGGGCTGTCGGACATGGCGGTCTCCTTGTAGGAAATGGATGAGGCTGTTTTTTCATCCAGTGACTGTATTTTTAACCAGTTTTTAGGGCTGTGCAAGTGGTAAACGCAAAAAAAATTCAAAAAATCGTGGTTTTGGGCACAGGGGGCACCATTGCCGGCACGGCCGCGAGCGCCGCAGACCACACGGCGTACACCGCCGGACAGCTGGGGGTGCAGCAGCTGCTGGACGCGGTGCCGGGCCTGGGTGATGCCCTGCAAGGCGATCAGCTGGTGTGCGAGCAAGTGGCGCAGCTCGACAGCAAGGACATGGACCACGCCACCTGGCAGGTCTTGGCGCAGCGTGGTGTCCACTGGCTCGCGCAGGCGGACGTGGGGGGCATCGTCATCATGCACGGCACCGACACGCTGGAAGAAACCGCCTGGTTTTTGCAAATGCTGCTGCACACCCACAAACCGGTGGTGCTGACCTGCGCGATGCGCCCGGCCACGGCGCTTTCGCCCGATGGGCCACAAAATGTGATCGACGCCATGGCTGTGGTGCGCGACCCGATGGCTCGGGGGGTGTTGGCCGTTTGTGCGGGGCGCATCCACAGCGCCCGTGACGTGCAAAAAGTCCATCCTTACCGCTTAGACGCTTTCAGCTCGGGTGAGGCAGGACCGCGCGGCTGGGTGGAGCAAGGCGTTGTGCGTTGGACAGACCCGGGCGCTTGGCCGGTGGCGCATGCTCATGCCCAGCTGGCGCTTGGGCAGCCTGCTGCCGATTGGCCTTGGGTCGAGGTCGTGCCCAGCCATGCCGGTGCCGACGCGAGACAAGTGGATGCCTTGGTGGCTGCAGGTGTGAAGGGGCTGGTGGTGGTGGGCACTGGCAACGGCACGGTGCACCAGGCCCTGTGGGTGGCGCTCGCCCGAGCGCAGGACCAAGGTGTGGCCGTGCGCGTGGCCACCCGCTGCGCCGAAGGCCAGATTGTGGGGCAACCCGCTTTGCAGACAGCACCACGAGGCCTGAACGCCTACAAGGCGCGGGTGAGCTTGATGCTGGATTTGATGGGCCAGGGCTGAGCTGGCCCCGAAAGCACAAAGCCCCGCAGGGCGGGGCTTTGTGGGGGTGGCTGAGCTGAAGAATCAGCTCGCCAGCGCCTCGAAAGCACGGGCGGTGATGTCTTCCACGCTGCCCGTGCCTTGAATGGCGCGGTATTTGGGGGCGGCGGTGGGGTCTTGTTTGGCCCAGCCAGAGTAGTAGTCCACCAGTGGTCGGGTTTGGGCGCTGTAAACATCCAGACGCTTCTTCACGGTTTCTTCCTGGTCGTCGGCACGTTGCACCAAGGGCTCGCCAGTCAGGTCGTCGACACCAGCCACCTTGGGCGGGTTGAATTTGACATGGTAAGTGCGGCCAGAGGCGGGGTGGGAGCGGCGGCCGCTCATGCGTTCGATGATGGCATCAAAGGGCACGTCGATTTCGAGCACGTAGTCGAGTTTGACGCCCGCAGCCTTCATGGCATCGGCTTGGGGGATGGTGCGGGGGAAGCCGTCAAACAGGAAGCCATTGGCGCAGTCGGCCTGGGCGATGCGTTCCTTGACCAGGTTGATGATCAGGTCGTCGCTGACCAGACCACCGGACTCCATGACGGCTTTGGCTTGCAGGCCCAGGGGGGTGCCGGCCTTGACGGCTGCGCGCAGCATGTCACCTGTGGAGATTTGGGGGATGTTGTATTTCTGGCAGATGAAAGTGGCTTGCGTGCCTTTGCCGGCGCCGGGTGCGCCTAACAGAATCAGTCTCATGGGAAGGTCCTTATCGTTTGAAATGGTTTTGGCAAGACGGGCTTTGTCACCGCTGCCAGATTGTTTTTGAGAATATCACGCCAGGCTCAAAGTTGGCTTACGACGTCTACCCTGGTTTTCAATTCAGCCGATGAGGCTGCGCACACGCGCCAGATCTTGCGGCGTGTCGACGCCGGGGCCGGGGGCTTCGGGCGTCACATGCACCGCGATTCGGTGGCCATGCCACAGGGCGCGCAGTTGCTCCAGCGACTCCATGGTTTCAATCGGGGCGGGCGGCAAGGTCGGAAACAGCGCCAGAAAACCAACCCGGTAAGCGTAAATGCCGATGTGGCGCAGCGGCGCTGGGCTGGGCAAGGCCTTGAAGCCCGAGTCCGACTGGCCCTCACGCCACCAGGGAATGGGGGCACGGCTGAAATACAGCGCCATCTGGCGGGCATCCATGGCCACTTTGACCACATTGGGGTTGGTGAATTCTTCGACCGAGCCGATCGTGTGGGCGGCCGTGCTCATGCTGGCATCGGGCCGCTCGCTCAGCACGCGGGCCACTTCGTTGATGAGCGCGGGTGGCATCAGGGGTTCGTCGCCCTGCACATTGACCACCACCGCGTCATCGGACAAGCCCAGCAGTTGGCAGGCTTCGGCCAACCGGTCGCTGCCGCTCAGATGGTCTTGGCGGGTCAACAGGGCCCGCACGCCGTGGGCGGCGCAGGCGGCCACGATCCGTTCGTCGTCTGCGGCCACCACCACTTGGCTGGCCTCAGACTGCAGGGCCTGTTGCGCGACGCGCACCACCATGGGCAATCCGCCAATATCGGCCAAGGGTTTGTCGGGCAGGCGGCTGGACGCCATGCGGGCAGGAATCACCACGGTGAAGCCGCGTTGCGCTGGGGCATCTGTCATGGTCAATTGTCAGAGCGCAGGACGCAGTGCGGCCAGTCGGTCGATTTCTTCGTCACTCAGGGTGCGGGCTTCGTTTTCCAGCAAGATCGGGATGCCCTTGCGCACCGGATAGGCCAAGCGGGCGCTGCGCGAGAGCAGTTCCTGGCGTTCGCGGTCGAAGTTGAGCGGGCCTTTGGTGACCGGGCAAACCAGCAGTTCAAGCAATTTGGTGTCCATGCCGTCAATGATAACGGGGCCATGGTCCGCCGTGTGGCGGTACAGGTGGGCGTCAGTGCTGCAAAAGTGTGTCCATGCGCGCATCCAGGGCTGCCCAAAAATCATTTTCGGGCGTGAGCACCAAGGGCACGGCCAGCGCACCGGGTTCATGGGGCCAGAGTTTGGCCGCGTCTTTCTCGGTGCACAGCCAGGTGCGGTCGGGGCGTGCTTGCCAGTCCTGGTAGTCGTGGTGGTCGGGCAGGGCGGTGGTGGTGGCGAGGCTAAGGCCCGATTGGCGCAACATCTGGAAAAAAGCCTCTGGCCGAGCCAGTCCGGCCACGGCATGCAAGGGGCGCTGGCTCAGTTCGCTCAGCGCCATGCGCTGGCCCGTCGCGGTGATGGCATGGTCTGCCAGCTGGCGTGTGGCTTGGTATTGGGTGGGCTGGTCCTTATCTGACGCATGAGCCGAACGGGTCGGCCCCGTGTGCAGCACCCAATCGACCCGGCGCGGCCAGGCTTCGCGCAGGGGCCCTGCCGGCAGCAACCAGCCGTTGCCCGTGCCGCGTTCGTCCATCACGCATATTTCGAGGTCGCGGGCCAAAGCCAGGTGCTGCAAGCCATCGTCGCAAATCAGCACTTGCACCCCCGGGTGTTCTTGCAACAAGCCCAGTGCCGCATCAGCCCGGGCCCGCGCCACCCAAACGGGCACGCCCGTGGCTTGGTGGATCAGCAAGGGTTCGTCCCCTACGTCCAGTGGGTGGCTGTTGTGCGTCACGGCCCGCGCGTCATGCGTTCGGCGTCCATGCCCGCGTGAGATCACCCCGACCTGCAATCCCCGGGAGCGCAAGTGCTTGGCCAAGGCGATGGTCACAGGCGTTTTGCCTGCACCGCCTGCCACCACATTGCCCACCACGATGACCAGAGCGGGGACGCGCCGGGTTTTGAACAGACCCCAGGCGTAGGCCATGCGCCGTAGCGCCATGAGTGCGCCATACAAGGCCGCCAGCGGGCGCAAGGCCCAGGCGAGTGGACCACGCCGCAACCAGATGCGGGGCAAAAGCTGGTGGAGGTAGGCGGACAGGCCCATGCCAATCAGGAGCCCGGCACTTCGGCCGACTGGGCAGCAAAGGTGATTTTGGACAAACCGCTGCGGCGTGCCGCCTCCATGGCGTGGATGACGCTTTGGTGCGAGGCAGCAGCGTCGGCGCTGATCACCAGCATCGCGTCTTTGTCGGCCAGCGGGGTCAACACCGCCACCAAAGCGCCCACCGAGCTGGCACCTACAGGCGATTTGTTGATGGCGTACTGTCCTTGCGCGCTGATGGTCAGCACAATCTGGCGAGGCCGCTGGCTGGACGCGCTGGCGTCGGCCACGGGCAGGTTCAGCTGGATCTCGGTCAGCCTCGACCAGGTGGTGGTGAGCATCAAAAAGATCAGCACCACCAAGAGCACGTCAATGAACGGGATCAGGTTGATCTCGGGCTCGGGGGCGGTGCGAGGGGTCTTGAAGTTCACAGCCAGCCCTCAGGTGCGCGCAAGGCCCAGGTAACGGGCAAAGTGCTCGGCGGCCACTTCCATGGCCAGCACATGGCGGTCCACCACCGCGCGAAAGTAGCGCCAGAACATCAGCGCCGGAATGGCCACGATCAAGCCAAAAGCGGTGTTGTAAAGCGCCACCGAAATGCCTTGGGCCAGCAAGGCGGGCTGGTTGTTGGCCGCGGTGTGCGCGCCAAAAATCTCGATCATGCCGACCACCGTGCCCAGCAAGCCCAGCAAAGGGGCCGCCGAGGCGATGGTGGCCAGCGCAGGCAGGTAGCGCTCCAGCCCTTGGGCAGCCAGACGGCCCGCCATTTGCATCTGGGCCTGGATGTCTTCGCTGGTGGCTTGCGGGTTGGCTTGCAGACAACGCAGCCCGCTGGCCAGTACCGGCCCCATGGCCCCGGCTTTGTCCAGGGCCTGGATCATTTCGGGCAGGGGCACACCGCGTTGCGAGGCCTCGATGGTTTGCGCCAGGATGTTGGGGGGCATGACCTTGGCAGCTTGCAACTGCCAGCAGCGCTCCAGGATCAAGGCCAAGGCCACAATGGAACACAAAATCAGGGGCCAGATGGGCCAACCGGCGGCTTGTATGATGGACAGCAAGAAAAAAACCTTCCCGTTGATGGCGTCGCGAACGGGCTGATTATCGGCCAATGCCCGCGCTGCCCTGCAAACAGGGGCCGGATGTTGGGATTTCTGTGGATAACTTTGTGAAGAACTTGGCCTGTCGCGCTGTTCAGCATACTCAGGTATATATTAATTCTCAAAAATTCGCCCGGCTATTTTTAAAATACTCAACAAAATCAATGGCTTACGATGGCCTTACTGTTGCACTTGCACCGCAGTAGTCAAAAGCCGCATCGGGCTTGGCTTGTGGAGTACTTGGGCTGAACAGATCAGGGTTTGCCGCCTGAAATGCCCGTGAAACGCTGATAAAACCTCAATCCCATGCCCTTGAACGACGATCTGAAGCCGCGCGCGTGGACAGTTTCCGCGCTGTGCCGCGCCATCGCTGACACGCTGGACGCCCCGTTCAACCCGGTCACCGTGCGCGGCGAGATTTCGGGTTTTTCGCGGGCCGCCAGCGGGCATTGTTATTTTTCGCTCAAGGACGACACGGGCCAGATCCGCTGCGCCATGTTCCGGCGTGCCGCCAGTGTGATGGACTTCGCCCCGCGCGACGGCGAATTGGTCGAAGTGCGGGGCCGTTTGGGGGTTTACGAGGCCCGGGGCGATCTGCAGCTGATCGTTGAATCCATGGAACGCGCAGGGCTGGGCGCGTTGTTTGAGCAGTTTTTGCGTCTGAAGGCCAAGCTCGAAGCCGAAGGCCTGTTCGACCCCGCGCACAAACGCGAGTTGCCCGCCCAGCCCCGCGCCATTGGGGTGGTCACGTCATTGGGCGCAGCCGCTTGGCACGACGTGGTGACCGCGTTGCAGCGGCGCGTGCCCCACATCCCGGTGCTGATGGCCCCGGCCTTGGTGCAAGGCGCAGGCGCAGCCCCCACGCTGGCGCAGGCCTTGCAAAGCATTTACGCCCTCACGGCCGAAGACAACCCGCTGTGCCCGCCCGTGGACGTGATTTTGTTGGTGCGCGGCGGCGGCTCGATGGAGGACCTGTGGTCCTTCAACGACGAAAACCTGGCTCGCTTGATCGCCCAAAGCCCGGTGCCGCTCATTTGCGGTGTGGGCCACGAGACGGATTTCACCATCGCCGACTTTGTGGCCGACGTGCGTGCCCCCACGCCCACGGCCGCAGCCGAGCTGGCCGCGACCGACCGGGGCGTGGGTCTGGAAGCCCTGTCGGTGCTGGAGCAGCGCCTCGGCCGGGGGCTACTGCGACAGCAGGACCGCCAAGCGCAACGTTTGGATGCGGTGGCGGCACGCCTGGGGGTGGGTTTGGTCCGTCAGCAAGAACGGCAGGGTCAGCGCCTGAACGCGATTTCCACCCGTTTGGGTCGCCCGCAAGCCCTGCTGGGCCAGCACCGCCAGTGGCTGGACCGCTTGGCGCACCGTTTGCAAGCGGGCGTGCAAAGCCCATTGACGGACCGAGCGCACCAGTTGGAGCGCTTGAATGACCGACTGCGCTTTAATTTGGGCCAGCAGGTGCCGCAACGCGCCCAGCGGCTGGAGCATGCCGCTTTGCGTCTGTCATCGGTGGACCCGCGTCAGGTGCTCGAGCGGGGTTACGCCTGGCTGAGCGATGCGCATGGTCAGGCTCTGACCCACGCCGCCCAGTTTCAGCCAGGCCAGGCGGTTCGGGCGACGCTGGCTGACGGCGAAGTGCCCTTGAAAGTACAGGACTGATCAGAGAGTCCTTGTTTTCCTTGTGGGAGGTCGCCCCTGCAGCCGAATGCTTGCATGGGTTGAGGCTGATTTGGCGGATGCGGGTAAGCCGTCATGGGTCGGGGCCTGGGCACCTCATGAGGGAGTACCCAAAATCGGCGCCCAGGCCCCGGCCCATGACGGCGATGGGCAGCGTGAGCTCTTCAAAATCGGTTTCTGGGTATCAGCCCACGACGGCAATAGCCGGGTTGACACTGTTTTCAGTGACCTGCCGCTCCAAAGGGCGATCAGGCAACCCCTAAAATGCACGGGTCTACCTTCAACCTGCAACAACAAAAGGACACCTTCATGGAACACACCTTGCCCGCACTGCCTTATGCGATCGACGCTTTGGCCCCTCACTACAGCCAGGAAACTCTGGAGTTTCACCACGGCAAGCACCACAACGCTTATGTGGTGAACCTGAACAACCTGCAAAAAGGCACTGAATTCGAGAGCATGTCCCTCGAAGAGATCATCAAGAAGTCCAGCGGCGGCATCTATAACAACTCGGCCCAGATCTGGAACCACACCTTCTTCTGGAACTGCATGAAGCCCAACGGCGGCGGTGAGCCCACAGGCCCATTGGCAGCCGCCATCAACGCCAAGTTCGGCAGCTACGCCGCTTTCAAAGAAGCTTTCGTCAAGAGCGCTGTAGGCAACTTCGGCTCCGGCTGGACATGGCTGGTCAAGAAAGCCGACGGTTCGGTGGACATCGTCAACATGGGCGCCGCTGGCACACCCCTGACCACGGGCGACACCGCTTTGTTGACCGTGGACGTGTGGGAACACGCCTACTACATCGACTACCGCAACATGCGCCCCAAGTTCGTCGAGACCTTCCTCGACAAGCTGGTCAACTGGTCTTTCGCTGAGAAGAACTTCGGCTGATCGAAGGTTTGCCCAAGTCAAAAAGCCCGCTGACGCGGGCTTTTTGCATTTTTCAGCAGGGCTGTTGGACCTGAAGGTACCGAACTACAAAATATGGGCGAAATCCGACTGAGCTGAGCGTGGGCTGGGGCTGGGCACCGATTTTGGGTACTCCCTCATGAGGTGCCCGAAGCACCCAGCAGCCAGCACCCAGCACCCAGCACCCAGCGCAGTCAGCGGATCATCATCCCGCCATCTGCCACGATGGTCTGCCCCGTCACATACTGCCCGGCCGGGCTGGCCAGGAACACCGCCACACCGCCAATGTCGTCGGGCTCGCCCATGCGGCGCAGCGGCGTCTCCTTGTTGTACTTGGCACTCAACACCGGGTCTTCGTGCAGCGCTTTGGCAAAGTCGGTCTTGATCAAGCCCGGTGCGATGCAGTTCACCCGAATATTGTCCGGGCCCCATTCCACGGCCAGGTTGCGCGCCAGCTGCATGTCGGCCGCCTTGGAAATGTTGTAGGCCCCGATGATGGCCGAGCCGTGCAGGCCGCCAATCGACGAGACGATCACGATGGCGCCGTCCTTCTTGGCCTTCATGTCCGGGTAGACCATGTTGCACAGCCAGGTGTTGGACAGCACGTTGTTGCGCATGACCTTGTCGAAGACCTCGTCGCTCATGCCCGTGGTGGGGCCGTAATAGGGGTTGGTGGCCGCGTTGCACACCAGGATATCGATCGGGCCCCAAGCCGCGCGGGTCTGGGCGATCAGGTTTTGCAGTTGTTCTTTGCTGGAGATGCTGGCGGCAATCGCCATGGCTTCGCCGCCTGCGGCCTGGATTTCCTTGACCACCACTTCGCAGGCGTCCTGCTTGCGGCTGGATACCACCACCCTGGCGCCTTGCCGGGCCAGTTGGTGCGCGATGGATCGGCCAATGCCCCGGCTGGAGCCAGTGACGATGGCGACTTTGCCTTTTAGGTTGAACAACGACATGAAACGGTCTCCTTCTTGAATGCTGGGCAGTCTGCCCGGTTGAGGTGTCCGTGTCTGTCCTTCGGGTGTCACCCGAACAGGGAATTCGCCCAGCTTGCGACACAATGGGGCCCATGGAACAAGTAGATGCTGTCGTGATCGGGGCTGGCGTGGTCGGCCTTGCTGTGGGGCGGGCGCTGGCGTTGTCAGGCCGCGAGGTGATGGTGCTCGAATCAGAGAACGCCATTGGCACGGGCACCAGCTCGCGCAACAGCGAGGTCATCCACGCGGGCATTTACTACCCGGCAGGCTCGCTCAAGGCGCGGCTGTGCGTGCAGGGCAAGCAAATGCTGTATGCCTATTGCGCTGAGCGCGGTGTGGCGCACCAGCGCCTGGGCAAGCTGATCGTGGCCACCAGCCCCGAGCAAGTGCTGGCGCTCGACGGCATCATGGCCAAGGCCGCCGCCAACGGCGTGCACGACCTGCAAAAACTCAGCGCCGCCGAGGCCCAGGCACTGGAGCCCGCGCTGGCCTGCGAAGCCGCGCTGCTCTCGCCCAGCACGGGTGTCATAGACAGCCACGGCCTGATGCTCGCCCTGCAAGGCGACATGGAAAACGCGGGTGGCCTGCTGGCGCTGGTCTCGCCCGTGCAGCACATCGGTCTCAAGCATGGCACCGCCACGCACCCGATCCGCGTGACCACGCAAGACGGCACCGAGCTGGCTTGCCAGGTGCTGGTCAATGCCGCAGGCCTGAACGCCGTGCCAATGGCGCGTGCCATGGAGGGTCTGGACCACAGTTTGTTGCCGCAAGCCTACTTCGCCAAAGGCAATTACTTCACGCTGGCGGGCAAGGCGCCGTTTTCGCGTTTGATCTACCCCGTGCCCGAGGCGGCGGGCTTGGGCGTACACCTCACGCTCGACCTGGGGGGGCAGGCCAAGTTCGGACCTGATGTGCAGTGGGTGGATGACCCGGCCGATCTGCAAGTCGACCCGCGCCGGGGTGACGCTTTTTATGCCGAAGTGCGCAAATACTGGCCCGCCTTGCAGGATGGTGCGCTGCAGCCAGGTTATGCGGGTATGCGCCCCAAGATCAACGCCCCTCACGAGGCAGCAGCCGATTTCATGATCCAGGGACCGGCCCAGCACGGCATGCCCGGTCTGGTGAATCTGTTGGGCATCGAGTCGCCGGGTTTGACGAGTTCGTTGGCGATGGCTGACGAGGTGTGCGCCCGGCTGGGCTGATCGCTTTTGGGACAGCGCAGGCGGCAGGCGCGCGCCTATCATGGCGCGCATGCACCCACTCGACGAAGCCATTGACCTGCGCGCCTCTGCCCTTGCGGACGCACCCCACGAATTCACAGGCGCAACCCATCCGGCCTATGCCAACATGGTCGGGCCCTTTGGGGGCACCACCGCTGCGCAGCTGTTGCAGTCGGCCATGCTGCACCCCGATCGCCTGGGCGAGCCGGTGGCGCTCACGGTCAACTTTGCTGCTCCGGTGGCCGATGGCGACATCCGCTTTGTGGCTCGACCCGTGCGCACCAACCGATCCACGCAGCACTGGATCATCCAAGCCCACCAGGCCGAAGGCGTGGTGGCCACAGCCACCGCCGTGTTTGCCGTGCGGCGCGAGACCTGGTCGGATGTTGAGGCGGTGATGCCCGCCAACGTCCCCGCGCCCGATGCTGTGCCCCGCATGCCTGTCAAGGGCATGCCCGCCTGGCCGCAGCGCTACGACATGCGTTTTGTCGAAGGTGCTTTCCCCTCGGCCTTTGACGAGCAAGAACAAACCCACTCGCGCTCCACCCTGTGGGTGCGCGATGAGCCCGAGCGGGCCATGGATTTTGCCTCGATGGCGGCCATCAGCGACAGCTTTTTCCCGCGCATCTACATCCGTCGTCGCCGCCGGGCCATGATCGGGACGGTGTCACTGACCACCTATTTCCACGCCGACAGCGCCCTGCTGGCGCAGGTGGGCACGCGCCATGTGCTGGGCGTGGCCAAGGCACTCAACTACCGCCACGGATATTTTGACCAGACCGGCGAGCTGTGGAGCCCCGAAGGCCAGCTGCTGGCGAGCACGCACCAGCTGGTGTACTTCAAGGACTGATTTCATTTAATGAAAACCAATTGATCCCTAAAAAACCTTGTTTAGGCATCAGTGATGTAGGCTACTTAGGCTGGGGATGGCTCGGACTTGCAAAATTACCCCAATCTATCTACGGTAAACATCCCAGTCGCTTGGCTTTCGTAACGGTATCCGCAAAGTTACAGATACCCATTAACTTCTTCTCGAAGATTGAGTCGACTGACTCATAGCCAGCTGGTAAGCTTCCTACGCTGTTCCAGCTTATAGGTAATGAGTTATCACACTTATCTGGGTTTTTTGTCTTAAATCCAATTTCTTGGCATTGAGCGCCATATTTCGCGACTTTCTCTGCCCGTTTAGCCCAAAATTCGGACTCGTTTTTCTTTGCTTCTGCAATAGTTTGCTCAAAATCTTTCTCAGCTTCAGCACGAATCTCACGAATTTGCTGCTCTGTGAGTTTCCCTACAATATGTTCTCGCATTGCGTAAGCTGACGGTGGAGCATTTCTTTCGCAAGCAGAAAGACAAAGCAAAATAATTAGTTGTAAAGAAATATTTTTTATTTTCATATAGGAATTTTAAGCGTAATCCTCATTGGTTCGGACTCAGCTCTTCAATTGCTGCAGCGCACTGGCCACTTCTGTGACCAGCGCCGGGCCTTTGTAGATCAGGCCTGTGTAGATCTGCACCACGTCGGCTCCAGCCTCGATCTTGGCGATGGCATCGTGTCCGCTCAGGATGCCGCCCACACCGATGATGGGGAAGTCTTTGCCCAGCGTGGCGCGCAGCTGGCAGATCACGCGGTTGCTGCCTTCCAGCACGGGTGAGCCGGACAGGCCACCCATTTCTTCGGCATGAGGCAGGCCGCTCACCGCGTCGCGCGCCAGTGTGGTGTTGGTGGCGATCACGCCATCCATGCCATGTTTTTGCAGCGTAGCGGCGATCACGCCGACTTGGGTTTCATCCAGATCGGGAGCGATTTTGAGGAACATGGGCACGCGGCGGCCGTGCTCGGCGGCCAGTTCTTCGCGCCTCGACACCAGAGCGCCCAGCAAGCCGTCCAGCGCTTCATCGCTTTGCAAGGCGCGCAGGTTTTTGGTGTTGGGGCTGGAGATGTTCACCGTCACGTAGTCGGCATGCGGGTAAACGCCCGCCAGCGCGATCAAATAATCGTCGGTGGCGTTTTCAATGGGGGTGGCGGCGTTTTTGCCGATGTTCAGGCCCAGCAGGCGACCTTGCTGGCGGAACTTGGAGCGCTTGACGTTGGCGATGAAGGCGTCGAGCCCGTCGTTGTTGAAGCCCAGGCGGTTGATCAGGGCTTGCGCCTCGGGCAGGCGGAACATGCGCGGTTTGGGGTTGCCCGGCTGCGCCTTGGGCGTGACGGTGCCGACTTCGACAAAGCCAAAACCCATGGCGCCCAGGCCGTCGATGCAGCGGGCGTTTTTGTCCAGACCTGCCGCCAGGCCCACGCGGTTGGGGAAGTGCAAGCCCGCCAGTGTGATGGGCTGGGCGACAAAGGGCTGGCGGTAAACCCGGTCGAGTGGGGTGTTTTGCGTGCGGGCCAGGCCCTCGATGGTCAGTTCGTGCGCCTCCTCGGGGTCCATCTTGAACAAAAACGAACGGGCGAGGGCGTAAGGGATCAGGGACATTGGATAATTCCGGGCTGGCGCAGAGATCTGCGGCGTTTGAATCGGTGGCCCTGATTGTCGCAAACCCCGGCCTGTCTTTTTTCACTCACAAACCGAGCCCCTTTCATGACCCAAGACGAACTCAAAGCCCTGGTGGGCCAAGCCGCCCTGAAATACGTTGTCCCTGGCGAGATCGTCGGCGTGGGCACGGGCTCGACGGTGAATAAATTCATCGACGCCTTGGCCACCATGAAAGACCAGATCAAGGGCGCGGTGTCCAGCTCCGAAGCCTCCACCGTGCGCCTGAAGGCCTTGGGCATTCCTGTGTTTGACAGCAACGAGGTCGAGAGCCTGTCGGTCTACATCGACGGCGCTGACGAGATCGACCACCAGGGCCACATGGTCAAGGGCGGCGGCGCGGCGCTCACCCGTGAAAAAATTGTGGCGGCGCAGTCCAAGCAGTTTGTCTGCATCGCCGATGAGAGCAAGCTGGTCAATGTGCTGGGCTCCTTCCCCTTGCCCGTGGAAGTGATTCCGATGGCCACGGCCCGCGTGATGCGCCAGTTTGCGGTCATGGGCGGCACGGCCGCCGTGCGCCTCAAAGACGGACAGCCGCTTGTGACCGACAACGGCCAGCACATCGTGGACGTGAAGGGTCTGAAGATCACCGACCCGGTGGTGTTTGAAAACACCGTCAGCCAGTGGCCGGGCGTGGTGACGGTCGGCGTGTTCGCGCTGCAAAAAGCGCAGGTGTGTTTGCTGGGGACATCGACGGGCGTGAAGACGCTGACGTTCTGATCTTCAAGCTTTGCGCAGCAGCAGGCGCAGATCGGGGCCGATGCGCTCCACCGCATGAAATGCGAGCTGGACCGAATCGCTCAGCGCCGTGAGCGCTGGCAAATTGGCCATGCCCTGGCCAGGGCCCATCAGCTTGGGGGCCAGGTAGACGAGGTATTCGTCCACCAGTCCTTCGCGGATGAAGGAGCCGTTGAGCTTGTGGCCGGCTTCGACATGCAGCTCGTTGATCTCGCGCCGGGCCAGGTCGCGCAGCATGGCGGCCAGGTCCACCTTGCCGCCGGGGCCCGACATGTCGATCACCCGGGCGCCGCGTGCTGTCAGTGCCGCACGTTTGAGCGCGTGCTCTGCGTTGGCAGGGTCAACCGCTGTGTAAATCCAGATCTGCCGCGCCTGATCGCCTGCGCCTTGGGTGTCCAGCAGTTGGGCGTTCAGTGGCATGTCGAGGCGGCTGTCCACCACCACCAAGTGTGGCTGGCGTGGGGTGTCCAGCCCTCGCACGTTCAGCTGGGGATCGTCTTCGAGCACGGTGCCGATGCCGGTCAAGATGGCGCAGGCACGCGCTCGCCAGGCGTGCCCATCGGCACGGGCTTCTGGCCCGGTGATCCATTGGCTTTGGCCGTTTTGCAAGGCGGTTTGCCCATCCAGCGAGGCCGCCACTTTCATGCGCACCCAGGGCAGGCCCCGCTCCATGCGGCTGAAAAACCCGATGTTCAGTTCGCGGGCCTGCACGGCGATGTCGTCCGTCACGTTCAGGATGTCGGTCTGCACGCCCGCTGCCGCTAAACGTGCCATGCCTTGGCCCGCCACTTGGGGGTTGGGATCGGTCAGGGCTGCCACCACGCGGCCGATGCCCGCTGCGGCCAGCGCGTCGCAGCACGGCCCGGTGCGGCCCTGGTGGGCGCAAGGCTCCAGAGTCACCCAGGCGGTGGCACCTTGCACGCTGTGCCCGCGTTCGGCCGCGTCGCGCAGGGCCATGATTTCGGCGTGCGGGCCACCAGCCCGCTGGGTGTGGCCAATGCCCAGCACCGTGCCGTCTGTGGCGGTGATGACACAGCCCACGCGCGGGTTGGGTGAGGTCAGCCAGAGGGCCTGGCGGGCCGATGTCAGGGCCATGTCCAGGGCTTGGGGCAGGGGGGATGGATCGGTCAAGAGCGGCACGGCAGACAACAGTTCAGGAGTTCAGAAGGTGCAAGCCAAAGCGTACACGGACTAGGGGGAGGATACGCCAAGCCAGCCAGGCACAGCCGAGACGCTGCTGTGCCAGTCGATGAAATTGTCTGCGGCGGCCCATTGC
This sequence comes from Limnohabitans sp. Hippo3, assembly GCF_003063665.1. Lineage (GTDB taxonomy): Bacteria > Pseudomonadota > Gammaproteobacteria > Burkholderiales > Burkholderiaceae_C > Limnohabitans_A. The sequence continues at coordinate 76,678 of NZ_NESF01000001.1, forward strand.
ACCCGCACGTGCAGGTCGTGCAGCGTCCCATCGCCTCGGGGTGTGCTGCGTGCTTCACGCTGGTAGCGAACGCCCTGCACCTGTACGCTGGTCTGTGGCGGGCACCAAGTGATGCCCGTCCTGGCTTGGGCGTGCAGGCAATCCATGGCCTCTTGCGCCAGGTGTTGGGCCACCGTGTGCTGGCGGCTTTCGCTGGCGGTGTTCAGGGTCTTGAGGGTGAGCTGCGTAGCCCCCACCAGGCCAATGCCCAAAACCGCCGAGGCGATCAGGGCCTCGATCAGCGCCATGCCTTGCTGGGTTGGCCTTGTGCGAGTCATGGCGCGCCCTCACTCCAGCTGCCGTGGATGCGTTGCAGGCGTGTGGCATCGATGCCCTGCGGCCAGTTGAGGATGTAGGCATTGCGCCCATCGGCTTGCGCCAGCACCGTGCCCGATCGCCATTCGGGCAAGCCGGACTCCACGACCAGCTGGCCTTCGATGGTGCCAGCTTGCCAGCCCCGCATCTTGTCGTCGTTGCAGCCCGAATCGATCAAGACGCTGCCGTGGATGCGCACGCCAGCGCCGATGCGCGGGCAGCGCTGGGCACAGGCTTTGGCTGAAAACACCAGCAGGGCCGGGTGATCCGTGCTGCCCACGTTGCCCTGCCAGTCGGCGGGGCTGTCGATCCAGTAAATCGTGCGCGGTGGGGTGCTTTGCGCGGTCAGGCCGTTGCGCTCTTGGGCGCTCGACCAAGCTTGCAGCTGTGCATCGGTGATGTCGCCCAACACACTTCGCCAGGCAGCGCGTGTGCACGGACTGCGCACGCTGGCCGAGCTGGGGCCGGTTTTGCTGCCTCCACCGGGCAAGCTGCTGGCGCTCAGGGCCAGGCAGGCATTTTTCTCCGCAGTGGAAATGCTGCCGTTGCGGTTGGTGTCCGCCACCCAATGCGTGAGCACTGCAGGGCCTTTGGCGCTGCTGGCGCAGGTTGGGCCTTGGCTGGTCAGCGGGCAAACCCGCAGATGGGCCGCCGCGGCTTCACTGACGCAGCCATTGAGCACGAGTGCAGCGGGCGCTGCCAGACTGGGTGCCGGGGCGACGGTGGGGGCGAACACGCTTTCCCGCACCAGCGCCTGGCTCTGTTGCCCGCTGTGGCGGGCGCTGGCGTGCAGCGTGATCACATGCGGCGATAGGAGCAGGTCGCGCACAGCGATGGCGCTCAGCTGCGCTTGGGGCAGAGCCGGGTGCGGCGGCAGCGCCAAGGGGCTGCATTGCCACTGCCGGCCGCTCAAGCCTGCAGGGCAGTGGGTTGGGCTGTTCATCAGGTCCTGCGTGGGGGTGGCACTCAGCACGGCCTGCGCGCTGGCCAAAGCCGCTTCGGCCGCCAGCTGTGATTGCTTGGCTCGGGCATGGTTTTGGCTGGCCATTTGGTCCATCAACACGCTGCGCGCGCTGTAAAAACTGGTCAGGCTGGCCAGGATCACCAGACCGATGGCCACCAGCAGCGTGATGGCACCGCGCTGTGGGTGCAAGTCGCGATGGCGGTTCATGGGCAAAACAGCGCTTGGTAGCTCGCCGGCAAGTCGTTGCGCAAATGCACGGTGTGCGACAGACTGACCTGCCGCGAGGCGTCGGTGGGCCATTGCGCGGTCAAGGCCATCTCGACGCGGCGGCGCAGCCAGCCTTGGTGCTGCTCGCAGTGCAGCTGCCAGCGCAAATCGGTGATCTGCAGGTTGGCGCTGTCAGTGATGGCCAGCCAGTCGCCGCTGGCGCTGCACGATCTCTTGGCGTGCAGCACTTTGCCGGTCAGACGAAAACCCATGCATTCGTTCTTGTCCTGCTCGCCGTTGTGGTTGCGGTCGTGGCTGAACTCGATCCTGTGGCCTTCGATGCTGAAGTCTTCCGGGCCATCGCAAAACGCGTCTTCGCACACTTTGGGTGAGCGGGTTTCCCAGGCGCTGGCGCTGTATTGGGCTTTGCGCAGTTCCCGTGCCATCCAGTCCATGGCCGAGCGCAGGTCGTGGTGCAGGTGGCTGTTTTGCAAGGCCATGCGGTGGCCGCGCAGGTGGTTGGCCAGCAAGGCGCTGCCTGCGGCCAGCACGACCAAACCGACCGACAAGCCCACCAGCAGGCCCATCAGGGTTTCGCCGCGTTCGCCTCTGCAGCCCATGTGTTCAGCGGTCATGGCGTCAGCGGTGCCAGCAGCGATGGGGGTCGCTGTCCAGGTGTTCACCTGCGCCAAACACGGCGGTGGCGCTGGCTTGCCAACGCAGGTTCAAAGGCGAGCAGTCACGGTCTGCGACTTGCTTGTTCAAGGCGATGGCTTGCGCTGAATAGCCGTCAGGGGTGGCCTCGATCAGGCGGATCTGGTAATGCCCTTGAGGCGACTGGTCACTGGCCCAGCCCAGCGCGCTCAAGTTGTCTGCGTGGCTGTCATGGGTGCTGCGCCAGCGGGCCTGGTCGATTTGAAGCTGAAGTAGCGCCGCTTGTCCGTCGCTGCGACGAGCCTGTCGCTGCTGCTGTTGGTAGGTGGGCACGGCCAAGGCTGCGAGCAGGCCCATCAGGGCCACCACGATCAACAGCTCGGCCAAGGTCCAGCCACTGTTGCGCTTGCTTGGATGCCGTTTCGGCGGGCAGGTGCCCCTGGCGGCTGTGGACATGTGCGCTCTCCTGTTGTTGGCTTTTTATTGTGGCCTTATGCATTCATCTTGTACAGTGCATTCACCCGTGCGCCCAACCATGTGCCATCCATCCTCAAGCCCACCTCCGACTCTGCCCAGCGTTCAAGCGCGGGGCTTTACCTTGCTGGAGGCCTTGGTGGTGTTGGCTTTGCTGGGCATTCTGGTGGGCATGGCCGCGCCCGCCATGTCGGACCTGCGCGCCAGGCACCAGTTGCAGGCGCAGGCCGAGGGATTTCTGGACAGCCTGGTGCTGGCGCGCTCAGAGGCCTTGCGCCGACAGCAACGCATCAGCCTTTGCGCTCAAGCCCCAGGGGGTGGCTGTGACGCCGATGGCCAATGGCAGCAGGGCTGGCTGGTGTTTGTGGATGGGAACGACAACGGCTTGATGGATGCCGGTGAGGCGCTGATCGAGTCGCATGAGGCTCTGCTTGCAGGGATGAGTCTGGGAGTGACCAGTACCGTGAAAACTTACTTTTCGTATGGGCCCGAGGGACGCAGCATGAGTGCCAATGGGGCCTTCATGGCCGGGACATGGCGCTTTTGCAAGGCCGGATTGCCCCAAGGTTGGCAGGTGGTGAGCAACGCTTTGGGCAAGCCCCGCATTGAAAAATACACACCGCAGCCCTGTCCATGAGCCTGGCGGCCCGGGCGCGGGCGCTGGCGGGATCAGCTTTGGACTTCGTCCACCAAGGTTTTGAAATCGTCGATGTCTTCGAAGTTGCGGTACACACTGGCAAAGCGCACATAAGCCACTTTGTCGAGCTTTTTCAACTCGCGCATGACCAGCTCGCCAATGCGGTGCGAGGCCACTTCGCGGATGCCCAAATTCAGCAGCTTTTCCTCGATGCGCTCAATCGCGCCGTCCACCTGCTCGGTGCTCACGGGGCGTTTGCGCAGGGCCAGGTTCAGGCTGGCGCGCAGTTTCTCGCGTTGGTAGTCGATGCGTCGGCCGTCTTTCTTGACGATGGCCGGAAAGTTGACTTCCGGCTTTTCGTAGGTGGTGAAGCGCTTTTCACACGCCCCACATTGACGGCGACGCCGGATGAAATCCCCGTCCTCGGCCAGACGGGTCTCGACCACCTGGGTTTCGAGGTGAGCGCAAAACGGGCATTTCATCGCGCGGGCCGATCAGCCGTAGACCGGGAAGCGGCTGGTCAGCGCGTGCACCTTGGCCCGCACCGTGGCCAGGTTGGCTTCGTCCAGCGGGTTGTCCAGCACGTCCGCAATCAGGTGGGCGGTGGCGCGGGCTTCTTCGTCCTTGAAGCCTCGGGTGGTCATGGCCGGGGTGCCGATGCGCACGCCGCTGGTCACGAACGGTTTTTCGGGGTCGTTCGGGATGGCGTTCTTGTTGATCGTCATGTGGGCGCTGCCCAAAGCAGCCTCGGCCACTTTGCCCGTGATGCCTTTGGCGCGCAGGTCCACCAGCATGACGTGGCTTTGGGTGCCGCCGCTCACGATGCGCAGGCCGCGCTGGGTCAGTACCTCGGCCACGATCTGGGCGTTCTTGACGACTTGTTGCTGGTAGGCTTTGAACTCAGGCTGCAGCGCTTCCTTGAAAGCCACGGCCTTGGCCGCGATGACGTGCATCAGCGGGCCGCCTTGCAGGCCGGGGAAGATGGCGCTGTTGATGGCTTTTTCGTGCTCGGCCTTCATCAGGATGATGCCGCCACGCGGGCCGCGCAGGCTTTTGTGGGTGGTTGAAGTCACCACGTCGGCGTGTGGCACCGGGTTGGGGTAAACGCCCGCGGCGATCAGGCCGGCGTAGTGGGCCATGTCGACCATGAAAATCGCACCCACTTCTTTGGCCACTTTGGCAAAGCGGGCCCAGTCGATGTGCAGGCTATAAGCCGAGGCGCCAGCGATGATCAGCTTGGGTTTGGTTTCGCGGGCTTTGGCTTCCATCGCGTCGTAGTCGATGGCTTCGTTCTTGTCGAGGCCATAGCTCACCACGTTGAACCACTTGCCCGACATGTTCAGCGGCATGCCGTGGGTCAGGTGACCGCCTTCGGCCAGGCTCATGCCCATGATGGTGTCGCCGGGTTTCAGGAAAGCCAAAAACACCGCTTCGTTGGCCGACGCGCCGCAGTGCGGCTGCACGTTGGCAGCTTCGGCGCCAAAAATTTGCTTGATGCGGTCGATGGCCAGTTGCTCGGCCACGTCCACGTGCTCGCAGCCACCGTAGTAGCGCTTGCCGGGGTAGCCTTCGGCGTATTTGTTGGTCAGCTGGCTGCCTTGGGCGGCCATGACGGCGGGCGAGGCGTAGTTTTCGCTGGCGATCAGCTCGATGTGGTGTTCTTGACGGGCGGTCTCGGCCTGGATCGCGGCAAAGATCTCGGGGTCGGTTTGTTCAATCAGAATGTTGCGGTGGTACATGGCAGTCCTTCAGATGATGGAACCTTGGCAGGCACTTGTGACAAGTTCCCGACAAGGGCTGCCCAGGCGAACGGCGGATAACCCGTGTCTGGGTTCCATGGCCAGTTCCGGGCTGTGCGCTTCCCAGTGGTTCTGGGGTGGCCCCACGGCCACCGCGCTCCACGTCAGAGTGTTCCCGCCTGTTCTTTGAAAAGAGGGGGCTCCTATCGCCAGTCGCGCACTTCGTTAGTGTAGCCGAGCGCTGCAGCCTTTCGGCTCGGGTCAGCCCCTGCTCACAACCGTGCCGCAGGGGTCTTGGCCACCAGAGCGGCGGTGTTTTGTTTTTCAGTGACTTTTTCCAGCTGCTTTTGCTCGGCCAAGACGCGGTCGACGTATTGGCTTTCCATGGCCTGACCGGAAGACGCGCCATAAAGCGCCAGGGCTTCCTCCAGGCTGCTGGTTTGTTGCAGCAGGCTTTGCAAATGCCGGACGCCCACACGCACATTGGTCAGCGGGTCAAAAGCCGACAAGGGGCCGCCGAATTGGCCCAGGGCCTCGGCGTGGGCCTTGATTTCCAGCTGCATCAAGCCGACATTGCCTTGGCTGCCCGAGGCAAAAGGATTGAAACGGGACTCGATCGCCATGATGGCCAGGATCAGGCTGGGGGGCAGCTGGCTGCGCTCGCCCAAGCTCCAGGCCTCGGCCACCATGGCCCCCAAAGGCTCACTCGAGACGCGGTACTTGCGGCTGAGCCAACGGGTCACGGCTGCTTGGTCGGGCGTCAGGTCGCTCAGGATTTGCGTGGTCGAGCGGGTCGCTGCGTTGCTGGCCACAGGGGCTTCCACCGCCTCGGTTTGGCGGATTTGCAGCCAGCCCAGCAACATTTCGCTGGCCGCTGTTTGCAGGCTGGGGCGGGCCAAAAAGCCCAGACTCACGATCACGACCACCAGGCCGAACAGGGCCAGGCTGTGGCGGGTGATTTCGATAAAACCTTCTCGGACATCGGCGGCCCAGGTCTGCAGACACAGACCGAGGCGAGACATGTTCAATGACGCTGTCATAGCACTTCCTCTCGTAGCCAACGCGGGTGACGGATGTCAGCCTGCGCGGGTGGGTGGTGTGGGGGACGGGGCCTGCAGCGCACCGGGGTGCACCAGCAGAACCGGCCAAAGGTGGCAGCGGTATCGGGTTATCCCTAATCTTGGGATGGGCGAATTCTAGGAATATTTAATATCAAGTCAACACTATCAAAAATTAAATTTATTTCATTTGATTATATAGAGCCGCTTGTGCGGTCGAAATCACAGGAGATTGCCGTGGATTGCGCTCAGAGGGCCGGGGCGGCCCAAATACCGGCGAAAATACGGGGTTGTCGTCCGGCCCGCTGCCCACTTTGTGGGTAGCGCCCGGCCCGATGCTGATGCCGTATTTGGCATGGACCGTGTTTTAAAGTTTTTACCGTGACTTCATCTTCAAAGCCTCTTGACCTCGCCGCGCTGGACTCCTTGACCGGGGGGGCTTTCCATGCCGCCACTTCAGGCGAGCGCAGCGCCCGTCTGCGCGAATGGCTCTCGACCGAACCCGCTGCCGACGCCCTGGCCGAGGTCTACCGCGAGATGGCCTCGCGCGACAAAGGCGCGGCCAAGCTCCTGAAGGAAAAGCTCGACGAGCTCAAGCGCCAGCATGGTCAGGACGCGTTGGCCAGCGACTGGGCGCACAAAGCAGAGCAGATGCTGCAAGCCCCGCGCCTGAACATTGGCGACGCCATGGCCTGGCAGCGCGACGCTGCCAAAGCGGGCGCACCCCTCTCGCGCGAGCCCTTGGCCAGTTTGAAGCTGCGTTTGGCCGAAGTGGTCAAAGGCGTGGAAGACCTGCAGCACCAGGTGATGGTGCAGCGCGAAGCCGCCGTCTTGCTGGCGCAGCGCATCGAAGTGCTCTCGACCAAGCCCATGGCCGAGGCCCAAGCCGGTTTGGCCGGGGTGCAGGCCGATGTGGCCCAGTGGCAAGCCCAAGCTGGGCAGCTCAGCACCAACCCCGTCTGGCCCAGCGTGGATTTGAAGTTCCCGGCCCAGCTCGATGCCGCGCAGAGCCAGCTGCAGGCCGTCTGGCAAGGTTTTTCTGCCGCCTTGGCGCTGGCCCAGCAAGCCCAGGCCGATGCCACCGCCGCCTTGCCCTCGGTGCCCGTGTGGGCCGATGAAATCCGCCGTTTGCGCGGCGAGGTCGTGGCGGACGTTCAGTCCCCCGCCGCAATGCCTGCGCCTGGCGATGCCGCCAAAGAGCCCAAGCCTGCCAAACCCAAAATGGACGCGGCCCAGCGCCAGGCCCTGCGCGAGCAGGCCCTCAAGGCCGTGACCGACGTGCTGGAAGCGCTTGAAAAACAGATCACCGAGAGCGAGGGCGCCCCCTTGCCCGAGGGGGTCAACGCTTTGCGTGCGGCCCTCAAAACCCACGGCAGGAACCTGGACACCAGCTTGGACGAGCGGGTGCACAAGGCCTTGACCGCAGCGGGTGACGCCGAAGGCTGGCAGCGCTGGCTGGCCGATCAGGTGCGCCAGACCCTGGTGGCCCAGGCTGAAGGCCTGCTGGACGCCGACAAGGCCCCCACCGTGGGCGGCCGCAAAATGCAGGACAAGCTGCGCCAATTGCGCGACAGCTGGAAGCAAACCGACCAAGGCGGCTTGCCCAACCATGCGCTGTGGAAGCGTTTCGATGCCGCTTGCAACGAAGCCTACAAAACCGTGCTGGCTTGGCTGGAGCAAATGAAAAAAGAGTCCGCCGACCACCGCGCCCAACGCGTGGCCCTGATGGACGAAGTCAAAGCCTGGACGGCGGCCAACGCCGAAAGCGAAGACTGGCGTGCCCAGTTGCGTGCCCTGCACCAGTTTGCCGACCGCTGGCGCAATGCGGGCCACCTCAGTGAAAAAGCCTTTGGCGAAATGCAGTCGCAGTGGAAGGCGATTTTCAAAGCCGCTGCCGCCCGCCTCGAAGCCGCCCAAAAAGCCAGCGTCGAACGCCGCCAGGCCCTGATCAACGAAGCCCGCGAGCTGGGCGCTGCGCCCGCTTTGCGTGTGGACGCCGTCAAGGCCTTGCAGCAGCGCTGGCAAGTCGAAGCCCAATCGGTCCCGTTAGACCGCAAGACCGAACAAAAACTCTGGGAAGTGTTCCGTGCGCCGCTGGACGAAGCTTTCCAGCGCAAAGGCACCGAGCGCCACGCCTCGGCCGCCCCCTTGACCGCCCGTGACCGCGCCGTGATCGACGCATCCAAAGCCCTGGACGAAGCCAATGCCGGTGGCGATGCCAGCAAGATCCGCGCGGCCATGGCTGCGCTCGATGCCGCCTTGCGTGGCCAGGCGCAGGAAGCACAGGCTGCCAAAACTGCGGCAACCAGCGCAGCACCCGCTGTTGACCCAGCCTCTTCGCCTGCGCCTGCTGCTTCAGACCTGCTCGCTGATGAAGCCGCATCGGCTGCTGAGCCGGGCGAGGGCGCGGCTGTTGCCGAGGGTGAAGCCCCTGCTGCGCCTGTGGCCCCGCCCAAACCCGCCAAGCCTGTTGTGGCGGTGCGGGGCGATGACCGCCCCGGCCAAAAGAAAACAGAAGCCGTTGCAGGTCGCGACGGACGCGATGGCCGCCGCGATGGCCGACCCGGCGAGCGCGGTGCGCGTCCCGGGGCTGACCGAGGCCCTGGTCGCCCAGGTGAGCGTGGCGGTGAGCGCTTTGGCGACCGCGGTGGTCGTGGCGAAAGCCGTGATTTCCGCGAGGACCGCGGTCCGCGTCTGGGCGATGCCGCTTTCCGTGCTCAGCGCGAAGCCATGGAGCGTGCCGAAATGTCGCTGCGCAAACTGGCCGCGCAAGCGCACGGCGAAACCCTGACCCGCTTGATGAGCGCCTGGCAAGAGCGCCAGGCCGAAGCATTGCCCAGCGCACAGGAATTGGGCCGCGCCATCAACGCCGCGACCCGTCAGGCATGGGCGCAAGCCGTCAGCGCACCCACCAAGGTGCCCGCTGCCACGGCTTTGTTGCGTCTGGAAATGGCGGCCGAAGTGCCAACCCCGGCCGACAGCTTGAACGAGCGCCGCGCTTTGCAATTGCAGCTGCTGACCCAGCGCAACCAGCCTGGCCCCCGCGAAACCTGGGCTCAGGATGTGGCGCAGGTGCTGTCCGGCCCGCACGAAGAGGCCACGGCACGCCGCCTGCAAAACGTCTTGAAGAACCTGCTGCGCGGCTGATGGGTCTTTCCCGCCGTTACATGCAAAACGGCCGCTTTCGATCGGCCGTTTTTTGATCGGCACGGGTCTTGAAAAGAAGGCCGTTTAAAGCCAATCGATCCGCTGTGAACCGCCGGCGCGCTGCAGCCTGAACACCTGCGCCCGCACAGGGGCGTGGTCCAGCGACCAGTCGCTCAGCACATGCCGTTGGGCGGTGCCCAGCACATGGTCAGCAGGGCGGTGGGTGTGGCCGTGAATCAGCCGATCCGCTTGGGCTTGGGCCAGCCAGAACTGGCTCATCTCCGGGTCTGCGTCGGCAAAGGTCATGCCCTCGTGCTTTTGCGACTCGCTGAGCGCACGCAAACTGCGGGCAAACGCCTGACGCTCTTCCAAAGGCTTGGCCAAAAACGCCTGCTGCCAGTCGGGGCTGCGCGCCTGCAGTCGGAAGGCCTGGTAAGGTTTGTCGTCGAGACAAAGCGCATCGCCGTGGGTGAGCAAAATGCGCTGGGTACCCAGCGCGAGCAAAGTCGGGTCTGTCAGGGGCTGAACGCCACAGCGGCCCAGGTAATCCGGTCCCACGAGAAAATCGCGGTTGCCGGGCATGAAGCCGACATGGGCGCGTTGTGCTGTTTGGCGCAACACCTCGGCACACGCTTGCAAAAAGGGGTCGAGTGCAGCGGCATCGTCGCCCACCCAGACTTCAAACAAGTCCCCCAGAATCAGCACCGCATCGGCAGGCGTGCGGGCCATGTAGTCGCGCCAGGCTTCAAAGGTGGCGGTCTCGGAGGCCTGCAGGTGCAGGTCCGAGATCAGGTCCACGGTTTGCCATGTCGCTGGCGCGGTCAGCAAGCCGATGTTCGGCCGGGTGGTGCGCGGGTCCGACACGGCTCAGCCCATCACAGTGCGACGGCTTTTTCGATCACGACGTCCTCTTTGGGCACGTCACCGTGGCCGCCGCGGTTGCCGGTTTTCACGCCTTTGATCTGGTCGACCACTTCGGTGCCCTTGACCACTTTGCCGAACACGGCATAGCCCCAGCCTTGCATGGAAGGTGCGGTGTGGTTCAGGAAGTCGTTTTTCGCGACGTTGATGAAGAACTGCGCTGTGGCCGAGTGGGGCGCCGAAGTGCGGGCCATGGCCACGGTGTATTCGTCGTTTTTCAGGCCGTTGTTGGCTTCGTTCTCGATGGCCGCGTCGGTGGGCTTTTGGCTCATGCCGGGCTCGAAGCCGCCGCCCTGGATCATGAAGCCGGGGATGACGCGGTGAAAAATCGTGTTGTTGTAGTGGCCCTTGTTCACATAGGCCAGAAAGTTTTCGGTCGACTTGGGGGCTTTTTCAGCATCCAGTTCGAGGGTGATGACGCCGTAGCCGGTGATGTGCAGTTCGACTTGTGGGTTGCTCATGGTGTTACTTCAACAAAGTGATGGATTGGATGACGACTGGCGTGCGGGGCACATCGGTCGGGAAGGGGCCGCCAGCGCCCGTAGGCGTGTTGCGGATTTTTTGGACCACGTCCATGCCGGACGTGACTTTGCCAAAAACGGTGTAGCCGAACAGCTGGGGGGCGTTCAGCAGTTGGGCGCGGGCCACGTTCTCGTAAACGCGGCCCTGGTATTGAAATTTGGCCACCGGGTCACCGTCGGGGATCGGGGTCGGGTCCAGAAAAGCGTTGTCCACCACGTTGATGAAGAACTGCGCGGTGGCCGATTGCGGGTCGTTGGTGCGGGCCATGGCCAGCGTGCCGGTGGTGTTTTTCAGGCCAGCGGCCAGGGCCTGGCGGCCTTCGTGCGGCACGGGTGCGCGGGTTTTCTTCTCTTTGTATTGCGCGTCATAGCCGCCGCCTTGCACCATGAAGCCTGCAATCACCCGGTGAAAAATCGTGCCATCATAGTGCTTGTCGTTCACATACTGCAAAAAGTTGGCCACGGTTTTGGGGGCTTTGTCAGCGTAGAGCTCGGCTTCGATGTCTCCTATCGAGGTGCTGATGCGCACCTTGCTCACGCCGGAGGTCTGGGCCTGGCTGGCCATGGGCAACGCCAGAGCCAGTGTCAGGGCCAACGAGGTCAAAAAGCGGGAACGTCGCATGGTGTTCTTCCAATGGGTGCAAGGTGAGGCGGCAGGTGGCGTGCGGGATGGCGCGTCGGTGGTGGCCTCAAGGCGCCGACGACTTGAGCAGTTGTTCGGCCGCCTGGCGTTTGCTGGTCACGCGCGGCTGCGGGGCCGGTGCCCGGCTGGCTTTTTGGTAAGCCTCAATGGCCAGAGCAATGTAGACATCGCCCAGATTTTCCAGGGCCGTGCCGTAATCGGGCCGTGCGCGCACAGCGTCTTGCAACTGGGCCAGCGCCTCGGCATAGCGGTTTTGGCGGGCCAGCAGGGCGGCCAGGTTGTTGTGCGGTTCGGGCAGTTCGGGGAAGGACTGGGTCAAGGCCTGCAGGGTTTCCATCGCCTCGGCGGTCTGGCCCTGACCGTCTTGAATGCGGCTGAGCAAGAGGCGCATTTGCGGGTCGGTGGGGCGGGTCTTGAGGTGTTCCTGCGCTTGCGCTTGGGCTTTGGACCATTCGGTCGCCCCGATCAGTCGGTTCACATCCTGGTAAACGTCCGCTTGGGCGCTCACGCTGGACAGCAGCAAAAGACTGGTCAATACGAACGAAAGTAGAGCTTGCATGCGCGCCAAAAGTGTTGAATTCGGGCTGCCAGAAACTGGGAGCAGGGCCCCCGTCGGGGATATACTGAAGGGTCATTGTAGCGGAGGGCACGCGGTCATCAGGCCGTTGGCGGGGGCTGTTGCCCAGCCGGGAAGCGGGGCTTTGGGCCTTGTTTCTTTGTGTTGAGTTTCCTGAATTTCCCTGAGCCGATCAGATGCCGATGCCGGACACTGTCGTGTGGGTGGTTGTAATAAAAAAATCTTTGATCTGACATGAGTCTGCGCATCTTCAACACGCTGAGCCGTGCTGTCTCCGAGTTTTCTCCGGCCGAGCCCGGTCATGTGCGCATGTATGTTTGCGGCATGACGGTGTACGACCTGTGCCATCTGGGCCACGCCCGCTCGATGATCGCGTTCGATGTGGTGCAGCGTTGGCTCAAGGCCAGTGGCTACCGGGTCACCTATGTCCGCAACGTCACCGACATCGACGACAAGATCATCAAACGCGCCCTGGAAAACGGCGAAACCATCCGCGGCTTGACCGACCGCATGATCGAGGCGCTGCACCAGGACGCCGACGCCCTGGGCATCGAACGCCCTCAGCACGAGCCCCGTGCCACCGACTACGTGCCGCAGATGCTCAGCATGATCGGCACGCTGGAGCAAAAAGGCCTGGCTTACCGAGCGGGCAATGGCGACGTGAATTATTCGGTGCGCAAATTTGCGGGTTACGGCAAGTTGTCCGGCAAGTCGCTCGATGAGCTCAATGCTGGCGAGCGCGTGGCGGTAGAGACGGACAAGCAAGACCCGCTGGACTTTGTACTCTGGAAGAGCGCCAAACCCACCGAGCCGGAAGACGTCAAATGGGCCAGCCCCTTCGGCACGGGCCGCCCTGGCTGGCACATCGAGTGCTCGGCCATGGCCTGCGAACTGCTGGGCCAGACCTTTGACATCCACGGCGGCGGCGCGGACCTGCAGTTTCCGCACCACGAAAACGAGATCGCCCAAAGCGAAGGTGCCAACGGCCAGCCCCTGGCGCGTTATTGGATGCACAACGGCTTCATCAATGTGGACAACGAAAAGATGTCCAAGAGCCTGGGCAATTTCTTCACCATCCGCGATGTGCTCAAAGAGTTTGATGCCGAGACGGTGCGGTTTTTCATCGTGCGCAGCCATTACCGCAGCTCGCTCAATTACAGCGACGTGCACCTGAATGACGCCAAAGGCGCTTTGAAGCGCCTGTACACCGCGCTGCAGGCTGTGCCGCCAGCCGTCGTGAAAATCGACTGGGCCGACCCCTTGGCCGCTCGCTTCAAAGCCGCCATGGACGAAGACTTTGGCACGCCCGAGGCGGTGGCTGTGCTGTTCGAGCTGGCGGGTGAAGTCAACCGCAGCGGCTCGGCCGAGCGTGCCGGCTTGCTGAAAAGCCTGGGCGGCTTGCTCGGTTTGCTGCAAACCGACCCCACGGTTTACCTGCAGGCGGGTGCAGGGCTGGATGAAGCGGCCATTCAGGCGCAGATCCAGGCCCGGGCCGACGCCAAAAAAGCCAAAAACTTTGCCGAAGCCGACCGCATCCGCAACGATTTGCTGGCGCAAGGCATTGTGCTCAAGGATTCTGCGGCTGGCACCACCTGGGAGGCGGCTCAGTGAGCGCAGCCACACCCGCGGTGACACCCGTCACCCCCGCTTATTGGGCCGAGGCCTGTGCGCACCTGGCCAAAAAAGACCGGGTCATGAAAAAACTCATCCCCCAGTTTGGCAACGCCATTCTGGAGACGCGGGGCGATGCTTTTGTCACTTTGGCGCGGTCCATCGTGGGCCAGCAAATCTCCGTGAAGGCGGCACAGTCGGTTTGGGACCGCTTTTCGGTGCTCCCCAAACGGCTCACCCCGGCTGCCGTGCTCAAGCTCAAGGTCGACGACATGCGGGCGGCCGGTTTGTCGGCCCGCAAGGTCGAATACCTGGTCGATTTGGCCATGCATTTCAGCTCGGGCACGGTGCACGTCAAGGCCTGGCAAGAGATGGACGACGAGGCCATCATCGACGAGTTGGTGGCGATCCGGGGCATTGGCCGCTGGACGGCCGAGATGTTCCTGATCTTCCACCTCATGCGGCCGAATGTGCTGCCGCTGGACGATGTGGGCTTGATCAACGGCATCAGCCGCAACTACTTTTCGGGCGAGCCGGTCAGCCGCAGCGATGCCCGTGAAGTGGCCCAGGCCTGGAGCCCCTACGCCACGGTGGCGACTTGGTATATTTGGCGCTCGCTGGACCCCGTGCCCGTGGCGTATTGAAGGGCTGGACAGCGCGTCCAGCCGGAAACAGAACAGAGGAGCCCAACTTGGCCAAAAAGACATTTCTCGACTTTGAGCAACCCGTTGCCGAACTCGAAGCCAAGATCGAAGAGTTGCGTTACGTGCAGACCGAGTCGGCGGTGGACATCACCCTCGAAATCGACCAGCTGAGCAAGAAAAGCCAGCAACTGACCAAAGACATCTACAGCGATCTGACCCCCTGGCAGATCACCAAAATCGCCCGTCACCCCGAGCGCCCCTACACGCTGGACTACATCAACGGCATCTTCACCGACTTTGTCGAGATGCACGGTGACCGCCACTTTGCCGACGATTTGTCGATCGTGGGCGGCTTGGCCCGTTTCAATGGCCAGGCCTGCATGGTGTTGGGCCAGCAAAAAGGGCGCGACACCAAAGAGCGCACGCTGCGCAACTTCGGCATGAGCAAGCCCGAGGGCTACCGCAAAGCGCTGCGCCTCATGAAAACCGCCGAAAAGTTCAAGCTGCCCGTCTTCACTTTTGTGGACACGCCCGGCGCCTACCCCGGCATCGACGCCGAAGAGCGCGGCCAGTCCGAAGCCATTGGCCGCAACATTTTCGAGATGGCCCAGCTCGAAGTGCCGATCATCACCACCATCATTGGCGAAGGCGGCTCCGGCGGCGCATTGGCCATTTCGGTGGCCGATCAGGTGTTGATGCTGCAGTACTCGGTGTATTCCGTCATCAGCCCCGAAGGTTGCGCTTCCATTTTGTGGAAAACCAGCGACAAGGCCGAAGTGGCTGCCGATGCCCTGGGCATCACGGCGCATCGCCTCAAGGCCTTGAACCTGGTCGACAAAATCGTCAACGAACCCGTGGGCGGTGCCCACCGGGACCCTGAGCAAATGGTGTCCTTCCTCAAGCGCGCCTTGGGCGACGCCTGGCGTCAGGTGGCCGACCTCAAGCCCAAAGAGTTGCTGGAGCGCCGCTACGAGCGCCTGAACAGCTACGGCCGCTTCACCGACACCAAAGCGGGCAAATAAAACCGCAGGTGAGCCGTCAGGCTTCACACATGGCGCACACCTTTGAACAGGCCCTGACTGATTTCAGCCCGGGCCTTCCTTTTGCCGTGGCGCTCAGCGGTGGCGCCGACTCGACCGCATTGCTTGTGGCCTGCGCACGGCGCTGGCCCGAGCAGGTGAGGGCGGTACACATTCACCACGGCTTGCAAGCCGCTGCCGATGGTTTTGAGGCGCATTGCCGTGCGCTGTGTCTGGCGCTTGGGGTGCCACTGGCGGTGCGGCGCGTGCAAGCGGGCCCCGTGCCCGGCCAAAGCCCCGAAGACGCCGCCCGCCAAGCCCGTTATGCCGCGCTGGCCGAAGCGGTGCACAGCGAGTGGCCCGAGGTGCGCGATGTGGCCCTGGCCCAGCACGCCGACGACCAAGTGGAAACCTTGCTGATCGCTTTGTTGCGCGGCGCAGGCCTGCCCGGTCTGGCCAGCATGCCCGCGCATTGGCAGCGGCAGGGCCTGAACTGGCACCGCCCCTGCTTGGCTGTGCCGGGCGCCGCATTGCGCGAATGGCTTCACAGCCAGGGGCAAAGCTGGGTCGACGACCCCAGCAACGCCGACGAGAAGTTCACCCGTAACCGTATCCGCGCCCGCGTCTTGCCCGCGCTGGCCGAGGCCTTGCCCGCTTTTCGCGAAACCTTCGCCCGCAGCGCCGCCCATGCCGCGCAGGCGCAAGAGGTGTTGAACGAAGTGGCGGCGCAAGACCTGGCGCAGGTGGGCGTGCCGCCGCGCATCCAGGCGTTGCAACAGCTCAGCCGCGCCCGCCAAGCGCTGGTGCTGCGCCACTGGCTGCGGCAACACCATGCCACCACGCCCAGCACCGCGCAGCTGCATGAACTGCTGGACCAGGTGGCAGCCTGCATCACCCGGGGGCACCGCTTGCATCTGAAAGTGGGGCAGGGCTTTGTGGTTCGGGCTGGGGTCTGTTTGTCTTATTTGGCTTGATGTGCGAGCCTTCGGCGGGCCTGGATACCCGAGTGCGCGGGTATGACAGGTTTGCTTTGTCGCCCCTGACTCGATCGGGGGCCCATGCCTTCGGCTGCCATGGATGAGCGGATCGTGGGCATGAGCAGGGCGGTTTGTCGGGTCATGGAGGCGTCAGCCCGGTTGGTACAATTGACAGGCTTTGCTAGGGCCTCAACCCCTTTTGACGTGGGCAGTGCTGTCTTGACTTCATTTCCTGAAACCAGCGCCTGCTTTCTCCTTCTTTTCAGAACTACACATGGCTTTGATCGTTCACAAATACGGCGGCACCTCGATGGGCTCGACCGAGCGCATCCGCAATGTCGCCAAGCGCGTGGCCAAATGGACGCGTGCTGGCCACCAGATTGTGGTGGTCCCCAGCGCCATGAGCGGCGAAACCAACCGCCTGCTCGGCTTGGCCAAAGAGTTGGCCCCTGCCAAACCCGGCACGGACTACCACCGCGAACTCGACATGCTAGCCTCCACGGGCGAGCAGGCTTCGTCGGCCTTGTTGGCCATTGCGCTGCAAGCCGAAGGCCAGCCTTCGGTCAGCTACGCGGGCTGGCAAGTGCCCATCAAGACCAACAGCGCCTTCACCAAAGCCCGCATCGAATCGATCGACGACGTGCGCGTGCGTGGCGACCTGAACGCAGGCAAGGTCGTGATCATCACCGGCTTTCAGGGCGTGGACGAGAACGACAACATCACCACCTTGGGCCGTGGCGGCTCGGACACCTCGGCCGTGGCTGTGGCTGCAGCCCTCAAGGCCGACGAATGCCTGATCTACACCGATGTGGACGGCGTCTACACCACCGACCCCCGCGTGGTGCCCGAAGCCCGGCGTCTGCACACCGTGAGTTTTGAAGAGATGCTCGAGATGGCATCGCTCGGCTCCAAGGTTTTGCAAATCCGCTCGGTCGAATTTGCAGGCAAATACAAAGTGCCCATGCGTGTGCTGTCGAGCTTCACGCCCTGGGACATCGACATCAACGAAGAAGCCGCATCCGGCACCCTGATCACTTTTGAGGAAGACGAACAAATGGAACAAGCCGTAGTTTCCGGCATCGCATTCAACCGCGACGAAGCCAAAATCTCCGTGTTGGGCGTGCCCGACAAGCCCGGCATTGCCTATCAAATCCTGGGCGCTGTGGCCGATGCCAACATCGAAGTGGACGTGATCATCCAGAACCTGAGCAAAGACGGCAAGACCGACTTCAGCTTCACCGTTCACCGCAACGACTACGCCAAGACCATCGACCTGCTCAAGGAAAAAGTGCTGCCTGCGCTTGGCGCGGCTGAAGTTGCGGGCGACGCCAAGATCTGCAAAGTGTCCATCGTCGGCATTGGCATGCGCAGCCATGTGGGCGTGGCCAGCAAGATGTTCCGCAGCCTGAGCGAAGAGGGCATCAACATCCAGATGATCTCCACATCCGAAATCAAGACCTCGGTCGTGATCGATGAAAAATACATGGAATTGGCCGTGCGCGCACTGCACAAAGCCTTCGATCTGGATCAAGCCTAAGTTATAATTTGACCCACTGGAAACGTGACCGAGTGGCCGAAGGTGCTCCCCTGCTAAGGGAGTATGGGGTGTAGAGCCTCATCGAGGGTTCGAATCCCTCCGTTTCCGCCAAACAGCAAACCCCGCATCAGAACAATCCGATGCGGGGTTTTGTTTTTGGCAATTTGATCATCAGTTTTGCAGTGCTCTTCACCTGCTTTTCAGAGCGAATGGGCAGCAAAAGGGTCAAGGTTTCATTTCTTTAAAACTAATTAAGAAACCAGAATCGAAACCTAAGAACATTTAAGACAGTTCTTGTCTGGCATGCGAGAAAATTGAGGCAATAAGTTTAAAAATTGCCAAAAATGAAATTCGCAAACAGTCGTTCTGAACGCTTTCGCCGTCTTCTCCAAGCCACGCACAAAGCCTCTCAATGGACCGTTTGGCTGGCCGTGCTCATCGCAGTGCAGGGCGCTCAGGCGCAAACGGCGGGTGCCGGGCAAAAGCCGCTGCGCTTTGTTGACCTGACCCAGGCCGATGTGCTGGCCTTGCCCGCCTTTGAAATTGGCGATGCCGATGCCAGCGCCACCACACCGCCAGTCACTGGCACGGCCTTGTCCGAGTTCATCGAAAAAGCGCTCGAGATCAGCCCCCAGCTGCAGCAAGTGCGCGCACAACTGGCCACGGTCGAAGCGGGCCGCAAAGTGGCGCGGGCCGACTTGTTGCCCAGCTTGTCGCTGCGCCGCGCCACGGGTCCCGAAAAATCGCGCAACGTCGGCGAAGCCGCAGACAAACACACCTACAGCCAAAACGCGATCCGCCTGACACAGTCGCTGATCAACGCCATCTTGTTCAACGAGTTCCAAGGCAGTCGCCAGGCCGAAGCTTCGGCCCAATACCGTTTGCAGGCGGCCTACGACAACGTGGTCATGTCGGTGTTGCGTGCCACGGTCGACGTGGCCACTGCCCGCTTGGTGCTGGACTTTTCCAGCATCCAGCTCGCGCAGCTGCAAAACATCCTGACCTACCTCGAAACCCGTGTCAGTGTGGGCGCGGCCAGCCCCTCTGACCTGGAGCGTGCCCGCACCCGCGTCTTGAACGCCCGCCAGACCCGCATCGAGCAGCAGGCCAATTACCGCAACGCCACCCTGGAGTTGACGCGCCTGACCAGCCTCACGCCGCAGGCCATTCGCTTGCCCGACACCGCGCGTTTCCCGGCTATCCCTGAGAGCTCGGCGCAGCTGCAGGCCTTGGCCATGGCCCAAAACCCCGAAATCCTGGCCCTCAAAAGCGATGTCGAAGCGCAGCAATCGCGCATCAAGGCCGAGATGTCCCGATACATGCCGGTGGTCGGCCTGAGTCTGGAGCGCGATGTGAGCAAAAACGTGCAAGGCACCAACGGCCCACACACCGACACCCGTGCTTTGCTGGTCGTCAACTGGGCCACATCGCTCGGTGGCAAGGAGTGGTACCAGGCCGAGCAGGCCCGTGCCGAACTGCGTGCCCGTGAGGCCAAGCTCACCGACGAAAGCCAGCGCTTGGCGCAAGCACTCGAGGGCGACAACGCCCTGATGCAGTCGGCCACGCTGCGCATGCAAACCGCCCGGTTGGAACAAGCCTCCGCCAGCACCGTGGTCGAAGCGGTGGCCGAGCAGCTGCGCATTGGCCGCTTGGGCTCTTTGCTGGACGCACTGGACGCGAGCGAGCGCTACTTTCAGGCCCGTCAACGTTTGGCGCAATCCATCGGCCAAAACATCAAGGCGCATGCCCAGATCCTGCAGCGCACGGGTCAGCTGCGCGAACTGCAGCCCTGATCGCCCAGCCAACACAACACGACAGAAAAGCCACCATGGCAGCAACCTCCGATTCCGGCGAAGCCTCTGACATCTTCTGGCCCGGCTACGTCGACGCCGTCACCAACCTGGCCATCAACCTGCTGTTCGTCATTGCCGTGATGAGCATCGTGGTGCTCGGCGCCACCTTGCAACTGGCGCAAATGACCAAAAAGAAGGCCATTGAAGAAGCGCAGTCACAGCAAACCGCCACTTCGGCCTCGCACACGCAAGACAAGCAAAAAGGCGAGCAGCAAAAAGACGCCAATGCCCAAAGCAAGGACGAAACCGTCAGCCGCATGCAGCAAACCATCAACGAGGTGCAGGCCAAGCTCGAGGTGACCCAAAAGAAGCTCGACGAAACCCAGCGCAAACTGGCTCAGACGCAAGACGTGCGCGAAGAGGTGGTTCATGCCAAAGACAACAAGCCCACCGAACCCAAACAAGCCAACAAACTGCAAAGCCTGACGCAATCGGCCATCGTGGTGGTTTTCAGCCCCGATGTGGTCACCCTGTCTGCGGCCGAAGTCAATGAGTTGATGGGCAAGCTCAAAAAAGTCAGCCCTTTGCAACAGGGCCGCTGGCAAATCACCGTCATCTCGCCCAAAGGCTTTTCCGAGGCGGCCCGCCTGTCTTTTTACCGTGCCAATGCCGTGCGCAACGCCTTGCTGGAAAACGGTGCGCCCAGCACCGCCATCGACCTGAAGATCCACGAAAGCACCCAGGCAGGTGCTGACAACACCAAGGTCTTGTTGCGGTGGACACCATGAAACCCAAGACCTTGACGGTAGATCAGCGATTGCTGCTCGCTTTGGCTTTGCTGGTGTGCAGTGCCATGGTCTGGGCCATGGTCTCGCCTGTGGACCAGATCGTCCGAGCCGAAGGCCGCATCATCGCGGCAGGCCGCGCCCAGATCGTGCAGCACCTCGAAGGCGGCATCGTGCAGCAAATCCTGGTGCGCGAAGGCCAGGTCGTGTCTGCTGGCGATGTGCTCATGCGCCTGTCGGATGTGCAAGCCAATACCTCGGTGCAGCAAGGCCGATCGCGGCTGCACGCCCTCATGGCGCAGCAAGCCCGCCTCACGGCCGAAGCCCAGGGCCAGACCGAGCCGCAATTCGCGCCCGACATCCCCGAAGACATCCAGCGCGAAGCGCGCAATGCTTTCAAAGAGCGGCTGGCCCGCGTGCGCTCGGAGCGCGCCGTCATCAGCCAGCAGCACACCCAGCGCCAGGCCGAACTCAGCGAAGCGCGCAGCCGCATCGTGAGCACCCAGGTCGAGCTGGACCTGGCCCGCAAACAGTCCACCCTGATGGACGTGCTGGCCAAGAAAGGTGCGG
Organism: Limnohabitans sp. Hippo3; assembly: GCF_003063665.1. Taxonomy (GTDB): domain Bacteria; phylum Pseudomonadota; class Gammaproteobacteria; order Burkholderiales; family Burkholderiaceae_C; genus Limnohabitans_A. Next base: position 97,510 of record NZ_NESF01000001.1, read on the forward strand.
CGTCGCAGATGGAGTTGCTCGAATCGCAAAGCCGCACCCAGCGACTGACCACCACGCTCAACGACATTCAGGCCTCCTTGCCGCGCCTGCAAGCGGCCGTGTCCGAGTTGTCCGCCCGGCTTGAAGAGTCGTCGGCCCGCTTCCGCGCCGAAGCGCGAACCGAGTTGACACAGGTCAGTGCCGAGTTGGCCAAGCTCAGCCTGGCTGTCGACGGCGACACCGACCGCCTGGACCGCACCGAAGTCCGCGCCCCCACCAGTGGCTACATTAACCGCCTGAACTTCAACACCATGGGCGGCGTCGTCAAGCCCGGCGAAGTGCTGCTCGAGATCACCCCCAACCAAGGCCCTGTGGCGGTGGAAGCGCGTGTGCGCCCCAACGACCGCGCCTCGCTGCGCCCGGGCCTGAGCACTCGCGTGATGATCGGCGCCTACGACTACGCCATCTACGGCGCACTGAACGGCCGTCTGGTCGAAGTCAGCGCCGACACCTTGCCCGACGAATCCGGCCAGCGTTATTACCGCGTGCTGATCCAGACCGACACCCCTTCGCAACGCATGGCCTCGCTGGCCATCTTGCCCGGCATGACCGCCCGCGCCGATGTGGTGCTGGCACAGCGCAGTGTCATGACCTATTTGCTGTCACCCCTGCTGCGGTTCAAGCAACAGGCGTTCACAGAGCCCACCTGATTCACGGTGTTTTGAAGTTATCGAGGACAAGAAATGAAACGACTCCAACTCTATTACTGGTACATGGGCGTTCCGGTTGCGCTGGTGTTTTTGGGCACCTTGGTGTTCTGGGACGCCATCATCAGCACCGTCGAGGGCAATCCGCACCCGCAGATCAACTACATCATCTTCTTGCTGGTGGCCGTAGGCTGTTACCAGATGATGGCGCACGTGCGCCGCATCAACCAGGAAGGCAGCCTGTTTCGTCAATATCGCCTGATGGTGGACAGCGGCGTTCCCGACGAAGAGCTGGACGCCACCTTGTCCGACATCAGCAAAAAACACGATGTTGTCCCTTTGATGCAGCTCATCCAGGGCCTGCGCGGCAAACCGCTCACACCTGTACAGCATTCTGCCATCGAGTCGGAAATGGAACGCTTCACGGCCCGCCAGACCCGCCGACTGATGATGTCCCAGTTCATGGGCGGCCTCATGGTCGGCATGGGACTCTTGGGCACCTTCATTGGCCTCTTGGGCGCTCTGGCCGAGATCGGCAAACTCATCGGCTCCTTCAACTTGGGCGCTGGCATGGTAGACCCGGTGGCCGCCATCAGCGAGCTGGTGGCGCGCCTCACGGCCCCTATGCAAGCCATGGGCGTGGCCTTCAGTGCGTCGCTCTTTGGCGTGCTGGGCTCGCTCATCATGGGCGTGCTGTCGGTGGGCGTGCGCAGCGCCTCCAGCGATCTGGTGTCCTTTGTGCACTCCGACACCTCGCTCATGCTCGACCTGGCGCAAGAAACCGATGCCAGCGGCCTTGACCTCAACCCTGTCGCCCAAGCCCTGGGTGAGTTGGCCGAACATTCGCCCTTGTTGCGTGGCTTGGCCGTGGCGCTTGACCACTCCGAGCGCCGAGTGCGCGAAATGATGCGCGGCATGGGCACGCTGATGGCGCGGCTGGAAACCAACAACCACGGCACCGGCAGCCTAATCGTGCAAATCAGCCAGCAAGCCGAACAGCAAGACCGCTTGCTCGCGCTTGTCTCGCAAATGCAAAGCAGCCAAAACGAGGTGGTCGAGCGGCAGGCCCAAATGGCCGACGCCCACACCCAGCTGGCCCGTCACCTGGGTGAACACATCCAGACCATGGACCGCGCTCTGGCCATGCAAAACCAGCAGCAAGCCGCGCACGCCCAAGCCCAACAAGACCTGTGGGCCCGACAAGCCGAGCTGCAGCAAAGCATCCTGCAGCAACAAAACCAGACGTTCGAAAAACTGCTGCAAGCCCAGCACGCCGAATCGGCCTCGCAAATGCAGGCACAAAACACCCTGTGGCAAACCTACCTGGAGCAACAGCAAAACATGCTGCGCAACAAGGAAGAAACCCTCACGGGTCAAGCCCTGCTGGAGCGCCAAAACCGCAACAACCAATGGAACCAATGGGTTCAGGTGCAAGAAGCCGGCCTGCAAAAAATGGTGGACCACCTCTCGGGTACCCAGCGCGTGCTGACCGAATACACCAGCCATGCCGTGCGCTGGAGCGAACAGCTGCAGCTGGAGCAACAACGCCAAGGCCAGGTGCACCAGGACGTGACCAAGCTCCTGCAAATCAACACCCAAGGCCAGCAAGCCGAACGCGAATCGAGCCAGGCCATGCTCGCCCGCATGGACGCCATGCTGCAAGAGGCGCAATTTCGCAACGAGCAAATCGTCACGCTGCTCAGCAGCCTGAGCACCCAAGCCAAGCCTCAGAGCGCTTGAATGTTTTTTGTCAACCCCACCGAAGCCGATTGACCATGCCAAACACCCAGTCGACCCCACCTGCCGCCGCCAACAACACCGCCCCGAGCCAACCGGGGGCCGAACCTCGCTTGATCAGCGCGGTGTCGGCCGATGGTGCTTCGCCGCAATTCAAAATCCCGGTCAGCTCGCAAGCCATCCAATCGGTCGAATCGGTGGACCTGGACCTGGTGCTCACCACCACCACGGGCGAAAAAATCATCTTGCAGCAGGGCGCACTGCAAGCCGCCACCGCCCCTGACAGCAAGATCGTTTTTCAAAACGGCGACAGCATCACTGCTGCCGATCAGATTAAAAAACTGGGCGTGCTCAAGCCGGTAGAAGGCGGCAGCTTCCGCCTGAAATCCGGCGATGCCAGCCCCGCCGTGGCAGAACTGGTGACCGGTGACGGCTTCGGACTGGGCAAAGAGTTGCAAGACACCATGAGCCAGCTGACAGAAACCAGCAAACAGCTTGAAAAAGTGCTGCAAACCCTGAGCACTGCCACCCTGTCCAACACCGCCGACGACAGCAAACCCATTACCGCCGGGCCAGGCACCGGCACAGGCGTTCAGAAAATCACGCCCCAAAGCGAAAACAAGTTTGCATCGCCTTCGCCAGGCTCGCCGCCGCAGCCGGAGGTGGAGAAGTTCACCAGCAACAACACGGACAGCGGCAACGTTTCCAACATCAAAATCACCAGCACCCTCAGGGGCTTGTATGGTGCCCCTGACAACATCATCTCCAATGTACGTGTCGTCGACAAAATTCAGTCGGAGCAGCAGGGTAAAGAAGTCCTCAAACCCTTCAGTCAGGCATCGTTGCGTGAGATGCTGCCTAGCGATCCTTTGCAAGTGCGAATTTCAGGTTCTACTCCGGTTGCGCTTGAGCCCAATGGGTTAGCCCACAACACGCTGGTGATGCCCGGTGTTTTGAATGCAAGCAGCATCCGGTTTGAATTGCCCCAAGGCACAGTTTTGCCTGATGGTTTTCGTATCGCAGGTCAAACGTTCTCTGGTTCCAGCATCACGATTGCCGCCGAGAGCCTCAAGGATCTGAGTTTGGCCATTCAGTGGAAAGTGGCCGATTTGGACGACTCGATTACTAAGGCTGATTTTCAGCTGGGCGTGAAATACCTGGACGACAAGGGTGCAGAATTGGAACAAGGCCGCGCACCCCTCACATTCACCTACGGTGAACTCAAAACGATCGAAGACACCGTTCAGCTGGATGCCAACAGCAACACCAAGATTTTCCTGTCGGCGTATGGTTATAGCTACAAAATTTTGGGCGATAACAGCGACAACAATGTTGTAGCTGGAAGCGGCAATGACACTTTGGATGGGGGTTCTGGTTCTGACTTCTTGGCTGGGGGCGCCGGAAACGATACCTACGTGGTGGACAACGCAGGCGACGTGGTCGAAGAGAATGCGGGCGAAGGCACCGACACGGTCGAAGCCTCCATCAGCTATGCATTAACCCCCAACGTCGAAAACCTGACCCTGACCGGCACAGGCAACATCAACGGCACTGGCAACGACCTCAACAACCTGATCATCGGCAACAGCGGCAACAACCGCATCGACGGTGCCCAGGGCGCCGACACCATGCGCGGTGGTCTGGGTAACGACACCTACGTGGTAGACAATGCGGGCGACGTGGTCGAAGAGAACGCAGGCGAAGGCACCGACGCGGTCGAAGCCTCCATCAACTATGCGTTGACCGCCAACGTGGAGAACCTGACCCTGACCGGCGCAGGGAACATCAACGGCACCGGCAACGCTCTGGACAACCTGATCATTGGCAACAGTGGGAACAACCGCCTGGATGGCGGCCAGGGCGCCGACACCATGCGTGGTGGCCTGGGCAACGACACCTACGTGGTGGACAACGCAGGCGACGTGGTCGAAGAGAACGCCAACGAAGGCACCGACACGGTGGAAGCCTCCATCAGCTATGCGTTGACCGCTAACGTGGAGAACCTAACCCTCACAGGCGCAGGCAACATCAATGGCTCCGGCAATGCTCTGGACAACCTAATCATTGGCAACAGTGGGAACAACCGCCTGGATGGCGGCCAGGGCGCCGACACCATGCGTGGTGGCCTGGGCAACGACACCTACGTGGTGGACAACGCAGGCGACGTGGTCGAAGAGAACGCCAACGAAGGCACCGACACGGTGGAAGCCTCCATCAGCTATGCGTTGACCGCTAACGTGGAGAACCTAACCCTCACAGGCGCAGGCAACATCAATGGCTCCGGCAATGCTCTGGACAACCTAATCATTGGCAACAGTGGGAACAACCGCCTGGATGGCGGCCAGGGCGCCGACACCATGCGTGGTGGCCTGGGCAACGACACCTACGTGGTGGACAACGCAGGCGACGTGGTCGAAGAGAACGCCAACGAAGGCACCGACACGGTGGAAGCCTCCATCAACTATGCGTTGACCGCTAACGTGGAGAACCTAACCCTCACAGGCGCAGGCAACATCAATGGCTCCGGCAATGCTCTGGACAACCTGATCATTGGCAACAGTGGGAACAACCGCCTGGATGGTGGTCTGGGTGCGGACACCATGCGTGGTGGCCTGGGCAACGACACCTACGTGGTGGACAACGCAGGCGACGTGGTCGAAGAGAACGCCAACGAAGGCACCGACACGGTGGAAGCCTCCATCAACTATGCGTTGACCGCTAACGTGGAGAACCTAACCCTCACAGGCGCAGGCAACATCAACGGCACCGGCAACTCTCTGGACAACCTAATCATTGGCAGCAGCGGTAACAACCAACTGTTTGGTGGCGATGGAAATGACACCCTGATCGGTGGCGCTGGTGCGGACACTCTGGATGGAGGCAGCGGTAATGACACCACGTCATACACCACATCCACGGCGGCGGTCACGATCAACCTGGCAACAGGTCTGGGTTCCGGTGGTCATGCGCAAGGTGATGTGCTCATCAGCATCGAGAACCTGATTGGCAGCAACCACAATGACACGCTCACAGGCGATTCAGGTATCAACCGTTTGGAGGGAGGTGCTGGCAATGATACCCTTGATGGCGGTGGCGGTGCAGACACCCTGATTGGAGGTACCGGAGACGATACTTACATCATCAACAACACCGGTGTCACCATCACAGAAAATGCTGGCGAAGGCACAGACACCGTGATCAGCAGCATCAACTACACCCTGGGAGCCAACCTCGAAAATCTGACCTTGGTTGGGGGCGCGACCGAGGGTACTGGCAACAGCCTCAACAACGTTATTACCGGCAACGGGAATAACAATATTTTGAAAGGTGGCGATGGCAATGACACTCTCGTGATCAATGCCACTGGTTTGAGCACTGGCACATTCGATGGTGGAGCAGGCACAGACACCCTGAAAATATTGGCTTCTTCAGGGGCCACCATCGATCTCAGAGGCATTGACAACGCCAAATTCACGAGCATTGAAGCCTTGGATCTCACGGCACAAACCAACAACACGCTCAAGCTCAACTTGAGTTCCATTCAATCGTTGGTGGATAACGCAACGGGGACACCCACCTTGAGCATCAAACTGGGTACGGGTGACGTCATCGATTTTGTGGTGGATTCCAACCAACAGATTTTCAACAACACCAACACCAAGACGATGACTATTTTTGGTAGTGCTGGAAGTTCTTTGGAACAGCTGGCCATCATCAACTATGCATAAAGCTCTGAACGCTACACACAGCCCCCCCGACCTCTCCAGCCTCAAGTCCTGGCTGGGCTTTGTGTTGCGGGGCCGTTTGGGTTGGCTCACTTTGTCCAGTTTCTTCATCAACCTGGGCGTGTTTGTGCCTTCCTTGTTTGGCATGTTGGTGTACGACAAGGTGGTGCACAACGGTGTGTTCGAGACGCTTTGGGCTTTGGCCATTGGCGTGGTCTTGTATTTGGCCATTGAGCTGTGTTTGCGCACCTTGCGTGTGCGCGACATCGAGCGCGTGGCCATTGCGGTGGACCACTTGATCGACCAGCGCCTGTTTGCTGCTTTGCTGCAGCCTTCGGCCCGCAGCGGGGCGCAGCCGGGCATGGCGGCGCGGTTCCTCACGCTTTATCGAGACCTCGCTTCGGCACGCGATTTCTTTTCGTCGCAATACCTGCTGGCCATGGCCGATGTGCCGTTTTTGGTGCTGGTGTTGTTGGTCATTGGCCTGATTGCCTGGCCACTGCTGATGGTGGTGTTGGTCTGGGTGGGTTTGTATGTGCTGGTGGGCCAGTGGCTCAAGGACCGCACGCTTGCGCAAACCCGCGACGTAAACACCGAGCAGGCCACCAAACTGGCCCTGCTGACGGACACCCTGTCGTCGCTGGACACCCTGCGTACCAGCCATGCCGGTAGCCGCATGCAGCAGCGCTTTGGGGCAACGTCGCTGCAACTGGCCCGCGCATCGCGCAAGCTGCGCTTGTCGGTGGTGTTGCAAATGCACTGGCAAATGGCGGTGTCTTTGCTCAGCTATGTCAGCTTGCTGGTGGTGGGCGCGTACCTGATTTATGGCCAACACATCACGGTCGGTGCGCTCATTGCCGTGTCCATGCTCAGCGGGCGCACGCTGGGCACAGTGGGCCAGGTCTTGCTGGCTTTGGGCCGCTGGACCGAGTTGCGCCAGTCCATGAATCAGCTGGCTCCTTATTTGCAAGCCGCGCCGGGGCAGTGCGATGCACTGCCTGGGGTCAGCGCCAACAGCGCCGCCCCCAGCCTCCCGGCCGACAGCAGCACCGTCCTTGATACCCTGCGCCGCCCCGCAGGCACGGTGCGCGGCCATATCGCCACGCACCAGTTGGTGCACCGCTATGCCAACGACCAAACCGCGCTGCGCGAGCTCAACCTGAATATTCAGCCCGGTGAACGTGTGGGCCTGTTGGGCCGTCCGGGCTCGGGCAAGTCCACCTTGCTGCGCATCCTGGCCGGAGCCATCCAGCCCATGCAAGGCGAGGTGCGGGTGGACCACGCCAAGCTGCACAGCATCGTCGCGCACGACCGTGTGACTTGGCTGGGCTTCAAGCCGCAAGAAGCGCCGCTGTTGGCGGGCACGCTCGAATCCAATATCTTGCTCAACCTGCCCGATGACGCCACACCCCAAGAACGCATGGACGCACTGGCCCACGCCGTCTACATGTCGGCCCTGGACGTTGACCTTGCTTCGGGCGCCCTGCGGCTGGATTTGCCGGTCGAGGAGTACGGTGCCAACCTCTCGGGTGGGCAGCGTCAAAAAGTGGCCCTGGCCCGCACGCTGGCCACCCGACCGCGCCTGTTGCTGCTGGACGAACCCACCACCGGGCTGGACACCGAAACCGAAAAAACCATCGTCGAGCGCTTGGCCACCCTGACCGACGTGACCCTCGTCGTCGTTACCCACAGCGCCGCCTTGCTGGCCATCACCCAGCGCCTGGTGGTGCTGGAACACGGCCAAGTGCTGGCCGACGGACCCACTGCCAAGCTCTTGGTGGTTTGATTAATTAGAATCTCCGCTTGTTTTTAAAAAAATCCTATGCACATCGCTTTGCTTGAAGATGAAACCACGTTGGCCCAGGAAATTCAGGCGCTCCTGAGCGCTGCTGGGCACACGGTTGAGCATTATTCGGATGGGCACCAAATCATGCGAGGCCTGCTTAAGGACACCTTTGACCTGTTTGTGCTCGACTGGCATGTGCCCGGCCCCAATGGGCTGGAGGTTCTGCAGCATGTGCGCCAAGCGCTCAAGTTGTCTACCCCTGTGGTCTTTTTGACCAGCAACAACGCTGAAGAGCAAATCGTTCAAGCCCTGAATTCAGGCGCTGACGATTACTGCAGTAAACCCGTGCGCACCCACGAGTTCATGGCCCGCCTGGCGGCCTTGCAGCGCCGCATGGCCCCGCCTGCGGCCAACCCTCAGGGCGGTGAGTTGTTGCCCGGGTATGTGTTCGACCACGTCGAGCGCATTGTTCGGGTGGATGGTGAGCCGATTGTGCTGACCGAAAAAGAATACGAACTCAGTCGCCTGATGTTCGAAAACCCTGACCGTCCGATTGCCCGCAATCGCATCATGAAAGAAATCTGGGGCCGCGAAGAGGACGCGCTCTCGCGCACGCTCGATGTCCACATTTCCTGGATTCGCCGCAAGCTCAACATCGGTGCCAATGCTGCCAAAGTGCGCTTGGTCGTGGTGCACGGTTTTGGCTACCGCCTCATGAAAATGGCCCCCACCGAAGGGGATGCTGCATGACACCGCCGCGGCTTTCATCGCTGGTAAAACGCGCTGTATGGGTGTTGGCCTGGCTGGTGCCGGTCGCTGCCCTGGCGCAAGCCGCACCCGACACCGATCACCTGATCTACCAAATGCAAGCCGGTGACACCCTCACGGGCCTCGTTGAGCGTCACATGCAAGGCTCCGACGCCCTCAAGCAAGTGGTGCAAGCCAACCGCTTGGCCAACATCCACCGCATTCCGGTGGGGCAAAAGATCAGAATTCCACGCAGCCTGCTCAGGTACACGCCCTCCAGCGCCACCGTGACCCGTCTGAACTGCAAAACCGTGGTCCAGATCGACGGCCAAAACGCCGTGCCCATCCAAACCGGTTCGGTGTTGGGGGAGGGTGCTGTGGTGCGCATTCCAGCAGGGTGCCAATTTGCCCTGACGCTCGAGGACGAATCCACCGTGCGCCTCATGTCGGGCGCGGTGATTCAACTTAAAACCTTGCGCCGCAATGCGTTTGAAGCTTCGCCCGAGGTCAAGATCGAGCTGCTCGACGGTCGTCTCGAAATCGACGTCCCCCGCAAGCGGCTCAGCACCGACGCCCCCTTCCAGGTGCTCACGCCCACTTCAGTGGCGGGTGTGCGTGGTACGGAGTTTCGGGTGGGCTTCGATGCCAAGCAGCGCAGCAGCCAGGTGGAGGTCAAGGTCGGCGCTGTGGGCGCACGCGGACAGGCTGAAAAAACCGAAAAACGCGCGGGCACTGGTCAGGGCGTCGCCGTCATGGCCAATGGGCAATCGCTCGATGTGGAGACACTTTTGGCCCCGCCACGTTACGCCAGTTTTGAGGCGCAGCCCGGCGGCAAAGATTGGTTGCTCAAGTTCGACGCGGTGCCGCAAGCCGAGCGCTTCATGTTGGTGACCGCCGATGACGCCAATTTCAGTGCCCTCATGATGCAAGAACAAGCCACGCAGGCTCAGGTGATGGCTCCAGCACTGGGCAGCAAGCCCGTGTTTTACCAGTGGGCCTCGATCTCCAGGACAGGCCTCATGGGGCAAGCCACCGACTATGGGGTTTGCAAGGGTTACAAACGCCTGGAGCAGTGGCGCTGCAATGTACCCTTTAACGTGAGCGGCCTGATCAAACCCCACCTGCAGTTCCAGAAAATCGACGCCCAAGGCCAGGTGTTTGAGCTGCTCAACGGCCTGGTGCAGGCGGTCGACAACAACGTGCTGGTGTTTCGCGGCCTGCCCTCGGGCGTTTACCGCTGGCGCATCGAGCACGAAATCTCCGCCACCATGAAAGCCGGTATGAGCGGCCAATTTGAGCTGGTGGCCATTCCCGGCGAGGACTGATGCGGTCTCCTTTGGCGGTTTTGGCCCATCTGTGGGGACAACTCCGCCAAAAATCCCTCAACCGCGACGAGCAACGCTTCTATCTGGAATGGCTGCTGGTGGCCGTGTTGGCGCTCAGTACCCTCAGTCTGTTCACCGTCATGCAATGGGGCAAGTCCCCTGGGCACATCATTTACGACCAGTTTCACCGCTGGCGTGCCCCGCTGCCGGCCAACGACATCGTCATCATCGGCGTCGACGATGCCAGCCTGGAAGAGTTGGGTGGCTGGCCGCTCAAGCGCTTGGTTTATGCCGACCTGCTGCAAAAACTGGCCGATACCGGTAACGAACCCAAAGCCATTGGCTTTGACATCCTCTTCCCCGACCCCAGCCCCTACGATGAAGCGCTGGCCGCACAAATGCGTCGGCACAACAGCTACCTGTCGGTGGAGCAGCCCCGGCGCAGCGGTCTGGCCTCAGTGGCCATCCACAAACCGCAGGCCGTGCTGGTCGATGCTGCGAAAGGCCTGGCGCACATCAACGTCACTTTCGAAAGCGATGGTTTCTCGCGTGGGGCCTATTTGCAAGAGGGCGCTTTGCCTCATTTGTCGCTGGCCGTGTCGGGCATGCCCGCGCAGCGCTACCAGTCGCACGGTGGCTACCGCCGCTTCAACCTGGTGGACCCTGAAATCGGCTTCCCCATCGTCTCGCTGGCCGATGCCCTGTCCGACGACTTTCCTATCGAACTCCTCAAAGACAAATACATCCTGATCGGCTCGATCGCCCCCAGCTTGGGCGACCACTTTCCCACCATCTATTCGGGTCGCGAGGGCACCGGTACCCCCGGTGTGGTGCTGCACGCCAACCTGCTCAACGACATCCTGCGTGGCAGCCTCATCAGTCCTGTGCCGCAGTGGGCGCAGCTGGCGCTCAGCTTGTGGGCCTTGTTGTCGGTGCTGATCGCCCTCATGGTGCTCAGTCCGTTGGCCGAACTGGTGATCACCGGCATCACGGTCGTGTCGGCGCTGGTCGTCAGCTTTGTGCTGCTGCTGGCGGCCGATGTGTGGTTTGACCCGGGCCTGTGCATCCTGGCCATCGCGCTGGTCAAGCCCGCCTGGGCCTGGCGGCGCACCGAGATGATTGTGCGCTTCATGGGCGACCGGGCGGCCAAGCTCGAAAAAGTCCAGCGTTCGCGCAAAAACCTGATCCAAGGTGGCCTCAAGCTGCGCCACTTTGCCAGCGACACGGTGCTGCAATACTCGCGCCTGCTCGACAAGGCCATTGGCGCTTCTAGCGAAAGGTTGGAGTTTTTGAACCGTGTGGTGAGCGAAATACCCACCGCCGTTCTGGTGGCGGACGCAGAGCAACGCATCGTGCTGGTGAGCCCCCGCATGCGAGATGGCATTCCTGCAGGGCTGCTGCAAACCGGCCAGCCCTTGCTGCCGCTCATGTTTTATCTGGGCCTGCACAAAACCCAGGACCTGAGCCAACTCACGGGCCAGGACCATTACGTCAGTGGTGTGGACACCAACGGCACCATCCGCCACTACATCTTCCGTGTGGCGCTGCTGCCGCAAAACGAAGACAACAGCCTGTGGATTTTCGCGCTGACCGACATCACCCAAATGCGCCAGTTTCAGGCACAACGTGAGCAAACCCTGCAACTGCTCTCGCATGACATGCGCACGCCGATTGCGTCCATCATCTCCCTCAGTCGCAAAAGCGGGGCAGAGCAGGGCAGCAGCGTCAACCCGCAAACGGCGGCCAACATCTACCGCCACGCCGACACCCTGCTCAACATGATGGACGACTTCATTTTCTCCATCAAAGCCCAGGCTCAGGAATACCAGCTGGTCGAAACCCTGATCGACAGCGTGGTGGACGAAGCCATTTACCAAGTCAAAGACCTGGCCCTGAGCCGCCAGATGCGTCTGCTGCAAGACTTTGACGACGAGCCCCAATTCGTCATGGCCGACCAGCGGCTGCTCACCCGCATGCTGGTCAATTTGTTGGTCAATGCGGTGCGCTACGGGCAGCAGGGCTCCGACATCCACATCACCCTCAGCCATGACCCCGAGACCTCCGTCGGAGACCCGCAGTCAGGCCAGACGCCGCCCGTCGGCCAAATGGTGCACATCGTCATGCGCAACACCGTGGGCGCCCCCGACGACGCCAACCACCCCCGTCACATGTCCTCACAAGGCTTTGGCTTGGGCTTGGGCTTTGTCAAAACCGTGGTGCGCAAACACCAAGGCCACATCCACCTGCACCTGCCCCCCGAACCCGGCGCCACCGCCGAAGTGCGCGTTCAACTGCCCATGGCCAAGCCCTTCTGGCAAACCTGACACTCCGCGGGAGCCTGCAATGCCCCTGTAGGAGCTTGCCCTGCAAGCGAATCCCTGCAAACCAACGTCAATCTTGCATGTCAGCGGCTTCAGCCCTGACACACCGTTGTACCAAGACCTTGAATGTCGGACCTGAAGGTACCGACCTACTTGCCCCCCTGTGGTAGCTCGCCCCCGCAAACCCCAACAGCTTGAATGCACAAAAAATTTCCCGAACGGTAAATAACGATTGCACTCTGCACCATACCCGTCGATAATTTCCCGAACGGGAAATAATTTCAATGAGCCACATCCAAACTACAGCACAACTCGGTGACGCACTCCGCTCGGCCCGCAAGCGGCTGGGCTTGACGCAGCCCCAGCTGGCTTTGGCGGCTGGCGTGGGGGTGCGCTTCATCGTCGACCTGGAGTCGGGCAAACCCACAGTGCGACTCGAAAGCGTGCTGCGCGTGATCGATGCCTTGGGTGGAGCGCTCCAATTGACTGGCTTGGCATCTTCTGCCCATGAGCCTCAAGCTGAGGGCGATCACCATGGCGCGTGAACTGGAAGTCTGGCTCTTTGCTGATCGCGTGGGCACCCTGAGCCTGGTGGATGGGCGATTGCATTTTCGCTACCTTTCCGAATGGCTATCGCGCCCAAACGCTGTGAGCTTGTCCAGCTCTTTGCCTCTGCAAGACGCACCATTCGACGATCACCACTCGCGCCCCTTCTTTGCGGGTTTGTTGCCAGAAGGCCAACTCAGGCGGCTGATTGCACAGCGATTTCAGGTGTCGACACAAAACGACTTTGCGCTGCTCGATCACATTGGTGGTGAGTGCGCCGGAGCCGTCACCTTGCTGGAGCCAGGGCAGCCCATGCCCGGTGCTGAACAAGCGGACGACGTTCAGTGGCTCACCGAAGACGACATCGTGGCCCTCCTGGATGAATTGCCACAGCGCCCGATGCTCGCTGGCCAAGACGGCTTGCGGCTCTCATTGGCGGGGGCTCAGGACAAACTGCCCGTGGTGTTCGATGGTGTCCGAATGGGGTTACCCAAAAACGGCACCCCCAGTTCGCACATTTTGAAGCCCGCCATTCGCACACTGGAGGACACCGTCAACAACGAAGGCTTTTGCCTGGCGCTGGCCGATGCCATGCAGCTCCAACCCGCCAAATCTCAGGTGCTTTCTGTGCGAGGGCGACAGTTTTTATTGGTCGAGCGATACGACCGGGTGAGCCATGCCCAAGGCCAGCGGCAGCGGCTTCACCAAGAGGACTTTTGCCAAGCACTTAGCGTTGTGCCTGAAATGAAATACCAGAACGAAGGCGGCCCGGATCTGGCGCAATGCTTCGACTTGGTCAGGCGTGTCACCCGCCCCAGCGCCCCCCAGGTGCTGCGCTTGCTGGACTATGTGATCTTCAACGCCCTGATCGGCAACCACGACGCGCACGCCAAGAATTTTTCTTTGCTCTATGCGGACAAGTCTGCGGTTTTGGCGCCGTTTTACGACGTGCTGTCTACAGCGGTCTACCCGACGCTCACGCCCAAGATGGCCATGAAGATCGGCAGCAAGTACAAGTTCAGCGAAATTCAGCCGCGGCACTGGGCGCAATTTGCTGATGCTGTGGGGCTCGGTAAAGCGCAGGCCAAAAAGCGGATTCTGGCCATGGCCAAGGCGATGCCCCTTGCAGCCCGTGAACTGCAGTCCAGCCATGCACATGGCTTTGCAGCCCATGCAGTCGTGACCCAAATCGTGACCTTGATCGAGCAACGCTGTGCCCTCACAGAGCGAAGGCTCAATGCGCCTGATTTGTAGGTCAGCGGCTTTAGCCCTGACATGCGGTTGTGCCAAGACCTTGAATGTCGGATCTGAAGGTCCCGACCTACAACTGACCCCCCTGTAGGAGCTTGCCCCTGCAAGCGAATGCCTGCAGACCAACAACACCAAAACTGTTGACCCACGATTTTTGATTTTTTAATAAATTTAAACCAACATTTATGTTCACTTAAGAATAAAAACTGACGCAAATTCTGATAATCACCCTATTCAAAGACTTTTGTGGTCTTTTGTAGCATCCGATTGGGGTTTCAGATGAACGCACGCAGTTACAAAACCGTATTTTCCAAACGCCTGGGCGCACTGGTGGCCGTTGGCGAACACGCCACCAGCCAAGGCAAGGCCAACGGTGCAGGCTCCGGCGGCGGGGCTGCATCGGGGGCATCGTCCACGATCGGCTACATCGCCGCCCTGACCGCCAGCTTTGCATTCGTCAGCCTGGCCTGGGCGGCCCCGGCCACCAACGCGCTGCCCACAGGCGGCAACGTGGTGCAGGGCGCGGCCAGCATGGCCCAAAGCGCCAACCAGCTCAACATCACACAAAGCACCCAGCGCGCCGCCATCAACTGGCAAAGCTTTGACATCGGCGCAGCCGCCAAAGTGAACGTGGCCCAGCCCAACGCGCAAGCTGTCTTGCTCAACCGCGTGGTGGGCCAAAGCCCCAGCCAGATTTTTGGCAAGTTGCAGGCCAACGGCCACGTCATTTTGGTCAACCCCAACGGCGTGCTGTTTGGCAAAGATGGCAGCGTCAACGCAGGCGGCTTTACCGCATCCACCCTCAACATCACTGACGCCAACTTCATGGCCGGCAACATGGTGTACGAGCGCAACGGCAGCACCGCTGGCATCGTCAACCAAGGCAGCATCACCGCAGCGCCGGGCGGCTACGTGGCCCTGCTGGGCGCCACCGTCAGCAACGAAGGCAGCATCCACACCCAAGGCGGCAGCGTGGTCATGGGCGCAGGCGAAACCATCAAAGTGCCCGTGAGCGGTACAGGCCGCATCAAATTGGAGCTGACCCCAGCCGCCATCAACGCCAGCCTGAGCAACACCGGCAGCATCGTCACCGAAGGCGGCCAGGTCTACATGCAAGCCCTGGCCCTGAACCGGGCGGCGGCGCAAATCCTGCAAAGCGGCAGCATCGACACCACGGGCGACAAGGGTGGTAACGTGCACTTGCTGGCCGATGGCGGGCAGATTCGGGTGAGCGGCAGCATCAAGGCCAACAGTACCAACGGCACAGCCGGTGGCGACATTTACATTGGCCGCGACAAAGACACTAATATGTTGGCGGCAGTGGGGGATGTGAGTGGGGCTATGTTGGAGTCCAAGGGCGGGTTTGTGGAGACCTCGGGCCACGAACTCACTGTCGACAACACGCAGGTGCTAGCAGGTACTTGGTTGCTCGACCCGGACAACATAGACATCACTAACGCGGCTACGGCAACGGCAGGCTACTCTAAGGTCTCGGCCGCAAACGTCTCCAGCGCACTCAATGCTGGGGCCAACGTGGTCATCCATACCACCAACGGCGTCAACACCTCTGCAGGCAGCGTCCCTTACACCGCCACCAATCCCACAGGCGAGGGCAACATCTTGGTGTCCTCGGCCATCAGCAAAACCAGCGGCGGCAACGCCAGTCTGACCATCACCGCAGACAACGGCTTGACCGTCAACGCCGCCATCACCGCCTCGGGCGTTGGCACCGGCACCTTGGACATCAACCTCACCGCCAACGGCCTGACCAATGGCACTGCGGTGGGGTCGATGACCACAACCGAGCGCGCCTTGAGCCGCGGCCTACTCATCAACGGCGTGGCGCTCAACGCCAATGGCGGCGACATCACCCTCACCGGCACGTCCTACGCCAGCGCCAGCAGCAATGCCAACGCCAACGCCACCAACGCCGTGGGCAAAGGCGTTCAAATTCACAATGGCGCCAGCTTGACAGCTCGCGACATCACCATCAGCGGTACGGCCGAGAACCAAAGTGGCCAAGTCAGCAACGGCGTGCTGATCCAACGCTACCCCAGTGCATCCACCTTCACCGCCAGCCGCAACATCGCCATCACCGGCACGCTGCAAGGCGCGGGCAGCGGCGCTGCCATTGATATTCGTGAGAGCGGCTGGGGCTCGCAGTCCATCACCATGAACGCAGGTGGCACCATCACCCTGCGCGGCAATAACCGAGCATCGACCAGCAACCCCTCACAAGCCATCTACATCGGCGCTGGTCTTCAAGCGCGGGCGGTGGGCAACATCACGGTTCAAGCTGAGACCAACAACGCCAACGTCAACGCTATCAGTTTCTTCTCAAGTGCCACGACCACGAATGGTGGCTTGAACGGCAACGTGAGCCTGCGCTCCATCGATGCCAACGGCAACGCCACTGGCGATGTGCTGATCCAGGCCAACCAGGGCGGCATCACCTTCAACAACCAGCTACCCAGCGCTTCCAGCGCCACGGCGATCGTGGGCCGCAACATCACCATCGACAACACCGGCGGCACGGTGGACGCCAACACCGGCGCCATCACCGCAGGCACAGGCCGATCGGAGTCGGCCGTGGGGGGCGTCAACTTGGCCGACGGCCGCAGCCTGAGCGCCTCTGGCAATATCAACATCCTGGGTGTGACGAACGCCAACAACCAATGGGGCGTGATGCTCTCAGGCCCCCTGAGCGCCAACACCATGAACGTGGTCGGACGTCACACCAACGGTGCAGCCGGTGGTGGTGGCATGTACATCCGCTCGGGCACCAGCCTGACCACTCGCAGCGGTGACAGCTTGGTTCAAGGCGTCATGCCCTCGGTAGTGGCTTCTTCAGCCTTGGTGCTCGGCGATAGCGCAACCAGTACTGTGACCCTGAACGCGACCAACGGCTCGCGCATCAAACTCCAGGGTGATGCCACAGGAGCGGCGGTGTTCAACAGTGCGCAGGTTTCTACAGGCATCCTGGCCCAAGGCACTGTCAACAGCACCGGCAATATTGAGCTGCAGGGCAGCAGCGGCAGCACCACCGGTTTGAATCTCAACGCAGCCGTCAACCACAGCGGTGGCACCTTGACCCTGTCGGGTACGTCCTCGCCTGACGGCGTAGCAGATGGGTACAGCACCCACGGCGTTTTGGTTCAAAAGGCTGTGACTGTTACAGATAACAGCGAGTTGAACATCACCGGTGCCTACGTCGGTCGTGGTTCGCTCAGCACTGCTTCTAGCACCATTCTCAGCGGAGTCACTGTCTCATCAACTTTGACGGGCAATGGTGGCGCTCTGAACATCACGGGCACATCGTCCTTGCCCTCGGCCATTGCCGCCAATGCGCGGGGGGTGGCCATCACCGGTGCAGTCAGTGGCTGGGGCAACACCACCGTCACTGGGCAGGCTGCAGGCAGCTCCATAGGCCCTAGCATCGTCCTGACCAGCAACGTCAACGTCGGCTCCAGCAAGCTCCAGCTCTTGGCCAACGGGGGACAAATCAACCAAAGCTCAGCGTCCACCATCACTGCTGGCGCCGTGGTCATTGACAACACGGGTGCAGGCCGAAACAGCTTGTTCACCGACAACAGTGTGAGCTCCAACCTGGCTCTCGGCACCTCTTACGGCGGGAGTATCGCGGCTGACGGCACCATCGTGGCAGGTAATGGTGTAGCAAATACGCACAACGGAGTCGACCTAAGTGGCATCTTCAATATCAGTGGCGATGTCAACATCGCTGGCACCACCGCCAGCACCACCGCAGGCCGCGCTGGCGTGAGGTCCTCTGGCACTGTCAATGGTCGCAATATCACCATGGTGGCTAACGCTACGGCCAGCACTGGCTCTGTTCTGGGGTACTACGGTGCTGGCGGGCGTTTCATTGCAAGCGAAAAACTCAACCTGACCGGCATCAGCAGCAACGCAGGCAATGGTCTGTACAGTTATGGAGGGCGCTACGAATCGGGCACGGGCATGACCTTGGTGGGTATATCGGCCCAAGGCAATGCGATGGGCATGGATGCCAACTTGGCGGTCGTCAACGGATCTGCGGGTGGCATCAGCATCACAGCCACCGCGACAGACCCAACGAAAAATGCTTTGAGCCTAAATGGTGCTTCACTGACCAGTTCTGGGGGTGACATTGTTCTCAATGCAGCCAGCGGACATGTAACGGTCGGTACGGGTAATCCGGTTTGGGGCTTGGGTACTCTCAGCAATACCATCACCAGTAACGGCAGTGGTGCCATCCAAATCAAAGCCGCCAGCAGCACACCGAGTACCAGTGATATAGGCAGCATCGACGGCACCACACTTTCGATTGTTCAAAATGGAAATGGTGGGGTGGAGGTCAGCACATCAGGCCAAGGTAATGTCATCGCACCCAAAATCACAAACGCAGGCACAGGCGCTGTGGTTGTTGCTGCAGGTAGTGCCATTGATGCAGGTGACGGCTCCGGCGGTCAGGTCAAGACGGTTGCAGGCAACGCAATTACGCAAACGAGCACTGGGAAAACTTATATTTTCTCAGGCAGTGCATCAGCTACAGATGCTTTGACTAACCTGGATGTCAGCTTTTCCGAACTGCGTTTGTCGGGCGACATGGGCAGTGCACAAAACGCCGACTCTAATGTGAAGTACGCTGCAGGCACCAGTATCAGCGCAGGGGCCAGTGCTCAGGTCATGTTCCGCGAAAAAGTCGTGCTCGACGCCTCGTCGATTTCTGGCAAAGTCTTGAAGACCTATGGCGATGCCAATACCACCAGTAGTACGTCCGATCAGGCGGGCTTGCTCGCTGAGATGAAGAGCGCACTGAAGACAGCCAACACAGGCACCATCACCCAAGTGACAGGCAGCGCGAATTTCAAGATTTCCAAAGCAGCGTTGATTGATGACCTGTCGGGTGCGTTGAGCGGCGCAACTCGCAGCGCCTCAGACCATTTGAGGGCCGTGACCCACAACTACGGTGCATTGACGGCTGGCAAATACACGGCAACGGTGTCGGCTGGACAAGCGCAGGTTGAAGTTGGCAAACGTGCCCTGAGCGGCAGCATTGTCCAAGGCAACACCACCTACGGTGAGGCCCTGGTTGCTGGTGCGGTGAACTTGACCAACATAGTGACAGGCGACGCGGTGCACGCCAACGACGTAATCTTCACGACGACCGGACTGACCAGCAACAGCGGCAACCTTAAGGCGGGCACACACGTTGACGTGCAAACGGTTAGCGGACTAAGCGGAGCGGACAGCGATAACTACACCTTCGCCGATGTCAAAGGCAGTTACAAAGTGGATCAAAAGTCCTTGGTGATTGGTGGGATCACGGCCAACGACAAGGTCTATAACGGAGACGCGGTTGCTGCCGTCAATACAGCGGGGGTGACTAAAGTTGGCCTGGTTGGCGCGGATGTGGTTACCTTGAACGTGAGCGGCACTTTCCGCAACGACACCAACACAGCCGATGATAAAAATGTGAAATTGGTTGCGGGTGTCGTGGCGGCTAAAACGGTCGCGCTCAATAGCACTTATGGTGGCGCAGACAGAGATAATTACCTCATCACAGACCAGACTACAACCAGTGCAGTGATCGCGCAACGAGCGCTGACCATCGATGTGGGAACCGTGGCCACCAAGACGATTGATGGCACCACGACAGCGACCGTGACCCCGGGGGCGCTCAATAACTTGGTCGCGGGTGAATCTTTGGGCGTTTTGGCTGTGGCCAATTTCAGTGATCCCAATGTGGGCACTGCCAAGGTGGTGACCGCCAGCTACACTTTGCAAAACGGGACCAACGGCCTTGCATCGAATTACATTTTGAATGCGGCTACGCCTAACCCTGACAGTCGGCTGCGTGGCAATATCGTGTCGAGTGTGAACCCGATCGTGAACCCGTCGCCGTTGCCTGTGAATAACAACACGACTAGTCGTGTGAGCACCGTGACGGGCTCAGGTAGCTCAGGTGCTGCGACCGGTGTGTTGGATGATCAGCCATTGAGTCAAACGCAAGAGGTATGCTCTGACTTGACTCCAGAAAATTGTGAGTGCCAAGCCAGCGTGATCCCGAGCATCGAGATCTGCTTTGCGCCCAAGAGCGTGGCTGCCACCAAGGAAGAAAAATGAAGAAGTTTGTGATCCGTGACATCAGCTTGTTGACCCTGTTGACCCTTGGGGCGCTGCCGGTGTGGGCGCAGCAAAGCCAGGCACCGGGCGTCAACCCCGGCACGCTGCTTCGCAACATTGAGACCCTGCAGGTCCCCGCCAAGCCTGCCGACAAGCCTACCGCCACTGAGCAAAGCGACGATGCAGACTTGAAGCCCCTGGCCAAGCTGGCCCGGGTGGAAGTGCGCGGATTTGACACTTTGGCCCCAGCCTTCAAACTTTATTGGCAAGACGCCATTGGCAAGCCAGTGTCGGCCGAAGACTTGGCCAAGTTCAAGATCTGGGCCAATGACGAGGCCAAAGAAAGTGGCCTGTACGCCTTTGCCCAAACCGAGGCTGAGCCCGCAGAAAACCCCGCCGACGGCGAGGTGCTGGTGGTGACTTTGGTGGCACCCAAGATCAAGTCGGTCCGCATCTATGTGCCCGACGAAGATCTGGCTAAGCGCTATGAGACTTTGATCACCACCCGTTTTGCCAAGGACTTTGCCCCTGGCAGTTTTGTAGACCCGAACGGTCTGGACCAGCGCCTGGAATCGGCCAGCTTTGATTTGCCTGTGAGCCTGGAAGTGGCCATCCGCTCGGCAGGCCCGAGCTTGGTGGACTTGGTGGTCAATGTGTCGCCTTTGCCCGCCACCCCCGGCCAGGTGAGCAATGGGGTGATGCAGGTCAACAACTATGGACTCAAAGCCTATGGCCGCCCGCAGCTGATGGGTTCGGTCTCGGTGGGCGGCTTCACGCCCAATTCGCTGTTGAACCTGACCACGCAGTTGTCTGAAGGCGTGCGCTACGGCCGCGCCGAATACGAGGCGCCGGTCGAGGCGTATGCGGGGCGCATGAAGGTTTTTGGCAGCCGCTCAGACAGCCACACGATTTTAGGGGGCGATACGGCCACCAAGTCTGTGTCGCAAGAGATGGGCCTGGGCCTGACGCAGATGTGGGGTAGCCACAAGAGTTATGTCTTCAAGACGGTCACCGAGTTGGGCGGGCGACAAACCATTGGCCGCCTGGCACTGGACAACTCAGAGACAAGCCGAGTCGAAGACAGCCAGCTGCGCCTGATTTGGTCGATGGACAACGAACGTGTGGCCCGCGAACCGTCCAAGTTGGCCGTGACGCTGACCGCTGGCGAATATACCCGCTTGGGTGGATCGGAGGCGGCCAACGTCGAAACCGGGGGCTACGGCAAGATCAACGTGTCGGCCCGCGTTCAGCGCAACCTGAACCGCGAAGGCGATTGGCAGTGGGTGGGCCGCTTGCAGGCCCAGGCCGCCAGCCGCACGCTCGATGGTTACAACCGCATGTCTTTGGGTGGTGTGTATGGCGTGCGTGCCTACACCGCTGCCGACGGTGTGGGCGACCAAGGCGTCAGCGGCTCCCTGGAGCTGAACCGCCGCCTGTCCGGCAATCAGCTGGTGGGTGTGTTTTACGACGCGGGCGTGATCCGGCCCAACAAGGTGCATGTGGAAGGTGCGTTCAACACCAGCTACAGCCTGCAGGCCTTGGGCGCACAGTGGTCCGGCAATGTGGGCCGCTGGTACTACAACCTGACCTTGGCCAAGGGCATTGGCGGCTACAAATTGGCAGAAGCCCCTGAACAAGTGACCGAATCCCCCCGCAACCCCTGGCGCTTGTCGGCGGCCCTGTCTTACTTGTTCTGACAGCGCTTGCCCCAACCCTGCTAGCCCGGCCAGTCCGGGCTTTTTTGTTTCCTGAGTCATAAGCGCGTACGCGGTTATCCAAATTCACCAGTCATGCCCGCGCAGGCGGGTATCCATAGGATTTGCATCTTTAATTAAAATTTGTTGAATTAATTGAATTAACAGTTTTAAATGAATTTAATAGTGTTTTTTTAAATCAAAATCACAATATAGTTTGCATTTTTGACGATTTCATCCTAGAATCGCCAAAAAATGCGCTGAGTTAGCAAATTTGTCTATATCTCAGGCGTTCGGGCTGACCACGGGCTGGGTTGGCGCTTGTTGATGTCGAATTTCCCATGAACGCAAACTGCTTTAAAACTGTTTTCTCAGAACGCTTGGGCTGCCTGGTCGCGGTGGGTGAACACGCCTGCAGCCAAGGCAAGTCCTCGGGCGAGTCGGCCTTTGGCCGTTCTGCTGTTGTCGTTTCGGTGTTGGCCTTGGCGGGTGTGTTCATTGGGGCCTTGGTGTTGTCGCAGGTGTTTGTGGGCCTGGCTTGGGCGCAGCCAGCTGCCAACGCGCTGCCTACCGGTGGCACTGTGGTGCAAGGCGCGGCCAGCTTGGCCCAAGGCGCCAACCAGCTCAACATCACCCAATCCACACAGCGTGCGGCCATCAACTGGCAGAGTTTTGACATCGGTGCCAGTGCCAAAGTGAACGTGGTGCAGCCCAACGCGCAATCGGTGTTGCTCAACCGCGTGGTGGGCCAAAGCCCCAGCCAAATCTTTGGCCAGCTGCAGGCCAACGGCCATGTGATTTTGGTCAACCCCAACGGCGTGCTGTTTGGCAAAGATGGCAGCGTCAATGCGGGTAGTTTCACGGCATCGACCTTGGGCATCACCGACGCCAACTTCATGGCGGGCAATATGGTGTACGAGCGCAACGGCAGCACGGCCGGGGTGGTCAACCAAGGCACGATCGAAGTTTCGCCGGGCGGCTATGTGGCCTTGCTGGGTGCGAGCGTGAGCAACGAGGGCAAGATCATCGCGCCTAAAGGCGGTGTGGCCTTGGGCGCAGCAGAGACGATCAAAGTGCCGGTCACGGGCAGTGGCCGCATCAAGCTGGAGCTGACGGCAAGCGACATCAACGCCAGCGTGAAAAACAGCGGCACCATCGTGTCGGAGGGCGGGCAGGTGTACATGCAAGCTCTGGCGCTGAACCGGGCGGCAGCGCAAATATTGCAGAGCGGGCGCATCGACACGACGGGAGAGCAGGGCGGAGCGGTGCACCTGCTGGCGGACGGTGGAACGATCCGGGTGGACGGTAGCATCACGGCCAACAGCACGGGCCAGGATGACAAGGGGCAAGCCCTGGCCGGTGGCGACATTTACATTGGCCGCGACAAGGACACCAACGTGCTGGCGGCGGTGGGCGACGTGAGCGGGGCCATGCTGGAAAGCCGGGGCGGTTTTGTGGAGACTTCGGGCCAGTATCTGGCGACCACGGGGACGCGTGTGCTGGCCAAAGACTGGTTACTCGACCCTTACAACATCACCATCGCCTCAGGTGCAGCCACTGGCACCGATTACAGTGCCTGGACGCCCAGTGCGGACTCCACTATTTTGGCTAGCGACATTGCTGCCAACCTCAACACTGGCACTAACGTGACGATTGCGACAGGCCTGGCTGGCTCGGCTGGCTCTAGCGATGGCAACATCACCGTCAACGCTGCCATCGTGAAGTCTGGCAGCAGCGATGCGACGTTGACTTTGACCGCCAATAATGGCATCACCATCAACCAGCGTATTGGACGGGCTGCAGCAGACACCACGTCAAGTGGCAAGCTCGAAGTGGTCATGACCGCGAACGGCGATGCCACCGATGCGTTGAACAGTCGTGGCATCACGCTCAACAGCTTGATTGACGCCAACGGTGGCACGGTTACCTTAACGGGAACTTCAAAGAACACTACGGGTGTACAACTTGGCCCGACTTACACATACGGTGCCACCAACAACAGCTACAGCGGTGTAGTGTTCAACAATGGATCGGGCATCACTGCCGGTAATTACCAAGTCGCGGGCACACACACTGTGACTGCAGGCAATTCATTTGGTGTCAACGGTATTTACATGACCGGGGCAGTTACTTTCAAAGCGACGGGCAACATCGACAGCAACATCACAGGCAACAGCAACGCCCAAGGCAATTTTGGTGCAGGTGTGATGGTCTGGGATGGTGCTGTGGTCAGGCTTGAAAACCAAGGGACTGGCATCACCACGCTGAAAGGTTCAAACACGAATACAGCGGGAGGTAACGGCATTCGTATTGGCGCTAGCACCAATACGGCAACCATCAACGCGATTGGGCGGGTGACCCTTGGCCAGAAAACGGCTGGTGTGAATGCTCCTGTCTTTGTTCGCGGCGTCCTCAACGCCAGCCAAAACACCTCCAGCCTGGGTGGGCTGAGTGTCTTGGGTCAAACGGGCACTGGCTTGAACACATCGGCCGTTCAAATCTGGGACACCAACATCAATGCCACCGGTATCGATGTGCTGCTTGATGGTGTCACGAACAACGCTACGGGGGTCTACATTCAAACAGCCCCTAACAACACTTGGGCTACAAAAAACCTCACGGTCTCAGGTGTGGCCAATACCACGGCGGGGTCAAGTGGTGCGGGTGTGGTGGTCCAGCGCTACCCAGGGGTTTTAACGGTCAACGCCAGCGGCAACATAGCCATCGAAGGCAGTGTGCAAGGTACTGGCAGCGGCTCTGGTCTCTCCTTTTCGCAAAGCGGTTGGGGACCTCAAGCCCCAAGCCTGACGGCGACGGGGAACATCACCTTGCGGGGTAACAACCGTGCTTCGACAAGCAACACCAGCAATGCTGTGTCCATTGCTTCGGGCGTCCAAGTCAGCGCAAGCGGCAACATTGTCTTGCAAGCGGAAACCAATAACGCCGCGGCCACTGCGATTCTTGCGAATTCGGCGGGTAATTTTGCTGACTGGGCTGCAGCATCAACTGCAAGTACTGGGGCACTGACCGGCAACATGTCGCTCAAATCCACATCGGGTGACGTGTTGATTCAATCGAATCAAGGCAGCATTATTTTGAACAACCAGCTCACCAGCACGCTGGTCAATGGCACACAAACCACTTCAACTGATATTTCAGGCCGCAACATCACCATCGACAATACCGGCGCGGGGATGGCAACGGGTGCCGGGACTGCGGTCACCGGAACAGGTGGTACACAAGGCGCCACCCTAGGATCGGGCAGCATCGACGCGGCGACCGGTGTCATCACACGAGGAGCGGGTAAATCAACCTCGAGCACAGCAGGTGTGCGTATGGCCGATGGCCGTGCCATCACCGCAAAAAATAACATCAATATTTTCGGCGCGGGTACCACTGGGAGCGGCGTTGAAATCAGTGGCGCTGCCGCGCTGTCTGCAAATATGGTGGGCTACACCGGCAACATCAATATCGCAGGTGAAAACACCACCAGTTCTGGCGCTGCCATCAACATCAGCAATGCTTTGTCGACAATCACCGCGCTCAATATTGCAACGTTGACATCCAGTGGCACTGGTTCCGGCACTTCTTTGGTTGCAGCAGGAAATATCACAGTGGGTGGTGAGTTGCAAGTGGAGAACCCTGCGTCGGGAACGATTTCCGGTGTGATCGGGGGCACGGGCATGCTACGAAAAAGAGGAGGTACTGGTGCTGGTACGCTGACACTGACCGGTGAAAACACATACACCGGAGGTACTACGGCAAATGGCGGCATGCTGCAGGTAGGTAATGGCGGAACCACGGGCACATTGGGTGTGGGCGGCGCTATTTCGGTAGGGGCAGCACTGAGTTTCAAGCGTTCCAATACGCTGGAAATTTCTCAAAACATCAGTGGTGTGGGGCAGATCAGCCAGATTGGGACTGGGACAACCATTCTTACCGGTACCAACAGCTACTCGGGTACAACGACCATCAGTTTGGGTGGACTCCAGATCGGTCATTCAGGAACAACGGGAACTTTGGGGGTAGGCGCTGTCAGCGTCGCCAGTGGCGCGAACTTGTCATTCAAAAGATCGGACACATGGACCGTTGCCAATGCCATCAGTGGTGCAGGTAATTTGACGCAAGAGGGTGCGGGAACCACTGTTTTGACTGGCGCCAACACTTACACGGGCACGACCACCATCAGCGCCGGTGCCTTGCAAATCGGTGATGGAGGAACCAGTGGTGCACTGGGTTCGGGTGCTGTGGTCAACAATGCCAGCCTGATTTTCAATCGGTCAAACGCTTTGACAATCGCCAATGCGATCAGTGGCAGTGGTGGGCTGGTTCAGCAAGGCACCGGAACCACTGTTTTGTCTGCAGACAACAGCTATGGCGGCACCACGGTGGTGAGTGGCGGAACGCTGCAAGTGGGTAATGCGGGTGCCACAGGTACGTTGGGTGCGGGTACAGTCACACTCAGCAACAACGCCAACTTGAATTATGTGCGTTCGGCTGACACAACCATTGCTAACAATATCTCGGGTACGGGTAGCCTTTCGGCCAGCATCACGGGCGTGGGCAGTGATTTGACCATCGCTAATGCCGTCGCATTGACAGACGGGACAGTCAATTTGGCTGCAGATGGTCATCTGACAGTGACGCAAAGTGTGGGAACAAGCAACGCCACCAGCAGCGCTGTTGTCATGACATCGGGCAAAGCCACTTCGGCAGGCACGGCGAGCGGTGGAGACATCAGCTTTTCCGGCAGTGGCGGTGTGAGCGTTGGCACCGGTGGGCGTGCGACTTTGTACACGGGTTCGCTGGCTGGCAGTACAGGTTTGGGCATCGTCGCAGGCAACAACCGCTACAACAGTGACGAACTCGCGAGCAATTACACGAATGCCTTGGGCACGGGCGTCTATGCGATCTATCGCGAAGCGCCGACGCTTTCGATCAACGTCAATAACGCCAGCAAAACATACGATGGCGCTGCTTTCAGTGGTGGAAATGGCTTCACGGAGTCAGGCGCGACGGGTCTCAAAAACGGCGACACCCTCTCTAGTGCCTTGTCTTCGGCGGTTTGGGGCGGCAATGCCCAAAACGCGGTGAATGCGGGGACTTACACCCTGAGCGCCAGCGAGAGTGTTGCGGGCAAGAGCGCCTTGGGTTACGTGACCACCTACACATCCGGGACACTGAGCGTCAACAAAAAAGATGTCAGCTTAGCGAATATCACGGCCGCCAACAAGACCTATGACGGCAGCGATGCGGCCACGGTCACCGCAGGTTCGATCAGCACAGGCGTCGGTACAGAGACTTTGCTGATCAGCGGCAGCGGCACGTTCTCGGACAAGAACGCTGCAGACGGAAAAACCGTGACGGTGGCCGATGTGACGGCCCTCACCAAAACCAATGGCACGGGCGACTGGAACAACTACAACCTGACCACCACGGGGGCCATGACCACCACGGCCAACATCGCCAAAAAGGACGTCAGCCTGGCGAGCATCACGGCCGCCAACAAGGCCTACGACGGCAGTGATGCGGCCACGATCACTGCAGGCAACATCAGCACGGGCGTGGGGTCTGAGACTTTGTTGATCAGCGGCAGCGGCACGTTCTCGAACAAGAACGCGGCCGATGGAAAAACGGTCACCGTGGCCGATGTGACCGCGTTGACTAAAACCAACGGCACAGGCGATTGGGGCAACTACAACCTGACCACCACCGGGACCATGACCACCACGGCGAACATTGCCAAAAAGGATGTGAGTCTGACGAGCATCACGGCAGCGAACAAGGTCTATGACGGCAGTGATGCAGCGACAATCACCGCAGGTTCGATCAACACGGGCGTCGGAACGGAGACTTTGCTCATCAGCGGCAGCGGCACCTTTTCGGACAAGAATGCCGACGTCAACAAGACGGTCACTGTGGCCGATGTGACGGCATTGACCAAAACCAATGGCACAGGCGACTGGAACAACTACAACCTGATCACCACGGGCGCCAAAACCACCACGGCAACGATTGACAAAGCCACGCTCTCTGCGGCATTGACCGGGACTGTTGAAAAGGTCTATGACGGCACCACCGCAGCGAGTAATTTGGTCAATGCCAATTTCGCAGTCACGGGCTGGGTGACCGGTGAGGGGGCTACGGTATCCCAGATAGCTGCCACTTACGACAGCAAGAACGTATCTGACAACAATGGCGCAGGTGGCGTTGCCGCAGTGTTGTCGTCATCGCATTTCACAGCGGCAGCGGGTACTTTGCTGAGCAACTACGAGCTGCCAACGACGGCGAGTGGCAATGTGGGCAAGATCACACCGGCTTCCCTCGTGGTCAAGGTCAATGATTCCGCTGCTTTTGTGACGATGAACGCCAGCCAAGCGACCGACAATGGTTTGAGCTATACCGGCTTTGCCAATGGCGACAACGCGGCCAATGCGCTGACGGGTATTGGCACACGCACCTACCTGCCAGCCAGTTTGACGCCTGTAGCAGGCACTTACACGGATGCTTTTGGCTTGAGCAGCACGCCCAACGCTGTCAACGGCAATTACGATGTGACCGTGCAAAAGGGCACGCTGACTGTGGTGCCTGCAGACAAGCTATTGATCACCATTGCAGGCAAGACGGAAACCTATGGTGTCTTGACGGCTGCCAATGCCGGTTTGAGTGCCAGCACGGTAACGGCCCAGTATTGTCTGACGTCCAACTGCTCCAGCAGCTTGGTGGACCTGACAGTGAGCAGGCTACCCGATGGCCGCTGGCAGGCGACGGATGCGACTGGAACATCGGTCACTTTCTCGACCCTGGTGGATACGACAGGAAAAATCTCGACGGGCGGTTTTGTCAATGTGGGTAACTACACCTACGACGCCAGCAACACGCTGCCGCCTTCGGGCACCAATTTCAATGGCCGTGTGGTCAATGGTGGAGTGCTGACGATTGACCCGAAAGCCGTGAGTCTGGAGGCTTCCGGCGTGACCAAGACCTACGATGGCAGCATGGCTTTGGCTGGTCGCAGCGTGGATATCACCAACGCCATGAGTGGCGATCAGGTCTCGGCCTCTTCCAGTGGTGGCAGTTTCGTGGGGAAAAATGCGGGCACGCAGGGCTACACCCTGACTGGCTTGTCGCTGAGCGGTGCAGACAGTGCTAATTACTCGAATGCGACGCAGCTGAGTGGCAGTGATGGCCGCATTGACACCAAGGTTTTGACCTTGACCGCCGGCAGTGTGGTCAAAACTTACGACGGCAACACGAGTTACGCAGTGACCCAGGCCGATCTGGATGCTTTGAGCCTTCAGTTGGTGTCGGGCGATCGGGTGACCGCTGCACAACTGGCATTCGCAGACAAGAATGTATCTCGTGCTGGCAATGGTACGGTGTTGTCAGATAAAACGGTCACATTGAACTCGGTGACTTTGAACGACGGCAACAGTGGTGGCAATTACAGCCTGACGTTGCAAGGCAATCAGACCAGCACGATCAACCCCAAAACTCTGCAAGCCGCAGGCGCTGTGGCTGACAAGGTGTACGACGGTACGCGTCTGGCGACATTGGGTGATTTGAGTGGCTCTGGTGTCGTGGCTGGAGATGTGGTGTCTTTCCAGGCCTCCAGCGCTTTGTTTGACAGTAAGAATGTTTTACGGGATGGCGGTGGTCAAGTGCTCGACAGGATGGTCACTGTGAGCGGTTTGACCCTTGGGGGGCCGCAAGCAGGGAACTATGACTTGTCTTCCGTTAGCTTCACAACACAGGCCAAAATTTTGCCGCTTGAACTCTATGTTGAAGCGTCTGCTCAGAATAAAACGTATGACGGCACACGTGCGGCCAGCGGCACACTGGACATGACGGGTGTTCTCACTGGAGAGTCGGTGTCTTTGAATTGGGGGGCGGGGCAGTTTGCATCCAAGGATGTGGCGCGTGACGGCACAGGTCAAGTGACCGCTCAGACGGTTACATTTGCTGGGCTGCAACTTGCGGGGCCTGATGCGGACAATTACAGCTTGGCCTCAACCACTGCGACCACGACGGCCCGTATCACGCCCAAGTTGCTGAGCGTGTCGGGCACCCGGGTGGCCAACAAGACGCAAGACGGCACGACCCAGGCAGAAGCGTCTGCAGGGAGTCTGTCGGGTCTGGTTGGTGCCGAGATGCTGCAGGCTGTGGCGATGGCAAGCTTTGACAGTGCGAGTGCAGGCAGCAACAAAAATGTAACGGTGCGCTACAGCCTCGCCAATGGTTCCGGTGGCGGCCTCGCGGGAAATTATGAGTTGATGGATGAGGTGTTGACAGCCAGCATCCTGGCGCAAGCTGGCGGCAATCCTGTACAACCTCTGGTGATTCCAGCCGAATCGACAGTACAAAGCTATTTGCGTTCGTCTGGTTCTTCTGCGACAGCAGTGACAACATCCAAGCCAGAGCTTGAAAGGCGCAACGAATGTTCTTCGCTCACGCCAGAGGATTGCGATTGTCAGCCATCCACTCTGAGTGGGGTTGATATTTGCATGGTGCCACTCAAGGTGGTGCGCGACAGGCCTGGTTTGCAGCTGGGCGTGACCTCTCTGAGAGATTGAGCAATTTTTAGCTGTACTGACTGCAGGTGTCCCTCAACAGAGGCGACTTCTATGCAATTTTCTGTTTTATTGATTGAGGCATAAAATACGCATTTTTATGGCATTGATCGCATGAAACGCTTGGCGTGTCTGGTGTTGGGCTTGGCATCCACATGGGGGTGGGCTCAGTCGCGCGACGCGCTGCTTGATTTTTCGCTGGTGGCGCCGCCAGCCACCGATCGTCACAAAATCGTGCAGCCGGTGGTTCAGTGGGTGGTCAAGCCGGAGGCCGCTGACCATTGCGCACAAATTCAGGAGCACGATGGTTTTGCCGTCTGGCAAGAGGGGTGTGTGTATTGGTCTCGCGCCCAGTCCACATGCACCATCGTGACCACGGGGCGCACCACCCATTCTCAAGTGGGGCGATTGTTCCTGTTGTGTTTGAGTGGCGGAGAGCCAGCATGATCGGTGCGTTCGAGTCATGGATTGTGGGTCTGATGGCTGTGCTGGTCGCCAGTCCAATGGCGCAAGCTCAGTCGGTCGATGTCAACGACATGCCCGATGCTGCTCTCGTCAAGCGTTTTCGCCCGCCCTTGGTGGACCGCATGCGGTTTGAGCCTTTGCCTCCAGATCAACGCATGCTCAACGAGCCCAAGGTCAAACTCTTGGCCCGCAAGGATGGGTATGAGTTCTGTTCGCGCATCACGGGGGTCCCCATCAGCCTGACTTCGCGCCCGATGGCTTGTGCCTACTGGAACATCAAGCGCCGCGAGTGCACCGTGGTCACGCCGGAGGTGACGGGCTTCAACTACGTGGGGCATGAACTGCGTCACTGTTTTGAGGGGGCTTTTCATGATTGAAAATCGCACTCGTCAGTTGAATGGGGTTCAGGCAGAGGGACGCAGGGCGTGTTTGCAATGGGCCTTGTCTGCGCTTGTGGCTGGCGCCGTGCCTGCAGCACTGGCACAAGACAGCAAGCCCCGCATGAAGGTGGGCTTCATTGCCCGCTATCAGCCTTACAGTTTTGTTCAGCCCGATGGCCGCTTGACCGGGTTTGATGTGGAAGTGGTCAAGGCCTTGCTGGAGGCATCGGGTTACGAGATGGAGCCGGTGAGTGACACCTTGACGCATCTGCGCACCAAGCTGCAAAACGGCGAGATCGCTTTCATCGGCAACCAGCTGCTGGTCACGCCAGAGAATCGCCGTTATTTTGACTTTGTACGGTCTTACGCCACGATCCAGTTGGTCAGCGTCTTGCATGAAGACGACGACCGGGATTTTCTGAGCCTGGACGACTTTGTAGGCAAAAAATTAGGTGTTTTGGCCAATACCGGTATTGAAGACCAAGCCCGTGGGGCTTTGGGCAAGGCGGTGCATGCGTTCGAGCGGATCGAAGACGCCTTCAAGGCCCTGGCCGATCGCAAAATCGATGCGGTGTTGGAAGAGAACCTGATTGCCGAGTATTTCATCGACCGCGATGGTCTGCCTCTGAAAGTGGGGGTGCCTTTTGCATCGCCCATTCGTGTGGGGCTTGCGGTGCCCAAAGGCCACAAAGAGATGGAAAACCGCTTGACGCAGGCGGTGCAAGGTCTTGTGAAAGACAAAAATTTCAAAACCATCTCGAACCGCTGGTTTGGCTACGACGTCAGCCGCCCCCGGGTCTCGCACGCGGCCAGCACCTGAAGCCCCGCCTGTTTGTCAGTTCTGCGGGAGGCTGCCCCAAGGCAGAACAGTGGTGATTGTGGGAGGCTGCCCCTGCGGCCGAATGGTGGTGCGGCACAAACGCCCGAGCCAGACCACACATTCGCGAGCAGGTGCTCGCTCCCACCAGGGCAGGCCGAATGGCTGAAGTGGCTCCTGCGCCTCGTTAAGATCGTGGGATGCCTTTATCTGTAGATTCTGATTTGACGGGTTTGCCCAGAGATGCCCAGAGCATTTTGAACTTGGCGGCCAAATCATTGTTCGATGTTTTTGCCCATGCCAGCGAGGGTATGCTGCTGGTGGACCGCTCGGGCTGTGTGGTCTGGATCAACGACCAGTACCGCCGTTATCTGCCCGCCTTGGGATTTGCCAGCGAGCAGGACTTTGTGGGCCAGCCGGTGGGCGAGGTGATTCAAAACACGCAGATGCAGCGTGTGCTGGAGACCGGAAAGCCCATTCTGATCGACCTGCTGACCAACAAGGCGGGGACCTTTGTGGTCAGTCGATTTCCGCTGCGTGACGATGCCGGTCAGGTGATTGGGGCTTTGGGTGTGGTGTTGTTTGACCAGGCGCAGTCAAATTTGCAGCCGTTCTTGGCCAAGTTTTCCTTGATGCAGCGCGAATTGGACGAAGCCCGTGACGCCTTGGCGGTTCAGCGGCGTGCGGGATTGGGTTTGCGCCAGGCGCGGCACAGTTTTGCCAGCTTCATTGGTGCCAGTGCGCCCGTGGTGGCGCTCAAGCGCCAAGCCAGAAGGGCGGCCCAGTCCAGCAGCCCGGTGTTGCTGTTGGGCGAAACGGGCACAGGCAAGGAGTTGCTGGCCCATGCGATCCATGCCGCGTCGCCGCGTGCCAAAGGACCTTTGGTGAGCGTGAACATTGCCGCTGTGCCAGAGACTTTGCTCGAAGCCGAGTTTTTTGGTGTGGCCCCTGGCGCTTACACCGGGGCTGACCGCAAGGGTCGGGATGGCAAATTCAGGCTGGCCGATGGAGGCACCTTGTTTCTCGATGAGATTGGGGACATGCCCTTGGCTTTGCAGGCCAAGCTCTTGCGTGCCTTGCAAGAGGGTGAAATCGAACCTTTAGGTTCTAACCGCCTGGTGCCTGTTGATGCCCGTGTGATTGCGGCCACCTCGCGCGATTTGCCCAAGCTGGTGCAGGCTGGCCAGTTTCGGGAAGACTTGTTTTATCGCTTGAATGTGTTGCCCTTGCGAGTGCCGCCTTTGCGTGAGCGCGCCGGTGATATTCCTGCTTTGCTGGAGGTCTTGGCCGAAGATCTGGCTTTGCGCAGCGACTTGCCGCACCCGGAGTTCAGTGCACAGGCGGTGGCCTTGTTGTCGGCCCAGCATTGGCGCGGCAATGTGCGCGAGTTGCGCAACGTGATCGAGCAGCTTTTGCTGCGCAGCGAAACCGGCGTCATCGATGTCTCCGAGGTCGACTGGGTGCTGCGTGAATCGGGGCTCAGCCAGATATCACCTGTGCCTACCGATGTGGGCATGCGTTCATTGAAGGGCGAGCTCGTGGAGGCCGAAGACACAACTCTGCAGCCTTTGTCGCAACAGGTGCAGGCTTTGGAGCGTTCGGCTGTGGCAAAGGCCCTGGCCTTGACCGGCGGCAACAAAGTGGCGGCGGCCAAAATGTTGGGCGTGTCCCGTGCCAAGCTGTACCAGCGCCTTGCATAATATGTCTGAATTTTAGACATATGTATTTTTATTGGTCATTTGAACTGTCTTATAAAAATACACTTCATCTCGACCAATCGGGTACTCATGAAAAGTTCAATGCCGACAAGGACTTGGCGTGTGCCTGATACCGGTGCGTGCTTGGCATAAGTTGTGCAAACGCACAGGGTGACAACCGTCAGTCCATTCCAACAGGAGACCTCCATGTTCCGTCGACACCTCATTTCTCTGGCCGCATTGGCCGTGTCCAGCGCCTTGATGCCCGCCGCCATGGCGCAGGGCAAAGACATCAAGATCGCCCACATCTACAGCAAAACCGGTCCGCTGGAAGCCTATGGCAAGCAAACCCAGACCGGGCTCATGATGGGCTTGAGCTATGCCACGGGCGGCACCATGGAGGTTGCAGGCCGCAAGCTGGTCGTGATTGAAAAAGACGACCAGGGCAAGCCCGATCTTGGCAAGAACCTGCTGGCTGCCGCTTATGGTGACGACAAGGTGGACCTGGCCGTGGGTCCGACCGCCTCGCCTGTTGCGCTGGCCATGCTGCCCGTGGCCGAAGAATACAAAAAGATTTTGCTGGTCGAACCGGCTGTGGCCGACTCGATCACGGGTGAGAAATGGAACAAATACATCTTCCGCACCGGCCGCAACAGCAGCCAGGACGCGATTGCCAACGCCGTAGCGGTAGACAAGGAAGGCGTGAGCATCGTCACCATGGCGCAGGATTCAGCCTTTGGCCGTGACGGTGTCAAGGCCTACAAGGACGCGATCAAGAAGGCCAAGATCGTGCACGAGGAGTACTTGCCGCCCGCCACCACCGACTTCACCGCGGGTGCGCAGCGCATGATCGACAAGCTGAAGGGCCAACCCGGCCGCAAGATCATCTTCATCATCTGGGCCGGCGGCAACCCGTTCAAGATCGCCGACATGGACTTGAAGCGTTACGGCATTGAGATCGCCACGGGCGGCAACATCCTGCCCGCCATGGTGGCCTACAAGCAGTTTCCCGGCATGGAGGGCGCGGCTTACTATTACTTCGGCATGCCCAAGAACCCTGTGAACGACGCCATGGTGGCCTCGCACTACCAGCAGTTCAAGTCGCCACCTGACTTCTTCACCGCAGGTGGCTTCTCGGCTGCGATGGCGTTGGTGACGGCGCTGAAAAAGACCAACGGTGATACCAACACCAACAAGCTCATCAGCACCATGGAAGGCATGAGCTTTGACACGCCCAAAGGCAAGATGACCTTCCGCAAGGAAGACCACCAGGCCATGCAGAGCATGTACCACTTCAAGATCAAGGTCGATCCGGCTTTCGCCTGGGGCGTGCCCGAGCTGATCCGCGAGATCAAGCCCGAAGAAATGAACGTGCCCATCCGCAACAAACGCTGATCGGGTGTCCTGTAGGTCGGTGGCTTTAGCCCCGACATGGTGCCCAAGCGAAGGCGCTTGTCGGGGCTGAAGCCGCCGACCTACAAAAATCACTTTCATTCGCACTGGCGGGTTCGCCCATTTTTGAATTGATCACATGCTTGAAACCCACAACTTGTCCGTGCGGTTTGGCGGTCATGTGGCGGTCAATGCGGTCTCGTGCCGCTTTGAGCCCGGCACGCTGACCGCCATCGTTGGCCCCAACGGGGCAGGCAAAACCACTTACTTCAACCTGATCTCGGGGCAGTTGCCTGCGACCGATGGCAAGGTGCACTTGAACGGGCGCGAGCTGACCGGCTTGCCCGCTTCGGCACGCACCCGTGCTGGCCTGGGCCGGGCGTTTCAGCTGACCAATTTGTTTCCGAACCTGTCGGTGCTGGAGAACGTGCGCCTAGCGGTGCAGGCCACGAAAGAGGGTGCACACCGCCGGGGCCTGAACCTGTGGAGCATCTGGAGCGACCACGCGGCATTGACGAACCGCGCTTTGGACATTCTGCAATCCGTGTCGATGACCGCGCAGCAGAACGCCCCGGTGGCCAGCCTGCCGCATGGCGACCAGCGCAAGCTGGAAGTGGCGCTCTTGATGGCGCTGGAGCCTTCGGTTTATATGTTCGACGAGCCCACGGCGGGCATGAGCCACGACGAAGCGCCGGTGATCCTGGACCTGATCCGCCAGCTCAAAAAAGACAAGACCAAAACCATCTTGCTGGTCGAGCACAAGATGGACGTGGTGCGCGAGCTGGCCGACCGCATCATCGTGTTGCACAACGGCGCTTTGGTGGCCGATGGCGAGCCGAACGAGGTGATCGCT
This sequence comes from Limnohabitans sp. Hippo3, assembly GCF_003063665.1. GTDB lineage: Bacteria > Pseudomonadota > Gammaproteobacteria > Burkholderiales > Burkholderiaceae_C > Limnohabitans_A. Next base: position 133,625 of record NZ_NESF01000001.1, read on the forward strand.
TCACCCATCGTGCAAGAAGCCTACTTGGGCAAAGCCAGGGAGGCCGCATGAACGCGCCAAACATGGACAAGAATTTGCTGACGCTCGAAGGCGTGCACACCCACATCGGGGCGTACCACATCCTGCACGGCGTGGACTTGGTCGTGCCGCGTGGCAAGCTGACCATGCTGCTGGGGCGCAATGGCGCAGGCAAGACCACCACGCTGCGCACCATCATGGGGCTCTGGCAGGCGTCTCAAGGGCGCATCAGCTTTGGCGGCGAAGACATCACGGCGCTGAACACGCCCGCGATTGCGCAAAAGAACATCGCCTATGTGCCCGAAAACATGGGCATCTTCTCGGACTTGACCGTGAAGGAAAACATGCTGCTGGCCGCCCGCAGTGCCAAAAACGCCGCGCAGATGGACGAGGCGCGGCTGCAGTGGATTTTCAAACTGTTCCCGGCGGTCGAAAAATTTTGGAACCATCCGGCGGGCAAGTTGTCTGGCGGACAAAAGCAGATGCTGGCTGTCTCGCGGGCCATTGTGGAGCCGCGCGATCTGCTGATCATCGACGAGCCCAGCAAGGGCCTGGCCCCGGCCATCATCCAGAACATGATCGATGCCTTTCAGCAGCTCAAGGCCAGTGGCGTGACGATTTTGCTGGTGGAGCAGAACATCCACTTCGCCCAGCAGCTGGGCGACACCGTGGCCGTGATGGACAACGGCCGCGTGGTGCACGCGGGCCGCATGCAGGCGCTGGCCGAAGACACGGCTTTGCAGCAATCCTTGTTGGGGCTGGCTTTATGAAGTTATTTCAAGATGTGGACATGCGTCCTTTGCTGCTGGTGCCGGTGCTGGCCTTGTTGGCCTTTCCCTTGATCGGCTCGGGCTCCACCTGGCTCACGCTGACCGTGGCGGGCCTGGCCATGGGCATGATCATTTTCATCATGGCCTCGGGCCTGACACTGGTGTTTGGCCTGATGGATGTGCTGAATTTCGGCCACGGTCTGTTCATCGCGCTGGGCGCATTTGTGGCCACCAGCGTGCTGGGGGCCATGGGCGATTGGACGGGCTCGGGCGAGTGGTGGCGCAATATGGTGGCGGTGCTGCCTGCCATGGGTATCGCCATGGCCGTGGCCGCAGCCGTGGGCCTGGCTTTTGAGCGCTTCATCGTGCGGCCCGTGTATGGCCAGCACCTCAAGCAGATCCTGATCACCATGGGCGGCATGATCATTGGCGAGGAACTCATCAAGGTCATCTGGGGCCCGCTGCAGATCGCCTTGCCGCTGCCCGAGGCCATGCGCGGCTCGGTGCTCTGGAGCGATGCGGCGATTGAGAAATACCGCCTGCTGGCTGTGGCCGTGGGCCTGGCGGTGTTTGCTGCACAGATGTGGGTGCTGGGCCGCACCAAGATCGGCTTGCTGATTCGCGCGGGCGTGCAAGACCGCGAAATGGTCGAGTCGCTGGGCTACCGCATCCGCCGCCTGTTTGTGGGCGTGTTCGTGGTGGGTAGTGCGCTGGCGGGTTTGGGCGGCGTCATGTGGGGCCTGTACCAGCAAAACGTGGTGCCGCAAATGGGCGCGCAGGTCAATGTGCTGATCTTCATCGTCATCATCATTGGCGGGCTGGGCTCCACGGGCGGGGCCTTGATCGGCGCTTTGCTGGTGGGACTGATGGCCAACTACACCGGTTTTCTGGCCCCCAAGGTGGCGCTGTTTTCGAACATTGCGCTGATGGCCGCGATTTTGTTGTGGCGTCCGCAGGGGGTCTACCCCGTGGCCAACCGCTGAAGGGCTGGACATGTTGAACCGTTTGATTTCCAACGACCAGCCGCGCAGCCCCTGGCTCGCAGCCGTGCTGATCGTGATCTTGTTGGGCCTGGCTTTCGCACCGTTTTTGTTTCCTGGCGTCAAAGCCTTGTCGGTGGCAGCCAAGGTGCTGATTTTTGTGGTACTGGTGGTCGGCTTTGACTTGCTGCTGGGCTACACCGGCATCGTGAGTTTTGCCCACACCATGTTCTTTGGCATTGGGGCTTATGGCATCGCCATCTCGTCCAACACCTGGGGGCCGACCTGGGGTGCCATTGGCTTGGGCTTTGCGCTCTCGCTGGGCCTGACGCTCGCGCTCTCGCTGGCCATTGGCCTGTTTTCGCTGCGGGTGCGGGCCATCTTTTTCGCCATGATCACGCTGGCGGTGGCGGCGGCCTTCCAGACGCTGGCCTCGCAGCTGTCCGACTTCACCGGCGGCGAGGACGGCCTGAGCTTCAAGTTGCCCGAGGTCTTGTTGCCCAGCACCGAGTTCAGCGAGGAGCCATTTTTAGGCGTGTCCCTTGACGGGCGTTTGCTGTGCTATTACCTGCTGTTCGTGCTGGCCTTGGGCATGCTGCTGGCCATGCTGCGCATCGTCAACTCACCGTTTGGCCGGGTGCTGCAGGCCATCCGTGAAAACGAGTTTCGTGCGGAGGCCATTGGCTACCGCGTGGTGGTGTACCGCACGCTGTCGAGCGTGCTGTCGGCCTTGTTTGCCTGTGTGGCCGGGGCCATGCTGGCACTTTGGCTGCGTTACAACGGGCCGGACACCTCGCTGAGCTTTGAAATCATGATGGACGTGCTGTTGATCGTGGTGATTGGCGGCATGGGTACGGTCTATGGCGCGGCGATTGGCTCGGTGCTGTTCTTGCTGGCGCAAAGCTATTTGCAAGACCTGTTGCGTCTGGCCAGCGAGGCGGCTGCGGCTTGGCCTCTGTTGTCGGCTTTGTTATCGCCTGACCGCTGGTTGCTTTGGCTGGGCTTGTTGTTCGTGCTGTCGGTGTATTACTTCCCGACCGGGGTGGTGGGGCGCTTGCGCGTGCGCGCTGCCCTCAAGCAGCGCGGCAAGCCAGGCGTTCAGGAGGCTGCATGAGTTTCACTTCCAACTACATCCGATGCGCCGGGCTGGAAATCCATTACACCGACTGGGGCAAGGCCGAAAAAGGCACGGTGATCGCCTGGCACGGCCTGGCCCGCACGGGCCGTGACATGGACGAGCTGGCCGCGCACCTGAGCCAGCGTGGCTGGCGCGTGATTTGTCCGGACACCGTGGGACGCGGTTTGTCGCAATGGAGCGCTGACCCGAAAAACGAGTACTGCCTGGCCTTTTACGCCCGCCTGGCGCGTGAGCTGATGGACGGTTTGCAATTGCGTGCCGTGCATTGGGTGGGCACCTCCATGGGGGGGGCGATTGGCACCGTGTGCGCGGGCGGCCTGGTGGAGCCCAAGCTCAAACACCGCATCTTAAGCCTGACCCTGAACGACAACGCGCCGCAATTGGCACAAACGGCCATCGACCGCATCAAAGCCTATGCGGGCAGCCCGCCCAGCTTTGCGACGGTGACCGAGCTGGAGGCTTTTTTGCGCCAGGTCTACAAGCCCTTTGGCTGGCTCAGCGATGCGCAATGGCGCCGGTTGACCGAGACTTCGGTGCGCCGCCTGCCGGATGGCCGCATCACCCCCCATTACGACCCGGCCATGGCGATGCAGCTGACGGCGCACACCAACGATTACCTGATTTGGGCGCACTACGACGCACTCAAACTGCCTGTGCTGCTGTTGCGCGGGGTGGAGTCGGATTTGGTGCTGCCCGAGACAGTGACCGAAATGCGCGTTCGTGGGCCGGGTGCACTGGGCCTGCTGCGGCACATCGAGGTACCCGGCTGCGGTCATGCACCGGCCTTGAATGTGCTGCAACAACTCGAGTGGGTGACGGAGTTCATTGAATCAGCTTGAGTTCCCATTCGCGAGCAGGGGCTCGCTCCCACGATAAGCGGTGGTTAGGCTTTGGCGCCGTGCGCCAAAGCCCGCGCACGGCTGGTGGCCAAGGCTTTCTCGTCTGGCGCTGACAGGTCCCAGCCCTGCATGTGGCCCAAGCTGATGTCGGCCAGCGCCTCGATCCACTGGGCGTGGTTGTTCAGGCAAGGGATGTAGCTGAAGCTTTCGCCGCCTGCGTGCAAAAACGCTTCTTGCGCTTCTTGTTGGATTTCTTCCAGTGTCTCCAGGCAGTCGCTGGTGAAGCCCGGGCAGATCACGTCGACTTTTTTCACGCCTTGCTGCGCCATGGCGATCAGCGTCGGCTCGGTGTAGGGCTCCAGCCATTTGGCCTTGCCAAAACGCGACTGAAAGGTCAGTTTGTACTGGTCCTTGGACAGGCCCAGCGCCTCGGCCAGCAGGCGGCCGGTTTTCATGCATTCGCAGTGGTAGGGGTCACCCAGGTGCAGGGTGCGCTCGGGCACGCCATGGAAGCTCATCACCAACTTTTCGGCCTGGCCGTGGCTGGCCCAGTGTTCGCGCACGGTTTGCGCCAGTGAGGCGATGTAGCGCGGGTCGTCGTGGTAACGGTTCACAAAGCGCATCTCGGGGATGAGCCGGGTTTTCAGGCCCCAGCGGTAAACCGCGTCGAACACGCTGGCCGTGGTGGTGCCGCTGTATTGGGGGTAGGCGGGCACGATCAGCACGCGCTGCACACCTTCGGCCTTGAGGGCGCTCAGTTGCTCGGGGATGGACGGCTGGCCATATCGCATGGCGTAACGCACGGTGATGTGGTGACCGCGCTCTTGCAGCGTTGTGCCCAGCGACTGGGCCTGTTGTTCGGTGAAGGCTTTCAGGGGCGAGCCCTGCTCGATCCAGATGCTGGCGTATTTGGCCGCCGATTTGGCCGGGCGCACGCGCAAGATGATGCCGTGCAGGATCAACCACCAGATGGGTTTGGGGATCTCCACCACGCGGCTGTCGCCCAAAAATTCGGCCAGGTACTTGCGCAGGGCTGGGGCGGTGGGGGCGCTGGGCGTGCCCAGGTTGCAATACAGCACCGCGGTGCGGGCGGCCTGACCATGCTGGAAGGAGGGTTCTTGTTGAAATGCCATGCGGTATTCTCCCACCACCATGATTGACATTTCCCGAATCAAAGCCATTACCCTCGATCTGGACGACACTTTGTGGCCCGTTTGGCCCACGATCGGCCGGGCCGAGGTGGTTTTACAGACCTGGCTGAGCGCCCATGCCCCCGGTGCGGCAGCGCTGTCGGCCGATGCCGAACTCAAAAAAACCATCCGCGCCGAAATCAACGCCCGCCACGCCGACCGCGCGCATGATTTGTCGTTTCTGCGTCGGGAGTCGATCCGCGCCCTGTTGCAGCAAGCCGGAGAGCCCGGGCACCTGGCCGAGGCGGCTTTTGAGGTGTTTTTTGCCGAACGCCAACGGGTCGATTTGTTTGACGATGCGCTGCCTGCGTTGGCGTTCTGGAGCCAGCGCCTGCCGGTGGTGGCGCTGTCCAACGGCAATGCCGACGTGCACCGCGTGGGCATTGGCCAGCACTTTCATGCCAGCGTGAGTGCCCAGTCGCTGGGCGTGGCCAAGCCGGACTTGCGCATTTTTGTGGCGGGTGCTGCCGCAGCGGGTGTGCAGCCGCATGAGGTGCTGCACATTGGCGACGACGCGCACGCCGACTGCGTGGGCGCTTTGGCTGCAGGCATGCAGGTCGCCTGGCTCAACCGCGAAGGCCACGACTGGACCCATGGCGACACCCGTCCGCACCTGGAGGTGCGAGACTTGCACGCGCTGTGCGCCAGCTGGCCCGACTACACAAACTCAGGAGAATGACATGACTTTGAAGATTTACGGCATTGGCGCTTCCCGCGCTGCACGACCCATCTGGACTGCGCTGGAGTTGGAGGTGCCGTTTGAGCACATCCCCACCCCTTATGCCGCGGGTGCGACCCGCACGCCCGAGTTTTTGGCACTCAACCCCAATGGCCACATCCCGGTGGTGGTGGACGAGCGCCCTGAAGGCGTGGTCACTGTGTGGGAGAGCATGGCTTGTGCTTTGTACATCGCCCGCGTGCATGGCCAGGCCGATGGTCAGTCGATCACGCCCGCCACACCTCGCGAAGAAGCCGAAGCCCTGCGCTGGAGTTTCTGGACCGTCACCGAGCTGGAAAAAGACGCGCTCACCGTGCTGATGCACCGCATGGCCATGCCGGCAGACCAGCGCAAACCCGAGCTGGCCGAGCAAGCGGAAAGTCGGCTGAAAGTGCCGCTGGCTGTTTTGGAAAAACACCTGCAAACCCAAAACGCCCAAGGTCAGCACTTTCTGGCCGCCGACCGTTTCACCGTGGCTGACGTGTGCGTGGCCAGTGTGGCCAGCTGGATCCGCCCGGCGGGTGCGCTGCTGGCGCAATACCCGGCTGTGGCAAGCTGGCTGCACGCCTGTGTGGAACGTCCTGCGCAAAAGCAGGCGCGTGCCATGAAGTGAGGTGTGTGCTTGGTGGCGCGTATTTCAGAACCGCCCCAGCGCCTGCATCTTCCAAGCCAGCCACAGCTTGCGCAGTGGCGTGAGCGCGATGCGCTGGTGCAGAACCTGAAAGCCCGAGGCTTCGATTTCGCGCAGCAGGGTGCGGTAGATGCTGGCCATCATGAGGCCGGGTTTTTGGGCGCGGCGGTCGGCCGCAGGCAGCAGGGCCAGGGCTTCGTCGTACAGGGCGTGTGCGCGCTCGGTCTGGAACTTCATCAGCGCTTTGAAGTTGTCTGAATAGTCACGCTGCATCAGCGCGTTGGCTTTGACGCCAAAGCGCTGCTGCTCGTCCAGCGGCAAATAGATGCGTCCGCGCATGGCGTCTTCGCCCACATCGCGGATGATGTTGGTCATCTGAAAGGCCAGGCCCAGCTTGTGGGCGTAAGCGGTGGTGGCCTCGTCGGTCTGGCCAAAAATGCGGGCGGCGACTTCGCCCACCACGCCCGCCACGAGGTGGCAGTATTGCGTCAGGCCCGCAAAGTCCAGGTAGCGGGTCTGGTTCAGGTCCATCTGACAGCCGTCGATCACGGCCATCAGGTGGCGACTTTCGATGCCGAAGGTCGGGGCCAGGGGCATGAGAGCGTGCATGACCGGGTGGCTGGGCTGGCCCGCGTAGGCTTGCAGCACTTCTTTTTGCCACCAGGCGAGTTTGGTGGCGGCCACGCTGGGGTCTTTGATCTCGTCGACCACATCGTCCACTTCGCGGCAAAAGGCATAAAAAGCGGTGATGGCCGCACGGCGCTCGGGCGGCAAAAACAGGAAGGCGTAATAGAAACTGCTGCCCGAGGCGGCGGCTTTTTGCTGGACGTAGTCTTGCGGGCTCATGGGCTGGGATTCTCGCACCGAAAGAAATGCCCCCGGGCGGGTGCCAGGTGGGATGTCAAGCGGGGGGTGTGCCGGCCAATTTCGTGAATTGCCTGTCCAGCACATCGCGGGTGCCCAAGCCCAGCGCGATGCGCCACAGCAGGGCGCGTATTTCCTGGCGCGGCATTTTGACGCGCTGGGTCAGCGCGGCAGGTCCGGCTTGGCGCAGCAACGCGATGGTGCGCGCTCCAATTAAGGCAGGCAGGGCGCTGGCCAGGCGCAGGCGCAGCGGTTGGAGGGCCAAGGCATAACGCATGCCCTCGGCCAGTTGCGCTTGGGTGTGGTCCAGCCAGGCGGTGTAGAGCGGTGCCAAGGCTTGCATGGTGTCGGCATCGCCGGTTTTGGCAGCATGTGCCAGCACTTCTGGGGTCAGGCCCGCATGCGCCAGGGTTTCTTCTGGCCAATAGCAGCGCCCGACGGCCAAGTCGGCCCCGGCGTCGCGGATGATGTTCAGTCGCTGCAGGCCCATGCCGTAGGCACGGCCGATGCGCATCATTTCGGCCTGCGGCCGCAGGCTGTAGCCGGGCAGGTGGCGGCCGCACAACTCGGTCCAGAATTCGCCCACGCAACCGGCCACCAGCCAGGTGTAATCGCTCAGCTCGGCCTCGGTCTGCAAAGCGTGCAGGCCGGGGCCAAAGCGGGCCATGTCCAGCTGTTGGCCACGGGTGATGTGGCCCAGCACCTGGCGCACGCTGGCCTGGTCGGCGGGGTGCAGGGTGTGCAAAAGCGGCAAGCATTGGGGCAGGGCCTGCATCAGGGCGCGTTCATGCGGGTCGGTTTGCTGCGCGGCAAAGGCCTGGGTCAGGCGCTGGAGTTCTTCGTCTTCTGATGCCGAGGTGCTCGGGGTGGCGATGGCCTGTGTCATGAGGTCCAGCAAGACCTGCCGCTCGGCCAGCGGCAGGGCGGTGGTGTCGGCCACGGTGTCGGTGGTGCGGGCCAGCAGGTAGCCGATGCCCACAGGCGCTTGAAGGGCCGGGGGCAAGAGGCGGATGGTCAGGCCAAAAGAGCGGGAGACGCCTTGCAGGATGGTTTTCTGTGCAGAGTTCAGCCCGCTCGGCTGAGCGCTCGAAAATAAGGGGGTGTGGCGCATGGTCAATACCTATTGTCGCTTGACACCGTTGGTGACTTTGAATAGATTACTAACCAGTCAGTCATTATCTTTTTCCGGAAATCCCATGCCCATCACCTGGTCACTCGCCAAGCGGCGAGTTTTTCATTTGTGCGCGAGCGCAGCTTTTTTGACAACTTTGGCAGCATGTTCCAAGCAAGAGGCCCCGCTGGAGCCCTTGCGCTCGGTCAAATTGATCACGGTGTCAGCGGGCGAATTGAACGTGTCGGGCGAGTATTCGGCCGAGGTGCGTGCGCGTGTGGAGTCGCGCCTGGGGTTTCAGGTCGCTGGCAAATTGGTGGAGCGCCCGGCAGAGCTGGGCCAGCGCGTGACGGCTGGTCAGTTGTTGGCCCGCATCGATGCGCAAGACTACCAACTGGCCTTACAAGCAGCTCAGGCCCAGGTGAGCGCGGCGCAAAGCCAGCGCGATTTGGCCGCAGCAGAATACAAACGCTTTGAGGCATTGAAGGCGCAAAACTTCATCAGCGGTGCCGAGCTGGAGCGCCGCGAGGCCAGCCTGAAAGCCGCCGACGCGGCGCTGAACCAGGCCAAAGCCCAGGCGCAGGCACAAGGCAACCAGGCTGGATACGCCCGTTTGACAGCCAGCCATGCTGGCGTGATCACGGCTGTGGAGGCTGAGGTGGGCCAGGTGGTGTCGGCGGGGCAGCCTGTTGTGCGTCTGGCGCATGACGGTCCGCGTGACGCGGTGTTTGCCGTCTCCGAGCAAACCGCGTTGGCCCTCAAGCCAGGGCAAAGCATGCAGGCCATCTTGGCCAGCACAGGCCAGCCGCTCAAGGGCAAAGTCCGTGAGCTGGCCGCCAGCGCCGATCCGGTCACGCGCACTTATGCCGTCAAGCTGGCTCTAGAGGCATCCGAGCGCTTGCCATTGGGGGCCACCGTCCATGTGCTGGCGGCCGATTTGCCGGGCAGCCAGGCTGCGGTGATCAAGCTGCCGACCAGCGCCCTGCGACAAGAAGGCACCGGTACGGTGGTCTGGGTGCTGGACGAAGCGAGCATGACCGTCAACACCCAGGCGGTGCAGGTCGGCGCGGTGGACGGCAACGCGGTGGTCATCACCGCGGGCCTGAAACCAGGGCAGAAAGTGGTGACTGCAGGCGTGCATGTCTTGTCGCCCGGTCAAAAGGTCACGGTGTACGGCGCTGCACCGATGGCTGCCCCCGCTGCTGCAGCTTCAGCCCCACGGTGACCGCATGAGCAGCACCGACAACACCCGATTCAACCTCTCGCGCTGGGCGCTGGAGCACCCGGCCCTGACCCGCTACCTGATGGTGGTGCTCATGGTGCTGGGCATGGCGTCTTATTTTCAGTTGGGGCAGGACGAAGACCCGCCCTTCACCTTCCGCGCCATGGTGGTGCGGGCCTACTGGCCAGGGGCCACCGCCGAGCAGGTGGCCGAGCAGGTGACCGACAAGATCGAGCGCACCCTGCAGGAAGTGCCTTTTGCCGACAAGATCCGCAGCTATTCCAAGCCGGGCGAGGCGCAGATCATTTTCCAGATCAAGGACAACTCCAAGCCGGGTGATGTGCCTCAGGTTTGGTACACGGTGCGCAAAAAAATCGGAGACATGCGCGGCAGTTTGCCGCAGGGCGTGGTGGGCCCGTTTTTCAACGACGAATTTGGCGATGTGTACGGCGTCATTTACGCTTTAAGCGGTCAGGGTTTCACGGCAGCCGAGCTCAAGACCCAGGCCGACAGCCTGCGGCAGGATTTGCTACGCGTGCCCGATGTGGCAAAAGTGGAGCTGTTTGGTGCCCAAGACGAAAAGGTGTTCGTCGAGGTGTCGCAAAAGAAGCTGGCGCAAATGGGCTTGGACATGGGCGCGGTGCTGGCCCAGCTGAACCAGCAAAACGCGGTCGAGTCGGCGGGCAGTTTGCAGTCGCCCGCCGATGTGGTACAGGTGCGTGTGGGCGGGCAGTTCCAGAGTCTGGCCGATCTGCAGGCCATGCCGATTCGCGGCGCTTCAGGTGCGCAAATCCGTTTGTCCGACATCGCCACCGTGACGCGTGGTTACATGGACCCGCCTTCGGTGAAGGTGCGCCACGACAGCCAGGAAGTGATTGCGCTGGGCGTGTCCATGGCCAAGGGCGGCGACATCATTGCCTTGGGCAAATCCTTGCGAGGTGCGATGGCCGCCGCACAGGCCAATTTGCCTGCGGGCATGAGCCTGACGCAGGTGCAGGACCAGCCCAGCGCCGTGTCCAACTCGGTCAACGAGTTCATCAAGGTGCTGATCGAGGCGGTGGTGATCGTGCTGGCGGTGAGCTTTTTGGCGCTGGGCCTGCACAAGCGGCCGGGCCATCACCCTTTGTGGCGGCGCTGGACGCTGGACATGCGGCCCGGTCTGGTGGTGGGCATCACCATCCCGCTGGTGCTGGCGGTCACCTTTTTGGCCATGCATTACTTTGGCATTGGCCTGCACAAAATCTCGCTGGGCTCGCTCATCATTGCCCTGGGTTTGCTGGTGGACGACGCCATCATCGCGGTCGAGATGATGGTGCGCAAGATGGAAGAGGGCTACGACAAGGTGCGTGCCGCCACTTTTGCCTATGAACTCACCGCCATGCCCATGCTCACGGGCACCTTGATCACCGCGGCGGGCTTTTTGCCCATCGGCATGGCCAAGTCCATGACCGGTGAATACACCTTCGCGATTTTTGCGGTCACGGTGGTGGCGCTCTTGGTCAGCTGGGTGGCTTCGGTTTACTTCGTGCCCTACCTGGGGGCCTGGTTGCTCAAACCGCCAGCGCATGCCGTGTCGGCCGAGCACCTGGATTCTGCAGAGATGTTTGACACCCCGTTTTACCGGCACTTTCGCACCTGGGTGACCTGGTGCGTGACCCACCGCTGGAAGACGATTGGCATCACCGTGTTCTTGTTCGTGATGGGCATTGTGGGCATGGGCAAGGTGCAGCAGCAGTTCTTCCCGGATTCCTCGCGTCCCGAAATCATGGTCGACTTGTGGCTGCCCGAGGGCTCGCCCTTCAAGGCCAGCGAAGACATGGCCAAACGGGTGGAGCAACGCCTGGCGCAGGAAGACGGCGTGAAGTCGGTGACGGCCTGGGTGGGCTCGGGTGTGCCGCGCTTTTATTTGCCACTGGACCAGGTCTTTCCCCAGACCAATGTGTCGCAGCTGATCGTCTTGCCCCATGATCTGAAAACCCGTGAAGTGCTGCGGGCCAAGCTGCCGACCTTGCTGGCGCAGGAGTTTCCCGAAGTGCGGGGGCGTGTGAAATTGCTGCCCAACGGCCCGCCTGTGCCTTACCCGGTGCAGTTTCGCGTGGTCGGGGCAGACCCCAAGGTCCTGCGCCTGAAGGCCGACGAGATCAAGGCGCAAATGCGCCAAAACGTCAACACGCGCGGCGTGAATGACAACTGGAACGAGTCGGTCAAGTCGGTGCGGCTCGAAGTCGACCAAGCCAAGGCACGCGCCTTGGGCGTGACCAGCCAGTCGATTGCGCAGGCTTCGCGCACCTTGCTCAGTGGCTCCACCGTGGGCCAATACCGCGATGGCGACAAACTCATCGACATCGTGCTGCGCCAGCCACTGGCCGAGCGCGACGCCTTGTCGGACCTGTCCCAGGCGTATGTGCCCACGGCTTCGGGCAAATCGATTCCGCTGCTGCAGATCGCCACCCCGGTGTTTGCCTGGGAGCCTGGGGTGATGTGGCGCGAGGGGCGGCAGTTCGCCATCACGGTGCAGTCCGACATTGCCGAAGGTTTGCAGGGGGCCACCGTGACGGCGCAGTTGCTGCCCGAGCTGAAAAAGACCGAAGTCAGCTGGCAAGGCCAGGGCTTGAGCGGCTACCGCATCGAGGTGGCGGGCGCGGTGGAGGAAAGTGCCAAGGGCTCGGCCTCCATTGCGGCAGGTGTGCCGGTCATGTTGTTCATCACCTTCACCTTGCTGATGCTGCAGCTGCAAAGCTTCAGCCGCGCGATGCTGGTGTTCTTGACGGGACCGCTGGGCATGGCCGGGGTGGCAGGCGCTTTGCTGGTGCTGAACCGGCCGTTTGGCTTTGTGGCCTTGCTCGGCGTGATCGCGCTCATGGGCATGATCCAGCGCAACTCGGTGATTCTGATCGACCAAATCGAGCAGGACCGGGCGGCGGGCGTGGTCCCCTGGCAGGCCATTGTGGAGTCGGCGGTGCGGCGTTTGCGCCCCATCGTGCTCACGGCCGCTGCTGCGGTGCTGGCCATGATTCCGCTGTCGCGCAGCATTTTCTGGGGGCCGATGGCTGTGGCCATCATGGGCGGTCTGATCGTGGCCACGGCGCTGACTTTGCTGGCGCTGCCGGCCATGTACGCGGCCTGGTTCAGAATTGAACGCCCAAATCAAGCCCGTGCCTGAATTTGGCCAATTGAAGCGGCTAAAATAGAAAGTTGACCGATTTCAACCGGGCGGTCAGGTGCGTCAGGTGGCTTTCATGCCAGTGACAAGCCTGACGCCCTTTTTGTTTGGACTTGCGCGGGTGGCGAAATTGGTAGACGCACCAGGTTTAGGTCCTGACGGTGGCAACACTGTGCGGGTTCGAGTCCCGCCCCGCGCACCAACCGACTTGTGGCCAAGGGGGCAACCCGGTGGCCTGAGAGACATTCAATTAACCGAGAACGACGATGACTGTGACTGTTGAAACCCTTGAAAAGCTGGAACGCAAGATCACCCTGACTGTGCCTGTGACGGCCATTCAGTCCGAAGTGGATGCACGCCTGAAGAAAATGGCCCGCACTGTCAAGATGGACGGTTTCCGTCCCGGCAAGGTGCCCATGAACGTGGTGGCTCAGCGCTATGGTTACTCGGTTCAGTATGAAGTCCTGAACGACAAAGTGGGCGAGGCTTTTGCTGTGGCCGCTAACGAAGCCAAACTGCGTGTGGCCGGTCAGCCCCGCATCTCCGAAAAAGAAGGTGCGCCAGAAGGCGAGCTGAACTTCGAAGCCATTTTTGAGGTGTACCCTGAAGTCAAGCTGGGCAACCTGGCCGACACCGAAGTGGAAAAACTGACGGCTGAAGTGTCTGATGCCGCCATTGACAAGACCATCGACATCCTGCGCAAGCAGCGCCGCACCTTTGCCCAGCGCGCCCAAGACGCCGCTGCGCAAGACGGCGACCGCGCCACCATCGACTTCGAAGGCAAGATCGACGGTGAAGTCTTCGCTGGCGGCAAAGCCGAAGACTTCCAGTTCATTTTGGGCGACGGCCAGATGCTCAAGGAATTCGAAGACGCCGTGCGCGGCATGAAGTCCGGTGAAAGCAAGACTTTCCCGCTGTCTTTCCCTGCCGACTACCACGGCCAAGACGTTGCGGGCAAAACAGCCGACTTCCTGGTCACGGTCAAGAAAATCGAAGCCGCCAACCTGCCTGAAGTCAACGAAGCCCTGGCCAAGTCCTTGGGCATTGCCGACGCCACAGTGGAAGGCCTGCGTGCCGACATCCGCAAAAACCTTGAGCGCGAAGTGAAATTCCGCCTGCTGGCCCGCAACAAGCAAGCCGCCATGGACGCTTTGGTCGCCAAGGCCGAGCTGGATCTGCCCCAGGCCATCGTGCAAAACGAAATCGAGCGCCTGAAAGAGGGTGCCCGTGCCGATCTGAAGCAGCGCGGCATCAAGGACGCCGACAAGGCCCCGATCCCCGATGACATCTTCCGCCCCCAAGCCGAGCAGCGCGTGCGCCTGGGTCTGGTGGTGGCTGAAGTGGTGCGCGGCAACACCTTGCACGCCAAGCCCGAGCAGATTCAGGCTCACATCCAGGAGCTGGCCTCCAGCTACGAGCGTCCCGATGACGTGGTGCGTTGGTACAACAGCGACAACCAGCGCATGGCCGAAGTGGAAGCCGTGGTCATCGAGAGCAATGTGTCCGATTTCGTCCTGGCCCAGGCCAAGGTGGTCGAAAAAGCCATCACTTTTGAAGAGCTGATGGGTCAGCAGGCCTGATCGGTCATTTGAATCCTTGAAATCCCTTGAGCATGGGGCTTGTGCCGGGCTTGCAGTCTGGCTCACAAGCCCCATCTCTTTGGTGGGGTTGAAAACCCGGTTAAAGTCATCCATGAATTTTCTGGAGAAAAGATGAGCGCACTGGACATCACAAATTTGGGCATGGTGCCCATGGTCATCGAGCAATCGGGCCGTGGCGAACGGGCCTATGACATCTATTCGCGTTTGCTCAAGGAGCGCGTGATCTTTTTGGTGGGTGAGGTCAACGACCACATGGCCAACCTGATCGTGGCCCAGTTGCTGTTTTTGGAGAGCGAAAACCCTGAAAAGGACATCTCGCTGTACATCAACTCCCCCGGTGGTTCGGTGAGCGCCGGCATGGCGATTTACGACACCATGAACTTCATCAAGCCCGATGTGTCTACCCTGTGCAATGGCATGGCCGCCAGCATGGGCGCGTTTTTGCTGTCGTCGGGCGCCAAGGGCAAGCGTTTTGCGTTGCCCAACTCCAAGATCATGATTCACCAGCCTTTGGGCGGTGCGCGGGGTCAGGCCACCGAAATCGAGATCGCCGCCCGCGAGATCGTCAAGACCCGTGCCCAGTTGAACCGCATCCTGTCCGAGAACACCGGGCAGCCTCTGGAGAAGATCGAGTTCGACACCGAGCGCGACTATTACCTCTCGGCCACCGAGTCCAAAGACTACGGTTTGATCGACGAAGTCATTTCCAAACGCGCTTGAGGGTGGCCGGGCTTTCCGGCACCCTGGCTGACGGCGTTGACCCCCAAAGGGTGAACGCCGTTTTTCTTTCGTTATCATTGACGAATTACGGATAGCGAGGCGACATTTATGGCCGATAAAAAAGGCTCAACCACTGAGAAAAACCTGTTCTGCTCTTTCTGCGGCAAGAGCCAGCACGAGGTCAAGAAGTTGATCGCAGGTCCGTCGGTGTTCATCTGCGACGAGTGCATTGATTTGTGCAACGACATCGTGCGCGATGAGTTGGCCACCACCACAGTGAGCGAAGGTGCCAAAGAGGGCTTGCCCACGCCGCTGGACATCAAGACCAATCTCGACAATTACGTGATCGGTCAGGAAAAAGCCAAGCGCAGTCTGGCCGTGGCGGTGTACAACCATTACAAGCGCCTCAAACACAAAGACGGGGCCAAGAAAGACGACGTCGAGCTGGCCAAAAGCAACATCTTGCTGATTGGCCCCACGGGCTCTGGCAAAACCTTGTTGGCCCAAACCATGGCCCGCATGCTGGATGTGCCTTTTGTCATGGCCGATGCCACCACCCTGACCGAAGCCGGTTATGTGGGCGAGGACGTGGAAAACATCGTGGCCAAGCTGCTGCAGACCTGCAATTACGACGTCGAGCGTGCCCAGCGCGGCATCGTCTACATCGACGAGATCGACAAGATCACCCGCAAGTCCGACAACCCCTCCATCACCCGTGACGTGTCGGGCGAGGGCGTGCAACAGGCCTTGCTCAAACTGGTCGAAGGCACCATGGCCAGTGTGCCGCCGCAGGGCGGACGCAAGCACCCCAATCAGGACTTTTTGCAGATCGACACGACCAACATCCTGTTCATTTGTGGAGGCGCATTTGCCGGCCTGGAAAAAGTCATCGAAAACCGCACCGAATCGGGCGGCATTGGCTTTGGCGCCACCGTCAAGAGCAAGAAGCAGCGTTCGCTGACCGACGTGTTCAACGAAGTCGAGCCCGAAGACCTGATCAAGTTCGGTCTGATTCCCGAGCTGGTAGGCCGTTTGCCGGTGATCGCCACTTTGGCCGAGCTGACCGAAGAGGCTTTGGTGCAGATCCTCACCGAGCCCAAAAATGCGGTGGTCAAGCAGTTCACCAAACTGCTGGCCATGGAAGGCGTCGAACTCGAAGTGCGTCCGAACGCACTGACGGCCATGGCCCGCAAAGCACTGGCCCGCAAGACCGGTGCCCGAGGCCTGCGCTCCATCATGGAGCAGGCGCTGATCGACACCATGTTTGAATTGCCCAACCAGGCGAATGTCGAAAAAGTGGTGGTGGACGAGTCCGTCATCGACGACAACAAGCCCCCACTGCTGGTTTACCGCGAGTCGGCCAAGCAGGCCTGAACCACAGGTGCCCACCGCCATGAATACTCCTTCGCCTCTGTGGGTTGAAATCGTGGTGATTGCATCCATGTGCTTTGAATTGACCTGAGGGACACACCATGTCTGGACACACACCTTTGCCATCCACCCCGATCGAATTGCCCATGTTGCCGCTGCGCGACGTTGTGGTGTTTCCTCACATGGTGATCCCACTGTTTGTGGGTCGCCCCAAGAGCATCAAGGCGCTGGAGTCGGCCATGGCCGCAGAGCGCCGCATCATGCTGGTGGCCCAAAAAACCGCCGCCAAAGACGAGCCAGCCATCGACGACATGTTCGATGTGGGCTGCGTTTCGACCATTTTGCAGATGCTCAAATTGCCCGACGGTACGGTCAAAGTCCTGGTCGAAGGCCAGCAGCGTGCGCAGGTGCTGTCCATTGTGGATGGCGAGGCCCACTTCGTGGCCACGGTCACCCCTGTAGAGCCTGCGGGCGAGCAGTCCGATGCCAGCAGCGAGATCGAGGCCTTGCGCCGAGCCGTGATGCAACAGTTTGACCAGTACGTCAAACTCAACAAGAAAATTCCGCCGGAAATCCTCACTTCGATTTCCAGCATTGACGATGCCGGTCGCCTGGCCGATACCATCGCTGCGCACCTGCCCTTGAAACTGGAAAACAAACAGCAAGTGCTGGACTTGTCCAACATCAAGGTCCGGCTGGAAAACCTGTTTGCCCAGTTGGAGCATGAAGTCGACATCCTGAATGTGGACAAGCGCATCCGTGGTCGCGTCAAGCGCCAGATGGAAAAAAACCAGCGCGACTTCTACCTGAACGAGCAGGTCAAAGCCATCCAGAAAGAACTGGGCGAAGGCGAAGAGGGCGCGGACATCGAGGAAATCGAGAAGAAAATCAAGTCCGCCAAGATGTCGGCCGAGGCCCGCAAAAAGGCCGAGGGCGAGCTGAAAAAGCTCAAGCTCATGTCGCCCATGTCGGCCGAAGCGTCGGTGGTGCGCAACTACCTCGATGTGCTCACGGGATTGCCCTGGAGCAAGAAAACCAAACTCAAACACGATCTGGGCAATGCCGAGGACGTGCTGAACCAGGACCACTTTGGTCTCGACAAGGTCAAGGACCGAATTCTGGAATACCTCGCGGTCCAGCAACGTGTGGACAAGGTCAAGGCACCCATCCTGTGCCTGGTCGGGCCACCCGGCGTGGGCAAGACCTCGCTGGGCCAGTCCATTGCCAAGGCCACGGGTCGCAAATACGTGCGCATGGCGCTGGGCGGCATGCGCGACGAGGCCGAAATTCGCGGCCACCGTCGCACTTACATTGGGGCCTTGCCCGGCAAGGTGCTGCAAAACCTGAACAAGGTTGGCACCAAGAACCCCCTGTTCTTGCTGGACGAAATCGACAAGCTGGGCACGGACTTCCGGGGTGACCCGTCCAGCGCGTTGCTGGAGGTGCTGGACCCTGAGCAAAACCACACCTTTGGAGACCATTATGTCGAGGTCGATTTCGACCTGAGCGATGTGATGTTCGTGGCCACCTCCAACTCGATGAACATCCCTTCGGCCCTGCTGGACCGCATGGAAGTGATCCGCTTGTCGGGCTACACCGAAGACGAAAAGACCAGCATCGCCATGAAGTATTTGTTGCCCAAGCAAATGAGCAACAACGGCGTCAAGGAGTCCGAGTTGCTGGTCATCGAAGATGCGGTGCGCGACGTGGTGCGCTACTACACCCGCGAGGCGGGTGTGCGCTCGCTCGAGCGCGAGTTGGGCAAAATTTGCCGCAAGGTGGTCAAGGCCTTGCTGCTCAAGCAAATGAAGCCCCAGGTGGTGGTGAATGCCGATAACCTGAACGACTTTTTGGGCGTGCGCAAGTACACCTATGGCCGTGCCGAGCAAAAGAACCAGATCGGCCAGGTGGTCGGTTTGGCCTGGACCGAGGTGGGTGGCGATCTGCTGACCATCGAAGCCGCCTTGATGCCGGGCAAGGGCGTCATCACCCGCACCGGTTCGCTGGGCGATGTGATGAAGGAGTCCGTCGAAGCCGCGCGCACCGTGGTGCGCAGCCGTTCGCGCCTTTTGGGCATCAAGGACGAAGTCTTTGAAAAGAAAGACCTGCACATCCACGTACCCGATGGCGCCACCCCGAAAGACGGCCCCAGTGCCGGTGCCGCCATGACCACGGCCATGGTCTCAGCCATGACGGGTATTGCGGTGCGTGCCGATGTGGCCATGACCGGCGAGATCACCCTGCGTGGTGAGGTCACTGCCATTGGGGGGCTCAAGGAAAAGTTGTTGGCCGCTTTGCGCGGGGGCATCAAGACCGTGTTGATCCCCGAGGACAATGTGAAGGACCTGCAAGACATTCCCGGCAATGTCAAAAACGGTCTGGAAATCGTGCCCGTCAAGTGGATCGACCAGGTTCTGGATGTGGCCTTGGAAGCCAAACCCACGCCGTTGAGCGACGAAGAGGTAGCAGCCGCAGCCTTGCCGACTGTGACGGCCACGGTCAAAACCGAAGCCGTGAAACATTGATGCAAAATTTTCAGGCTGGCGCCAAAGTCAGCCTGAAATTGCATTACAATTTGACCATTCCAGCGAGCAAGGCATACAATGCCAAGTTTTCTGAAATACGCGGGAATAGCTCAGTTGGTAGAGCGCAACCTTGCCAAGGTTGAGGTCGCGAGTTCGAGCCTCGTTTCCCGCTCCAAACACCGAAAGAAGTGCCAACGTCTTTCAAAATTTTTTTGATGTGCGGGAATAGCTCAGTTGGTAGAGCGCAACCTTGCCAAGGTTGAGGTCGCGAGTTCGAGCCTCGTTTCCCGCTCCAAATACATGAAAGACGTGTCAACATCTTTCAGCCCTATGGGAAGCACCAGCTTCCCATTTTTGTCAGCGTGATTTTGATTCTGGCGCGATAGCAAAGCGGTTATGCAACGGATTGCAAATCCGTCTAGCCCAGTTCGACTCTGGGTCGCGCCTCCAAACAAAAATGCCTCAGCGGTTCACACCCTGAGGCATTTTTCATGCGCCGCTGCCTTTTCAGTTGGCGCGAGCCACCCACACGGTCGCGCCTTCCGGGCCGTACAGCTCAGCGTGGGGCACATTTCGCGCCAGACGGAAGAAGTCGCCCGCCTTGAGGTGTTGGACCTCTTCACCGACGGTGAGCCAATATTCACCGCGCACCACATGGGCACTGACATCGAAAGGGTGGGTGTGGGTGTCAAGTCGGAGGTGGGGTTCCCACTCGCGGACGATGATCTCGTCAAACCCTTCTTCCAAGGATTGGGCTGTGAACGATGCCAATGTGGGGGATTTCATGGGGGGGCACCTCGCTGTTGAAAACCCGATCTTAAGCAGCGACGCCATGCCCGGCAGTCGCCAAGCTGTCATCGGTCGGCCATGGGTTCAAGGGCTTACCAAACCGTACCGGCGCAATAGACGACGGCCGGAAAACTGCTGAGCCATGCCCAAAAAAAGCGGTTGAGACCAAAAAACCAGAACACCAAAAAATGGAAAAGAGAGGCTACACCGCAAAAGACCAGTGCCAGCCGGACATCGAGCAGCGCCAAAGGGAAGCAGCCCTCCCAGAGGGTGAAGGACCAGGCGCAAAGCCGGGCGACTTGGGGGTTTCGGAAAATGCTGTTCTGCGCCAGCGGGCCATACACGCCAGTGTCCAGAAAAAGCGTCATGGCCTGCCCCGAGCGCCATTCCGCCCGCAACAGTTTCACCCAGCCGGAGACAAAGTAAGAACTGACGGTTTGCAGGCTGATGTACCAGAATCCGGCTTGCCAACCCAGGGGTTCATTGGCGATGGCACCCACCAGATGGGCCAGGAGCAAACCAGACAGGCCAACCAGCGTCATGAAGTCGCTGCCGCCATTGAAGGCCCCGCGCCAGCGCAAAAGCAGCAGCAAAGCCATCACAAACAGCACCGCAGCGCTTGCCAAGCCGACAAGGCCCAGCATCAAGCCGAGGGCTAAGACCAGGCGCAAGACGAGCATCGCGCGGTAGGGGCCGGGCTGGAGGAGCAGGGTCAGGCCTGACTTGAGCCATGCGGGCTGGGCGGGCAATTCCTGCGCCAGCATGAGCCAAAGGGTCACGCGGTCGAGCGAAGGCAGGCGCAGATACTCCAAGGTTTGGAGCACCAGGCTGAAGCTCAGCAGCACTTCAAATACGCGGACGGCGAGCGTCAGTTCCATGGGCGCAGCACCGGCGATTGCAGCATGCGTTCGCTGCTGGGGCTTCCGGGTAACTCCATGCGGACTTCGAACTGGTAGGCTGAAAGCCTGCCGATGGGGACGGACGCCAGCATGGCTTGATCGCCCCAGGAGCCACCCTCGAGGGCTTGTCGGGCCAGTTGGCTGACCAGTTGGTAGGTGACGCGTTCCCGGATATCAGCGCCTTCTCGCAAGTCGTTGATGTCGTTGGCCAGGTGGTCCACCAGGTTTTGATGTGTCAAGGCCAAATTGACCGCTGGGTTGTGCAAGAGGTGCCTGATTTGTCTGGGCAGGCGAGGGTAAACCAGTCCCCAGTCGCTCCAGTCGCCGGATTCGGTTTGACCACGCACGTACAGACGCGGTGCAGGGTTGATGCCGTGGTAGAACTTCCAGTTGGGGAAAAATGCCCGAAAGTAAAACAGCCAAGGCCCATCGATGACCCCCCAGCGTTTGCGCAGGGTGATCGCCAGCAAGGCGAAATAAGCCACGATCAGGAGGGTGGTGAAGTCCATGGGGGCAGTTTATCGCCAGTCGAAACACCCCGGCCGTGCTGGCCGAGGGCAAGTGCAAAGCAGGGCCGAGGCGAAAAGGGGCCATTCTTGTGGCTTAATATCGTTTTGTATTTTTATCCGGAGCCACAGATGGGCAACAAAATCGTAACCGAAGCAGATCGTAAATTCACCCCCCCACTGCCTACATTGCCAGGCGTGACCCTGCGCACAGGCGGCCGTGGCCAGCGCGTGAGCCTGGAGCGCGGTGTCGCGACACGCAGCAAGAAAAACCCCGGCAAGCGCTCCAAAAAGGGCGGTTGAACCTGGTGCGCCCGGCGCTTTGCCGGGCCAGTGCCCAGCCACTGATGTCCTCAGTGGCTTTTTTTTCGGTTTTGCGGGATCAAGGAGAGCTCCATGTTGATTTCTTATGGCGCCGTGTTGGCAGCGGGCATCATGCCGGTGGTGTGTGCGGGCATTGCCAAATCGGGCTTCAAGGGCTATGACAACAGCGACCCCCGAGCCTGGTTGGCCCGGCAAACCGGTTTCAGGGCCCGCGCCAATGCCGCGCAAGCCAATTGCTTCGAGGCGTTCCCTTTTTTTGCCGTCGGCGTCATCCTGGCTTTGCTCACGGGTGTTGACCCGGCCACGGTCGACGCGCTGGCCCTGTTCTTTGTTGCAGCACGGGTGGCGTATGTGTTTTTTTACGTCACCGACAAAGCCAAGTGGCGCACCACGGTCTGGTCGGCGGCCTACCTGACGGTGATCGCCTTATTCGCCTTGGCCATGCTGAATTTGCAGATGGATTGAGGCAGAAACACCGCGTTATCAAGGCACAATAAGCGCTCTGCCCCGGTGGTGAAACTGGTAGACACACCGGACTTAAAATCCGTTGCTTCCTGAAAAGGGGCGTGCCGGTTCGATTCCGGCTCGGGGCACCATTTGAGGAAAACATCATCATGAACCACGACAACGCACCGCTTGAGATTCACGTGCATGGTGATGTGCCGATCAAACCCGGCACCGACATCCAGGCGATCCAGGAGGCGCTCAAGCCCCTTTGGCACTACGCCGGGGCACGCAACCTGAGTGAGGGGGCCGTGAGCCTGTACGAAGAAGAGCCCGGCATCCGTTTTGATGCCAGTGCCCAGCGTCTGAACCTGTGCTGGACGGTGCGTGGCGACGATGACTTTCGCATGGTCATGGACGACCTGTGCATGAACCTCAACGAGTTGTCTGCAGCAGGCACGCAGATCGAGGTCACTTTTTACGACACCGAATTTGACGACGAGGACGAGGCCAGCGGCGCCGAGTCGCGTGACGATTTTGTGATGCTGTTTGTGGGGCCCGATCCTGGCGCCATCATGCAGGCCCAACGCGATTTGCTGGTGCACGACGTGGTCAACATGATGGAGCGTCATTTCGACGGCGCCGAGTTGTCCGGCGTGGTGTCTGAAATCGACAAGCTGTTCAGCCAACGCTTTGACAGCCTGGTCAGTTCGCTCGACATCGGCAAACCGCCGCGTGGCCCGGGCGGCAGCAGCGGCCATGGCGGTGGTGGACGCCGCCCACGCCATTTGCACTGATCGGCTCGCAGCATGAACGCCGAAGGCCTTCGCTCTGCACTCAACCCGGGCGTGCGTTTGCGCGAGGTCTTGGGTTGGGCCATGTACGACTTCGCCAATTCGGGCTACTCCACCGTGGTCATCACAGCCGTGTTTGCCGCTTACTTTGTAGGCGGTGTGGCCAACGGTGCCGACTGGGCCACGTTGGCGTGGACATCGGGCTTGAGCCTGTCCTATTTTGTCGTGATGCTGACCATGCCCGGTTTGGGCGCTTGGGCCGATCGGGTGGCGGGCAAAAAGCGAATGCTGATGTGGGTCACGGCGGGTTGTGTGCTCAGCACAGCGGCTTTGTCGCTGGTCGGGCCGGGCCAGGTGGCGCTGGGTTTGTTCATCCTGGTGCTGTCCAACACCTTTTTTTCGTATGGCGAGTCGCTCACGGCCTCGTTTTTGCCTGAATTGGCGAGGCCAGAGGCCATGGGTCGGGTGAGCGGTTGGGGTTGGTCTTTGGGTTACATCGGCGGCATGCTCACGCTGGGGGTGTGCCTGGCGTATGTGTTGGCCGCGCAAGCCCGGGGCGAAACCGGTGCCCAGTTTGTGCCCGTGACCATGTGGATCACCGCGGCCGTTTACGGCGCTGCAGCCTTGGTCACTTTTGCGCTGTTGCGCGAACACTCACCGCCCCAGCCCAATGCCCCGGTGGTGACGGTGATGCAAAGTCTGCGCCGCTTGCGCCAGACGCTGCGCGAGGCCAGGCCCTACCGCGACTTCACTCGTCTCCTGGCTTGCGCTGTGGCCTACCAGGGTGGTGTGGCGGTGGCCATCACACTGGCGGCCATTTACGCCGAGCAGGTCATTGGCTTTCAGCCCCAGGAAACCATGGTGCTGATCTTTGTACTCAACCTGGCCGCTTTTGCCGGGGCCTTGTTGCTCGGTCACCTGCAAGACCGCATGGGCCACAAACTCACCTTGTCGCTGACCTTGGTCGGTTGGGTGATGACTTGTTGCATCGCGGCCTTGTCGACCGACAAGGCCATGTTCTGGTGGGCGGCTGCGATTGCCGGTTTTTGCATGGGCTCGAGCCAGTCGTCGGGCCGAGCCATGGCGGGCTTGATGGTGCCGCCGCAGCGTTTGGGTGAGTTCTTTGGCTTGTGGACTTTTGCCATTCGCTTGGCCAGCATTTTGGGGCCATTGACCTATGGCCTGATCACCTGGTTGAGCGACG
Organism: Limnohabitans sp. Hippo3; assembly: GCF_003063665.1. Classification (GTDB taxonomy): domain Bacteria; phylum Pseudomonadota; class Gammaproteobacteria; order Burkholderiales; family Burkholderiaceae_C; genus Limnohabitans_A. Next base: position 157,446 of record NZ_NESF01000001.1, read on the forward strand.
GCAACCAGCGCCTGGCCATCGGGTCCACCTCGCTGCTGTTTGTGCTGGGCCTGGTGCTGCTGATGCCGGTGGACGTGGAGCGAGGACGGTTGGCGGCCCAAGCACAAGCCTGAACCAGCAGGCTCAGGCTTGCAGTGACGCCGGCACCGCTTGGCACAGGTGTGGCGGCAAGCCCAACCAGCGTTTCGCGGCGGCTTGCAGGCCTTTCAAGTCGCCTGTGGTGAACAAGTGCAGGCGCTGGGTTTCGGCGACAGGGCCTGCATGCAAGAAGCCTGCGGCAGCCAGCAAGCGGCGGGTTTGCCGGGCCACGGGCTCGCCGGTGGAAACCAGCTGCACATCGGGCCCCACCAGCGTTCGCAATTCGTTCTGGACAAACACATAGTGGGTGCAGCCCAGCACCAGGGTGTCGATCTCGCCGGGGGCTGAGCCAAACCGTCCCATGTCTTGGGTATAGGTCTTGAGCAAGTGTGCGATGTGTTCTTGCACGGCTGCAGCCTGGTCGGGCAGGGTGCTTTGCTCGATGGCCAGGGCCAGGCCGTTGCAGGCCTGCACCACAAATTGGGCCCCGTCCTGCACGCTGTCCAGCAGGCGAGCGAATTTGTCGCTGCCCACAGTCCCGCGTGTGGCGATCACGCCAATGCGACGGGTTTGGCTCAGCGCCAAGGCCGGTTTGAGCGCGGGCTCCACCCCCACCAGCGGCAGCGTCGGGTGCCGGCTGCGCAACTCGTGGATCGCCACGGCCGTGGCCGTGTTGCAGGCCACCACCAAAGCTTTGATGTGGTGTTGCGCCAGCAAATACTCGGCAATCGCATGGCTGCGTTGGCGGATGAAGGCTTCGCTTTTTTCGCCGTAGGGCGCGTGTGCGTTGTCAGCGATGTAGACAAAGCGCTCGTGGGGCAGCTCTTTTTGCAAGGCCTGCAACACGCTCAGCCCGCCAATACCGCTGTCAAACACGCCGATCGGACGCTGGTCGGTGGTCATTTGGGTGTGTGGCTCAGGCTTGGAAAAAAGGCCGCTTGCGCGGCCTGAAATCCATCAACCGGCGTTGACGCCGATGCCCTTGAACTCGCCCGTGGCGATGCGTTTTTGCCATTCGGCCGGGCCGGTGATGTGGGCGCTGGTGCCGCCCGCATCGACCGCCACGGTGACGGGCATGTCAACCACGTCGAATTCGTAAATGGCTTCCATGCCCATGTCGGCAAAGCCCACCACCTTGGCGTGTTTGATGGCTTTGGACACGAGGTAGGCTGCGCCGCCCACGGCCATCAGGTAAGCGCTCTTGTGCTTCTTGATGGCCTCGATGGCGACGGGGCCGCGCTCGGCCTTGCCGATCATGGCGATCAGGCCGGTGTTGGCCAGCATCATTTCGGTGAAGCCGTCCATGCGGGTGGCGGTGGTGGGACCAGCGGGGCCAACGGCTTCGTCACCGACGGGGTCCACCGGGCCCACGTAGTAAATGACGCGGTTTTTGAAGTCCACGGGCAGTTTCTCACCCTTGGCCAGCATGTCCTGGATGCGTTTGTGTGCGGCGTCGCGGCCCGTGAGCATCTTGCCGTTGAGCAAGAGCGTTTGGCCCGGTTTCCAGGCGGCGACTTGTTCCGGCGTGAGCGTATTGAGGTCCACGCGCTGGCTCTTTTCGGTGTCGGCTGTCCAGCCCACGTTGGGCCACAGGTCCAGCGATGGTGCTTCCAAATAGGTGGGGCCGGAGCCGTCGAGCACGAAGTGCGCGTGGCGCGTGGCGGCGCAGTTGGGGATCATGGCCACGGGCTTAGAAGCCGCGTGGGTGGGGTACATCTTGATCTTCACGTCCAGCACGGTGGTCAAGCCGCCCAGGCCTTGCGCGCCAATGCCCAGGGCGTTGACCTTGTGGTACAGCTCCAGGCGCATTTCTTCGACTTGGTCGAGCTTCTCGCCCTTGCTGGATTTTTCGAGCAGTTGGTACATGTCCAGGTCGTCCATCAGGCTTTCCTTGGCCATGAGCACGGCTTTTTCGGCGGTGCCGCCAATGCCGATGCCCAACATGCCGGGAGGGCACCAGCCAGCGCCCATGGTGGGCACGGTTTTCAGCACCCAGTCGACGATGCTGTCGCCGGGGTTGAGCATGATCATCTTGGACTTGTTCTCGCTGCCGCCGCCTTTGGCCGCCACGGTCACGTCCACCTTGTTGCCGGGCACGATCTTGGTGAAGATCACGGCGGGCGTGTTGTCTTTGGTGTTTTTGCGGTTGAAGTGCGGGTCGGACACGACGGAAGCGCGCAGCATGTTGTCGGGGTGGTTGTAGCCGCGGCGCACGCCTTCGTTGACGGCGTCTTCCAAACTGCCGGTGAAGCCGTCGAATTTCACGTCCATGCCGACTTCGAGGAACACGTTGACGATGCCGGTGTCCTGACAGATCGGGCGGTGGCCGGTGGCGCTCATTTTGCTGTTGGTCAGGATCTGGGCGATGGCGTCTTTGGCAGCGGGACTTTGCTCCCGCTCGTAGGCGCGGGCCAGGTGCTGGATGTAATCGGCCGGGTGGTAGTAGCTGATGTACTGGAGCGCAGCGGCAACGGATTCGATCAGGTCGGCTTGTTTGATCAGTGTGGTCATGGTGCTAGGGGTTCCGTGAAAATCAAAAATCGGTCGTTGTCAGGCACTGTGAGGCGCTGTGAGGTGCTCAGTGGGTCTTGTCGTGGTGCGACATCAGGCGATCGGCATAGGCGATGGCAATGGCGCTGAGCAGGAAAGCCATGTGGATCAGGGTTTGCCACATCAGCACTTTTTCGTCGTAGTTGGCGGCGTTGATGAAGGTTTTGAGCAGGTGGATCGAGCTGATGCCGATGATGGCCGTGCCCAGCTTGACCTTGAGCACCGAGGCGTTCACATGGTCCAGCCACTCGGGTTGGTCCGGGTGGTCCTCCAGATTCAGGCGTGAGACAAAGGTTTCGTAACCGCCCACGATGACCATGATCAGCAGGTTGGAAATCATGACCACGTCGATCAGGGCCAACACGACCAGCATGATCACGGTTTCATTCAGCGCGGTGATGGGGGCATCGGCTTTGTAGCCAATGCTGCTGATCAAGGCCTGCAGGGCTTGCTGGTTGCCAAAAGCCGCTTCGAGCAGATGCACCAGTTCGACCCAGAAATGGAACACATACACCGCTTGTGCGGCGATCAGGCCCAGGTACAGTGGCAGTTGCAGCCAGCGGCTGGCGAAAATGAAATTGTTCAGCGGGCTCAAGGAATTTTTTTTCGACGGCGTGGGTTTGGACATGGTTTTCCTGTTTGGGAAGTCCGTGACTTCGGGCAAACCCGAATTCTAGGGCTTAGACGGGTCTTTCCGGCCGCAAAGCCTGCAAGTCTGCCGTCAGTCAGTGCTTTGTAAGAGCGAAAGCCGACATTTGCACCAGTTCCAAAAACGCCACGTCCTTGAGGAGACAAACCGATGAGTTCCACCATCTACCAACCCAGCGCCGACTTCGTCCAAAACGCCCATGTGTCCGGCATGGCCGCCTATGACGCGCTGTGCAAAGAAGCCGAAACCGACTACCAAGGATACTGGGGCCGTTTGGCCAAAGAGCTGATCACCTGGAAGACGCCTTTCACCAAAGTGCTGGACGAGTCCAACGCACCATTTTTCAAGTGGTTTGAAGACGGCACCCTGAACGCCTCCTACAACTGCCTGGACCGCAACGTCGAGAAAGGCCTGGGCGACAAGACCGCCATCATCTTTGAAGCCGACGGCGGCGAAGTGACCAAGGTCACCTACAGCCAGTTGCTGGCCAAGACCTGCCAATACGCCAACGCCTTGAAGAGCCTGGGCATCAAAAAGGGCGACCGCGTCGTCATCTACATCTCCATGTCCATCGAAGGCGTGGCCGCCATGCAGGCCTGCGCTCGCATCGGTGCGACCCACTCGGTGGTGTTCGGTGGCTTCTCGGCCCAGTCCCTGCGCGACCGCATCGAAGACACGGGCGCTGTGGCCGTGATCACCGCCGACAACCAGGTGCGCGGCGGTAAGTTGCTGCCCCTCAAATCCATCGTGGACGAAGCCATCAACCTGGGCGGTTGCGGCTCGATCCAAAATGTCTTGGTCGTCAAGCGCTCGGGCGCTGACATCGCCATGACCGCTGGCCGCGACCTGTGGATGGCCGACTTGGCCGATAAGCAAGCCACCACCTGCGAGCCCGAGTGGGTCGGTGCCGAGCACCCCCTGTTCTTGCTCTACACCTCCGGCTCCACCGGCAAACCCAAAGGTGTGCAGCACAGCACAGGCGGCTACCTGCTGCACGCGGCGCTGACCACCAAGTGGACCTTTGACCTCAAGGCCGACGACGTGTTCTGGTGCACGGCCGACATCGGCTGGGTCACCGGCCACACTTACATCACCTACGGCCCCTTGGCCTTGGGCGGTACCGAGATCGTGTTCGAGGGCGTGCCCACCTACCCCGATGCCGGCCGCTTCTGGAAGATGATCCAGGACCACAAGGTCTCGATCTTCTACACCGCTCCCACCGCCATCCGCTCGCTCATCAAGGCCGCCGAGTCCAACGACGCCGTGCACCCCAAGAGCTACAACCTCAGCAGCCTGCGCTTGCTGGGTTCGGTCGGCGAGCCGATCAATCCTGCCGCCTGGGAGTGGTACCACCAGCACGTGGGCGGCGGTCGCTGCCCGATCGTCGACACCTTCTGGCAAACCGAGACCGGTGGTCACATGATCACCCCGCTGCCGGGTGTGACGCCCATGGTGCCCGGTTCCTGCACATTGCCGTTCCCCGGTATCCAGGCCGCCATCGTGGACGAAACGGGCAAAGACATGCCCAACGGCCAAGGTGGCATTTTGGTGGTCAAAAAGCCATGGCCTTCCATGATCCGCACGATCTGGGGCGACCCTGAGCGCTTCAAGAAGAGTTACTATCCTGAGGACTTCAAGGGCAAGTACTACCTGGCGGGCGACGGCGCGATTCGCGACGAAAAGACCGGCTACTTCACCATCACCGGCCGCATCGATGATGTGCTGAACGTCTCCGGTCACCGCATGGGCACGATGGAAATCGAATCGGCCTTGGTGAGTTGCACCGAGCTGGTGGCCGAAGCCGCCGTGGTGGGTCGCCCTGACGACACCACAGGTGAGGCGATTTGCGCCTTTGTGGTGCTCAAGCGCTCGTTGCCCAATACCGAAGAGGGCAAGGCCATTGCCAAGCAGTTGCGCGACCACATCGCCAAGGAAATTGGCCCGATCGCCAAGCCCAAGGACATCCGCTTCGGTGAGAACCTGCCCAAAACCCGTTCGGGCAAGATCATGCGCCGCCTGCTGCGCTCGCTGGCCAAAGGCGAAGAGATCACGCAAGACATCTCCACGCTGGAGAACCCCGCCATCCTGGGGCAGCTGGGTCAGGCTTACTGATCGGTCATGCCGGGCTTGATCCGGCGCTGATGCAAAACGGCAGCCTAGGCTGCCGTTTTGCTTTTGTGGCTGTGCTTCAGTCGCCCAGCACCACGCCCTCGCGCCGGGGATCGGCCCCGCCAAACCAGCCCCTGGGCGTGCGCTCGATGGCCTGCAGGCCGCTGGTCATCTCCATTTCGCGCACCTCGTGGCCACGCGCCTGGAGGGCGTCCACGGTGCTGCGCTCAAAGCGCTGGGCTTCGAGCAAAGTGGGGCCGCCCAGCGAGCCGAAGTTCGGCAAGTCAATCGCTTGCTGCGCGTTCAGGCCCCAGTGCAGCGTGCCCGTGAGCAGCTTGGCGGTGTAGTGAATGATGAGTGCGCCCCCTGGGCTGCCGCCGCTCATGAGCAGTTGGCCTGTGGCTTTGTCAAACACCAAGGTGGGGGACATGGATGAGCGCGGGCGTTTGCCGGGCTCGACCCGGTTGGCGATGGGGCGGCCCTGCGCGTCGGCAGGGGCCAGGCTGAAATCGGTCAATTCGTTGTTGAGCAAAAAGCCGCCGGGGCGAGACGGGTCGGTGCTGACCATGCGGCGTGCGCCAAAAGCGGCTTCGATGGTGGTGGTCATGGCCACCGCCCGGCCTTGCGCATCGACCACGCTGATGTGGCTGGTGCCGTATTCGGTTTGCGTGGGCATGGGCGCGAAGCTGGTGGTTTGGCCACCGGGCTGGCCTGCAGGAGCGGTTTTCATGGCCTGGGTGCCGATCAGCTGGCTGCGTTCACGCAGGTAGCCGGGGGCCAGCAGGTTGCGCCAGTCGCCTGCGGGGGCGTTCACAAAATCCGGGTCGGCCACGTACTGCGCCCGGTCGGCAAAGGCCAGGCGAGAGGCTTGGGTGTAACGGTGCAAAAAGTCGGGCGAAGGCAGGCCACCAGCCAACTCCGGGCCTTGCGCCTGGGTGCGGCTTAGCATGCCCAAAATCTGGCCGATGGCGATCTGGCCCGAAGACGGTGGCGGGAAGCCGCAGATGCGGTGAGCCCGCGATGTGGCCGTGTGGTCAAAACACAGGGCTTCGCGCTCTTTGGGCTGATAACTTTTCAAGTCCTGCAGGCTTAAGGTGCCGGGCCGCGGTGCTTGGGCCGTACGTGCCACGATGGCCTGGGCCACTGACCCTTCGTGCAGGGCTCGGCTGCCTTCGTCAGCGATGCGGCGTAGGACATGCGCGTATTCGGGGTTGCGCAGCACATGGCCCACGGGCCAAGCCTTGCCATCGGCTTGGTAGAAAAAGCGCAGTGCCAGCGGGTCTTTTTTCAGGTGTGGATCGGCTTGCAGCAAGGTACGCAGACGCGGGCTGACCCGAAAACCTTGCTCGGCCAGCGCGATGGCGGGCGCGAACAACTGCGCCCAGGGCAGACGACCGTGTTGCCGGTGCGCCGCTTCGAGCATGCGCACCGCGCCGGGCACACCCACCGAATGGCCGCTTTGCACCGCATCGTCAAAGGGGATGGGCTTGCCCTGGTCCATGAACATGTCGCTGCGGGCACCTGCAGGGGCGGTTTCGCGCCCATCGTGCGCCGTGACCAGGCGGCCATCAAAGTGCAGCAAAAACGCGCCGCCGCCAATGCCGCTGGACTGCGGCTCCACCAAGCCCAGCACCATTTGCACCGCGATGGCCGCATCGAGTGCCGAGCCGCCTGCGCGCAGCACCTGGTGCCCCGCATCGGTCGCCAAGGGGTTGGCGGCGGCCACGGCCTGCCGTGCATAGGCCCAGCCAGGTTTGGCGCTGTTGCCGCTGGCGGCTTCGGGTTGTTCGGGCACGCTGTAGCGCCATGTGTTGGCGGACGCTTGTGTCGTGGTCAAGCCCGTGGGCGGTGTGGCGCAAGCGCTCAAGAGCGCCAGCGCGATCAGGCTCAAAGCAAATGGGCGGTTCATGGTGTCTCCCTTTGCTGGCCATGTTAGCGGCAAGCGCAGGTTTGGCCCAGTGCGTCAGCGACCCCGTTGACCCAAAAAAACAGGCCCCGCAGGGCCTGTCAAAAGTCGACCTGAGCGCAGCAGCTCACTTCGGTGCCAGTCGAATAGCGCCGTCCAAACGAATGACTTCGCCGTTGAGCATGTCGTTTTCGATGATGTGTTTGGCCAGTTTGGCGTAGTCCTGCGGGGTGCCCAAGCGGCTGGGGAAGGGCACGCCTGCGGCCAGCGCGTCTTGCACTTCTTGGGGCATGCCAAACAGCATGGGCGTGCCGAAGATGCCGGGGGCAATCGTCATGTTGCGGATGCCGTTGCGGGCCAGGTCACGGGCAATGGGCAGCGTCATGCCGACCACGCCGCCTTTGGATGCGGCATAAGCGGCCTGGCCAATCTGGCCGTCATAGGCCGCCACGCTGGCGGTGCTGATCAGCACGCCGCGCTCGCCAGTGGCCTCGGGCTCGTTCTTGCACATGGCCTCTGACGCCAGGCGGATCATGTTGAAGGTGCCGACCAGGTTGACCATGATGGTCTTGGTGTAAACGGCCAGGCTGTGCGCGCCGTTTTTGCCCACGGTCTTTTCTGCGGGGGCGATGCCTGCGCAGTTGATCAGGCCCATCAGCTTGCCCATGGACACGGCCTTGGCCACCACGGCCTGGCCGTCGGCCTCGTTGCTCACGTCGCATTTGACAAACGCGCCGCCGAGTTCTTTGGCGACAGCCTCGCCTTTTTCAGCCTGCATGTCGGCGATCACGACTTTGCCGCCGTTGGCCGCCAGCATGCGGGCCGTGCCTTCGCCCAGGCCCGATGCGCCGCCAGTGACGATGAAAACCTTGCCTTGAATGTCCATGTTTTTCTCCTGAATAGGGTTGACGTTACGTCAACGTCAATTATGCACAGATGGATGGCCTCTGAGGGTGTGCCCGCGCAGCGATTTCAGTCGGTTCGTACCGTGAAATCGGTACTCGACTACTGGCTTTGTTGGATGTACAAAGGCCCCCTGGTTTCCTAGCATGGTTTGGGTCAAGGGTCTCTGGCCCAAATTGCATCAGCACAGGAGAACGGTATGGCCTCAGACCTCACTTGGGACAAGAGCGAAACATCGATCTTGCAGACCGACGACAACTGGCGTCGAGCCAGCGAGTTGCTGGCCACGGCCGATATCCAGGTCGGGGGCAGCCGGCCCTGGGACATGCGTGTGCACCACCACGCCACGTTCGACCGCATCCTGACCCGCGGCAGTCTGGGACTGGGCGAGAGCTACACGGACGGCTGGTGGGATTGCGACCAGGTGGATGAGCTGATCACCCGCATCTTGCGGGCGCGGCTGGACGAGCAGGTGGGTCGGGCCGGTTGGTTGTGGGCATCACTCAAGGCGCGGCTGACCAATCTGCAGTCGCCGCACAGGGCCTGGCAGGTGGGAGAGGTGCATTACGACCTGGGCAACGATTTGTACGAAGCCATGCTGGACCCGTCCATGGCCTACAGCTGCGGCTACTGGCCTGTGGCCCAAAACCTGTCGCAGGCGCAAGAGGCCAAGCTTGACCTCATTTGCCAAAAGCTGCAGCTCCAACCGGGCATGACGCTGCTGGACATCGGTTGCGGCTGGGGCAGCCTGATGCTGTTTGCGGCCCGCCATTACCGCGTCAAGTGCGTGGGCCTCACTGTCTCGAAAGAGCAAGCCCGCCTAGGGGCCGAAAAAGCGCAGGATTTGCCTGTGCATTTCGAGTTGGCCGATTACCGGCAATTCAACCCCCATGGCGAGCAGCGCTTTGACCGCATTGCCTCGGTGGGCATGTTCGAGCATGTGGGTCACAAAAACTACCGTGCTTATTTCGAGATGGCCCGGCGTTCTTTGCGAGACGATGGCTTGTTCCTGCTGCACACCATCGGCAAAAACCGGGCGGGGGCGGGGATTGACCCGTGGATTGAAAAATACATCTTCCCCAACGGGGTGCTGCCTTCGGCCTCCGAGATCGCGTATTACAGCGAGGAGCACTTTGTCATGGAAGACTGGCACAACTTTGGCGAAGACTATGACAAAACGCTGATGGCCTGGCATGCGCGTTTTGAGGCGGCCTGGCCGGGGTTGAAAGCACGTTACGGGGAGAGCTTTTACCGCATGTGGCGCTACTACCTGCTGTGCTGCGCAGGCACCTTCCGAGCCCGCGACAACCAGCTGTGGCAAGTGGTGCTGTCACCAGGCGGCAAGACCGGGGGCTACCGCAGGCCTTTGATGTGAGGATGGACCCGAGGCAGTCAGTCCATGACTCATTCCTTGTTGTTCATCTTGCGCACAAACATGCGCACAAAGAAGGCGGCCATCAGCAGCACGAACAGGATCACGGCCAAACTCATCAGGCCGTAGTCGGTGGAAAACAGGTCGGTCAAGAGTTTCATGGGGCTTCCTTTTGTTGGTTTTGATGTTTGACTGTGCTGCAAAAGCCCCGAAAAAGCGCTGACGAAAGTCAAGGTCTGGGCGTGCGCCGTGCTCCAATGAGCCTTGTCCTTTTTTCTGGCGCTGAGCCCAGCCTGACATGATCACCTCGCCGATGTTTTCCTTGCCTGTGTCCGCCCGCATTTTTGGTGCTTTGGGAGCGCTCAGTGCCTGCACCAGCGTGGTGTTCAGTGCCGCGTTTGCCCATTTGCCGGTCTTTGCCGCAGGTGTGCCGACAGCGGTGCAAACCGCCTTGAGCCAGCATCAATTCCATTCGGTGGGCTTGCTGATCACGGGTTTGGCCATCGGGGTGTGCGGTGTGTCCCGCTGGAGTTTGGCTGCGGGTGGGCTGATGCTGGTGGGTTTGCTGTTGTTCAGCTTCAACCTGTATGCGCGGCATGTGCTGGGTTTTGACGCCTGGCGCGCGGCAGTGCCTTGGGGTGGGGCGGCGTGGATTTTGGCTTGGTTGAGTCTGGCGGTCGCTTGCTTCCAGGGGCGTGTAGAGCCAGGTGGTTGGGCTTGAAGCCGAAGGTTTTGCCTATCGGTCCCATAAAAACTACTCATGAGTGAAAACCCTAGGTTGCATTATGATTGCGACCAATGAGTTTTCTCATTCGATAGTTTTTTTAAACCAACCCAAGGAAATGACCATGTCCTCTTTGATCAATACCCAAGTCCAGCCTTTCAAGACCCAAGCCTTCCACAACGGCAAGTTTGTGCAAGTGTCCAACGAAACCCTCAAGGGCGAGTGGTCTGTGCTGATTTTCATGCCCGCAGCCTTCACCTTCAACTGCCCCACCGAAATCGAAGACGCGGCCGACAACTACGCCGAGTTCCAGAAGGCCGGTGCCGAGGTTTACATCGTGACCACCGACACCCACTTCTCGCACAAAGTCTGGCACGAGACATCGCCTGCCGTGGGCAAGGCCAAGTTCCCCCTGGTCGGCGACCCTACACACCAGCTGACACGCGCTTTTGGCGTGCACATTGAAGAAGAAGGCCTGGCACTGCGCGGCACCTTCATCATCAACCCCGAAGGCATGATCAAGACCGCCGAAGTGCACTCCAACGAGATCGCCCGCGACGTGTCCGAGACCCTGCGCAAGCTCAAGGCTGCCCAGTACACCGCCGCCAACCCCGGCCAAGTGTGCCCCGCCAAGTGGAAAGAAGGCGCCAAGACTTTGGCTCCTTCCATCGACCTGGTCGGCAAGATCTAAATCTTGTTGGTGACGCCCTGATCTTTCAGGGCGTTGGGTTCAGCACATGCAGGCTAAGCGCTGGCGTGTGCTGCGCCCAACGATTTCCCACTCACTTTTTGTCCCCCAGACCTGCGCCACAAGTGCGGGTCCGAGTTCACTTCACCCTGAAAACTGGAGAACACCATGCTCGACGACACCCTCAAAGCCCAATTGCAACAATACCTGGCCCTGTTGCGCCAGCCGATTCGCCTGATTGCCTCGCTCGACGACAGCGAGACTGGCGTGGAAATGAAGCAATTGCTGGAAACCATCGTGGGACTGTCCGACAAGGTGTCCCTGGACACGTCAGGCGATGACGCCCGCAAGCCTTCTTTTGTGGTGGCGCGTGACGGCCAAAACACCGGGGTACGATTTGCCGGTTTGCCGCTGGGCCACGAGTTCACTTCGCTGGTTCTGGCGCTGCTGTGGACCGGCGGCCACCCGCCCAAGGTCGAGCAAGACGTGATCGACAGCATCAAGGCGCTGGACGGTGGCTTCAACTTCGAGGTTTACATGTCGCTCAGCTGCCACAACTGCCCCGACGTGGTGCAGGCGCTCTCGCTGATGGCCATCGTCAACCCCAAGGTGAAGACCGTGGTGATCGAAGGCGGTGCCTTCCAGGCCGAAGTCGAAGCGCGCCAGATCATGGCCGTGCCCATGGTGTTCCTGAACGGTCAAGTGTTCGGTTCGGGCCGCATGTCGGTCGAAGAAATCGTGGCCAAGCTCGACACCAACGCCGGTGAGCGCGACGCGGCCAAGCTCAGTTCCAAAGACCCGTTTGACGTGTTGGTGGTGGGCGGCGGCCCGGCTGGTGCGGCCGCTGCCGTGTACGCGGCCCGCAAAGGCATCCGCGTGGGCGTGGCCGCCGAGCGTTTTGGCGGCCAGACCAACGACACCATGGCCATCGAAAACTACATCTCGGTGCTCGAGACCGATGGCCCCAAGTTTGCGGCAGCCCTGGAAGCGCAGGTGCGCCACTACGAGGTGGACATCATGAACCTGCAGCGTGCCGACAAAATCATCCCCGCCAGCCAGCCCGGTGGCCTGATCGAAGTGCGGATGGCCAATGGTGCGAGCCTCAAGGCCCGCTCGGTGATCCTGTCGACCGGCGCCCGCTGGCGCAACGTGAACGTGCCCGGCGAAGCCGAGTACAAAAACAAAGGCGTGGCCTACTGCCCGCACTGCGACGGTCCGCTGTTCAAGGGCAAGCGCACGGCGGTGATTGGCGGCGGCAATTCCGGCATCGAAGCGGCGATTGACCTGGCGGGTATCGTGGCCCACGTCACGGTGTTCGAATTTGCCGACCAGCTCAAGGCCGACGCGGTGCTGGTGAGCAAGCTCAAGAGCCTGCCCAACGTCACTGTGCACACCAATGCCCAAACCACCGAAATCACCGGAGCGGACGGCAAGGTCAATGGCATCCGTTACAAGGATCGCACCACGGGCGATGACCACTGGGTCGAGCTCGAAGGCGTGTTCGTGCAGATTGGCCTGGTGCCCAACACCGAGTTCCTCAAAGGCACTTTCGAATTGAGCAAGTTCGGCGAGATCGTGGTGGACGCCAAGGGCCACACAAATGTGCCCGGCGTGTTTGCAGCCGGGGACTGCACCACCGTGCCTTACAAGCAGATCGTCATTGCTGCAGGCGAGGGCGCCAAGGCCGCACTCAGCGCCTTTGACCACCTGATCCGCTTGCCTGCTGTGGCCCAAGCCGAGGTGGTCGTCGAAGCGGTTTGAGTTCGGCAGTGCCCCTGATCAACCCGGCACCTTGGCCGGGTTTTTCATTTGGTCAGGATCAACTTGCCCTGCCGTGTGCTTTGCAGGCGGTAAGTGGCCCCCAGATGCTCAATGAGCACCAGGTTCTGGTCGCCCAAGACATCGCGGCTGTCCAGGGTTCGCGGGTTGGTGGACTTCACCTTGAGCCCTTGGTGGGCAACGGCAGGGGGCAGCTTTGGCGCATCCATTTCTTTGCAGGGTGGGGTGATGGACACAGAGGGCGTAGCGTTCATGGCCGCTGGCCCTCAGTGACAAAACCGATCCGGCTCAGCCCGGCGCGTTGGGCTGCCGTCATGGCCTGGGCCACACGCTCGTAGGGCACGTTTTTGTCGCCCCGGATGTAGAGCTGGGGTTGCGGCTCGCGGGCGGCTTGCGCGCGCAGGCGCTCTTGCAGCGCATCGGCGCTCACGGCCTGCTGGTCCAGATAGAACTGGCCCTGGGCGTCCACCGACAGTTGCAGCTTGTCGGTTGGGGTCTGGTCGCGGCTGCTGCTGGCACGAGGCAGCGCCACTTTGACCGTGTGCTGGATGACGGGCATGGTGATGATGAAGATGATGAGCAGCACCAGCATGACGTCCACCAGGGGGGTTATGTTGATTTCGCTCACGACCTCATCGCTGTCTTCGTGGGCTTCAAAGGCCATGCTGACCTCCGTGGTGCTGAACACGGGCCCCGGTCACAAAGTAGGCATGCAGATCGTGCGCAAAGCGGTTCATGCGGGCGATGATGAACTTGTTGCCGCGCACCAGGGCGTTGTAGCCCAGCACGGCGGGAATGGCGACGGCCAGACCCAGTGCGGTCATGATCAGCGTCTCGCCCACCGGGCCGGCCACGGCGTCGAGGCTGACGTTGCCGCTGGCACTGATGCTCACCAGCGCGTGGTAAATGCCCCAGACGGTGCCAAACAGGCCCACGAAAGGCGCGGTCGAACCGATCGAGGCCAGAACGGCCAGGCCGTTTTGCAGGCGGCTGGTGCTGTCGTCGATGGCATTGCGCAGGCTGCGTGTGACCCAGTCGCTGATGTCCAGCCGGTCGTGCAGCTGCTTTTGTGCGGCTTGGTGGTGTTCGGTGGCTTCCTGGCCGACTTGGGCCAGGGTGTGGAACAGGTTGCCGGGCCGCTGGCTGAGCACCGACAGGCCTTCGGCCAGGCTGGTGGTGTGCCAGAACTGCTCGCTGCCCAGGGCGCTTTGCTTGTGGCGCCAGACGTCCAGCGCCTTGAGCACGATGACCACCCAGCTGATGACCGACATGGTCATCAGGGCCATCAGGATCAGGTGGGTGACGGCGTCACCTTGCGCCCAGATGTGGGACAGGCCGAAAGAGGTGGGCATGAAATTACTCCTTGAAATGGGGGTCAGTCGAGAACAAAGCGGATGGGGACGTTGAACCACATGGCTTCGGGCTGGCCGGCGCGCTTTCCGGGCACATAGCGCCAGCGTTGCACCGTCTCCAGGGCGGCGTCATCCAGCCGCGGGTAGCCGCTGGTGGTTCGGATGTCGGCTTTTTCGGCGCGGCCTTCGGCATTGATGAAAACCCGCACGAGCACCGTGCCCTGTTCGCCCAGGCGGCGGCTCATGCGCGGATAAGCTGGCGGCGGGTTGTTCAAGTAGTCGGCGTCGCTGGATGGCAGCACCATGGCCTGGGCGACGGTCGGGGCCGGGCGTGCGCTGCCAGTGGTCACAGGGGCCGCAGCGGCGGTGGGCGATCTGGGGACGGCGCTGGTGGCGGGGGCGAACTCTTTGGGCTCGATTTGGGGCTCGGGCGTCACGGTCTGCTGCACGGCAGGGCGCTGTGCAAGCGCTTGCGCTGGCCGGGTCGGTGTCGTCTGCACGGGCTGTGCAACGGCCACGGGAATTTCAGCCACCACGCTGGCCAAAATGACCGGGTCGCTGGCGCCCGGCAAGCTGGGGCTGGTCAGCGGGTGGACGACCAGCCAGACCACTCCGGCATGGGCCAGCAAAACGGCGCCACTGGTGCGCAGGACAGATTTCATGTGCTGGCCCATTGGCGCAGGAGGTTGTGGTAGACGCCGGTCAGTGCAATGGTCTCGGTGGTTTCGCCCAGCTGGGCGCGCAGTTTGAGCAGGCTCATGTCCAGGTCGAACAGCAGGCGGCGTTGCTCGTCGCTGCGCACCATGCTTTCAATCCAGAAGAACGAGGCCAGCCGCACGCCGCGGGTGACGGGCGTGACTTCGTGCACGCTGGTGCCGGGGTAGAGAACCGCGTCGCCCGCAGCCAGCTTGACGCCCCTGCTGCCCCAGCTGTCCTGCACGCACAGCTCGCCGCCGTCGTAGTCTTGCGGCTCGCTCAGGAACAGGGTGCAGGAGATGTCGCTGCGCACCCATTCGCCAGTGCTGGCCGAGTGCATCACGGCGCCATCCACATGCGGACCGAAGGCATTGGTGTCGCCGCCGTAGCGGTTGAACAGCGGGTTGTAGATGCGCCGGGGCAGGGCGGCCGACAGGAACAGCGGTTCGCGTTTCAGGGCCTGGCGCACGAGCGCCTGCAACTGGCGTGACACCGCGCTGTCCTGGGCGAGTTGCTGGTTGGATTTGCGGGTGCGGGCCTGGCTGCCCGCACTGACGCGGCCATCGAGCCAGGGGGCGTCGCGGCCCAGCAGCTGGCGGGCCTGCGCGACTTCGTCGGGTGTCAGCAGTTGTTGGAGTTGCAGCAGCATCCGTGTTGTCCTCAGAACAGGGTTTTCAGGCTCAGTTCCACGCGGCGTGGCGCACCCGGCATGTAAAAGCCGCGGTACAGGCTGTCGGCGTAGAGTTGGTTGCCCAGGTTGGTGATGTTGAGCTTGAGCAGGGTGGCGTCGCTCAGGGTGTATTCGGCCATGGCGTCCACGGTGGTGAAGGCCGGTGCCGTGACATGGCGCGCGCCCTCGGGGTTTTGTTCGCTGCGGTGGTTCAGGCCAGCGCCCATGCGCCACTGCGGATGCAGGCGCCAGGTGGTCCAAAGGCTGGCACTGTGTTTGGGCGTGAGGGCGGAGCGGTCGCCTTGCACCTGGGCACCGGTGCCGTTGGCGCTCAGGGTCTGGTTGCTCACGTCGATGCGGGCCCTTGGAATCCAGGTGTGGTTGAAGAACACTTCCCACGCAGGTGTGATGCGACCTGCGAAGTTGAACTCCATACCGCTGGCGTGGCGCTGGCCGGACAGCAACATCTGGCTGGCTGCGCTGTCGGGGTCGGTGTTGCGCTCGTTGTATTTTTGGGAGTGGAAGAAGGCGATGCCGAGCAGCGTTTTCTTTTCGAACAGTTCTAATTTGCTGCCGATCTCGATGTTGCGGCTTTTCTCAGGTGAGGTGTTGGCGGTGCGGGCATTGTGGCTGCCTGCCGCAAAGCTGCCCAGGGCGAACTGGTAGGTGTCTCCCGAGGTGTTGTAAGAGGTGCCATAAGAGACGTAGTAAGTTGCGTCGTCTGCGGGCTGCCAGATGGCACCGATCCGTGGGCTCCAAAGTGTGTCATTGCGCTCGTTGCGGTTGCCGCTGGTGTCGGTGTATTGCGCCGAAAACCGGTCCATGCGCAGCCCCACGACGACTTTGATCGCGCTTGTGAGGCTCAGGGTGTCCTGCGCATAAAGGCCAATGTTTCGAGCCCTGAAGTGGTTAAGAGCCAACGCGCGGGTGTCAGTGATCGACTGGCCGTCGTTGGGTGTGCCGACGGTGGTGCCCAATGCAGCGTAGCTGAGCCCCGCTGTGGCGTTGTTGTTGCGCAGGGCTTTTTCATCGCTGTAGTCCACACCGGCGAACAGTCTGTGCCTGTGGCCAAGGGCTTCAAAGCTGGTGGTGTAGTCGCTCTGGATTTGTGTCAGATCGCTTTCGGCGCGGCGGGCTTTGGGCGAGCGGGTCAGCGCGGTGCTGTTGCCGAGCGTGGACAAGGTTGTGATGTTGGTGAATCGGATGGCGCTGGCCAGCAGGTCGCGCTCGTAATGGCCGTGGCGAACAGTGGTCTTGAGTTCGCTGTCCTGGTCGAAGCGGCGCTTGTGGCTGAAGGTGCCGTAGCTGCTCTCGGTGCGCAGGTGGTCGCTGACCAGCCCGTAGTAGTTTTTGGCGGGCAGTGTGGGCACCAGGGTACCGATCGAGCCGCTCGCGCTGGTGATGGCGCTGCCGGTGTTGATCAGCCAGGGGTGGTTGTAGAGCGGGCGGCCCTTCGTTTCGAGGTGATACAGGCCCAGCGCATATTCGTCGCGCTCGCCAATGCCCCAGCGGTAGGTGCCGGCCACGCCTTTCTTGCCCACTTTGGCGCCCCAGTTGTCGGCCTGGTGGTCCATGACGTTCAGGCGCACGGCCGAACTCTCGCCCTTCTGCCGGTTGAAGTCACCGGTGATGCGGCGCGTGTGGCCGCTGCCTGCCATGACATTGATTTCGTTTTGGTCCATCAGGAAGGGCTGTTTGTTGACCTGGTTGACCACGCCACCGGTGGAGCCTTTGCCAAACAGCATGGAGGCCGAGCCCTTGAGCACTTCAACCCGGTCGAGGTTGAAGGTGTCGCGCTCGATCAGGGGGGCGTCGCGCAGGCCATCGACGTAGATGTCTCCAGCCTGGCCGAGCGAGAAACCGCGCATGCGCACATCTTCTTCTCCGGTCTCGCCCGCCATGAAAGTGACGCCTGCAGTGGTCTTGAGAACTTCCCGGAAATCGTCCAGATTGCGCTCGTCCATGAGTTTTTCGGTCATCACCGTCACGGTCTGGGGTATGTCCTTGAGTGCCTGATTGCCTTTGGCAATGCCGGTTCTTGTCACCAGCAGCTTGTCTTTGGCGGCAGTGGCCGATTCCTGCGTGTCTCGAACGGTCACGGTCTTGAGGGTTTTTTCAGGTGCTTCCTGCGCGAGGACCTGTGCAGTGGTGCCGAGTGAGCCGGCCAGCATCATGGCGGCCAGGGGCAACAATTTGTTGGGGGTGGTGGGTGCGTTCATGGGGCGATAGCCTTGAAAAGTTGCTTTCACAGCAAAACGAAGACAAAGGCTGGCTATCACCCCATGCCGCGAGGCAGGGCGAATGGCTTGCTGAGGAAACGAAAGGAGGGCGGCAGGCACTGGCGCCTGCCGCAGGCGGGCTTTACTTGAAGCCGACGCGGTCGAGCATTTGCTGGACCTTGATCTGGTTCATGCCGACGGCGCTGATCGGGATCAGTTCGCTCTTGAAGCTGCCGCCGGTCATGGCCTTGAGGGCCGGATTGTCAAAACTCACGCCTTTGGCCACGGGCCATTCGTTGTTGCCGTTGGCAAAGTGGTTCTGGGCTGAGGGGCTGGCCAGGTATTCCAGGAACTTGATGGCGTTGTCAGCGTTTTTGGCGTTTTTAGCCACCGCGCCACCGGCCACGTTGACGTGCGTGCCCCAGCTATTTTGGTTTGGAAAGACCACGCCGATCTTTTCGGTCACGGCCTTGTCGGCCGGATTGGTCGAGCGCATCAGGCGGGCGAGGTAATAGGTGTTGGTCACGGCCACGCCGCATTCGCCAGACGCCACCCCTTTGATCTGGTCGGTGTCACCGCCCTTGGGGCTGCGCGCCATGTTGTCCACCAGCCCTTTGAGCCAGACTTCGGTTTTTTGCGGACCCAGGTGCTCGGTCATGGCGCCGAACAGGCTCAGGTTGTAGGGGTGCGAGCCGCTGCGGATGCACAGGCTGCCTTTGAGCTTGGCGTCGGCCAGTTTTTCGTAGCTGTCCACATCGGTTTTGCTGAATTTGACTTTGTCGTACACGATCACGCGCGCCCGTGTGGACAGACCAAACCAGGCGGTGCCACCGTTGTCGGCAGGCTTGGCACGCAAGTAGGCGGGGATGGCGTCTTCCAGCAGTTTGGATTTGACGGGTTGGAACAAGCCGTCGACTTCAGCGCGCCACAGGCGCGAGGCGTCCACCAACAAGATCACGTCGGCAGGCGAGGCGGCGCCTTCTGCCTTGAGGCGAGCGAGAATACCGGCATCGTCCGCATCAACCCGGTTGATTTTGATGCCGGTGGCTTTGGTGAAGTCGCTGTACATGACTTCATCGGTCGGGTAGTGGCGGGCTGAATAGATGTTGAGCACTTTGTCTTGGGCCATGGCCGATGTGGCGCTCATGAGGCAAGCGATGCTCAAAAGGGATTTGGAAAATGTCATGGTGGTGTCGCGCTGGGTGTGTGTTGATAGCCAGAGTTTAATCCAAATGCGAATCATTATCAATAAGATTTGAGGAAAACATGCATTCATTGAAGGGTTTTGGCCAGCAGGCCAGTCAAAAATCCAACAACCAGGCTTGGCCCTTGGTCAAGCGGGCCGCCTGTGGGCTGGGACTCTTGGCAGCAGGGCTGTTGCTCGGTGCATGCAGCAGTTTGCAAACAGCGCCGCCAGTTGAGCCCGGCGTCCTGCCTGTGGCTGAGCGCCGCGAGTTGCGTCTCGGACTGGCCTTGGGCGGTGGTGCAGCCAGGGGGTTTGCCCATGTGGGCGTGATCCAGGTGCTGGAGGAGGCGGGTCTCAGGCCCAGCCATGTGGTGGGCACATCGGCTGGCAGCTTGGTGGCCTCCTTGTATGCCAGCGGCAAAAGCCCGCAGGAGTTGGTGCGTGTGGCCGAATCCATGCAGGAAGCCGAGATCACCGACTGGATGCTGCCGATTCTGAACCGGGGGGCCTTGCGCGGAGAGGCTTTGGCCAAGTATGTGAACACCCAGGTGGGCGGCAAAACGCTGGAACAGATGAAGATTCCGCTGGGCATCGTGGCCACCGACTTGAGCAGCGGGCAGGCGATCACGTTCCGAAGGGGCAATACCGGTGCCGCGGTGCGGGCGTCAAGCGCAGTACCTGCGGTGTTCCAGCCCGTGCGCGTGGGTGAGCGGGAATATGTCGATGGCGGTCTGGTGGCCCCCGTGCCTGTGCGTCAGACCCGTGAGATGGGGGCCAACTTTGTGATCGCGGTGGACATCTCCAGCGACCCGGAGGGCAACCCTTATGGCGACACTTTCCAGATCCTGATGCAAACCTTCGCCATCATGGGCAAAAGCATCAACACCCTGGCGCTCAAAGAGGCCGATTGGGTGGTGCGTCCGGCTTTGTCTGGGGTCAAAAGCGCTGATTTTGGGGCACGCCAGCGGGCCATTGAAGCGGGCCGAGCCGCCATGCGGGCTGCGTTGCCTGCTCTGAAAGTGCGTTTGGCCCAGTTTGAAGAGGGGCGATGAGGGCTTTGGCCCGTGACAGCTGTTTGTCACACCCGCGAAGTCGGGTATCCACGGTCGCTGAAGGATAAAAAAAGGGCTGATCTTGCGATCAGCCCTGGAAGGGATCCCTGTTTCCCAGACGAAATTCAAAGAGATCCGAGGAGACAACTTGCAGCGAACAGGCCTTTGCAAAACCTGTCCGCGTTGAAAAATCACTTCTTCTTGCCAGCCTTGGGGGCAGCAGTTTGTGTCACGGCGGCCAGGTTGGACTCGGCCAGATCGGTGGCTTGCTTGACGGCTTTTTGCACCGACTCAAAAGCTGTGTTGGCGGCGGTCACGGCACCCTTCATCATGGCCACAGCTTGCTCGGAGCCAGCTGGGGCGTTTTGGGCGGCGCTGTCCACCAAGCTGGCGAACTGTTTTTGTGCCGCAGCGGCCTGGGCTTCGAAAGCCTTGGTGAACTCGCTGTTGGTGCCCGAGGCGATGTCGTACAGGTGGCGGCTGTAAGCGGCGGTTTTTTCAGCCAAAGGCTGGAACAGGTTGGCTTGCATGGCCAACAGTTCCTGTGCGTCTTTCACGCTCAGGGCGGCTTGGGTGTTGTTGGCGGACTCGTCCAGGGCAGCCTTGGCCACGCTCAGGTTCAGTTCGACCATTTTTTCCACGCCTTCGAAGGCTTTGGCGGTCAGGCCAAACAGGGTTTCCAGGTTGGCTTTGTGCGAGGCGACGATTTGTTCAGCGGTCATCATGAGGATCTCCAGATCAAAAGATAAATGTGGTTTCAGGAAGACTGCGCCGTAACTGGCCGGGGCCGTACAACTATGTTGCAGTGCAGCATGGTTTGAATTTTAGGGTTTCCACGGGGTATTGCAAGGGGATAGACCTGCTGACGGCTCAGTTTAGAGAGCGTTTTCTAGAATCAAGGCCCCACCAGACCCCAGCATGCACGCCTACTACGCCGACCATTTCGTCCTGCCTTTGCCCGAAGGCCACCGCTTTCCGATGCGCAAATACAGCCGCCTGCGCGACCGCCTGACGCAAGAGCTGCCGGGCGTGGTCATGCGCGAAGCCCCAGCCGCGAGCGATGGCGAGCTGGCGCTGGTGCACACACCCACCTACATCCAGGGCGTGGCCACGGGCAGCCTCGAGGCGGCATTGCAGCGCGAGATCGGTTTCCCCTGGAGTCCGGCCATGGCCGAGCGGGCGCGCCGCTCGGTCGGGGCCACGGTGGCTGCAGCGCGGGATGCGCTGGCCCAGGGCGTGGCGGGCAATCTGGCGGGCGGCACGCACCACGCCTATGCGCACAAGGGCGGGGGCTTTTGTGTGTTCAACGACATTGCCGTGACGGCCCGCCTGATGCAGGCCGAGGCCTGGCGGCACCACCGGAAAAAGCTCAAGGTGGCGGTGATCGACCTGGATGTGCACCAGGGCAATGGCACGGCGCATATTTTTGCGGGCGACCCGAGCGTGTTCACCCTGTCGCTGCACGGCGAAAAGAACTTCCCCTTCCGCAAAGAGCCGAGCGATCTGGACGTCGGCCTGCCGGACGGCTGCACCGACGAGCCGTATCTGGCCACGCTGCACCAGGCGCTGCAGACCCTGCAGGACCGCTTTGATCCGCAATTGGTGATTTACCTGGCCGGGGCCGACCCGCACGAGGGTGACCGGTTGGGGCGGCTGAAATTGACTGCCGACGGCATGCAGGCGCGAGACCGGGTGGTGATGGACTGGGCCTGGCAGCGCAGGCTGCCGGTGGTGCTGTGCATGGGCGGGGGCTACGGCCACGACATCGAGACCACGGTGCAGGTGCAAATGCAGACCTGGGATGTCGCTTTGGGCTACTGGCAACGCTGGCACAATCTCGGGCGATGAACACCCCTGTTTCACCCACAAGCAAACCCCAAGCCGACGCCCGCAGCAGCTACAAAGCGTTTCGCGCCATCAGCACCCGCTGGATGGACAACGACGTCTACGGCCATGTGAACAACGTGGTCTATTACAGCTGGTTCGACACTGCGGTGAACGCCACCCTGATCGAGCAAGGCGTGCTGGACATCCACGCGGGCTCGACCATCGGCCTGGTGGTGGAAACCCAGTGTTTTTACTTTGCGCCCTTGGCGTTCCCTCAAACCATCGACGCGGGCATTCGCGTGGCCAAGCTGGGCACGTCCAGCGTGCGCTACGAGGTGGGCCTGTTTGCGCAGGGCGAAGACCTCACCGCCGCCCGGGGCCACTTTGTGCATGTGTACGTGGACCGCGAGACCCGCCGACCCGTGCCCCTGCCGGCCGCACTCAAAAATTTTCTGGAGACTTTGACATGAGTATTTCCCCCATCGGACCGCAGGTCAGCACCCGCGTGAACGACCCGGCGAGCGTGGACGCCGCCATCCTGAGCCGCTTTTCAGCCCGCGCTTACTTGCCCAAAGCCGTCGACCGCGGCGTCTTGCAAGAGGTGCTGAGCATTGCCGCCCGCGCGCCCAGCGGCACCAACACCCAGCCCTGGAAGGTCTATGTGCTGCAAGGTGCCAAGCGCGACGAGCTGGTGGCCAAGACCTGCGCGGCGCACGACGCCATCAGCGCCAACCCGGCATTGGCCTCTGATTACGCCGAGGCCTACGACTATTACCCCGAAAAATGGGTCAGCCCCTACATCGACCGCCGCCGCGAGTGCGGTTTTGGCCTGTACGGCGTGCTGGGCATCGGCAAGGGCGACAAGGCGCGCATGCACCAGCAGCACCAGCAGAACTTCCACTTCTTCGACGCGCCTGTGGGCCTGATCTTCACCATCGACAAGGTGATGGGTCGGGGCAGCTTGCTGGACTACGGCATGTTCTTGCAAAGCATCATGGTCGCTGCCCGGTCGCGCGGCCTGCACACCTGCCCGCAAGCGGCGTGGAACGGCTTTTCCAAAATCATCCTGCCCCATGTGGGCGCGGGCGAGAACGAGATGGTGGTCTGCGGCATGGCGCTGGGCTATGCCGACGAGTCGGCGCTGGTCAACACCTTCCAGACCACGCGGGTGCCCGCTCAAGACTTCACCCACTGGGTGGACTGACGCTTCTATAAAGACAAGGGTCTGGTTTGGGATTCGACGCACTGGCGCTGCAACTGCTCAATGGCCTGAGCCACGCCACCACCTTGTTCTTGATGGCCTCCGGGTTGACGCTGATTTTTGGCGTGACCCGGATCGTCAATTTTGCGCATGGCAGCTTCTTCATGCTGGGCGCTTTGTGGTCGGCTCATGCTGTGACGAACTGGTGGCCCGCCATGGCGGACACCGCCTGGAGCTATGGTGCGGTGATCTTGATGGGCGCGTGTGTGGCAGCCTCGCTGGGGGCGCTGACCGAAGTCACGCTGCTCAAGCGCATGCGCCATGCGCCGCAGCTCTACCAACTGGTGGCCACCTTCGGCCTGACGCTGGCGCTGCACGACGCGATGCGCTGGTTCTTTGGCCCTGAAGAGGTGTTCGCGCCGCGCTTTCCGGGCCTCAAGGGCGCGGTCCAGCTGGGCGAGTCGTATTTCCCGACCTGGCAACTGTTCACTTTGGTGCTGGGGCCGCTGGTCTGGCTGGGCCTTCACTTTTTGCTCACGCGCACCCTGTGGGGTCAGCGCGTGAAGGCGGCCACACAAGACCGCGAGATGCTCGCCGCGCTGGGCGTGAACCCCGCGCCGCTCATGCTGGGCGTGGTGATGCTGGGCTGCGGTCTGGCAGGGTTGGCCGGGGCGCTGCAGCTGCCGCGCGAGCCCGCGCATTTGCAGATGGACGTGAACGTGGTGGTCGAAACCTTTGTGGTCGTGGTCACGGGTGGGCTGGGCAGCATTGGCGGGGCTTTTGTGGCGGCGGTGCTGATCGGCGTGATCCACGCCTTGGGCCTGAGCTTTTTCCCGCAAGCGACCTTGGTGCTGGTGTTTTTGACCATGGCGGTGGTGCTGGTTTGGCGGCCGCAGGGCCTGGCCGGGTCGGCCGCCCATGCCGAGCAACGCGAAAGCGTGCCGGTGTTTGCGCTCTGGCCTGTGGCAGCCTGGGGGCGGGCGCTGTTGGTGGCGGTCTTTGTGGGTTTGACGCTGCTGGCCTGGGGTCAGGGCGATTACGGCCGCAGCTTGGCCGAAGACGTGATGGTGATGATGCTGTTTGGCCTGAGCCTGCAGTGGATGATGGCGCTGGGCGGCCTGGTCAGCTTTGGCCACGCGGCGTTTTTTGCGTTGGGCGCTTATGGCGCAGCGCTCTCGCACCTGCACTGGGGTGCTGCTTTGCCGGCCGCTTTGGCCGCAGGCATGGCGCTGGCGCTGGCCGTGGCCTTGGCGTTTGGCGCTTTGGTGGTGCGCAGCAGCGGGGTGTACCTGGCCATGCTGTCGCTGGCGCTGGCGCAAATGATTTGGGCAGGGGCCACGCAATGGGTGGACCTGACAGGGGGCGACAACGGCCTGATCGGCCTGCGTTTGATCGCCCCCGAGTCGCGTGCGCTGTGGGACGCAGCGCTGGGTGTTTTCATGCTGTTGGCTTTGGCGGGCATGGCTCGTGTGGCCCGCTCGAGCCGGGGCGCGGCTTTGCAGGCTCTGCGCGACGCGCCGCTGCGGGCAGCGGCCAGCGGTTTGCCGGTGCAGGCCTTGCGTTACCAGGTGTTTGTGGGCAGCGCCACTTTGGCGGGCCTGGCCGGGGGCTTGTGGGCGGCGTTCAAAGGGGCGGTGTTTCCGTCGGTGGCCTCGGTCGCCATGTCGGTGGACGCTTTGCTGGTGATTTTGCTGGGCGGGGTGCACCAGCTCTGGGGCTCGGCCGTGGGCAGTGCGCTCTTGGTGTGGGGCGGGGCTGAGTTGGGGCAGGGTCTGGACTATTGGCGCGGTGTTTTGGGCTTGGTCATCATGCTCGTCATGGTGCTGGCGCCCAGTGGTGTGCTGGGCGGGCTGCAAATGGTGCTGGCCCGCTTTGCTTCTCCAAAGGGGAGCCGCGCATGAGCCTTCAAGCAGTTTTGCAGGTGCGCGGTCTGGCTAAACACTTTGGCGGTGTGCGCGCCCTGGACGGTGTGGACTTCTCTGTGCCCGCAGGCCAGTGTGTGGCCCTGATCGGCCCCAACGGCGCGGGCAAGTCGACTTGCTTTGCCTGTCTGGCGGGTCAGCAGGTGCCCACGGCGGGTGAGGTGCTTTGGCAGGGGCAGTCCCTTTTGGGCAAACCGCCTGCCGAGCGTCAGCGCCTGGGCGTGGCCCGCACCTTCCAAGTAGCGCAAACCTTTGAGGCGCTCACGGTGCTGCAAAACATCCAGCTGGTGCTGCGCTGCGCCCAGCCGCTCGCTTGGTGGGACCGGCTGGACCGCCGCCAACCCGAGCGGGCGATGCGTCTGGCCGCGCAAGCGGGTTTGCGAGTCCAGGCCCACACCACCGTGGCCGATTTGCCTTACGGCGCCAAAAAGCGCCTGGAGCTGGCCATGGCACTGGCGGGCTTGCCCAACGCTGTGCCCCATCCGGGTGCCCATGCAGCGCCGTCCTTGCTGCTGCTGGACGAACCTGCTGCCGGGCTGGCCCTGGCCGAGCGGGCCGACATGATGGCGCTGGTGCGCCAGGTGGCAACTCAGGGCGTGACGGTGCTCTACACCGAGCACAACATGGACGCCGTGTTTGGCGTAGCCGACCGTGTGCTGGTGCTGATGCATGGCCGTTTGGTGGCCGACGGCCTGCCCGAAGCGGTGGCGCAAGACCCGCAGGTGCGCGAGCGCTACCTGGGGCTCGATTTCGACATGAAAGGTTTGCACGATGCTGACCGTTGAAGGGCTGAACGCCTGGTATGGCCAAGCCCAGGCCTTGTTTGATGTGAGCCTGTCGGTGGGCGAGGGCCAGCTGATCGTCATTCAGGGCCTGAACGGCGCGGGCAAATCCACGCTGCTGCAAAGCTTGATCGGCATCGGCCCCCGGGCGCAAGGCCGCATCACCTGGCAAAACCAGCCCATCCAAACCTGGCCCGCGCACCGCCGCGCCCGGGCGGGGCTGGGTTTTGTGGCCGAGGACCGACGCTTGTTCACCGGCTTGTCGGTGAAAGAAAACCTGTGGATCGCCGCAGCTTCGGGGTCAAACGCTCAGGCCACGCCCGCACAGCGCTTTGAGCGCGTGATGTCTTTGTTCCCCCAGCTGCAAACCATGCTGCACCGCCCGGCCAGCCAGATGAGCGGGGGCGAACAGCAAATGCTGGCGCTGGCCCGCACCCTGATGATCGGCCCGCGCCTCTTGCTGCTGGACGAGCCTTGCGAGGGCATCGCCCCGGTGCTGGTGGCGGCCATGCGCGACGCGTTGTTGCAGCTGGCCCGCGAAGGCGTGGCCATGCTGGTGGCCGAGCAAAACAACATCCTGGCCCGGCACGCGCAGCGGGTGCTGGTGCTGACCAGTGGACGGATGGACGGGGCGGCCTGATGCCCGCAGGCCCCCCAGCTGAGCGCAGCCGCATCAGGATGCGCTAGCTGGCCATCCCTTACACTGCCTGACAACACGAGCGGCCCCAGCCGCCAGAGACAACACATCATGATCATCACCAGCCTGCTCGACACCGACCTGTACAAATTCACCATGATGCAGGTCGTGCTGCACCAGTTCCCGGGTGCACAGGTCGAATACAAGTTCAAGTGCCGCAATCCCGGCGTGGCGCTGGCCCCGTTTGTCAATGAAATCCGGCAGGAAATCCGCTCCTTGTGCAGCCTGACCTTCAAGGAGTCGGAGCTGCAGTACCTGCGTTCGCTGCGTTTCATCAAGAGCGACTTTGTGGATTTTCTGGGGCTGTTCAAGCTGAACGAAAAATACATCCAGGTCACGGCGCTGCCTTCTGGCGAGATCGACATCACCATCCAGGGCCCTTGGCTGCACACCATCTTGTTCGAGATTCCGGTGCTGGCCATCGTCAACGAGGTGTATTTCCGCAACACCCAAAAAGTGCCCGACCTGATGGAGGGCCGTCGCCGTCTGGACACCAAGATCGCCCAACTGCAGGCCCCTGGCCTGGAAACCCTGAAGATCGCGGATTACGGCACCCGTCGCCGCTTTTCTCGGGCCTGGCACGAAGAGGTCTTGCGCGTGCTCTCGGCCCGTTTGGGCACGGGGCCCGAAGGGCAGTTTGCCGGCACCAGCAACGTTTATTACGCTTATTTGTTGGGCCTGACGCCCCTGGGCACCATGGCGCATGAGTATTTGCAGGCGGCGCAGGCCCTGGGTCCGCGCTTGCGCGACAGCCAGGTCTTTGCTTTCGAGTCCTGGGCTAGGGAATACCGCGGTGACCTGGGCATTGCCCTGAGCGATGTGTACGGTTTCAACGCCTTCCTGCGCGACTTTGACATGTATTTTTGCAAGTTGTTTGACGGCGCTCGCCACGACAGTGGCGACCCGTTCAGCTGGGGTGAGCGCATGATCGCGCACTACCAGCAAAACCGGGTGGACCCGAAAACCAAGACGCTGATTTACAGCGACAGCCTGACCATTCCGCGCACCATCGAGCTGTTTGAGCAGTTCCGCGGGCGCTGCCAGCTGGCTTTTGGGGTGGGCACCAACCTGACCAATGACTTAGGTTACGAGCCCCTGCAGATCGTCATCAAGATGACGCGCTGCAACGGCCAGCCTGTGGCCAAACTGTCGGACTCGCCGGGCAAGGGCATGTGCGATGACGAGAAGTACTTGGCCTATTTGCGCCAGGTGTTTGAAATTGCCCCAAGTGCCTGAAATGGCTCGGGATGCCCGCTAACATACGGCACCATTTAACAGGAGATGCGCATCATGAGGTTTTTGGATACCCGATGGAATGCTTGGTTGGCTTTACCAATGCTAATGGCCATGTCCGGCGGGGCATTCGCCGCCGATTTTGATGGCGCGCAGTTGTCGGTGATATGGGGGGTGCCATTTGCGGGCATTTTGCTGTCTATCGCCTTGATGCCTTTGTTGGTGCCGCATTTTTGGCATCACCATTACGGCAAGGTAGCTGCCGCGTGGGGGGTGGCTTTCTTGTTGCCATTTGCCATCGTCTTTGGGCCAGCCGCTGCAGGCGTTAACGCTGTGCACGCTTTGTTTGCTGAATACATTCCCTTCATCATTTTGCTCACGGCCTTGTTCACCGTGTCGGGTGGTATTTTTATTCGTGGCAATTTGCATGGCAGTCCAGGCTTGAATACGGTCATCTTGGCCATTGGCGCGGTGCTGGCCAGTTTCATGGGGACCACGGGAGCGTCGATGTTGCTGATTCGTCCCTTGATTCGTGCCAATGACAATCGCAAGCATGTGGCGCATGTGGTTGTGTTCTTCATCTTCATTGTGTCGAACGCAGGGGGTTCGCTGACCCCGTTGGGTGATCCGCCGCTGTTCCTGGGTTTCCTCAAAGGGGTGGATTTTTTCTGGACATTGCAAAACATCTTTCCCGAAACCTTGTTCATGTTGGGCAGTCTGCTGGCGATTTTTTATGCCTTGGACACTTGGTACTACCACCGTCGCGAGGAGCTTTTGCCGCAAGATCCCACCCCGGATTCCCGGAACATTGGGTTTGATGGAGCCATCAACTTTGTTTTGCTGGGCGTGGTGGTCAGCTTGGTGCTGATGAGCGGGTTCTGGAAATCCCCCGTCTCTTTCAATATTTACGGGACTCAAGTGGGTCTGCCCGGCGTGTTGCGCGATGTGGGCCTGGTGGCCGTGACCCTGTTGTCGCTCAAAATCACCCCCAGTAAGGTTCACGAGGACAACCAGTTTGGCTGGGGACCCATGGAAGAGGTTGCCAAGTTGTTTGCCGGCATTTTCCTCACCATCATCCCCGTGATCGCCATGCTCAAGGCGGGTACCAACGGGCCTTTTGGTGCCGTGGTGTCTGCTGTGACCAAGCTCGACGGCAGCCCGGACGTGATGATGTACTTCTGGATCACGGGCTTGCTCAGCTCTTTCCTGGACAACGCGCCCACTTACCTGGTGTTCTTTAATACGGCCGGGGGTGACCCGCAGGTCCTGATGACCACGCTGGCCCCCACTTTGGCGGCCATCTCGGCGGGTGCCGTGTTCATGGGGGCCAACAGCTACATTGGCAATGCGCCCAACCTCATGGTCAAAGCCATTGCCGAAGACCGTGGCGTGAAAATGCCCAGCTTCTTTGGTTACATGCTCTGGTCGGGCGGCATTTTGGTGCCACTGTTTGTCGTGATGAGTTTCATCTGGTTCAAATGATGTCCAAACCTTCCATTCTGGTGGCCCGCGCCATCTTTCCCGAGGTCCTGCAGTCTTTGGCTCAGGTGTTTGAAGTCGAGAGCAACCAGGCCGACGAGGTCTGGTCTGCCGCCGAGCTCACCCGCCGCATGCAGGGCAAAGCGGGGGCTTTGACCACGGGCAGTGAGCGCATCGACGCGGCGCTCTTGCAGGCCAACCCGCAACTGCGCATCGTGGCCAACATGGCCGTGGGCTACAACAACTTCGACGTGCCCGCCATGACCGCTGCGGGCGTGGTCGCCACCAACACCCCCGATGTGTTGACTGAGACCACGGCCGACTTTGGCTTTGCGCTCTTGATGGCCACGGCCCGGCGCGTGACCGAGAGCGAGCATTACCTGCGAGCTGGCTTGTGGAAGAAGTGGAGCTACGACATGTTTGCGGGGGCCGAGGTGCATGGCTCGACCCTGGGCATCATCGGCATGGGGCGCATCGGACAAGGCATTGCCCGCCGTGCGGCGCATGGCTTTGGCATGAAGGTCATCTACCACAACCGTTCGCGCCTGAGCGCCGATCTCGAAGCCGAGTGCAAGGCCACTTATGTGTCCAAGCAAGCGCTGCTGCAGACCGCTGACCATGTGATGTTGGTCGTGCCTTACAGCGCCGAGTCGCACCACACCATTGGCGCGGCCGAGCTGGCCCAGATGAAACCCACCGCCACGCTGGTGAACATTGCCCGTGGTGGCATCGTGGACGATGCGGCCCTGGCCAAGGCCTTGGCGGCGCGGCAAATCGCCGCCGCAGGCATCGATGTGTTCGAGGGTGAGCCCTCTGTGCACCCCGACTTGCTGAAAGTCCCCAATGTGGTCCTGACCCCCCACATCGCCAGCGCCACCATCAAGACCCGCAAGGCCATGGCCCAGCTGGCCGCCGACAACCTGGTCGCCTACCTGACCCGTGGCCAGGCCTTGACCCCCTTGAACACCCTACCAGGCGCCGCTGCATGAGTGAATGGGTGCTGCTGGCCCTGGGCGGGCTGAATGTGTTGCTGTTGCTGGGGCTGTGGCGTCGCTCCACAGCCACCCCTGATGCGCAGAGTGCGCAAAACGCTCAGGATCTGCGTGCCGCCGAGCAAACCGCTTGGCAGCAACAGCAGTTTGCTGCTGTGCTGGCCCAGACCGAGCGGCTGGAACGTGAGCTGCGCACCGAGATCAGCCAGTCGGGCGTGCAAGGCCGCCAAGAGGCCATGCAGACCCTCACCTTGTTCCAGCAATCGCTGCTGCAGCAAAGCGCAGAAGCCACCCGCACGCAAAACCAGCAAATTGACGCGCTGGCCCAGCAACTGGCCTTGCTGCAAAAAAGCCTGACCGACAGCCTGGCCCAACAGGTCAATGCGCTGTCGGAAGCCAATGCCCGGCGCCTGACCGAGATGCGCGGCACCATGGAAACCCAGCTGGCCCAGCTGCAGCAAAGCAATGCCGCCAAACTGGACGAAATGCGCCAGACCGTGGACGAAAAACTGCAAGCCACCCTGCAAGCCCGCCTGGGCGAGAGCTTCAAGCAAGTGGCCGAGCGGCTGGAGCAGGTGCACAAGGGCTTGGGCGAAATGCACAACCTGGCACAAGGCGTGGGCGACCTCAAACACTTGCTGACCAACGTCAAAACCCGTGGCATGTTTGGCGAGGCGCAACTGGCCTCGCTGCTCGAACAAGTCCTCACGCCCGAGCAGTACGCGGTGCAAGTGGCCACCCGCCCCGGCGACAAAAACCGGGTGGACTTTGCGATTCGCCTGCCGGGCCGCTCTGACAGTGGCCAGCCGGTTTGGCTGCCGATTGACGCCAAGTTTCCCAACGAAGACTACGAACGCCTGCTCGAAGCCCAAGGCCGCGCCGACCCGGTGCAGGCCGAGTTGTGCGCCAAGGCCCTGGAGACACGCATCAAACTCGAAGCCAAATCGATTGCTGAAAAATACCTGGAGCCCCCGCACACCACCGACTTTGCGGTCATGTTCCTGCCCACCGAAGGCCTGTACGCCGAAGTGCTGCGCCGCCCCGGCCTGATGGAGGCGCTGCAGCGCGACCACCGCGTCACGCTGGCAGGCCCGACCAACCTGATGGCCATGCTCAACGCCTTGCAAATGGGCTTCAGAACCCTGGCGCTGGAAAAGCGCTCCAGCGAAGTCTGGCAGGTGCTGGGCGCGGTCAAGACCGAGTTTGGCAAGTTTGGCGATGTGCTCGACAAAGTGCGCAACCAGACGCAAACCGTGCTCAACACGCTGGACCAGGCCCAGACCCGCAGCAACGTGATGAACCGGGCCTTGCGCCAGGTCGATGCCTTGCCCGAGGCCGACGCACAAGCCCTGCTGCCCGGCGGGGACCACTGATGGCCAAGCGGCCGAGGCGGGCCCGGGGATGAAAACACTGCCCCGTCTGATCGCTGGCCAGATTTTTTTGCATGCCTGCATGGCGGGCATGCGCATGGCCATCCCTTTGCTCGCGCTTAAACAGGGCTTCAGCGCCATGGCTGTCGGGGCCTTGTTGGCTTTGTTTGCCCTGACCCAAGTCTTTCTGGCTTTGCCTGCAGGGCGTTACGCCGACCGCACGGGCCTGAAAAAACCCTTGTTGCTCAGCGTGGCGATGTCCTCTGTGGGGGCGGGGCTCTCGGTGCTGTGGCCCATTTTTCCGGTCATGTGCCTCAGCGCCCTGGCCACTGGCGGGGCCACGGGCATGGCGGTGATTGCCTTGCAACGGCATGTGGGCCGTCTGGCCAAAGACCCGGCAGACCTGAAGGCCGCGTTCAGCTGGTTGTCGATTGGCCCGGCGATTTCCAACTTCTTGGGGCCGGTCCTGGCGGGTTTGCTGATCGATTACGCCGGACCCGAGCCCGCCGACCTGACTGGTTTTCGCTGGGCCTTTTTGTTGATGGCGGTGTTGCCGCTGAGCACCTGGTTTTGGGTGCGCACGGTGCCCGAGCTGCACAGCCCCCCGGCCCTTGACAACGCCGCACCGCGCCGCGCCATGGATTTGCTGGCCGAGCCCATGATGCGGCGTTTGCTGGGGGTCAACTGGCTGCTGTCTTCGTGCTGGGATGTCCACACCTTTGTGGTGCCCGTGCTGGGCCACGAGCGGGGTTTCAGCGCTTCGGTGGTGGGCACGATTTTGGGCGCATTTGCTGTCGCTGCGGCGTTCATCCGGGTGTGTTTACCCTTCATTTCGCGGCATGTCCAGGAGCACCAGATCATCACCGGGGCCATGCTGTGCACCGCGCTGCTGTTTGGCCTGTACCCCTTCATGCCCACGCCCTGGAGCATGGGCTTGTGCTCGGTCTTGCTGGGCTTGGTGCTGGGCACGGTGCAGCCCATGATCATGAGCACATTGCACCAGATCACCCCCAAGCACCGACAGGGCGAGGCGCTGGGTCTGCGATTGATGAGCATCAATGCGTCGAGCGTGCTGATGCCCATGGTCTTTGGGGCTGCGGGGGCCATTGCCGGGGTGGCCCCGGTGTTTTGGGTGGTGGGCACCGCTGTGGGCCTGGGCGCACGCGCGGCGTGGCGCTTGCGGCCTGCTTAACCCACCTTCAGCTGGTAAAACTCGCAAATCGCCTGCCACGCCGCTTCGGGTGTGTCCACATAGCGGAACAGCTTCAGGTCGTCTCTGGAAATGGTGCCTTCTTGCACCAGCACCTCCATGTCGATCAAGCGCTGCCAGAATTCGGTCCCAAACAACAAGATCGGCACCGGGCGTGATTTGCGCGTTTGCACCAGCGTCATCACTTCAAACAGCTCGTCCAGCGTGCCAAACCCGCCCGGGAACGCCACCAGGGCCTTGGCCCGCATCATGAAATGCATCTTGCGCAGCGCAAAGTAGTGGAACTTGAAGCTCAGCTCGGGGGTGACGTAAGGGTTGGGTTTTTGCTCGTGGGGCAGGGCGATGTTCAGCGCCACCGAGGGTGCCCCCGCTTCTTGTGCCCCCCGGTTGGCCGCCTCCATGATGCCGGGGCCGCCGCCTGTGCAGATGAACAACTTTTCTTCGTCGGGCATGGACGCGCAGGACTTGGCGACTTGTTGCGCAAAAATGCGGGCGTTTTCGTAATAGTGGGCGTTGCGCACCGCGGTTTCGGCCCGGGCGATGTCCTGCGCCTGACCGCTTTGCCGGGCGGCTTGCAGTTGCGCTTGGGCGCTGGCCATGTCCATGAACCGCGCACTGCCAAAGACCACCACGGTGTGTTCAATCTTGGCCTCGGCTTGCGCCAGGTCAGGTTTGAGCATCTCCAGCTGGAAACGGATGCCCCGGGTCTCGCGGCGCAGCAAAAACTCGGGGTCTGCAAAGGCCAGGCGGTGGGCTTCTGGCTCCAGCCAGTCGGCGGTGTTGGCCTCGGCTTGCAGATCGGCCCAGGCGTGGGGCAGGGAGGGGGTCAGGAGGTCTTGTCGGGATTGCATGGCGGAATTGTGCATGCACCAGACCTGCAGGCAAGACGGTGATGCCCCAACAAATCGCTTTGACCATGAAAAAAGCCCCTTGCGGGGCTTTTTGTGGTGCGGGATCGGAAGATCAGACGCGCTTGCGGTATTCGCCTGTGCGGGTATCGATCTCGATTTTGTCGCCTTGGTCCACGAACAAGGGCACGGGCACTTCCATGCCGGTGGCGATCTTGGCGGGCTTGAGTACTTTGCCCGAGGTGTCGCCTTTGACAGCGGGCTCGGTCCAGGTGATTTCGCGCACCACGGTGGTGGGCAATTCGACCGAGATGGCTTTCTCGTTGTAGAACACCACTTCGAGTTCCATGCCGTCTTCGAGGTAGTTCAGCGCGTCGCCCATGTTGGTGGCTTCGACTTCGTACTGGTTGAAGTCGGTGTCCATGCAAACGTACATCGGGTCAGCGAAGTACGAGTAGGTGCACTCTTTCTTGTCCAGAATGACCTGGTCCATCTTGTCGTCGGCGCGGAACACGACTTCGGTGCCGAAGTTGGCGATCAGGCTTTTGAGCTTCATGCGCACGGTGGACGAGCCGCGGCCACCGCGTTGGTATTCGGTGCGCAGGACGACCATGGGGTCTTTGCCGTGCATGATGACGTTGCCGACGCGGATTTCTTGAGCGGTTTTCATAGGAATTGAGTCTGAAATGAAAAGGGGTGGCTTGAAGCCAAGCCCATTATTCTAACCTGTGGGGCTCGGCTTTTGGGCTGAAGGTGCCCGCAGGCACTCAGTCCCGCGCCGTCAGGCCATGGGCCAGAGCGCCCAGCACAATGCCGCCCAAGGCCCACAGGATGTCGGTGTTGCCCGTGCCCAAGGCCGCAATCGCGGGGCCGGGGCACACGCCCGACAATCCCCAGCCCACGCCAAAAATGGCCGAGCCGATCACGGTTTGGCGGTTCCAGCTGGCCGGTTGCGTCAGGAACTGGCCGCCCAGCAGGGGGCGACTGAACCAGCGGGGAAAACCTTTGTATGCCAGCATGGCCAGGCCCGCTGCGCCGCCCATGACCAGCATCAAGCCCCAATCCTGAAAACGCAAAAAGCTCAAAACCACATCGGGCTGAACCATGGTGGCCAGCGACAGGCCAAAGCCAAACAAGGCCCCGGCGATCAGGGTGACCAGTGCCTTGGGCAGAGAAAGTGTGTGAGGGTTCAGCGGGTTCATGCCAGGCCTTTCGTGAACATTGCCATCAGGTTGGCGGTCATGAAAGCGGTGGCCATGAAGGTCAGCACCGCGCCCAGCGAAGGCAGCTGCAGCGAGCCCAGCCCGCAAATGCCGTGGCCGGATGTGCAGCCATTGCCCAAGCGGGCACCGTAGCCCACCAAAAAGCCGCCCACCAACAGCTGCCAGGCGGGCACACTGGTGTGCTGCGCTTCACCCCCCGCCAGCGTGAACCGCCAAACCAGCGCCCCCAGCACCACGCCCAAGGCGTAGACCAGCCGCCAGTGGCGGGTGTTGACGAAGCGGGCTTGCTGGAAAAACGCCCGTTTGGACACGAACGACCAACTGCTGGAAAAGACGGAACTCATGCCGCCAACCCAGCCGTTGAACAAATACAGCAGCGCCACGCCAGCGCCAATGGTCAGGCCGCCCAGCAGGTAGTGCTGCCAGCCGAGGGGGAAGAGGGTGTCAATCAAAGTCATGGGTCGGGATTATCGGGCACTCGGATCGGTTCAATCTTGCGGGCATCCAGCTTGAAGGCTTTGGGGTTCAGTAGGACCCTCAACTGCATTTGCAGGGATAGAACGACTGACAGAAATGCAGGGAATAAGGTTATAGTTTGGTTAGACAACGACTTACGATAATCAGCGATGCCCAACAAGGAGTGCCGGGTTTTAGACGGTGTCCATTTAGCTCAACTAGTCTGATTCCCCCTGTTTTCGATTCTTCACATCCTCATCACTCTCACATCATGCGCCTTATCGCTCTGTTTATTCCCCTGATCCTTGCTGCATGTGGGAACCTCAATCAAGCGACGAATGACCTGAACACGTCCTTCAATCAGTTGCTGGGCACTTACTCGGCACCACTGCTTGCCGGATCTCCCCGGCCGAGCGGGTGTTCTGAACAGAAGTGCCGTGCACTTGACGAACTTGAACGAATTGGATACGAAAAGGCCCGCCGTAAGGAAATCACATGGACACGATTGGTCGATGCGTTCTATGAAGGCCGTCGTCGCCTTTACCCAGAGTCCAACGATGGTGGCGCGGTCTACGAGTATCAGGCCTTTCAACGTGCGCTTGCAGAGCAGCTAGACGCTGGAAGAATGACAGAATCGCAGTGGGCATACTTGGTCGAGCGTAAGTCTGCCGAGATTCGAGAACGTCAGAGAACAGGTACCACAACCTGCAATACGACCAACATCGGCACAACTACGTTTCCCAACTATCAGACGATTTGCCGCTAGCCTTTAATGCGAAGATTTGCGTCATGAAACTCTGGCCTAGACGAAGTGCCGACGATCAAGATTGGTCGAGATACCTCTCGCAGGCGCCGACCTCCTCGAAGCGCCTGCTGATCGAAGAGTGCAGGAGGCGAGGAGTAATCATATTTGTTGATGATCCGACGGAAACAACAGAAGGTGTCTATTCGAACTTTCGTGCGGTCGCCTCGGAGGCGGAGCTTCAGAGGAGACTTCTCGGCAAGGCTGCGTCAACAAAGGCCACACTGGCGAACGTCATTGCAGCGTTTGCACTTGTCGTTTCGGTAGTCGCACTTATCAAGTCGTTCCAGTGAGGCCTAACACCTCGTTCAATAGGCCCGCGTAGGTATGGCGGTTACCTCAAAAGTTACTCAACACAATCCACCATCCGCGCTGCGGATGGTGCGCTCTTCAAAGGATTTCGTTGCTTTTGGGAGGACTGCCCCCATGTTATTGTCAACACATGAACTTGATTAGTTGTGTGACTAAATCAGTTTGCCCAGAAATTTGATGGCGCTTGGTTTGGGTGTTCTGGCTCCAAATCTTCAGCGTTTCGGCATTGAGCGCAGGCCATTCACCCGCTTCCATCCCGTTCCAAACTCGATGCGCCTTGCACAAGCTCTCCGGGGCCTGCATCCATTCCAAAAACGCCTCCAGCTTGGCGTGGTGGGCGTTGTCGTCTTGTGGGTAGATGTGCCAGATGAAGGGCTGGCCTGCCCATAGCGCCCGGACCAGCGAGTCTTCGCCACGCACAAAATTCAAGTCGCAGGCCCAGAGCATTTCGTCAAAGCCGTCCTGGTCGGTGTAGGGCAGGGCGCTCCAGTTCGGTGGTTCGGCCATGCCGTTCAGCGCTTGCTGCACTGCCGATAGTGGGCGGCCGGGGGTGACCAGCAGGTGGTGGGGTGTGCCCGCCAGTTGCGCCAGCAGCTGCGGCAGGGCGGCGGGTTCGTAGCAGAACAGGCTGATCAGCAGGCCGTTTGGGGCCAGGTTGGGGGCGTGTTGCTCGCGCCAGGCAGCGCGGTCAAAGCTTTGTTGACGAGCCAGCAGGTCGGTTTCGCGCAGCAGGCCGCCCGTGTCTGGGGTAAAGCCGGGGTAAAAGAAGGTCTTGGTCCAGCCCTTGGCCGGGCCGCTCATGATGGGCGAGGGCAGCTGGTGCATGCGGGGCACCCAGTCTTCGGCGCTCAGGTATTCGAGATTGATCCAGGTGGGCTGTTGGGCGTGCGTGGCCACGCCATGCGCCATAAAGGCTTCAGGGATGTCGCAGCCAAAGGCTTCGACCCAGACGTCGGCCGGGGGCAGCGCTTGCAGAGTGCTGGCTTGGCTGGCATCGGCCCACGGGCGCACTTCGATGCCTGGCTCTTGGTGGGCGGTGGGCGCCATCCAGGTCAGGGCCGAGGCGTCGTCCACCCACAGGCGCACGCGCTGGCCCGCGTCGCGCAACTGGCGCGTCAGGCGCCAGCACACGCCCAGGTCGCCGTGGTTGTCGATGACGGTGCAGAAGATGTCCCAGAGTCGGCCAGTTTGCATGCGGCGATTGTCGCTGGAGATTTCACACACATCTTTTCACAGACAATATCCGCCATGTCGAACACCCATGATGAAGTCCTGCTCGCGCAAGTTGCCGCGCTGCCCGCCTTGCCGGGGGTGTACCGCTACTTTGATGCGCAGGAGCAGCTGCTGTATGTGGGCAAGGCGCTGAACCTCAAGCGCCGGGTGTCGAGTTATTTCCAGAAGGACCACGGCGGCACCCGCATTGGCCACATGGTCAGCAAGATCACGCGCATGGAAACCACCGTGGTGCGCTCCGAGGCCGAGGCGCTGCTGCTGGAAAACAACCTCATCAAGACGCTGCACCCGCGTTTCAACATCCTGTTTCGGGACGACAAGAGTTACCCCTACCTCAAGCTCACGGGCAATGGCCGCGTGGCGCTGCCCGCTGTGGTCAAGACGCCCGAGGCGCAGCATTACCCGCGTGTGGCCTATTACCGGGGGGCGGTGGAGAAGAAACACCGTTACTTTGGGCCGTTCCCCAGCGCCTGGGCGGTCAAGGAGTCGATTCAGCTGATCCAGAAGGTGTTCAGGCTGCGCACCTGCGAGGACACGGTGTTTGCCAACCGCACCCGGCCTTGCCTGCTGTTTCAGATCAAGCGTTGCTCCGGCCCCTGTGTGAACCTGATCAGCCCCGAGGACTACAAGGCCGATGTGCAGCATGCCGAGCAGTTTTTGCGAGGCGAGACCCAAGCGCTGATGCGCGAGATGGAAGCGCGGATGATGCAGCATGCCGATAAGCTCGAATTCGAGCTGGCGGCCGAGGTGCGCAACCAGCTCACGGCGCTGTCGCGGGTCTTGCACCAGCAGTCGGTGGACACAGCAGTGGACACCGATGCCGACATTTTGGTGGCCAAGGTGCAAGGCGGCCGCGCCTGCGTGAACCTGGCCATGGTGCGCGGTGGGCGTCATTTGGGCGACCGGCCTTATTTCCCGGTGCATGTGCAGGACGCGCAGGACTTGCTGGGTCTGGAGGAAGGAGAGGCGCAGCGCCCCGTAGAGGTGCAGGTGCTCGAAGCCTTTTTGGCGCAGCACTACATCGGCGTGCCCGTGCCGCCGCTCTTGATCTTGAGCGCGGCGGTCGACAAAGCGCTGATCACGGCTTTGTCGGCGCAGTCGGGTGTGAAGATCAGCACCGTGACGCAGCCGCGCGAGCACCGCCGCGTCTGGCTGGAGATGGCCGAGAAAAACGCCGAGCTGCAACTGGCCCGCTTGCTGGCCGAAGAAGGCTCTCAGCAGGCCCGCACCCGGGCATTGGCCGAGGCGCTGGATTTGGCTCCGGACGATCTGGACCAGCTGCACATCGAGTGTTTTGACATCTCGCACACGGCGGGCGAGAACACGCAGGCGTCTTGTGTGGTGTTTCGCCAGCACAAGATGCAAAGCAGCGACTACCGGCGCTACAACATCGAGGGCATCACGCCCGGTGACGACTACGCCGCCATGCGCCAGGTGCTGATGCGCCGCTATGGCAAGCTGGCCGAGGCCTTGCGTTCGGGCGAGGGCACGGCCAAGTTGCCTGACCTGGTGTTGATCGACGGCGGCAAAGGCCAGGTGAGCATGGCCCGAGAAGTCTTCACCGACCTGGGGCTGGACCTGTCGCGCATCGTGGGCGTCGAAAAAGGCGAAGGCCGCAAGGTCGGTCTGGAAGAGCTGGTGTTTGCCGATGGCCGCGAGAAGGTCTATCTGGGCAAGGATTCGGCGGCGCTCATGCTGGTCGCGCAGATCCGCGACGAGGCGCACCGCTTTGCCATCACCGGCATGCGGGCGGCACGCGCCAAGGTGCGGGTGGGCGGCAGCAAGATTGAAGAGATTCCCGGCATCGGGCCGCGCAAACGGGCCAAGCTGCTGCAGCGCTTTGGCGGGGTGCGCGGTGTGGAAAGCGCCAGTGTCGAGGATCTGTTGAGTGTGGAAGGCATCTCCCGGGAGCTGGCCGAGGCGATTTACAACGCCTTGCACTGAGCGCACGTCATGTTGTCATGAAGCCCTTGCCCGGGCGTGCCACAATCCAAACCATGTTTTTCACGATTCCCACCCTCATGACCTGGACGCGCATTGTCGCGATCCCTTTGATCGTTGGCGTGTATTACCTGGGCAGCCTGAAGGTCGAGACGCAAAACCTGATCGCCACGGTCATGTTTGTGCTGTTTGCCATCACCGACTGGCTCGACGGCTTTTTGGCCCGCAAACTCAACCAGACTTCGGCTTTTGGCGCGTTCCTGGACCCCGTGGCTGACAAGTTCCTGGTCTGCGCCGCCTTGTTGATTCTGGTGCACATGAACCGGGTGCATGTGCTGGTGGCCCTCATCATCATTGGCCGCGAAATCGCTATTTCCTCCTTGCGCGAGTGGATGGCGCAGATCGGGGCCAGCAAAAGTGTGGCCGTGCACATGGTGGGCAAGCTCAAGACCACGGTGCAAATGGTGGCGATTCCCTTCCTGCTGTACGACGGCGTTCTGCTGGGCGTGATCGACACCCGCACTTGGGGGGCGGTGCTGATCCTCATCGCCGCCGTGCTGACCATTTGGTCGATGGTGTACTACATGCAAAAGGCCTTGCCTGAAATCCGAGCCCGCGTGAAATGAGCGGGGGCCGCGTATCTGACGCCTGGGTCCGGGCGACACCTGCTGTGTTTGTGTTGATCTGGAGCACGGGCTTCATCGTCGCCCGCTACGGCATGCCGCATTCCCCACCTTTCTCCTTTTTGGTGGTTCGGTACGTGCTGTCGATCGCCTGCTTTTTGCCCTGGATTTTTTGGGCCAAGGTGCCCTGGCCACAAAACCGCATGCAGTGGCTGCACTTGTCGGTCACGGGCATGCTCATGCATGGCGGCTACCTGGGCGGTGTGTGGGTGGCGGTCAAGGCGGGCATGGGTTCTGGCCTGTCGTCGCTGATTGTGGGGTTTCAACCAGTGCTGACGGCCATCTGGCTTTCCTACAGCCTGCGCGGATCGGGCCAGCCCGGGGTGTCTCGCCGCCAGTGGCTGGGTCTTTTGCTGGGCTTTGTCGGCCTGCTGATGGTGGTCTGGCGAAAGCTCACGCTGGGTTCGCCCATGGACCATGTGACCTCGCTCAACATGGCCTTTGCTGTGGGGGCCTTGTTCAGCATCACCATCGGCACCTTGTACCAAAAGCGGTTTGTTCAACCTTGCGATGTGCGCTCGGCCAACACGGTGCAGATCATGGCGGCCCTGGCCATCACGGTGCCCCTGGCCTTGGCCGAGACGGAGCTCATGCAGTGGAATCCAGAGCTGGTCGGCGCCATGGCGTGGTCGGTGCTGGGTTTGACGGTGGGGGGCAGTTCCTTGCTTTATGTACTGATTCAGCGGGGCGCAGCGGCTTCGGTGACCAGCCTCATGTACCTGGTGCCGCCGACAACAGCCATCATGGCGTGGCTCTTGTTTGGCGAAACCATCACGGCCGCCACCTTGGTCGGGACGGCGCTGACGGCTTTGGGCGTGAGCCTGGTCGTGCGGCCGTCACGTTCGTGAAAGCCTTTGCCACCCTTTTTGATTAAGCTGCGACCCCTTGATGTGCCCGGGCACATGTGGGCAGCGTGAGCCGTTTATTTATTCAAGCAGAAAGTGATTCCCATGACAAAGCACCGCATCGCCGTGATTCCAGGAGACGGCATTGGCAAGGAAGTGATGCCCGAGGGCTTGCGCGTGATGGACGCTGCAGCCCGTAAATTTGGCATCGACTTGCACTTTGATCACTTTGATTTTTCCAGCTGGGACTACTGCGAAAAGCACGGCCAGATGCTGCCCGACAACTGGAAAGACCAGATCGGTGGCCACGATGCCCTGTACTTTGGTGCTGTGGGCTGGCCCGACAAAATCGCTGACCATGTCTCGTTGTGGGGCTCCTTGCTGCTGTTCCGCCGCGAGTTTGACCAGTACATCAACCTGCGCCCAGCCCGCTTGATGCCCGGCATCATCGCGCCTGTGGTGCGCCGCGATGGCAGCGCACGCCAGCCTGGCGAGATCGACATGTACATCGTGCGCGAGAACACCGAAGGTGAGTACTCCAGCGTGGGCGGGCGCATGTTCCCCGGCACCGAGCGCGAAATCGTCATGCAGGAATCCATC
Organism: Limnohabitans sp. Hippo3; assembly: GCF_003063665.1. Taxonomy (GTDB): domain Bacteria; phylum Pseudomonadota; class Gammaproteobacteria; order Burkholderiales; family Burkholderiaceae_C; genus Limnohabitans_A. The sequence continues at coordinate 199,035 of NZ_NESF01000001.1, forward strand.
ATGACCCGCGTGGGCGTGGACCGGGTGCTGAAGTTTGCTTTTGAGCTGGCGCAGTCGCGCCCCAAGAAGCACCTGACCAGTGCCACCAAGTCCAACGGCATCGCCATCACCATGCCTTACTGGGACGAGCGTGTGGCCGAAATGGCCAAGTCGTATCCTGGCATCAACGTGGACAAGTTCCACATCGACATCCTGACGGCGCACTTTGTGCAACGCCCTGACTTTTTCGATGTGGTGGTGGCCAGCAACCTGTTTGGTGACATCCTGTCCGACCTGGGCCCCGCATGCACGGGCACCATCGGGATCGCCCCCAGCGCCAACCTGAACCCCGACCGCAAGTTCCCTTCTTTGTTCGAGCCCGTGCATGGCTCGGCCCCGGACATTGCAGGCAAAGGCATTGCCAACCCGATCGGCCAGATCTGGTGCGGCGCCATGATGCTGGAGTTCCTGGGCTACAAAGCCGCCCACGATGCGGTTTTGGGGGCCATCGAGAAGGTGCTGGCGTCGGGAAAGGACGCTCCGCGAACGCCCGATCTGGGAGGGACAGCCAAGACAGCGGATGTGGGCCGGGCGATTGCAGAGGCGCTTTGATGCCCCTTGCGACTGCCGCGGTGGTCGCTTTGGCGTTGAAAAAGGCCGCTTCGGCACATGCATGGACAGTTTTAAAGGCTAGAATTCAAGCCCACAGCCGAGTCTGTGGCCCCAATTTTCTGTCCACTGCCGGTTGCACCGGTTTGTAACTTCAAGAGGTTTCTTGTGAACAAAACAGAGCTGATCGAACACATTGCAAAACAAGCAGACCTGTCCAAGGCTGCAGCAGGCCGCGCATTGGAAGCCACCATGGGCGCTGTGCGCACCACCTTGAAAAAAGGCGGCACCGTGTCTTTGGTGGGTTTTGGCACTTTTGCGGTGGGCAAACGTGCTGCACGCACGGGCCGCAATCCACGCACAGGCGCAGCGATTAAAATCAAGTCAGCCAAAGTTCCAAAGTTCCGCCCAGGCAAGGCCCTGAAGGATGCTTTGAACTGACAACACTTTTCAGGTGGGGCGCTTAGCTCAGTTGGTAGAGCGGCTCCTTTACACGGAGTAGGTCGGCGGTTCGAGACCGTCAGCGCCCACCACCCTACAAAGTAAAGGCGAACCCAGTGTTCGCCTTTTTTCTTGATAACCCGAGACTTCAGACATGTTTGATTCCATTCGCAACAACTCAAAAATCTTGATGGGGTTGTTGTTCTTGTTGGTGATTCCGTCTTTTGTGCTGTTTGGCATCGAGGGCTACAGCCAGTTTGAAGACAAAGGTGCCGCGGTGGCCCGGGTGGACGGGCAAAAAATCACCCAGTCCGAGTGGGACGCTGTCCACCAGCAGGAAGTGGACCGCATTCGCGCATCGGTCCCCAACCTGGACCCGAAACTGCTGGACTCGGCAGAGGCGCGTTATGCGACCCTCGAAAAAATGGTCAACGACCGTCTGATTGCCCGCGCCTCTGAAAAGCAATTGCTGGTCACGAGTGATCAGCGCCTGGCCCGCTACCTACAGCAAGACCCCTCGATTGCAGGCTTGCGTGGCGCAGACGGTAAGCTGGACATGGAACGCTACCGCCAGTTGGCGGCCAGCCAAGGCATGACCCCCGAGATGCTCGAAGCCCGTGTGCGCCGTGACCTGTCCAACCAGCAGGTGTTGGCCGGTTTGCAAGCCTCGGTGTTTGCGACGCAGCGTCAGACCGATGCCGCACTGGATGCCTACTTGCAGCGCCGTGAGATTCAGGTCAAGCGCTGGAGCCCGGCAGACTTTGCCGCCAAGGTCGAGGTGTCGGATGTGGACCTGGAGCGCTATTACAAAGACCATGCAGAGCGTTTTCGTTCGGTGGAAAACGTGGACCTGGAATACCTCGTCCTGGACGTGGCGGCCCTGCAAAGCCGGATTGAATTGCCTGAGCAGGACCTGAAAACCTACTACGAGCAAAACCTGCAACGGCTCGCAGGTCAGGAGCAGCGCCGCGCCAGCCACATCCTGATCAATGCCGCGAAAGATCTGCCCGCGGCAGACAAGCAAAAAGCCCGTGCCAAGGCCGAAAGCCTGTTGGCCACCGTTCGCCAGTCACCCAAAACCTTTGCCGAGGTGGCACGCAAGAACTCGGATGACACCGGTTCGGCCGCACGCGGCGGTGATCTGGACTTTTTCGCCCGAGGCGCCATGGTCAAGCCTTTTGAAGATGCCGCCTTTGCGCTTCAAAAGGGCGACATCAGCGACATCGTGGAGTCCGACTTCGGCTACCACATCATCTTGTTGACCGATGTGAAGCTGCCCCAGGCACCGTCTTTCGAGTCCATGCGCCCGCAATTGGAAGCGGACTTGCGCAAACAGCAAGCCCAGCGCCAGTTCGCAGAATTGGCCGAAACCTTCAGCAACAGCGTGTACGAGCAGTCGGACAGTTTGACGCCCGTGGCAGAGCGGCTGAAATTGTCGGTACAAAAAGCGCAAGCGTTGACCCGCACACCACCACCCGGTGCGCAGGGCGTTTTGAGCCATCCCAAATTGTTGCAAGCCATCTTCTCTGAAGACGCGATCGCCAAACGCCGCAACACGGCTGCGGTAGAGGTGGCTCCGAACACGCTGGTCTCGGCCCGTGTGGTGAACCACCGCCCAGCGGCCGTTCGTCCTTTTGCAGAGGTCAAAGCCGATGCGCGTCAACTTCTGATTCAAGCCCAATCTGCCGAGCTGGCCAAAGCCGAAGGTCAAGCCCGACTGGCGGCCTGGAAGACCGATGCCGCTCAGGCCAACTTGGGTGAGGCGGTGACGGTTTCGCGTGATCAGGCGCCTGCATGGCCGCAAGCGGTGATCGATGCTGCTTTGCGTGCCGATCCCTCCAAAATGCCAGCCCTGTTGGGTGTGGACCTGGGCCTTCAGGGCTTTGCCGTTGTGCGTGTGAACAAAATTGTGCCGCGCCCGGAGTCGACGGCTCAACATTCCGAGCAAAGCCGCCAGCAATTTGCCCGCTTGTGGGGGCAAGCCGAGTCTCAGGCTTACCTGGCCAGTTTGAAGTCGCAATTCAAAGTTGAAATGTTGGCGCAAAAACCTAAAAAGTTGGAAGGTTCCGAGGCCGAAAAGCCCTGAGCTTCAGGCTATAATATCGATTTACGGTGGCTGTAGCTCAGTTGGTAGAGTCCAGGATTGTGATTCCTGTTGTCGTGGGTTCGAGCCCCATCAGCCACCCCAAAGTCTCCAAGGCCCTTTCGACAACGAAAGGGCCTTTTCATTTGTGCATCACTTTGTTTGTGTTGCCAAGTTGTCCTCGTTTGGGCACCGGATACCCCATGTTTATCCACAGGGTTATTCCGTGACGCCAAGCGCTGAGGGGGCTACCATTGCTTTTTGATTTGTCGGTACGCCATGTCTGCTGTTTTTTCTCCCCGCCTGAGTGAATTCCCCTCAGACCTGTCCTCTGACAGCCAAATTGCCAAATTGCGTGTTCCGCCTCACTCGATCGAGGCCGAATCGAGTGTGCTGGGTGGCTTGTTGCTGGACAACGGGGCTTGGGACCGTGTGGGTGATTTGTTGGTCGATTCCGACTTTTACCGGCACGAGCACAAGTTGATTTATGCCGCGATTGGCGCTTTGATCAATGCGTCCAAACCGGCCGATGTCATCACTGTCAGCGAGCATCTGCAAAACCAGGGCAAAACCGCCGAGACGGGCGGTTTGGGCTACCTGAACTCCCTGGCCCAGTATGTGCCCAGTGCCAGCAACATCCGCCGCTACGCCGAGATCGTGCGCGAACGCTCGATCCTGCGCAAACTGGTGTCGGCCAGCGACGAGATCGCGACCAACGCCTTCAACCCCCAGGGCAAGGCGATTGACCGCATCCTGGACGAAGCCGAGCAAAAGATCTTCAACATCGGTGAAGAAGGCTCGCGCATGAAGCAGGGCTTCCAGTCCATGGACACGCTGGTGGTGGAGCTGCTCGACCGCGTGCAGGAGATGGCCGACAACCCCAACGACATCACCGGGGTGCCTACCGGCTTTTACGACCTTGACCGCATGACATCTGGCCTGCAGCCGGGCGACATGGTGGTGCTGGCTGCACGTCCCTCCATGGGTAAAACGGCTTTTGCCATCAACATCGCCGAGCATGTGGCCTTGAACGAAGGCCTGCCGGTGGCCGTGTTCTCCATGGAAATGGGCGCATCCCAGCTGGCGGTGCGTGTGGTCGGCTCGATCGGCCGCATCGACCAGGGCCATTTGCGCACAGGCAAGCTCAGTGATGACGAGTGGCCACGCTTGACCGAAGCCATCGAGAAACTGCGCACCGTGTCTTTGCATATCGACGAAACCCCAGGGCTCACGCCCTCCGAGCTGCGGGCCAACGCCCGCCGTCTGGCGCGGCAATGCGGCAAGTTGGGTTTGATTGTGGTGGACTATTTGCAGCTGATGAGCGGCTCGGGTGGCTCGGGCGGTGATAACCGTGCGACCGAGCTGGGCGAGATTTCGCGGGGCTTGAAAATGCTGGCCAAAGAACTGCAATGTCCGGTGATTGCGCTGTCGCAGCTCAACCGCAGCGTCGAACAACGCACCGACAAACGCCCCATGATGAGCGACTTGCGTGAGTCCGGCGCCATCGAGCAGGATGCCGACATCATCATGTTCATTTACCGTGACGATTACTACAACAAGGATTCCAAAGATCCGGGTGTGGCGGAAATCATCATTGGCAAGCAGCGTAACGGCCCGACAGGCACGGTCCGGCTCACCTTCCTGAAGAATCTGACCCGTTTTGAAAGCCTGGCCTCAGGCCTCAGCGACGATTACTGAGACCCGAGGACGGGTTTTTAAAGCGCTTCGCTGGCAAAGTCGGCCAGGCGCGAGCGCTCACCCCGCGCCAGCGTGATGTGACCCCCGTGGGCCCAGCCCTTGAAGCGGTCGACCGCATAGGTCAAGCCCGACGAGCCCTCGGTCAAGTAGGGCGTATCGATCTGGGCCAGGTTGCCCATGCAGATGATCTTGGTGCCCGGGCCTGCGCGGGTGATCAAGGTTTTCATTTGCTTGGGCGTCAGGTTTTGCGCTTCGTCGATGATCACGTACTTGTTCATGAAGGTGCGACCGCGCATGAAGTTCATGCTCTTGATCTTGATGCGGCTCTTGATCAGCTCGTTGGTCGCAGCGCGACCCCATTCACCCGCATTGCCGCCGTCGCCCTTGGCCAGAAACTCCAGGTTATCGTCCAGCGCGCCCATCCATGGGCCCATTTTTTCTTCTTCGGTGCCGGGCAAAAAGCCGATGTCTTCGCCCACGCTCACGGTGGCCCGGGTCATGATGATCTCGGTGTAGCGGCGGTCATCCAGCACCTGCGTCAAACCAGCGGCCAGCGCCATCAAGGTTTTGCCTGTGCCTGCGGTGCCTGCCAGCGTGACAAAGTCGATGTCCGGATCGGTCAGCAGGTTCATCGCGAAATTTTGTTCACGGTTGCGCGTGGTGACGCCCCAGACGGCGTTCTTTTGGTGGGTGAAGTCCTTGAGGGTGCGCAGCACCGCTGTTTTGCCGCGGATTTCGGTCACGCGGGCATACAGGCTGGGCTCTCCGGGGGCCTCAAAGTACACAAACTGGTTCATGAACAAGCTGGGCACGATGGGGCCGCTGATGCGGTAATAAGTGTGCGTGCCTTGTTGCCAGCTTTCCACGGTTTTGCCGTTCTTGAGCCAGAAGTCGCTGGGCAAGGCCATGGAGCCCGGATACAACAAATCCCCGTCTTCGAGGGTCTTGTCGTTTTGGTAGTCCTCGGCCTGCAGCCCCAGCGCACGGGCCTTGACGCGCATGTTGATGTCCTTGGACACCAACACCACTTCACGGGGGGCATGCAGTTGGCCCAGCGCCTTGACCACGCCCAGGATCTGGTTGTCGGCCTTGCCTTGTGGCAACGCCAGGGGCAGGCTCAGGTCCAGTGCCTGGGTCTGGAAAAACAATTGGCCCATGGCATCGGTGTGGCCCGTCGCGCTCAGGGGGGAGCCCTTGCCCAGATCGGCCCCTTGTGCCGAGGCCAGGGTGTCCAGCGAACGGCTGGCTTGGCGCGCATTGCGGGCGACCTCGGTCATGCCTTTCTTGTGACCGTCGAGCTCTTCCAGCACGATCATCGGCAAAAAGACATCGTGCTCCTCAAAGCGGAACAGACTCATCGGGTCGTGCATCAGCACATTGGTGTCGAGCACAAAGAGTTTGCTGGGGCCGCCGGACCTGCGTTTGGGCCGGGCCGGGCTGGCCACGCGGGCAGGGGCGGCAGCAGAGCTGACCACCACAGATGGCTCGTTGTGAGGGTGGGGGGCAGCAGGTGCGCTTTTACGGCTTCGTGGTCCGCGTTTGGCTTCTGAAGCTGGCTCTGCAGCCACGGCCTGGGTCTTGGTTTCGACCTGGATCAAGCCGGTCGCGGCATCGTCCTCAGTGTGTGCGGACTCGAAGGCGGTGTGGGTCAAGCGGCTGGCGCGTTGGGTGGGAGCGGGTGGCAGTGGCATGAGCGAAGGCCTCTTGAGGGGTGAAAAATCCGGACGCTGAAAAATAAAAAGCCGCCTGGAGGCCAAGGCGGCTTTTGGTAGGGGAGAGAAGGGGGCTGACTTTCAGCGGCATGAATTCATTATGCACGAGCCGAAAGACAAAACCCGCCCGGGGGCATCACGCCACGGCAGCAGCTTTTTTCAGGTCCTTGACCGCCTTGAGCACTTCTTCCACATGCCCGGGCACTTTCAGGCCGCGCCACTCTTGCTTGAGCGTGCCGTCTGCGCCGATCAGGAAGGTGCTGCGCTCGATGCCTTTGACTTTCTTGCCATACATGATCTTGTTCTTCACCACACCGAACATGTGGCACATTTTTTCTTCGGTGTCGGCAATCAGCTCAAAAGGCAATTCCAGCTTGGCTTTGAAATCGTCGTGCGACTTCATGTTGTCACGGGACACGCCCAGAACCAAGGCACCTGCTTTGACGAAATCCTTGTACTTGTCGCGGAATTGCATGGCCTCGGTGGTGCAGCCGGGGGTGTTGTCCTTGGGGTAGAAAAACAAAACCACGGGTTGACCGAGGTGGGAGATGTTGGAAACTTTCAGGCCGCTGGTCGCGTTCGCTTCAAATTCGGGAAGGGGCTTGTTCAGAACGATCGCCATAAAACTTTGATCTCGCTTGACAGGTTGAGCGCTTGCCGCCATTGGGTGGCGTCAAATGCGCTGAAGGCATAGGCCTCGGCAACCTTCGATTTTACTCTGAATGAGGGCCTTTAGATGAGCAAGTACTTGTAAACAAGTAGGCGATGCAAATGCATGCTTTAAGCTTCCAGCAGCAAAACGACCACGACTTTTCGCCCCTCGCTGGCCAGAATGTTGTAGGTGCGGCAAGCGGCTGCGGTGTCCATGGTTTCGAGCCCAATGCCCCGCGAAATCAAAGGCGCAAGCCAGGCGGGCTGAGGAAAGCGCAGGCGCTGGCCGCTTCCAAAGATGACCAACTCGGCTCCGCTGGTGGCCAGTGGCGCGAAATCTTCTGGTTTCAGGGCTTCAAATTGGCTCACCGCCCATTTTTCAGGCACGGCGCCCTGCAGGCTGCTGACGGTCAAAGAGTGGGTGAATTTTTCACCATTGACTTCGATCCATCCGGGGCCGTAAGCGTTGATGGTGAGGCTGTTGGACTTGTCGGGTTGTAGTTTCATGGGGTCTTCGGAGCGAACGGGTGAACTTCGTGGCGATATTAGAGTCGTCGCTCGGGATGGCAGGGCTGAAACGGCGCTGAATTGTGGTCAAATTATAGGTTTTCCCCTCTCGCAACCGCCTTTGGAGGCACTTTGAAGCCCATTCAAAAATCTGCCAAGCTCGCCAACGTTTGTTATGACATCCGTGGGCCGATCATGGATCGTGCCCGTCAGATGGAAGAGGACGGGCAAAAGATCATCAAATTGAACATCGGAAATCTGGCAGTTTTCGGCTTTGATGCACCCGAAGAAATTCAGCAGGACATGATCCGCAACCTGCCCAATTCGGCGGGTTACTCCGACAGCAAAGGCATTTTTGCGGCACGCAAAGCCGTGATGCACGAGACCCAAAAGCAAGGGGTCGTGGGTGTCACGCTCGATGACATTTACCTGGGCAACGGTGCCAGCGAATTGATCGTCATGGCCACCAATGCCTTGCTGGATAACGGCGATGAACTCCTGTTGCCATCGCCCGATTACCCCTTGTGGACAGCCGCGGCCAGTTTGTCGGGCGGCTCGCCTGTGCATTACCGCTGCGAAGAGGCCAATGGCTGGATGCCGGATCTGGACGATATCCGTGCCAAAGTGACCCCGCGCACCAAGGGCATCGTGGTCATCAACCCGAATAACCCGACAGGCGCACTGTATTCCGACGACTTGCTCAAAGGCATCGTGGCCATTGCGCGTGAACATGGCTTGGTGATTTTTGCCGATGAGGTGTACGACAAGGTGTTGTACGACGGAGTGAAGCACACGCCGCTGGCCAGGTTGTCTCAGGATGTGTTGACCCTGACCTTCAATTCCTTGTCCAAAAGTTACCGCTCATGTGGTTACCGTGCGGGTTGGATGGTCATCTCGGGCGACAAGAAAAATGCCCGCGATTACATTGAGGGCCTGAACATGCTCTCGAACATGCGCCTGTGTGCCAACGTGCCGGGCCAATGGGCGATTCAGACCGCCTTGGGCGGACACCAGAGCATCAACGAATTGGTGGGTGAGGGTGGCCGCTTGCGCAAGCAACGCGATCTGGCTTATGCCCTGATCACGGCCATTCCCGGGGTGAGTTGTGTCAAGCCGCAGGCGGCGCTGTACATGTTTCCCAAGCTGGACCCGCGCATTTACCCGGTCAAGGACGACCAGGATTTCTTCTTGCAACTGCTGGAAGAAACCAAGGTCATGCTGGTTCAGGGCACCGGGTTCAACTGGCCCGATACCGACCATTTCCGCATCGTGTTCTTGCCCCATGAAGACGATTTGCGCGAGGCCATTGCCCGCGTGGCGCGTTTCCTGGAAGGTGCCCGCAAGCGCTTTGGCACCGAGGCCCTGGCGGCCTGAATTTGAAAATGAACACCCGGTTGTTTCGGGTGTAACGTCGTAAAGAAGTGAAGAAAAAATGAAACCGATCAAAGTGGGCCTGCTGGGCATTGGCACTGTGGGCAGCGGCACTTTCAATGTGCTCCAACGCAATCAGGGGGAAATCCAACGCCGTGCGGGTCGTGGCATCGAGATCACCATGGTGGCCGACCTGAACGTGGCGCGTGCCCAAGAACTGGTGGGCCATGGCGTACAGGTCGTGGCCGATGCACGCGAGGTCATTGCCAACCCGGAAATCGACATCGTGATCGAATTGATCGGTGGCTATGGTGTGGCCAAGGCGCTGGTCATGGAAGCCATTGCTGCAGGCAAGCATGTCGTCACCGCCAACAAGGCCCTGCTGGCGGTGCATGGCACCGAGATTTTCGCGGCCGCCCAGGCCAAAGGCGTGATGGTGGCTTTTGAAGCCGCCGTGGCCGGGGGCATCCCGATCATCAAGGCCCTGCGCGAAGGCCTGACGGCCAACAGCATCCAGTGGGTGGCCGGCATCATCAACGGCACGACCAACTTCATCTTGTCCGAAATGCGGGACAAAGGGCTGGACTTTGATGTGGTGCTCAAGGAAGCCCAGCGTCTGGGTTACGCCGAAGCCGACCCGACCTTTGACATCGAAGGTGTGGATGCCGCGCACAAAGTGACCTTGATGAGCGCGATCGCGTTTGGCATTCCGGTGCAGTTTGACAAGGCGTATGTGGAGGGCATCACCAAGCTGGGCGCTGCCGACATCAAGTACGCCGAGCAGTTGGGCTACCGCATCAAACTCCTGGGCATCACCAAGCGCACCGAACAGGGCATTGAGCTGCGCGTGCATCCCAGCCTGGTGCCTGCCCAGCGCCTCATTGCCAATGTGGAAGGTGCCATGAACGCCGTGATGGTGCAAGGCGATGCCGTGGGCACCACCTTGTATTACGGCAAAGGCGCAGGCTCCGAGCCCACCGCCAGCGCGGTCATCGCGGATCTAGTAGACATCACCCGTTTGCACACCGCCGACCCCCTCAACCGCGTGCCGCATCTGGCTTTCCAGCCCGGTGCCATGAGCAATTTGTCGGTGCTGCCCATGTCCGAGGTGGTGACCAGCTATTACCTGCGCTTGCGCGTGGCCGATCAGGCGGGCGTGCTGGCCAAGTTGACCGGCCTGCTGGCCCAGGCCGACATCAGCATCGACGCGGTCTTGCAGCGCGAGGCCGATCAGGTGAGCCAGGCGGGTGAAAACCAGACCGACGTGATCATCCTGACCCACGACACCCGCGAAGGCACTTTGAACGAGGTGCTGGCACAGATGCAGGCGCTGCCCACCGTGATGGCGCCGATCGTGCGCATTCGCAAGGAAGAGTTGAACTGATGCGCTACCTGTCGACCCGCGGTTACGCCGACCGCAAGCAATTTTGTGAAATCCTGCTCGAAGGTTTGGCGCCGGACGGTGGCCTGTACCTGCCGGAAAGCTATCCGCAACTCGATGATGCCGCGCTGACACGCTTGCGCGGCGTTTGGCAAAGCCAGGGCTATGCGGCTTTGGCTTTTGAGGTGCTGTCGCTCTACATCGACGACATCCCGCGCGACGAGCTGCAAGCGCTGTGTCGCAAGACCTACACCCCAGCGGTGTTTGGCACGCAAGCCATCGTGCCGCTCAAGCCTTTGCAAACCGCAGGTCAGGCCCAGCCCGACCTCTATTTAGAGGCTTTGTCCAACGGCCCGACCTTGGCCTTCAAGGACATGGCCATGCAGTTGCTGGGCAATTTGTTTGAATATGAGCTGGCACGGCGCGGCGAAGAACTCAATATTTTGGGCGCGACATCGGGCGATACCGGCAGCGCGGCCGAATACGCCATGCGCGGCAAAAAGGGTGTGCGCGTCTTCATGACCAGCCCGAACGGCCGCATGAGCCCGTTCCAGCAAGCGCAGATGTTCAGTCTGCTCGACGAAAACATCCACAACATCGCTATCGAAGGCGTGTTCGACGACTGCCAGGACATCGTCAAGGCGGTGTCCAACGATCTGGATTTCAAGCGCCGATACAAGATCGGCACGGTGAATTCCATCAACTGGGCGCGTTTGCTGGCCCAGGTGGTGTACTACTTTGCCGGGTATTTCCAGGCGACCCAGCGCAACGCACAAAAGGTCAGCTTTACGGTGCCGAGCGGCAACTTTGGCAATGTGTGCGCGGGCCATGTGGCCCGCATGATGGGCTTGCCGATTGACCGCTTGGTGGTGGCCACCAACGAAAACGATGTGCTGGACGAGTTTTTCAGCACAGGCGTTTACCGCGTGCGCGGCACCGCCGACACGCACGAAACCTCCAGCCCCTCGATGGACATCTCCAAGGCCAGCAACTTCGAGCGCTTTGTTTTCGACCTGCTGGAGCGCGATGGGACCCAAACCAAAGCCATTTTTGGCGAAGGGCTGAGCCGCCAAGGCTTCTTCGATTTGTCGGGCGATGTGCGCTTCGCCAAGGCCGCTGCGGTCTACGGCTTCGACAGCGGCCGCAGCACCCATGCCGACCGTCTCAAGACGATTCAGCAGGTGTTTGAGCGCTATGGCGTGATGATCGACACCCACACCGCCGACGGCGTGAAGGTGGCCCAAGAGCATCTGAACCCGCAGGTCCCCATGATCGTGCTGGAAACCGCTTTGCCCATCAAGTTTGCCGCCACCATCGTGGAGGCTTTGGGTCGCCAGCCCGAGCGCCCACCGCAGTTTGAAGGCATCGAAGCCTTGCCCAAGCGTGTGCAGGTCATGAAAGCCGACGTGGATTTGGTCAAGGCCTACATCTCGCAGCACTGCGACTGAAGCCGATGAGCCAGTCCCCCCGCCCACCTTTGATGTCGCTGGACGAGGCACTGGCCACGCTGCTGGCGCACATCAGCCCCTTGGCCGGCACAGAGTCGGTGGCCACCTTGGACGCCGACGGCCGCATCCTGGCGCAAGACGTGGTGTCTTCCTTGCAAGTGCCGGCCTTTGACAACGCTTCCATGGACGGCTACGCGGTGCGCAGCACCGATGTGCAGCAAGCCGGGGTGGCGTTGAAGGTGACCCAGCGCATTCCCGCTGGGCACTTCGGGCAGCCCTTGGCACCCGGGCAGGCTGCCCGCATTTTCACAGGCGCCCCGGTGCCTTCAGGTGCTGACGCCATCGTGATGCAGGAGCAAACCGAGCCGGCAGAACAGACCGACCAGGTCCGTTTTGTGGCTGCGGCCCAGCCCGGCCAGTGGATTCGCCGCAGTGGCGAAGACGTTCGTCAGGGGGATACCGTATTGAAGCGCGGTCAAAAACTGGGTCCCGCCGAGCTGGGTCTGGCGGCCAGCCTGGGTTTGGCCCACCTGCAGGTCATGAGCCGACCCAAAGTGGCCTTGTTTTCCACGGGCGACGAGTTGGTCATGCCCGGTGATGTGGCCCCTGCCGACATGCCGCCCGGGGCCATTTACAACTCCAACCGGTTTTTTTTGCGGGCTTTGCTGCACCGCCTGGGCTGCGAGGTGAGCGATCTGGGCATCGTGCCCGACCGCCGGGAAGCCACGGTGGCCGCGCTCAAGACGGCGGCCGACCACCACGACCTGATTGTGACCAGCGGCGGGGTATCGGTCGGTGAAGAAGACCATGTCAAACCTGCCGTGCAGTCTTTGGGGGCCTTGTCGCTTTGGCAGATCGCGATGAAGCCGGGCAAACCCTTTGCCTATGGCCATGTGCGGCGCGAGACAGCGACGGGCCTGGCCCATTTTGTGGGTCTGCCGGGCAATCCCGTGTCGAGCTTCATGACCTTTTTGCTCTTGGTCAAGCCCTTGATCCTGGCCCTTCAGGGTGCTGAGCAGCGTGCGCCTGTCCGGATGTCCTTGCCGGCCCATTTTGAGTTGCCCAAAGCCGACAAGCGGCGTGAATTCTTGCGTGTTCGCCGCAATGCGTTGGGTGGGCTGGACCTCTTTCCCAACCAAAGCTCGGGGGTGCTGACCTCGGTGGTTTGGGGCGATGGCGTGGTGGACAACCCCGCAGGCCAAACCATTGCGCATGGGGACCTTGTGAGTTTCTGGCCATTTGCGGAGTGGTTGTCATGAAGATTCAGGTGCGTTACTTTGCCTCTCTGCGCGAAAGCATTGGGCTGGCCAGCGAGATGGTGGACACGGACAGCCAAGACGTGGCGGGCCTCAGGGCGCAGTTGATCGCGCGCGGCGGTGCCCATGCCGAATGCCTGGCCAGCCAGCGGCCCGTGCGCGTGGCGGTCAACCAGGTCATGGCCACAGATGCTGCGCCGCTCACTGCCAACGCCGAAGTGGCCTTTTTCCCGCCTGTCACCGGAGGCTAAGCCATGCCCGATCTCGTCACCGTGCAGCAAGAAGACTTCGATGTGTCGCAGGAATTGAGCGCCTTGCGGGCACAAGATTTGCGCGTGGGCGCGGTGTGCAGTTTTGTGGGCACGGTGCGCGATACCCGCGCCTTGACAGGCCAGGCGCAAGACGAGGTGCAGGTGATGGAACTGGAACATTACCCGGGCATGACCGAAAAATCGATCGAAGGCATGATCGAGCAAGCGCACCAGCGTTTCGATTTTTATGCCGCCCGCGTGGTGCATCGGGTGGGGCGCTTGCTGCCCGCCGATCAGATTGTCCTAGTGGCGGTCACTTCGGCGCACCGTGGCGAGAGCTTCAAGGCCTGCGAATTCCTGATGGACTACCTCAAGACCCAAGCTCCTTTCTGGAAAAAAGAGCAAACCCCGCAAGGGGCACAGTGGGTCGATGCGCGGGTGTCCGACGATGCGGCTCTGGCCCGCTGGGGCATTGAGGGCCGCAACGCCTGAGCGGTTGCAGGCCTCAGTGTTTGTAAACCGGGGGCGTGGCCACCGTCCCCGCGCTGTCACCGTGGCTTGGGGGCGGGCTGGCCGTCATCAGGCCCCAATCGGCCTTGGCCATGCACTGGCGAATCAGGTGGATCAGCCCGTGGACCAGTGAGGCTTGCAAATTCATCTGGCAAGACTGCGTGTTGTCGCCAGTTTTCTGCTGGAACACGATCTGCAATCCGCCGCTGGCTTGCAAACTGATGTGTGCATCGGTGACCAACAGGGGCTCGCTGCCCAAAGGCAACTGCTGCACTTTGCCATCGTACGGGGTCGCAAAATCTGCAGTTTGCAAAAAAGCCTCGCGTTTGAGTTCGGTCAGCATTTGCCGGGCTGCGGGGTCTGCAACGGCCAGTTCTGGCTGCGCGGCCTCCAGGCGGCCAATCGACTGGTCCATGCCGGGCAGCAAGCGCATCACCATGCGGCGGGTCAGCCAAAAACGGAACTCCTGGGCGTCCTGGTGTTCAGGCGCAACAACAGGCGATCTTGACGTTCGTCATGGCTGACGGACAGCTGGTGAATGTTCATGGCTTGATTTTAGGCAAGCCCGAGCCGGGTTGCCTGACTTGAAAATGGGCAATGCCTCCCCAAATGTCCATCATTGGAGAAATCTCATGCGCCTAGACAAACTGACCACCAAATTTCATGAAGCCTTGTCCGATGCCCAATCCCTGGCGTTGGGACGGGATCACGCGTACATCGAGCCTGTCCACGTGCTGGTGGCGATGCTCAAGCAAGAAGAGGGGCCCAAGGCTTTGCTGTTGAGAGCCGGCGTGCAAGTGCCGGGCTTGACCCTGGCTGCAGAAGCCGCGTTGGGCCGCTTGCCGCAAGTCACGGGGCAGGACCAGGTCCAGGTCGGCCCCGAGCTGGCCAAGCTGCTGCAAGGGGCTGAAAAAGAAGCCATCAAGCGGGGTGACGCCTTCATCGCCAGCGAACTGTTTTTGCTGGCTGTGGCCGACCACAAGGGCGATATTGGACGCTTGGCCAAAGAGCATGGCCTCAGCCGCAAGAGCCTGGAGACGGCCATCGACGCGGTTCGCGGGGGGCAGTCGGTGGGCAGTGCAGAGGCCGAAGGCCAGCGTGAAGCCCTCAAGAAATATTGCATCGACCTGACCGAGCGTGCCCGCATCGGCAAGCTGGACCCGGTGATTGGCCGCGACGACGAGATTCGTCGCGCCATCCAGGTTTTGCAGCGCCGCACCAAGAACAACCCGGTGCTGATCGGCGAGCCTGGTGTGGGCAAGACCGCGATTGTCGAAGGCTTGGCCCAGCGGATCCTGGCGGGCGAGGTGCCTGATTCGCTCAAGGGCAAGCGGGTGCTGTCGCTCGACATGGCCGCTTTGCTGGCCGGGGCCAAGTTCCGCGGCGAGTTTGAGGAACGCCTGAAAACCGTGCTCAGCGAACTGGCCAAAGACGAAGGCCAGACCATCGTGTTCATCGACGAGCTGCACACCATGGTGGGCGCGGGCAAGGCCGAAGGCGCCATGGACGCGGGCAACATGCTCAAGCCTGCGCTGGCCCGGGGCGAGCTCCATTGCGTGGGCGCGACCACGCTGGACGAGTACCGCAAATACATTGAAAAAGACGCCGCGCTGGAGCGCCGTTTCCAGAAAATTCTGGTCAACGAACCCACGGTGGAGGCCACCATTGCCATCTTGCGGGGTTTGCAGGAGAAATACGAAATCCACCACGGGGTGGACATCACCGACCCGGCCATTGTGGCGGCGGCCGAGCTCAGCCACCGCTACATCACCGACCGTTTCCTGCCTGACAAGGCGATTGACCTGATTGACGAAGCCGCGGCCAAGATCAAGATCGAGATCGACTCCAAGCCCGAGGTGATGGACAAGCTCGACCGCCGTTTGATCCAGCTGCAGATCGAGCGCGAAGCGGTGCGCAAGGAGAGCGATGAGGCCTCGCAAAAACGCTTTGCCTTGATCGAGGAAGAGATCGACAAGCTCAAAAAGGAAGCGGCCGATCTGGAGGAAATCTGGCGGGCCGAGAAGTCGCAAGCCCAAGGTGGCCAGCAGGTGCGCGAGCAAATCGACCAGCTCAAGCAGCAAATCGAGGAGTTCACGCGCAAGGGCGATTTCAACAAGGTGGCCGAGTTGCAGTATGGCAAGCTGCCTGCGCTGGAAAAAACCCTCAAGGAGGTGCAGGCCAAAGAGTCGGCCCCCGGTGAAAAACCGGTGCACCGCTTGCTGCGCACCCAGGTGGGGGCTGAAGAGATTGCCGAGGTGGTGTCGCGTGCGACAGGCATCCCGGTGTCCAAGATGATGCAGGGCGAACGCGAAAAGCTGTTGCAGATGGAAGATAAGCTGCACCAGCGCGTGGTGGGCCAGGACGAAGCGATTGCGGCCGTGGCCAACGCCATCCGGCGCTCGCGTTCGGGCCTGTCCGATCCGAACCGCCCAACCGGCTCTTTCATGTTTTTGGGCCCCACAGGGGTGGGCAAAACCGAGCTGTGCAAAGCGCTGGCGGGCTTTTTGTTTGACAGCGAGGACCACCTCATCCGCATCGACATGAGCGAGTTCATGGAAAAGCATTCGGTGGCCCGCCTGATCGGTGCGCCACCAGGCTATGTGGGCTATGAAGAGGGCGGCTATTTGACCGAGGCGGTGCGTCGCAAGCCCTACAGCGTGTTGCTGCTCGACGAGGTGGAAAAAGCCCATCCCGATGTCTTCAACATCCTGCTGCAAGTGCTGGACGACGGTCGCCTGACCGACGGACAAGGCCGCACGGTGGACTTCAAGAACACGGTGATCGTGATGACCTCCAATTTGGGCTCGCACCTGATCCAGTCCATGGTGGGGCAGCCTGCCGAAGACATCAAGGACGCGGTGTGGGATGAGTTGAAAACCCGTTTCCGTCCGGAGTTCCTGAACCGCATCGACGAGACCGTGGTCTTCCATGGGCTGGAAGCCCAGCACATCGCCGCGATTGCCGAGATCCAGCTGCAGGTCTTGCAAACCCGCCTGGCCCGCATGGATCTGACCTTGAAGGTCAGTGCCGCCGCCTTGTCCGAATTGGCCAAGGTGGGCTTCGATCCGGTGTTTGGCGCACGGCCACTGAAAAGGGCGATTCAGCAGCGTCTGGAAAACCCCTTGTCCAAACTGCTGCTGGAAGGGCGCTTTCCGCCCAAGTGCACCATCGAGGTCTCGGTGGACCCGGTGCGCGCCCCGGGCCAGTTCGACTTCCAGGTGGTCGAACACGCGTCGTGACGCGACAGGCCGTGCAAGCAGCGCTTGCACGGCTGTGACAGACCCGCCCTGCGGCCTTGGGCACAATGGGGCATGACTTCAAAAATTGCTGGCCACCTTCTCGTTGAATGCCTTCTGGCCCAAGGCGTTACCCATGCGTTTGGCGTCCCCGGCGAAAGCTATCTGGCGGTGCTGGATGGCTTTCATTTGCACCGCGACACGATCCGGTTTGTGACCTGCAGGCAGGAGGGTGGGGCGGCTTTCATGGCCGAGGCCCAAGGCAAGCTGACGGGCCGCCCAGGTATCTGTTTCGTCACGCGCGGCCCGGGTGCCACCAACGCCTCCATCGGTGTGCACACCGCGTTCCAGGATTCCACGCCCATGATTTTGTTTGTGGGCGATGTGGCCAGCGACACCCGCGACCGCGAGGCCTTCCAGGAAATGGACTACACCCACTTCTTTGGCCCTTCGACCAAAGGCATGGCCAAACGGGTCGAGCGCTTGGACGACCCGGAGCGCTTGCCCGAGTATGTGGCCCGCGCTTTTGCCACGGCCATGAACGGTCGGCCTGGCCCTGTGGTTTTGGTGTTGCCTGAAGACATGCTGACCCGCCCCGTCAAGGCCGAGGCGCTGGGTCGCGTAGAGCCTGTTCAGGCCTGGAGCGACCCGGGCGCCTTGCGCACACTGCGCGACCTGCTGCTGGCGGCCCGCAAGCCTCTGGTGATTGCAGGTGGCGGCGGATGGACCACGCAGGCCGCTCAAGCCTTGCAGCGTTTTGCCGAAAACTGGCAACTGCCTGTCGCCAATGCTTTCCGCTTTCAAGACACTTTTGACAACCACCACCCTTTGTATGCCGGTGATGTCGGCATTGGCATCGGGCCGGCTTTGGCTCAAGCCGTGCGCGAGTCGGATCTGATCTTGGCTTTGGGGCCGCGCCTGGGCGAAATGACGACCAGTGGCTACACCTTGCTGCAAGCGCCCAAACCCGTCCAGAAATTGGTGCACATCCATGGCAGCCCAGAAGAGTTGAACCGTGTATACCAAGCGGATTTGGCAATCCTCGCCACCATGAATGCGGCTGCACGCAGCCTTGAAGTGCTGACAGCACCCACCGAGCTGCCTTGGACCGAATGGACGCAGCAGGTGCATCAGGGCTATCTGAACAACCTGAAACCCCAGGCCTTGCCCGGCGATGTGGACATGCCCGACATTGTGGCCACGCTGCAAAAGCATCTGCCTCCCGATGCGGTGGTCACGAACGGGGCTGGCAACTTTGCCAGCTGGATGCACCGTTTCTTCAAGCACCATGGCCTGGCCAAGGGTCACAAAACCCAATTGGCGCCCACGGTCGGGGCCATGGGTTATGGCGTCCCGGCAGGCATTGCGGCCAATTTGCTGACCGGACGGGTGGCTTTCACCATCGCAGGTGACGGTGACTTCTTGATGAATGGTCAGGAGTTGGCGACCGCTGTGCAGCACGGCGGCAAAAGCATCATTGTGGTGTTGAACAACGGCATGTACGGCACGATCCGAATGCACCAGGAGCGCGAATACCCCACGCACGTGACAGGCTCGCAGCTGAAAAATCCTGACTTTGCCGCTTTGGCCGAGGCGTATGGCTATGTCGGGGTGCGCATCCAGAAAACGGCGCAATTCGAATCGGCGCTGCTGGATGCACTCGCCCGTTCACAGGGCACCCTGATCGAGGTGACGCTTGACCCTGAAGTGATCACCACACGCGGCACCTTGCAGGCGATCACGCAAGCGTCTTTGGCCAAGAGATGAAAGGCATGGCTTTCAAACCGACGTAAAAAAACCCGCTTGCGCGGGTTTTTTCATGAGGTAGCAAGCTGAATTACTTCAGGTGCTTGCCAATCAAGCCGGCCATTTCAAACATGGTGACTTGTGCCTTGCCAAACACAGCCTTGAGCTTGTCGTCGGCGTTGATGGCACGGCGGTTCACGCTGTCTTGCAGGTTGTGCTTCTTGATGTAGACCCACATCTTGCTGACCACTTCGGTGCGCGGCAGTGGTGTAGCGCCCACCACAGCAGCCAATGCTGGGCTGGGTGTCAAGGCTTTCATGAAAGCGGGATTGGGGGTGCGTTTCTTAGCAGGTGCCGCCTTTTTGGCGGGTGCTTTTGCCGCTACTTTTTTAGCGGGTGCTGCAGCTTTTTTCGCTGGAGCAGCTTTCTTGGCCGGAGCTGCTTTTTTAGCGGGTGCAGCTTTTGTTGCCGGGGTTTTTTTCGCAGTTGCCATGGTGAAATTCCTTTGATCGGAAGTGGGTTCGTCGCTGAGTAACAGTTTGTTTCCAGCTGACTGCATGCTACTGGAGAAACTGCGACTTTCCAAGCCGAATCCGCATTTTTCTATAGGGGTTGTTGCTGATTTACGTGCAGATTCGCGGATTTTTCATCGCTGCTTGGACATACGCACCGACTCAGTGCGTATGCGCTGTGTAAGTCGCTTCGATTCCACTTGTTTTTTATTGGCCACGGCATGGTGATGACGATGAACACAAGTGCTTCTTTTTCGACCTGTGATTTTTGTGACGCGCACAAAGCGGATGACTCGGGTGATTTTCGGGTGTTGGCGCCTGTCTTCAAAGATTTTGGTGGACGGACGTCTTTTCATGGACAGGTGTTGACCGTAAAGTGCTATCAGGACAACAGCCATGTCAAAAAGGCTGTGGAGTCGGATGGTTTGGGACGTGTTCTGGTGGTCGATGGGGCGGGTTGTTTGCAACGCGCTTTGCTTGGAGGCAATTTGGCCGCGGCTGCCGCACGCCATGGTTGGGCGGGTGTAGTGGTCTATGGTTGTGTGCGTGATCTTTCAGAGATCAGCGTTTTGCCCATGGGCATTCGAGCCTTGGCCTTGAACCCGATGCCAACGGTGCGTGCCGATCAGGGTCAAACAGGCGTGACCGTGTCGGTTCAAGGCACGCTTGTGCATACAGGGGATTGGCTTTATGCGGACAGCGATGGCATGGTGCTCAGTCGCCATGCCCTGCCCATTTCATAAGTTGTCAGGTATTTTCATAATTTGAAAAAATACACATGCTGCGATGCCGCAATTTTTCTCAATATGAGAAATAAAAAATCACATTGCGAAATTATTTACGTAAGCCATTGATTTTAAACAAATAAAAATATGTCTTGTATAAGACATAAGAATGTGAGTTGGTCTTCTATAAGAGTTAAGATGAATCCAACGACGAAGCAGAATTCGCTGCCTACATCGCCAGATTTCCACTTGACTACAGGAGTTCTCCATGCCAGCCAACCTCACACAACAACTGAGCCGTGAACAGCAAATCGCCGCCCTCGAAAAAGACTGGGCCACCAATCCACGTTGGAAAGGTGTGAAGCGCGGTTACTCCGCAGCCGACGTCGTGCGCCTGCGCGGCAGCATGCCCATCGAGCACACCCTGGCCAAGCGCGGTGCAGAAAAGCTCTGGGAAAAAATCAACGGCGGCGCCAAGAAAGGCTACGTCAACGCCTTCGGTGCTATCTCCGCCGGTCAGGCCATGCAACAAGCCAAAGCCGGCTTGGAAGCCGTTTACCTGTCGGGCTGGCAAGTCGCTGCCGACGGCAACACGTCCGAGACCATGTACCCCGACCAGTCGCTGTACGCCTACGACTCGGTGCCCACCATGGTGCGCCGCATCAACAACACCTTCAAGCGCGCTGACGAAATCCAGTGGAGCCGTGGCATCAACCCCGGTGACAAGGAGTTCATCGACTACTTCCTGCCCATCGTGGCCGATGCAGAAGCCGGTTTCGGTGGCGTGCTCAACGCTTTCGAGCTGATGAAGAACATGATCGCCTCGGGCGCAGCGGGTGTGCACTTTGAAGACCAATTGGCGGCTGTGAAGAAATGCGGCCACATGGGTGGCAAGGTGCTGGTGCCCACTCAAGAAGCTTGCGAAAAATTGATCTCTGCACGCTTTGCCGCCGACGTCATGGGCGTGTCCACCATTGTGCTGGCCCGCACCGACGCTGAAGCCGCGAACCTGATCACCTCCGATCACGACGCCAACGACAAGCCGTTCCTGACTGGCGAGCGCACACAAGAAGGCTTCTACCGCGTGAAAAATGGTCTGGAGCAAGCCATCAGCCGCGGCGTGGCTTACGCCCCTTATGCCGACCTGGTCTGGTGTGAAACTGGCGTGCCTGACATCGGCTTTGCCCGTGAATTTGCCCAAGCCGTGCACGCCGCCTGCCCCGGCAAGCTGCTGTCCTACAACTGCTCGCCATCGTTCAACTGGAAGAAAAACCTCAACGACAAGCAGATCGCATCCTTCCAGGACGACCTGTCGGCTTTGGGTTACAAGTACCAGTTCATCACACTGGCAGGTATCCACATCAACTGGTTCAACACCTTCCAGTTTGCCCACGCTTACGCCCGCGGCGAAGGCATGAAGCACTACACCGAGATGGTGCAAGAGCCCGAATTCGCAGCCCGCGACAAGGGTTACACCTTCGTGTCGCACCAGCAAGAAGTCGGCGCAGGCTACTTCGACGACGTGACCACCGTGATCCAGGGCGGCTCGTCTTCTGTGAAAGCCCTCACAGGTTCGACCGAAGAAGAGCAGTTCCACTGATCGACTGCGGGTATCTGAAGGCGAGGGCGGCGTAAAATCCCCCCTCAGCGTTTAGACACATCCTCCAAGCGCGGCCTGTGCCGCGCTTTTTTACTTGTAGACACATGGTTCAGATCACTCTCCCCGACGGTTCATTGCGCGAATTCCCCGCTCCGGTCACCGTGGCCGAAGTCGCCGCCTCCATTGGCGCTGGCTTGGCCAAGGCGGCTTTGGGTGGCAAGGTCAACGGGCAACTGGTGGACACTAGCTTCAGCATGTCGACCAACGCCAACCTGGCCATCGTGACCGCCAAGGACCCTGAGGGTCTGGAGTTGATCCGCCACTCAACGGCCCACTTGCTGGCCTATGCCGTCAAGGACTTGTTCCCTGAAGCACAAGTCACCATCGGTCCGGTCATCGACAACGGTTTTTATTACGACTTTTCCTACAGCCGCCCCTTCACGCCGGAAGATCTGGTGGCCATTGAAAAACGCATGACCGAACTGGCCAACAAGGATGAGCCAGTGGTGCGCCGGGTGTTGCCGCGTGACGAGGCGGTGGCCTATTTCAAGGGTTTGGGCGAGTATTACAAGGCCGAGATCATTGCCAGCATCCCGGCCGATCAAGAGGTCAGCCTGTACCGCGAAGGCAATTTTGAAGACCTGTGCCGGGGCCCCCACGTGCCCAGCACGGGCAAACTCAAGCACTTCAAACTCATGAAAGTGGCGGGCGCCTACTGGCGTGGCGACAGCAAGAACGAGATGCTGCAGCGCGTCTACGGCACGGCCTGGGCCAGCAAGGAAGACCTGCAGCAGTACCTGGTGCGCCTGGAAGAAGCCGAAAAACGCGATCACCGCAAGCTCGGACGCGAGCTGGACCTGTTCCACATCGACGAGCATGCCCCGGGGCTGGTGTTCTGGCACCCCAAAGGCTGGACCGTTTGGCAAACCATCGAGCAGTACATGCGACAGGTGTACCGCGACAACGGCTACCAGGAAGTCAAAGGCCCGCAGATCATCGACAAGAGCCTGTGGGAGAAGACCGGCCACTGGGACAAGTACCGCGACAACATGTTCACGACCGAGTCGGAAAAGCGCGACTATGCGCTCAAGCCGATGAACTGTCCGGGCCATATCCTGATCTTCAAGCAGGGCATCAAGAGCTACCGCGACCTGCCGCTGCGCTACGGCGAATTCGGCCAGTGCCACCGCAACGAGCCTTCGGGTGGCCTGCACGGCATCATGCGCGTGCGTGGCTTCACGCAGGACGATGGCCACATCTTCTGCACCGAAGACCAGATCCTGCCCGAGTGCGACACCTTTACCAAAGTGCTCAAGAAGGTCTATGCCGACTTTGGCTTCACCGACATCCTCTACAAGGTCTCGACCCGCCCGGCCGCCCGCATTGGCTCCGACGAGTTGTGGGACAAGGCTGAAAAAGCCCTGATGGACAGCTTGCGAGCTTCGGGTTGCGAGTTTGTGATCTCGGAGGGCGATGGTGCTTTCTATGGCCCCAAGATCGAATACACCTTGAAAGACGCCATTGGCCGCGAATGGCAGTGCGGCACCATCCAGGTGGACTTCAACCTGTCCGAGCGTCTGGACGCCGAATACACCGCCGAAGACGGCAGCCGCCAACGCCCTGTGATCCTGCACCGCGCCATCGTGGGCAGCATGGAGCGTTTCATCGGTATTCTGGTCGAGCAGCACGCCGGGGCTCTGCCCACCTGGCTCTCGCCCCTGCAGGTGTCTGTGTTGAACATCACCGACGCACAGGCTGATTACTGTCGTGAAATCGCTGCAAAACTGCAAAAATCAGTGTCAAATCAAGGCCTTAGGGTCGATCTGGACCTGCGTAACGAGAAAATCACGTATAAAATACGCGAGCATTCGTTGCAAAAGCTGCCTTACATCCTTGTCGCTGGCGACAAAGAGAAGGCAGCAGGTACCGTCGCAGTGCGCGCCCGAGGCAACAAAGACCTCGGTGTGATGTCGATCGATGCGTTCATTGAACTCGTTGCTGCCGACATTGCTTCTAAAGCCTGAAGGTGAGTTTCGCCACATGCTTTGGCCCGTGGGCACAAAGATGGATGCGCTGCATGTCGCAGTTTTGTTCCGTAAAGGATTGAGTCATCGCTACCGAATTTCGTGATCGTCGCCACCGCGAAGAACGTAAACACCGTTTGAACCGTGAAATCATGGCCCCCGAGGTCCGTGTGTCTGGCCCTGACAATGAGCCCATGGGTATCTTGTCGTTGGCCGAGGCCCTGCGCCTGGCTGGAGAAATGGATGTGGACTTGGTTGAAATTGCCGCCACAGCCACCCCTCCGGTTTGCCGTTTGATGGACTACGGCAAGTTCAAGTACCAAGAGCAAAAGCGTGCGGCGGAAGCCAAAGCCAAGCAAACGGTCATTGACATCAAGGAAGTCAAGTTCCGCCCCGGTACAGACGATGGTGACTACAACATCAAAATGCGCAACATCCGCCGCTTTTTGGCCGATGGCGACAAATGCAAGATTACCCTGCGTTTCCGGGGCCGCGAGATCACCCACCAAGAGTTGGGGATGGCCTTGCTGAACCGGATTCGTGACGAATTGGCCGATTCCATTATCGTCGAGCAATTTCCCAAGCTGGAAGGCCGTCAGATGATCATGATGATCGCGCCAGGGCGGAAAAAACCTGCTGGTGGCGGCAAAGCTGCAGACGCGTCTGCACCTGCTGAACCGGCTTGATGAAGAATTTGACCGGCTTTCGGGCCGGTTGAATCAAAAGCTGCCTTTGGGTGGCTTTTGTTAAAAGTGGCTCGGGGCCAACAAGGCTGCAAAGATTTTGCAGACGCCTCACGAGCACAATTAAAGGAGCATTGACATGCCCAAGATGAAGACCAAAAGCAGTGCTAAAAAGCGCTTCCGTGTTCGTCCCGGTGGAACCGTTAAACGCGGCCAAGCCTTCAAACGTCACATCCTGACCAAGAAGACCACCAAAAACAAGCGTCACCTTCGCGGTGCAGTCGCTGTGCATGAGACCAATATGGGTCACATCGCTCAGATGCTGCCTATGGCTGGCCTGTAATCACTGACGAACAAGGAGAAAAACTATGCCTCGCGTTAAACGTGGTGTAACGGCACGCGCCCGTCACAAGAAAGTCCTGGCCCTTGCAAAAGGTTTCCGCGGTCGCCGCGGCAATGTCTTCCGCATCGCCAAACAGGCGGTGATGAAGGCTGGCCAATACGCCTACCGTGACCGCCGCACCAAAAAGCGTGTGTTCCGTCAGTTGTGGATTGCCCGTATCAACGCCGCTGCGCGTGAATGCGGTCTGACCTACAGCCAGTTCGCCAACGGCCTGAAGAAGGCTGCCATCGAAATCGACCGTAAGATGTTGGCGGACATCGCCGTGCACGACAAGGCCGCTTTTGCTGGCATCGTGAACCAAGTCAAAGCCAAACTGGCCGCAGCTTGAGTCCATGAGTGACACGGACCTTCGGGTCTGTGCCACGCACTCGATCAAAGGGATTGAGGCTCGCAACAGCTTCAGTCCCTTTTTTATTCCCCCATTCAACGATCTTCCACCGATCCCCACACCATGAACGAGCTGGACACCCTGGTCGAATCCGCACGCCAGAGTTTTGCGCAGGCACTGACACCTGCCGACCTCGAAAACGCCAAGGCCCTGTTTCTGGGCAAAGCCGGTCGCATCACCGAGCTGATGAAGGGCATGGCCGCTTTGAGCGTGGAAGACAAGAAAACCCGGGGTGCCGCCATCAACCTCGCCAAGCAGGCGATCGAGGCCGCCCTGAACGACCGACGTCAGGCGCTGGCGGACGCCGAGCTGCAGGCCCAGCTCAAGGCCGAGGCGCTGGACGTGACCTTGCCTGGCCGCAGCGCCAATGTGGGCGGCCTGCACCCTGTTTCGCTCACGCTTGAACGTGTGGAGCAGATCTTTGGCTCCATGGGTTTTGAAGTGGCCCAAGGCCCCGAGATCGAGACCGACTGGTTCAACTTCACCGCGCTCAACACGCCCGAGGACCATCCGGCCCGGTCCATGCACGACACTTTCTATGTCGAAGGCGGCCACCTGCTGCGCACGCACACCAGCCCCATGCAGATCCGTCACGCGGTGCAGCACGTCAAGCGTTACCGTCACTTGCTTGATGCGGGTCACGCTACCGAAGGGGCTTCGGCATCCATGCCCGAGATCCGCGTCATCGCGCCGGGCCGCACCTACCGCGTGGACAGCGACGCCACCCACTCGCCCATGTTCCACCAGTGCGAAGGCCTGTGGATTGGCGAGAACGTGAGCTTCAAAGACCTGAAAGTCGTGGTCACCGATTTCTGCCGCACCTTTTTCGAAAGCGACGATCTGGTGCTGCGTTTCCGCCCCAGCTTCTTCCCTTTCACCGAGCCCAGCGCCGAGATCGACATCCAGTTCCAGAGCGGCCCGCTCGCCGGGCGCTGGCTCGAAGTGGGTGGTTCTGGCCAGGTGCACCCGAACGTGGTGCGCAACATGGGCCTGGACCCCGAGCGTTTCATCGGCTTCGCCTTTGGCATGGGCATGGACCGCTTCACCATGCTGCGCTATGGCGTGAACGACCTGCGCCTGTTCTTTGACGGCGATGTGCGCTTCCTGAGCCAGTTCCAGTAATTCCAAGCCGAGACCCGAGACATGCAATTTCCCGAATCCTGGTTGCGCGAATTCTGCAACCCGTCCCTGACGACCCAGCAACTGGCCGACACCCTGACCATGGCCGGCCTCGAAGTGGAGGAGCTCGAGCCTGTTGCTCCACCTTTCACGAAGATCGTGGTCGGTGAAATCAAGGAAGCCGTCCAGCACCCCAATGCCGACCGCCTGCGCGTGTGTCAGGTGGACGTGGGGCAGGGCAGTTTGCTCAACATCGTCTGCGGCGCGCCCAATGCCCGCGTGGGCATCCGTGTGCCCTGCGCCCTGGTGGGGGCCGAGTTGCCCCCAGGTGAAGACGGCAAGCCTTTCGTCATCAAGGTCGGCAAGCTGCGCGGCGTGGAAAGCCAGGGCATGCTGTGCTCGGCCAAAGAGCTGCAGATTGCCGACGACCATGGCGGCCTGTTGGAGTTGCCCGCAGACGCGCCTCTGGGTCAGGACATCCGCCAGTATTTGAATCTGGACGACACCTTGATGACGCTCAAGCTCACGCCGAATCTGGCGCATTGCCTGAGTGTCTACGGCATCGCCCGAGAAGTGTCGGCCTTGACTGGCGCACCGCTCAAGGCCCCGACTTTTCCGGCTGTGGCCACGCAAATCAGCGACAAACTGGCTGTGCAGGTGCAGGCCCCCGACCTGTGCGGCCGCTTCAGCGGTCGGGTGGTGAAGGGGGTGAACACCCAGGCCCAGACGCCGCCATGGATGGTGGACCGCCTGGCCCGTTGCGGCCAGCGCAGTGTGAGCCCGCTGGTGGACATCTCCAACTACGTGATGTTCGAGTTCGGTCGCCCTTCGCACATTTTTGACCTCGACAAGATCCACGGCGGCCTGCAGGTGCGCTGGGGCCAAGCGGGTGAATCGCTCAAGCTGCTGAACGGCAACACCGTGACGGTGGACGACAAGGTGGGTGTGATCGCCGACGACAGCCAGGTCGAGTCGCTCGCGGGCATCATGGGTGGCGACGCCACGGCCGTGTCGGATGACACGCAAAACATCTACATCGAAGCCGCTTTCTGGTGGCCGACCGCCATCGCGGGTCGTTCGCGCCGCTACAACTTCTCGACCGATGCCGGTCACCGCTTTGAGCGTGGCGTGGACCCGCAACTGACGGTGGAGCACATCGAGCGCATCACCCAGCTGGTGCTGAACATCTGCGGCACGCCAGAAACAAAGGTCGGCCCCATCGACGACCAGACCCTGAACATTCCGGCGATCCAGCCCGTCACCCTGCGCGTGGCCCGTGCGGTCAAAGTCATCGGCATGCCGCTCACGCAAAAGCAATGCGCCGACGCGCTGCGCGGTTTGGGTTTGCAAGTCACAGAAGGCGAGGGCATGGTCACCGTGACGCCCCCGAGCTTCCGCTTTGACCTGCAGATCGAAGAAGACCTGATCGAGGAAGTGGCCCGCATGGTGGGCTACAACAACCTGCCCACAAACCCGCCGCTGGCCCCCATCACCGCCAAAGTGCGCCCAGAGACCGAGCGCAGCCCGTCCGCCGTGCGACGCGCCATTGCGGCACTGGGTTACCAGGAAACCATCAACTACAGCTTTGTCGAAGAAGCCTGGGAACGCGACTTGGCGGGCAACACCCAGCCAATCCGGCTGCTCAACCCGATCGCCAGTCAGATGAGCGTGATGCGCTCCAGCCTGATCGGCTCGCTTTTGCAGGTGGTCAAGTTCAACGCCGACCGCAAGGCCGACCGCGTGCGCGTGTTCGAGCTGGGCCGCGTGTTCCTGCGCAACGCCGCGGTGCAAAGCACCGACACCACGGTGGAGGGCTTTGACCAACCCATGCGCGTGGCGGGCATGGCCTGGGGCCCTGTGGAGCCCCTGAGCTGGCAGGGCAAGGCCCGTAACGTTGATTTTTACGACGTGAAGGCCGATGTGGAAAAGCTGCTGGTCCCGCGCAAAGCGACTTTTGCAGCCGCTGAGCACCCCGCGCTGCACCCCGGGCGCTCGGCCCAGGTGCTGGTGGACGGCTTGGTGATTGGCCATGTGGGCGAGTTGCACCCCCGTTGGCGTCAGGCCTGGGAGCTGTCCAGTGCGCCCGTGGTGTTCGAGCTGTCGCTCGACGCCGTGACGGCCCGCGTGGTGCCTGTGGCCCATGCGGTGGCCAAGCACCAGTCGGTGGAGCGCGACCTCGCGGTCATCGTGAACGAGCAGGTCACCCACGGCCAATTGATGGCGGCCATTCATGCGGCACCCACCCAAGGTTTGCTGCGCGATGCGGTGCTGTTTGACATTTACCGCCCCAAAGCCGAGTCCGTTGGCCCATTGGCCGCTGGTGAAAAGAGCCTGGCGGTACGCCTGACCTTGCACAGCGACGAGGCAACCCTGACCGATGAACAGATCGACGCGGCCATGACGGCGGTGATTGACCAGCTTGCGCGGCAGGTGTCGGGTCGTTTGCGGGCTTGATGCCGTGGCTTCATTGAACGGACGCGCACATGCAAATCAGCTTTGAAACCCTGGAAACCCCGGCCCTGACCAAGGCGCACCTGGCCGATTTGCTGTTCGAGCAGATCGGCTTGAACAAGCGCGAGTCCAAGGACATGGTCGATGCCTTCTTCGACCTGGTCGTGGACAGCCTGATCGCCGGGGACGATGTGAAGATCTCAGGCTTTGGCAACTTCCAGATCCGCACCAAGGCAGCCCGTCCGGGCCGCAACCCGCGCACCGGAGAATTGATCCCTATTGATGCACGTCGTGTCGCGACCTTTCATGCCAGCCATAAACTCAAGGCCTTGATCCAGGGCGATGCCGTTGACGACGAAAGTATGGAGACGGTGGGCCGCTGAATCCAACACGATTGGAGCCCCCATGTTGTTCAAATTCAAATCCCAAGCCGCCAGCGACCTCATCATGCTGGAAGCCGACGCCAGAAGGCTGCTCAAAATCATCCTGGACAAGGACCCTGTCCAAGGGATCGTGCTGGCGCAAGACCTGCCCGCGGCCATGGCTCGCCTGGAAGCGGCCGTGGCGCAAGATGAGGCCACGCGCAAACAGCGTGCAGCCCAAAACAAGCCTGAAGAAGAGACTGCCGAGCGGGCAGACGACGGCGAGGCCAAGCTGCAAGAGGCCGTCAGTCTGGCCCAGCGCGCTGCGCCCATGCTCAAGCTGCTGAAACTGAGCTCTGCTCAGGGCGCTGATGTAGTTTGGGGTGTTTGAGCGTTCCCGGTGCAGCGCTTCGCTCAGCGTTTGAAGACCGCGCCGCCCAATTTGTAACCCGCCTTGAGTTGTCGCTTGGCAAACCAGCCGAGATTCATCTCCAGGACATAGCGAACAGGCTTTTCAGAGCAATGCGAGTCGTCGCTTTGGGGTTTCATGTCCGCAATGTTCACAATCGTCCCGTCATCTGCCACAAAAGCGGCAGACAAGGGGATCAAGGTGTTTCGCATCCAGAAGCATTGCGTGGCGGGCTGCTCAAAGACAAACAACATGCCTTCGTGCTGAGGCATTTCCTTGCGCCACATCAGACCGATTTGGCGCTGCTCCGGCGTTTGGGCGAGCTGCACATCCAGCACGTGCATGCCCGCTTGCAGCTGGGTTCTGGGCAGATTCAGCTGGGGCCCCTGCTGGGCCCAGCAGTTGACGGCGAGCAAGGCCAAGGCCCAAGCGCCAAGGCGATGCCATCGATGGAACGTGGGGCGGTTCAAGAGTGCAGAAATGTTCATGGGTTCGGGATGCGCGGGTGAAAGCCCATAGGATAAAGGCATCCCCATGCTGTGAGGGGAGGCGCGCGCCGATTCGGGCGTTCAAACTCCGGGCGCAGGGGCGGCAGAGTCAGACGTGGCCGGGTCCCTCGCCGCGTCAGGCTGCGCAGGACCGGGGGCATCCGATTCGGTGCGGATGTTCGCGGCCATCAGGCCTTTGCTGCCTTGGCTCAGCTCAAAGCTGACGCGGGCACCTTCCTTCAGGCTTTTGTAGCCTTCGGACTGGATGGCCGAGAAGTGGGCAAAAGCATCCGGCCCGCCGCCATCGGGCTGAATGAACCCAAAACCTTTGGCATCGTTGAACCATTTGACCGTACCACTGGGCATGCGATGTCTCCGTTTTTTGCTCAGTGTGGTTCGGGATTATCAATTTTGTCAATGTGAGGTTTTCCCCGATGCCGGACGGGATGACCATTTCCAACCAAGACTTTTGTCGCGGTCCGTCTCAAGATGGCCCAAAGCGTCGATAGAATGAATTCATGGCAACGAAAAAACCTCAAAATCCCACGCTGCCGACCGTGACCCCCCGAGTGCCCGATGGTGGCGATTCGGTGGTCCTGGAACGCCGCGCCCAAAAAATTGAACCGCCCCAAATGTACCAGGTGGCGATGTTGAACGATGACTACACCCCCATGGAGTTCGTGGTGATGGTGATCCAGGAGTTTTTCAGCAAGGACCGCGAGGCCGCCACGCAAATCATGCTCAAGATCCATCTCGATGGCAAAGGCGTTTGCGGGGTTTACTCCCGAGATGTCGCCGCCACCAAAGTGGATCAGGTCCTCGACGCGGCCAAACAGGCTGGTCACCCGCTGCAATGTGTCAGTGAACCTATTGAATAGTGTGGCTTACCCCCCACATCGTCTCTATCTCTCTCAGCAAGGCAAAAAGGAAATCACATGATTGCCCAGGAATTGGAAGTCAGTTTGCACATGGCCTTTGTTGAGGCCCGTCAGCAGCGCCACGAATTCATCACGGTTGAGCACCTGCTGCTGGCTTTGCTGGACAACCCCAGCGCCGCCGAAGTGTTGCGCGCTTGCGCAGCCAACATCGATGATTTGCGCAAAGCTTTGAGCAATTTCATCAAGGACAACACGCCCCAGGTCGCGGGCACCGAAGAGGTGGATACCCAGCCGACTTTGGGCTTTCAGCGCGTGATTCAGCGTGCCATCATGCATGTGCAGTCCACAGGCAGTGGCAAAAAAGAAGTGACCGGCGCCAATGTGCTGGTGGCCATTTTTGGCGAAAAAGATTCGCACGCTGTGTACTACCTGCACCAGCAGGGCATCACCCGGCTGGATGTGGTGAATTTCATCGCCCACGGCATCCGCAAAAGCGACCCACCCGAAGCGGCCAAATCGGCCGATAACCCATCGAGCTCTGAGAGCGAAGAGGGTGGCAATGGTGGTGAGCGCAATGAAAAAGCCTCGCCACTGGAGCAGTACACCAACAACCTGAACCAGGCGGCCAAAGACGGCAAGATCGACCCGCTGATCGGTCGCGAGTACGAAGTCGAGCGCACCATCCAG
This sequence comes from Limnohabitans sp. Hippo3, assembly GCF_003063665.1. Lineage (GTDB taxonomy): Bacteria > Pseudomonadota > Gammaproteobacteria > Burkholderiales > Burkholderiaceae_C > Limnohabitans_A. The sequence goes on from NZ_NESF01000001.1 coordinate 230,643, forward strand.
ATCCTGTGCCGCCGCCGCAAGAACAACCCGCTGCTGGTGGGCGAAGCGGGCGTGGGCAAAACCGCGATTGCCGAGGGCTTGGCCTGGCGCATCACGCAGGGCACGGTGCCCGAAATTCTGGCCGAAGCCACGGTGTATTCATTGGACATGGGCGCATTGCTCGCCGGCACCAAATACCGGGGTGATTTTGAGCAGCGCCTCAAAGGTGTGCTCAAGTCGCTCAAGGACAAGCCCAACGGTATTTTGTTCATCGACGAGATTCACACCTTGATCGGTGCGGGTGCGGCTTCGGGCGGCACGCTCGACGCGTCCAACTTGCTCAAGCCTGCGCTGTCCAGCGGTCAGCTCAAGTGCATCGGCGCGACCACCTTCACCGAATATCGCGGCATCTTCGAAAAAGACGCTGCCCTGTCTCGCCGCTTCCAGAAAGTGGACGTGGTCGAGCCCACCGTCTCCGAGACGGTGGACATCCTCAAAGGCCTCAAGAGCCGTTTTGAAGACCACCACAGCGTCAAGTACACCATCGCCGCCTTGCAGGCGGCCGCCGAGCTGTCAGCCAAGTTCATCAACGACCGCCAATTGCCCGACAAGGCGATTGACGTGATCGACGAAGCCGGGGCTGCCCAGCGCATCCAGGTGGCGTCCAAGCGCAAGAAGACGATTGGCAAGACCGAGATCGAAGACATCGTGGCCAAGATCGCCCGCATCCCGCCTGCCAACGTCTCGAACGACGACCGCAGCAAGCTGCAAACCATCGAGCGCGACTTGAAGTCGGTGGTGTTCGGACAGGACAAGGCGCTGGAAGTGCTGGCCTCGGCCGTCAAGATGGCCCGCTCGGGTCTGGGCAAGACCGACAAGCCGATTGGCTCCTTCTTGTTCTCCGGCCCCACGGGCGTGGGCAAGACCGAAGCGGCCAAGCAACTGGCTTACATCCTGGGCATTGAGCTGATCCGTTTTGACATGTCCGAGTACATGGAGCGCCATGCGGTCAGCCGCCTGATCGGTGCGCCCCCAGGCTACGTGGGCTTTGACCAGGGCGGTTTGTTGACCGAAGCCGTGACCAAGAAGCCGCACTGCGTGCTCTTGCTCGACGAGATCGAAAAAGCGCATCCGGACATCTTCAACGTGCTGTTGCAGGTGATGGACCACGGCACCTTGACCGACAACAACGGGCGCAAGGCTGACTTCCGCAACGTGATCATCATCATGACCACCAACGCGGGGGCCGAGACCATGAACAAGGCCACGATTGGTTTCACCAACCCGCGTCAAGCCGGAGACGAAATGGGCGACATCAAACGCCTGTTCACGCCTGAGTTCCGCAACCGCCTCGATGCCATGGTCAGCTTCAAGCCGCTGGATGAGCAGATCATCCTGCGCGTGGTGGACAAGTTCTTGCTGCAGCTGGAAACCCAGCTGGCCGAGAAGAAGGTGGAAGTCACCTTCACCGATGCGCTGCGCAAGTTCCTGGGCAAGAAGGGCTTCGATCCGCTGATGGGCGCTCGCCCGATGCAGCGCCTGATCCAGGACACCATCCGCAAGGCTTTGGCCGACGAGCTGCTGTTTGGTCGCCTGACCGAGGGCGGACGCCTCACAGTGGACATCGACGACAAGGACGAAGTGCAGTTGGACATCACGCCCAACCCGAAGAAGGAGAGTCGCGCTTCGCGCTCGGAACCTGCCGAGCCAGAAGAAGCTACGGCCAACTGATGGAGCAGCTCAAAGCTGCAAAAAAGGAGGCCTCAACAGGCCTCCTTTTTTATGACTCACAACCATGCGTTTTTTGCAGCATCAGTTCACCATGACCAACTTGCCTTTGACGCTGCGCGAGCCCATCAAGGTGTAAGCGGCCTTCAGGTCGTTCATGGGCAAGGTCCGGTCAATCACCGGCTTGATCTTGCCTTGGCCATACCACTGCGCCAATTCGGCCATCATGGCCGCGTTGGCTTGGGGTTCACGTTTGGCAAAGTCACCCCAGAACACGCCCACCAATGAAGCGCCCTTGAGCAAAGGCAAATTCAAGGGCAGGGCAGGGATGGGCCCCCCGGCAAAGCCAACCACCAGGTAGCGACCGCGCCAGGCGATCGAGCGGAAGGCAGGCTCGGCCAGATCGCCACCTACCGGGTCATAAATCACGTCCGGGCCGCGGCCTCCGGTCAGTGTTTTCAGGGCTTCGCGCAGGTTCTCGCGACCGTAATTGATGGTCGCGTCCGCACCCAATGCGGTGCACAGGGCGCATTTTTCGTCGGTGGACGCCGCTGCAATCACTTTGGCTCCCATGGCCTTGGCAATCTGAATGGCCGCTGTGCCCACACCGCCTGCGGCACCCAAAACCAGTACCGTTTCACCGGCTTTCAGGGCCGCGCGGTCGACCAGTGCATGGTGCGAGGTGGCATAGGTCATGATGAACGCCGCACCATCGATGGCCGAAAACCCGTCGGGCAAAGGCATGCACAGTTTGGCCGGTGCCAGTGTATGGGTGCCAAAGCCCCCGGTGCCCGACAGGCAGGCCACGGTCTGCCCCACTTTCAGGTGTTTGACGCCTTCGCCCAGGGCTTGCACCACCCCTGCATACTCAGACCCCGGCACGAAGGGCAGCTCGGGCTTCATCTGGTACTTGTTTTGAACGATGAGCAGGTCGGGGAAGTTCAGGCTGGCGGCCTGTATTTGAATGAGGACCTGGCCTGGCCCAGGCGTGGGCGTGGGCAGTTCTTTCCAGGTGAGCGCGTCCACCCCGATGGGGTTCTCGCAAAGCCAAGCGTGCATGCATTTTCTCCTTGTCATCTGCTTCATGGGATGGGCCTGCATCTTAGGCAAACCGGGGGGCGTGGCCATGTCCCCTGAGCGACCAAGGCAGGGTGCCGCCTACAATCGAGGTCTGGACAGGAACACAACATGAAAATTCTCATTTCCAATGACGATGGCTTTCGCGCCGAGGGGATTGTGGCCCTTTACGAGGCGCTCCAAAGCATCGCCGATGTGGAGGTGGAAGTGGTGGCCCCCGAGCACAACAACAGCGCCAAATCCAATGCGCTGACATTGCACACGCCCTTGTACGTCCACCGCGCCGACAACGGTTTTCGGTATGTGAACGGCACGCCTGCGGATTGCGTGCACATCGCACTCACGGGCTTGCTGGGTTATCGCCCCGATCTGGTGATTTCCGGCATCAACAATGGGGCCAATATGGGCGACGACACGCTGTATTCAGGCACCGTCGGCGCAGCCATGGAAGGTTATCTTTTCGGCATTCCCGCCATCGCCGTGTCTCAAATCGACAAAGGCTGGGCGCATCTGGATGCCGCAGCCGCCCAGGTCAAGCTCTTGGTGCAGCAAATGCAATCGGGTGATTTGATGGGCACCCGGCCCTGGCTGTTGAATGTGAACATTCCCAACTTGCCCCTGGCGCAGATCAAAGCGCCCAAACTGTGTCGCCTGGGCCGTCGTCACGCGGCCGAGCCGGTCATCACCCAAGTGGACCCGCGTGGCCAGACCATGTACTGGATTGGCAATGCTGGCCCGGCCATGGACGACAGCGAAGGCACCGATTTCCATGCGGCAGGCTTGGGCCATGTGGTGGTGACACCGCTCAAGGTGGACTTGACCGAACACGCCCACCTGGACCACTGGGCCCAGACCCTGGGCCGTCTGTTTCCTCAAGGCCGCGCATGAGTCAGCGCCCTGGTTTTCCGGTCAAGTTGTCGCAAACAGGCGCCTCAAGTCCTGCGCGCAAAACGCCTGCGGCTGCGCCGACCCGTCCGCTCACCAAGCCAAGTCCTGTGGTGGTGTCAACCCCAGGCGTGAAAGGGCCAGCGACACGCCAGCCTGCGCCCGTCTCGGGGCTGGGCCTCGATTCTGGTGCCGTGCGGGCACGCATGGTGCGCAAGTTGGCCGAACAAGGCGTGCAGGACGCCCGGGTGCTGGAGGCCATGGGCCGGGTAGAACGCCACCGTTTTGTGGAAAGCGCTTTGGTCAACCAGGCTTACGAGGACACCAGTTTGCCGATTGGCCTGGGGCAAACCATCTCCAAACCCAATGTGGTGGCGCGCATGGTCGAATTGCTGTGCCAGGACGTGCCGGGCAAATTGGGCCGCGTTCTGGAAATCGGCACCGGTTGCGGCTACCAGGCCGCCGTGCTCAGCCATGTCGCCACCGAGGTGTACAGCATCGAGCGTTTGCGAGGCCTGCACGAAAAAGCCCGAACCAATTTGCGGCCCTTCAGGCTGCACAACGTGCACCTGATTTTTGGCGATGGCATGCTGGGTTATCCCAAAGGCGCGCCGTATGCCGGCATCATTTCGGCCGCTGGCGGCGAGGCCGTGCCCCAAGCTTGGCTAGACCAGTTGGCGCTGGGCGGGCGTTTGATTGCGCCGACCATCACCCCGGCGGGCCATCAGGCGCTGGTCGTGATTTTGAAAACTGCGCAGGGCTATGAGCGTCAGGTGCTCGAGGCGGTGCATTTTGTCCCTCTAAAATCAGGCGTCGCCTGAACACGTAAAAACCGATGACTTCACTCCTACCTTTTCGTCCCCTGGTTTTGACTACTTTGGCTGTGGCATTGCTGAGCGCCTGCACCTCGTCTGTTCGGGTGCCTGCGCCAGTGGAGGACCGAACGGGGATGAGCCGTGCACCCCAAACGCCGTCCGCCCCCGTGACAACGGCTTCGGGTGAAGTGGACAAGTCCTTGCCTGGCAGTGAAAATGCTGGCAAACCCGGTTATTACACCGTTCAGCGAGGCGACACCTTGACCCGTATCGGTCTGGACAACGGGCAAGGCTGGCGTGATTTGGCCCGCTGGAACAATCTGACCAACCCCGACCTGATCGAAGTGGGTCAGGTCTTGCGCGTGGCCCCACCTGGGGCTGCTCTTGAAAACTCCGGCGTGGTGGTTCGCCCGATCGCGCCTTCGGGCAGCACCTCGGCCACGGCCACACCGCCCAAGCCCGAGCCTGCACCGGCTGCACAAAACGGTTCGCTCAGCGACGAAGGCCTGGGCTTCATTTGGCCGGCCAATGGAGTGCTGATTGCCGGATTTGACGAGGCCAAAAACAAAGGCCTGGACATCGGGGGTAAAGCGGGAGATCCCGTGATGGCCGCTGCCGATGGGCAGGTGGTCTATGCCGGCTCGGGCCTGCGTGGCTACGGCAACCTGATCATCCTCAAACACAACAACACGTTTTTGACGGCTTATGCGCACAACCAGGCCTTGCTGGTCAAAGAGGACCAAAAGGTGCGCAAGGGCCAGAAAATTGCCGAAATGGGCAAGTCCGATGCGGACCGCGTCAAACTGCACTTTGAAGTGCGCAGACAAGGCAAGCCTGTAGACCCGGCCAAGCTTTTGCCCGCACGCTGAGCGGCTTGTCCATGCCGTGGCCTGTCCTGGTTTTTGACATCGAAACCATCCCGGACATGGCCGGCTGGCGTCGGCTGAATCCGGGGCCTGCCGAGGTGACCGATGCCCAGCTGCATGCGCAGTGGCAGGCCGAGCGGGCTGCGGAGGGCAAAAGCGATTTCATGCCCCTGTACCTGCAGCGCATTCTGTGCATCAGCTGTGTGTTTCGCCATGCCGAGGGTTTGCGCGTGCACTCCTTTGTGGACCGCGATGGCCACAGCGAAGCCAAAGTGGTTCAGAACTTTTTCCAGGCCATCGAAAAGCATGCTCCCCAATTGGTCAGCTGGAATGGCAGCGGTTTCGATCTCCCGGTGTTGCACTACCGGGGGTTGATGCACGGCGTGGTGGCCGACAAGTACTGGGACCTGGGCGACGATGACCGCGAGTTCAAGTGGAACAACTACATCTCGCGCTACCACATGCGCCACCTGGACCTGATGGACCTGCTGGCCAAATACACGCCCAAAAACAACGCCCCCATGGACGCCCTGGCCAAGCTGTGCGGCTTTCCCGGCAAGCTGGGCATGGATGGCGCTCAGGTTTATGCGCAGTTTCAGGCGGGTCACACCGAAGACATCCGGCGTTACTGCGAAACCGATGTGATGAACACCTATTTGCTGTACTGCCGCTTTCAGAAAATGCGCGGCGGCTTCACCGAGGCCGAGTACGCGCAGGAAATCGCCTTTGTCCAAGACCAGCTGGGTAATCTGGCCCCGCAAGAGCCGCACTGGCAGGAATACCTGCAAGCTTGGGCTTGACGTTTCCCCCTGAAACTGTGCGCTGGACCCTCCAGGGCGGCCTCACATCCTGAGACAATCAGAGGATGAGCGAACCCGACATTTCCCTATCCCAAGCCCACGCCGACGAACCCAGCCACTCCAGCGCCGACCTGCCTGAGGGCTGGCTGCGCGTGGGCTCCCTGGACATGGATGCCCAAGGCATCGCCCGCCGACCCGACGGCAAAGTGGTGTTCATTGAAGGCGCTTTGCCTTTCGAGCTGGTGTCGGTCAACGTGCACCGCAAAAAGAACAATTGGGAGCAGGGCACCGTCACCCAGATCCACCATGAGTCCTCTCAGCGCGTGCAGCCCGGTTGCCCCCATTTCGGCTTGCATGCGGGGGCCTGTGGCGGCTGCAAGATGCAGCACCTGGAGGCCTCGGCCCAAGTGGCGGTCAAGCAGCGCGTGCTTGAAGACAACCTGTGGCACCTGGGCAAGGTCAAACCGGAAACCATGCTGCGCCCGATCGAGGGGCCGACCTGGGGCTACCGCTACCGTGCCCGCCTGTCGGTGCGTTATGTGATCAAAAAGGGCGAAGTGCTGATTGGCTTTCACGAGCGCAAAAGCCGTTACATCGCCGACATGAAGGTCTGCCCGGTCCTGCCGCCCCATGTCAGCCGCATGCTGTTACCTTTGCGCGCCTTGATCGGCCAGATGGACGCTCGCGAAACCTTGCCCCAACTGGAGCTGGCCTGCGGCGACGAGGTCACGGCCTTGGTGCTGCGGCATCTGGAGCCCTTGGGCGAGGGCGACAAAGCCCTGCTGCGGGCCTTTGCCGCCGAGCACCAGGTGCAGTGGTGGTTGCAGCCCAAAGGCCCGGACACGGTGCATTTGCTCGACGAGGGTGGGGCGCAGCTGAGTTACGGCTTGCCCGACTTTGGTATCACCATGCCGTTTCGGCCCACCGATTTCACCCAGGTCAACCCCTTCATCAACCGCGTGCTGGTGGCCCGTGCGTTGCGCCTGCTGCAAGCGCAAAAAACCGAGCGGGTGATCGACTGGTTCTGTGGCCTGGGCAACTTCACCCTGCCCATTGCCACGCAAGCGGCGCAGGTGCTGGGCATCGAGGGTTCCGAGACGCTGGTGGCGCGTTCACTCGACAACTACGCCCGCAACCAGGCCACCCGGCCCGCAGGCCAGGCCCTGGCCCCCACGCAGTTTGTGGCGCGCAATTTGTTTGAGATGACGCCCGAGATGCTGGTGGCCGATGGCACCGCAGACAAATGGCTGGTGGACCCGCCACGCGAAGGTGCTTTTGCCCTGAGCAAGGCGCTGGCCGAGCTGCACGAAAACCAGGACCTGCGCCAGGGCTGGACACCGCCAAAGTGCATCGTTTATGTGAGCTGCAACCCCGCCACGCTGGCCCGAGACGCAGGCATTCTGGTGCACCGTGCCGGTTACCGATGCGTGAGTGCCGGGGTGATCAACATGTTCGCTCACACCGCCCATGTGGAGAGCATGGCGGTGTTTGAATTGGCCTGAGACCCAAGGTCTGGAGGCCGGCCACCGGCCCTACGCCGACAAAAAAGGCTCCCGAGGGAGCCTTTTTGTTTGAAGGGAGGTGACGCGAATCAGTCGCGCTCACCGCCCATGATGCCCAACAAGGCCAGCAAGCTCTGGAACACGTTGAAGATGTCCATGTACAGGGCCAGTGTGGCGCTGATGTAGTTGGTCTCGCCGCCGTCGATGATCTGTTTCAGGTCGTACAGCATGTAGGCGCTGAAGATGCCGATGGCCATGACCGAGATCACCATCATGCCCACGGTGGAGCCGACAAAGACGTTGATGATGCCGCCGATCATGATGGCCAAGGCGCCCACAAACAGCCACTTGGACATGCCCGACAGATCACGTTTGATGGTGCTGGCCAGGCTGGCCATGACGAAGAACACGCCAGCGGTACCCGCAAAGGCGGTCATCACCAGGTCGGCGCCGTTCTTGAAGCCCAGCACCATGGCGATCATGCGCGAGAGCATCAGGCCCATGAAGAAGGTGAAGGCCAGCAGCACGGGCACGCCAGCTGCCGAGTTCTTGGTTTTCTCGATGGCGAACATGAAGCCGAAGGCACCCGCCAGGAAGACCACAAGGCCCACGCCTCCCGACAGCGAGCGGGTGATGCCGGTGCTCACGCCCAGCCAGGCGCCCAAAACGGTAGGCAGCAAGCTCAGGGCCAGCAGCCAGTAGGTATTGCGCAGCACGCGGTTGCGTGTGGCCAGATCGGTGCCGTGGCCCCAGTCTGTGGTGTTCAGTGTGCGAAGGTCGCTCATGCTTGTCTCTCCTGTTCAAACCCTGATTTCAGGGCCATTGCATTGTAGGGTGAGGCTGCCCGCCGACCCAATATCCGCGCCGTCATGGGGTTATCCGGGTGAATCAGTTTTGCACAGGGGTCTGCAATGGCGGTCGTGTGCCCGTGTATCCTTGTGGTTTTCAAAACTGATCAGTCCACACCATGAAAACTCAAGCCAGCCTCGAACTCTCCGATGTCAAAGCCATTGCCGCTGCGGCCGAAGCCGAAGCCCTCAAGAACAACTGGGCGGTGAGCATCGCCATCGTCGATGCAGGCGGCCATTTGCTGCACTTTGCGCGTCTCGATGGCGCAGCGCCCGTGTCCTCGCACATCGCCCCGGCCAAAGCCCACACGGCGGCTCTGGGCCGTCGCGAGACCAAGGGCTACGAAGACGTCATCAACGGCGGCCGCACCTCGTTCCTGTCGGCTCCGACCATTCAGGGCATGCTCGAAGGGGGCGTGCCGATCATGAAAGACGGCTTTTGCCTGGGCGCGGTCGGTGTGAGCGGCGTCAAGTCGAACGAAGACGCCCAGATCGCCAAAGCCGGTATCGCCGCCATTGGTTTGTGAGGGCCTGGGTGGTCCAGGGTGAGCGGCAGATGCAGCTCACGGACCGCCACAGCATTCATTGAACCCAGCAAAAAGCCGCTCCTTGGAGCGGCTTTTTGCTGTGAGCGTCGTGCGCTTCAGGGCGTGTTCAAAATCCACAAGGCCAGTTTTTGGGCATCGGCATCGCTGACCTGCGGGTTGGCCGGCATCATCACTTTGCCCCAGACGCCCGACCCTCCCTGTTTGATCTTGCGGGTCAGGTGCTCGACCGCGGTCTTGTCACCTTTGTACTTGGCGGCCACATCCTTGAAGGCCGGGCCTACCACTTTGCGCTGAACGCCGTGGCAGCCCATGCAGCTTTTGCTCGTGGCCAGAGCCTGGTCGGCCATGGCCGGGGCCACCGCCCACAAGGCCAGTACGCCGGTGACCAGGATGCGCAGCATGCGAGTGGCTTTCACGGGATCAGTACAGGTCCAGCACGGCACCTTTGCTGGCGCTCGATGCATTGAAGGCAAACTTGGCCTGCACACCCCGGGTGTAACGGGGCTCAGGGGCTTTCCAGCCTTCGCGGCGCTTGGCCAGTTCGGCTTCGGGCACGTTCAGCTCCAGGATCAGCTTGTGCGCGTCGATGGTGATGCTGTCGCCTTCTTTGACAAACGCGATCGTGCCGCCTGCAGCGGCCTCAGGGGCGACGTGGCCCACCACCATGCCCCAGGTGCCGCCGGAGAAACGGCCATCGGTGATCAGGCCCACGCTTTCGCCCAGACCGGCACCAATCAAAGCGCCCGTGGGGGCCAGCATTTCGGGCATGCCGGGGCCGCCCTTGGGGCCGAGGTAGCGCAAAACCATCACATCACCGGCTTGGATCTTGCCCGCCAAAATGGCTTGCAAAGCGGATTGCTCGTCGTCGAACACACGGGCGGGGCCGGTGATGACGGGGTTTTTCAGGCCGGTGATTTTGGCCACGGCGCCTTCGGGCGACAGGTTGCCTTTGAGGATGGCCAGGTGGCCTTCGGCGTACATCGGTTTGTCGATCGGGCGGATCACATCCTGATCGGCGCGGGGCGTGTCGGGCACGTCTTTCAGGTTTTCGGCCACGGTCTTGCCCGTGATGGTCATGCAGTCACCGTGTAGCAAACCGGCCTTGAGCAGGACCTTCATGACTTGCGGGATGCCGCCGGCCTGGTGCAGGTCCACCGCCAGGTACTTGCCGCTCGGTTTGAGGTCGCAAATCACAGGCACTTTCTTGCGCATGCGCTCGAAATCGTCAATGGTCCAGTCCACGCCCGCAGTGTGGGCGATGGCCAGGAAGTGCAGCACCGCGTTGGTCGAGCCGCCCGTGGCCATGATCACGGCCACGGCGTTTTCGATGGCTTCCTTGGTGACGATGTCGCGGGGCTTGAGGTCGTTCTTGATGGCTTCGATCAGCACCTTGGCCGATTCCTTGGCCGAGTTCTGCTTTTCGTCGTGCGGGTTGGCCATGGTCGACGAGTAGGGCAGGGACATGCCCAGCGCCTCGAAAGCCGAAGACATGGTGTTGGCGGTGTACATGCCGCCGCAAGAGCCCGTGCCAGGGATGGCGCGTTTTTCGATTTCCTTGAGGTCGAAGTCGCTGAGTTTGCCTGCAGCGTTTTCGCCCACGGCCTCGAACACGCTCACGATGTTCAGGTCTTTGCCCTGGTAACGGCCGGGCAGGATGGTGCCGCCGTACACATAGATGGCGGGCACGTTGGCGCGCAGCATGCCCATCATGCCGCCGGGCATGTTCTTGTCGCAGCCGCCGACCACCAGCACGCCGTCCATCCACTGGCCCTGCACGCAGGTCTCGATGCAGTCCGAGATCACCTCGCGGCTGACCAGAGAGTACTTCATGCCTTCGGTGCCCATGGCCATGCCGTCGGAAATGGTGGGGGTGCCGAAAATCTGGGCGTTGCCACCGGCTTCTTCGATGCCCGCCACGGCCGCGTCGGCCAGCTTTTGCAGACCGCTGTTGCAAGGCGTGATGGTGCTGTGGCCGTTGGCCACGCCGACCATGGGTTTGACGAAATCGCCTTCTTCATAGCCCATGGCGTAGTACATCGAGCGGTTCGGGGCGCGGGATTTGCCCTGCGTGATGTTGGCGCTGCGGCGGTTGATGGGGGTGATTGGGATGATTTTGTCGCTCATGGTGGTGTCTAGGTAGATGGCCAAAAGAAGGTCGCCACATTCTAACGGGCGAGTCACAGGCCTTTGTGTCCGGTCGGAGGCTTGACCGGTGCACAATCCGGGCATGCTGATCCATCCTCAAATTGACCCTGTCGCCCTGCAACTCGGCCCTTTGGCCATCCACTGGTACGGCCTGACTTATCTGGCCGCTTTTGGCTTGTTTTTCTGGCTGGGTACACGCCGTTTGGCGCATTTGCCGTTCAAAAATCTGCCGCAATGGCAAAAACGCGATGTGGAAGACATCCTGTTTTTGGGCGTGCTCGGCGTCATCTTGGGCGGGCGTTTGGGGTATTGCCTGTTTTACAAACCGGCTTATTACCTGTCCAACCCCCTCGAAATCTTCGCGGTTTGGCAAGGCGGCATGAGTTTTCATGGCGGCTTGCTGGGCGTGATGCTGGCCATGTTCTGGTTTGCCCGCACGCGCCAACGCCCTTTTTTGCAGGCCATGGACTTTGTGGCCCCTTGTGTGCCCACGGGCCTGGCGGCGGGGCGGGTGGGCAACTTTCTGAATGGCGAGTTATGGGGCCGTGTGGCCGACCCGTCCTTGCCTTGGGGCATGGTGTTCCGGGGCGCGGGCGATTTGCCGCGCCACCCATCGCAGCTCTACCAGATCGCGCTGGAGGGCTTGCTGCTGTTTGTGTTGCTGTGGTGGTTTGCCCGCAAAGAACGCCCAACGGGTCAGGTGTCGGGTGCATTTTTGTTGGGCTATGGCTTTTTCCGCTTTGTGGCCGAGTTTTTCCGCGAACCCGATGCCCATCTGGGCCTCTTGAGCCTGGGCATGAGCATGGGGCAATGGCTGTGTGTGCCCATGATGCTGGGCGGTGTGGCGCTGTGGGTCTGGAGCCGCAAGACATCCGGGTGACAGCCGGCCAGTCCCTACGCCCATAGACGCCGAGCAAGTTCGCACGACTCGCCTTATGATGCGGGCACCTAAAACGAGGAGACGTTTCATGACCGCTCAGTTCAACGCTCAACAGCGCCGGGATTTCTTGAAGAGCCTGGCCGCCTTGTCCGGCAGCCTGCCCCTGTGGGCGCAGGCCCAAAGCAGCTGGCCCACCAAACCTGTCACGATGGTGGTGCCGTTTCCGGCAGGCGGGGGCACCGATGCATTCGCCCGACCCCTGTCCGCCCAGTTTGCCAAATTGACCGGCAAACAATTGGTCATTGACAACCGGGGCGGCGCAGGCGGCACCCTGGGCGCCGGGGTGGCGGCCAAGTCGGCCCCCGATGGCTACAACCTGTTCATGGGCGCTGTGCACCACACGATTGCGCCCAGCATGTACCCCAAGCTGGACTACGACCTGGAACGTGACCTGGTTCCCTTGATCCTGGTGGCCAATGTGCCGCAGGTGCTGGTGGTCAACCCCAAGAAAGTCCCGATGGCCGATTTCAAGGCCTTTCTGGAGATGGTCAAAAAGAACCCCGGACGCCTCAATTACGGCTCAGCGGGCGGCGGCACCTCCCACCACTTGGCGGGCGAGTTGTTCAAGCTGCAGACCAAGACCTTCATCACCCACATCCCTTACCGCGGCGCAGGCCCGGCTTTGCAGGACCTGATTGCGGGCAATGTGGACATGATGTTCGACGGTCTGGGTTCTTCGGCTGCCCATATCAAAGGCGGCCGGATCAAGGCGATGATGGTCTCGGGCGCCAAGCGCAATGCGGCATTCCCGGACGTGCCTTGCTCGGCCGAATTGGGTCTGCCCGATTACACCGTCTCGACCTGGTATGGCGTGTGGGCCCCCAAAGGCACGCCAGCGGACGCCCAAGCCCGGGCCATCGAAGAAATCCGCCGTGCCTGCCAGACCGACGAAGCCAAAGCCGTCTGGGCCAACCAGGGTGCAGACTTCCCCAACCTGACCACCACCCAGTTTGACGCTTTCATCAAAAAAGAGCTGGCCAAGTGGTCGCAGGTCGTCAAGGCCTCGGGGGCCAAGCTCGACTGAGCCCGGCATTGAATGAGTAATGGGCCTGTGATCGGGCCCTTTTTCATGCTTTTTCACGTTGTCACTTTGAAACCATGACCCACCAGAACCTGTTTTCGGCCCTGCGGGCTGCTTTTCCTGCCGACCTGACTGCGGTGGCGATCGAAACCGACGAGGGCTTGCACTACAGCTGGCAAGACCTGGACCGCGCCACGGCCATGATGGCCAATTTGCTGCAATCGCTGGACTTGCCCGCAGGCAGCCGCGTGGCGGTGCAGGTCGAAAAATCGGTCGAAGCGATGATGCTTTACCTGGCGACATTGCGTGCTGGTTATGTGTTCCTGCCGCTCAACACCGCTTACCAGAGCGCCGAGATCGAATACTTCATCGGCAATGCCGAACCGGCTGTCGTGGTTTGCAGCCCGGCCAACTTTGGCTGGGTCAGCAAGATCGCTTTCAAGTCGGGGACGCAGCATGTGTTCACATTGGGCGATGACCGCACAGGCAGCTTGCTGGAGCGGGCCGCGCACCACAGTGACCAGCACCAGGCGGTGCCGCGTCAGGCCGATGACCTGGCCGCGATCCTCTACACCAGCGGCACCACCGGTCGCAGCAAAGGTGCGATGCTCACGCACGGCAACATGCTCAGCAATGCACTCACGCTCAAGGACTACTGGGGCTGGACAAAGACCGGTGGGCCTGAAGGCCGTGGCGATGTGCTGATCCATGCTTTGCCCATCTTCCATGTGCATGGTCTGTTTGTGGCCATTCATGGGGCCCTGATCAACGGCAGCAAGATGATCTGGATGGCCAAGTTCGAGCCCAAGCGTGCCATTGCGCACATGAAAAGGGCCACCGTCTTCATGGGTGTGCCCACCCTGTATGTGCGCATGCTGGCCGAGCCCTCGCTCGACAAAGCGGCGGTCCAAAACATGCGTTTGTTCATCGCGGGCTCTGCGCCTTTGTTGATCGAAACTTTTACCGAGTGGCAGCAGCGCACAGGCCACACCATTTTGGAGCGCTACGGCATGAGCGAAACCGCCATGCTCACCTCCAACCCGTATGCGGCAGACAAACGTTACGCCAACCAGTCCGAGCGCCGCGGCGGCACCGTGGGCTTTCCTTTGCCCGGCGTGTCCTTGCGCGTGCGCGGCGACGACGGACAGGACTTGCCGGTGGGCGAGATCGGCGGTATCCAGGTCAAAGGCCCCAATGTGTTCAAGGGCTACTGGCGCATGCCCGAAAAAACCGCCGAAGAATTCACCGCCGATGGCTATTTCAAGACCGGCGATGTGGGCAAGGTCGATGAGCGGGGGTATGTGACCATTGTCGGCCGCAGCAAGGACCTGATCATCAGCGGCGGCTACAACGTGTACCCGGCTGAAATCGAGGGCTACATCAACGAGATGAAGGGCGTGGCCGAGAGCGCGGTGGTGGGCGTGCCCCATCCGGATTTTGGTGAGGTGGGTGTGGCCGTGGTGATTGCCAAGCCCGGGGCCAGTGTGCAGCCGGATGCGATTCTGGCTGAACTGAAGGCCAAACTGGCCAATTTCAAAATCCCCAAGCGTTGCTTTGTGGTGGCCGAGTTGCCGCGCAACACCATGGGCAAGGTGCAAAAGAACCTGCTGCGCGAGCAGTACAAGGCGCTGTTCGCCAGCTGATCGCTTAGCGGGGCGGCCTCAGGGCAGGTAACTGTTTTTTTCGTGCACGCCCTGGATGTGCCGAGCGGCTTGCTCCGGCGTGATGTCCTGGTTGATGACTTTGACATTGGCGTACCAAAGCTCCTCTTCCATGGACGGCCACACCCGGTTGATTTTTTGGGCGTTCAGACGGATGGTGTCCTGGCACTCTTGGCGCCAGTTGAGCATTTCCTGCCCCAGCGGGTCATGGACCTTGACCGGGTGATCCGACAAGGGAAAGTAGCCCGTCAGGGTGTCGGTGAGCAGTTGGGCGAAATCGGCGCTGCCCAGCCAGGCGATGAATTTCAGGGCTGCGGCCTGGTTGGGGCTGTTCCGGTTCACGCCAATCCCGAAGTCCGGGTGCACCGAGATGTGGCATGTCTGACCGGCTTTTTCGAGCGGTGGCTTGAAAACGCCCAAGTCAATCGGTTTTTTGTAGGCAAAACTGGTGCTGCGCAAAAAATCAATGTCCCATGAGCCGGTCGGGTACACCGCGGCGTGGCCAGTGGCAAATAGCAGCTGGATGTCGGCGTTGGACATGTCGTTTTGTCGGGGATGCATGTGCGGCTTGAGCCTGGCCATCATCTCCCAGGCCTTGATGAAGCCAGGGTCGGTGAATTTGGCTGTGCCCCGGATCAGACCCAAGCGGGCTTTCTCGCCGCCCCAGAAATTGGGCCCCATGCCTGTGAAAACGACCTGGGTGGACTCCCACATATCGGCCGTGCCCAGCGCCAAGGGGGTTATGTTGCCAGCCGCCCCGATCCGGCCCAGCAAATGCAGAAATTCTTCGACCGTGACAGGCGGCTGCAGGTTCAGGTCCTTGAAGATCTTCTTGTTGTAGAACAAGCCGTGCATGACATAAGCCACAGGCAGGCAATAGGTGGTCTGGCCGTCGTCCGTGATCCAGGCTTGTCGCGCCTGCGGGCTGAAGTGCACGAGCTCCTGTGCTTTCAAAGGCAACAAATAACCTTTGGCATGCATGCGCACGCTGCCATCAAAGGGACGGCAAAACACCAGATCGCCTGCGCGGCGGGTGGACAGACGCGACTCCAGGCGGGCGTCGTATGCCAAGGGTTCTTCTGCCCTGAAGCTCAGGCGGATGCCGGGATGCTGTCTTTGAAATGCCGGGATCAGCACTTTGTCCCAAAACAGCTGGTCGTCCTTGCGCCAGCTTTCGATCACCAGATTTTGGGCCAGGGCCGTGCAGGCCATCGTGCTCAGCGCCAGCCAAGCCCATGCCAGACGCAGGACCCGCCTCGTGCGGGGACGCGGGTGGGTGTGTGGTTGCAGCTGCAGCAAACTGGCCATGTCTCGGTATTCCTGAAAATGTATTCATTTTAGGATGTCGAAAGACACGGCCCCGGGAGGCAAAACTGTTGGGGTCGAGGGGCATGTCGCCCCTCGACGCACCATGGCATGGCTCAGCGCAGTACCAGCACCGGTATGTGCGAATGCGTCAGGACCTGCTGGGTCTCGCTGCCCAGCAGCAGGCGCTTGATGCCTTTGCGCCCGTGCGAGGCCATGACGATCAGGTCGGCTTTGTGCTTTTTGGCCGCTGCGATGATGGCGTCGGACACCACATCCGATTTGACGGTGATGGCCTTGGTGCTCACAGCTTTGGCTTTGGCCGATTTTTCGACTGCTGCCAGTTGTGCCTGTGCCGAGTCGGTCCACTGGGCCTCGACCCGGGCGATTTCCTCCACAGACAGGGGGATGCTGCCTTCAAAGTAAGCCTGGGGGTAGCGGGGAACGACCTTGAGCGCAACCAGTTCTGCGCCACAGGTGGCGGCCAGCTCAATGGCACTGGCCACGGCTTTTTTGGAGAGGGTGGAGCCATCGGTGGCTACGAGGATGCGTTTGTACATGAATTGCTCCTGATGTCGTTGATGAAAGTGCAGCTTAAAAGAGCTGCAAACGTGCCCACTTGATGCACATCAAGCTTTCTGCGCGGCATCTGTCGTATCTTCAAAACATGACACAAGTCAATGTTCTGCCCCAAGTGACCCCGATGGCGGCTGAGCCCATGGGGCCGATGGGCCCGGGCAGCGAAGACCACGACCTGCGCCTGCAGCTGCTCGATGAACCGCAGGAGTGGGCTGCGTTCAGTCTGCCCGAAAAAGACGAATCGGGTTGCTGGCGCTCCAGCGTGGTGTTTGAGGGGATGCATTGCGCCGCCTGCGCCATCACTCTGGAGGATGCCTTGCGGGCCGTGCCCGGGGTCCGGTCAGTGCAAATCAGTGGCGCCAGCCACCGGGGACAAGTGGTTTGGTCGCCCGAACGCACCCGACCTTCGCAGTGGATGCGCTCGGTCGAGCGCCATGGCTACAAGGCCTTGCCCGCCAACGATGCCCATGCGCATGCACAACGACGCGAAGAAGCCCGGCGCATGGTCTGGCGTTGGGCGGTGGCGGCCATGTGCATGATGCAAGTCATGATGTACGCCACCCCGACGTACCTCACGCAACCGGGCGACATCTCGGACGAAGCCATGCACTTACTGCGCTGGGCGTCCTGGGTGCTGTCATTGCCCGTCATGCTGTTTTCGTGTGCCCCATTTTTGCGCAATGCCTGGCGCGATTTGCGTGAACGCCAAATCAGCATGGACTTACCCGTGGCGCTGGGCATGGTGGTGACATTTGTGGTCAGCACGCTGGGCACTTTCGAGCCCGAGGGCCCGTTCGGGGCCGAGGTCTTTTTTGACTCGTTCACCATGTTCGTTTTCTTTTTGCTCACCGGCCGCTGGCTGGAGTTGCGCATGCGCGACCGCACGGCCGGGGCTTTGGAGGCCGTGCTCAACCGACTGCCCGACAGCGTGCGCAAGCGCCAGGCCAATGGCAGTTGGGCGCTGGTGTCCATTCGCCGCCTGCAGGTCGGTGACGTGATCGAGGTCTTGCCCGGTGAAGCCTTTGCGGGCGACGGCCTGGTGCTGTCCGGTCAGACCCAAGTGGACGAAGCCTTGCTCACGGGCGAGTCGCGGCCACTGGCACGGCGCGCGGGCGACCGCGTGATTGCAGGCAGCCACAACTTGAGCGGCACCTTGCAGGTCCAGATCGAGCAGGTTGGCGCCGCCACCCGCTATGCGCAAATCGTCTCGCTGATGGAAAGCGCCTCGGTGTCCAAGCCCGCCATGGCGCAGCTGGTCGACCGCTGGGCCAAGCCCTTTTTGGTGGCGGTGATGCTGGCCTCATTGGCTTCGGCCGTTTACTGGTGGCCAAGCGATCCGGCGCATGCGGTGATGGTGGCCGTCGCCGTGCTGATCGTGACCTGTCCCTGCGCTTTGTCTTTGGCCACACCTGCGGCCATGTTGGCCACGGCCGGGGCACTGGCCCGCAGCGGGGTGCTGGTGCGGCGCCTGAGTGCCTTGCAAAACCTGGCCCACATTGACACCGTGATTTTTGACAAAACCGGCACCTTGACACGCGACGCTTTTGAGGTGGTTCGCATCCACACGCGCGAAGGCTTTAGCGCGGACCTGGCCCTGGATTGGGCCGCCAGCCTGGCGCGGCATTCCCTGCACCCGGTCTCGCGGGCCTTGTGGTCAGAGGCCCGTCGCCGTGCCGATGCGACAGGCCGTCTGGCTGAACTCGAAGCCTTGACCGCGCAAGAGGTGAGCGAGCGGGCAGGGCAGGGCGTGCAAGGTGTTTTGACGCTGCAGGGGCAGCCTGTTCAAACTCTGCGCCTGGGCTCGGCGGCGTTTTGTGCGGCACCAGCATTGCCCGGGCACCATTTGCAGGTCAGCCTGGCCGATGCGTCTGGCTGGTTGGCGAGCTTCGAGTTGGCCGAAGAGGTGCGGCCCGAAGCGGCCCGTGTGGTCCGCCAGCTGGCCAGCCTGGGGCTGTCTATCCAGGTCCTGTCTGGCGATGCGCAGACCGCTGTGAGTCAGGTGGCCCAGACCGTGGGCATTGAGTCCGCGCAAGGCTGCTGCAGCCCCCAACACAAGCTGCAGGCGTTGCAGGCCCTGCAGGCCCAGGGCCACAAAGTGGCCATGGTGGGTGACGGCCTGAACGACGGCCCGGTGTTGGCCGGGGCCGATGTATCCTTTGCGCTGGGCCAGGCCGTGCCGCTGGCCCAGTCCAAATCCGATTTTGTGTTGATGGGCGGCCAACTCGATGTGCTGGTGAGCACTGTGCTGCGCAGCCGCCGGACGATGCGCATCGTGCGGCAAAACCTGTGGTGGTCAGCGGCTTACAACGCCGCTTGCGTGCCGCTGGCCCTGATGGGGTGGTTGCCTGCCTGGGCGGCAGGCCTGGGGATGGCGCTCAGTTCCCTGCTGGTCGTGCTCAATGCTTTGCGGCTGGCACAGGCGCTGCCCGAAGTGACGCCTGCACCCGCACTGATCCTTCAAGCTGCTTGAGGCAAGACCATGGACATCCTGTATTTGCTGATTCCCTTGTCTGTGGCTTTGGTGTTTTTCATCCTGGCCGGTCTCTGGTGGGCGATTGACCGGGGTCAATTTGAGGACATCGAGGCCGAAGGCGAGCGCATTTTGCGTGACGATTGATTTTGATCAAGTGACCTCGGTGTATACCCGGGCAAACTGTGCTGGTAGTTTTTAAAAAGAAGAGGTGAAAATGAAATTTGCCAATATGCAGGCGACGTCCTACAACGACAAGGTTGTCAGGCAATTCGCCATCATGACGGTGGTTTGGGGCGTAGTGGGCATGCTGGTGGGCGTGATCATCGCGGCCCAGCTGACCTGGCCGGAGCTCAACCTGGGCATTTCCTGGCTCAGCTACGGTCGCCTGCGGCCATTGCACACCAACGCGGTGATTTTTGCGTTCGGTGGTTGCGGCTTGTTCGCAGCGGCTTACTACGTGGTGCAGCGCACCTGCAACGTCCGGCTGTTTGGCGAGAAACTCGCGGCTTTCACCTTCTGGGGCTGGCAACTGGTCATCTTGTTGGCCGCCATTTCCCTACCTTTGGGTTACACCAGCGGCAAGGAATACGCCGAGCTGGAGTGGCCCATCGACATCCTGATCACCCTGGTCTGGGTGGCGTTTGCCGTGGTCTTCTTTGGCACCATCGGCACACGCAAGGTGCGTCACATTTATGTGGCCAACTGGTTCTTTGGTGCGTTCATCATCGCCGTGGCCTTGTTGCACATCGTCAACAGCGCAGCGCTGCCCGTGGGCATGATGAAGTCCTACTCCGCCTACGCGGGTGTGCAGGACGCCATGGTCCAGTGGTGGTATGGCCATAACGCTGTGGGCTTCTTCCTCACGGCTGGTTTCCTGGGCATGATGTATTACTTCATCCCCAAGCAGGCTGAGCGCCCCGTGTACTCGTACCGCCTGTCGATCGTGCACTTCTGGGCCCTGATCTTCACCTACATGTGGGCCGGCCCACACCACCTGCACTACACCGCGCTGCCCGATTGGACCCAATCGGTGGGCATGGTCTTCTCGCTCATCTTGTTGGCCCCCAGCTGGGGCGGCATGATCAACGGCATCATGACCCTGTCTGGCGCCTGGCACAAACTGCGTGACGACCCGATCCTGCGTTTCCTGATCGTGTCCCTGTCTTTCTACGGCATGTCGACCTTCGAAGGCCCGATGATGTCGATCAAGACCGTCAATGCGCTCTCCCACTACACCGACTGGACCGTGGGCCATGTGCACTCGGGTGCCTTGGGTTGGGTGGGTCTGGTGACCATGGGCTCCATGTACTACCTGATTCCCCGCTTGTTCGGTCAAAAGCAGATGTACAGCGTCAAGGCGATTGAAGTGCACTTCTGGACGGCCACCATCGGCATCGTGATCTACATCGCGGCCATGTGGATTGCCGGTGTGATGCAAGGCCTGATGTGGCGCGCTGTGAACGCCGACGGCACCCTGACCTACACCTTCGTCGAGTCGGTCAAAGCCACTTACCCGTTCTATGTCTTGCGTTTGCTGGGCGGTTTGCTCTACCTGATGGGCATGCTCATCATGCTTTGGAACACCTTCAAGACGGTGACTCGGGGGCGTTCTGTTGAAGTCCGCATTCCCACTCTCGAACCTGCACACGCCTGAGGAGAAATCAAACATGGCTCAAAACCAAAAATCAGGCGGCTTGTCGCATGAGAAAGTCGAGACCAACAACTTCCTGATGATCGTGCTGATCCTGGTTGTTTTGTTGGTCGGTGGCATGGTCGAAATCCTGCCGCTGTTCTTCCAGAAGTCCACCACCGAACCGGTGCCGGGCCTCAAGCCCTACACCGCGCTGCAAGTGGCCGGACGCGATGTCTATGTGCGCGAAGGTTGCTACAACTGCCACTCGCAGATGATCCGGCCCTTCCGCGCCGAAACGCTGCGCTACGGCTCCTACTCGCTGGCGGGTGAATTCGTCTACGACCGCCCCTTCCAGTGGGGCTCCAAGCGCACAGGTCCTGATCTGGCCCGTGTGGGTGGCCGCTACAGCGACGAATGGCACCGCATCCACCTGACCAACCCCCGTGATCTGGTGCCCGAGTCCAACATGCCCGCCTACCCCTGGCTGGAAAAGACGGCCGCCAACGCCAGCTCCATACAGGCCCACATGAGCGGTCTGCGCACACTGGGCGCGCCTTACACGGACGAAGAAATCGCCAAGGCCCCTGAAGAGGTGAAAGGTAAGACCGAGCTGGATGCTGTCATCGCCTACCTGCAGGTGCTGGGCACCCACCGCAAATAAGGAACGGCCATGGACATCAACACATTGCGATCCATCGTGACTTTGCTCGCCTTTGCTGCCTTCATCGGCATTGTGGTGTGGGCGTGGTCGCGCCGTAACCAGGCCAGTTTTGACGAGGCGGCGCAGCTGCCATTCC
Source organism: Limnohabitans sp. Hippo3 (assembly GCF_003063665.1). GTDB lineage: Bacteria > Pseudomonadota > Gammaproteobacteria > Burkholderiales > Burkholderiaceae_C > Limnohabitans_A. The sequence continues at coordinate 252,245 of NZ_NESF01000001.1, forward strand.
GTCAGGACGACTGAGCTGTCCACCAGAACTCAAAAAATACCAAGGAATCCCCATGAGTGACTTCATCAGCAATTTCTGGCACTTGTACGTGGCAGGTATCACGCTGGTCAGCATCATCGCCTGCCTGCTTTTGCTGTGGTTCAGTGGCAAGGCCAAGGCCATGACCGCCAACGACAACACCACTGGCCATGTCTGGGACGGTGACCTGCGCGAGATGAACAACCCCTTGCCGCGTTGGTGGGTGGGCCTGTTCGTGATCACCATTGTCTTCTCCCTCGTTTACCTGGCCATGTACCCCGGTGCGGGCAGCTTTGCCGGCAAATTCGGCTGGTCTTCGGCTGGTCAATACGAAACCGAAGTGGCCAAAGGCAACGCCGAAGTGGCCCCCCTGTACGCCAAGTTTTTGGGTATGCCGCCTGAAGAGGTGTCCAAAGACCCGAAAGCCTTGGCCATTGGGGACCGCTTGTTCATGAACAACTGCGCGCAATGCCACGGCTCGGACGCACGGGGCAGCAAAGGCTTCCCCAATCTGGCCGATGCCGACTGGCTTTATGGCGGCACACCTGACGCGATCAAGACCACCTTGGTGCAAGGCCGTGCGGGCAACATGCCCCCCATGGCCGCAGCGGTGGGCGGCCCTGAAGAGGTGCGCAACGTGGCCCACTACGTGCTCAGCCTGTCGGGCAGCCCGCACGACTCCCTGCGCGCCTCGCTGGGCAAGTCCAAGTTTGGTGTCTGCGCAGCCTGCCACGGCATGGACGGCAAGGGCAACCACGCCCTGGGTGCGCCCAACCTGACCGACGACATCTGGCTGCACGGTTGGGGTGAAAACGCCATCGTCAACATGATCAACAACGGCAAGGTCAACCAGATGCCCGCCCAGGCTCAGAAGCTGACCGAAGGTCAGATCCATGTGCTGGCCTCTTATGTCTGGGGCTTGTCCAACAACGCCCCGGTGAGCACCACGGTCAGCGCCGCGAAATGATGTCCCCCGTGCAGCAGGCCCGTCCTGCTGCACCCTTTGACCCAAGGTCTGCATTTTGTCCATCCCCGATCAGCGTCCCCCCCGCAGCGTGATCCCCATCACCCCCGTACCCACCGACGGTGATGCGGAACTGGTGTCGCTGTACCAGGCGCACCAAAAAATCTACCCACGCAGTGTGCAGGGCGTTTTCGCCCGCTGCCGTTGGTTGATGGTGGTCATCACGCAATTGGTTTTTTATGGCCTGCCTTGGCTGGAATGGGGGCAGCGTCAGGCGGTCTTGTTCGATCTGGGGGCTCGGCGCTTCTACATTTTCGGCTTGGTGCTGTATCCGCAAGACTTCATTTACCTGACCGCGTTGCTGGTCATTTCTGCACTCTCCTTGTTTCTGTTCACGGCAGTGGCAGGGCGTTTGTGGTGCGGTTTTGCCTGCCCGCAAACCGTTTACACCGAAATTTTCATCTGGATCGAGCGCCAGTTCGAGGGCGACCGATCTGCCCGCATGCGCCTGGATGCCGCACCGCTGAGCTTCAACAAAGTCTGGCGCAAGACGTGCAAGCAGCTCGCCTGGATCGTGTTCTCGTTGTGGACGGGTTTCACCTTCGTGGGCTATTTCACGCCCATCCGCGAGTTGACGGCAACGATCCTGTCGCTGGGCTTTGGCCCGTGGGAAATTTTCTGGATCCTGTTTTACAGTTTTGCCACCTACGGCAACGCGGGCTTCATGCGCGAGCAGGTGTGCAAATACATGTGCCCCTATGCCCGCTTTCAAAGCGCCATGTTCGACAAGGACACGCTCATCGTCACCTACGACGAAGGGCGGGGCGAGCCCCGGGGTGCCCGATCCAAAAAAGCCGATCCCCAAGCCCTGGGCCTGGGTTCTTGTGTGGACTGCACCTTGTGTGTGCAAGTCTGCCCCACCGGCATCGACATCCGCAAAGGCCTCCAGTACGAATGCATTGGCTGCGGCGCTTGTGTGGACGTGTGTAACAACGTGATGGACAAAGTGGGTTATCCGCGCGGCCTGATCAAGTTCTCCACGCAAAACGCGATGGACAAGGGCTGGAACTGGGCGCAAACGGTGCGCCGCATTTTCCGCCCCCGCGTGTTGGTCTACACCGCTGTGTTGTGGGCCATCATCGTCGGTGTCGGGGCATCCCTGTGGCTGCGCCAGCCTTTCAAAGTGGACATCGAACGCGACCGTGCCACTTTGGCCCGCATCGTTGCAGGCGGTCAGATCGAGAACGTGTACCGCCTGCAAATCATGAATGCAGCCGAACACCACTTGAACTTTGAGTTGCAGATCGATGGCTTGCCTGGCCTTAAGCTGGTGGGTGAGCCTGAGGTCCAAGTGGCCGCCACCGAGTCCCGCTGGGTATCGGTGCGTTTGCAGCTGCCCTATGATGCGGCCGCTGCGGGCTCGTACCCGATCCATTTCCGCATCGCCTCACGCGCGCCCGATGGCCAAGTGGTGGGACAGTTGAGCGAGAAAACCGTGTTCCTGGTTCCCCGTTGATGGGTGACCTCCTTTTCAGAAAGACACACATGAACAACGCACTGCGCAAGCCCCAAGAGGGTCAACCCTGGTGGCGCTTTGGCCTGGTCTGGATGGTGGTGGGCGGCCCGGCCGTGGTGGTCGTGGCGGGATTGGTCACGTTTTACATTGCCGCCAGCAACCCCGACCCGGTGCTTCAGGTGACGCCGCGCAGCGCCATGCAGGAACGCCAGGGCATCGCGCATGCCCCAGCCATGCAAGGCCGCAACCACGCGGCCACGGGCGAATTGCCCTCAGCGGTCCAGGCGCCTGCTGCCGCACCGACTCAACCCTGAGGGGAAGGAAGACACCATGCGGGCTCAACGTTGGATGTGGATTGCCTGGCCTGCCTTTTTGGTGGCCGGACTGATGGAAATGCTGGTGTTCGCCTTCGTCGACCCGCGAGACCTGCACTGGTTCGGGCGCGATCTGGACTTGTCCAGGCAAGCGATTTATACCTTGGCTTTTTTCGCGTTTTGGAGTCTGACCATGCTCTCCAGCGCCCTGACCACGCTGCTGGGCATGTCCCCGTTTGAAGTCAACCGCTGCCCGGTAGCGCCGGGCGATCGCCCGACAGACTGTGCGCAGGGCGGCGTCAATGGCACGCGTTGTTGTTGACCAGACGCTGCAGACCTTCGGTGTCCACGATGCGGACATGGCGTTGTTTGACTTCCACCATGCCTTCTTCGACGAATTTGGAGAAAGTGCGGCTGACGGTTTCGAGCTTCAAACCCAGGTAGCTGCCGATTTCCTCGCGCGTCATGCGCAGCACCAGCTCCGACTGGGAAAAGCCACGGGCGTGCAGGCGTTGCACCAGATTCAGCAAAAAAGCAGCCAGTCGCTCCTCGGCCCGCATGCTGCCCAGCAGCAGCATCACGCCGTGTTCGCGCACGATTTCGCGGCTCATGATTTTGTGCACATGGCTTTGCAGCGCGGTCACCTCGCGTGAAATCTCTTCGATGCGGTCAAACGGCATGACACAGACCTCGGCATCTTCTAGAGCCACCGCATCGCAGGTGTGCTGGTCGTTCACGATGCCATCCAAACCAATGATTTCGCCTGCCATCTGAAAACCCGTGACCTGGTCGCGTCCATCTTCGGTGGCCAGGCAGGTTTTGAAAAATCCCGTGCGGATGGCGTACAGCGAGGTGAACTTCTCGCCGTTGGTGAACAAAGTGGTCCCGCGCTTGACTTTGCGGCGCACCGCCACCAGATCGTCGAGGCGGTTGAGGTCATGCTCGCTCAGGCCCATGGGCATGCACAACTCACGCAGGTTGCAATTGGAGCAGGCGACTTTGATGGCTTGGGGATTCATGGTTGATCTCATGGTTGAGAAATGGATTTGCCTTGGATCAAGTCTTGAGCTTATACCGAAAACGACCCCGAATTTCAGGGTATACCCTGTCTGCGCAGGAAATCCCGGGAAACCGGTAAAGCGTTTGACTTGAGTCAATACAAGCGTGGGGGCAAACAGGCAAAGTCGCACCATTGTTGTGAACACATTCGAATTAAGGGGCAGCCGCATGTCCGTCATCACGCCTGAATTGCTGACACGTTTTGACGTGCCCGGTCCGCGTTACACCTCCTATCCCACAGCGGATCGTTTCGTCGAAGCCTTTGGCGAAGCCGACTATGTGCAAGCCTTGGCGCAGCGTCAATCGGGCACGGTGGGCAAGCAGACACCTCTGTCCTTGTATGTGCACATCCCGTTTTGCGAATCGCTTTGTTATTACTGCGCTTGCAACAAAATCATCACCAAGCACAAAGAGCGTTCTGCAGCGTATTTGAAATACCTCGGCAAAGAGGTTGAACTACACACCCGACACCTGGGGCGAGGGCAGTCGGTCAGCCAGTTGCACTTGGGTGGCGGCACGCCCACTTTCATGAGCGACGAAGAGTTGCGCCAACTCATGGCCATGCTGCGAGAACATTTTGAATTCGTGCCGGGCGGTGAATACTCTGTCGAGGTGGACCCGCGCACCGTGGACGACAGTCGACTGGCCGTGCTGGCCGAATTGGGCTTCAACCGCCTGAGTTTCGGCGTGCAGGACTTTGACCCTGCGGTGCAAAAAGCCGTGCACCGCATACAGCCGTCCGAGCAGGTGTTTCAACTGGTCCAAGCGGCTCGCCACCTCGGCTTCGAGTCGGTCAACGTTGATCTGATTTACGGCCTGCCTTTGCAAACCCCCGAGTCCTTTGACCGCACACTTGAGCAGGTGAAAAGTCTGCGCCCTGACCGCATTGCGCTGTATGCCTATGCGCACCTGCCCGAACGCTTCAAGCCCCAACGCCGCATCCATGCAGAAGAATTGCCCTCGGGTGCAGCCAAAGTGTCCATGCTGTCGCGCTCGCTCGACGCCTTGACCGATGCGGGCTATGTCTACATTGGCATGGACCACTTCGCCTTGCCCGATGACGCCTTGGCCGTGGCCAAAAGGCAAGGGCGTTTGCACCGCAACTTCCAAGGTTACAGCACGCAAGCCGATTGCGACCTGATTGCCTTGGGCGTCTCCTCCATCGGGCGGATCGGCGCGACTTACAGCCAGAACGCCAAGACCATGGAAGAGTACTGTGACCTGCTCGACCAGGGCCACTTTCCGGTGGTGCGGGGCCTGGCGCTCACGCGCGACGACCTGATTCGCCGCTCGGTCATCATGGCGCTGATGTGCCAGGGCCATTTGCAATACGAGTCCATCAACCTGGCCTGGTTGGTCGATTTCAAAACCCTGTTTGCCAAAGAGCTGAGCCAGCTCGAAGACATGCAGTCGCAAGGCTTGGTGGCGCTGAGTGACTCCGGCATCCAGGTCACCGCCATGGGCTGGTTTTTTGTGAGGGGCGTGGCCATGGTGTTTGACCGTTACGTCCAAGCCGACCGCAACCGCAGCCGCTTTTCCAAAATCATCTGATGCCTTGGTGCTTTGGGCATGGCCCGGCCATGGGCTGTGCGCATCGCCGACAATGCGACGCAGATCAACCAGCAGGCAGGGCATGCAAAGTTCTTTGGCCATCACGGCCTTGATGATGGGGGTGTTGGGTGGGCCACATTGTGTGGCCATGTGTGGCGCCGCCTGTGCGGGCCTGGGCCTAGCCGCAGGCGAGCGGCGTGCTCAGGCCTTGCTGGCTTTTCAGCTCGGGCGTTTGGCCGGGTATTCACTGCTGGGCGCGGTGGCTGCAGCCAGCGTGCAGGGCCTAGGCTGGTTGACCACGCAGTCGGCCGCCATTCGCCCGGTCTGGACCTTGCTGCACCTCACGGCCCTGGTGCTGGGCTTGCTGCTCATGCTGCAGGCACGACAACCCGTGTGGCTCGATGCCGCCGCTCGCCGCTTGTGGGCGCATGTGCGAGCCTTCAACAGCCGCTGGGGACGCGCCGCGCCCTGGATGGTGGGCGGGCTGTGGGCCTTGATGCCTTGCGGTTTGCTGTATTCGGCTTTGATGGTGGCCGCCTTGACCAGCCAGCCTGTGGAGGGTGCGGCGACCATGGCTTTGTTTGCGCTGGGCAGCAGCCTTAGCCTGTGGGCTGGTCCCTGGTTGTTTTTGCGCATGCAAACACTCGGTGACGGAGCCTGGGGCATGCGTGTGGCTGGTTTGGCGCTGGCAGGCGTCTCGGCCTGGGCTTTGTGGATGGGTTTGGTGCATGACCAAGCCCCTTGGTGCGTTACACCCTGAAACCAAACCGCACCGGACCAGACAGTTCTTTGACCCTGCTGGCCTTCACAATGCGCGTGTTTCTGTCAGTTGTTTTGACCCATTCCCGGAAAGAGCCCATGACTTTGATTTCCAAGCCTTCCATGGCCTTGGCCCTGATGACCACGCTTTTGGGGCCTGTCGCCTTCGCACAAGGCCCAAACCCATCCACCTCTCAGATGCCTCATGCGGGCTATGCTGTCGCGCATCAAGTCCTGCACCTGAGCGCTTCGGCACAGACAGAAGTGGCTCAAGACTGGCTGGTCATGAGCTTGTCGGTTCAAAAAGAGGGCTTGCAAGCGCCTGCGGTTCAAAAGCAGCTCAACGCGGTGCTGTCGGCCGCCTTGGCTGTTGCCAGCCCCATGGCCAAGCCCGTCGCACTGGAAGTGAGAACGGGCGAGATGAACGTTTCACCCCGGTATGGGCGAGATGGGAAGATCAATGGCTGGGTAGGGACGGCGCAATTGGTGTTGCAGGGCCGCGATGCCGAGCAGATCGCCACCCTCGCGGCGCGGTTGCCAGAGATGACGGTCTCGCGGATCGAATGGCGGCTGAGTGCAGAGCAAAAGAATGCGGCCGAAACACGCATCCAGGCCGAGGCGGTCGCACGTTTTCAGACCCGAGCCCAAGCCTTGACGCAGCAGTTTGGCTTCAGCGCTTACACCCTCAGGGAAGTGCGCGTGAACGCGCAAGAGGCCAGTGAGGGCAGTGTCATGCCCCGCATGGCCATGGTGCAGATGGACGAGACACCCGCTGCTGTGCCCACGATGGCAGGCAAGTCGCGCGTGGTGGTGAACCTGACGGGCAGCATCGCCATGCGCTGACAGGGTGGGCCTGAATTCAGGCCCTGAATCAGGCGGACAGGCCTTTGTAGAGCATGTAAGCGGCCAGCAGATAAAGCACGCTGGCAAAAACGCGCTTGAGTTGCTTGACCGGCAGTTTGTGGGCCGTTGCCGCGCCAATGGGGGCCATGAGCACGCTGCACACGGCAATCACCGCCAAAGCGGGCAACCACAAGTAGCCAAAGCTGTAGGCTGGCAGGTCCTGCACGTTCTGACCGCTGACGATGTAACCGGCCACGTTGGCCAGCGCAATCGGAAAACCCAAAGCTGCGCTGGTGGCCACCGCGTTGTGGATGGCCACATTGCACCAGGCCATGAACGGCACGCTGATGAAGCCCCCGCCTGCACCCACCAGGCCCGACAGCAAACCGATCAGACCGCCTGCGCCCAGCAAACCCTGGAAACCAGGCACTTGGCGAGAAGGGGCAGGTTTTTTGTCCAGAAACATTTGCGTCGCCGAGAAGCCGACAAAAGCCGCAAAAAACAAGGCCAGGTAAGTGCCTTTGGCAAAAGCAAAAATGCCCATGCTGCCGATCAGGCTGCCGATCACAATGCCCGGGGCCAGGCCCTTGACCAGATCCCAGCGCACGGCTTTTTTCTTGTGGTGGGCACGCACACTGGAGACGCTGGTGAAGATGATGGTGGCCATGGATGTGGCGATCGCCATCTTGACGGCCAGGTCGGGGCTGACCCCACGCGCACCCAGCAGGTAAGTCAAGAACGGCACCATGATCATGCCGCCGCCAATGCCCAACAGGCCCGCCAAAAAGCCCGTGCACAGGCCCAAAACGGCCAATTCGGCCAACAGCAGAGGTTCGATGATCATGGGGGAATGGAAAATCTAGAAAGGAAAGGTGTCTGCGAGTGCCACCGGACCGGCATCCTGAACCGGGGTTCAGGTGGGCGAGGGCAGACTGGCGTTGGGTTCATCTGACGCGAGACGATCACGCTCACCAGCCAATGTACCAAGCCCGGGCTCTAAGAGCATTGGTTCAAGGAAATATAAAGCCCGGCATGCACCGCAGACCATGGCATTGTAGGACTTTCAAAAGACCTGCCACAGAACAACGTCTGCATCAGATCAATTGACCGTCTTGCTCCAGAACATGGTCCAGACGCTTGAGCAGCTGCGACAAGCGCTCTTGCGATGCTTCGGGGACATCTGCCGCAGCAGCTTGGGTGTTGGTGGTGGGCGAAGGCGTTTCAGATTGCTCGAAGGCCAGATTCAACGCTGCCAGAACGGCGATGCGGTCACGCGCCTTGATCTTGCCGGCATCGCGGATCTTGCACATGGCTTCATCCACTTTGCGCACCGCAGCCAACAAGCGCTCTTCACCCCCCTCGGGGCAACCGAGGATGTAACTTTGTCCCATGATCTGGACGTCCAATTGTTTGTTGCTCATGCTGAAGCCTCAGGAGATGCGGGGGTGCTGGATGCGGGCAAACGCTCAATCAGGGCATCCACACGCGCTCTGGCTGCCGCCAGTCGGGATTTGAGCTGGTCACGCTCAAGGGTCAGCGCCTGGACTTGCTGGGCCAATAAAGCGTTGGTGCGTTGAAGCTCTTCGTGGCGCAGCAACAAATGATCCACACGCTCGGCAATTTGATCAATGGTGTCGGAATGGGCCATGGCAGACAAAGAAAAAGAGATTTCGCATTGTAGAGCGTGGGCGATTTTGTAGGCTGGGAGACAGTTTGGCGCATAAAATGATTGTTGTTGGTGCTCGCGATGCCGGTTCACGGCGCGCAGTTCAACGGGAAGCAGGAGGGAAAAGCCAACCCGGCCCACCTAACCTGCGCTGCCCCCGCAACGGTAAGCAGACGGGTTTTCTGTCAAAAGAAAATCCAGCTTTCATCTCAAACCACTGGTCGCCCTGAAACAGGCAACTGGGAAGGTGATGGAAGTCGCTCTGTCAGCCCGGATACCGGCCAACAAGGTGACCTGTCGCAAGACAGGTTGTAAAGCCCATGCACTGTCGGGGAAGGCGGTGAGGGCGTTTGACTTGTTAGTTTCTCATGAAGAAAAATATTTCTACTGTGGCGCGTTATGCCGCCCATACTTGTGGTGTCGCTCCAATTTTGTGGGCTTCGGTTGTCCATGCTCAGGTGCAGGGCGTAGCCCCAAGCCTTGACCTGTCACAAAACTCTGTGGTGATCAGTGCATCCAAATACAAACAGGATGCGCATGAGTTGCCGGTAGCCACCACCGTAATTACCCGTGCCCAGATCGAGTCCTCTGGTGTTGGAACAGTCAACGAGGCCATCATGAAACTCGGTGGTGTGCTGGGCCGTCCAAGTCTTTCCGGGGGAAACGAATACTCTTTGGACCTCGGGGGATTTGGTGATACAGCTGCCTCCAACATGGTGGTGGTCATTGACGGTATCGCTTACAAGCAGGGAGACTCCAGTGAACTGAGATTGTCTGCCTTGGCGCTTGATCAGATTGAGCGAATCGAGATTCTCCGAGGCTCATCGTCTGTGCTGTACGGCGAAGGGGCGGTTGCAGGGGTGATCCACATCATCACGAAAGCTTCGGGTCTGGTGCATCCAGTGGGTGTCTCGGGGCAGGCTACCGCTTCTGTGGGCTCCTACGGGACACGTGAAGTAAAAGGCGGCTTGTTCTATTCGGCTGAGCAATGGAATTTCAATGCTTCGGGACTAGACCGTCGATCAGACGGTTATCGTCAAAACGGCGCAAGTTCTGACAAAAACGTCAATGTGTCCGCACAGTTCCGTGGAGATAGCTTTCGCGTTGGCGTCATTGCTAATCAGCGCAGTGAGCATGCTCAGACACCTGGTGGATTGACGCTGACGCAGTACGCTGCCGACCCACGCCAGGCACAACCCTCTTCATTCAGCAACCGAACTTATCTGGATGCTAGGGCCAATGGCCAGGCGGCATTTGTTGAGGCGGATGTCTTGGGGAGTGTGTTGCGATTGGATTTGGCTCAGCGCAAGCGAGATTACGAAGCGCTGGCGGTCATGGGAGCTTTCGCATATCCGTTGCGATTTGAAACCAGCAACAACAGCACGGGACTGCAAGCGATTCGTCCCATGGACACAAGCTGGGGTCGCCAAACCTTTACGGTCGGTACAGAGAAAATTAACTGGGATCAAAACCGCATTTACCCGCTCAATCCCTCTTTTGGCAGCAGTATCAAACTGGGCTACAACACCACATCCTATTTCCTTAAAAGCGATTCGATCCTGAAGGCTACCGGTACGCAGTTGTCGGTGGGTTATCGCTCCGAAGATATTGATAAATTCCAGAATATCGTGGGGGGATTCACTCCAGGGAAAACGGTCAGTACAGACAAATTGTCTGCGGCAGAGTTGGGGTTTTCTCAGACACTGAACGAGGCTGCGACGGTGTATGGACGTTGGGCGGAATCTTACCGCTTGCCTAACGTAGATGAGTTCACGACTCCGGCCTACGACACGAACGGTAACCCAATTGCTCTGCGGCCGCAAACCTCTACGGAGAAGGAGCTTGGCCTCAAGTACCGCTGGCCAAGCCAGGCGCGTGCCAGTGTCCGCTGGGCGCGCTCAGATCTGAGAAACGAGATCATTTACGACCCTGCTAACTGGGCCAACATCAATCTGGAACCTACCCGCCGCCAAACTCTGGAATTCTTCTGGAGCTATCCGCACAGCTCTAGCCTCAGCGTTTCGGGTAGCCTGAGTCTGCGAGATGCTAAGTTCTTGTCTGGCGCCAATATGGGCAAACAAGTGCCTATGTCGCCCAAGCAGTCATTGGGTGTACGGGTCGATTGGCGCATGCCTGCCAAGCAAGTCATGTCATGGATGGTGACAGCGGTTAGTCAGCAAGCCATTGCAGGCAGCTTTGATAACGCCAGCAAAATGCCCGGATACGCCACTCTCGATTGGCGCTATGCACATACCCTCGACAAACTTGAGTTGTCGATTCTTGTGAAAAATCTGCTGGACAAGAAATACTATGGCTATGCCACGACAACCAGTGGTTACACCTTGTATCCGGACATGGGACGAAATCTCATGTTGACAGCTAAGTACAAGTTTTGACGCTTGTATGCAAAGCTTGGTGCTCGGCCCCCAACGCATCGTCTGTCTCACCGAAGAGACAACGGAGTGGCTCTATTTGTTGGGGCAGGAGCAGCGCATCGTGGGCATCTCGGGCTACACGGTGCGCCCGCGCCGGGCCCGCGAAGAAAAGCCCAAGGTCAGTGCATTTTTGAGCGCCAAGATCGACAAGATCCTGGCGCTCCAGCCTGATTGTGTTTTTGGCTTCTCGGACCTTCAGGCCGACATTGCGTCCTTGTTGATCAAGGCAGGCGTGCAGGTGACGGTGTTCAACCAGCGCAGCGTGGATGAAATTTTTTCCATGCTGTATCAGGTGGCGGCCATGGTGGGGCAGGCCGAGCAGGGCTTGGAGCGTTTGCAGGCCATGCGGGCCGAGCTCCAAGCGATCCAGCACAAAGCGGCAGGCTTTAAGCGCCGACCCAAGGTATTTTTTGAAGAATGGGACGAGCCCCACATCAGTGGCATTCGCTGGGTGTCTGAATTGTTGGGCATGGCCGGGGGCGACGATATGTTCCCCGAGCTGGCGGTGCAGTCGCTGGGCAAGGACCGCATCATCGCCGATCCACAGACCATCATCGACCGTGCCCCCGACATCATCATCGGCTCCTGGTGCGGCAAGAAGTTCCGCCCTGAAAAAGTCGCAGCCCGACCCGGCTGGCAGCATGTGCCGGCCGTGCGCAACGGGCAGTTGTTTGAAATCAAATCGGCCGACATTTTGCAGCCGGGTCCTGCCGCCTTGACCGATGGCGTGGCCCAGATGCACCGCATCATCAGCCAATGGGTGGACCAATATGCGTGATCCTCGGTCCTTCTGGTGGATCGGTTTGTTGCTGTGCTCTGCCTTGGCACAGGCTGTGACGGTGCGTGACGACCGCCAGCAGGATATCGTGATCACCAAGCCGCCTGAGCGGATTGTGAGCCTCTTGCCGTCTCTGACCGAAACCGTTTGTGCGCTGGGCCAATGCCACAAGTTGGTCGGCTTGGACCGTTATTCCAACTGGCCCGAATCGGTGCGCCAGCTGCCGCGCATGGGTGGCGGTCTGGACCCCAGCATGGAAGCGGTGGTGGCGCTACGCCCCGATCTTGTGCTGATGGCCACTTCGGCGCGGGGCGCCGAGCGCTTTCAAGCCCTGGGTTTGACCGTGCTGGTGCTGGAGCCGCGCACCCATGCCGATGCGCAGCGGGTGCTGCACACCGTGGCGCAGGCGCTGGGTGTGCCCAAAGCCCAAAGCGATGCCGTTTGGCGGCAGATCGATGCGGGTGTGGTTGCGGCAGCGCAGTCTTTGCCGTCCCACGCCAAAGGGCAGAAAATTTACGTCGAAGTCAGCCCTGCGCCTTACGGTGCGAGCGAGTCGTCTTTCATTGGCGAGACACTCGCGCGTTTGGGCATGCGCAACATCTTGCCCGCCAGCTTGGGGCCTTTCCCCAAAATCAACCCCGAGTTCGTGGTGCGTGCCCAGCCCGATGTGATCATGGCCGGTGACAGCAGCCGCGCCAACATGGCGCAGCGACCCGGGTGGTCTCAGCTCAAGGCGTTCCAGTCGGGCAAGGTCTGCGCCTTTTCATCGGAAGAGTCCGACATGCTGGTGCGTGCGGGTCCGCGCATCGCCGAAGGTGCGCGCCTCATGGTGCAGTGTTTGCAGCGGACGGCGGGGGATAAGCCTTGAGCCATTCCCCCAAGCCCTGGCTGCTGAGTCTGGTGCTGATGGTGCTGGGCGTGGTGGGCATCGCCTTGGGCAGTGCCATGGGCAGCACGGGTTGGGCGCCTTGGTGGTCGGACGTGCAAGACCCGATCACCTCGCAAATCGTGTGGGACATCCGTTTGCCCCGTTCTTTGGGGGCCTGGGCGGGCGGCGCTTTGCTGGGCTTGGCCGGGGCCTTGGCGCAAGGCTTGTTTCGCAACCCCTTGGCCGATCCTTATTTGTTGGGCAGTGCCTCGGGCGCGTCACTGGGCGTGGCCATTTACCTGAGCCTGTTTGGCGGCAGCGTGATGACCATGGGCTGGTGGGTCAAACTGGGCATGACGGGCGCTGCGTTCGTGGGTGCGGTACTGGCCGTGATGCTGACCTTGCTGCTGGCCCGAGGTGTGCAACACACCTTGCGCTTGTTGCTGGCGGGGGTGGTGGTGGGTGTGGTGCTCGGCGCCATCACCTCGTTTTTGAATTTGTGGCGGCCCGAGGTGTGGCAGGGCATGCAAGGCTTCATGCTGGGCTCCACAGGCTTCATGGCCTGGACCTCGTGTGTGTTGATGTGCGCGGTCTTGCTGTTGTGCGGGGCTTTGGCGGTGGTCATGGCGCGTGTGCTGGATGCCCTCACTTTGGGCGAAAACACCGCGCTCAGTCTGGGGGTGCCATTGGCACAAGCCCGCGTGTGGTTGATCGCCGTGATCGCTTTAGCCACGGGGACGGCGGTGGCGCAAATGGGATTGATCGCATTTGTGGGCCTGGCTGCACCCCATGTGGTGCGGGCGGTGGTGCTCGCCACGCACCGCTGGACGGTGGTGTTGGCCGCTTTGACGGGCGGTTGGCTGTTGTTGCTGGCGGACCTGCTGGCACGCGGCTTGATAGCGCCGCAGGAAATGCCAGTGGGTGTCCTCACGGCGGTGCTGGGCGGCGGTTATTTGCTGTGGCGCATGTCCCGCATCGCATCGGTTCGGGGGCTGTCATGAACGCCGCCTTGCAAGCGCTTGACCTGCGTGTTGACCTGGGTGGGCAAGAGGTGCTGCACGGGGTGAACTTGACCCTGCCCGCTGGCCGCTGGACCAGCATCGTGGGGCCCAACGGCGCTGGCAAATCTACCTTGCTCAAGGCTTTGTCTGGTTTGCTGCCGGCACAAGGCCAGGTGCATTGGTTTGGCCAACCCATGGCCGGTATCGCGCGGCGAGAGCGGGGGCAGCAGCTGTCGTGGTTGGGGCAGGGCGAGGGCGCCAGCGACGACTTGCGGGTGTCTGATGTGGTCATGCTGGGACGGCTGCCTTTTCAGGATTGGTTGTCGGCGCCCAGTGCACTCGACCAGCAAATGGTCGAGTCGGCCCTGAAAGCCACCCAGGCCTGGGATTGGCGCGAGCGCACTTTGGGCCAGTTGTCGGGCGGTGAGCGCCAGCGGGTGTTACTGGCCCGCGCCTTGGCGGTCAATGCACCCATCATGCTGATGGATGAACCACTGGCCAATCTGGACCCGCCGCATCAGGTGGACTGGCTGGAGCAGGTGCATTGCCTCTTGGCCCAAGGGACCACGGTGGTCAGCGTGCTGCACGAGATCGGCATGGCCTTGCACGCCGACGATGTGGTCGTGATGCAAGCCGGGCGGGTGGTGCACCATGGCGCCTGCGCCGACGAAGCCACACAGCGGGCCATCGAAGCGGTGTTTGACCAGCGCATCCGCATCGTGTCGGTAGACGGGCAAAGCGTGGCGCTGCCTCGGGTTTGATGCCATGAACGCACCGCACAAAGCACGTTGCATCATGGTGCTGGGCACCTCCAGTGGTGCGGGCAAAAGCTGGTTGACCACCGCGCTGTGTCGCCATTACGCCCGTCAGGGCCTCAAAGTCGCGCCTTTCAAAGCCCAGAACATGAGCAACAACGCCCGCGTGGTGGCCAGTTCCAGCGGCTTGGGCGAGATCGGCAGCGCACAATATTTTCAGGCGCTGGCGGCCCAAGCCGAGCCCGATGTACGCATGAACCCGCTGCTGCTCAAGCCCGAGGCCGACACGCGCAGCCAGGTGGTGTTGCTCGGGCAAGTGCATCCTGAACTGACTGAAACCCCTTGGCACGAGCGCAGCGAAAAAGTCTGGCCACACATTGCGCAGGCACTGGACGAACTGATCGCAGAAAACGATGTGGTCGTGATCGAAGGCGCGGGCTCGCCCGCCGAGATCAACCTGATGGCCAGCGACATCGTCAACCTGCGCGTGGCACGCCACGCCAACGCCCAATGCCTGTTGGTGACCGACATCGACAAAGGCGGGGCCTTTGCCCACCTGTATGGCACCTGGGCATTGCTGCCGCCAGAAGACCAGCAACGCATCACAGGCTTTGTGCTCAACAAGTTCCGTGGCGATGCCAGTTTGCTGGCCCCCGCCCCCGAGCTGCTCCAGGACTTGACGGGTGTGCCCACCGTCGCCGTCTTGCCCATGTGGTGGCAGCACGGCTTGCCCGAAGAAGATGGCGTGTTTGACGACCGCAGCCGTGCCAACGGGGCGGTGACCAAAACCGTGGCCGTGATCGCATACCCGCGCATCAGCAACCTGGACGAGTTTCAACCGCTCAAAAATGTGCCCGGCGTGCGCCTGCTTTGGGCCCGCAGCCCGGCCGATCTGGCTGGCTTGCACACCAGTGACTGGGTCATCTTGCCCGGCAGCAAACACACCAGCAGCGACTTGGCCTGGCTGCGCCAGCAAGGGCTGGACGCGGCCATCGCGCAGCATGCGCAGCGCGGTGGTGCGGTGCTGGGCATTTGTGGTGGCTTGCAAATGCTGGGCGAAGCGCTGATCGACACCCATGGCATCGATGGCAACGCACCGGGTCTGGGTCTGCTGCCGCTGGTGACTCAGTTCGCGCCGGACAAGACGGTGACCCAAACCGTGTCACGCTTTGGCCCGCTGAAAGGGGCTTGGGCTGCATTGAGTGGCATCGAGGTCGCAGGCTATGAAATCCACCATGGCCAGACGCAGGGGCACAGCGCCATGCTGGCAGCAGGCACAGTTCTGCGTGAAGTTTTGCCAGGCTTGGCGTGGCAAAGTGGCAGCGGTCAGGTGTTGGGCACCTATTTGCACGGGCTGTTGGAATGCCCGGCTGTACTTCAAGCCTTGTTCGGCGCTGGGGTGCCGACGCTCGAAA
This sequence comes from Limnohabitans sp. Hippo3, assembly GCF_003063665.1. GTDB lineage: Bacteria > Pseudomonadota > Gammaproteobacteria > Burkholderiales > Burkholderiaceae_C > Limnohabitans_A. The sequence goes on from NZ_NESF01000001.1 coordinate 268,187, forward strand.
CGGTGTTCGACGGCTTGGCAGATTTCATTGAACAGCACATCGATCCCGCCGTCTTGCAGCGGCTGATTCAAGACCCCACCGCCCGGTAAAATCAGAACCATGGAACTCAAAATCGTCGTCTACTCCAAGTCCGCATGCCCCCAATGCGAGTCCGCCAAAATGCTGCTCAAAACCAAGTCGCTGGCTTTTGAAGAAATCAAGATCGATGGCGAAGCCGAGCGCATGGCGTTTTACGAAAAATGCGGCCCTTCGGTCCGCCAGATGCCCCAGATTTTCATCAACGACCAGCGCGTGGGTGGCCTGGCCGGCTTGCAGGCGGCCTTGGTTCAACTCGGGCGCTGAGACCCGCAAGCCCTGACCTCGACGCCAGCACCCGCTGCGTCAGGGCTGCGAACTGTGTGCTGGCGAACCGTTCATGATGAACGCTTGATCAATGATGGTGCCTTGGCAGGTGCCGTGCATTTCAGGAGTTCTCATGTCCAAAGTTCTGGTTCTTTACTATTCCACTTACGGTCACCTGGAGACCATGGCGCAGGCCGTGGCCGAGGGCGCTCGGTCAACAGGGGCGCAAGTTGATCTGAAGCGGGTCGCGGAAACCGTGCCGTTGGCGATTGCCCAAAGCGGTCATTTCAAGCTGGATCAGGCCGCACCCGTGGCCACAGTGGCGGAGCTGGAAAACTACGACGCCATCGTTGTCGGTGCGCCCACACGGTTTGGCCGGATGCCTGCTCAAATGGCCAGCTTTCTGGACCAGGCGGGTGGTCTGTGGGCACGCGGGGCCTTGCATGGCAAGGTGGGCGGCGCCTTCACATCGACGGCCACGCAGCACGGCGGGCAAGAGGTGACCCTGTTTTCCATCATCACCAACCTGATGCACTTTGGTATGGTCATCGTGGGCTTGCCCTACAGCCACCAAGGACAAATGAGTCTGGACGAAATTGTGGGTGGCACGCCCTATGGGGCCACGACCATTGCTGGCGGCAAAGGAGAACGCCAACCCAGCAAGATAGAGCTGGAGGGTGCACGCCATCAAGGCCTGTTGATCGCGCAAACAGCCAACAAGTTATTTGGCACCTGAGGGGCATCGACTTCTCAAGGCCTGTGTGCTGCATTGCGGCACGAAATCGAGGACGCTGATGACATCGCAAAGACAGGAGTTCGACCCCTTGGGCCCTGTGCTGGTCGACTCGGATCGCTTGTGGGGGGCGCAAACTCAGCGCGCCCTCTTGCACTTCAACATCTCCAGTGAACGGATGCCTGTGGAACTGATCCACGCCTTGGCTTCGGTCAAACGGTCTTGCGCCAAGGTCAATGGTGACCTGGGACTTTTGCCGATGCACAAAGTGCGCAGCATCATGGTAACGACCGAAGAAATCATGGCGGGCACGCACGATGCCGAGTTCCCGCTGTCGGTCTGGCAAACCGGCTCTGGCACACAGACCCACATGAACATGAATGAGGTCCTTGCCAATCGCGCATCCGAGCATTTGGCAGGCCCTCGTGGTCCAGAGCGGCTGGTCCATCCCAACGACGATGTGAATTTGGGGCAATCGTCCAACGATGTGTTTCCAACGGCCCTGCATGTGGCTGCGGCTTTGGGCATTTCGACACACGTGTTGCCCGCGCTGGACGAGCTGCAGGGCAGCCTGCAGGAGAAATCACAGGCTTTCTCGGGCATCGTCAAGCTGGGCAGGACACACCTGCAAGATGCCACGCCGATCACGCTGGGACAGGAGTTTTCAGGTTATGCCGCGCAATTGGCCAACGCCCGCCAGCTGATCCAGGGCGCGCTGAGCTGGCTTTACCCATTGGCCATCGGCGGCACGGCGGTCGGAACAGGCCTGAACACCCACCCGCAATTTGGCCCACGTGTGGCGGCCGAGTTGGCGCGGGTGCACCACATGCCCTTTGAGAGTGCCGACAACAAGTTCGCAGCCTTGGCTGCACACGATGCTTTGGTGGCAACGCATGGCATGCTCAAAACGCTGGCCATTGCGTTAACCAAGATCGCCAACGACATTCGATGGCTGGCTTCAGGCCCGAGATCGGGTTTGGGCGAAATCACCATCCCGGACAATGAGCCCGGCAGCTCCATGATGCCCGGCAAGGTCAACCCCACCCAATGCGAAGCATTGACCATGCTGTGTGCCCAAGTGATGGGCAACGATGTGGCCATGGGCATCGGCGCGGCGTCCGGGCATTTCGAGCTCAACGTCTACAAACCGCTGTTGGCCCACAACCTGCTGCAGAGCATTCGTCTGTTGGCCGACGGCATGCGCAGTTTCGACCAGTATTGCGTGCGGGGTATCCAGCCCGATGTTGAACGCATCGATGCGCACCTGAAAAAATCCTTGATGCTGGTGACCGCCTTGGTCCCGCACCTGGGCTATGACCGATCGGCAGAGATTGCCAAGTGGGCTTTGAAGAATGGCAGCTCACTCACCGAGGCCGCGCTCTCGCTGGGCTACGCCAGTCAGGCGCAATTGGATCTTTGGCTTCAGCCCGCGTCGATGCTGGGGCCCATGCCAAGCCACGCCAACCCGTCACCTGACACCTGAAACGCACCAGATCAAACGCCGTGGTGCTGCGCGGACTGCATCAATGCACCAGCACAAAATCAATGAACCCGCGCTCGACCGAGGTGAAGACCAGCTTGACGGTCACCGCCTGGCCAACCCTCAGCTCAGGCAGTGGGCCCGTGAGCCGACCTTCTGCCGGAGGTTGAAGGATGCGGACCCAAACGCCGTGGTCCCCCAGGCCAGTCACCAAACCACTGAAACGCTCGCCCACATGGGAGTGCAGCAACAAGGCGGCCTCGGATTTGCGAACTTGGCGTTCCACTTTCTGGGCGGCATCTTCTTGCGCTGTGCAGTGCGACGCCAGATCGGCCAATTCGGCATGGGCGTAAGCGGGCTTGGCGTTGTTCAGCACCGACTTGATCAGCCGCTGAGTGATCAGATCGGGAAAGCGCCGATTGGGCGCGGTCGAATGCATGTAGTCGTGCACGGCCAAACCGAAATGGCCGATCGGGACATGGCCGGGGCGTTCCACCACGTATTCGCCAGAGCCCATGAGTTTCACGATGACCAGTGACAGGTCGGGAAACCGCAGCGGGTCCCGCTTGTGCTGGTTGGCCAAAAAGGCTTCCAGGGCTTGTCCGTCGGGTTCGTTCGGCAATGTGACCCCGTACTCTTGTGCCACCTGCACAATGCGCAGCCAACGCTCGGGGGAGCGCACTACGCGGCGCAGCGATGCACGGCCGTGGGTCGCCAGAAAACGGGCGGTGCTGCGATTGGTGGCGATCATGAATTCTTCGATCAACTGCCTGGCCCGATTGTGTGGCTGCTGTTGAATGTCCGTGATCCGGTCGCCATCGAACAGCGCTTTGGGCTGAAAAGTTTCGAATTCCAGCGAACCTTCTGCACGCCGCAAGACCCTGAGTTTTTGCGCCAACTCGTCTTGCAGGCGCAGCTGAACCTGCATGCCCTTGACCCGGCGAGCGGGCTCCGGCAAATCGCCTTCACCCACCAGCCACGCCGAAACGGCGTCGTAAGCCAGCTGCGCCTTGTTGCGCACCCGCGCCCGATAGATCGACGATTCCAGCAAGACCCCGTCCTCGCTGAAAGCCATTTCAACCACCACAGCCAAACGGTCTTCGTCCTGATTGAGGGAGGTCAGATCGGTGCACAGCCGCTCAGGCAACATCGGAAAGATCAGGGCCGAGGTGTAGACCGATGTGGTGTTTTGGCGCGCATGTTCATCGATGGGCGTGCCTTTTTTCACCAACGCATCGACATCGGCAATGGCCACATGAACCCGGATCTTGCCTTGGTGTAGCGGCTCGATCACGGTCAATTGGTCCAGGTCACGCGAATCGTCGTTGTCGATCGAGCACCACAGCCATCCGGTGAGGTTCTGGACAGCCTCGTCAGACTCGGTGGCAGGGCCTTTGAGCGAGGCGACCTGTCGCTGTACCGCGTGTGAAAACTCCGGCTCCAGTCCTCTGCTGAACATGGCCCAGGTGGCGATGGTCGAAAGGTTGGCCCTGTGGTTGGACAGGATGTGGCGCATGAGGAGCCTTTCCGGGTATTGTCCCATTCTGCGCCTCTTGTGGGGATGAACACTGTTCGCAAAGCCTCTTTGGCGTGCCCGGTAAACTTGTTCTTGTGGTGCGCAAAAGGTCATCTGCGGCCAACACCGACCTGAAAGGACAACATGAGCCTGATACTCAAACAAACGATCACCGGGCCTGCGGCCTGGAAGGGTGCCGACATGGTGGGGGACACCTCTTGGTTGCATCACTTGTCGGCGGAGGTGATCGCAACGCTGGATGCCGCACTGGCCCATGTCAAAGCCCAAGGGCTGACGTTTCCGAATTTTTCCCGCGAAGACTTTCCAATTGGCGACTGGGCACAAGCCCTGAAGGCGCACAGCGACGAGCTGGAAAACGGCCGGGGCTTTCTGGTGCTGCGCGGCCTGCCTGTGGAGCGCTACAGCGAAGAAGACATCCAGATTCTCTACTACGGCATGGGTCTGCACATGGGCGTGCCTGTGCGGCAAAACCCCAAGGGCGACTTGCTGGGCGTGGTCATGAATGTGGGCGATGTGACGAAAAAAACCACCCGCGTTTACGAAACCAACCTGTATTTGCCTTACCACTCGGACCCGTCGGACGTGGTGGGCCTTTTGTGTCTGCGCAAGGCCAAGCAGGGGGGCTTGAGCAGCTTGGTGAGCGTGGCCGCGATCTACAACGAGATCCTGCAACACCACCCCGAGTACCTGGGTCTGTATTACCGCACCTGGTATTTTTCGCACCTGTGCGAGGACCTGCCCAGCTTGTCGCCCATCTTCAGCCACCACCAGGGCAAGCTCAGCTGCCGTTACCTGCGCCAGTACATCGAACTGGGCCATGAGATCCGCCAGCTGCCCTTGTCGAAGGTCGAAATCGAAGCGCTCGATCTGTTTGATGACATCATGCACCGCGAGGATTTCCGCCTCAGCATGATGCTGGAGCCCGGTGACCTGCAGTTTGCCAACAACTATGCGGTGCTCCACTCGCGCAATGAGTTTGAAGACCACGGCGTCCACGAACTCAACCGCAAAATGCTGCGCCTGTGGGTCAAGATGCCCAATGCGCGGACCTTGGCGCCGGAGTTTCCAGGTCGTAACGGGTTCCCGGCACCTGTAGCACTCGCCTGATGGGTCCGCCAAAGACCCTCTGACTTATGGGCGGGTTTTGGCGGGGAGGATCGTTTTTTTGGGCATCAACTTGCCCTTGTCGGCGTCATCCAGGCACAGCAGTGTGTCCACATGCGCCATGAAACGGTTGAGGTAGTCCGGCGAGAGGTCGCGCATCAGGCCCAGCGAGCGCAGCACCAACATGTGCGAATTGATGGGCCCGGCGTTTTGCGGGGCTTGGGCGATGGCTTGGCTGACCTGCTTTTGCACGCTGATCTTGCTCAGCTGCTTTCGGAACTGCTGGATGCGCGGATTTTCGGATGGCCACCCTGGTGTTTTGCCACCCGCTTGCGGGGCATTTTTCGACCGCATGTCTTGCAGCAGCGTGGCCAAGGGGGAGGGCATCGCTGCAGGCGCTGCATGGGGCTCGCCCGCTGTGCGCGTCCGTGCTTCCAAACGTTGAACAGCCTCTTGCAGTTTGGCCAGGAGCAACAACTGCGCAGGCCCGGACAGCGTTTGCATGCGCTGGTTCAATGCTTCGATGTAGTGCCAGCCGACCGCATCTAGCCGCGCAGCACCCGAGGCGCGCAAGGCGTCAAGGTCTGGCAAGGCTGGTGTGGCTGGGTTCATGGCTTGGCTGCGTTGGCCGCTTTGGGCACCGGGGCCATTTCCACACGGCGATTCTGGGCGCGGGCTTTCTCGTTGGTGTTGGCTACCAACGGTTGCTCCTGACCAAAGGCCGCCGCAAACAGCAGTGACGAAGGCATGCCTTCTTCGATCAAGGTGCGTGTCACCGTGAGGGCACGTTGGGCCGACAGTTCCCAGTTGTCTGCAAACTGCCGGTTGCGGCTGCCGACCGCCTTGTCGTCGGTGAAACCGCTGACCATCAGCATTTCGTCCCGCGACTGCAGGTAGCTGCGCAGGGGCACCACCAGGCTTTTGAGCAGCTGGCGCCCTTCGGGTTCGAGCTTGTCGGAATTCAATTCAAAGAGCAGCTTGCCACTGATGCCAATGCGGCCGTTGTTCAAGGTGATGCGGCCACTGGCCAGTGGAATGGCCAAGGCTTGCTCCAGCGACAGGCGTTTTTGTTCTTCGACTTGGCGCTTTTGCACCTCGTCTTCGAGCTTGGACGCCATATCCAGTTGCGCCGCCATCACCCCCACCAACAGCAGCACAAACGCGCCCAGCAGGCCGGTCATCAAGTCGGCGAACGAGATCCAGGTGGGCGTGGTGGATTCGCTCTCGGCTTCAAGTTCCAGCATCAAGCGGCTCCTTCGGCTTGGCGTTGCTGCAAGGCTTCCAGCACGTCTTTCTGGCTGCCGATGCTCAGGTCGATCATTTCACGGGCCTGCGCCACGTAATAAGCCAGCTGTTCGTCGCTGCGCGTCATGGATTTTTCGATGGCCTGCTCGATGCGCTGCAGGTTGGCCATGAGTTTCTCGTTGGTTTCAGAGAACGAACGCACCGCAAAGCCAAAGGTTTCGCCCAGGCTGGCCACATCGACCGCGCTGGCCGTGACTTGCGCAGCCATCTCGCTCAGCTTGCCCGTCTCGGTCGCCACGTGTTCATGGAACTGGCCGCTGGTTTGGTTCAGCGATGCCTGGCTGGCCGTGACCATGGCGTCAATCACGCCACGCTGCTCGGTCGATGCATGGTTGATCGCGTCCAGCAAGGTGCTGAGTGTGCCCAGAATGCGGGTGCGTTCTTCGAGCAAGGCGTTGTCACGCGCCACGCTGACCGAGATTTCCTGACGCAACTGCCCAATGACTTCGGCCGCTGCTTTGGGCGCCTCAGAGGCGGTTTCGATCAGGCGGGTGATGGGGTCTTCGAGCGCGGTGCCCAGCGTGGTCAGGTGTGTGGTGACCGCAGTTTGCAGTTCTGCCAGGCGGGCCACCGCGGTCTGACCCCGCGCGTCTTCGGCGTCTCGCAGGGACGACAGCTCCTGGCGCAGCACAGCGGCCAGTTCTTCGGCCCGTTGCCGGTGTTCTGCTGTCCATTGCGCCTCCGATGCGATGCGCTCGCGCATCAGCGCTTCGCTGCTGGCCACGAGGCGTGTGATCTCTGCCAAAGTCTGTGTGGCCTGGGCTTGGGTGTGGGTGGTGATGTCTTGCGCGGTGCGGCTCAGGGTGTCGCAGATGGCTTGCTGCTGCGCCAGGGTCTGCGCACCCGTGCTTTGCCATTGATCGCGCAGCGATGCGGCCATCTGCTCCAGCGAGGCCTGCCAAGCTTGCAGACGCTGCTGGTCGGCGCTGCTTTGCAGGGCCTGCTGCTGGATGTGTGCGGCGCTGACCTGGTCAACCAAGGCCCGGGCGCTGCGCTCGAAATTCTGGCTGAACACATCCAGCGTCTGACCGACGCGTTCGGTCATGTGGCTGCTGGCTTGCTCGTGGCGCGTCAGTGTCTCGGTGCTGGTCTGCGCCAAGGCGGCGGCCAGGCTCGCCATTTGGTCGTTGAGCTGGCTCAGTTGCTGTTGCGTGTTGTGCAGCAGGCGCTCGTTCATGCCCTGGGCTTGCTCGGCCAGTTGCGTCATGCTGGCTTGCACCACCGGGCGAATGCCCTCGCTGGCGAGCTGGAGGCTCTGGCTCAGACTGCTGCGCAACGATTGGTCAACCGACTGCGCCAGCCCTGTGTAGGCGGATTTGACTTCCTGATGAAAGCTTTGCTGGTTGGCCAGCAAACGCTCGTTCAGTTGCTGGCTGGTGTCGGCCATTTGGGCCATCAGGGTCTGCAGCTGCTGTACCACCTGCGGCAGGGCTTGCGATTGTTGCTGCAGCGCTTTGAAGGTTTCTTGCCGCTGGTGCACCAGAGAAAAACCACGCAGGGTGGTTGCCGTGCAGGTGTCCAGAACTTGGGTGGCCTGTGCCCGTTCACGGCGGGCCAGACTGCTCATCAGGCCCAGCATGGCCGAGGTGGCCACACCTGCCACCGAGGTGCCAAACGCCAGGCCCAGCCCTTTGATCGGCTCTGAAAAGGCAGCACGGATTCCGGCCACATTGCTGGAGCCCTCCAGCGCAAACACGGCACCATTGAGGGTGACGACCATGCCCAGGAAGGTCCCCAGCATGCCCAGCATGACCAAGAGCCCGACCAGATAAGGCGTGAGGGCCGGACCGGGCAGGCCTGTTCGCGCACCCTCGACACGTTGACGCACCGGATTTTGCAGCCCGGCGGGCAAGGTGATCAGCCAGTCGCTGAGGCTTTGAAGGTCTTGCGGGATTGCCATCAATGCCTGATTCAAAGCCTGGGTGGTAGCGCGGTACTGGCGCAACTCCATCGCGCCAAAGACATAAACCGCGCCAATGCAGACCGTCATGGCCAGAACCAGCGGGTGACTGGCCGCCACCGATGCAGCGACCCAGACCAGCGCCAAGACACCAAGCCCAAAGGCGATCAGGAAGGAATAACGTTTCATGGTTGTTGTGGGTTTTCTTGGTTGAACGCTTCGAGCAAGCCCAGCGTGGGTTGCAAGCGTGTGTCCATTTCTGCCAGCAAAGCCATGCGCATGGCTTGGCGCAATGGCATGAGCCAGGGGGCTGTTGGGCTCAACAGGGCGGTGTTGTCTGCGGGATCAGCGTCAGCGCCGACCTGCTGGATGGCTTGGGCCTGTCGCTTGGTGTGCGCCTTGACGGCTTGTGCAAAGCGTTTTTCGTGCAGCTTGGCCACTTTGGCCAGCAAAGCGGCCTCACGCTCGGCGAGGATGTTTTCAAAAGCCGCGTCGAGCGTCGCCAGTTGCTGCAAGGCGCTGGAGCCTTTGGCCAGTTGCGCGCGCACTTGAGCACGCAAGGTCTGCAAAGTGCTTTCCATTTGCCTTTGGTGGGCGGCATAGAACCGTCGGTAAGGCTCAAAAGCCGTTTTGGGATCGATGGGCTCGTCCAGCTCAGCCGGGGGCATCTCAATCCGTGTCAGACCCGAGCCCGGCGGTGCCCCCTGCAGGATCGATTGCTCCAATTGCGCCCGCACTTTGCCCACATGTCGGCTCAGGGCCTCGCCGGACATCGGGGCGGCACGGCGCATGTGCGGCGCTTGCTCCACTGGGGATTCGGGGTTGAGCACGCCATGCAAGGCGATGGCCTGGCGAAAATTGAGCCAGTCGCCCAGTCTTTGCCCGACATCGCCCTCAGACCGCGCAGTATCGAGCAGGGCGTTTTCAGTCAAAAAACGCACCAGTCGGGAGCTGTTGAAATGGGCACGCGGCGAGGGGCGCGTCATGGGTGGGTGTTTTGGGATACGAAAAAGCAGAGCGGCGTGGCTCGGGGGGAAGGATGCCCTGGTGGGCACAGCCGATTCAGCAAAATTGTGATTTTACCCGTCGAAGGCATGGACCCCCGATCAAGTCGGGGATGACGAAATAAAGACCAGACGGCTGGAAAAAACCACTTTGTCATACCCGCGAAGGCGGGTATCCATGGCAGCCGAAGTAATTGACCCCCGATCAGGTCGGGGGTGACGAAACAGAGTGGTTGCAAGTATTTTGGTCATACCCGCGCATGCGGGTATCCACGTCCCCGCATTTCACAAAACCTTGGGTTTGAAATCACAAAACGCCGCGACCGCACACTGCCCGCACAGGGGTTTGCGGGCTTGGCACACATAGCGCCCGTGCAGGATCAGCCAGTGGTGCGCATCGACCAGGTATTTGGCCGGAATGCGTTTGAGCAGCTTTTGCTCCACTTCCAAAGGCGTTTTGCCCGGGGCGAGGCCCGTGCGGTTGCCGAGGCGAAAGATGTGCGTGTCCACCGCCATGGTCGCTTCTCCAAACGCCGAGTTGAGCACCACATTGGCGGTTTTGCGGCCGACGCCGGGCAAGGCTTCGAGGGCTTCGCGCGTGCGGGGCACCTGCCCGCCGTGTTGTTTCACCAAAATCCGGCAGGTTTCCATCAGGTGCTTGGCTTTGCTGCGGTACAGACCAATGGTCTTGATGTAGCTCTCCAGACCTGCCAAGCCCAGGTCCAGGATCTTTTGCGGCGTACCCGCCACCGGGAAGAGTTTGCGCGTGGCCTTGTTCACGCCCACATCGGTGGCTTGGGCCGACAGCAGCACGGCGGCCAGCAGCTCGAACACGTTGGTGTATTCCAGCTCGGTCACGGGCATGGGGTTGGCGGCTTGCAAGGTGGCAAAGAAGGATTCGATCTGTGCGGGTTTCATGGGGTGTCCAGAAGTTGGCAAAATGACGGCCAAGTCAACACGGGAAGATACACCATGCCTTTGCAATTTGCCGATCGCCTGAACAACGTCGAAACCTCCGCCATCCGCGAGCTTTTCAAGCTTTTGGGCAAGCCCGGCATCATCAGCTTTGCAGGCGGCTTTCCCGACAGCGCCATGTTTGACGTGGACGGCATCCGCGAAGCCAGCAACGCGGCCCTGAGCCAGGACCCCGGCGCAGCTTTGCAATACGGCGCGACCGAAGGCTTTGGCCCGCTGCGCGAGCAACTGGCTCACTTCATGGGCCAAAAGGGTGCCAAAGACGTGGCCGCAGACCAGCTGATCGTGACCACGGGCAGTCAGCAGGGGTTGGATTTGATTGGCAAAACCATGATCAGCCCCGGCGACAAGGTGATCGTGGAGGGTCCGACCTTCCTCGCAACCATCCAGTGCTTTCGCTTGTATGGGGCTGAGCTCATCAGCGTCCCGGTGGACGGCCATGGCGTCAAGACCGACGAACTGGAAAAACTGATCGCGGAGCACAAGCCGAAATTCGTCTACCTGATCCCGACCTTTGGCAACCCCAGCGGGGCCTTGATGAGCGTCGAGCGCCGTCGCCAAGTGCTGGAGATGGCCGTCAAGCACCAGACCCTGATCGTCGAGGACGACCCTTATGGCGATCTGTACTTTGGAGAAGCGCCACCGCCCAGCCTGCTGGCCATGAGCGCCTCGGTGCCCGGCAGCCGCGAGTTGCTGGTGCATTGCGGCTCGCTGTCCAAAGTGCTGTCGCCCGGCCTGCGCGTGGGCTGGATGATTGCGCCCGCCGAATTGCTGGGCAAAGCCACGATGTGCAAGCAGTTCAGCGACGCACACACCAGCACCTTTGCCCAGGCCACGGCGGCGCACTACCTGAAAGCCGGACGCATGCCCGCCACGCTGGACAAGGTGCGTGCCGTCTACGCACAACGTGCCCAAACCATGGGCGATGCGCTGCGCAAGGAATTGGGCGATGCGGTCGAGTTTGTCCAGCCGCAGGGCGGCCTGTTCGTCTGGGCGCGCCTCACAGGAGCTGGCGGCAAGGTGAACGACGGCAATGTCTACGCTAAACGCGCCATCGAGCAGGGCGTGGCCTTTGTGCCGGGCACGCCTTTCTTTTGCGCCAACCCCGATCACGCTACCTTCCGCCTGAGCTTTGCCACGGTGGGCGAAGACAAAATTCTTGAAGGCGTCTCTCGCTTGGCCAAGGCGCTTTGAGCCATGGCTGCGGGAACCGAACTGTGCATCACCGTCAACGGTACTGACGTTTGGCTGCAAGGGCAGGGTGACGAGGTCATCCTCATGCTGCACGGCTGGCCGGATACCCGCGCGCTGTGGGACGGCACCGTGGCCGCCCTGCAGGACCGCGCCACCTGTGCGCGCTTGACGCTGCCGGGCTTTGAGTCAGGCCCCTCGGCCACCAGCTTGGACGACATGTGCGAACTGCTGCGCCAGGTCGTGGACCGCATCAGCCCGGACAAACCCGTGACCCTGATGCTGCACGACTGGGGCTGCATTTTTGGCTATCAATTCGCCATGCGCCACCCCGAGCGGCTGACCCGTGTGGTGGCGGTGGACGTGGGTGACCACAACTCGGGTGCCTTGTTGCGCAGCTGGGGCGCGAAGGAAAAACTCTCTGTGATGGGCTACCAGGTCTGGTTGGCCTTGGCCTGGAAAATCAGTGGCCGTCTGGGCACCCGCATGACCCGCGCCATGGCGCGTTGGCTGCGTTGCCCGACCGACCCGGCCACCATCACGCACAAGATGAACTACCCCTACGCCATGCAATGGTTTGGCGCGGCGGGTGGATTCAAAGGTGCAGCGCAAATCAAATTACCGATGCCGCTGCTGTTTGTTTATGGCGAGCGCAAGCCCTTCATGTTCCATTCTTCCAAATGGCTTGAGAAAATCGCCGTTACGCCCGGCTGTGCGGTGCAGGGTTTGCCTTGCGGGCATTGGGTCATGATCTCGCGGCCGGAGGCCTTCCATGCCCGTGTGCGTGAATGGCTGTGGGGCGGGGCTTGAGGGTGAAGGCATGCAAGCCGAAGACCTGTTCAAACTCGTCAACACGCCCATGCCATTTGGCAAGCACAAGGGTGTGCTGATTGCCGACTTGCCCGGCAACTACCTCAACTGGTTTGCACGCGAGGGATTCCCCAAGGGCGAGGTGGGCCGCTTGCTGCAGCTGATGCAGGAGATTGACCACAACGGGCTGAAAGACCTCCTGCAGCCCTTGCGCCGATGATGCGCTCGGTCATGCATGGATGCCGGAGCAAGTCCGGCATGTCATGGGCAAGTCCTGCGTGTCCTGGGTCAGTAAAGCGACTTTCTCATGACTGTCACCCCGCACTTGATGCGGGGTCCATGCCAGCTTGAGCTCAAGGCCTGACGACTTCTAGCAGCCGATCCAACCCGCCTTCGTTGATCGCCACCATCGCCTGCTCGCGCACCTTGGGCTTGGCGTGGTAAGCCACCGACAAACCGGCTGCGCCCATCATCGGCAGGTCGTTGGCACCATCGCCGACAGCGATGCATTCGTGCGGCTCGATGCCCAGCAGCGACGCCACTTCGAGCATGGTTCTGCGCTTCTCGGCCCCGTCGCAAATGTCGCCCCAGCTTTGCATGACCAGGCCGCCCGTCAGTTCACCGTTCACCACTTCAAGTCGGTTGGAGCGGGCAAAGTCGATGTTCAGGCGCTCTTTCACGCGGTCCGCGAAAAAGGTGAAACCACCTGACACCAGCAGCACCTTCATGCCCGCCTTCTGGCAGGCCGCAATCAGCTCGGCCGCGCCCGGGTTGATCTTCAGGCGCTCGGTGTACACGCGCTCCATGTCGGCCAGCGTCACGCCCTTGAGCAAAGCCAAACGGCGGCGGAGGCTTTCCTTAAAGTCGGTGATTTCGCCTCGCATGGCGGCCTCGGTGATGGCCGCCACCTCGGACTTGCGGCCCACGGCATCGGCAATCTCGTCGATGCACTCGATGCTGATGAGCGTGGAGTCCATGTCAAACGCGATCAGTTTGAAGTGGGACAGTGACAGGGGGGCGGTGAAACCTTGAATGGCGAGGCCGGGGGCGAAATGGGTGACAGTGGCGGTGGCAGATGTCATGGGTAATTGGAGTCAAAGTAATGGGGATCAGGCCAGCCAGTTTTGAAGCTTCAGTCCGGGTACGCGGGCAAAGGCCATATCAGCACTCACCAGTGTGGCATCACAACGAATGGCCTGCGCGGCGATCAGCAGATCGTTGGGCCCCAGAGGGGTGCCGCTGGATTCGAGGGTATTTCGCAATTGGGCATAAACAGGTCCATCTGCTTCGTCCATTGAGATGACTTTCAGCCCCCGCATTTGCAGCTCGTAAGCGCGCTGAAGACGCGGGCTCGGCCGCTTGTGCAAGCCGTAAAGCAACTCGCATTGCACGACGATGCTGGTGCACAAATCGATGTCCGGCTGTTCGCGCAGGACTTGCATGGCACGGCGAGCGGCCATGCCATCACCGTCCATCATCATGTGGCTGACGATGTTGGTGTCCAGAAGATAGGTGCTGCTCATTTTTCGAGATCAATGTCGTCGAGCGGCATCAGGCCTTCGTCCACATCTGGGAATGACTCATGGCACTGGCCAAGTTTTTTGATTTCCTCCAGCGCCATCAACAAGGCTGCTGCAGATCCGCGCTGCGGCCAAGCAGCAACAGGCTCCAAAACCAAGGTGTTGCCCACTTTTTTCATGATGACTTCTTGGGCTTCAAACTCGAACTCGCGCGGAATTCGCACCGCCTGGTTCGCACCATTGCGAAAAAGCCGCACATGGCGACCGGGATCGGCCGGCGCAGGCGCGTCAGTGGGCGTCAAATAAGGGGCGGATTTCTCGGCGGCCGTGAGGGCAGTAGAACTCATGATGCACCTCCATGAAGTAGGGAGTTGATTTTAACATATGCCAGGCATATGCTTGGTGGTTGCTTGCTGTCTTCGGTGCCTTCGGCTCAAGCCGCCACTTCCACCTTTGGCGTCCCCAAACTTCTCAGCACATCCCGCACCATCTGCGCCCGCGCCTTGGGATCGGGCAGTTCGCGTTCGATGCGCAGCTTGTCGTTGCCAGCCAGCTTGATGTGTTTGTTCTTCTGGATCAAACCAATGATGGCCATCGGGTCCACGGGCGGGTTGGGCTTGAAGGTGATCTGTATGACGCCCGGGGCGGCGTCGACCTTGACCACGCCATAGGGCTGGGTCAGCACGCGCAGGCGGTGCACGTCGACCAGGGTCTGCGCTTGTGCAGGTAGCTTGCCAAAGCGGTCCACAAGCTCTTCGAGCAGGGCGTCGATCTGATCGCTGGTCTTGGCGGTGGCCAGCTTTTTGTAAAAGCTCAGGCGCAGGTGCACATCGCCGCAGTAGTCGTTGGGCAGCAGGGCAGGGGCGTGCAGGTTGATGTCGGTGGTGACGTTCAGCGGGTTGAGCAAATCGGGTTCCTTGCCTGCTTTCAAGCTGCGCACCGCTTCCGACAGCATTTCGTTGTAGAGCTGAAAACCCACTTCGAGCATGTTGCCGCTCTGGTTTTCGCCCAGCACCTCGCCCGCGCCGCGAATTTCCAGGTCGTGCATGGCCAAATAGAAGCCGCTGCCCAACTCTTCCATTTGCTGGATGGCGTCGAGCCGCTGGGCGGCTTGTTTGGTCAGGCCTTCGATCTCGGGCACCATCAAATAGGCATAGGCCTGGTGGTGGCTGCGGCCCACGCGCCCGCGCAGCTGGTGCAGCTGGGCCAGGCCAAACTTGTCGGCGCGGGAAATCACGATGGTGTTGGCTGTGGGCACGTCGATGCCGGTCTCGATGATGGTCGAGCACAAGAGGATGTTGTAGCGCTGGGCCACAAAGTCGCGCATCACGCGTTCGAGCTCACGCTCGGGCATCTGGCCGTGGGCCACGGCGATGCGGGCTTCGGGCAAGATTTCTTCGAGCTTTTGCTTGCGGTTCTCGATGGTCTCGACCTCGTTGTGCAAAAAGTAGCACTGGCCGCCGCGCTTGAGTTCGCGAAGCACCGCCTCGCGGATCACGCCCGTGCCTTCGTTGCGCACAAAGGTCTTGATGGCCAAGCGGCGTTGCGGTGCGGTCGCAATCACGCTCAAATCGCGCAAGCCCTCCAGCGCCATGCCCATGGTGCGGGGGATGGGGGTGGCGGTGAGTGTGAGCACATCGACCTCGGCCCTCAGGGCTTTCATGGCCTCTTTGTGGCGCACGCCAAAGCGGTGCTCCTCGTCGATGATGAGCAGGCCCAGGTCGTGGAATTTGGTGGATTCGCTCAGCAGCTTGTGCGTGCCGACCACGATGTCCACCGTGCCGTCGGCAATGCCTTTGAGTGCTGCGGTGACTTCTTTGCCCGACCGAAAGCGCGAGACTTCGGCCACTTTGACGGGCCATTTGGCAAAGCGGTCTTTGAGCGTCTGGTAATGCTGCTCGGCCAGCAGCGTAGTGGGCGCCAGCAGGGCGACCTGTTTGCCGCCCGTCACGGCCACAAAAGCGGCCCGCAGGGCCACCTCGGTCTTGCCAAAGCCCACATCGCCGCAGACCAGGCGGTCCATGGGGCGGGGGCTGATCATGTCTTGAATCACGCAGTGGATGGCGGCCTTTTGGTCGGCGGTTTCTTCAAAGCCGAAGTCGTTGGCAAAGGTCTCGTAGTCTTGCGGGCTGTAGCGGAAAGGGTGGCCCTCGCGTGCGGCGCGGCGGGCGTAGATGTTGAGCAGCTCGGCGGCCGCATCGCGCACTTGTTCGGCGGCTTTGCGTTTTGCTTTTTCCCATTGGCCACTGCCCAGCTTGTGCAGCGGCGCTTCGTCGGCGCTCACGCCTGTGTAGCGGCCAATCAGTTGCAGCTGGCTCACCGGCACATAGAGCGTGGCCTTGTCGGCGTATTCCAGGTGCAAAAATTCCTGCAGGGCGGGCGTGCCGTCTTCGTTTTTTTGGCCCATGTCCATGTTGACCAGACCCCGGTAGCGGCCAATGCCGTGGGCACTGTGCACCACCGGATCGCCCACGTTCAGCTCGCTCAGGTCTTTGATCAGCGCTTCCACATCGCTGACTTGTTCCTGCTTTTTGCGGCGGCGGGTGACAGCCCCTGCCGCGAAAAGTTCGGTTTCGGTGACGAGGTCGATGTCTTTTTCAAACCAGTGGAAACCGCTGGTGAGCGCGGCGGTGGCCATGCCGACTTTTTCGTCGCTGGCCAAAAAGTCTTGCAGGCTGTCGAACACGGGTGGTGTCAGGCCGCTGGAGCGCACGAAGTCGAGCAAGCTTTCGCGGCGGCCGTCGCTCTCGGCCAGGATCAGCACGCGGCTGGCACTGCTGCGGATGTGCGCTTGCAATCTGGCCAGGGGGTCTTCGGCACCGCGCACCACCGTCAGTTCGGGCAGGGACTGGGCGAGGGTGTTGTCGGCCACGTCTTGCGTGCCAGCACGCAGGGCCAGTTGCGCGTGGCCGTTGGTCAGTGTGTAGAACTGCTCCGCACTCAAAAACAGCGCATCGGGCGGCAGAACAGGCCGCTCAGGGTCGCCCTGCACCAGGCGGTAGCGGTCGCGGGTGTCTTGCCAAAAGCGCTGAAAGGCGGGTTCCAGATCGCCGTGCAGCACCACGGTGGCGGCGTCCGCCTGACCCGCGCCCAGGTAATCAAACACCGTGGCGGTTTCTTCAAAAAACAGCGGCAGGTAGTACTCGATGCCCGCCGTGGCCACGCCGTTGCCCATGTCTTTGTAGATTCGGCTCTTGGTTGGGTCGCCTTCGAGCAGTTCACGCCAGCGGCTGCGAAAGCGTGCACGCGCTGCTTCGTCCATCGGGAACTCGCGCCCGGGCAGCAGACGCACCTCGGGCACGGGGTAGAGGCTGCGCTGGCTGTCGGGGTCAAAGGTGCGGATGCTGTCGATCTCGTCGTCAAACAAATCCACCCGGTAAGGCACCAAAGAGCCCATAGGGAAGAGGTCGATCAAGCCGCCGCGCACCGCGTATTCGCCAGGGCTGACCACCTGGCTCACATGCGAGTAGCCCGCCAGCGTGAGCTGGGCCTTGAGTTGGGCTTCGTCGAGCTTTTGCTTGACTTTGAACTCGAAGGTGTAGCCCGCCAAAAAGGACGGTGGGGCCAGCCGGTACAGCGCCGTGGTGGCAGGCACCAGCACCACGTCTGCGCTCTCGGCATGGTTGCGCTGCTTGATGCGCCAGAGCGTGGCCAGGCGCTCCGAAATCAGGTCCTGGTGGGGCGAGAAGGTGTCGTAGGGCAGGGTTTCCCAGTCGGGGAACATCACGCAGCGCAGATCGGGCGCAAAAAACACCAGTTCGTCCATCAGGCGCTGGGCATCGGCCGCGTCGGCGGTGACGATGGCGGTGAGCTTGCCCGCTTTCTTTTCGCGCTCAGCCAGCTGGGCCAGCAGCACGGCATCGGCCGATCCGGCGGGGCGGGGCAGGGTGAATCGTTTGCCGGAAATCAGGCTGGGCAGTTGCATGGGAGCGAAGGGCAATGGCGAAGTGAAAAAGCAAAACACCCCCCGCCGTCATGGAGGGGGGTGAAGAAATCGTCAGACGCCGCCATTGTAGAAGCGAGGCAGCAGAGCCCCCGAGCTGGTCGTGGGCATGAGGCGGCGAACTCGAACGAGGCAGCAGGAGCGACCTCCTACAATTCAAGCCCATGTCGTCGACCCCTACCACTCCCCGTTTTCATGCCTTGGTGCCTTGCGCGGGCACAGGCAGCCGCGCAGGCACACCCATGCCCAAGCAATACCAGATGGTGGCTGGGCAAGTCATGGTTTTGCATACCCTGCAGGCGCTGGCCCGTGTGCCGCAGCTGGCCAGTGGTTGGGTGATTCTGTCGCCGGGTGATGATTTCAAATGGCCCCAAGTCGGTTGGCCTGCGCATTTCAGGCGTGAGGCTTGCGGTGGCGCGACCCGGGCCGAGAGCGTATTCAATGGCCTGAGCGCCATGCTGGCAGCAGGCGTCGCGGCGCAAGACTGGGTGCTGGTGCACGACGCAGCGCGTTGCTTGGTCACCCCCGAGGCGGTGTCGCAACTGATCGAAGCTTGTCAAGATGACCCGGTGGGCGGTTTGCTGGCTTTGCCGCTGCCCGACACTTTGAAATCGCACACCCTGAACGGGCAGCTTGCCCGCGTGGCCAGCACCGTGCCGCGCGAAGACAAATGGCTGGCCCAAACCCCGCAAATGTTCCGTTTGGGTGCTTTGCATGCTGCCTTGGCAGACGCGGCAGCCACAGGGTTTGCAGGCATCACCGACGAGTCGAGCGCGATGGAGCGCCAGGGCTTGGCGCCCCGCCTGATGCCCTGCTCGGCCCAGAATTTGAAAGTCACTTACCCGGCCGACTTCGCGTTTGCCGAGGCGGTTTTGAAAGGCAGAACATGAACATCCGCATTGGCGAAGGCTGGGACGTGCACGCCTTGGTGCCCGGGCGACAGCTGATTTTGGGTGGGGTCAAGATTCCTCACACCACAGGCCTGCTGGGCCATTCAGACGCCGATGTGCTGTTGCACGCCATCACCGATGCGGTGCTGGGCGCTGCGGGCCTGGGCGACATAGGACGGCATTTTCCGGACACGGATGCGCAGTTCAAGGGCGCCGATTCGTCGGTGCTGTTGCAAGAGGCCATGCGCCGGGTACGCGCCCAAGGCTGGGAGCTGGTGAATGTGGACAGCACCATCGTGGCGCAAGCCCCCAAACTCGCCCCGCACATAGCGGCGATCAACGCTGGGGTGGCCAAGGCGCTGGGCGTTCAAGCGGACCAGGTCAATGTGAAGGCGAAGACCGCCGAAAAGCTCGGCCCTGTGGGCATGGGCCAAAGCATCGAAGCGCGTGCGGTGGCTTTGCTGAAAAAGGCTTGATGGCAAGCTTGAGCTGGTGATCCCACATTCGCGAGCAGGGGCTCGCTCCCACGAAGACCAAACTTCCTGTCTTTGACTTTGTGGGAGGTCGCCCCTGCGGCCGAATCTCTGCTGTGGCTCAAGCCTCGTTGTGCGCTTGCCTGAACTTCATCAGGGCCATCAAGCCGCCCGCGCTGTTGTTGAACACCGAAAACGTGCCCCCCATGCGCTGCACCGAGCGCTCGACAATGGCCAAGCCGAGGCCCGAGCCTGTGGCCGAGGTTCGAGCCGCGTCGCCCCTGAAAAACGGTTGCGTCAGGTTTTTCAGGGCCTCATCAGACACCCCGGGGCCTTGGTCGCGCACACGCAACAGAACCCAGCCTTCATGCACCCGGGCGACGATTTCGACCCGCGTGATGCCATCGCTGGGGCTTTGGCCATAGCGGCGGGCGTTTTCCAGCAGGTTCGACAACACCCGAGACAGTTCCACTTGTTCGGCCTTGACCTGCAGGTCTTCTGCCACATCCACACTGATCTCGAAGCGCGGGTTGTTGCGCCAGGGGGCGATGCTGCGGCTGATCACGCCGGACAGCAGCACCGGACCGAGCTCGGTCGGTTCAGGGCGGGCGTAGTCGAGGAATGTGTCGATGATGGCGTCGAGTTGCGAGATGTCGGCGGCCATCAAGTCGCGGGTTTCTGGATCGCTCACGCTCAGCTCGGTCTCCAGCCGCAAGCGGGCCAGGGGCGTGCGCAAGTCGTGCGAGATGCCCGCCAGCATCAAGGCCCGCTCTTGCTCGATTTTGGCCAGGCGTTCGGCCATGCGGTTGAAGCCGATGTTGACCTCGCGGATTTCGCTGGTGGCCGCGTCTTCGTCCAAGGTCGAGGTGTTGAAGTGGCCTTCGCGCACTTGACTCGCCGCAAAGGACAAGCGTTTAAGCGGGCGGTTGATCAGGCCCGCCATGATGGCGGCCCCCGCCAAAGACAGCGCCAAGGTCACGGCCAGCCAGGTCAGCCAGGCCGAGCCGCCCAAGGGGCGAAGCCGCTCCGGGTCCATTTGCAGCCAGTAGCTGTCTCGCTCGATCTTGAAGCCCACCCACAAACCGGAGGCGTCGTTCACCCGTGAGGCGATAACGGTGTCCGGCCCGAGTCGTCTGGCCATTTCCTGCGCCAATCGGCTCTCCATGTCTGATTCACCATAAGGCACCACACGGTCGCTGGGTTCTCGAATCAGGATGCTGAGGTCTTCCTCGTCGGCCAGCATTTTGAGCAGCGCGACACGGGCAATGGCATCCGAGTGCATCAAGGCCGTTTTGGTCAGGTTGACGACGGTCGCAATTTGGTGGGCATTGCGCAAGATGCGCGGCTCGTACTCTTGGGTACGAAACATTTGCAGCCAAGCCAGGCTGCTGAACAGGATCAGCAAGGCCAGCAAAAAGAAGGTGCGCCAAAACAGACTCAATTTGAGCCTGCGCGGCGATTTATCGGGCTGGGCACCTTCGGGCGAGGTGATTTCTGCAGGGTTCACGGCTGCCCATCAGGCACAAAGACATAACCGACGCCCCAGACGGTCTGGATGATTTTGGGCGATGCGGGATCGGCCTCGATCATCTTGCGCAGTCTGGAAATCTGGACGTCCAGACTCCGGTCGAACGGCTCGAAGTCGCGGCCACGGGCCAATTGGGCCAGTTTGTCGCGTGTCAGGGGTTGCTTGGGGTGGCGGGCCAGGGCCTTGAGCATGGCAAATTCGCCGCTCGTCAAGGGCATGTCCTGGCCATTTTTAGACAGGGATCGGGTGCCCAAGTCCAGCGAAAAAGCGCCAAACACAATGACTTCGTGGTCACCCGAAGAGGGCGCGCCGGGCACCTCACCTTGGGGCCTGCGGCGCAACACCGCATGGATACGCGCCAGCAACTCGCGCGGGTTAAAGGGCTTGCCCAGGTAGTCATCGGCCCCGATTTCCAGGCCCGTGATGCGGTCCACGTCTTCACCTTTGGCGGTGAGCATGATGACCGGGGTTTTCATACCCGCGGCCCGCAGCCGTTTGCAAATGCTCAGACCGTCCTCGCCAGGCAGCATCAGGTCGAGCACGATCAGGTCGATCGTTTCGCGTTGCAAGATGCGGTCGAGGGCTCGACCGTCTTCAGCCAGCAGCACATCGAAGCCCTCGGGCGACAAAAATCGACGCAACAAATCGCGGATGCGGGTGTCGTCGTCAACGATGACGATCTTGTCCAGGCGTGCAGAAGTACTCATGGCATT
Organism: Limnohabitans sp. Hippo3; assembly: GCF_003063665.1. Classification (GTDB taxonomy): domain Bacteria; phylum Pseudomonadota; class Gammaproteobacteria; order Burkholderiales; family Burkholderiaceae_C; genus Limnohabitans_A. Next base: position 289,635 of record NZ_NESF01000001.1, read on the forward strand.
ACTGGGCGGTCCAGCCGCCGTCCATGTTCCAGGCTACGCCGCGCACGTTGTTGCCCGCGGCCGAGCAGAAGAAGACCGCCAGCTCGCCCAGCTCTTCTGGGGTGGTGAACTGCATGGAGGGCTCTTTCTCTTGCAGCAGAACTTTTTTGGCCTCTTCGTTGGACAAGCCCATGGCTGCAGCCTTGGCGTCCACCTGTTTTTGCACCAGCGGAGTCAACACCCAGCCGGGGCAAATCGCGTTGCAGGTCACACCTGTGGTGGCGTTTTCGAGGGCGGTGACCTTGGTCAGGCCCACCACACCGTGCTTGGCGGCTACATAGGCCGACTTTTCGGCAGAGCCCACCAGGCCGTGGATGGATGCCACGTTGATGATGCGGCCCCAGTTGGCGGCCTTCATGGCGGGCAGGGCCAGGCGTGTGGCGTGGAAGGCGCTGCTCAAGTTGATGGCGATGATGGCGTCCCAGCGCTCGACCGGGAAGTCTTCGATGCGGGCGACGTGTTGGATGCCCGCGTTGTTCACCAGGATGTCGACCCGGCCAAAGGTGTCGGCGGCGAACTTCATCATGGCTTCAATCTCGCTGGCCTTGCTCATGTCGGCACCGTGGTAAGCCACTTTCACGCCCAAGGCGGCGATCTCGGCCTTGGGGCCTTCGGCATCACCAAAACCGTTCAAAACAATGTTGGCGCCTTGCTTGGCCAAAGCCTTGGCAATGCCCAGACCGATACCGCTGGTTGAACCTGTGACCAGTGCTGTTTTACCTTGCAACATGATTTCCACTCCGAAAGATGAATTAGGATGTTCAAAAGTCCATTATGGCGCTGTCACCGACCTGTTTCAGTAGCAAAGCCGCCAGATTGTTTCCGATTGTCATGACTGCCACCCACAACGCCTCTCGCCTCTCGCCCCAGCTCGAATGGGTGACTTGTCCCCACCCCGAGGGCCAGCACCGCATGGCTTTTTGGCGTTGGGGCGAGGCCACAGCACGCCGTGTGGTGGCGTGCGTGCACGGCCTGACCCGCCAAGGCCGGGATTTTGATCGCCTGGCCCATGCCCTGGTCGCACAAAGTCCAGAGCCGCTGCAGGTCATTTGTCCCGATGTGGCCGGGCGAGGGCGCAGCGAGTGGCTGAGTGATCCCGCCCACTACCAAATTCCGCAATATGCAGCCGACATGCTGGCCATGCTGGGTCAGATTCAGCTGCAGCTGGGGGCCGACCAGCCCTTGCAAACCTTGGACTGGGTGGGCACCAGCATGGGCGGTCTGATTGGCATGGTGTTGGCTGGACAGCCCGGGCTGCCTTTGCCGTGCCCCATTCGCCGCCTGGTGCTCAACGATGTGGGCCCCGCCATCACCTGGTCATCGGTGCAGCGCATGCAAGGCTATGTGGGCCAATACGGTCAATACCGCGACCTCGATGAAGCCGCGGCAGCGCTCTGGGACTTGTCGCAAGGCTTTGGACCGGTCTTGCCCGAAGTCTGGCGCGAAATGTCGGCCCACATGATGCGCCCAGGCACTGATGGCCAACTGACCCTGCATTACGACCCGGCCATCGGCGTGCCCGTCAGGGCCATGACCCCCGAAACGGCCGCTGCTGGCGAAGCCATGCTCTGGACTTTGTACGACCAAATTCAGGCGCAAACCCTCTTGATTCGCGGGCAGGACTCGGACTTGCTGACCGCAGAAACGGCCTTGCAGATGACCCAACGCGGCCCCCGTGCCCGACTGGACACCTGGCCCGGCTTTGGCCACGCGCCCACTCTGACAGGAGACGACCAGATCGCGGTGGTGGCCAAGTTCTTGCTTGGACCTTGACACCATGGTCAGCCCCACATTCAGCCATTCCGCCAGCCCGATGGCGACCACACCCCGTTTGCACGCGTCCAGTCTGCACGCGTCGCAATTGCCCCCTGTCATGCTGGCCACGGCCGATGCTTCCGGGGTGATCGATCCCGGCGAAACACTGGCCAAAGCCCGTGCTTTTGCAGAACCCCTGATTGCCGGTGAAACCCTGGACACGGGCGAAAACATCCTGGCGCATGCCGATGCCGTGGCCGCGATCCTGGCGGACATTGGCGGCTCGGTCGCCATGCAGGCGGCCAGTTATTTGGTCTATGCCTGCCCGCACCTGAACAAGCCCGAAGAGGTGATCGCCAAGGCGTTTGGCCCGCATTTGGCGCAACTGGCCATGCAGACGAACCAGCTGGTGCATGTGCAACGCTTGTCTCGAGCAGCTGAATCGAGCACGCACGGTCCAGACAACACGCCGCTGAGCCCCCGCATGCAGACCGAGAACGTGCGCAAAATGCTGCTGGCTTTCAGCCGCGATTTGCGCGTGGTCATGCTGCGCCTGGCCTCGCGTTTACAAACCTTACGACATTACGCCGCCACCAAGCTGCCGGTGTCGGCCGCTTTGGCCAGTGAGTCGCTGCAAGTGTTTGCACCGCTGGCCAACCGTTTGGGCATCTGGCAGATCAAATGGGAAATGGAAGACCTGTCTTTCCGTTTTCTGGAGCCTGCCACTTATAAGGACATTGCCCGCCTGCTGGATGAAAAACGCACCGAGCGCGAGCGCTACATGGTGGCGCTGCGCGAACGGCTCCAGCAGGCCTTGGCCAGCCAGGGCATTGAGGCCTCGGTCGAGGGGCGGCCCAAACACATCTACAGCATCGTGCGCAAAATGCGCGGCAAGGCCTTGCCCTTTGAGCGTGTGTTCGACATCCGGGCACTGCGCGTGGTGGTGCCCACCGTGGCCGACTGCTACCAAGTGCTCAGCTGGGTGCACGAGCACTTTGTGCCGATTGCCGAGGAGTTTGACGACTACATCGCCAAGCCCAAAGCCAACGGCTACCAGTCGCTGCACACCGTGGTGCGCGATGCCGATGGGGGCCCCATCGAGGTGCAAATCCGCACCCGGGCCATGCATGAACACGCAGAGCACGGCGTGGCCGCGCACTGGGCTTACAAGGAGGCCGGGGCCAAAGGCTACGCCGGGGTGTCGGCCACCAGCGAATACGACACCAAAATCGCCGTGCTGCGCCAACTGCTGGCTTGGGAGCGCGACTTGTCCGGGGCTGCTCAAGCCAATGACCAGGGCGGCGGCCTATTTGACGACCGCATTTATGTGCTGACGCCCGATGCGGCTGTGGTGGAGCTGCCGCAAGGCGCCACGCCCATCGACTTTGCCTACACGGTGCACACCAACCTGGGCCACCGCTGCCGGGGCGCCAAGGTGGACGGGGCGATGGTGCCACTGAACACCCAGCTGGCCAACGGCCAGACAGTCGAGATCACCGCCATCAAGGAAGGCGGGCCGTCGCGCGACTGGCTCAACCCGGAATTGGGCTTTTTGGCCAGCCCGCGTGCGCGGGCTAAAGTCCGCGCCTGGTTCAACGCGCAAGTGATCGCCGAAACCGTGGCCCGTGGGCGTGAAGCGGTTGAGAAATTCCTGCAGCGCTTGGGGCGTACCTCGATCCGCCTGGAGGACCTGGCCAGCCAGCTGGGCTTCAAGTCGGCTGAGGGGCTGTTTGAGGTGGTGGGCAAGGACGAATACTCCCTGCGCAACATCGAAGTCCTGCTCAACCCGCCAGAGCCTTCGCTGGAGCCGGACGAGTATTTTCAGAAGAAGTTCAAAGGTGCCGCGGCCCGCAAATCGCCCTCGGGCGTGCTGGTGGTGGGGGTGGATTCCTTGCTCACACAACTGGCACGCTGCTGCAAACCTGCGCCGCCCGATGCGATCAGCGGCTTTGTCACGCGCGGCAAGGGCGTGAGCATTCACCGCCAGGACTGCAGCAACTTCCGCGAATTGGCCTCACGCCATGGCGAACGTGTGATCGAGGTGCGTTGGGGCGAGCACAAGGGTGCAGATGCCTTGGTGTACCCGGTTGACGTGGCGGTGGAAGCCTTTGACCGGCAAGGCTTGCTGCGCGACATCTCCGAAGTGTTTGCCAAAGAAAAGATGAACGTCATCGGTGTGCAAACCCAGTCCGTCAAAGGCACGGCCTGGATGACCTTCACGGTGGAGATCGGCGACGCCGCCCGCCTGAACAAGGTTCTCGGCACCGTGCGCAGTGTCAAGGGGGTGCGGGCTGCACGAAGGCGGTGAGCACGTCTTATTGGAACTCACCCGGAAAACCCGATTTTTCCCGCTATAATTCAAGGCTTAGTAGGCGCGTAGCTCAGTTGGTTAGAGCACCACCTTGACATGGTGGGGGTCGCTAGTTCGAATCTAGTCGCGCCTACCAAATTCGGTAGGAAAATCAAGCACTTGGCGGAAACGCCCGGTGCTTTTTTTCGTCCATACGCCCAAATTGAGCGTATCTCGGTCACTTTTCCGCCACTCGCTTGCACTTTGCGGTCCACCAGTGTGCATGCAAGCCTGAACAGTTTGTCTTTAAGGCTTGCCCACGGCTTTGATGGCGTGTGACTGCAACTGCGCCAGCGTCACAAAGTCCAGCGCACGTTCGTGCGTGCATTCCAGCACCACGGGCGGTGCAACGCCAGCATCCAGGGCTTCTTTCCAGCGGGTGGCGCACAGCCACCAACGGTCGCCCGCTTTCAAACCGGCAAAGCGGTATTCACGGCTGGGGGTAATGAGGTCGTTTCCCCGGGCCAGCGAAAAATCCAGAAATTCCTGCGTGACTTTCGCGCACACCACATGGCTGCCCTGGTCATGTTCGTCCGTGTTGCAGCAGCCGTCCCGGTAGTACCCGGTCAACGGGTCGTAGGAGCAGGGGACCAGCGCCTCCACCAAGACGTTGCGTGCGTTGTCGCTCATGATTTTTGTGACCTTGACAGCATCGAATGACCCATTGAAGCCCCAAGCATTCAGGGCGCGGCGTTGGACTCAGGCGGCGTCCATGCCTTGGTGGCGCAGCAAGGCGTCCAGGCTGGGTTCGCGGCCCCGGAAGGCCTTGAACGATTCCAGCGCCGGGCGGCTGCCACCTGCTTCCAGAATGGTTTGGCGGTACAGGCGACCCGTTTCCACACTGGGCGTGCCATCGGCCGCGGCGGTTTCTTCAAACGCGGCATAAGCATCGGCGCTCAGCACCTCGGCCCATTTGTAGCTGTAATAGCCCGCAGCGTAGCCACCTGCAAAGATGTGGCTGAAGGTGTGGGCCATGCGGTTGAAAGCGGGCGGGTGCAGCACGGCCACTTCATCGCGCACTTGTTGCAAGAGCGGCATGAAGTCTTGCGCCGGGTCGTGCTCGGCGTGCACCAGCATGTCGAACAATGCAAATTCGATTTGGCGCAGCGTCTGCAAGCCGCTTTGGAAGTTTTTCGCGGCCAGCATCTTGTCGAACAGCGCGCGCGGCAGCGGCTCGCCCGTCTCCACATGGGCGGTCATGTGGCGCAGCACCGACCATTCCCAGCAGAAGTTTTCCATGAACTGGCTGGGCAACTCGACCGCGTCCCACTCGACACCGCTGATGCCCGAGACATCGCGCTCGTTCACCTGGGTCAGCATGTGGTGCAAGCCGTGGCCAAACTCGTGGAAGAGGGTGATCACGTCATCGTGCGTCAGCAAGGCGGGTTGACCATTCACGCCTTCGGCGAAGTTGCACACCAGGTGCGCCACGGGCGTTTGCAGCACGCCCGTGTCGGGCCGCTGCCAGCGGCCGCGCACATCGTCCATCCAGGCACCACCACGCTTGCCCGCGCGTGCGGGTGGGTCCAGATAGAACTGGCCGACCAATTGGCCGTCGCGCTCGATCCGGTAAAAAGCCACGGCCGGGTGCCAGACAGGGGCCTGGTCGGGGCGGATAGTCACTTCAAACAGGGTTTCGATGATCTTGAACAAGCCGGCCAGCACTTTGGGGGCTGTGAAGTACTGCTTGACCTCTTGCTCGCTGAAGCTGTAGCGGGCTTCCTTGAGTTTTTCACTCAAGTAGGGCACGTCCCAAGCGTTAAGCGGGCCGGTGATGCCCAGCGCGTTGGTTGCGAATTCGCGCAAGTCGGCCAGGTCTTTTTCGGCAAACGGGCGGGCTTTGGCCGCCAGGTCGCGCAAGAAGGCGGTGACCTTTTCAGGGGATTCGGCCATCTTGGGCACCACAGACACCTGAGCGTAGTTGTCAAAACCCAAGAGGCGCGCCTCTTCCTGGCGCAACGCCAGGATTTCCTGCATCAAGGGCGTGTTGTCGAAGTGCTTCGCGTCATCAGGGGCTTGATCCGACGCGCGGATCACATAGGCTTTGTAGAGCTGCTCGCGCAAAGCGCCGCTGTCGGCAAACTGCATCACGGGCAGGTAGACCGGCATTTTCAGGCTCAGGCGGTGGCCCTCTTTGCCTTCTTTTTGGGCGGCCTCCCGGGTGGCCTGCACCACATCGGCGGGCACGCCTTGGAGCTGGTCTTCGCTCACGTACAGCGCAAACTTGTCGGTCGCGTCGAGTGTGTTTTCGCTGAACTTTTGCGTGATTTCGGCCAGCCGTTCCTGGATGGCGGCGTAGCGCTCTTTGGCTGCACCTTGCAGCTCGGCACCGCCCAGTACAAAGGCGCGCAAGGCATTTTTGTGGGCTTGTTTTTGCTCATGGTTCAGGCGGGTTGCGTCAATCGCCTTGTATTTGGCGTACAGGCGCTCGTCGCTGCCCAGGCGTGTCCAGAACTCGGTCACGCGGGGCAGGGCGGCGTTGTAGGCGGCGCGCAGCTCGGGCGTGTCGGCCACGCTGTTCAGGTGTGAGACCGCGCCCCAGGCCAGTCCCAAGCGTTCGGTGGCCACGTCGAGGGTCTGGGCGATGGCTTTCCAGTCCGCAAGAAAGTCCGCCGCGGTGACTTTCTCCAGGGCTTGTTCTGCCGCAGCCAGCAGTTCGTCCATGGCCGGGGCCACATGCTCGGGGGCAATGCGGTCAAACAAGGGCAGGCCAGAGGTGTCGAGCAAGGGGTTGGTCATGGGTTTCCAAATAGGGGTTCAGTCGGTACTTTGTATCACTTGGAGGCGCGTTCAGCCGCTTCAAGGGTATTGACCAGCAGCATGGTGATCGTCATGGGGCCCACGCCACCGGGGACCGGGGTGATATAGCCTGCGACTTGTTTCACGCCGTCAAAGTCCACGTCGCCACACAGCTTGCCTTCGTCGTTGCGGTTCATGCCCACATCCAGCACCACTGCACCGGGCTTGACCATGTCAGCGGTCAGCACGTTGCGCTTGCCCACCGCCGCCACGATCACGTCGGCTTGCAATGTCAGCGCTTTGAGGTTTTGGGTGCGCGAGTGCGCGATCGTCACGGTGGCGTCTTTTTGCAGCAGCATCAGCGCCATGGGCTTGCCCACAATGTTGCTGCGACCGATCACCACCGCGTGTTTGCCGCGCAGGTCGTAGCCGATGCTTTCCAGCATCTTCATGCAGCCATAAGGCGTGCAAGGCCAGAAACCCGGCATGCCGGTCATCAAGGCCCCGGCACTGGCGATGTGAAAGCCGTCCACGTCTTTGGCCGGGCTGATGGCCTCGATCACTTTTTGCGCGTCGATGTGGGCGGGCAGGGGCAGCTGCACCAGGATGCCGTGGATGCTGGGGTCTTGGTTGAGCGCCTCCACGCGTGCCAGCAGAGCCGCCTCGGTCATGTTGGCGTCGTACTTTTCGAGCACCGAGTGCAGGCCGCTGTCTTCGCAGGCTTTGACCTTGTTGCGCACATAGACCTGGCTGGCCGGGTTGTCGCCCACCAGCACCACGGCCAGACCGGGGGTGATGCCTTTGGCCTTGAGGGCCTGGGCTCGGCTGGCGACTTCGGTGCGCAGTTTTTTGGACAAGGCGTTGCCGTCGATGAGTTGGGCGGTCATGTTTGAAACTCGAAAAGGTCAGTGAAAAATGCAAAACGCCCGACAGGTGCGGGCGTTTGGAGCTTGTGGGTGCGGATCAGGCTTTGGGTGCGTTTTGCCCCAGCGCGATCTTGAGCAGATCGGCCACCGTGTTGGCGTTGAGCTTCTCCATGATGTTGGCGCGGTGCGCTTCCACCGTCTTGATGCTGATGCCCAGATCGTCGGCAATCTGTTTGTTCAGGCGACCGGCCACGATGCGCTCAAGCACCTGGGCTTCGCGCCCTGTGAGCTTGGACAGCAGGGCGTCTCGGCTGGCGGCTTGCTGGTAACCGGCAAAAGCGTCACGGGCTTCGTCGAGCATGCGCTCGACCAGACCCAACAGTTCTTCTTCTTTGAACGGTTTTTGGATGAAATCCATCGCGCCTTTTTTCATGGTGTTCACGGCCATAGGCACGTCGCCGTGGCCGGTGATGAACACGATGGGCAAGGGGGATTTGCGCTCGATGAGGCGGTCTTGCAACTCCAGACCGGTCATGCCGCCCATGCGCATGTCGGCGATCAGGCAGGCGACTTCGCGGGGGTCGTAGCGGCTGATGAAAGACTCGGCACTGTCAAAACAACGCACCCGGTAATCCTTGCCTTCGAGCAACCACTGCAAGGAATCGCGCACTGCTTCGTCATCGTCCACAACGTACACAGTGCCTTTTTTGGGAATCAAGCTCATTCATTTACCCCGTGGGTTGTTATGTGGTCAAAGCGGCTTCGACCGGAATCCAGAAGGAGAACCTGCAACCGGTCACCTCGCCGGCATTGTAGAGGTTCTCAGAAACGATCCGGCCCTGGTGAGATTCGATGATGCTGCGGCACAAATTCAGGCCAATCCCCATGCCTTCCACCTTGGTCGAGAAAAAGGCTTCGTAGACCCGCTCGGTGTCTTCCGGTGGCAAACCTTGGCCTGTGTCCGTGACTGAAAACTCCACCACCGACTGGTTGTCGATTTGCCTGGGCACGATGCGCAACTCGACATGCCGTTGCCCGGCGGGGCGGTTGGCGTTGTCGATCGATTCGGCCGCATTTTTCATCAGATTGATCAGCACCTGTTCGATCAGGATCGGGTCCACCATCAGCTGTGGCAGTCGGGCCGCCACATGGTGTGTCAGGCGCACGTTGCGACGGCGCATCTCGATTTCGGCCAGCTCCAGTGCTTCGCTGACCATGGCCGACACATCCGACAAGGTGCGGTTGGGCTCGCTGCGCTTGACGAAGCTGCGGATGCGCAAAATGATCTGACCGGCGCGCTGAGCCTGGCGGGCGGTTTTGTCTAGCGCAGACAGCAGGTCTTCTTCCTTGACCTGCTGTGACTTGATGCGCGAAATCATGCCGCTGCAGTAATTGCTGATGGCTGTGAGCGGCTGGTTCAGCTCATGCGCCACGCTTGAAGCCATTTCGCCCATGGTGATCAAGCGGCTGGCGTTTTGGGCGCGTTCGGCTTGCTGGGCCGCCAGCTCTTCGGCCTGTCGGCGCGGCGTGATGTCGCTGGCAATCACCATTTGCGCCAGTCGTCCGTCGGCCCAGTTGATGTAGCGCGAGCGCACTTCCAGCCATTTGCCCAACTCCGACACGAAGATTTCGGAGTTTTCGGATTTGGCGACGGTCAGGCTTTCCGTGGGCAGACCCGCCATCTCGTCCACATCGTCGTTCTCTTCAGCCCGGTCATTGCTGTCGGTCGCGCCCGCTTGCTGCACCAGTCTCAGGTGCCCCACGGTGTTCTGACCAAACCAGAGCCGGTACAACTTGTTGGCAAACAGCAGCTCTTCGCTGCCCAAAGGGGCCACCGAAACCGAGGCGTCCAGCGCCTCCAGCACGATGGTGAAGCGTTCATGCGAACTGGCCAGTTGCTCCCGAATCCGGTTGGGCTCGGTGATGTCGGTCATCGAGGTCATCCAGCCGGTTTGCTTGCCGGTCGCATCGATCAGCGGTGACACATACATGCGGGCATCAAACAGCTGACCGTTTTTGCGTTTGACCCGCACCTGAAAACCACCTGCGGAGTGTTGCCCGCTGATCTCTTCTTCCAACCGTTTCATCAGCAACTCGCGGTCCTGGTCTGGCCAGTAGGGGAAAGGGGCCACCGCACCGACCAGATCGGACTCGCTCCAACCCGTCATCTGGCAAAAAGCGGGGTTGACGTAAGTGATGCGCCCGCGCAGGTCAAGGGCCCGCATGCCGGTTAGCATGGAGTTTTCCATGGCGCGTCGGAAGTTGGTTTCGGCCACCAGGGCTTTTTGGGCCTGTATGCGCCTGCGGGTATGCCGCCAGTTGCCGATCAGCATCCAGGCCGTCATCACGCTCAACACACTCACCAACCAAAACAAGCCGCCACCCACCAGGCCCTGAGAAGTGCGCCAGGCTTGGGCCCGCAAAATCAGGTCATTGCCCACGGGTGAGACGGGCACTTCGTAATCGTTGTTGGGTTTGTCACTGCCGGGCAGCAAGCGCCACAGGGCAATGCGGCCCGGAATGGTTTGTCCGGCCAGCAATTGGCCTTTGCCGTCTTGCAGTGCCACGGCATATTTGGCCAGCACCTCGGTCGGGATGCCGTAGCGCAGCAGCCCTTCCATGGTGTATTCCGCCAGAATCACCCCGCTGAAGCGGCCTTGGTCGTTACTCAGGGGGGTGTGCAACTGCAACACCGCGAGTTGGGCGTCCTTGTCCACATCGGTGTTGATCTGGCCATAGATGGGCTGCATCAAGTCGCGGGCCAGGCTGAAGTGGCTTTCGGTTTCGCCGACTTTGAGTACCGTGCCGGCACGCATGTGCTGGCTGGGCGAAATGCTGGAGACGCTCTGGTTGGCGATGATGCGCCGCCGGTCGTCGATCCAGGTCAAGGACAGAAACTCCGGGTATTGCTGCACTAGGGCTTCAGCTCGGGACAAAAACTGATCGGTGCGGATCTCCTTGTTGGAGACATCGCGTGCCAGGCGCATGACCTGTTCTTGCCGCTCCAGCAAACGCAGACGCAGACGTTGTTGAGCGTATTCCACATCCCGTTTGATGGCTTCCTGCTCCCGCTCGATCTCTTCGACCCGCAAGTACCAGAATGCGCTGGCAATGGCGGCCAAAAAAAGCACCACAGCCACCACGGGGGCTAGGTTGGCATAACGGTCCTGTCTGTTGGGAGATTGGCGGTGCCACCACGAGCGCCACCAAGCCCACGGTCCGACCTTGGTCACGACCGATGCTGCTTTGTTCAATTCCATCCCCGGAGTTTAGGGGACAAGCCCTCGGTCACGTCCCTGTGATCCGCTTGGCAGTCCGAGAAACCAGCATTAAATTTCACAATGCAAAATACAAAAGCACAATTTGAAATAACGAAAAAAATATGTGAGAATTCAGGCATCATTTGTTCACAACAGCAACAGGAGACACGCATGACAGCGGCAGCACCTCAACAACCGGACCGTGACCTGGACGCACAGGAGACCCGTGAATGGATGGACGCACTGTCCGCCGTGATTGAAAAAGCAGGACCCGAGCGTGCTCACTTTTTGCTCGAAGAGTTGCTGGAAGAAGCCCGCCAGCACAGCATCGATCTGCCGTTTTCGGCCACCACCGGTTATGTGAACAGCATCGAGCCCAACGAAGAGGCCCGCTGCCCCGGCAACATCGAGATCGAAGAACGCCTGCGCGCTTACATGCGCTGGAATGCCATGGCGATGGTCGTCAAGGCCAACCGCCACAACCCCGAAGACGGTGGTGACCTGGGTGGTCACATCGGCTCGTTCGCCTCGCTGGCCCACATGTTTGGTGCTGGCTTTAACCATTTCTGGCACGCCGAGAGCGAAAACCACGGCGGCGACTGCCTCTACATCCAGGGCCACGTCTCCCCCGGCGTCTATGCCCGCGCTTACCTCGAAGGCCGCCTGACCGAAGAGCAGCTGCTCAACTTCCGCCAGGAAGTCGACGGCAAAGGTCTGTCGAGCTACCCACACCCCAAACTCATGCCCGAGTTCTGGCAGTTCCCCACGGTGTCCATGGGTCTGGGCCCCTTGATGGCGATCTACCAAGCGCGCTTTTTGAAATACCTGCACGCCCGTGGCATCGCCAACACCGAAAACCGCAAAGTTTGGGTGTTCTGCGGCGACGGCGAGATGGACGAAGTTGAATCACTGGGCGCGATCGGCTTGGCCGCACGCGAGAACCTGGACAACCTGATCTTTGTCGTCAACTGCAACCTGCAACGCCTGGACGGCCCGGTGCGCGGCAACGGCAAGATCATCCAAGAACTCGAGGGCGAGTTCCGCGGCTCGGGCTGGAACGTCATCAAGCTCTTGTGGGGCAGCGAGTGGGACAGCCTGCTGGCCCGCGACAAGGACGGCGCGCTGCGCAAGCTGATGATGGACACCCTGGACGGTGACTACCAGGCCTTCAAAGCGAACGATGGCGCGTATGTGCGCAAGCATTTCTTTGGCCGCGACCCCCGCACACTCGAGATGGTGGCGCACCTGTCGGACAACGACATCTGGAACCTCAAGCGCGGTGGTCATGACCCACAAAAGGTCTACGCCGCGTACCACAAGGCGGTCAACACCAAGGGCCAACCCACCGTGCTGCTCATCAAGACCGTCAAGGGTTTTGGCATGGGCAAGGCAGGCGAGGGCAAGAACACCGTCCACCAGACCAAGAAGCTCACGGACGACGACATCAAGTACATGCGGGACCGCTTCAACATTCCGATCCCGGACAGCGAGTTGCCCAAGATCCCGTTTTACAAACCGGCCGATGACACGCCAGAGATGCGTTACCTGCACGAGCGCCGCCAAGCGCTGGGCGGCTACCTGCCCAAGCGCCGTGCCAAGGCCGACGAGAGCTTCACCGTGCCATCGTTGGAGACCTTCAAGGCCGTGATGGAGCCCACCGCGGAAGGCCGCGAAATCTCCACCACCCAAGCGTATGTGCGCTTTTTGACCCAGCTGCTGCGCGACCAAGCCCTGGGCCCCCGCGTGGTCCCCATCTTGGTGGACGAAGCCCGCACCTTCGGCATGGAAGGCCTGTTCCGCCAGATCGGCATCTACAACCCTGCTGGCCAGCAGTACACCCCGGTCGACAAAGACCAGGTCATGTACTACAAGGAAGACAAAGCCGGTCAGATCCTGCAAGAAGGCATCAACGAAGCCGGTGGCATGTCCAGCTGGATCGCTGCGGCCACCAGCTACAGCACGTCCAACCGGATCATGATCCCGTTCTATGTGTACTACTCGATGTTCGGCTTCCAGCGTATTGGCGATCTGGCTTGGGCTGCGGGCGACATGCAAGCGCGCGGCTTCTTGCTGGGCGGCACATCGGGTCGCACCACGCTCAACGGCGAAGGCTTGCAGCACGAAGACGGTCACAGCCACATCATGGCCAACACCATCCCGAATTGCGTGTCGTATGACCCCACCTTCGCCCACGAAGTCGGCGTCATCTTGCACCACGGCTTGAAGCGCATGGTCGAGAAGCAAGACAACGTCTTCTACTACCTGACGCTGCTGAACGAAAACTACGCCATGCCAGGTCTGACGCCCGGCACCGTAGAGCAGATCATCAAGGGCATGTATTTGTGCAAGCCCGGTGCTGCTGGCGAGAAGCGCGTGCAACTGCTGGGCTCGGGCACCATCCTGCGCGAATCCATCGCCGCCCAAACCCTGCTGGCCACCGACTGGGGCATTCAGGCCGACGTGTGGAGCTGCCCGAGCTTCAACGAACTGACCCGCGACGGTCAGGACGCCGAGCGCTACAACCTGCTGCACCCGATGGAAACACCTCGCGTGCCGTTTGTCAGCCAGCAACTGGCCAAGCACAATGGCCCCGTGGTGGCATCGACCGACTACATGAAGGCCTATGCCGAGCAGATCCGGCCTTTCATCCCGAAGGACCGCACCTACAAAGTGTTGGGCACCGATGGTTTTGGTCGCTCCGACTTCCGCAGCAAGCTGCGCGAGCACTTCGAGGTCAACCGCCACTACATCGTGATCGCCGCCCTCAAGGCGCTGAGCGAAGAGGGCAAAGTGCCTGTGGCGCAGGTGGCCGAAGCCATCCAGAAGTACGGCATCAAAACGGACAAAATCAACCCCCTGTACGCTTAAAAACCGGAGACAAACATGGCATTGGTAGAAGTACAAGTCCCGGATATCGGGGATTTCGATGAAGTGACCGTCATTGAGTTGATGGTCAAAGTGGGCGACACCGTGAAAGCCGAGCAGTCGCTGATCACGGTCGAATCCGACAAAGCCTCGATGGAAATCCCGTCGAGCACCGCGGGTGTCGTGAAGGAAATGCGCCTGGCGCTTGGTGACAAGGTCAAACAAGGCTCGGTCGTGCTGGTGGTCGAGGCCGCTGCCGCTGCAACCGCTGCAGCACCAGCAGCCGCACCTGTTGCAGCGGCCCCCGCTGCAGCGCCAGCCCCAGCCGCTGCACCAGTGGCAGCGGCATCCGGCCCCGTGCAAGTGCATGTGCCCGACATCGGCGACTTCAAGGACGTGGCCGTCATCGAGGTCATGGTCAAGCCTGGTGACACCATCAAGGTCGAGCAATCGCTGATCACGGTCGAGTCCGACAAAGCCTCGATGGAAATCCCGTCGTCGGCCGCTGGCGTGCTCAAGGAATTGAAAGTCAAAGTGGGCGACAAGGTCAACATTGGTGACCTGCTGGCCATTCTGGAAGGCACAGTTTCTGCAGCTGCCCCAGTTGCCGCCGCCGCTGCACCTGTGGCTGCGGTTTCGGCCCCGGCTGCCGCCGCATCGGCACCAGCGCACGCCCCCGGTGGCACCACGCTGGGTTTGCCCCACGCCTCGCCATCGGTGCGCAAGTTCGCCCGCGAGCTGGGTGTGCCACTGGATGAAGTTAAAGGCTCCGGCCTTAAAGGTCGCATCACCCAGGATGATGTGCAAGCCTTCACCAAGGCCGTCATGTCGGGCGCTGCGCAGACCAAGGCGCAAGCGGCCAAAGCCCCTGCGGGCGGTGGAGGCTCCGAACTGGGCCTGATCCCCTGGCCCAAAGTGGACTTTGCCAAATTCGGCCCGATCGAGCGCAAGGAGATGAGCCGCATCAAGAAGATCAGCGGCGCCAACCTCTTGCGCAACGCCGTGATGATCCCGGCTGTCACCAACCACGACGACGCCGACATCACCGATCTCGAAGCCTTCCGCGTCTCCACCAACAAGGAAAACGAGAAGAGCGGCATCAAGGTCACCATGCTGGCCTTCCTGATCAAAGCCTGCGTGGCCGCGCTCAAGAAGTTCCCCGAGTTCAACAGCTCCCTCGACGGCGATGCCCTGATTTACAAGCAGTATTACCACATTGGCTTTGCCGCCGACACGCCCAACGGTTTGGTAGTGCCTGTGATCAAGGATGCCGACAAGAAAGGCGTTTTGCAGATCAGCCAGGAAATGGGCGAGCTGGCCAAGAAGGCCCGAGACGGCAAGCTCGGCCCTGCCGACATGTCGGGCGCAACTTTCACCATCTCCAGCCTGGGGGGCATTGGCGGCAAGTACTTCACGCCCATCATCAATGCGCCCGAAGTGGCCATCCTCGGTGTCTGCAAGAGCACCATGGAGCCCGTCTGGGGCGGCAAGCAGTTTGTGCCACGCCTGATGCTGCCCCTGTCCTTGACATGGGACCATCGTGTCATCGACGGCGCTGCAGCGGCTCGCTTCAATGCGTTTCTGGGTCAAATCCTCAGCGACTTCCGTCGCGTGTTGCTCTGAGAGGAATTGACGTATGGCACTGATTGATATTCAAGTCCCCGACATTGGCGACTTCGACGAAGTGGCCGTGATCGAGTTGCTGGTCAAACCCGGCGACACCGTCAAGGCCGAGCAATCGCTCATCACCGTGGAGTCCGACAAGGCCTCGATGGAAATCCCGTCGAGCCACGGGGGCGTGGTCAAGGAACTCAAGGTCAAGCTGGGCGACAAGGTGAAAGAAGGTTCCGTGGTGATGGTGCTTGAAGCGTCTGAAGGCGCCGCGGCTCTGGTAGCCGCTCCCGCTCCTGCGGCTGCACCGGCAGCAGCACCTGCTGCCCCGGTCGCTGCGCCCGCTGCCGCCAGCTTTGGCGGCTCGGCCGATATCGAGTGCGACGTGGTCGTGCTTGGCGGCGGCCCCGGAGGTTACTCGGCGGCTTTCCGCGCGGCCGACCTCGGCCTCAAGGTTGTGGTGGTCGAGCGCTACAGCACCTTGGGCGGCGTCTGCCTGAACGTGGGCTGCATCCCTTCCAAGGCCTTGCTGCACGTTGCCGCCGTCATGGACGAAGTGGCACACCTGGGCGACTTGGGCGTCGAGTTCGGCAAGCCGGTGGTGACCATCGACAAGCTGCGCGGCCACAAGGAAAAAGTCATCGCCAAGCTCACGGGTGGTCTGGGCGCCATGGCCAAGATGCGCAAGGTCACCATCGTGCGCGGCTACGGCAGCTTTGTCGGTGCCAACCACATCGAGGTGGAAGAAACCACAGGAAGCGGACAGGACAAGACCGGCAGCAAGAAGGTTGTGGCCTTCAAACGCGCCATCATTGCAGCGGGCTCGCAGGCCGTGCGCCTGCCCTTCATGCCCGATGACCCGCGTGTGGTCGATTCGACCGGTGCGCTGGCCCTGGCGGGTGTGCCCAAGAAAATGCTGATCGTCGGTGGCGGCATCATCGGCCTGGAAATGGGCACGGTCTACAGCACGCTGGGTGCCCGCCTGGACGTGGTCGAGATGATGGACGGCCTGATGCAAGGCGCCGACCGCGATCTGGTCAAGGTTTGGGAGAAGATGAACAAGGGTCGCTTCGACAACATCATGCTCAAGACCAAGACGGTGGGTGCGCAGGCCACGCCCGAGGGCATCAAGGTGCAATTCGAAGGTCTGGACGGCACCAAGAGCGAAGGCACTTACGACCTGGTGCTGCAAGCCGTGGGCCGCACGCCCAACGGCAAGAAGATCGCTGCAGAAAAGGCAGGCGTGGCCGTGACCGACCGTGGCTTCATCAATGTCGACATCCAGATGCGCACCAACGTGCCGCACATCTTTGCCATTGGCGACATCGTGGGCCAGCCCATGTTGGCGCACAAGGCGGTGCACGAAGCCCACGTGGCGGCCGAAGTCATTGCGGGCGAACTGCAAGGCAACAAAGAGTTGGCAGCGGCGGCGTTCAACGCCCGCGTCATCCCCAGCGTGGCCTACACCGACCCCGAAGTGGCCTGGGTGGGCTTGACCGAAGACCAAGCCAAAGCACAAGGCATCAAGGTGAAAAAGGGCTTATTCCCTTGGACAGCGTCTGGCCGCGCCATTGCCAACGGCCGCGACGAAGGCGTGACCAAACTGCTGTTCGACGATTCACCCGAGGCCCACGGCCACGGCAAGATCCTCGGCGGCGGCATGGTGGGCACGCACGCGGGCGACATGATTGGTGAGATCGCTCTGGCCATCGAAATGGGCGCAGACGCCGTGGACATCGGCAAGACCATCCACCCACACCCCACGCTGGGCGAGAGCATCGGCATGGCGGCAGAAGTGGCGCACGGCAGCTGCACAGACGTGCCGCCCAGCAAGAAGTAAACGCTGCGAGCCTCAAAATGAAGAAGCCCGGACGGGAAACTGTCCGGGCTTCTTGGTTTCTGCGGTCCGCTGGTCTTCACTGCCTATCAATGCGCCCCAAGGTAACACCCCTCAGCCCGCTCCCCATCCACTTCCTCATCTTCTTCGCTGCACAAGGCGGCGATCAGGGCTTGGTCCACGACTTGGCCGGGCAGCAGCAGCTCTTCATTCGTCCAGCGCTTGACCAAGTGGCCATTGGCCACGCCGCCGGTGTGTGGGGCTTGGTAGGCGCGGCGGTGTTGCATGGTGACGCCGCTGTTGGCGTTGGCGATGAAGCGGCTTTCGCCCAAGGCCCAGGGTTCAAAGTAGGCGTTGGCGACAGCATCCACTTGGCGGAAGTAGCTGCGTGCGCCCTCGGCGTTGAGCTTTTTGCGCACGGTGCGGGTGATGAGGCCTTGCAGGTGGTCGAGCGCGGCGTCGTCCATTTGCGCCAAGGCTTCGGTGCTCATGTTTTGTGTGGCCAGCGCAGCGGTGGCGGCCAGCTCGGCAGGCAGCACTTGCACCATGGCTTTCACCACGTCGTGGTGTGGCGCAATGGCGGTGGCCACGCCGCGTGTTTGCGGCTGAATGGGGCAGCGGATCTCGACAAAGCGCGGCTTGACGGGGCCTGTGCAGCCGTCGTGGTGGTAATACTCGCCCTGGCTGAGGCGCCCCTTGCTGGAGCGCCCGCGCACATCGCGGTAGGTGGGGTGTTGGCTGTGAACATTCAGGCAGACGACCAATCCGGTGGCATCGACCAATTGGTAGAAGGCTTCACGCCATTCGGGTAAGAGGAGTTTGTCGTGCAGGTAGTCGCTGGGCAGGGCGGCTTCTTGGCCCGCTTCGCCTTCAATGACCAACACAAAGGGCTTTGGCCGGCGCACGCGCCACAGGGTGTTGGCAAATTCCAGGACCGAGCTGGTGCTTTCTGTGTTGGAGGTGGCGCTGTGGCCTGTGGGGTCAGACATAGGAAAGTTCGGCAATCGGTCGCGATCAATGACGATCAGGCAGTCGGCAGGAATTTTAGGGCTTCATTTCAAAAGGGCTCAGCCTGTGCCCAGCGCTTGCCACACCCGAAGGGCGGCATACGCGTCGTTGGCGGCATAGACCAGTTGCGATTCGCTCAACCGTTCATTGGCCCAATTGCTGGTGGCAGCCTTTTTGGATTTCATGAAGCGCTGATTGAACAACACCGCCACCGCGCCCTTGACCCCCATGTCTTTGCGGTAGCCGCGCTGGTGGAAGATGGTGTTGAGTTCCAGAATGCCTTGGGGCTCAATGCCCAGTTTCTGGATGATGCGTTTTCGGTCATCGCCCAAACCAAAACCAGCTTTGACGATCCCCGGTTGCGCCAGCAGTGTGGCAGCCACGCTTCGGCATTGTGGATCGTGCAACTGAAACACCCAGGCTCGCTCTGCAGTGGCAAGTTGCAGGATGTGGGGGCCATCAGAAGCTTCACCCACTCTGAAGGTGGGTTTGGACTCGGTATCAAAACCCCATGCGCCGGCCTGAAGCAGCTGTGCATGGGCTTGCTCCGCTTGTGTGCCGCTGCTGACCAGGGTAATTCGGTCCAGTCCAAGCCGCTCAAAAAGCGGGAGGAGGGCGATGGCGTCTTTGTCAGGGGTGGTATGACGAGGGCTCATGTGATCAGCCCGCCGTTTTTCGTGAAGTCTTCTTGGTCTTGTCGATCGCCTGTTTGCGCACAGCGCGTTCAGCATCGGCTTTTTTCCCTTCGGCCAACCATTGGGCGAATTGTTCGGGAGTTTCCAGCGTGATGCGGCCCAGTGCGGCCGAGCGAAAGTCATGGATCACGATGTGTGCGGCCTTGGTGGTGTTGACCCGTCCGCCACTTTGCATCGCGCCGCGCACTCGGCCAACGGCTTCGAGCAAGGTTTCGTCGGTGTGGCTGGCCACATCGGTGATTTTGTAGCGGTCCGTCAGTGCCTGCGGATAGTGAGAGATCAGGTAATTGAGCAACTCCAGCGCCACCACTTCTTCATCAAAAGCGTTCACGCCAATCGCTCCGCTGGCTGCGAGGTTGTAACCGCTTTGCTCAACGATGATGCGCGGCCACAGCACGCCCGGCGTGTCGTACAGATAAAAATCGTCGGCCAGCGCGATGCGCATCTCTTGCTTGGTCACGCCAGCTTCGTCACCTGTTTTGGCTGCGCGTTTGCCTTTGAGGGTGTTGATCAGCGTGGATTTGCCCACGTTGGGAATGCCGCAAATCAGCACGCGCATGGGTTTGACCATGCCGCCACGGTGGGGGGCCAGTTGTTGGCAGGCGTCGATCAGTGCTTTAGCGGGCGAGCTCATGCTCGTGTCCAGGCCTATGGCCCGCACGCCGGGCAGGGCGTTGTAATGGGCCAACCATTGGGTGGTGCGGGCTGGATCGGCCAAATCCTGTTTGCTCAAAATTTTGAGAGCGGGCTTGCCCTTGATCAGCTCGGCCAACATGGGGTTGGCACTGGAGCCGGGAAGTCGCGCATCGAGCATTTCGATGACGACGTCAATCTCTTTGATGCGCTCCCCAATCGCTTTGCGCGTGAGGTGCATGTGTCCGGGAAACCATTGAATCGCCATAAAAGCCGCTGCCAACCGAGAATCAAAGATGTTGATTGTCGGTCACTTTGGTTGCGGTGGTTGAGTTTTCAACAGACCGTGGCGCCATGGGGCGCATCCCTTGGCCCATGGCGCCATGCAGATCAGCGGACCAGATCTTCCAGCGCGTCGATGACGATGCTGGTGCCAATGGCGATCAGCAAAATATCAGAGGCGACCCGGACATATTTGTAGCCCGCAGGAGGTACGCCCAACGTCAGCACCACCGAGCGGGGCAAATCGTAATAAACCACACCAGCAGGCAAAGGTGCACCCTTGCGCCATTTTTTCGCTTGACCCGGTGGCAAGCAGCCGTTGCCTTTTTTGGCCAAGCCGGGTGGACAAAACCCCATATTTTCTTTTTGCCCGTAGTAAGCACGTGCCGCTTCTTGCTGGTGCGGCTGAAAATAAGCACCAATGGCAAGGGTGCCGGCAGAGGAGGGCGCTGGCATGTGCGGCGGCTGAGGTGTTTGCGAGCGGTGCATGCCTTGCGGCTCGTGATCGCGCTTGCGCATGGGATGTTGTGCGCGATCCAGACTTGGCTTGCCTTGGCGCTGGGCTTTACGGGGCGTTTCATCATCCGGCTTTTGTGCCTGAGCTGCTTGGGGTAGCCATAAAGCAGGCGCCAAGGCCAGCAATGCGGTGCAGATGTATCGTTTCGAGATCATTGGGCGCTTTCGTTGAACTTGTCGAACGGTGGATCTGCACAACTTAGCTGCACCTGCGGGAATTCGATGTGCGTCAGCACACACAAGTGCATGTCTTGCCCAGCGCCCGGCCCATGAAAAAAGGCAGCCAGGTTATTCACCATGGCTGCCTTTCGGCGAAAGTAATTGAAAAATTACTTCTTCTTGTTCACGGCTGCTTTGAAAGCGGCGCCGGCAGTGAAACGAGGCACGGTAGCGGCTGCAATCTTGAGCTTCTCACCTGTGCGTGGGTTCTTGCCAACGCGGGCAGCGCGCTTGGCTGCTTTGAAGGTACCAAAACCAATCAATTGCACGTCTTGTTTTTTTGCAACTGTCTTGGTGATGATTTCAACCAAAGCGCTCACGGCACGGCCGGCGGCGGCTTTGGACATGTCTGTTTCTTTTGCCAAGGCTTCGATCAGTTCTGCTTTGTTCAAGATTTTCTCCAAATGAATAGAACGGCGAGATTTTGCCATGCAAAGATGCTGTTGTTGACTTAATTTTTCTCAATTTCATCAAGTTGTTTCACCTATGCAACTTTACATAATATACATCGTATGTAATTAGATGGGTGTGAAACATCCCACCGATGAGGGATAGCTTAGCTACAGCAGCTTCACCAGCCGGTTTTGAAAGGCTTGCTGGGCACCTTTGCAGCACTGTCCACCTGAGCGGGTCCGATTGGCGGCGATGTCTGAACAACGGCAGACAGGGATCCGGGCTGAGTCACCGCTGCGTTGGTAGCAGGCTCTAGAGCGCGTGTAGGCACTGCAGGATCTTCGAGCCTTGCCGCACGCGCACGTTGGCGCTGCAAGCCGACTTCAATCAATTCCTTGGCGTTTTTGCGTTGGCCGCGTACAGCAAAATCCAGCGCCGTCATGCCCAACTGGTTTTTGATGTTCAGGTCAGCACCGGCCTGGATCAGCACCTTGACGGCCTCGGGGCTGCCGTACATGGCGGCCATCATCAATGGTGTGGTGCCGTTGGGAGATTCCGCATCAATGTAGGCGCTTTGCTCGAGCAAAAACTCAATGACCTGTACCTGACCCGCAGAGGCCGCGTAATGTAGAGGCGTCCAACCGGGTTTGTTGACATCGGCATCGTTTTCCACGAGCTTTTTGACCAAGGGCAAATAGCCTTTGAGCGCGGCCAGCATCAAGGCACTTTCATCCTTGTCGTTGCGAACTTCCACTTTGACTTTGGGCCAACCCGCCAACAACTCAGCCACTTTGAGCGATGGCTCCCGCACGGCCAGCATCAGGCCAGAAACACCGGACGGATTGACCGTATTGGGATCGAAACCACGCTGCAACAAGCTCTGGACTGTTTTGACATCATCGAACTGGATCGCCTTGAAAAAGTCTTCGTAAGAGCCTGCCCACGTGATGCTCAAGGAAGACAAAAAACCAGCAAAAACAATAATCTTTTTAAACAACTGAAAGCTGTGCATGAGGTTATTCAGCCGAGGTTCGGGCAAA
Source organism: Limnohabitans sp. Hippo3 (assembly GCF_003063665.1). Taxonomy (GTDB): domain Bacteria; phylum Pseudomonadota; class Gammaproteobacteria; order Burkholderiales; family Burkholderiaceae_C; genus Limnohabitans_A. Next base: position 311,743 of record NZ_NESF01000001.1, read on the forward strand.
CAATTGAAGGAAATTCCGCGTGGTGAGTTCACCGATGGCCTCGCTCGTCGAGCCGCGCAACTCCCCGAGCAGCCTGGCCACGTAGGGCACATAAGACGGGTTGTTGGTCTTGCCCCGGTAAGGCACAGGGGCCAGGTAAGGGCTGTCGGTTTCGATGAGCAAGCGATCATCGGGCACAAATTTGGCTACTTCGCGCAAATCGGCTGCCGTTTTGAAGGTCAGGATGCCTGAGAACGAGATGTAAAAACCCAAGTCCAGTGCGGCACGGGCCACCTGCTGGCTTTCGGTGAAGCAATGGAATACGCCGCCTGCGCACCCCGCACCACCCGTCTCGCCCTCTTCGTTCAGGATGGCGATGGTGTCGTCCGAAGCCTGCCGCGTGTGGATGACCAAAGGCAAGCCTGTCTGGCGGGCCGCCCGGATGTGGGTGCGAAAACGTTCACGCTGCCATTCCAGATCGGCCACAGTGCGCCCGCCTTTGCGCTCGTCCATTTGGTAATAGTCGAGGCCCGTCTCGCCAATGGCGACCACTTTGGGACGGGCCGCGCCATCCAGCAAATCCTGCAGGTTCGGTTCGCGCACGCCTTCGTTGTCGGGGTGTACACCCACCGTGGCCCACATGTTGTCGTGGGCCATGGCCAGGTTGTGCACCTCATCAAACTTTTCCAGGGTGGTGCAAATGACAAGGGCACGCGTCACCTGAGCGGCCTGCATGGCCTGCTCGATGACGTCCAGCTGGCTCATCAGCTCCGGAAAATTGAGGTGGCAGTGGGAGTCGGTGTACATGGCTCAGCCCTTGGACATCAGGGTTTGGTGGGCGTCGGCGGTCAGGGCTTCGAGCATCAGACCGGCATTGAAGGGGTGTTCGGCCGTGCGGGCCGACTGCATCAGGCGCTTGAACCAATCGGTCAGCACCGCCACCGATGCGGCGCAAGCAGGCAATTGGCTGGTATCAAAAAATCGAGGCAAGGCCCCCGACTGGCGCAACACCAGGTCGTGACACAGTTTTTGCAGGGCATCGATGGCCTGGGCCGGGCTGAGTTCAGCCAAGTGACGGGCATCGCCCTGGCGCATGGCTTTGGGCAAAGCGGCCCACCAATCGGGCGACAAACCGCTTTCGGCCTGGCGCAGCACATCGGTGGGGCGGCCCCCTGCACTGCGCAGCAAAGCCTGCGCCACAGGCGCTTGCACACCCTGCCCGCTCAGCCAGTTCAAGGCTTCATCGGCTTCTGGCCATTTCATCGTGTAGGCGAGACATCGGCTGCGGATGGTCGGCAAGAGCAGGTGCCCTGCTTCGGTGGCCAACACAAAGCGCACGTCGCCAGGCGGCTCTTCCAGCGTTTTGAGCAAGGCGTTGGCCGTGATGGTGTTCATGCGCTCGGCCGGGAACACCAGCACCGCTTTGCCGCGCCCGCGTGCATCGGTGCGCTGCGAAAACTCGACCGCATCGCGCATCGCGTCGACCCGGATCTCTTTGCTGGGTTTGCGGGTTTTCTTGTCGATCTCGTCCTGGGCTTTTTCCGACAAAGGCCAGCCCAGCTCGATCATGACCGTCTCGGGCATCAGCACTGCCAGGTCGGCGTGGGTACGCACGGCAATGGCGTGGCAGCTGGCGCAATCGCCACAAGCGCCATGCGCTGAGGGTTTTTCGCAGAGCCAGGCCGAGGCCAAAGCCAAGGCCAGGTCGTATTGGCCCAGGCCCGATGGGCCTTGCAGCAGCCAGGCGTGGCCGCGTTGGGCCAGCAAATCGGTGGCTTGCCGGGCGATCCAGGGGGCTGGCACGTTGGCGCTCATGCGGCGCTCCGCTGGAGCCAATCGTTCACGATGCGTGACACATCTGCACCCACGGCTTCCATGCTTTGCGCAGCATCGATGCGGGCAAATCGCCCTGGCATTTCGGCTTGCCGTTTGGCATAACCGGCACGGACCGCGGCAAAAAATTCGGCGGGCTGGGATTCGAATTTATCTGGCACACGGGCAGAGGCCAGACGCTCGGCTGCAATGAGCGGGTCAAGGTCGAACCAGACGGTCAAATCGGGTTGCCACAAATATGGATACTCGCCTTCGCGGGCATGACGTGCATGTGGGGTGTGGCTTGCTTCTGGGGTATGCCCTGCTTGCGCTGTTGTGGCGTCGTCGACAGGGCGCTGCTGCACCATGCGCTCCAGCTGAGCCAGCACTTGCCAGTCAAAGCCCCGCCCACCGCCTTGGTAGGCGAAGGTCGCATCGGTGAACCGGTCGCACAAGACCACATCACCCCGCGCCAGTGCGGGTTCGATGACTTGAACCAAGTGTTCACGGCGGGCTGCGAACATCAGCAGCGCTTCGGTCAGCGGGTCCATGGCCTCGTGCAACACCAATTCGCGCAGTTTTTCCGACAGCGGCGTGCCGCCCGGCTCGCGGGTCAACACCACGGCCCTGCCCGCTTGGCGGAACAGATCGGCCACGCGGGCGATGTGCGTGGACTTGCCCGCGCCGTCGATGCCTTCAAAACTGATGAATGTGCCGCTGCTCATAAAGGTGTTAAATCCATCCCCCCATTGTCGCCGATGCCACTGGCCAGGCCACACAGCCAATCACTGCCCGCGCTGGTAGCGGTTGACGGCCCGGTTGTGCTCGTCTAGGGTGGCGCTGAAGTGGCTGGTCCCATCGCCCTTGGCCACAAAATAAATGGCAGTCGTTTTGGCGGGTTGCACAGCAGCCAGCAAAGCGGCTTTACCGGGCATGGCAATCGGCGTGGGCGGCAGACCGGCCCGGGTGTAGGTGTTCCAGGGGGTGTCGGTCGTCAGGTGCACCCTGCGCAAATTGCCGTCAAAAGCTTCCCCCAGCCCATAAATCACAGTGGGGTCGGTCTGCAGGCGCATCCCGATGCGCAGCCGGTTGTTGAACACGCCCGAAATCTGCGCCCGGTCTTGCGCCTTGCCCGTTTCCTTTTCCACAATACTCGCCAGAATCAGCGCTTGCTCGGGCGACTGCAGGGCGGCTCCAGGTTGACGAGCCTCCCAAGCTTGCTGCAGGTGCTTGTCCATGGCTTTCATGGCCCGCTGCAGCACCGCCAAATCACTGGCCCCTTTGGCGTACGAATACGTGTCCGGGTAAAAGCGCCCTTCCGGGGCCACGCCGGGACGGCCCAGTTTGGCCATCACGGCCTCGTCGCTCAAGGTTCGGCTGTCAGCTTGGAGGCTTTCCGCCTTGGCCAAAGCCTGGCGCACCTGCCGCCAGTTCCAGCCTTCCACAATCGTCACCGCGCGCAGACTCTCCTCGCCTCGGACCAGCATGTTCAGCAGCCGTTGCGGCGAGGTGCCCGGTGCAATTTCATAACTGCCCGCCCGCATCTGGCGCGACTGGCCGGACAAGCGAAACCAGGCATACAGCAGCGTGGGCGAGGTCTGAGCCCCGGCATCGGCCACGGCCTGGGCAATCGCCTTGGGGCTTGTGCCCGGCTCGATGGACAGATCCAATGTGGCCTGACGGGTGTCCATGGGTTGGTGCAACCACCAAGACGCGCCTCCCAGAAGGCCCAAGGCCACGAGCAACAGGCTGACCAACCACTTCATCAAGCCTTTGAGCACGGGCATGTCCTTGTTCGGGTGTTGAAAACGTGGACGGGATGATAATTCACGCCTTGCCAGACGACCGAGCCGCCCCATGAACACCCCTGCAGATTTCAGCCCTCAGCTTCCAGCCCTCTTGAACGGCACGAGTCCCCTGCCCCACTTGGGCGTGATCCAGGCTCAGGGCGAGGACGCGGCCAACTTCTTGCACAACCAGCTGAGCAACGATGTGCTGCTCCTGCCCGTGGGCCAATCACGCCTGGCGGCTTTTTGCTCGGCCAAAGGCCGCATGCAGGCCAGCTTCATCCTGGTCAAAACCGCGCCCGACACCGTCTTGCTGGTCTTGAGCCTGGATTTGCTGGCCCAGACCCTCAAGCGCCTGTCCATGTTTGTGCTGCGGGCCAAAGTCAAAATGAGCGACGCCACCAGCCAGTGGCAGCTGCGCGGCTTGCTGGGCGACAGCGCTCGGGCTGCAGTGGGCTCAGTAGCCCCTTGGCAGACCACAGTCACCGACGGGGCGCATGCGGTGGCCCTTTATCCGGCCGTGCTGGGCGAATCCAAAACCCCACGCGCTTTGTGGATCGCCCCGGCGGGCCATGCGCTGCCTGCAGGCCCCGAGGTCACGCCCGAAGTCTGGCAATGGTCCGAAGTGATGAGCGGCGTGACCCTGGTCAGCCAGCCTGTGTTCGAGGCTTTTGTGCCCCAAATGCTCAATTACGAGTCAGTGGGCGGCGTGAACTTCAAAAAAGGCTGCTATCCAGGGCAAGAAGTCGTGGCGCGCAGCCAGTTTCGCGGCACCCTCAAGCGTCGCACGGCACGCGTGCACAGCCCCGTGGCCTTGGAAGCCGGGCAAGACATCTTCACGCCCACCGACCCCCAACAACCCTGCGCCACCGTGGTCTTGTGTGCCGCGCGGCCTGACGGACAAGGGTTTGATGCGCTGGTGAGCGGCACGACCGACAGTCTGCAAATAGGCTGGCACACGGATCTGTCAACAGGTACGGCCATGACGCCCCTCGCGCTGCCTTACGAGTTGCTCGCGGATATCTGAAATAGCCAGCGCTGGAGAATTGACTTGAACCGTTGGAACATACCTCCATGGCTAGAAGCAGCGGTGTTGCAGAGAGACAAAGCCTGCGTCTATTGCCGCCGAGACTTTTCAGTACCGGCACTTAGCCGTGGGGAAAAGCCTTCTTGGGAACACATCATCAATGACGAAGCCATCATCACCCGCACCAATATTTCACTGTGCTGCGTTTCATGCAATGCGAGCAAAGGTGCGAAGGATTTGCGGATTTGGCTCGAGTCCAACTACTGCAAAGAGAAAGGCATCAACCGGTCGACAGTGGCCGATGTTGTGAAAACTGCATTGGCTGATATTGAAAAAGCGGCCTGAACCGCTTCGAGTCAAATCTTGCGCACCATCTCGATGTGCGCAATCCCTGCCTCCTCAAACACCGCGCCATGCGGCTTAAAGCCAGAGCGTTTGTAAAAACCTTCGGCACTGCACTGGGCATGCAGGATCACCTGCTTGTCGCCTCGGTGCTGCGCAGCCTCCATCAGGGCATGCAGCACCCGGCGGCCCAGGTCACTCCCACGCATTTGCTTTTTGACCGCCATGCGGCCGATGCGGGCCACACCGGGCGCGTGCTGGATCAGGCGGCCTGTGGCCAAACAAAAGCCCATGCGGTTCAGGGCCACGGCGTGTAAGGCGGTCTCGTCTTCGTGGTCCCACTCCAGCTCGGCGGGCACTTTTTGCTCGTGCACAAACACCTCGGTGCGCAGCGGGCTCGCCAGTTTCTGGAAGTCGTGCCACGAGCCCACATGCACCTGCACCATGTCTTCGCCGCGCTCAAAGCTTTCCAGCATGTCGCGCAGGGGCGCGGGAATGGGCTGGCTCTTTTTGGCCACCGGGTCGGCGTACACATACACCAGCTCGCTGGTGATCAGCAGTTCATCACCCCGAAAAATCGCCCCCGCAAACGTCATGGACGAGTTGCCCACCCGGTCGCAGCGCATGCACACATCGAGATAGTCGTCCATTTCAGCGCTGGCGTGGTACTCGACGCTGGCCTTTTTGACGAACAGGTCACCACCCAACTGGTGCATGGTTTCGGCGTATGGCATGGCCAACTGCCGCCAATAGTCGGTGACTGCGGTGTCAAAGTACATGAGGTAGTGGCCATTGAAGACGATCTTTTGCATGTCCACCTCGACCCAGCGCACGCGCATGCGGTGAGAAAAACGGAAATCCTGGCGTTTCATGAATCAGCTCCTTTTGTGGGATGGATACCCGCATGCGCGGGCATGACAAGATTTTTTAAGGTTGAGGCAAGTCAAGCTTTTGGTGTTTGGTCATAACCGGCTTGACCGGGTATCCCTGACTTCAAAGGCCGCCCGCAAAGCCCGGCCCGCATCGGCATGGGCTTGCAAGGCATCGGGAATGGCGCGGCCCATGGTGATGAAACCGTGGACCACGCCTTTGTAAATCTCCAGATCGACCGGCACACCCGCCATGCGCAACTTGTCCGAATACTGCACACCCTCGTCCACCAGCGGGTCGCATTCGGCCAGGCCGATCCAGGCGGGGGCCAAACCTGCGTGGTCGGGCGCGTTCATCGGTGCAAAGCGCCAGTCGTCGCGGTCGGCTTCGTCGATGTAATTGGCAAAAAACCAGTCCACCGTCTGCTTGTCGAGCATGAAGCCCTCGGCAAAGGTGTGGTGCGAAACGGTGTCCTGCCGTCCAATGCAACCGGGGTAAAACAGCAGTTGCAGGCACAAGGCCAGGCCTGCATCGCGTGCCATCAGGGCGCACACAGTGGCCAGGGTGCCGCCTGCACTGTCGCCGCCCACGGCCAATCGTGTGGTGTCCAGGCCCAGCGCCTGGCCCTGCTGGCGCAGCCAGTTCAGGGCGTCCCAGCTGTCGTGCACGGCCGTTGGAAAGCGGTGCTCGGGTGCCAGCCGGTAGTCCAGCGACACCACGGCGCAGTGGCCCAGGCGCGAGAGTTGGCGACACAGCACATCGTGGGTGGTCAGGCTGCCCACGCTGAAGCCCCCGCCATGGATGTACAGCAGCACGGGCAAGGCGAGCTGGCTGCGCAGGGCATACAGCCGGGCGGGCATGGCGTGGCCATCGCGGGCCGGGATCTGGATGTCCTCCACCCGGTCCACCTGCGGCGCGGGCTGCAGGTCGAGCATGGGTCCGCCGATGTCGTAAAACGCCCGCGCCTGCTCGGGGGTCATGATGGCCATGGGCGGGCGACCTGCGCGTTCCACCCGTTCAATCAGATGGCGTGTGGCGGCGTTCAGCAAGGCGCGGGGGTTGGTGTGGTGGCTGCTCATGGGGCGGATGAAAAAGCTGGTAAAAGACCTGGGTTCGCCCTTCGTCAGGGCACCCTCTTGCAAACAAGGGTGACAGCTCCGGGGTGGCGAAAACCCATTCCTGCATCAAAATGGTTCCTGATCGTACAACGCCCTGCTCGCCAAAATTGTCACGGGTGAGCAGGCTCAATTGATTGGAGTTATGGCATGTCTTTCATCAACTACGTCACCCAGATCCAGATCGACTTTGGCGCCGTGAAGCTGCTGCAGTCTGAGTGCGCGCGCGTGGGCATCCGCAAGCCCCTGATCGTGACCGACGCGGGCGTCAAAGCCGCAGGCGTGCTGCAAAAAGCCCTCGACGCCCTGCCCGACCTGCCTGTGGCGGTGTTTGACCAGACCCCCTCCAACCCGACCGAGGCGGCGGTTCGCGCCGCGGCGACCCTGTACAAAGCCAACGGCTGCGACGGCCTGATTGCGGTGGGCGGTGGCTCGGCCATCGACTGCGCCAAGGGCGTGGCGATTGCGGTCAGCCACGAAGGCCCGCTCAAAACCTACGCGACCATCGAAGGCGGCTCGCTCAAGATCACCGACCGCGTGGCCCCCATCATCGCCGTGCCCACCACCAGTGGCACCGGCAGCGAGGTGGCACGAGGCGCGATTTTGATCCTGGACGATGGCCGCAAAGTCGGTTTCCACAGCTGGTTCATCGTACCCAAAGCGGCCATTTGCGACCCCGAACTGACCTTTGGCCTGCCGCCCATCCTGACGGCTGCGACCGGCATGGACGCGGTGGCGCATTGCATGGAAACCTTCATGGCCGCGCCCTTCAACCCGCCTGCCGACGGCATCGCGCTCGATGGTCTGGCCCGGGGCTGGGCGCACATCGAACGCGCCACGGTCAATGGCCAGGACCGCGAAGCCCGCCTGAACATGATGAGCGCCAGCATGCAGGGCGCCATGGCTTTCCAGAAAGGCCTGGGCTGCGTGCACTCGCTCAGCCACAGCCTGGGCGGCGTCAACCCGCGCCTGCACCACGGCACTTTGAACGCCATGTTTTTGCCAGCCGTGGTGAAGTTCAACGCAGCGGCTGAAAGCGTGCAAAAAGAAAACCGCCTCAACCGCATGGCCCAGGCCATGGGTCTTCAAAGCGGCTCGGACATCCCCGACGCCATCCGCGACATGTGCGCCCGCTTGGGGCTCCCCACGGGCTTGGGTGCCATGGGCGTGACCGAAGGCCTGTTCGATGCCGTCATCACCGGGGCCTTGGCCGACCACTGCCACAAAACCAACCCGCGCATCGCCTCGGCAGACGAATACCGGGACATGTTGCTGACCAGCATGTAAGCTGCGGGAGGTCACGCCCGAGGGGATCGGGCGGTCTTTTTGTCCGCCAATTTCGCTTTGGCTCTTTCCCTCGCCTGCACCTTGACCAAATGGCCACGCAAAGCAGCATCCCAAGCGGATTTGGCCCACTGTTGGGCGTCATCTGGGACGTCGAACATTTCATCCGGTGCAGCCCAATAAGACAGCGCGACTTCTTTGCCCTTCATGGCGTAGGTGAACGGCGCCAGCCCCTTTGCCTCGAACTCGGGCCGATTAACCGCATCGGCCTTGAGGTACAGCCGCTGGTCCATCACGATGGCGAACATCAAACCCTCGTGGTAGAGGCCATGGCCGCCAAACATGCGACGGGCCGACACGGGGGCCCAATCTTCCAGCAACTCCTGCACAAAGGGGATGAAGTCACTCATGTGCGGGGCCGACGTCAGGGCGCGTCGTGGCTGGGCATCTTGGCGCCCACATGCACCTCGCCACGGGCCTCGGCCAGTTCTACCTGACGCTGGCGCTCGGCCAGTTTGGCCTTCTGTTCCGGGGTGCGCTGGTCGTGGCAATGGTCGCAGCTGACCCCTTTCACGTAGTGCGGCGACAACTTGTCCTGTGCGCTCAAGGGCCAGCGACAGGAGCGGCACAGTTCGTGGCTGCCCACGCCCAGGCCATGGCCCACGCTCACGCGCTCGTCGAACACAAAGCACTCACCTTCCCAAATGCTCTGCTCTGGCGGGATTTCTTCGAGGTACTTGAGGATGCCGCCTTCGAGGTGGTAGACCTCGTCAAAACCACGCATTTTCATGAGCGCGGTGGACTTTTCGCAGCGGATACCGCCCGTGCAGAACATCGCCACCTTGGGCTTTTTGGGCGCATCGGTTTTTAGGTGGTCCTGCGCTTCCAGCCAGGCGGGCAGCTGCACAAAATTCTTGATGTTCGGGTTGACCGCACCCTTGAAGGTGCCAATCGCCACCTCGTAGTCGTTGCGCGTGTCGATGACCACCACATCCGGGTCGGCCAGCAAGGCGTTCCAATCGGCGGGTTTGACGTACTGGCCCACCGTCTTGTTCGGGTCCAGCTCGGGCACGCGCAAGGTCACGATTTCTTTTTTGAGCTTGACCTTCATGCGGGTGAACGGCGGCTTGGGGCTCCACGACTCTTTGTGCACCAGATCGGCCAGGCGCGGATCGGCCCGCAAAAACGCCAGCACGGCGCGGATGCCTTTTTCCGGGCCGGCAATCGTGCCGTTGATGCCCTCATGCGCCAAAAGCAAGGTGCCTTTGACCTCGTTGGCCTCGCAACAAGCCTGCAAAGGCGCTTGCAGATCAGCGAAGTCGGGCAAATCGACAAATTTGTAGAGGGCGGCGGTGAGGAACGGGGTATCGGCTTGCATAGGGGTGATTATCCCAGCCCGGCGAGCTGGAAATTCGTCACGCCCGACTGGATCGGGTGTCTATGCCTTCGGTGTCCATGGATACCCGCGTTCGCGGGCATGACGCGTTTGAAACCGGAGGCCATTTCTGGAAATGCTCTCGCGCGTGTGCAACACCCCATCACAAAGTCCGAACGTCTGCCACTGCAGGCCTTGCCAGCCATTCCCCGAACTCATCGGCCATCTGCTGCGCAGCGCTGGCTGCCGCCCTCCACACTTTCACCCGCCCCGCCAGATCCCGGTCGTAGGTCATGAAGTCCTGGCGGTCGGGCAATTTACCGCCCGGCAGGGTTTTGACCCATTCTGGATTGGGGGCCAGGACGATGGTGTTGTCCAGAAACGGGGTGACCCCATGTCGCCACTTGAGGGCTTTGTCCAGCCAGCCGGGCACCACGTTTTTCTGGAAATGCGGGTAGAGCACGATGGAACGATCAGTCCCTGTTGCTGGCGCCGTCCAGTTCAAATGCAGGTGGTAATCGGTGATGCCGCCGTCCCAATACGCGCCAGCAGGGGCACCGGGGATGTCGTGCACGGCTTTCAGGGCAAACGGTATGGAGCAGCTGGCCTGCAGCGCAGGCATGAAGTTGCCTTCGGTCAGCCCCACAGCGCGGGTGCGAAAGTCTTGCGCATCAAACGGCAAAGCCGCGCCCTGCCCTGAAAACACCACCCGCTCCAGCCAACCGCCGAGCGCCCGGCGGCTCACGGCGTTGCTGAGGTAGGCCCCGGCGTAGCCCAGCGGCGTCGCCACGAGGTGCTCGCGGTGCAGCACATGCCGCCCTCGTGAGGTGACGATGTGCAAACGATAGCGCGGATGGCTCAGCGCCTCGTGGATGCGACCGCCGTAAAAGGCCTGCAGGCTCTGTCCAAAAGCCCCGCTGACCTGCTCGGCGCTCACGCGCTTTTGGCCCGGCAACGGTTCGTAGTGCTGGTGGATGTAGTCGTGCTCCAAGCGCTCAAACGCCGCCACCGAATTGTTCAGGCAAGCGGTGGCCATGCGCCAGGCACCAATCGAGGCGCCCACCAAGTCCACGGCTTGCGTGCTCTGGGACAGCCAATCGCCAAAGATGAAGCGGTCCAGAGGCCCGAGGATCAAACCCTTGGGGCCGCCAGCGGCACCCGGGATGACGCCAATGTGCTCAGGGCGCAGGCCGTGTTCGCGGATATGGGCCAAGGCTTTGGGGCCTGCGTGGATGTGGAGCGCTTGCATGGGGACCGAGTGTAGAGGGGCAGATGGACGAGGCTGAAGACACGCTGGTCTTACGCGAATGAATACCCGCATGCGCGGGCATGACATACGCCTTATTTCTTCAAACCCTGCAACTTTGCAAACGCGCTGGCCATGGCCGAACCCGACCCGGCTGCGGGGGGCGAGGTGTAACCACCGCCGCCGCGCTGGCGGTTGTCCCGCCCTGCGCCTTCAAAACGGTTGTCTCTCGGACCATCGCGTCTGGCGGGCGCGGCGTCCAGCTTCATGGTCAGGCTGATGCGTTTGCGGGCCACATCGACTTCGAGCACCTTCACTTTGACGATGTCACCCGTCTTGACCACTTCGCGGGCGTCGGTCACGAACTTGTTGGCCAGCTGGCTGACGTGAACCAGGCCGTCCTGGTGCACACCGAGGTCGACAAACGCGCCAAACTGGGCCACGTTGCTCACGGTGCCCTCCAGGATCATGCCCTCTTTCAGGTCCTTGATGTCTTCCACGCCGTCGGCCAGGCGGGCCACCTTGAAGTCGGGGCGCGGGTCGCGGCCAGGCTTTTCCAGCTCGCCCAGAATGTCCTTGATGGTGATCGCGCCAAACTGCTCGCTGGCAAACAGCTCGGGCTTGAGGGTCTTGAGCACATCGCTGCGGCCCATGATCTCTTGAATGGGCTTGCCGGTCTTGACGATGATCTGCTCGACCACCGGGTAGGTTTCGGGGTGCACGCCCGTCATGTCGAGTGGGTTGTCTCCGCCACGGATGCGCAAGAAGCCCGCGCTTTGCTCAAAGGTCTTGGCCCCCAGGCCGGTCACCTTGAGCAGATCTTGACGCGACTTGAACACGCCATTGGCATCGCGCCAGCGCACCACCGACTTGGCCACGCTGGCCGACAAACCCGACACGCGGGTGAGCAAGGGAACGCTGGCCGTGTTCAGGTCCACACCCACCGAGTTCACACAGTCTTCGACCACGGCGTCCAGCGTTTTGGCCAGCTCGCTCTGGTTCACGTCGTGCTGGTATTGGCCCACGCCAATCGCTTTGGGGTCGATCTTGACCAGCTCCGACAGCGGGTCTTGCAGGCGGCGGGCGATCGAGGCCGCGCCGCGCAGGCTCACGTCCACATCGGGCATTTCCTGGCTGGCGAATTCGCTGGCCGAATACACCGAAGCGCCCGCCTCGCTGACCACCACTTTTTGAATCTCAGGGCCCTCGCGCAGTTTGGCCAGTTGCTTGATCAGGTCCCCCGCCAGTTTGTCGGTTTCGCGGCTGGCGGTGCCGTTGCCAATCGCAATCAGGTTGACGTTGTGCTTTTCGCACAGCTTGGCCAGGGTGAACAGCGAGCCTTCCCAGTCCTTGCGCGGCTCGTGGGGGTACACCGTGGAGGTGTCGACGAGTTTGCCGGTGGCGTCCACCACGGCCACCTTCACGCCCGTGCGGATGCCTGGGTCCAGCCCCATGACCACGCGGGGTCCTGCGGGGGCGGCCAGCAGCAAATCGCGCAGGTTGTCACTGAAGACCTTGATGGCGACCTTTTCGGCCTCTTCGCGCAGGCGGGCAAACAGGTCGCGCTCCGTGGACAGGCTCAGCTTCACGCGCCAGGTCCAGGCCACGCATTTGCGGATCAGGTCGTCCGAGGGGCGGCCTGCATGGCTCCAGCCCAGGTGCATGGCGATCTTGCCTTCGGCGATGCTGGGTTTGCCCGGTTCTGGCTTGGAACTGAAACTCGCCTCCGGCTCGGGCAGCACCAGTTTGGCATCCAGCATTTCCAGCGCCCGGCCCCGAAACACGGCCAACGCCCGGTGGCTGGGCACCCGGCCAATCGGCTCGTCGTAGTCAAAGTAATCGCGGAACTTGGCCACGTCGGCGTTGTTTTCGTCCTTGCCCTCGGCCAGCTTGCTTTTGAACAGGCCCTCGTTCCACAGCCATTCGCGCAGGGCTTGCACCAGCGAAGCGTCTTCGGCCCAGCGCTCACTCAGCAAATCACGCACACCATCGAGCACGGCAGCGGTGGTGGTGAAGTCGGCCCCTTCAATCTTGCCTGCAGGCAGCACAAAGGCAGCGGCCTCGGCATGCGGGTCGAGCGAGGGGTCTGCAAACAGCTTGTCGGCCAGCGGCTCCAGCCCGGCTTCGCGGGCAATCATGCCTTTGGTGCGGCGCTTGGGCTTGAAGGGCAAATACAGATCTTCCAGCTCCTGTTTGGTGGGTGCCGCGTCGATGGCGGCCAACAAGTCGGGCGTCATCTTGCCCTGCTCGGTGATGCTCTTGATCACGGCGGCGCGGCGGTCCTCCAGCTCGCGCAAATAACCCAGGCGTGCTTCGAGTTCGCGCAGCTGGATGTCGTCCAGGCCACCGGTCACCTCTTTGCGGTAACGGGCGATGAACGGGACGGTAGCACCGCCATCAAGCAATTCCACAGCGGTCTTGACCTGGTCAGGGCGGATACGGATTTCTGCGGCCAGTTGGGCCAGGATTTTTTGCATGTCTCAGGTCACATCCAGAGGGGAAAGCGGGCAAGTTTGCCACAAGCCATCTGAGCCGCCGCCACACCACCGCTCAAACTGTCAAATCACAGTTTGAGTGTTAAATAATCTTAAAAACAAAAAATAATCCCATAATTTCACAAATTTATAGACATCAAACCATCAAAACTGTAAACTGAGGTCAAATCAACAAAACAGTCAATTGAGAGAGTGATGATGAATTTGACAAATCAACATAGCATCGGCACCGCCAAGCGGCTGGCCATGGTGGTGATGGTCTGTTTGTCCATGGTCTTTCTGACGGGTTGCCAAACCATGGGAGGCGGCGCGATCCCCAACGTTGAATACGAAAAATTCACCCCCAAACCCACGGACAAGCGGATCATGAAAGAGGTCAACCTGCGCTGGGAAGTGCGTGACGATGTGGCCCAGTACTGCGCCAAGTCGATTGGCATGGGGCGGGAACAGGCTTACATCACTCCACCTGTGGCGTGCGCGGTTTGGCACGTGCAGCGCCAGGAATGCGTGATCGTGACGGGCAGGGAAACTTCCCATGTGGCTTTGGGCCACGAAGTTCGCCACTGTTTTGAAGGCCACTTCCACAAGTAAACCCCAGCGCCCATGGCGCTGGGCTCACGGAGCCGATCAGCCTCAAATGGCGCGCAAGGCTTTTCGCAAACTTTCACCCACGTCAGGCCGCGCCGCAAACGGATCGGGCGGGTTGATGCCCTGAACAATCGCCTCCATGCGGCTTTGCACATTGCCCAGCGCCTGCGGATGGCTGTAAATGTAAAACTTCCCGCTGGCCACAGCATCAAACACCTTTTGCGCCACATCGGCGGCTGAAACCTTGCCACTACTGACAGCTTTATCACTTTGCGCCTGGCCAATCAATTGGCTGGCTGTGGGTTTTTCGGGTGGCAAATCTGCGGGCCGGTTGCGGTGGCTCTGGCTGATGCCGGTGGGCACAAAGTAAGGACACAGCACGCTGGCGCTGACCTGGTCACTGACCAGCTGCAAGTCCTGGTAGAGCGTTTCGGTCAAGGACACCACCGCGTGTTTGCTCACGTTGTAGATGCCCATGTTGGGGGGCGTGAGCAAACCGGCCATGCTGGCGGTGTTGACGATGTGACCTTGGTAAGCCGGGTCGGCCTTGGCGGCCTCAAGCATCATGGGGGTGAACAGACGCACACCATGCACCACGCCCCACAGGTTCACGCCCAGCACCCACTCCCAGTCGGCCACGGAGTTTTCCCAAACCAGGCCCCCTGCCCCGACACCCGCGTTGTTGAACACGAAGTGCGGTGCGCCAAAACGGGCCTTCACGTCAGCGGCGAGCTGCTCCATGGCCGCCACCTTCGACACATCGACCTTGCGGGCCAGCACCTGCACCCCCTGGGCAGTCATTTCGGCTTCGGCTTTGTCCAGCGCATCCTGCTGCACATCGACCAGCACCAGGTTCATGCCAAGCCTGGCGCCAATGCGGGCGCATTCCAGCCCGAAACCCGAGCCGGCACCGGTCAGGACTGCGGTTTTGCCTTTGAAATTCTCGATCATGCAAGGGCCTTTTTGAGTGTGAACCCGACGCGCGGGAAATGGACATGGACATTGCCCGCACGGTCATCGGTGCGGCGCAGGGTGTAACGGGTGCGGGTGGCGGCCACAAGCTCGCCCTCGGTGGGCTCTTGCCCGAAGTTGTCGGCCGCGATCACCACCCGTGTGCCCAGCGCGATGTCGTGCTCGTCCTGGAACACCTCGCCCGGCAAAGCTGCAGGCGTGGCACTGTGGGCCAAGCGCAAAGCCTCCTCGGCGGTGCATGGGCTGAAACTGCCGTGACCGATGACCTTCATGCGGGCCATCCACGACTTCACTTCGGGGGTGGCGTCAAAAATGCCGGCCAAGGCGGGCGTGCGCTCTTGCGTGAACCACAGCGGGTGATACGCCGCGAAGTCGGCCACACAGGGCTGGGCACCGAACAGGTAATCCTGCCCATGCAGCATATTGGCCAAACGGCGCAGGTAGCTCTTGTAAGTGCCGGTCGCGTCTGCGGCTGCCATGCGGGCCGCCCCACCCCGCATGGCGGTGCGATCGGCCACAAAGGCCTGCACCGTGTCAGCGGACGCGCCTGCAAAGACTTGCGCCACACCCGCAGGCTGGAAGTTGTAGGCCATGGCGGAGGGGAACAGGGCGCTGTCGGCCCACTGCGCCACGATGCGGGCGGCACCCTTGATGGCTTCGGGGTAGATCGTGGGTGTGGGTGCGATGTGCTCCAGCACATCGCAGATGAGGGCGGTGTCGCAATACACGTCTGCACCGAGCTGCAGCACTGGGGTTTTGCGGTAACCGCCTGTGAGCGCCGTCAGATCGGGCTTGGGCATGACCATCGGGATGAAGACGCTCTTCCAGGCCAGTTGCTTGTGACCCAGAATCAGCCGGATTTTTTCGGCAAAGGGCGAAACCGGGTAGTGGTGCAGGATCAGGTCGGACATGGCTGGGGCCTCAGATCAGTTTGACCAGCTGCTTGCCGAAGTTCTTGCCTTTGAGCAGACCGAGGAAAGCCTCGGGTGCAGCCGCCAGGCCTTGGGCCACCGATTCGCGGGGGCGCAGTTTGCCCGTGCCGACCAGGGTGCCGAGTTCTTGCAGGGCTTCGGGCCAGACTTCCATGTGCTCGCTGACGATGAAGCCTTCGATCTTCATGCGGTTGACCAAAATCAGCGCGGGGTTGGCCATGGGCAGCGGCGCACCGTCGTAGCCAGCGATCATCCCGCACACGGCGATGCGGGCAAACGCATTGGTGCGCAGCATCACGGCGTCGAGCACCATGCCACCCACGTTCTCAAAATGGCCGTCAATGCCGTTGGGGCAGGCATCGCGCAGGGCTTTGGACAGGCTCAGGTAGTCCTTGTGTTCCTTGTAGTCGATGCAGGCGTCAAAGCCCAGTTCCTTGACCACGTAGTCGCACTTGTCTTTGCCGCCTGCGATGCCCACCACGCGGCAGCCCCGGGCCTTAGCCAAAGCGCCGTAGGCGCTGCCCACCGCGCCGCTGGCCGCGCTCACCGTGACGGTCTCGCCAGCTTTGGGGGCGATGATTTTCACCAGGCCATACCAGGCGGTCACGCCGGGCATGCCCACCGCGCCCAGGTAGTGCGACAGCGGCACATGGGTGGTGTCGACCTTGCGCAGGGCGCCGACCACGTTGGCGTCGACCACGCTGTATTCCTGCCAGCCGCCCATGCCAACCACCTGGTCACCGGCTTTGAATTTGGGGTGGCGGCTGTCCACCACCTCACCCACCGTGCCTCCGATCATGACTTCACCCAGCGGCTGCGGTTGGGCGTAGCTTTTGCTCTCGTTCATGCGGCCACGCATGTAGGGGTCCAGGCTCAGGTAATGGTGGCAAACCAGCACCTGGCCGTCTTGCAGTTCGGGCAAAGGCAACTCGACCATTTTGAAATTGTTGACAGTAGCCTCGCCTTGTGGGCGGTTGTCCAGAACGATGCGGTGGTTGATGGGCATGAAGGTCTCCAGTGCGTTGGAATGGGTGAATGAATCGGAATCAGTCGGTCGAGGGTGATGGGGAATCGCGACGACTCACATATTTGAAAGTGCCCGTCGCGTGGGCGCACAACTGGCCTTGGGCATCGAACACGCTGCCCTCGGTGAACGCCATGCTGCGTGTGCGGTGCTGCAGGTGCCCCTTGCCGACCAGCGCTTGACCCGCAGGCACTTTGGCGGGGCGCATGAAGGTGGTTTTCATCTCGATGGTGACCACGCCCATCTCGGGGTCCACGCTGCGCGCGGCCGTGGCCATGATCACATCCAGAAAGGTCATGACCGCGCCGCCGTGCGTGACGTCGAAGGAGTTGAAGTGTTCGGGTCGTGGGGCAAACAACAGCTCGGACTGGCCGCCTTCGAACTTCTCCAGCGTGAAGCCCAAATGGTCAACGAACGGAATCCGGGCACCAAATGGGATGCTCATATCTTCAGGTCCGCCAAAGTTTCAACCACCGATGATGGCGCTCACGCCACCGTCGACGGCCATCCACTGGCCGGTGATGTGCTTGCCCGCGTCGGATGCATAGAGCACGACCAAGCCCTTAAGGTCTTCGTCATCACCCAGGCGGCGCAGCGGTGCGCCTTGGGCCATCTTGTCGGCGCCGAGCTTTTCCAGCAGACCATGGGTCATCTTGCTGGGGAAAAACCCCGGGCAAATCGCGTTGACGGTGATGCCGTGCTCGCCCCACTCGCCCGCCAGGGCGCGGGTGAAGTTGATCACGGCGCCCTTGGAGGTGTTGTAGGCAATCGTCTTCATCTCCGAAGGGTTGCCCGCCAAACCGGCAATCGAGGCCACGTTCAGGATGCGGCCTTTGCCGCGCGGGATGAAGCTTTGCTTGGCCACCTCTTGAGAGAGGATGAAATAACCGCGCACGTTCAGGTTCATGACCTTGTCCCAGGCTTCGACCGGATGGTCTTCTGCGGGCGCCCCCCAGGTCGCGCCCGCGTTGTTGACCAGGATGTCGATCGGGCCCATGCGCTCCATGGTCTCGGCCGCCAAGCGGCGGATGTCTTCTTCTTTGCCGCAGTCGGCCGCGATCCAGCGGGCATCAATGCCTGCGGCCTGCAGCTCAGCAGCGGCTTCTTCAAGGTCGGCCGCCTTGCGCGAGCTGAGCATGATCTTGGCCCCGGCCTCGCCCAGGGCGTGGGCCATTTGCAGGCCCAGGCCGCGCGAGCCTCCGGTGACGAGGGCGACTTGCCCCGTCAGGTCAAAAAGTTGTTGAATGGTGCGTGCCATCTTGTACTCCTGTTATTCAACGGTGTAATCCATGCAGCGGCGCTCTTTCACGACCGCCTTCATGAAGGGCTTGATGGCCACATGATCGGGGTGATTCTGGTAAGCCGCTAGCACCTGCGCGTCATCGAGCAACATGTGCAACACCAGGTCGTTGGTGCAGTCCATGCCGGGGGTGGCGGTGGCCACTTCAAAGGTGCGGATGCCGGGCACCACCTGGGCGCAAGACAGCAGCAGGGCTTTGGCCTTGCCCAGGTTGGTGGCCTTGTCGGCACCTTCGGCCTGCTCGTGCAGGTTCCACATCACGATGTGACGGATCATCAGAACGCCTCCTCGGGCAGGTCGGCACAGGTCGGGTCACGGCTTTTGACCACGTTCAGCCAGGCGCCGATCTTGGGCAGTTCGTAGCGGAAGAAATAGCGGCAAGCGGCGCGACGGCCCTGCGCGGCTGGGCTGAGGTCACTGGCTGCGCTGCAGGCCACGTCGAGCCAGATCCAGGCGATCACGGTGTGGCCAAAAGCCTGCAGATACGGCACGGCGTTGGCCAGGGCCTGCGCGGGTTCGGCACCCGCCCAGGCTTGTTGCGTGGCCTCGCCCACTTGCTTCAAGGCATCGCGCAAGGCGGCCGCTTCAGGGCCCCAAGCAGTTTCGGCTTTGGCGGCGGTGGCCAGCATGCGTTCGGCCAGCAGCTGCAGGCCCCGGCCGTTTTCCATCAGCACCTTGCGACCGAGCAGGTCCATAGCCTGGATGCCGTGCGTGCCCTCGTGGATCATGTTCAGGCGGTTGTCTCGCCAGTACTGCTCCACCGGAAAATCGCGCGTGTAACCATAGCCGCCGTGAATCTGGATGGCCAGGCAGTTGGCTTCCAGACACCATTCGCTGGGGAAAC
This sequence comes from Limnohabitans sp. Hippo3, assembly GCF_003063665.1. GTDB lineage: Bacteria > Pseudomonadota > Gammaproteobacteria > Burkholderiales > Burkholderiaceae_C > Limnohabitans_A. Next base: position 330,735 of record NZ_NESF01000001.1, read on the forward strand.
TCTTGACAATGGGCGTGAGCACTTCCAGCAGCAGCCGCGCCACATCGGCGTCCTCGGCGGTGCCTGTGTGTTGCTCGTCCACCAGTCGGGCGCAGTACAAGGCGAGCGCCAGCGCCCCTTCGCTATAGGCTTTTTGCGCCAGCAGCATGCGTTTGATGTCGGCGTGCTCGATGATGCGCACCTGGGGCTGGCTCGCATCCTTGCCCCCTGCCCCGGTGGGCCTGCCTTGTGGGCGGTTTTTGGCGTAGTCGAGGCTGGCGTAATAACCGGCCATGCCCAGCATAGTGGCGGCCATGCCCACGCCGATGCGGGCCTCGTTCATCATGTGGAACATGCAGCGCAGGCCTTCGCCGGGCTTGCCAACCAAGTAGCCCACGGCCCCGGCTTCACCACGCACCGGGTATTTGCCCTCGCCAAAGTTCAGCAGCGTGTTGGTCGTGCCGCGCCAGCCACATTTGTGGTTCAGGCCTGCCAGCGCCACATCGTTGCGCTCGCCCGTCAGTTGCCCGTTCGTGTCCACCAGCTTCTTGGGTACGATGAACAGCGAGATGCCTTTCACGCCGGGCACCAGTTGCCCATTGGCGTCGGGGATCTTGGCCAGTACGAGGTGGATGATGTTCTCGGAGAGTTCGTGCTCGCCCGAGGAGATCCACATCTTGTTGCCCTTGAGGCGGTAACGTGGGCCCAAAGCATCGGCCTCAAAACCCTCGCCATCGGGTGTGGCGCGGGTCATCACGTCACTCAGCGACGAGCCCGCTTGCGGCTCACTCAGGCACATGGTGCCGGAAAAGCGACCCGAAAATTCGTTCGCGGCAAACACCTTTTTTTGCACATCGGTACCGTGCACCATGAGCAAATTGGCGTTGCCGCTGGTCAGCATGCCCGAGCCAATGCTGACCGAGGCCATGGCAAAAAAGGCGTTGGCCGCCGCTTCTACGGTGTAAGGCAGCTGCATGCCCCCGATCTCGTAGTCCTGCGCGGCGCTCAGCATGCCCGATTCGGCATAGGCCTTGTAGGCCTCGTGCGTGGCTTGGGGCAGGATGACTTTTTCACCGTCAAAGTGCGGTTCTTGCGTGTCCACCAGGCGGTTGAACGGGGCGTATTTTTCCCTCGCAATGCGCTCGCAGGTGTCGAGCACCGCGTCAAAGGTTTCCCGGCTGTGGTCAGCGAAACGCTCACGGGACTGCAGGTTCTCGACCTTCAGCCAGTGGTGCAGCAAAAAATCAACGGTGGGGCGAAGGCTCATCGAATCGTTCTTTCATGGCAATGTCCTGTGGGAGCGAGCCCCTGCTCGCGAAGCATTCGGCCGCAGGGGCAGCTTCCCACAGAAAAAAGGGGCAGAAGACATGATGCCCTCTGCCCCTGAGTGGATCAGCCATCCACGCGACAGTTCATCACAGCACTTCGAAGATGCCGCAAGCGCCCATGCCGCCACCGATGCACATGGTCACAGCCACGCGCTTGGCACCACGGCGCTTGCCTTCGATCAGGGCGTGGCCGGTCAGGCGCTGGCCTGACACACCGTAGGGGTGACCCACGGCAATCGCGCCTCCATTGACGTTCAGGCGGTCGGCTGGAATGCCCAGCTTGTCGCGGCAGTACAGCACCTGCACAGCAAAGGCTTCGTTCAGTTCCCACAAGTCGATGTCGTTCACCGTGAGCCCCAGACGTGCCAAGGCTTTGGGTACGGCATATACCGGGCCAATGCCCATCTCGTCGGGCTCGCAACCGGCCACCGCAAAGCCGAGGAATCGGCCCATCGGCTTCAAGCCACGTTGTTCGGCCAGCTTTTCGTCCATGAGCACGCAAGCGCCTGCACCGTCTGAGAACTGGCTGGCGTTACCGGCCGACACCAGGCCGCCAGGCAAAGCAGAGCGCAGGCCGCTGATGGCTTCCACCGTGGTGCCTTCGCGCAGGCCTTCGTCCACGCTCACGGTCACTTGCTTGGTGGTCATGCCCATGACCTTGTCGATCACGCCTTGTGTGACGGTGATGGGGGCGATTTCGTCATTGAACAAACCAGCGGCTTGCGCAGCACAAGCCTTCTGCTGGCTGGCAGCACCGTACTCGTCCATGCGGTCACGGCCGATCTTGTAGCGCTTGGCCACTTGCTCGGCGGTTTGCAGCATGTTCCAGTAAATCTCGGGCTTTTGTTTGGCCAGCGCCAGGTCTTGCAGCATGTGGGTGTTCATCTCTTGCTGCACGCAGGAGATGCTCTCCACGCCGCCGGCCACATACACCTGACCCTCGCCCGCGATGATGCGCTGAGCGGCCAAGGCAATGGTTTGCAGGCCCGAGGAGCAAAAACGGTTGACGGTCATGCCCGAGACCGAAATGGGCAAACCGGCCTTGAGCGCGATCTGGCGGGCGATGTTGGCGCCCGTGGCCCCTTCGGGCGTGGCGCACCCCATGATCACATCTTCGACCTCGGCGGCGTCAATGCCAGCGCGGGCCACGGCGTGTTGAACCGCATGGCCGCCCAAGGTGGCGCCGTGGGTCATGTTGAAAGCGCCCTTCCAGCTCTTGGCCAGAGGGGTGCGGGCGGTGGATACGATGACAGCATTCGTCATGATGGTCCTTTCATGTGGGGGACAGAGCTAAAGATCTGTCCCGCCAAAAATTTAAAAAATCAGTTGAATGTCTTGCCTTCGGCCACCAAACGGGCCAACAGGGGCGCGGGTTGCCAGAACTGGGCGTCGTCGTGCGGGTTCTTGGCGAAGCGTTTCATGGCTTCGGCCACGTTGAACAAGCCGATGGTGTCGGCGTAGATCATGGGGCCGCCGCGCCACAGCGGGAAGCCGTAGCCGGTCAGGTACACCATGTCGATGTCGCTGGCCTTGCTGGCGATGCCTTCTTCCAGAATGTGGGCAGCTTCGTTGACCAGCGAGAACACCAGGCGCTGCACAATTTCTTCGTCGGAAATCTTGCGTGGCGTGATGCCCAAAGCGGCGCGGTGCTTTTCGATCATCTCGACCACCACAGGGCTGGGAATCGCATCGCGCTTGCCGGCCTGGTAGTCGTACCAGCCTGCGCCGGTCTTTTGACCATAGCGGCCCATCTCGCACAGCAGGTCAGCGGTTTTGCTGTACTTGAGGTGCGGCTTTTCCACATAACGGCGCTTGCGGATCGCCCAGCCGATGTCGTTGCCCGCCAAGTCACCCATGCGGAAGGGGCCCATGGCAAAGCCGAATTTCTCGATGGCCTTGTCGACTTGCGCCGGGGTGCAGCCTTCTTCGATCAGGAAACCAGCCTGGCGGCTGTACTGCTCGATCATGCGGTTGCCGATGAAACCATCGCACACGCCCGAGACCACCGAGGTTTTCTTGATCTTCTTGCCAATCGCCATCACAGTGGCCAGCACGTCCTTACCGGTTTTTTCGCCACGCACCACTTCGAGCAGTTTCATGACGTTGGCGGGGCTGAAGAAGTGCATGCCGACCACGTCTTGAGGGCGCTTGGTGAAGCTGGCGATCTTGTTCACATCGAGTGTGGAGGTGTTGGAGGCCAGGATCGCGCCGGGCTTCATCACTTCGTCGAGTTTCTTGAAGACGGCTTCCTTCACGCCCATTTCTTCGAACACGGCTTCGATCACCAGATCGGCCTGGCCGATGTCGTCGTAGCTCAACGTGGTGCTCAAAAGCGCCATGCGCTCGTCGTATTTTTCTTGTTTGAGCTTGCCTTTTTTGACCTGGGCTTCGTAGTTCTTGCGGATGGTGGCAATGCCGCGGTCCAGCGCGTCCTGCTTCATCTCCAGGATCTTGACCGGGATGCCCGCGTTCAGGAAGTTCATCGAGATGCCGCCACCCATGGTGCCGGCACCAATGACGGCGACGCTCTTGATCTCGCGCTTGGGCGTGTCTTCGGGCACGTCGGGGATCTTGCTGGCAGCGCGGTCGGCCATGAAGATGTGGCGCAGTGCGCGGCACTCGGGCGTCATCATCAGGTTCATGAAGATTTCGCGCTCGAAGACCATGCCGTCTTCAAACTTCTTCTTGGTGGCCGCTTCGACCGCGTCCACGCACTTGGCGGGTGCGGGCAGGTTTTTGGCCATGCCCTTGACCATGTTGCGGGCGAACTGGAAGTAAGCATCGCCTTGCGGGTGCTTGCAAGGCAGGTTTTTCACCAGTGGCAATGGCGAACCGTCGGCATGCGCTGCGGCCACTTTGCGGGCCAACGCCAGGGCTTCTTCAGGCAGGCTTTCAGCCGACTTCGCCATGGCATCAAACAGTTTTTGGCCTGGCAGCATGGCCAGCATCTCGCTCTTGATGGCTTCGCCACTGACGATCATGTTGAGCGCAGGCTCGACACCGATCACGCGGGGCAGGCGCTGCGTGCCACCGGCACCGGGAATCAGGCCCAGCTTGACTTCGGGCAGCGCAATGCTGGCGCCCGGCGCGGCAATGCGGTAGTGGCAGCCGAGCGCCAGTTCCAGACCGCCGCCCATGGCGACCGAGTGGATGGCCGCCACCACGGGCTTGGCAGAATTCTCGCAAGCGCGGATGACGCTGAGCAAATTAGGTTCCTGGATCGCCTTGGGCGAGCCAAATTCACGGATGTCTGCACCGCCCGAAAAGGCTTTGCCCGCGCCTGTGATGACGATGGCCTTGACCGATGCGTCGTTGTTGGCTTTTTCCAGACCATCAGTGATGCCAATGCGGGTGGACAGGCCCAAACCGTTGACGGGCGGGTTCATCAACGTGATGACCGCGACATCACCGTGGACTTTGTATTCAGCTGTCATGCTGGACTTCCTTTGCGTGAAAAGTTAAAAAAGAACGACCGTTCGTTTTTATGCATTGTAGACATAAAAAACGGCCCGATTACAAAAATTTTGTCGCCACAGAGACGTGGGCCAAACCCATCAAACCTCCAGCCACTCCTTGCGGATGTAGCTGTTGGCGCGCAGCTCATCGGGTGTGCCCTGGAACACGATGGCACCGTGGCCCATGACCAAAGCCCGGTCCGAAATGCTCATGGCAATGGTCAGCTTTTGTTCGATCAGCAAGACCGAGACACCCCGTGATTTCAGGCTTTGCAGGTATTGCCCCACCAATTCCACGATTTTGGGGGCCAGGCCCTCGGTCGGCTCGTCGATGATGATGAGGTCCGGATCGCCCATCAAGGTACGGCACAGCGTGAGCATTTGCTGTTCGCCACCGGACAGGACCCCGGCCTCGGTGTGCTCGCGCTCTTTGAGGCGCGGGAACATGGCGTACATGTCGTCAAACGACCAGCGACCGTTGTGGCCGCTGCGCTTTTGGCCCAGTTGCAGGTTCTGGTGCACCGTCAACTTGGGGAAGATGTCGCGGTTTTCTGGCACATAACCGATCCCCAAGTGAGCGATCTCATAGGCTTTTTTGCCCTGGATCGACTGGCCTTTCCAGTCAATGCGGCCCTGGCACTCGACCAAGCCCATGATGGCCTTGGCCGTGGTGGAGCGGCCCGAGCCGTTGCGCCCGAGGAGCGCCACAATTTCGCCCTGCCCGACCTCGAAGCCCACACCATGCAGCACATGGCTCTTGCCGTAATAGGCGTGAAGGTTGTCTATCTGCAGCATCAATGGCCTCCTGCCTGACTGTCCGCCACCGGAGAGCCCAAATAGGCTTCCTGCACCTTGGCATTGGCCCGCACCGCGTCGGGGGTGTCGAAGGCGATGACTTCGCCGTACACCACCACCGCGATTTTGTCGGCCAGCCCGAACACCACGCCCATGTCGTGCTCCACCGTGAGCAGGGTTTTGCCCACCGTGACCTCCTTGATGAGCTGGATGAAACGCGAGGTTTCGCTTTTGCTCATGCCGGCTGTGGGTTCGTCCAGCAAAATGACATCGGAGCCGCCCGCAATGGTCACGCCAATTTCCAGCGCGCGCTGCTCGGCATAGGTCAAGTTGACGGCCAGCACATCGCGCTTTTTATCCAGGTGGATCATCTCGAGCAATTCGTTCGTGCGATCGTTCGCGTCTTTCAGCCCCGAAAGGAACTTGAAGAAGGTGTACTTGTAGCCCAGGCTCCAGAGCACGGCGCAGCGCAGATTTTCAAACACGCTCAGCTTGGGGAAGATGTTGGTGATCTGAAAGCTGCGCGACAGCCCCATCCGGTTGATCTCGTAAGGCGTTTTGTGCTGAATGGCTTGGCCGTTGAGCAAAATATCGCCGCTGGTCGGGCCAAAGCGGCCGCTGATCAGGTTGAACAGCGTGGACTTGCCCGCGCCGTTGGGGCCGATCACCGCCACCCGTTCACCGGCCTGCACAGCCAGGTTCACGCCCCGGATGATTTCGGTCTTGCCGAAGTTCTTTCGGACGTCTTTGAGTTCAAGAGCGTAGGCACTCATACTGCGGTCTCCCGGCGCTTGATTTCTTTTTCAATGTCGGTCTGGATCTCGCCCCAGTCGCGGGCAAACTGCCGACGCGCGAGCTCGAACAAACCCAGTCCCGTGAGCATGACAAAAGCCGAGCCGAACCAGCTGTCCAGGCTCTTGGCGTTCAACGTAGCCCCCATGAACTTGACGGTGTCACCCAAAGCCGAATTGAGCTGCAGGTGGTAGACCATCTCGATCATGGCCCCGGCCCCCGCGAGCATGACGATGGCGGTGAGGCCCAGGCCCAGGTAGCTGGTCCAGATCTGACGCAGCTTGCCGAATTTGGCCACCCGCAGGTTCATCATGATCAGGCTGGCGATGCCACCCGGGGCATACATGACCATGAACAGGAAAACCAGTCCCAGGTACAGCAACCAGGCCTTGGTAAGCTCCGACAGCAGCACAAAGGCGATGATCATCAAAATCGCGCCAATGATGGGGCCAAAGAAGAAGGTGGCACCCCCCAAGAAGGTGAACAGCAAATAAGCGCCCGAGCGCCCTGCTCCCACCACTTCGGCCGTGACGATCTCGAAGTTGAGGGCGCCCAAACCGCCCGCGATGCCGGCAAAAAAGCCCGCGATGATGAAAGCGATGTAGCGCACGCGCTGGGTGTTGTAGCCGATGAACTCGACCCGTTCGGGGTTGTCACGCACCGCATTCAGGATGCGGCCCAGCGGCGTTTGAGTGAAGGCGTACATGAGCGCCACACACACAAAGGTGTAGACCGCAATCAGGTAATACACCTGAATTTGCGGACCGTAGGTGATGCCAAAGAAGGCTTCACCCGCCACACGGTTGCCCGACACGCCCGCCTCGCCCCCGAAAAACTCCGAGAACATGAGCGACATGGCAAACACCAGCTCGGCCACGCCCAGGGTGATCATGGCAAATGGCGTGCCCGACTTGCGGGTGGTGACCCAGCCGAGCAAAATGGCAAAGCCCATGCCCGCCACACCGCCCACAATGGGCAGCAGGCTGACGGGGATGTTGAGCTTGCCGCCACTGACCGCGTTCAGCGCATGAATGGCCATGTAGGAGCCCAGCCCGGTGTAGACAGCATGGCCAAAACTCAGCATGCCGCCCTGCCCCAACAGGATGTTGTAGGACAGGCAGGCAATGATGGCGATGCCCATTTGCGCCAACATGGTCACCGACAGGTTGCTGGTGAAAACCAAGGGGGCCAGGACCAGTACCAAGGCAAACAGGCTCCAGATGACCCAGCGGGCAACGTTGTAGGGTTTGAATTTGTAAACAGCAGCCATGTCTTAACCCTCGCGTGTGCCCAAAAGACCCTTGGGCCGGAAGATCAGGATCAGCACCAAAAACAGATAAGGCAAGATGGGCGCGACCTGTGACAGCGTGAGCTTGGCAAAAGAGTTTTCCTGCGTGGCGGCCGACAAGGCCCAGCCCATGTCTTTGGCCAAGGTCAGGAAGGAGTAGTCAATGGCCACGGCAAAGGTCTGGATCACACCGATCAGCAAGGAAGCCAGGAAGGCCCCCGACAGCGAGCCCATGCCGCCCACCACCACGACCACGAAGATGACCGAGCCCACGGTCGCTGCCATGGCGGGCTCCGTCACGAAAGTGCTGCCGCCGATCACGCCTGCCAAACCGGCCAGGCCTGTGCCCGCACCAAACACCAGCATGAACACACGCGGCACATTGTGGCCCAAGGACTCCACCATTTCGGGATGGGTCAAGGCCGCCTGAATCACCAGACCAATGCGGGTGCGGGTGAGCAACAACCACAAGGACACCAGCATCAGCAAAGCCACCAGCATCATGAAGCCCCGGGTTGCGGGAAATGGCGAGCAAACCACACGCACTGCGGCGTCTGCGGCGCTGCACATCTCGGCAGGAGCGGCACCCCAGACCAGGCTCAGGCCGTTGACCGAATGGTTGATCAGGGTGAAGGCCGAGCTGCGCAAAATTTCGGGCGGCGGAAACTCCACCGCCGTGCGGCCCCAGACCAGTTGCACCAGCTCGAGCACCACATAAGACAGGCCAAACGTGACCAGCAATTCGGGCACATGGCCAAAGGGGTGAACCTTGCGCAAGGTGACGCGCTCGAACACCGCACCGCAGGCACCCACCAACAGGGGGGCCACGATCAGGGCGGGCCAGAAACCGATCCAGCCCGACAGGGTGTAGCCGAAATAGGCCCCGATCATGTAAAAGCTGGCGTGCGCGAAATTGAGCACGCCCATCATGCTGAAAATCAGCGTCAGCCCGGAGCTGAGCATGAAGAGCAACAGCCCGTAACTGAGGCCATTGAGCATGGAGATGATGAAAAACTCCATAAGAAACTTTCCAGGCCTTTTTTGGCCTAACTGCGTTACCGAAAGTGGTTTTAAAAACTCAAAACCGAACCACACACCAAGAGCTTGAAGCCCATAAAAAAGCCCGACGAACCTGACGTTGATCGGGCCTGGACCCTATCGGCTCGCGCAGTTCAGGCCCATAGGCCCGCGCTGCGCAAGACTGACCGACAATCGTCGCCCGTTAACCGGGGCGCTTCATCTGGCAGCTGGTGGGTGTGCTGGACACGTACGAAGGAAACTCCTTGACGGGGGCCAGCGTCATGCCCGTGTTCTCGGGGCTGTAGGGGTATTTCTTGTCGGCTTTCTGCCAGACGGTCATCCACAGCGGCTGCTGCAGCTGGTGGTCGGCCTTGCGGATTTCCACATCGCCGTGGTAGCTCTTGAACTTCAGGCCCGACATGGCGGCCGCCACCTTGACCGGATCGGTCGACTTGGCCTTGGCCATGGCTTCACCTAGGGCGCTGTAAATCGAGATCACCGAGCCCGTGTAGAAGTCGTCGTTGAACTTGGTCTTGAACTCCGCCATCCACTTGCCCATCTCGCCACCCATGTTGTAGTGGTTGTACGAAATCTGGTAAACGCGGCCTGCACCGCCCTGACCCAAGGCCGTGGGCGTGCCCGTCACACCCGTGTAGTAGGTGTAGAACTTGCCGTTGTAGCCGCCTTCGTTGGCCGCCTTGACCAGCAGCGCCAGGTCAGAACCCCAGTTGCCGGTGATCACGGTGTCGGCGCCCGAGGCCTTGATCTTGGCGATGTAGGGCGAGAAGTCACGCACTTGCGCCAAGGGGTGCAGGTCTTCACCCACGATTTGCACGTCGGGGCGCTTGCGGGCCAGGTTTTCCTTGGCGAACTTGGCGACCTGGTGGCCATGAGAGTAGTTCTGGTTGAACAGGTAGACCTTCTTGATGTCCTTGTCGTCTTTCATGAAGGTGGTCATGGCCTCGATCTTCATCGAGGTGTCGGCATCAAAGCGGAAGTGCCAGTAGCTGCACTTGCTGTTGGTGAAGTCGGGGTCCACGGCCGAGTGGTTCAGGAAGATGATTTCCTTGCCGGGGTTGCGCTCGTTGTGCTTGTTCACGGCTTCGATCAGGGCACCCGCCACCGACGAACCGTTGCCTTGGGTAATGTAGCGCACGCCCTGGTCCATCGCGGCCTTGAGCGCGTTCAGGCTTTCTGCCGGGCTCAACTTGTTGTCAATGCCAATCACCTCGAACTTGACACCCGCCGGGTTGGTCTTGCTGAACTTTTCAGCAAAGAACTGGAAGCTCTTGAGCTGGTTGCTGCCCACAGGGGCCATCAAACCGGACAAGGGATCGATCCAGGCAATTTTGACGGTTTCGCCCTTTTGCGCATAAGCGCCAAGGGAGCAAGCGGCCAAAGCGGCGGCGGCGATCAAACGGGTGGTGGTTTTCATTCAAGGTCTCCTGCGTTGTGAATCAGAACAAGTTCAGCGTAACCGCTGTGGGGCTGAAAAGGCTCGGGGTTTGCCCCTAAGGCATATCACCCGCGCGACTTGAATGCGCGCGGGCTTGATGCGCATCAAAGGCCGGGCAGCTTGTAGTCGGCCAGTTGCTCGCGCAAACGGGTCTTGAGCATCTTGCCGGTGCCACCCAAAGGGATGGCATCGACAAAGACCACATCGTCCGGGATCTGCCACTTGGCGGTCTTGCCTTCATAGAAAGCAATCAACTCTTCGCGGCTGACTTCTGCGCCGGGCTTTTTGACCACGCACACAATCGGACGCTCGTCCCATTTGGGGTGGCGCATGCCGATGCAAGCGGCCATGGCCACCGCCGGGTGCGCCATGGCGATGTTTTCCACGTCGATTGAACTGATCCATTCGCCGCCGGATTTGATGACGTCCTTGCTGCGGTCGGTGATCTGCATGAAGCCATCGGCGTCAATCGTGGCCACATCGCCCGTGGGGAACCAGCCGTCCACCAGCGGGTTGCCGCCTTCCTGCTTGAAATAGGAAGCGATCACCCAAGGGCCTTTGACCAGCAGGTCGCCAGCAGCCTTGCCGTCGTGTGGCAAAGCACGGCCTTCGGCGTCCACGATCTTCATGTCGATGCCGAAGATGCAGCGGCCTTGCTTCATGCGCAGCTTCATCTGCTGCTCGGCAGGCAGGCGCAGGTGCTTGTTTTTCAGGGTGCAGACCGTACCCAGCGGGCTGAGCTCGGTCATGCCCCAGGCGTGCAGCACGTCCACGTTGTAGTCCTGGCGGAAGGCATCGATCATGGCGGGCGGGCAGGCCGAGCCGCCGATCACGGTGCGGTTCAAGGTGCTGAATTTCAGGCCTGCAGGCTTCATGTGGCCCAGCAGCATTTGCCACACGGTGGGCACACCCGCGGCAAAGGTCACGCCTTCGGCTTCGATCAGCTCGTACACCGATTTGCCGTCGAGCGCCGGACCGGGGAACACCAATTTGGCACCCGCCATGGCCGCACTGTAGGGGATGCCCCAGGCGTTGACGTGGAACATGGGCACCACGGGCAGGATCGCGTCACGCGCCGAGATGCACATCGAGTCGGGCAAGGCGGCGGCGTAAGCGTGCAGCACGGTGGAGCGGTGGCTGTACAGAGCGCCCTTGGGGTTACCGGTGGTGCCACTGGTGTAGCAGAGGCTGCAGGCGGTGTTTTCATCGAGCTGGGGCCAGCTGTAGGTGCTGGGCTGCTGGCCCATCCAGGCCTCGTAGCTCACCAAATTGGGGATACCGGTGCCCTCGGGCAGTTTGTCCGCGTCGCACAGCGCCACGTACTGGGTCACGGTCTTGCAATGCGCGTGCAGGGCCTGCACCAGGGGCAAAAAGGTCATGTCAAAGCACAGGACCTGGTCTTCGGCGTGGTTGGCGATCCAGGCCATCTGCTCGGGGTGCAGGCGCGGGTTGATGGTGTGCAGCACACGGCCCGAGCCGCTCACGCCGAAGTACAGTTCCAGGTGGCGGTAACCGTTCCAGGCCAGCGTGGCGATGCGGGCGCCTTGCGGCATTTTTTGCGCATCCAGCGCGTTGGCCACCTGGCGCGAGCGACGGGCCACGTCGGCCCAAGCGTAGCGGTGGATGTCGCCCTCCACGCGGCGCGAGACGATCTCGCTGTCGCCATGGTGTTTCTCGGCAAAGTCGATCAGTGAAGAAATCAGCAGCGATTGCTGTTGCATCAGTCCCAGCATGGGTTCTCCTGTCAGAGGGGTTGTTCTTGAACGAATCATTGTGCACCCGAGTGGGACACCGTCCGGCCTGAAAACCCGTCATAAAACCCGCAATTACCCGGGTGCTTGTCAAGGGCGTGACAATCTGTTCATGTCATCTGCCCCTTTGGAAACCCATGCCTGCCCTCACCACGCAAATCCACCCCACGATTTGCCCGTGCTGGACTGGACCCACCGCCTGACCCAACTGGGGCCCCGTTTTTTCACACCGCTGCAGCCCACCCCCGTGGCCGCGCCGCGCTGGGCCGCCCGCAACGAGGCCTTGCGCACCGAACTGGGCTGGCCCGCCGAGCTGTTTGACGACGACCACCTGCAAGCCTTTGCGGGCAACGCACTCATGGTCGGCTCCCAGCCGCTGGCCACGGTCTACAGCGGGCACCAATTCGGGCAATGGGCCGGGCAGCTGGGCGACGGGCGGGCCATCTGGCTGGGCGAAGCCGCGTCTCAACTGGGTCCGCAGGAAATCCAGCTCAAAGGTGCAGGCCGCACGCCCTACTCGCGCGGCGGCGATGGCCGGGCCGTGCTGCGATCGAGCATCCGCGAGTATTTGTGCAGCGAGGCCATGCACGGCCTGGGCATACCCACCACCCGGGCGCTGTGCCTGGTGGCATCGCCCGAGCCGGTGCGGCGCGAAACCTTAGAGAGCGCCGCCGTTGTGGCGCGGGTGGCCCCGAGCTTTTTACGCTTTGGGCACTTCGAACATTTTTCGGCTCAGGGCGACACCGACAGCCTGCGCACCCTGGCCGACCATGCCATCGCCCACCACATGCCCGAGTGCAAGGAGCGGGCCGAGCGGTGGCAGGGCAATGTTTACGCGGCTTTGCTCGACGAAGTGCAGGAGCGCACCGCCAAATTGTTGGCGCGATGGCAGGCTGTGGGCTTTTGTCACGGCGTGATGAACACCGACAACATGAGCCTCTTGGGACTGACCATCGACTACGGCCCCTTCCAGTTCATGGACGGCTTTGACCCCGGCCACATCTGCAACCACTCGGACCCCCAGGGGCGTTATGCCTATGGACGCCAGCCGAACGTGGCGTACTGGAATTTGTACTGCCTGGCGCAGGCGCTGGCCCCTTTGATCGATGACCACGATATGACGCTGCAGGTGCTCGAGGGCTACAAGACTTTGTTCCCCCGCTACCTGGGCGACGCCATGCGGGCCAAACTGGGCCTGACGGGGACACTGGCGCCCGAATCCGAGCGCGAAGCCGACTGGACGCTGGTCGAAGACGTGATGCAGCTCATGGCGGCCGAAAAAGTGGACTTCACCCTGTTTTGGCGGCAACTGAGCCAAGCGGTGGTGCAGCAGTCGCAAGCCACCACGCTGACCGATGCGGGCTGGAGCGCGGTGACCGACCTGGTGCTGGATCGCCCTCGCCTGCTGGCCTGCCTCGAACGCTACACCGCCCGCGCTGGCCACGCCCACTTTGCGGCCATGGGCCAGCAGATGCTGCGCACCAACCCCAAGTTTGTGCTGCGCAACCACCTGGCCGAGATCGCCATTCGCCAGGCCCAAGCGGACGACTTCTCGGAAATCAACACCCTGCACACCTTGTTAAAGTCGCCTTTCGACGAGCACCCGGGCTTTGAGGCCTATGCCGACTTGCCGCCCGACTGGGCGGGTCAACTGGAAATCAGCTGTTCATCATGAGCCAGATCACCAAAACCGAACAAGAGTGGCGCGAGCTGCTGGCCGCCAAAGGCGCCGAGCCTGTGGCCTATGCCGTCACCCGCCAAGCGGCCACCGAGCGGCCCTTCACCGGCAAATACGAGGGTCATTGGTCCAGCGGCATTTACCGCTGCATCTGCTGCGACGCCGAGCTGTTCAAGTCGGACACCAAGTTTGACGCAGGCTGCGGCTGGCCGAGCTTTTACCAGGCAGCTTCCGAATGGGCCATCGAAGAGCGCGTGGACTTGAGCCACGGCATGCGCCGGGTGGAGACGGTGTGCGCCCAGTGCGGCGCGCACCTGGGCCATGTGTTCGAAGACGGCCCGGCCCCCACGGGCCTGCGCTACTGCATGAACTCGGCTTCGTTAGACTTCGAGCCTTCCTGACCGACCCCAGCGGCGCACGCTGTGCGTCGCCAACGCCCCCATTTCATGAAATTCATCCTTGACTTTTTCCCCATCCTGCTGTTTTTTGGCGCGTACAAGATGGCCGACATCTACACCGCCACGGCGGTGCTGATGGGCGCAACCGTGCTGCAAACCGCCATCATTTACAAGATGGACGGCAAGCTGCAGACCATGCACAAAATCACGCTGGTCCTGGTGTTGGGCTTTGGCGCCCTCACCTTGAGCCTGCACGACGAGCGCTTCATCAAGTGGAAACCCACCTTGCTGTACTCGGGCCTGGCGATGGCCCTGGCCGTGGCGCACTGGTTTTTGAAAAAGAACTTTTTGCACATGCTGCTGGGCACGCAACTGCAGCTGCCGCACGCCGTGTGGAACCGGTTGAACCTGTCGTGGATGCTGTATTGCCTGTTCATGGCGGGCATCAATGCTTACGTGGCGCATTACTTCAGCACCGAAGACTGGGTGAACTTCAAGCTCTGGGGGTATGTGTTCCCGGTGGTGTTCATTCTGGGCCAAGGCCTGTACATCTCGCGCTATTTGCCCAAGGACGAAGGAGGCCAGAAATGAGCACCGCCACCCTCCCCCTGAGCGCGCAAATCCATGCCCGGCTGACCGAACGCCTGCAACCCACCGAGTTGCGCGTCATCGACGAGAGCGCAGCGCACGCTGGACATGTGGGTGCCAACGACAGCGGCGAAGGCACCCACATGCGTGTGTGCATTGCTTCACCTTTGTTTACAGGCATCAGCCGCGTTCAACGCCATCGCCTTGTGTATGATGCGCTGCAAGATTTCATTGACCAAGGCTTGCATGCCTTGGCCATCGAGCTGATCTGAACCGGGCCGTCACCCATTGGTGGCAGCCCCTTTTTTTGAACCCTTCTATTCATATTTGACACCGAGTCATTGAGGAAAACACGATGAAAAAGCAAATGCTCAGCGCCGCCCTGGTGGCCTTGCTGGCGGTTCCCGCCCTGGCGCAAAACCTGGCCGTGGTCAACGGCAAGCCCGTGCCGTCTTCGCGCGTCAAAGCCTTGCAACAACAAATCGAAGCCTCGGGTCGCCCTGTGACACCCGAAGTGCTGGCTCAGATCAAGGAAGAGTTGATCGCCCGCGAAATCTTCATGCAAGAGGCCAAAAAGCGCGGCCTGGACGCCACCGACGAGTACAAGAATCAGATCGAACTGGCACGCCAGACCATCCTGATCCGTCAGCTGTTTGCCGATCACCAGAAGAAGAACCCCGTGACCGACGCCGAGATCCAGGCCGAGTACGACAAATTCGTGGCGGCCAACGGTGGCAAGGAATACCGCGCGCGCCACATCCTGGTGGAAAAGGAAGACGAGGCCAAGGCCTTGATCGCCGACATCAAGAAAGGTGCCAAGTTTGAAGACCTGGCCAAGAAGGCCTCCAAAGACCCAGGCTCCGGTGCCAACGGTGGCGACCTGGACTGGGCCGCCGCAGGCAGCTATGTGCCCGAGTTTTCCGGGGCCATGGTCAAACTGGACAAAGGCCAGATGACCGACACCCCTGTCAAGAGCCAGTTCGGCTACCACATCATCCGCGTGGACGATGTGCGTGAAGCCCAGCTGCCCAAGCTGGAAGAAGTCAAACCACAGATTTCCCAGCAGCTGCAACAGCAAAAGCTCAGTACCTACCAGGAAGGTCTGCGCAGCAAAGCCAAGATCCAGTGATCTGCGCTGTGCGCCTTTGAAAAACGCGACTTCGGTCGCGTTTTTTAATGTCTCGCCTGTGCATGCAACGCTCTGGGGCTGCGGGCACTGGCCGGGGCTCAGAGGCGCTTCGCTTTGCCACATCGCCCCAACCAGCACCCACAGCCCCAGAGCTGGCGGCCTGCCGAGTTGCTTGCTTCGCAAGCTGGGATAATCCCAGCCCATGCAGCCCCACCACCTCGAACTCCTGGCCCCCGCCCGCAACCTGGACATTGGCATCGAAGCCATCAACCACGGCGCGGACGCGGTCTACATTGGCGGTCCCTCCTTTGGGGCACGGTCGACGGCCGACAACTCGGTGCAAGACATCGCCAAGCTGGTGCAGCATGCGCACCGCTTTCACAGCCGCATTTTTGTCACGCTCAACACCATCTTGCGCGATGACGAGCTCGAAGGTGCCCGAAAATTGGCCTGGCAGCTGTATGACGCAGGTGTCGATGCACTGATCATCCAGGACATGGGCTTGCTCGAAATCGACATGCCGCCCATTCAGCTGCATGCCAGCACCCAGACCGACATCCGCACGCCCGAAAAAGCCAAGTTCCTGCAAGACGCCGGATTGAGCCAAATCGTGCTGGCCCGCGAGTTGACGCTGCCGCAAATCGCCGCCATTCGGGATGCTGTGGACACCGATCGCACCGTGATCGAGTTTTTTGTGCATGGCGCTTTGTGCGTGGCCTACAGCGGCCAATGCTTCATCAGCCACGCGCACACCGGGCGCAGCGCCAACCGGGGCGACTGTTCGCAGGCCTGCCGTCTGCCCTACGAAGTCAAGGATGCGCAAGGCCGCATCGTGGCGCACGACAAGCATGTGCTGAGCATGAAGGACAACAACCAGAGCGAGAACCTGCGCGCACTGGTAGACGCGGGCGTGCGCAGCTTCAAGATCGAAGGCCGCTACAAGGACATGGCCTATGTCAAAAACATCACAGCGCATTACCGCAAGCTGTTCGACGAGGTGCTGAGCGAACGCCCCGAACTGGCGGCCGCTTCGCATGGCCGCACCACCTTCAGCTTCGAGCCGGACCCGAACCAGAACTTCAACCGCGAGTTCACCGACTACTTTGTGCAGGGCCGCAAAGAAGACATCGGCGCGTTTGACACACCCAAAAATCCTGGTCAGCCCATTGGCTGGGTCAGCAAGGTCACGGCCGAGCACATTGAAATCACCACCGACGACCCGGCCACCGAACTGCACAACGGCGACGGCCTGTGTTACTACGACTTGCAAAAAGAACTGATCGGCCTGCAGATCAACCGCGCCGAGCCCGCCAAAGCCAAAGGGGTGTGGAGGCTTTTCCCCAAAGACCCGATGGACGGCTTCAAGGACCTGCGCCAAGGCGTGCAAGTCAACCGCAACCGAGACATGCGCTGGGTGCGCACGCTGGACAAAAAATCGGCCGAGCGCCGCATGGGCGTGTGGATACAGCTGACTGAAAACAAAAAGGGCCTGCAACTGACGCTGACCGACGAAGCGGGTCACAGCGGCTCAGCGGCGTTGGCCATCGGCTGGCAAGCGCCCAAAGACCCGGCCCAGGCCGAGGAAAAACTCAAAGCCGCCTTGGGCAAGCTGGGCGACACCGTGTTCGAGCCGCTGGACGTGCAACTCGTCCTGCCCCGGCCCTGGTTTGTGCCGCCTTCACAACTCAACCAACTCCGCCGCGACGCGGTCGCTGCGCTGGAAACCGCTCGTGCCCAGGGCCTGCACCGCCTACCGCGTGCCGTGCCCGCGGAGCCGCCTGCACCCTACCCCGAAGACACCCTGACTTATCTGGCCAACGTGTTCAACCAGAAAGCCCGCGACTTCTATGCCAAACACGGCGTGAAAGTGATTGCCGCCGCCTACGAGGCGCAAGAAGAATTGGGCGAAGTGAGCCTGATGATCACCAAACACTGCGTGCGCTTTTCCCTGAGCCTGTGCCCCAAGCAGGCCAAGGGCGTGACGGGCGTGCAAGGCACCGTGAAAGCCGAGCCGATGCAGCTGATCAACGGCAAGGAAAAACTCACCCTTCGCTTTGACTGCAAACCCTGCGAAATGCATGTGGTCGGCAAGATCAAAAAGTCGGTGCTCAATGCCGTGCCCGAAAGCCCGGTGCAGTTTTACAAGACACGGCCTGTGGTGGGCATGCACTGAACAATCAACCTAGCGGTTTGAACAACTCGTTCAAGTCAGACTCGCCAAACAAGGGCTCTTTGCGCTGCACCGCCCCCGCATACATGTCTTGCGCCAGCTGGGCCTTGCGCTCTTGCAGGGCCAGCATGCGCTCTTCGATGGTGCCTTGCGCCACCAGTTTGAGCACCCAGAGACTTTGTGTCTGGCCAATGCGGTGCGCGCGGTCGGTGGCCTGGTTTTCCACAGCGGGGTTCCACCACGGGTCGTAATGGATCACGGTGTCGGCCTGCGGCAGGTTCAGGCCCACACCTCCGGCTTTGAGGCTGATGAGGAACAAGGGCACTTGCCCGTTGGTGAACCGATCGATGATCTTGTCGCGGTTTTTGCTCTGCCCCGTGAGCTTGACCCAGGGAATGCCCAGGCGCGGCAGCTCTTGCTCGATCAGGCTGAGCATTTGGGTGAATTGCGAGAACAACAAAATCTTGCGCCCTTCGGCCACCATCTCGGGCAGCATGTCGAGCAGTTGCTCCAGCTTGGCCGATTGCTGCACCAGGTTGGCCGAGCCCAGTTTGAGCAGGCGCGGGTCGCAACACACCTGGCGCAGCTTGAGCAGCGCGTCCAGAATGGTGATTTGCGATTTGGCCAAACCCTGCACGTTCAGGGCATCACGCACGGTTTTTTCCATGCCCAAACGGATGGTTTCGTACAGGTCCGCCTGCTTGCCCTGCAGGGGCACGGGCATGAAGGTTTCAACTTTGGGTGGCAACTCGCTGGCGACCACGTCCTTGGTGCGGCGCAGCATGAAGGGCGTGATGCGCTTGCGCAGCTGGTCCATTTTGTCGCTGTTGCCCAGGCGCTCGATCGGGTTGCGAAACAGCTCGCCAAAGCGCTTTTGGCTGCCCAGAAAACCGGGCATCAAAAAGTGGAACAGGCTCCACAGCTCGCCCAGGTGGTTTTCCATGGGCGTGCCCGACAGGCACAGGCGGTGCGTGGCCGGGATGTCGCCCACGGTTTGCGCGGCGTGGGTGTTGGCATTCTTGATGTTTTGGGCCTCGTCGAGCACCAGCAGATGCCACTGGGCATCGAGCCACAACTCACGGTCGCGGTGCAGCAAGGAGTAAGGCGTGAGCACGATGTCAAAGCCCCTCAGGTCCTGCGCCGCCTCATGCCGCGACAGGCCATGGTGGATGTGGGTGCGCAGGCTGGGGCAAAAACGAGTAGCTTCGCGCTGCCAGTTGCCCAGCAAGCTCACCGGGGCCACGATCAAAGCCGGGTGGCTCAGGCGACCCGCTTCCTTTTCGGTCAGGATGTGCGCCAGGGTCTGCAAGGTTTTACCCAAGCCCATGTCGTCGGCCAGGATACCTGCCAGCTGGTGCGTGCGCAAAAACTGCAGCCAATTCAGGCCCTGCTGCTGGTAAGGCCGCAAAGTGGCTTGCAAGCTGGCGGGTGCGGGCACCTCGGGCAGGCTGTCGAGCCCATGCATTTGCTTGACCAGGTTCATCAGACTTTGGGCACCCGCCCAGGTCACGCCTTCGCCCAGGGAGGCGGCGGTGCGCAAGGCCTCCAGACGCGACAGGCGCAGCTCGTCGCCGCTCCAGTCGCGCCCGCGCTCGGACACCAACTCCATGAGGGTGTTCAGCCAAGGCGCAATTTTGGCGGTGGGCAGCTTCACAAAGCCTTCGCCTTGCAAGTCGGGCAGGTACAAAAACGGCGGCAGGCTGGCGGTCTCGCCTTCGGCGGTTCCCCCCTGGATGCGGGCCAAAGCCGAGAGGATGGTGGGCACCCAGGGCAGGATGTTCACGCGCTGGCCGTCGATGTCCATGCCCAGCGACAAATCGAACCAGGGCGAGGTCTCGGGTGCATCGGCGTCGCCCGACAGATCGATGTGCACATCGTCCGCCTCGCGCAGCCAATTGACATCGCCCGAAACAAAAAGCACCTCCAGGCCTGCTTGGCGCAAGGGCGCAAAATCGGTTTCCAGCCACGCCAGCCATTGCTGAGATTGCTGCGGCGGCAAGCCCAGGATGTTGGTTTCGTAAGCGACCATCCCCAAGGCGTCCAAAGCGTTCCAGGCCCGCAGCTCACCGGGCAAGTCACGCACCAGCATGCGTGCCTGTGGGCCATGACCCGCCATGACACGCTTTTGGGTCCCTGTCCAGAAGCCACGTTGACCTGCATAGTCGAAAGTCAGCTCGCCCATGAACAGGCCGAATTGGTCCCGGTCAGCCGGATTCACCGGGACAATGTCGAACATGGCGCGGGCCTCGACGTCGCGGATTTCAGACATTTTGGCGATCACGGGTGGCAAAGGCACAGGCCCCAAGCGCTCGAGCAACTGGTTCTGGAACTTGAACACCACGCTTTCGGGCAGCACGGGCGAGGTGGACATGACCTGCAACTCGTTGGCGCTCAGGCCTTGCGTGTTGAGCGCACCGCAGTGGCCTTGCACCGTGTCCATGTAAAAAGGCGGCTCGTTCAGGCCGTAGACCACACCTGCACGCTGGGGCTGCATGCTCAGCTTCCAGCCGCCGGGCATATTGTCTTGCGCTGGCACTTCTTGCCAGGCACCGACCAAGGCTTCGGCGGCCTCGCTCCACTGCAGACTGACCGCGCCTTCGGCCGACACCAGGCGGCCCGTCTGGCTGCACAGCTGGAGCAACAACTGACCGGGCATGCCGTGCAATTTGACCTCACCCTGGAACCCGTAAGAGCTGAAGCTGTTGGCCGCCGGACAGGCTTTCATCAGGTCAAAAATGTCGCGGTCCAGCGAAGTGCTGTTGCCCCAAATCGGGTCGTGCGGCGAGGGCTCGTGGCTGATTTTCTTGGGCTTGCCCCACTCGCCGTTGCGCTTTTGAGCAGCCCGTTTGACGCTCAGCTGAAACAGCGGCTTGTGACCCAAATAGGCCACCGACAGCAGGTAGACAAACTGGTCCTGCGTAGAACCCGGCATGGCCACCAGCTTGGGGCGGTTGGCGTTTTCCAGCCGGGTCAGCCATTCACGGGCCTGGTATTCGGCGTGGCTCAAGGCCCGCTCTTTTTCCATCTGGCTGCGGCGCTCGATCACCTCGGCTGAGGGCCCCTCGCTACCCCATTCGTCCAGTAAAGCCAGGCCTTGCATGGACGCCAAAATGCCCAGAGCTGCACCGTGTTTGCAATAACGCCCGACGGGGCAGGTGCAGCCGCTGCGCCACTCGCTCAGGTTGCCGCCCGGGCTCACACGCAGCTCGGCATTCACGGTGTAGGGACGCGGCTCACTGCCTTCCACCTGGCCTTGCAAACGCCAGCCTTCGCCATCAGGCGAGAGCTGGGACGAAAGCACCTTGTTTTGCAGATACAGCGTGGTGCCCCGCGACCAAGCCCCCTGGTCAAAGTAAAAAGCCAGTTGCGAAGGGGGAAACCACTGCCTTGGCAGGTCAGACTTCATGCGTTCACGGCCTCAGCCCACCCACTTGCGGGCGTTTTGCCACACGCGCAGCCAAGGGCTGGTGGCGTTGATGTCACCGCTGGTCCAGCTCATCTGCACATTGCGGAACACGCGCTCGGGGTGCGGCATCATGGCCGTAAAGCGGCCATCCAACGTGGTCACGGCCGTGAGCCCCCCCGCGCTGCCGTTGGGGTTGAAGGGGTACTGCTCGGTGGCCTGGCCGTGGTTGTCCACAAAGCGCATCGCGGCAATGGCCTGTGCGGCGTTGCCCCGGTGCTTGAAGTTGGCAAAGCCTTCGCCGTGCGCCACGGCAATCGGCAGGCGGCTGCCCGCCATGCCTTGCAGGAACAGGCTGGGTGACTCCAGCACCTCGACCATGGACAGTCGGGCTTCGAAGCGCTCGCTCTGGTTGGTGGTGAAGCGCGGCCAATCTTGCGCACCCGGGATGATGTCAGCCAGTTCTGCAAACATCTGGCAGCCGTTGCACACGCCCAGACCAAAGGTGTCAGTGCGGCCAAAGAAGCCCTTGAACTGCTCGGCCAAAGCCGGGTTGAAAGTGATGCTGCGTGCCCAGCCAATGCCTGCACCCAGCGTGTCGCCGTAGCTGAAACCGCCGCAAGCGACCAGACCCTGGAAGTCGGCCAAGTTGGCACGGCCCGATTGCAGGTCGGTCATGTGCACGTCGTGGGACTCGAAACCCGCTTTGTGGAAGGCGTAGGCCATTTCCACATGCGAGTTGACGCCCTGCTCGCGCAGGATCGCCACTTTGGGGCGCGACAGGTTCAGGAACGGCGCGGCCACATTCTCGGCCGGGTCAAAGCTCAGCGCCACATACATGCCGGGGTCGGAGGCCAGGCCCGCAGCAGCGTGCTCGGCGTCGGCGCAGGCGGGGTTGTCGCGCTGCTGGCAAATCTTCCAGCTCACGCTGTCCCAGACCTGGTGCAGGTCTTCCAGCTTGGCGGCAAACACCTCTTTGGTGTCGCGCCAGATGCTGAGTTCGCCCACGCCTTTCTGGATGGTCGATTGCACGGGGCGGGTTTTGCCAATGACGTGCGTGTGCTTGGACAGGCCGTGCTCGCGCAGGGTCTGCAGCACCGCGTTGCGCTCGGCCGTGCGCACCTGCAGCACCACGCCCAGCTCTTCGTTGAACAAGGCCTTGAGCGTGAGCTCTTCGCGGCGGGCGCTGACCTGGCCTGCCCAGTTTTTGGCGTCGCCATGGTCGGCGCGGCTGTCGGTGATGCCGTCACCCTCGGTGACCAGCATGTCCACATTCAGGGCCACGCCCACATGGCCTGCAAAGGCCATTTCGGCCACAGCGGCGAGCAAGCCGCCATCGCTACGGTCGTGGTAGGCCAGGACCTGGCCTTGGGCGCGTAAGGTATTGATGGCCTTGACCAGATTGACCAGCGCTTGCGGGTCTTCCAGGTCGGGCACGCTGTCGCCAAACTGGCCCAGCACCTGGCCCAGCACGCTACCGCCCATGCGGTTGCGACCTTGACCCAGGTCGATCAGCAGCAAGCTGGTGTCAGTGTCTTGCGCGTTCAGCTGCGGCGTGAGCGTGCCGCGCACATCGGGCAGACTGGCAAAGGCGGTGATGATCAGGCTCACGGGCGAAGTCACCTTGCGGGTCTCTCCCTTGTCGTTCCATTGCGTGCGCATCGACAGGCTGTCCTTGCCCACCGGGATCGAGATGTCGAGCGCCGGGCACAGTTCCATGCCCACGGCCTTGACGGTTTCGTACAAAGCGGCGTCTTCGCCCGGCTCGCCACAGGCGGCCATCCAGTTGGCGGACATCTTGACGCGGGGCAGCTCGATGGGCGCGGCCAGCAAATTGGTGATGGCTTCGGCCACGGCCATGCGGCCCGATGCTGCGGCATTGAGCGAGGCCAGCGGCGTGCGCTCGCCCATGCTCATGGCTTCGCCCGCAAAGCCTGCGTAGTCGGCCAGGGTCACGGCCACATCGGCCACGGGCACTTGCCAGGGGCCGACCATCTGGTCACGGTGCGTGAGGCCCCCCACGGCGCGGTCGCCGATGGTGATGAGGAAACGCTTAGACGCCACGGTGGGGTGGCTCAGCACATCGATCACGGCTTTTTGCAAGCTGACACCTGTGAGGTCCATCGCAGGCGACTGACGCACCACCGTCTTCACATCGCGGTGCATCTTGGGCGGCTTGCCCAGCAGCACGTCCATGGGCATGTCCACGGGCGATTCCTGGCCTTTGTCTTCCAGCACCAGCTGGCGTTCTTCGGTCGCCACGCCCACCACCGCAAACGGGCAGCGCTCGCGGTCGCAAAAGGCTTTGAACTGTTCCAAAGACTCAGGTGCGATGGCCATCACATAGCGTTCCTGGCTTTCGTTGGACCAGATTTCCTTGGGGGCCAGGCCCGACTCTTCGAGCGGCACGGCGCGCAAGTCAAACCGCGCACCGCGACCCGCGTCGTTGGTCAGCTCGGGGAAGGCGTTGGACAAACCGCCCGCGCCCACGTCGTGGATGGCGAGGATGGGGTTGCCCGCGCCCTGCGCCCAGCAGTGGTTGATGACCTCTTGCGCACGGCGCTCGATCTCGGGATTGCCGCGCTGCACCGAGTCAAAGTCGAGTTCTGCCGCGTTGGTGCCCGTGGCCATGGAGCTGGCCGCACCACCGCCCATGCCGATGCGCATGCCCGGTCCGCCCAGCTGGATCAGCAGCGTGCCCGCCGGGAATTCGATCTTTTTCGTCTGGATGGCATCGATCTGGCCCAGACCGCCCGCGATCATGATGGGCTTGTGGTAACCGCGCACCACGCCGTCCACGGTTTGTTCGTACTCGCGGAAATACCCTGTCAGGTTGGGGCGGCCAAACTCGTTGTTGAAGGCCGCGCCCCCCAAAGGGCCTTCGGTCATGATCTGCAAGGGGCTGGCAATGTGCTCGGGCTTGCCGCCCGGCTGGTCGCTCAGGCCGCCCCAGAGCTTGGAGACGGTGAAACCGCTCAGGCCTGCCTTGGGCTTGGAGCCGCGACCGGTCGCGCCTTCGTCGCGGATCTCGCCGCCCGCACCGGTCGATGCGCCGGGAAACGGCGAAATCGCGGTCGGGTGGTTGTGGGTCTCGACCTTCATCAGCACATGGTGCAAAGCCTGTTCGGCTTGGTAAGCCGCGCCCTGCCCTGAAGTTCTGGCCACAAAGCGTTCAATCTGGTGGCCTTCCATCACCGAGGCGTTGTCGGAATAGGCCACCACCGTGTGCTGGGGACTCAGCTGGTGGGTGTTGCGGATCATGCCGAACAGGCTCTTGGGCTGGGCCACGCCATCGATGGTGAACTCGGCGTTGAAAATCTTGTGGCGGCAATGCTCGCTGTTCGCCTGAGCGAACATCATCAACTCCACATCGGTGGGGTTGCGCTTCAAGCCTTTGAAGGCATTGACCAAATACTCGATCTCGTCTTCGGCCAGCGCCAGACCCCAAGCCTTGTTGGCGGCTTCCAGCGCAGCGCGACCACCGCCCAGCACGTCCACATGCTCCATGGGCGCAGGGTCCAAGGCGGTGAACAAGGCCGCTGCCTCATCGCGACTGGGCATGGCCGACTCGGTCATGCGGTCGTGCAGCAGTGCAGCGACCTGGCCCAACTGATCAGCCGTCAACTTGGCGGTGCCGAGCAGGCCGGATTTCAGGGTCAAGCGGTATTCGGTCAGGCGCTCCACGCGGCGCACCTCAAAACCGCAGTTGTGGGCAATGTCGGTGGCCTTGGACGCCCAGGGCGAGACCGTGCCGATGCGCGGGCTGACCACGATCACCGGGCCATCGGTGGGTCCGGCATAGGGCTCGCCGTAGGTCAGCAGGGCTGAAAGCGTTTTTTTCTGGGCATCCTGCAACGGCGTCGTGGTGGCCACCAGGTGGACAAAACGGGCAGAAATGCCGTGGATTTGAGGTGAAACGGTGGCCAGGCGGGGCAAAAGCTGGGCCATGCGGAAGTCGCTGAGGGCGCTGGCGCCTTCGAAAGTCGTGATGTGCAGGGACACGGGGTGGCCTTGTAAAGAGACGGAAAACCGTAGCGCCGAGGCCGCTGACTGGGGCTGGTCGGCAAAGGCAGTATTTTAGCCGGGGAAACCCTGATTGGACGGGCAGATGGACAGATCAGAGACCTGTCTTATTCTGCAGGGAAAAAGCGTCGGTTTGGTGCTGCACAGTGGCCTGTCGACCTCCCAAAACAGCGATGCCGTGCCACCCAAGCAGCACGGCATACCAAACAAAACGGGTGGGAGTACTCAACCCAGCACCGAAGTGGCCTCCATCTCGCGCCGGATTTGGTAGGCGTGGGTGCTGGTGTCCATGGCCACGTCGTCCCAAGTCAGGCTTTGGCCTTTGGCCACGGGGCGAATGACTTTGACACCATGGGCCAGGCCCAGCGGCACGCCACCCATGCGCTTGGAGGTGGCGGCAGGCAGCAGCTTGCCCCAGACGGTGTAGCCGCCCTCCCCGTCCAGCATTTCGCCGGGTTTCAGGTCGCGCTTGGCGGTGGCCACCACGTCGGCGTTCCAGCCGATGGCCACGCCTGTGGGCTCGTTGCGCAGGGCGACGCTGGCCACGCTCACCCCCACTTCCAGACCGATCAGGTGCCAGCGCTTGTAGAGCGTGAAGTAACGGCCAGACGGATCGGTGTGGGCGTTGTACTCTTCAAAGCAGTTCTTGATGTAGTCGGTCTCGGCCTCCACCGTGACCCACACGCCCATGCGGATGTCGTAAGGGATCTGGCGGCCGTCTTTTTCCAGGCTGGAGATCACCTCCACCATGCCCTTGCGCTCCAGCACACCGCCCTCCGAGATCGGGCGGGTGACGTAGGGGATGTCTTCGACGCTGGCGGGCGGGTAGAGCAAACCGTTGCTGGGCACGCCCAAACCTGTGGCATTGGAGACCGCGGTGCTCTCGATCGAGGGCTTGGAGCCGTCGAGGAAGCTGTTGAACATTTTGGGGTTGAGGCCGCCGCGCTCGGCTTGCTCAGGCGTCAAGCCGTAATAGCCCCAGACCGTTTCGGGTGTCGATTCAGAAAAATGCGGCAACCACTTGTGGCCTCGGCCTGCCGCCACCACCGGAAAACCGCAGGTGCGGGCCCAATCCACCAGATCGCAAATCAGCGCAGGCTGGTCACCAAAGGCCAGCGAATACACCACGCCCGCTGTCTTCGCGCGGGTGGCGAGCAAGGGGCCGCAAAAGGCGTCGGCCTCTACAGTCACGTTGACCACATGCTTTCGGTTCGCAAAGGCTTCCAGGATGTGGTCTACCGCGTGCAGGGGTGAGCCGGTGCATTCCACGACCACGTCCACCGCCGGGTGGCGCACCAGGCTTTGCCAGTCGTCGCCCACATGGGTGGTGCCGTGTTTCACGGCTTCATCAAGGCTGCCGGCCGTGAGGCGCTCGGCTTCCCAGCCCACGCGGGCCAGATTGACCCGGGCGTTGACGGGCGACAAGTCCGCAATGCCCACCAGGTGCACGCCGGGGGTGCGTGGAATTTGCGCCAGGTACATGGAACCGAATTTGCCCGCGCCAATCAGGCCGATGCGAATGGGGCGGTTCTCGGCTGCGCGTTGCAGGAGTTTGGCGTGCAGGTTCATGCGGAGGCTTTCGGTTCATCCAATCACAGTGCAGCTCAGCAAGCGGTCTCGGCTTGCCAAATATTTGATCCACTTTACCCTTTCTCTGCGTGCCATGGTCGACGCTCGGCCCTCAAAAAAGTCTCGCGCGCGACCCGCCGACCCAAACGTTTGATGACCCCCATCCAAGCACTCCGAATCACTCAATGGGATAATTCAGCCCCATGACGATCACCATCAAAACCGCCGAAGACATCGAAGGCATGCGCGTGGCTTGCCGCTTGGCCTCGGAAGTCCTCGACTACATCGAGCCCTTCATCAAACCGGGCATCACCACCAACGAGATTGACAAGCTCTGCCATGACTACATGGTCAATGTGCAAGGCTGCATTCCAGCACCGCTGAATTACGCACCCGGCGGCTACAAGCCCTACCCCAAATCGATCTGCACCTCGATCAACCACCAGGTGTGCCACGGCATCCCGAACGACAAGCCGCTCAAAAAAGGCGATTCGCTCAACATCGACATCACCACCATCAAGGATGGTTGGCACGGAGACACCAGCCGCATGTTTCATGTGGGCGAAGCTTCGATTGCGGCCAAACGACTGGCCAGCCTGACGTATGAAGCCATGTGGAAAGGCATCGAGCAGGTCAAACCCGGTGCCCACCTGGGCGACATTGGCCACGCTATTCAGAAATTTGCCGAAGGCCACGGCTTTTCGGTGGTGCGCGAGTTTTGTGGCCACGGCATTGGGCGCGGATTCCACGAAGAGCCGCAGGTGTTGCACTACGGCAAACCCGGCACCCTGACCGAATTGGTCCCTGGCATGGTCTTCACCATCGAGCCGATGATCAATGCGGGCAAGCGTGACATCAAGGAAATGGGCGATGGCTGGACCATTGTCACCAAAGACCACTCCTTGTCCGCCCAATGGGAGCACACTGTGGCGGTCACCGAAACCGGCTACGAGGTGTTGACCTTGTCGGCCGGCAGCCCGCCAATCCCGGCTTTCATCACCCAAAAAGCCATCGCCTGACATGGACGGCCCGGTCCCCACGGCCGATCTGGCTGCCCTGCGCGACAGCTACAAGCAAGACAAAGCGACTGTTTTGCACACACTGGCCCACAGCGGTGCGGTCACTCGGGGCCTGAAGCAAACCTTGCGTCAACTGTCCATCCTGGCCGATGGTTTGCTGATTGAGCTGTGGCACAACGCTGGCTTTTCGCCCGAGCTGTGTCTGGTGGCCGTGGGCGGCTTCGGCCGGGCCGAGCTGTTTCCTTATTCCGATGTGGATGTGCTGGTGCTTTTGCCGGACGGCCAATCACCCGAAAACAACCCCGAGTTGCAAGGCCAGCTCGAGCGCTTCATCGGCAGCTGCTGGGACACGGGCCTCGAAATTGGCGCGAGCGTGCGCACCTTGAGCGAGTGCCTGTCCGAGTCGGCCAAAGACATCACGGTACAAACCTCGCTGCTGGAGTCGCGCCGTGTGACCGGCAACACCCGTTTGTTTGCCGAGTTTCAAAAACAGTTCCTCGCGGCCATGGACCCGCAGGCCTTCCTGGTGGCCAAAACCCTGGAAATGCGGCAGCGTCATACCAAATTCGAAGACACGCCTTATGCCCTGGAGCCCAACTGCAA
This sequence comes from Limnohabitans sp. Hippo3, assembly GCF_003063665.1. GTDB lineage: Bacteria > Pseudomonadota > Gammaproteobacteria > Burkholderiales > Burkholderiaceae_C > Limnohabitans_A. The sequence goes on from NZ_NESF01000001.1 coordinate 359,179, forward strand.
GGAGTCTCCCGGTGGCTTGCGCGATCTGCAGGTGATTTTGTGGGTGGCCCGTGCCGCAGGCCTGGGCCAAAGCTGGGACGAGCTGGCCCGCAAAGGCCTGGCCACAGCGCTGGAAGCGCGGCAAATCAAACGCAACGAAGCCTTGCTGGGGCTGATCCGTGCCCGCTTGCATTTGCAAGCGAAGCGGCGCGAAGACCGCTTGGTGTTTGATCTGCAAACCAATGTGGCCGAGTCGTTTGGCTATGCGTCCGACGTGACGCCGGAAGGCCGACTGGCTTTGCGTGCCAGCGAAAAGCTGATGCGCCAATACTACTGGGCCGCCAAGGCAGTTATGCAGCTCAACCAGATCCTGTTGCTCAACATCGAAGACCGGCTCAAAGCCGATCGGGGTGAATCCGTCAACGATTTCCGGCCCCTGAACGAGCGCTTCTTTGAAAAAGCGGGCCTGATCGAGGTGGCCAGCGACGACCTCTACCAAAAACACCCCCACGCGATCCTCGAGACCTTTTTGCTGTACCAGGCCACGCCGGGTGTGAAAGGCTTTTCGGCCAGAACCCTGCGTGCGCTTTACAACGTGCGGGCCATCATGAATGGGCGTTTCCGCGCCGACCCGGTCAACCGCCAAACTTTTTTGCAGATCCTGCAACAGCCCCAGGGCATCACGCACGCGATGCGCCTGATGAACGAGACTTCGGTGCTGGGGCGTTACCTGTGGGTGTTTCGGCGCATCGTGGGCCAGATGCAGCACGACCTGTTTCACGCCTACACGGTGGACCAGCACATCCTGATGGTGCTGCGCAATGTGCGGCGCTTTTTCATGCCCGAGCATGCGCACGAGTACCCCTTTTGCTCGCAGCTGGCGGGGGGCTGGGACAAGCCCTGGATTTTGTACACGGCCGCGCTGTTTCACGATATCGCCAAAGGCCGCGGCGGTGACCACTCCAAACTGGGGTGCACCGAAGTGCGCACCTTCTGCCGCCAACACCAAATCGACAAGGCGGATGCGCAACTGATCGAATTTCTGGTGGGTGAACACCTGACGATGAGCCATGTGGCCCAGAAAGAGGACCTGAGCGACCCGGAAGTCATCGGCCGCTTTGCCCAGCGCGTTGGCAATGAGCGTCGGCTCACGGCCCTGTATTTGCTCACGGTGGCCGACATCCGGGGCACCAGCCCCAAAGTGTGGAACGCCTGGAAAGGCAAGCTGCTGGAAGACCTCTACAAAGCCACGCTGCGTGTGCTCGGTGGCCGTGCCCCCGACGCCAATGCCGAGGTGGAAGCCCGCAAGCGCGAGGCGCTCATCGAACTGGCCCGACAGGCGCAACCGCACGAAGGCCACAAGGCCCTGTGGGACACCCTGGACGTGAGCTACTTCATGCGCCACGATGCGTCCGACATCGCCTGGCATGCACGGCAGCTCTCACGGCACGTGGCCAGGCCTGCGCCGGAACAAACGCGGACCATTGTGCGGGCCCGCCCCTCCCCCGTCGGAGAAGGTTTGCAAGTGCTGGTGTTCACACCCGACCAAGCAGACCTGTTTGCCCGCATCTGCGGGCACTTTGACCAATCAGGCTTCAGCGTGCTGGACGCCAAGATTCACACCACCCGCAGCGGTTGGGCGCTGGACACTTTCCAGATCGTCACCACCATGCTGCCTGAGCATTACCGGGAGCTGATGACCATGGTCGAATCGGGCCTGACACAGACGCTGGAGCGCCAAGGCCCCTTACCCACGCCCACCAAAGGCCGGGTGTCACGCCGGGTGAAAAGCTTCCCGATCACCCCACGGGTCACCCTCAAACCCGACGAAAAAGCGCAAAACTGGCTGCTCAGCATCTCGGCCAGCGACCGCAATGGCCTGCTCTACAGCATCGCCCGCGTTCTGGCCAAGCACGGCATTGACCTGCAACTGGCCAAGATCAGCACTTTGGGCGAACGCGTCGAAGACACCTTCCTGATCAGCGGCGCCGAGTTGCAGCAAAACAAGGCGCAGATCGAGATCGAGACGGAGCTGCTGGCGGCGCTGCAGGCGGGGTAAGGCCAGTCAGCTGGCCTCTTGGTCAAGCTTTTCGGCGTGGTGGCAGACCGGTGTGCTGCGTGAGCATCTGGCCTTTTTTCGGCTGACCCGACCGCTTGGCCGCGGTCGACAAAGCCACCGATGACTTCCCGCCCGCGCCCGTGCTGTTCTTGCGTCGTGCGCTCTTGTAGCCCTCTTCAGCCAGCGGCTGCCAGCTCGGGATCAAATGGTGTTTCCCGTTACCAATCAGGTCTGAGCGCCCCATGGCTTTGAGCGCTTCGCGCAGCAACGGCCAGTTGTTGGCGTCGTGGTAGCGCAAAAATGCCTTGTGCAGGCGGCGGCGTTTGTCGCCTTTGACGATGTCCACCTTTTCACTGTCGCGGGTGATTTTGCGCAGCGGGTTGCGGGTGGAGTGGTACATGGCCGTGGCCGTGGCCATGGGGCTGGGGTAGAAGGTTTGAACCTGGTCGGCCCTAAAGCCGTTCTTTTTGAGCCAGATGGCCAGGTTCATCATGTCTTCGTCACTGGTGCCCGGGTGGGCGGCGATGAAGTAAGGGATGAGAAACTGCTTTTTACCGGCCTCTTCGCTGTACTTGTCGAACATGGTCTTGAAGCGGTCGTAGGTGCCGATGCCCGGCTTCATCATCTTGGACAGCGGGCCGCCCTCAGTGTGTTCGGGCGCGATCTTCAGGTAGCCGCCCACATGGTGCTGCACCAGCTCTTTCACATACTCGGGCGACTGCACGGCCAGGTCGTAACGCAGACCGGAGCCGATCAGGATCTTCTTGATGCCCTTCAAGTTGCGCGCACGGCGGTACATGTTGATCAGCGGGCCGTGGTCGGTGGTCAGGTTCTGGCAGATGCCGGGGAACACGCAACTGGGTTTGCGGCAGGCCGATTCGATCTCGGGGCTGCGGCAGCCCAGGCGGTACATATTGGCCGTGGGGCCACCCAGGTCAGAGATGACGCCCGTAAAGCCTTTGACCTTGTCGCGGATGTCTTCCACCTCGCGGATGACCGATTCTTCGGAGCGGCTCTGGATGATGCGGCCTTCGTGCTCGGTGATGGAGCAAAAGGTGCAGCCGCCAAAGCAGCCGCGCATGATGTTCACGGAAAAGCGGATCATTTCCCACGCGGGGATTTTGGTCGCGTGGTCGTGGCTGCCGTTTTCGTCGGCATAGCGCGGGTGCGGGCTGCGGGCATACGGCAGATCGAACACATGGTCCATCTCAGCGGTGGTGAGCGGGATGGGCGGCGGTGTGATCCACACGTCGCGAGCGGTGGCGCCCTCCCCGTGCGCTTGCACCAGGCAGCGGGCGTTGCCTGGGTTGGTTTCTAGGTGCAGCACGCGGTTGGCGTGGGCATAGAGCACCGGGTCGGACTTGACCTGCTCGTAGCTGGGCAGGCGGATCACGCTTTTGTCGCGGGGCGGGACTTTGTGGGTGCCTTTGCCGCGCAAAGCGGGGTTGAGCACAAAGGTGAGCGGCTGTATAGCGGCTTGCACGGTGCGGGCCTGGGCCACGGCGGTGGACAAATCGGCTTCAATGCTTTGCGCGTTGTGGGCATCGGCCACTTCCTTGGCCTCTTCCTCACGCGCACAGGTCGCGCCCTGCTCCCGCGCTTGGTCCGAAATCATCAAATACGGGTTGATGTGCGCCTCCACATGCCCGGGCGTGTCAACACTGGTGGAGTCGATCTCGAACCAACCCTCGGGGGTTTCGCGCCGCACAAAGGCGGTGCCGCGCACGTCGGTGATTTGCTGCACGGGCTCGCGGGCGGCCAGGCGGTGGGCAATCTCGACAATCGCCCGCTCGGCGTTGCCGTACAAGAGCAGGTCGCACTTGCTGTCCACCACGATGGAGCGGCGCACCTTGTCCGACCAGTAGTCGTAATGCGCGATGCGGCGCAGGCTGCCTTCGATGCCGCCGAGCACGATGGGCACTTCCGGGAAGGCCTCGCGGCAGCGCTGGCTGTACACGATGGCCGCGCGGTCGGGCCGCTTGCCGCCCACATCACCCGGGGTGTAGGCGTCGTCGCTGCGGATTTTGCGGTCCGCCGTGTAGCGGTTGATCATGGAATCCATGTTGCCGCTGGTCACACCCCAGAACAGGTTGGGTTTGCCCAGGGCCTTGAAGGGCTTGGGACTGGTCCAGTCGGGCTGGGCGATGATGCCGACCCGAAAACCCTGGTTTTCCAGCATGCGGCCAATGACCGACATGCCAAAACTGGGGTGGTCCACATAGGCGTCACCGGTGACGATGATGATGTCGCAGCTGTCCCAGCCCAGTTGGGTCATTTCCTCGCGGCTCATCGGCAAAAATGGGGCCGTGCCAAAGCGCTGCGCCCAGTACTTGCGGTAACTGGTCAGCGGCTTGGCGTCGCGCGGGAAGAAAGAGACGTCGGTGAAGGCGTTCATGGGCTCGGTATCGGGATAACCCGCTAGTGTAGGGGTTCGGGGGTGGGCTTGAGAAAGCAGTGGGTATTCAGCCAAAAAGAGGCAAATCCGCATGACCGGGTGGTTTGAATCCGGCCATCACCGCATCCAGGACAATCGAGCCATGCCGTTCTCGCTCGCCCGTCCCGCTCACCACGAGTTGATCATCAAAAAAAGCCGTTTCATCGCCTGCGTCGAAACGGTCTCTAGGCGTGACGAAGCGCTCAACCGTGTGGCGCAACTCAAGGCTCAGCACCCGGACGCCGCCCATGTCTGCTGGGCCCTGCTCGCGGGTGGGCAGTCGGCCGCCAACGACGACGGTGAACCGGGCGGCACCGCCGGTCGCCCCATGCTGGAGGTGCTACGGCACCAGGACCTTGACGGCGTGCTGGCCTCGGTGGTGCGTTATTTTGGCGGCGTGAAGCTGGGTGCAGGCGGTCTGGTGCGGGCCTACACCGACGCGGTCGCGCAAGCCTTATTGACAGCAGACAAGGTGGCACGGATCAAGACACAGCAACTGGCCTGTAGAGTGCCCTATGCACTGGAAGGCCTCGTTCGCAGGGAGCTGGAGGGGGTACAAGCCGTGTTGAACAGCGTCACACACGCCAGCATGGTGCGCCTGCAATTTGAATTGCCTGAAACCCAAGCCGCGGCCTTGGTGACGCGCCTGAACGAGAGTGGGCGCGGCCAGTTGATTTGGCTGGACACCGAACAAGGGGCTTGAAGTCCCCCGGATAATGGCGGCATGTCAGAACTTGTCCCCTTGAACAGCCCGCGCTCCAAAACCGATCTTTTTGTGTCTTTCACCCTGCTGGCACTGCAGGGTTTTGGTGGCGTATTGGCTGTGGTTCAGCGCGAACTGGTCGAGAAAAAGCGCTGGATGACCCGCGAGCAATTTATCGAAGACTGGGCTGTCGCCCAGGTCATGCCCGGCCCCAATGTGGTCAATCTCTCGCTGATGATCGGCGGGCGTTACTTTGGCCTGCAGGGTGCATTGGCAGGCGTGGCGGGCATGCTGGCCGCCCCCTTGGTGGTGGTTTTGCTGTTGGCTGTGGCTTTTGGCGGCGTGTCGCAAGAGCCGTGGGCACAAGGCGCCTTGCGTGGCATGGGCGCGGTCTCGGCGGGTCTGATTGCGGCGGTGGGCCTCAAACTGATCACGGCCCTGCGCCACAACCCGATGGGCAAACCGGTCTGCATCGCTTTGGCTGCAGCCACTTTCGCTGGGGTTGGGGTATTGCGATGGCCCTTGTTTGTGGTGCTGCTGGGCACGGGCTTGATCGCTTGCGCTTGGGCCTATCTGCAACTGGCACGACAAGCCAGCCAGACCTGGGGTTCGCCATGAACCCGGTGCTGCAACTGTCGGTCCACGATTGGCTGAGCCTGTTCAGCCACTTTGCCTCTTTGTCGCTGCTGGCCGTAGGTGGCGCGATCACCACCGCGCCGGACATGCACCGCTACCTGGTGGATGAAACACATTGGCTGAGCGAGTCGCAATTCACCTCGTCGATTGCGTTGGCGCAGTCTGCACCAGGGCCCAATATTTTGTTTGTGGCGCTGATGGGCTTCAACGTGGGCTTGAACGCCGCAGCCGGTCTGGGCGGCGGCTGGTTCAGTGCTGCCCTGGCCAGTTTGGGTGTGTTGCTGGCCATGTTGGGCATCATGCTGCCCTCTTCCATCCTGACCTACACGGCCACGCGCTGGGCGCACCAACACCGCGACAAGCTGGGCATCCGGGCCTTCAAATCGGGCATGGCTCCCATCGTGATTGCGCTTTTGTTGAGCACGGCCTGGCTGCTCACCATCAGCCACAACCAGCCTGCACGCGACTGGCCTTTGTACGTGTTGACCGCCGTCACCACCCTGGTGGTCTGGCGCACCCGGGTCCACATGCTGTGGTTGATCGGCCTGGGTGCCCTGCTCGGTGGGCTGGGCTGGGTCTGAGTCCGATCAACGCGGGTTCTCGAAGAACACCGTGTTCGAGTAATCGCTGACCTCGAAGTACACCTTCTTTTCGTCGGGATCGGCCACCCTGTTCAGGTTCTCATCGAGCACGCCATAGCCGTAGCGGTAGGCGCGTGGCGCTTTGTCATCGGTACCCAAGGCGGTGCTGATCTTGTCCACCTTCAAAAAACGGCGCACCAGTTTGTCTCCGGCATACACCTCCAACACGCCATTGGTGCCCGTCCAGTTCTGGATGTCGCGGCTGATCTTGTTTTGCTGCTCTTGGGTGCAAGCGGCCAGCAGGCTGGCGGTGACGAGCAAGGCGGTCAGTGCGATACGCTGCGTGTTCTTGGACATTCAAAACCCCTTTTCAGCTCAACTGCGCTGACGCAGCGCCTCGTACAGGCACACACCACTGGCCACCGATACGTTCAAGCTCTCGACCGCGCCGCGCATGGGAATGCTCACCAGCTCGTCACAATTCTTGCGGGTCAACTGGCGCATGCCGGTGCCCTCGGCGCCCAGCACCAAGGCGGTGGGCACTTTCAGGTCGGCTTGGTAAATCGTGCGAGGCGCATCGTCGCTCGTACCGATCACCCAGATTCTGCGCTCCTTGAGCTCGCCCAAGGTCCGCGCCAGATTGGTCACCATGAAGTACGGCATGGTTTCGGCCGCACCGCTGGCGACTTTGGCCACGGTGGCGTTGATGCCGGCGGCATGGTCTTTGGGGGCAATGACCGCATGTGCGCCCGCTCCGTCGGCCACGCGCAGGCAAGCGCCCAGATTGTGCGGGTCGGTCACGCCATCCAGCACCAAGAGCAAGGGTGGGCCTTCGACGGTGTCAAGCAGATCGTCAAGGGAATGGTTTTGGGGGATGGGCGTGACCAGGGCGACCACGCCCTGGTGGCCATGGCCCCCGGCCAGCTTGGCCAGGCGCTCGTTGTCCGACTCGATCAGGCGCATGCCCGAATCACGGGCCTTGTCGATGAACTGCCGCATCCGGGCGTCGCGGCGCGCGACCTCGTAATGGATTTCAACAACGGATTGAGGGGCGATCTTGAGGCGAACGCCCACGGCATGGAAGCCGAACAGCACTTTGTGGGATGACATCCGGTGATTATCGTTGCTCCGCCGAAGCGCCAGCCGCCTCAGACAAGCGTCCCGCCTGAATCACCAGGCTGCGCTCGCAACGGGCGGCCAACTGCCGGTCGTGTGTGACCAAGACCAAGGTGGTGCCTTGTTCGCGGTTGAGCGCAAACATCAAGTCCATGATGGCCTCGCCCGTGGCGTGGTCCAGGCTGCCCGTAGGCTCATCGGCCAGCAGCAAATCGGGCTGCACCACAAAAGCGCGGGCCAGGGCCACGCGCTGCTGCTCGCCGCCGCTGAGCACTTTGGGCAGGTGCTTGAGGCGCTCGGCCAAACCCACCCGCTGCAGCATGGCGGTGGCGGTGCTGCGGGCATCCGGCCGATCGGCCAGCTCCAGCGGCAGCATCACGTTCTCGAGGGCCGTGAGGTTGGGCATGAGCTGAAAGCTCTGGAACACAAAACCCACATGCTGGGCGCGCACAGCGGCGCGTTCGTCTTCGGACAAATCAAACAGCGATTGCCCGGCCAACAGCACCTGCCCGGCACTGGGTGTATCGAGGCCCGCCAGGATGGCCAGCAGCGTGCTTTTGCCCGAACCGGAAGCACCGACAATCGCAGCGGTTTCCCCGGCGTTCAATGAGAAATCGATATCGCGCAAAATGTCCAGCTGCCCGCTGGCATCTTGCACACTTTTCGAGACGCCACGCACGGCAATGATAGATTCAGGCATGCACACACCTTTGTTGAGACGACGCCACTTTAACTGGACCCTGCTGGCCCTTGCCGGCTGGGGCTTTGCCCTGCCTGTGCCAGCGGCTGCTGCGCAGCGCATTTTGGTGCTGGGCGACTCGCTGAGTGCCGAATATGGCCTTGCCCGCGGCACAGGTTGGGTGGCTTTGCTGCAAAAACAATTGGACAAAGAAAAGCCCGGTGTGCAAGTCATCAACGCCAGCATCAGCGGCGACACCACTTCGGGCGGGCGCTCTCGCCTGCCCGCCTTGCTCAAACGACACCAGCCCAGCCATGTGGTCATCGAGCTGGGCGGCAACGACGCGCTGCGTGGGCTGCCTATGGCGATGACGCAAAGCAACCTGCTGGACATGACCCAACAAGCCCAAGCCGCTGGGGCCCAGGTGCTGCTGCTGGGCATGCAAATGCCGCCGAATTACGGCCCCGACATGGCCCGCCAGTTTGAAGCGGCGTTTGCCCAAGTGGCCAAAAGCCAAAAGGCGGCGCTGGTGCCCTTCTTTTTGAAAGGCATTGGCGACGACCCCGAGCCGCTCAAATGGTTCCAGGCCGACCGCATCCACCCCAATGAAGCCGCGCAGCCGCGCATGCTGGCCAACCTCTGGCCCACTTTGAAGAAACAACTGAAATGAGCGTTCACCTGATCTCGGCCTCGGATGCCATGGCCCAACTGGACCAGTTTGATGCCATCCTCGACGCCCGCTCGGAGGGCGAGCACGCCGAAGACCACCTGCCCGGCGCCCTCAGCTGGCCGTCGCTCAACAACGAAGAGCGCATCAAGGTGGGCACGCTGTACAAGCAGGTCAACCCTTTTGAGGCGCAAAAAGTGGGCGCCGCGCTGGTGGCCAAAAACATCGCCCGCCACATCGAAATCCATGTCATGGACAAGCCCAAGAACTGGCAGCCGCTGGTGTATTGCTGGCGCGGGGGCAAGCGCAGCAACTCGCTGGCGCTGATTCTGGGGCAGATCGGCTTCAAGGTGCACCTGATCGAAGGCGGCTACAAGGCCTTTCGCAAAGCCGTGATGGAAGACACGCCCCGCCAGGCGCAGCGCCTGCAGTTCAAGGTCTTGTGCGGACCCACCGGCTCGGGCAAGACCCGCTTGCTGCAAGCCTTGGCGCAAGAAGGTGCGCAGGTGCTGGACCTGGAAGCCATTGCCTGCCACCGCAGCTCGGTGCTGGGCCTGATTCCCGGCACGCCGCAGCCCACCCAAAAGGCGTTTGACACGCAGGTGTGGGACGCCTTGCGCGGCTTCAGTGCAGACCGCCCGGTGTTTGTGGAAGCCGAAAGCAAAAAAGTGGGCAATCTGGCGGTACCCGATGCATTGATGGCCGCCATGCGGGCCAGCCCCTGCCTGCGGGTGGACCTGTCGCTGGAAAACAGGGTGAATTTGCTGCTGGAAGACTATGCGTTTTTCACGCAAGACCGCGCCTTGTTTGCCGACCGCCTGGAGCGCCTGACGGCCCTGCGCGGCAAGGCCGTGGTGCAAGGCTGGCAAGAGCGCATCGAGCGAGGCGAAATGCGCGAAGTGGTGACCGAATTGTTGTCAGCCCACTACGATCCGGGCTACGAGACGTCCACGGGCCACAACTTTGTGCATTACGCCCAAGCCCCGCTGGTCACACCTGCGAGCCACAGCATGGCGGACATGCGGGCCTTGGCCCGCGAACTGGTGCAAGCAAGGCCTCAAAATCGTCCATGAGTTGCAGACCCTGTGGGCCTGAAGCATTCAGGCCGCTGGCGTTTGTTCGCCGGCAGCATCGGGCGCTGATGGCGCAGGGTCTGCATCGATCACCGCATCCGGATCGGAGCCGTCTTCGGGCAAGAGGCCGGATTTGCGTTCGGACTTGGCCTTGAGCTTGTCTTCTTTTTTGCGTTTCTTGGCCAATTCTTTCTGGCGTTTTTCGAATCCGTAGTTGGGTGTGGCCAAGATGGCTCCTTTAATTTGAGCTGCCCAATGTAACAGCTTCTTGAGGCCCTTCTTCCCATTCAACGCTGCCCCGATAAGCGTGCCAGCTGGCATGACCCAGCCATGGCCCGACCACGATGATGCCCAAGGCCCAAGGCCACAGGGCCGCCAACACCAAGACACTGAGCAGCAAGCCCCACAGCAGCATCACCCCGGGGTGCGAAAAAACCACCCGCATGCTCGTCAACACCGCAGAAATGGCGTCGGTGTCGCGGTCCAGAATCATGGGAATCGACACCACCGACAGGCCATAGACCAGGGCAGCAAATACGCCTCCCACGGCTAGGTAAACCAGGATGAATTCGAGGTTTTGTGGGTTGAACACGGCCTCGATCACCCCCGTGGTCGAGGGCATGCCGGTGTTGAAGAAAACCGCAAACACCACCAGCGATGCCCTGCCCCACAGCAGCTCCAGCACCATCAGGACCAACACCAGCATGGCCATGCTGCGGATGTGCTGGTCCCAACACATGAGCGAGGTGGCCATGTCGGGCAACTCGCCCCGCTCGCGCTTGCGGCTGACCTCGTACAGGCCCATGGCCAAAAAAGGCCCGACCAGCAAGCAGCCCGAAACCAGCGACAAGGTGTATTCCGGCTTGTGTTTGAACACCAAGCCCAGCACCTGTGCCATGCCCCAAAAACACAAGCCATAAAGCAGGGCGATGCCCGGATGCTGTCGCAGGTCCAGAAGGCCCCTAGCCAACCAGCGAAAAGGGTCTGCCCAGCCCAGAGGCCGCATGTGCGAGCGTGGCCCTTCGGGCGGTGGCGGCACATAGGGCGCCGCCATCGTGGGCAGCTCTGCATCAGGGTCGTGGGACTGGTTGGCAGCGGTCATGGCAAAGAGACGGATTCAAGCATGGAAAGTCCTCAGGGTACTGCCACTGCCAAGCTTTGAAAAGTCAGGAAAGCCCCCAACGAAGTGGGTGCGCGGCGGAAAAATGCGCCTCAGTGTCACCTGTGCGATCAGGTCATGGGCAAATGCGTCTGTACAGCTTGATGCAAGTCAAGGATCAGATCCTGCGCGGACTCCAGACCCATGGAAAAACGCACCAGGGTGCCGCGCTGCAGGTGTGCGGGCCAGGCCTGGCGCATGGCTGCGATGTCGTAGGGCACGACCAGGCTCACGGGGCCGCCCCAGCTGTAACCGATCCTGAAAAGTTTCAGGCCATCGCAAAACGCGTCGACCTGGGCTTGGCTGTAACGGGCGTCGATCATCACGCTGAACAAGCCCGCGGCCAGTCCCGTGCCGGGCACACGGTCACACAGGGCTTGCCAATGCACATGGCCAGGCGCCCCTTCAAAAGCCGGATGCAACAGTTGCGCACATTGCGGCTGGCTTTGCCACCAAGCGGCGAGCGCACGGGCAGTCTGGTCGTGCGCCCTGTACCGCAGATCGATGCTGGGCAATGAGCGCAGCACGGTTTCGGCATCGTTGGCGGCCACACCCAGACCCAGGCGCATGTGACAAAGCTTGATTTTCAGGTGCAAGGCCGCATCGCGGGTGATCACGCTGCCCATGAGCACATCGCCGCCGCCGCTGGGGTATTTGGTGAGCGCATGAGCGCTGATGTCCACCGACAGACTGCCCTGCGCGCCTGCACCGTCGCCCAGCAAATCAAAGGGCTTGAAGGCCAGGCCCGCACCCCAGGTGTTGTCGAGGGCACACAACACGCCGCGCGCGCGGCACAGGCGCACCATCTCGGGCAAATCGGGAAACTCCATGCTCACCGAGCCCGGGGCTTCAAGCCACACCAACCGGGTGCGGTCCGTGATCTGCCTGGCGAGATCCTGCGGATCCATCGGGTCGTAAAAGCGGTGTGTGATGCCGAAATGGCGCAACTCGCCATCGGCCAGCGCCTTGTTGGGGCCATAGGCGTTGTCCGGGATCAACACCTCGTCGCCGGTTTTCAGCACTGCCAGGGCCACCAGGGCCAGAGCCGCCAGGCCGCTGGGGACCAACACGCACTGCAGCCCCCCCTCCAAACTGCACAGACGTTCTTCAAGCAAGTAGGTGGTGGGCGTGCCGTGCAGCCCGTAGGTGTAGGCGGACTTGTCTTTCCACTCACGCTGGCGCATATCGGCCACGGTCGGGAAGTACACCGTTGAAGCCTTGAAGACGCCCGGCTGGGGGGCCTCAAAACCGGCTGGCGGCGTGTAGGGGTGGTGGATCAGGCCAGTGGCCATGTGGGCGAAAGAGGCGTTTAGGGATTCTGCTTGCATCCGCGCATCCTAATGCAAACAGCCTCCCGAAGGAGGCTGTTGAAAGACCATACAGGGTATGTCCGAGTGCGCTCAAACGCTCCACTTTTCAAGGAGTTTTTCGGGACGCATGTTGTCATACGGCTCGAAGGGCTGGTGAATCCAGGGGTTGGTGGGCAAATCTTCGACCGAGTAATCGGGCTTGAAGGTGGACACGCCTTTGGTCCAGATCACGGCGGTGCGTAATTCGGTGACCGGCTTGTAGTTGTTTTTCAACTGGTCCACCACGGCACGCAAGGTGTGGCCTGTGTCGGCCAGGTCGTCGACCAGCAGCACTTTGCCAGCGATCTCACCCTTGGGGGTGGTGATGTAGCGGGCGATGTCCAAGTGGCCCTGGACCGTGCCAGCTTCGGCGCGGTAGGAGCTGGTGGACATGATGGCCAAGGGTTTATCAAAGACGCGCGACAAGATGTCGCCAGGGCGCATGCCGCCACGGGCCAAGCACAGGATGTTGTCAAATTGCCAGCCAGATTGGTGGATCTTGATGACGAGTTTTTCGATGAGGTTGTGGTACTCGTCGTAACTCACGTACAGGTGCTTGCCGTCTTCGGTCAACATGGGGTGAACTCCAGTGAAAAATCAGTGTGGGTGAAAAAGTCGTCGAAGGGAATCAGGCTGCAAACGGGTTGTGCAGCAAGATCGTGTGGTCACGGTCCGGGCTGGTCGACACCACATGCACCGGAACACCCGTGACTTGGGCGATGCGGTCCAGGTAATGACGGGCGGTGGCCGGCAGCTTGTCCATCTCGGTCACGCCCACGGTGGTTTCGGTCCAGCCGGGAATCACTTCGTAAATCGGTTTGCAGCGGGCGATCTCATCCGCCCCCATGGGCAGGATGTCGATGACTTCGCCATCCAGCTCGTAGCCGGTGCACAGCAGCAGCTCTTTCAAGCCGTCCAGCACGTCGAGCTTGGTAATGCACAGGCCACTCAAACCGTTGACCTGGGCGCTGCGCTTGAGCAAAGCGGCATCGAACCAGCCGCAGCGGCGCGAACGACCGGTGGTCACGCCTTTTTCAGCCCCCACTGTGGACATGTGGTAACCGGGTGTGCCAGGGGTTTCCCAGTCAAGCTCGGTGGGGAAAGGGCCACCGCCCACACGGGTGCAGTACGCCTTGGTGATGCCCAGGATGTAGTGCAGCATGCCGGGGCCGACGCCCGAACCGGCTGCAGCATTGCCCGCCACGCAGTTGCTCGAGGTCACAAACGGGTAAGTGCCGTGGTCCACGTCGAGCAAGGTGCCTTGTGCACCTTCGAACAGCAAATTGGCACCCGCCTTGTGGACGTCGTTCAGTTCGCGCGACACGTCGGCCACCATGGGCAAAAGCGCCTTGGCATACGCCATGGCTTCGTTGTACGTGGCGTCAAAATCGACAGGCGCTGCACCCAGCACATTGACCAACACTTCATTGTGCAAAGCCAGGTTTTCGCGCAGCTTGGTGGCAAAACGCTCGGGGTATTTCAGGTCTTGCACCCGCAGTGCACGGCGCGCCACCTTGTCTTCGTAAGCGGGGCCAATGCCACGGCCAGTGGTGCCGATCTTGGCCGTTCCGGCCTTTTCCTTGGCGGCTTCACGACCCACATCCAGTGCCACGTGGTAAGGCAAGATGAGCGGGCAGGCCTCGCTCACGCGCAGGCGTGAACGCACCTCGACCCCGGCTTTTTCAAGGCCTGCAATTTCTTCGAGCAATTTGGGCACCGACAGCACCACACCGTTGCCGATGTAGCACTTGACGCCTGCGCGCATGATGCCGCTGGGGATCAGGTGCAAGGCGGTTTTCACGCCATTGATCACCAAGGTATGGCCTGCGTTGTGGCCGCCTTGAAAACGGACCACGCCCTGGGCGCTTTCGGTCAGCCAATCGACCAGTTTGCCTTTGCCCTCGTCGCCCCATTGGGTGCCCACGACGACCACATTACGGCCTTGCAACTTGTTCATGCTTGAAATGTTCTTTCTCAAAGAGCCTGTACCACCCACTGCCCGGCCGCTTCTGTCAGCTCTCGGTCGCAATGGAATTCGTCAATTTCGCTTTCGTGCCCGGGCAGGACGCACACCACGGTTTCACCCTGGCTGCGCAAAGCGGCAATGGCCGTGCGCAAACTGGCCGAATGGCCCCACGGCGCACGGATGGCTGCCCGCAAAGCCAAGGGCTGGACAGCGGCCACCAATTCTTTCAAATCTAGGCTGAAGCCAACGGCGGGCCGGTCACGGTCAATGCGGTGACCGAATACAGCGCCCACACCGTCGTAACGACCGCCGCGGGCCAGCGCATCCGATGCCCCCTTGGCATAAATGGCAAAACGCATGCCGCTGTAGTAGGCGTAACCCCGCGAGTCACCCAGATCGAAACTGACGGCCACGCCCGGAATTTGCTCGGCCAGCCAGCGCAGCTGGCTCAAGGCCTGGGTGATGGCCGGGGTCGCGGGCAGGCGGCGGGCAGCCTCGTCCAGCACACGGACGTCGCCATACAAATCCACCAGCGCCAACAAACCGTTGCGCGAGGTTTCAGACAAGCCGCTGGTCAGACGGGCAATGGCGCTGGCGTCCTTGATCGCCAAGGCCGCATGGATGTCGTGCCGCAGCGCATCCGACAGGGTCTCGGACTGCAACAGGCTGTTGACAATGCGGGCGTCGGCCAGGTCCACCTGCAAATCACCCAAACGGGCGGCACGCAGGCTGTCCAGCGCCAATTGCAGAATTTCCAGATCGGCCTCGGGCCCACCGTGGCCATAGATTTCGGCCCCCAGCTGCAGAGGTTCGCGGGTGGCGTGGGGGCGTGCGGGACGAGTGTGCAGCACGGGGCCGCAGTAGCAAAGACGGGTCAAGCCGGCACGGCCGAGCAAATGTGCATCAATGCGGGCCACCTGGGGGGTGGTATCGGCACGCAAACCCAGCGTCCTACCCGACAGCTGGTCGACCAGCTTGAAGGTCTGCAAATCCAGCGCCTCACCCGTGCCGGTGAGCAGGGACTCCAAATGCTCCAGCAGCGGCGGCATGACCAACTCGTAGCCATAGCCACGGGCGGTATCGAGCAGTTCGCGGCGGAGTTCTTCGATGTGACGAGCCTCGGAGGGCAAGACATCGGCAATGTGATCCGGGAGGACCCAAGCAGACATGGGGATGGAGGGGGACGGTTAAAAAAGAGATTTTACCGGCTTGAAAGCCCGTTTCCGGGGTTGCGCTCAGGAAACAAACCAGAACAGCAACAAGCCAGCGATGACCATGGCCATCCCGAAGAAGCGGATTTGCCCGTCTTCGAGCTGCAGCAGCTGCTCAAACAGGCGTCGCCACTTCCATGGCGACACCATGGGCATCAAGCCCTCCAGGATGAGCATCAGGCCCAATGCCAGCAGGAAGGCGTCGAGCAAGATTTACTTCCGGGCAGGCGTAATGCCCGGTGTGCCGCGCATGCCCTTGAAGAATTCGGAGCTGCCCGGGTCGAGCACCATCACGTCGCTCTTGCTGGCGAAGCTGGATTTGTAAGCCTCCAGACTGCGGTAAAACTGCGCAAACTGGGGGTCACGGCCAAAGGATTCGGCATACAAGCGCGCTGCCTGCGCATCGCCCTGCCCTTTGATCTTCTGCGCATCGCGGTAAGCGTTGGCAATGGTCACTTCGCGTTGGCGGTCGGCATCGGCGCGGATTTTTTCACCCTCGGCCGCACCGGTCGAGCGCAGTTCGTTGGCCACGCGCTTGCGCTCGGCTTCCATGCGTCGGTAGACCGACTCGGTGATGGTGTCCACATAGTCTGCGCGGGTGATCCGCACATCCACCACATCGACGCCCCAGGGCTTGGCGCCCTTGACCACCAGCAGCACGGCGGCTTTCACATCGTCCATCAGCTCTTCCCGCTTGAGGGACAGCAACTCCTTGACCGTGCGCTTGTTGATTTCTTCCTGGAAAGCGTTGCGCACCACGCGGTTGAGCTGGTTGGTGCCGGCCTTCTCGTCCAGGCCCACGTTGCGAATGTAGGCCTGCGGGTCGGTAATGCGCCAGCGCACATACCAATCGATCACCACACGCTGCTTTTCAGCCGTGAGCATGGGTTCGTTGTCGGGGCTGTCCAGCGTGAGCAGACGCTTGTCGATGTAATTGACGTTTTGCAGCGGCGGCGGCAACTTGAAGTGCAAGCCGGGCTCGGTGATGACTTCCTTGATCTGACCCAAGGCATACACCACGCCGAACTGGCGCTGATCGACCACAAACACGGTAGAGCTGAACAGCACAAAGGCCACCAGCAGCGTCGAAATCCACAATCCAATGCGATTCATTTTCTTTGTCCTTATCGTGGATCGCGGTCACGCGAACGCTGCAGATCACGTGAACGTGTGTCCACAGTACCGTTGTTGGCCGCATTGCCATTGCCATTCACTGGCGCAGCGGTGGGAGCGTCCACAGCGGGAGGCGCCGTTGCGGCCACTTGCTGCATGATTTTGTCGAGCGGCAGGTACAAGAGGTTCGAGCCCTGTTTGCTGTCCACCAGCACCTTGGTCACATTGCTGTAGATCTGCTGCATGGCGTCGGTGTACATGCGGTCACGCATGACTTGGGGCGCTTTCTGGTACTCGGGCAAGATGGTCTTGAAGCGCTGGGCATCACCTTCGGCTTGCGCCACGATGCGTTCACGGTAAGCGTCAGCCTCTTCCTTCAGGCGCGAAGCGGCACCCACAGCCCGGGGCACCACATCGTTGGCATAGGCCTGGGCTTCGTTCTTGGCGCGTTCGCGCTCCTGACCGGCTTTGAGCACATCGTCAAAAGCCGCCTGAACCTGCTCGGGAGGTCGCACCCCGCCTTGCTGCAAGTTGATGCCCACCACCTCAATGCCCACCTTGTAGCGGTCCAGAATGGTCTGCATTTTTTCACGGACGCGGGGGGCGATCTGGTCGCGCTCTTCGGCCAGTGCCGAGTCCATTTTCATTTTGCCCACCACCTCGCGCACCGCCGTTTCGGCAGACTGCACCACGGCCTCGGTCGGGTTGCGGCTCTCAAACAGGTAAGCACGGGCGTCGTTCAATCGGTACTGCACGGCAAACTTGATCTCAACGATGTTCTCGTCCTCGGTCAGCATGGCCGACTCGCGCAGACCCGTGGCCTTGATGATGCTGTCGCGGCCGATGTCCACAGAACGAATTTGGGTCACGAACACCAGCTCATGACGCTGGATGGGGTAAGGCATGCGCCAGTTGAAACCGGCACCCACCGTCGAGTGGTACTTGCCAAACTGGGTGATCACGGCTTGCTGGCCTTCTTGCACAATGAAGAAGCCTGTACCCAGCCAAACCAGCAATGCGGCCCCCAGAATCACACCCAAGCCCAGGTTTTTGAAGAAAACCGGGATACCGGGGCCGCCAGAGCCACCGCCCGAGCCGCCGGGGCCTTGCGGTCTTTGAGGGCCGCCCTTGCCACCAAACAACTGACTGAGCTTGCGGTTGAAATCGCGCCACAGCTCGTCCAGATCGGGTGGACCATTGGGTTGTTGCTGCGGGCCACGACCGGGTGGCTGCTGCCAGGCGTCGGGTTTGGGGCCGGGTGGCGGCACATCGCCCGCGGGCTTGTTGCCGGCATCGGTGCTGGATTTGTCGTCGTCCCGACCCCAGCGTGGGTCATTCAGGTTGAACATGCCTCGGATCTTTGCCGGGAGCAAGGACCATCGCAGGGCTGGCAGGTGAAAATTCATGGTGAAGTGTCTTTGTCAGAATGACGAATCCGCATTGTGCCGAATTCGGAGGGGCTTCAAGGCAGATCACCCGGATATTCCCGGGACAAGTCACGGGGATCTGCGGGCTCAGGAACGGATGCGGGCATGGCAGCCTTCACGATCTCCGACAGGGCCGACCGGAGCACATCCAGCCCCTGACCCGATCGGGCGCTCAGGAAAACACGGGGCACAGAGACGCCGTCCAGCTCGTACTGGTCCTGCATCTGCAAAGGGTAACGCTCAGGGGTCAATGCATCGAGCTTGTTGAACACCAGCAATTGCTGAACGTTGTCAGCGCCGATTTCGGCCAGCACTTTTTGAACCTCGGCCATCTGTTCCGGGAAATCCGGGTTGGCCGCGTCCACCACATGCAGCAGCAAATCGGCCTCGGTCGCCTCTTGCAGTGTGGCCTGGAAAGCCTCGACCAGACCGTGCGGCAAATCACGGATGAACCCCACCGTGTCCGACAAGGACACCGAGCGCCCCGCTTCGCCCAGATACAGCTGACGCGTGGTGGTGTCCAGGGTGGCAAACAGCTGGTCGGCCGCGTAAGCACGGGCCTTGACCAGGGCATTGAACAGCGTCGACTTGCCCGCATTGGTGTAGCCCACCAGCGAGATGTTGAAGGTGTCGCGCCGCTCGCGCTGCCTGCGTTGGGTGTTGCGCTGCTTTTTAACCTTGACCAGGCGCTCTTTGATGCGCTTGATCGAGTCGTTGATCATGCGGCGGTCCAGCTCGATCTGGGTCTCGCCCGGGCCGCCGCGCATGCCGATGCCGCCGCTTTGGCGCTCCAGGTGTGACCAGCGGCGCACCAGGCGGGTGCTCAGGTACTGCTGGCGGGCCAGCTCGACTTGCAGCTTGCCTTCGTGGCTGCGCGCACGCTGGCCAAAGATTTCCAGAATCAGCAAGGTGCGGTCGTTCACGGGCAAGCCGATGTGACGCTCCAGATTGCGCTGCTGCGCTGGGCTGAGGGCCTGGTCGAACAAGACCTCAACCGCCCCGTGCATCAGGGCCAGTTCCTTGATCTCGTCGGCTTTGCCACTGCCCACAAACAGCGCCGGGTCCGGTGCCTTGCGCTTGCAGGTCAAGCGGGCAACGGGTTTGAGCCCGCCGGATTCGGCCAGAAGACCCAACTCTTGCAGCTCGCCATCGAAATGCGGCAGCCCAAAGTCAACGCCGACCAATAAGGTCGGCGCGGGTTGGCGTGAAGATGTTTCAGACAATGTCAGCAACCTGCAGCGGTGGCTTCAAACCGCTGCCGCACAAAAACGCATCAAGCGGTGATTTCACCCGTTTCGGGTGTGCTGAAGGTCACAGAACGACCGGGAACGATGGTCGAGATGGCATGTTTGTAGACCATCTGGGTCACGGTGTTGCGCAAGAGCACCACATACTGATCGAAAGATTCGATCTGGCCTTGCAGCTTGATGCCGTTGACGAGGTAAATCGAGACCGGCACATGCTCGCGGCGCAGGGCATTGAGGAAGGGGTCTTGCAGAAGTTGACCTTTGTTGCTCACGATATTCTCCGTGTTCAGAAGTTTTGAAGCTGCCACCTTACCACAGGGCAAAGGGCCGACATTCAGGAAAAATGGATTTCCTCAAATATCAACTGGATTCTTTGTCCGCATAGGGATTGGTGGATGTTTTCATTTCAATCCGCAGCGGTGTTCCCGACAAATTGAAGGCTTTGCGAAAACGCCCTTCCAAAAAGCGCTTGTAGGTGTCGGTGACGTGCTCCAGCGAATTGCCGTGGATCACGATCACGGGCGGGTTCATGCCGCCTTGGTGGGCATAACGCATTTTGGGGCGGAACATGCCGCCACGCTGCGGGCTTTGGAACTGCACCGCCTCCAGCAGCAAGCGCGTGAGGATCGGGGTGCTCATCTTGCACATGGCCGATTTGTGGGCTTGCACAATCGAGTTCCAGACCGGGCCCAGGCCCTGACGCTTCTTGGCCGAGATGAAGTGCATGTTGGCAAAGCTCAAAAAGGGCAAACGTGTCTCGATCGAGCGCTGCACCAATTGGCGCTGGTACTCATCGACCGCGTCCCATTTGTTCACCGCCAGCACCATGGCTCGGCCGCTCTCCAGCGCATAACCGGCAATGTGGGCGTCCTGGTCGGTCACACCCTGCTCGGCGTCAAGCAAAAGCAGAACCACATTGGCCGACTCGATCGCTTGCAGGGTTTTGACCACCGAGAACTTCTCGATGGCTTCAAACACCTTGCCCTTGCGGCGCAAACCAGCGGTGTCGATCAGCTCGAATTTCTGGCCCTGGCGCTCAAACGGCACACTGATCGCGTCGCGCGTGGTGCCCGGCATGTCAAAAGCCACCAGGCGCTCTTCACCCAGCCAGGTGTTGATCAGGGTGGACTTGCCCACGTTCGGGCGACCGGCCACCGCCAGCTTGATGACCGAGGGGTCTTCTTCGGTCTCTTCGGGCTCGTCGGGCAAATGCAGCAAATCGAAGGCCAGCTCCACCAGCCCCCGGGTGCCCTGTCCGTGCGCAGCCGAAATGGGGATTACTTCGCCCAAACCCAGTTCGTAGAACTCGGTCAGCTGGATGCCTTCAAGCATGCCTTCGGCCTTGTTGGCCACCAGCAGGCAAGGTTTGCCAATCTTGCGCAGGTATTTGGCAATGTCGTGGTCTTGCGCCGACAGGCCGCCCCGGGCGTCCACCACAAAAATGACCACATCCGCTTCGGCCACCGCCTGTTGGGTCTGCTTGGCCATCTCTTTGTAGATGCCGCTGCTCGCATCGGGCTCGAAACCGCCCGTGTCGATGACGATGAATTCCTGACGACCTTGTTTGCCATTGCCGTAATGGCGGTCGCGGGTCAGGCCCGCAAAATCGGCCACGATGGCATCCCGGCTCTTGGTGAGGCGGTTGAACAGCGTGGATTTGCCCACATTGGGGCGGCCAACGAGGGCCAGTACAGGTTTCACTTAAAAATTTTCCGATCCATCATTCAGGGCGAAATCCGAAGACACCCCCGGTACGTGTCACCACCACCAAAGTCTGGCCAGCAGCCACGGGCTTGCCGGTGATGGCGCTGCCATCCGTACTCAAACGCTGCAAAGCCTGTCCGTCCTGGCGCGACAGGAAGTGAACCAAGCCGTTGTCATCACCCATGACCACCGAGCGCCCCAGCACCAAGGGCGCACTCAGGCCACGAAAACGCAAGGCGTCCTGCGTCCAGGCAGGCTGTCCGCCTTGACGCTGCCAGGCCAGCACCTTGCTGTCCGACTCGACACCAAACACCAGCTTGTCGTCCCCGTCCAGGCCTTCATGGCCTTGTGCCGGGCGCGTCCACAACGTGGCGCCCCGGCTGCCATCCACACAGGCTACCGACGACTGGAATGCCCGAACGCACACGGTTTGGCCCTGCCGACTGGCCCCAGCGACCAGGTCCACCAGGCGTTCCACCTCGTTGGTGCCTCGCGACGAGCCCACCAGCGTTTCCCACAGGACACCGCCGGTATTGGGATTCAGGGCGGCCAAACGTCCACCCCAACCGGCCAGCAAGGTGTCGCCCAAAGGCATCAACAAGCCGGCTTGTTGCAAGACCAAGGGGTCGCCTGTGCGCTGCTGGCTCCAGAGTTTCTGGCCCGAGGCGCCATCGAGCGCAGTGACCGCACGGTCCGCGGTCAAGACAAACACGCGAGCGCCTGCCACGACGGGCGCGGTGTAAGACAAAGCGGGCAAGCGGTAACGCCAAACGACCTTGCCCGCCTCCATGGCGACCACCTCGTTGTTTCGGGTGATGACGGCAAAACGCTGACCGTCACCGCTGACGCCCGCCTGGATGGGGCTGTCGAGCTGGAGCCGCCAAACGTCCTTGCCACTGGCGGCATCGATCAAGGCCACCTGCCCTTGGGTGGAAGCCACCGCCACCTGATCGCCATGCACGGAGGCGAACAGAGGCGTCGTCACAGGCCCCACGGTGTTGGACCAGGCTTTTTGCACGGCCAGTTGGCCGCTGACGGTGGGCAGCGCAGCGGGCTTGGGTTTGTCGGGCGCGCTGGAGCAAGCAGCGATCGAGAGGGCCAAGGCCCCCAGCAGGGTCCAACGGGTGCAGGTGTGGGAGAAAACAGTCATCACTTGGAGGTCTCCGAAACAGCGGCCGCAGCGGGATCGATGCCCAGGGCATTGAGTTTGGCCTGGACCAAACGGCGGTAATCAGGGGTGTCGGCCAGTTTTTGCCAGGCTTGCTGGTAAGCCGCAATGGCTTCGGCATTCTGACCTTTGGCCTGCAGCACATCGCCGCGCAAGTCGGCCGCCAGGCCGGACATCTCGGGCGTGAACTCCAAAGTCAGCTGCTTCAAGGCCTCGTCGTAGGCCTTGGCATCGAGCTGCAGCGCTGCCAGACGCAAACGGGCAATGTCGCGGTAGGCTTTGTCAGAGGCTCCGTTGGCCACCCAACTCAAAGCTTCTCGTGCGGCTTCCGTCTTGCCTTGGGCATACAAGGCTTTGGCTGCGAGCAAAGCCGATTGCTGGGCAAACTGGGTGCTGCCGAACTTGTCTTTCATGTCCGCCAAGCTGCGCTCGACCCGGCCGATGTCCGCCGAAGCCACAGCGCGCTCTACCTCGTCATACAACGCAGCCGCCTTGATGGCCTGGGTCCGCTGCCAGTACTGATAACCGTTCCAGGCGGCGTAACTGCCCAAAACCGCGATCAGCACCCAGGAAATCAGATTGCCCCAGGTGCGCCAGAAATGCTTGATCTGGTCAAGTTGTTCTTGTTCTTCAAGGTCGAGTGCTTTGGCCATGGTGTGTTTACTGCTGTTTGCGCATCAAAGCGAAGATTGTAGGGTGTGGGCCCAGTGGGCCACGTCGCTCAGAGGCTCGGTGCGCTGGGCACCCGCACCGTCGCGCAGCGATTTGACCGCCACCAAGCCCTGGGCCAGCTCTTCGGCCCCAAAAACCAAGGCGAAACGCGCACCCGAGGCGTCGGCTTTTTTGAACTGGGACTTCATGCTGCCCATGCCCTCTCCACTGCCCGCATGCATTTGCGCCGACACACCGCAGCTGCGCAAGGTTTGCAGCACCTGCATGGCCACCGACAAGGCGGCGGTTTCGGGGATGATGGCGTACACATCGAGGGCCAGATCGGGCAAGGCCTCGTCCTGCTCTTTGATGAGTTCAAGCACCCGCTCGACGCCCAAAGCCCAGCCGACCGCAGGCGCAGGCTTGCCGCCGACCTGCTCGATCAGGTAGTCATAGCGACCCCCACCACAAATGGTGCCTTGCGAGCCCAGGCTGGTGGTGATGAACTCAAACACGGTGAGGTTGTAGTAGTCCATGCCCCGCACCAAGCGCGGGTTGATGCTGTAGGCCACGCTGTTGGCATCCAAAATGGCTTTGACCGCGTTGAAGTGGGCCAAAGAGGCCTCACCCAAAAAGTCGAGCAAACGTGGCGCGGCTTCGACCACACTTTGCATGGCCGGGTTTTTGGTGTCCAAAATGCGCAGCGGGTTGCTGTGCAGGCGGCGTTTGGCCTCTTCGTCGAGCACATCGCTGTGCGCCTCCAGGTGGGCGATCAGCGCGGCGCGGTGGGCCTGGCGCTCGGCGGGTTGCCCCAGGCTGTTGAGTTCCAGTCGCAC
This sequence comes from Limnohabitans sp. Hippo3, assembly GCF_003063665.1. Lineage (GTDB taxonomy): Bacteria > Pseudomonadota > Gammaproteobacteria > Burkholderiales > Burkholderiaceae_C > Limnohabitans_A. The sequence continues at coordinate 382,937 of NZ_NESF01000001.1, forward strand.
GTCTTTGAGGCCCAGCACCTTCCACAGATCATGGGCCAGCAAAATCAGCTCGGCGTCGACCTCGGGGCCACCAAAACCCAGCACCTCGGCACCGATCTGGTGAAACTGGCGGTAACGGCCGCGCTGCGGGCGCTCATGGCGGAACATGGGGCCCATGTAATACAGGCGTTTGCCGCCTTCGTACAGCAGGTTGTGCTCGACCACCGAGCGCACCAGACCGGCCGTGCCCTCGGGACGCAGGGTCAGCTGCTCACCATTCAGGCGGTCTTCAAAGGAGTACATCTCCTTTTCGACGATGTCGGTCACCTCGCCCAGACCACGAACAAACAGCGCCGTGGGCTCGACAATGGGCAAACGCACATTGCGGTAAGCGTAACGCGCCATCAAAGCGCGTACCTGGCCCTCCAGCCACTCCCAACGCGCCGAATCGGGCGGCAGGATGTCGTTCATGCCCTTGACGCCCACCAGCTTCTGGGCCTTGGCCGTTTTTTCGACTTTGGGGGTGTTTTCTTTCAGCGCTTCGCTCATTTTTGTTCTGCAGATCCGGAACCAAAACGGTTCTCAATGTAGTTTTCAACCAGCACCTGGAACTCTTGCGCGATGCCTTCGCCGCGCAAGGTCAGGCGCTTTTCGCCATCGATGAAGACGGGGGCCGCAGGCGCTTCGCCCGTGCCAGGCAAGCTGATGCCGATGTCGGCATGCTTACTCTCGCCGGGGCCGTTCACGATGCAGCCCATCACCGCCACCTTGAGGTTTTCCACCCCGGGGTAGCGCACGCGCCACACGGGCATTTGAGCGCGCAAGAAGTCGTCAATTTGTTTGGCCAGTTCCTGAAAGGTGCTGCTGGTCGTGCGGCCGCAACCGGGGCAGGCCGTGACGCTGGGCACAAAAATGCGCAGGCCCAGCGACTGCAAAATCTCGGACGCGATCACCACCTCTTGCGTGCGGGCTTCGCCCGGCTGCGGCGTGAGCGACACACGGATGGTGTCGCCAATGCCTTCTTGCAGCAAAACCGACAGGGCGGCTGCCGAAGCCACCGTGCCCTTGGTGCCCATGCCCGCTTCGGTCAGGCCCAGGTGCAAGGCGTAGTCGGTGCGGCGGCCCAATTCGCGGTAGACCGAGATCAAATCCTGCACGCCCGAGACCTTGCACGACAAGGCGATTTGGTCACCATTGAGGCCCATGGCCTCGGCACGCTGGGCCGACGAGATGGCCGAAGAAATCAGCGCCTCGTACATGACCTGTCGCGCCTCCCACGGCTGGGCGCGCTGGCTGTTGGCGTCCATCAGCTCGGCCAGCAACTCCTGGTCCAGGCTGCCCCAATTCACGCCGATGCGGATCGCTTTGTTCCAGCGCATGGCCGCTTCGATCATCTGGCCGAATTGCACATCGCGCTTGTCGCCCTTGCCCACGTTGCCGGGGTTGATGCGGTACTTGGACAGCGCCTCGGCACACGCCGGGTGGTCGGTCAACAAGCGGTGACCGTTGTAATGGAAGTCGCCAATCAGCGGCACGTCGATGCCCATCTTGTCGAGCTGATCGCGGATGTGCGGCACGGCCTCGGCGGCTTCGGGCGTGTTCACGGTGATGCGCACCATCTCGGAGCCTGCCAAAGCGAGTTCCTTGACCTGGATGGCGGTGCCGATCACGTCCACCGTGTCGGTGTTTGTCATGGACTGCACACGCACCGGGGCGCCGCCGCCCACGGTGACGACGCGCGAGCCCCAAACCACTTTGGACTGGCGACTTTTGCGCTGGGCGGGCACAGCGATGGCGATGGGAGATGGATCACTCATGGTTTCACCTCAAAACGGGCGACATTGACTTTGGTGTGGGGCTTCATGTCCACAGCCTGGCCCTTGAAGCTGACCTGAATGGCATCGGCCCGGCCGACCACCACCGAAACCGCTTGGGGCGTTTGCAGGCGTTTGGCATCGCCCGCGTTCAGCACGCCGTTCCACAGCAGCTGGTTTTGGCTGTCACGCACTTCGATCCAGCTGGTGTTGAGGGCGGTGAAGACCAATTCAGGCGCTGGCAGCGCAGCCGCTGCCGTGACCGCCTTGGCAGGTTCGGGCGCAACACCCGGGGCAACGGACACTGCGGCAGCTACCGGCGTGCCGGGCGTTGCGGGCGTCACGCTGGGCAAGGGCGATGGGCTGCCCTGCCCCGCCGCTTGCGACGGATCGGTGACGGCCTGCGCGTTGGACGCCATGACCTCGGTGACCGTGGTCGGGGCAGGTGCCCGCGTCTCGGGTGCAGGCTCGGGCGAAGCCACTGCAGCACTCAGCACCTCAAGCCAGGCCCATTGCGAAGGGTGCGGGACCCAAATCAGGGCGGCGATCAGCACCAACATGCCAGCCGCGGCCCACCAGGCCTTGGCGGGCACATCCGCCGAAGATCGGCGCACCCGGCCCAAATCAGCGGGCGCAGCGTACGCATGGCGCACGGCACCATGCGGCTCCAGATAATTGGCAGACATGGGCATCAACGCCAAAATCGGGGCGGGGTCGATGCGCAATTGACGGCACACGCTGGCCGCCAGCGCCCGGGCAAACACAGGGCTTTGGTCCGCCGGGTGCTGGTCGGCCTCCAAAGCCTCCAGCTGACGAACCGGCACTTTCAGGTTCACCGACAAAACCGCCAGATGCACCCCGGCCTGCTGGCGTGCGGCCTTCAACAAGCCACCCGCCGTCGAGGGGGCGCTGGCCGTGGTCTCAGGGGTCGACAAACTGCCGTCCGAATTCGTGTGGTCAGGCATCACCAGGCTCCTGGGCTTGAACAGTGGAAGCGGGCACCAGCCGGATGGTGCGCTGCTGTGCCATGCGATTTTGCACCTGGGTGCGGTCTTTCACGTCCCCGGCCAACTGGCCGCAGGCGGCGTCAATGTCGTCACCCCGGGTTTTGCGCACGGTGGTGACCAAACCCGCGTCTTGCAGCTGCTTGGCAAAGGCTTGCACCCGCGCCTGGGGTGAGCGCAGCAGGCCCGAAGCCGGGAAAGGGTTGAAGGGAATCAGGTTGAACTTGCAACGCAGGCCCTGGCGGGCGTGTTTTTGCACCAGGTCAATCAAGGCGCTGGCGTGCTCGGGCTGGTCGTTGACACCATCGAGCATGCAGTATTCAAAGGTGATGAAGTCACGCGGCGCGTGGGCCAAATAGCCGATGCACGCCTGCATGAGTTCGTCGAGCGGGTATTTGCGGTTGAGCGGCACCAGGTTATCGCGTAGCGCATCAAAAGGTGCGTGCAGCGACACGGCCAGGGCCACCGGGCAGTCCCCCGACAAGCGCTCGATCATGGGCACCACACCCGAGGTGGACACCGTGACACGGCGGCGCGAGAGGCCATAACCGTGGTCGTCGAGCATGGCGCGCAGCGCGGGCACGAGCGCCGAATAGTTCTGCAGCGGCTCACCCATGCCCATCATCACCACGTTGGAGATGACGCGCTCGTCGGTGTTCAAGTGTTTGCGCAAAAAGTGTTCGGCGAACCACAGCTGGGCCAGGATCTCACCCGTGGTGAGGTTGCGGCTGAAGCCCTGGTGGCCGGTGGAGCAAAAACGGCAGCCCACGGCACAACCGGCCTGGGATGAAATGCACAAGGTGCCCCGGTCGTCCTCGGGGATGAACACCGATTCGATGGCGTTGCCGTCGCCCACATCGAACAGCCACTTGATGGTGCCGTCGCCAGAAATGTGCTGGCTGATCACGGGCAGTGCCGTGACGTGCGCGTGAGATTGGAGCTTTTGGCGCAAGGACTTGGCCAGATCGCTCATCTGATCAAAATCCGCAGCGCCCCGCTGGTGGATCCAGCGGAACAACTGGGTGGCCCGAAAGCGCTTTTCGCCCAGACCCTCGCAAAAAACGGCCAGACCTTCCAGGTCGAATTCGAGAAGGTTGGCCGTCATGGGGGCAAGGTCGCGCTGGAGCCGCGACGCGATCAGCGTGTGTAAACGTTCATGCCGGGGAAGAAGAAAGCAACTTCGGCGGCAGCAGTTTCAGGGGCGTCAGAACCGTGCACGGCGTTGGCATCGATGCTGTCGGCGAAGTCAGCGCGGATGGTGCCGGGAGCGGCTTTCTTGGGGTCGGTGGCACCCATCAGGTCGCGGTTCTTGGCGATGGCGTTTTCGCCTTCCAGGGCCTGGATCATCACAGGGCCGGAGACCATGAAGTCAACCAGGTCCTTGAAGAAAGGACGTGCCTTGTGCACAGCGTAGAAAGCTTCGGCTTCACCGCGCGACAGGTGGGCCATCTTGGCGGCGACCACTTTCAGGCCGGCAGCTTCGAATCGGGCGTAGATTTGACCGATGACGTTCTTGGCGACTGCGTCGGGCTTGATGATGGAGAGGGTGCGTTCGATGGCCATGGTGTTTCCTGTAACGAAAAGGTTTTGAAAAGCATTTTTGCCCTGCGGCAAAGCCCGCTATTCTAACCTGAGCAAACCCGCCAAACGGCGCGTTTGGGGCACATGGCCCCACGGCAAAAGCCGGAATCAGCGGCCTCGGCCACCGCCGCCTCGCCCTCCACGGCCAGGACCGCCCGGGGCTTTTTTCAAACGGTTGAAGCTCTCGGCACCAATGTATTTGGCTTCGCTTTTCGGGCCATCCGACTTGGCATGCAAGCCCGATCCACCGGGTGCCTGATTGGGTTTGGCTGCGGGTTTGGCCCGCGGCACGGCGGTGCCTGCCCTGCCCTGTCCGCCTGTGCGAGGGCGGCGATCGTTGCGGTCAGTGCGTGAGACCGGGCGTGGCGCTGGGGTCCGAGCCCGGTCGAGCGTGCCCGCAGCACGCATGAGCGCACGGATATCGGACTCGTCCAGTTCCAGCCAGGCACCCCGGCGCAGGCCATGGGGCAGCACCATGGCCCCGTAACGGATGCGGATCAGCCGGCTGACCGCGTGGCCCACGGCTTCCATCATGCGGCGGACCTCACGGTTGCGGCCCTCGGAAATGGTGACGCGGTACCAGCAGTTGGAGCCTTCGCCACCGCCGTCTTCAATGGAGCCGAATTGTGCCGGGCCGTCGTCGAGCATCACGCCGTCGAGCAGTTTTTGCTTTTCTTCCTTGCTCAAAGCACCCAGGACACGGACCGCGTATTCGCGCTCCAGGCCGAAACGCGGGTGCATGAGCTGGTTGGCCAACTCGCCCGAGCTGGTGAACAACAAGAGGCCTTCGGTGTTCAGGTCCAGGCGACCCACCGACTGCCATTTGCCGTTTTGCAGGCGCGGCAGCTTGCGAAACACCGAGGGGCGATTTTGCGGATCGTCATGGCTGACGATCTCGCCCGCGGGCTTGTGGTAAGCGATGACGCGGGCGGGCGGCGGGGCGATCCGGATGTGGATGGGCTTGCCATTGACCTTGATCTGGTCCCCGTATTGCACGCGCTGGCCTACGTGGGCAGGCTCGTTGTTGACCATGATGCGGCCTTCAGCGATGAGCTTTTCCATCTCGAGGCGTGAACCCATGCCCGCTTGCGCGAGCACTTTGTGCAGTTTGGGCGAATCGGTCTGGGGCGCCAGGACCCGCTTGCCCAGGTCGATGGCGACGGCTTCGGCCGCTTCTTCGTCGTCAAACTGGCCCGAAACCACATCGGCCAGCGCGATCGGCTTGTAAACCGACTCGGCAGGCGCAGCCGTCTTGGGTCGGCGGGCCGGGGCGTCAGCGGGTGACGAGCGCTTGTCGTCTTGAGAATCTGGGTTCATGTGTTGGAGGACGCTTCGCCGTGCAGCGGATGGTCAGGGTGGTTATCTGATTGCGCAGACAGACTAGGATCATCGCTGTGATCGGAAGTGACGCTTGGAGCGTCCAGCGGTTCATTCAGCTTGGCCGTTTCGGCAGGACTTGGGGCAGCGTCCGAATCCGCGACGATGGGCATCTCGAAAGGCAAGGCATTGATCGCGTCTTCGAGCGACAAGGAGGGCTGGACCGGCAACTCGTCCACCAGACCCGACAAAGCCGAGGTCTGACCGTCGACTTGCGACAGCATGGGCAACTGGTCGAGAGCCGCCAAACCCAAATCGTCCAGAAACTGGCGCGTCGTGGCATACAAACCGGGACGGCCAACGGTTTCGCGGTGCCCGATGACTTCGACCCAGCCCCGGTCTTCAAGCTGTTTGAGAATTTGCGAGTTGATGGTGACACCCCGGATGTCTTCCATGTCACCCCGCGTGACCGGCTGACGGTAGGCGATGATGGCCAGGGTTTCCAGCACAGCGCGGGTGTACTTGGGCGGCTTTTCGGGGTGCAGGCGATCGAGGTAAGTGCGCAACTCGGGCCGACTCTGAAAGCGCCAGCCACTGGCCACACGGACCAGTTCCAGACCTTTTTGGGCCCATTCGTTTTGCAGGTCTTGCAGCATTTGCCGCAGGGTGTCGGCCCCGAGCGCATCGTCAAACAGCACGCGCATGTCGCGCAATGACAAAGGCTGACCTGCGGTGAGCAAGGCCGTTTCCAGGACACGCTTGGCTTGCGCCGTATTCATGTGTCGATCTTTCGGGAAAAAACGCCTCACGGCGTCAAAGGTGCAGAGGTCATGGCCGCTTCTGCAAAGAAACAACCCCGTTCTGGAGGATCTTGGCCGCTGGCCAGGCCCTGGATGCGCTCAAACCAGGTAATCCGGCTCAAGCTCCCTGATTGGCTGCATTGTAGCTGAGGCCCCAATCTGACAGGGCCCGCGCCATGTCCTCGGGCAAAGGCGAACGGATATCGATGGACTGACCGGTGATGGGATGCACAAAGGCCAAATGCCAGGCGTGCAAGGCCTGGCGCGCCATGCCCGCGGCTTGGGCCCCGCCATAAACCGCATCCGCCAACAAGGGATGCCCGATGTGCGCCATGTGCACCCGGATCTGGTGGGTTCGTCCGGTGTGCAGGGTGCACTCGACCAGACAACCGAGCGCCTGGCTGTCCAGCACTTCGATGGTGGTGGCCGCCGTTTTGCCCGACTGGTGCGTCAGATCGACCACCGCCATGCGCAGGCGGTTCGTGGGATCACGGCCAATCGCCGCTTCCACGGTGGTGGGTGAAGGCCCTGTCCAGGCCTTGTGCCCGATGGCCAGATACTGGCGACGCACATCCCGCGCAGCAATTTGCTGGACCAGCGCGTCCATGGCCTGGCGGGTGCGGGCCACCACCATCAGACCGCTGGTGTCTTTGTCAAGGCGATGCACAATGCCCGCCCGGGGCACCTCGCTGGCCTGCGGGTCCAGCGCCAACAGGCCATTGAGCAGTGTGCCGCGCCAGTTGCCGGGTGCCGGGTGAACCACCAACCCCGCAGGCTTGTTGATCACACGCAGGTGGGCGTCTTCGTACACCACGTCAATGGGCATGGCTTCCGGCACAAAAGCCTGCGACTGCGGCGTGGCCCGCAAGGTGACCACGAGCTGGTGCCCCAACCGGACTTTGGTCGACACCTTGGTCACCACACGCCCGTCGATCAGGGCATCACCCTGCTCGATCAGTTGCTGCAAATAACTGCGTGAAAACTCGGGCACCATTTGGGCCAAGGCACGGTCCAGACGTTGGCCGTGCAGCGCCACAGGCACCTGGCTGCTGCGCACTTCCTCGTCCGATGCCTCCAGCACGCGCTCGCCATCGTCCAGCAAGGCGGCAGGCTCATCCATTTCGGGGTCGGTCGATATAATCAAGGCGTTCAACAGTACAAGGGTGTCACAGATGCGAAGCTTCAGATTATCGATGGTTCCAGCTGGCCTGGTTTTGGCAGCGGGACTGTTCCTGTCGGGCTGCGCCAACACCACCAAGGACGTCACCGCTGGCTGGACCCCCGAAAAAATTTATGCCGAAGCACGCGACGAGGCCAACGCCGGGGCTTGGGACAAGGCCATCGGCTATTACGAAAAACTCGAAGGCCGCGCGGCCGGGACCGTGCTGGCACAACAAGCCCAGATCGACAAGGCCTACGCCCAATACAAAACGGGCGACAAGATCCAGGCCATCGCCACCTTGGACCGCTTCATCCGCCTGCACCCGGCCAGCCCTGCACTGGACTACGCCATCTACCTCAAGGGTCTGGTGAACTTCAATGACAACCTGGGTCTGTTCTCGTTCATCACCAAGCAAGACCTGTCTGAACGCGATCAAAAAGCCGCCAAGGATTCCTACGAGTCCTTCAAGGAACTGACCACGCGCTTTCCGGAATCCAAATACAGCCCGGAAGCACGTCAGCGCATGCTGCACATCGTGAACTCGTTGGCCGCTTACGAAGTGCATGTGGCCCGCTACTACGCCAGCCGAGGCGCCCATGTGGCTGCGGTCAACCGTGCTCAACAGGCGATTGCCGACTACCAGGGCGTACCAGCGGTCGAAGAAGCACTGGCCATTCTGGTCAGCTCCTACGACGCCATGGGCATGAACGCCCTGCGCGACGATGCCAAGCGCGTGCTGGAAAAGAACTTTCCCCAGTCCGACTACCTGAAGGCCGGTGGGGTCAAGAAGTCGTCCAGCTGGTGGCGTCTGTGGTGAACTGACGCAAGGTCGCCAAAAATTCGGCATGCCCGCTCAGGCGGCGCATCTGCGGCAGTCCCCGAACCAACCTGCGGCCATACGACATGGTGGCCAGGCGCGTATCGCACACCACCAAAACCCCCCGGTCCTTTTCACTGCGGATCAGGCGTCCAGCCCCCTGCTTGAGGGCCACAGCGGCTTCGGGCAGTGCATGGTCGGCAAAAGCGCTGCGCCCTTCACGGGTGATGCGCTGACTCCTCGCCTCAAACAAGGGGTCCCCGGGCGGCGGAAACGGCAGCTTGTCGATCACCACCAATTGCAAGGCGTCGCCGGGCACATCAAAGCCTTCCCAAAATGAGGCCGAGGCCACCAGCACACAACCCGCACGCCCATCGCCCCCGCCTTCGCGAAAGCGTTCCATCAAGCGGCGCTTGGGACTTTGTCCCTGCACCAGCAATTCCACGTTCGCGGCAGGGTCCAGACGGGTCTGTAAATACTCTCCGATCGAACGCATGGCGTTCAAGGTGGTGGTCAGCACCAGCGTCCGACCGCCCAGCAATTGCACCGCCTCGACCACCAGCTGCGCCACATGACCGGCGTGACCCGGGTCAGCAGGCTTGGGCAAATGCTCGGGCACATACAAAGCGGCTTGCTGTGCATAGTCGAAAGGACTGCTGACCTGCATGACCTGTGCCGAAGTCAAACCACAAGGCTCGGTGAACCAGCGCAGGCTCGGCTCGTCGCCCAGCGTGGCCGAGGTGAAAACCCAGGCCCGCTGCCCCACCCCCACAGGAGTCGCTGCCGGCTCGCCTGAGGCGTGACGGGGGTCACCCGCCATCAAGGCTTCCAGTGAATCGGGGTCGGCGGCGGCCTCGGCTTCGCAGGACGGTGCGGTCTGCACGGGGCGCGTCAGGGCAGAAAAAGCCTGCGCGATGTCCAAGGGCGACTCGATCAGGCGCAGCTGCGCACTGACTTCGGCCCAACGCACGCCCTCCGGGTCTGGCGGATCGGAGAACAAGGCCGCTTTTTGCGCCAACTCACGGCTGCGCTCAAGCAGGCGCTGAAAATCCGGTGCCAGCTCAGCCACCATCTCCAATCCCGCCTGCATCAGCGCCAGGGCTTGTTGCAGTTTGTCCAAGGCCTGTACCCAGTCTCCCACCTCCACGCCTTCGGGGCAGCGCTCAGTCCAGCGCAAACGCACCGAGCCACGGTGCAGGCCTGCAGCCAGCCGCAAATCGCGGGCTGATTTTTCAAGGCCCTCGGTCAGGCCATGCCAGTCCACCAGGCCCCGGGCCAACTGCAGACCTGTGGCCAGCGCATCGCGTGACAACTCCAGCAGCTGAACCGTGGACAGTTGCTTGCCCAAAAAATTGACGCCGATCTCGTTGAGCTGGTGGGCCTCGTCAAACACCGTGACACGCACGGTGGGCAGCAACTCGGCCACACCCGACTCGCGCACCGCCATGTCGGCAAAAAACAAATGGTGGTTTATGACCACCACATCCGAGGCCATCGCCTCCTTGCGGGCCAAATTCACATGGCAGGCGCGGTAACTGGGGCAACTCGACCCCAGACAGTTGTCCCGCGTGGACGTAACCAGCGGCCACAAGGCAGAGCGCTCGTCCAGGCCCGTCAGCTCGGCCATGTCTCCCGTGCGCGTGGTTTGTGCCCAGGTTTCGATCTTGGCCAGGGCCCGCTGCGCACCCGGCTGGGCCGACTCGGCGCTGTGCCGGGCTTGCGCCATGCGGTGCAAGCACAGGTAGTTGGCACGGCCTTTGAGCAAGGCCACGCGGATGGGCAAGCCCAGCACCTCGACCAGACGCGGGATGTCGCGCGAAAACAATTGGTCTTGCAGGGCCTTGGTCGCCGTGGACACCAAGGCCCGTTGACCGCTGAGCAAGACCGGCAGCAGATAGGCATAGGTTTTGCCCACACCAGTGCCCGCCTCCACCACCAGCTGGCCACCCTGCTCCAGGGTTTGCGTCACGGCCATCGCCATGTCGGTTTGCCCTTCACGTGGCTGAAAACCCGGCACCGAACGGGCCAAGGCCCCGTGGCTGGACAGGGTTTCAGAGACCCTTTGCTGCAACAAACTCAAGCAGGCTCCTTGGGGTCCAGCATCCACTGCAGCCTGGCCATTTGGTCACGCAAAGCCAAACGCCGTTTTTTGAGCCGTCGCAGCAGCAGCTCGTCCAGGGGCTGCGGAGCCAGCGCGGCCTGGTCAATCAAGGCGTCCAGATCGGCATGCGCCATCTGGCACTCGATCAACTGCCGCTGGGGCGAGCGCAGGTCTTCGGCAGAAGTGTCCATCATGGCGGATTGGGCTGACCGGTTTGCTTGCCCTGCAAGCGCAGATCGCGCTGCTCGGTTCGCCACTGGCGCTCTTGGGCATTCAGCAGCAAGTCTTGTTGACGCAAGGGTTCCAGCGCGGCACGGCGGGTTTTGCGGGCATTGCTCAGGCAGGCGTTGACCGCAAATTTTTGCCAGCAGGCTTTGGCTTCCTCCTGGTAGACCGCCATGACCTCGGCACGTTGGCTGGCCACAGCTTCGCGCTGCAACCGGATGAATTCCGGCTCGCCCACCAAGGATTGTGCGCACAGCCAGGTCGTCGACAGCGCGGTCAAAGCCGCCAATGCACAGCGTTTCATGTGAGGTGTGTGTCCACGGTACGGTGTTCAAGTGCCAGGAACTCGCTCGACTGCATCTCATGCAGACGCGAGACGGTACGCGGAAACTCATGCGACATCGGGCCCGAGGTGTACAGCCCTTCGGGGGGCACAGCGGCCGACATGATGAGTTTGACCCGGCGGTCGTACAGCACGTCGATCAGCCAGGTGAAGCGCCGCGCTTCAGACGCCATGCTGACGGGCATGTGCGGCACGTTGCTCAGCAGCACGGTGTGGTACTGCGTGGCGATTTCGAGATAATCGTTTTGCGAACGCGGGCCGCCGCAAATGGCCTTGAAGTCAAACCAGACCACATCGCCCGCACGTCGCTTGGCGGTGATTTCGCGCGCTTCGATGTGCAGCACCGGGTCTTCGTCCGGCCCGGTGGCCAGACGGTTGAAGGCGTCGTTCATCTCGGCATCGGCCTGTTCGCCCAGAGGCGAGTGGTATAGCTTGACCATCTCGAGCGTTCGGCGGCGGTAATCGGTGCCGTTGTCCACATTGAGCACCTGCATGCGCTGGTTCAGCAAAGCAATCGCGGGCAAGATGCGGTCGCGGTGCAGACCATCGGGGTACAGGCCATCGGGCTCGAAGTTGGAGGTGGTGACAAAGCCCACGCCGTTGTCGAACAGCGCCACCAGCAGGCGGTGCAGGATCATGGCATCGGTGATGTCGGCCACGTGAAACTCGTCAAAACAGATCAGCTGGTAACGCTTGGCCATGCGTTTGCCCAGCTCATCGAGCGGGTTCACCGTGCCCTGGATGGCAGTCAGCTCGCGGTGCACCTCGCGCATGAATTCGTGGAAATGCAGGCGGGTTTTGCGCTCAACCGGCACCGCCGCAAAAAAGCAGTCCATCAGGAAGCTCTTTCCACGCCCCACCCCGCCAAACATGTAGACCCCCTTGGGGATCTCGGGGCGGCTGAGGAATTTGCCCAGCAAGCTTGAACGTTTGTTTTGGTAAGCCGCCCACTCCTTGGCGCAGCGCTCCAGCGCCTCGATGGCTCGGAGCTGGGCAGGGTCGCTTTGGTAGCCCCGTTTTTGGAGTTCTTCTTCGTAAACGGCACGAACGGACATGGGTGGCTTGCTCTTCGATTCAAAACAAAACCCGGGACCAGGCCCGGGTTTTCAGGGATGCAGAACTTTAACCCAACTCACCCGGCGCTGCAGTGCCGGATGCATCAAGGGCTCAGAAGTTCAGCGTGCGTTTGTCCACTGCCAAAGCAGCTTCCTTGGTGGCTTCGCTCAAGGACGGGTGCGCGTGGCAGATGCGGGCAATGTCTTCCGCGCTAGCACGGAATTCCATGGCCACCACCGCCTCGGCGATCAGCTCGGACACCTGGGGGCCCACCATGTGCACGCCCAGAATTTCGTCGGTTGTGGCATCGGCCAGGAACTTCACCATGCCGGTGGTGTCGCCCAAAGCGCGGGCACGGCCGTTAGCCAGGAACGGGAAGGTGCCGGCCTTGTACGCTACGCCGTCGGCTTTGAGCTGCTGCTCGGTGCGGCCAACCCAGGCGATTTCAGGGCTGGTGTAGATGACCCAAGGAATGGTGTTGAAGTTGACGTGCCCGTGCTGACCGGCAATGCGCTCGGCCACAGCCACACCCTCTTCTTCGGCTTTGTGCGCCAACATCGGGCCACGCACCACGTCGCCCACCGCCCAGACGCCAGGCAGGTTGGTTTTGCAGTCAGCGTCCACCACAATCGCGCCACGCTCGTCCAATTGCAGACCCACGGCTTCGGCGTTCAGGCCAATGGTGTTGGGCACACGGCCGATCGACACGATGAGCTTGTCCGCGTCGAGCACCACCGCTTCGCCTTTGGCATTGGTGTAGTTGACGGTCACGCCCTTCTTGCCGTTGACGATCTCGCCGACTTTCACGCCCAGCTCGATCTTCAGGCCTTGTTTGTCAAAGGCCTTCTTGGCTTCCTTGGCGATTTGCTCGTCCACCGCGCCCAGGAACGTGGGCAGGCCTTCGAGGATGGTCACGTCCGCACCCAGACGACGCCACACAGAGCCCATTTCCAAACCGATCACGCCCGAGCCGATCAAGGCCAGCTTCTTGGGCACAGCGCCCACGCGCAGCGCGCCGTCGTTCGACAACACATTGACTTCGTCAAACGGGGTGCCAGGCAGCGCACGGGCGTTGGAGCCGGTGGCGATGATGACCTGCTTGGCCGTGATGTCCTCTTCGGTCTTGCCCGCCACGTGGATGGTGTAACCGCCTTCAGCCTTGCCAGCAAAGCTGCCACGACCGTGGAAGAAAGTGACCTTGTTTTTCTTCAGCAGGTACAAGATGCCGTCGTTGTTTTGCTTCACGACGCTGTCCTTGCGGGCAATCATCTTGGCCACATCCATCTTCACGTCCTTGGCGGTGATGCCATGCTCTGCGAAATGGTGGTTGGCGTGCTCAAAGTGCTCGCTGGACTGCAACAAGGCTTTGGAGGGGATGCAACCCACGTTGGTGCAGGTGCCACCGGGGGCTGGACCGCCGGCTGCGTTTTTCCACTCGTCGATACAAGCGACCTGAAAACCGAGTTGTGCAGCGCGGATGGCTGAGATGTAGCCACCGGGGCCACCACCAATGACGACGACGTCGAATTGTTTGCTCATGGGAAATGCCTTCTGGATGAAAAACGCCCCCTGGGCAGGGGGCATTCAAAACAAGGGGGTTTAGATGTCGAACAGCAGGCGGGCTGGGTCTTCCAGCGCTTCCTTCATGGCGACCAGCCCCAAAACAGCTTCGCGGCCGTCGATGATGCGGTGGTCGTACGACATGGCGAAGTAGTTCATGGGGCGAACCACGACCTGGCCGTTTTCCACCATGGCGCGGTCTTTGGTCGCGTGCACGCCCAAAATCGCGGACTGGGGTGGGTTGATGATGGGCGTGGACATCATCGAGCCGAAGGTGCCGCCGTTGGAGATGGAGAACGTACCGCCGGTCATCTCTTCGATGCCCAGCTTGCCGTCACGGGCCTTCACGCCAAACTCGGCGATCTTTTTCTCGATGTCGGCAAAGCTCATCTGGTCAGCGTTGCGCAGGATGGGCACCACCAAACCGCGAGGTGAGCCCACCGCGATACCGATGTCGAAGTAGCCGTGGTACACGATGTCGTTGCCGTCCACCGAAGCGTTCAAGACCGGGAATTTCTTCAGTGCGTGCACAGCGGCTTTGACGAAGAAGCTCATGAAGCCCAGCTTGACGCCGTGCTCCTTCTCGAAACGCTCTTGCATGCGCTTGCGCATCTCCATGACCGGGGCCATGTTGATTTCGTTGAAGGTGGTCAGGATGGCGTTGGTCGACTGCGATTGCAGCAAACGCTCGGCCACGCGGGCGCGCAGACGGGTCATGGGCACGCGCTGCTCTGGGCGGTCGCCCAGATTGACGGCAGGCGCTGACACCTGAGGCAATGCCTTGGTGGGCACACCTGTGGGAATCACGGCAGCCGCGGACTTGACACCACCGGCCACAGCGGAGAGCACATCGCCTTTGGTCACGCGGCCATCTTTGCCGGAACCGGCCACCGAGCCAGCGGCCAGGTGGTTGTCGGCCATCAGCTTGGCAGCGGCAGGCATGGCCACGCCAGCCATGCTGCCACCGGTGGCTGCAGCAGCTGCGGCCACGGGGGCAGCGGCAGGCGCTGCAACAGCCGCAGCGGCTGGGGCCGCCGCGGCAGCACCGGCCTTGCCTTCGGTGTCGATGCGGGCAATCAGCTGCTCGGCAGTGACGGTGCCGCCATCGGCCACGAGGATTTCCGAAATCACGCCAGCGGAAGGCGCTGGCACTTCCAGCACGACCTTGTCGGTTTCGATTTCGATCAGGATTTCATCGGCCGCAACGGCTTCGCCGATTTTCTTTTTCCACTGCAGCATGGTGGCTTCGGCCACGGACTCGGAGAGTTGGGGAACTTTGACTTCTACGATCGCCATGTTGAATTCTCTTTAAAAGTTAAACGCCGGTTTGTTTGGATCACTTGGTCAGCACGAAGCCCTTGAGCTTCGCGAAAGCCGCCTCGATGAGGGCTTTTTGCTGGTCCTGGTGCAGGTGTGAATAACCCACCGCAGGCGAAGCCGACGCAGCGCGACCGGCATAACCGAGCTTCTGACCACCTTGCATGTTCTCGTGGATGTTGTGCTGGATGAAGAACCAGGCACCCTGGTTCTGTGGCTCGTCCTGGCACCACACGATGTCGGTGGCGTTGGGGTACTTTTTGATCTCTGCAGCGAAAGCCTTGTGTGGGAAGGGGTAGAGCTGCTCCAGACGGATGATGGCCACGTCGTCGATGCCCTTGGCCTCGCGGTGCTTGACCAGGTCGTAATAGACCTTGCCCGAGCAAGCGATCACGCGCTTGACCTTGTCGGCCTTGATGTCCCGGGTTTCACCGATGACGGTCTGGAAACTGCCTTTGGTGAATTCGGACACCGGGCTGGTGGCGTCCTTGTTGCGCAGCAGCGATTTGGGCGTGAAGATGACCAAAGGCTTGCGCAGATCGCGCACCATCTGGCGACGCAGCACATGGAAGATCTGGCTGGCCGTGGTGGGCTGCACCAGCTGCATGTTGGTGTCGGCCGCGAGTTGCATGAAGCGCTCAACACGGGCCGAGCTATGCTCGGGGCCCTGGCCTTCGTAGCCGTGCGGCAGCATCAGGGTGATGCCGTTGACACGGCCCCACTTGACTTCGCCCGAAGCAATAAACTGGTCGATCACCACCTGCGCACCGTTGGCGAAGTCGCCGAACTGGGCTTCCCAGATCACCAGGGTGTTGGGGTCGTTGGAGGCGTAGCCGTATTCATAGGCCAGCACGGCCTCTTCCGACAGGATCGAGTCGATGACGACAAACGGGGCCTGCTTGTCCGAGACGTTTTGCAGGGCGACGTAAGTGCCGGTGTCCCATTTCTCACGCTTTTGATCGTGAATGACCGCGTGGCGGTGTGTGAACGTGCCGCGGCCGCAGTCTTCGCCGGACAGACGCACGGGGTAGCCACTGGCGACCAAGGAGGCAAAAGCCATGTGCTCGCCCATGCCCCAGTCCACGGGAATCTCGCCTCGGCCCATGGCCGCGCGGTCGTCATAGACCTTCTTGACCAGCTGGTGCGGGGTGACCGATTCGGGGATGGTCGAGATTTTCTCGGCCAGACGCTTCCAGTCGGCCAAAGGAATGGAAGTGTCGCCTGCATCGGTCCACTTCTTGCCCATGAAGGGCGCCCAGTTCACGGTGAATTGGGTCTTGATGTTGGTCAACACGGGCTCGGTCGTGTTCTTGCCAGCGTCCAGTGCAGCGCGGTAGGCCTTGGCCATGTCGTCGCCCAGGGTCTCACCCAGGCCTTGTGTGGCCAGCTTGTCGGCAAACAGCTTGCGCGTGCCGGGGTGGGTCGCGATCTTTTTGTACATCAGCGGCTGGGTCAGCGCAGGGGTGTCCTGCTCGTTGTGGCCCAGTTTGCGGAAGCACACCACGTCCAACACCACGTCCTTGCGGAAGGTCATGCGGTACTCCAGGGCCAGCTGGGTAGCGAGCACCACGGTTTCCGGATCGTCACCGTTGACGTGCAGCACAGGCGCTTCGACCATCTTGACGATGTCGGTGCAGAACACGCTCGAGCGCATGTCGCGAGGGTCTGAGGTGGTGAAACCGATCTGGTTGTTGATGATGATGTGCACCGTGCCACCTGTGGAATAACCACGGGTTTGCGCGAGCGCAAAAGTTTCCTGGTTCACGCCCTGGCCACCGAACGCGGCGTCGCCATGAACCAGCACGGGCAGCACTTGCTTGCCCAGCGGGTCGTTGCGGCGGTCCATGCGGGCACGCACCGAGCCTTCGACCACGGGGTTCACGATTTCCAGGTGCGAGGGGTTGAACGCCAGCGACAGGTGGACCGGGCCACCGGGGGTGTTCACGTCCGAGCTGAAACCCTGGTGGTATTTCACGTCACCCGCAGGCAGGTCTTCGGGGGCGGTGTGGTCGAATTCGGCAAACAGGTCCGCAGGCAACTTGCCCATGGTGTTGACCAGCACGTTCAAGCGGCCGCGGTGGGCCATGCCGATCACGACTTCCTGCACGCCTTGCGCGCCAGCGGACTGAATCAGTTCGTCCATCGCTGCGATGAAGCTTTCGCCGCCTTCGAGCGAGAAACGCTTCTGGCCCACGTATTTGGTGTGCAAATAGCGCTCCAGACCTTCGGCAGCCGTCAGGCGGTCGAGGATCTGCTTTTTCTTCTCAGCGCCGAAATTCGGTTTGCTGCGGATGCTTTCGAGCTTTTGCTGCCACCAGCGCTTTTCGGCCTGCTCGGTGGTGTACATGTACTCAGCCCCCAGCGTGCCGCAATAGGTCTCGCGCAGCGCATTGAGCAGCTCGCGCAGTGGCATGTTGTTCTTGCCAAAGAAGGTGTTGCTGGTGTCGAACACGGTTTCCTGGTCGGCATCGGTGAAGCCGTAGAAAGCGGGGTCGAGGTCAGGGATGTTGGGGCGCTCGGTGCGCTTCAGAGGGTCTAGGTCGGCCCAGCGCTGGCCCACGTTGCGGTAGGCGGCGATCAGCTGTTGAACGGCGGTGCGCTTGCGGCCCATTTCAACGTTTTCGCTGGCCATGACCACTTTGGTGCCACCGGCTTTGGCGCGTTCGGCGAAAGCGTTGATGACAGGCAGGTGGGGCACGTCTTTGGCGTTGGAGCCGTCGACGGCGGGAACGTGCTGGAGTGCGTCGAAGTACTCGCGCCAGGAGTCGGGCACGCTGCCTGGGTTGGCCAGGTAGTTCTCGTACATCTCTTCGACGTACGGGCCGTTACCTCCGAAAAGGTGGGTGTTGCCTGAATAGGCAGCGTAGACGGAATTAGTCTCGCTCATGTTTCGCTGACCTCCGTTCCCCTCTGGGAAACATTAGTTGGTTGAGAATTACCTTCCGCGACACGGCTGAACCGGTTGGCGGATGCGACTGTGGCAGGGGAAGGGCCTGAGTACAACGCGCATTGTGCCACGGCTTGTCCGATACCAAACTTACAGCGGCACGGAACCCGACGGGTGGAAGGCGATTGGGATAAAAAAAGACCCCGCCAAAGCGGGGTCAGGGTGCATCAGCCTTTGACCAGGTCCACGATCTGCTGCAATGCGGCGGGATCGTCCATGGTGGTCAGGTCGCCCGGGTCGCGCCCCTCGGCCACGGCCTGGATGGCACGGCGCAGCAGCTTGCCGCTGCGCGTCTTGGGCAAAGCCGAGACGAAGAACACGCGCGAGGGTCGGGCCACCGCGCCCAGCTGCGAGTCCACCACCTTCATGACTTCGCCTTCGAGCTTCAGGCGCGCTGCCGCGTCCGTCAGGCCCGAGGTGTCCTTGGCAATCGCAAAGGCCATGGCCACCTGCCCCTTGAGCTGGTCGGCCACACCCACCACCGCCACCTCGGCCACATTGGGGTGGCTGGAGATGCTTTCCTCGATCTCGCGGGTGCCCAAGCGGTGACCGGCCACGTTGATCACGTCGTCGGTACGGCCCAAGATGAAGTAATAACCATCTTCGTCACGCACCGCCCAATCGAAGGTGCTGTAGACCACCTTATTGGGCACGGTCTTCCAGTAGGTCTTGACAAAACGCTCGTCGTCACCCCAGATGGTCTGCAGGTTGCCGGGGGGCAAGGGGCCTTCGATGGTCAATACGCCCTTCTGGTTGGCGCCCGTCAACTCTTCGCCCGTCTGGTCGTCGACCAGTTTGACGTTGTAGCCGTAAATCGCCTTGCCGGGCGAGCCAAACTTGCTCGGCGCTTTTTCCACGCCGTTGCAAATGCTCAAAATCGGCCAGCCAGTTTCGGTCTGCCAGTAGTTGTCGATGATGGCCTTGCCGTTCAGGCCTTCGGAAATCCACTTGGCAGTCGGCTCGTCCAGCGGCTCACCCGCCAGGAACAGCGCCTGCAGGCTGGACAGGTCGTACTTGGTGAGCAAGGCCGGATCCTGCTTTTTGAGCACCCGGATGGCCGTGGGGGCGCTGAACATGACCTGGACTTTGTACTTCTCGACCAGGCTCCACCAGATGCCGCCATCCGGGCGGATGGGCAGGCCTTCATAAAGGATGGTGGCCATGCCGCCAATCAGTGGGCCGTAGATGATGTAGCTGTGGCCCACCACCCAGCCGATGTCGCTGGTGCAGAAAAAGGTGCCACCCGGCTTACCTTCAAAGATGTTGGGAATGCTGGCGGCCAGGGCCACGGTGTAGCCCCCGGTGTCGCGTTGCACGCCCTTGGGCTTGCCGGTGGTGCCCGAGGTGTAGAGCGTGTAGCTGGGGTGGGTGGATTCGACCCAGACGCAGGGCACGACCGCATCCATGTGCTTGCCCCGTTCGGTGGCGTAGTCCACATCGCGGCCGGGCACAGGTGTGAACGGTGCCAGATGGCGGTCCACCATGACCACCTTGGCCGGCTTGTGGGCGGACAGCTTGATCGCTTCGTCGAGCAGCGGCTTGTAGGGCACGCCCTTGCCGCCGCGCGAACCCGCATCGGCGCTGATGATCACCTTGGGAGAAGCGTCTTCAATACGCGTGGCCAGCGAGTGCGAAGCAAAACCGCCAAACACCACCGAGTGGATCGCCCCCAGGCGCACGCAAGCGAGCATGGCAAAAGCCGCCTCGGCGATCATGGGCATGTAAATCAGCACGCGGTCGCCCTTGACCACACCCAGGTCTTGCAAGATGGCGGCCATGCGCTGCACTTCGGCGTGCAGCTCGCGGAAGGTGTAGGTTTTTTCCTGATCGGTCTCGGTCGAGACGAAGATCAGAGCGGGCTGGTCGGCGCGCTCGGCCAGGTGGCGGTCGACTGCGTTGTGGCACAGGTTGGTCTGCCCCCCCACAAACCACTTGGCAAAGGGTGGGTTGCTGTAGTCGCAAATTTGCTGCGGCGGGACCTTCCAGTCCACCAGTTTGGCCTGCTCGGCCCAGAAAGCGTCGCGGTCGTTGATCGAGCGTGCGTGAAAGTCAGCAAAGCTGCCCATGAAAGTCTCCTGAATGCCGGCCAAATGAATTCCCGGAGGGTGTGCCAGCCCCGTGACGGACACCCTTCTGAATTCATAATTATGAGCAAGGGACTTGCAACAAGCTGACTTCAAGCCCCGCAAGGTTCAGCGCACAGCAGGCACCTGACGGGGTGCCCGCCCATGCGCCTGAAGGTTCACTTGAAGAGGGTTTGCAGCAGCTTGAAATCCGGGTGTTCGGCGGTGCGAACCCACTCGAATGCCACCATCTCGGCGGTCACCAGTTCGGCCCCTGCCCCGGCCAAACGGTCATACGCGGCGTCGCGGTTACGCTCGGTGCGCGAGCTGCAGGCATCGGTCACCACCCACACCTCGAATTCGTCTTCCAGCAGATCGAGCGCGGTCTGCAGCAGGCAAATGTGCGCCTCGCACCCGGCCAGCACGATGGTCTTGCGCGGCTCAGCCCCGGGCTGGGGCTTTTGCAGGTGACGCGGCAAGCTGCGGGCGTTGCCGCGCGGGGCCTGCACCGGCACGGGCTGCAGCCATTCGCCCAAGCCTTCTTCAACGGCGCTGAACTGCATCTTGGCCAGCACCTGGCGGCAGTGGCTGCGGATTTCGGGCGGCATCTCGCCCAAACGCGAGGGGTTTTGCTCGGTGCCCCAGGTGGGCACTTCCAGCGCCTGCGCCAAGGTGGCCAGGCGTGCCGCGTTGGCCCAGACGGCATCGGCGTCCAGCATCGCGGGCTTCAGGCGGGCCTGAAAATCCACCAGCACCAACTGGCTTTCATCTGCATCGATCAACATAAAGACTCCCAAAACGTCAGCCGCGATTGTCGCAGGCGCGGGCAGGCATCCGTTATGCTCAGCGGCAAGCTTTGATCTGAAAAAAAATGAAAACACAAATTGACCACCTGGTGGTGATGGCCTCGTCCTTGGACGCAGGCGTGCAATGGTGCGAAGAGACCCTGGGCATCACCCCCGGCCCAGGCGGCGAACACGAAAAATACGGCACGCACAACCGGCTGTTCAAGATTGCATCGCCCAAATTTCCTTTGGCTTACGTTGAAATCATCGCCATCAACCCCGATGCAGTCATCCCCAAACGCTCACAGGTGCCCCGCTGGTTCGACATGGACGACAAGGCCTTGCAAAAAGCCGTGGCCGAGCAACCCCGGCTGATCCACTTCGTGACCAGCACCGATGACATCAAAGCCGCCCGGCATGTGCTGCGCACCCAGGGCATTGAACGCGGCCAAGTGGTGCACGCCACCCGCAAATCGGGCAAAGGCACCCTGAATTGGCAAATCACCGTGCGCGAAGACGGCGAGCGCCTGTTCAACGGCACCTTGCCCACCTTGATCCAGTGGGGCAAGCCCGATGCCACCGACCCGCTGCGTCTGCACCCGCGCAACAGCCTACCCCGCTCGGGCGTCACCCTGCAAAGCCTGGCGGTGAGCCACCCGAGTGCCGCCAAACTGCAAGCCGCCTACGATGCAATTGGCCTTGAGGGCGTCAACGTCAACGAGGGTCCGGCCAATCTGGTCGCCACCTTGCAAACCCCAAAGGGATTGGTCCAGCTGCAAAGCCTGGGAATTTGAGCCCCAAAGCAGCCGGGCTCAGCATGCTTCAGCGCCGTCCATTGCCCGGCCTGGCAAAGTCGGCGTCCACCCAGGCCTGGGCTGTTTGCCGGTTCAGCTTGAAACCCGCCTCCACCTTGACTTCGGCCAACGCATCCCCGCCCTCGTACTGCGCACGCAGCACCGCGTAGGGGTTGTCCTCGTCGGGCACGATGCACAGCAACACCGTGACGCGGCTGTCTTGGCCATTGACAGTCACGCTTTGGTTGATCTGTGCATGCAGCTGCTGCTCGCTGCGACGCACAAACTCGCTGGCGGTTTTGACCAAGGTGATGAAGGCCGCGCCGTCCAGCGGCTTGGGGTTCTTTTTGTCGCGCCCCATGGTCCAGGGGCCGACCAATGCGGGCTCGGATTCACCGGCCTTGAACATCGCCACCGCCCAACCATCGTCGTCCTCGTTTTTGATGACCTGGGCCGTCCATTGTTCGTCTTGCCAAAGGCGGGGTTCTTGCAGCAGGGGCGTGTCGTGTGCGTCGTCGGTCATGGTGAAATTGCCAAAAATTGGTGCCGATCATGCACCAAGGCATTTTGCAGGTCGCAGCTTCAGCTCCAAAAGGTGTGAGCTTGGCGCACACCACATGTCGGGGCCAAAGCCCGCGACCTAAAAGACCTGCTCAGTTTCAAGGCCGCAGGTGCAAGGCCAGCAAGAGCACCTGGCTCGCCCCCTGCTCGCGCAACAGCGCGGCCGCCACTGTGGCCGTCCAGCGGGTGCGCACATCGGTGGCCACCAGCAGCACCGGCCCGGCGGGCAGCGCGGCATCGGGTGCCAGGCGAATGGCCGACTCCAGATGTGCCACCACGGGCGTGGAGGCGCTGTCGTCGGGCGCGGGGCCGCCGCGCCAGCTGAACACGTCGTGCAAGGGCAATCGGCCTTTGTGGGCGATGTGCGCCGCCAATTGCCGGTTGGCGGCCATGTTCGGCGCGGGCAGCGGCACCACACAGACGGGCCGCGCAGGCCAGGTTTTGGCCCAACGGCCCAGCGTGGCCACGGCCCCGGCCAGCAGGTCAGGCGGCACCTCGCCTGAGCCTGCGCCCTGCCCGTCTGTGGCCAAGCGCAGCGCCTGCAGCTCGGCCACCCAGCCCGGGTCATCGGCAAAGGCCACAGCGCGGCCCACGTCAAAGCCGCGAATACTCCCTTTGCGCCCCACCCCGGCGGGCCAGCGTTTGCGCGGCTCGATGTCCACGTCCATGCCGCGCAAAAAGTTACGAGCGGCGATCAATTTGTCTTGTGATGGCGACAGGCCTGGAAACGGCAAGTTCCCGGTGCACACCGAGCAACGTCCGCAGGGCGCGGGCGAAGGGTCGTCCAGCGCGGTTTGCAAATACGCCATCAGGCAACCCGCACCGTGCGCGTACTGGCGCATGATGCCCGCCTCTTGCTGGCGCACCTGGGCCAGCGCGGTCCATTTGGCACTGTCGTGTTCATAGGGCACGCCCGTGGCGCGCCAAGTGGGGCCGTCCTTGTCCACCACGCCTTCGACGGCCAGAATTTTGAGCAGCGCTTCCAGCCGCCCCCGCCGCACGCCCGTGTCGGCTTCGATCTCCAGCAAGCTGCGCCCGTCGTTGCCCAAACTTTGCAACACCTTGGCAGCCGTGGCCGCGTCCGGAATCGACGCGATGGCGAAGTAATCCCAAATGCGCTCGTCGGCACCGGACGGCAGCAACACCCCTTCGGCATGCGCCACTGCCCTGCCCGCCCGCCCCACCTGCTGGTAATAAGCCACCGGGGTCGACGGTGAGCCCACATGCACACAAAAGCCCAGGTCCGGCTTGTCGTAACCCATGCCCAGCGCCGAAGTGGCCACCACCACCTTGACCTGGTTGTGGCGCAAACGCTCTTCCACTTTGAGGCGCGTGTCGGCGTCGGTCTGACCGGAATACGCATCCACCGCATGGCCGCAGCTGCGCAAAAAAGCCGTGAGCCGCTCGGCTTCGGCCACGGTCAGCACGTACACAATGCCCGAGCCAGGCAATTGCTCCAAGGCATCCGCAATCCAGGCGTAGCGCTGCAAGGGCGACAAGCCCGGAACCACCGACAGCGTGAGCGAGGTGCGCGCCAGCGTGCCGCGAAAAGTCACCGTGCCCGCGCCCAACTGCTTGCCAATGTCCAGCGTGACCCGCTGATTGGCCGTGGCCGTGGTGGCGAGCACGCTGGCCGTGGGCGTCGAGAGCAGCGCCCGCGCCAGCCGCTGGTAGTCGGGCCGAAAGTCAAAACCCCAATCGCTGATGCAATGCGCCTCGTCGATCACGATCAGACCCACCCGGGCCAGCAAAGCGCCCAACCGCGCCGCAAATCGCGGGTTGCCCAGCCGTTCGGGCGAGACCAGCAGCACGTCGATGGCGTCCTGGTCCAGCCGCTCAAACACCTCGTCCCAGTCATCGATGTTGGTGGAGTTCACGGTGGCTGCCTTCAGGCCCGCCCGCTCGGCGGCGCTGACCTGGTCGCGCATCAGCGCCAGCAGGGGCGAGACCACCAGCGTGGGACCCGCGCCCGTGCTGCGCATCGCGTGCGTGGCCGCCCAGTACACCGCCGACTTGCCCCAGCCCGTGGCCTGCACCACCAGCACCCGCGAGGCTGGTTGCAGCACGGCGTGCACCGCGTCCACTTGGTCGACCCGGGACACCGCGCCCGCCCCGGCCAGGCGGGGCAGGATGGTGTGCATGTGCTGCTCGGCGAAGTCGCGGTGAAGCAACTGCTGTTGGCTGATGATATCCATGGTCCCCCCCCTGTCGCCTGTCTGGCTTTTTGATTCAGCATGGTGCGGCGATTTTGCGACAACAGCGCCACCTGCACCAGAACTGTTGACCTGCTTGGATGGCGTCTGCACTGACAGCCCCATACAAGTGCTTCCGTGCTGGCTGTACAAGACCTTCTGAACTACATGGTGCAGTGATTTTGCGAAGCAATCATCGTCATGTGCTTTCGTAAAATCTGGTTCACATCACAAAGCGCCCGCGCTACCTTGCTAATACTTGCCCTGATGTGGCAGTCGCTAATGTGGCTCACGCCAGTGGTTGAGGCACGAACCATGGGGCTTGTCCCCACTGCCAAAGACAAATCCAAGGAGACCCTCTACATGTTCTTTACCCTGCCCGGCAACTTCATCGCGGCCAATTTCACCGGTCAATAAAGTGTGAGCCCCGCCTCCCCCCACCCCGCCCTTCGCGGTGGCCTGCTGGCTTTGCTCTCGGCCGCGCTGTTCGGGCTGAGCACGCCCCTGGTGCAAAGCATGGGCCAAGGGCTGGGGCCATTCACGACAGCGGGGTTGTTGTATGCCGGTGCCGCTGGGGTGGCGTGGGTTTCAAGGCGACCGGCCACCCAAGAGGCGCGCCTGCAAAAAAGCGACGCGCCCAGACTGCTGGCCATGGCCGGTACAGGTGCTGTGATCGCACCGGTGGCTTTGGCTTGGGGTTTGCAGCACACCAGCGGTGCCAGCGCCTCGCTGATGCTCACGCTGGAGGCCGTGTTCACGGCGCTCCTGGCCTGGCGTTGGTACGGCGAAACCTTGGACAAAAGGGTGAGCCTGGCGGTGGCCTTGCTGCTGGCGGGCGGCATGGTCCTGGTCGTTGAGCAAGGCGCTTCGGGGCAAGTTCAGCTGTGGGGTTTGCTGGCCGTGATGCTGGCGACCGTGGCCTGGGGAGTGGACAACACCCTGTCACGCAGTGTCGCCGATCGCGATCCGGGCCAGGTGGTTCTGGTTAAAGCCTCGCTGGGCGCAGTGTGCACAGGCTTATTGGCCGGGCTGCTGGCTGAGCCCATGCCGCAGGCTCTGAGTGCTTTGGGACTGGTGGCGGTGGGCGCTACGGGCTACGGCTTGAGCTTGCGGTTTTATTTGCTGGCGCAGCGCAGCTTTGGAGCGGCCCGCACCGGCTCGGTGTTCGCCTTTGCGCCGTTCATCGGCGCTTTGGGCGCCTGGGCCTTGGGTGACCGCTCCGGCACGGGGCTAATGGTCGTGGCCGGTCTGCTGATGTTGGCAGGAGTGCTCCTGCACCTGACGGAAACCCATGCCCACATGCACACCCACGAAGCGCTTGAGCACGAACACGCGCACCGCCATGACGACGGACACCACAACCACGTACACGACCCGATGCCCAGCGGCGTGCACAGCCATCGGCATCGGCATGAAGTCATCACCCACGCCCATGCCTATGTGCCCGATGCCCACCATCGGCACCCTCACTGACGGGCAGTGACCCGGTCAGACCTGGGCGTCTTCCGGCAAGGTGGCCAGCAAGGCCATGCCCAGCAGCATGACCCCGGCGGTCAGCCACAGTGCCCCCTTGAAGGTGCCTGTGGCCTGCGCCATGGCCCCAGCCACCACCGGGGCGACCATTTGCGCGGCACCGTAGCTCAAGGTCAAACGGGCCATGGCCTTGCCGGGGTTTTGCGGGGCCCTGCGCCCCACCAGGGCCAAAGTCAAGCTGACGATGCCAATGAAAGTCGCGCCATACCCGATGGCCCCTAGCAGTGCGGCAGCCAATGAGCCCGACACGGCAGGCAACACCACCGCCACGGTCTGCAAGGCAAAAGCCAGCAGCAAAGCCCGGGTATCACCCAAGCGGCGGGCCACTTTGTCCCACACGAACACCGCGGGCATGGCCGCCAAACCGACCAGCGCCCAAGCCAGTGCGCCCTGTCCTGCCAAGGCGGGTTCGCGCTCGACAATGGCCACGGTGAAGGTGGCGCTGATGACAAAACCCCAACCTGCCGCAAAGTAACTGCCCGCCATGATCAGCATCCAGCGGCGCGACACGGCCGGCCCCGAGTTGCTGGCCGCCGACGGGGCCACAAGAGGCGGCACAGGCGGCCGCCACAGCCAGGCGGGCACAAAAAACACCAAGCCGATCGCTGCAAATGCCAACCACTGCGATGACCAATCGGGCCATAAAAACGACAAGCCCCAGGCCCCCAAAGCCGACACCGCCACGCCCAAGCCGATGCCGATGAAGTACAGCCCCAACTCCGGGCGACGGCCCTGCCGCATCAGCCAACCCAACACCAAGCCCGAGCCCAAGAGCATGCCGCCGGCACCACACAGCCCTCCCAGATAACGCGACAGACCCCAAGCGGGCATCCAGGTGGTGAGCGCCATGGCCGCCGTGGTCAGCAAGGCCATCCACAAGCCCCAGCCGTATAAACGGTGACGCCAGCGCACGTCATCGATCCAGGCCACAGCCAAGGCACCCGAGATGTAGCCTGCGTAATTGATGGCGGCCAAGCCCCCGGCTGCGGCGTCGCTCAAACCGGTCTGCAATTGCATCAGGGGCAGCAAGGGGGTGAAGGCAAAACGGGCCAAACCGATGGTCAACACCAGGCCGCAAATGCCCCCTGTGATGACTTGCCAAGGCTGCAAGTTGGATGTGGGGTGTGAAGACATGTCACCCGCATGTTAACGGCGGACACCGGGACAAAACGGCCAACGATGAGCGCTCACCCCTGAATGCGCTCTTGAGCTTCGTCAATTTTGTTAATTATTTGGATATTTTCAATAAATTCAATCAAAACATCCCCAATTGGGGATGTTCCTGGGAATTGTTTTTCTTGAAAATCCAAACCGCCGTGATGAATGATTTTGATGCTTAAAACCATCTTCGCCATGACCCAACGTCAAGCAACTCAAAAAATCAAAAAAACACCAAGGCGTGCCGCCAGCCTGCCACATACGAGAGAGCCTTCACACATGTTGATCGATACCGAAACACGAGAACCCGAAACCGCCGAGTTTCTGACCAGCTCGCAAGCTGCCAAGCGTTTGGGCTTGTCCATGGCCACGATTCAAAAGCTGGTCGACAACAATATCCTGCAGGCCTGGAAAACCTTTGGGGGGCACCGCCGCATTTCTCTGGCCTCGGTGTTGAACTACCAAAGCGCCAACAATTTTGCCGAGCCGCCTCGTGTGCCCAGTGACCGCCGTGCCAAAGTCATGATGGTGATCGAGTCCCCTGAATTGACCCTGCGCCTGAAAAAAGAGGTCACCCAGTGGAACATGCCGCTCCAGGTCTCGTTTCTCGAGTCTTTGACCGAGGCATTGCTGGAGCTGCTGAACGAAAAGCACGATCTGCTGGTCATTCAGATGACCGAGCCACGCAAGCAGCAAGAAAAGGCCTTGGAGATTCTGCAGAAATTCGTTGGCTCACGGCATACCGTGGCTCACACGCTGATCCTGAGTCCTGAAGAGGATTTGTTGCCTGCGGCCAAAACGGGTGGCCCGACGGTCAGCATTCAAGTGCTCAACAAGGACCTGTCCCCTGTTTGGCTGTCGGCTTATCTCTCCGGCTTTGTCGCACAGCGACGCGCCTGAACTCGACACGGCCCACGCCAGGGCCGTTCAGGGCCTCAGCGTCATGCGGTGCAACACGGCGGTGGGCTGTTGTTGCAAAGCCCTGTAGGCCCCTTGCGCCCACTGCCGCGCCATGTCGCGGCTGCGCGGATCAAACGCATGGCCAGACTGGCCCGTCTGGTAGATGAAAACCGACTGACCCGTTTCACTCAGGTCGTACACCGCCCGCATGGAGGCCGCATGCCGGTTGGCAAAGGGGGCTTGCTTGTCATTGGCCCAGTACTGGCCCACATTCACCGTGAACAAATCTCCGGCACTTTCCACCCGCACATCAAACAAGGCATTCAGATAAGGCACCTTGCCAAAGGGTTTGTGGCTGCTGATGGCCGGGTGCCAGGCACCCCAACGCCAGGCCGACACATCCCGCCCCTGACTGGCCGCGATGCGGTCGAGCGCTCGATCCAGCGCCGAACTCACTTGCGCGGGGCAACCGGCCGGGCCACACCAAAACGCGTCGGCGCGGTCCAGCATGCCCTCCACCGCAGCCCGGAAATGGCGCTTGCCATACAGCGCCTGAAAGCGCTCTGCTCCCAGATGTGGCACCAACAAGCCCCGCGTCAACTCGTCGGCCCAGACGTTCAACACCAAAGCTGCTGCGCTGTCGGTGCGCATCTGGCCGTCAAACCCGGCCAACAGCTTCAAAGCTGCCGGGGCCAAGGGATGCTGTGAACTGACTTGACCCAGCTTGGCCTGCAAGGTTTTGGCCCCCAGGGACAGCACATCGTTCTGGATCGTCTGCATGCTTTGCAGGCTGTGGCGAGGCGTGGCCGCCAGCAACTGCTCGATCCGATCGAAGCGCTCGGGCGTGGTCCAGTCACCGCCCACAAAATGGGCATAACCGGGCGGCAGGATGTTCTGGTTCGCGGTGGCGTGCCAGCCCTTCTTTTCGATCTGGGCGGCATCCACCGCCGGGTTTTGCGCATAGGGCAACCAGCCCGTCCAGTCGTATTGGGCCAGCCAGCCCGGGGATGGCGCCACACCACGGATGTCGTTGGAGGCCGAACGCGTGGGCACTTTGCCCACGGCTTTGTAGGCCACTTGGCCCAAGGTGTCGGCCATCACCACGCTTTGCATGGGCGCATGGTGCTCGGCAAAAGCATCTTGCAGTTGGGGCACGGTTTGCGCCCAGTTGGCTTGCATCCCGGCTTCGATGGTTTTGTTGTCGGGCGTGAGCGCCGACCAGCGCAGGCTCACGGCATAGCGGCTCGCGTCGAGCAGGCCTTGGTATTGCGGCTGCACATCGCTGATGACCGGACCATGGCGGGTGCTGCGCACCTTGAGCGCGACATCGGCCTGCCCTTTGA
Source organism: Limnohabitans sp. Hippo3 (assembly GCF_003063665.1). GTDB lineage: Bacteria > Pseudomonadota > Gammaproteobacteria > Burkholderiales > Burkholderiaceae_C > Limnohabitans_A. Next base: position 412,289 of record NZ_NESF01000001.1, read on the forward strand.
CGCGGATGGTTTCACTGCGTTCGGCGAAAGCGGCCCAGCCTTCAGGCGTGCGGTATTGGCCGGGTTTGGCCGCGTCAAGTTGCTCCAGGTACAAGTCCTGCACATCGGGGCCGGTGTTGGTGAAGCCCCAGGCCACCCCTTGGGTACGGCCCAGCACCACAAAGGGCAAACCGGGCAAGGTGGCACCGATCACGTCGAGCGCGGGGTGTTTGTGGCCGCCGGGCAATTCACCCGCAGGCGCTTGGAGATGGGCGTAGTACCAGATGGCCGGAGAACTCAGGGCCAGGTGCGGGTCGTTGGCCAGCAGGGGCTTGCCCGACACGGTGCGGCTGCCCGGCACCACCCAGTTGTTGCTGCCTTTGCCCTCCAGAATGCCCATGTCGCGCACCCAGTCGGCCGACCATTGGGCCAAAGGACTGGCGGCGGCAGGCATTTGTGCCGCTTTGGCTGCAGTGGCTGCATAGACACCCAGACGGGCATACAAACCCGGCAAATCCACCGCCGTGGCCGGTTTCTCTCCGGGGTAAGCGGGCAAGAGCTGCCACAGTTGTTTATTGTTCAGAATCTGGCCCGCCGACAAGCGGGCAAACTCCTGGCCCCAGTTGCCGCCCAAGTCCAGGGCCATCATCAGGGCCCAGCCCACACTGTCTTCGGGCGTCCAGGTTTGACCATCGGCGCCGCTTGCCTGGGTGCCCAGCACTTTGAATTCGGGCGAAGGACGCACTGCGCCACTTTGCCAAGCGGTCTGAATGCCCTCGCTGTAAGCCTGCAAGGCGGCCTGGGTGGCTGGAGACAGGCCTTTCAACTGCTGCTGGGCCATGCCGATGATGCCCAGCGTGCGCATCAGCTTGTCGGTGTCCAGCGTGGCCTTGCCCAGGATTTCAGACAACTCGCCGCGCATGACACGCCGGTTGAACGCCATTTGCCAGCCGCGCTCCTGTGCATGCACAAAGCCGATGGCACGCCAGGCGTCCAAGGCGTTGCGGGCGTTGATGTGGGTCACATCCGAAGCGTCACGGGTGATCTGAACCGGGCCGGACAAGCCCTTGAGCGAAGTTTCGCCATCGAGTTGGGGCATGCCGCGCAGCAAATGGACACTGAGGGCCCCTCCTGCCGCCAAAAGGGCGACCACGGCCACCAACAGGATTCTTGCGATCCATTTCATGCTTGTCTCCATCATTTTGAAAGCGTCGGTGCCGCCACCGACTTCAGCGTCCTCAGGCCAGAAAACAGGTGGTCCTGGCAGCGCCTTTTAAATATGGCCCCAAACCATCAGCGCGTCACGCCCTTCGGTGACAAGGTCCACCTTGGCACCTACAGGCAGCAACACCTTGGTCTCGACATGGCCAAAGGGCAGCCCCGTGAGCACGGGTGCCTTGATCTGGCTGCGCAGCCAGTCGACCACGGTGGCCAGCTTGAAGCCTTTGTCGTGCGCAGGCACCAGCTTGTAGTTGGTGAATTGGCCGAACAGCACCGCCTTTTGCTGGGCCAGCACGCCCGCCTGCAAGAGCTGCGTGAGCATGCGCTCAACGCGGTAGGGGTGCTCGCCCACGTCTTCGAGAAAGAGCACGCCACCTTTGACCTGTGGAAAATAGGGCGTGCCCAGCAGCGAAGAGAGCACCGTCAGGTTGCCTCCCCAAAGGGGCGCGTCTTTCACCAGGACGCGGCACTCGGCCTCGGCTTTGGGGAGTTGCCAGCCCGTGCCTTCGCCTTGCTCCAACAGCAGGTCGTCAAAGCAGGCCTGCATGATGTCGTCAGGTTCCTGCTCGGGGCCAAAGTCTTCGCCCAGCGCGGGGCCCTGCCAGCTGATGCGCCCGGTCTTGGCGTACACAGCTTGGTTGAAGGCCGTGAAATCGCTCAGGCCCACAAACTGCATGCCGCCATCGATCGCTTTGGCGATCTGTTTGTAGGGCAAGGCAGGCAGGATGCGGGTGAGGCCGTAGCCACCACGCGAAATCAGCGCCACGTTGGCACAACTGGCCGCAGCGCGGCTGATGGCCGCGATGCGCGTGGCGTCGTCGCCCGCAAAACGCATGTGGCTGGCCAGCGCCGCTTCGTCGACTTCCACCTCATGCCCTTGGGCTTGCAGGCGCTTCACGCCCCGGCGGAAAGCGGCTTTGTCACGTACCGCGCTGGAGGGAGAAAAAATGTAAATGTGGGCCATTGGCTGTGTTCTTTTTCAGGGCTTGAAGTTTCGCACAGCCGCTTCGGCAATCGCCCTGCCCTGCTCCTGCACAAAATGGCCCGCATCGGGCAGCAGCATCGGCTCGGGGCAGCCCCTGATCTGGCTTTGCAACTGGCGCATCACGGGCTCACCCAGCACCGAGTCTTGCTGGCCAATGGCCATGAATGTTTGACCTTGCCAGTCTTCGCGCCAAAAGGCCTGCGCTTGCCGCGACACGGCCGCGCCGGGCGAATCGGCGAACTCCGGCACCATGGGTGGAAAGGCCCGAAGCGCGGCACGGTAGCCTTTGTCCGGAAACGGTGCGTTATAGGCCGCCATCTCTTTCGGGCTCATGCCGGGGTTGCCGCGCTTGAACAGCTTGCCCACGTCAAACAGCGGCTGGCCTTGGCACCAGTCGCGCCAGGCCAAAAAGCCAGCACTGAGCGGCTGCTCGCCCGTGGCCAAGGTGGTGTTCATGACCAGCAGGCCCTTGTAGCGTTCGGGTGCGGCCATGGGCAAGGTCAGGCCCAGAATGCCGCCCCAGTCCTGCACCACCAACACCACGCGCTGCAAACCGAGCCGCTCAATCAAATCCAGCAGAGACTGGCGATGCGTTTCAAACTGGTGAAAGCTGTCCTTCTTGGGCTTGTCGCTCTTGCCAAAGCCGATCAGGTCAGGGGCCACCACGCGGTGCCCCGCCGCCAGCCAGACCGGGATCATCTTGCGGTAGAGGTAACTCCAGGCCGGGTTGCCGTGCAGGCACAGCCATGTGAGCGGCGCGTCCTTCGTGCCCTCATCCAGGACATGCATGCGCAGCCCGACGATGCTGGGCAGATCGTTCACATAGTGCGGCTGCCAGGGGTAATCCGGCAAACCGGCAAACGCGGCATCGGGTGTGCGCAAAGCGTCTTCGCGCACCGGGTCGGCATTCACACGCCGGGGTTTGAAAAAGTCTTTGAGCAATTGGCCGCATTCTTCGGCCAGCACACCGCCCGTGACCTGCGTCTGGTGGTTCAGCTGCGGGTGGCCAAACAGGTTGAGCACCGAGCCGGCCACGCCCGTGCGCGGGTCGGCTGCGCCAAACACCACGCGGTCCACCCGGGCGTGCAGCATGGCCCCGCTGCACATGGCGCAGGGCTCCAGCGTCACGTACAGCGTACAGCCTTCGAGCCGGTAATTGCCCAGCACCCGCGCCGCTTCGCGCAGGGCCACCACCTCGGCATGCGCTGTCGGGTCGCGGCTGGCAATCGGGGCGTTGCGGCCTGTGGCGATGACTTGGCCGTTCTTGACAACCACCGCGCCCACGGGCACCTCGCCCGCTGCCGCAGCCAATTGAGCTTGCGCCAGTGCCAGGCGCATGCCTTGCTCATCGCTCAGAGAAAGATCTTGCTTTAGGTCATCTCCGCCCTGGCTCATGGCACGAGCCCCAGATCTTGCATCCAACGGGCCAGTGCTTGGGTTTGCTCTGTGCCTTGCGCATAAGCGGCGTGCATGGCGGCATGGGCTTCGGGTCGGTGCTGGTTGAGCTTCACCGCGCATTGCAAATCGGTGATCTGCATTTCAAAAGCCACAATGCCGTTCAGCATCGCCCCGGTGTAGGTCTCGGGCAAGTCGCGCCACTGCTGCGCATAAGACGGCTCATGCTCGGCAATCAGGCACTTGAGCAAACGGTCGCGGTCTTCGTGCGGATCGATGATGCGCGTGCGCACCTTGGCCTGCACCGCCAGATAAGTCCAGGTGGGCACGCGTTGCTTTTCAGAATAAACACTGGGCGACATGTAGGCCTGTGGCCCCATGAAACTCACCAAAGCTTGCGGCTGCGAGGCCAGCAACTGCGCCTGCGGGTTGGCGCGGGCGCAATGCCCCAGCAAAACGCCGTGTTCAGACTGCAGGCCATCGGGCCAAAGCGAAGCCGCTTGCCAGTGCACCGGGATTTGGCTGAGCACCGGGAATCCATCTGCCCCCACCGACACGATGGACGCCAAGGGGTGCTCGCGCATGATGCGCTGCGCGATGGCTGGGTCGGTGTGGTGGAATTGTTGGGGGAGGTACATGGTGCGCTGAGGTTACCAAATTGCCAGGCACAGGCCAGGCACTCAGGGCTTGACCGGCTCCAGCCGCATCAAGGCCCCGTCGGGGCCGTCGCTCAGCAGATAAACCAGACCATCCGGCCCCATGCGCACATCGCGGATGCGGCCCACGCGGCCTTGCAGCAAACGCTCTTCGCGCAGCACTTTCTCGCCATCAAGCACCAGTCGCACCAGCATTTGGCCGCGTAAGGCCCCCACCAGCAAATCGCCCTGCCATTGAGGAAACTGCGATCCGCTCACAAAGGCCATGCCCGAAGGTGCAATCGACGGCACCCACACATGCAAAGGCTGCACCATGCCGGGTTTGCTCTGCCCCTCGCCAATGCGCGTACCCAGCCCGTAGTTGACCCCGTAGGTGATCACGGGCCAGCCGTAATTGAAGCCCGAGCGCATCACGTTGACCTCATCACCGCCTTGCGGCCCGTGCTCGTGTGTCCAGAGCTCACCGGTTTGGGGGTGCAGGGCCGCGCCTTGCATGTTGCGGTTGCCCAAAGTCCATTTTTCGGGCAAGGCCCCGGCCCGCCTGGCAAAGGGGTTGTCGGCAGGCACGCGACCGTCATCGTGCAATCGGATGACCGAGCCGGCATGGTCATCCAGCTTTTGCGCACGGTCTTTGTCGCCCCGGTCACCCAAGGTCAGGTAAAGCATCCCGGCTTTGTCGAACACAATGCGCCCACCAAAATGCTGGCTGGAACGGGTTTTGGGCTGCATGCTGAACAGCACCTGAACCTCGGTCATGCGCTGGCCTTGCAATTTGCCCCGGGCCAAGGCCGTGCCCCAACCGCCAGGGCCGGGCGCGTTGTAAGCCCAATAGATCCAGCCGTTTTGCGCATATTGCGGGTGCAGCACCACATCAAACAAACCGCCCTGTCCGCGCTCGACGATCTCCGGCAGGCCCTCAATGGGTTGGGCGGCCAAACGGAAATCTGGCCCCACCAAGCGCAAACGCCCCGCCCGCTCGGTGACCAACATGCGGCCATCGGGCAAAAACGCCACCGACCAGGGGTTCTCCAGCCCGGGCAGCAAGGTCACCACGCGGAAAGCGTGTTTCTCGGAAGTGATGACCGAAGACCAGTCTTGTGCCCATGAGGGCGTCAAAGCCGCCAAGCTCCAGAGCAGGATGTTGAGGCCTCGAAAAACTTGAACTTTCATGGTCAACCTCCGGTCAGGGCTTCAGGGGATCATTCCCACTCAATCGTCGCAGGCGGTTTGCTCGACACGTCGTAGGTGACCCGGTTGATGCCGCGCACCTCGTTGATGATGCGGCCCGACACTTTCTTGAGCAGCGCATACGGCAGCTCGGCCCAGTCGGCGGTCATGAAGTCGCTGGTTTGCACGGCGCGCAAGGCCACCACGTAGTCGTAGGTGCGGCCGTCGCCCATCACGCCCACGCTCTTGACTGGCAAGAACACGGTGAAGGCCTGGCTGGTCAGGTCGTACCAAGTCTTGCCCGTGGCTTCGTCGGTGAAGTTGCGCAGCTCTTCGATGAAGATGGCATCAGCGCGGCGCAGCAGGTCGGCGTATTCCTTTTTCACTTCGCCCAGAATCCGCACGCCCAGACCCGGGCCAGGGAAGGGGTGGCGATAGACCATTTCACGCGGCAAGCCCAGGGCCACGCCGAGTTCGCGCACTTCGTCCTTGAACAGTTCGCGCAGCGGCTCCAGCAGTTTCAGGCCCAGCTGCTCGGGCAAGCCGCCCACGTTGTGGTGGCTCTTGATGGTCACGGCCTTCTTGCTCTTGGCACCGCCGGACTCGATCACGTCGGGGTAAATCGTGCCTTGGGCCAGGAAGGTCGCGCCTTTGTGCCCACCGTCGCCCGCCTTGAGTTTCGCGGCCTGCTCTTTAAACACGTCCACAAACAAGCCACCAATGATCTTACGTTTGGCTTCGGGCTCGCTGACACCCGCCAGCTTGCCCAGGAACAGCTCGCAGGCATCCACGCGGATGACGTGGGCGTGCAGCTTGCCGACAAACATGTCCATGACCATGTCGCCTTCATTCAGGCGCAGCAGGCCGTGGTCCACAAACACGCAGGTCAGCTTGTCGCCGATGGCGCGGTGGATCAACGCAGCGGCCACGGACGAGTCCACGCCGCCTGACAGGCCCAGGATGACTTCTTCGTCACCGACCTGCTCGCGGATTTTGGCGACGGCTTCTTCGATGTAGTCGCCCATGATCCAGTCGGGGCGGGCCTTGCAAATGTCGAGCACAAAACGGTTGAGCAGCGCCTGGCCCTGCACGGTGTGCGTGACTTCGGGGTGGAACTGCACCGCGTAGAAATGTCGCGACTCATCGGCCATGCCTGCAATGGGGCAAGCCGGGGTCGAGGCCATGACCTTGAAGCCGGGGGGCATGGCCGTGACCTTGTCGCCGTGGCTCATCCAGACCTTGAGCATGCCGTGACCTTCGGACGTGGCGAAGTCTTCGATGCCCTTGAGGAGTTCTGTGTGACCGTGCGCCCGCACTTCGGCATAGCCAAATTCACGGGTGTGACCGGCTTCAACCTTGCCGCCCAACTGCTGCGCCATGGTTTGCATGCCGTAGCAAATGCCCAAGACCGGAACGCCCAGCTCGAACACGGCATCGGGTGCGCGGTCATCCACCTCGTACACGCTGGCATGCGAGCCCGACAGGATGATGCCCTTGAGGTTGCCATCCTTGGCGTACTCGCGCACCCATTCGCTGCTCACGTCGCAAGGATGCACTTCGCAAAACACATGCGCTTCGCGCACGCGGCGGGCAATCAGCTGGGTGACTTGCGAGCCGAAGTCGAGGATCAGGATTTTGGAGTGCTGCATGGCAAGCGTCGTTCTTTGAGAAATGAAAAGGCGTCTGGGTTGCAGACGCCTTGGAGGTCAGAGACGGATTTTAATCAGCCCGGTAGTTCGGGGCTTCCTTGGTGATCTGCACGTCGTGCACATGGCTTTCGCGGATGCCCGCAGCGGTGATCTCGACAAACTCGGCACGCTCGTGCATGTCGTTGATCGTGGCGCAACCGCAGTAGCCCATGGAAGCGCGCAAGCCACCCGCCATCTGGTAGATGATGGCCACGACCGAGCCTTTGTAAGGCACGCGGCCTTCGATGCCTTCGGGCACCAGTTTGTCGGCGTTGGGGTTACCGGTGCTGGACTCCTGGAAGTAGCGGTCCGCACTGCCCTGCTGCATGGCACCAATGGAGCCCATGCCGCGGTAACTCTTGTAGCTGCGGCCCTGGAACAGGATCACTTCGCCGGGCGCTTCTTCGGTGCCTGCAAACATGCCGCCCATCATCACGGTGCCTGCGCCTGCGGCAATCGCCTTGGCGATGTCGCCGCTGTAGCGGATGCCCCCGTCAGCGATCAAAGGCACGCCCGTGCCTTTGAGGGCCGTGGCCACGCTGTCCACCGCCATGATTTGCGGCACACCCACGCCCGCCACGATGCGGGTGGTGCAGATCGAGCCGGGGCCGATGCCGACCTTGACGCCGTCGGCACCCGCCTCAACCAGGGCCAATGCCGCTGCGCCCGTGGCGATGTTGCCGCCAATGACCTCGATGTGCGGGTAGTTTTGCTTGACCCAGCGCACGCGGTCGAGCACGCCTTTGCTGTGGCCATGCGCGGTGTCCACCACAATGGCGTCCACGCCTGCGCGCGACAGCGCCTCAACGCGCTCTTCGGTGCCCTCGCCCACACCCACCGCCGCACCCACACGCAGCTTGCCTGCTCCGTCGCGGGCAGCGTTGGGGAAGTTCAGCTGCTTGGTGATGTCCTTGACGGTGATCAGGCCCTTGAGTTCAAAGGCGTCGTTCACCACGAGCAGGCGTTCGAGTTTGTGTTTGTTGAGCAGGTGCTTGGCTTGCTCGGGTGTGGTGCCTTCAGGCACAGTGACCAGGCGCTCACGCGGCGTCATGATCTCGCTGACCTTTTGGTCGTAGCGGGTCTCAAAACGCAAATCCCGGCCCGTCACGATGCCGACCACCTTGCCGCCGTCGCACACCGGAAAGCCCGAGACACCCAGCTCGTCTGACAAGGCCATGACCTGGCGCACGGTGGTGTCGGGGGTGATGACGACCGGGTCGCGAAGCACACCGGACTCGTAGCGCTTGACCTTGGCCACTTGGGCGGCTTGCTCTTGCGCGGTGAGGTTTTTGTGCACGATGCCAATGCCGCCTTCTTGCGCGATGGCAATCGCCAAACGCGCTTCGGTCACGGTGTCCATGGCAGCGGACACCAGGGGCAGGTTCAGGCGAATATTGCGGGTGAATTGTGTCGCGAGCGACGTGTCCTTGGGCAGGACTTGGGAGTAAGCGGGGACGAGGAGAACGTCGTCGAAAGTAAGGGCTTTACCGAGTAGGCGCATAAGCTAAGGCTCCAAAAAATGGATTGTACCCGTGCCCGCCAAGGGATTTCCCTGCCCAAAACGCAAAAAACAGGGCCTACCTGGGCCCTCTGCGCGGTCAGGCGTTTTGGTAATGCAGCACTTTGAGTGACTTTTCCGGGTCGATGTCGGCAAAAGCCGCCGGATTGGCCAGGCGCTCGACAAAACGCAGTCCGGGCGCGGCTTCGGCCACCTGCGCATGCAAAAAAGCCGTGTTCAGCTCGGGCGCATTCAGGCACAGCAGCACATGGCCTTGCGGCTCCAGCAAATCGGGCAAGCGGCGGATCAGCTTGATGTAGTCCTTGGTGGCGATGAAGCTGCCCTTTTGGTAGCTGGGTGGGTCGATCACGATCACGCCGTACGGCCCCATTTTGTGGATCTTGCCCCAGGTCTTGAAGATGTCATGGCCCATAAAACGGGCCTTGGCAGGCAAGTCGTTCAGGCGGTGGTTTTGCTGACCCACGGCCAATGCGCCCTGGCTCATGTCGAGGTTGACCACTTGCGCCGCCCCGCCCTGCAGCGCCACCACCGAAAAGGCACAGGTGTAAGCAAACAGGTTGAGGATGTTTTCATGACGCGCATGGGCCTTCAGCCACTCGCGCCCATTGGCCATGTCCAGAAACAGACCATGGTTTTGCCCACGCATCACATGCACCAGGTACTGGGCGCCCTGCTCGCTCACCACATGCGGCTCGGGCACGCTGCCGGCCATGAGGCGGGTTTGTGCTTCGCCTTGTGCACGGCACTGGAACACCCAATTGAGCGGCTCGCCAGGGGCCAAGGTTTCCCAGCGCTGCGCCAGAGCCTGGTGGCACAGGGCCAGCTCGTCTTCGCTCACGGGTTTGAAGCTGGTCAAGAACCACACGGGCGCGAACCAGTCCAGCGTCCAGTGTTCGCAGCCGGGGAACAAACCACCACGACCATGGAACACCCGGCAGGCATCGGCAGTTTTGGCCATCTGGGCGATGGCGTTCAAAAGGGCTTGCATGGTGTGTCAATACCCCGCAGCAGAGCCGCTTTTGCGCTTGGCAAACAGGCCTGTGCGGCCTTTGCCCTGACGCTTGAAGCGTTGGCGGCGTGCGACTTTGGGGTCCACCTTGAGTGGGCGGTACAGCTCGATGCGGTCGTCGGCTTTCACCACCTGCGTCCAAGGCACTTTTTTGCCCCAGATGCCGGGCTGTTGAAACTGGAGCGATGACAAGGAGGCGCTGTCGCTTGAGGGCTTGTCTTGCTGGCACTGCGCCACGCCCTGCTCCAGCACGTCCTGCACGGTGCTGCCTTCTGGCACTTGCAAAGCCATTTCATGCACATGCCGTGGCCCTAGGCTCCAGCACAAGACAACACGCAGCATGGGCTCAGCCATAAACCGCCTCGGCGCGTTTCACAAACGCATCGACGAGGCTGGCCGCGATCTTGTCAAAAACTGGCCCCACTAGGGCGGCCAGGGTCTTGCTGGAAAAGCCGTATTGCAAATCCAGCTCGACTTTGCAAGCGCGTTGCGTGCCGTCGCCCACGGGCGTGAAGCGCCACATGCCGCTGAGGTTGGAAAACGGGCCTTTGACCAAGCTCATGCCGACCGATCGGCCTTCTTCGTGGGTGTTGCGGGTGGTGAAGGTTTGCTGCAGGCCGCCAAGGCTGATGCCCACTTCGGCCACCATGCCTTGGGCATCGGTTTCGAGCACGCTGGCGCGGTCACACCAAGGCAAAAACTCGGGGTAACGCGCCACGTCGGTCACGAGGCGAAACATTTCTTCTGGCGAGTACCAGATCAGAACGGACTTGTGGATATTCTTCATACAATGCAGCGATTGTAGTTTTTCGACGCGCCTGCAGGCGCATCGCCCGGCTGCACACCCTTGCGAACGGCTGTGCCGTCCTTATCTGTTCCACATGGCCACCACCAAAAAGTCCCCCGCTGCCCCCACCTTTGCCAAGATCGCCGAGAACAAAAAGGCCGCTTTCGATTATTTTTTCGAAGAACGCTACGAGGCCGGCATGGTGCTCGAAGGCTGGGAGGTCAAGGCCATCCGTGAAGGCAAGGTCCAGCTGACCGATGGTTACGTGGTCATCCGCAACGGCGAGCTGTTCATCATCGGCTGCCTGATCAACCCGCTCAAAACCGCCTCCACTCACATCAACCCCGAAGCCGCACGCACGCGCAAGCTGCTGCTGAAGAAGGATGAAATCAAGCGGCTGATTGGCAAGATCGAACAAAAGGGCTACACCCTGGTGCCCATCAACCTGCACTGGAAGTCAGGCAAGGTCAAATGCGACATCGCGCTGGCCAAGGGCAAGGCCGAGCACGACAAACGGGACACGATCAAGGACCGCGAAGGCAAGCGCGAAGTGGAACGCGCCATGAAAAGCCGCCACCGCGACCGCTGATCAGCAACAGCTGGGTATCCTTGTGCAGGTCGGCGGCTTGAGCCCCGACAATTTTCATGAGAAACCCATGTCGGGGTTCAAGCCACCGACCTACAAATCACGCCAAATCGCGCAAGGGGTGGTGGTCCGATGGCCAAGGGCTCACAAAGAAACGTGCCGCCTCAGACAGGTCCACCTCTTCCACACGGGCCGGTTTCCAGTTGGGGCTGTGGTCCTTGTCGACGGCCAAGGCGCGGATGCCTTCCACCGTGTCACTGTCCGCCACCGAGCGCAGGTGGAAGCAGTGGTGCACCATGTCGCGCTCCATGCGCAGGTCGTCGGCCAGGCTCATTTGGCGGGCGCGGCGGATCTGTTCGAGCACCACATGCAGCATCAAGGGCGAACGGTGACGCAAGGCGTGGGCCGTTTTCTGGCTCCATTCATCGGACGCTGATTCCAATCGGCTCAACATGTCTGCCACTGAGGGCAAGCCAAACACCTCGTCAATTTGCGGTTGAGGCGTGAGCTTTTCTGGCGTCAATGCACCGGCTTGGGCCAGTACCCAGCGCTCCACCGACTCGGCGTTCTCAAAGGGGCTGCTGATCAAGGTTTGCCAGATCGGCTCGAGCATGCCGCTGGGCAGCGCGATGTCGGCCAATTTGGCGGCCACGGCTTGCGCCCCGCTCAGCATCTGCCCTGTCAGACCCAGGTATTCGCCCAGACGCCCCGGGCAACGGCTCAGAAAATAACCGCCACCCACATCCGGAAACAGGCCGATGTTGGTTTCGGGCATGGCCATCTTGGTGCGCTCGGTCACCACGCGCACGCTGGCGCCCTGGCTGATGCCCATGCCGCCACCCATGACGATGCCGTCCATGAAGGCGATGTAAGGCTTGCTGTAGGTGTGGATCAGGTGGTTCAGGCGGTACTCTTCGGTGAAAAAGTCACCCAGCGACGCATCGCCTGCGTGTGCTGCCTGGTGAAAAAATCGGATGTCACCGCCTGCGCAAAATGCGCCAAACGGCCCTTCCTTGCCGGTGCCGCGCACGGCCACGGCCAACACTTGGTCGTTGGTTTGCCAATCGCGCAAGGCCCGGGTCAAGGCCCGCACCATGTCGAGTGACAAGGCGTTGAGCGCCTTGGGGCGGTTCAGGGTGATGCAGCCGATGCGGCCTTCGATTTGTGCGATGACATCAGACATTGTTTTGTCTCCAGCCTAACCATTCATTGAGAAGCAAGGCCCCCAAAACCAGGGAGCCTCCCAAAAGCACGCTCAGCTGGGGGGCCTCATTGGCACCCCACCACGCCAGTGCAATGCCAAAAACAATTTCGAGCAAAGCCAGCAAGGCCACCTCAGGCGCCTTGAGCACGCGGGCACACACCACCGACAAAGCGCAGGGAATGGCCAACTGGAACAAGCCCAGAATCGCCAACAAACCCACATCGTGGGTCGAGGCCTGAAACGGCACAGACAAGGGCAAAGTCAATAAGGTGGACAGGATGGCCCCGAGCAAAACCGAGGGCACGAGGTCCAGGTTCTGGCCTTCGCTCTGGCTTTTCTGGACCAGCGTCCATTGCACCGAGCCCGCCAGGGGCACACACAACGCCACCAAGGAACCGATCAGAAAATTCGGATCACCCAGGCTCAGCTGCGAACCGTACATCCAGCCAATGCCGATACCCGCCAACACAATGGCCAGCCAAGTGCGGGCAGGCAAGCGATGGCCCAAAAAAATGCGGGTGATCAAGGCGGTGAGCAAAGGGCCCACCGCCATGGTGATGAGCACATTGGCCACGGCCGTCAGGGTGAGCGCCACCATGAAGGCCGTGAACATGACGCTCCAGCACAGGCCGGAGAACCAGAAGTAAGGGCTGCGCCAAGGCAGCCGCGACCAGACGCTTTTGCCCTGCCACAAAGGCAAGATGACCAGCAAGGACAGCACGGTGAAAAAGCTGCGCCAGAAGGTGACTTCGAAGCTGCGGGCTTGCTCCAGGTGCCGCGTCACCACCCCGGCCATGGACCAGAGGGCGGTCACGCCCACCATGGTCCAGACGGCCATGCCGTGGGTCATGCGCATGATGGGTCAGCCAATCACTTGTTGCGCTTGCGGTCGCTTTCCTTCAGGAAGCGCTTGCGCAGACGCACGCTCTTGGGGGTGATTTCGACCAGCTCGTCGTCCTCGATGAACTCGACGCCGTATTCCAGGGTCAGGTCGATCGGGGGCGTGATCTTGATCGCATCTTCCTTGCCGGACACACGGAAGTTGGTCAGCTGCTTGGTTCGTGTGGCGTTGACCACCAGGTCGTTGTCGCGGCTGTGGATACCCACGATCATGCCTTCGTACACCGGGTCATTCGCCTTGACGAACATGCGGCCACGGTCGTCCAGCTTGCCCAGGGCGTAGGTGAAGATTTCACCGTCGTCCATCGAGATCAGCACGCCGTTTTTGCGGCCGCCGATTTCGCCCTTGTGCGGCTCGTAACCGTCAAAGATGTTGGAGATCAGACCGGAACCACGGGTCAGGTTCAGGAATTCGTTGGTGAAACCGATCAGGCCACGGGCCGGGATGCGGTATTCCAGACGGACGCGGCCACGGCCATCGGGTTCCATGTTGACCAGCTCGCCCTTGCGCTCACCCAGAGCCTGCATCACGCCACCCTGGTGGGTTTCTTCGATGTCGGCGGTGACCAGTTCGATCGGCTCATGGCGCTCGTCATTGATGTCGCGGTACAGCACGCGGGGTTTGGAGACGGCCAGCTCGTAGCCTTCGCGGCGCATGTTTTCCAGCAGGATGGTCAGGTGCAATTCACCACGACCGGCCACTTCAAAGATACCGTCTTCGTCGGTTTCCTTCACACGCAGGGCCACGTTGTGCTGCAGTTCTTTTTGCAGGCGGTCCCAGATCTGGCGGCTGGTGACGTACTTGCCTTCGCGACCGGCCAATGGCGAGGTGTTCACGCAGAAGTTCATGGTCAGCGTGGGCTCGTCCACTTTGAGCATGGGCAGCGGTGTGGGCTTGAGGGGATCGGTGACGGTCACGCCGATGTTCAGGTCGGCAATGCCGTTGATCAACACGATGTCGCCAGGGCCGGCTTCGGTCACCTGCACACGGTCCAGACCCTGGAAGGTCAACACCTGGTTGACACGGCCCTTGACGGTCGAGCCGTCCGGGCCTTCCATGACCAGCACATCCATGCCGGGCTTGACTTTGCCCTGACTGATGCGACCCACGCCGATGCGGCCCACAAAAGTGGAAAAGTCGAGCGCAGAAATTTGCAGCTGCAAAGGGGCTTCAGGATCACCGCTGTTTGGCGGCACGTGCTTGAGCACGGTGTTGAACAGGGCCGACATGTCCGGGCCCCACTGCTCGCCGGGGGCACCTTCTTCGAGCGATGTCCAGCCGTTGATACCGGAGGCATACACCACAGGGAAGTCCAGCTGCTCGTCGTTGGCACCGAGCTTGTCGAACAGGTCAAAAGCGGCGTTCACGACTTTATCGGGGTTGGCGCCGGGCTTGTCGACCTTGTTCACCACCACGATAGGCTTGAGGCCCAAGGCCAAGGCCTTTTTGGTCACGAAACGGGTCTGGGGCATGGGGCCTTCTTGCGCGTCGATCAACAACACAACGCCGTCGACCATGGACAGAGCGCGCTCCACTTCACCACCGAAGTCCGCGTGGCCGGGGGTGTCGACGATGTTGATGTGGGTGCCTTCCCAGCTCACGGCACAGTTTTTGGCCAAGATGGTGATACCGCGCTCGCGTTCGATGGCGTTGTTGTCCATGACGGTGTCGACCACTTTTTCGTGTTCGGCGAAAGTGCCCGACTGACGCAGCAGCTGGTCCACCATGGTGGTTTTGCCATGGTCAACGTGCGCGATGATGGCGATGTTGCGAATTTGCTTGCTCATGCTTTCTCTTCCTTTAAACCTGCTCGGCCAGCAAAGGCACGTTGACAGGTGATTTTTCCAAAATCTGTTGAATTTCGATCGGGCTCAACAATCGACCCGGAATCAATTCGCCGCCGTGCACATGTGCTGTTCCCAGCAAGGCACGAGGATGCTCTCCATACACCACGACTTGATCACAATCATTCCAGGGGCCGCGTCGGCGCACCCCACTCAAAAATCTTCCGGCGTTCTCGCTGCCCAGACTCACCTCGGTGTAGCCCGGCAGCAGCACATCCACAGGCCGCAAAGCCGCCAGCCGCTGGTTGTCGTCCATGCGCTCGAGCGCCGACAGCGTCACGCACTGGGCTTCCACAAAAGGCCCGGTAACCACACGACGCAAAGCGCTCAAATGGCCACCACATCCCAGCGCTTCGGCGATGTCTTCGCCCAGCGTGCGGATGTAGGTGCCTTTGCTGCAATGCACACGCAAACGCAAAAATGGCGCATCGCCCTGCAGTTGCATGTCCAGCAACTCCAGGTCATGGATCACCACGTGGCGCGCTTCTCGCTCCACGGTTTCGCCCTCGCGGGCGTATTCGTACAAAGCCTTGCCGTCCTTTTTCAAGGCGCTGTGCATGGGCGGCACTTGGCTGATGGGCCCCATGAAACGGTCCAGCACCTCGACCACTTGGCCCGGGGTACAGCGCACCTCGCGCGTCTCAATCACTTCACCTTCGGCATCGGCCGTGCTGGTTTTGACACCCAGCCGCACCGTGGTCTCGTAGGTCTTGTCGGCATCCAGATGCTGCTGACTGAACTTGGTCGCCGCGCCAAAACACAAAGGCAGAACACCCGTAGCCAAAGGGTCGAGCGTGCCGGTGTGACCGGCTTTCTCGGCCCGCAGCAACCATTTGGCTTTTTGCAAAGCCTGGTTGCTGGAAAGACCCAGCGGTTTATCGAGCAGCAGCACCCCGTGCACAGGGCGCCGCTGCACCCGTGTGCGTGGCGCGTTCATGCTCAGTCCTCCTGGGCGCGAGACGACACGGCCTTGGCGATCAGCGCATTCATGTCGGAGGCACGCTCGGTGGTGCGGTCAAACAAGAAGTGCAGTGTCGGCACGGTGTGGATGTGCAAACGCTTGAACAAACCATTGCGCAGGAAGCCCGCTGCCGCATTCAGGCCTTCGGTGGCTTCTTCGGGGTTGCCCGTCAGCACACTGAAATAAACCTTGGCGTGCGCGTAATCGGGCGTGACTTCGATGGCATTGAGCGTGACCATGCCCACACGCGGGTCTTTCAACTCGCGTGCAATCAACTCGGCCAGATCACGCTGGATCTGGTCGGCCACGCGGAAACCGCGGTTGGGCACAGAGGACTGCTTTTTACGCGCCATTTACAGCGTTCTCGCGATTTCCTTGACGTCGAAGAACTCGAGCTGATCGCCTTCTTTGATGTCGTTGTAGTTCTTGAGCTTGATACCGCACTCGAAGCCTTCCTTGACTTCGCGCACATCGTCCTTGAGGCGCTTGAGCGAGTCGAGTTCACCGGTGTAGATGACCACGTTGTCGCGCAGCAGGCGGAATTTGGCATTGCGGGTGACTTGACCCGACGTGACCATACAACCCGCCACCGTGCCGATCTTGGATGCCACGAACACGGTGCGGATTTCGGCCATGCCCATGATTTCTTCGCGCTGCTCGGGTGCCAACATGCCAGACATCGCGGCCTTGAGTTCGTCCACAGCGTCATAAATGATGTTGTAGTAATGAACGTCAACGCCGTTGCCTTCGGCCAGTTTGCGGGCGCCAGCATCGGCGCGCACGTTGAAACCGATCACGATGGCCTTGGAAGCGATGGCCAGGTTGATGTCCGACTCGCTGATGCCACCCACGCCGGCATACACCAGCTGAACTTTGACCTCTTCGGTCGACAGCTTGAGCAAGGAAGCACCCAGGGCTTCTTGCGAACCCTGCACATCAGCCTTGATGATGATCGGCAGCATCTTGACTTCGCCCGCCGACATGTCGGTGAACATGTTTTCGAGCTTGGCCGCTTGTTGCTTGGCCAGCTTGGTGTTGCGGAACTTGCCCGCACGGTAAGTGGCAATTTCGCGGGCACGGCGCTCGTCGCCCATGACCATGAATTCGTCACCGGCTTGTGGCACTTCGGTCAGACCCTGAATCTCCACAGGGATCGAAGGACCTGCCGATTTGATCGGCTGGCCGTTTTCGTCCAGCATGGCACGGACACGGCCAAAGGTCTGACCTGCCAGCACCACATCGCCGGTGTTCAAAGTACCCGACTGCACCAAGATGGTGGCCACAGGACCACGACCCTTGTCCAGACGCGCTTCGATGACCAGACCCTTGGCGGCGGCTTGCACCGGGGCCTTGAGTTCCAGCACTTCGGCTTGCAGAAGCACTTGCTCCAGCAGCTCGTCAATGCCCATGCCGGTCTTGGCCGACACGGAAACGAAAGGTGAATCGCCACCGAACTCTTCGGGCACGACTTCTTCGGCGATCAGTTCACTGCGCACGCGTTCGATGTTGGCGTCGGGCTTGTCCATCTTGTTGATGGCCACCACGATCGGCACACCCGCGGCCTTGGCGTGCTTGATGGCTTCCTTGGTCTGGGGCATGACGCCGTCGTCACCCGCCACCACCAGGATGACGATGTCGGTGGCTTGTGCACCGCGTGCACGCATGGCCGTGAAGGCCTCGTGACCGGGGGTGTCCAGGAAGGAAATCATGCCGCGAGGCGTCTCGACGTGGTAGGCGCCAATGTGCTGCGTGATGCCACCGGCTTCGCCAGAGGCCACTTTGGCCCGGCGGATGTAGTCCAGCAGCGAGGTCTTGCCGTGGTCGACGTGACCCATGACAGTGACCACGGGTGCACGCGGCAGAGATTCAGCGTGTTGGTCGGACACTTCGTCGTCGGTGAAGGCTTCGGGATCATCCAAAGCAGCTACAACCGCCTTGTGCCCCATTTCTTCCACCACGATCATGGCGGTGTCCTGGTCCAAGGGCTGGTTCATCGTGGCCATCTGGCCAAGCTTCATCAGGTGCTTGATGACCTCGGAAGCCTTGATGGCCATCTTGTGGGCCAACTCGGCCACGGTGATGGTCTCGGGCACGTGCACTTCCAGCACGCGCACTTCGGCCGGGGCCTGCTGTGTTTGGGACTCGTCACGGTCACGTTCGTTGCCACGGCGACCACGCGGCCCAGCACGCCAGTTGTTGCGACCCACGCCACCACTGGTGTCACCACGGGTGGGGATGGCTTTTTTCTTGGCGGGATCACCTGCCCAGCTGGAGGACAGCTTGGCCGATTTGACTTCCTTGTTGCCACCGGGACCAGAGGGCGCTGCGGCTTGTCCAGCGGCTGCGCGCGCGCCTGGAGCAGGGGTGCCTGCGGGTTTGTGCAAGGTGCCCTTGACTGGCGCCTTGGCTTCCACCTTGGGCTCATCTTTCTTGGCGACCAACACCTTTTTAGGGGCGTTCATCATGGAGCGGATGGCCTCGGCTTCGGCCAGCGCCTTGCGGCGACGCGCATCCAGATCCAGGGCGCGGGCTGTTTCTTCGTCGGCTTTGGCCTTCGAATCTGCAGCCGCTTTTTGAGCCGCAGCTTCACGGGCGGCCTGTTCGGCCTTGGCTTTGGCAGCAGCCGCCTCAGCCAGCTCGGCAGCCTTGGCTGCAGCCTGGCTTTCGGCAGAAACCACAGGCGCGGATTTGGCCTGCGATGCGGCGTTGATGCTGGCCGCTTCGGCACGAGCGAGTTGCTCGCGGTCTTCGCGGCTCAATGCGGGCTTGGCAGCCGCAGCCTGACCGGCAGCCTGGGCTGCCGCATCGGCCAGCGCCTGGGCATCGGCACGGGCCTTGGCTTCTTGAGCAGCCAACTCCGAACGCTCTTGCGCTTCCTGCGCTTCGCGAACACGGCGCTTCTCGGCGAGTTCCTGCTCCTGGCGGCTGATCAACTCGGCCTGGCGGCGGGCTTCTTCTTCACGACGCGCCAGCTCCGCATGGTCGATGGCGGGCTCTTCAGCTGGCGCAACAGGCTCATCGTCGCGCTTGATCAGGGTGCGCTTCTTGCGCACTTCCACCTGGATCGTGCGGGCTCTGCCCGAAGCATCGGCTTGCTTGATCTCGCTGGTGGACTTTTTGACCAGCGTGATTTTTTTGCGGTCACCGGTCACGGTGCCGTGACTGGCTTGCAGATAACTCAGCAGCTTTTGCTTGTCGGTGTCGTTCAGCGTGTCGCTGTCGGAGGTTTTGGCAACGCCCGCGGATCGCAATTGATCCAGCAGGACATCGGCAGGTTTTTTGAGCTCATTGGCGAACTCGGCAACAGTGGTACTGGACATAATTTTGTTCAAGCCTCCATCAGACTTCAGGCCTGGCCAGCGAACCAATGTTCGCGGGCTTTCATGATCAGGGCGGTCGCCTCTTCAGCTGTCTGAGCAGTGATGTCAGTCAGTTCGTCGGTGGCCAGGTCAGCCAGATCGTCACGGGTGTGGATGCCCGCTTCAACCAGCTTGGAAATCAGCTCAGGCGTCAAGCCTGGCAGATCGCGCAGGTCTTGGGAAACGTCTTCAACGCTCTCTTCGCGTGCGATTTCGAGGGTCAGCAAAGCGTCTTTGGCGCGTGTGCGCAGCTCGTTGATCGTGTCTTCGTCGAAGCTTTCGATTTCCTGCATTTCCTGAATGGGCACATAGGCCACTTCTTCCAGGCTGGTGAAACCCTCGCTGATCAGGATGTCGGCGATCTCCTGGTCGACATCGAGCTTTTCCATGAACAACTGGCGAATGCCGGTGGTTTCTTCAGCTTGCTTCTGGGCAGATTCGGCCGCGTCCATGATGTTGATCTTCCAGCCGGTGAGGTCAGAAGCCAGGCGCACGTTCTGACCGCCACGGCCGATCGCGATGGCGAGGTTTTCCTCGTCCACCACCACGTCCATGGCGTGTTTTTCTTCGTCCACAACAATCGATTGCACGTTGGCGGGGGCCAGAGCGCCGATCACGAACTGTGCCGGGTCTTCGCTCCACAACACGATGTCGACACGCTCACCCGCCAACTCGTTGGTCACGGCGTTGACACGGGTGCCACGCACACCGACGCAAGTGCCGATCGGGTCCACGCGCTTGTCGTGCGACAGCACCGCGATCTTGGCGCGGGAGCCGGGGTCACGGGCGCAGGTTTTGATCTCCAGCAGGCCTTGCTCGATCTCGGGCACTTCCTGACGGAACAGCTCGATCATGAACTCAGGGGCCGAGCGCGACAGCAAGATGGGTGCACCACGCAAGGTCAAATCCACTTCCATGATCATGGCGCGCACACGGTCACCGCTGCGCAAGTTTTCCTTAGGTATCATTTCGCTGCGGCGCAGGCGGCCTTCAATGCGGCCGGCTTCGCAGATGATGTCGCCCTTGTCCATGCGCTTGACGGTGCCCACAAAAATCTTCTCACCGCGCGACATGAAGTCGTTGAGCAACATTTCGCGCTCGGCGTCACGGATTTTTTGCAAGATGACCTGCTTGGCCGCCATGGCGCCAATGCGGCCAATGGGCAAAGACTCGATCGGCTCTTCGATGTACTCGTCGACCTCGATGTCCGGAATTTGCTCTTTGGCCTCGAACAGCAAAATTTCCTGCTCGGGCAACTGCAGACCCGCCTCATCGGGCACCACATGCCAGCGGCGGAAAGTTTCGTAGTTGCCGCTGTCACGGTCCACCGCCACGCGGATGTCCACCTCGCCGGCATACAGCTTTTTGGTGGCTTGGGCCAAAGCGGCTTCCACGGCACCAAACACCACGTCGCGCTCAACGTTCTTTTCACGTGAGATGGCTTCGACCAACATCAACATTTCGCGATTCATGAATGACTCTCCTGTTCCACTGGGTCTGCGGTTCAGACCCGATAAAAATGCTCAAAACCCGACAACCGGTCAGGCTTCCACCTTTGGCTTGCGCCCTTTGAAATCCACCACGGGGGCCAAACGGGCCTCGCGCAACTCATTCAATGTGAACCCCAATGCATGCAAGGGTGCAGGGGCTCGTTTCTTACTGACTTTTTGACCCGGCTTGACGGCGGGCGCATCGCTCCAGACGATTTGCCAGCCTTGGCCGGTAGCGTCACGCTCGAGCGTGCCGCGAAATTTTTTACGCGTCGGGTTGACCATGCCACCAGCGTTCTCACCCATGGGGGCTTTGAGGGTGATGTCGATCAACTCCCCCACGAAGCGCTCAAAGTCCTGCGCATTGCGCAAGGGACGGTCGATACCGGGGGAAGACACCTCCAGCCGGTTGTAGGCCACGCCGTCGACTTCGAGGGCGAACTGCAACTGCCGATTGACTTTTTCGCAGTCTTCCACGTTGATGAACAGCTCAGAGCCTGGCTGCCAGGGCCAGTCGATGGTGATGCGCAACAAACCGCCCGCTGTGCGGTCAATCTCAACCAGGTCATAGCCCAGGCCGGTCACGGTTTCTTGAACAATTTGCTGCAATGCCACAGAGCTTCAGAATGTCAACGTTAAAAAGAGAGACCCAAAAAAAACGGGCGGTGAAAACCCGCCCGTTTGGTCGTGAAGCCAGTATTCTAGCCGAAAAACGCGCTAAGTGCGTGATTTTTAAGGAAAACGAAGCCCCAACAGCCGCAAGCTGGCTCACGCATCGGGAAAGGCCGCCAGCAAAGTGCGGGTGTAGTCGTGCCCAGGCGAGTGCAGCACTTGCTCGGCAGGCCCTGCCTCCACAATCTGTCCGGCTTGCAACACCATCACCTGGTGGGCCATGGCCCGCAACACGTCAATGTCGTGGGTAATCAATAAATACGCCATATTCCGGTTTTTCTGCAGCGCCTGAAGTAACTTCAGGATTTGCTTTTGCACGGTGACGTCCAGTGCACTGGTCGGTTCGTCCAGAACCAGCAACTGAGGCGCCACCACCAGCGCACGGGCCAGGGCAATGCGCTGCCTCTGTCCGCCTGAAAAGGCATGGGGGTAACGGTTGAGCAAGTCCGGGAACTCGGCCGTGGTCAAACCGACTTCGGCCAAAGTGGCCAGCACCCGCGCTTGCATGTCGGGCCCGGACAACTGCGGCTGGTGCAACCGCAAACCTTCCGAGACGATTTCGCCTACCGTCATGCGGGGCGACAAGCTGCCATAGGGGTCCTGAAAAACGACCTGCACCTTCTGGCGCAAGGCTTTGTCGCGACCGGGAATACCTTGCCAAGTCTGTCCACCGAAGGACAGTTCGCCGCCAAAGGGGATCAAGCCCAACACGGCCTGCGCCAGACTGGATTTGCCAGAACCCGACTCCCCCATCACGCCCAACGTGGTGCCCGGCATGATGCTGAAGTCGACCCCATACACAGCCGTGAAGTGGTGTTGGCGGAACCAGCCGCGAAAACCGGGCACGTTCATCGGGTAACGCACTTGCAGGCCCTTGGCCTGCACCAAGGGTGCCCCGGCTGGGTAGATTGTCGCCAAGCCATCCCGGGTGGGCCGACTGTCCAGCAGCTTTTGGGTATAAGGATGCTGGGGGCGTGAGAACACATCGGCCAAAGCGCCCTGTTCCACCAGATGGCCTTTTTCCATCACCGCCACCCGGTCGGCAAAGTGGCGCACCAAGGCCAAATCGTGGGTGATCAGCAAAACGGCCATGCCGGTTTTTTGCTGCAGATCGGCCAGCAGCTGCAACATCTGCAGCCGCAAGCTGGCGTCCAGCGCCGTGGTCGGCTCGTCGGCCAGCAGCAGCTTGGGCTCTGACGCCAGCGCCATGGCCATCATGGCGCGTTGGCGTTGGCCGCCCGACAACTGGTGCGGGTAGGCCCCAAAACGGCGCTCGGGGTCGTCGATGCCGGTTTCAGCCAGCAAATGCACGGCACGAGCGTCGGCGTCGCGCCGGGACAACAGCTTTTTGAGTTGAAGCACTTCCGAGATCTGCGCGCCCACCGTCATCAGGGGGTTGAGCGCCGTCATCGGCTCCTGAAAAATCATGGCGATCTCGTCACCACGGATGCGCTGCATCTCGGCTGGCGTTTGCCGAAGCAGGTCCTGGCCCTGCCAAAGCACCTGACCCGTCAACTCGGCCGATTCGAGCAAGCGCAGCACCGACAGCGCCGTGACCGATTTGCCCGAACCCGACTCACCCACCAAAGCCACGCGCTCACCCGCCTGAAGGCTCAGGTTCACGCCGTGCACCACGGCCTGCCCGCCAAAGGCAATGCGCAGGTCTTTCAATTCCAGCAAAGCTTGCGGCGCGTTCATGCTTGAGCCTTTCGCGGGTCCAGCGCATCACGCAAGGCGTCGCCCATGAAGGTCAGCAGCAACAAGGTCACCACCAAGACCACGAAGGTGGACATCGATATCCACCAGGCGTCGATGTTGTTTTTGCCCTGGGCCAACAACTCGCCTAGGGACGGTGTGCCCGGCGGCACGCCCAGGCCCAGAAAGTCCAGCGAGGTCAGGGCCAAAATGGCCCCACTCATGCGAAACGGCAGGAAAGTCACCACCGGGGTCATGCTGTTGGGCAACACATGACGCCACATGATTTGCCAATGCCCCAGACCCAAGGCCCGCGCCGACTTGACGTAGTCCAGCTGGCGGTTGCGTAAAAACTCGGCCCGCACATAGTCGGACAGACCCATCCAGCCAAACAGGCCCAGCAGCAAAAGCAACAAGCCCACGCTCGGCTCGAACACGGCCGAGAAAATGATCAGCAAATACAGCTCGGGCATGGCGCTCCAGATTTCGATGAAGCGCTGAAACACCAGGTCGGTCTTGCCCACAAAAAAGCCTTGCACGGCGCCGGTCAGCACGCCAAGGAACACGCCGAACAAGGTCAGAGCCAGTGCAAACAGCACCGACACCCGAAAGCCATACAGCAAACGCGCCAGCACATCGCGCCCCCGGTCGTCGGTGCCCAACCAATTGCGGGCAGTCGGCGGTGCCGGGTTCGGCAAGGGGGCAAAGTAGTCCAGCGTGCTGTGGTGGTAAGGGTTGGGGGCCTGCAGCGCCCAGTTGCTGCCCTTGTGTAGTTGTTGCTGAATGAAGGGATCCAAGTAGTCAGCTGGTGTTTCGAAATCACCGCCAAAAACTTTTTCGGGCAAGGTCTGCATCACCGGGAAGTACCACTGCCCGTCAAAGCGCACAACCAGCGGCTTGTCGTTGGACAGCAACTCGGCCCCCAGGCTCATCACGAACAGGGTCACGAAAATGATCAGGCTGCCGAAACCCAAGCGGTTGCGCCGGAAACGCTGCCAGGCCCGGGCCGAGGGAGACGTTTGGTACGGCAAAGCGGTGGTGGTGGCAGCGGTCATTTGTCAAACTTCACGCGAGGGTCTACCCAGAGGTAGCACAGGTCACTGATCAGCTTAGTGACCAGCCCAATCAGGGTGAACAAATACAAGGTGCCCAGCACCACCGGGTAGTCGCGCCGGATCACGGCTTCATAACTGAGCAAGCCCAGGCCATCGAGCGAGAACAGGGTTTCGATCAACAGCGAGCCGGTGAAAAACGCCCCGATGAAGGCCGCAGGAAAACCCGTGACCAGCGGGATCAGCGCGTTGCGCATGACATGGCGGTACAGCACCCGGTTTTCGCTCAGGCCTTTGGCGCGGGCTGTCAATACATACTGTTTGCGGATTTCTTCCAGAAACGCGTTCTTGGTCAGCACGGTGATGACCGCAAACGAGCCCAGCACACTGGCCGTGACCGGCAAGGCGATGTGCCACAAATAGTCGACCACCTTGGCCCCCCAGCTCAGCTGCTCCCAGTTGGACGAGGTCAGGCCGCGCAGCGGGAACCACTGCAGCTGCCCACCAAAAATCACCAGCAAGGCCACGCCCAGCACAAAACCCGGAATGGCATAACCCACCAGCACCAGCAAACTGGTGAGCGTGTCAAAACGCGTGCCGGCACGTACTGCCTTGGCGATGCCCAGCGGCACCGAGACCAAGTAGCTCAGGAAAAAGGTCCACAAGCCAAGACTGATGGACACGGGCAGCTTCTCCTTGATCAGGCTCCAGACGTCTTTGGGGTAGAAAAAACTCTTGCCCAGATCGAACCGCGCAAACTGCTGGAGCATCATCCAAAAACGCTCGGCAGGCGGCTTGTCAAAACCGTAGAGCGTTTTGATTTCGGCAATGCGGGCGGCATCCACACCCTGTCTGCCCCGGTAACCGCTGCCTGATGCCGCAGCGCCCTCCCCGCCCGTGTCCCGGCCTTGCAACTGGGCCACCATTTGCTCGACCGGACCACCGGGCACAAACTGAATCACCACAAAGGTCATCAACAACACCCCGAACAAGGTCGGGACCATCAAGAGCAAGCGTTTGACAATGTAGGCCAGCATGACTCAGCGACCCTTTCCCGGTGCGTTGGACGCTGCAGCGGCTTGGGGTGACCACCACACGGTGGTCACCAGCGCTTCAGGCTGGTAGTAGCGTGGCAACTGGGCGGGACGCTCAAAGGCCGACGCCCGCCAGGACACCCGGTGCACCGCGCCGTACCAGTGCGGCACCACGTAATGGCCGTGGCGCAGCACCCGGTCCAGGGCACGCAAGCTGGTCACCAGCTGCGGCCGGGTGGTGGCACTCACCACCTTGTCCAGCAAGGCATCCACTGCCGGGTCTTTCAGACCCAGCACATTGCCCGAGCCCTCCACATCGGCCGATCGGCTGCCATAGCGCTCCAGCAACTCGGTGCCGGGCGCTTCGCTGCCCACGGTGCGGTTGCTGATGATGTCAAAGTCGAACACGTCGATGCGTTTTTGCAGCAAGGCAAAGTCGATCACCTTGTACCGGACCTGGATGCCCAGTTTTTCCAGGTTTTTGGCAAAGGGCGTGACGACGCGCCCCATCGAGCCCGAGCTGTCGAGAAATTCGATGCTGAAGGCTTGCCCCTTGGCATTGCGCAAAGCGCCATCGCGGTAGGTCCATCCGGCGGCTTGCAGCAGATCACGCGCCTGGCGCAAGTGGTCGCGCAGGGTGTGGCCCGAGGCGGAGTCGAGCGCCGTTTTAGGCGGTTGGGGCACATCCTGCTCAAACACTGCAGCAGGCAGCCGACTCCGCAAGGGTTCGAGCAAGGCCAACTCCTCGGTGCCGGGTGGGCCTTTGGCTTCAAAGTCACTGGCCACAAAATAGCCACGCACGCGGCTGTAGGCGTTGTAGAAGAGTTGCCGGTTTAGCCACTCAAAATCCATGGCCAGTGCGATGGCCTGGCGCACCCGCACATCCTTGAACTGGTCGCGCCGCAGGTTGAACAAAAAGCCCTGAAAGTCGCCCGCATTGCCGTGCGGCAACTCGGCCTTGATCAGCTCGCCACGCTCGAAGGCTCTGCCCGTGAAGGCCCGAGCCCACTCGCGGGCGATGAAAGACTGCATGTAATCGAACTCACCCGCCTTGAATGCTTCGAGCTGAGCGGTGCTGTCCTTGTAGATCTTGTAGGTGATGCGGTCAAAATTGAACAAGCCTTTGCGCACGTTCAGGTCTTTGGCCCAATAAGTCGGGTCGCGCTCGTAGGTGATGTCCTTGCCAAACTGCACTCGGCCTATGCGGTATGGCCCCGAGGCGATGGGCATGTCCATGACCATCTGATCGAATGGCTTGTAGTTTTTACCCTCCAGCCCCCATTTGTGGCTGAACACCGGCAAGCTGCCCACAATGAGAGGCAGTTCGCTGTTGGGCCGCACAAAATCAAAACGGATGCTGCGCTCGCCCAAGACCGTGGCGCCTTTGACCTCGCCAAAAAAAGTGCGGTACTGGGGCGCGGCCTGCTTGCTGGTCAGGCGCTCAAACGAATGGCGCACATCGGCGGCCAACACCGGGTCACCATTGTGGAAGCGGGCTTGCGGGTAGATCTGGAAAGTCACCGACATGCGGTCGCTGGCCACCGCCACGTCTGACGCCAGCAGGCCATAAGCCGTGGTCGGCTCGTCCATATTGCCCACCAGCAAAGTGTCGAACACCATGGCCATCATGGCCGGGGGCGCACTGCCCTTGAGCGTGAACGGGTTGTATTTGTCGAAGTTGGACTGGCGGGTGGGCGGCACCAGCACAATCTCGCCACCCTTGGGCGCAGCCGGGTTCACATAAGAGAAATGGGCAAAGCCAGCCGGATAGCGAATGTCACCAAACTGTGCGTAAGCGTGGGCAGCCCAGGCGGAGCCCGACATGCAGAGCCAGAGCGCCAAGCAGCAATGTGTCCAGAAAAAGGCCATGGGTCTTCGCATGCGACAATTCTGCCCACATTTTTCAGGAGTTGAAGACATGACTACAAAAACAGGATTTCTGTCAGGCAAAAAGCTGCTGATCACCGGCGTGCTGTCCAACCGCTCGATCGCTTATGGCATCGCCAAGGCCTGCCACGCGCAAGGTGCCGAGCTGGCTTTCAGCTACGTGGGTGAGCGCTTCAAGGACCGCATCACCGAATTCGCCGCCGATTTTGACTCCAAGCTGATTTTCGATTGCGACGTGGGCAGCGACGAGCAGATTGAAAAGCTGTTCACCGACCTGTCGGCCACCTGGCCCAAGTTCGATGGTTTTGTGCACGCCATCGGCTACGCGCCACGCGAAGCGATTGCCGGCGATTTTCTGGACGGTTTGTCGCGCGAGGGCTTCAAGATCGCTCACGACATCAGCGCCTACAGCTTCCCCGCCATGGCCAAAGCCGCCCTGCCTTACCTGAACGACAAGGCGTCCGTGCTGACCCTGACGTATCTGGGTGCGATCCGCACGGTGCCCAACTACAACACCATGGGCCTGGCCAAGGCGAGTCTGGAGGCGTCGGTGCGTTACCTGGCCGAGTCGCTGGGCAGCCAGAACCGGGGTCTGCGGGCCAACGGCATTTCGGCCGGCCCCATCAAGACGCTGGCGGCCAGCGGCATCAAGGGTTTTGGCAAGATTTTGTCGGTGGTGGCCGAAGCCTCACCGATTCGCCGCAATGTGACCATTGAGGACGTGGGCAATGTGGCCGCGTTCATGCTGAGCGACTTGGCTGCAGGTGTGACGGCCGAGATCACGTATGTGGACGGTGGTTTCAGCCAAGTGGTGGGGGGCATTGCGGAGCCAGCGGCAGCGGCTTGATGCATTCTCCATGCCTCTGAAGCCTGCGAAGACGGGCTTCAGCTTTTGCAAAGACCGCCTGAGGCGAGGCGGGCGCTGCCCGGGCTCATAACTCGCTTCGCTCGCCAAATCGCCCGGTTCAGCGCCCACCTCACCTCAGGCTGAGTGGCGACTGTTCTGGGTCTAAAAATATCCCCTGTCAAATCCGCGCACGCGGGTATCCAACACAGCCGAAGGCAGAGGCCTTCAATCGCAGACACCGTTGGACACAACAAAAGTCAACACCATGGACCTCCAATATGTCTGAAAACCAACCGTAACCTGAAAATGGAAAAGCGGCGAAAGCCGCTTTTTCAATTTTCCCCGCAGGTGAGTTGGGGCCCTGTGCGGGGGCGATGTGGCAAAGCGAAGCGCCTCTGAGCCCCCGCACAGGGCCCCAACTCAACTGCCCCCTCCCAGAACCGAAATCCTAGAAGACATACGCTCAGCGCAGATTTCAAGCCTTCACGCAATCCGCAAAGTACCGCTTCTTGCCATCGTCGTCCTTGATCTCCACCAGACCATGGATGTCGGTTTCGAAGCCCGGGCACTTCTCGTTGAATTCGCGAGCGAACTTGAGGTAGTCCACGATCTTCTTGTTGAAGACTTCGCCGGGAATCAAGAGCGGAATGCCCGGTGGGTAAGGCGTGACCAGGCCCACGGTGATGCGGCCTTCCAGGTGGTCAATCTCCACCCGCTCTGTCTTGCGCTGGGCAATGTGGGCGTAGGCGTCTGATGGGCGCATGGCCGGGGCCAGATCGGACAAATACATGTCTGTTGTGAGGCGAGCGATGTCGTACTTGGCGTACATCTCGTGCACATGCTGGCACAGGTCGCGCAGGCCCATGCGCTCGTAGCGCGGATGCTTCTGGCAGAACTCCGGCATGATTTTCCACATCGGCTGGTTCTTGGCGTACTCGTCCTTGAACTGCTGCAAGGCAGTCAACAACGTGTTCCAGCGGCCCTTGGTGATGCCGATGGTGAACATGATGAAAAAGCTGTACAAACCCGTCTTCTCGACCACCACGCCGTGCTCGGTCAGGAACTTGCTGACGATGGACGCCGGGATACCGGTCTTGTCAAACTTGCCATCCAGATTCAGGCCCGGTGTCACGATGGTCGACTTGATCGGGTCGAGCATGTTGAAGCCGTCGGCCAACTGCTGGCCGAAACCATGCCACTTGCTGGCCTTTTTGCGCGGGTCGTTGCGCAAAATCCAGTCGTCGGCGCGGCCGATGCCTTCGTCGGCAAACTTTTCCGGGCCCCAGACCTTGAACCACCAGTCCTTACCATAGTCTTCGTCCACCTTGCGCATGGCGCGGCGGAAATCCAGGGCCTCGGCAATGCTCTCTTCCACCAACGCGGTGCCGCCGGGTGGCTCCATCATGGCGGCGGC
The DNA here is from genome assembly GCF_003063665.1 of Limnohabitans sp. Hippo3. GTDB lineage: Bacteria > Pseudomonadota > Gammaproteobacteria > Burkholderiales > Burkholderiaceae_C > Limnohabitans_A. The sequence goes on from NZ_NESF01000001.1 coordinate 441,641, forward strand.
CACGTCACAGCTGGCGATGATGCTGTACTGCGGGCTGGTCGAGGTGTGCATCAGGTACGCCTCGTTGAACAAGGGGCGGTCCAGTTTGGTGTTTTGCGCGTCCTGCACCAGCACATGGCTGGCCTGGCTGATACCGGCGAGCAACTTGTGGATGGACTGCGTGGCGTAGACCATGGACTCTTTGGGGCGAGCGCGCTTTTTGCCCATCGCGTGATAAGGGCCATAAAACGGGTGGAAAGCCGCATGCGGCAGCCAAGCCTCGTCAAAGTGCAGGTTGTCCACGTAACCGTCGAGCATGGTCTTGATGGTTTCGGTGTTGTACAAAACGCCGTCGTAGGTGGACTGGGTCAGCGTCATCACCCGAGGCTTGACCTTTTTCGGGTCGACACCTTTGAGCAAGGGGTTGGCCTTGATCTTGGCCATGATGGCCGCGGGCTCGAACTCGCTTTTGGGGATGGGGCCGATGATGCCGAAGTGGTTGCGCGTGGGCTTCATGAACACGGGCACCGCACCGGTCATGATGATGGCGTGCAGGATGGACTTGTGGCAGTTGCGGTCCACCACCACCACATCGCCCGGAGCCACCGTGTGGTGCCAGACGATCTTGTTGGAGGTGCTGGTGCCGTTGGTCACGAAGAAGCAATGGTCGGCATTGAAAATGCGCGCGGCATTGCGCTCGCTCTCGCCAATGGCACCGTTGTGGTCCAGCAGCTGGCCCAGTTCTTCCACCGCGTTGCACACGTCGGCACGCAGCATGTTCTCGCCGTAAAACTGGTGGTACATCTGGCCCACAGGGCTTTTGAGGAAAGCCACGCCGCCCGAGTGACCCGGGCAATGCCACGAATACGAGCCGTCTTCGGCGTAGTCAAGCAGCGCCTTGAAGAATGGCGGCTGCACGCCTTCAAGGTAACTTTTGGCCTCGCGGATGATGTGACGCGCCACAAACTCGGGCGTGTCTTCAAACATGTGGATGAAGCCGTGCAACTCGCGCAGGATGTCGTTGGGCAAATGGCGCGATGTTTTGGTTTCGCCATAGATGTAAATCGGTACATCGGCATTCTTGCGGCGCACTTCGTCAATGAAGGCCCGCAAGTTGATGACGGCCGGGTCCAGATCGGGCCCGGGTGAAAACTCTTCGTCGTCGATCGACAAAATGAAGGCACTGGCACGGCTTTGCTGTTGGGCAAATTGCGACAGATCGCCGTAACTGGTCACACCCAGCACTTCAAAGCCCTCGGCAACGATGGCGTCAGCCAAAGCACGGATACCCAGGCCCGATGTGTTTTCGGAACGGTAGTCTTCGTCAATGATGACGATGGGGAAACGAAATTTCATGGGCTGGTCGGGCTGTGCGCCGAGGAAAGGTCAAAGGAATTTGAAACAGTGGCGAAGTTTAAGGACAAAAAGGCCCTGCCGAACGACGCAGATCACAAATTGGCAAAAAACCAGCCGTACAGCGATCTGCCAAGTCCACACAAGAATTGCCACAGGCATCCAAAAACCCGTTTTTCCACTGCTACAATCTCAGGCTTCGGAGCGGTGGATGAGTGGTTTAAGTCGCACGCCTGGAAAGCGTGTGTGGGTTAATAGCCCACCGCGGGTTCGAATCCCGCCTGCTCCGCCATAGACCTAGTAAAAACGCGCCTTCGGGCGCGTTTTTCATTTCCGTATGCCATACGGTGTGCCATTCATCATGCAATGGAATAATCATATGAGCCCCTCCTCTGCAAAGCTTAGTACCTTAGAACGTGTGACGATCATGTGATCAAGTACACGAACATCAACCAAGGCCAGCGCGCTTTTCAGGTTTAGCGTGAGTGCTTCGTCTGCCCTTGAGGGTTGAGCTGAGCCACTTGGATGGTTGTGGCACAAAATAACAGCCGCTGCGTTTCGTTTCAATGCCTCCAGAACAACCTCTCTTGGATAGACTGACGTTTGCGTCAATGTACCCCTGAAAAGTTCTTCGCATGCAATGACTCGGTTTTGTGAGTCCATGAACACAACGGCGAAAACTTCATGAGGTCGGTCGCCCAACTTTAATCTCAAATAGTCTTTGACGGCATCTGGTGACTGAAGTGTGTCGGTATGTTGAATTTCACAAGCAAGCAATTCCAAGGCTTGCCGGATGATGGGGTGCTCTGCGTAATTGGCCATTCGTACTCCTTTGAGGTTGTACATACGGCTGACTTGCTACCCCCCGGAGAGGTCCCCCAAGGGGGTGGGGGGGGCGGGGGCACATTGGACCAGAGTCTCTCAGTGCGTGAGCAATTTTTCAAGGCATACACACCTTGACTGAAATTAAAAATTAGGAATTAAAAAAAGAGCTCCTTATTACAAATTCACAAGAAGCGAGATTTAGTCATTTTTTTCAGATTCCGCAATTATTAAACAAAAAAAGCCTGCCATTGCAAATATAGCCCCTAATATTGGTCGATTTTCACAAACCTGAGTCCCAGACAAAAATCCAAGAACACCCCATGCATAACCATAAATATTCATTTATTGCTCCAATATCCAAGATTTGAATAAATTAAATGATCAGTACCACGGTCATCGTATATAAACCCCTTTGGTTCACATCCCATCCATGGACCTGGATACGTCTTCAGTAATTCAAACCCATTTTCTTTAAGCCCCTGCCTGGCCTCCCTGACGCCTGCGAAGCTGAGTGAGTCGATGATCGCTGGACGCTCCTTGCCTCCTTGATCTTGGAAAAAGTAAACGGTTGCAGTGTCGTCATCATTTCTTTCGATCAGCGCCCAGTTGTGACACAACATACCAATCACCTTGACCCACCAATCACGGTTTCCGATCTTAAAAACTGGGGGAGTCAATTCAGCAAAATTAAACCTTGTGGGGTCTTCGGGCGCATACCTTCGAGCTAGCCAAGCTGTCTCATAGTCATACTCATCATCGCGTCCGACGAACTGGAAAGGCAAAGAGGCCTTCCTCTCAATGGCAAGCATCAATTGCTCAGCACGGGCTGCCATCTCTTCATCAAAGTTATAATCCAACATGAAGCGGGCTTCATCGAACTGCTCAAGTTGTCTGAAGATTTCAGCCCTTAGCAACCGATGAGAATCAGTGCTCTGATCAACTAACAACAACATTTTTTGCAAGTTCTGCTGATCATCGAACTTCAATCCAGCGCGACCACCCTTCAAGCGTTCATCGTTGCAACGCTGCCAAAACAGCAAGCGCAATGGCAATTCGTACGAACTGTCAAAACGAGTTTCTTGAATGAACTCAGCAATCTGCTCGGGAGAAGCCTGCTCATACCTGGCCACATCTTTGTACTTGAGCTTTTTCGCTTTCTTCTCGGCCCTAAGTGCCAGATTCTCAGGGCTTATCAGGCCCACGTCGAAAAAACCAGTTGTGTCATACGTGTCATAGGAGTCAACTTCCTCCATTAACGGCCAAAAAATTGTGGATTTGCAATGTGGGCAGGCTACGAGTAACGGCGTTGTCGGCAACATTGGAGCACTCATTTGTCCATCAGATCGGAACTTGGCCCTACTGGTGTTTCCAGATGAAATGCTCCGGCGTTCAAAGAGCCCTTCACATGACTCGCATTGATAGACGTAGGACGGTCCTGGCAGCATAAATTTTCCTTTTGTAGTGTGCAATCAGCCAAATTTCCGGCTCTCGGAATGAATGGCAAAACAAGGGGTTTCCGTCTAGGCAACCTTGGTAATCGAGGTCACCTATGACTTCACCATACTGGTTGCTCCGCTACTTTGCGAACAGTGTTCGTATAATTTACCGGGTATGCTCAAATCGCCACAACCGGATCAAGTCAAAGTAACGCGCCAGGCTCTGGGCTTCACTCAGAAAGAATCTGCGGATATGGTCCATTACAGTCTGCGCGCTTGGCAATTATGGGAGGCCGGTGATCGAACAATGCCAGCTGGTGTCTGGGAGCTTTTCTTGATTAAGATTGGACTACACCCAATATATGGCGCACGTAGCTAATTCGTTGCGTACCTTGAGGCGCAAAGTCTGGTTACAACGCCTTTACATACTAAGTCCAGGCGTCTATGTGTGCTCTCATTAGTGGAAAGCATCCGTTCAAACTAATCAGCCCCCTAACTAGTTCATATATTAACTTCAGTAGCAATAAATTATTTTTTAGCTTTATTTTTTTGCTGAAACTACTTCAGACAAACAGCTCGAATTTGATCGCCGTGAGGAGAAGTGCCAGCGTACAAAAGGTAGCGACCACTTGAGCTAAAACGTGGATCCCACTCGTCTTCAGCCGATGAAGCACGTCTAATCGGTTTGAAGTCAAGGCTGTCTAACCGCATTGTGTAAATATCAAAATTGCCTCCTTCTCGCTGTGCAAATGCTAGCAACGTTCCATCTGTCGAAACGGCAGGGTCCCACTGTTCATATTTAGAGGCAATCACCAGCCGCTTTGTGGAAATCGGATCATCGAATCTCTTTGTGTGGATTTGGTAGCGCCCAGGCCCATTGTTGATGAAATAGATATCGCCTGTTGCACTTGCAAATGGTCGCCAGCTTTCTTCTGTAGGTTGGGTAAGTGGCTTAGGGATGCCTGCCGACTCCTTCAGTGCATACAGTATTGGAGGCTTTTGATCATCATGCCGATATCCTGAGAAGTAAATAAAACCATCAAAACCGACATTCGCTATTGCGCCATGTAATCCTTGGTCAGCAAATAGAGCCTTCGCCTTTCTTTCTTTTAAATCGAAAATCATAAGTCGGCGATCATCACCAGATCTCTTAGTAAAAAGAATCCGCTGCTCATCTATCCAAGTCGGATGCTCAAGCCCGAGTGGATCGCTACTTAGGAAAATTTCGTCTCTCAAGCCAGTGACAACGTTTAAGATAACAATCGCACTACCACCAGAATGGTTGTACTGAAACAATAGCCGCTGATCTGACCGGTCGAAGCTCGGGTAACGCCCCTGAAGCACGTTCTCATGTAGAGGGGCAGCAAGCAGTGACTTGCCGCCTACTCGAAGGTCAGTGCATGTAACCGACTTTTGAGGAGCAGTAGTCGCTTTATCTCCCACTATCTGCTGAAGCGTTCGCGCAATCTCATCTGAGGCCCACTTCGAACCGGAATTATTGAAATGAATATGATCGTCATAGAAAAGAGAAGAACCGTTAGTTAGCTTCGCAAATGCCCTCGCTAGATCGATTAGTGCAACAGATTGTGTTTTTGCGACAGTCCGTATGGCGTTATTAAACGCATCCTGATCTGAAGACGGCCGACCAAGCGGCTGGGTCATTAAAACTGGTATTTGGCCATTGGCCCTAATTACAGCGATTAGGTTGCGCAGGCTCTGCTCGAATAAATGAATACGACTCGATGCGATCCCTGTATGCGCATCAAGAGCCCTTTCGGTCACATTGATGCCTTTTTCGCCCTCTGCACTACGGATTTTGCGAATCACTGCATCTACGAGGAATATCAAATTACTGTTAAGACGTGCCCAGTCCCAAGAAGACTGAGCTACCCCACTTACCGCGTCCAGAAGCCCATTGGATGTAGCCTCCGGATAGTTAAAAACACTCGACCTATAAGTTTCATTCAGTGTGAGCCGTAGTCTATCGTTAATGTTATGCATCACGACAACTACCTCTGCCTCCCGAAGTCTAGGTGAAGGATGATTTAAATAAAAATTTAGGCTGTCATGCGAAGTATGACCACGAACTCCTCCATTTAGGCCTTCAAAACTTTGACCAGAAGACTTGCTGAGCTGAAATGGTGCTAGAAACGGAAACCTATACTGCTCATCTACCTCATTGTTCTCAGTAGTGGAACCGCCTAGAAAAAGGATTTTTCGTGTCGAGCTTTCAAACTGAACATCTGCTGGGCCCAGAACAAGTCCAAACTGATCTGTGCGAAGTAGCCTGGTAGGTCCACCAAAGGGTTGTTCATTAATAAATTCATCAGCCAAATTGGGTTGGAGCCATTGCGCAGTTGTAATCAAAGGAGCAGACTCATTCACGAATTTCCTTGTCTCCGTGCGAGTTAGCTTTACGTTATCAGTCAATCCAGAAATTAACTCAGCCAATATAATTGTTCCTAGCACTAGAAAAATCGCTATGGAAATAAATAATACCTTTTTTGCACGCTCTTGAAGTATAGACATTACAATTTTCAGCTAAATTTTATCAATCAAGAGGATAAAGCTCATGATGTGGGTTCGACGGTGTTTTTGTTTGCTTGCTCTTTTCAAGAAAACAATTACCCACGACGAGCACGTCGAGCCCTGTGCCAAGAAAGCACCGGAAGGCGTCTTCGGGCGTGTTCACGATTGGTTCGCCTCTGACGTTGAAAGACGTATTAACCAATACCGGACATCCTGTAATTTCCTTAAACCGAGTCAGCAATCCATGAAATCTAGGATTTATATCGCGACTAACTGTCTGAACTCGCGCTGTCCCGTCAACGTGAGTCACTGCCGGTATCGTCGATAGTTGCACCGATTGCTTATCCAACCCGACTAATTTATCGACGCTTTCTTTTCCTGCAAGCAAGTTCCGCTCCTCCACTTCACTCACCAGCAACATATACGGACTCGATTCGCGTAGATCAAACCATTCATTTGCATCTTCTTCACGGACACTTGGTGCAAAAGGTCGGAATGACTCCCGAAATTTGATCTTAAGATTAAGTTGCCGTTGAGTCATCGGAGATCTAGGATCGGCAAGGATACTTCTTGCGCCTAGTGCGCGTGGTCCGAACTCCATACGTCCATTCATCCAGCCAACCGCCATACCATTTGCGAGACTCTGGGCAGTTGTAGTTAGCAGTTCGCTTTCCTCTAGTACGTTAAAGCAAGCACCGCATGCCAACAATCGTTTCTCGATATCGTTTTGAGAATACTCGGGACCAAGAAGAGCGCCCTTCATTCCATCGCAGGGGGATACGACTCGACCTCTCCCGAGAAGCTGGTAATAAAGAGCAAGTGCTGCGCCGACTGCTCCACCAGCATCGCCCGCAGCAGGCTGTATCCAAATCCGATCGAAGACATTAGCCCGAGAAAGCTTTCCGTTCGCAACGCAGTTCAACGCTACTCCACCGGCAAGACATAAATTTCGAGCACCGGTTTGTCGTGAAACTTCGCGTCCTAAAGTTAATACGATCTCTTCAGTAACAGCTTGAATGGAGGCGGCAATATCAAGATGTCGAGTCTCAAGCATTCCCTCAGCTGTCCGTGGACTACCTCCAAACAACTGATGAAACGCTTCGTTTGTCATCGTCAAGCCCGTGCAGTAATCGAAGTATCGTAGATTGAGAGCAAATGACCCGTCAGACTTAATATCAATGAGATTTTCCTTAATTAGACTTGTGTATTTGGGCTTTCCGTAGGGCGCCAATCCCATAACCTTATACTCGCCTGAGTTCACTCGAAAGCCTAGATAGTAAGTAAAAGCCGAGTACAGGAGTCCAATTGAATGAGGAAATTGGATCTCTCGTTCAATCGTCAGGTTGTTTCCATCTCCGACTCCAATAGAAGTGGTTGTCCATTCCCCAACTCCGTCCATCGTGAGTATTGCCGCCGACTCAAAGGGCGAGGGGAAAAAAGCGCTGGCCGCATGGCTCAGATGGTGCTCAGAAAAAGCTAACCTATGCGTCCACTGTACTTTTTGGTCAACATGCTCAGTCAAATCTTGTACCAACTGAGATTTCTGAAACAGCTTGTCCTTAATCCACCCAGGAAGTGCTAATGAGAAGCTGCGAAATCCTCGTGGAGCAAACGCAAGATAAGTCTCAAGTATCCTTTCAAATTTCAAAAAAGGCTTGTCATAAAAAATGACATAATCAACTTCTGATGGTTTTATATTGGAATACTCAAGGCAAAAACGGATCGCATGTATTGGAAAGCTGGCATCATGCTTAATCCGAGTGAAACGTTCCTCTTGAGCAGCGCATTTGATCTCACCGTCAACCAGCAAACACGCAGCGGCATCATGGTAATAGGCTGAAATTCCGAGAATCCGCATCTGATCAGAAGATCGTGTAAATGAATGGCGCAAGGATGGATCCTTTGGCCGCCACCATCAAGCCGCCTAATGCAAGCATGATCAGAATGATTGGAAGGAGCCAAAGTTTTTTCCTGGCTCGTAAGAATTGAAGCAGCTCGTAAAAAAGATTCATTGGACTACTAGTACTGTTGCCTGAAAAATTCACTTTGCGAGCGCGCTGACGACTGCCGCTTAATCCAATAAGTAGAACGAGTTTGAAACTTGAGCCTCAAGGCGTCTCGGCCAAGCCAACGAGAAACAAGAGCAGTGGGAGTCAAGACAATGTAATAGAGTGCTGCAAGAACAACAGGGTTAAAGATAGCACCAAGTCGCTCGCCAAGCCAGAGCCATCCGTTTTTGAGCTGGTTGAATTTGTTGGGACAGAGTATGACCATTGCAGCTATAGCGATTGTCAGCATTATCAAAAACAAAACTAGTGCTACATTAACCTTCCAAAAGGCGTAGATGGCGGCTGATCCTGTAAAGACGCACAGCAATAATCCAAACGACCTGTCTGATGCAGAAGGTTTAATCATTCGATAGCCGAATAAAATCAATTAAGCGAAAGTTTGAAAACATTTATGATTTTCAAAGAAAGGGGGTTATTGATTGACTATATCCGTTGCGGATACCAGATGAGAAGAAGCCACCACATTCGCTCTTTCGGCGACAAGGGTCACACTCCTTAGCATACTCGTTTTTCCAATCTGAAATTGACTTGACATAGACAGGAAAGACGTCTGAATTTATCAAGCAAAGAGGGTGGTTATAAACCGCAGTGCGGATGCCATAGCTTGTCAAGATTTTTACTGCTTCGCTAAGCTGATCCTTGTATTCAATAGGATCGACCCAAAGAGTGTCTATGTTTGCTCTGGCAAAGCCGATATGCTCAAGTCCCATGAGAGCTACCTGATCAACAAATAACAGGTTGCGAGAAATAAAACTTGCCAGCTCGATCAAACCTTCGCAGGTTTGTTTATGGATTACCACTCGAATCTCAACTCTCTGCCCAAAGCGTTTAAGGTTGAGTACACCCCGTACCGTCTCATCGAATGCACCTTTAGATTGCACAACATAGTCATGAATACTCGCATCGGCCGAGTAAATTGGGATTCCGATCATGAGATCGGGGTGTTGCACTTCAGCGTACGCCTTTGAATACGCCTCGTCTGCGAATGCCCGTCCATTTGATAGCACATGTAAGCTAGTTTGGGGTAACCAACTTTTAGTGTGTTGGAGTAATTTAAGGAACTCATATCCGTAGATCGTAGGCTCTCCCCCAGTGAAACCAATTTCTTTAGTTTCACGAGGTATCATTTTTATCACCTCGAAGGCCTCCGCAAGCAGCCAGCTATCGTCAACGTTCTTGGGAGGTTGCGAACACATCAGGCAATAGTGATTACATTGCTCCGTAAGCAAAATACTGTTGTGGCTTGAATTGGCACGAAAGAGAGAACGAATACGCCCACCAGGCATCAAATTCACGATATCCCCATCGCCGAAATAGTCAAACTCAGAGCCGAGCAGGGTTGTTTTCTCAGCTGGAAGCCCCTCTGGAGATGCACCAGGCAGTAGAAAGTAGTGTTTGAATCCACTGGGTATATGTGAGGAATCTCTAGCAAGGTATGCCTTCTTATCCCTCAAGGGAGGAGGAAGGTTGGCGTTGGTAGATAGGCTGAAGAGACTTGGTTCATTACTGTCAGAAACAATGTCTGACTTGCGTACAACTCGGCCGGAAAGCATCAACATCTGTTGGCCCATTTCATAAAAATGGTTTTGACTTCTGGGTCAGACCTCATGTACTCAAGGAGGAGCTTGACTACGCCCATAGTGCGCTTGCAGAACTCAGACTCAGGCTTGCGGCCAAGCACATCGCCATGCATTGCATGGTGGAAAACAGGATCAGCCCCGCACCAAGGCTCAAATGCACAATCACTGCACATTGGAGCAGACAATGTGAATGAATCTTCTAGTGCGCTAAGCAGCACCTCATTGGTGAACACATCCTCGTAGCTGCTAGTAGCCAGGTTTCCGATTTTGAAGGTCGTGTCGCCCATTTCGCGTAGCATACGACTCTCATCTGAGGCATAAATATCCCCGTCATAGTTGAAGACAACGGCAGCGATGCCTGCACCCGAAGGATTCATCAAATCAACAAAGCCTGGATCGTCAGACGTCAACATTTTGGTCAGCAGAAGGGCTGCGAATTGCTCAGTAAAGTGGGTACCTCGCTTGTTTATCTCAATGATGTAGTCTAGCCCCTCTTGATAGAACTTTAACCATCGATCCACGTTGTATGCACCATAGGTCTTGGTTTTAATCGCAAATCCATAGGGTGATAGGTGGCGTAAGAAGACTCCATCAAAACCGTGCTTGATGTATTCGTCGACGATGTCTCTAACTCTTGTCAAACTTGCCGGTGAAGTGGTCATAAGAGCCGAAACGGCGTCATACCCGAGCACACTTCGAGCTCGTTCTAGGCCCTCTACGAATCTTGCGTGACTGTCACGGCCTGGCCTAGGTCGGTTCCGGTTGTGGAGATCTTCTGGGCCGTCGAGCGAGGTGGATAAGTAGATCTTATGCAACTTGCAAAAAGCCAAAATCTCGTCTGTGATCAGTGACAACGTACTAGTTATCACAAATTGAAGATTACGTTGTTGAGTTTCGTTTATCTCTTTTGCCCTGTTTACGATGTACTTGACGAGATCGAAATTAAGCAATGGCTCGCCACCTTGAAATTCAATCTTTATGGCAGGGTTCGGAGACCGGAAGACAATTGCAAGGGCTTTTTCAGCCATGTCGATCGTCATGTCGAAAGCTGCTTTATTTTCAGACTGACGTGAAACCTGGCAGTATGGGCAGCTGTGGTCGCAGCGAAGCGTAATAACGAAAATGTGCAAGTTGGTGAAGTTTCTCAACTTACTGTACTTGGTACGCGTCTTGAGACCCAATAGCTCAACGCTAGCTTCATCTCCAGCTTCTTTGATGAAGTGGCGAGAGCGCAGCATGGAGTAAGTCTTGCTATCTGGATCGAGTCGCTTGTTAACAGTAGCGCGCAGTTCCTCGCGTGAAATTAAGGCGAATTCGCCAACAAAGTTCGTGATCACAACATTGTTATCATCCAACGGCTCGAACCTGAACGGCAAAAGTTGATACTGACCTTGAGTGGCCAAGTAATTGACAAGAGGGCTAAACTTTGTCACCCCTGCAATCCTGTACGCGAAAAAGTGTAAGCTAATATTAAATTTCGCACCGCTTCAGTCTCTTCTTTTATCTGTACCCGAAGCTGTTGATCGAGTAGCTCACGCTTGAAGTCGTTGAGGTGCTCATTTAAGTTCTCTTCTTGGCCTGTCACTGGATCAATATTGCAGAGCCACTCATCTCCATCTGGTTCGATCAAGATAGTGAGTCGATCAATGAACCGATAAGCTGCTTTTTGCGTTGCTGCGAGGCTGTAGATTTCTTTACTTAAGTTCAGTTTCACTGCTAAACTCCATACAAAAAAGTCCGCATAAGGCGGACTGTTTGGATTTTAAGAGGCCGATCAATCTCGGTCGCGGTATGAAGAGTAATGAGATCGGTGGGAACTGTGTGATTGATGAGAGCGATGCGAAGAATGATACGCCATCAACAAGCCGGAATCTTCTGCTCTTTTAAGTACGAAATTGTACTCATCGCCTTTGTCGTCTGTGACAGAAATATTTTCACCCAGAGCAGAAGTTTGAGCCACTGCTATGTTGGATGAATCTTTAAAGAATGAGCCGGTAGGCGCATTCACGACATTCGGTGCTGCATCGGCAGCAAAGGCGGCAGCAAGACTAGCGAAGGCAGTAAGAAATTTCTTCATTGACGGCTCCAATTTCTAGAACACTATAACGTAAGAATTTTATAAATGCAACTGAATTCGCAAAGCACGGGGGGTTGGTGAGAAATTTCTGATGCTCACGCTCAGAGCCGTTAGAGAGTCAGCCATACGTCACTTCGACAAGCTTGACCCTCAAAATTTCCCTTTGTCAGCATCGCTGCCAACTAGCTTCAACGAAACCAGAGGAGTTTCAGTGCAGGCGGATGCACGTTCGGACTGTAACGGGCGGCAATCATTGCACTCTAGCTGATAAGCCAAAATCAATTTTCAGCATCCAGCAAAGAGGCTAAGCCAACTCACAAATTAGCAACTGCAAATTCATGATGTTTTAAGTATACTGATGTTTTATACAGTATTGACGACATCATGCCCCAGCTCTCCATCCCCCAGCCCCTGCCCCCCGGCCCGCTCCTGGTCAATGCGTTTCTGAGCAGCGTTCAGGCCGGTTTCCCTTCCCCGGCCGAAGACCACCAGGTCGAGCGCATCGACTTGATGCACCAACTCATCAAGCACCCGCAGGCCACGTTCATGCTGCGCGTCAGCGGTGAGTCCATGCGCGATGCGGGCATCCTGGACGGCGCGGTCGTGCTGGTGGACAAAGCCATCCAGCCTGAAAGCGGTCACACCGTGATCGCCGTGGTCGATGGCGAATTCACCTGCAAGACCCTGCAAATCTTGCCTGGCGGCGGCATGCGCCTGAAAGCTGCCAACCCCGACTACCCGGACATCGTGCCCAAGGACGGCCAGACGGTGGAAATTTGGGGCGTGGTCGTGGCCAGCATCGTCCAGCACGCGGCCTGACATGCTCGCCCTGATCGACGGCAACAACTTTTACTGCAGCTGCGAGCGCGTGTTTCAGCCCTGGCTGAAAAACCGCCCGGTGGTCGTGCTGTCCAACAATGACGGTTGCGCCATCGCCCGCAGTGACGAGGCCAAAGCCCTAGGCATCAAGATGGGCGCGCCCTACTTCCAGCTGCGCGACCTGGAGCGCGACGCGGGCCTGATCGCCCTATCTGCCAACTTCGCGCTTTACGGCGACATGAGCGACCGCATGATGACCTTGGCCGCAGGCCTGGGCCACACGCAAGAGGTTTACAGCATCGATGAAAGTTTCATTGACCTGAGCGCCATCCCCGGCGACTTGGTGCGTCGCGCCCGCATCATCCGCAGGCGCATCCACCAATGGATCGGCATCCCGACCTGCATCGGCATCGGCCCCACCAAGACCCTCGCCAAGCTGGCCAACGCCATCGCCAAGAGCGCCGAGCGCAAGCCCGGCAGCTACCCCCCGGAATTCGCCCAAATCTGCCACCTAGGCGCGTGCAAACCCGAAGAACTGGCCCAGCTGCTCCAAGCCACCGAAGTCGGTGACGTCTGGGGCGTGGGTCCGAGGATCGGCGCTCAGCTCAGAGCGCAAGGCGTGCACACCGCGCTGGACTTGCAGCGCATGGACCCGGCCGCAGCCAAAGCGGGCTGGTCAGTCGTGCTGGAAAAGACTGTGCGCGAACTCAACGGCGTGCCCTGCATCGAGTTTGAAGACGAGCCCCCGGCCAAACAACAAATCGCGTGCACCCGCAGCTTCGGCCACCCGGTCACAGAGCTGATTGAGCTGCAAGAAGCCATCACCGAATTCGCCTGCCGCGCTGCAGAAAAACTGCGCAAGCAAGACAGCCACACCGGCCACATCATGGCTTTCATCCGCACGAGCTCATTCAGAAAACAAGACCCGCAATACAGCCGCAGCGCAAGCATCCCCCTGCCCTCGCCTACCAGCGACAGCGCGCACATCACGCAAGCGGCCAACGCCATCATCCAACGCATCTACCGCCCCGGTTTCAAGTACGCCAAAGCGGGCGTGATGCTCATGGACCTGCAGCCGGCCACCCGTCACCAGCTGACGCTGGACTTTGACGAAGCCATGCCCGAAAACCGCATGCGCCTGATGACCGCCATGGACCAGCTCAACCAGCGCTATGGACGTGGCACCCTGAAGCTGGCCAGTGCGGGTGTACCGCGTGCACGCAAACTGTGGGCGATGAAGCAAGAGAGGATGTCGACGGGGTTTACGACGGATTGGGAAGGGTTGGCTGAGGCGACCTAGTCTCCGCTGCAAAGGTTTATGTTTCAAAAAATCCAACCTCTTTGCTAGCCTTATTAAGCTGCACTTGCCAAAAACGAACATCTGCAGCCAAAGAGTCAAGAACGTACTGAAGTTCTTCACGCTCATTTTTCCGAATCCTTGCTCGAGCGTACTGGCTTGCTCGACTGCGCAGCTCTTTGTTCTTCAGTTCAATTACCCTGACCAGGTCTTGGTGCTTCAATTCCAACTCTTGATAGTTTACTTGCAGCACACAGCTTGGATCAAACTCAGCTGAAGCAACGTAGGTGGCCGGATCAACACGAGCCCGCAAAGAATCGATCATTTCAAACGCTCGCTTTGGAAGATTATTGCAACCGCTAACCCCACCCTTAAAAGTAATTAAACCCCAATCGCTGGCGTAAGCTTCAGCAGTTCTTGCTGCCTCTTGTGCATGGTGTTTCATTAGTCTGATTGCTTCAGGGTCACCCCAACCTAAGTCAGTAGTGATATCAATTTCTTGAATTCGATGGCGAGTAATTGCAGCTGTCGTGGTATTGATCAGCTCTGGCGCACGCGGCTCGGGGAGCTCCTCCAATATGCGCGCCACCTTGGCTGCATTACGCTCTGCTTTATGTCTGGCGATTTCATCATCGGTGTGGTAATTGCGACGGAATAGTGAAGTCATTTTTTATCTCCTGAAAATCTCCAAAAGCGCTTGTTGCGGCCAGCAACAGTCCAGTCGCGGCAAGGTTGAAATCCCACGACTCGGAGTGCCTGAGCGATGTGATGGTGTGCGGCACGGCCACCGTTCTTGCCTTTGAGTCCGGCAAGACACTCGACCTCTTCGGTTGTGAACGAGCGCCTTTTCTGCTCTGGAGCCATTGTCTCGAGCCAGAATGCAATTTTTTCAACAAGTGGATTTACGCGCCCCGAATAACACTGCCTGGGTGTGTACTGTATGGTTGTTTGGACCTGTGCCTTAAGCAGTAAAAGTCGTTGTCTCAATGGTGTGTATGTGGCCATACCGTTTCCCCTAGGTTGGTGGCTGCAGCGGATGTTTTTCAATTGGTGCACTTGCGCAGTTTTACCCCCTGTTTCGGCAACTTTTCCTTATGAACTTCTCGCATGGAGAAGTTACATAAAAGGGGTGTCAAAGTGCGTAAGTGCACCAATTTCGTTAGTACGCCAGTGAGGCCTTAACACCTTCAGCATTGAGCTCAAATCCTTGGTAGCTCCTGCGCCCAAGGATTTGGTTGATGTTCGCTGTCTTCAGCCGACGCGTTAAGGTCGTCTTGGAAGGTTGCCCATGTCCGTTATCACGGCACCAGCGTTGGAAGGCCTTGTAGGCAGGAGTGCATTCGCATTTGAGTTCTGCACCAAGAGTGCAGTGGTCACTGATCCACTCGCCGACCATGTCCTGCTCCTCCCGGTATGCAGTTGTGGCGCCCTCAAGGGTGGACGAAATAGAAAGCCCAGACTCAAGGTACTTGGCCAGTCCAGCAAGCATCCAATTGAGGATACCGGAGCCCTCATTTTTGAGCTTGTCCAACAACTGACGATCACGCCGCTCCTTGGGTATGACCACGTCGAATGGGATCAGAACGATACGACTCCACATGCCACTTGAGGTATCGGTAATGACAGGCTTGTGGTTACCAACCAACATGAGCTTGTGTGTGGGGTCAAACGTTATGGCTGCCTTACCGTAGGGCACACGCCCGGTCAGTGTGTCACCGCCGGTAAGATCCTTAATGCGCGCATCAGCAAGGCGCTGACCTTCGCTGGTTTCATTGGCATACACCAAGCGCTTGCCTTGTAGAGCAACGATGTCCGGACTTGGCCCTTGAGGGCTACGTGGGTGGTTCATCAGCATTTCGGTATCGATCTTGGTGGCATATGACCCGAGCAGCCAATTCAAGACTTCTAGCAAGATTGACTTGCCGTTGTCGCCTACACCAAGAAGCATCACAAACTTTTTCTCGGACGAACGACCGGTTAGGCAGTAGCCCATCCAGCGCTGTACGAAGTCACGAACATCCCTGCAAGGCAACACCTCTTCCATAAACTGTTCAAACCGTGGGCAAGCAGCTTCCGAGTCGAACTTCACCGCACACCGCTTGGAAACGCGGATGTAGACCTGAGGTGACAACAACCGACCAGTTTTGAGATCCAATATGCCGTTCTGAACACCAAGTTGCATTGGGTCTGCATCAAACTCGTTTGCCGAAAGGCTCATGCCAGGCTCAGACTTACCCATCTCCACCATGGCACACATTGATTGCAGGTTACTTGCTTTCAATGCTCTTGACATGCGTTTGCTACGGCCGTTCCACTCTGGGTGTGACAGAACTTCCGCCGATGCCTCGTGCAACAGCTTGGCTACAACGTTTTTGGCTGCGCGCGCGATGTCGTTTTGTGTAGCATGTTTCCAACCGATGGCCGGATCAAACTGAAGCCACCGATCAGTCTCGATTAAGTAAACCGATCGCCCCCGATTTTCTTGAGCGAATGCATAGCCTGTGGCAATGTCGCCTTCGCGAAGCGTTATGTCGTCATCGTCTTTTTGTGTTGCACCAGCGTGTTGGTTATGCGTCGACTTGCGACCCAAAACCAGAGGGGCTTTGATCTTTCCCTTAACGGTACAGCCTTCGCAAACGCCAGTATTGCAGCCCTGGAAGAACTCGCAGGTTGTTGGGCCAGCGCCCCATGTGTCGTAGCGGATGTCCCAGTCAAGGCTAGAGTGGCCGGTGGATTCGCGCTCGGATGTCCACTCCTCGGCCAGCGCCCTACCGTTTTCGCAAAAAGTGAGCAAACCGATAACGCCGCGCCAGTGATCGTACCCAACGTCGCCTTTGCTGTCGCGCATAGCGGCTACCTGAGCGCACCTATTAGCCATGAGGTCGGCGTCTACGGGGATGTCCAGGTACTGCGGTAGGTGCCCCGTCAGGTCAGCGTTCAAGTCATTGGCCTGGTACTCGTTCGGGGGCGATTCCTTGACGACTTTGACACCGTGCGTAGTCGTGTATTCCTGTAGCAGTGCCGCAAGTTCTTCATAGTCTGTCGGAGTGCCTTCGGTCATGACCACGACTGGCTTGGCGGCGCTGTTCTTACGGTTGACTGAGCCAACAGGGCGCAGGATGGAAGCGAAGTCCGCGGTTCGTGTCGGGTCGGCCCGCACACCCTCGTGGGCCAGTGTGGCTTTGAGCGCGTTTGCGACTTTGCGCCATGCAGTGTGGGATATCTCCTTGGTCAGCGGCCAGTACAGGTGAATGCCGTTGCCAGAATCCACGATAAGGGGCTTGGGCCAGCCGATAGTGCCAGCGAACTTGTAGGCCGCCACGACAGCGTCCTTCTTGGTCAGGTAGCCCTGCCCCTTGTCGAACTTGTCTTGGCCGCAGTCAACGTCCACCCAGAACGCCTTGGCGCAGTCCCAGTTTTCCGGGATGCGGTACTTACGCTTGGGGTTGCCCTTGAAGTCCAGCTCGTCCAACTCGATGACGGCTTTTTGATAGGACGCACAGGCGTGGTACACCGACAACTGCTTGCTGTCAGCCATACCTTCAATGGCTTCGGCCATTGTCTCAAGATCGGTATAGACCTTGTGAGCTGGGAATTTGTAGCCCTCTTTGAACAGGGCTAGGTAATGGATGCCGAACTCCGGCAGTATTGTTTTGAGGAACTGATGCGTATTCATGGAGCGCGCTTTTTTTGTGAGTTGCTCGTACGCGTTTTCCACAGTAATTGAATTTGCTTCAAGATCAAGCATGGTCCCCCCTGCGCTTCGTTTCCAGCCATGAATCCAGTGCGTCCGCGTCAACGACGGTCACTCGCGCAGAAAGAGCAAAGGGTTTGGGGAAAGTTGGGTCGTTATTAATAGCCCGCCAAGCGGTGGCCTGGCTAAATGGCAGGTAACCCGGACGGTTCGGGCTGCTGCCCAGTCTACTAACTCGGATAAATCGAGCCATCGTGTACTCCTGAGATGTCGTTGCATTCACAGCAACGTCCCGGAGTACACCCCACTACCCATGTGGGGTTAAAAATGCGCGCTAATTCTTCTGGGAGTTTTTCAAAAACAATGACTGCTGCATTAACCAAGCCAAACCATCAGGGTCGATAGTGGCTTGAGCAATTTCTCCGGTAGCCATATCGATGACACCAAGAAAAGAGGGTGCAAGCTTAGGAGGGATCAAACCGCCCCAAATGTTGTTAATGGCCTCTTTGCTTTTCACCACCATTGTCCGTCTTTTATCAAGCCGGAGTTGCTTCCTTATGTTGTCAGAGGATTTCAAACCAAACATTTTGGTGGCTTCAAGCGCTGCTGACCTTTTAGAACGCCCCTGTATGTCAACTAGGTCTTGAGTGACAGCCAGCGCTCCTTGTGTTGGAGACGCAAGATTCCGCGGCCTACCTGGCTTGTAGCGCCCAGTGAACTCGGCTCTCGCATTGCGCTCCAGTTTATTGCGCGGTCGCGATGGTGCGGCACCTAAAGCCGCATAGAAAAATGCTTCGTCTTCACACACTGGAACTGGATACACACTTTTTCTGCCCATCTTATGCCCCCGGCTTCATCGCGTAATTGGCCCACGCATTCATCATGGAAAGCCGCTTGCCCAGCATGTCTCCGCGCCGATAAGCGGCTTCAACTTTATTGCCGACCGCGTGTGCAAGTGCCATTTCAGCAAGCTCATGCGGGTAGTTCGTTGCTTCGGCAGCCCAGTCCCTGAACGTTGACCGGAAGCCATGGGCTGTGATGTCGCCACGGTCCATTCGTCGCAGTACAGCAGTCAGCGTCATGTCCGACATGGGTCGCTTTGGCTTGGCCCCAGGAAATACAAAATCACAGTCATCAAGCCGTGGTAACGACTTGAGCAGGGCCACAGCAGCATCGGACAAAGCTACCCTGTGCTCCCGCTGCATCTTCATGCGCTCTGCCGGAACAGTCCAGATTTTTTCCTCAAGATCCATCTCGGCCCATACTGCCCCGCGTACTTCTCCAGAGCGTGCGGCGGTCAAGATCAGGAACTCAAGCGCGCGTGGACCAATACCCTCACGAGTTCGCAGGTCGGTCATGAAGTTGCCGATTTCTGTGTAGGTCAACGCCGGATGATGTACAACCTGTGTCACCTTGCTTGGTTTTGCGAGTGAGTGCTCAAGGTGACCCTTCCAGCGCGCTGGATTTTCACCAACTCTGTATTTATTGAAGGTCGCCCAGTCCAAGACAGTTTCAATGCGTCCCCTCAACCGTTTAGCTGTTTCAGTTTTTTCCTTCCAGATCGGCAACAGAACCTTCAACACCAACGCTTCGTCAACTTGCTCGACAATGAGATCACCCAGAACTGGGTACGCGTACACATCAAGGGTGTTTTCCCATTGTTGAACGTGCTTTTCGCTCTTCCACTCTGCGCGGTGTGCCTCGATGTAGGCTTCTGCGCAAGCTTTGAACGTCATACGCCGTCGAGCAGCCAATGTGGTTTCTTGACGGTGCATTTGGCGGGCCACCAGGGGATCCACTGGGGAGACCGGATGCCTGAGTTGTTCACGAAGCAGCCCAGCAGCTTTTCGTGCATCTGCTAATCCGACCGCATGCACAGGGCCCAGCCCCATGTTTTTGCGCCTGCCGTCTTCGCCCACATATCTGAAGACCCACGCTCGGCTGGTGCCGCGCACATGCAGGTAAAGATTGCCACCGTCCGCGTGCCATCCGTCTCGCAAGGATTTCAGGGCAACTGCTGCCAGCCGCCCCGGCTGTCGTCGATTCTTCAAAGTAGCCCCCATTCCCGTATGCCATGCCGTATGCCAACTTGGGGGAGATGTCCTGAAACTTCAAGACACCTTATGAAAACTTTATTACATAAAAACATGTGTTCAGCTAAGATGCCGTAACTACATGAAACGCCCTGAAACGATCTGATTCTGATTTGTGGATGACGCCTGCTCCGCCAAAACAAAAAAGCCTGCACAGTGTGCAGGCTTTTTTTCGTCTGTGGGTTTCAAGTACAGCGCTCTGCCGCCCTTGAAACCTGGCCCTCCACTCGGCAGGGCCAACAGATCAGCGAACCACAGCGATCTGTGAACGCTCGCCACCTTTGTAGGTGTACAAGGTCAAGGCACCATTTTTGATGTCGCCTTTTTCGTCAAACGCGATGTTGCCCGTCACGCCTTTGTAGTTGATGGCCTTCAGAGCTGGCAAGTACTTGGCTGGATCGGCAGAACCGGCCGTCACCATGGCCGTGGCCATGACTTTCACAGCGTCATAAACGTAAGGTGCATAGACCTGCACGTCGGCGTTGTACTTGGCTTTGAAGTCTGCACGGAACTTGTCCATGCCGGCTTTTTGCTCGCCTTCAACACCGCCAGCTTCGGCGCAGAACACCGACTCGTCCTTCATGGCGTCGCCAGCCAGCTTGGCCAGCTCGGAAGTGCAGATGCCGTCACCGCCCAGGAACTTGGCGTTGATGCCCAGAGACTTCATCTGGCGCAGCATGGGGCCGGCCACAGCGTCCATGCCACCGAAGAAGACGACGTCGGGCTTCTTGGCCTTCAGTGTGGTCAGGATGGCGTTGAAGTCAGAAGCTTTGTCGGTGGTGAACTCGTGACCCACGATGGTGCCGCCAGCAGCGGTAGCGCCCTTCTTGAACTCTTCAGCCACGCCCTGGCCGTAAGCGGTACGGTCATCGATGACAGCGATGTTTTTGCCTTTGAGGGTTTCCACAGCGTATTTGCCGAGGGTGCCGCCCAAGTGAACGTCGTCAGCCACCACGCGGAACGCGCCAGCGTAACCTTGACGGGTGTACTTGGGGTTGGTGGCCGAGGGAGAAATCTGGGGAATGCCAGCGCTGTTGTAGATCTGCGAGGCTGGAATGGTGGTGCCGGAGTTCAGGTGACCGATCACGCCATTGACTTTGGCGTCCACCAGCTTCTGGGCAGCAGCGGTACCTTGCTTGGGATCGGCGGCGTCGTCTTCGGCCAGCAATTCAAATTTGACGGGCTTGTCACCGATTTTCAGGCCAGCCGCATTCAGCTCTTCAATGGCCATGCGGCCACCGTTTTCATTGTCTTTACCCAAGTGGGCGATGGCACCGCTGACGGGACCCACGTGACCAATTTTGATCACTTGCACGTCAGAAGCGGCTTCTTTTTTGCCGCAAGCTGCCAAAACCACTGCAGCAACAGCCACAGACACCACGGTCAAAGTACGCGTACCAGAAAATTTCATGGAAACTCCGAAGAATAAATTGCTTCAATCAAGCAAGCCGCAAAGATACTGCAAAACAGACCCTTTGGGGCCTAGGGAAAACCAAAATTCTCGCAAACAGTCAGGGGGTATCCATACCGACGACACCCTCGCCAAGGCCTGAACGCGCACGCCAGGCCCGTTGCAGGCTTTTGTGCACCAGTTCGGCAGCCAAACGCTCCATTTCAGGGCGCAAAGCATGCAGCAACTCGTCCGACAAGGCCATGAATGCCGCTTTTTCTTGGGCACGGGCGTCCAGCGCAGCCCGCAAAGCCTCGGGGATGTCGGATTCGGGCATCGCCGCGCTCAAAACAGGCAAGACCGTATCCGGCACGCCGGATGTGGACTCTGAGCGGGGAAAACTCATGATGCAGCCGCCTTGGATAAATCGTGCTGCACCAGGGCATAGCCTTGCGCGGTGTAGTGCCGCCAGCGCTGCCTGGCCGTCATGCGGCCGTGGTCGTCGGTGGCCACGATCTCGATCAGACGTTTGAACGACTCAAACCCGGCGGGGACCTCATCCCCCAGGTTCACCAGCACATCCAGCCCGGAAAGCTGCAAGGGGTCAGGGTTCAGCCGGATCGGAGATGCGGCCTGAATCTGCGGGGCATCGGCCGCGGTGCTGTGCGGCAGAAAGTCAACCTCCGAAAAAGCCCACAAGGCGGCGTCGAGCTGGCGCAAGCTGGCCTCGGAGCCAACCACACCCACTCGCAAATAACGGCCATGGGCCTTGCGCAGCAGCCGACAAACGTATTGCAGCCGCTCCGTGGTGTTGAAGTGGAACTCGATTTGGGTCATCGCCCACCCGTCAGCGACGGCGGCTGGACGCGGCCTTGGCTGCGGCTGGACCCGCCTGGGCCAACAAATAGGCCAGCAGCAAGCCCACAGGCCTGCCTGTCGCGCCCTTGGCGGCACCACTGCGCCAGGCCGTCCCGGCGATGTCCAGGTGCGCCCACGGGTAACGCGACGCGAACCGCTGCAAGAACTTGGCCGCTGTGACCGAGCCCGCCTGACGCCCAGCCACGTTGGCCACATCGGCGTAGCGTGACTTCAGGCCTTCGGCATAGTCTTCGTCCAATGGCATCCGCCAGCAGGCGTCGCCAGAAGCATCTCCCGCCAACTGCAGGGCTTGCGCCAAAGCATCGTCGCTGGAGAACAGCCCGGACCGAACTCCGCCCAGTGCAATGACACAGGCGCCCGTCAAAGTGGCAATGTCAATCACCGCCCTGGGCTTGAAGCGCTCGGCATACGTCAAGGCATCGCACAGCACCAGCCGCCCTTCGGCATCGGTGTTCAGAATCTCAATGGTCTGCCCGCTCATGCTGGTGACCACATCACCCGGCTTGACCGCCTGGCCGTCAGGCATGTTCTCGGTGGCCGGAATCAAACCGACCACGTTGATGGCCGGCTTGAGCTCACCCAAAGCCTTGAAAACGCCCAGGACACTGGCCGCACCGCTCATGTCGTACTTCATCTCGTCCATTTCGGCGGCGGGCTTGATGGAAATGCCCCCGGTGTCAAACGTGATGCCCTTGCCCACCAGCACCACCGGGGCCTGAGCAGCAGGCGCGCCGCTGTAGCGCATGACGATGAAGCGCAAGGGCTCTGCGGCCCCACGCGCCACCGCCAAAAAAGCCCCCATGCCCAGTTTGGTCACTTCTTTGGGGCCCATCACCTCGCATTTGAAGGTGGACCCTTTGGCGATCGCCTTGGCCGCATCGGCCAGCAAGCTTGGCGTGGCATGGTTGGCCGGCCGATTGGCCCATTCTTTGGCCACCTCGATGCCGACCACCAAGGCCTGCGCGTGGGCCAAGGCGTCACGCAGCTCGGCGTTCACCGTCTCGGCACTGAAAACCACCTGTTTGAGCGTTCTGGGTTTGGGTTTGCTCAGGGTGCTGGTGTAGCTGTAACTGGCATCGGCCAGCGCGCAGGCCGCCACCTGCAGGGTTTTGCCTGAAATCTCGGTAGCGGCGTGCAGCCCCAAGCGTTTGATCTTGGCGGACTTGAGTGCGCCCCAAGCTGCATTGACGGCGCTTCGAACCTGGGCAGCACTGCCTTCGCAGATGCACGTAACCACCACATGGCGGGCTTGGATGCCCGGATGCGCATACAAAGTCAGCACCGCACCCGGCTTGTGCTCAAAGTCGCCATGCCCAGCGGCCGCTCGCACCACCACCGAAATCGGGTCTTTGTCGGAGCCCTCGACACCGCCCTGTGAAGGCCACAAGACCACCAGGGCATCCAGATCATCACGAATCACGCGGGACAGGGCACGTTTTTGGATTTCGAAGTTCATAATTCAGCTTTTCCTTCGCACCGATGTTATTCCATTCCTCTTTACGCAAAGACTTGGCCCGCAATTTCGGGGCTACGTTGGTGGTTTTGGTCACCATTGTGATCACCATCATCCTGATCCGGACGCTGGGTCAAGCCAGCCGGGGCAGCGTTAACCCGTCCGAGGTCTTGCTGGTCATGGGTTTCAGCGTGCTGAGCCAGCTCACCACCATCATCACCCTGAGCCTGTTCATCGCGGTGGTGGCTACCCTCTCGCGCATGTACGGCGACAGCGAAATGGTGATCTGGTTTTCAAGCGGACAGGGATTGGGGCAATTTGTGCGCCCTCTATTCCGGTTTGCCTGGCCCGTTTTGCTCGTTGTGACTTTGCTGGCCCTGTTCGCCTGGCCCTGGAGCAACCAGCAAATCCAGGACCTCAAGCAGCGTTTTGAAAAACGCAACGACATCGAGCGCGTGGCGCCCGGCCAGTTCCAGGAGTCGTCAGGCGGGCAGCGGGTCTTCTTCATTGACAAAGACACGCCCGACAACCGTTTTGGCCGCCATGTCTTCATCTCCAGCGTAGAAGGTTCCAAAGAAAGCGTGACCACGGCACAACAGGGCCGCATCGAGCTGACCGGTCATGAGCGCTTTTTGATCCTGGACAAAGGCCAACAATGGCTGACCAACCGGGAGACGGGTGAAACCCGGCTGACCCAGTTTGAGCACTACGAACTGCTGATCGACGACGACGTGAATCTCCCCTCTTCCGCCATGAACAGCCGCTACACCAGCACGTGGGATTTGCTGAAACAACCCAGCCGTGAAAACTGGGGCGAGCTATCTTGGCGTCTGGGCCTGGGCCTGGCGGGCATCAATTTGCTGTTGATCGCCTTGGCCGTCTCCGCC
Source organism: Limnohabitans sp. Hippo3 (assembly GCF_003063665.1). Classification (GTDB taxonomy): domain Bacteria; phylum Pseudomonadota; class Gammaproteobacteria; order Burkholderiales; family Burkholderiaceae_C; genus Limnohabitans_A. Next base: position 466,001 of record NZ_NESF01000001.1, read on the forward strand.
GTCAACCCCAGGGCGGGCCGCAGTTACCACCTGGGTCTGGCCTTGTTCGTCTTCATCGCTTACTACAACATGCTCAACGTGGGTCAAAGCTGGATCAGCACAGGGCGCTTTGACTTTCTGCCCTTCATGGTGGTCTTGCATGGCGGTGTCTTTTTGATGGCCATGCTGTGGCTCTCGGTTCGGCATTACAACTGGTCCTGGCGCTTTCTTTGGCCCACACGGACCCCGCAAAACAAAGGTGCGGCATGAAAACCGTTCGCAGCTTGCTGCATGGCGAAATCATCCGGGCTGTCAGCTTTGTGCTGGTGGGTTTTTTAGCGCTGTTCCTGTTCTTTGATCTGGTCGACGAGCTGCAGAACCTGAGCCGTCTGGCCAGCCAGGGCTACCAACTGCACCACGCCTTGCTGTATGTGGCCCTGAAAACGCCTTCTCATATTTATGAACTGCTGCCCATCTCGGTGCTGATCGGCTGTATTTTTGTGATGGCGCGGCTGGCACAAAGTTCGGAGTTCACCATTTTGCGCACGGGCGGTCTGGCCCCCTTGAAAGCCCTCTCCACCTTGCTGCAGCTGGGCCTGGTTTTTGTGGCCATGACCTTCTTGATGGGCGATTACGCTGCGCCTTGGGCCGATCGTCAGGGTGTGCTGATCAAGGCCCGGTTTCAGGGTAACCTGACGGTGGGACAGACCGGCGCCTGGCTCAAGGAGCGACAAGGGCAACGGCACTTTGCGGTCAATGTGCGCAGTTTCGATGGCATCCGCCAGATGCAAAACATCCGCATTCACGAGTTCAACGAAGCGGGCCAACTGCTCGCGATCACCCGCGCGCCACAGGCCGAGGTCGGGGACGGCGTTTGGCTGCTGCAGCAGGCTGAGGAAAAGTCAATTCAGACCCCGGATGCCAGCCAAACCCTGCAATACCGGTCGGTCCAGCACCTCAGCATGCCCTGGCCTACCGGCATCAGCGCGGACATGGTGGCCGCAGCCGTGCTCAGTCCGGACCGCATGCGGACCTGGGAGCTGTTCAATTACATGCGCCACTTGTCCACCAACAACCAGAATGCCCAGCGCTACGAAATCGAGTTCTGGCGCAAGGTGTTCTACCCCTTGAGCTGCCTGGTCATGTTGGTCATGGCTTTGCCCTTCGCCTACCTGCACTTTCGATCAGGCCAGATTGCCGGGTATGTGTTTGGTGGCGTGCTGGCGGGCATCAGTTTTTCATTGCTCAACAACCTGTTCAGCTTTGCGGGCAACTTGCAAAACTGGCAACCCTGGCTGACGGCGGCGGCCCCGGCCCTGATTTACAGCGCAATTTCCCTGCTCGGCTTTTGGTGGATGGTGTTACGGCGATGACAACTGACTTGACATCTCAAACGGGCGTGATTTTGTTTGCCCATGGTTCGCGCGACCCGCTTTGGCGCTTGCCCATCGATGCCGTGGCTGAGGACATGACCCGTCGCTGGCCGCACATGTCGGTGGCCTGCGCTTTTCTGGAGCTGACCACACCCGATTTGGCCACCACCGTCGAGGCCTTGATGATGCAGGGCAAAACCCATTTGCGCATCGTGCCCATGTTTCTCGGGGTGGGTCGACATGCCAGGGAAGACTTGCCGCAGCTGGTGTCCGAGCTGACCGAGGCCTACCCCCAGGTGCAGTTTGAATTGCTGCCTTCCATCGGAGAACACCCCGCGATGACCCGGCTCATGGCCGACATTGCCGCCAACGCAGCCAGCACGCCATAGACCCTTAAAGCATAATGATGCAAGTCAATATGATATTTACCGTATGAACCTGCACCAATTTCGCTTTGTACAAGAAGCGGCACGCCGCAACCTCAACCTGACGGAAACGGCCAAAGCCCTGCACACCTCCCAACCCGGTGTATCCAAAGCCATCATCGAGCTGGAAGAAGAGCTGGGCATCGAAATCTTTGCCCGCCATGGCAAGCGGCTCAAGCGGATCACCGAGCCCGGCCAGCACGTGTTGCAAAGCATTGAGGTCATCCTGCGTGAAGTCGGCAACCTGCGCAAAATCGGTGACCAATACAGCGCCCAGGACAATGGCACGCTCTCCATTGCCACCACGCACACCCAGGCCCGTTATGTGCTGCCGCTGCCTGTGGCCAAGCTGCGCGAAAAATACCCCAAGGTCAACATCAGCCTGCACCAAGGCGCTCCTGACCAAGTGGCCCAGATGCTGCTGCAGGATGTGGCCGAAATCGGCATCGCCACCGAGTCCCTGTCCGCTTACGAAGAGCTGGTGACCCTGCCCTGCTATGAATGGCAGCACGTCCTTGTCTTGCCGCTCGACCACCCCTTGGCCAGCAAAGCGCATTTGTCCCTGGAGGACATTGCCAACGAGCCCATCATCACCTACCACCCCTCATTCACCGGGCGCGGCCGTATCGATCAAGCCTTTGCCGCCAGAAAGTTGCACCCCCGCATCGCACTCGAAGCCATTGACTCGGATGTCATCAAGACCTACGTGCGTCTGGGCTTGGGCATTGGCATCGTGGCCGAAATGGCCGTCAACGACGACCCTGTGAAAGACCTGGCGGTTCGTCCGCTGGGTCAGTTGCTGGGCATGAATGTGGCCCGTGTGGCCTTCAAGCGGGGTGCTTACCTGCGCCACTTTGTCTACCACTTCGCCGAATTGCTGAGCGATCGCCTGACGGCACCCCTCATCACCAAGGCCATGAACGGCCACGTCAACGATTACGAACTTTGAGCCCTGTACTTTGAACGCCATGAACGCACGCACCCCCAACCTCACCTCCAAAGCGCCCCACATGGGCACCACCATTTTCACGGTCATGTCGGCACTGGCCACAGAAAAAAATGCGGTCAACCTGGGCCAAGGCTTTCCGGATTTCCCGTGTGATCCGCGACTGCTCGATCTGGTGAACGACGCCATGCGCGAAGGCCTGAACCAGTATCCCCCCATGACCGGCGTGGCACCGCTGCGTGAGGTGGTGTCGCGCAAAATTGAAGCCCTGTATGGCCGCCATTACGACCCGATCAGCGAAATCACCGTCACGGCCGGGGCCACCCAGGCCATCCTCACCATTGTGCTCGCCATCGTTCACCCCGGCGACGAGGTCATTGTGCTGGAGCCCTGCTATGACAGCTATGTCCCCAACATCGAACTGGCGGGCGGCGTGGTGGTGCGTGTGCCCCTCACCCCTGGCACCTTCCGCCCTGACTTTGACAAAATCCGCGCCGCCATCAGCCCCAAGACACGCGCCATCCTGATCAACTCACCGCACAACCCCAGCGGCATGATCTGGTCACGGCAAGACATGCTGACGCTGCAAGAGATTCTGGCCCCGACCAACATCGTGCTCATCAGTGACGAGGTCTACGAGCACATGGTCTACGCGCCCAACCAGCACTGGAGCGCTGCGCATTTTGATGGCCTGGCGGCACGCGCCTTCATCGTGTCCAGCTTTGGCAAGACCTTCCACGTCACCGGCTGGAAAATCGGCACCGTGGCGGCGCCTGCGGCCTACACCGCCGAATTCCGCAAGGTGCACCAGTTCAACGTGTTCACCGTGAACACGCCGATGCAGCATGCCCTCGCCCGTTTCATGGCCGATCCTGCCCCCTATCTGGAACTGCCCGCGTTTTACCAACGCAAGCGCGACCTGTTCCGCCAAGGCCTGGCACAAACCCATTTCAAACTGTTGCCCGGCGAAGGCACTTATTTCCAATGCGTGGACATTTCCGGCTTGAAAGTGCCCGAGAAAAACCTGAGCGAAGCCGACTTTTGCAAATGGCTGACCACCGACATCGGCGTGGCCGCCATCCCGCTCTCCGCTTTTTATGGCAACAGCTTTGACCAGAAAGTCATCCGGTTTTGCTTTGCCAAGAAGGATGAGACGCTGCTGCAGGCGCTGGAAAAACTCAAGGGGCTTTAACGCCCTCACGCCAGTCGCGAGCCCCGGCCGCGAACGATCGGACCTGCCCGCAGCGCAAAAGCTCAGTCGTCTTCAGCGGCACTGATCTCGGGGAACAACACCTCGGTGAACCCAAAGCGGGTGAAGTCGCGCACCCGCATGGGGTACAACTTGCCGATCAGGTGGTCGCATTCGTGTTGGACCACGCGGGCATGAAAACCGTCCACCGTGCGGTCGATCGGCTGGCCTTTTTCATCGAACCCGGTGTAACGGATGCGTGACCAGCGAGGCACCACGCCGCGCAAACCAGGCACCGACAAACAGCCCTCCCAATCCACCTCCTCATCGGCCCCCAAGGGCGTGATGACGGGGTTGATGAGCACGGTTTTGGGCACCACAGGCCGGTTGGGGTAGCGAGGATTGACCGCATCGCTGCCAAAAATGACCAATTGCAGGTTCACCCCAACCTGTGGCGCAGCCAAACCAGCACCGTTGACCGCAGCCATGGTTTCGCGCATGTCAGCAATCAAGGCATGCAACTGCGGGGTGTCAAACGCCTGCACAGGCTCTGCCACGCGCAAAAGGCGGGCATCGCCCATTTTGAGGATGTCACGCACGGTCATGGTTTTTCTCCGGCAAGCAGCAGCGCCAGCCCCGCATCGTCCAGCACGGGCACACCCAAGGCCTGCGCCTTGTCGAGCTTGCTGCCCGCCTCGGCACCCGCCACCACGTAGTGGGTTTTCTTGCTGACCGAGCCGGCCACTTTGGCCCCCAGCGCTTCGAGTTTTTCCTTGGCTTCGTCACGGCCCATGCTTTGCAAGGTACCGGTGAGCACCACGGTGATGCCCGCCAGGGGCATTTTGGTCGGGGCCAAGGCGTCGCCTTCGGCCCAGGTGATCCCCGCATCGCGCAAAGCCTGCACCACTTCGCGGTTGTGCGGCTGGTCAAAAAAGGTGTGGATGCTGTGCGCCACTACCGGGCCCACATCGGCCACTTGCAGCAGCGCGTCTTCGCTGGCGGCCATGATGGCGTCGAGCTGACCAAAGTGGCGGGCCAGTTCCTTGGCCGTGGCCTCGCCCACGTGGCGGATGCCCAGGCTGAACAAAAAGCGGCCCAGCGTGGTGTGTTTGGATTTTTCCAGAGCGTCGAGCAGGTTCACGGCCGATTTTTCGGCCATGCGGTCCATGTTGGCCAGCGTGTCCAGTTTCAAGTGGTACAGGTCGGCCAGGGTATTGACGTGCCCGGCATCGACCAGCTGGTCCACCAGTTTGTCGCCGAGGCCGTCCACGTCCATGGCGCGGCGGTGGGCAAAGTGCCAGATGGCCTGCTTGCGCTGGGCGCTGCAAAACAGCCCACCGGTGCAGCGGTGGTCGGCTTCGCCCTCTTCCCGCTCGGCCAGGCTCCCGCACACGGGGCAGTGCGTCACCATGGTGAACTGCGGCGCATCGGGTGGGCGGCGGTCCAGCACCACCGACACCACTTCGGGGATCACGTCGCCCGCACGGCGCACGATCACGGTGTCACCCACCCGCACATCCTTGCGACGGGCTTCCAGTTCGTTGTGCAGCGTGGCGTTGGTGACCGTGACACCGCCCACAAACACCGGGGCTAGCTTGACCACGGGCGTGAGTTTACCCGTGCGGCCTACCTGCACGTCAATGGCCAGCACGGTGGTCATCTCTTCTTGCGCCGGGTATTTGTGGGCCACGGCCCAGCGCGGCTCACGGGTCACAAAGCCCAAGCGGGCCTGCAGCACCAAGTCGTTGACCTTGTAAACCACGCCGTCGATGTCATAGGGCAAGGCGTCACGCTCGGCCGCGATGCGCTGGTGAAAAGCCACGAGGCCTGCCGCGCCCTGCACACACGCCGTTTGCTCGGCCACCGGAAAGCCCCAGGCCTTGAGCTGCATCAGCATGTCGTAATGGCTGGCCCACTGCGGGCCACCTTCGGCGGCTGGGGTGATGTCGCCCAGCCCGTAGGCAAAAAAGCTCAAGGGGCGCTCGGCGGCAATGCCCGAATCGAGTTGGCGCACCGCGCCAGCGGCAGCATTGCGGGGGTTGACAAAGGTCTTCTCGCCCTTGGCGCCTGCAGCGATGCGCTGGCGTTGGCGCTCATTCAGCGCTTCAAAGTCATCCCGGCGCATATAGACCTCGCCGCGCACTTCCAACACAGCGGGCGCATCGGGCGGCAAACGCAACGGGATCTGGCCAATGGTGCGGATGTTGGCGGTGACCTCTTCGCCCGTTTCGCCGTCACCCCGGGTGGCGGCCTGCACCAGCACACCGCCCTCGTAGCGCAAGCTCATGGCCAGGCCGTCAAATTTCAGTTCGCCCACATAGGCCACGGCCGGGTCGGCATCGCCCAAGCCCAGCTCTTTGCGGATGCGGGTGTCAAAAGCCTCGGCCCCGCTGGCTTCGGTGTCGGTTTCGGTGCGGATGCTGAGCATGGGCACGCGGTGCGTGACCTGCGCAAAAGCGTCCAGCACCGCCCCGCCCACCCGCTGGGTGGGCGAGTCGGGCGTCAGCAGTTCGGGGTGGGCCGACTCCAGAGCCTGCAGCTCGCGAAACAGGCGGTCGTATTCGGCATCGGGGATTTCGGGCGCGTCGAGCGTGTAGTAGGCGTGCGCGTGGTGGTGCAAAAGCGCTCGCAACTTTTCGGCTTTGTCGGCGGGCGAGGTCGCTGGGGTGCTGCCAGAGACCACGCTGACCTCGGCGGGTGGCAGGTCGCCAAACAGGTCCGGATGGGACATGGTTTGCAGCTAACGGTTCAGGAGAACAAACGACGGGCCTGAGGCGTGCCCGCCGACAACTCTCGCGCAGCCAAGGCGTCGTAGAGCTGTTGCAAATCTGTCGCTATTTGATCAAGCACGTCATCGCCGAGAATTTGGCCGTTGCCATCGGTCACCACGCCATCCATGTGCTCGGCCAGCAAGCGGGCCGCCTCGCGCAGGCGCTCAAAGGGCTGGTCTTCACGGGCAATTTGCGGCACATCCAGACTGAGCGAAAACTCCCGGATGGCCGACATGGCCGGGTCTTCGGCCATGGCAGCCTGGGTATCGAAAGTCAGCGACAGGATGGGCGGCAAGCCCGCCACGGCAGCCGGCAGCACCATGCGCCCCGGAATCACCCCTGCCACAAAGCCCATTCGCGCAGCATGCTGCTGGATGTAGCCCGGACTCCAGGCCGATGCCCGTGCACAGACCGTGAAGCTGAGCTGAGCATCGTGTGCACTGGCAAATTGATCGAGTTCACGCGCACGCGCCACTTCTTCGAGCATGTCGCTGAAACTGGCGCTGCCGCCCACGGCATCGGCAAAAGCCTGGGTTTTGACCACAAACTCCGAAAACTCGATGTTGTTGAGCGCCCCCACCCGGTTGGCCAGCTGAACACCCGCCTGAAAGGCCGAATAACGCCGCCCAGCCGCCAAAACTTCCCATTCGCCACTGAGTTCGCTGCAACCCTCCACATGAAAGGGCTTGGTGCCGACGCGGCGGGTCACAGGCAAAGCCGCCAATGCGGCGTCCCCGGAGACCGGGTGGTCCACTTCGATGGTGGCGATCGCATCGATCAAGGCGTCCAGTTGGGGCTTGCGCTCGGGCTGGGGCAGCGTGGCGAAGTCGTCGGTCAGAACCGGTTCACGGGGCTCGAACAAGGCAGGCTCGGTGTCTGGCGCGGCCAACTCGGGTTCTGTCTGGGGCTCGGCCTGGCGGGGTGCGCTCTTGCGCGAGGTCCAGTAGTTGTAGACCACCACGGCCCCCACTGTGAGCGCCCCGATGGCGGCCAGACTCAACTGCAATGAGCTCATCGATTCCAACATAACTTCCTCAGGCCACATCGGCCATTGACACTGCGGACTCCATGTCCACAGCCACGATGCGTGACACGCCCTGCTCCTGCATGGTCACGCCGATCAGCTGCTCGGCCATTTCCATGGCGATCTTGTTGTGGCTGATGAACAGGAACTGGGTTTCCTTGCCCATGCCCGCCACCAGCTTGGCGTAGCGCTCGGTGTTGGCGTCGTCCAGCGGCGCATCCACCTCGTCGAGCAAGCAAAACGGGGCCGGGTTGAGCTGAAAAATCGCAAACACCAGCGCGATCGCCGTGAGGGCCTTTTCGCCGCCCGAGAGCAGATGGATCGTCTGGTTTTTCTTGCCGGGCGGCTGCGCCAGCACCTGCACCCCGGCGTCCAGAATTTCGTCACCGGTCATGACCAGGCGCGCATTGCCGCCGCCAAACAACTCGGGGAACATGCGGCTGAAGTGCTCGTTCACGATCTTGAAGGTACCGCCCAGCAAATCTCGGGTTTCGGCATCGATCTTCTTGATCGCGTCTTCGAGCGTGTTCATGGCATCGGTCAGGTCGGCACACTGCGAGTCCAGGAACACCTTGCGCTCGCGCGAGGTGGTCAGCTCTTCCAGCGCGGCCAGGTTGACCGGGCCCAGCGCCGTGATTTCGCGGTGGATGCGGTCGATCTCGCCCTGCAGACCCGTCACGCGCACCTGGCCTGCCTCAATCGAAGCGGCCACGGCTTCCAGATCGGCTTGGGCATCGGCCAGCAGCTGGGTGTATTGCTCCAGGCCCAGGCGGGCGGCTTGCTCCTTGAGCTGCAAATCGGTGATGCGCTGGCGCAAGGGGTCGAGTTCCCGCTCGAAGCTCACGCGGCGTTCGTCGCTGGCGCGCAGTTTGGCCGTGAGGTCGTCGTAGGCGCTGCGGCAAGCGCCCAGGGCTTGCTCGCGCTCGAGCTTGACGGCCAGCACATTTTGCAAACCCGCTTGGGCAGCGGCATCGGTCAGGCGGCTGAGTTCGTCACGGGCCCGCTGCATTTCGGCGTCGATGCTGCTCACCTGCTGCTGCGCGGTCTCGATGGTGCGCTGCAACTCGGCGCGGCGGGCGTCCAGGCTGCGCTGCGAGAACTGCGCCTCTTGCGCTCGCCGCTCCAGGCTGCGCTGCTGCTCGCGGCATTCGGACAGCTTGCGCTCGGCTTCGATCACGCGCTCGTCCAGCTGGGCGTGGCGCTCTTGGGTGTCGGCCAGCTGCATGTCCAGTTCTTCAAAGCGGGCCTCGGCGGTGACGCGGCGCTCTTGCAGCTCGTCCAGCAAGGCCTCGACTTCGGCCAGGTCGTTGTTGATCTGCTCGCTGCGGGCGCGGGTTTGCGCCACCAGTTGCGACAGGCGCAGGGTCTCGACCTGCAGCTCGTGCGTGCGCGACTGGCTTTCGCTGGCATCGCGGCGCACGGTGATCAGGCGCTGCGAGGCGTCGGCATAGGCCGCTTCGGCCCGCACCAAGGCGCTGCGGCTTTCTTCGGCGATCAGGGTCTGGGCGCGCAGCTGCTTTTCGAGGTTCTCGATCTCCTGGGCACGGCCCAGCAAACCGGCTTGCTCGGAGTCTTGCGCGTAAAACACCACGCTGTTGAGATCCACCGCATGGCCGGCCTGCACAAAGAGGGTCTCACCCGCTTGCAGCTGGCTGCGCCAGGCCAGCGCGTCTTCGATGTTGGGGGCGGTGTAGCAGCCTTGCAGCCAGTCGGCCAACAGGGCCGACAAGCCGGCATCGTGCACGCGCAGCAACTCGGCCAGAGGCTTGCAGCCTGCGGGCAGGCCGCTGCGCGGCGCGGCTTTGGCGGCCAAAGGCGGGCTGAAAAAGCTGAGTTTGGCGGGCGGCGCGTCGTTGGCGAACGAGCGCACCATGTCGAGGCGCGAGACCTCGAGGGCCGACAGGCGCTCGCGCAGCGCAGATTCGAGGGCGTTTTCCCAACCCGGCTCGATGTGAATACGGCTCCACAGGCCTTCCAGGCCCTCCATGCCGTGCTTGGCCAGCCAGGGTTTGAGCTTGCCGTCGGTGCGAACTTTCTCTTGCAGGGCCTTGAGCGCCTCGATGCGGGCGCTCAGGTCGGCCAGCTTGGCCGACTCCTGGTTCACAGCGCTTTGGCGTGTGCGGCGGTCTTCGTCGAGCGCGGGCACCTGCTCTTGCAGGTCCTGCAGCCGGGCTTCGGCCTCGGCCGACAGGGCCTCGGCCTCGGCCAGTTGTTCTTGCAAGTGGCTCAGCCTGGCCTCGTCGGGCGCAGCCAGGGCGTTGCGGTCGGTCAGCAAGCGTTCGCGGCGCTGTTCCAGCTGGCGCGATTGTTCTTCCACGTTGCGCTGCTCAGCCGCCAGCACGCCAATTTGCTGCTGCACCTGAACCACGGTGGCGCGTTGGGCGGTGGCGTCGTTTTGGGCTTTGCGCAGGGCTTCTTCCAGGTCGGGCAGCGCCATGGCCTGGTCTTCCACCTGCGCGGCCAGCGTCATGCTCTGGTCTTCGGCCATGGCCGCTTGCTCGGCCAGGGTTTCCAGCTCGGCCTGGGCGTCTTGGCTGCGAGTGCCCCATTGCGCGGTTTGTTCCACCAGCTGCTGCAGGCGCTGCTCGGCGCGTTGGCGGCCTTCCACCACAAAGCGGATTTCAGCCTCCAGCCGACCGACTTCGGCGCTGGCTTCGTACAGCTTGCCTTGTGCCTGGTTGACCTGGTCACCCGCGGCGTAATGCGCCTGGCGGATGGTTTCTAGGTCTGCCTCGACGTGGCGCAGATCGGCCATACGCGATTCGAGCGCGTTCACGGCCTGGTCCACATCCGACTTCATGCGCCCTTGGTCGGCCTCGGCATCGCGGCGCTTTAAAAACCACAGCTGGTGCTGCTTGAGCGTGCTGTCGGCCTGCAGCTGGTTGTAGCGGGTGGCGACTTCGGCCTGCTTTTCCAGCTTTTCCAGGTTGGCATTCAGCTCGCGCAGGATGTCGTCGACCCGGGTCAGGTTTTCGCGGGTGTCCGACAGGCGGTTTTCGGTCTCGCGGCGGCGCTCTTTGTATTTGGACACCCCTGCGGCCTCTTCGAGGAACAGGCGCAGCTCTTCAGGACGCGACTCGATGATGCGGCTGATCGTCCCTTGGCCGATGATGGCGTAGGCGCGGGGCCCCAGGCCCGTGCCCAGAAACACGTCCTGCACGTCGCGGCGGCGCACCGGCTGGTTGTTGATGTAGTAACTGCTGTTGCCGTCGCGGGTGAGCACGCGCTTGACGGCGATTTCGGCAAATTGGCCCCACTGGCCGCCTGCGCGGTGGTCGGCGTTGTCAAACACCAGCTCCACACTGGCGCGGCTGGCCGGTTTGCGGGTGGTGGTGCCATTGAAAATGACGTCCTGCATGGACTCGCCACGCAATTCGGACGCTTTGGACTCGCCGAGCACCCAGCGCACCGCGTCCATGATGTTGGATTTGCCGCAACCGTTGGGCCCGACCACGCCCACCAGCTGCCCGGGCAGCAGGAAGTTGGTCGGCTCGGCAAACGATTTGAAGCCTGAAAGCTTGATGGAATTGAGGCGCACGACGGTATCAGATCGGGTAAAAGGGCCAGCCCAAACGGCCAACACGGTGCAAAACGGCAATGTTACCCGACAGGCATGGTGAAAAACGCGCTGACAAGCCCAAGTACCAACAGGTAGCCTCCATCCCGGATAATCGCGGGATGAATCCCCTCCTCGCCAAACTGCAACCCTATCCTTTTGAACGGCTCAAGCAGCTGTTCGCCAGCGTCACCCCCAACCCGACCCTCCAACCCATCAGCCTGGGCATTGGCGAGCCCAAGCACGCTACGCCAGCCTTCATTCAGGAAGCGCTCAAGGCAGCCGTGACGAACGGCTTGTCGGCCTACCCGGCCACGGCGGGCGAGCCTGGCCTGCGCAAAGCCTGCGCCGCCTGGCTGCACACCCGCTACCGCCTGGCCCTGGACCCGCTCACGCAGATCCTGCCCGTCAACGGTTCGCGCGAAGCGCTGTTTGCCCTGACGCAAACCGTGATCGACCCGACCTGCCCTGGCGCCACGGTGGTCAGCCCCAACCCCTTCTACCAAATCTACGAAGGCGCGGCCTTGCTGTCGGGGGCTGAGCCCTATTACGTGCCCAGCGACCCGACGCGCAACTTTGCCAACGACTGGGACAGCGTGCCCGCCGAAGTCTGGGCCCGCACCCAGCTTTTGTTCGTTTGCTCGCCCGGCAACCCCACGGGCGCGGTCATGCCGCTGTCCGAGTGGGAAAAACTCTTCGCCTTGTCCGACCAGCACGGTTTCGTGATCGCTTCCGACGAGTGCTACAGCGAGATTTATTTCCGTGAAGAAGCGCCTTTGGGCGGCCTGGAAGCCGCCCACCAACTGGGCCGCACCGATTTCAAGCGCCTGATCGCCTTCACCAGCCTCAGCAAACGCAGCAATGTGCCCGGCCTGCGCAGTGGCTTTGTGGCGGGTGACGCGGCCATCATCCAGCAGTTCCTGCTCTACCGCACTTACCACGGCAGCGCCATGAGCCCCGTGGTGCAAGCGGCCAGCGTGGCCGCCTGGGGCGACGAGGCCCATGTGGTGGACAACCGCAACCAGTACCGCACCAAGTTCGCCCAGGTCACCCCCGTGCTGGCGCAAGTGCTGGACGTGAAACTGCCCGATGCCAGCTTTTACCTCTGGGCCGGTGTGCCTGCGGGCTGGCAAGGCGACGACGCTGCGTTTGCCCAAGCGCTTTATGAGGCCGAACACGTCACCGTGTTGCCCGGCAGCTACCTGGCGCGGGACTTCAATGGCAGCAACCCCGGCCAGGGCCGCATCCGCATGGCGCTGGTGGCCGAAACCGCCGAATGCCTGGAAGCGGCCGAGCGCATCGCCCGCTTTGTGCGTACGCACCCCCACAAGGCCTGAACCATGAACACCACCACCCGCCCATCCGTTTGCCACGACACCCTGCGCCTGGCCGAGCAGCTGATTGCCCGCCCCTCCGTCACGCCTGAAGATGCGGGTTGCCTCGACCTGATCGCCGACGCCCTGAAGCCCCTGGGCTTCGTCTGCGAATTCATGGACTCCGGCCCCGAGACATTCCGCGTGCGCAACCTCTGGGCCAAACGCGCAGGCACTTCGGGCCAGACCCTGGCTTTTGCCGGACACACCGACGTGGTGCCGACCGGGCCGCTCGCGCAATGGGACAGCGACCCTTTCACCCCCACCCACAAGGACGGCAAGCTGTTCGGTCGCGGTGCCAGCGACATGAAAACCTCGCTCGCGGCCATGGTGGTGGCGGTACAGGAATTCCTGGCGGCCCACCCCAATCCGGCCTTGGGTATCGCCTTCTTGCTGACCAGCGACGAAGAAGGCCCGGCGCTCGACGGCACCGTGGTCGTGTGCGAACAACTCCAGGCCCGTGGCGACGCGCCGCAGTTTTGCATCGTGGGCGAACCCACTTCGGTGCAGCAAACGGGTGACATGATCAAGAACGGCCGACGCGGCACCCTGAGCGGCAAGCTGACCGTCAAAGGTGTGCAGGGCCACATCGCCTACCCGCACTTGGCCGACAACCCGATCCACCGCCTGGCCCCGGCACTGGCCGAATTGGTCAGCATCCGCTGGGACGAAGGCAATGCCTTTTTCCCGCCCACCAGCTGGCAGGTGAGCAACATCCACGCGGGCACGGGCGCGAGCAACGTGATCCCGGGGGACTGCGTGGTGGATTTCAACTTCCGCTTTTGCACCGAATCCACGCCTGAGAGCCTGCAGCAGCGGCTGCAAGCCGTTTTGGACCAGCACGGTCTGAAGTACGAGCTGACATGGACCCTGGGTGGTCGGCCATTTCTGACCACGCCCGGTACTTTGGTGGCGGCTATCCAGCAAGCCATCACGGACGAAACCGGCTTGAAGACCGAACTGTCCACCACGGGTGGCACCAGCGACGGCCGCTTCATCGCGCAGATTTGCCCACAGGTGATCGAGTTCGGCCCGCCCAACGCGACCATCCACAAGGTCAACGAACACGTGGCTTTGGCCGACATTGCGCCCCTGAAAAACATCTACCGCCGCACGCTGGAAAACCTCAATGCAGGTTTGTCGGCATGAGTGCCATGACCCTGCCCGCGCTGATCGCGCAATCTGCCCAGCGGCTGGATGCTGCGGGCGTGGCTTTTGGCCACGGCACCCAAAGCGCCTTTGACGAAGCCGTCTGGCTGGTCCTGTGGCGACTGGGCTTGCCGCTCGACACCGATCTGGACGAGGTGAGCCGCCAAGAGGTGACGCCTGAGCAGCAAGCGCAGGTGCAAGCCTTGATCGACGAGCGCATCGCCACCCGCAAGCCCGCGGCCTACCTGACCCGCGAAGCCTGGCTGCAAGGCGTGTCCTTTTACATTGACGAGCGAGCCATCGTGCCGCGCAGCCTGATCGCCGAGGTGCTGGCCGACGGCACGATTGACGCCTGGCTCAGCGATCAGACCCGGCAAGTGCTGGACCTGTGTACCGGCAACGGCAGCCTGGCCGTGCTGGCCGCGCTGGCCTGGCCCGAGGTGCAGGTGACCGGGGCCGATATTTCTGACGATGCGCTGGCCGTGGCCGCCATCAACGTGGAACGTCACGATCTGCAAGATCGCGTGCAAATGGTGCACAGCGACGGCTTGAGCGCATTGCCCGGCACCTTTGATTTGATCCTGTGCAACCCGCCTTATATTTGCCAGGCCAGCATGGACGCCCTGCCCGCCGAATACCGCGCCGAGCCCGAACTGGCTTTGGCGGGTGGCACCGACGGCATGGACTTTGTGCGCCAGCTGTTCCAGGATGCGCCAGCGCGGATGAGCGAGCACGCGGTGCTGGTGCTGGAAATTGGCAACGAGGTGGACCACTTCATTGCCGCTTTTCCCGAACTGGAAGTGGCTTGGCTGGACACCAGCGCGGGCGACGACCAGGTGCTGCTGGTCACCCGCGAAGCCCTGCTGCGGCACTGACCGCCATGCGCCACCGCTGTCAAAACATGCGCCATCGCCGAAAATCCATGCCCCAACACTGAGAATCCCCGCTGCCCCCTGAATGTCATCCCCGCGCAGGCGGGGATCCATGCCCGCCCATCCCGAACGCCCTGGATTCCCGCCTTCGCGGGAATGACAAACCATTTACCCCCGGAGCTCTTCCGGACACTGCTTTTTCATGATCAACCTCAAAAACGTCACCCTCCGCCGAGGCACCAAGGTGCTGCTGGACCAAGCTTCGGTCACCCTCAACCCCGGAGAAAAGGTCGGTCTGGTCGGGCGCAACGGCGCGGGCAAATCCACCCTGTTCGCCTTGCTCAACGGCACGCTGAACGAAGACGGTGGCGACTTTGACATGCCCAAAGCCTGGCGCATGGCCCAGGTGGCGCAAAACATGCCGGAGACCGACCAGCCCGCCAGCGAATTTGTGCTCGAAGGCGACACCCGACTGACCGAACTGCGCCAGCGCCTGGCTGCGGCCGAAGAAAGTGGCGACGGCATGGAGATGGCGCATGTGTACACCGACCTGGCCGACGCGGGTGACCACGACGCCCTGCCCCGCGCCGAAGCGCTGATCTTGGGTCTGGGCTTTCGGGTCGACGAACTCAACAACCCGGTGAACAGTTTTTCGGGCGGCTGGCGCATGCGCTTGCAGCTGGCCCGGGCGCTCATGTGCCCGTCGGACATTTTGTTGCTGGACGAGCCCACCAACCACCTGGACCTGGACGCTTTGGTCTGGCTGGAAGCCTGGCTGCAGCGCTATGCGGGCACGATGATCGTGATCAGCCACGACCGCGAATTTCTGGACGCGGTGACCAATGTCACGCTGCACATCGAGCACGCCAAGCTGACCCGCTACGGCAGCAACTACAGCGGCTTTGAAATCCTGCGGGCCCAGCAAATGGAGCTGCAACAGGCCTCGTTTGCCAAACAGCAGGACAAGATCGCCCATTTGCAAAAGTTCATCAACCGCTTCAAAGCCCAAGCCAGCAAGGCCAAGCAGGCGCAAAGCCGGGTCAAGGCCCTGGAGCGCATGGAAAAAGTGGCACCGTTGCTGGCCGAGGCCGAGTTCACCTTCGGCTTCAAGGAGCCCAACAACCTGCCCAACCCGATGCTGGCCATCAGCGAGGCGAGCTTTGGCTACATGGTCGACGGCGAGCCCAAGTCCATCTTGCAAGGCGTGAGCAAATCGGTGCTGGCCGGCCAGCGCATCGGCATTTTGGGGGCCAACGGCCAGGGCAAATCGACCTTGGTCAAGACGATTGCGCGCACCATGCCCCTGCTGGCGGGCACGCTCACCGAAGGCAAGGGCCTGAACATCGGCTACTTCGCCCAGCAAGAACTCGATGTGCTCCACCCGCAAGACAACCCGCTGGAACACATGACCCGCCTGGCCAAAGAGCTGGGTCCGAACAGCAGCGAACCCAGCCGCGAGCAGGACCTGCGCAACTACCTGGGCACCTTCAACTTCTCTGGTGACATGGTCAAACAAGCCGTGGGCACCATGAGCGGCGGCGAAAAAGCCCGCCTGGTGCTGGCCATGATCGTGTGGCAGCGCCCCAACCTCTTGCTGCTGGACGAGCCCACCAACCACCTGGACCTGGCCACCCGCGAAGCGCTGTCCATGGCGCTCAACGAGTTCGAAGGCACCGTCATGCTGGTCAGCCACGACCGGGCCTTGCTGCGTGCGGTGTGCGACGAGTTCTGGATGGTGGGCCGGGGCAAGGTCGAGCCCTTTGACGGCGACCTGGACGACTACCAGAAGTATTTGCTCGATGAATCCAAGCGTTTGCGCGAAGTGGCCAAAAATGCTGCGCGTGACGCGGTGGGCACGCAGACGGCGTCCACACATGATGCGGCATCGGCCAGCGCTGCACCCACAGCCCCTGTGGTGGCCCCCGCTGCTGCCTCCAGCCTGAGCAGTGCCGAACAGCGCAAACTCGACGCCCAAAAACGCCAGCAACTGGCGGCACAAACCCGCCCCCTCAAGCGCGAACTGGAACAAAACGAACAGCGCATGGCCAGCATCGAAGCTGAAAAGTCCCAACTGGAGCAGCTTCTGACGACGCCCATATCGCCCGCTGAAATGGCCGATGCCGGACGCCGCCTCAAAGCCCTGGCCGAGGAAGTCGCCACCTTGGAGGAGCGTTGGCTGGAATTGACGCAGCTGCTGGAAGTTTCGGCCTGAGCCTATTGGGGGCGCCCAAGGCTCAGACTGGATGACCGCAAGGCATCGGTCGCCCGATCGCTTCAGCCGCCGATCACCGCCCACCCGGCCTGCTGGTCGGCTTTGTTGTTCTCGTATTCCCAAGCTGTGCCGCAACGGTCGCAGCGATAGCGGGTGATGGTGACCGGACCCGACTCGCGCTGCTCCTTGCGGTTGGTGCCTTGCACCAACTCGGCATGACCGGGCGCACGCCGCCATTGGCGCTGAATGCCCGAGCAGGGCTCACACAGCACCATCTTGTTCAAGTCATCTTGGCGATTCGATTCGATGGTCATCTGCAAGCTCTTTCGGTGGGGTCGGGGCGCGCAGCGCACGCCCATGAAAAAAGCACTTTGTACCGAGATACAAAGTGCTTTTTTGCTTTTTCTGGTGGGACCAGCGGGGGTCGAACCCACGACAAACGGATTAAAAGTCCGCTGCTCTACCAACTGAGCTATGGTCCCTTTGCTAGAGTGTTTGTGCACTGTAGCAAGACTCAAATTATAGCGTTATTTTTTGGCCTTCTGAAAGCCAGCGGCCAAAAAGTTCAAAATTTCTGAGGCGGCGCACATGCCAAAGGTGGCCGTCACGCTGACCACCGAACCATAACCGTGGCAGTTGAGCGAGCCATCGCCTTCGATCGCGCACGAGGCATCGGGCGGTGCCACGGCTTCGCGGCTGAAAACACCCTGAATGCCGATCCGCTTGTCGCCCTTGGCCGCACCGTGGTGTTTGCGCAAGCGGTAGCGCACCTGGGCCAGCAAAGGATCGTGGGTGATTTTCGACAAGTCGTCCACGTCCACCTTGTGTGCCAAACGCTTGCCGCCCGCGGCCCCCACGGTGATGAAGCCCACTTGGCTTGCCAAGGCCCATTGGGCCATGGCCACCTTGGCTTTGACCTGGTCACACGCGTCAACCACGGCGTCGGGCTGTGCGGGCAAAACAGCAGGCCAGTTTTCCGGACTGACAAATTCATCGATCGCATCGACCTGGCAAGCCGGATGGATCGAGGCAATGCGCTCGCGCATGGCCTGCACCTTGGCCTGGCCCGTGGTGCTGGTCAAGGCATGGATCTGGCGGTTGATGTTGGACTCGGCGATGTGGTCCATGTCGATCAGGCTAAGCCGGGCCACGCCGCTGCGTGCCAAAGCTTCGGCGACCCAGGAGCCGACGCCGCCAATGCCCACAACGACCACATGCGCTCGGCGGATATGTTCTGCGCCCTGCACACCGTACAGCCGTTGCAAGCCTCCGAAGCGACGCGCCTCTTCGTCGGGTGCGAGCTGAACAGGGTTCATGCTGCGGCCTCGGCGCGGCGCAACTGCCACTGCAAGGTGAGCACGGCACCCAACACGATCCCCAGGACCGCGATGAAACTGCCCAAACTCAAGGTGGACAAACCTGACAGCCCCTGACCGATGGTGCAGCCCATGGCCATGACACCGCCCAAACCCATCAGGGCCCCACCGCACAAATGCCACGCCAAATCAGCGGTCTGCGTGAAGCCTTCCCACTGAAAAGTACCCTGCAGGCGAGCGCTGACAAAAGCGCCGACCAGCATACCCAAAGCCGTGGCCATGCCCAAGGTCACACGCTTGGTGCCGTCGCTGAAATACATGAAGGCGTCCCCCCAATAAGCCACAGGGGCGGTCAAACTCATGGACTCCATGCGTCCGCTGGCCGTGGTCAAAAACGTGGCGTCCAGCGTTTCGGGGTGCTCGGGCACAAAACCCATCACCCCACTGATCCACCACAGCGTCACCACCGCCGCACCCACGCCCACACCGGACAGAAGCGTCGACGTTGGCAACGCAGGGCCCGTTTTGAAAATCCATAGCAGCAGCAAGCCGCACACCACGCAGGCCGCGACCAGTCCAGCCTGCGGCAGAGTCCACCCCGTGCCACTGGCCAGCCACTGCCCGGCAAAAGGTCCGGGGCCTGTGGGCAGCTGTACCAGGTCCAGAGTGTTGGCTCGCCACACCGCCGTCAGGCCACGCATGGCGGCCAAGGCCGAGATGCCCATGGCCATCAAAACGACCAGCGACTTCAAATTGCCCGCCCCCAAGCGGATCAGTGACTTGCTGGCGCAACCCGAGCCCATCACCATGCCAGAGCCAAACAACAAGCCTCCGAACAGCAGGGACAACCAGGGCAGCTGTGCGCTGGCATAAATGGTGTTGAGCGGGCTGATCCAGCCCATCCAAGACATCAGCCCAAAACCCAGGATGGCCACTGCAATGGCCAGCGTCCACTGCTTGGCGCGGGTACGGTCCCCCATGATGACCCAGTCGCTGATGGCCCCCATGGTGCAGAAATGGCTGCGGTGAAACACCCACCCCGCCCAGCTGGCCACCAGGAGGGTCAGCCCCAGAACCCCATCGCTCTGGTGCTGGAGCTGCTCAAGCGTGATCTCCGCCATGACCGGCCACTCAGCGCAGGCGCGTGAGGCGCTCGCGGGCTGTGGCGGCTGTTTCAGAGGCCGGATAAGCCTTGATCAACTCGTCCAGCGTTCTGCGGGCCCCCTTCAAATCCTTCAATTCGACCTGGACATTGGAGATGGCCAGCATCGCTTCAGGCGCACGCGGATGGGTGGGCGCTGTTTTCAGCATTTGCTGGAAATTCGCCATCGACTCCTTGTAGTCCTTGACCGCGTATTGGGCATTGCCCAGCCAGAACAGGGCCGACGGGGTGTAACCACTCCTGCGGTAGCGCTGCACGAATTGACCGAGCGCCGACTGGGCCGCCGCAAAGTCGCCCTTGCGGAAAGTCTCCATGGCCGCGTCATAGTCACGTTTTTCAGCGGGCTCGGCAATGAACTCCTGGCCATCGAGCGTGACCTTCAAAGGCTCGAAACGGCGCAAGCGCTCGTCCATGCCCGTGACCACGTCCTTCTGACGCATTTGAAGTTCGGACAATTCGCGGGCCAGTTGCTCCTGGGCACCTCGGCCTTGCGACAGCTCGGCTTTGAGGCCCTCGATTTGCCCCTGCAAGTCCAGCAAGGCACGGCGCAACTGGGCATTTTCGTCGCCCAAGCCCTTGATGGCCGCGTTCGACTGCTCGACGCGCTGGCGCAAATCAAGAATGGCCTTACGGGCTTCGTCGTCTTCAAAAAGACCTGCGTGCGCCGTGCCCAGCAGACCAGACACCGCCCACACCAGAACCCAACGGGACAAGGCAAGACATGACACAGCGCGCGTGCTCATGGTGCTCAGTACCGGATTTCGACGCGGCGGTTTTTGGCCAGATCGGCTTCAGAAGAGCCTTGCGCAGCAGGTTTTTCCTTGCCGTAGCTGACCGCTTCGAGCTGGCTCTCGGGCACCCCCAAGAGGCTCAGGGCCTGGCGGACGGCTTCGGCACGTTTTTGGCCCAATGCCAGGTTGTATTCACGACCACCGCGCTCATCGGTGTGGCCTTCCAGATTGGCCTTGCGCTGTTTGTAGGCTTGCAGGAAACGGGCATGGCTCTCGATCACGGGGCGGGCTTCAGCACGCACCACAAAGCTGTCGTAATCGAAATAAACCACGTGCGCCACACCCGCAGGACCCATGCCCGAAGCCGATTTGTCGACCACCACACCCGCCACACCCGTTTGGGCGCTGCTCTGGTTGTTGCCAATGCCCTGTGTGGAAACGCCCGACGATGTGGCCGATTTGTCCTCCACCGGCACATCGTCCAGTTTCACACCGGATGCACAACCGGCCAGCAGGGCCGCCAACAACAAACTGCTCAAAAATGTCTTCGTCATGATCAACCTCGTCCATTAAAAAAGTGAATGTTCAAAAATCATTTGCGCACCGGGCCCCAATGGGGTTCCCGGATGTCGCCGCCCTGACCCGCCAGGCGGGCCTTGACGCGACCGTCCAGCGAGGTGGTCATCAAGGCTTCGCGGCCTTGAAAGACCGTGGCATAGACCAGCATGCGGCTGTTGGGGGCAAAACTGGGGCGCTCATCGGTCGATGTGTCGGTCAAAGCAGTGACCTGACCCGTGGCCAGCTCCATCAGGTGCAGGCGAAATGCACCACCCATGCGTGAAACATACGCCAGCCAACGGCCATCGGGGCTGACGGCAGGAGAGATATTGTAGGTGCCCGAAAACGTCACCCGCTCGGCTGGACCACCTTGGGCCGGCATGCGGTAAATCTGGGGGCTGCCGCCGCGGTCACTGACGAAAAACAGCGCACTGCCGTCGGGTGAGAAAGCAGGCTCGGTGTTGATGCTGCCCGACTGGGTCAGGCGCCGCGGCTCACCGCCTTGCAGATCGATGCGGAACAACTGGGAGCCGCCATCGCGGCTCAGGGTGGCCACCAGCGCCTTGCCATCGGCACTCCAGGCGGGGGCGCTGTTGGAGCCCTTGAAGTTGGCCACAGCCCGGCGCTGGCCTGTGGCCAGTTCGTGCACATACACCACGGGCTTGCGCTGCTCAAAGGACACATAGGCCAGGTGGGTGCCTCTGGGCGACCAGGAAGGCGAAATGATGGGCTCGGGACTGCTCAGGGCCGAGACCGCGTTTTCGCCATCGGAGTCGGCAATCCACAGGGCATAGCGTCCAGCCGACTTGGTGACATAACTGATGCGCGAGGCGAAGGCACCCGGCGTTCCGGTGAGCTGCAGGTATACCCAATCGGCGATGCGGTGCGCAGACAAGCGCAGCTCTGCGGCGCTGACCGTGTCCTTGAAATCGCCTTTGTCCTGGCCTTTGACCACATCCCACAAACGGGCACGCACGTCATAACGGCCGTCGGCCAGGCGGGTGACCGAGCCGGCCAGCAAGGCTTCGGCCGACAACTGACGCCAAGGGCTCCAGTCGGGCCGGCTGTTTTCATCCATCACGGCGCTGCCTGCGGCCAGGCCCTTGAACTGGCCACTGCGCTCCAGATCGGCTTGAACAATGCCCGCCAACTTTTGCGGGGCCGTGGCCTCGCCTTTGAAAGGCACCATCACCACGGGCAGTTGGGTCATGCCCACGCCCGTCACCTCAACGCGAAATTGGGCCCATGCAGGCAGGGCCAGGGCACTCAGAACCAACAGCTTCAACAGCCAGGACAACGGGCCCGTGCGCAAAAAAAGAAGATTCATGTGGACAGGGTGATTGTTCAATTCGGGGAAGCCGTGATCGTACACCGTAGAAACCGCTTTCTGCCTCTTATTGGCGGCTTCTCGGCGGCTGATCCCTGCCACCCTCCTTACAATCGACGCCATGAGCCAGCCCCCCCACCCTCCCACGCCTCCATCAAGCCTCTGGGCACGGCTACAACGGCTGGTGCCTTATTTCGGAAGCCAGCGGGGCATCTGGGCTGTGGCCATTTTGGGCACCTTGATGGCGGCCTTGACCGAGCCCATGATCCCGGCCTTGTTCCAGCCCCTGCTGGACAAGGGGTTTGCCGAAAACAAACTCCCACTTTGGGCCATTCCAGCGGCGGTGGTGGGCTTGTTCACCGTGCGCGGCATTGCCAACTTCATCTCACAGTACGCGCTGTCCAGGTTGACCAACGACGGCATGGAAAAACTCCGTTCGCAGTTGTTTGCCCAGCTCATGAAGGCCGATTTGTCCTTGTTTTCCAGACAGTCGGCCAGCGCCCTATCCAACACCATTGTTTACGAAGTCCAGAACGGCGCCTCGCAATTGGTGTCGGCCGTCATCGCCCTGGCACGTGACGGCTTCACACTCATCGCCTTGCTCGGCTACCTGATGTGGCTCAACTGGAAACTGACCTTGGTGGTGTTCACCGTGGCCCCGGGTTTGAGCTGGATCATCAAGGCCCTGACCCGACGCCTTTACAAACTGACCAAGGAAAGCCAGACCGCGACCGACAACCTCGCCTATGTGGTCGAGGAAAACGTGCTGGCGCACCGGGTGGTTCGGCTGCAAGGCGGCCAGGCACACCAGATGGCCCGTTTTGGCCAACTGGCCAAGGTGCTGCGCCGACTGGCCCTCAAAACCACGGTGGCCTCGGCCGCCATGACTCCGCTGACGCAAATCATGGCGGCTTTGTCCTTGTCCATGGTGCTGGTGATTGCGCTGTACCAAAGCCAGAATGGCGCATCGGGTGCGACCGTCGGCGGTTTTGTCGCCTTCATCACCGCCATGCTCATGCTGGTCGCCCCCATCAAGCGCCTGGCCGAAATCTCCAGCCCCATCACACGTGGCCTGGCTGCGCTCGAAAGGGGTCTGGCCCTGTTGCACGAGGCCCAAGAGGAAACCCAAGGCGTCTACAGCCGTGTCCGTGCGCAGGGGGCCATCGAGTGGCGCAATGTGCATTTGCAGTTCAACCCAGAGGGCCAACCTGCTTTGTCCAACATCCATCTGACGGTTCAGCCCGGGGAAACTGTGGCCCTGGTGGGCACGTCAGGCGCAGGCAAAACCACCTTGGTCCAGTTGTTGCCCCGCTTTGTGCAGCCCAGCGCGGGCGAAGTGCTCATCGATGGCGTGCCCATCCAGGATTGGTCCCTGGACAGTTTGCGACGTCAGATCGCCATGGTCAGCCAGGACGTGGTCATGCTCAACGACACCGTGGCGGCCAATGTCTGCCTGGGGCACGATGCCGATCCGCAGCGCATTCAGACCAGCCTGGAAGCGGCCAATCTGTGGAGTCATGTGTCGCAAATGCCGCAAGGCATGGACACGCTGCTGGGCCACAACGCCAACCAGTTGTCTGGTGGCCAGCGCCAGCGCCTGGCGATTGCCCGCGCCCTTTACAAGGACGCGCCGATTTTGATTCTGGACGAAGCCACCTCAGCGCTGGACAACGAGTCCGAGCGCCTGGTGCAGGACGCGCTGCAAAAACTCATGCAGGGCCGCACCACCTTGATCGTGGCGCACCGCCTGTCAACCATCGAGCACGCTGACCGGGTCATCGTGATGGAGCGCGGCAGGATTGTGGAGCAAGGTGCACCCGCCGAATTGCTGGCGCGGGGCGGCGCTTATACGCGGCTGCACCACCGCGGCGAATGGGCCGGCGAAGCGCCTGCCCAGGCCAGTCAGCCCACCTGAGGCACCTCAGAGCAGCACGATGTCGTACTGCTCCGGCCCCATCGAGGCCTCGACCTGCAGAGAAATCGGCTTGGCGATGAAGTCCGACAGGCCCGCCAAATGCTGGCTTTCTTCGTCCAGCAACAAATCGATGACCGCCGAAGTGGCGACGATGCGGAACTCGCGCGGATTAAACTGACGCGCTTCGCGCAGGATCTCGCGCAGGATGTCGTAGACCACCGAGCGCGGCGTCTTGACGATGCCCTTGCCCTGGCAGCTGGGGCAAGGCTCGCACAGCATGTGGGCCAAAGACTCACGGGTGCGTTTGCGCGTCATCTCCAGCAAACCCAACGACGAAAAGCCGCCCGCCATGGTCTTGACGCGGTCGCGCGCGAGCTGTTTGCGGAACTCGGCCAACACGGCTTCCTGGTGTTCGGGGCGGGCCATGTCGATGAAGTCGGCAATGATGATGCCGCCCAGGTTGCGCAGACGCAATTGCCGGGCAATGGCCTGCGCCGCCTCCAGGTTGGTCTTGAAGATCGTGTCCTCGAAATTGCGCGCCCCCACGTAGCCGCCCGTGTTCACGTCCACCGTGGTCAAGGCCTCGGTCTGGTCGATGATCAAATAGCCGCCCGATTTCAGGTCCACCCGGCGGCCCAGCCCCTTGGCGATTTCCTCATCAATGGCATACAGGTCAAAAATCGGCCGCTCGCCTTTGTAGTGCTGCAGTCGCTCGGCCGCTTTGGGCATGAACTCCTGGCCAAAGGCCTTGAGCTTGGCAAACTGCTCCTGCGAGTCGATGCGGATGCTTTGCGTGGCCTCGCCCACCAGGTCGCGCAGCACGCGCTGCAACAGCGTCAGGTCCTGGTGCAGCAAAGACGCGGGCGGCAGGCGCAGCGAGGCCTCCTTGATGCGGGCCCAGGTCTTGCGCAGGTAGTCGATGTCGTCTTGCAATTCTTCGTCGCTGGAGTCTTCGGCGTTGGTGCGCAAAATGAAGCCGCCCCCGGCCGGGCCGACCAGGGTCTGCAGCCTTTGTCGCAGCGCATCGCGCTGCTCAGCTGGTATTTTTTGCGACACACCAATGTGGTCGTCTTGCGGCAAGAACACCAGATGGCGGCCCGCAATGCTGATCTGCGTGGACAGGCGCGCGCCCTTGGTGCCCATGGGGTCCTTGATGACCTGCACCATGATGGCGCGGCCCTCGAACACCTGCTTTTCAATCGGCACCAGCGGCTGACCCGTGCGCGCAGCAGCAGCCTCGCCTTCGGCATGCTTTTGCCAGACATCGGCCACATGCAAAAAAGCTGCTTTGTCCAAACCAATGTCGATGAAGGCCGACTGCATGCCAGGCAAAACGCGGGCCACCTTGCCCAGGTACACATTGCCGACCAAACCGCGCTCGAGCGTGCGCTCGACATGCAGCTCCTGCACGGCGCCAAACTCCACGACCGCGACCCGGGTTTCCTGGGGCGACCAATTGACCAAAATATCTTGTTGCATGGTGGGCATCAGAGGAGGAAAAGTGAAAACAACTCGGGAAACGGCACCGCGCCATGGGTGCTCTGGCGGGCATGTACGCTCAACAGCCTACGCCCAGGGAGCGCAGCAAGGCGGCGGTCTCGAACAGCGGCAAGCCCATGATGCCTGAATAACTGCCCCGGATCTGTTCAATATGGGCAGCCGCCCTGCCCTGCACCCCGTAGGCGCCGGCTTTGCCCATGGGCTCACCCGTGGCCACGTAGGCACGGATTTGCGCGGTGGTCATGGGCGCAAAGCGCACCCAGGATTCGGACAGCGCCGAGAGGCGCTTGGCCCCTTTTTGCACCGCCACCGCCGTCAGGACCCGGTGCGACTGGCCTGCCAGCCGCTGGAGCATGCGCACGGCATCGGCGGGGTCAGCTGGTTTGCCCAAAATGTCCCGCCCCAGGCACACGGTGGTGTCCGCGCACAACACGGGCGCTGCAGGCAAACCCTGGCGCTTCATGCGTTGCATGGCGGCGTCGAGTTTCAAGCCCGTGACACGCGCCACATAACGCGCAGGCGCTTCCGCACCGTGCACGGCTTCCAAAGACTCGGCATCTTCATCGGATCCAGCCAGCAGCAATTGGTGGCGCACGCCAATCTGATCGAGCAGCTGGCTGCGTCGGGGGCTTTGAGAGGCGAGGTAGATGAAGTCGCTCATTCGCGGTGGTAAGGGTGGTTGGCGTTGATGGACCAGGCGCGGTACAGCTGCTCGATCAACAGCACCCGGGCCATGGCGTGGGGCAAGGTCAGGTCGGAGAGACGAATGCGCTCGTGTGCGGCTTGCCGGAATTCGGGCTCCAGACCGTCGGGGCCACCAATGACCAGGGCCACATCGTCTCCACCGAGCTGCCAGCTGGTCAAACGCGCAGCCAGAGCTTGGGTGGTCAAGTTGGTGCCGCGCTCGTCCAGCACCACGATGCGGGTGCCACGGGGGATCGCCGCTTCGATGCGCTGGCGCTCAGCGGCATACAGGTTGGGCAGGGTTTTGGAGCCCCGGGGCTCGGTTTTCACGGCCTTGAGCTCGACCTTGAGCTCAGGCGGAAAACGTTTGGCGTAGTCGTCCCAAGCCGACTGAGCCCAGTCGGGCACGCGCAGGCCGACCGCAACGATCAGCAGCTTCATGCAGGATCAATCGGCTTTGCGGCGGGTGGTGGCTTGCACCGCCTTGCGGGCCGGGGCCTTTTTAGCGGCAGATTGAGCGGCGGGTTTGGCCACTGATTTTGCAGCAGGCTTGGCCGTGGGCTTGCCCACCGTCTTCACCGTGGGCTTGCTGGTCGGGCTACTGGCTTTGGGCGCCGTTTTTGCAGCGGTTTTGGTCGCCGTTTTGGCGGGTGCTTTGGCTGTTTTGGTCGGCGCCTTCAAGGCGGGTTTGGCTTTGGCCGGAGTTTTAGCGGCAGACTTTTTGGCAGCCGGTGTTTTGGCTGCTGTGGATTTGGCTGACGCTTTGCCTGTGGCTTTTTTGGCCACCGAGTTCTGGATGTGACCCTTGACCTCGGCTGTGGCTGCCGGCTTGGGCGCACCGAACTTCAGGCGCACAGGGGTGCCGCCCCAGATTTCCTCGAGGTTGTAGTAAGTGCGGATGGTCGGCTGCATGATGTGCACCACGGCCGGGCCGCAGTCGACAATGATCCACTCGCCGTTGTCTTCGCCCTCGATGCGGGGCTTGGCAAAACCGGCATTGCGCACCTTGTCACGCACGCTGGCGGACAGCGCCTTGGTCTGGCGGTTCGAGGTGCCCGAGGCGATGATGACCCGCTCAAACAGCGAAGACAGGTGTTCGGTGTCAAACACCTGGATCTCTTGGGCCTTGACGTCTTCCAAAGCGTCCACAATGGCCCGCTGGAGTTTCTGGATGTCTTTTTTGGCGGCGTTTTCGGTCATCAATGGGGCCTGTAAAGGTGGTGTTCGTGAATATAGCGCTCAACAGCGGGGGATACCAGACCGGTCAGGGCCTGCTGTGTGGCCGCCAGCACACGGATGTCCGTGGCACTGTGGGGCATCAGCGGCATGTCGAGGGAGCGAATGCGCGCTTGCAGCGTGTCTGAAATGGGGGGGAGTGAATCAGGCGCATCCGAACGTTCGTTCCAGGCACGCACGGCCATATCACGACCTGCGGCGCAGATTATAGCGATGCGGCCGATTTCACCGATCTGGTGCCAGGCGGGCAAGGAGCGCCGCTGGTCATCGCCCAGCAGCAAATACAGCTGGGCCCCGGGGTATTCGGTCTGCAACTCGCGCAAGGTGTCCACCGTGTAGCTGGGGCCGGTGCGCAGAATTTCGCGCTCGTCCACCACCACCTGCGGCACATGCGCAAAGGCCAGACGCGTCATGGCCAGGCGGTGCATGGCATCGGTGAGTTGACGCGGCTTGTGCCAGGCCTGGCCCGTAGGCGAGACATGCACCTGATCGAGCTGAAGCTGGACGATGGCCGCCTCAACCAAGGCCACATGGGCCAGGTGCGGCGGGTCAAAGGCCCCGCCAAAAACACCCAGGCGCTGCACGCTGGCCTTGGCGTTGTCCGTGACAGGCGGCAGGCTCAAACCCAGTCCTTGGGCACCAGGAAGTGGCTGAGCAAACGTGCCTCGGGCGAACCAGGCGCGTCCTGGCGCTGATACGACCAGCGCACCTCGGGTGGCATGGACAGCAAGATCGACTCGGTGCGGCCACCGGACTGCAGACCGAAATGTGTGCCCCGGTCCCAGACCAGGTTGAACTCCACATAGCGGCCCCGGCGGTAGAGCTGAAAGTCTCGCTCGCGTTCGCCATAAGGCGTGTCCTTGCGGCGTTGCACGATCGGCATGTAGGCCGTCAACAAGGCATCGCCCACGCTTTGCAGCATGGCAAAACTCCGCTCCATGCCCAACTCGGAAAAGTCGTCAAAGAAAATGCCACCCACGCCGCGCTGTTCGTGGCGGTGCTTGTTACAAAAGTAATCGTCGCACCAGGCCTTGAAACGCGGGTGCAAAGCCTCTCCAAAAGGCGCCAGCGCGTCTTTGCAGGTCTGGTGGAAATGGACCGCGTCTTCGTCAAAGCCGTAATAAGGCGTGAGGTCCATGCCGCCACCAAACCAGGCCACGGGTGCCCTGCCCTCGGGCTTGGCCGCGATCATGCGCACGTTCATGTGCACCGTGGGCACATAGGGGTTACGCGGGTGGAACACCAGGGACACGCCCATGGCCTCGAAGGCCGAGCCGGCCAGTTCAGGGCGGTGCTGGGTGGCCGAGGGTGGCAACTGCGGCCCCGTGACGTGCGAAAAGCCGCAGCCAGCGCGTTCAAAAATGGGCCCGCCTTCCAGAATCTGGGTGATGCCATTGCCCTGGAGTTTTTCGCCCGGGTCTTTTTGCCAGGCATCGGTCAGGAAGGGTGTGCCATCCAGATCGGTCAAGGCCCCGGTGATGCGGGACTGCAAGCCCACCAGATAGTTTTTGACGGTACCGAGTTCAAAAGGGGTGCTCATGGTGGGTAGGAAAGTAGAAAGGTTTCAGGAAGTGGTCGTGGTGTCTGAAGGGGACGATGGCGTCGCCTGCGCAGGGCTCCACGGAAGGATCGGGCCCATCTGGTGCACATGAAAGCCCTGCACACCTTCGAACACCTGGGTCATGTGGGCGTAATCGCGCTCGACCTGGCCCGTCAGATCGTAAAAGTCGACCACACTGAAGCGGCGCTGACCCCAGTCGAGCTTGACGAGCGCCAGAGGCACTTTCGCGCCCAGAGCCAGCTGGTAAAAACCGCTGCGCCAGCCCGGGGTGTGGCTGCGCGTGCCCTCCGGGGCTAGGCCCAACCAGAGCAACTGGTCATTTTGTTTGTGCTGCTCGAAAACGTGCACCATCTGACCCACCACACCGCGAGAAGAGCTGCGGTCAATCGGGATGCCGCCCACCCAGCGCATCCAGGCGCCCACCAGCGGAAACTTGAACAGCGAATCCTTGCCCCAAAAATGCGCCGGAATCCCCAAGGCCCATTTGGCCAACATGCCGATCGGGAAATCCCAGTTGCTGGTGTGCGGATAAACAATAGCAACTCCCTGACGCGTGGGAAAGCCCTCAAAGTCCAGACGCCAGCCCAGCATTTTCAGAATCCAGCGGGCCAGGCGAGAGCCCTTGAAAATCACAGGATGGCGGGTCAAGGTGCTCATGAAGGGTCCCGGTGCTTCAGTTTTTGACGGCGCGGTAACCAATGTCCCGGCGCATTTGCATGCCATCAAAGGCAATCGGGCTGGCGGTTTGATAGGCCTTTTGCTGCGCCTGCTTGACCGAATCGGCCAGCGCCGTGACGCACAGCACGCGCCCACCCGAGGTGAGGATTTGGCCGTCTTTCTCGGTGGTACCCGCATGGAACACCATGGTATCCCTCTCGTCTTGAGGCAATCCGGTGATGGCATCGCCTTTGCGCGGGTTCATCGGGTAACCGTGTGCGGCCATGACCACGCCCAAAGCCACGCGGCGGTCCCATTCCATCTCCAGCTGGTCCAGACCCTCAGAGGTTGCGGCCAACAGGACTTCCAGCAAGTCCGTCTTCATACGCATCAGAATGGGCTGGGTTTCCGGATCACCCATGCGGCAGTTGAACTCCAGGGTCTTGATGCGGCCCTGTGGGTCGATCATCAAGCCTGCGTACAAAAAACCTGTGTAAGTGATGCCGTCCTTTTCCATGCCCCGGATAGTGGGCAGAATGACTTCGCGCATGGCGCGGGCATGGACCTCAGCCGTGACCACGGGTGCGGGGGAATAAGCCCCCATGCCGCCTGTGTTGGGGCCTTCATCGCCGTCCTGCAAGCGTTTGTGGTCCTGGCTGGTGGCCAGGGCTGCCACGTTCTTGCCGTCGCACAACACCATGAAGCTGGCTTCTTCGCCTTGCAGGAACTCTTCAATCACCACCCGCGCTCCGCCCGCGTTGTGGGCCACCCCCAAGGGGTTGTCGAGCAGCATGAAATCGATCGCCTCATGGGCTTCGGCGAGGGTCATGGCCACCACCACCCCTTTGCCTGCAGCCAGACCGTCGGCCTTGACCACAATGGGCGCGCCCTGGCGGTCCACATAGGCATGGGCCTGGGCCGCATCGGTGAAGGTTTCAAATTCGGCCGTGGGGATGCCGTGGCGCTGCATGAACGCCTTGGAAAACGCCTTGGAGCTCTCCAGTTGGGCCGCCGCTTGGGTGGGCCCAAAAATGCGCAGACCGTGCGCGCGAAAATCGTCCACGATACCTGCGGCCAAAGGGGCTTCAGGGCCCACCATGGTCAGGCCAATGCCGTTGTCGATAGCCCATTGGCGCAGCACGGCCAGGTCGGTGATCGGTACATTGACCAGGTTTTTGTCTTTGGCTGTACCACCATTGCCCGGTGCCACGTAAACCTGCTGGATTTTGGGCGACTGCGCCAGTTTCCACGCCATGGCGTGCTCACGGCCACCACTGCCGACTACCAATACTTTCATCAAACTTCCTTAGTTTTCAATTTCGGCGTTGTGGAAAACGTTTTGCACATCGTCCAGATCTTCCAGCACATCCAGCAATTTCTGCATTTTGACCGCATCATCGCCCGTGAGCGAAACGCTGTTTTCTGCCCGCATGGTCACTTCGGCCACATCGGCCACCAAACCGGCTGCCTCCAGCGCATTTTTCACGGCTTCAAAATCTGCGGGCGAAGTCAAGACCTCGATGGCGCCCTCCTCGTCCGTGATCACGTCCTCGGCGCCCACTTCCAGCGCCACTTCCATGACCTGGTCTTCGCTGGTGCCCGGGGCAAACACCAGCTGGCCACAGTGTTTGAACTGGAAAGCCACCGAGCCTTCGGTGCCCAGATTGCCTCCGTGTTTGCTCAGGGCATGACGCACCTCGGCCACCGTGCGCACCCGGTTGTCGGTCATGGTGTCCAAAATGATGGCCGCGCCGCCGATGCCGTAGCCTTCGTAGCGAATTTCCTCGTAGCTCACGCCTTCGAGGTTGCCCGTGGCCTTGTCCACATTGCGCTTGATGGTGTCGGCCGGCATGTTGGCCGCTTTGGCTTTTTCAATGGCCAGGCGCAGGCGGGGATTGGCGCTCACATCACCGCCACCGGTGCGGGCTGCCACCATGATTTCACGCACCACGCGGGTCCAGATCCGTTGTCTTTTTTCGTCTTGTCGGCCCTTGCGGTGCTGAATATTTGCCCATTTACTGTGGCCAGCCATCGGGAATTCCTTGAATGTTGATTTAACCTAGAGGCTGAATTTTACTTTTCACTCAAGGCAGGAGATTTTTGATGGCTGAACCCATGCTGATTGCTCAAAACGCCCAAACGCAATGCCAGCTTCTGCCAGGCTTGGCCAACCGCCACGGCCTGATCACAGGCGCCACCGGCACCGGCAAAACCGTGACCTTGCAGACCCTGGCCGAAAACTTTTCGCGACTGGGTGTGCCGGTCTTCATGGCCGACGTCAAAGGTGACCTGACCGGCATCAGCCAGAGTGGCAAGATCGGCGAGAAACTGGCCGCTGTCCTGCGCGACCGGGGCATTGAAGTGCCTGCGCCCATGGCCTGCCCCACCACCTTGTGGGACGTGTTTGGCGAGCAGGGCCACCCGGTGCGGGCCACCATCTCGGACATGGGGCCTTTGTTGCTGACCCGCATGCTGGGCCTGAACGACACACAGGCCGGGGTGCTGAACCTGGTGTTCAAGATCGCCGATGACCAGGGTTTGCTGTTGCTGGACATGAAAGACCTGCGGGCCATGCTGCAGTATGTGGGTGACAGCGCCAAACAGTTCACCACCGAATACGGCAACATCAGCGCCGCCAGCATTGGGGCCATCCAGCGGGGCCTGCTGCAAATCGAAAGCCAGGGCGGCGACCAGTTCTTTGGTGAGCCGATGCTCAACATCGAAGACTTCATGCAGACCGATGCCCAGGGCCTGGGGGTGGTGAACATCCTGGCGGCGGACAAACTGATGAACTCGCCACGTCTGTACGCCACTTTTTTGCTGTGGATGCTGTCCGAGTTGTTCGAGGTGCTGCCCGAAATTGGCGACCCGGAAAAACCCAAACTGGTGTTCTTTTTTGACGAGGCCCACTTGCTGTTCAAGGACGCGCCTGCGGCCCTGGTCGAGCGCATCGAGTTGGTGGTGCGCCTGGTGCGGTCCAAGGGTGTGGGCGTGTATTTCGTGACACAGAACCCGCTGGACATCCCCGACAGCGTTTTGGGCCAGCTGGGCAACCGGGTGCAACACGCCCTGCGCGCCTACACCCCGCGCGACCAGAAAGCGGTGGCCGCGACAGCCCAGACCATGCGCCCCAAAGCGGGCCTGGACATTGAAGCGGCCATCACCGAATTGGCCGTTGGCGAGGCCTTGGTGAGCTTTCTGGATGCCAAGGGACGCCCTTGCGAAACCGAGCGGGTGTTTGTGTTGCCACCCGCCAGCCAATTGGGTCCCATCACGCCTGCGCAGCGCCAAGCCCTGATCCAGAACTCCTTGGTGGCCGGCGTTTACGAAGCCCACCACGACCGGGACTCGGCCTACGAAAAGATCAAGGCAGGCGCGCCGCAGGGCCAGGGCAGCAACGCCTCGGCGCTGCCCGGACAAGCGACAGCCACGGCCGAAAAAGAAGGCGGCCTGATGGGCGGGCTGTCCGACATGCTGTTTGGCAGCACAGGTCCCCGAGGCGGGCAACGCGATGGTGTGGCCCAAATGGTGGTCAAGAGTGCGGTGCGCACGGTGGGATCGGCCATTGGCCGGGAAATCGTGCGCGGCGTGCTGGGCGGTTTGTTGGGTTCGAGCCGTCGCCGCTGATCGTCGCCGCTGTTCTTTGCCGCTGATGGCGGACGAAAAAAAAACCGCCGGGTGAGATACCCGGCGGTTTTTTCGGAAGGTCTGTTGACGATCAGGCTGTTTCGCCCAACACAGTCACCGTCACGTCCACCACCACATCGGTGTGCAAAGCCACGGCCACAGTGGACTCGCTCACGGTTTTGATGGGGCCATGAGGCATGCGGATCTGGGACTTGACCAACTTGTAGCCTTGCTTGTTCAGCTCTTCGCAGATGTCGTGGTTAGTCACGGAACCAAACAAACGGCCATCAACGCCGGCTTTTTGCGACAGCTTCACGACCAAACCAGACAATTTCTCGCCTTGGGCTTGGGCTTCAGCCAGCTTGGCCGCAGCGGCTTTTTCGAGTTCAACGCGGCGAGCTTCGAACTCGGCCTTGTTGGTCTCGGTGGCGCGACGGGCGCGGCCTTGAGGGATCAGAAAGTTACGGGCGTAGCCGTCTTTGACCTTGACGATATCGCCCAGGTTACCCAGGTTCACAACCTTTTCGAGCAGGATGATTTGCATGGTTGGACTCCTTAGACTTTGTGCTGGTCGGTGTAGGGCAACATGGCCAAAAAGCGTGCGCGCTTGATGGCGGTGTTGAGCTGACGCTGGAAGATGGCACGGGTGCCAGTCAGGCGCGCAGGGATGATCTTGCCGTTTTCGGCGATGAAGTCACGCAGGGTGTCCACATCTTTGTAGTCGATTTCTTCGACGCCGGTCACGGTGAAGCGGCAGAAACGCTTGCGCTTGAACAGCAGCGACTGGGTGTTGCGCTTGGGGCGCTTGTCTTTGTTGAATTTTTTGAACGTGGCCATGGGGCCTCCTGAAATTAATCTTGCTGAAACTCTTGAATGTGCAACACGACACTTTTGCCTTGTCGAGGGGTGGCCAAAAAGCCTTTGAACGTCCAAACGCTGCCTACCGCTTGCTTGACCAGTCTTTCAGCCAGTGACCCGAAGGCCAAGGCACGAAGTTTCAACTGGACTTGGCGTATTTGCCCGGCCTCTTGAACTTCAGAGGCGTGCTCCAGAATCAAATCGAGAGCAGGCAAACCAGCGGGGGTGTATCGCAAAGCGGCTTGCTCGGCAATACAGGCGGTCAGTTCGGTGCGGTTCACTCCTCAGCAGGCACGTGTCAAGCGGCGAATTCGGCTTGTTGTGACTTGCGGGCTTCTTCGCGCTCGACCGTCTTCATCATGGACGAAGGTGCGGTTTCGGCTTTCTTCTTGAGCACAGTCAGGTGACGCAGCACGGCGTCGTTGAACTTGAAGGCGTGCTCCAGTTCGGCCATGACGGCTTGGTCGGCTTCGATGTTCACGCACAGGTAGTGGGCCTTGCCCAGCTTGTTGATCTGGTAAGCCAGTTGACGGCGGCCCCAGTCTTCAACACGGTGGATATTGCCACCGCCGGCAGTGATCATGCCTTTGTAGCGCTCCAGCATGGCTGGAACTTGTTCGGACTGATCGGGATGGATCAGCAAAATGATTTCATAATGACGCATTGAGACTCCTTGCGGTTAACCCAAAAGGTTGGAAAAGCCGCCCCCAGCGTCTGTCGGGGTGCGGCAAGGCGAAGCCTGCAATTATAGCTTGAAATCAGAGGCCGCGGTAGCCGCCTTCTGCACCCCCGCCGGGGCTGGCAAGGGTTGGCGCGGGCTGACCCAACGAGCCGGCAGCAAAAGGGTCAGCAGCAGCATCACGCCAAAGCCCGTGGGCACCCCAAAAACACCCGCCGACAGCGGCTGAATGCCAAACCACAGCCCCGCGCTGGGGTCCAGGCCCCAGAAGTGGCGAAATCCTGGGGCATTGACCACCATGTAATACAGCGTGACACCCAAGCCCGACAACATGCCTGCCACCACGGCCGGGCGGTGGACTTTGCGCCAGACCATGCCCAAGACCATGCCCGGGAAGAACGCGGCCGCCGCCAGTGAAAAAGAGGTCGAGACCAAGGCCAGGATTTCAGCCGGCTTGAATGCCGCCACCACGGCGGCCAGCATGGCCACCGCGAGCAGCGCAAATTTGGAGAGGATGACGCGCCCTTCGGCCGATTTGGGCTTGCGCTCCCTGCCGGGGCCAATGTCGTGCACCAGGGCATTGCTGATGGTCAAGAGCAGGCCATCGGCTGTTGACAAGGCCGCGGCCAGGCCACCGGCAGCCACCAGACCCGACACCACAAAAGGCATGCCTCCCATCTCCGGGGTGGCCAGCATGATCATGTCGGCCCCCAGCTTCAACTCCCCCAGTTGCAGCACGCGGTCACCATTGACATCGGAAAACTCCAGCAGCGCGGAATCCAGCCGCGCCCATTGCGCCATCCAGCTGGGCAAATCTTCAAAACTGCTGCCCACCAGGTTGTTCATGACCTCGAACTTCACCAGCACCGCCAAGGCCGGCACACTCAGGTAGAGCAAACCAATGAAAAAAAGCGACCAGGCCACCGAACTGCGCGCCTGGGCCACCGACGGGACGGTGTAAAAACGTGTCAGCAAATGCGGCAAACCCGCCGTCCCGACCATCAGGCAAAACACCAGGGCCAGGAAGTTGAGCCGGGATTCGCCAAACAGCTTGACCTCTTCGGGACTGCCCTGCGGGTTGCCGGCAAAGGCCTGGGCATGCGGGGGCATGCCGCCCAAAGGCTTGGCCCGTTCCCGGTTCTCCAGCATGGCCCGGGTCCACTGCTCGCGGGCCGCAGCGGCATCGCGGGGCACGGCCAACAACTCACGCCGGGCTTGGGCGATGGCGGCGTAATCGGCCGATTGGGCCTTGAGCACACGGATTTTTTCTTCCAGCTCCTGTCGCAGCGACACCATCGCGCCTTCGACATTTTTCAGCCGCGCCTCGTACACCTGGGCGCGGCGGGCAAACTCCTGGCGGACTTCGATCTCACCGGGGTCGTTGATCAGCTTCTTTTCAATCGCCTCGATTTGCGCCAACTGCTGACCGTAGACCAGGGGTGCCAAAGGGCTGCCGAGTTGCTTGTAAGCCAGCCACGACACAGGGATCATGAACGCCAGCAAGAGCATGATGTACTGGGCCACCTGCGTCCAAGTGATGGCCCGCATGCCCCCCAGGAAAGAACACAACAAGACCCCGCCCAAACCGAGCAAGATGCCAATCTCGAACTGAACGCCGGTCAAGCGTGAAGCGATCAGGCCAATGCCGTAGATCTGGGCCACCACATAAGTGAACGAACACAAGACCGAAGCCAGCGCAGCGATGATGCGCGGCCAGCGCCCGCCGTAGCGCTGGTCAAAATAGTCAGGCAAGGTGTAGAGTTTCATCGCGCGCAACTGGGGCGCGATCAGCAAGGCGACCAGACAAAAACCGCCTGTCCAGCCCATCACATAAGCCAGGCCCCCGGGCTGCTGGCCGCTGCCAGAAAAGCCCTGCAGGTACAGCGCCCCGGCCAGACTGATGAAAGACGCCGCGCTCATCCAGTCGGCGGCCGTGGCCATGCCGTTGTACATGGCCGGGATGCGACGGCCCGCCACGTAGTACTCGTCCTCGTCGGTGGTCCGGCTCGAAATGCCGATCAAGGCATAAATCATCACCGTGCTGAACAGGAAGATGGGACCAATCAGGTTGCGCGACAAACCCCAGCGTTCAGCCCAGGCCATCGCGCCCATCAAACCGATCAGGATGGCGACATAAATCAGCACATTGCGGTGAAGCCGCCATGGGTTGGCCGCGTGGGGACGAACTGCCATGGTTGGGGTCAACGCAAAGTCTGAAACGCCGGCATCAACGACCCAGATTGGTCCAGGTTTCGATGACGGTGTCGGGGTTCAGCGAAATCGAGCTGATGCCCTGGTCCATCAGCCAATGCGCAAAGTCGGGATGGTCCGAGGGGCCTTGACCGCAAATGCCGATGTACTTGCCCTGCGCCAGACAGGCTTTGATGGCCTGCGAAATCAGCGCCGTCACGGCCGGATCACGTTCATCAAAGTCCACCGCCAGCAACTCCATGCCCGAGTCGCGGTCCAGACCCAAGGTCAGCTGGGTCAGGTCGTTGGAGCCGATCGAGAAGCCATCAAAGAATTCCAGGAACTGCTCCGCCAGAATGGCGTTGCTGGGCACCTCACACATCATGATGAGCTTGAGGCCGTCTTCGCCACGGCGCAAACCCTGGCTGGCCAGCAGCTGGGTGACCTTTTCGGCCTGGCCCAGGGTGCGCACAAAAGGCACCATGATCTGCACATTGGTCAGGCCCATCTCGCCACGCACCCGCTTGAGGGCCTCGCATTCCATGGCAAAGGCCTCGCCAAAATCTTCGCTGATGTACCGCGCAGCGCCCCGGAAACCCAGCATCGGGTTTTCTTCTTCCGGCTCGTAACGGCTGCCGCCAATGAGCTTGCAGTACTCGTTGCTTTTAAAGTCCGACAAACGCACGATGACCGGCTTGGGCCAGAAAGCGGCGGCAATGCTGGCCACACCTTCGGCCACCTTGTCGACGTAAAACGCGCGGGGGGACGCATGGCCACGAGCCACCGATTCCACCGCTTTTTTCAGGTCGGCATCGATGGCGGGGTAATCCAGGATGGCCTTGGGGTGCACGCCGATGTTGTTGTTGATGATGAACTCCAGACGCGCCAGGCCCACGCCAGCATTGGGCAGCTGGGCAAAATCAAACGCCAGCTGGGGGTTGCCCACGTTCATCATGATCTTGGTCTTGATCTCGGGCAGCACACCGCGCTGGATCTCGCTGATTTCGGTCTCCAGCAAGCCGTCGTAAATGTGGCCGGTATCGCCCTCGGCGCAGCTGACGGTGACCAGGGTGCCTTCGGCCAGTTGCTCGGTGGCGTTGCCGCAACCGACCACCGCCGGAATGCCCAGCTCGCGGGCAATGATGGCGGCATGGCAGGTGCGTCCGCCCCGGTTGGTGACGATGGCGCTGGCGCGTTTCATCACGGGCTCCCAGTTCGGGTCGGTCATGTCGGTCACCAGCACGTCACCCGGCTGGACCTTGTCCATCTCACTGATGTCTGCTACCCGCCGCACGGGGCCCGTGCCGATCTTTTGACCGATCGCGCGGCCTTCAGCCAGGATGGTGCTTTTGCCTTTGAGTTTGTAGCGCAGCTCGGGGGCACCCTTGGCCTGGCTTTTCACGGTTTCGGGACGTGCCTGCAGGATGTAGAGCAAGCCGTC
Source organism: Limnohabitans sp. Hippo3 (assembly GCF_003063665.1). GTDB lineage: Bacteria > Pseudomonadota > Gammaproteobacteria > Burkholderiales > Burkholderiaceae_C > Limnohabitans_A. Next base: position 504,312 of record NZ_NESF01000001.1, read on the forward strand.
GGTGCCGTCTTTGCCCCATTCGATGTCCATCGGGCGGCCGTAATGCTGCTCGATCACCACCGCGTAGCGAGCCAGTTGCTCGACCTCGTCATCGGTCAAGCTGTAACGGTTGCGCAGCTCGGTGGGCACATCGGTGGTTTTGACCAGCTTGCCCGAGGCGGATTTTTCCTCTGGCGTTGCGAACACCATCTCGATCAGCTTGGAGCCCAGGTTGCGGCGGATCACACTGCGCTTGCCTGCGGCCAACATGGGCTTGTGCACATAAAACTCGTCCGGGTTCACAGCGCCTTGCACCACCGTTTCGCCCAGGCCGTAGCTGGAGGTGATAAAGACCACATCTTCAAAGCCCGACTCGGTGTCGATGGTGAACATGACGCCTGCCGCACCCAGATCGGAGCGCACCATGCGCTGCACACCCGCCGACAAGGCCACGTCGGCATGGGCAAAGCCCTTGTGCACGCGGTAGCTGATGGCGCGGTCGTTGTAGAGTGAGGCGAACACCTCTTTCATCTTGTGCAGCACGTCGTCGATGCCCACCACGTTCAAAAAGGTTTCCTGTTGGCCGGCAAAAGAAGCGTCTGGCAGGTCTTCGGCCGTGGCGGATGAACGCACGGCAAACGAGGCTTCGGGGTTGCTGCCCTGCAGGCGAACAAATTCTTCACGAATGGCCTTTTCCAGATCGGCCGGAAAAGGCTGGGCTTCGACCATGGCGCGGATCTCGGTGCCTGCGGCGGCCAAGGCACGCACGTCCTCGGTGTCCAGCGCGTCCAGACGGGCGTTGATGCGATCGCTCAGGCCATCAAAAGCCAGGAACTGGCGAAACGCGTGGGCGGTGGTGGCAAAGCCCGTTGGCACACGTACACCGGAAGGCAGCTGGGAAATCATCTCCCCCAGGCTGGCGTTTTTGCCACCGACCGACTCGACGTCGGTCATGCGCAATTGTTCAAAGGGGACGACCAGGGCGGTCTCACTGAAAAGATCAGACATGCAAAGCTCCAAAGTTAAAACCGGGTGCCATGGAGCCGGGAAGGGCTGTGTTGTTCTTGTGGTTCGCGCGCCGACCGGGGCCATGGATAATCGAATCATTTTAGGGGGCTTGGTGCCCCTGCCCTTTGAAATTTTTGCACGCATGTCCAAACGCACTGTTTTTTTCGTGTCTGACGGCACCGGCATCACGGCCGAGACTTTTGGCAACGCCATCCTGGCGCAGTTCGACATGAAAACGCGGCATGTGCGGCTGCCCTTCACCGACACCATCGACAAGGCGCACCAGGCGGTACGCCAAATCAACCACACGGCCGACACCGAAGGCAGCAAACCCATCGTCTTCACCACCCTGGTGAACATGGATGTCCTCAAAGTCCTGCAAGAGCACTGCCAGGGCATGCTGCTGGACATGTTCGGCACCTTCGTGAACCCGCTGGAAAACGAGCTGGGCATCAAGTCGCACCACCGGGTGGGCCGTTTTTCGGACGTGAGCAAAAGCAAGGAATACCACGACCGGATCGAGGCCATCAATTTTTCCCTGGCCCACGACGATGGCCAGTCGAACCGGGATCTGGAATCGGCCGATGTGATTTTGGTGGGTGTGAGCCGCAGCGGCAAAACCCCGACCAGCCTGTACCTGGCCATGCAGCATGGCCTCAAAGCGGCCAACTACCCCTTGATTCCGGAAGACTTTGAACGCAAGCAGCTGCCCCCTGCCCTGGTGCCGCACCGCAAAAAAATCTTCGGCCTGAGCATCCACCCCGACCGCCTGGCAGAGATCCGTGCAGAACGCAGACCCAATTCGCGTTATGCCAGCATTGAAAACTGCCGCATGGAAGTGTCTGAAGCCGAGGCGATGATGCGCCGCTCAGGCATCCGCTGGCTGTCCACCACGACCAAATCGATCGAAGAAATCGCGACCACCATCCTGCAGGAAATCAAACCGGAGCGGCTGATTTATTGAACACCGGCTTCAGGCCAGGGTGGCGGCGATGCGCTCGGCGCATTGGCGGGCCTGATCGGCATCACGGGCTTCGACCATGACGCGCACCAAAGGCTCTGTGCCGCTGGCGCGGATCAGAACCCGCCCCGAATCGCCCAGCTGCGCCTCGGCAGCGCGGGTGGCGTCCCACAAAGGCCGATGGCCTTCCCAGTCAAAACCCGGCTTCAGGCGCACATTGATCAGCGTCTGTGGGAACAGTGTGATGCCCTCCAGCAACTGCGCCATGGTCTGCCCACTGCCCACACATGCTTGCAACACCTGCAAGGCGCTGACCAACCCGTCACCCGTGGTGTGCTTGTCCAGGGCCAGCAAATGGCCTGAACCTTCACCGCCGAGCAACCAGCCCTTGTCGTGCAAGACCTCCAGCACATAACGGTCGCCCACTTTGGCCCGCACAAATTGCACGCCTCGCTGCTTGAGGGCCACTTCCACCGCCAGATTGGTCATCAAGGTGCCCACCGCGCCGGGCACGGCTTCATCCCGGGCCAGGCGGTCTGCGACCATCAAATACAACAGCTCATCGCCATTGAACAGGCGACCACTGGCGTCCACGACTTGCAGGCGATCGGCATCGCCATCGAGCGCAATGCCGTAATCGGCCCGGTGGTCCTTGACCGCTTGCACCAGCGCCTGGGGGTGGGTCGCGCCCACGCCTTTGTTGATGTTCAGGCCGTCGGGCGAGCAGCCGATGGCCACCACTTCGGCACCCAACTCATGGAACACCTTGGGCGCGATCTGGTAGGCGGCCCCGTGGGCGGCGTCCACCACAATCTTCAGGCCCTTGAGGGTCAGGTCGTTGGAGAAGGTGCTCTTGCAAAATTCGATGTAGCGACCTGCCGCATCGTCCAGACGCCGGGTTTTGCCCAGCGCGGCCGAATCCACCCAGACCGGGTCCTCAAGCAAGGTCGCTTCCACGGTCTCCTCCCAGGCGTCAGACAATTTCTTGCCTTGGGCGCTGAAGAACTTGATGCCGTTATCTGCAAAGGGGTTGTGGCTCGCACTGATCACAACCCCCAAAGAAGCGCGTTGCGCGCGGGTCAGATAAGCGACGGCCGGAGTGGGCACCGGGCCCAGCAAGACGACATCGACCCCGGCCGAGTTGAAGCCCGACTCCAGGGCGCTTTCCAGCATGTACCCCGAAATGCGGGTGTCTTTGCCGATCAACACCGTTGGGTGCGCCTCTTGCGACTTCAAAACACGGCCCACGGCATGCGCCAGGCGCAAGATGAAATCGGGCGTGATCGGGCTTTGGCCCACCGTGCCGCGAATGCCGTCTGTGCCGAAATATTGACGTGCCATCTGAACAATCCTGATTTTTGTAATGACTGAGAGAATTTTAGTCGTCCAGACACACCGGAAAACTGACGGATACAAACGCTGAGCGCGTCAATGCGGCCTGGCGTTCTGGTTCATGGCCTGCCAGATCTTGAGCGCGTCCACCGTGTCCTTGACATCGTGCACCCGGACCACCGAAGCCCCCCGCTGCACCGCCAGCAAAGCCGCGGCCACACTGGCCGCTTGTCTTTGGGCAGGTTCCGGCACTTGCCCATCGTGGGCCAGTGCAGCGCCCAACGCTGATTTCCGGGACCAGCCCGCCAGGACAGGCCGTCCCAGGTGCAACAAGTCAGCCTGCTGCGCCAACAGCTGAAAATTCTGCGCCACCGTCTTGCCAAAGCCGATACCCGGGTCCAGCACCAGCCGGGCAGCGCCCACCCCAGCATCCAGCAAGGCGTGCATGCGGGCATGCAAAAAGTTTTCCACCTCGCGCAGCACATCGCCCGCCATGGTCTCGATTTGCATGGTTTGCGGGTCACGGTGCATGTGCATCAGACACACACCGCAGCTTGGATGGGCAGCCACCACCTGCTCGGCCCCCGGCTGACGCAGCGCCCAGATGTCGTTGATGATGTCCACCCCCGCATCGAGCACCGCCTGCATCACCTCGGGCTTGTAAGTGTCCACCGATATGGGCACTTGCCAGCGAACCGCTTCGCGCAAAAAAGGAGCCAGCCGCGCCAACTCCTGCGCCATGGGCACCACCACAGCGCCTGGGCGGGTGGATTCCGCGCCGATGTCCAGAATGTCAGCCCCATCGCGCAACAGTTGCTCGGCGTGGCGCAAGGCTTGGGCGGTTTCGGCATGTAGTCCGCCGTCCGAAAAAGAATCGGGCGTGAGATTGACAATGCCCATGACTTTGGGCTGCGACAGGTCCAGCTCAAATCGGGTGGTTTGCCAGTGCAAGGCGCTGTTCGGTCGGGTCAGGGGGGTGTCCATCGAGGTGACTCCATGAAAAACGGGGCCCGAAGGCCCCGCTGTGGTCAGGCGCTGCCTGAGCCATCAAGCCGCAGTGGTAGCCGGCTCGGTTTGAACCGCAGGGGTTCCACCGCCATTGCCGCCACCCGATGGGGGCGTGCGGGGCGTCCAGTCCTTGGGTGGCAAAGGATCGCGCCCGGCCATGATGTCGTCGATCTGGTCCTTGTCGATGGTTTCCCACTCCAGCAAGGCTTTGGCCATGGCGTGCATCTGGGCGCTGTGCTCCTCGATCAGGCGACGGGCCAGTTTGTACTGCTCGTCGATGATGCGGCGCACTTCCATGTCCACCTTTTGCATGGTGGACTCGCTCATGTTGGTGGTCTTGGTGACCGAACGACCCAAAAACACTTCGCCTTCGTTCTCGGCATAGACCATCGGGCCCAGCGCGTCGGTCATACCATAACGCATCACCATGTCGCGGGCAATCGATGTGGCACGCTCGAAATCGTTGCTGGCGCCCGTGGTCATCTGGTTCATGAACACTTCTTCCGCAATGCGGCCACCGAACAGCATGCTGATCTGGTTCAGCATGAACTCCTTGTCGTAGCTGTAGCGGTCTTGCTCGGGCAGGCTCATGGTCACACCCAAGGCGCGGCCACGGGGAATGATGGTGACCTTGTGCACCGGATCGCACTTGGGCAGCAGCTTGCCAATCAAGGCGTGGCCCGCTTCGTGGTAGGCCGTGTTGCGACGCTCGTGCTCGGGCATGACCATGCTCTTGCGCTCGGGGCCCATGAGGATTTTGTCCTTGGCTTTTTCGAAGTCCTGCATCTCGACCACACGGGCGTTGCGGCGTGCGGCCATCAGGGCGGCTTCGTTGCACAGGTTGGCCAGATCGGCACCACTCATGCCAGGTGTGCCACGGGCAATCACTTCAGCCTTCACATCCTGACCAATCGGCACCTTGCGCATGTGCACGTTCAGGATCTGCTCACGGCCGCGGATGTCGGGCAAAGTCACATACACCTGACGGTCAAAGCGGCCCGGGCGCAGCAAAGCGGCGTCCAGAATGTCAGGGCGGTTGGTGGCGGCCACCACGATCACACCCAGGTTGGTCTCGAAACCGTCCATCTCGACCAGCATCTGGTTGAGGGTCTGCTCGCGCTCGTCGTTACCACCGCCCAGGCCTGCGCCACGCTGGCGACCCACCGCATCAATTTCGTCGATGAAGATGATGCAAGGCGCGTTCTTTTTGGCGTTTTCGAACATGTCACGGACACGGGCCGCACCCACGCCGACGAACATTTCCACAAAGTCGGAGCCCGAAATGCTGAAAAACGGCACCTTGGCTTCTCCGGCGATGCCCTTGGCCAGCAAGGTCTTACCGGTTCCCGGTGGGCCCACAAGCAACAAGCCACGGGGAATGCGCCCGCCCAATTTCTGGAATTTCTGCGGGTCTTTCAGGAAGTCCACCACTTCCTTGACTTCCTCTTTGGCTTCGTCACAACCGGCCACGTCCGCGAAGGTGACCTGGTTGTTGTTTTCATCGAGCATGCGGGCCTTGGACTTGCCAAAGCTGAACGCGCCGCCCTTGCCACCGCCCTGCATCTGGCGCATGAAGTACACCCAGACGCCGATCAGCAGCAGCATGGGTCCCCAACTGACCAGCAGGGTCATGAGCAGTGAGCCTTCCTCGCGGGGCTTGACGTCGAACTTCACGCCGCTGTTGATCAGGTCACCCACCAGACCGCGGTCCAGGTAGGTGGCGGTGGTCTTGATGCGGCGGTCATCGTTGGTGATGGCCAGAATTTCGGTTCCGCCAGGGCTCTCGGAAATGGTGGCGCTCTTGATCCGGTTACCGCGAACCTCTTCCAGAAAATCTGAATAGCCAATGGCACTCGCACCAGCGACACCACGGTTGTCAAATTGCTTGAACAAGGTGAACAGCACCATGGCAATCACCATCCAGACGGCAATTTTGGAAAACCAGGGGTTATTCAAGAGGGGCTCCAATCGAAAAAAATGACTGTTCTCATTCTAGGCCTGTAGAAGGCGGCCATGGCACCCGAATCGGGTTTTGGCCCTCTAAAAGGCAGGAATTACGACATCAAACACCGTGAATCAGGCCCATGCCCACCAAAAAAGTCTCCGCGGACTTGTCCCGGGAGGATTTGGGCTTGATCGGCTTGACCACCTTGAAGGTCTCCTTGAACATCTTGACGATCTGGCTGTAGCCACTGCCGTGGAAGACCTTGACCACCAAGGCGCCCTGCGGTTTCATGTGGTTTTGGGCGAATTCCACCGCCAACTCGATCAAATGCTGGACACGCGCCGCGTCCGAAGACTCGATGCCCGACAAATTGGGGGCCATGTCGGAGACCACCACATCGGCCTGGCGGCCTTCAAGCGCGGCTTCGAGCAAGGCGGCGACCTCGTTTTCACGGAAATCTCCCTGAATGAAGTGCACACCTTCCACCGGAGCCATGGGCAAAATGTCCAGCGCGATGATGCGGCCGTTGAGTTCGCCCACCGCCGCGCCGTCCGGCGACAAACGGCGGCGCAGGTACTGGCTCCAGGCGCCCGGGGCCGAGCCCAGGTCCACCACCAGATCGCCCGGCCGGATCAAGCCCAGGGTTTCGTCGATTTCCTTGAGTTTGTAAGCCGCCCGCGCCCGGTAACCCTCTTTCAAGGCCAGTTTCACATAGGTGTCGTTGACGTGGTCGTTCAACCACGCTTTGTTCACCTTTTTACTTTTGGTTTTGACTTTCATTCTTTTGCGTCCTTGCGGGGATAATACGGGGATGCCCCAAATACAACTCACACCTGCCGAGCGCAAAGTCTTTCGCGCCGATGCCCACCACCTCGATCCCGTCGTCATGATCGGCGGCGATGGGCTGACCCCTGCCGTCATCAAGGAAACCGAAGCCGCCCTGAATGCCCACGGCCTGATCAAAATCCGTGTGCTGGGCGATGACCGCGCCGCACGTGAAGCCATGTTCGCCCAACTGGCTGAGCAGCTCAGCGCCGCGCCCATCCAGCACATCGGCAAACTGCTGATCCTGTGGCGGCCTCAGCCCGAGAAAATCAAGGAGCACGACGAGGACCGCAAAGCGGGCCCACGCGACTTCAAGATCCTCAAATACAGCTCACGCGGCGGCCAGCGCCCCGAAGTCAAAACTGTTCGCGTCCTGGGCAACCAGCGCCTGGCCGCTGGCGGCCAGATCAAGCGGGCCAAGCCCAAGCAAAAGTCGGTCAAAAAAGGCCGCCACGACTGAAGTGCCCAAGCGCCCGCACCGGACGGGCACCCACCACCTAGGCCGCTGAACAGCGGCCTTTGTTTTGCCTCAAACGTAAGACACGCCCACGATCTCGTAACGGCGCACACCGCCCGGAGCCTGCACTTCGGCCACATCGCCCTCTTCCTTGCCAATCAAGGCGCGTGCAATCGGGCTGCTGATGTTGATCAGCCCCAGCTTCAAATCGGCTTCGTCCTCGCCCACGATCTGGTAAGTCACAGACTCGCCCGTGCTCTCGTCTTCCAGCTCAACCGTGGCGCCAAAAACCACGCGCCCACCTGCATCCACCGACGCCGGGTCGATGATTTGCGCGGCCGACAGCTTGCCTTCGATTTCCTGAATCCGGCCTTCGATGAAACCCTGACGGTCTTTGGCTGCATCGTATTCGGCGTTCTCGCTCAGGTCACCCTGGGCACGCGCTTCGGCAATGGCCTGGATCACGGCGGGACGGTCCACAGTTTTTAGGCGGTGCAACTCGTCCTTGAGTTTTTCGGCACCACGTTTGGTGATCGGGATGGTTGACATGTTCTCGTTACTCCAAAAGGAAACCGCCGAGCGATGAGACTCGGCGGTCATTGGCAACATTATGCCCCGCACCCGGGTCAGGGTGCAGGACGAGGGGCCAAAGGTCAGGCGGCCAGTTGCGCGTGCATGTCCTGAATGGAAATCACGCCCAGTTGGTCCATGTACTTCATGCCCTCCACAGCGGCTTCCGCGCCTGCGATGGTGGTGAAGGTGGTGACGCGGTTGAGCAAGGCCGAGGTGCGGATGTGGCGCGAGTCGGCGATGGCGTTGCGGCGCTCTTCGACCGTGTTGATCACCAGCACGATTTCGTTGTTCTTGATCATGTCCACGATGTGCGGGCGGCCTTCGGTCACCTTGTTCACCGTGGCACAAGCCACGCCTGCGGCCTGAATGGCCGCAGCCGTGCCCTTGGTGGCCACCAGCTCAAAGCCCTGGGCTACCAACTGGCGGGCCACTTCGATGGCGCGAGCCTTGTCGTTGTTTTTCACCGAGATGAACACCTTGCCCGAGGGCGTGCCGTCGGCCTTGGTGGGACGCGGCAGCTTGGTGCCAGCGCCCAATTGGCTCTTCACAAAGGCTTCGCCAAAGGTCTTGCCCACGCCCATGACTTCGCCCGTGGATTTCATCTCGGGGCCAAGGATGGTGTCCACACCCGGGAACTTCACGAAGGGGAACACGGCTTCTTTCACGCTGAAATAAGGCGGTGTGACTTCTTTGGTGATGCCTTGCGACGCGAGAGACTGGCCCGCCATGCAGCGCGCCGCCACCTTGGCCAGCTGGATACCCGTGGCTTTGGAAACATAAGGCACAGTGCGAGAGGCTCGGGGGTTGACTTCCAGCACGTAAATGACATCTTTGCCGTCCACATGCTGGATGGCAAACTGCACGTTCATCAGGCCCACCACGTTCAGCGCACCAGCCATGGCGGCCGATTGGCGCTTGAGTTCGGTCACGGTGGCTTCCGACAAGGAATAAGGCGGCAAGGAACACGCCGAGTCACCGCTGTGCACGCCCGCCTGCTCGATGTGCTCCATCACGCCACCGATGAAGGTCTTGCCTTCAGGGTCACGCAGGCAGTCCACATCGCATTCGATGGCGTCGTTCAGGAAACGGTCGAGCAACACAGGCGAATCGTGCGACACCTTGACCGCTTCGCGCATGTAACGCTCCAGATCGCGTTGCTCGTGCACGATTTCCATGGCGCGGCCACCCAGCACGTAGCTGGGGCGAACGACCAAGGGGTAACCCAAGGCGGCCGCTTTTTCCAAGGCTTCGGCCTCGGTCCGTGCTGTGGCGTTGGGCGGCTGGCGCAGACCGAGGTCTTGCAGCAGTTTCTGGAAACGCTCACGGTCTTCGGCCGCGTCGATCATGTCGGGGCTGGTACCGATGATGGGCACGCCAGCGGCTTCCAAATCGAGCGCCAACTTCAAAGGCGTTTGGCCACCGTATTGCACGATGACGCCTGTGGGCTTTTCCTTGTCGACGATTTCGAGCACGTCTTCCAAAGTCACGGGCTCGAAGTACAAACGGTCCGAGGTGTCGTAATCGGTCGACACGGTCTCGGGGTTGCAGTTGACCATGATGGTTTCGTAACCATCTTCGCGCATGGCCAAGGCGGCATGCACGCAGCAGTAATCAAACTCGATGCCCTGACCGATGCGGTTGGGGCCACCACCCAGCACCATGATTTTTTTGTTGTTGGTGGGCTCGGCTTCGCACTCACCGTCGCCATTCCCCTCGTAGCAGGAATACATGTAGGCGGTGTCGGTCGAGAACTCGGCCGCGCAGGTGTCCACGCGTTTGTAGACGGGGCGAACGTTCAGGGCATGTCGGCGTGCACGCACCACATGCTCGGTGGTTTTGAGCAGCTTGGCCAAGCGGCGGTCCGAAAAGCCTTTCTTCTTGAGCGCACGCAACTCGTCGGCCGTGATGGCTTCGAGCGTGGTGGTTTCCAGTTCCAGTTCGATCTTCACGATCTCTTCGATCTGCACCAGGAACCAGGGGTCAATTTTGGTCAAGGCAAACACCTCGTCCACGCTCAGGCCCATGGCAAAAGCATCGCCCACGTACCAGATGCGCTCGGGACCGGGCTCGCCCAGCTCCTTTTCGAGCACTTCACGGTCCTGGGTTTTCTCGTTCATGCCGTCCACGCCGACTTCCAGGCCGCGCAGGGCTTTCTGGAAAGACTCCTGGAAGGTCCGGCCCATGGCCATGACTTCGCCCACCGATTTCATCTGGGTGGTCAGGCGGCTGTCGGCCATCGGGAACTTCTCAAAGGCGAAACGCGGGATCTTGGTGACCACGTAATCGATCGAGGGCTCGAACGAGGCGGGCGTGGCACCACCCGTGATTTCATTGCGCAACTCGTCGAGCGTGTAGCCCACGGCCAGCTTGGCCGCCACTTTGGCGATGGGGAAGCCCGTGGCCTTGGAGGCCAAGGCCGACGAACGCGACACCCGGGGGTTCATCTCGATGACGACCATGCGGCCATCTTTGGGGTTGATCGAGAACTGCACGTTGGAGCCGCCCGTGTCCACACCAATCTCGCGCAAAACGGCCAAAGAGGCGTTGCGCAGGATCTGGTATTCCTTGTCGGTCAGCGTCTGGGCTGGCGCCACGGTGATCGAGTCGCCCGTGTGCACGCCCATGGGGTCCAGGTTTTCGATCGAGCAGATGATGATGCAGTTGTCCGCCTTGTCGCGCACCACTTCCATCTCGTACTCTTTCCAGCCCAGCAGCGACTCTTCGATCAGCAGCTCATTGGTGGGAGACGCTTCGAGACCGCGCTTGCAAATCGTCTCGAACTCTTCGGGGTTGTAGGCGATACCGCCGCCAGTGCCACCGAGCGTGAAGCTGGGGCGAATCACAGTGGGGAAGCCGACGCGCTTTTGCACGTCCCAGGCTTCTTCCATGCTGTGGGCGATGCCCGAGCGGGCGGAGCCCAGACCGATTTTGGTCATGGCGTCCTTGAACTTCAGGCGGTCTTCGGCCTTGTCGATGGCCTCGGGCGTCGCGCCGATCAGCTCAACTTTGTACTTTTCGAGCACGCCGTGACGCCACAAATCCAAAGCGCAGTTGAGCGCAGTCTGGCCACCCATGGTGGGCAGGATGGCGTCCGGGCGTTCCTTGGCGATGATCTTTTCGACCGTTTGCCAGGTGATGGGCTCGATGTAGGTCACGTCGGCCGTGGCCGGGTCGGTCATGATCGTGGCAGGGTTGCTGTTGATCAGGATGACTTTGTAACCTTCTTCGCGCAGGGCCTTACAGGCCTGCACGCCGGAATAGTCGAATTCGCAGGCCTGGCCGATGATGATCGGGCCCGCGCCAATGATGAGGATGCTTTTGAGGTCGGTGCGCTTAGGCATTATTTGTTCTCCTGGGCCGAGGCCATCAATGCCGTGAAGCGGTCAAACAGGTAAGCAATGTCGTTCGGGCCGGGCGAAGCTTCGGGGTGACCCTGGAAGCAAAACGCGGGCTTGTCGGTGCGGGCCAAGCCTTGCAAGGTGCCGTCAAACAAGGACACGTGCGTGGCACGCAAGTTGGCGGGCAAGGACTTTTCGTCCACCGCAAAACCGTGGTTCTGGCTGGTGATGGACACGCGGCCGGAATCGAGGTCTTTCACAGGGTGGTTGGCACCGTGGTGGCCAAACTTCATTTTAAAAGTCTTGGCACCACTGGCCAAAGCCATGATCTGGTGACCCAGGCAAATGCCGAAGGTAGGGATGCCGGTTTCGATCAACTCGGAAACGGCGGCAATCGCGTAATCGCAAGGCTGTGGGTCGCCTGGGCCGTTGGACAAAAAGATGCCATCGGGCTTGTGTTGGAGCACTTCGGCGGCGGGTGTCTTGGCCGGCACCACGGTGACTTTGCAGCCGCGCTCGGCCAGCATGCGCAAGATGTTTTTCTTGACGCCGAAGTCATAAGCCACCACATGGAACTGGGGGGCGGTCTGCGTGCCATAACCAGCGCCCAGCTGCCATTCGGTTTGGGTCCAATCGTAAGGCTGAGCCACAGTGACTTGTTGCGCCAGGTCCAGGCCGGCCATGCTCGGGGCCGCCTTCGCGGCAGCAATCGCCTGGTCAATCACCGCTTGGGTCACTTCCTGGCCTTTGGCCAAGCCCACAATGGCACCGTTTTGAGCACCCTTGGTGCGCAAGATGCGGGTCAGCCGGCGAGTGTCGATGTTGGCAATGGCCACAGTCCCAGCGTCAGCCAGGTAGGACGACAAGGTTTGGCTGGAGCGGAAGTTGCTCGCCACCAAAGGCAGGTCTTTGATGATGAGGCCTGCGGCATGGACTTGGTCAGCTTCGATGTCCTCCACGTTGACGCCGTAATTGCCGATGTGCGGGTACGTCAGGGTGACGATCTGCTGGCAATAGCTGGGGTCGGTGAGGATTTCCTGGTAGCCGGTGAGCGAGGTGTTGAACACCACTTCGCCGACGGTGGAGCCGGTGGCTCCGATCGAATTGCCGATAAAGACCGTGCCGTCTGCAAGCGCCAATATGGCGGGCGGGAATGTTCCCTGAAGAGACAAAAGCACTGGGTTCTCCGGAATAGTTCGGGTACGCCTCAGCACTCACCAGAGAGGGGATCTCTTTTTGGCTGCTTGTTCGAGGAATGGGCCTAGGATGGACTGTGGCGTACAGGTTGATGCGGGAAAGCCTCTCATTATAGCTGAGGACTGCTAGTAAACCCTGACAAACCGCCCACCATGACGGTCCGGCAAAGCCGCCAAAGTGCTCAAAGACCTGCGGTGGCGCTGGCGTGCAGGCAAATGGCCGCTGCAGTGGCCACGTTGAGGGATTCTTCCCCGCCAGGCTGTGCAATGCGCACCTGGTGCTGCGCCATGGCCATCAGGCTGGCGCTGACGCCCTGCCCTTCGTGACCGAAGACCCAGGCACACTTTTGAGGCAAATTTCCCGCTTGCAGCAAGGCGTGCAAAAACGGCCCCTCGTGTGAGCTGGTGGTGAGCAAGGGCACCTGCAAGGCTGCCACATCAGCCTCGCTGAGTGCTTCGACCAGATGCAGGCCAAAGTGCGCCCCCATGCCGGCCCGCAGCACTTTGGGCGACCACAGGGCCGCCGTGCCTTTGATCGCCAGCACCTGGCGGTAACCAAATGCCGACGCACAGCGCAAGATGGCCCCGACATTGCCGGCATCCTGCAAACGGTCCAGCACAACGGTGGGCGCGTCCGGCAAGACCTCATGACCGGCACGCCAGTCGACCACAAAGCCCATGCGGGCCGGAGATTCCAAGCCACTCAAGCTGGCAAACAGGGCATCGGGCAGCACAAACACCTGATCGGTCAAGCCTCGCCATTGGTCGCCCTGCTCGGCCTGAAACGACTCGGTCAACACCAGCTGCAGCGGCCGCACACCGCGCTCCAGTGCTGCACGGCACAAGTGGTCCCCCTCCAGCCAGAACTGCCCTGCTTTGCGGTAAGCCGTGGAGTCCTGGGCCAAACGTCGCCAGGTTTTGAGCTGCGGGTTGTCCCGCGAGCTGATCGATTTCATCGCACACTCCTGGCCACAGGGGCAAATGTCATGCGGTGGCAGTCTGCCGGACCATGCGCTTGCAAAGCAGCCAGGTGCTGCGCTGTGCCATAGCCCTTATGCTGGTCAAAACCATACAAGGGGTATTGTTGGTGCATCGCTTCGCACAAACGATCGCGGTGTACCTTGGCCAAAATCGAAGCGGCCGAGATGGCGGGCACCAGCGCGTCGCCTTGGACGATGGCTTCGGCACGAATGGACAAGGTGGGCAAACGGTTCCCGTCCACCAGCACCAACTTGGGCGGCAAGCGCAAGGCCTCGACGGCACGCTTCATGGCCAGCATTGTGGCTTGCAGAATATTGAGCTGGTCAATCTCCTGCACCGTCGCTTCGGCAATGGCGCAGCACAAAGCCCGAGCACGGATTTCGTCAAACAGGGCTTCTCGGCGCTTGGCTGTGAGTTTTTTGGAGTCGTTCAGTCCGCGTATAGGATTCAGGTCGTCCAGGATCACCGCTGCTGCGACCACAGGTCCCGCCAAAGGCCCGCGCCCGGCCTCGTCCACCCCGGCCACCAGACCATGGGTCTCCCAGTTCAAGGTTTTTTGCTCAAGCAGCAAGGACTTTTTGGATCGCATGGCTGGCCAGCGTCGGCATGTCACGACGCAATTGAAGGTGCAGGTCGGCAAAACGCTGCTGGGTCTTGGCCACCGCCGCAGGATCGTCCAGCCAACGCAAAACAGCCTGGGCCAAGGCCTGGGGCTGCACCTGCTCTTGCAAGAATTCGGGCACCAAGCCTTCGTTGCACAGGATGTTGGGCAAGCCAATCCAGGGCAACAAGCGCTTGCGGTTGGCAATTTGCCAGGACAGCCATTGCATTTTGTAGGCGATGACCATGGGGCGTTTGTGCAAGGCGGTCTCGAGGGTGGCCGTGCCGCTGGCCACCAAAGCCACATCACAAGCGGCCTGCACTTCGTGAGAACAGCCCATCACCACATGAACATGCGCCTGCATGCCGGCTTCGGCAATGGCCGCCTCCACCATGGGCTTCAAGAGGTCATGCGTGGGCAAAACGAACTTCAGCTCAGGCCTTTGCTGACGCATGAGATGCGCCGCTTGCAAAAACGGCAAAGCCAAGCCTTTGACCTCGGACGGCCTGCTGCCCGGCAACAAGGCCACGACGGTGGCCTCTGCAGCCAAGCCCAAGGATTGACGAGCGTGCAAGCGGTCTGGCTCCTGTGCGATCACATCGGCCACCGGGTGCCCGACGAAGGTGCCCTCGATCCCGTGCTGAGCCAACAAATCTGGTTCAAAAGGGTAAATGCACAGCACATGGTTCACGCTGTCACGGATTTTTTGCACCCGCTCTGGCCGCCAGGCCCAAATGGACGGGCACACCAACTGAACCGTGGGCACGCCCTTTTGCCGCAGCAAACGCTCCACGGGCAAATTGAAGTCGGAAGCATCCACCCCCACATACAGGTCCGGGGGCGAAGCCAGCAAGTCCTGAATCAAGGCCTGCCGGATGCCATGGATGTGGCGGTAACGCCAAAGCGCCTCCACCAAACCGCGCACCGACAACTCGTCACAGGACCAGCGTGACATGAAACCGGTCGCATCCATTTGCGGTCCGCCAATGCCCGAAGCTTGCAAGCGCGGCCAGGTTTTTTGCATGCCTTGCAACAACAAGGCCGCGAGCATGTCACCCGAACGCTCGGCCGCGACCATGCTCACGCACAGGTCTGGCGCGGCCACGTCAGTTGGTGCGTCTGCCATCACGCTTTCAAAGCCTGGCGAATCACGCCGCACACCTCATCAATGGCTTCATTGCTCAGCTCGGGATAGATGGGCAGGGACAGGCAACGCTCGGCCACCGATTCGGTCACCGGGAAACTGGCGCCAGCCGCGATCGAGGCAAACACTTTTTGCTGGTGCAAAGGCACGGGGTAATAAACGGCGCTGGCGATTTGTTGCGCAGTCAATGCTTGCTGGATGGCCGCCCGCTCATCGGTGAGCAAGGTGTACTGGTGGTACACGTGCAGTCCCACACCGTCTTCATAAGGCGTTTGCACATTCAGCCCGGCCAAACCCGCGTTGTAGCGGTGGGCCACACGGCGGCGTTCCTGGTTGTAACGATCGATCAAGGGCATCTTGGCCCGCAACACCACCGCCTGCAGCTCGTCCAGGCGGCTGTTGTAGCCAATGATGTCGTGGTAGTAACGCACTTTGCTGCCATGGTTGCGCAGCATGCGCAGCTTTTCGGCCATGGCGTCGGACTGCGTGGTCACCATGCCGCCGTCGCCGTAGCAGCCGAGGTTTTTACTCGGAAAGAAGCTGAAAGCCGCTACATCGCCCATGGCGCCCGTTTTGCGACCGCCAATGTCGGCACCGAAGGACTGCGCACAATCCTCCACCAGCTGCAACTGGTGCTCTTGGGCCAAAGCCATCAGCGGGGCCAGGTCAGCAGGCTGCCCGAACAAATGCACGGGCAGCAAGGCCTTGGTTTTCGGTGTGATCGCACGTCGGACCTGCGCCACGTCGATGTTGAAGGTGCGTGGATCGATGTCCACAAACACGGCTTTGGCCCCGACGTAGGCGATCGCCTCGGCGGTGGCAATGAAAGTGAAAGGCGTGGTGATGACCTCGTCGCCCGGGCCGATGTCGGCCGCCAACAAGGCCAGATGCAAGGCGTCCGTGCCGTTGGCACAGGTGATGGCGTGGGCCACGCCCAGGTAGTCGGCGGCCTCTTTTTCGAAGGCTTGGACATTGGGGCCCAAGATGAATTGGGCAGCATGGAGGGCGCTCAAAAAAGCGGGTTCCAGCTGGGGCTGGAGATCGCGGTATTGCGCGACCAGATCGACCATTGGGATGCGCATGGCGTACCTTTCAAACAGGCTAAAAATCAGGAAATCAAGCGGGTGGCTTCGGTGATGCGCTGAACAGCTTCCAGCGCCCGGCGTCCGGACTCGCCACTCACCTTGGGGGGGCGACCCTCTCTAATGCTCTCGACAAAGTCGAGAATTTCGGAAAACAGGGGGTCGGCTTCGCCAAATGACTGCTCGTGTCGCTCAATGGCCTGCTCGGGATCGGCCATGGGCGTGGTGGCGCCGCGGTAAGTCGTCAAGGTGCGGGCCTGGAAGTCCAGCGAATGGCAGGCTTGGCTTTGAAACACGCGCATCTTGCGCTCGCTCTTGGCACTCACGCGGCTGGCGGTCACGTTGGCCACGCAACCGTTGGCAAAGCGAATACGGGCATTGGCAATGTCGATGTCCGAGGTCAACACGCGCGCGCCGGAGCACTCCACACTTTCCAGCTCGCTGTCGACCAGCGACAAAATCAAATCCACATCGTGGATCATCAAATCCAGTAGCACACTCACGTCGGTCGCGCGTGGCTTGAACGGCGCCAGACGCGAGCTGTCAATGAACCGGGGGTTGGACAGCAAGGGCTCCAGCGCCAAAGCGGCCGGGTTGAAGCGCTCCAGATGGCCCACCGCCAACACGCATTGGTTGTCCTTGGCCAGGCGGATCAGCGCATCGGCCTGCTCCAGCGTGGTGGTCATGGGCTTTTCGACCAAGACATGCACCCCGGCCCGCAAAAACTCGGCGCAGACTTCGTAATGACCTTGGGTGGGCACCACGATGGAGACCGCGTCGACCTGACCGATCAAAGCCCGGTAATCCTTCAGTGCGGCGCAGCCCAAAGGCCCGGCGACCGCCTCGGCCTGCTCCTGCCGACTGTCCACCACCGCGACGAGCTGACACTCGGGAATTTTGGCGTACTTTTGAGCATGAAATTTGCCCAGATAACCAACGCCAATGACGGCGCAACGCAACAGGGCCACAGGGCCCTCCTTTCATGCTCGGGCCAGGACAGGCCTGGCCCTTGGGTTGTTCAATCGACCGAGCGGCGACGCGAACGCACAATGCCCACTTTGGGCGAAACGCCCGACAAAAAGTCCAGCATCATGTCCACATCGGCCTGCACCTCGAGTTTGTCCTTGGCGATTTGCAAGATGCGTTCTTTGGACGCTTCCAGCGTGAGGTTTTCCCGGTAAAGCGCTTTGTGCATGGCCCGCACCGCCGCGATTCGGGTGGGCGAATAACCGCGACGACGCAAACCTTCGGCGTTCACGGTGCGGGCAGCAGCGGGCTGGCCCTGGCACGTCACATACGGCGGCAGGTCGGCAAACAGCAAGGTGCACATGGCCGTGAAGCTGTGCGCTCCCAGACGCAAGAACTGCCGCACCACCGTGAAGCCACCCAGGATCACCCAGTCGCCTACCACCACGTGGCCCGCCAATTGGGAGTTGTTGGCAAAAATCGTGTGGCTGCCAATCTGGCAATCGTGCGCCAAATGCACATAAGCCATGAACAGGTTGTCATCACCCACCTGGGTCACACCGCCACCATTGACGGTGCCAGCATTGAAGGTGCAAAACTCGCGGATGGTGTTGCCGTTGCCGATCACCAAACGGGTCGGCTCACCCGCATATTTTTTGTCCTGCGGCGCAGCGCCCAAGGAGCTGTAGCTGTGGATGTGGTTGTTCTGACCGATCGTGGTGTGGCCCTCGATCGTGCAATGCGAGCCCACCGTCGAGCCTGCACCGATGACCACATTCGGGCCAATGAGGGTGTAAGGACCAACGGTCACGGAGGCGTCCAGCTGAGCGGCCGGATCGACCAAAGCGGTGGAGTGGATAGTCGCCATAGATCCTCAGGCAATTTTGCGCATGGTGCACATCAAATCGGCCTCGCAGGCCAGCTCGTCACCGACCTTGGCCTGGGCCTTGAACTTGAAAATGCCAGCTTTCATGCGGTCCAGCTGCACATCCAGCGTCAACTGATCGCCCGGCTCCACCGGCCGCTTGAAACGCGCACCGTCAATGCCCGCAAAGTAATAAACCGTGTTGTCATCGGGCGCGGCGTCCAGGGTGTCAAAAGACAGCAAGGCGGCCGCCTGGGCCAGCGCCTCCAGCATCAGCACACCCGGCATGACCGGACGGTGAGGGAAATGACCTGTGAAAAACGGCTCGTTGATCGTGACGTTCTTCAAAGCTTTGATGCGTACGCCTTTTTCGAGTTCCAGCACACGGTCCACCAACAAGAAGGGGTAGCGGTGCGGCAGCTGCTTGAGAATTTTGTGAATGTCCATCACGGTCAGTTTTCCTTGTTGTTTTGAATGTCCGCTTCGAGGGCTTTGATGCGGTCTCGCAAACGGGACAGTTGTTTGAGGCTGGCGGCGTTTTTTTCCCAGTTGGCATTGCTGTCCAGCGGAAACATCCCGGTGTAGTGGCCGGGCTGCGAGATGGAACGCGTGACCACCGAAGCCGCAGAAACGTGCACATGGTCAGCCAGGCTCAGGTGCCCCAGCACCACGGCACCACCGCCCACGGTGCAATGGGCGCCGATCTTGGCACTCCCCGCCACGCCAACGCAGCCAGCCATGGCCGTGTGCTGGCCAACCTGCACGTTGTGGCCAATCTGAATCAGGTTGTCGAGTTTGACCCCGTCTTCGATGACCGTGTCCTCCAGGGCCCCACGGTCAATGCAGGTGTTGGCGCCGATTTCCACATCGTTGCCAATGCGCACCGCGCCCAGTTGTTCAATTTTTTCCCACTGGCCTTGGTGCGGGGCGAAGCCGAAGCCGTCTGCACCAATGACGACACCCGAGTGCACCAGGCAACGCGCACCGATTTTGCAGTTTTCACCCACGGTCACGCGGGACTTCAACCACGTGCCCGGGCCGATCTCGACCCCCCGCTCCACCACGCACAAAGGGCCAATCACGGCATCTTCAGCAACCAGCGCTTCAGGGTCGATCACCGCACTCGGATGAATCCTGGGCCTGGCGGGCTGTGGCAGAGCCCGCTTCCACAAGCGGGTCAAACGGGCGAAGTACAAATAGGGATCATCGGTGATGATCGCCGCTGTGCGCTGCGCCACCTCGGCCTCAAAGACCGGGCTCACAATCACGCAGCCTGCCAGGCTGTTGGCCAGCTGGCTTTGGTAACGGGCTTGGCTGAGAAAACTGATCTGGTCCGGTTGGGCGGTCTGCAAAGGGGCCAGGCCCGACACCTGCATGTCAGAGGGCCCCAACAGACGCCCCCCCAGTGTCTCAACGATAGCGCCCAGCGTCAGCGACACGGTTTCAAACAGACTGAACGCCTGTTATTTGCCCACCGAGGCGTTCAGGGCCTTGATGACTTTTTCTGTGATGTCGTGCTTGGGATTGAAGTAGGCAGCGTCCTGCAAGATCAGGTCGTACTTCTCGGACTCGGCCACTTGCTTGACCGCACGTCCGGCTTTCTCGAACAGCATCTGGTTTTCTTCGTTCTTGCGGGCACCCAGGTCTTCCTGGAACTCACGCTGGCGGCGCTTCAGGTCACGGTCCTGATCGATCAGCTGCTTTTGCTTGGCCACGCGCTGCGCTTCAGACAGCGTGGGCGCGTCGCGCTCGAACTTTTCAGCCGCTGCCTTGAAGGTGTTGATGGCATCGTTCAGGTCTTTTTCGCGCTTCAAAAACTCCGACTCCAGCTTGGCCTGAGCCGCCTTGGCCACGTTGGAGTCCCGCAAAATGCGGTCCGTATTGACGATGCCGATTTTGAAATCCTGCGCCTGCACCAGGCCCGTGAAAGCGGATGCACCAGCCAGCAGCGCGACGAGAAGGTTCTTGCGAATCGTTTTCATTAGAAAGAGGTTCCGATCTGGAATTGGAGTTTCTGAATTTTATCGCCTGTCTCTTTGCGAATGGGCGTAGCATAAGAGAAGCGCAGGGGCCCCATGGGGGAGATCCAGCTCAGGCCAATACCCGCGGAAGCCCGCAGGTCACCAAAAGAGACTTTTTCGTTTTCCCCAAAGGCTCGGCCAATGTCTGTGAAGCCAAACAAACGCAGGGTCTTGTCATTGCCAGCGCCTGGGAAGGGCACCATGAATTCGGCGTTCAAAACGATTTTCTTGGGACCACCCAAATAAACGAGTGCAGACGAATCATCGCCTTTGATCGTTCGGGCATTTGGGCCCAACGTCGATTGCTCAAAGCCTCGAACACTGCCCAAACCACCCACATAGAAATTCTTGAAAATGGGGAATGGCTGTCCGCTCAGGCCTTGACCCCATCCAAGATCCGCATTCAAAGCCAAGGTGTACTTCTTGCTCAGCGGGAAATACTGCTGGTACTGGTAGTTGCTGCGGAAATAACGAACATCACCTGCCAGGCTCAAATCCGCATTCAGTCGCTGGTATGTACCCTTGTTCGGTACCAAAGCGCTGTCACGACCGTCCCTGGCCCATCCCAAAGTCAGGGGAATGGCAGTGCTGGTGCTACCAAAAACCCCTGCATATTCCTTGTAAGGGGCAGGCAACGGGACGCCTGAACCTTCTTTGATTTGGGTCTGCTCCGCATTGGCTCCCACAAAAACCGTGTCCGTCTCGGTCACGGGCACGCCAAAACGCAGGCCAACACCCGAGTTGATCAAGCTGTAGGAATTGATGTCGCCCAAATAAGGCCGTGTGGTGCGCTGAAACACGTCCAGCGTGCGGGAAATGCCGTTTTGCGTGAAATAGGGGTCGGTGGTGCTCAAGACCAGATTGCGGTTGTACTTGCTGGTGTTGACTTCAACAGCCAAATAGTTGCCCGAACCGAAGGCGTTTTCCTGGCGGATGCCAAAACTCAAGGTCACCTTTTCAGCCGAAGAAAAACCCGCACCCAAAGAAATGCTGCCCGTTGGCTTTTCGGCCACGGTGAACATCAAATCGACCTGATCGGGGGTACCGGGGATTTCGATGGTTTCCACGTTCACGTCGGTGAAAAAACCCAAACGGTCGACGCGGTCACGCGACAGACGGATCTTGTCACCGTCGTACCAAGCCGCTTCGTATTGACGGAACTCGCGACGGATCACTTCGTCGCGGGTGCGGTTGTTGCCCGAGACCAGAATGCGCCTGACGTAAGCACGGCGCGAAGGTTCAGCCTGCAGCACAAACTGCACGCGGTTGTTCTGGCGGTCAATTTCTGGCTTGGCCTCCACCTTAGCAAAAGCAAAACCAAATTTGCCGAAGTAATCGGTGAAGGCCTTGGTGGTCTCGGCCACGGTTTCGGCGTTGTAGGGCTTGCCCACAGCGATCTTGACCAGCGCCTTGAATTCATCGTCCTTGTCGAGGTAGTTGCCTTCGAGCTTCACACCCGAGACCACAAAACGCTCACCCTCGGTCACGTTGATCGTAATGGCCATTTCCTGTTTGTCGGGCGACATGGCCACCTGGGTGGAGTCAATCCGGAACTCCAGAAAACCACGGGCCAAATAATAGGAGCGCAAGGCTTCGAGGTCGGCATTGAGCTTGGTGCGGGCATAGCGGTCGGACTTGGTGTACCAGCTCATCCAGCCACCCGTGTCCAGGTTGAACTGGTCGCGCAAATCGGACTCCGAGAACGCCTTGTTGCCCACAATCTGGATCTGTTTGATTCGGGCTGGGCCGCCTTCAGTGATGGTGAAGCTCAGATTCACGCGGTTGCGGTCCACGGGGGTGGCCGTGCTGACCACTTCGGCGCCGTACAAACTGCGGTTGATGTACTGGCGCTTGAGTTCCTGCTCGGCTTTGTCGGCCAAGGCCTTGTCGTAAGGGCGCCCTTCGGCCAGACCCACTTCCCGCAAGGCTTTGAGCAAGACGTCCTTGTCAAATTCCTTGAGTCCAATGAACTCGACAGCGGCCACCGAAGGCCGCTCTTCCACCACCACCACCAGCACATCGCCTTCGGTTTCCAGGCGAACGTCCTTGAACAAACCCAGGGCGAACAGTGCGCGGATCGCGGCAGCGCCTTTTTCGTCCGAATATTGGTCACCCACGCGCAGTGGCAAAGAAGCGAAGACCGTACCGGACTCGATCCGCTGCAGACCCTCGACACGGATGTCTCGCACGGTGAAAGGGTCAACAGCCCAGGCGGGCATGCACGCCATCAAGCTGGCTGCCACCGTCCATGCGGCAGGTTGAAGGCGTGAACGAATGTCAAAAAAATTCATGGAACAACCATATAAAGGTCAACCGCTCGGGTTGCGTTGAACACCCGACCTTCAACCCATTAGAAAAAACCCCATCTGCACACCGCCAAAGGGCGATCAACGCAGCATTTTCGCCTGAAAAACAGGGTCACAGCGCTCGGCACCGCGAAGCCAAGATAATACACCTCGCAAACGCTACACGACCGGTGTGCGCCAGGGGGATCGTGGCCCTCACCCAAGTCGGCCCAGCACCTGCCGCGCAGCCTCGCGACTTTGGCGGTCAATGCCCAGCAAGTCCGCCAGATTTTCCGGTCGCACGGTGTCCACGGCCTCCAGTGTCGCTTCGTTCACATGGTGAATCTGGTCAAACCGGATACGGCGGTTCAAAAACGCGTCCACCGCGATTTCATTGGCCGCATTGAGCACCGCGCAACTGCCTGGGGCCCCCTGCAAAGTGGCCCAGGCGAGCTTCAAACCCGGAAAACGCTCCGGATGGCCATGCCCATCCATGGCCTCAAAAGTCATGGCGGACAAGGCATGGAAATCGAGCGCAGAAGCCCCCGAAACCATGCGCTCCGGCCAGCTCAAGCCGTAGGCAATCGGCACCCGCATATCGGGGGTGCCCAACTGGGCCACCACGGAGTTGTCCTTGTATTGGACCATGGAGTGGATCACGCTTTGGGGGTGAATCACCACCTCCAGCTGCTCGGGGGCCAGGCCAAACAAATAACGGGCCTCGATGACTTCCAAGGCCTTGTTCATCATGGTGGCGGAATCCACCGAAATTTTGCGCCCCATCACCCAATTGGGATGGGCGCACGCCTGCTCGGGCGTGACATCCTTGAGGCTGCTGGGCTCTCGCCCGCGAAAAGGGCCGCCCGACGCTGTCAGGATGATTTTGTGAACACGCCGCTGCCAGGTGGCCGGGTCTTCGGGCAAAGACTGGAAAATCGCCGAATGTTCGCTGTCAATCGGCAACAGCACCGCCCCACCCTCGCGCACAGCGGACAAAAACACTTCGCCGCCCACCACCAGGGCTTCCTTATTGGCCAAAAGCAACTTCTTGCCTGCACGCGCGGCAGCCAAGCAAGGCGACAAGCCTGCGGCGCCGACAATGGCCGCCATAACCGCATCTACGGGCTCGGCAGAGGCCACCTCGTCCAGCGCCGCAGCGCCCCAACGCACTTCGGTGCGCAAGCCCTCGGCTTTGAGCTTGTCCGCCAGCAAACGGGCTGCGTCCTCCTGGACCATGACCGCCACTTCGGGCTTGAATTGCGCGCATTGCGCCAGCATCAGGTCCACCTGGGTCGATGCGGTCAAGGCGTACACCGCAAACTGCTGCGGATGCCGCGCCAAAACATCCAGAGTGCTCGTGCCAATGGAGCCTGTAGAGCCCAGGATGGTGATGCGTTGGAGGGTGTGCATAGGGTCCGCTCTCGTTTCAAATCCAGGAAATCAACATCATCGCCAAAGGCAATGTCGGCAGCAAGGCGTCCACGCGGTCCAGAACACCGCCATGACCCGGCAGCAGGCCTGAGCTGTCTTTCATGCCCGCGCTGCGTTTGACCAGCGATTCCACCAAATCGCCCACCACGCTCATGGCAGACATGAACAGCAAAGCGGGTAGGGTCACCCACCAGCCTTTGGCCCACAACATGGAATAAAAACTCAGATCGTGCAGGGCCCAACTTCGGTCGACCTCGACCCAAACCCAAGCCACACAGAAGACCCCGAACATGCCGCCCAAAGCCCCTTCCCAGCTCTTGCCGGGGCTGATGCTGGCCGCCAGCTTGGTCTTGATCCAACGACCGCCGAGCGCCTTGCCGAAAAAATAAGCAAAAACATCGGCCGCCCACACCAACACCAAAACCGACAACAGAAAGTTCACGCCCCTTTGGTGGGCTTGTGCCATCGCCACCCAGGCCAGGGCCAACAGCGCGATACCCCCCAACCAGCGCACAGAGCGCGGCCACATGGCCCAGCCAGCCACCCCGCGTTGAACCATCCAGCTGCCCAGCAAGACCCACCAGGCACCTGCCATCAGCCACACCCATGGCGGCGTGCGCTGAACCCAGCCCATTTGCACGGCCGCCGCGCAAGCCAGCAAGCAAAGCAAGGCGCCAGACCATGCCCCTGCAGTGGGCAAGCCGTTGAGTCGCCCCCACTCCCAAGCCCCCGCGGTGATCAGCACCAAGGTCAGCGCCATGAAGGGCCAGGGGTGGGCCGCAAACAAAGCGGGCAACAGCAAGGCCAGCAAGACCAGGGCGGTGATGACGCGTTGTTTAAGCACGGGTTCTCCAGAAAAAAGGCCGCCGAATAAAAAAGGCCGCCAATTGGGCGGCCCATCAGGCCGTGTGAAGCCACGGCACCCCATTCAAAATCAAACCGCCATGATCTCTTGCTCTTTGGCAGCCACCAACTGATCGATCTCGGTCATGCGCTTGTCGGTCAGTTTCTGGATGTCGGCTTCGGCACGCTTTTGATCGTCCTCGGACGCTTCCTTGTCCTTGACCAGTTTCTTCACCGATTCGTTGGCATCGCGACGCAGATTGCGGATCGCGATCTTGCCGTTCTCGCCTTCGGTGCGGGCCAGCTTGGTCATTTCCTTGCGGCGCTCTTCGCTCATGGGCGGCATGGGCACGCGAATCAAATCGCCCATGGAGGCGGGGTTCAGGCCCAGATCGCTTTCGCGGATGGCTTTCTCGATCTTGGCACCCATGCCCTTTTCCCAAGGCTGCACGCTGATGGTGCGCGCGTCCATCAAGGACACGTTGGCCACTTGCGACAAAGGCACCATGGAGCCGTAGTAATCGACATGGATGGTGTCCAGCAGCGCCGGATTGGCACGGCCCGTGCGAATCTTGGTCAGGTTGTTTTTGAAAGCCGCAATGGATTGCTCCATTTTGGTTTCGGTTGTTTTTTTGATGTCTGCAATCGTCATGGGGTTCTCCTCGTCAGAACGGTCTCAAGCATAAACCAGGGTGCCTTCGTCCTCACCCAGCACCACGCGCTTCAAAGCGCCGTTCTTGATGATCGAAAACACCTTGATCGGCAGTTTCTGGTCGCGGCACAAGGCAAAAGCCGTGGCGTCCATGATGCCCAGATTGCGCGAAATGGCCTCATCGAAGCTGATCTCGCTGTAGCGCGTGGCCGAGGGGTCTTTTTTCGGATCGGCAGTGTAAACACCATCGACCTTGGTGGCCTTGAGCACCATCTCGGCTCCGATCTCGGCACCGCGCAAAGCAGCGGCCGTGTCGGTCGTGAAAAACGGATTGCCCGTACCCGCCGCAAACACCACCACCTTGCCCTCTTCGAGGTACTGCAAGGCCTTGGGGCGCACATAAGGCTCGACCACCTGGTCGATGCCGATGGCCGACATCACGCGGGCCGTCAGACCGGCCTTGTCCATGGCATCGGCCAGGGCCAGGGAGTTCATCACGGTGGCCAACATGCCCATGTAGTCGGCGGTGGCGCGGTCCATGCCGACCGAGCCGCCCGCCACACCCCTGAAGATGTTGCCGCCACCGATCACCACCGCCACCTGCACACCCAAGCGGGTGACTTCGGCGATTTCTTCGGCCATGCGCACGATGGTGGCGCGGTTGATGCCGAAGGCGTCGTCCCCCATCAGGGCTTCGCCCGACAGCTTGAGCAAAATGCGCTTATAGGCTGGCTTGGCTGAAGACATGACGGGCTCCTTGGGGTTCAATGTGGACGATGTGGGTGGGCAGATCAGCAGGTGTGTGAACTCAGGCTGCGCCTTGGGCAGCAGCCACTTGCGCGGCCACTTCGGCAGCGAAGTCGTCGACTTTCTTTTCAATGCCTTCACCGACCACGTACAAGGTGAATGCCTTGACGGTGGTGCCAGCGGCCTTGAGCATCTGCTCGACGGTCTGCTTGTCGTTCTTGACGAAGGACTGGTTGAACAAAGACACTTCTTTGAGGTACTTTTGCACCGAGCCTTCGACCATCTTGGTGGCGATGTCGGCAGGCTTGCCAGACTCGGCCGCCTTGGCCGCAGCGACCGAGCGCTCTTTTTCGATCAACTCGGCAGGCACTTCGGCACTGGTCAAAGAGACAGGCTTCATGGCGGCAACGTGCATGGCCACATCTTTGGCAGCAGTTTCGTCGCCTTCGTACTCGACCAACACGCCGATGCGGGTGCCGTGCAGGTAGTTCGCGATCTTGGCACCACCAGCGGCACGCTTGAAGCGGCGGAAGCTCATGTTTTCGCCGATCTTGCCGATCAGGCCCTTGCGCACTTCTTCCAGGGTGGGGCCAAAGCCGTCCTGGCTGTAAGGCAGAGCGCCCAAAGCAGCGATGTCGGCAGGGTTGTGCTCGGCCACCAGCTTGGCAGCGGCGTTGGCCAAAGCCAGGAAGCTGTCGTTCTTGGTCACGAAGTCGGTTTCGCAGTTGACTTCGATCATGGCGCCTGTGGTGCCGCTCACGAAGCTGGTCACCACGCCTTCGGCGGTCACACGCGAAGCGGCCTTGCCAGCCTTGGTGCCCAGCTTGACGCGCAGCAACTCTTCGGCTTTGGCCATGTCGCCTTCGGCTTCGGTCAGGGCTTTTTTGCACTCCATCATGGGAGCGTCGGTTTTTGCGCGCAGTTCAGCGACCATGCTTGCGGTAATTGCAGCCATTTGATTTCTCCGTATTCAGTCTAAAAGTCAGATTAAAAAAAAGGGGCCACAAAGCCCCTTTCATCGAGTGTTGGGAACTCAGGCAGAAGCGTTGGCTTCTTCGACGAATTCGTCAGCGCCTTCGGTCACGGCCTTGACCACGTCATTGACCGCATTGGCGCGGCCTTCGATGATCGCGTCGGCGATGCCACGGGCGTACAAAGCCACGGCCTTGGCCGAGTCGTCGTTACCGGGGATGATGTAGTCGATGCCTTCGGGCGAGTGGTTGGAGTCCACCACACCGATCAATGGAATGCCCAGTTTCTTGGCTTCCGAGATGGCGATCTTGTGGTAGCCGACGTCGATCACGAAAATCGCATCAGGCAAAGCCGCCATGTCCTGGATACCGCCGATGTCTTTTTCGAGCTTTTCCATCTCGCGCTTGAACATCAGCTGTTCTTTTTTGCTCAGGCTGTCGAGGCCGACTTCCTGCTGAGCCTTCATGTCCTTCAGACGCTTGATCGAGGTCTTGACGGTTTTGAAGTTGGTCAGCATGCCGCCCAACCAGCGCTGGTCGACGAAAGGCACGCCAGCGCGCTGGGCTTCAGCAGCCACCAGCTCACGGGCCTGGCGCTTGGTGCCCACCATCAGGATGGTGCCGCGGTTGGCAGACAGCTGCTTGGCGAACTTGATCGCGTCCTGGAACATCGGCAGCGATTTTTCCAGGTTGATGATGTGGATTTTGTTGCGGTGGCCGAAGATGAACGGGGCCATCTTGGGGTTCCAGAAGCGGGTTTGGTGACCGAAGTGGACACCGGCTTCCAGCATTTCGCGCATGGTAACGGACATGAAAATACTCCAAAGGTTAGGTCTAAAACCCGGTCCACTGATCGCGCACAGCCTGTAAAAGACTGGGCGCAACACCTTGACGGGACGGGTTCGCGGATGGACTTTGCCGAATTCAGGTCATTGCTCAAGTGTCATGTTCGACATGACACTCACAAGACAGCGCCCGAGCTCCGCAAAGCCTTAGGATTATAGCATCCTGACCCACCCTAAAGCGCCCTCCCCCATGAAAGCTGACCTGATCGCCACCCGGCAAGCCATCCGGGCTGGCTCCACCCACCCCCAGGCCGTTGCAGAAGCTTGTTTGGCTGCGGCTCAAAGCACCGCCTGCCAGCATGCCTTCATGCAACTGACCCCCGAGGCACTGCAACAAACAGCCCAGCAGCCCCAAGTGGCCCAAAGCCCGCTCGCGGGCCTGGCGGTATCCATCAAAGACCTGTTTGACATTCAAGGGCAGATCACCCAGGCAGGCTCGGTCGTTCTGAAAAATCAGCCCCCTGCGGCCGCAGATGGTGCAGCCGTGGCACGTTTGCGGGCCGCAGGCGCAGGCCTGATCGGGCGCACGAACATGGTTGAGTTTGCCTTTTCGGGCGTGGGCACCAACCCCCACCACGGCACGCCTGCCGCCTGGGACGGTCTTCATGACCAGCCCGTCGGCGCCCCCGGGCAGCCCCATGTGCCTGGTGGATCCAGCTCGGGCGCTGCCGTATCGGTTGCCACGGGTGCCGCCTTCATCGGTCTGGGCTCGGACACGGGGGGCTCGATCCGGGTGCCCGCCGCCTTGAACGGCATCGTGGGCTTCAAAAACACCGCCCGCCTGGTGCCCACCACAGGCGCCCTGCCCCTGTCCACCACGCTCGACACCGTGTGCGCCATGACACGCACGGTGCGCGACGCGATTTTGGCCCACGAAGTGCTCTCGGCCAGGCGCGTTCCGCAAGGGCGGCGTCCTCTCTCTGGCTACCGCCTGGCGGTCATCAAGAGCCTGATGCAGGACAGCATGGATGCCACGGTCACGCAGGCTTTTGAGCGCAGCCTGAACACATTGAGGGCTTCTGGGGCACGCATCGACGAGATCGCGCTGACCGAGTTGAACGAGCTGGCCCCCATGATGAGCACGGGCGGCTTCAGCCCGGCCGAGGGTTATGCCTGGCACCGTGCACTGATCGAGCGCGAAGCCGAACGCTACGACCCGCGCGTCCTGCAACGCTTGATGCGCGGCGCGGGCATGAAAGCCCACGAGTACATCGATTTGGTGCAGGCCCGTCGGCAATGGATAGGCCGCGTGGAAATGGCACTGGTGGGTTACGACGCCGTGCTCTCGCCCACCACACCCATCACAGGCCCACAAATCAGCGCCGTGGCCCCGGGTGCCGAGCGCGATGCCGAGTTTTTCCGGGTCAACGGCCTGCTGCTGCGCAACACCAGCGCCGTGAACACGCTCGACGGCTGCGGCATCTCCCTGCCCTGCCATGCGCCGGACGAGCTGCCCGTGGGCTTGATGGTCTGGCACGCGGCCATGCACGACGACACCATTTTGCAGCTGGCCTCGCTGCTCGAACCCATGCTGCAACAGCACTGAAACCATGCACACCCTGAGCCGCTCACACGCCTGGCCCATCCTGGGGCCCGCACAGGTGCGGCAGCTCGAACCTGCGCTGCAAGCCCTCAGCCCCACGCCTTTGATGCAAAGCGCGGGCCTGGCCTGCGCCCGACTGGCCCTGGCCGTGGCGCCCCATGCCCGGCGCGTTTGGGTCGCGGCTGGCCCGGGCAACAATGGGGGCGACGGTCTGGAAGCCGCTTTGCACCTGCACCGATGGGGCAAAGAAGTGGTGGTCAGCCTGGTGGCCTCAACCGGACCCAGCCCAACCGATGCACAAGCGGCCTTGCAACGGGCGCAACAAGCGGGCGTGCGCATTCAGCCTGACGTACCCAAGGAATGGTTGCAGAAAATGGCTGCAGAAGATTTGTGCATCGACGCCCTGCTGGGCATCGGTGCCTCACGCCCCTTGAGTGCTGACTTGAAGGCTTGGGTGCTGGCCATGCAGCAGGGCGCAGCTCCGGTGCTGGCCATCGACGTGCCCACTGGGCTGAACCCGCAATCGGGCCAGTGGCTGGATGGTGAAACCGGCCACACCTTGGCCGTGCGGGCAGACCACACCTTGAGCCTCATCGCGGTGCAGCCCGGTATGCTCATGGGGCATGGGCGCGATGCCAGTGGCCAAATCTGGCTCGAAAACCTGGGCTACCAAGCCAGCCAGCACCGATTGCCGCCACTGGCCTGGCTCAATGCCCCCTGCGCAGCAACACCCAAGCCCCACGCCAGCCACAAAGGCAGCCACGGCGATGTGGCCGTGATCGGTGGCGAAGGCATGGCCCCACACGGCATGGACATGCGCGGCGCAGCCGTTTTGGCGGCCACTGCCGCCTTGCACGCAGGTGCGGGGCGCGTCATCTTGAGCCTGTTGTCCGGCCACGCCAGCGACAGCGCACCGCCCGATGTGATGCAACGCGAATTCAAGCGCCTGGCGCTGGAAAAACTGCATGTGGTGTGCGGCTGCGGCGGCGGCACCGCTGTGGAGGCGGTCTTGCCCGAGGTGCTGCAGCGCAGCGCCTGCCTGGTGCTGGACGCCGATGGGCTCAATGCCGTGGCGCAAGACAGCGCACTGCAAAACGCGCTGCGCCAACGGGGCTCCAAACAACCCACCGTGATCACACCCCACCCGCTGGAGGCTGCCCGGTTGCTGGGTTGCAGCACGGCCCAGGTGCAAAACAACCGTTTGAAAGCAGCGCAAGAATTGGCCGAGCGCTTCCAATGCAGCGTGGTCCTGAAGGGTTCGGGCACCGTGATCGCCGCGCCTGGACTCACGCCGCGCATCAACATCACGGGCAACGGGCGCCTGGCCATCGGCGGCACGGGCGATGTGCTGGCCGGCCTCGTGGGGGCCCGCATGGCGCAAGGCCAAAACGCCTTAGATGCCGCCTGCGCAGCGGTGGCCCAACACGGCCAAGTGGCCGACGCCTGGCCACCGGGCGAGGCCCTCACCGCCAGCCGACTGGCTCAGCGCCTGGTCTGAAGGGCCTCAACACAGAACCTGGTCTGAACCCCGCCTCAGCGTCGGGGCTTGGTGGTCCTGGCACCCTTCTTCTTGGCGGCCGCTTTTTTCACCGAGGCCTTGAGCGCCTGGATGGGGGAGCGATTGCGTTCGGCATCGGCCAAGCGGCGGTCCTGGGCGCCCCGCTTTTTGTCTCGCCCGCCTTCATTCGGTGCCAACACGCCTTTGTCGCGCATCGCACGCGGCACCAAATCGTCGCCCGCTGTCACCAGCCGGAAGTCGATCTTGCGCCCGTCCAGGTCCACCCGGCTGACCTGCACCTGCACCCGGCTGCCAATGGCGTAGCGGATGCCGGTACGTTCGCCGCGCAACTCCTGGCGCAACTCGTCGAAGCGGAAATACTCACCCCCCAGCTCGGTGATGTGCACCAGCCCTTCCACATACAAAGTGTCCAGTGTCACGAAGATGCCGAAGCTGGTGGCCGCAGACACCACGCCGCTGTATTCCTCGCCCAAATGCTCGCGCATGTATTTGCACTTCAGCCAGGCTTCCACATCACGGCTGGCCTCGTCGGCGCGGCGTTCGTTGGCGCTGCAGTGCAGACCCGCGGCCTCCCAGGCGCGCTGGTCGGCGGCCGACATGCGCACGCGCGGCGCAGACGACTCGGGCGCATCGCCCTTGGCCGCGCGGCTCTTCTCCAGCCGTTTGCTCAGCTTGGCATGCGCCTCGCCCGGCACAGGCAAGCTGGGCAGCGTGTATTTGCGGTCCAGCAAAATCGCCTTGATGACCCGGTGCACCAGCAAATCCGGGTAGCGCCGGATCGGGCTGGTGAAGTGGGTGTAGGCCTCATAGGCCAACCCAAAGTGCCCGCTGTTGACCGGGGTGTAGATGGCCTGCTGCATCGAGCGCAGCAGCATGGTGTGGATCTGCTGCGCGTCCGGGCGGTCCTTGGTCGCGAGCGCAATTTTTTGGAACTCGCTGGTGTGCGGATCGTCGCTGATGCTCATGCCCAGACCCAGGGCCTTGAGGTAATTGCGCAGGATGTCTTTTTTCTCGGCCGTGGGGCCTTCATGCACCCGGAACAAGCCGGGGTGCTTGCCCTGCTGGATGAAGTCGGCGCTGCAGACGTTGGCCGCCAGCATGGCTTCCTCAATCAAACGGTGCGCTTCGTTGCGCACGCGCGGCACGATCTTCTCGATGCGGCCACTTTCATCACACACGATTTGCGTTTCGGTGGTTTCAAAGTCTACTGCGCCGCGCACTGCACGCGAGGCCAGCAAGGCACGGTACACGTCCTGCAGGTTCATCAGGTCGGTCACACGCTCCTTGCGTTTGGCCGCTTCCGGTCCGCGGGTGTTGGCCAAAATGGCCGCGACTTCGGTGTAGGTGAAACGCGCATGGCTGTGCATCACCGCCGGGTAAAACTGGTAGGCATGCACATCGCCCTTGGCGTTGACCAGCATGTCGCACACCATGCACAAACGGTCCACATCCGGGTTGAGCGAACACAGGCCGTTGGACAATTTCTCGGGCAGCATGGGGATCACGCGGCGCGGGAAATACACGCTGGTGGCGCGGTCGTAGGCATCGATGTCAATCGCGCTGCCGGTTTGCACATAGTGGCTCACATCGGCAATGGCGACCAGCAAACGCCAGCCTTTGCCTCGGCCCACTTTGGCCGGTTCGCAATACACCGCGTCGTCAAAGTCGCGCGCGTCTTCACCGTCGATCGTGACCAAGGGCACGTCGCGCAAATCGACCCGGTCCTTGCGGTCCTTGGCCAGCACCTTGTCAGGCAGGCCTTTGGCCTGCTCCAGACAGGCCGCAGAAAATTCGTGCGGCACGCTGTATTTGCGCACGGCAATCTCGATCTCCATGCCCGGGTCGTCGATCTCGCCCAGCACTTCTTTCACGCGGCCCACCGGTTGCCCGAACAAGGCAGGCGGCTCGGTCAACTCGACCACCACCACCTGGCCCGGCTTGGCCGTGCCCGTGGCCCCTTTGGGGATCATCACGTCCTGGCCATAGCGCTTGTCCTCAGGCGCCACCAGCCACAAGCCGCCTTCGTGCAACAAGCGGCCGATGATGGGCTGCTCCGGGCGCTCGACAATCTCGACGATGCGGCCCTCGGGGCGACCCTTGCGGTCCTGGCGCACGATGCGCACCTTGACGCGGTCCTTGTGCAACACGGCACGCATCTCGTTGGGTGACAAATAAATGTCCGACTCGCCGTTGTCACGGATCAAAAATCCGTGGCCATCGCGGTGTCCTTGAACACTTCCTTCAATTTCTTCCAGCAAGCCGCTGGGTGGCGCTACTTTTTTGATATACAATCCTTTTATTCCTGAGGCGCCCAGATGGCGGAATTGGTAGACGCACTAGTTTCAGGTACTAGCGAGTAACATCGTGGAGGTTCGAGTCCTCTTCTGGGCACCAATCTTATCGAATCAGATAAGTTCAAAACACAACAAGCCGTTGATTTCTGATCAACGGCTTTTTTGTTGCTTGAAACACTTGTCTCGGCACTCGAACCGTGCAACGCATGGCGCACGCGGACCGCCCGAAGGCTGGCCAGCGATGCACCGCAGCGCATCAAACCGGCACCCCCACCAGGTCGTGGCCTTCCACGCTGACGATGCGGGCGCGGGTGAATTCGCCCACCTTGAGGGTTTTGCTCATTTTCTCGGGTGGCAACAAACGCACCACACCATCGATTTCGGGCGCATCACCAAAGCTGCGCCCCACCCCACCACGACGGCCCATGGCCGGAGCGCTGTCCACCAACACCTGCATGGTGGCACCCACGCGCTGGTGCAAGCGGGCAATCGACACCTCTTCGGCCACCGCCATGAATCGGGCACGGCGCTCTTCGCGCAGTACCTCGGGCAGCATGCCGGGCAAATCGTTGGCCGTTGCCCCCTTGACCGGGCTGTAGGCAAAACACCCCGCGCGGTCAATCTGCGCTTCGCGCAAAAAGCCCAGCAGGTGCTCGAATTCTTCTTCGGTCTCTCCCGGAAAACCGGCAATGAAGGTGCTGCGAATGACCAGCTCAGGGCACAGTTCGCGCCAACGCTGAATGCGCTCCAGGTTTTTCTCGCCGCTGGCCGGGCGCTTCATGCGGCGCAGCACATCGGGGTGGCTGTGCTGAAACGGCACATCCAGATAAGGCAAGACCAGGCCCTCGGCCATCAAGGGGATGATGTCGTCCACGCTCGGATAGGGGTAGACGTAGTGCAATCGCACCCAGGCCCCGCGCTCCCGAGCCATCTCGCCCAGGGTCTGCACCAGCTCCAGCATGCGGGTCTTGACCGGTTTGCCGTCCCAAAAACCCGTGCGGTATTTCACATCCACGCCATAAGCCGAAGTGTCCTGGCTGATGACCAGCAACTCTTTCACGCCGCCCTCAAACAGCGCTTTGGCTTCTTTGAGCACATCGCCAATCGGGCGCGAGACCAGGTCGCCCCGCATGGACGGGATGATGCAAAAGGTGCAGCGGTGGTTGCAGCCTTCGCTGATCTTCAAATAGGCATAGTGGCGGGGCGTGAGCTTGAGGCCCGCTTCGCCAAAGCCACCCGGCACCAAATCCAGAAACGGGTCGTGCGGCTTGGGCAGGTGCGTGTGCACCGCGTCCATCACCTCTTGCGTGGCGTGCGGCCCGGTCACGGCCAACACGCTGGGGTGCATTTCGCGCACCATGTTGCCACCGCCCTCGCCTGTTTTGGCACCCAGGCAACCGGTCACGATCACTTTGCCGTTCTCGTTCAAGGCCTCGGCAATCGTGTCAAGACTCTCCTGAATCGCTTCGTCGATGAAGCCACAGGTGTTGACGATGACCAGGTCAGCGCCCTCAAACGTCTTGGACGTCTGGTAGCCCTCGGCACTCAGTTGGGTCAGGATCAGTTCGGAATCGGTCAGCGCTTTGGGGCAGCCCAGGCTGACAAAGCCCACTTTGGGGGCGAGAACAGGGGGGTTAGCGGTCATTTCACTCATGCCCGCATTGTCCCCGCAAAAACGACTGGTCTGTGACAAAAGGGCATGCAGAGCCCATCAAGTCCTTAAACCCATCACACCCAAGAGCTGCTCGGTGTTCTTCTGGATCTGCTTTTGCATCTGCTCCTGCATTTGAGCCATGACGTTTTGCGAGGGATTGGCCAGGCCGGAAAACATGTTCTGCATCAAAGGCGTTTGCCACTGCATGAACTGCGCCCACACCTCCGGGCTGAGGGCCGGGCTGGACTCGCCCAGCTTGCTTTGCCAGTCCATGAAGGACTGGACATGGCTTTCCAAATAAGAGCCCATGTGGCCCTGCATGGCGTGGCCATAAAAGCGGATGATGTTGGACAACACCGCCTCACTGAACATAGGCACGCCTGCGGATTCTTCTTCCAGAATGATCTGCAGCAAGATGGAACGCGTCAGATCTTCACCGGTTTTGGCGTCCACCACCACCATGGGGGCTGCCGCCATGACCAGCTTCTTGATCTCGGCCAAGGTCACATAGGTGGAGGTTTGCGTGTCGTACAAGCGCCTGTTGGGGTACTTCTTGATGGTGCGCACAGCGTTGGGCACCGAGGCGCTGGGGGCTGACGGGGTCGACTTGGCTTGGGGCTTGACCGGCAATGAAAACTCCTGCGGGGACACTGCAATTGAAAAATCTGCTGCAACGCAACATTCTAGGCACAGCCTTGTGGCCTTCGTGCCTTGGTTTACCCTGATCTCCAACTTGGCGGCCGGCAGCCGAGCGCCTGTGGGCTTTTTTGTTGCCAACCGTCCCGATTCACCCTCTTTACCTGCGAAAATACACGGCTATGTTCACCGGAATCATCACCGGCGTGGGGCGAATCGTCGCCATCCACGACCTGGGTCGCTCTTTACACCACGGCAAGCGCCTCACCATCGAGGCCCCCGCCGGGTACCTTGACGATGTGGGCCTGGGCGACAGCATCGCCCTCAATGGCGCTTGCATGACCGTCACCACCTTCAACCCCGAGAGCCGTCAGTTCACCATCGACATCTCGGCCGAATCGCTGGCCAAAACCAGCGGCCTGGACAGAGAAGGCACCGTCAACCTCGAAAAAGCGCTGCGCGCCCACGACCGCCTGGGCGGGCACATCGTGTCCGGTCATGTGGACGGCGTGGGCCACATCAGCCATTTCGAGCAGATCGGTGAAAGCTGGGAGCTGCGCATCCTGGCGCCGCACACCCTGGCCAAATACCTCGCCTACAAAGGCTCGATCACCGTCAATGGCGTCAGCCTCACCGTCAACCGCGTGGCCGATCTGGCTGAGGGCTGCGAGATCAGCATCAACCTGATCCCCCACACCGTGGACAACACCGCCCTCGGCAGCCTCCAAGCGGGCAGCCGGGTCAACCTCGAAATCGACACCGTGGCCCGCTATGTGGAGCGCATGCTCAGCGCAGGCCTGGTCCAGAAAGACACCGCATGAACGTGCCCGCACAACTGACCCCCGTGGCGATTTCGCCCGTCGAAGAGATCGTGGCCGAGATGAAAGCCGGTCGCATCGTGATCCTGGTCGACGAAGAAGACCGCGAAAACGAAGGCGACCTGGTCCTGGCCTCGGACCACGTCACGCCCGAAGCCATCAACTTCATGGCCCGCTTCGGTCGGGGTCTGATTTGCCTCACGCTCACCCGCGAGCGCTGCGAATTCTTGAAGCTGCCGCCCATGGCCGCGCGCAACGGCACCGTGTACAGCACGGCGTTTACTGTCTCCATTGAAGCCGCCGAAGGCGTGACCACCGGCATCTCGGCCGCTGACCGTGCCCGCACGGTGCAAGTGGCCGTGGCCAAGACCAGCCAGCCGACCGACCTGGTGCAGCCCGGCCACATCTTCCCGCTGCAAGCCGTAGACGGCGGCGTGCTCATGCGTGCGGGCCACACCGAAGCCGGTTGCGACCTGGCTGCGATGGCCGGATGCAGCCCCTCTTCCGTGATCTGCGAGATCATGAAAGACGACGGCACCATGGCCCGCCTGCCCGATTTGCAAATCTTCGCGGCCGAACACGGCCTGAAAATCGGCACGATTGCCGACTTGATCGAGTACCGCAGCCGCAACGAATCGCTCGTCGAGCGCATCGGCAGTCGCACACTGCAAACCGCGCATGGCGAATTCACCGCCCACGCCTTCCGCGACCAACCCAGCCAGACCGTGCACCTGGCCCTGGTCAAAGGCCAATGGTCGGCCGACGCAGAAGTGGCCGTGCGCGTGCACGAGCCGCTGTCGGTGCTCGACGCCCTCGAAGTCAACCGCGCCATGCACTCCTGGAGTCTGGACGCGAGCCTCAGCTACATCAACGCCCAAGGCTGCGGCGTGGCGGTGCTGCTCAACTGCGGCGAATCGGCCGACCAATTGCTGGCCCAGTTTGAAGGCCGCGCCCGCTCGGCTCAAGCGCCCGAGCGCGGCAAGATGGACCTGCGCACCTACGGCGTGGGCGCACAAATCCTGCGCGAATGCGGCGTGCACAAAATGCGCCTCATGGGCCAGCCCCGCCGCATGCCCAGCATGACCGGCTACGGCCTCGAAATCACCGCTTACATCCCCAAGGAATAACCATGCTCGAAGCCAACAAAGGCCAGGCCGAAGAACTCGACGGCCAATTTCTGCACATCGGCATCGTGCAGGCCCGCTTCAACGAAGATATCACCAACGCCCTGGCCAAAGCCTGCATCGAAGAACTCGAAGCCCTGGGCGTGACCAGCATCGACCACGTCATGGTGCCCGGCGCTTTGGAAGTGCCCGTGACCCTACAGGCCATGGCCGAGCGAGCCGAATACGACGCCTTGATCGCGCTGGGCTGCATCATCCGTGGCGAGACTTACCACTTCGAGCTGGTGGCCAACGAATCCGGCGCGGGTGTGAGCCGCGTGGCACTCGACTACAACCTGCCGATCGCCAACGCCATCCTGACCACCGAAAACCTGGAACAAGCCATCGTGCGCCAGACCGAAAAAGGCCGTGACGCAGCCCGCGTGGCGGTCGAGATGGCCTGCATCATGGATGACCTGTCGGCCGACATGGCCGAGTTGGCCGACGAGTTGGACGACGAAGAGACCACCCGATGAGCGAAGCCACCCCCACACCGGGCAGCACCGACGCAGGCCAAAAGCCTGCTGCTGGTACGCGCAAATCCTCCGCCAAGCCCGCCCGCAGCCGCTCGCGTGAATTCGCGCTGCAGGCGCTTTACCAGCACCTGGTGGGCCGCAACGAAGCGGCTGACATCGATGTCTTCACACGCGACCTGTCGGGCTTTCACAAAGCCGACTCGGCCCATTACGACGCCCTGCTGTACGGCTGTGTCGAACAGGCCCAGGCACTGGACGCCTTGATCGCGCCCAAGCTGGACCGCAACTTTGCCGAAATCTCCCCCGTCGAGCGGGCCATCATGTGGATCGGCGTCTACGAAATGCAGCACTGCCTCGACGTGCCTTGGCGCGTGGTGCTTAACGAATGCATCGAACTGGCCAAGGACTTTGGCGGCACCGACGGCCACAAATATGTGAACGCCGTGCTGAACGGTCTGGCGCCCGAGCTGCGCAGCGCCGAGGTGCAGGCCGACCGCCAATCCGGCCGCGCCAAATAAACCCCATATCCCAGAAGCAAACCCCAAGACCCCAGACCCCATGCGCATCTCTGAGCGAGCCGAGCGGATCGAGCCCTTTTGGGTGATGGAGGTGGCCAAAGCCGCTTCGCAAAAAGCCCGCGAGGTCGCTCACACCGACCGGCCTGTGGTGTTTTTGAACATCGGCGAGCCCGATTTCACCGCCCCGCCCCGGGTGCAACAAGCCGCACAGGCGGTTATCCAATCCGGCCACACCCAATACACCCCCGCACTGGGCCTGGACGCCCTGCGGCAAGCCATCAGCGGCTGGTACGCGCAGCGCTTTGGCGTGCAAGTGCCCGCCAGCCGCATCGTGGTCACCGCAGGCGCATCGGCGGCTTTGCAATTGGCCTGCCTGGCACTGATCGACCGGGGCGATGAAATCCTCATGCCCGACCCGAGCTACCCCTGCAACCGCCACTTCGTGAGCGCGGCTGAGGGCACGGCGGTCTTGCTGCCCACCACGGCCGAAGAGCGCTTTCAGTTGAGCGCCGCCAAAGTGGCCGCTGCATGGGGCCCCAAAACGCGTGGTGTTTTGCTGGCGTCGCCCTCCAATCCCACGGGGACGTCCATTGACCCGGCTGAGCTGGCCCGAATCATCGACGTGGTGCGCAACCACGGCGGCATCACCCTGATCGACGAGATTTATCTGGGCCTGAGCCACGACGACCAGTTCGGCCAAAGCGCCCTGGCCTTGGGCGACGACGTCATCAGCATCAACAGCTTCAGCAAATACTTCAACATGACCGGCTGGCGCCTGGGCTGGCTGGTGGTGCCCGAGCAGCTCACGCCCGTGCTGGAGCGCCTGGCGCAAAACCTGTTTATCTGTGCCAGCACCGTGGCGCAGCAAGCTGCCTTGGCCTGCTTTGAGGCTGAGAGCCTGGCCGAATACGAACGCCGCCGCGCAGAGTTCAAGGCGCGGCGCGACTACTTCATCCCGGCCCTGAACGCGCTGGGCCTGAACGTGCCCGTGGCCCCTGATGGCGCGTTTTACGCCTGGGCCGACTGCAGCGCCGCCTGCCAAAAACTGGGCCTGAAAGACAGCTGGGACTTTGCCTTTGCCGCGCTCGAACACGCCCATGTGGCCATCACGCCCGGGCGCGACTTTGGCACCGACCAGACTGGCCGCTTTGTGCGCTTTTCCACCGCCAACTCGATGGCAGAGCTGCAAACCGCCATCGCCCGCCTAAAAACCTGGTTGCAGCCATGAACAGCAGCAACGTGAGCCCCAGCGTTTTTGAACACCCCATCCGCATCTATTGGGAAGACACCGACGCGGGCGGCATCGTGTTCTATGCCAACTACCTCAAATTTTTTGAGCGTGCCCGCACAGAGTGGCTGCGCGCCCTGGGCTTTGGCCAGCAGGTGTTGCGCGACGAATCGGGTGGCATGTTTGTCGTGAGTGAGACGGCCGTCAAATACCACTCGCCCGCCCGCCTGGACGACACCCTGGTGGTGACCGCCGAGCTGCAAAGCGGCGGCAAAGCCAGCCTGACCATTGCCCAGCGTGCCTACCTGCGCACAGCGGGCCAAGCCGATCGACTCCTGGCCGAAGGCACGATTCGCTTGGGCTGGGTCGACAGCCACACCCTGAAACCTGGCCGCATCCCGGCCCCCGTTCTGGAAGCCCTGAAATGAACCAAGACATGTCCATCGTCTCGCTGCTGCTGCACGCCAGTTTTGTCGTGCAACTGGTGGTGCTCATTTTGATCAGCATTTCGGTGGCCAGCTGGGCCGCCATCGTGCGCAAGCTCACCGCCATCAAACGCATCAAAAACCTCAACGAAGAGTTTGAGCGCGTGTTTTGGTCGGGCACCAGCCTCAACGAGCTGTTCAACGCGGCCAGCCAAAACGCCAAGCTGTCTGGCCCCATGGAGCGCATCTTTGCCAGCGGCATGCGCGAATACCAAAAACTGCG
Source organism: Limnohabitans sp. Hippo3 (assembly GCF_003063665.1). GTDB lineage: Bacteria > Pseudomonadota > Gammaproteobacteria > Burkholderiales > Burkholderiaceae_C > Limnohabitans_A. Next base: position 544,925 of record NZ_NESF01000001.1, read on the forward strand.
CGAACGCCACATCAGCGATGCAGGCACCCTGCTCGACGGTGCACGCCGCGCCATGCGGGCCAGCTTCCAGCGCGAAATGGACGTGGCCGAATCGCAACTGGCCTTTCTCGCCTCGGTCGGCTCCATCTCGCCTTATGTTGGTTTGTTTGGCACCGTTTGGGGCATCATGCACGCCTTCACAGGCTTGGCCAGCTTGCAGCAAGTGACCCTGGCCACCGTGGCCCCCGGCATTGCCGAAGCGCTGGTGGCCACCGCCATTGGCCTGTTTGCGGCCATCCCGGCGGTGCTCGCCTACAACCGCTTCTCGCACGACGTGGACCGCATCGCCATCAAGCTGGAAACCTTCATCGAAGAGTTCTCCAACATCCTGCAGCGCAGTCTCGGCGGGGCCAACTGCTCGGCCTCGGGCCACTGAAAGGACCGCCATGCCCGCTGTGTCATCCCGGGGCCGTGGTCGCCGCACCATCGCCGAAATCAACATGGTGCCCTTCATCGACGTGATGTTGGTGCTGCTCATCATCTTCATGGTGACTGCGCCCATGATCACGCCCAGCATGGTGGACCTGCCCAGCGTGGGCAAAGCTGCCAAACAACCCGACAAAGTCATCCAGATCGTGATCCAGAAAGACGAGCGGCTGGAGCTGGTGAGCGAGGGCAAAACCGACAGCGCCACCCTGCCCAGCGTGGCGGCCAGCGTGAAACGCCTGGTCGGCGACGAGCAAAACACCGCCGTGGTCATCAGCGCCGACCGCACCGTCAAATACGAAACCGTGGTGCAAGTCATGGACAGCCTGCAACGCGCGGGCATCGCTCGTGTAGGCCTGTCGGTTCAACTGGCACCTTGAGCAGGGACACGGGTTTGAACGCCAAGGCGACGCCACACCTCGAGTTTGCGCCACCGGCACAACCGGGCGCGGGTCGCGCCTGGGTCGTGGCCGGGGTGGCGCACGCCTTGTTGTTTCTGGCCCCGGGCTTGGCCACCGCTTGGAAAACCCAGCCGCAAACCGTGCAAGCCGAAGCTGAACTGTGGTCCGCCACACCGCAAGCGGCGGCCCCCAAACTGCAAGAACCCCCGCCAGAACCAGACCCCGAGCCCCAGCCTGCGCCCAAGCCCGAGCCCGTCAAACCCACGCCACCACAGCCCGACCCCGCGCTGGAGCGCCGCGACGCGCAAATCGCACTCGAAAAGCAAAAACAGCTGGACAAGAAAAAAGAAGCCGAGAAGGCTGAAAAGCTGAAAGCCGAGAGAGAAAAAGCAGCCCAAGAAAAAGCCAAGGCTGAGAAAGAAAAAGCCGAAACCCGGCGCAAAGAGCTTGAAAAAGAAAAGCTCGCCAAAGAGAAAAAAGCGCAAGAAGAGAAAGAACGCGACAAGAAGAAAGCCGCAGAAAAAGCCAAGGCCGACAAAGCCGATGCAGCGCGTGCAGATGCCTTGCGCCAGGAAAACCTCAAGCGCATGCAAGGCATGGCTGGCGCATCGGGCGGCGAAAACGCCACAGGCACCGCACTCAAATCATCGGGCCCATCGGCCAGCTATGCGGGCCGCCTGGTAGGCCGCATCAAGCCCAACATCACCTACCCCGGCGATGTGGTGGGCAACCCGCGTGCCGAGGTCGAAGTCAAAGTCAGCCCCGACGGCACCATCCTGAGCCGCCGCATCGTGCAGACCAGTGGCAACAAAGCCTGGGACGACGCCGTGCTGCGGGCCATCGACAAAACAGAAGTCTTCCCCAAAGACAGCGACGGCCGGGTGCCGCCTGTGATCGTGCTGGGGTTCAGGCCGCTGGATTGAACCGCCAGAAATCCTGACTCACAAGTCAATCACGACATTGCCCACCGTCTGCCCCGCTTCCACGGCGCGGTGGGCCTCGGCAATTTGACTGAGTGTGAAACGTGCCCCAATGCTGTGTTGCAGCTTGTTTTGCGCCAGCATTTCTGACAGGCGTGTAACCGCATGCTTTCGGTCAGCGGGCGTCAGCTCATAGACCAGAAAGAACTTCACGCCCATGGACTGGAACAACCAGGGGCGAAACGGCAAGCTGACTTCCAGCGCATTGGAGCCGTAGCACACCACTTGGCCATGCGGGGCCAAAGCGCCTTCGGCGGCCCATCGGGCGGTGGTCGAGAAATCCATGTCGATGATGACGTCGGCACCCCGCCCTTGCGTGAGCGCTTTGACGCGATCAGGGACCGACTCGGTCTTGTAAAAAATCGCATCTTGCATGCCTGCTGCCCGGGCGTGTGCCGCTTTGGCTTCAGAGCCCACGGTGCCGATCACGCGGCCACCGGCCATGCACACCATCTGGCTGATGTAATGGCCCACAGCCGATGAGGCCCCGGTGACCAAAACTGTTTGCCCACGCAAATCACCCGCCAAGCGCTCCGCCAGAATGACCGCCTGCACAGCCGTCAAACCGGGAATGCCCATACAAGCCCCAGCCGCAAAGTCGACGCCATCGGGCAAGGCCACGGCTTGCGCATCCGGCAAGGCGATGAATTGGGCGCAGGTGCCCATGGGGCGCTGCCATTGGCCATTCCACACCCACACACGTTGCCCCACGCGCTCGGGCGACACGCCCTCGCCCACGGCTTCGATCACACCCGCGCCGTCGCTGTGCGGCACGACCAGCGAGTCGGTCAGCGGCCTGGCCCGGCGCGATTTGACGTCGGACGGGTTAACGCCCGAGCAGGCTAAGCGTACCAGCACCTCGCCCGCTTGCGGGCTGGGCGTGGGCAATTCACCCACCTGCATCACATCTTGGGCTTCGCCGTTTTGGGTGTACCAGGCTGCTTTCATGAGGAGGTCCTTGAAGTATGGGAGGATCAGTCGTACACGATCCGCGCCTGCCCCTGATCGGCTTGCGCCATCCAGCTGGCCAGGGCCGCGTCGGTGGGGAAAAATTTGGCGGCTTCGCCCAGCGCCAGCTCGGCGCGGGCCACCAGTTGGTCGTTGCTGCGCTCCAGCACCAGGCGCACGGGCAGGCCGCGCACCAGGTCACCCTGCTCGGTTTGCTCGCGTTGCGCGGGGAACTCTTTGACGATGCGGGCGATGTCGGGCGCACGGCCATTCACCGCCACGCGCAGGTATTTTCCGTAGCGGCAACGGGCAGCGCCCAGGTCCATGATCTGCTCGATTTTGAGCCTGAAGCCGCCAGAAAACCGGTCGGCCTGCATCTTGGCCGTGACGATGATCAGTTCGTCGTCTTTGAGCAAATGCTTGGCCGAGTTGATCAAGGCTTCGTCGGCCGTGGCTTCCATCACGCCCGATTTGTCGTCGAGCTTGAAGATGGCCACCTTGCCACGCTGGCCGTTGATGATGCGCAAATCGCTCACGATGCCCGCCAAAAGCTGAGGCTCGCGGCTGTCGATCAGGTCGTCGATTTTGCGGCGGGCAAACTGGCGCACTTCCCGCTCCACCGCGTCGAACAAATGACCGGACAAGAAAAAGCCGACGGCGGTTTTTTCGAGCAGCAAGCGCTCCTTGATGCCCCAGGGCATGACCTCGACCAGCTCGGGCTCTTGCGTGCTGGAGCCGTGCGAGTCGTCGCCCAACATGTCGAACAGGCCGCCTTGGTTGGCGTTGGCCACGGTGGCGGCAGCAAACTCGAAGGCTTTGTCGATGCTGGCCGATAAGGCGGCGCGGTTCATGTGCAGCGAGTCAAAAGCTCCTGCTTTGATGAGCGCGTCCACCGTGCGTTTATTAATGCGGGTGCGGTCCACACGCACCGCGAAGTCAAACAGGCTGGTGAACGGGCCGCCTTGTTCGCGGGCCGCCACAATCGCCTCGATCGCCTGCTGGCCCGTGCCTTTGATGGCACCCAGGCCGTAGCGGATCACTTTATCGGTGACGGGCTCAAAGCGGTGCGTGCCGCGGTTCACGTCCGGCGGGTCAAAGCGGATGCCGAACTTGAGCGCGTCCTCGTGCAGCACCTTGAGCTTGTCGGTGTCGTCCATCTCCACCGTCATGTTGGCGCAGAAGAACTCGGCGGTGTAGTGCACCTTGAGCCAACCCGTGTGGTAAGCCAACAGAGAATAAGCGGCGGCGTGCGATTTGTTGAAGCCGTAGCCCGCGAACTTTTCCATCAGGTCAAAGACTTCATCGGCCTTGTCCTGCGGGATGCCGTGGGTGGCCAAAGCGCCCGCGCGGAACTTCTCGCGGTGCTCGGCCATTTCTTCGGCCTTTTTCTTGCCCATGGCCCGGCGCAGCAAGTCCGCGCCGCCGAGCGAATAGCCACCCAGGATCTGCGCCGTCTGCATCACCTGCTCCTGGTAGACCATGATGCCGTAGGTCTCGCTCAGCATCTCGGCCACCGCCGGGTGTGGGTACTCCACCACTTCGCGCCCATGTTTACGCGCCACAAAGCTGGGGATCAGGTCCATGGGGCCTGGGCGGTAGAGCGCGTTCAGCGCAATCAGGTCTTCGAGGCGGCTGGGGCGGGCGTCGCGCAGCATGCCTTGCATGCCGCGGCTTTCAAACTGGAACACGGCCTCGGTCTTGCCGTCTGCAAAAAGTTTGTAGGTCGCCGCATCATCGAGCGGGATGTTTTCAAAGGCGAAGTTCTCCTGGCCTTTGTGCCGCTTCATGATGAATTCGCGGGCGATCTCCAAAATGGTGAGGGTGGCCAAGCCCAAAAAGTCGAACTTCACCAGGCCCGCCGCTTCCACGTCGTCCTTGTCGTACTGACTCACGGCCGATTCGCTGCCGGGCTGCTGGTAGAGCGGGCAAAAGTCGGTCAACTTACCCGGCGCGATCAGCACGCCCCCGGCGTGCATGCCCACATTGCGGGTCATGCCTTCGAGCTTTTGCGCCAGCTCGATCAGGGTCTTCACGTCCTCTTCTCGCTCGATGCGCTCGGCCAGGATCGGCTCCATCGCAATCGCGTAGTTGTTCTTGTCGCCCTCTTTGGGCGTGGCGGGTGGGTACTGTAGCGTGACCGACATGCCAGGCTTGTTGGGGATGAGCTTACTGATGCCATCGCAAAAGGTGTAGCTCATGTCCAGAACCCGGCCCACATCGCGGATGGCGGCACGCGCGGCCATGGTGCCGAAGGTGGCGATCTGACTGACCGCGTCGCGCCCGTATTTGTCCTTCACGTAATCGATCACGCGGTCCCGGTTGGTCTGGCAAAAGTCGATGTCAAAGTCGGGCATCGACACCCGCTCCGGGTTCAAAAAGCGCTCAAACAGCAGGTTGTATTGCAGCGGGTCCAGATCGGTGATCTTGAGCGCATAGGCCACCAGCGAGCCCGCGCCCGAACCCCGGCCCGGGCCCACGGGGCAGCCGTTGTTCTTGGCCCACTGGATGAAGTCGCCCACGATGAGGAAGTAGCCCGGAAAGCCCATCTTCAGGATGGTGTTCAGCTCAAACTCCAGCCGATCGACATACCGCTGGCGCTCGGCTTCGCGCTTGGCCTCGTCGGGGTACAAGTGGATGAGGCGCTCTTTCAGGCCCTCGTGCGAGACGTGACGGAAATACTCGTCCACCGACATGACCACGCCATTGACGGGGGGGATAGGGAAATTGGGCAGCTGCGGCTTGCCCAGCACCAAAGTCAGGTTGCAGCGCTTGGCGATTTCCAGGGTGTTGGCAATCGCGCTGGGCACATCGGCAAACAAGGCACACATTTGCTCTGAGGACTTGAAATACTGCTCGCGTGTAAAGCGGCGCACCCGGCGGGGGTTGGCCAGGATTTCGCCTTCGGAAATGCAGACCCGCGCTTCGTGCGCCTCGTAATCTTCGGCCGTATGGAACTGCACCGGGTGCGTGGCCACCACGGGCAAACCCAAACGCGCAGCCAGTGCCACAGCACCCGCTACCTGCGGCTCGTCATCCGGCCGGCCTGCGCGTTGCAGCTCCAGGTAGAAACGGTGCGGAAAGATCGAGCCCAGCTGCAGCGCCACGTCGGCCGCCTTGTGGGTGTCACCCTGCACGATGGCCTGGCCCACCGGGCCGGCTTGCGCACCCGAGAGCAAAATCAAGCCGTCGGACAATTCCTTGAGCCAGGCCAGCTTGACCACCGCCACGCCTTTGACGATGTTTTGCGTCCAGGCACGAGCCAGCAGCTCGCAAAGGTTCAGGTAGCCTGGGTGGTTTTGCACCAAGAGCACCACCCGGCTGGTGGCCCCGGCGTCGCCCCCCAGGCCTTCGAGGTTGATCTCTGCGCCGACGATGGGCTTGACCCCCTTGCCTCGCCCTTCCTTGTAAAACTTGACCGTGCCGAACAGGTTGTTCAGGTCGGTGATGGCCAGCGCAGGCTGGGCGTCTTTGGCCGCGATCTTGACCACATCGTCGATGCGGCAAGTGGAGTCAACGACGGAGAATTCGGTGTGAAGGCGCAGGTGGACGAACATAGCCTGTCATTGTAGAAGGTTACCCTACGGCAGAAGTTATGCCTATCTGTGGGTGGCTGGCTCTTGTGGTAGGCTGCCCCTGCAGCCGAAGGTATTCGTATTCAGTCGCGCAAGACCTGCAACACGTCTGAGCGGAATTCGCGCCCATACAAAATCAGCACCACCAAAGCTGTCCCCAAGACCAGGGCCAACGGCGAGAAAAACCAGGCCATCGCCGCAAAAGAAAAGTAATAGGCCCGCAAACCATCGTTGAAAGTCTCGGCGGCGGCGCTGACCATATTGCCCGCCCGCTGCGCGTAGTGTTCGCGATCTGACTCACCGCTGGCAAAAGATTCTGGCGGCGGCATGCTGCCGATGATCAGGGCGACAAAGGTGTACTGCCGCATGGACCAAGAAAACCGGAAAAAGGCGTACACAAAAATGCCCACCAGCACCAAAATTTTCAGCTCAAACACCAGCAAGGGCGTGGGCTGGGCAAAGGGGATTTCGCCCACCAGCTCCGCCGCTTTGTTGGTGGTGCCCAACAAAGCAAACAGACCACCGATGATGATGATGCTGGTCGATGAAAAAAACGCCGGTGTTTGAGAAAGATTCTGGGTAATCAAACCATCGAGCATGCGCGGATCACGCGCCGTGGTTTGGAGCATCCACTTTTGACGGTACTTGTTGGTGGTGGCGATCAGGCTTTGGTCGCGCTTGCCGCGAATGCGGGCAAACCAAGCGTAGCCCACCCACAAAGCAAAAAAAGAAAACAGTGCCAGCCAATCGGCCCAGGGCAGCATAGAGATGATTTTCATCACCTCATGCTAACCGAGCGGCGCAACTGTCGGCCGCAGGGGCGACCTCCTACAGGGACAAGCCCTCAACTACCGAGTGGGAGCGAGCCCCTGCTCGCGAATGGCTGGTCTGGCTCGGGCGCTCATGCCACACCACCATTCGGCCGCAGGGGCGACTTCACACAAAGGGCCTGTCAGCCGCGCAGCTTGGCAGCGACTGCGGCGACGCGCTCGCCGTAGGCTTTGGCGGTGTCCAGATCGCCCTGGGGGATGTCTTCGGCAGGGCTGGTCGGGCCGACTTGGGCCATCACGCCGGAGTTGGAGCCGATGCGGTTGATGGTGCCGTCGTTCATGGCAGGCTGACCCACCCACACCATGCCTTGCTGCATGGCCAAGGTGATGAAGTACTGGATGGTCGAAAGCTTGTCGCCGCTGGGGCTGGCCGAGATGGTGAAGCCGCCTGCGACTTTGTCTTTCCAGGCGCTGGTGAACCAACGCTTGGAGGTGGCGTCGGCGAATTTCTTGAACTGCCACGAAGCCATGCCCATGTAGGTGGGCGAGCCGAAGATGATGGCGTCGGCCGCGTCCAGTGTCGCCCAATCGGCGTCGGTGATGTTGCCGTCGGCGTCGATGGTCACGGTTTGGGCGTTCGCGCCTTGCGCCACGAACTGGGCCACGCGCTGGGTGTGGCCGTAGCCGGAATGGAAAACAACAACAGTTTTAGCCATGAAAAAACTCCTGGGTTGAAAGGACAGGTTGAAAAGAAGGGTTGAGAAAATCAGGGGGCCAAGTCAAACACCAGCACTTCGGCGTTCTGGCCCTGGTTCAGCGCCAAGGCCGATTCGCCTTGCAGCATGGCCGCATCACCGGCCTGCAATGCCTGGCCATTGACCTGCAAGCGGCCGCGTACCAAAAACACATAGGCCTTGCGGGTCGGGTCCAGACTCAGTTGCGCCGTTTCTGTGCCATCGAACAGACCGGCGTACATGCGGGCATCGGCGTGAATTTTGACGGTGTGCTCATTGGCATCCGGGGCCGCCACCAGCGCCAGCTGGCCACGTTTGACCGCTTCGGGCACGGTTTTTTGCTCGTACCCCGGGTCAATGCCCGTCACATTCGGTTCGATCCAGATTTGCAAGAAGTGCGTCTCTTGGCCCTTGGCGTGGTTGAACTCGCTGTGGCGCACGCCAGAGCCGGCACTCATGCGCTGCACATCGCCGGGTGGAATGCCTTTCACATTGCCCATGCTGTCCTGATGGGCCAGGTTGCCCGACAGCACGTAGCTGATGATTTCCATGTCGCGGTGACCGTGTGTGCCAAAGCCGGTGCCGGGCGCGATGCGGTCTTCGTTGATGACGCGCAGGTTGCCAAAACCCATGTGGGCCGGGTCGAAGTAGTTGGCAAAAGAAAAGCTGTGGAACGATTTCAGCCAGCCGTGGTCGGCGTAGCCGCGTTCATGGGATTTGCGAAGGGTCAGCATGAGGTTCTCCTGGATGCGATGGGTTAACTTTAAAGACGGCATGGCCCAGATAGGTGCAATTCGTTTGCTGCCAGCATTCGAATAATTTGAATTAAGATAAGCCCACCATGCAAAGCCCCAAAGATTGGCTCACGCCCGACGCCCTGTTCATGCTGCAAACCATCGACGAACAAGGCAGTTTTGCCGCCGCCGCCCGTAAGCTGAACCTGGTGCCCAGCACCCTGACCTACCGGGTGCGGCAGCTCGAAGACGCGCTGGACGTGCTGTTGTTTGACCGCAGCTCGCGCCAAGCCAGGCCCACCGCAGCCGGGCAAGAGTTGCTGCGCGAAGCAGGTCGCTTGCTGCAAGACATCGACGCCGTGGCCAACCGGGTCAAGCGGGTGGCCACGGGTTGGGAAGCGGTGTTGACGGTGGCGGTGGACAGCATCATTTCGCGCAGCGTGGTGATGGATTTGTGTGAGGCCTTTCTGGCGCTCAACAGCCCGACCCGCTTGCGCATCCGACACGAAACATTGTCCGGTACCATGGCCGCCTTGACCTCCGGGCAAGCCGATCTGGCCTTGGGCGTGGCGCTGGACCAGCACATGGCCGCAGACATTCAGCACATGGCGCTGGGTGAAGTGCCTTTTGTGTTTGCTGTGGCACCCCAGCACCCCTTGGCCCAGGCGGCCGAACCCTTAAGCAATGCCCAGCTGGTGCAGCACCGCATGGTGGCCGTGGCCGACTCGGTGCAACGCGGCAGTGGCCTGACGGTGGGGCTGCAAGGCGGTCAGGATGTGTTCACCGTGCCCGACATGCCCAGCAAACTGCAAGCGCAACTGCGCGGTTTAGGCGCTGGCTTTTTGCCCCAAAGCCTGGCCGCGCCCTATGCGCAGCAAGGCATGCTGGTGATCAAGCGCACAGACCAGTCCCGCCTGAGCACGGTGCACGCAGCCTGGCGCGACAGCCGCCTGAGCCCTGCGGGTCACGCCCTGCTGTGGTGGACGGCCCAGCTGGAAAAAGCCACAACTCGTCAGGCATTGCGGCAAGCACTTTGAAGTCCGTTGGTAATAACCCGCCCAGTCAACATCCCACAGCTTTTCTCGGCTAAAGTGGCTCCATGACCACACAACACATCGCCATCATCGGCGTCGGCATGGCCGGCGTCACTTGCGCACGCACACTGCGCCAAGCCGGACACAACGTCACCTTGTTCGAGAAAAGCCGAGGCCTCGGAGGCCGCATGTCCACCCGCGCCAGCGCCTTTGGCAGCTTTGACCATGGGGCGCAGTACTTCACCGTGCGCGACCCTCGTTTTGAGCTGGCCATCGGCACCGCGCCAGGGGTATGCAAACCCTGGAGCGCCAACGCCGTGCGCGTGCTCGACCCGAACGGCCGTGTGATCGAAGCCGGTCTGCCCGGCGGCGAGCGCCACTGGGTGGCCATGCCCGGGATGAACGGTCTGGTCAAAGCCTGGGCCGCGCCCCTGGTGGAAGACGGCAATGTGCAGTTGCAAACCCGGGTCACGCAAATCACGACCGACCCGATGAAGAAGAACGGTTGGCAACTGCACACCGAAAGCGATGACGGCGGACAGCACATTTATGCCGGTTTCGACAAAGTGATCTTGGCCATCCCCCCCGCCCAGGCGACCGCCTTGCTCAAGACGTCCGGTCTGAGCGCCTTGGCCGATCCCCTGAAAGAGGTCCGCGTGGACCCTTGCTGGACGCTGATGCTGGCCTATCCGCAGGCTGTGCAGCCAGGCCTCATCACCCTCGGCCCACAATGGAACGCGGCCCGCAGCACGCATCACCGCATCGCCTGGATGGCCCGCGAATCGTCCAAACCCGGGCGCGAGCGCATCGAGCGCTGGACCGTGCAGGCCAGCGCCCCCTGGTCTGCCGAGCACGTCAACGACTCGGCCGAACGCATCACCGGCAAGCTGATCAAGGCCTTTGCCGAGATCACCGGCATTCGCGCCACCCCGGCCCATGCCGAGGTACACCGCTGGCTGTATGCCAAAACCGCACAGCCCTTGGGCGAAAGCCACCTGTGGTTCAAGGACCAGGGCATTGGCCTGTGCGGCGACTGGTGCCTGGGCCACCGGGTTGAAGACGCTTTTGTCTCGGGCCTGGAGCTGGCTTTGGCGGTGCTCAAGAAACGCTGATCACCCATGGGGAGCCCCTACACAGGCCGGTTTGCGCCCTCGCCAACCGGCCTTTTGCATGCCGGCTCGCTGGTGGCGGCGCTGGCCAGCTGGCTCGATGCCCGCGCCCACGGCGGCCGCTGGCTCGTACGCATCGAAGATGTGGACACACCCCGCTGCGTGCCGGGGGCCGACCAGGCGATCTTGCAGCAACTGGCAGCCTGCGGCCTGCAGCCCGACGGCCCCGTGCTGTGGCAAAGCCAGCGCGGCGAGCACTACGCTGCCGCCTTGCAAACCCTGGTGGAACAAGGCTGGGCCTACCCCTGCGGCTGCTCGCGTAAAGAGATCGAATCGGCCCAAGCCGTGGTCCGGCACAGCGCCGCCGTCTACCCCGGCACCTGCCGAAACGGTCTGAGGGGCAAACCCGCCCGCGCCTGGCGGCTGAATGTGCAGGCCGTGCAAGCCGCACTGGGCTTGCCCGCCGTCACGCATTGGCGCGACCGCCGCCTGGGGCCGCAACAGCAAAACGTGAGCCAGGAAGTCGGCGACTTTGTGCTGCGCCGCGCCGATGGCTTGTGGGCTTACCAGCTGGCAGTGGTGGTGGACGACGCCGCGCAAGGCATCACCCATGTGGTGCGCGGTCAGGACCTGGCCGACAACACGGCACGGCAAATCGTGCTGCAACGCGCCTTGGGCCTGCCCACGCCCCAGTACCTGCACACCCCTCTGGTGCTGGGTGCCAACGGCGAAAAGCTCAGCAAACAAAACGGGGCCCAAGCGCTGGATTTGCAAACCCCACAAGCTGTCTTGGCCGCGCTGAACGCTGCGGCGCAGGTGCTTGGGCTGACTGCGGCACCCGCGCACCTCGCCCCCACGCAAGCCTTGTCACTTTGGACCGAGCAGCTGAGGGCCAAGGCTCCCCCATGAGGGCATACATTTGCGCCAGAGCCCCGATTCACACATAATATGTGTGAATTTATGAATGCGTGTTCTGCTGTTGCACAGCCACCATGCACCTTTAAGGGAGGCCCACCATGAACATCACTCTGTCCGTCGACGAGCGCGTCGCCGAATCCGCACGCGAAGCGGCCCGCAAAATGGGCAAAAGCCTGAACCAGGCCGTGCGCGACTACCTGGAACAACTGGCCGGACAAGAGCGCCAGGTCACCGAGTGGCAACTTTGGGAGCAACGTTGCCTGAGCGGCGGCGGTCGCCTGCAAGGCTGGAAGTTTGACCGGGACGCCCTGCATGATCGCGGCTGAACCCACGCCGCCCTGGGGCCAACTGCTGGCTCTACCCAAAGCGCGCTGCTTCATCGACACCAACCTGCTGGTCTATGCCGACAGCACAGACGAGCCCCGCAAACAGCGCATCGCCATCGATGTGCTGCGCCACCTGCGCTTTGAACGGCTGGGCGTGCTGTCCACCCAAGTCCTGAACGAGTACATCCAGGTCGGCCTGCGCAAGCTGGGCCTGTCCCACACGCACATCCGCGAGCAGCTGCACTGCTACCGGCAGCTGGATGTGGCTGCCGTGACCCCGGACACCATCGACATGGCGCTGCAGATGCACCAGCAACACGCCCTGAGCTATTGGGACGCCTTGATCGTGGCCAGCGCCCACATTGCGGGATGCTCGGTCTTGATCACCGAGGACATGGGCACAGGTGAGGTGCTGGCCGGGGTGAAGCTGGTCAACCCGTTCAGTGCGGCCTGAGCACACCCAAGCCCAAGTACAACCCGGACCTGGACCCGCGATAATCACAGGCTTTGCCCCACATCCCGCCCCCATGACGACGCCAGAAGACACCACAACCGCCCCGGCAGCCGACGCCCAAGAAGCACCCTTCATGCGCACCATCAAGACCTATGTGCTGCGGGCCGGGCGCATGGGCTCGGGCCAAGTGCGGGCGTTTGAGCAATTCGGCCCGCAGTTTTTGATCCCCTACCGTGCTGAACGCCTGGACGTGCAGGCCGCCTTTGGGCGCAGTGCCCCCTTGATTCTGGAAATCGGTTTTGGCATGGGCGATGCCACCGCCAAAATCGCGCAGGTGCGCCCGGATGACAACTTTTTGTGCTGTGAAGTGCACGAGCCCGGTGTGGGCGCCTTGCTCAAGCGCTGCGGCGAAGAGCACATCGGCAACATCCGCATCGTCCAGCACGACGCGATCGAGGTCATGGACAACATGCTCGGCCCGGACAGCCTGGACGGCGTGCACATCTTCTTTCCAGACCCTTGGCACAAAAGCCGCCACCACAAACGTCGCCTGATCCAGGCGCCCTTTGTGCAGCGCCTGGCCCAGCACATCAAGCCCGGTGGCTACCTGCACCTGGCCACCGACTGGCAGCCTTATTCCGAGCAAATGATGGCCGTGCTCCGCACGGAACCCTTGCTGGCCAACACCAGCGCCGCAGCGGACGGCTTTGCCACCAAACCCGACTACCGGCCGCTCACCAAGTTTGAAAACCGGGGACTCAAGCTCGGCCACGGCGTGTGGGACCTGGTGTTCCGGCGGGTCTGACATGACCCGCTCGGGACGCGTGGCCCAAATGCCCATGCGCGATGGCGTGAGCGCCAGCGTGGTGGCCGTCCCGGCAGGTCACTGGCCCCATTTGCTCGATTTTCTGGCGCAGCGCATGCCCGGCATCTCGCGCAGCGAATGGGCGCGTCGCATGGACCAGGGTCTGGTGCTGCAAGAAAGTGGGCAAAGCGCCCAGGCCCATCAGCCCTGCCTGGCCGGGGAGCGCTATTTTTATTACCGCCATGTGGCTGACGAGCCGCCATTGCCTGGACAAGCAGCGGTGGTGTTCGAGGACGATCACCTGTTGGTGGCCGACAAGCCACATTTCATGCCTGTGACGCCGTCAGGCCCTTATGTGCAGCAATGCCTGTTGGTGCAACTCAAGCGCCTGACCGGCCAGGCCGATCTGGTGCCCCTGCACCGGATTGACCGTGAAACGGCCGGACTGGTGTTGTTTGGCAAACGGCTGCACGAGCGCGATGCCTACCACGCCCTGTTTCGGGAACACGCCATTCACAAGACCTACCACGCCGTGGCCTTGCACCGCCCCGAGCTGACACTGCCGCGCGTGCACACCAGCCGCCTGGCCGAAGACCCGGTGCATTTTTTCAAAATGTGCGAAGTTCCGGGGGAGCCCAACAGCGAAACCCGCATCGCCCTGCTGCGCAGCGAAGGTGCCCGAGCGCTGTACCAGCTGGAGCCGGTTTCAGGCAAACGCCATCAGTTGCGCGTGCACATGATGGCCATGGGGCTTGCGATTGAAGGCGACCAGTTTTACCCCTCGGTGCTGCGGGGGCCAGATGAGCTCGAGAACCTGGCGCAACCCTTGCAGTTGCTGGCCCACTCGGTGCAGTTCACCGACCCGCACACGGGCCAGGCCCGTGTGTTCGAGAGTCGCCAGCAACTGCGCCTGTGAGTGAGGCTGGGCCACGCAGGCTCAAACCCGCTCGGCCACCCAAGCCTGAACACTGGCCATCGCTGCGGGCAAAGCCGCGGCGTTGGTGCCGCCGGCCATGGCCATGTCGGGCTTGCCGCCACCTTTTCCGCCCACTTGGCCCGCCACAAAGCTGGCCAACTCGCCCGCTTTGACCTTGCCTGTGGTGTCGGCCGTCACACCTGCGGCGATCTGCACCTTCTCACCGTCCACAGCGGTCAAGACGATCACCGCAGTTTTCATTTTGTCCTTGAGCTTGTCCATGGTGTCGCGCAGGGTCTTGGCGTCCGCGCCTTCGATCTGGGCCACCAAAAGCTTGATGCCTTGGATGTCAATGGCTTGGGTCATCAGCTCGTCGCCCTGGGCCGAAGCCAGCTTGCCTTTGGCAGCAGCCAGTTCTTTTTCCAGCGCCTTGACCTGATCGAGCACCTGCGCGATGCGGTTGTTCAGCTCGGCCGGCTGGGCCTTGAGCGTGCCCGCCGCTTGCGTCACGGTGTCTTCGAGCGACTGCAGGTAAGCCAAGGCGTTTTCACCGGTCACCGCTTCGATGCGGCGCACGCCAGCGGCCACACCGCCCTCGCCCACGATCTTGAACAAGCCAATGTCGCCCGTGGCCTTGACGTGGGTGCCACCGCACAGTTCGCGGCTAGAGCCAATGTCCAAAACACGCACGGTCTCGCCGTACTTCTCGCCGAACAGCATCATCGCGCCAGTCTTCTGGGCGCTTTCGATGTCCATCACACGCGCTTGCGCGGCGGCGTTGGCCAAAATTTCGGCATTGACCTTGGCTTCGATCTCGCGGATCTCGGCGTCGGTCACGGGCGCGTTGTGCGCAAAGTCAAAGCGGGTGCGCTCGGCATTCACCAAGCTGCCCTTTTGCTGCACATGGCTGCCCAGCACTTCGCGCAAGGCCTTGTGCATCAGGTGGGTGGCGCTGTGGTTGCGCACGGTGGCGGCACGCAGGGCCATGTCCACATGGGCCTGCACCGCGTCGCCCACTTTCAGGCTGCCGGATTTCAATTCACCGTGGTGGCCAAACACATCGGCCTTGATCTTGAGCGTGTCGGCCACGTTGAACTGGCCACCCGCGTTGTGGATCATGCCCTGGTCGCCCACCTGACCGCCCGACTCGGCATAGAACGGGGTCGTGTCCAGCACGACCACACCCGCCTGACCGGCTTTCAGTTCGGTCACGGCCTGGCCGTCGGCGTACAGCGCCAGCACTTTGGCGTTGGCCATCAGCGCGTCGTAACCCACAAAGTCGTTGCCCTCACCCGAATACTCCAGGGCCTTGTCCATCTTGAACTTGCCTGCGGCACGGGCTTGGGCTTTTTGCTTTTCCATGGCCGTGGCAAAACCGGCTTCGTCCACGCTCAAGCCACGCTCACGGCAGACATCGGCCGACAGGTCGAGCGGGAAGCCGTAGGTGTCGTGCAGCTTGAACGCCACTTCGCCCGGCAAGACCTTCACGCCACCCTCGAGGGCCGCGTCCAGAATCTGCATGCCGCTTTGCAGCGTCTCGAAGAAACGCTCTTCTTCCACACGCAAGACATCGGCAATGCGCTCGGCCTGATTGGCCAAATTGGGGTAAGCCGCGCCCATGAGCTTGACCAAATCGGGCACCAGCTTGTGGAAGAACGGGGTTTTCTGGCCCAGCAAATACCCGTGGCGGATGGCGCGGCGGATGATGCGGCGCTGCACATAACCACGTCCTTCGTTGCTCGGCACCACGCCATCGCTCACCAAAAACGCGGTAGCACGGATGTGGTCGGCAATCACGCGCAGCGACTTATTGTTCAGGTCGGTGCAGCCGGTTTCGCGGGCCGCGGCCTTGATCAGCGCTTCAAAAATGTCAATTTCGTAGTTGCTGTGCACGTGTTGCAGGATGGCGGCCAAGCGCTCCAGGCCCATGCCCGTGTCCACGCAAGGGGCGGGCAGCGGTGTGACCGAGCCGTCTTCGTGCATGTTGAACTGCATGAACACGTTGTTCCAGATCTCGATGAAGCGGTCGCCGTCTTCGTCGGGGCTGCCCGGTGGGCCGCCGGGAATGTGCGGGCCGTGGTCGTAGAAGATTTCAGAGCAAGGGCCGCAAGGGCCGGTGTCGGCCATCATCCAGAAGTTGTCGCTCTTATAGCGGCCGCCCTTGTTGTCGCCGATGCGGATGATGCGGTTTTCGGCCTGGATGCGCTCGGGCGTCCAACCCGCCTTGACAAAAATGCCTTCCCAAATGCCATGGGCCTCGTCGTCTTCCATGTAAACGGTGGCGTACAGCTTGTCGGCGGGCAGTTTGTAGACCTGGGTCAGCAGTTCCCAAGCCCACTCCAGCGATTCGCGCTTGAAATAGTCACCAAACGACCAGTTGCCCAGCATCTCGAAGAAGGTGTGGTGGCGGGCGGTGTAGCCCACGTTTTCCAGGTCGTTGTGTTTGCCACCGGCGCGCAGGCAGGCCTGCACGGAGGCAGCACGCACATAAGAGCGCTTGTCCGAGCCCAAAAACACGTCCTTGAACTGGACCATGCCCGAGTTGGTGAACATCAAAGTCGGGTCGTTGCCTGGCACCAAGGGGCTGGAGGCCACCACGGTGTGCCCCTTGGACTCGAAAAAGTCCAAAAAGGTCTTGCGGATGTCGGCGACGGAAATGGGGGCTTGGCTCATGGTGGTTCAGGCTTTCAATGCAACCGGGCATTATAGATTTGAGGCCAGGCCCTACTTGCTCACCGGTCAGATCGGCGGCCCCGCAAACGCCGTGGTTTTTGCGACTTTCGTGACAGACAGGGCCACTCACACAGGCTAAGCTGCGGATTTGAATTTTCCCCGCGCCCGTCTCACGGGCTTTTGGAGACCCCATGGACATGAAGACATCCCCCCTCGCCTTGCTGAACGACCCGACTTTGCTCAAGACCGACGCCCTGATCAATGGCCAGTGGGTCGCGGGCAGCCAGCGTTTTGACGTGACCGACCCGGCCACAGGCGGGCATTTGGCCAGCGTGGCCAACCTGGGTGCGGCCGAGGCTGAAGCCGCCATTGCCGCCGCCAACGCCGCCTGGGGCGCCTGGAAAACCAAGACCGCCAAAGAGCGCAGCATCATCCTGCGCAAGTGGTTTGACCTCTTGATCGCCAACACCGAAGACCTGGCACGCCTCATGACCGCAGAAAACGGCAAGCCGATTGCCGAGTCGCGTGGCGAAGTGGCCTATGGCGCAAGTTTTGTGGAGTGGTTCGCCGAAGAGGCCAAGCGCGTGAACGGCGAAACCCTGCCCCAGTTCGACAACAACCGCCGCCTCTTGGTGCTCAAGCAGCCCATCGGCGTGTGCGCGGCCATCACGCCCTGGAACTTCCCGCTGGCCATGATCACCCGCAAGGTGGCCCCAGCCCTGGCAGCCGGTTGCCCCGTGGTCATCAAACCCGCCGAGCAAACCCCGCTCACCGCCTTGGCTGCGGCCGAGCTGGCGATCCGTGCAGGCATCCCGGCCGGGGTGCTCAACATCATCACCGCAGACGGCCCGCAAAGCATCGCCATCGGCAAAGTGCTGTGCGCCAGCGACGTGGTGCGCCACATCAGCTTCACAGGCTCCACCGAGGTGGGTCGCATCCTGATGGCGCAGTCGGCCCCCACCGTCAAGAAGATGTCGCTGGAGCTGGGGGGCAACGCGCCCTTCATCGTGTTCGACGACGCCGACATCGACAGCGCCGTGGAAGGCGCTTTTGCCAGCAAATACCGCAATGCGGGCCAGACTTGCGTGTGCACCAACCGTTTTTATGTGCAGGAATCGGTCTACGAAGAGTTCGCCACCAAGTTCGCGGCCAAGGTCAAAACCGCCAAAGTGGGCAACGGCTTTGCCGACGGCGTGAACCAGGGCCCGCTGATCGAACCCTCGGCCCTCGACAAAGTCGAGCGCCATGTGAAAGACGCCATCGCCAAGGGCGGGCGTGTGCTCGCGGGCGGCAAGCGCCTGGACGGACAGTTTTTTGAGCCCACCGTGATCGCGGACGCCAGCGCCGACATGGTCTGCGCCAAGGAAGAAACCTTTGGCCCCTTTGCGCCCATCTTCAAGTTCAAGACCGAGCAAGAAGCCATCTTTGCGGCCAACAACACCGAGTTTGGCCTGGCCAGCTACTTCTACAGCCGCGACGTGGGTCGCATCTTCCGCGTGAGCGAGGCGCTGGAATACGGCATGGTCGGCATCAACGTGGGCATTCTGGCCACCGAGCATGTGCCGTTTGGTGGCGTCAAGCAGTCGGGCCTGGGCCGCGAGGGCTCACACCACGGCATGGACGACTATGTGGAGATCAAATACCTCTGCATGGGCGACATCCTGAAATGAACGTCTGAAAAGACCAAAGCCGCCCGACAAGCGGACGGCTTTGGAAGCATCCCGCGCAAGGCACCCGAGGGTGCCTTTTTTCACGACTTTTTGGCCAAGCCAAGACGCTCGATGGTGGCGCGTTCGGCCTCAAAAGTGCGGGCGCCGTAGCGGGTGTACTCCTCGGTGCCCATGTAGATCACGGGCTGGAAGAAGCGGTCCAGTGTTTCCAGCACTTTGGGGTCTTCCAGCGTTTTCTTGAAGGCATCGTGCAGTATCCGCACCACGGCCGGGTCCATGCCCTTGGGGCCGCCAATGCCAAAAGGCGACTCGGTGATCGTGTCCCAGCCGCTTTCCTTGACCGTGGGAATGTCCGGAAACGCCTTGGTGCGGTTGCGCCCCAGCGTGGCCAACAGGCGCAGCTTGCCCTCCTTGACCAGCGGTGCAAATTCGGTGGTGCCGCTCATCACTCGGATGTGTCCGCCCAAAATCGCCTGCATCAGCTCAGCAGAGCCTTTGTAGGGAATGTGGTTGAGCTCAATGCCCGCTTTTTGCGAGAACTCCTCAATCGCCAGGTGTGGCGTGGTGCCCGTGCCGGTGCTGCCGTACTCGACCTTGCCCGGATTGGCCTTGGCATAAGCCACCATTTCCTTGAGGGTCTTGAAAGGCGCATCCATGGTCGCCACCAAGCCAAAGGTATAGCCCGTCAGGCATGCAATGTGGGTCAGGTCCTTGACCGGGTCAAAGGCCATTTTTTGCATGTGCGGCAAGCGGTACACACCCAAAGGCAACTGGGTGAGCATGTAGCCATCGGGACGGGCATTGACCATGGCGGTGGCACCCAAAGTGCCCCCAGCCCCCGGCCGGTTGTCCACGACCACCGACACGCCCAACGCGCGCGAGGCGCTCTCGGCAAATGCTCGCATGACCGCATCGCTGCTTCCGCCCGGTGGCCAAGGCGCAATCAGGGTGATGGGTTTGTTGGGAAATGCGCTCTGCGCCCAAACGCTGCTGCTCATCAGCGCAGGCGCAGCCATGCCCGCCAGGATGCCCGCCATGCCTTGCAGGGTTTGGCGGCGCTGTGGGTCGGGGGTCTGCTCAATGGGTGAAATGTCTGTCTTCATCGGGGTTCCTGCAAATTGGTAGACACCCCAATTTATGCAGGCTGCCCGCTCCCGTCCACCGGGTAAATCCGCAGTGAACACGCGATCGCGTCACGCCTGCGACAAATGCGCCACCTCTGCCATGGCTCGCATCCCTCTTGTCTGGACAAGGTCCAAGCACCAGTACAATCTGGTGCATCGCGGGTGTCGTTCAATGGTAGGACTCTTGCTTCCCAAGCAAATAACGTGGGTTCGATTCCCATCACCCGCTCCAGCACTTTCGCCCAGACCAAGAAGGCCCCGCAAGGGGCCTTCGGCATTTCTACCCTCGCCCATGCAGATCACCGTCAACGAAGAACTCAAAGCCTACATCGACCCGCTCACCCCGGACGAACACGCAGCGCTGGAGCGCAGCATCCTGGCCGAGGGTTGCCGCGATGCGCTGGTGCTGTGGGGCGATGTGCTGGTGGACGGGCATAACCGCTACGGCATTTGCCAAAAGCATGGCTTGCCTTTTCAGACGGTGCAGAACACGCGCTTCCAATCGATGGAGGATGTCCACCTGTGGATGATCGATCAGCACCTGGGGCGGCGCAGCGTTTCCGACTTTCAGCGTGGCGTGCTGGCTTTGCGCAAGCGTGAGATTCTGGCTGCGCGGCGTGCCCAAGCCATCGCCATCGCCAGCGCCAGCGCCAGCGCCGAACCAGGCATGCCATCACTGGGCGATGCGACGCATGTCGTACCCCAAGACGCTGAAGTCCCCGAGCCCAACCCGCTCAAGAGCCGCGCCGACATCGCCAAAGCCGCCCGCCTGAGCAGCAGCCAGGTGGTGCAGATTGAAAAAATCCAGAAACAAGCCGCGCCCGAACTGGTAGCGGCCGTCAAGGCCGGCGCCATTTCCATCAACGCCGCTGCGGCCGTGGCCAGCTTGTCCGCTGAAGAACAAAAATCTGCCGCGCTGGGCGGTAAGGATGAACTCAAACAAGCCGCCAAGCGTGTGCGCGAGGTGCACCGCAAGACATCCCCAGAGGCCGCGGCCTCATCTGTGGCCCTGCCCGAGGACGTGCAAGCCTTGCAAGCGCGTGTGGCCTCACTGACCGCAGAAAATCAGGCCTTGCGTGCCCAAGTGGCCGAACTGCAGGCCCAGCTGAGGGCCTGAACTCAGCGGTTTCTGGCGGCTTCTTGCAAAGCCACGTGCGTGACGCCCGCATCCGGCAGGCGCAGGCGCACGCCCTGGAAATACAGCTGGGCTTGTTCTGGCTGTTCAAAATGCACCCGCCACGGGGCTGCGCCATAGACACTGCGGGCTTCGTTCGCCGCCAAGGACAGCACCGTACTGCGGCCCGCGCCATCGACCACGCAAATGGCCCCCGATTTCTGCGCCACGAGGTACACCATGTCGCCAGCTTTGCTGGGGCTGGCAGGTGTGAGCACGGCGGCGGTTTGATGGGGTTGGCAGAGCTTGTTGTCAGGAGCGACTTTTTCAACTGCAACGGGTGCGGGTGCGGGTGCAATCACAGATTCAGGTGTGAACGCAGGTGCCGGTGTGGGCGCAGGCGTGGCAGCGGATACGGGTGCAGGCCGCGCAACAACGGCCGGCGCAGTCTTGGGCTGGGGGGCCGAAACCGGTTGAGCGGTTGACACTTGCCACAGCGATCTCACCCCACCACTCGGGCCTGGGTGACGAAGCAAAACCAAACCCACCACGCACAAACCAACGGTCAGAAGCAAACCCAGCAGCCAACGGGGCGGTTGAGAGAACACCGAAGGGGCAGGAGTGGCTTGAGCCCTTTGGCGCGACAACTCCACCAACTCCTCTACAACAGAAGGCCCTGGAACCACTGCCGCATCGTCCATGGGTCGGATCACGGCGGCGGGATCGCCCCCCAGCAAGTTGGCGACCTTGCGGGCCGCGTTTTCCTTGATGGCCGGGGTGTAAAAAAGCGAGTTACCGCCCGACTCCAATTGCAAAATTTGGGCGACAGACAAATTGGCGCTGCTGGCCAAAGCGGTGACATCGCACCGCTGAGAGACGCGCCATTCACGGAGCAATTCACCGCGCACGCGATCTGTGGGGAAGTTCGACATTCAGCAAGCCATTAAAAACCCCATTTTGTGAGGAACTGTCGGTCAATGGAATAAGGAAAAACCCAAAAGTATTGCATTCAGTCGTTTTTTACGACCATTAAGTCAATCAATTCAATGAAAACAAAAAACCGCAATAAATTGCGGTTTTTTGAAGGTTTGGGAGAACGCCGATCAGAAGATCAGTTTCACACCCGTCTTGCTTTGCAGCAACTCGGGCGTCACACCCGGGGCCAGCTCCACCACTTTCAGACCCGCGTCGGTCACGTCCATCACGGCCAGGTCGGTGATGATGCGGTCGACCACACCCACGCCCGTCAGGGGCAGTGTGCAGCTGGGCAAAATCTTCATGTCCTCGGTGCCGTCTTTCTTCTTGGCCACGTGTTCCATCAAGATGATCACGCGCTTGACGCCTGCGACCAGGTCCATCGCGCCGCCCATGCCCTTGACCATCTTGCCGGGGATCATCCAGTTGGCCAGATCACCCTTTTCGCTGACCTGCATCGCACCCAGGATCGACAGATTGATCTTGCCGCCACGGATCATGGCAAACGACTGCTCGCTGCCAAAAATCGACGAGCCTTTGATGGTCGTCACCGTCTGTTTGCCCGCGTTGATCAGGTCGGCATCGACTTCGTCCTCAGTGGGGAACGGGCCAATGCCCAGCATGCCGTTTTCGCTTTGCAGCCAGACTTCCTTGTCGGCGGGCACAAAGTTGGCCACCAGCGTGGGGATGCCGATGCCCAGGTTCACATAGAAACCGTCTTCCAGTTCGTGGGCCGCACGGGCGGCCATTTGGTCTTGACTCCAGCTCATATCAGACTCCCGCCTTTTCAGTGATGGTGCGTTTTTCGATGCGCTTTTCCGGCTTCGCGTTCAGCACGA
Source organism: Limnohabitans sp. Hippo3 (assembly GCF_003063665.1). GTDB lineage: Bacteria > Pseudomonadota > Gammaproteobacteria > Burkholderiales > Burkholderiaceae_C > Limnohabitans_A. The sequence goes on from NZ_NESF01000001.1 coordinate 567,486, forward strand.
TGCGGTGCACATAAATGCCGGGCAGGTGCACGCTGTCAGGGTGCATGGCGCCGGTTTCCACAATCTCTTCGACCTCGACCACGCAGATCTTGCCGGCCATGGCCACCGCCGGGTTGAAGTTGCGCGAGGTGTAACGGAACTGCAGGTTGCCGGACTTGTCGGCGCGGTGCGCCTTGACCAGCGACACATCGGGGACCAGCGAGCGCTCCATCACATAGGTCTCGCCGTCAAACTCGCGCAGCTCCTTGCCTTCGGCCACCAGGGTGCCCACGCCGGTCTTGGTGAAGAAGGCCGGAATGCCCGCACCGCCCGCACGCAGCTTCTCGGCCAGCGTGCCTTGGGGCGTGAACTCCAGGGCCAGCTCGCCCGCCAGGTACTGGCGCTCAAACTCCTTGTTCTCGCCCACATAGGACGCGATCATTTTCTTGATCTGGCGGGTCTGCAGCAGCTTGCCCAGACCAAAATCGTCCACGCCCGCGTTGTTGGAAATCGCGGTCAGGTTCTGCACGCCGCTGTTCTTGAGCGCATCGATCAGCGCCTCGGGAATGCCGCACAGGCCAAAGCCGCCCACGCCAATGAGTTGCCCGTCAGCCACGATGCCCTTGAGGGCTTCGGCTGCGGAGGGATAAATCTTGTTCACACCGGTCTCCAGGAAAGGATGAAAACGCTACGATACTACGTAATCACATACGTAGTTTTTCGTAGAGGCTGGCCCTGATCAAACCATGAACACCGACATCGACTACCGCCTCGCCTTCGATTTGGCCCCCATCGGCCTGGTGCTGTCGCGCAACCGCGCCATCGTCGACTGCAACCAGCGGGTGTGCGAGATGTTTGGTGTGAGCAAGGCGCAATTGATCGGCCAAAGCTTTCAGCTGCTCTACCCCAGCGCTGACGAGTACGAACGCACCGGCCAGCGCATCGCACCCATCCTGAACGCCAAAGGCGTGTACGCCGATGACCGGGTAATGAAACGGGTGGACGGGCGCTTCAAAGGCGAAACCTTCTGGTGCCACGTGACCGGCCGGGCACTCAACCGCGACGCGCCACACGAGGCGGGCATCTGGACCTTTGAAGACCTGTCAGCCCGCAAACCTGTCAAGGCCGAACTCACCGCCCGCGAACGCGAAGTCGCCGCCCACCTGATGGACGGCCTGACCAGCAAGGAGATCGGCCGCGCCCTGAGCATCAGCCACCGCACAGTGGAAATCTATCGCGTCAAGCTCATGCGCAAATACCAGGCCTCCGGGACGGCGGATTTGATTCAGAAGTTGATGCGGGGGTGAGTCAGCCCTGGGATTCAACCACCTCCGCCACCGTCCTAAACGCATCGATGGCCGTGGGGAAGCCGCAATACACGGTGGCGTGCAGCATCACTTCGCGCAACTCTTCCGGGGTGGCACCGTTGTTGAGTGCGCCGCGCACATGGCCCTTGAGTTCATGCTGTTTGCCCAACGCAGTCAGCATGGCCACTGTGACCAGGCTGCGGGTTTTCAAGTCCAGACCGGGGCGCTGCCAGACGTTGCCCCAAGCGTTGCGCGTGATGAACTCCTGCATGGGCTGGGTGTAATCGGTGGCGTTGCCAAAGGCGCGGTCCACAAATTCAGCGCCCATGACTTGGGTGCGGGTGATGAGGCCAGCCTGGAAGGCAGCGTCATCGGCGTGGGCGTCGCGGGCTTGCTCAATGGGTGTTTTGGACATGACAGGCTCCTGAAAAGTTCGTCAGCATAATCGGTCATGTGGCTGAGTCCAAGACAGCCAAAGCCGATAAGACATGGATACCCGCATTCGCGGGCATGACAACAAAAAGGAAAGCCATGAGCACACGCTACCCAACCCCCGAAATCAATGACCTGCCTGAAGACATCAAAGCCAAAGTGCTGGAAATTCAAGAAAAAGCCGGTTTTGTACCCAATGTGTTTTTGGCCTTTGCCCGTCGCCCAGCCGAATGGCGGGCGTTTTTTGCGTACCACGATGCGCTGATGGTGCCCGAATCGGTCGGGCGCGAAAGCGGCCTGACCAAAGGTGAGCGCGAGATGATCGTGACCACCACCAGCGCCGCCAACAACTGCCTGTATTGCGTGGTAGCGCATGGCGCGATCTTGCGGATTTACGAGAAAAAGCCTTTGGTGGCCGACCAGGTGGCCATCAACTACCGCAAGGCCGACATCAGCCCACGCCAACGCGCCATGCTGGACTTCGCCATGAAGGTTTGCCACCACTCCGACGAGGTCGAAGAAGCCGATTTTGCCGCTCTGCACGCCTACGGTTTCAACGACGAGGACATCTGGGACATCGCGGCCATCACCGCCTTCTTTGGCCTGAGTAACCGCATGGCCAGCTTCAGCGGCATGATGCCCAACCCGGAGTTCTACCTGATGGGCCGCGCGCCCAAGGCCAAGCCGACGGCCTGAGTGCTGGCCTGAACACCTGACTTGATCGGGGGACGTGCCTTCGACTGCCGTGGATGCCCGCATGCCCGGGCATGACAGACACGCGAACTCGTCACACCCGACCCGATAGGGTGTCCATGCCTTCGATGACGAATGGGTGCCAGGTCAGGCCGGGTTGGTGGGAGACTGGCGGGCCAGCAGGGACCAGGCCATTTGCACCAGGGCCTCCTCAAAGGCCGGGCTGCCCAGCAAGGGCGACTTTTCCAGGCTGGCGCTGCGCAGCGTGCCGATGACCGAACGGGTCAGTACGAACAGCTGCGCCGGGCTGGGTGTTTGCAGCGCGGGGTGGCCGATGCGTTCAAAAAAGATGGCCAGGCGGTCGGCGACCTGGCGCACGGCGCTGGCGGTTTCATCGGGTTTTTCCAGTGTCCAGCACAGGCGGATCAGGCTTTGGCTCAGGCCCTTCCCGGTGGCAAAACCGCGCACCAGGATACGAATGGCCTGGCACAGCAGCTCGCGCCCGTCGAGCTCGCGCACGTTGGGCAGAGTTTCCAGCTCGCTCAGGTAGCGCCCCAGCTCTTGCAACACCATCTCTTGCCCGCGTGTGGCCATGGCCCGCACCAGCACCTCTTTGCTCGGAAAGTACTGGTAGAGCGTGCCAATCGAAAACCCAGCAGCAGCCGCGACCTTGTTGGTGGTCAAACCACCCTCGCCTTCCTTATCCAAAATCTGAGCAGCGGCCTTGAACAGGGTCTGCATGGTCTGCTGCGCCCGGGCCTGCGAAGGCTGGCGACGCAGGCTGAGTTCGGCCTGGGGGTTGGCCTGGGGCTTGGTGGCGGGTTTTGCAGCGGGTTTGGGGGCGGGCATGAAAAGGCCTTTGTCAAAATGTGAGCAGATAGCGAGTTGCAAGGTCTTTGCAAAACCTGAACAATGCTCACATTCTGACCCATATCACCATGAGACATGCCATGAGCACCCACCCCGCCGCCCCGACCGAGTTGACCGTGCGCCGCCTGAGCGTGGACCTGAGCCAGGGTTTCTCTCGTCACTGGAACGGCGGCGATGCGTTTTTGACGGCTTATGCCAACGCCTTGTCCATGAGCTTTCCGGTGGGTGAGCAGTCCTTCATCGATGCGGTCAAGGCGGGGGCCAAGCAGCTGCCCGACACCCCGGAAAACGCCGAGCTCAAGCAAATCGCCAAGGGCTTTGTTGGGCAAGAGGCCACCCACCGCCACCTGCATGCCCTGTACAACGCCCACCTGGAAAAACAAGGCTTGGTCAACCACTGGGGGCCACGCGCCGAGCAGCGCCTGAAAAAAGGCCGCGAAGAATTTTTCAGCAAGAGCGACAAGGGCTATCTGCACGAGCTGGCGATCACTGCCGCTTTTGAGCACTACACCTCCATCTTTGGTGACCTGACGCTGGAGCGCATCGACCAGCCGGGCGACTGGTTCGCCGGGGCCGAAGAACCCCTCAAAACCCTGTGGCGCTGGCACGCTGCCGAAGAGTCCGAGCACAAATGCGTAGCCTTTGACTTGTACCAGCGATTGGGCGGTAACCACCAGTGGCGCATGCGCTGGTTCTGGTACGTCACCGTGCAGTTCAGCACCGATGTCTTCCGCCAGACCGTCAACAACCTCTGGCACGACAAGACGCTGTTCAAGCCTTCGACATGGTGGTCAGCGGGCAAGTTTTTGTTCGGTCGCCGCGGCATGGTCTGGCGCGTGGCCAAGCCCATCTGGGCCTACACCCGACGCGACTTTCACCCCATACAAGTGGGCAGCCCCACCCTGTCGCAAGACTGGCTGCAAAACCACGCCGACCAGTGGCGTGCGGTGGGCGTACCCGCCACATCGGCCACTTAAGGGATTCGCGCACAAGGGTGCGCTCCCACGAAAAACGGCGCTCAGTTGCTGACCAAAGCCCGCACCCAGTCGGGCATGGTCACGGCTTTTTGTTGGGGAAAGTCCACCCAGATCGTGGTCGCCCCCCCTGCGGCAAATACCACGCCCGGCTGGTCGGTGCGCTCCAGCGTGCACCAGCTCTCAAAGGTCGTGCGGCCCGGATCGCTCACAAACATTTTGGCCAGGATATTGCCCGGGTATTCAAACTGTTTGTAGAAGTTGCAAAAGGCATTGACGATCACCGGCCCCTCGCCTTGCGGATTCAGCACAAAGCCGATCTTGTCGAACCAGTCGATGCGGGTGGTCTCCAGATAGCGGAAGTACACCGTGTTGTTGACATGGCCCATGGCGTCCATGTCGCCCCAGCGGATGGGGATGACCAACTCGTGCACCAGTTTCTTGCGCTCGGGCAGCTCCAGCTTCATGGTTTGCCCCTCACACCGCAAAGCCGTCGTCGGCCGAGACCACCGCGCCATTGATGAAATGGCTCTGGTCGCTGGCCAGCAGCATCAGCAAGGCGTCCAGATCTTGCGGCTGGCCCACGCGCTTGCGTGGCAGCATGCTGATGAGTTTTTGGCCCTGCTCGGTCTGCCAGTGGTGGTGGTTGATCTCGGTGTCGATGTAGCCTGGGCAGATCGCGTTCACATTGATGCCAAAACGGCCCCACTCCACCGCAAAGGCCTTGGTCATCTGCACCACGGCCGCCTTGCTCATGCAATACACCCCGATTTGCGGCAAGACCTTGAGGCCCGCCATCGACGCGATGTTGATGATGCGCCCGCCCGTGAAGCTGCCCGGCGCTGCGCCTTTGGCCCGGGCCAGCATGCGCTTGCCCACCTCTTGCGCCACAAAAAACGCACCGCGCACATTGGTGTTCATGATGAAGTCATAGTCTTCTTCGGTCACGTCCTGGATGCGCTGGGTGGTGCTCACGCCCGAGTTGTTCACCAAAATGTCGATGCTGCCCATCTCGGTTTCAGCGTGCGCCACAGCCGCGGCGATGCTGTGGCGGTCGGTCACGTCCATCTCGACCACATGCGCGTCGCCGCCCGCCGCCTCGATCTCGGCCCGCAGGTCCTTAAGTTTTTCCATGCGGCGGCTGGCCAGCACCACGCCAGCCCCGGCCGCGGCCAGGGTTTTGGCAAATTGCGCACCCAGGCCACCCGAAGCGCCCGTCACCAGGGCCACGCGGCCCGACAAATCGATTTCATAAGCCATGACAAATCCTTCTAGGGGTTTCGCGTCCGTTGCTTGCAACGGCTGACGCCATTGTGCGGGGGAACGACCCTCAAGATGCATAAAATGAGTCACGCGCCCGACAAGCCCTGCGCCCGGGCACCGCATCCGCAACTATCCTCAAAGAGACTTTCATGAGCCCCGAAGAAATCCTCAGCACCTACGGCCCTCGCGAATCCATGCCCTACGACGTGGTCGTGGTCGGTGGCGGCCCCGCTGGCCTGTCCACGGCCATTCGCCTGAAACAACTGGCCGCTGAAAAAGGCACCGACGTGTCGGTGGTGGTGCTGGAAAAGGGCGGCGAGCCCGGTGCACACATCCTGAGCGGCGCCATCATGGACCCCAAGGCCCTGACCGAACTCTTTCCTGACTGGAAAGAACGCGGCGCCCCCCTCAACCAGCCCGTGACCGACGACGCCTGGAGCTTCCTGAGCGAGACCGGCGCCACCCGCACCCCCGGCATCTTCCTGCCCGAGTGCGCACAAAACCACGGTAACTACATCATCAGCCTCTCCAACTTCACCCGCTGGCTGGCCCAGCAGGCCGAGAATTTGGGTGTCGAAATCTTCCCCGGCTTCACCGCCGCCGAAGTGCTCTACAACGAGGACGGCTCGGTCAAAGGCGTGGCCACCGGCAATCTGGGCATTGGCAAAGACGGCGAGCCGACCGAGAATTTCCAGCTCGGCATGGAGTTGCACGGCAAATACACCGTGTTCGCCGAAGGCGCACGCGGCCATCTGGGCAAGCAGTTGATCGCCAAATACAAGTTGGACGAAGGCCGCGACCCGCAGACCTATGGCATCGGCATCAAGGAAGTCTGGGAGATTGACCCCTCACGCCACACCCCCGGTTTTGTGATGCACACCGCCGGCTGGCCCATGAACAACGACACCTACGGCGGCGCGTTCATGTACCACATGGAAGACAACAAGATCGCCATCGGCTATGTGGTCGGTCTGGACTACGCCAACCCCTGGCTCAGCCCCTTTGAAGAGTTCCAGCGCTGGAAAACCCACAACAACATCAAGTGGTACTTCACCAACGACCAAGGCGAAGTCAACGCCAAGCGTATTGGCTACGGTGCACGCGCTATCACCGCAGGCGGCCTGATGAGCCTGCCCAAGACCGTGTTCCCGGGCGGCGCACTGGTGGGTTGCGACGCCGGTTATCTGAACGTCAGCCGCATCAAGGGCAGCCACGCCGCCATCAAGACCGGCATGCTGGCCGCCGAAGCGGCTTATGACGCCATCGTGGCAGGCCGCGAGCACGACGAGCTGAGCGCCTACCCCGAGGCCTTCGAGGCCAGCTGGCTCTACACCGAGCTGAACAAGTCGCGCAACTTCAAGAGCTGGTTCAAGAAGGGCCTGACGGTCGCCACGCTCATGAACGGCTTCGAGCAGTTTGTGCTGCGTGGCCACATTCCCTGGACGCTGCGCCGCGACAAGGCCGACCACACGTACCTGAAGCCTGCCGCCGAGTGCGAACAAATCGTCTACCCCAAGCCCGATGGCAAGCTGACTTTTGACCGTTTGAGCAGCGTCTTCATCAGCAACACCAACCACGAGGAAAACCAGCCGGCCCACCTGACGCTGAAAGACGCGTCTGTGCCCGTGGCCATCAACCTCGCCAAATACGCAGGTCCCGAGTCGCGCTACTGTCCGGCCGGTGTGTACGAATTTGTCAAGAACGAAGACAACAGCGACCGCCTGCAGATCAACGCGCAAAACTGCGTCCACTGCAAGACCTGCGACATCAAGGACCCGACGCAAAACATCGTCTGGGTCACGCCCGAAGGCGGTGGTGGACCGAACTACACAGGCATGTAAGTCCTGTGCATTCACTTTGAGAGGCCCTGCAGGGCCTCTTTTTTTGCAAGGCGACCACAGCGTCACCAAGGCATCAGCACCCCCGCGAAAACCCGTAGTCGAACCGCTCTGCGGGCACCCCATAATCAAACTTGTATGACAAATTGATCCCCAATTCGTCATCGTCCATTGATCCACGAGGAGCTACGAATGAAATTGAGCAAACTGATGTTGGGCCTGAGCTTGGCCATCGGCATCGTATCCACGGCCTCTGCGCAAATCACCATGCGCAACAGCATTTCGGTCGCCCAGAACTCCCACCAAGGCGAAGCCATCGACACGCTGGCCAGAGAAGTGGAAAAGCGGACCAACGGTCGCATCAAGATCCAGAACTTCTACTCGGGTTCTTTGGGCGGTGAGCGCGAGTCGATCGAATCGGTCCAGCTGGGTACCCAGGAATTGGCCACCACCTCCACCGGTCCCGTCCCCAACTTCGTGCCTGAGGCCCGCATTTTGGACGTGCCTTTCTTGTTCCGTGACAAAGCGCATGCACGCGCCGTGCTCGACGGCCCCATTGGCCAGGAACTGCTGACCAAATTCGAGTCCAAAGGCTTCAAGGCTTTGGCCTGGGGTGAAAACGGCGTGCGTCACATGACCAACAGCAAGCGCGCCGTCAACGAGCCCGGTGACCTGAAGGGTCTGAAAATGCGCACCATGGAAAACCCTGTCCACGTCGCGGCATACAAGAGCCTGGGCATTGTGACCACGCCGATGGCTTTCCCCGAAGTGTTCACCGCCTTGCAGCAAGGCACCGTGGACGGCCAGGAAAACCCTCTGTCCGTGATCATGGCGGCCAACTTTGACCAGGTCCAAAAACACCTGACATTGACTGGCCACGTCTACTCACCCGTCGTGATCCTGATGAACAAGGGCAGTTTTGACAAGCTCAGCGCCGCTGACAAGCAAATCTTCCTCGATGCGGCCAAAGAGGCCGTCAAGGTCAACCGCGCCCGCGTCGACAAGGACGATGCCAATGGCGTGGCCGAGTTGCGCAAGAAGGGCATGACCATCATTGAAAACGTGGACAAGTCCAAATTCGTGGCCACCATGGGTCCAGCCATGGCCGAGTTTGAAAAGCAGTTCGGCAAAGCCAACCTGGACCGCATCCGCAACTTCAAGTGATTTAGCGCTTGTTCAAAACGCCCGCCAATGCAGAATTGGCGGGCGTTTTTTGATTTTGTCGAGAAGGAAGTTTTATGCGTTCGCTCTATTTGAGTGTGGAAAAGTGGACCACCGCTTTTTCCATGCTCGTGGCCTGTTTGATGCTGGCTGTCGCAGCTTGCCTGGGCATGCTGCAAATTTTCACCCGTTTCGTGCTGGAAACCCCCATTGAATGGACCGAGGTCATCATCCGCTTCAGCCTCATCTGGATGGTGTTCATGGGCATCCCCATGGCCTTTCGTCAAGGCGCCATGGTCAGCGTGGACGTGCTCTACCGCTGGAGCGGCCCGCGCATGAAGAAATTTCTCGACACTGTGGTGGCATTGGCTGCACTGGCTTTGGTGTGCGTCATCATTTGGTGGGGCTGGGACTACGCCAACCGGGGCAAGGTCCAGTCCATGATCGGGCTTGAAGACGTGTCCATGTTCTGGGCGTACATGGCGCTGCCCGTCGGCGCGGCTTTCAGCGTCATCAGCATCATTGGCAATTGGCTGGATCCCCAGCGTTTGGAACTGGAGACCGCACAATGAGCGTCGTCATGCTTTGCACCATGGTGCTGTGCTTTGCACTCACCATCTCGGTGGCCGTGTCCATTGGCTTGTCGGCCATCGTCGGCATTCAGATCGGCAATGCCAACATGCTCATCTCCGTCAAGGAGATGTTCAACTCGATGAACAAATTCCCGCTGGCTGCGATCCCCTTCTTCATCCTGGCGGGCAACATCATGGAAACCGGCGGCATCTCCCGTCGCCTGGTGGAGTTTGCCAAGAGCATCGTGGGCGGCGTGCAAGGCGGCTTGCCCATGACCTGCGTGCTGACCTGCATGATTTTTGCGGCGGTGTCGGGCTCATCGGTTGCCACCACCTTCGCCATCGGCACCATCCTGATCCCGGCGCTCATCAAGCACGGTTACCCCACCACCTATGCGGCCTCCTTGCAAGCCACATCGGCCGAACTCGGCGTGATCATCCCGCCTTCGATCCCCATGATCCTGTACGGCGTGAGTGCCGAAGTGTCCATTGGCGAGCTGTTCATTGCCGGTTTTGGCCCGGGTCTGTTCATTGGCGCAGCCTTGATGTTCTGGGTCTGGGTGTATTGCAAATACAAAGGCTGGGGCAAAAACGATGGCGATGGACGCTTGAGTTTTGGCAAAGCATCGTGGCAAGCCGGTTGGGCGCTCATGATGCCCGTCATCATTTTGGGCGGCATCTACGGCGGGGTGTTCACCCCCACCGAAGCGTCTGCCGTGGCGGTGTTCTACGCGCTGATCGTCGGCACGGTCATTTACCGCGAGATCAAGCTGAAAGACCTGGCTGTGATCATGCGCAAATCGGTGCTGTCCAGCGCGGTGATCATGTTCATCATCGCCAACGCGGGTTTGTTCGCCTTCCTGATCACGCGCGCTGGGGTGCCTGAAGCCATTGGTCACTGGCTGGAAGACGTGCTCAAGTCGCCCGCCTACTTCCTGCTGGGCGTGAACGTGGCCTTGTTTTTCATTGGCATGTTCATTGAAACCAGTGCCGCCATCATCGTGTTGGCGCCCATCCTCGCCCCTGTGGCCATGCACTTTGGCATCGACCCGGTTCACTTTGGCCTGATCATGGTGGTCAATCTGGCGCTGGGCATGATCACACCGCCTTTCGGCGTGAACTTGTTCGCGGCCTGTACGGTAGCGCGCATTTCGCTCGATCGGATGATCAAAGATTTGATCCCCTTCGTGCTGGTGATCCTGGTTTGCCTGATGGTGGTGAGCTATGTGCCTGCTTTGTCGCTGACCTTGCGGGATCTGGTGTACGCCAAATAAAGCTAGAATCCACCCCTGTCAGGAGAGCGCCTGACTTGTCTCAAGCATGAAACAAGTCAGGCCGCCGAAGGCGCAGGCGGTTTGAAAAACTGCTGAACGCTCAGGCAAAAGGACTGACAAAACGCTTTTCATCAAGGCGTTACCTCACTGGAGAGAGGTGCCGGGCCATCGGGCCACGGCATCCACCGAAGGAGCAAACCGCAGAACGTCCGGCTTTCAGGCCGAATGGTCCCGGCGAATCTCTCAGGTAAAGCGGACAGCGAGGGCAAGCCACAGCATGTGCTGTGGTTGTTCATTGCCCTTGGAGTTCCTGTGAACGCTGCTGCCGACTTGCTCACCACCCCTTTGAACGCCCTGCACACCGAGCTGGGCGCCCGCATGGTGCCTTTTGCGGGCTACAGCATGCCGGTGCAATACCCCTCTGGCCTGGTCGCCGAGCACCACCACACCCGCAACGCGGCTGGCCTCTTCGACGTCTCGCACATGGGCCAGTTGTGCCTGAGCGGCCCCGATGCCGCTGCCGCCTTCGAGTGCCTGATGCCGGTGGACGTGATCGGACTGGGCATGAACAAACAGCGCTACGGCCTGCTGCTCAATGACGAGGGCGGCATCATCGACGACCTGATGTTCGTGAACCGCGATGTGGCCAACGGCGGCGACATCTTTGTCATCGTCAACGGGGCTTGCAAACACGGCGATCTGGCCCACATCCAAGAGCGCATCGGCAGCCGCTGCACCATCACGCCGCAATTTGACCGCGCCTTGCTGGCCCTGCAGGGCCCGCAGGCGGTGACCGCCTTGCAGCGCTTGTTGCCCGGCGTTGAAAAATTGGTGTTCATGACCGGCGCCGCCTTTGACCTGGATGGCGCAGACCTGTATGTGACCCGCAGCGGCTACACAGGCGAAGACGGTTTTGAAATCTCCCTGCCCGCCCACGCGGCCGATGCCTTTGCCCGTGCCCTGCTGGCCCAGCCCGAAGTCAAGCCGATTGGCCTGGGTGCCCGCAACTCGCTGCGCCTGGAAGCCGGGTTGTGCCTGTACGGCAACGACATCGACACCACCACCACCCCAGTCGAAGCGGGCCTGAACTGGGCCATGCAAAAGGTGCGCCGCACAGGTGGCGCGCGTGCAGGCGGCTTCCCAGGAGCTGACAAAGTGCTGGCGCAGCTCGACGGCACAAGCCCGGCGCAGCGCTTGCGCGTGGGCCTGGTGGCCCTGGATCGCGTGCCGGTGCGCGAGCATGTGGAACTGCACAACGACGGCGGCCAGAAAGTGGGCGAAGTCACCAGCGGCCTGCTGGCCCCGACGGCCGACCAACCTGTGGCGCTGGCCTATGTGCAGGCAGAATACGCGCCAGCAGGCACACGCCTGAACGCCATGGTGCGCGGCAAAGCCGTGCCCATGACCGTCAGCGCCCTGCCCTTCGTACCCAACCGCTATCACCGCGGTTGAACTTAATCGGGGTCAGATCCCAATTGAATCCACACATCCTGACAAGCCAAACAATGGGGATCTGACCCCGATTGAATACCCTAACACACAAGGAGCTCCCACATGATCAAGTACACCGAAGACCACGAATGGTTGCAAATTGACGGTGACACCGCCGTCGTCGGCATCACCCACCACGCACAAGACGCGCTGGGCGATGTGGTGTTTGTGGACTTGCCCGAAGTGGGCAAGTCTTTTGCCGCCAAAGAGGTCGCAGGCGTGGTCGAGTCGGTCAAGGCCGCTGCCGACGTCTACATGCCCGTGGACGGCGAGATCACCGAGGTGAACGAAGAACTGCGCGGCGACCCCTCGCTGGCCAACACCGACCCCCTGGGCAAAGGCTGGTTCTTCAAGGTCAAACTGTCCAACCCCGCGCAGGCCGACGCCCTGCTGGACGAGACGGCTTACAACAAGTTCTCGGCGGGCTGAGTGAACTGTTGAGTGTTTTGTGACCCCGGACGGGCTCCGGGGTCCATGGATGCCCGATCCACTCGGGCATGACAAACACAACGCTCTTCCCTCCAGAACCTTGGGCAAGTGGCATGCCGTGCCGCTTGCCGAATGTTTTAAACGGAGCCACACATGCTGATGTCCACCCTCAAGCCCTTGGGCGAACTCGAAAATCCGTCCGAATTCATCGCCCGCCACATCGGCATCAGCGACGCTGATGAGCAGCACATGCTCGGCGTGATCGGCGAGGCCTCGCGCCGCGCCCTGATCGAGTCCATCGTGCCGCGCAGCATCGCCCGCGCCCAGGCCATGCAGCTGCCAGCCCCGGTGACCGAAGCCGCCGCGTTGGCCGAGCTCAAAGCCATGGCGCAGCAAAACCAGTTGCTCAAGAGTTTCATCGGCCAGGGCTACCACGGCACCCACACGCCCGGCGTGATCCTGCGCAACATCCTGGAAAACCCCGCCTGGTACACCGCCTACACACCCTACCAAGCCGAGATTTCACAGGGCCGCATGGAAGCGCTGGTCAACTTCCAGACCATGGTGTGCGACCTGACCGGCATGCCGATCGCCAACGCCTCCATGCTCGACGAAGCCACCGCAGCGGCCGAGGCCATGACGCTGGCCAAGCGCTCGGTCAAGGCCAAGGGCAACGTGTTCATTGTGAGCGGCGACTGCCACCCGCAAACCATCGAGGTCATCCAGACCCGCGCCGCGCCATTGGGCATCACCGTCAAGCTCGTGCGCTCGGGCGACGAATGGCAAGCGGCCATCGCACAAGACGACTACTTTGCCGCGCTCAACCAGTACCCCGGCAGCAGCGGCTGGCTGGCCGACTGGCAGCTCAGCGCCGATCTGGTGCACAGCAAGCAAGCCGCCTTCATCCTGGCCGCCGACCTGATGGCGCTGGTGCTGCTCAAGTCGCCGGGCGAAATGGGTGCCGACATCGTGGTGGGCACCACCCAACGCTTTGGCATGCCCATGGGCGCAGGCGGTCCACACGCCGCCTTCATGGCCTGCCGCGACGAATACAAGCGCTCGCTGCCCGGCCGACTGGTCGGCGTGAGCGTGGACGTGCACGGCAAACCCGCTTACCGCCTGGCCCTGCAAACCCGCGAGCAGCACATCCGCCGCGAAAAAGCCACATCCAACATCTGCACCGCGCAGGTGCTGCCTGCTGTGGTCGCCAGCATGTACGCGGTCTACCACGGCCCTGCGGGCCTGACCCGCATCGCCCGCCGCATCGCGAGCTACACCGCTGTGCTGGCCGAAGGCCTCAGAGCCTTGGGCGCGTCCTTGCTGCACGGCACGGCGTTTGACACCCTCACGGTGGACTGCGGCAGCGCACAAGCGGCTGATGCCCTGCACGCTCAAGCGGTGGCCCAGCAGCTCAACCTGCGCCGCTACAGCGGTGGCCGCGCCGGTTTTGTGGGCATCAGCCTGGACGAAACCACCATGCGCGAAGACATCGCGACACTCTGGGCGCTGTTCGCCCAAGACGGCCAGAAACTGCCCTCGTTCGAGCAGTTCGAAAAAGGCATTGCTCCGCTGATCCCCGAGTCACTGCGCCGCAGCAGCGCCTTCCTCACGCACCCGGTGTTCAACCGCTACCACTCCGAGACCGGCATGCTGCGCTACATCCGCCAGCTGTCCGACAAAGACCTGGCGCTCGACCGCAGCATGATCCCGCTGGGCAGCTGCACCATGAAGCTCAACGCCACCAGCGAGATGATCCCGATCACCTGGCCCGAGTTTGCGGGCGTCCACCCCTTTGCCCCTGCCGGGCAATTGAAGGGCTATGCCCTGCTGGACCAGCAGCTGCGCGACTGGCTGTGCCAGGCCACCGGCTACAAAGGCATCAGCCTGCAGCCCAACGCAGGCAGCCAGGGCGAATACGCGGGTCTCTTGGTCATCCAGGCCTACCACCGCGCCCAAGGCCAAGGCCACCGCCACATCTGCCTGATCCCGTCCAGCGCCCACGGCACCAACCCCGCCAGCGCCCAGATGGTCGGCATGACCGTGGTGGTCACCAAGTGTGACGAAAACGGTAACGTGGACATGGACGACCTGCAGGCCAAGTGCGAGCAGCACAGCGCCAACCTGGCCGCCGTGATGATCACCTACCCCAGCACACACGGCGTGTTCGAGACGCAGGTCAAAGCCCTGTGCGAGCTGGTGCACCAGCACGGTGGCCGGGTGTATGTGGACGGGGCCAACATGAACGCCCTGGTGGGCGTGGCCGCGCCCGGCGAGTTCGGCGGTGACGTGAGCCACCTGAACCTGCACAAGACCTTCTGCATCCCGCACGGCGGTGGCGGCCCCGGCGTTGGCCCTGTCTGTGTGGTCGAAGACCTGGTGCCTTATCTGCCGGGTCACGCCACAGGCGGCGTACCGGTCAATGGCGTGGGCGCTGTGTCGGCCGCGCCGCTGGGCAATGCCGCCGTGCTACCGATCAGCTGGATGTACTGCCGCATGATGGGTGCCGAGGGCCTGAAGCACGCCACCGAGTCGGCGATTTTGGCAGCCAACTACATCAGCAAGCGCCTGGCACCCCACTACCCTACGCTCTACGCCAGTGACAACGGCCATGTGGCGCACGAGTGCATCCTGGACCTGCGCCACTTCAAGGACAGCTGCGGCGTGATGGCCGAAGACGTGGCCAAGCGACTGATGGACTATGGCTTCCACGCGCCCACGCTGAGCTTCCCCGTAGCGAACACGCTGATGGTCGAGCCCACCGAGAGCGAGACGCTGGAGGAAATCGACCGCTTCATCGACGCGATGATCGCCATCCGCGAAGAGATCCGTCAGGTGGAAAACGGCACCTGGCCGCAAGACAACAACCCGCTGAAAAACGCGCCGCACACGGCGGACAGCGTGATGTCCAGCGAATGGACCCGCCCCTACAGCCGCGAAGTCGGTGCGGCTCTTGCCCAGCGCGTGCCCGGCAGCGTGAAGTACTGGCCCCAGGTGGGCCGGGTCGACAACGTCTACGGTGACCGCAACCTGTTTTGCAGCTGCATCCCGGTGAGCGACTACGCCTGAGTTGAGGTCTTATCGCGGTCGGTGATCGCGGTAAATTTTTAACCCAAAGCCAACACAAAACAGCACAACAACGTTAAGATCCAACTCCCGCATCGGGAGAGACTGTCCAAAACAGACAGCGCCGAAGGAGCAACCGCCCCGGAAACTCTCAGGCAAAAGGACCGATGCAGACAGGCCCCATCATCAGATGCGGGGCCACACACTCTGAAGAGCGCCCCCGGTTCGTCACCGGGGTCCACCGCAGGAGCAAGCCTCATACGAGGTGAATCTCTCAGGTTTCAAACAGAGGGGGTCATGCCGCGCACATCCGGTGCGCAGCGTGTCCATCCGTTTGAGACGTTGAAACGAGAGAAGCTTCATGAAAAAGCACATGGCCATCATTGGTGGCGGCATTACCGGCATCACCTCCGCCTACGCCCTGGCCCAGCAAGGCATCCAGGTCACCCTGATCGAGAAAAACCGCTACCCTGGCATGGAAACGTCCTACGCCAACGGCGGGCAGTTGTCGGCCTCCAACGCCGAAGTCTGGACACACCCGTCCACGATCATCAAAGGCCTCAAGTGGATGCTCAAGAGCGACGCGCCGCTCCTGATGAACCCCGCACCCACCTGGCACAAACTCAGCTGGATGGCCGAGTTCGTGGCCGCTATTCCCAAGTACAAGGACAACACCATCGCCACGGCCAAGCTGGCCATCGAGTCGCGCGAGCACCACTTCGCCTGGGCCAAGGCCGAAGGCATCGACTTTGACCACAAGCGCGAAGGCATCTTGCACATCTACCGCGACAAAAAAGGCTTTGACCACGCAGGCCAAGTCTCCAAGCTGCTGGCCCAAGGCGGCCTGCCCCGCCGCGCCGTCACCCCCGACGAAATGAAAGCCATCGAGCCGACCCTGCAAGGCCAGTACTACGGCGGCTACTTCACCGAGAGCGACTCGACAGGCGACATCCACAAGTTCACGTTTGGCCTGGCCAAGGCCTGCGAGCGCCTGGGCGTGAAGATCCTGACCGAACACCAGGTGCTGAATGTCGCCTCGAACGGCCAAACCGCCACCGTGCAAGTGCAGCACGCGGGCCAAACCGAGACCCTGAGCTTCGACGGCATCGTCATTTGCGCAGGTGTGCACGGCCGCCGCTTGGCCGCCCAACTGGGCGACCGCCTGAACATTTACCCCGTCAAAGGCTACTCGATCACCGTGGGCCTGAACGACGCCGCCAGCCAGGCTGCTGCGCCGCAGGTCAGCCTGCTCGACGACGAAACCAAGCTGGTGACCAGTCGCCTGGGCGCAGACCGTTTCCGCGTCGCGGGCACGGCCGAGTTCAACGGCATCGACCTGGACATCCGCGCCGACCGCATCAAGCCGCTGGTCAACTGGGTCAACGAATGCTTCCCCGGTGTGGACACCCGCCGCGTCGAACCTTGGGCCGGTCTGCGCCCCATGATGCCCAACATGCTGCCGCGCGTGGGCGCAGGCAAAAAGGCCAATGTGTTCTACAACACCGGCCACGGCCACCTGGGCTGGACCTTGTCCGCCATCACGGCGCACCAGCTGGCAGGGCATGTGATGGCGGCCATGAAGGACAATGTGCGCTCCTTCATGACCCCCGCCACTGCCTGACCATGCCGCTTCACATCCTGCCCGTCGATTACCAAAACCCGGTCCACCGCCATGCCCTGGTGATGCTGCTGGACGCCTACGCCCAAGACCCGATGGGCGGGGGCGAAGGACTGACGCAGGATGTGAAAGATCGCTTGTGCGATGACCTGGCTGCACGCAGCGATGCAGCCAGCTTCATCGCCTGGCTGGACGATGCGCCTGTGGGCCTGGTCAACTGCATCGAGGGCTATTCGACCTTCAAGGCGCAGCCCCTGATGAACATCCACGACATCGCCGTGCTGCCCGGGCACCGGGGTGCAGGGGTAGGCCAGTCTTTGCTGGCCGCTGCCGAGCAGCATGCGCGGGCGCGTGGCAGCTGCAAGCTCACGCTGGAAGTGCTGACCGGCAATGCGCGGGCTTTAAAGAGTTACCTCGGCTTCGGCTTTGAGCCCTATGCGCTGGACCCCGCTGCGGGTCAGGCCAGCTTCATGCAAAAGTGGCTTTGAACAAAACCCTGTAGGTCGGGCCTTTACGGTCCGACCCTTGATTTTTTCGCTAAACGACATTTTCAAAAGGCGGCAGCACACCGACGATGTCGGACCTGGAGGAGCCGACCTACAAAGACCACGCGCCCAAATCAAAAGTCGCTGGACGACTGCACCTGCTCTTTGGCCAGCTGCCACTGCTCTTTGAGCCAGCGCTTGAGTTCGGCATCGTTCTGAATCCGTCGCAAATCGGCTGCCAGGCTGTCGGCGTTGTGCCGTTGGTCGGCCTGGATGCGCTGCAGGACTTGCGTCATCGCCGCCTCGTCCACATCGGCCCGCACCGACACGCACAGCTCGCGGCTCAAGCGGCTTTGCAAAGCGTCCAGATCGTCCTCCAGCGCGGTGACCTGTTCCTTCAACAGTGAAGCCATGGCGATGAGCTGGGCATCGGCCATGCGGGTGGCGTTTTGCGGGTTGATCTGCGTCACCTGCATTTGCAGGCGCAGCAAGGTGCTCAGCTCATTTTTTTCATAGGCGGCATTGACCTCGCTCATCCGCGCGGTTTTGCGCAGGCGCTCTTGCTCGTCGGGCTCACGGTCCGGGTGCAAGGCGCTGGCCAGTTGCCGAAACACCGTGCGGATGGCGCTTTTGGCATCGGCCTCGCGCAGCACGGCGGGCGGCACCTCGCCTTTTTCGGCGGCCGCGCTTTTCTTTTGGGCTTGTTTGTGTGCTTTTTTGGCCGCACGCTTGGCCGCCTTGCGCTGCTCATCGGCCTCTTGTTGACGCTGCCACTGGCGGATGCCCGCTTGCATCATCTCTTCGGGTGTCTGGTAATGGCTGGGATTTTGAATCGGCTGACCCAGCGCTTCTTCGATGCGCCCGCGCAGGCGCTGCGCCGCCTCGGCCTGCTCTTGGGCTGCTTCCTGGGTGTCCTCATCGCTCACATACAAATCGGCCAGGGCCTGCACTTGCGGGTCAGCGCTGGCGGCCAATTGGTCGATCAAACCGCGCACCAGTCCCCGGGCCATGCGCTGCTGTCTGTCGGTGAAGTCTGCCGTTTGCAGGCGCTCATGCACAAAGAGCAGCAGGCTTTTACGATGGGCCTGCGCCAGCTGCACCGACTCGCGCAAGGCCTGGATGTGGGCATACCGGTGCCGATCTGACCAAGCCTCCAGCCGCCCGATCTGGCCTGAGAGCTGCTCGATGCGGGCCAGCAAGGCGTTGAAGCGCTGCTGGGCGGGCGTGAGCGGGGCTTGATCGCCCGGCTTAACCATCAAGGCAGACAGGGAGACAGCAGCGTTTTGGGGCGCTTCGGGCGCGGAAATCATTGGAAAGAGATTGACGACTTATAAGCTGCTGGATGTTAACCCCCTGCAAGCCCCGCATCCCGTGCGAGGACGCCCCTGCGGCAGAATGCAGCAAGGGGCGTGGCCAGTCGATAATCCCCCCACCCATTCGATAACTGTTCGCCTGATGCCCAGCCCCACCCCGTTCAAAGTGCTCAGCCTCATCCCGCCGATGACACAGCTGAACACGCCCTACCCGTCCACGGCCTACCTGACGGGTTTTTTGCGGTCGCGGGGGTTTGATGCGGTGCAAGAAGACTTGGCCCTGGCCACCGTGCTGGCCTTGCTGAACAAACCAGGGCTCACGGCCCTGCGCGACGCAGCGCTGGCCTTGCCTGTCGAAGAGCGCTCAGGCCCGGTGAATTTCTTCCTCGACCATTTCAACGATTACGCCGTCAGCATCGACCCGGTGATCGCCTTTTTGCAAGGGCGCGACAGCACGCTCAGCCACCGCATTGCAGGCCGGGGCTTTTTACCCGAAGGCCCGCGCTTTGCGGCGCTCGACGCCTATGACGACGACGGAACAGGGGACCCGATCGGCTGGGCCTTTGGTGCTTTGGGTCAGACCGACCGCGCCCGGCACCTGGCCACGCTGTATTTGAACGACCTGGCCGATGTGCTGCGCGACGCCGTGGACGAAGGCTTTGAATTCGTGCGCTACGCCGAGCGCCTGGCCGCCAGCCAGCCCAGCTTTGACGCGCTGGCCGAAGCCCTGGCCGAGCCCCCCAATTTGATCGACAGCACGCTGGAGCGCCTGGCCTTTCAAGCCATTGAGCGGCATCAGCCGCAATTGGTGCTGCTGTCGGTGCCCTTCCCCGGCTCGGTGTATGCGGCGTTTCGCATCGCCCAATGCATCAAGCGCTCGCACCCGCACATCCGCATTGGCTTGGGCGGTGGCTTTGTGAACACCGAGCTGCGCGAGCTGAAAGACGCCCGGGTGTTCGACCATGTAGATTTCGTGACACTCGACGGCGGCGAACGCCCACTGCTGAGCCTGATCGAGCACCTGCAGGGCCAACGCAGCGCGCAGCGCCTGCAGCGCACCTTCGTCCGTAACGACGCAGGCCAGGTGCAGTACATCAATATGCAAGAGCCCGACATCCCGTTTGAAGAGGTGGGCACGGCCACTTGGGACGGCCTGCCGCTGCACCAATATTTGTCGCTGCTGGACATGCTCAACCCGATGAACCGGCTTTGGAGCGACGGGCGCTGGAACAAGCTCACCGTGGCGCACGGCTGCTACTGGAAAAAATGCAGCTTTTGCGACGTGAGCCTGGACTACATCAGCCGCTACGAGACCGCGCAGGCCAGCACCCTAGTCGACCGCATCGAGCAGATCGTGGCCGAGACGGGCCAGACCGGCTTTCACTTTGTGGACGAAGCGGCACCGCCCAAAGCGCTCAAGGCTCTGGCTGAGGAAATCCTGCGCCGGGGCGTGCAAATCTCGTGGTGGGGCAACATCCGCTTTGAGAAGACCTTTACCCCCGAGCTGTGCGAACTGCTGGCGCAAAGCGGCTGCATCGCCATGTCGGGTGGGCTGGAAGTCGCGTCAGACCGCTTGCTGGCCCTGATGAAAAAAGGCGTCTCGGTCGAGCAGGTAGCGCAAGTGACCAAAGGCTTTGCCGATGCAGGCGTGCTGGTGCACGCCTATTTGATGTACGGCTTTCCCACGCAGACCGTGCAAGACACGGTGGACGCGCTCGAATACGTGCGCCAGTTGTTTGAAAACGGCTGCATCCACAGCGGCTTTTTCCACCGTTTTGTCTGCACGGTGCATTCGCCCGTGGGCCTGAATCCCGACGCTTACGGCGTGACACTTTTGCCTCTGCCCGAGGGCACATTTGCCAAAAACGACGTGGGCTTTGTCGACCCGACGCCCATGCCGCCCGGCGTGAACCATGACCTGCTGGGCCAGGGCCTGAAAAAAGCCATCTACAACTTCATGCACGGCGTGGGGGTGGAGGCCGATGTGCGCCAGTGGTTTGAGCTGCCCAAAGGCCAGTGCCCCAAACCGACAGTGCCGCGCCACAAAATCGCCAAAGCGCTGGGCTGATCAAAGCCCTTTGCTTTGCTTCATCACCAAGGGATGTGCTGGCCCTGATGGTCCATAAACTGCGCACGCCCTATGGGCTGCAAGCCGTCCAGCACATTCAGCAAACGCTGGGCAGCATCTTCAGGCCGCATCGCATCGCCCCCCACAAAAGGCTGGCTGAGCGCCGACTGCACCGTGCCCGGCTGCAAGGCGGCCACCACCGCCAGCGGCCTGCGGCGGGCGACTTCGATCGTCGCCGTTTGCAGCAGCATGTTCAGCGCCGCCTTGGCCGCGCGGTAGCCGTACCAGCCGCCTCTGCGGTTGTCTTCGATGCTGCCCACCCGAGCCGACAGCTTGCCCCAAATCACGCGCTGACCGGGTGCCAGCAAAGGCACAAAGTGTTTGAGCAGCAGGCCCGGCCCCACGGCGTTGAGCTGCAGCGCCGCCAGCAAATGCGCCGCGTCCAGCTCGTCCAGGCGTTTTTCAGGGCCGCGCCCGTTCACCGTGAGTGCCCCCGTGGCGTCCAGCACCAGATGGAATGGCCCCTGCGCGGCCAACGCTTGCGCACAAGCGGCGATGCTCGCTTCATTCAGCAGATCCAGCCCCGGCGAGGTTTGGCGTGACACCCCCAGCGCCAAGGCGCAGCGCGGATCGTGTTGCAGCTGCTGCAGCAAGGCGCTGCCAATGGCACCACTGGCACCGATCACCAAGGCGCGGTAGCCCTCTGGCAGGGAATGCATCATGGCCGGGCCTTGCTCGGGTTGGCGCTTGGCGGCTTGAGGTCGTAGGCACAGCGAAAGCCAATGTAGACCGCATAAAAGTCGGCCGGTTTGAAGGCTTGCACATCGGCCTTCATGTTGAACGCGCCGTACCACCAGGAGCCGCCGACGGTGCGCCGCTCAGCGCCCCGGGCGTCGGTGGTCCACTCCCACACATTGGCGCCCATGTCGTACAGGCCATTCACCCCCTGGCGCGTGGCCCCGGCGGGCGCGGCCCTGGGCCACGGGTCGGCATCACTGGTGTTGGCGCCTTGCGGGCTGTCGCCCGTGGTCCAGGGGTAGGTGCGGCCCTTGACCCAGGGCGCAGGCGGCGCATCGCGCAGCTCGGTGAAGCCCGCTGTTTGCCACTCGGCCCCGGTGGGCAAGCGCCCCCCGGCCCGGCGGCAGTAGGCCTGCGCCTCGGCAAAGTCCAGGTGCACAGCGGGCAAATCCGGGCTGGCGGGCACGCCATCGGGCCTGCGCCAGGACCAACCGGGGCGGCGCTCCCAACCTGCGCCGTATTCAAAACCACCGCCCTCTTTTTCAGCGCGGGTCACCGTGCCGGTGGCACGCACATAGCGCTCAAACTGGCCGATGGTGACTTCAGTGCGGTCAATGGCCCAGTCGCCCAAAACCACTTTGTCAGGCACTTTTTCAGCCATGGCTTGACCCGTTTGGGCTTGCGCCACAGGCCCGCCCAGCGTGGTCAAGCTGGCCAGCAGCACAACAGAAACGCCCCGCAGCTTCATGACACTTTCTCCTCGCCCACCCAGCGCCGCACCCACTGTTGCAGGCGCGGGCGCAGCGGCAAAAACAAACGGTAAGCCCCCTCGAACACCCACGACATCGGTGGCCAGGCCGACAACCAGCCCAACCAACGCCAGCCCGGAAACAGCCGCCACATCTGCGAAAACGCCGCCGCGCCGCTGAACAAGCGCCCCTCGCGGTCGCGCACATGGAAACGCGCCATGGCCTGCGCACAACTGAGCGCGCCCAAATCGGTCCCGGCGCTCACATCCACCCAATCGACACTCGTCGCCTGCGGCAGGCGGCGGTAGATCGCGATTTCGCGGCGGCACAAGGGGCAAGAGCCGTCAAAGTAAACCGTCAAGCGGTGCAGCGTGCTCATGCGGCCAGGTCTCCACGGGCCACCAAGCGGCCTTGGCGGTCCACCACAAAACCTTCGCCCAGGCCCGGGTAGGCCCCGGTCAAGCCGGTCATGATGACCTGGTGCGTGACCCACACCTCGGTGCGCCCAGCCGGCAGCGCCTGCAAGCGCTCGCGCAAAGCCTGCTGCTGAGCAGCCGGATCGCCCTGCCCGGCAAAGGTGCTGTTGAGCGCGGGCCAGTCTTCGTAAGTGCCAAAAGCCAGCCGCGCCGTGTCCTGACAGCGGCACCACTGACTGCTGCGCACCGCGTCGGGCTTGAAGTTCTGCGCTTGCAGCCAAGCGCCGAAGGCGCGCGAGGCTTGACGCCCCGCCTCGCTCAGGTTGCGCTGCGTGCGGCACTGACCGATCACAAAACCCGGCGGATCGCCAATCCCCGACTCGGTGGCGGCGTGGCGAATCAACAGCACACCGCCGCTTTGCCGCCAAACGGCCAACAACTGCGCCCGCGTCGCAGGCTGTGCGGACTGCGTCCCAGCCAAGCCAGATGTGCTGGCCAGCCATGGCGCGACCAAGGTCGCCCCCAAACGGGCCAGGGCCGTGCGGCGCAGCACACCAGCCGAAACGCGAGCGCTAGGTGTCATCCACTGCGCCTCAAGACACTTCGCCCGAAGCGATGCGGCGCAGTGCCTGCTCGAACACCTCGACCGGCTGGCCGCCCGATATCAAATGCCTGTCGTTGATGATGACCGCAGGCACCGAGCGGATGCCCGCCTGCGTGTAGAACTGCTGGCGCTCGCGCACCTCGGCGGTGTGCGCGTCGCTGCTGAGCACCTCACGTGCGGCGGCCACATCCAGTCCCGCTTCGGCCACGCCCGCGAGCAAAACCTCCGGGTCTTCCATGCACTCGGCGCGCCCCTGGTAGGCCTGCAAAAAGGCTTTTTTCAGGGCGTGTTGCGCTCCCGCGCCTTGGCCCTCGGCCCAGTGCAGCAAGCGGTGCGCGTCGAAAGTGTTGTAAACCCGCCCGCGACCGCCCGGGTGAAACTCAAAACCCACCTCGGCCCCACGGGCGGCAATGGTCTGGCGAATTTGCGCCTGCTGCTCAGCCGTGGAGCCGTATTTTTCGGTCAGGTGTTCGCCCAAGTCCTGCCCGCCGGGGGGCATGTGCGGGTTCAGCTCAAAGGGCTGGAAATGCAGGTCGGCCTGCACCTCGCCGTCCAGGCGCTCCAGGGCTTTTTCCAGAGCACCCAGGCCCACGGCGCACCAGGGGCAGGCAATGTCAGAAACGAAATCGATTTTCAATGTGGTGGTCATGATGGACTTTCAGCAAGGCTTCATT
Organism: Limnohabitans sp. Hippo3; assembly: GCF_003063665.1. Taxonomy (GTDB): domain Bacteria; phylum Pseudomonadota; class Gammaproteobacteria; order Burkholderiales; family Burkholderiaceae_C; genus Limnohabitans_A. Next base: position 591,497 of record NZ_NESF01000001.1, read on the forward strand.
GTCCACCGGACAACACTTGTCCGCCGTTGACCCCACACAAAAGCCCAGCCCTGACAGGGGCGGCAAATCAAGCCCCCAGAATTTCCAGCAAGGCCGCGTTGAACGTCTGCGCCGCCTCGTACTGCACCCAATGCCCCGCCCCGGCCACGGTGTGCCACTGACCCCAATGGGCTGCCTGGCGCTGCATGGCGACCTGCAACTCGGGCAAGCGTCCTTTGTACAGGGCGTCGTGTTCACCATAAATGGCGCTGACGGGCACCTGCAATTGGGGCAGGGTTTGGGCCACGATGTCGGTGGAAGACATGCGCCTGCGCGGCATGCGGTCACGCGCCACGTTGGCTGCGTGCAGGCTGAGGGCCAAGTCGTCCAGGCTGTTCGGGTTCTGCAGCATGAGCGCCATCAGGTTGTGGCGGTGCACCACTTCTTGGGCTTCGGGGGTGGGCAAATGCCGCCAGCCCTTGAGCGGGATGCGCTCGGGCACCGTCAGGCCCATGCCGGGAGCGCCGACCAGCACCAGGCGCTGGGCGTCTTGCGCATGTTCGGCCAGCCACAAAGCCCCGGCCATGCCCCCGAACGAAAAACCCACCACGCTGACTTCGTCTGCGCACTGACCCGATTGCTGCAACTGCTGAAAACCTGCGTGCAGATGTGCTGGCAAAGCGTCCACATCGGTGCAGCCGCTGGGCAAATCGGAGTCGCCAAAGCCGGGCAAATCGGGCACCAGCACGCGCCAGCCTGCATCGCGCAGGGGGTCGATGTTGTGCACCCAGTGCGTCCAGCTGCCGCTGCCGCCATGCAACAAAACCACCGAAGGCCGATGGGCCGCCCCCCAGCCGTGCCACACCATGCGGGCACCTTGCCAATGCGTTTCCAGGCGCTGGGCATCAGCCAAGGCCTGGCGCAAATCGCGCGTCAAAAAATCGGGCAAAACAGCAGCGTTCATGATCTCCTTCATGCTCACATCAGGGGACATGCCATCACCGGGACGCTGGTGGATGCTGCAAACGCCAGACCCTGTAGGCCGCAGCCGTGGCCACCACGCTGGTCAGGGCACTGACCACGAACACGCTTTGCAAGCCCCAGCGCTCGCTGATGACTCCGCCCAGCAAGGCCCCAATCACCCCGGGAAAGCCATAGGCCACGACGGTGTAAAGGGCCTGTCCTCGGCCCCGCAAACGCCCAGGGAAATGGTGAGAAATCAGGGCGATGCACACCGTGTGGTGGGTCGCAAAGGTCACCGCGTGCAGGGCTTGCGCCAACAGCAACACCCAGAGCACATCGGCCCACGAGGCCGTGAAGACCATGCGCAAGGCCATGACCGCCGAACACACCACCAGCCAAGCCGTCAGCGGCATGCACGGCAACCAGCGCGACTGGGAAAAAAACCACACGATTTCCACCGCCACCGACACGGCCCAGAGCACGCCGATCATGGTTTTGCTGTACCCCAGTGAATCGAGGTAGAGCGAGAAAAACACATAAATGCCGATGTGTGACAGCACATGAAAAAAAGTGGAAGCCAGAAACCACTGCACCGACTTTTGCCGCAGCACGGGCCACACGGGCTCATGCACAGCCGAGTGGTGGCTGGACTCCTTGAGGTCCGGCAGCCACCACACACTCAGCAACACAGCGGCCAGACTGAACACGGTCCAGCCGGGAAAATGCTGCATGCCAAAGGCCTCGAACCAGGCGCCTGCCGCAAAGACCGTGACCAGAAAACCCATGGAGCCCCACAGGCGAACCCGCCCGTAACGCTTGGTGTCGAAAGCGCCGCCTTGACTCACGAGGTGCGCCATGGCCGCTTCGCTCATGGGCATCATGGAACTGGTGTGGGTGAACATGAGCAACAAGACCAAGCCCAGCCCCACCGGACCCCAATCCAGAAACAACAGACAAGCGGCCGCAAAAGCCACACCTGCGCCAATGCGCAGCAGCTTCACGCGCTCGCCCGTGCGGTCACTCAAAGCCCCCCAGGCATAGGGCGCAAACAATCGGGTGGTGGCCTGCACGGCAGTGAGCACACTGATGGTCAAGAGGCTCAGCCCCATGTCTTGCAGCCACAGCGGCAAGTAGGGGTTGAAAAACCCGATGTGGGCGAAATAACTGGCCGACAACGCGGCAAAAGGCAGGAGCTGACGGCGCTCAGACATGGAAGCTCCAATGCCCAGTGGGAGGCTGCCCCTGCGGCCGAATCTTTGCATACCGCGGCATCTCAACCATTCGCGAGCGGGGACTCGCTCCCACAAAGGGGCACGCACCCTCATGCCAAGGCATCAGGGCTTGCCCGCTGGGATAGGGGGCAAATCGTGTTCGACATCCCCGCATTGGGCACGGTGCTGCAGGGCATGCTCCATGACCACCAGCGCCAGCATGGCTTCGGCGATCGGCGTGGCGCGGATACCCACGCACGGGTCGTGGCGGCCTTTGGTGATGACCTCGGTGGGCTGGCCTGCTGAGTCAATCGAGTCGCGCGCAATCAAAATCGAGCTGGTGGGCTTCACGGCAATCGACACCTCGATATCTTGCCCCGTGCTGATGCCGCCGAGCACCCCGCCCGCGTTGTTGCCCACAAAACCAGCCTGCGTGAGCGCGTCGCCAGCGGTGCTGCCCTTTTGCGTGACGCAGCCAAAACCCGCACCGATTTCCACGCCCTTGACCGCGTTGATGCCCATCATGGCGTACGCAATGTCGGCGTCGATCTTGTCAAACAACGGCTGGCCCAGGCCCACGGGCACACCCCGCGCGACCACGCGCAAGCGGGCACCGCACGAATCGCCCGACTTGCGCAGCGCGTTCATGTAGTCTTCAAGCGCCGACACATCGGCCACCGGGGCAAAAAACGGGTTGTTCGGCACATGCTCCCAGCTCTCAAAGCCGATTGGCACATCACCAATCTGGGTCATGCAGCCGACAAAGGTGGTGCCGAATTTTTCCTTCAGCCACTTTTTGGCCACCGCGCCTGCGGCCACCATGGGCGCGGTCAGGCGCGCCGACGAGCGGCCGCCGCCGCGTGGGTCGCGCAGGCCGTATTTGCGCCAGTAGGTGTAGTCGGCATGGCCCGGGCGGAAGGTCTGCAGGATGTCGCCATAGTCCTTGCTGCGCTGGTCGGTGTTGTTGATCAGCAGGCAGATCGGGGTGCCGGTCGTCAGGCCCTGGTAAACGCCCGAGAGAATCTGCACCGCATCGGGCTCGTTGCGCTGGGTGACGAATTTGCTGGTGCCGGGGCGGCGTCGGTCCAGGTCGGGCTGGATGTCAGCCTCGCTCAGCGGCATACCCGGGGGGCAGCCATCGATCACGCAGCCAATGGCCGGGCCGTGGGATTCACCAAAGTTGGTGACGGAAAAGAGATGTCCAAAGGTATTGCCGCTCATAGGGGCTGATTATCCCAGAGCGGCCATGCGTGGTGCGCCGGCTCTCAAGGTTTGGCGTGATCGGCTTGTGCAGGTGAGTCTGCGGGCCAATCCCGGATGTACGCCTTGAGCATGGTGTTTTCAAAGTTCTGACTGTCCACCACGGCCTTGGCCACATCATAAAAACTGATGACGCCCATCAACATGGGGCCGTCCATGACGGGCATGTAGCGGGCATGATGCTCCAGCATCATGCGGCGCACCTCGTCAATGTCGGTGCTGCCCGCGCAGGTCAGCGGCTTGGACTCCATGGCTTCACGCACCATGGTGCTCCCAACCTGCCCCCCGTTTTTCACAATTTGCTGAATCACCTCGCGAAAGGTCAGCATGCCCACCAACTGGCCTTGGGCCATCACAACCAGGGAACCGATGTCTTTTTCGGCCATATCGGTCATGGCACGGGACAGGGGTTCATCGGGCTGCACGGTGAACAAAGTGCCGCCCTTGACGCGGAGGATGTCGCTGACTTGCATGGTGTGTCTCCTGAGGGATGATTCGAATCGGATTGGTTGTCAATATAGCCCACAATGCCCCACAGGGTAAGGCCTCAAACTTGCCTTATGCTTTCTTTTTTCGGAGACAACCATGGCTGGATACAGCGATCCCGGTTTTGACACTTTGGCCCTGCACGCGGGTGCCGCACCCGACCCCAGCACGGGTGCACGGGCCGTGCCCATCCACCTGACGACCTCATTCGTGTTCGAGTCTTCGGACCAGGCCGCCGCCCTGTTCAACCTGGAGCGCCCGGGCCACGTCTACAGCCGCATCAGCAACCCCACCAACGCGGTGCTGGAGCAGCGCATCTCGGCACTCGAAGGCGGCATAGGCGCCATCACCACATCGAGCGGTCAGGCCGCTTTGCACCTGGCCATTGCCACGCTGATGGGCGCAGGCTCGCACATCGTGGCGTCGAGCGCTTTGTACGGCGGCTCACACAACCTGCTGCACTACACCCTGAGCCGCTTTGGCATCCGAACCACTTTTGTCAAACCTGGCGACCTGGACGCCTGGCGGGCTGCGGTGCAGCCCGACACCAAACTCTTTTTTGGCGAAACCGTGGGCAACCCCGGCATGGACGTGCTGGACATCGAGGCCGTGAGCGCCATCGCGCACGAAGCGGGCGTGCCACTGCTGGTGGACTCCACCCTCACCTCACCCTGGCTGATCAAGCCCTTTGACCACGGAGCCGATCTGGTCTACCACTCGGCCACCAAGTTTCTGTCGGGCCACGGCACGGTGGTGGGCGGCGTGGTGGTCGATGGCGGCAGCTTTGACTGGGACAAATCGGGCAAATTTGCCGAGCTGAGTCAAGCCTATGAAGGCTTTCACAACATGGTCTTCAGCGAAGAGAGCACCGTGGGTGCCTTCTTGCTGCGCGCCCGGCGCGAGGGCCTGCGCGACTTTGGTGCCTGCATGAGCCCGCACACCGCGTGGCTGATTCTGCAAGGCATCGAGACCCTGCCGCTGCGCATGGCCCGCCACATGGAGAACACGGCCAAAGTGGTCGAATTTCTCGCGGCGCACCCATTGGTCAGCCGCGTGGGCCACCCCCTGCTGGAGAGCCACACCTCACACGCGCTGGCGCAAAAACTCCTGCCACGCGGCGCGGGCTCGGTGTTCAGCTTCGACATCCGAGGGTCCCGCGCCCAAGGCCAAAAGTTCATCGAAACCCTCAAGGTTTTCAGCCACCTGGCCAATGTGGGCGACTGCCGCAGTCTGGTGATCCACCCGGCCAGCACCACGCACTTCCGCATGACGGACGAAGCCCTGGCCGCAGGCGGCATCGGTCCCGGCACCATCCGCCTGTCGATCGGCCTGGAAGACCCGGCCGACCTGATCGACGACCTGAAAAAGGCACTCAAAGCTGCAGAAAAGGCCTAATCGCCATGCACATCCGCGCCTACCAGACTTCCGACGAAGCGGCCGTGGTCGCCCTGTGGCAAGCCTGCGATCTGACACGGCCCTGGAACGACCCGCACAAAGACATCGCCCGCAAGCTGCAAGTGCGCCCCGATCTGTTTCTGGTGGGCGAGGTGCAGGGGCGATTGATGGCCAGCGCCATGTTTGGCTATGAAGGCCATCGCGGCTGGGTCAACTACCTGGCGGTTTCACCCGATCACCAAAGGCAAGGCCATGCCAAGGCCTTGATGCAGGACGGCGAAGCCCTGTTGCTCGCTTTGGGTTGCCCCAAAATCAACCTGCAAGTGCGTGCCAGCAACGCCCAAGTGCTGGCTTTTTACCAATCTCTGGGTTACTGCGACGACCAGGTCGTCAGCATGGGCAAGCGCCTGATCCCGGACCAGTGAAACACCCCACCACCATGCTCATTCCACTGCCCACCCACAAGCTCTACGCCTACACAGGCGGCAAGCCCTTCAACCCCGCCCAACCCACCGCCGTGTTCATCCACGGCGTGCTCAACGACCACAGCGTCTGGATCTTGCAAACCCGCTACATGGCGCACCACGGCTGGAACGTGTTGGCCATCGACCTGCCCGGGCACTGCAAAAGCGAAGGCCCGCCGCCGCAAAGCGTGGAAGAAGCGGCCGACACCATCATCGCGCTGCTGGATGCGCTGAAGATTGACAAGGCCGCGCTGATCGGCCACAGCTTTGGCTCGCTCATCGCCCTGGAAGCGGCTGCCCGTGATTCGGCGGCCCATCCCGGCCGCGTGAGCCACCTGGTCATGGTGGGCACGGCCTACCCCATGCGCGTCTCGCCCGCCTTGCTCGACCTGTCGGTCAATGCCCCGTTCAAGGCGATTGACATGGTCAACAGCTTCTCGCACTCCACGCTGGCCCCGCCTCCATCAGCGCTGGGCCCCGGCACCTGGCTGTACGGCGGCAGCAAGGCGCTGATGCGCCGGGTGCTGGCCAGCAACACGCAGGTCAATGTGTTCCATACCGGCTTCAAGGCCTGCGACAGCTACAGTGGCGCCGAAGCGGCCATGCCCCGTGTGAGCTGCCCGACCCTGTTTGTGCTCGGCAACGCCGACCAGATGACGCCGCCCAAGGCCGCGCAAAGCCTGATTGAGCTGTGCACGCAACCCAAGGTGGTGAAACTGACCGCAGGCCATTCGCTGATGACCGAAGCGCCTGAAGGGGTGCTGCAGGCGCTCAAGGCTTTTTTGAAGCCATGAGCACACTGATTTCCCACATCACCCCACCCCTGTCAGCGAACAGGGCGCAAGAGATTGCCCAAACGCTGGACCTGCGCGCCCTGCCGCGCGATTTTCTGGACAACCCCTACCCGGTCTACGCCGCACTGCGCGAAGCCGAGCCCTTCAAGCGCATGCCCGACGGCTCGTACTTCCTCACACGCCATGCCGATCTGGTCGCGGTGTACCGGGATGCCAAGGTCTTCAGCTCCGACAAGCAGGTCGAGTTCGGCCCCAAATACAACCACGCGCCATTCAACCAGCCGCCTTACACCACGCCCGGCGGTGTGGCCCCGCTGTTCGAGCACCACACGAACAGCCTGGTCTTCAACGACCCGCCCCTGCACACCCGGGTGCGCCGCCTGATCATGGGCGCCCTCACCCGCCGCGCCATTGAAGCCATGGAGCCTGGCCTGGTGCAGCTGGTCGACAGCCTGCTGGGCAAGATCGAGGCGCAAGGCGGCGGCGACCTGATCGAAGACTTTGCTTCGGCCATTCCGGTCGAGATCATCGGCAACCTGCTGGACGTGCCGCACGCCGACCGCGAGCCCCTGCGCGGCTGGTCGCTGGCGATTTTGGGGGCGCTGGAGCCCGCCCTCACGCCCGAACAGGAAGCGCTGGGCAACCGCAGCGTGACCGACTTCCTGGCTTATCTGCGCGAGTTGGTTGCCAAACGTCGTCAACAACCGGGCGACCCGGAGCACGATGTGCTGACCCGGCTGATCCAAGGTGAAGCAAATGGCGACGCCCTGAGCGAAGTCGAGCTGCTGCAAAACTGTGTGTTCCTGCTCAATGCCGGACACGAGACGACCACCAACCTGATCGGCAACGCCCTCATCACCTTGCAAGAGTGGCCCGAGCAGCGCGAACAACTCAAGGCAGACCTGAAACTGGCGGCCAGCGACGAAGAACGCGAACAGATTCTGGGCCGGGCGGTGGACGAGTTTTTGCGCTTTGAATCGTCCAACCAGCTGGGCAACCGCCGCGCCCTACAAGCCACGCAGATCAACGGCGTGGATCTGCCCGCAGGCGCTTTGGTCACCCTGTGCATTGGCGCGGCCAACCGCGACCCGGCGGTGTACGAGAACCCCGAACAACTGAACCTGCGCCGCACCGGCAACAAGCACCTGGCTTTTGGCTTTGGGGTGCACCAGTGCGCGGGCCTGAGCCTGGCGCGGCTCGAAGGCCGCATCGCCATCGGGCGCTTTTTGCAGCGTTTTCCCAATTACCGGCTGACCCAGACCCCAGTGCGTGCTGGCCGTGCCCGGTTCCGCGGCTTTTTGAGCGCCCCCTTTCAAACCCGCTGAACACAGCCCGGAGACACCGCCATGACCGAAACCGTCCACCATGCCAGTTTTGCCGAGTTTTACCCGTTCTATTTGAGCGAGCACAGCCACCGCACCTGCCGTCGCATGCACTTTGTGGGCAGCAGCTTGTCGCTGGTGTGCCTGGCCATGCTGGCCATCACCGGCAAGCCGCAGTACTTTTTGTATGGTTTGCTGTGTGGCTACGGCTGCGCCTGGATCGGGCATTTTGTATTCGAGAAGAACAAGCCCGCCAGCTTCAAGCGCCCGCTTTACAGCTTCATGGGCGACTGGGTGATGTACCGCGACATGTGGCGCGGGCGTGTGAGTTTTTAAGGTCTCAGCCTTCGGCCAGGATGGATACCCGGTCAAGCCGGGTATGACAAAAACCTCGTCACCCCCGACCTGATCGGGGGTCTATGCCTTCGGTGTCGATGGGTACCCGGCCGAGCCTGGTATGAAGGAAAGGTCAGGATGACCTCAGGCGGCCGGTACGCGCAAGAGCTGCGCCACACGGATCTGATCCAGTCCCGTATGCGTCCAGACTGGATCGACCCCAGGGCCTCGCAAAACCAGCAAACGGTCCGCCAGCGGGGCCACGCTGACCTGGGTGGGGTCGATCAGCAGGACTTGCCGGGCTTGTCCCTGGTCGTTCTGCTCGGTCAGGCGCCCCACCCAATCGAGGCTTTGCAAAACGTCCAGCACCTGACGCAGTTCGCTGATCTCCACACGCAAACGCACCGCCAGGTCATCGGTGCTCCAACCCCGCTGGACAGACCCCTTGGCAGCGTTCAACTCGGCCACAATCTCCAACGCCAGGCGAAAGCCCCAACCCGCCCCCTCGGGCTTGCGCCACTCTTGCCGGCCCAAGTGGGGCAGGCTGGAAGCCAGCACAGCCCCCAGCAAAACCAGCAGCCAGGTCACATAAATCCAGACCAGCAAAATCGGCAACGCAGCAAAAGCGCCATAAATCAGGGAATACGTGGGCACCTGAAGCAGGTACAGCGCCATCAGCTTTTTGGCCAACTCCAGGGCACCCGCGACCAGAAATCCGGCGGTGATGGCATGCCGCCAGCGCACCCGGGTGTAGGGCACATAAAAATACAAACCACTCACGCAGGCCGTGAGCAGCACAAACTCAAAACTGTCGAGCAACCAGCGGACCGAGCCTGGCAGCACATCCACCACGTCACGCGAAGCCGTCACCACATAAGACGTGATCGCCAGACTGGCCCCCAAAAACAAAGGCCCCAGCGTGATGGCAGACCAATACAGCAGCACCCGCTGCGGCAAAGGGCGTTGACGCCGCAAGCCCCAGATTTGCCCCAAAGTGCGCTCGATCGTCACCATCAAAAATACCGCAGACAACAGCACCGCGACCAAACCCGCCGAGCCCAAACGGCTGGCCTTGCGGGAAAACTGGGTCAGGTAACTGAGTACCTGGCGGGCGATGCTCTCGGGCACCAGGCTCTCGATCAGCCAACGCTGGATCGTGTCCTGGAACTTGCCAAACACCGGAAACGCGGCAAACACCGCCAAACCCACGGCAAACAGCGGCACCAAAGCCAGCACGGTGGTGAAGGTGAGCGAGCTGGCGCTCACGCCCAAACGGGCCTCGCGAAAGCGTTCGGCCAGCACACCCGCCATCTGGCGCCATGGAAAAACCGACAATTCCTGCCACCAAAGGGTGGCTTGGGCGCTCAAAGAAGACTTGGACAAGGGAGAAGGCATGCCCGGTATGATGCCACCGCAATGAACACCAACACCGAAAATAACCCCGCTGGCGTCGATTTCACCCGCTGGATGGCCGTGGGCAGCTTGCTGGGCCTCATCCTCTTGGGTCTGGCCTGGGAGCTTTGGCTCGCGCCCTTGCGTCCGGGTGGCTCCTGGTGGGCCATCAAAGTGCTGCCGCTGTGCATTCCGCTGGCCGGCCTGCTCAAAAACCGCATGTACACCTACCGCTGGGTCAGCATGCTGGTGTGGCTGTACTTCATCGAGGGCGTGGTGCGGGCCTGGGGCGATGCCTGGCCCTCCAATGCCCTGGCAGGACTGCAAACTTTGCTGTGCACCACCTTGTTCATAGCCTGCGCCTTGCACGTGCGCATCCGCTTCAAAGCTGCCAAAGCCACGGGTAATTTTGTGCCCGTGCCCCGCGACTGAAGCCGGCCCCCTCGCTCATTGACACCGTCAGCCACCAGTTGCCCATGACCACTTTGCCCCACGCTCACCCCGAACTGATCGCCCAACTGCGTCAGATTTGCGGTAACGCCCACGTCTTGACCCACGACGACCCGGCCACCGACCTGAGCCCCTGGGAGCAGGACTGGCGAAAACGCGTCAAAGGCCGTGCCTTGGCCGTGGTGCGCCCAGGCAACACCGCCGAAGTGGCGGCGGTGGTCAAGGCCTGTGCAGCAGCCAACACGCCCATCGTGCCGCAAGGCGGCAACACCGGGCTGGTGGTGGGCGGCGTGCCCAACGGCTCGGGCACCCAGATCGTGCTGAGCATGACCCGCATGAACGCCGTGCGCGCCATCGACCCGGCCAACCTCACCATCACCGTGGAAGCCGGTTGCGTGCTGCAAAACCTGCAGGCCGCGGCCGAGGCTGCAGGTTTTCTGTTCCCCTTGAGCCTGGGCGCCGAGGGCAGCTGCACCATTGGCGGCAACCTGGGCACCAACGCAGGCGGCACGCAAGTCGTGCGCTACGGCAACACCCGCGAGCTTTGCCTGGGTCTGGAAGTCGTCACCGCGCAAGGTGAAGTCTGGAACGGCCTGAGCGGCCTGCGCAAGGACAACACGGGTTATGACCTGCGCAACCTGATGATCGGCAGCGAAGGCACGCTGGGCATCATCACAGCCGCCACGATGAAGCTCTATCCACAGCCCGCCGCACAGCTGACCGCCTGGGCCGCCGTGCCCAGCATGGAAGCGGCCGTGCAACTGCTGGTCCTGGCGCACCAGCGTCTGGGGCCCGGCCTCACGGGCTTCGAGGTCATGAACCAGTTTGCGCTGGGCCTGGTCGACAAACACTACCCCCAATTGCGCGTGCCGCTGTGGCAGGACACCCCTTGGTGTGTGCTACTCGAAAACTCCGACAGTGAAAACGAAGCGCACGCGCGCAGCCAGTTTGAGGGCCTGCTCGAAGCCGCCCTGGAACAAGGCTGCGTGACAGACGCCGTGGTTGCAGAAAACCTCACGCAAGCGAAGGGGCTGTGGTACATCCGTGAAAGCATCACCCTGGCCCAGGCCACCGAAGGCCTGAACATCAAGCACGACATCAGCATCCCGGTTTCCCGCATCCCGGACTTTGTGGCCGAGACCGACGCCCTGCTGGCGCGTGAAGTGCCTGGCGTGCGGATGGTCGACTTTGGCCACCTGGGCGACGGCAACCTGCACTACAACGTACAAGCGCCCGAAGGAGCCGATGGCCCCGCCTTTTTGCGGCAATACGAAGACCGGGTGAACACGCTGGTGTTCGACCAGGTCAAGCGCTTTGGCGGCTCGATCAGCGCCGAACATGGTGTGGGCGAGCAAAAAGTGAACAAGCTGCCGCTCTACAAAGACCCGACAGCGCTGGCCATGATGCGGGCCGTCAAGCAGGCTCTGGACCCGCAAAACCTGCTCAACCCCGGCCGCGTGCTGGGCTGAAAACACGCATCAGGACTGGACCTTTTACCCATGCGGCATTGACAGCCAGTTTCTGCGAGAAATCATCGAAAAACTCAAGTTTTTCTTCGCCGTGCCGATCATGTCTACTCCCATGGAAAGGCCGCCATCATGATCATCGAGCAGGTCCCGCTGGACAGCATCCGATTACATCCCCACATATCAACTCTGTCTTCGCTCGAGATCGGCGAGAGCATTTTCTGCTCAGAATTCAAACAAGCCCAAAGCCTTCGGGCTCTGTCTTACTACATGATCCGATCCAGAAACATGGACCGTAAATTCACCTTCCGAAAAATGGACCGTGGCTGGCGCATCATCCGCGTACGATGAATCAGGACGCAACAGACTGTAGCAAATAGGCCACCAGATCTTTGTTCATGGTATTGGATTGCGCGAGCATGGCTGTGGCTGCATCCTGCTGAATCTGGGCCGAAGCCAAATTAGCCGTTTCTTGCGCCAGATCAGCATTCATGATGTGACCATAAGCTGACGAATAGTTAGTGATGTTGTTGGTAGCCACATTACTCTGGATGACCATCACGTTTTCCATCGCCCCGATGTAAGACTGGTACGCTGTGACCGTATCGATGGCATCATCAAGCAACCCCACCGTGGTGGTGGCAGCTGATTCGCTAGCTACGCTCAAACCGGTCAACAGCAGCGAAGACACGGTTATTTTTTCCAGATTCAAAGTTGTAGTGTCACCCGAGTTGATGCCACTTTGTATGGTCTTCGTGGATGCACTACCCATGAGAGACTCGCCATCCCATACCGCATTGTTAGATACGCTGTCTAGAGCATCCAAGTATTCATCAATTTGCGTCTGGTACATCGCCCTGTTAGCTGTAGACAGGGTGCCCTCAGATGCCACGGCCGCGACCCGCATAGATGTCAGGGCATCCACCATTTGCGACAACGAGTCATCCACCACTTGAACAATGCCCGCGCCCTGACTGAGGTTATCCACCACCTTTGAGAACGATCCCACCTGAATCTTAAGCTTATTGGCAACCCCCAATCCAGCCGGATCATCCGACGCACTGTTGATCCTAAAACCGGTGCTGATTCGCTCAGCAGCTTTTGCCGCAGCGGTATTGGCTGTGTACAGGGACCTGACAGCTGTCAGGGCATTTTGGCTTGTACTGATTTGCATGAAGGCTCCTCCATCCCAACTAGAAGCGGCAATTTCTTGCCGCTTTGAAGCCTACGATAAGTGAACGAAACAGCTTTTGGAAAAACTTTAGGCTTTTTTACTGTCTTTTCACTATTTGCGCTCTTTACACTTGCCAAGCCTCAAGTTTTCGGAGTGACCTCTTGGATACAAAATCCGACGTCAGACAGCCTTTTGACTTGCAGGAAGGCGCTTCGCGTAAACTTCGGTCTCATGAGCACCTTTGCCCGCCCCGTACGCAGCCAGTACGAAGACTTCATGCGCCACGTCTACACGACCGGCGTGCAAAAAGGTGACCGCACCGGCACCGGCACCCGCAGCGTCTTTGGCCACCAGATGCGCTTTGACCTGAACGAAGGTTTTCCACTGGTCACCACCAAGAAGGTCTTTTTGCGGGCCATCATCGTGGAGCTGCTGTGGTTCTTGCGCGGCGACAGCAATGTGAAATGGCTGCAAGAACGCGGCTGCACCATCTGGGACGAATGGGCGCGCGAAGATGGCTCGCTCGGCCCCGTTTATGGCGTGCAGTGGCGCAGCTGGCCCACCCCTGGCGGTGGCCACATCGACCAGATCCAGCAGGTCATGGACACGCTCAAAAACAACCCCGACTCACGCCGAATCATCGTGAGCGCCTGGAACGTGGCCGAACTGGACCAGATGGCCCTGATGCCCTGCCACGCCTTCTTTCAGTTTTATGTGGCGCCGCCCCAAAAGGCGGGCGACAAGCCCAAACTCAGCTGCCAGCTGTACCAGCGCAGCGCCGACATCTTTTTGGGTGTGCCCTTCAACATCGCCAGTTACGCCCTGCTCACCCACATGATCGCGCAGCAGTGCGACATGGATGTGGGCGACTTCATCTGGACCGGTGGGGATTGCCACATCTACGCCAATCACCATGAGCAAGTCGAGCTGCAGCTGAGCCGCCAGCCATTTGCCTACCCCACCTTGAACATCAAGCGTAAACCCGCTTCGATCTTCGATTACGAGTTCGAGGACTTCGAGGTCGTGGGCTACGAGTGCCACCCCGCCATCAAGGCGCCCGTGGCGGTCTGAGTCCCGGCCTGATGAAACTGCACCTGATTTATGCATGCGCCCGCAACGGCGTGATCGGCAAGGACAACCAGATGCCCTGGCACCTGCCCGAAGACCTGGCGCACTTCAAGCGCGTCACGCTGGGCCAGCCGGTCATCATGGGCCGCAAGACCTGGGATTCACTGCCCGCCCGCTTTCGCCCCCTGCCCGGGCGTCTCAACATCGTCATCACCCGACAGCCTGAATGGCAGGCCGAAGGAGCCTTGCGTGCGGCCTCCATCGAAGACGCCATGCGCCTGTGCGGCGAGGCACCGGATGCCTGGATCATGGGCGGTGCCGAGATCTACCGCCAGGCTGAACCGCTGGCCAGCACAGCGATGGTGACTGAGATCCACGCCGACTTTGATGGTGATGCCTTTGCGCCCAAATTGGGCGCAAGCTGGCGTGAAATACAACGCGAACCACATCTGGCCGCCAATGGCTTGAATTTCAGTTTTGTAAGCTACCAACACGCAATTTGAGGACACACCATGTCAGGACACGGCTTTCACGTGCATGGCCCGCACGACCACGAACTTGAGCACGCCGCGCAAGGCCATGGTGGCAGCCATACCAACAGCATCGCCATGTTCACCGCCATCATCGCCACGGTGGGCGCGTTGTTTGGTTACATGGGCGGGGCCACACAGGCCAATGCCGGCCTTTACAAAAACAACGCTGCCATCAAAAAAACCGAAGCGTCCAACCAGTGGAACTATTACCAGGCCAAGAGCAGCAAGCAGAACCTGAGCGAGCTGGCCCTAGAACTAGCTCCAGCTGGCAAAAAAGAGTTTTACCAGGACGAGATCAAGCGCTACAAGGGCGAAAAAGCCGAGATCAAGGTAGGCGCTGAAAAACTCGAAGCCGAAGCCAAGGTCTGGGATGACAAGTCAGACGAACAAATGCACCAGCACCACCGCTGGGCGCAAGCCACCACCGTGCTGCAGATTGCGATTGCGCTGGCCGCCATCGCCTTGCTGAGCAAAAAGCGCTGGACCGAATGGGCCATGTACGGGGCAGGCGCCATCGGTGTGGGTGTCGGCGTGCTGGCCTTTTTCCACATCTGAGTAGGTCTGCTCAGTGCGCCCAGACCAGGTAGCCTGCCAACAAGATCGACTTCAAGGATGCCAAGTGGAGATCACTTTGGGTGTCTCGGATGACCGGGCACCCGCCAGGGCATAAGACAGCCGGTTGGCCGCATCCATTACGGTCTGGGCAAAGGCCTCCAATTGGGCCTGATCCAGCCGCGAGGTCGGCCCGGAAATGCACATCGACCCCAGCAACTTCCAATTGAGACCAAAGACAGGCGCTGCGACGCTCGAGACCTGCGGCTCCCGCTCTCCCATCGAGACGTGGTAACCCCGGCGGCGGATGTCTTCATAAATTCCGCCGGGCTCTCCAGAAAAAGCCAGGATCACCCGCCCTGGTGCCCCCAGATTCAACGGCAGCCGCATGCCGATGCGCACATGGTGACGCACCGATTGCGGCCCTTCGACTCGCGAAATGCAGGCCCGTTCCTGCCCTTCGCGCACATAAAAAGAAGCGCTCTCGCGAGTCTCCTGGGTCAGGGCCCGAAGCGTTGGCTCGACCACATTGTTGATGTCAAAACCGGCCTGGTAACGCGCCCCGAGCCAGCCTGCTGCAGGACCCAGCCGCCACTGCCCGTCCTCACTTTGCACCATGAAGTCCGATTGCGCCAGCGTTCTGGCAAGACGAAGCACCGTGGTGTTGTGCAAGCCTGTGCGGCGACTCAACTCGGCTAGCGGCAGTTGCCGCTCACCAATGCGAAACGCCTCCATGACTTGCAAGGCCCGTGCGACGGCGATGACCCCGCCATCGACGGACTTGGGCAAAGTGGCATCGGATGCTCTGGAAGCATGTCGCGGCATGAAATACCTTTCATTCTGTGAAAGTACATTGTATTTAATGAAAGGCAAATTTAAATTCCGCACATTCAAAATTTCAACCTGCGGAAACATCCCTAAATGCAACACCCCCTCCAACGCCGACAAGCCGCCTTGGCCATTTTGCTCAGCTGCACATCCCTGCTCAGCTTTGCAGACGCCTGGCCTGGCAAACCGATCCGGACCATCGTGCCCTTCCCCGCCGGCGGAGGCACCGACATCGTGGCACGCGATGTGACCCAAAAGATGGCCACCACCACCAAGTGGACTTTCGTCATCGACAACAAGCCCGGCTCGGGCGGTAACCTGGGCATAGATGCGGCGGCCAAGGCCACGGCTGACGGCTACAGCTTGGTGATCGGTCAGACCAGCAACCTGGCGATCAACCCCTCGCTCTACAGCAAACTGCCCTACGACCCCATCAAGGACCTGACCCCGATCGGTCTGATCGGCAATGCCCCGCTGGTGCTGGTCACTTCGATGGACTCGCCCTTCAAGACCCTGGCCGATGTGATCAAGGCCGCTAAAGCGCAGCCCGGCCACATCAACTACGCCACCTCGGGCAACGGCACCGTGGCCCACCTGGCCACCGAGCTGTTCCAGCGCGAAGCCGGTGTCAAACTCACCCACATTCCCTACAAAGGCGCATCGCAAGGGATCAACGACGTGATCGGTGGCCAGGTGCAGCTGTACATGTCTTCTGTGCCCACCTTGCTCGGCCACATCAAGAACGGCAAGCTGCGCGCCCTGGCTGTGACCGCCGCCAAGCGCACCGATGACCTGCCGCAAACCCCGACCATCGCCGAATCCGGCTACAAAGGTTTTGAAGCCGTGACCTGGTTCGGCCTGCTCGGCCCAGCCAAGCTGCCCGCCGCTTTGGTGAGCACGGCCAATGCCGAGCTCAACAAAGCGCTCAATTCACCAGACCTGCGCAAGAAGCTTGAAGACCAGGGCCTGAACGTCACGCCCAGCACACCCGATGACTTCGGCAAACTGATCCGCGCAGACATCGCCAAGTGGGCCCCGGTGGTCAAGGACTCCGGTGCCAAGGTCGACTGATCCACAAGCCACCGCATGCCTTGTGCCGGTGCCGCCGGCTCTTTTTCCCGAACCCATTTCCACAAGGACAACATCCTCATGAGCCAAGACATCCTCCGCGACTTTGAACGCGTTTCCCCCGAGCTGGTCAAGCAGGCCGCTGACTTTCAAGCCGCCATCCTGGCTGACGTGGCGGGTCGCCGCGGCGCCATGCACGGCCGCATCCAGGCCCTTCGCCCGCGCATGAAGGTCGCAGGCCCGGCCCTGACGGTCGAAGTGCGCCCCGGTGACAACCTGATGATCCACGCCGCCATCGCCATGGCCAAGCCGGGTGATGTGCTGGTGATCGACGGCAAGGGCGACCAGACCTCCGCCCTGATGGGCACCATCATGATGACGGCCTGCCGCCAGCTGGGCATTGCCGGCGTGATCGTCGACGGCGCGGTGCGCGACAGCCTGGAGATCGACGAGATGGACTTCCCGGTCTTCTCGGTGGGCACCAACCCCAACGGCCCGACCAAGAACATTGGCGGGCGCATCGGTCACCCCATCCAGTGCGGTGGCGTGAGCGTGAACGCCGGTGACTTCGTGCTGGCCGATGCCGACGGCATCGTGGTGGTCGAAAAAGACAAACTCGCCAGCCTGATCCCGGCCGCCCACAAGAAGGTCGAAGACGAAGCCAAGCGCATCGCCCAGATCAAGGAAGATCAAACCGCCGCCTCCTGGCTGGTGCCCTCGCTGCGCGCTGCAGGTGTGCTCAAGGACGGAGAAAACCTGTGAGCCGCCCCGCCCTCATTGTGACCGGCGCCGATCTGGCGCAGCAAGCCCTGGACCTGCTCGGCGATTTCGAGATCGTCTACGCGGGCAAGACCCCGACCGAAGAGCAGCTGGTGGCCTTGTGCCAGCAGCATGACCCCGTCGCCTTCATCGTGCGCTACGGCGCCGTGGGCGCCAAGGTGATGGACGCCGCGCCCTCGCTGCGCGTGATCTCCAAGCACGGCAGCGGCACCGACACCATCGACAAGGCTGCTGCCCAGGCACGCGGCATCGAAGTGCGCGCCGCCATCGGGGCCAACGCTGCCGCCGTGGCCGAACAGGCCCTGGCCCTGCTGCTGGCCTGCGCCAAGTCGGTGGTCTCACTCAACGAGCGCATGCACGCTGGCCACTGGGACAAGGCCACGCACAAGAGCATCGAACTGCACGGCCGCACCATCGGCCTGGTGGGTCTGGGCGCGATCGGCCAGCGCTTTGCCCGCATGTGCGACGCCATGGGCATGAGGGTGATCGGCTTCGACCCGTTCGCCAAGAACCTGCCCGACTACATCCAGGCGGTGGACCTCGAGACGATCTGGCGAGAGTCGGATGCGATTTCGCTGCACTGCCCGCTGACACCCGAGAACCGTGGCATGGTCAACGCCCAAACGCTGGCCCAGTGCAAAAAGGGCGTGATCGTGGTCAACACCGCCCGGGGTGGACTGGTCAACGAAGCCGACCTGCTGGCCGCCGTGCAGTCGCGCCAGGTATTTGCCGCAGGGCTGGACAGCTTTGCGGTCGAGCCCATGACCGCGCCGCACATCTTCCACAACGCGCCCCACATCCTGCTGAGCCCGCACATCGGCGGGGTGACGGGCGATGCCTACATCAACATGGGTGTGGGTGCAGCGCGCAATGTGCTGGACGTGTTGGCCCAGCCCGCTGCGGCCTGACAGGCTCCCGTCATGACGCAGCGCTGGAAACATTCACCCCCCGGCAGCCACTGGGGCGAGTTCGGGCCTGACGACCGCCTGGGCCGCATGAACCTGGTCACACCCGCCAAGGTGCGCCAGGGCATGGCCGAAGTGCGCGAGGGGCTGACGTTTTGCCTCTCGCTGCCGCTGGACGTGCCCGGCGGCATGGCGCTCAATGCGCGCCGCCTGCCGCCCCGGCTTTACGGCACGCTGCGCGATGGCGCGAGCGCAGGTGTGCAGGGCTTTTGTTGGTCGTATGCCAGCGAAGACCCGAATCTGACCGATGTCGTTTGCGACGAAGTCATGCTGATGAACACCCAGTACTCGACCCAGTGGGACAGCCTGGCGCACATCGGCAGCCGCTTCGATGCCGACGGTGACGGCGAAGCCGAGGCCGTGTTCTACAACGGCTTTCGGGCGGGCACTGACCTGCACCCCGGCCACACCGATGCGCAAGCCCCGCAAGACTGGGCGCGCTACCCCGACCCGGACGCGGGCGCTTTGGGCGTGGCCAATCTGGCCGTGCACGGCGCACAAGGTCGGGGCGTGCTCATCGACCTGGACAAGCACATCGGCCGCCAGCACGTGGCCGTGAGTTACGAGCAGCTGATGCGCATCCTCGAAGCAGACCGCATCGACATCGAAGAGGGCGACATGGTTTGCCTGCATACCGGTTTTGCCGACACGCTGCTGGCCATGCGCAAGCAGCCCGATGTGAAACATCTGCACGAAACAGGCAGCGGCCTGGACGGCTCGGATGCCCGTCTGCTCAACTGGATCACCGACACGCGCCTGGCCTGCCTGATGGCCGACAACCCGGCCGTCGAGCTGGTGGCTGGCCCGTCGCTCATGCGCAGCACCCCGCTGCGCGGGCCACGCCTGCCGTTGCACGAGCACTGCCTGTTCAAGAACGGCATCCACCTGGGCGAACTCTGGTGGTTAACGCCGTTGGCCCATTGGCTGCGCAACGCAGGCCGTTCGCGCTTTTTGCTCACTGCCCCACCGCTGCGCCTGCCCGGTGCTGCGGGATCTCCCGTGACCCCCATCGCGACCGTTTAAACCACACCTCAAGTCCCCCGTTCCAAACCATCAACACTCAAGAGGAAGACAACCATGAAACGCAGAACACTCAACGCATTCCTGTCCGCCGTCGCCCTGTCCGTGGCAGCCCCCGCCGCCTTGGCCGCCTGGCCCGGTGGCAAAACCGTCAGCATGGTCGTGCCCTACGCACCCGGCGGCACCGCTGACGCTCTGGCCCGTCTAATCGCCCAACACCTGGGGCCCAAACTCGGCACCTCGGTCGTGGTGGTCAACAAGGCCGGCGCGAGCGGCATCATTGGCGCGCAAGCCGTGGCCCAGGCTTCGCCCGATGGCTTCACGGTGCTGTACGACGCCACCCCGTTTTCGATCAACCCCCATCTTCAAAAGCTCCCCTACGACGCCGAGAAGGACCTGATCCCGGTCACCCAGGTGGGTGTGACGCCCATGCTGATGACCGTGCCCAAGACCTCACCTTACGCCACAGCGGCAGATTTGATCAAAGCAGGCAAGGCAGCACCTGGCAAGCTGAATTTCGCCTCGGGCGGCCAAGGCACGGTGCAGTACATGGCCCCGGAGCTGATGAACCAGGCTGCCGGTGTGAACATGCTGCACATCCCTTACAAGAGTGGCGGCCTGGCGATCACTGGCACCATTGCCGGTGAGGTGGACATGGGCTTTTTCAACCTGCCTGCCATCAGTGGCCATGTGAAGAGCGGCACCGTGAAGGCCTTGGCCATCACCTCGGCCCAGCGTAACCCGCTGTTCCCCGACGTGCCCACCGTGGCCGAAGTGATCGGCAAGCCTTACGAGTCCTACGAATGGAACGGCATTTTCCTGCCGCGCGGTACCCCTGCCGACATCGTCAACCGCCTGAATGCGGCCTTGCGAGAGGTGCTGGCGACGCCCGAGATCAAGGCTAAATTTGACAGCCTGGGCTCGCGCATCGTCGCCTCTTCCCCCGAAGACTTCCGCAAATACCTGACCGCCGAATCAGGTCGCTGGGTCGCCACGGTCAAGGCCGCAGGCATCAAAAAAGAGTGAAGGCAGCTAGCGCATGACCACACTGCGAGTTTTCCACCGCCTGGCGGCCGATGCGCTGCTGGGCATGACAACGGCAGGTGCCAGGTATGGCCTGTTGCAGGCGCTGGAAAAAGTCTTCGGCCAGTTCACCGAACAGCCCGCCACCGTGGCCAAGTTGCAAGGCCTGGGCATGGAGCCGCAGCACAGCTGCGGGGGTGCTTTGGGTACCGACATGGACCGCAGCGCCAAGGCTTACACCCAGCTGGCCCGTGCATTCGACCTCAAGGCAGAATAAGCCCACCATGTTCCTGCTCAACCCCCCCACCGTTCGCCCCCTGGAACTGTTCAGTTCCATGCCTGAAAAGTACCGCCGCACCGGGGTGCGCAGCCTTTGGGCTGACGTGAACCAGGGCGGTCGATTGGCCGACTCCTTCCTCGAAGGGCCGGTCTTCGACACGCAGGGCGACCTGTACGTGACCGACATTCCTTTCGGTCGCGTTTTCCGCATCACCCCTCAAGGTGAATGGGACCTGGTGGCCCAGTGGGACGGCGAGCCCAACGGCATGAAGTTTCTGAACGCCGGACAGCTGCTGGTCACCGACTACCGCAATGGCTTGGTAGTGCTGGACATCCAGAGCGGCCAGGTGCGGCCTTTCCTGGAGCGGCGCAACAGCGAGCGCTTCAAAGGGGTCAACGATCTGGTGTTTGACTCCAAAGGCAACCTGTACTTCACTGACCAGGGCCAGACCGGTCTGCACGACCCCACAGGCCGCGTCTACCGCCTCGCACCCGACGGGCGGCTGGACATGCTGCTCTCCAACGTGCCCAGCCCCAATGGCATCGTGCTGTCCAATGACGAGCGCTTCTTGTTTGTGGCCGCCACACGTGGCAACTGCGTCTGGCGCATGCCACTGCTGGCCGACGGCAGCGTGTCCAAAGCGGGGCAATTTTTCACGTCCTATGGCCCCAGCGGCCCGGACGGCTTGGCCATGGACGAGAGAGGTCGATTGCTGATCGCCAACCCTGGGCTGGCCTATGTCTGGATCTTGGGTCCGCGTGCCGAGCCGGAGGAAGTGCTGATGGGCCCCAGCGGCGCGTCGATCACCAACCTGGCTTTTGGCGGCACCGAGCGCAAAACGCTTTACTGCACCGACTCCACCCACGGTCGCATCCTCAAGGCCGACATGTCGGCAGCGGGCACCCGACTGCACAGCCGCTGATAGAGGTGGCAAAGCCTGCCACACGGGGGCGGTTTTCAATTCGCGGAAAATACAGCTTTATCTGCTGAAGCTTTTCGCTCGATCTCATGAAAATTGCCACCTGGAACGTCAACTCCCTGTCCGTGCGCCTGCCCCAGGTGCTCGACTGGCTGGCCGCCAACCCGACCGATGTGCTGGCCCTGCAGGAACTCAAGCTGACCGACGACAAATTCCCGGCCGCGGCCTTTGCCGAAGCGGGTTACCAGGCCCAGTGGTTCGGCCAGAAAACCTACAACGGCGTGGCGCTGATCTCCAAAGCCGAAGGCGCGGATGTGGTCAAAAACATCCCTGGCTTTGAAGACGAGATGTCGCGTGTGATCGCCGCCACCTACCCCGATGGCGCAGGGGGTCAGCTGCGGGTGATTGGCGCGTATTTCCCGAATGGACAGGCACCGGACAGCGACAAATTTGTCTACAAGATGCGCTGGCTCGACGCGCTGCGCGACTGGGTAGGCAGTGAGCTGCAAAAACACCCTCAACTGGTGCTGCTGGGTGATTACAACATCACTTTTGACGAACTGGACATGTGGGACCCGGTGGGCTTGGCGGGCACCATCCACTGCACCGATGCCGAACGCGAAAAGCTTCAGGCCCTGATCGGCCTGGGCCTGACGGACAGCTTCCGCCTGTTTGAGCAGCCCGAAAAAAGCTACAGCTGGTGGGATTACCGAGAGTTCGCCTTCCGCCGCAACCGGGGCCTGCGCATCGACCACATCCTGATTTCGCAGGCCCTCAAGGGCCGCGCCAGCGCTTGTGTGATCGACCGCGCCCCGCGCAAAAACGAGCGCCCCAGCGACCACACCCCTGTGGTGTTGACCTTGGGGGCTTGATCTCAAGGCACCATCACATGGTGCCAGTAACGTTGCGTGCGCACCCGCTCGCAGTGCACCTCATCCGGAACGTCGCTGCGCCAAGTCGCCGCGCCGCATCGGCTGGACTCGACCAAGGCAATGCCCTGCGCCTGGTAGCGCGACACCACCGATGCAGCGGGGTGGCCGAATCGGTTGCGGTAGCCGGCCTGCACCAGTGCGAACCGGGGCTGCAGCGCCTGCAAAAACGCGGTGCTCGACGAGGTTTGGCTGCCATGGTGCGGCACCAAGAGCACATCGACCGGGGCCAGGTCCGATGCCCCTGCAGACGGTGACCCCGCCTGCAACAGCGCTTGCTCTTGCGCCGCCTCGATATCACCTGCCAACAACACCGAGGCCTTGCCGTTGCCAATGCGCAAAACGCAACTGACTTCATTGGGTCTCGGTGTTCGACCTGGTGCATTGGGGGGAACCGCAGGGTGCAGCACCTCGAACCGCACCCCATCCCACACCCACGACTGCCCAGCCTGGCAGCGCACCCAGCCCGGGCGCAGGGCGTGCAAGGGATGCGCATCTTCCAAAGAAGACCACAACGCGGCCTGCGGCTGCATGGCCAGCACCGCTGCTGCGCCTCCGGTGTGGTCGCTGTCACGGTGGCTGAGCATCAAGGTGTTGATGCGCTCGCCCATTTGCGCCAACAAGGGCACCAGCACCCGGTGGCCCGCATCGCTTTCGGCTGAATAGCGCGGCCCCGCGTCGTACAGCAGGCTGTGGGTCGCGGTGCGCACCAGCACCGCGTTGCCCTGGCCCACGTCGGCCGCCAGCAATTCGAAATGACCGGCTTCAGGGCGCGGTGATTCGCCCCACAACACGGGCCACAGCAAGGGCAAGCACAGCAGCTTCCACGACCAAGGCAGCTTGAGCACCAGCCCCCAAGCGCCCAAGAGCGCCAACGCACCCAGCCCCCAGGACGGCATGGCCGTGGACACGCTGGCCATCGGCCAGGTGGCCAACCAGCCCAAGCCGCTGATGAGCGGCTGCAGCGCCCAAGCCGCCAACACCGCAAAGCCCGACCCTAACAGACCCAACATGGCCAGCGGCGTGACCACCAAGGTCACCCAGGGAATCGCCCACAAATTGGCCAACAAACCCACCAGCGAGACCTGGCCAAAAAACAGCAAGGTCAAAGGTGCCAGCGCCAGTGTGACGATGGCCTGCTCGCGCACCAAACGCATGAGGCCGTGCCACACGGAAAGCAAGCCACCCAAGCGGGGCTGCGGGGCAAGTTGCGCCTGCCCCTGCAGCGGGTCCGAACTGGACTGTGTCCCTGCGGGCTGCCTTGGTGCAGGCTCTGATCGGCCCGATGCCATGAGCACCCCCACCGCGACAAAGCTCAACCAAAATCCCGGCTGCAGCATGGCCCAAGGGTCCAAGGTCAGCACCAGCGTACCGGCCGACAACCAGATCAGCCCGCCATGCCAATGACGCGCCGACATCTTCAGCAGCAACACGCCCCCCAGCATCCACAAGGTGCGCTGTGCGGGCACACCCCAGCCGCTGAACAGCGCATAAAACCCGGCCAGCGCCCAGCCCGCCAAAGCCCCCACATGCACCGCAGGCCAACGCAAAGCTCCGTTGAAGCCCCAAAGCGCGGATCTGCGCCAGCCCCAAGCCACCAGACCCCCAGCCAGCCAAGCGAACATGGTCACATGCAGGCCCGAGATGCTCATCAGGTGCGCCACGCCTGTCGCCCGAAATACATCCCAGTCTGCGCGCTCAATGGCCGCTTGGTCGCCCGTGACCAAGGCCGCCACCACACCCGCCCGCTGGGCCGCTGCCGCATCGCCGCCCGCCAGGGTTTCCTGACTCAGCAAGCGGTCACGGACCGATTGACGCCAGGCTTCGATCGGATGCGCCCCGGTGTGGGCCAAACGCTGTGGGGCCGGGTCTTTGGCCCCTGAGCGCACATAGCCTGTGGCGCGAATACCCTGCTCCCACAGCCACAACTCGTAATCAAACCCTCGCGGATTCATGTGCCCATGGGGTGCTTTCAGGCGCACGCGAAAACGCCAGCGTTCACCAGCTTTCACAGGCTCGGGCAGAGGCGACACATTCCAGCCGCTGTCGTGCAGCCCGTCCTGCCCATACCACCCCAGATACACCTGAGTCGGCAATTCCGTCCCCAAGGTCAGCGCATGCCTTGCGCCCGACTTGTCGACCCGCCAGGCTTGTTCGAGCCGAAAACGAAAACGCCAACCCAGGTCTTGCCGCTGCGGCATGGCCTGGACCACCCCCACCACATCGAGGTCCTGGCCCTCCAGCTTTGGGGCCATAGCGCCAGCGCGTGTCCCGGCCTGCCAACCCGTCAGCCCAAACGCCGCTGTCGCCCACACCAGCCCCCACAGGGCCTGGCGAACCCCAGCGTGCGCGGATTGAAAAACGGTGACACGTCGCAGCAGCCATGCACCGACAAGGGCCAAAGCCATGCAGGCGCTATAGACCGACAAAGACCACAAGACCGCTTGTTGCAACTGCAGCGCAAGCCCCAGGCACCAAGCCAGCAAGCTCCAGCCCAAGTCTCGCGCCCAAGCCATGCGCATCAGACGGCCCGGCCCAACACAGACCCCCAAGCCGCAACCCGGCCATGCCTGCCGGATGAACCGCATCGCTTCATGTCAGCCTCCCTGATTTGGCTGGTGATTCCAACGCTCGTTTCGACGTTCTGGGTGTCCGCTCAAGCAGGCCGCATCGCCGAGCAATTCGACCTAAAACCTGGCGTCTGCCTGGCTGTTTGTAACTGTCCACGCACCGTTTGTCATGCGTATCGCCCCTGTTGCATTGGCTGCAATATACCGATACGCATCGCCCAGCCACGCTTGGCCTGCAAGTCATCGCGAGCAGGCATTTGGTCAAAGGAGCAGCTGCCCGTAAAGAGCCGCCCAGTCCGTGATTCGGATTGAGCGACAATCCCGGTTCATTTTTGTCACCCCCGTACCCACGGGAACCCATCCCTTCAGCCCAGAGACCCACCATGAGCGTTTACGACACCCTGAAATCCCTGAACATCGAACTGCCCCCTGTGGCCGTGCCCGCAGCGGCTTATGTGCCCTTTGTGCAGACCGGCAACCTGGTCTTCCTGTCGGGCCACATTGCCAAAAAAGACGGCAAAGTCTGGGTCGGCCAGCTGGGCAGGAACATCAGCACCGCCGAAGGCCAGCAAGCCGCTCGCGCCGTGGCCATCGATCTGATGGGCACCTTGCACGCTGCCGTGGGCGACTTGAACAAGGTCAAACGCATCGTCAAAGCGATGAGCCTGGTCAACTCGACCGGTGACTTCACCGAGCAACACCTGGTCACCAACGGCTGCAGTGAACTGCTGGGGCAGGTTTTTGGTGCACAGGCAGGCGCCCACGCCCGCAGCGCTTTTGGTGTCGCGCAAATCCCCATGGGCGCTTGCGTCGAGATCGAACTGATTGCCGAAATCGGCTAAAAAAAGCCACGCCCAGCTGATGCAAGGCGTGGTTTTTTGACGGTAAGGCCTACCACTCCCGGACTCGGGATGCGTGACTGGCGATTTGAAGATCAGCCGCGCCCCGGGATCTCCGAGAGCAAAGCCTCCACATGGGCTTTGGCTTTTTCAAGCGAAGCCATGCTGCCCGTGAGGTACATGCGGCCGCTGGCACCGATCATGCTGCACTCGACCAGGGTCAGGTCGGGGGCGACTTTTTCGGCTTCGTTGGCCATGTGGGCACCGAACAGCGCCGGGGCCACTTCCATGAGCAGCATGTTCTGGCCGGGCAGCACCATGCTGGCTTGGCGCGTCCGGTTCATCAGCACGGCGTGCTGATCGGTCACGTTTTCCAGAATGTCGCTGTACAGCAGATGCGGGCGCAGCTGGTCTTCGGCCTTGGCGCCCATCCAAGCCAGAATGACCTGGCCTGCTCGCTGCAGCGCCGCGCTGTCGTTGCTGTGCAACTCCAGCACGCCAAACTGCCGCTCCACCGCCAGAATGCCGGGCTCCAGGGTGGGCTCGGCCTTGAGCGCCAGATCGATCACGCGCTGGATGGACAGCCCGGGGGCGATCTCGACCAGCAGCGCATTCGTGCCCTGCATCGCCACGTAGCCGCGTGCGCCCAGGGGCGAACTCATCCACGAGGAGAACTGGGGCTGCAGGTCGGTGAGCGTCAGGTAAACCCGAAGCTCAGCGGCCGGCTTGGCTGGCGCTGCGGCTTTTTTAGTTGTGGCCATGCGGCCTCCTTATTTGCAACAGCCGTCGATCACTTGCCGTCGAAGGCTTTGGACACGTCAGCGTGGGGACGTGGGATGACGTGGCAGGACACCACTTCACCGATCGCGCCTGCGGCTTCTGCACCGGCTTCGGTGGCGGCCTTGACGGCACCCACGTCGCCCGAGACGATGATGGCGACCAGGCCGCCACCCACTTCTTTTTTGCCAACGATGTTGACGTTGGCAGCTTTGACCATGGCGTCAGCAGCAGCGAAGGCGGCAACATAACCTTTGGTTTCGATCATTCCGATGGCTTGTGACATGTGAGTCTCCTTGAGGGGTTAAAAAAAGAAAGGGTTGAGGGAAAGGGTGAAAAAAATACCGCTGCGTCAACGCATCGGCGTGGGGGTGTCGTAGTTGTCGAGCGAGGCAATGACCAGGGCATCGGCCACCACACGCGGGTGCGCCGGGGCGAACCACCAGGCAGCGGGGGCGCCGATGGTGATCATCACGCGCTCGCCGATGCCGCAGCCCAACGGGTCGAAGCAGACGACCACGTCCTTGGGGTAGTCCAGCTGGACCTCCAGCAAAGCGCCGGGCGGCAATTCGGGCAGGCGCTTGCTGGCCACGATGCGGCCGATCACGGTTCCTGTTTTCATGGGGTGGCTCCTCGGTCAATGGTGATGCCGCGCTTGCGCAGGGCTTCTTTGCCCAAAGGGGTCAGGACCGCCTTGGGGTGGATGCGAACAGTTTTGACATGGGCGGGCAAGGTTTTGAGCAGCTTCTCGCCGATCACGCCTTGGAGTTCAGGGACTTGCGCTTTGTGGTCATGCAGCTCGCAGGTGTCGCCCTTGCATTCGCAGGCTTTGCCTTCCTTGCACGAAGGGCAGCAAGCGGCCGGGTCGATGGCGGTGGTAGCGGCCATGGCCGAAGCACCACCGGATGAACCCGTAGAAGCCGCCACGGCTTTCGCCGCCGCTTCATCCACACGCATGTCAAAACGCAGCAAACCCGATTGCGCCGCTTGCAGCAGCGCGGGGCTGGCGGCCAGGCGCTTGAACAGGTCGGTCAGCGCAGCGGCTTGCGCGGCCGTGCCCACACGCAAGGGCACCACCACGCCTGCGGAGCTCGCCGCGGCCTGAGTTGGGGTCGATAGCGCTGCAGGGGCAGCAGCAGGCTTGGGCATGCCCACTTGCTTCCAGTAAGCGTCTTTGCGGGCGATCAGGCCATTGCGGATCTGGTACACATCGGTGCCGTCGTAAGTGCCGGTCTGGCCACCGGGCAGCGGCACGGTCACCTTGTAGTTCTGCACCACGGTCTGGCCCAGCACATGCATGTGCGAATCAGAAAACTTGGGGCCGGTGGGGCTGGCAAAACGTTCTTTCAAAAACGCCAGGCAGGCTTCGCGGCCGTTGAGCACGCGTGAGTCGGGCAGGATCCAGACCACATCGGGCGCAAAGCAGGCCACGATGGCCTCGGCGCTCACGGTCTCGTAACCGGCTTCAAAGCGGCGCATCAAAGCCGCCACGGACGCGTCAGCCGCCGGGGCCAGGCTGGACGCAGCGCCCAAGGCCTTTCGCACCTGCGTGCGAATTTGCTCACGCAAAGCGTCTGTGCTCATGCAGCACCTCCGGCGTCGCGAATCACGGCCTCGGCCACCGCCGCAGCGGCCCGCACGTCCGAGGCATTGCCCGACAGGTACAGGCGACCGGCTGGGCCCATGAAGCGGCAGTCGATCAGTTTCACGTTGGCGGCTTTCTCAGCCTCGTTGGCCACCAGCAGCGCATACGACGAGGTGGTCATCTCCATGATGTAGAGCGACTCGCCGGGCAAGAGCATGCTGCCCGATTTGCTGCGGTTGATCAAAAACGCGTGGTAGCCGTCGACCCGGTCAATCACTTTGGAGGCCAGGATTTCGGGCTTGAGCACGCTTTTCTCGCTCACACCCATGGCTTCGAGCACGGCCGCACCCGCCGACTTGACGGACGAGGAGGACTGGCCGTGGAACTCCAGATAGCCGAACTGACGCTCGACCACCAGGTTGCCGGGCTTGACGTTGTCGTGCTTGAGCGCGATGTCGGTCAGCCACTCGATGTCCATGCCGGGGGCGACTTCGATCACCATGGCGGCGTCGTTGTGGCGCGGCAGAAAACCACGGGCGGTGGAGCCCAGCAAACACATCAATTGAGGCTGCAAGCGGTCCAGAAAAATGTAACTGCGCAAAGTGGACATGGGGGGCTTTCAGCGAAGGTGTTCGAGTTCTTCCTGCACGATGCGCAGGACGGTGGCCTGAAGTTCAGGCGTGAGGGTGGACAACTGGCCTGCAGCCGCTGGCACACCCGAAGACAGTGCGGCACCCGAGGCCATGGCCCCGGCCCAGCCACCCGGCAGCGGAAAGGCGACGCGCTTCCAGTTGACCAGCAGCTCGGGGCCGACGTTGCAGTCCACCGAGCTTTTGCCTGCATACCCCGTGCCGATGGTGAAGGTGTAGGGCAAGCCGGTGTTGGCGCCCGTGCTGTCGTGCACCGTGGAGCCGTTGACCACCACGCGGTAGTAGTCGAGCGCTGCGCCCCAGACCACCGCTTGCTCGGCGCTGGCGGTATGGATGCTCGAGGTGTGGCCTGCGCCGCTGTGCTGCAGCATGAGGCGCGCCACGTCGACGGCCTGGTCCATGCCCGGCACCACCACACAGCCCAGAATGGGCGAGAGCTTTTCCTTCAGCAGCACATGGCCCGGCTGCGGGTTGGCGATGGGGCAAACCAGCGCCTGGCAGTCGCGCGGCACCTGCACACCAGCGGCCTGGGCGATCTCAAACGCGGGGCTGCCCACCACCTTGCCGTTGAACTTGCCGCCGGGAAAGGCGTGGTGCTGGATCTTTTGTACTTCTTCCTCGGTGCACACATGCGCACCCTGGCGGGCCAGGGCTTGTTGCATCTGTGCCGCGATGCCCGCGTGCAGCATGAGCACCGAAGGCGCCGAGCAGGGGCTGCCGTGGTCAAAGTTCTTGGCGGTGACGATGGTCTGTGCAGCGGCTTCGAGGTCGGCGCTGGCGTCCACATAAATCGGCACATTGCCCGAGCCCACGCCAATCGCGGGGTTGCCCGAGCCATAAGCCGCACGCACCATGGGCGTGCCGCCGGTGGCCAAAATCACGTCGGTGCGGGCGTCGCGCATCAGCGCGCCTGTGGCCTCGACCGTGGGGCGGGTCAGGATCTGCAGCGCATGGGCCGGGCCGCCGGCTTTTTCAATGGCCGCCTGCAATTCATTTGTCACGGCGGTGCAGCAGCCCAAAGCCACCGGGTGCGGCGAGATGACCAGCGCATTGCGCGTCATCAGGCACAGGATGGTCTTGAAGATGATGGTGGCCACCGGCGAGGTGGAGTTGGACAAGCCCACCACCACACCGGCCGGGCGGCCAATCTCGACGATGCGCAAGGCATCGTTGCGGCGCACGCCGCCCAGGGCCACCTTGTCCCAGGCGTTGGGCGTGAGGGTGCAGGCGATCTGGTTCTTGGCGATCTTGTCGGCCACTTTGCCAATGCGGCTTTCGCGCACGGCCCACTCGGCATAAAACTCGGCACGCGGCAGCAAGGCCGCAGCCACTTCTTTGGCCACGCGCTTGGCTTCTTCTGGGGTCCACTGCGCGAGCGTGGCCGCGGCCTGCCGGGCGCGGCCCAGCAAGTCGCGGGCCTCCTGCAAGGCGGCCAGGTCGTGGTCGGCCAGGTCGATGGGGTTGCTTGAACTCATGTCAGAGGGCGTCCCGGGTTCAACGGCGTTGCGCTGCGGCGGCCACGGCGTTCAGGTCCACACTTTCCAGCGCGCTGAAAATCGCTTCCACCGCCTGCTTTTCACGCGGACTGGCCGCCTGCATGCGGGTGGTGTCCAGCAATTGGCGCATCACCGAGGGCTGGCCACCTGTGCCGGCGCTGCTGGCGGCACCGGGGTTGTAGGTGGGCACAAAGCTGCCGCAGGTCATGCGCTGACCAGCGCGGTAGTGCGGGGCGTAATCGAACACGGCGTAGTGCTGCGTGGCGCAGTTGTCCCACATGGCGACCGAGTCCTTTTCCCAGCGGAAGCGCACCATGAACTCGGGCTTCTTGATCCACTCGTAGAGCATGTTCAGCAAGGCTTCGGACAAGTCCATGTGCATGCCCAGCAGGCGCTTGGTCCAGATCGAGTTGACGAACAGGATCTTGCGTCCGGTGTAGGGGTGCGTGATCACGGCCGGGTGCGTCACTGTGGGCGTGTTCTCGATCATCTTGCACTCTTGGGCATTGGCCGTGACCATCATGCCGCTCTTGGCCGAGGCGCGCTGTGCCAGGCGCTCGTGCACGTTGATGCGGCGGAAATGCCAGGGCAGATCGTGGTCGGCCTGCAGGCCTTCGAGCATCTGCTGCATGCCGGGGTTGAGCGCATCGAACGCGGCGCCCGCGTGCATCCACATGGTGTCACCACCCGAAGGGGGCAAGTCGGTGATGCGCAGGATGGACACCATGTTGGGTTTCTTGCGGAAGGTCACGTCGGTGTGCCAGCGGTCAGTCTCGGGGGCTTCATGGCCCTGGTTGGAAATCAGCTGGATTTGAGGGTGGCCTTCTACATGCGGGAAGAACTCGTGCTGCTCCATCTCGCCAAAGTTCTGGCCCAGGCGGATGTAGGACTCGGGCTTCAGGGCCTGCTTGCGGAAGAACACCACGCCGTATTGCCACAGCGCCTTCTTGATTTCTTCGTAGACGTCCTCTGAGCGGGTGTTGTTCAGGTCCACGCCGCTGATCATGCCGCCGATGGTGGGGGTCAACGGGTCGACCTGGATGTGACGGAAGCTCATTCTTGTATCTCCTTGATGTGACAAAACAGCCCGGCTCATTGCCAGTGCAGCAAACGTTTTTCGAGCCAGGTCATGGTGCGCACCACGGCCACGCCCAGGAGGGCCAGCACCAGCAGCAGCGCCATCACGCCATTGACTTCAAAGGTGGAGCCCAGGTAGGCCAGGGACTGACCCAGGCCTTTTTCCGAGGCGATGATTTCGGCCCCGATCACGCCCAACATGGCGTAGATCAGGCCCAGGCGCAGGCCCGAGAAGATGACCGGCACCGCGCCGGGCAAAGTCACCTGGAAGAAGGTGGTCACGGCGCTGGAACCCAGCGTCTTGCACAGCGTGACGTGGTCCTGACTCACGCCGCGAATGCCGGCCACCGTGCTGGACAGCACGATGAAAAAGGTCAGGCTGCAACCGACGGCGATCTTGGAGCCCAGGCCCAGACCAAACCACAGGATGAACAGCGGCGCCAGCGCAATGCGGGGCATCACGTTCATGGCGTTGAAGTAGGGGTCGAGGAATTTCTCGACCTTGGGGAAAGCCACAAACAGCAGGCCCACAGCCAAGGCGGCCGAGCTGCCCAAGGCAAACGAGATCAGCGTGCCCGCCATGGTCCAGCCCAGATCGGTCCAGAGCTTGCCGGTGGCGATGTTGCTCCACAAAAATTTGATGACGCCGCTGGGTTGACCCACAAAGGTGGGGTCCAGCCAGCGGTTGAAGGTGAGCCACTCGCCCAGCGCCAGCAGCACGGCGATGAACACGATGTGGGCAGCGCCCCAGCGGAATGTGTCAGCCTTCATGTTTGCTCCAGCCAGATTCCAGGTGCGACCAGAGTTGCGCATACAGCTCATGGAAATGCGGGTCTTTTTGCAGCTCGCGGATCGAGCGCGGGCGTGGCAGGTCGATGGCGATGTCGGCCACGATGCGCCCGGGGCGCGAGGTCATGACCACCACCCGGTCGGACACGGCCACGGCCTCGGACAGGTCGTGCGTGACAAACAGCACCGACTGTTGGTGCTGCTGGCACAGGCGCAGCAACAGGTCTTCGAGTTGCAGCTTGGTTTGCGCATCCAGCGCGCCAAAGGGCTCGTCCATCAAGAGCAGGGGCGAGCCCATGGCGAAGGTTCGCGCCAGGGCCACGCGCTGGCGCATGCCGTGCGACAGGGCCTTGGGCAAAGCGTTTTCAAAACCGGCCAGACCGACTTCCTGCAGCATGGCGCGGGCGCGCTCTTCGGCTTGGGCACGCGGCACACCGCGCACTTCCATGCCGAACATGGCGTTGCCCAAAGCGGTTTTCCAGGGCATGAGACTGTCGCGGGCCAGCATGTAGCCGACCTGCGGGTTGCCCTGGCGCGGCGCTTGCCCATTGACTTGCAAGCCGCCTTGGCCGGTGTGCGGCACCAGCCCGGCGGCCAGGTTCAGCAGCGTGGTTTTGCCACAACCGCTGGGACCCACCAGGGAAACAAACTCGCCTTGACGGACATGCAGCGTCACATCGGACAGCACCTGCTTGGTGCCATCGAAGCTCAGGTGCACGCCATCGGCAGCGATGGCCAGAGACGTTGCGCTCAATTCAGGTGCTCCACTCATGCAAACAGTCGGTCAGGTCGGTGGCTGCAGCAATCAGCGCAATTGCAAGATCTTGCTGGTGTCGAACTTTTTGTCGATCTGCTGGGTGTTGTGCAGGTAGTCGGCCGCGTGCTGCAAGGCTTTGGGGTCGAGCGAAAAACGCACGCCGCTGATCGAGTTGCGCAAGGAGGCTTCGACCGCTGCGGCACCGGCAGGGCCGTCGATCTTGAAGGTGTCGTTGATCACCTTGAGCACGGCCGCAAAGTTGGCCGGGTTCTGGGCAAAGGCCTCGGCCTCGCGCATGGCCTTGGCAAAAGCGTCGAGCGCGGCACCGTTCTTTTGTGCGAAGTCACCGCGCACCGTCATCGGGCCAGAAGCGCCGTTGAGCTTGGTGATGGCCTCTGGGCCTTCACCCTTGCGCGGGTCCACGATCACACGGCACACCTTCATGGCCGAGCAGAAGCCATCCATGGGCGCGAACAGCATCACCGCGTCGATTTGCTTGTTGGCAATGGCGGGCAAGGCGGTATTAGGGGCACCCACGGGCACGATGGTCACATCGCTGCCGGACATGCCAGCACCCTTGAGCATGTCGAGTAACTGGAATTCAGCGCCGGAGCCACGGGCTGTCACACCCACTTTCTTGCCCTTGAGGTCGGCCATCACGGCGGGGTAGCCTTTGGCGGCGTTGGGTGTTTCGGTGTGGGCACCGGCCATCAAAAAGAAGATGTTATCGCGTGCCGCGTTGCCGATGATCTTGAGGTCAGCGCCTTTGTTGGCGGCCTGGATCACCACTTCAGACGGACCGAAAGCGATGTCGATGTCACCGGCCAACAGCGTCTGGATGCCCAAGGGGCCTGCGGGGATGGTCTTGAGCTCGCACTTGATGCCGTTTTTCTCGCAGTAACCGTTGGCAGCAGCCACGCGGGTGATCATGTTGCCAAGACCAGGGTAATCCTGGATGCGCAGGGTGGTGGTCTGCGCCATGGCAGTGGTGCCCAGGGTCAGGGCCAATGCACCGATGGCGGTGCGCAAGAAGGCGGGGGCTGAAAAGGTCATGTCGTCTCCGTTGTTTGAACGTTGCACTTGCTCTTAAGTTCAACTGGCACGATTTAAGCCCCTGTGACACACTCGAATTGTTTCTGATGTGACAATTTAGGGGAAAGCACTCAAAATAATCCGAGACACTCCTGCGACGACATGGCCCCGCCCTCCTCCTCCAAACCTGCACCCAAGCCCACAGCAAAACGCCAGATGGCCAAGCGCCATGCGGTGTTCAAGGCACTGGACGCCGATGTCTTCACACAGGCCTGGGCAGAAAACTCGGCCCTCACGACACGCTCTGCACAAGCCCTGCAAAGTGTGGGGGTGGTGCGCCCATGGCGTGATGGCCAAGTCGTGCTCAGCCGCGGCCAACCCACCTCGACAGCCCTGCTGCTGATGAAAGGCCGTTTGCGTGTGAGCGTGACCACGCCCGAAGGCGAGGAGCAATTGCTGCGCTGGATGCTGCCCGGAGAAATTTCGGGCCTGAGCTCGGTGTTTGCTGAAACCACTTACCCGGCCGACCTCGTGTCGGTAGGGCCCAGCCAGGTGCTGCACATTGAGCGGACCCGCTTGATCGACCTGATCAGTCGCGATCCTGTGGTGGCCGTGGACCTGTTGCGCATCCTGGGTTTGCGCATCAACCAGTTGTTTGACACCCTGGCGGACCAAGGCATGCACAGCCTGGAACAACGCGTATGGGCCGCCCTGGAGCGCATCGCCAAATTCAACAGTGTGAAAGTTCCCGACGGCGTGATGCTGCGCGTGAGCCAGACCGACCTGGCGCAAGCTGCATCGGCTTCGCGCCAGCGCGTGAACCAGCAACTGCGCCACTTCCAAGACCAAGGCCTGATCCGCCTGGGCTATCGCAACATTGTTTTGCTGCGCCAATGACATCGACCACACGCGCAGCGCATACTGACCTCTTTTTCAACCGGAGACTTCCATGACCCTTTCCATGTCCAGCGCCAGCTTGCCCGTGTGCACCCGCATGCTGAGCAACCTGAACCACATCCTGAGCAAGGCCGAGCAATTTGTTGAGGCCAAAAAAATCGACCCTACGGCGCTGACCACCTACCGCCTCGCACCCGACATGTTCCCCTTCACGCGCCAGGTGCTGATCGCCTGCGATGCGGTCAAGAATGGCGTGGCCCGCATTTCCGGCGTGGAAGCGCCCAAATTCGACGACAACGAGACCACCTTCGCGCAACTGCAGGAACGCATCCAGAAAACGCTGGCCTTCATCGCCACCGTGCCTGCCTCGGCGCTGGACGGCACGGAGGACAAGGAAATCACCTTCCCGGCAGGCCCGGGCAAGACCCGCACCATGACGGGTCAGGCCTATCTGTGCAACTGGATGCTGCCCAACATGTATTTCCACATCACCACGGCCTACGCCATCCTGCGGCACAACGGAGTGGAAGTGGGCAAGGTCGACTACCTGATGGGCGCGCAGGGCTGAAGAAGTTCCGGGGCCCTCAGCCACCCGATCCAAACTGTCCCAAACCCCATGCCCAAAGCTGTGGACAAGTAGAGGGACAAGCCGCCAAAGCCCCACCCCTCAAGGGCTGGCGGGGTGTGCTTAAAAAAGCATCATTCCACCCGAGTCACCCGGTTCGGCTTGAAGCCCAAATCCGCCACTTTGCCTTTTTTGGCGCGGGCGGTTTTGGCGTTGTTCAGACTGCGGATTTCGAGCGTTTCTTCGCGCTCCTTGCCGCCCCGGCCAATGCCAGCGATCTTGACGCTGCGGGTGTAGGCCGCTGCGCCCGCCAGGGTGTCCTTGGCTTCAAGGTCGATGAGCATCAGGCCCCGGCCGCCTTTTTCCATCGTTTTGAGTTCGCTGATCTCAAAGGTCAGCACGCGGCCGCCTGTACTGGCGCAACACACGCTGTTGGCTGCGGGCATGGGCTGTTTGTCGGCGGGCACAGTGGCGCTGGAGCCGCTCACGTGACTGGGGGCGCAGACGGTTTCGCCGTCGCCCAGGCTGATGAAGGCCTTGCCCGCTTTGTTGCGCGAAATCATATTCTCGACCGAGGCCATGAAACCGTAGCCGCCTGAGCCGCTGAGCAGCAGCGTGGCGTGGGCCGGGCCTGCAAAGTAGTGGGCTAGCTGAGTGCCAGCTTCCAGTTCGATGAGCGTGGTCACGGGTTGGCCGTCGCCACGCGCCCCGGGCAAGGTGGCCACGGGCACGCTGTAGACGCGGCCATTGCTGCCAAAGATCAGCAGCGTGTCCACGGTGCGGCATTCAAAGGTGCCGTAAAGGCCGTCGCCCGCCTTGAAGGCGAAGCCCGTGGCGTCGTGGCCGTGGCCGGTGCGGGCGCGCACCCAGCCTTTTTCGGACACGACCACCGTCACGGGTTCATCCACCACCTTCACTTCGGCCACGGCTTTTTTCTCTTCCTGAATCAGCGTGCGGCGCGGATCGGCAAAGGTCTTGGCATCGGCTTCGATCTCCTTGATCATCAGGCGACGCAGCGCAGCGGGGCTGCCCAGAATCTCTTCGAGCTTGCCCTGCTCTTCACGCAGTTCGCTCAGTTCTTGTTCGATCTTGATGGCCTCCAGACGGGCCAGTTGGCGCAGGCGAATCTCCAGGATGTCTTCGGCCTGGCGGTCTGTGAGCTTGAAGGCTTCGATCAGTGCAGGCTTGGGCTCGTCACTGTGGCGGATGATGCGGATCACCTCGTCGATGTTGAGCAGCACCAGCTGGCGCCCTTCCAGAATGTGGATGCGGTCGAGCACTTTGTTCAGGCGGTGCTGGCTGCGGCGGGTGATGGTGGTCTGGCGGAAACTGATCCACTCCACCAGCATCTGGCGCAAGGACTTCTGGATGGGCTTGCCATCGATGCCCACCGATGTCATGTTGATCGGTGCAGACGTTTCCAAGCTGGTGTGGGCCAGCAAGGCGGTGATGAGTTCCTGCTGTTCGATGCGGCTGGTCTTGGGCTCGAACACCAGGCGCACGGCGGCGTCTTTGCTCGATTCGTCACGCACCACGTCCAGCACGGCGAGCATGCTGGCTTTGAGCTGCAGCTGGTCGGTGCTGAGCGCTTTTTTACCGGCCTTGACCTTGGGGTTGGTCAGCTCTTCGATCTCTTCGAGCACGCGCTGCGAGCTGACGCCTTGCGGCAACTCCGTCACCACCAACTGCCACTGGCCACGGGCCAGGTCTTCGATCTTCCAGCGGGCACGCACCTTGAGGCTGCCGCGCCCGGTGCGGTAAGCGTCGGCAATGTCGCTGGCCGGGCTGATGATCTGACCGCCACCGGGGTAGTCCGGGCCAGGAATGATGGCCATCAGCTCGCTGTCGCTGAGCTTGTCGTTTTTGATCAGGGCCACGCAGGCGTCGGCCACTTCGCGCAGGTTGTGGCTGGGGATCTCGGTGGCCAGGCCCACGGCAATACCGCTCGCGCCGTTGAGCAGGGTGAAGGGCAAGCGGGCGGGCAACTGACGCGGCTCTTCGGTGGAGCCGTCGTAGTTGGGAATGAAGTCCACCGTGCCCATGTCGATCTCGTCGAGCAGCAAGCTGGTGATGCGCGATAGCCGCGCTTCGGTGTAACGCATGGCGGCTGCACCATCGCCGTCACGCGAACCAAAGTTGCCTTGGCCGTCGATCAGCGGGTAGCGCTGCGAAAAATCCTGCGCCATGCGCACCAGCGCGTCGTATGCCGCCGTGTCGCCGTGCGGGTGGTAGCGGCCGAGCACATCACCGACCACGCGGGCGCTTTTGACGGGCTTGGCCGCAATGTTGTTGTTGGGGCCGCTGTACGACAAACCCATGCGGTCCATCGAATACAGAATGCGCCGCTGCACCGGTTTTTGGCCGTCGCACACATCGGGCAAGGCGCGGCCTTTGACGACGGACAGCGCGTATTCCAAGTAGGCCCGCTGGGCATAGGCGCCGAGGTGGTCGCCTTCGGGGGCTGCGTCGGTGACGGGGGTTAACAAATCAACAGTCATGGCGTACTTTCAATGACGGATTCAAATTTCTTTCAACCGACCGGTTGAACGCTCTGACCCGGGAACCATTCGGCCCAAGTCAAGCCGGCATGGATGGCCGCGTTCGCGGCCATGACAATGCCCATCACACATCGATTTCGATGCTGTCGCCGTGCAGTTCCATCAGCTCACGGCGGGCGGCGGCTTCGCCTTTGCCCATGAGTTGAGTCATGAGGCTTTCGGTGCCCGCGTTGTCAAGCGGCCCCAGCTCGATGGGCAGCAGGCGGCGGGTGTCGGGGTTGAGCGTGGTGTCCCACAGCTGTTCGGCACTCATCTCGCCCAGACCCTTGAAGCGGCTGATGCTCCAGCCGCCTTCTTTCACACCGTCTTTGCGCAGCTTGTCGATGATGGCGGTGAGTTCGCCCTCGTCGAGCGCATAGGCTTTGGACGCGGGCTTTTTGCCGCGTGCAGGGGCATCGACCCTGAACAGCGGCGGACGCGCCACATACAGGTGGCCCGCCTCGATCAGCTTGGGGAAGTGGCGGAAGAACAGCGTCAGCAGCAGCACCTGAATGTGCGAGCCGTCCACGTCCGCATCGCTCAAGATGCAGACCTTGCCGTAGCGCAGATTGCTCATGTCGGGGTTGTCGCCCTGCCCATGCGGGTCCACACCGATGGCCACCGAGATGTCGTGGATTTCGTTGTTGGCAAACAAGCGGTCGCGGTCCACTTCCCAAGTGTTGAGCACTTTGCCGCGCAGGGGCAAGATGGCCTGGGTTTCCTTGTTGCGGCCCATCTTGGCGCTACCGCCCGCCGAGTCGCCCTCGACCAGAAAGACCTCGTTGTCTGCGATGTCGCGGCTTTCGCAATCGGTCAGCTTGCCGGGCAGCACGGCCACGCCCGAACTCTTGCGCTTTTCGACTTTTTGACCGGCCTTCTGGCGGGTTTGTGCGGCCTTGATGGCGAGCTCCGCCAGCTTTTTGCCGTAGTCCACATGCTCGTTGAGCCACAACTCCAAGGCCGGGCGCACAAAACTGGACACCAGCCGCACCGCGTCGCGTGAGTTCAGGCGCTCCTTGATCTGGCCCTGGAACTGCGGGTCCAGCACCTTGGCGCTCAGCACATAGCTGGCGCGGGCGAAGACGTCTTCGGGCATGAGCTTGACGCCCTTGGGCAGCAAACCATGCAGCTCGATGAAGCTTTTGACGGCGGTGAACAGGCCATCGCGCAAGCCGCTGTCGTGCGTACCGCCTGCGCTGGTGGGGATCAAATTCACATAGCTCTCGCGCACCGGCGCACCGTCTTCGGTGAAGGCCACAGCCCACGCAGCGCCCTCCCCTTCGGCAAAGCTTTCACTGTTGCCGTCGGCGAAGCCTTCGCCTTCAAACAAGGGGATGACCGGATCGCCGGTCAGGGTCTGCGTCAGGTAATCGCGCAGACCGGCTTTGTATTGCCACTGCTGGGTTTCCTTGGTTTTTTCATTCACCAAGGTCACCGTCACGCCCGGCATGAGCACGGCTTTGCTGCGCAGCAGGTGCGTCAGCTCGTTCATAGGCAGGGCGCTGGATTCGAAATATTTGGCGTCTGGCCAGGCGCGCACGGTGGTGCCCTGTTTGCGGTCGCCCTCGCCTGCGGGGCGAGCGACCAGCGGCTCGGTCACGTCGCCGCCCGAAAACACCAGCGTTGCCACTTGGCCTTCGCGGTAGCTCGTGGCCTCCAGGCGTTTGGACAGCGCATTGGTCACCGACACGCCCACGCCGTGCAAACCGCCCGAGAAGCTGTAAGCCCCGCCCTTGCCCTTGTCGAACTTGCCGCCCGCGTGCAGGCGGGTAAACACCAGCTCGA
The DNA here is from genome assembly GCF_003063665.1 of Limnohabitans sp. Hippo3. Taxonomy (GTDB): domain Bacteria; phylum Pseudomonadota; class Gammaproteobacteria; order Burkholderiales; family Burkholderiaceae_C; genus Limnohabitans_A. The sequence continues at coordinate 631,510 of NZ_NESF01000001.1, forward strand.
TCACGGGCGCTTTTTCTTCGGGGTGCAGGCCAAAGGGGATGCCACGGCCATCGTCTTCGATGCTGACCGAGCCGTCGGTGTGCAGGACAACTTTGATTTTTTTGCCGTAACCCGCCAACGCCTCGTCGGCAGCATTGTCCAGCACTTCCTGAATGATGTGCAGGGGGTTGTCGGTGCGGGTGTACATGCCCGGGCGTTGCTTGACGGGCTCCAGGCCCTTAAGGACGCGGATCGAGCCTTCAGAGTACTCGTTCGAGGTTTTGACAGTGGATTGGGTGGCCATGGTGGCGGATTGTAGTGGGATTTATGCCGACCCACTGGATGCAAAACCAGTGGTTTTGAGCGCAAGCACCTGAGTTCAGGAGATTGGTTAAAGTCAGGGGATGCAACACAAACCCCTTTCCCTGTTCCAAGTGCTGGCCTGTGGCGCGGCCATTGTCACCTTGTCCATGGGCATTCGCCACGGCTTTGGCCTGTGGCTGCAGCCCATCACCCAAGCCCAAGGTTGGGGCCGTCAAGAATTCGCCTTTGCCATGGCCATCCAGAATCTGGCCTGGGGTTTCATGGGCATTTTTGCGGGCATGGTGGCGGACCGTTTTGGCGCATTTCGGGTCATTGCCATCGGGGCTTTGATTTATGGCGTGGGCCTTTTGGGCATGGCCTGGTCGACCGACCCTTGGGTGTTTGCCCTGTTCACCGGGGTGATCATTGGCACCGCGCAAGCGGGCACCACTTACGCCGTGATTTATGGCGTGATTGGTCGCAACGTGCCCGCCGAACGCCGCTCCTGGGCGATGGGCGTGGCGGCAGCGGCCGGCAGTTTTGGCCAGTTTTTGATGGTGCCCGTCGAGGGCCTGCTGATCAGCCAGATGGGCTGGCAAACCGCATTGATCATCCTGGCCGCGGCAGCGATGCTGATCATTCCTCTGGCTTGGGGCCTGCGCGAACCCGCACTGAATGCCCCTGGCCAGGTCAAGCGCGACCAGACGATTGCTCAGGCTTTGAAAGAAGCCTTCAAATACCCGAGCTTTCAGCTGCTGATGGCCGGCTATTTTGTGTGCGGCTTTCAGGTGGTGTTCATCGGCGTGCACATGCCCAGCTACCTGAAAGACCACGGCCTGGCCCCGCAGGTGGCCAGTTATGCGCTGGCCTTGATCGGCCTGTTCAACGTCTTTGGCACTTACATTGCAGGCACTTTGGGTCAAAAAATGGCCAAGAAAAAGATCCTAGCCTTCATTTATGCGACGCGCTCAGTGGCCATCATGCTGTTCCTGCTGGCCCCGTTGACTCCGATGAGCGTCTACATCTTCTCGGCCGTGATGGGCTTGCTCTGGCTGTCCACCGTCCCGCCGACCAACGCGGCCGTGGCGCAGATTTTTGGTGTGGCGCACTTGTCCATGCTCAGCGGCTTCATCTTTTTCAGCCACCAGATCGGCTCGTTCATGGGCGTGTGGCTCGGCGGTTATCTGTATGACAAAACCGGCAGTTACGACATCGTCTGGTACTTGGCCATTGCTCTGGGCGTGTTTGCCGCGCTGGTGAATCTGCCTGTGCGCGAAAGCCCGATTCAGCGCCACGCACCCCAAGCAGCATGAGCGCCAACATGCCTGACAGCCCGGCCAACTTACCCAGTGGGAGCGAGCCCCTGCTCGCGAATGCAAACCAAGCTTCAACGCCCTCTGGTCTTCCCCCCCCTTCGGCCGCAGGGGCGGCCTCCCACAGAGCACCTTACAGGAAATCCGGGCTTGGCATCGCGGCCGCCCTCCTCCTGGCCATCACCTTCTGGCTTTATGCCAAACCCGATGTGATCATCATGCTGTCCGAACAGCTGTGGTCTTGCTTTTGAGTAAACAGGATGAAAGCCATGCACGGCACCGAAAATCCCTCGGCCTGGCTGCAACGCTGGGCCCATTTGATCGCTCCGGGCAGCCATGTGCTCGATGTGGCGTGTGGTGCTGGCCGCCACATGCGCTGGTTGGCAGCGCAGGGCCACCGTGTGCAGGGCGTAGACCGCAACCCCGAGGCGCTGGCTTGGGCCCAAGCGCATGGCGAAGTCATCTGCGCCGACATTGAAAACGGCCCCTGGCCCTTCCCCGGGCAAACCTTCGGCTGCGTGGTGGTCACCCATTACCTGTGGCGGCCCCTGCTGTCCCTCATCGTGGACAGCGTGGCCCCGGGTGGCGTGTTGATTTACGAAACCTTTGCCGCTGGCAACGAAACGGTCGGCAAACCTTCGCGGCCCGACTTTTTGCTGCAGCCAGGCGAACTGCTGCAAGCGACCGCTGGCCTGCGCACCGTGGCTTTTGAGGATGGCTTCGAGCCATCGCCAGACCGATTTGTCCAACGCATTGCCGCAGTCAGACCCTTGACTGCGGGCCAAGGGCAACGCTGGCCATTGCATGCCGCTTGATACCTACCCGGGTTTACCCGAACCTTGCGACCGAAATTCCACTGCGTCCGAGCTCATCAAAGCGGCCTGCAATCGTTAGAATGGGTTCTTTCTGCTCAGAAACACCGGACATGACCACCGAATTTCGCCCCATCCGAGGCAGCATTCCTGCCCTCATCACCCCCATGCTCGAAGACGGCCAAGTGGATTACCCCACTTTGCGAAAACTGATCGACTGGCATGTGGCCGAGGGGACCGATTGCATTGGCGTGGTCGGCACCACGGGCGAGTCGCCCACGGTCACGGTCGATGAGCACTGCGAAATCATCCGCGTATCCGTCGAGCAGGCTGCAGGCCGCGTGCCGATCATGGCCGGTTGCGGCGCCAACTCCACAGCCGAAGCCATCGAGCTGGCCAAGTTCGCCAAAAAGGTCGGCGCCGACTGCCAGCTGCAGGTGGTGCCCTACTACAACAAACCCACACAAGAAGGCCAGTACCGGCACTTCCGCGCGATTGCCGAAGCCACGCCCGACTTGCCCGTGATTTTGTACAACGTGCCCGGCCGCTCGGTGGCCGATCTGCAGCACGACACCGTTTTGCGCCTGGCCCAAGTGCCCGGCATCGTCGGCATCAAGGAAGCCACGGGCAACATCGAACGCGCCCAATGGCTGATCCGCGATCTGCCCAAAGAGTTTGCGGTCTACTCCGGCGATGACCCCACTGCAGTGGCGTTGATGCTCTGCGGCGGTGCGGGCAACGTGAGCGTGACTGCCAACGTGGCCCCGCGCCTCATGCACGAGCTGTGCATGGCGGCCCTGCGCGGTGATGTGAAAGAAGCCATGCGCATCCAGTTCCAGCTGATGCCCGTGCACAAAAACCTGTTTGTCGAAGCCAATCCGATTCCCGTGAAGTGGGCCATGCAACGCATGGGCCTGTGTGGCCCGACCTTGCGCTTGCCCATGACCGAACTGTCCGAGTCGCAACAACCTGTCGTCGAGGCCGCTCTCAAGGCCAGCGGCCTGATTTGATTTCCACCTAAGGATTGCTTGTGAAATTGTCCCTTCGCTCTACGTCTTCCCAAACGGTGCAACGCACTGCCGTTGTCGCAGCCTTGGCCATTTTGGTCAGCGGCTGCTCCATCTTGGAAGAAGACAAGATTGACTACAAAAGTGCAGCCAAAGCGCCCACACTCGAGATTCCACCCGATCTGAGCCAACTGCGCCGGGACTCCCGCTACGCCATCGAGAGCAACTCGGCCACGGCGTCTGGCTTCCAGAGCGCCAGCGCCCGCGTGGCCGATGCCGGCACCGCCGCCAACAGCCTGGGCGATGTGCGCATGGAGCGTCAAGGCAACCAGCGCTGGTTGGTGGTGGCACGCCCTGCCGACAAGGTGTGGGAGCCACTGCGTGAGTTCTGGACCAGCAACGGTTTTGTCCTCATCACCGACTCGCCGGACGTGGGCATCATGGAAACCGACTGGGCAGAAAACCGCGCCAAGATCCCGCAGGACATCATCCGCAGGACTTTGGGCAAGGTGCTCGATTCCTTGTATTCGACGGGCGAGCGCGACAAGTTCCGCACCCGGGTAGAGCGCAACGCACAAGGCGGCGTCGAGATTTACATCACCCACCGCGGCATGGTCGAGAACTACACCAGCCCGCAAAAAGAGCAAACCATCTGGCAGCCCCGCGCCAGCGATGCCGAACTCGAAATCGAGTTCCTGCGACGCCTGATGGTGAAATTGGGCACCTCACCCGAGGCCGCCAAAACAGCGGCCAGCGGCGCAACGCCCGCCCAAGTGACCGCTGTCACCAGCCTGGACGGACAACCCACCATCCAGATCAACGACACGCTGGACCGCGCCTGGCGTCGCACCGGCGTGGCGCTGGACCGCACAGGTTTCACGGTGGAAGACCGCGACCGCAGTAAAGGGGTTTATTTCGTCCGTTATGTCACACCTGGCACCACGGCCGACAAGGAACCCGGCTTTTTTGCCCGCTTGTTCAGCAGCAAAAAAGAAGAGGTGGCTTTGTCCCGTTACCGCATCGCCTTGACCGAAAAAGGCAACACCAGCATCGTGCGCGTGCAAGATGCCAACGGCCAGCCTGAAACCTCGGGCAACGCCGAGCGCATCCTGAAATTGCTGGCCAACGAGCTGCGCTGAACGCACTGTGATGGGTGGGGGCCAGCCCCCACCTTCGGCACTGGCCGCCGATGACCCATAAAAAAACCCCGCGATGCGGGGTTTTTTGATGCGTTCCCGGCGCAAGCCAGGAAAGCGGCAAACCATTACTTGGCAGCAGATGCGTCAGCAGCTGGAGCGGCAGCAGGTGCAGCAGAAGCGTCAGCAGCAGGAGCGGCTGGTGCAGCAGCTGGAGCTGGAGCAGCAGGAGCAGCGGCTTCTTCTTTTTTGCCGCAAGCGGACAGAGCAGCAGCAGCGATGATGGCAGCCAAAACGAGGGACTTGTTCATGATGATTTTTCCTTATGGGGTTAAAACAATTTCCGGAAATTGTCGAAAGCAGCCTTCAAGACTGCTTGGACCGAGACAAAAGCACTCGAGCTCTTTTGTTCTCAGCCATAAATTATATCGTTTTCCCTAGGGCATCGGATAACAGAAATCACAAAGCTGACGCGAAACCTTCAAACCATGCTGTTACCCGGGAAAATCCTCAGCGGGTTTCAACCAATCGGCCACCATCCAATCGAGCAAGGCTTCGCGGGCGGAGTCGCTCAATTTGGCACAAGAAGCCGCGGATAAACAACGGTTGTCAGCCAATTGACGCAAGAAGCGGGCATCCTTGCCGGCCACACGGAAGCTTTCACCATTGATGAACACATGCCGCTCGTCGTACATCATTTTGGTGCGCCGATCGAGTTGCACGCCTGCCGACAAATCAGGCTCAAGGTCGGAGATTTCAAACCAGACATTGGACTTCGGCTCGGTCAGGTACTCGCCCAGCAAGCTGTCGAGCAAAGTCGGGTTTTTGAGCGCTTTTTCAAGCACTTGCCGCGCGAAGCCAGCCAAAGACGGCGGCACAGCGGCAGGTGTCGTCACCGCTGTTTGTTTCGGATCGCGGTACAGCGCATCGCCAACCCCCTCGAACGCCTCATCGGCCAGACCGAGCAAGAGCTCACGCGCCAACTCCCCTTCTTGCGGCGCCCGAAACCCGATCGACCAGGTCATGCACTCGCCCGCAGCCACGCCGTCGTGCGCATATTTAGGCGGTAAATACAGCATGTCCCCCGGGTTCAGCACGAACTCCTCTTCGGCTTCGAAGTTTTGCAAAATCTTGAGCGGCACGCCCGGCTGCAGACTCAGGTCCTGGTTGCGGCCAATGCGCCAGCGGCGCTGGCCATGGGCTTGCAGCAAAAACACGTCATAGCTGTCAAAGTGGGGCCCCACACCACCACCCTCGGTGGCGTAGCTGATCATCACATCGTCCAGCCGTGCATCGGGCACAAAACGGAACTGCTGCATCAGCGCATGCACACCGTCGTGGTGCAAGTCGACGCCCTGCACCAGAAAAGTCCACTTCTTCTGACTGAAGGGCGGCAAGCTGCGCTTGGGCAACGGGCCGTGCTTCATCTGCCAGCCCTTGGGCGAATCCACAATCAGACGCGACTCCACGCCCTCCTGCCCCGCCAGTGCCACCAATTCAGCGCGGCCCACGCAGGGCACGAAACCCGGTATGGCGTTGCGCACCAGCAAAGGTTTTTTTTGCCAATGGCGCTTCATGAATTGGCTGGGCGTCAGGCCGCCCAAGAGGGCCAAAGGTTGTTCTGTGTTCATGTTCCGATCCGGTTGCAGGCCTTGGCAAGCCCTCATTCAAAGCACAAGCGGCCTGAAAAACAGGCCGCCAAACTGCGACAATTGTCCTATGGAAATCAAGACACCTTCTGTGGTCGCACTGACCTGGACACTCAAAGACACGCTAGGCGAAGTTCTGGACACCCTGGACCAGCCGGTTGAATTTTTCATCGGCGGCCAAGATCTGCTGCCCAAAATCGAAGAAGCCCTGCAGGGCCACGAAAAAGGTGCCAAAGTCGACCTGCATCTGGAGCCCGAGGATGCGTTTGGCGACTTCGATGAAAACCTGCTTTTCCTGGAGCCATTGGCCCTCTTCCCCGAGGGCCTGGAGCCGGGTTTGACCATCGAAGGCACTGCCCTGCCCAAAGGCTGCAACCCGGATGCACCGCGCAATGTGCTCTACACCGTGACCGAAATCTACCCCGAGCACGTGGTGCTGGACGGCAACCACCCGCTGTCGGGCATTGCGCTGCGGCTTCACCTGAAAGTCGAATCGGTGCGCGAGGCGACTGAAGCCGAAGTGGGCAGCGGCAGCTGCGGCACGGGCTTTTTCAAGATCGAAGTGGGCGATGAAGGCATGCCCACAGGACAGACTCTGCACTGATCCATCAGGGCCATCGTGCGAGCGCCGGGTCGGTGGTTGTAGCTTGGTGGTTTTAGCCCCGACACGCCACAGGGGTTCGCCATGTCGGCGCTGAAGTTCCGACCTGCGGTATGGACTTATTTTTTACCCGTTGAGCCGTAACCGCCCTCGCCACGCTCGCTTGGCGCATCAAACTCAGCCACCACATTGAAGGCGGCTTGCACCACGGGCACGATGACCATCTGCGCGATGCGTTCCATCGGCTCAATGGTGAAGGCCACATCGCTGCGGTTCCAGGCGCTCACCATGAGTTGACCTTGGTAATCACTGTCGATCAGGCCCACCAAATTGCCCAACACGATGCCATGTTTGTGACCCAGACCCGAACGCGGCAACAGCATCGCGGCATAACCCGGATCTTTCAGGTGCACAGCGATGCCGGTAGGCACCAATTGCCAGGCATTGGGTTGCAAAGTCAATGGCGCATCAAGGCAAGCACGCAAGTCCAGACCTGCACTGCCTTGGGTGGCATAAGCAGGCAATTGATCGGCCATGCGGGGGTCGATGATTTTGAGGTCGATGTTCATGTGGGGTTAAGTGTTGGGCGTTGAACGTTGTCTTCAGGCTTTTTTCCTGATACTGAACGCAGGACAGGTTTATCGGGCCAAGCGAGCGGCGATGTCCTCGATCAGCTGCACCGCCAGCGTCTGCTTGCTGGCATGGGGCAACTCGCGTGCACCAGCCTGGTCCACCAGGAGCAAGACATTGTCGTCCTGGCCGAAAGTGGCTGGGCCGATATTGCCCACCAAGAGGGGCACGCCCTTGCGAAGGCGCTTGGCCATGGCGTGGGCCAGCAGGTCGTGGCTTTCAGCGGCAAAACCCACGCAGAACAAATCGCCCGACACGCCACGCGGTGACTGGGCGATGGTGGCCAGAATGTCCGGGTTTTCTACAAAGCTCAGCTCAGGGGTCTGACCGGAGCCGTCTTTTTTGATCTTTTGATCGGCCGAATGGGCCGGCCGCCAATCGGCCACAGCGGCGGTGGCGATGAACACACCGGCCGCATCGGCATGCAACAGCACAGCTTCGAGCATTTGATGTGCCGAACGCACATCCACACGCTGCACGCCTCGTGGTGTGGGTAAATGCACCGGCCCCGCCACCAGCGTGACACTCGCCCCGGCCATGCGGGCCGCCCGGGCAATGGCAAAGCCCATCTTGCCGCTCGACAAATTGGTGATGCCGCGCACCGGGTCAATCGCCTCATAAGTGGGCCCTGCCGTGACCAGCACCGCCTTACCCGCCAGCACCTTGGGCGTGAAAAACGCTTCCAGCTCTTCCAGAATTTCATCGGCTTCGAGCATGCGCCCGTCACCTGTTTCGCCGCAGGCCTGATCGCCCTGCCCCACATCCAGCACATGGATGCCATCGGCTTTGAGTTGGGCCACATTGCGCTGCGTGGCCGGGTTGGACCACATCTCGCGGTTCATGGCCGGGGCCACAATCAATGGCACTTTGTCCAAGGGCCGCGCCAGGCACATGAGGCTCAGCAGCTCATCGGCACCGCCGTGCAGCAGTTTGGACATGAAATCCGCACTGGCCGGGGCCACCACAATCGCATCGGACTCGCGGCTCAAGTTGATGTGCGCCATGTTGTTGCACTCGCGCGGGTCCCACTGCGAGGTGTAGACCGGCCGGCCCGACAGGGCTTGCATGGTGACGGCCGTCATGAATTGCTCGGCCGCTTCAGTCATCACCACCTGCACGGTGACGCCGGCCTTGATCAAGGCGCGGCAGAGTTCTGCCGACTTGAAGGCCGCAATGCCGCCCGACAAGCCCAGAACGATGTGTTTTCCAGCCAATGTGCTCATGGCGGGGAATGTAGCAGACCACAACGTGCCCAAGGAGTTGATACGAGGGCTAGGGCTCAACACGCATTCGCGAGCAGGGGCTCGCTCCTACCAAAATTCAAGGACAGCGCAGCGCTGAGGCGAGTGCAGGCCGGATCGGGCGATTTGGCGAGCGAAGCGAGTTATGAGCACGACCGGCCTGTGCCCGCCTCAGCGCGAAAAACGACCGCAGACCCGGCGCGGAAACCCACAAGAAACGCCTGAAGACCGGGAAAACCCCGAACCCGACTGTCTATAATCACGATTTCCACCTACCGGGGGCTGTTGGCTCCCGTCTTGGACATGACCAAATTCGTCTTCGTCACCGGCGGTGTGGTGTCTTCCCTGGGCAAGGGAATCGCCTCCGCATCGCTTGCCGCCATCCTCGAATCGCGCGGCCTCTCCGTCACCCTCATCAAGCTCGATCCCTACCTCAACGTCGATCCCGGCACCATGTCCCCCATCCAGCACGGCGAAGTGTTCGTGACCGACGACGGCGCAGAAACCGACCTGGACCTGGGCCACTACGAGCGCTTCATCAACACCCGGATGAAGAAGGCCAACAACTTCACGACCGGCCAGATCTACAAAAGCGTGCTCGAAAAAGAGCGCCGTGGCGACTACCTGGGCAAGACCGTGCAGGTCATCCCCCACGTCACCAACGAAATCCAGGACTTCGTCAAGCGCGGCGCGGGTTACGGCACGCCCGAAGCGGTGGATGTGGCCATCGTCGAAATCGGTGGCACTGTGGGCGACATCGAGTCCCTGCCTTTTCTGGAGGCCGTGCGCCAGCTCAGTCTGCGCCTAGGCCCCAACAACACCGCCTTTGTGCACCTGACTTACCTGCCCTGGATCGCCACGGCCGGGGAACTCAAAACCAAGCCGACACAACACACCGTGCAGAAACTCCGCGAAATCGGCATCCAGCCGGATGCCCTGCTGTGCCGCGCGGACCGCTACATCCCCGACGACGAGCGCGACAAGATTTCGCTGTTCACCAACGTGCAGGGCTGGGGCGTGATCTCCATGCCCGACGTGGACACCATCTACAAAGTGCCCCGTGTGCTGCACGAGCAGGGCCTGGACGGTCTGATCTGCGACAAACTGCGCCTGAACACGCCACCCGCCAACCTCAAGCGCTGGGACGATCTGGTGCACGACACCGAACACCCCCAAGGCGAAGTGACCATTGCGATGGTGGGCAAATACGTGGAACTGACCGACAGCTACAAATCGGTCAACGAAGCGCTCAAGCACGCCGGCATGCGCAACCATGTGCGCGTGAAGATCGAGCACATCGACTCCGAAACCATCACCCCCGAGACTGTGGCTAGCCTGGCCAAATTCGACGGCGTGCTGGTGCCCGGCGGCTTTGGCAAACGCGGTGTCGAGGGCAAGATCGAAACGGCCCAATACGCCCGCACCCACAAAGTGCCTTACCTCGGCATCTGCTTGGGCATGCAAGTGGCCACCATCGAGTACGCCCGTCATGTGGCCGGCATGAAGGACGCCAACAGCACCGAGTTCGAGCCCGACACCCCCTACCCCGTGATCGCCCTGATCAACGAGTGGAAAGACGCCGATGGCTCCATCCAGAAACGCGACGCCAACTCCGATTTGGGCGGCACCATGCGTCTGGGCGCGCAAAGCTCCGACGTGGCCAAGGGCACGCTGGCCCACCAGATCTACGGCGACGTGGTGACCGAACGCCACCGCCACCGTTACGAGGCCAATGTCAATTACCTCGACGACCTGCGCAAGGCCGGTCTGGTGATCTCGGCGCTGACACAGCGCGAGCAGCTGACCGAGATCGTCGAACTGCCACAAACGGTTCACCCTTGGTATGTGGGCGTGCAGTTCCACCCCGAATTCAAGTCCACACCCTGGGACGGACATCCTTTGTTCAACGCCTTCGTCAAGGCGGCGGTTGAACACAAGGCTGCCGCCTGAGAACCATCAACGCACAGGAGCAAGCCATGAAACTTTGTGGATTCGACGTTGGCCTGCAGCAGCCCTTCTTCCTGATTGCGGGCACCTGCTCGATTGAAGGTCTGGAGATGTCCCTCGAAGTGGCCGGTCGCCTCAAGGAAGCCTGCACGGCCCTGGGCATCCCGCTGATCTACAAAGGCTCTTTTGACAAAGCCAACCGCTCCTCGGGCAACACCCAGCGCGGTGTCGGCCTCGATGCAGGCCTGAAGATCCTGGATGAGGTGCGCCGCCAGATTGGCGTGCCGATCCTGACCGATGTGCACGACGAGTCGCAGGTCAAGACGGTGGCCAGCGTGGTCGATGTGCTGCAAACCCCCGCCTTCTTGTGCCGCCAGACCGATTTCATCCGCGCCGTGGCCCAGTCGGGCAAGCCGGTGAACATCAAGAAGGGCCAGTTCTTGGCCCCTTGGGACATGAAGAACGTCATCGACAAAGCCCGCAGCGCCGCGCGCGAAGTCGGCCTGCCCGAAGACAACTTCCTCGCCTGCGAGCGCGGCGTGAGCTTTGGCTACAACAACCTGGTGGCCGACATGACCAGCTTGGCCGAAATGCGCAAAACCGGGGCCCCCGTGGTGTTCGATGTGACCCACTCGGTGCAAAAGCCCGGCGGCCAAGGCACCAGCAGCGGCGGTGCCCGCGAGATGGTGCCGGTGCTCGCCCGTGCGGGCGTGGCTGCGGGCGTGGCAGGCCTCTTCATGGAAACCCACCCCAAACCCGCCGAGGCCTGGTCTGATGGCCCCAATGCCGTACCGCTGGGCAAAATGAAAGCTTTGTTGGAAACCTTGGTCCAGCTCGATGCCGTGACCAAGAAAAACCCATTTTTAGAGGATGATTTTTCATGAGCGGCTACATCATCGCCCACGTGCAGGTGACCAACCCCACCCAGTACGAAGAGTACAAAAAGTGGTCTACCGCTGCCATGAAAACGGCCGGTGCAGAAGTCTGCGTGCGCGGCGGCCAGGTGCAAGTGCTCGAAGGCGACTGGGCCCCTGAGCGCATCGTTGTCCTGAAGTTCCCCTCGTTCGAGGCCGCCAAGGACTTTTACGAACTGCCCGAATACCTCAAAGCCCGCGAAGCCCGAGAAGGCGCGGCCATCATGCGCATGGTGGCCGTCGAAGGCGTCTGACACGCCGGCTTTGAAGACCCGTTTTGTTTTTAAATTGAGAGAGTTCAAAAATGAGTGCAATCGTTGATATCGTCGGCCGTGAAATCCTCGACAGCCGTGGCAACCCCACCGTCGAATGCGACGTGCTGCTGGAGTCCGGCGTCATGGGCCGTGCCGCTGTGCCGTCTGGCGCATCCACTGGCAGCCGCGAAGCCATTGAGCTGCGCGACGGCGACAAGAGCCGGTATCTGGGCAAAGGCGTGCTCAAGGCCGTCGAACACATCAACACCGAAATCTCCGAAGCCGTGCTGGGCCTGGACGCCTCCGAACAAGCCTTTTTGGACCGCACCCTGATCGACCTGGACGGCACCGAGAACAAGAGCCGCCTGGGCGCCAACGCCATGCTGGCCGTGTCCATGGCCGTGGCCCGCGCTGCGGCCGAAGAGTCCGGCCTACCGCTGTACCGCTACTTTGGCGGCATGAACGGCAACCAACTGCCCGTGCCCATGATGAACGTCATCAACGGCGGCGCACACGCCAACAACAACCTGGACTTGCAAGAATTCATGATCATCCCCGTGGGCGCACCAAGCTTCCGCGAAGCGGTGCGCTACGGTGCCGAAGTGTTCCACGCCCTTAAGAAAATCATCCACGACAAGGGCATGAGCATTGCCGTGGGCGACGAAGGCGGCTTTGCCCCCAACGTCGACAGCCACGAAGCAGCGATTCAAATGATTCTGGACGCCATCGCTGCTGCCGGTTACACCGCGGGTGAACAAATCGCGATTGGTCTGGATTGCGCCGCCAGCGAGTTCTACAAAGATGGCAAGTATGTGTTGGCCGGTGAAGGCGGCATCAGCCTGACATCCGAGCAGTGGACCGACATGCTGGCCACCTGGTGTGACAAGTACCCCATCATCAGCATCGAAGACGGCATGGCCGAAGGCGACTGGGACGGCTGGAAAGTGCTGACCGACCGCCTGGCCAAGAACGTGCAAATCGTCGGTGACGACCTGTTCGTGACCAACACCAAGATCTTCAAGGAAGGCATCGACAAAGGCATCGCCAACTCGATCCTGATCAAGATCAACCAGATCGGCACCCTGACCGAGACCTTCGAAGCCATCGAGATGGCCAAGCGCGCCGGTTACACCGCCGTCATCAGCCACCGCTCGGGCGAGACCGAAGACAGCACCATCGCCGACATCGCCGTGGGTCTGAACGCCGGTCAGATCAAGACCGGCTCGATGAGCCGTTCGGACCGCATGGCCAAGTACAACCAGCTGCTGCGCATCGAAGAAGACCTGGGCGACGTGGCGGTGTACCCCGGTCGCCATGCGTTCTACAACCTGCGCTGACCCCAATGGGCAACCGCCTTGTTCCTGTGGTGCTGATCGCCTTGCTGGCGATCATCCAGGCCCAGCTTTGGCTGGGCAAGGGCGGTGTGCCCAGTGTGGCCGAGCTCGAGCGTGAGCTGCAGCAACAAAAAGCAGCGAACGAAGAAGCCCGCCTTCAGATCGAGCAGCTCAATGCCGAGGTCAATGACCTCAAAGAGGGCTTGAACATGGTCGAGGAGCGGGCGCGCCATGAGCTGGGCATGGTCAAACCCAACGAAATCTACGTGCAAATCGCCAAATGATGTCCACAACCGAGATCGCCGGTTTCGTGCTGGCCTTGGTGATGGTGGTCTGCAGCATCAAGGAGGTGCACTGGAGTTGGCCGCTGGCCATCGCCAGTTCCATCCTTTATTTTTTTGTGTTCAAGAACAGTCTGCTGTACGGTGAAGCGGGTCTGCAACTCGTTTTTGCCGCTCTCGCCTTTTGGGGCTGGTGGCAATGGTTGCGCAAGGGCGACGACGCGCAACCGGCCCTCGTGATCCAGCGGCTGTCAGCGCGGGGTTGGCGGCTGGTGCTGATGGCCAGCGCCGTGCTGTGGCCTGCACTGGCCCTGCTGCTGCAACACTTCACCGACAGCGATGTGGCCTGGTGGGACGCCTTGCCCACGGCCTTGAGCCTGGTCGGCCAGGCCCTGTTGGGTCGCAAATACATCGAGAACTGGCTGGTCTGGCTGGTGGTCAACGTGATCAGCGTGGCGCTGTTTGTGCACAAAGAGCTGTGGCTGACGGCTGTGCTTTATGCATTGTTCACGGCCATGAGCGTGTGGGGCTGGCGCGCTTGGCAGCGCAAGCTGCGCCACCAGGGCGCATGAGTCGCGTGCAGCGCATCGCCATCCTGGGTGCAGAAAGCACGGGCAAGTCCTGGCTCACGCAAGCCTTGTCCAGCGTGATACGGGCCCGTGGGCATGCCGTTTGCACGGTGGACGAAGTGCTGCGCGGCTGGTGCGCGCGCGAAGGCCGAACGCCGCATCCCCACGAGCAAATGGGCATCGCCATCGAACAGGCTCGGGCTGTGGAACAAGCCCCACCCGTCTGGGTGGTTGCGGACACCACCCCCCTCATGACAGCGGTCTACAGCCACATGCTGTTTGGCGACGACAGCCTCTACCCCATGGCATTGGCGCACCAGGCCCTGTACGACAGCACCTTGGTCACCGGGATCGACTTGCCTTGGGTGGCCGATGGCCTGCAACGCGACGGCCCGCACGTGCGCGGCCCGGTGGACACGCTGGTGCGTCAAGCGCTGGAGCGTGCGGGCATCGCCTACCGCGTGGTTTACGGACAAGGCCACCAACGCCTGAACAATGCCCTGCTGGCCTTGGGCTTGCCGAGCGAGGATGCTGCCGCGTGGGCGCTGCGCGAGCAATCCCAATATGCCATCAACCAGGGCCGCACGGTGTGGCAATGCAACGAATGCAGCGACCCGGATTGTGAACACAAGCTGTTCACCGGTCTGCTGGCCAAGCGATCAGGCTAAAGCACCTGTTGGAGGCCGCCCCTGCGGCCAAATGCTGGCGACGCCCATGCACCCATTCGCCAGCAGGGGCTCGCTGCCACAGAGATTCTCAGTGCACCGAGCCGCCCGGTACATCGGCCGGCAAACCTGTGAAGAGGCCCGCAGCATCCACCGGGTCAAAGCGATACTGCGCACCGCAAAAGTCGCAACCCACTTCCACCTGGCCTTGCTCGGCGATGATGCCTTCCACCTCTTCGGCGCCCAGGCTGCGGATCATTTGGCCCACCCGTTCGCGGTTACAGCGGCAGGCAAAGCGCGGGCCGCGCTCACCCATCAAGGGCTCGAAACGCGCCAAGGGCTCTTCCCAATAGAGACGGTGCAAGATGGTTTCCGCGTCCAAGCCCAGCAGCTCTTCGCGCTTGAGGCTTTTGGTCAAAATCGAGATGCGGCTGAAGTCTTCACTCTGGCCGAGCACCGATTCGCGCATGAGTGAGTCGGTCTTGCCCGCCAAATTGCCCTCGCCTTCGATGGGCAAGCGCTGGATCAGCAAGCCCGCTGACACCTTGTCGTCGGCCGCCAGCACCAGCACGGTGTCGAGCTGCTCGGACTGCAGCATGTAGTGCTCCAGCACTTCGCTGATGTTTTCCAGCTTTTCGCCCCGGTCACCAAACAAAGGCACCACACCTTGGTAGGGCTGCTGGCCAGGCAAACGGTCTTGGGGGTCCAGAGTGATGGCGCAACGGCCTTCGTTGTGCACGTTCACCATCTGGCTCAGGGTGGCGTCGTCGGCCACCTCGCCCACCTGGGTGCAGGTGGCGCGCAGGCTCAAATCCGGTTGCACCTCTACAACGCCGAGCTTGACCGGGCCGTCACCAAAAATCTGCAGCACCAAAGCGCCGTTGAACTTGATGTTGCCCTGCATCAGCACACCCGCTGCGGCCATTTCACCGAGCAACTGGCGCACAGGTGCGGGGTAGGCGCCGGTTTCGGAGTTGGCGGCGCGGCGCGCCAGGATGTCTTGCCAGGCATCGGTCAGACGCACCAGCATGCCGCGCACGGGCAGGCCTTCGAAAATGAATTTGTGGAGTTCGGACAAAGTGCAATCAACAGCCGCTCGGGCTGATCCTCAAAAGTTAAAGGGGTTCCAATCGGGCGAAAAAAGCCTCAAGCGATTTTTTTCAAGCCGGTCTTGAAGCGCCGGGCGTTTTGCATGTAGCTGCGGGCACTTTGGCGCAGGCCTTCGATCTGCTCGGGCGTCAATTCGCGCACCACTTTGGCGGGCGAACCCACGATCATCGAGCCGTCTGGAAACTCCTTGCCCTCGGTGACCAACGCGCCAGCGCCCACCAGGCAGTGCTTGCCGATCTTGGCCCCGTTGAGCACCACCGCGCCCATGCCAATCAGGGATTCGTCACCAATTGTGCAGCCGTGCAGGATGACCATGTGGCCTACCGTGACATGCTTGCCGATGGTCAGGGGTTTGTCATGGTCGCTGTGCAGCACACTGCCATCCTGGATGTTGCTGCCCTCGCCAATGTTGATCGGCTCGTTGTCACCCCGCACCGTGGCACCGAACCAGACGCTGGCATCGGCGGCGATGTGCACCGCGCCCATCACCTGCGCGTTGTCGGCCACCCAAGCGGAGTCGGCCACCTGGGGGATGTGTGCGTCAAGTTGGTAAATGGCCATGGGGGTCTCCTCGGGGTCTGGATGTCTGAAAACCTACAATTGTAGGGATGCCAACACCCTGCCGTGGGCGCTGCCTGCGATCACCATGCACACCCTGCGCACCGCCGCCCTGATCCCTTGGGCGCAAACCGACCCGAACCTGAAGGCCCAGGCCACCTTGGCGCTGGACCTGAGCCTGCCCGTGGGCGCGCTCGACAGCCTGAGCGCCCCCGCTGCAGGCCCCGGCCGCGCCGACCGCCCTGTGCTGGTGCCGCACACCCAGCTCAAAGCCAAATCCATGGCCACGCCTGAGGGCCGGGCCATGCTGGTGCATTCGATTGCGCACATCGAACTCAATGCCATCGACCTGGCGCTCGACGCGGTCTGGCGCTTTGCGGGCATGCCCGAGGCGTTTTACACCGACTGGGTGCGCATTGCCCAAGAAGAAGCCAAGCACTTCAGCCTGCTGCGCCAGCATTTGCTGGACATGGGTTTTGACTACGGCGACTTTCCAGCCCACAACACCCTGTGGGACATGGCCGAGCGCACCAAGGACGACATTCTGGCCCGCATTGGCATCGTGCCGCGCACCATGGAAGCGCGGGGGCTGGACGCCTCACCGGGCGTGAAAAACAAACTGGTCAGTGTGGGTGACCACAGAGCGGGCGAGATCCTCGACATCATCCTGGAAGAAGAAATCGGCCATGTGGCCGCAGGCAACCGCTGGTACCGCTACCTGTGCGCGCAGCGCGGCCTCGACCCGGTGCGCACCTACACCGAATTGATCGCGCAATACGACGCCCCCAAACTGCGCCCACCCTTCAACATGGCGGCCCGGCGTCTGGCCGGGTTTGAAGAGGCGGAGTTAGCGGCCTTGAGCTGAAATACCCGCCCACGGTAGGTCGGCACCTTCAGGTCCGACATTGCCCTCGTCGGCAAAGCACCCAGTCGGAGCTAAAGCTACCGACCTACAAAAGTGCAATCATCCGGCTGCAGAGGCTGCCTCCCACAGAGTCGGCAGATGCATCACCCTCTGGGGTGGTGCTGGGCGTGCAGGGTCTTGAGGCGCTCACGCGCCACATGGGTGTAGATGGTGGTGGTCGAAATGTCGGCATGGCCCAGCAGCATCTGCACCGCCCGCAAATCGGCCCCGTGGTTGAGCAAGTGCGTGGCAAAGGCGTGGCGCAGCGTGTGCGGCGACAAGGGTGCGGTGATGCCTGCCTCGATGGCATAGCGTTTGACCAGGTTCCAGAACATGACGCGTGACATGGCAGTGCCGGGCTTGGGGCCACTGCTGGTGACAAAGAGGTCTTCGGTCTGGCGTTGGCCGAGCAAGGTAGGCCGCGCCTGCCCCAGGTAGCGCTGCAGCCATTCCCGCGCTTCTGCGCCAAAGGGCACCAGCCGCTCCTTGCTGCCTTTGCCCATGATGCGCAGCACGCCTTCGTTGAGTGACACATGCAAGGTTTTGAGCGAGACCAACTCGCTCACCCGCAGGCCGCTGGCGTACATCAGCTCCAACATGGCGCGGTCGCGCAAGCCCAGATCGGTGGCCACATCCGGCGCACGCAACAAAGCATCCACCTGCGCCTCGCCCAAGGTTTTGGGCACACGCAGCGCCTGTTTGGCGGCCAACATGCGCAACGTGGGGTCGCTTTGGATCAGGCGTTCGCGCAACGCCCACCGGAAAAAGCGCTTGAACACCGTGAGCCTGCGGTTGGCTGACGTGGCCTTGGTCTGGCCATGGCGCTCGGCGAAATAGGCCTGCAGATGGTGTTCTTGGGTCGCTTCCAGCGCCAGCCTGTGCGTCAAAAACAGCCAGGTAGCGTAAAGCGACAAATCCAGACGGTAGGCTGCCAGCGTGTTGGCAGCCAGGCCGTCTTCCAGCCAGAGGGCTTCGGCGAATCGGTCGATGGCGCTCTGGCTGGCCTCATGCATGGACTGGCATCAGTCCAGCTTGAGTTTTTGCTGGTCCACGACTTTTTTGTAGACCTCGAACTCGGCCTTGATCTGGGCCGTGAATTCTTCGGGCGAGTTGGCCACGATCAAGGAGCCAGTGTCGTTGATGCGCTTGGTCACGCCGGGCTCTTGCAAGGCCTTTTTCACACCCGCGCTGATCTTGTCCACCACCTCTTTGGGCAGGTTTTTGGGGCCGAGAATGCCGTAATAGGCCATGCGGTTGACCGGCTCCAGCCCAATTTCCTTGAAGGTTGGCACGTTGGGCAACTGGGGCAGGCGCTGAGGTGCGGCCACCACGATCGGCACCAATTTGCCGGTTTGGATGAATGGCAGGGCCGAAGGCAGGTTGTCAAAAATGATCGGCACCTGGCCCGCCACCGTGTCGTTCAGGGCCGGACCTGCGCCGCGGTAAGGAATGTGCGTGATGAACACGCCCGCCAGACTCTTCCACAGCTCGGTTTGCAGGTGGCCGATGCCGCCCGTGCCCGACGATGCGTAGGAGTACTTGCCCGGGTTCTTTTTGATTTCGGCCAAAAAGCCTTTGTAGTCCTTGGCCGGGAAGCTGGGGTGCACCGCGATCACGTTGGGCGTGGCCGCGATGTTGATGATGGGCGTGAAATCGGTCAGGACGTTGTACGGGATCTTGGGGTTGATGGCCGGGTTGGCGGCGGTGGTCGACACAGTGGCCATGCCCAGGTTGTACCCGTCGGGTGCGACACGCGCCGTTTCGGTCGCGCCCACCACACCACCACCACCGGCTTTGTTTTCGACGATGACGCTTTGGCCCAGGGCTTTGCCCAAAGGCTCTGAAATCACGCGGGCGACGATGTCGGTGGTGCCACCGGGTGCGAAAGGGACCTGCAACTTGATGGGTTTGTTGGGATAAGCCTGTGCCCACACAGAACCACTGGCCAAGAGGGTGACAGCCAGACCGGTCACAGAAACCAAACAGCGACGCTTCATTCGAAAACTCCTTGAAAGATGGCACATGATAGGCAAAGACGGTGGGCTTTTGTGAGAGGGGAAACCATCAAACCGTCAAAAAATGCATGAACCTCAGGTGACAAGACAGCGCCAGGGCACCTTAAAGGGTCAGTTATCCTAGACGAGTGAACTTTGCCCAACTCCTCTTTCCCGATTTTTCCCTGATTTTGTGCGGCTATCTGATCTGCCGCTTCACCGCCTTGAACCGCCCGGTGTGGCAACAGGTGGAAAGTCTGGTGTATTTTTTTCTGTTCCCTGTGCTGCTGTTTCACTCCATCGTGAAAAGCCCGCTGGACCTGAATGCGGCCTCCAGCCTGATCGGGGCGGGGCTGAGTCTGGGCTTGTGTGCGATTGCCCTGTCGTACAGCCTGCCCTATTGGCCCATCTTGGGCCAGCGACTGGACCGGCGCGACCATGCGGCCAGCGCCCAGGTGGGCTTTCGCTTCAACTCCTTCATTGCGCTGGCGCTGGCCGAACGCCTGGCTGGCCCCGAAGGCCTGCTCATGATCTCGGTGCTGATCGGGGTGTGCGTGCCGCTGTTCAACATCGGCGCGGTCTGGCCCATGGCCCGGCATGCCAACACCGGTTTTTTGCGCGAGCTGTTGCGCAACCCCCTGATCATTGCCACCGGCTCCGGTTTGGCCGCCAACCTGCTGGGCTTGCGCATTCCTGAATGGCTCGACCCCAGCGTCAGCCGGATCGGCGCTGCGTCTTTGGCATTGGGTTTGATGGCCGCGGGCGCGGGCATGCAGCTGGGCACCTTACGCCAGGGCAAACTGCTGGGCCTGAGCGTGCTGACGGTCAAACACCTGCTGCTGCCTTTGATCGCCCTGGGCATGTCCCGCCTGTTTCAGCTGGACGCCCTGCAAACCACGGTGCTGTTGGCGTTTTCAGCTTTGCCCACGGCATCCACCTGCTACGTGCTGGCCGCCCGCATGGGCTACAACGGCCCCTATGTGGCGGGACTGGTCACGCTGTCGACCTTGTCAGGGATGTGGAGTTTGCCGTTTGCGCTGGGAGTGCTGCGCTGACGCAGAACTGCGCGACGCGTCACCCCCGACACCAACAACCGTCACCCCGACTTGATCGGGGGTAACAAAACCGAAGGGTCATACCCGCGAATGCGGGTATCCATGGAGGCCGAAGGCATGGACCCCCGATCAAGTCGGGGGTGACGAAACCGATGGGTCATGACCGCGCATACGGGCCAGCGACCAAGCCACCTGCTCCTGCACCACCGGGTCGGGGTGCTTAGTGTGGACGGCGAGGGCCTGCTGCAAGCCTCGCTGTTCATCCGCCGACAAGTCCCCTGACGCCAGTGCGTTGCCCGCTGCCAGGGCCAAATTTCGCAGCCAGCGGACGTGGCCGATGCGGCGGATGGCACTGCCTTCGGTGCGGCGCAAAAACTCGGCCTCATCCCAAGCCATCAGCGCTGTGATGCTGCCCGCACCCAAGCCCTCGCGGATCTGCCAATCGGGCAAAGGGCTGACTTGCGCAAACTTGTTCCAGGGGCAGGCCAGCTGGCAGTCGTCGCAGCCGTAAATGCGGTTACCGATCAAAGGGCGCAGTGCCTCGTCGATGGGCCCGGCGTGCTCGATCGTCAAATAAGAAATGCAGCGCCGTGCATCCAGCTTGTAAGGCCCCACGATGGCCTGGGTGGGGCACAGATCCATACACGCGCTGCATTGGCCGCAGTGCGCCGAGGTGGCGGGCGTTTCGGGCAGGGCCAAGTCCACAAACAACTCGCCCAGAAAAAACATCGACCCGGCCTCGCGGTTCAGCACCAGGGTGTGTTTGCCGCGCCAGCCCAAGCCACTGCGCTGGGCCAGCTCGGCCTCCATCACGGGGGCCGAGTCGGTGAACACGCGGTGACCAAAGGGGCCAATCGCCTGGGCGATGCGGTCCTGCAGTTTTTGCAGGCGGCTGCGCAAGACCTTGTGGTAATCGCGTCCCCGGGCATAGAGGGAAACCACGGCTTCGCCCGGCTGCAGGCTGCGGGCGGTTTCACGGGCCAGCCAGTCGGGCGGTGTGTCCTGCGGCAAATAATCTATGCGGGCAGTGATCACGCTCAGCGTGCCCGGCACCAGTTCAGCCGGGCGGGCGCGCTTCATGCCGTGGCTTTCCATATAGCCCATGCTGCCGTGAAACCCTGCGGCCAACCAAGCCTGTAATCCGGGCTCGGCCGAGGACAAATCGATGCCCGCCACGCCAATTTGGGACAATCCCACGTCATGCGCCCAGATCTGGATCTGGGCCCACAGTTCAGGAAGGTCGATTTGAGTACGTTGAGCAGTCACCCGCCGATTGTAGGAAGCCCTACCGCACCACGCGCCTGGGCGGGCTTGTGGCCGAATGAAGCCGCCACGCAGGCCTTTGCCGAAGAACTGAGCGCCGCCTTGCAAAACTGGCCGGGCGGGCGCGATGCCCGCATTGAGTTGCGCGGCAACCTGGGTGCGGGCAAGACCACCTTGGTGCGCCACCTGCTGCGTGCGGCCGGGGTGACAGGTCGCATCAAAAGCCCGACCTACGCCGTGGTCGAGCCGCACCAGGCGGGCACAGGCACAAGCGAAGACGACAGCGCCTGGCCCATCTGGCACTTCGACTTTTACCGCTTCAACGACCCCCAAGAATGGGAAGACGCCGGCTTTCGCGACATCTTTGCCGGGCCGGGCCTCAAGCTCATGGAATGGCCCGACAAGGTGGCCGGGCAACTGCCGCCGCCCGACTGGGTGATTGCGCTCGACGCCATCGACGAAGACCAGCGCCAGGTGCACATCAGCGCGGCCACAGAGCGGGGCCAGCACTGGCTGCAAACTTGGGCACAAACTCACCCGGAGGCCGGACATGCAGGCTGATCGCCGCCGCCTGGTCAAAGCAGGCCTGCTGGTACTCAGTTTGGGGGCCGCTCAGCTGGCGCGCGGCGCCAACATGCTGGCCGTGCGCATCTGGCCAGCGCCCGATTACAGCCGCGTCACGCTCGAGTCGGACACCGCACTCAAGACCCGGCAAACCTTCATCGACTCGCCGCCCAGACTGGCGGTGGACATTGAAGGCATGGAACTCAACGCCGCCTTGCGTGAACTGGTGGGCAAAGTGCAGGCGTCCGACCCCAACATCGCGGGCATTCGCGTGGGCCAGTTCAATGCCAGCACTGTGCGGCTGGTGATCGACCTCAAACGCCCCATCGCGCCCCAAGTTTTCACCTTGCAGCCTGTGGCCGCCTATGCCCACCGCTTGGTGCTCGACCTGTACCCCTCACAAGCGGCAGACCCGCTGGAGCAACTGATCCAGGAGCGTGCTTCGGCCAAGGCAGCGGCGAGTTCCAGCAGCTTGCCCCCTGCCGCCCAGGCGAACGATCCTTTGAGCGAGTGGATGGCCAAGCAAGGTCAGTCCAACGCCAACAAGCCATCACCACCGCCAGCGGCACCCAGCACCCGCAAGCAGGACTTTGAACCCGCCCCCTCGGCCGTGATGGACAACCCCAACCACCCGCCGCGCCCGGCCAACACCCCGGCCACCGACCGGCTGATCGTGATCGCGCTGGACCCGGGTCATGGCGGTGAAGACCCCGGTGCCATCGGCCCCGGCGGCACCCGCGAAAAAGACGTGGTGCTGAAAATTGCCCAACTGCTGCGCGACCGCATCAACGCCAGCAGCGTGAACGGCAGCCCCATGCGGGCTTACCTGACCCGCGACGCCGACTTCTTTGTGCCCCTGCATGTCAGGGTTCAAAAGGCGCGCCGCGTGCAAGCCGACCTGTTCGTCAGCATCCACGCCGATGCGTTTTACACGCCCCAGGCCAAAGGCGCGAGCGTGTTTGCGCTCAGCCAAGGGGCGGCTTCCAGCAGTGCGGCCCGCTGGATGGCCCAAAAAGAAAACAAGGCCGACTTGATCGGCGGCATCAACCTGGGAAGCCAGGACGCGCAGGTTCAGCGTGCCTTGCTGGACATGAGCACCGCAGCGCAAATCAAGGACAGCCTGCAGCTGGGCGGCAGCTTGCTGCGCGAGATCGGCGGCGTTGGGAAATTGCACAAACCCCGGGTCGAGCAAGCGGGTTTTGCGGTCCTCAAAGCCCCGGACATTCCGAGCGTGCTGGTGGAAACTGCCTTCATCAGCAACCCGGAAGAAGAAGAAAAACTGCGCAGCGACGCCTACCAAAAGCAGCTGACCGATGCCCTGATGCGCGGCATCCTGCAATATTTCTCGCGAAACCCGCCGCTGGCACGCAACCGGAGCCTGTGAGGACCTTCAGACAGCCCGCCGGGCCTTCCACGCCCCAAACATGGCGATCAGGCCCGGCACGATGATCAAGGCCCAAATGATCTTGGACAGGTGCGTCTGCACAAAGGGCAAATTGCCAAACAGGTAACCGGCCAAGGTCAGGCCCACCACCCAAATGAAGCCCCCCACCACATTGAACAGGGTGAATTTGCTGCGGGTCATCTCGGCCACACCCGCCACAAAGGGCACAAAAGTGCGAATGAACGGCATGAAACGCGCCAGGATGATGGTGATGCCGCCGTATTTTTCGTAAAACGCGTGGGCTTGGTCAAAGCCCTTGCGGCTGAAAAAACGCGAATCTTCCCACTGGAACACCCGGGGGCCAAAGTAACGCCCGATCGTGTAGTTGGTCTGGTCGCCCAAAATGGCCGCCACCAGCAGCAAACCCATCACCAGCGGCAGGCTCATCAAACCCACGCCGCACATGGCCCCGACGATGAAGAGCAGCGAGTCGCCCGGCAAAAACGGCATGACCACAACGCCGGTTTCCACAAAAATGATGAGGAATAACAGGGCATAGACCCAGGCCCCATATTGGGCAACAAAGGCCTCCAAGTAGCGGTCGACGTGGAGGATGAAATCAACGAGTTGCAGCAAGATGTCCATGCGCCGATTATCCCCGCAGGCATTCGGCCGCAGGGGCGGCCTCCCACGACCAGATGCAACGATCACAAGCCCTAAAATCAGGCTGTGACTACTCAACAGACCCCGGCCCACGCGCGCCGCCCCATTCGCGAACTCCCCGACGAACTGATCAGCCAGATCGCTGCAGGCGAGGTGGTCGAGCGACCCGCCTCGGTGGTGCGCGAACTGGTGGACAACGCCATGGACGCGGGCGCGCGCAGCATCACCCTGCGCCTGATGGGTGGCGGCACCCGGCTGATTTCGGTGGAAGACGATGGCAGTGGCATCGCCCCGGACGAGTTGCCTGTGGCCCTGAAACGCCACGCCACCAGCAAGATCGGCAACCTGGATGAACTCGAATCGGTCATGACCATGGGTTTCCGGGGCGAGGCGCTGGCCGCCATCAATTCGGTGTCCGAACTGACCCTGCTCTCGCGCATGGACGGTCAGCCCACCGCCTTTGCCCTGGACGGCCGCACGGGCGAGATCCGCCCCGCTGCCCGCGCCATTGGCACCACGGTGGAAGTCAAAGAGCTGTTTTTCTCGACCCCCGCCCGCCGCAAGTTTTTGAAAAGCGACAGCACCGAGCTGGCGCACTGCATCGAAGCCGTGCGCCGCCACGCCCTGGCCCGTCCCGACGTGGGCTTTGCCATCTGGCACGAAGGCAAGCTGGTCGAGCAGTGGCGCGTGCACCCCGGCACAGCCGGGCTGGAGCAACGCCTGGCCGATGTGCTGGGCGAAGAATTCGTGGCGCAGTCCATTGCGGTGGAATACAACGCTGGTCCGCTCAAGGTGATCGGCCGCGCAGGTCTGCCCGACGCCGCCCGCTCGCGGCCCGACCACCAGTTTGCCTATGTGAATGGCCGTTTTGTGCGCGACAAAGTGGTCATGCACGGGGCGCGCAGCGCTTACGAAGACGTGCTGCACGGGAACAAGCAACCCGCCTACGCCTTGTTCATGCAGATCGACCCCACGCTGGTCGATGTGAACGTGCACCCGACCAAGATCGAAGTGCGTTTCAGGGACAGCCGGGCCGTGCACCAGGCCGTGCGCCACGCGCTGGAAAACGCGCTGGCTGCGCCGCGCTCGCAAAACCTCAACGATGAAACGGACAGCAGCGCCAGCAACTTTGACCTGAAAGCGCCCGTCATCAAAGCCCTGCCCGAATCGGCCAGCTGGCAACAAGGCGGCATGGCATTTGAGCGTCCCGCAACGTCGAACTTCAGCGCCCCAACCTACAAGCCTGCTGGTTTTTTGCGCCCCCGCGTCGATGGCGAGCAGGCCATGGCCGACCTGAAGGCGCTTTGGCAGCCCTCGCAGCCCTCACCGCACGCCGCAGAGGCAGCAGGCGTGTGGGAGGCTGCTCCAGCGGCCGAAGGCCATTCGCGAGCAGGGGCGACCTCCCTCATTGAAACAGGCTCAGCTGCTGCACAAGGGGATTCGCTTGCAGGGGCAAGCTCCTACAGGGCCACAGAGACACCTGCCGCACCCCTGCCCGAAGGCGACTGGCCGCTGGGCCGTGCCGTGGCGCAGTTGCACGGCGTCTACATCCTGGCCGAAAACAAGCAAGGTTTGGTGGTGGTCGACATGCACGCCGCGCACGAGCGTATCGTCTACGAGCGCCTGAAAAACCAGCTCAACACCACCGACGGTGAAGGTCCGCGCATCGCCAGCCAACCCCTGCTGATCCCCGCCACCTTTGCCGCCACCCCGACCGAAGTGGCCACCGCCGAAGCCTGCGCCGAGGCGCTGGAACAACTCGGCCTGGAAATCTCGCCCCTGTCGGCCAAAACCCTGGCCGTGCGGGCAGTGCCCACAAGCCTCCCGCAAGGCGATGCGGTGGAGCTGGCCCGCAGCGTGCTGGCCGAACTGGCCCAGCACGACGCCAGCACGGTGGTGCAACGCGCCCAAAACGAGATCCTGGCGACCATGGCCTGCCATGGCGCCGTGCGCGCCAACCGCCGCCTGACGCTTGACGAGATGAACGGCTTGCTGCGCCAAATGGAAGAAACCGAGCGCTCCGACCAATGCAACCACGGCCGTCCCACATGGCGTCAGATGACGATGCGGGATCTGGATGCGCTGTTTTTGCGGGGTCGGTGATGGCGGGAATACCCCACTTAGAAAACCGTCCGAGGCCGGAGTCCGAGTCAGGGGCACCTTTCACTCGGTCGCGCTTGTGGTCTGAACCCGGGTCAGCCGCACTCGCCGCGCGGTCTCGCTCATACTCGCTTCGCTCGCCAAATCGCGAGCTCCGCGCGGCGAGCGCAGCCGACCCTGTGACGGTGCCCCCAAAAACAAAGGCTGGTTTGAACAACCACAAAGCGAGCGTCGGGGCCGGTGCGCGGACTGCCCGATTTGGCGAGCGAAGCGAGTATGAGGGCAGCCGCGCACCGGCCCCGACGCTCGCGCTCCAAGAAGAAAGAAAAATCAGCAGACCTGCGCCAACGCTGACGAAGACTCAAGACCCAACACTGGCATGCCACAAAAACTGATCGTCCTCATCCTCGCCCTGCTGCTCGGCCTGCAACCCGTCACCACCGACCTGTATCTGCCCGCCCTGCCCGCCATCACCCAAGGCTTTGGCGCGGGCATGGGTCAAGCCCAACTCACCCTCACGGCGCTGCTGTTGGCATTTGGCCTGTCGCAACTCGTCTGGGGACCGTTGTCCGACCGCTTTGGTCGCCGCCCCATCCTGCTGTGGGGCATGGGTGCTTACACACTCGCCTCGGTCGCTTGTGCGCTGGCGCCCGACATGGCCTGGCTGATCGCCGGGCGCACGGTGCAAGGCATCGCCATGGGGGCGGGCGTCATGGCCGCGCGGGCTGTGGTGCGGGATTTGTTCCAGCCGCTGCAGGGTGCCACGGTCATGTCACAAGGCCTCACAGGGCTGGGCATCATCGCCTGCGCCTGTGCACCGCTGGGCGGCATGCTGACCGACGCCCTGGGTTGGCGTTACGCCCTGCTGGCCCTGGCCGTGTTCGGTGCGGCCACACTAGCCCTGCTGGCCTGGCGATTTGAAGAAACACTGGCCCAACCCGACCCGCACGCCCTGAGCGCCGGGCCGCTCTTTCGGGCTAACCTGGACATCCTGCGCAACCCGGTGTTCCTCACCTGGTGCGCTCTTTCGGCCACGTCCTACCTGGGGCTTTTCACATTTTTGGCCAGCTCCTCGTTTGTCTTCGTCACCTTCATGGGCTACAGCAAAACGGCCTACGGCTTTCTGATGCTGAGCATGTCGCTGTCCTACATCGTGGGCACTTTCTGGTGCCGCTGGATGTTGCGACGCACCAGCGTGCACCGCACCGTGGGCATCGCCGCCATCCTGACGATCACGGGCGGGGTGGGCATGGCCGCTTTGGCCTATGCGGGCCAAGGCCAGGACTGGTATGGCGCCTGGGCCGTCATGGTGCCCATGTACATCTTCATGCTGGGACACGGTGTACACCAGCCTTGCGGCCAAAGCGGCGCGGTTGCGCCCTTCCCGCACCGCGCCGGCACCGCCTCGGCCCTGAACGGCTTTTTGATGATGCTGGGCGCTTTCTTCATGGGTGGCTGGCTGGGCACCCACATGGACCGTCCGGTGTTTGCACTCGCCCACGGACTGCTGTTGTGCGCCCTTCTCATCACCTTCGTGGGCTGGACCGGTGTGCAGCGCCATGGCCGCCCAGTGGTCGCATCGGCCAAACCCGCATGAAGCAGCGCTCCGTTGACGCCATCGCCCTGGTGGGGCCCACGGCCAGCGGCAAAACCGCTGCCGCGCTGGCCTTGGCGGACAGCCTGCAGCCCCACGGCGGCGCAGAAATCATCAGCGTTGATTCGGCCCTGGTCTACCGGGGCATGGACATCGGCACCGCCAAACCCAGCCGCGAAGAGCTGGCCGCCGTGCCGCACCACCTGATCGACACCCTGGACCCACTGCAAAGCTACAGCGCCGCCGAATTCGCCAAAGATGCGACCCCCCTCATCCGGGACATCCGCGCACGCGGCAAAACGCCGCTGCTGGTGGGCGGCACCATGCTCTACCTCAAGGCCCTGCTCGAAGGCCTGAACGACATGCCCCCAACCGACCCCGAGGTGCGGGCTCAAATTCACACCCGCGCCGCCCAGCTGGGCTGGCCCGCCCTGCATGCCGAACTGGCGCGGGTGGACCCGCCAACTGCCGCCCGCCTGGCCCCTGGCGACAGCCAGCGCATTGGCCGTGCGCTCGAAGTCTGGACCACCACCGGACAAAGTCTGTCGTCCTTTCACCAAAGTGCCAAAGCCGCTGCGCCCGACTGGCACATCCCCGTCATCAGCCTGGAGCCGCTGGACCGCGCCTGGCTGCACCAACGCATCGCACTGCGCTTTGAGCAGATGATGGCCGCAGGCTTCATGGACGAGGTCAAGGCCTTGCGCCAACGCGGCGACCTGAACCCGGACCTGCCGTCCATGCGCTGCGTGGGTTACCGCCAGGCCTGGCAAGGGCTTCAAGAAGGCTGGACCGAAGCCGAGATCTGCGAGCGGGGCATATTCGCCACCCGCCAACTGGCCAAGCGCCAGATCACCTGGCTGCGCAGCATGCCGGGGCGGCGGGTGGTCGATGCCCAAGCGGGCGATGCGCTGTCGCAGGTCAAACAGATGGTCATGCAGGCGCTGACGACTTGAAAGCACTTTTTGCGGGGATTGATGCTAGGATTTCCCTGTGTTTTTCAAAGGCTGAGCCATGCGACTGTCTGAACATGAGAAAGAGTCCTTGAAACAGGCTGCCTTGGCGTGTTTTGGCCATGGCACGCGTCTGCGTTTGTTCGGTTCGCGCGCCGACGAACACCGCAAAGGCGGTGATATAGACCTGTTGATCGAATCTCCCTTGACCAATCCTGCCGACATCGCCAAAGCGCACACCCGTTTTTTGAGCCAAATCTATAACCGTTTGGGTGAACAAAAAGTGGACGTGCTGATCGACTATCCAGGACGCCTTTCGCATCCACCGATTTTCCAGGTAGCGCTTCAAGAAGGCATTTTGCTGTGACCCACACTACGCAAGTCCGTCTGCTTGACGCTTGGCAGCAATGCCAACGCCACGCACACCACATGGCCCATGCC
The DNA here is from genome assembly GCF_003063665.1 of Limnohabitans sp. Hippo3. Taxonomy (GTDB): domain Bacteria; phylum Pseudomonadota; class Gammaproteobacteria; order Burkholderiales; family Burkholderiaceae_C; genus Limnohabitans_A. The sequence goes on from NZ_NESF01000001.1 coordinate 660,725, forward strand.
ATGTCAGCCATCGCACCCACACTGCCATTGACGGCCAACGCCCTGTCCCAACTCAACGACGAAGCTGTGCAGGACTGGGATCAGTTCATTCTCAGGTTCACCAAGTTGCAAGATACATTGGGAGCCCGGCTTTTTCCGGCTTTACTGGAACACCTGCAAGAGCCCTACGAAGACCGCCCCATGATCGACAAACTTCACCGGCTCGAAAAATTAGGCTATTTACCTAAGCTGGACGACTGGCAATCGCTGCGTGTCATTCGCAATCGGTTTGCACACGACTACCCCGAGGATGATGCCCTGAAGGCCGCCTATCTGAATGAGGCCATCTCAGCGGTCCCCATCTTGCTCGCCTTGCTGGCTGGCATTGCGCCAGTGATGGCTAATCTGCAGGGCACTTGAATTCCCACTGCTCAAGTTTGAGTGCACCGACGTGCCTGACCCGATGGGTAAACTCTTGACTTTTGCATCGCAGGTGCGTTTGAAGTCAAGACATGCGTTCTTTCTTTCTGTTGGTGTGTTGGTGGGGGCCCATGGCTTGGGCATCGGAGCCGGTCATGCCCGTGCAGGTGAAGTGGCAGACCGTTCAGATAGCCAACACAGGGGGCGGCGACGTTGCGCTGGTGTGCCCCCGCAAAGGTGCTGCACCAAGAAAAGCACCCAGCACTGCCCCTGAACCCACCGAAATCCCCGACGACGACGAAGTCGCGCAAGCGCTGCAAGAAGCGAGCGCCGAGCGCACCGCGCCGACCGCTCTGGCTGGCCCACGGCTGCAAGGCGATCCGCGCGGCTGGCGCATCGCGGTGTGGGGCGACAGCCACATGGCTGCGGCCTTTTTCAGCGACCAGATGGTGCGCCAACTGGTCCCGGCTGAGGCAACCGTCACCAGCCGCTTTGTCCATGCCGGCGTTGGCCACGGCGGCGTGCGGGCACTGGTGCGCAAAACCTGTTTGTCTGGCGACTGGGGCCGCGAAATGGCTTACGCCCACGCCGACGCCGCGGCCGCCCCAGGGCCGGGCATGACAAGCCTGGTGGCCAAACGCCCCGGCGCCACACTGGCGCTGGACCTGCGCGATGCCCAGGGTCTTGCCCGCCACAACCGCCTGCAGATCCTGCACCACGGCGATGGTGCAGGCCGCGCCCAGTTGGCCATCAGCGTGGACGGCGAAGCCGAGACACTGGTGCCACTCGAGCCCGCCGCAGGCCCGAGCGCCCTGGCGCTGGAGACCCGCGCGCCGCTGTCCACCTTGCAGATCCGCGTGGTCGAGGGAGCCTTCCGTTTTCAGGGCTTGAAGCTCCCCGAAACGCCAGCGCCCGCCGCATCCGCCCTGCACCTGGATTTGTTCGCTTACCCGGGGGCCACCATGGCGGGTTGGGTGCGCAGCGATTTGGGCTATTTGGCGTCCTGGTTCACCGACCAGGCCTACGACTTGGCCCTGATCGCCTTTGGCACCAACGAGGGCAACGACCCGCGCTTCAACGAAGACGCTTACCGGGACACGCTCTCACGGGCGCTGGGCAATTTCCGCCGGGTCTTTCCACAAACCCAGTGCGTGCTGATCGGACCGGGCGACCGGGGCATTCGGGTGGCCAAGACCAGAGCCACCAAGCGGCCCAAGGCAGCAGCCAGCGCCAAAAACCAGTCTTCCAAAAAACAGGTACCCAAAGGCAAACCCGCCCCCAAAGCACCGCCTCAAACGGCCAAAGCCGCCCCTGCCGCCCAGTTGCTCAAATTCGCACGCATCCACGAGCGCATTGGACAAATCCAGGCCGACCTGGCGGCCCAGCACGGCTGCCAGGCCTGGAGCATGCAAGCCGCCATGGGCGGCGTGGGCAGCGCCTACACCTGGGCGCGCAAGAGCCCGGCGCTCATGGCGCCTGACCTGATCCACTTCACGCCCGCTGGTTACCGTGAACTGGCCAACACCTTCATGGCCGACTTCGGCCTGACCAAACCATGAGCGCCTTGGCGCGTTTGCCGGGACTCGACGGTCTGCGCGGCGTGGCCGTGCTGGCCGTGATCGGCTACCACCTGAACTTGGGCCATTTTTTGCCTGCAGGTTTTCTGGGGGTGGACATCTTTTTCACCGTCTCGGGTTTCATCATCACGGCGCTGCTGCTGCAAGAGCACGCCCAATCCGGGCGCATCGATTTCCCGGCGTTTTACCTGCGCCGGGCACGGCGGTTGTTCCCGGCGGCCCTGGTCATGCTGCTCTTGCTGGTACCACTCACGCCGTTGTTTCAACCGGCTGCGCTGCCGCGCCTGCGCGAAGACCTGCCCGCCGCCTTTTTGTACCTGTCCAACTGGTGGCAAATCGTCGCGCAGCAGTCGTATTTCGAGGCGATCGAGCAACCCCGGCTGCTGCAGCACCTGTGGTCTTTGGCGGTGGAAGAGCAGTATTACCTGCTCTGGCCCCTGGCGGCGTTGTGGCTGTTGAATCGGACCGGCCGCACGGGCCTGGGCGTGGCGGCGGGCTTGATCGCCGTGGCCAGCACAATCTGGATGGCCTGGCTCTACACCACGCAACTGGAGGGCGGCGACCCCAGCCGCGTGTACCTGGGCACCGACACCCATTTGATGGGCTTGCTGGCCGGATCGGCCCTGGCCGCCTGGTGGAACCCCTGGAAAATCCGCATGGCCTCTCAAGCCAGCGACGAAATCCTGAACCTGGCGGGCACCGCCGCATTGGCGGCCCTGATCTGGGGCATGGCCGAAACCCACGAGGGCATGCCCGGGCTGTACCAAGGCGGCTTTTTGCTGGCGGCCTTGCTCACCTGCGTGGTGATCGGCGCGGCCACCCGCGAAGGCACCTGGGTGGCCTGGATGTTGTCCACCCGCCCGATGCTGTGGCTCGGTGCCCGGTCGTATTCGCTGTACCTCTGGCATTGGCCGGTGGTGGTCTGGCTGCGGCCTTCCAGCCAAGCCGACGCGCTGGAGCTGACCTGGGTCAACGCCGCCCGCCTGGTGATCACCCTGCTTTGCGCCGAAGCCTCTTACCGCTGGGTGGAAACGCGCTGGACACACAAGGCCAAAGCCCAATCCTGGCGGCGCAGCACCACGGTGGCCATTGCAACACTGGTGAGCGTGAACGCCGCAGTGCTGGCCTTCGTGCCCGGCACGCTGCCTCCAAGCAAGGACACGCCAACAGCCATCGACAAGCCTGCAGACCCCAGCCCCACCAAAGGGCCGCCCCCCACCCTGAACACAGCACCTCAGCACGCCCCGAAGGCCGACCCCGCTCATCCCGCAGCGGTCCATGCCCAGCGGCCGAAACACCCCGACACCCGCGGCACCCATTACCAAAAAGTCACCCTGGTGGGCGACTCGGTTTTGCTGGGGGCCAGCCCCTATCTGCAGCGCCGCCTGCCATCGGCCTCGGTGGACGCCAAAGTGGGCCGACAAGGCAGCGATGGCCTGAAGCTGGTGCAAAGCCTGCGCGAGACCGCGCAGCTGGGTGACGCAGCGGTCATCCATTTGGGCACCAATGGCTATTTGGCAGAAAAACAGTTCCGGGCGCTGCTGGCGCAACTGAGCGACCGCAAAACGGTGGTGGTGCTGAATGTGTACGGTGCCAGGCGCTGGACCGGGCCCAACAACGAGCTGATCGGGCGGGTCAGCCAGAGCTTTGACAATGTGCGGCTGGTGGACTGGCATGCGATTGGCCAGTCCAACCCGGACTATTTTGTGCAAGACGGCATCCACCTGTCGGGTGCCGGCATTCACGCTTATTACAACCAGATCCGCATGGCCTTGGGCCAACCCGAGGTCACGGTCAACGGACCGACACTGCGGCAAGTCAAACGACCGCCATTGCCCAAAGGCAGTGGCATGCCCCTTACAGCACCGGTGCCGCCCTCCACGCCTGCGCCAGCCGAAGCTGGCCAGGCCAGCCCCGAGACAACGGCCCTGCCCCCATCGGGTGACTGAACCCTCGCCTCGGTGTCAGGGCAGGACTTTGGGCGTGCCGAGTTCGGCGTAGGGTGACTGGCGCCACTGGCGAGAGGCGACCAGGGGAAAGGCCGCTGCACCCGGCAACATGTTCAGGGCGCTCAGTCCCGCATCCTGGGCCAGTGGTCCGCCGCCGCGCAAACCCAGAACCTGCGCGGTGGTGGGCACAGGCGTGCTGGCCAGGGCAGGCACACTATCCTGCAGGCGCTGGGTGGTCTGGATAACCGAGGCCAGCACTTTGGCGTAATTGGGTGCGGTGGCGTAACCGGCCTGCTGCAATGCAGAGGCAAAGGCCTGCGGGTCGCCCAGGCTGCGCATGGCATTCGCATAACGCGGGCTCTGGCTGATCAGGCGGGCATAGTCGTTGAACGACTCCTGGTAGCTGCCGTAAGCACGAAACTGCCCCCGCACTTTTTGCGCAGTACCGTTGATGAATTCGGTGGTCCAGATCTCGGCCACAGGCCCCTTCCAGTTGGCACCCGCGCGGATGCCAAACAGGTTGTGGGAGGTGCGGCCATCGTCAAAACGGATTTCGTGCTGGCCCCAACCGGTTTCGAGCGCAGCCTGCGCCACCATGAACGTGGCCGGAATCCCGCTGGTCGCCTGGGCCTGGCGGGCGGCTTGGGCATGCTGGGCCAGAAAAGCCTTGGCGCCAGCCGAAGCCGGACCGTCCGAAGGGCCTGCCACACGGCTGGCAGGGGCTGTGGGTCTGGGTGTGGAACCCGCCCAAGGGGTGTCCGGCAGGCCCGGTGAATCGGGCTGCAAAGCCTCGGCCATGGCCAAGTTGGTGGCCGACGACAGGTCAATCCGTTGGTCCGGGTAAATCAGGTTGGCGTTGGGAATGCCGTTGTCAGCCGCCACCTTGAGCGCCACGCGGTAAAGCTGATCGCCCGACAGCTGAAGCGATGCCTGCGTTTCCTGCAAGCGTTTTTGAATCAAGCCGCTCAGGGTGTCCCCCGGGCGCACCGTGACCACCTCGCCCGGCTGGGTGAGGCTGGACAAGGCCTGAGAAAATGTCCCCCCCTGTGTGCCTGAACGCGCAGACGCACCCACCAGGCGGTCCGATGATTCGGACGCCGTGGGCGTGAAGGGCGTGACAGCAAGCAGGGTCATGGCATCATGGGCGAACGGCACAGAAGGTGCGCGGACACCGGAAAATTGACGGATATTCCACAGTCTGTGGGTAAAAAAGCAATTTTCGAGCCTGAAATCAAGCTCAGCCCACTCAGAGGATCAACACCTAAGTGGTAAAAACACGCCTGACACGTTTTAACGGACGCATTTTTTGACACCGGTCTTTGCCCGATTCGCCGCCGCAATCCTGGTGGCCTGCTGCCCGCCCGGCGCCCTCGCTGCGCCGGACATGGCACTGCTGCGCGTGAGCGGGTCGAGCCAGCCGACCGAGTTCAACTGCCCGGCCAGCAAGTCACGGGCGTTGGCCAACGCGCCGCGCTCCGGTCCAGTGGCAGAAGATACGCCAGCCAGCTTGGTGGCTGCGTACACAGCGCCCGACCACAACCACACACCCGGTCTCAAAATCGGCCTGTGGGGTGACAGCCACACGGCATCGGGCACCTTCACCGACAAGCTGCTGGAGGCCTTGCGCCTGCCACGCGCACAAACCCACCCCAGCTTCATCGCCCCGACTTTTGGCGTCAAGGGCATCCGACACCCCCTGCGCCGCGCCTGTCTGAGTGACGACTGGCAGCTGAGTCTGGCATTTCGATCGGCCCACGAAAGCCCCCAGGCGTATGCCAAATCCCTGGCCCACCTGGGCAACGACAACCCGGGCGCTTACCTCTGGCTGGACTTTCGCTACCCCGATGCCCAAACCCGCCTGACATGGGCCGACATCCACTTTTCCAAAGACCAGGCCGAGCGCACGCTGGTCCTGGGCATCCGCGTCGATGACGGTGCCGAGGCCATCGTCAATCTGGGGCCCGGCAGCCCCCAGCGCCTGCGGGTGCAGGGCGAGCAAGCCTTTGCCACGCTGCGGCTGCGGGTCATCGCCGGGCAACTGCGCATCGACGGCATCGCCCCGGTATACGAAGGCACAACACAGGTCGTGCTGGATGTGTTCAGCATTCCCGGTGCCACCGCCAAGGGCTGGCGTGTGGTGGACACGGCCCAGCTGCGCCAGCAAGACCCGCTGACTGTCGGCTACGACGTGGTCATGCTGCAATCGGGCACCAACGAATCGCTGGACCCGGACTTCAAGGTCGCGCTTTACGAGGCCCAACTGAGTGCCAGCCTCACCCGCCTGAAAACCGCCTACCCCCGGGCCCGCTGCATCCTGATCGGCCCGCCAGACGCCAAAAGATCGTCCAACACCGTGCGCCTGATCAACGACAGCCAGTTCCGCCTGGCCAGCGCCAAAGGCTGCACCCACTGGCACTGGCAAAAAGCCATGGGCGGCCCCGGTGCCGCACAGCGCTGGCTGGCCAACGGCTGGATGCAAGCCGACCTGCTGCACCTGACGCCCGAGGGCTACACCCAAAGCGCACGCAGCATGGCGAGTGTGGTGCCGATCAAGGGGCGGTGAGTACGAAAAGCAAAAGTGGCAATCAAACGCCTAGCCCTAAAGCTCGCGAGGTAAACGTAGGAAAACGTAGGGTTTAATCACCGTGATGGTGAACAGTCAAATCCCAAGTAGTCGATGCCAATAATTTTGCAATATCTCTATCGCACACTTTTGCACTTGTGCAAAAGTATGTTCGTGGGCGTTTCAATCCTTGCAGGACTGATGTCTGGTCCAACGTTTGCCGCTGAAAACAGCTCGTATATTTTGGAACGTGCGTACTGGCAAGACGACAGTACTCTGGCAGATTTCGACACAGCCCAAAAGCAAATTTACAGGCCATACCAAGGTGATCTAAGCAGGGGTTACACCGACTCAGCTCACTGGGTCCGTTTGCGCATAGCCGCCAGTGAAAGACCCCTTGGGCTGCGCATCACGCCTGCTTGGTTGGATGAAGTCACTGTTCACGACCCGCTCAGTCCAGCTTTCACGGTCAAGGTAGGCGATCACCATCCGGTCCACAAAACAATTTTTCGTGCTCTGGGCCATACCATCGAACTGCGGCCTCACAACAGTCCACGTGATATCTGGCTCCGTCTGGAAACCACCAGTACGCACAGGCTGCATCTTGAAGTTCAGTCAACTGACGAACTCGCTTGGTCGATCACCCAGGAAATATTCTGGGCCTCCGTGCATTCGGCCATTTTGTTGCTGATGCTTGTGGTGCTGATGTCCGCCTGGTGGGTTCAGCGAGACCGTATTCTGGGGGCCTACCTTTTACGGCACATCAGTTTCGCCTACTACGGGTTTGCATTTTTGGGCATGCCAAACTTGCTGCTGTCAGACTGGCTGCCCCCGGCATTCTTTGACAACGCGTTTTCCATCAGCGTAACAACCACGATTTTTCTGGGCGCAAGATTTGACAGCGCATTTTTGTCCACTTACAACCCCAACCCCACTCTACTGAAACTGTTCAAAGCCGCTAGCTGGCTGAGCCTTGGCCTGCTGGTTCTTTTCTTGATGGGTTACGAGCGACTGGCGTTGCAACTCACCATTCACTCCTTGCAAATCATCATTGTGCTTTTGCTGGCCGTCGCCTGGTCCTGTAAACCGGATGCTTCAGTGGTTCAGCTTATTCCTCGCAGAGTGATGCTCGGTTACTACTTTGTACTGATGGGCGTGCTATTTTTTGCACTGCTGGGCATTGTGGGCTGGATGCAAAATGAAGCATGGACACTGTATATCCTGATCGTTCATGGCATGGTGACCGGGTTGGCGATGACGGTTATGCTTTTTTTAAGAGGCCAAAGGCAAACCCTTGAAAACCAACGCACCGAATGGAAGCTGCAAAAAGCCCAAAAAGACATTCAACTGGAACAACAACGCCGTAATGAGCAATCACAATTTCTGAACATGCTCATGCATGAGCTTAAAACGCCGCTCTCTGTGGTCTCAATAGCCCTTGGGACACGCGGTAACCGGGCAGAAAACCTGGCCTTGGCAGGTCAAGCTGTCCAAGAGATGAAAACCATCATTGAACGCTGCGTGCAAGCTGATCGCATGGGCGAAATTGACCTCAAACAAACCATAGAAAAAATTGATCTGCAACAAATGATCGATCAGTTGAGTCAAGTCATCCCCGGTCTTAAGGACAGACTTCAACTCAACTTCCCCACGATAGCTGAACTCAACAGCGACCGGCAATTGTTTCAGATTGTCCTCAGCAACCTGATGGACAACGCCGCCAGATACAGCGACCCACTCACCCCCATCGAGATCGATTTAAAACCGCACCGTGAACAAGATCAAGACGGACTGAGCTTATTCATCAGTAACACGCCGGGTGTGGCTGGCTGGCCAGATTCGGAATTGCTGTTCAACAAGTTTTACAGGTCTTCCGGCGCGCAACGGGAATCAGGCTCAGGCTTGGGTCTTTTCCTGGCACAGCACCTGGCTAAAAGTCTACGCGGCAGACTGAGCTACCGCCCCACCCATCACCTTGTCCAATTTGAACTGTGGCTACCTCTCAACCCCATCTGAACATTGTCTTGGTGGAAGACCATGACATCCTTCGAAAAATGGTCAAGCAAGCCTTGGAAGAGGCTGGCCACCATGTGACAGACCTCTCATGTGCTGAAGAACTGGAGGACGTTGCTGCAGGGCAACCTGCTGACATTTTCCTGATTGATTTGAATCTTCCTGGAGAAGATGGCCTGAGTCTGACAGAGCGCGTACGCGCAGCCTATCCACTTGCCGGGCTGATTGTTGTCACAGCACGGTCTGGCCTTCAAGACAAACTGGAAGGCTATGCCAGGGGAGCAGACCTGTACATGAGCAAGCCAGTGGAAGTGCCCGAGTTGTGCGCAGCAGTCGCCGCATTGGGTCGTCGCCGTCAGAGCATCAGCAGCCTGCTTGAACAGCACCAAACGGAACTGTTCACAGTGACCCAGCAACTCATGCAACTGAGCAAACCAGGCGGCAAGGTTGTCTCGCTGACCGCATCGGAAACTGCCTTGCTGTCAGCGTTCAGCCGAGCACCAGGCTTGCGCATCGCGTATTGGCAAATTGCAGAAACGCTGGGCTTGAATCTCGACACTTACCCCAAAGCCAGCCTGGAAGTGCGCATCGTGCGACTGCGCAAAAAGCTGATCGATGCAGGTGCCAGCGCAACCTGCATCGAATCAGTCAGAGGGCATGGCTACCAATTGTGTGTTTCCATACAAGTGATTTGAGCCCCCTGCGACATGGCTATCGCTTTATTTTTTGCTGATGGGGGCTGCGATCTGAGCCAGATCAACAGCCAATGGTTTGACGCTGATGGCAAATTGCCCATCCAAACCTAATGCTTCAGGCGTCAACTCTCCCAAGCTTGAAAGCAAGCGGTAGCTGCCAATTTTGGTGTCATACAAGGCATTGACTTTGTTGGCCAGGACGCCGTAGTACTCCACTTCGGCATCCAGCACAATGATCGCCGACTCCTTGCCTGCATCGCGCAGGCGCTTGCGATCTTCCATGACGTCTTTGGCAATTTTCGCAGCGCTGTCGAGCAACTCCAATCGCTCAGAGCCGTTCATCAATTGGTTCCAATTGATGCGAATCATTTCCTTGATTTTGTTGGCTGTGATGGACTCACGTGCCTCTTGTTCGTCACGTTCTTTCACAGCAGCGGCTGTACGGTTGGTGGTGTCATTGCCCGAAAAGAGTACCCAGTTGAATTTGAGCAACAAGGATGTTTCTTCCTTTTTGGCCAACTGACTCACATTACGTTCTGAAGCACGCATGGCCACCAAATCCACGGTGGGCGCGAATGCCGACTTCTCCATGTCAATGGATTTTTTGGCGCGCTCAATTTGTAAAGCGGCAGCCTTCAGGCGTGGGTTATTGGCCATGCCCCGCTCAAGCGCAGCCACAATGTTTCCAGGCAACTTCTCTTCAAACGCACCGAAGTCCTGAATAGCGGCCAACACGGGTGGGCGGCCGAAAACCTGCTCGTAGTTGGCAGAGGCATCGCGCAGACCTTGTTCATAAAACACGCGACGCTCACGCACAATTTGCAAACGACTGCGCGCTTGCAACACGTCCACTGCAATGCCGGCTCCGCCCTGGACACGCTTGCTTTCCATGTCGAGTTGTTGCTGTGTGGTCTCTTCGTTCAGCTTGGCCAAGCCGATCAAGGTCTGATAGCGTGCCACCTGCAGATAAGCAGCGATCGCCTCCATCAGCACATCCTGCACTTGTGTCTCGTAATTTTTGGTCTGCAAGGTATTGTCGATGTTGGCCAAATCTACCGATGCTTCGCGACGCCCGCCATTGAAGAGACTTTGCTCCACAGACAGGCCGACTTTTTTTCTGTTCAGATCAGAAGCAGAAGGTGTCGCACTCGGAACGCCCTGACTGTAAGAAGTGGTCGTGATGTCTTCTTTACCCGTGTCACCTGACAAGATGACTTTAGGATAGTAAGCTCCCTTTGCTGCGGCCACACGGTCTTTCGATGCCTGTGTTGCCAGCCGGGCAGCCTTGATGGCTGGGTGGATTTCCAGAACATTTTTCAGTTCAGCCTCCAGAGGGCCTGCGTTGGCTTGGGTGGCCAACAAGCTGAGCACCAATGTGGCAACTGCATTCAGATTTGATTTTTTCATGGTTTCTCCTGACCTAGGGTCTTGTAAAAAGGAAGGTTAAATTTCACGGAAAGCTTCGTGTTTGAGCTTCATGACGGGACGCAGCAAAGACCAAAATACAGACTGGGTGTCGACCTTGATGTCCACCTCGGCTGTCATGCCAGGCGAAATCGGCATGACGCCGGCTGTATTGCCCAAGTGAGATCGCTTGGTGCTCACCACCACACGATAAAACTGCTCTTCGTTACGGCCTGAATCGGTGTCTGCACCAATGGCGGTCACATGGCCGTCCAAGCCCCCGTAACGGTAAAAGTCATAAGCCGACACTTTGACCAACGCGGCCTGGTTCAGCATGACCAAGCCACGATCAGCAGGGCTCAGCTTGAGCTCCACCACCAATTGGTCTTTCAAGGGCACAACCTCCATGATGGGTTCACCGGACTTGACCACGTTCCCCACCGACTGGTACTTAACGTTTTTCACCACGCCATCAATCGGCGCCCGAATGATGGCGCGACCCTCTTGGTCCTGTGCACGGTTCAGGTCCTCAGTCAGACTGGCCATTTTCCGCTCCAGCTCGGTGCGCTCATCGGTTGCACGGCGTCGGAACTTGGACTCTTCCTCGCGGCGGCGTGCCATAGCTTCATCCATGCCAGCTTGTGCACCAGGAATCGCCTGGCGGGTACTTTCGATGTCACCTGTCAGTCGCTCTACTGCACTGCGCCTTTGAAAGTGTTCCAGTTGTGAGACCAGTTTGTCTTTGACCAAACCTTCGGAAATGGCCAACTCTTGCTGAGCAATGCGCAAACTGGCCTCCAGAGAAGCCAACCTTGCGCGCAACTCTGCGACACGCTGTCGACCTTGGGTGATCTGCCCATCAATGGCGGACAAGGTGTTCATGTGTTCAGCGCGTCGGGCCTGGAATGTGGATCGCTCAGCATCTGCCACTGGCTGGTAAGCGGGATCCAGATCGGATGGCCACCGCGCCTCGGTGCCCATGGCTTCGGCTTGCAGTCGAATTTGTGCCAGACGAAACGACGCCATACGCGCGTTCAACTCAGCACCATTGACCCCGCCCATGGCCAAGTCCAACTCGACCAAAGGCTCACCCATCTTGACTTCCTGGTTTTCTCTCACCAAAACGGTTTTGATGATCCCGCCTTCCAAATGCTGGATGACCTTGACTTTGTCATAAGGCACCACTTTACCCTGCGCAGTGATCACGCGGTCCAAGTGGGCAACAAAAGTCCACAACAGCAGGAGCAACATAAAAAACAAAATACGCCGGTCCCACAAACGCCAATAAGGCTCACCATGTTGTTCGACAACGTCATCGAGTGGCCAACGCTTAGACATTGGACACCTCCTGCGCAGTCTGCGCCGGTGCAATACCCAACTTAGGCAACACCTTGGCCGCAGGGCCGGCCATCAGCAATTTGCCCTTGTCCATCACCATGATTCCTTGACATTGCCGCAAGAGATACGGGCTGTGCGTGACCACCACGATGGTGTGATCTTTCGCCATGTCTTTGAGTGTGGTCACAAACGACTGTTCTGCCACCGGGTCCAGATCGGCAGTGGGTTCGTCGAGCAATAGAACCGCTGGATCGTGCAAAAGCACTTGCGCAATAGCAATGCGCTTGCGCTGCCCGCCAGAAAAACGCCCGCCCCCGTCCCCAACCTGGCTGCCATAGCCATCAGGCAGATCAATCAAAAAGTCATGGGCACAAGCCAGTTTGGCTGCCCGAACGATGAGGGCGTCGTCCGCATCCGGATCAGAAATCGCGATGTTGTCCCTGACAGTGCCCGACAACAATTGCACCTGCTGCGGCAAGTAAGCGACCCAACGTGCCAAATCTCTGTGTGCAAACTGGGCCATGTCAGCACCATCCAGCAACACGCGACCTTGAGCCGGCACATACAAGCCACGGAGCAATTTGAGCAAAGTGGATTTGCCACTGCCATTGGGCCCAACCACGGCATGCAGACCACCCGGTCCCAACTGGCCAGACAACTCCTGAATTTGCGAATGCTTGCTGCCCGGATAAGAAAAACTGATGTTTTCCATGACCAAGGTACCAGAAGGTCGTGGCATGCGCACATCGGTTTCCGTACGGTCCAGTGGGATGTCAAGCAGTTCACCCAAGCGCTTTTTAGCGGCCAGAAACTGCCCCCATGACCGCCACTGACCTACCAATTGAACCAAAGGGGCCACCATCTTGCCGCCCAAAATATTGGCGGCAATCAAGGCACCCATCGTCATGAGCTGGCTGAGAATAGCCAAGGCACCCACACTGGTCACAACCACGGTATTCAAAACCGTCATCTCGGTGGCCAGATCGCGGTAACGGTCACTCTCCCGGCTGCGCTCCAGTGAGTCGGCCATCCAGCGGGCGTAGTGGGTTTCCCATCGCCGAGTGGCGGCACTGTCTGCCCCCATGGCTTTGAGGTGAATACGCGCTTGCCCCAATTCCGCAATGGTGGCATCACGAGACACCATGCGCTCTTTTTCTTGTTGACTCTTGTCTTCGGTGTCACGACCGGCCAACCACGCCAACACGCAAAAAGCAATCAGCGTCAACAGGGCAACAGGCAACACAGGCAAAGCGATGATGCCAATCATGATCAAGGACAAGAGCAAAAACGGCAGATCAATGATCAGCAAAGCCATGCCACCAGAACACGTCGAGCGCACCAACTCAATGTCGCGAAAAACCGACTGCCAATAAGTGGCGTTGCGCTTCTCCAACTCCAGCGCTGGCAAATGCATCAAGCGCTGAAAAACGCTTCTGGCGATGGCCACTTCCAGACGCCCCCCCACTCTCTGCAAAAGCAGCGCTCGGCCATGGCGCATCGTGTAATCCACAACCACCACAAACAACATGCCTAAAACCAAGGCCACCAAAGAAGAGTAACCCGCGTGGGCCACAACCCGGTCGTACACCTGCAAAGAAAAAAGCGCCGTCAACAAGGCCAAAATGTTGATGGCCAGCGCCATTACCACGGTTTGCCGGTATGCAGGGCGCATCTGAAACAACAAGTGTTGTAACCAGTCACGCCCAGGGGCTTCAGCGGCGAGCTGCGGGGCTACAGCCAACTCATAAGCAGCCTCATCTTTGGCGGTGAGGAAATGCCACAAGCGACTGCCCCAGACTTTAGTCAAGTCTTGACCTGTGACAGCCAGGCTTTTCAGCTGCTGCAAACGGGTCAGGCTTGGCTCACCTGGATCGCCCCCCACAGGGGGCTGTTGTACTTCTTGAACTGTCATTGAATCAGCTCAAAGTCGCTGTGGCGTCGACCAGAACATAAATGTTCTTGGTGCTGTTCTGATACACAGAGAAAGTACCCGTCAATCCAGTCACTGCTGTGTCAACGCCGGTGTCAGACCAGCCACCACCCGCCAACTCAACAGTATCGGCCGTGTCAGAGCCAGATCCCGCACCCGTATCAATGACCAAAACATTGCCCTTCTGATAGTTTGTGTCCACAACAGCAGTGTTGGCTTCGCCGGTCATGTTCAGCACATCCAGCGCATTGAGCTTGACCGACTGAGTGCCATCACCCAACTTCAGCACTTCGATGTTTTCGATGCGCGAATTCATGATCGTGGTGAAATCAATCGTCAACGGATTGGCTGCAGTGGTCTGCTGAATCAACACCGTGTCGACACCCGTTCCACCGTCCAGTTTGAAGAAGTTACCGTCGGCGATCTTCAACAGATCGTTACCGGCACCGCCGATCAGAACATCGCGACCACCGTCACCAATGAGTGTGTCGTCGCCTGCATTACCGATCAAGCGGTCCATGCCAGCATTGGGGTTAGGACTCATCGAAGCACCCAACGTTGCTGTCAAAGTATCGCCCGTGGTGGTGGTCACATGCTGAACACCCACATTAGACCCATAGGTCAAGTACGAAGTGCCATACATGATCTTGGCGTAGTTGTGAGTGGAGTAACCCAAATCATCAAAACCATCACCGTCAATGTCACCCATGGATTGCCACCCATAAGTAGACCACCCGCCATCGAGCAACTGAATTCCATAGTCCTGGATTTCCAGAAGATTGATGTCTTTCCAGCCCGACTGACGTCCAAAAATGAGGTAAGCCGAACCTTGTCCACCCTGGCCGTCGTTATTGGCTTCAAAGTCTCCGTATTCAGTGAGGATGAAGTCGTCCATGCCATCACCGTTCACATCGCCAGCAGCGGTCATGTTGTAGGCAGCATAGGTTGCGTCGACCGATCCAGTGATGCGGAAACCTTTGCCATTGGTTGCCAGATTGCTCAAGCTGATGTCAGAGCCCCATCCTGAAGCCGCGCCAAATACAACATAAGCACCACCATTGTCCTTGGCATTGAAGTCAGCCGTGTGGCTGGCAGCGATCAATAGATCGCCATAACCATCACCGTTGATGTCACCCAAAGCACGCATGGATGCAGAGTTCAGACTGAACTGGTTGCCATCCTGGTTCAAGGCCAGACCCGTTTCGGGGGTGATCTTGACCACGGCGGGCGTACCTGTTCCACCTCCAGTGGTTGCGTTGACCGTCAGACTGCTGTTCCAGTTTCCGGCCTTGCCAAAGACCAGGTAACGGTCATTGCCAGAGCCCAGAATGAAGTCGGCATAACCATCCCCGTTCATGTCACCTGCGGCAGACACATTGGTCCAGTAACCAAGGGTGGTGGTCGTCCAAGCCGAAGTGCTTGTGTTATCAAGCCCTGTCCAGCCCGTCGCTTTACCAAACACCAGGGTCGAGTTGTCTTTTCCGGTCAAGAAATCATCGAAACCGTCCCCGTTCACATCGCCCAGCATGATAGGCGCCCATGTGCTGCCCAAGTAAGACCCGGCCGAGCCCACAAAACTGCCACTGGCTGTTTGAGCCGATGTGGTGTAGGTGTAAATGGTATTGGCCACGCTGTCAGCATCACCGCGATCCGGGAGGTCAGAACCAGTATTGCTCGAAGGCAAAGTGGTTGCGCTGTCGTAGTTGTTGCTCAGACTTGTGGTAGTAGCCGAAACAGAAGTTCCTGCAACCAGTGCGGCGTTGCCACCCATATAGAAGAACAAGCGTCCTTCTTGAGAAATGGACCACCCGTCATTGTTCCAACCTGTTGAGCCATTGACCTTCTCCTCACCACCCTCGTTGAAGGTCAAGGTCTTGCTGGAATAAGGCGCACTGATCAACATGTCTTGCTTGCCATCGCCATCAATGTCACCGAGATTGGCTACGGTATAACCGAACTGATCGGACAGACTGCTTGAACCCGTCAAGCGCATACCCGAAGACGCCAAATTGGCCAGATCAATGGTGCCAATGCCGCCAGCCTTACCGTAAATCACAGTGACATCACCATTGACACCGTTGTATGCCGTGTAAACACCTGGGTCGTAATATGTGTTGTAGTAACTGGAATAACTTCGAGCGATAGCGTACAAGGTCGTCACAGTCGAGTTATGGTCCTTCAGAGCAAAGTCTGCAAATCCGTCGTTGTTCACATCACCAATATTGATGAGATAGGACGCCCAATTGACTTCCAATCCGCTGTCCCCACTGATCGCACTGGTGCGTACATTACCAGCCAGCAAGTTCAAATCTGTTGATGGCATCAAACTCAATGTGGCACCTGGATAAGGTATGGTCCAGCCAGCGATGGTCTCATTGATCGCACTCTTGACGTTGACATAGATACCGTCCAACGCGTAAGTGGTGTAGCCATTTGCGGAACCAACTTGCGCCCACGGACCTTCCATCGTCAGCGTGTCATCGCTGTCACCATCAATCGTGATGGTGTAGTACTGACCATAAGCCTGAGACAACTGCCGCTCAACCAGATACACCGCTTCACGGTAATTGAAGGTCAAACTGTTGGCGCCATCACCCGTGATGTCGATGCGCTCAAAACTGCGGATGCTGGCACCCGCATAACCCGTCAGATCAAGGTGGATGTTGTGACCTTTGAACTGCAAGGTATCAGTGCCAGTGCCGCCGTCCACAAGAACAAAATCCAGATCGGACACACTGATGGTGTCATCACCCTCACCACCTCGCAAAATATCTGCACCGCCCAGTCCATGAATAGTGTCATTACCACCACCGCCAGACAAACGGTCCGCGTTGTAGTCGCCTACCATGACATCGGCAAGGGAGGTGCCCACTTCAAGCAAGGATTCGGTGAAGTCGCCCCCGTTGATCACAAAGCCTTCGCCCGAGGCAAAACCATCGCGGTGATTGACCGGCATGCCTGTGAGGATATCAACCGTGCCGTCGTTGTTGAAATCACCAGCAGCAATAGAGTAACCCAGCTGTTCTTGTGGCAAACCACCGGTAATTTCGAGGCCTTGATCGCCCAGATTGGTCACGCTAACTTTGGAAGCCCAGGAACTGCGGTCCTGACCAAACACGACAAACACAGAACCAGCATCCTTGTCACCGTCATTACTGACCGTGTAATCATCCGAGTTGTTGGTGTCGTTGTTGGGCGTTCTACCGCCAGATGAGAGCAACAGATCGGCATAGCCATCTTTGTTCATGTCGCCAAACTCGACAATGCGCGAAATCCAGTTGCTGGCCGTTCCATACAGTTCAACCACGCGACCTTCCGCCTTCAATTGGTCGATCGTGGTGATGGGCGCCCATTCACCGGCTTTGCCAAACACGACATAAAACTTGCCATAAGCGAAACCACCTGCAACAGAACTATCTGCCACCTGCTGGTACGTGCCTACAACAAAGTCGTTGACACCATCGCCATCAAAGTCGCCCACAGCCTCTACCGCTTGACCCGCCCACAGGCCGTTAGCACTGCTATTGCCGTTTTGGGTGTACTGGTTGACCGTTGAGGTAGTTTGACCCGGATCGATCTGAGAAGCGGCCTCTGTGCTGAATGTCAATGTTGTGGTATTTGCTGTTCCCGCGTAGTAGGTTCCGACATGATTGGCCGCCTCCACCGCATTGGCGTCTACGGTCACGTAATAACCGCTAGCAAGCTTCAGAGCCGCTGTCGGGTTGAGCACCACTTTAGAGCCTGTAAATGCGATGTCACCTGCGGTAGATGTCACATCAAAACTCTGAATCAGACGTCCAGTCGAGTCGTAAAGTTTGATGAATTTGGTGGCCTCGGTAGCAGTGCCCGCCCGCACAGTTTCAGTGAAGGTGATTTCAATATTGTCATTGACACCCACTTTCAGCGATTTGTCCACCGCATTACCACCTGCAGCTGTTGACAAACCATTGATGGTGGTGAAGTCCAGTGTGTCTTTGCTGGTATATGAAAGGGAACCGTCTACAGCGCTTCTGTTTGTGTAATTATAAGACCCTCGAACAACGTTGGTACCATCCAGATCAGTGAGGGCACCCGCCTCAATGTACAAAGCATAGCGCGTGTTATAGGCAAGGGCACCCGCTGGGTTGATGGTCAAAGACTTACCATTGAGCACCATCACAGAACCATCCGAGGCCGTCACAGTCACTACCCCATTGCTGGTTGTGCGCGTTGCAGTGGCCAGATCGAACGACAGGAATGCGGTAGCCGTATCGTAAGTTGAATAGGTACGGATCTCGATTTTTCCGGTAGAGCCAAACAGCAAGGATTCGGTTGCCTGGAATGTCAAGCTCTGTTCTGTCAGTACGCCTGTGGCGCCATCCACAACAGAGCCTTGCATGGCTGCTGTACCATCTGTCTTCTGAAGAATGCCAGCCGTGGTGTCGGCTGCTGTCGTGAAGCTGAAGCTAACAGTGCCGCCCGCTATTTCATTGCCGGCAGAATCCTGAACTGCATCAATCTGGAACGAATGAAGCGTATTCCCTTTGAGTGTGGTGAAGGGTGACACATAAACTTTTGTGCCGTCCACACCGTTGCTCACCAACTGGATGGAGCCGCCACGGGATCCCACTCCGGTTTGCAGGTTATATGTCTCAATGACCGTAGAGCCTTCCTTCAGTGTGAAGGCGCCATACGGTTTGATCGCCTCAGAGAAATTGATCTCAAAACGATAGGTAGAGGCAGGCGCACCGTAGGTAGAACCTCGAGTGATCACGCCAGTGGGCGATGCACCGCCACTGATGCTGTAACTGGAAGACTGGTCACCATAAGCCACGTTGCTGGCCACCACCTCAAAACTGGTAGTGAGCGTAGGCGCAGTCACATCGGTCAGTGCGGTCGATGTGCTGGTGAAATTCCAGGTTGTGGTGTCTGTATCTCCGATACCCAGATAGGCATTACCCGCCAGATCTAGGACAGCGCCAGGCTGCACCTGAACGTGGTAAGCCGTGGAAGTCTGCAAAGCGGCAAACGGATTGAGAACAACACTGGCACCGGACACCACCAGCTTGCCCCCCATATTGCCAATGCCCGTGGCCACATTGAAACTCTCTACAACACGCCCAGTGCTGGTGTTGTAGAGCAGAATCAACCCGGTGCCTGCCTTGACGGATTCAGAGAAGTTGATTTGCAAATTGCCCGTCAGCGAGACACCAGAGTTGTTGTCACCAGGACTGAAAGAGGAAATGGTCGGTGCCGTCAAGTCACGTTGCACCACCACCGTATTACCCCAGCCTCCCGCTTTACCGAAAACGATGTAGCCACTGCCGCTGTAATCGGTCTGACCATTGACACCCGTTTCATTGAAGCCGGGACCACCGATCATGAAGTCCTCATAGCCGTCCCCGTTGATGTCACCCAGACCTGTCACATCGGCACCGATGTGAGTGGGGTTGGCTGCATCCGACAAGATCGCCACACCCTTACTCACCGAGAAATTGGGCAAGGCAATGGCCTCAGTACTCGTCAATGAAACATAAGTAGTTACGCCGTTAAGACTACGTATAGTGACTGCAGCCCCGTTGGGAATAGCAATATCGACGTTGGTCTTGATGCTGGTCGAAGTTCCTCCCCAATAGTTATAGTCATCCGTTGTAAATTCGGTCACATAAGCACCAGAGTCAACGCCATTCACAAATACCCTGTAACTTGCGCCTAAATATTGGTGCACATAGCCTTGTGTAGCTTTGACTGTAGCAACAAATTTAGACGATGACCCCGTCATAGAAACGTTGCTGGGATAATTTCCACCAAAGAATAAATAACTCACGCCCTTTGTATAGGTTGATGAGTCAGGTGTTGCCCCGTTGTATGTGGCATACGGGTTTGAGACCACAAAGTCGGCAAAGCCGTCACCGTTGACATCACCAACAGCCTTGATGACGGTTGCACTGGTGATGTTTTCTGATGAATCCGTGTAAGACGAATCAACACCGAACCCCTTCAGTTGAATACTGTAACCATTGCTGGCAGAAGACAAGAAGGACGCCGAGGAAATGTCGACGTTGCTCCAGTCTGTACGACCATAAATCACACGCACCAGACCGTTGTTGCCATAAACGTTAGAGGCAAGATCGGCAATACCATCACCGTTCACATCCCCGATTGCGCTCAGACTATGTTGGTAAGTGGGTTTGTTAGCGTATGCCCAACCCGTGGGTTGAGAGTAATCCCAGTAACTGTTGTCAGTGCTGAAGTTGGTTGTTCCAACGTTTGATACGGTGAATCCACGGTCCCCCAGATTGGAGAGGTCAAACTGACCAGCCATGGATTCTGTGCCAAAGACCACATAGGCCTTGTCGCGGGCATTGATGATCATGTCGTCAATGCCGTCCTTGTTCACATCGCCCGCATTTTCAACTTTCCAGCCCGCATACTGATCAATACCAGAGCCCACCAAATAGGCACCATCGTCATAGGCGATCGAGAAGGCCGACAGTTGCGGCGTAGGGTTGACCACCGTGGTTTTGAGTCCGGGCGTATACAGCAATTTGGCTCCATTGGAAGCAATTACTTGAGTGAACGTTTCACCGTTGTAGTTCACCGTGGAAACGTTGGTGACCATATCCCCCCAGTCGCCCAATAAGTCGATGACATCTTGAGAGCGGCTAATTCCATCCCAACTGTCATAACGGTTGGTCAATGGATCGTAGTGGTTATAAATAGCTGGATTGCCGCGGACAATCAAAATTCCGTCTTCATCCGTCATCTCCAATAATTTTTCTGGGCTGATGATGAGTTTGTTGGGCACCCGATTAAGAATGTTTGCAGCTTCATTGGCCGCAGTTAACCAAGCCAGATCTCGGGTCAGGTCAATCTCTTCGATATTAGTGAGTCCGGTTGTCGGAATCAAAAGTGTATTAATGATTTGAGTGGTCTGCGTGTCATTCGATAACTGGTAATACACCTTGTCATAACCACGACCACCGTCTACACCGGTGTAAGCCGAGTTGTAAATGCGGATGATGTCATCTCCGTCACCTGCCAGCGCACCACCGTTGGTGGGTACCTGAAGGTCGTCATTACCGTCGGTACCGATCTTGGTGGTCGCACCGAGTTCGTTGACGATTTGCAGCGTCACTGTCTGTTCAACACTGACAAACGCATCGCCTTTTTGCAAGATGTTGTAGATCTTGCCTTCGGCATCGGACTCAACACCGGCAGCCGTCCAGGCACCATAGAGCTTGAGCACATCACCCAAATCACCTTTGACCGTCATCTTGCCGGTGTCCGACATGGCCAAGACAGAAGGCTCGTCGAGCTTGATGGTCTGGTTGCCATTTCCGCGCATGCTGATGACTTCAAAGCCGCTGTAGATGGTTCCGGCAGTGGTGGTGAAGTCAATGTCATCAGCTGCGGTATTGGTACCGCCATTCGTGGCTGCAATGCCGCCGTTGGCGTCAACTGCCGTCACCACCAGCGTGTCGGTGCCAGCCTCGCCAAAGACGCGCAGGTCTGCTGCATCGTGGTAAACCACATCGTCGCCAGCGCCTGCATAAATGATGTCTGCGCCTGTGCCACCATCAATCGTGTCTTTGCCGTCACCAGACTTGATCGCATCTTGACCGGATGTTCCGGTGATGCTGTCATCGATGCTGTCGGAATCAGCATCGTCCTTGATCACGGTCTTGACTGTGATATTTCCGGACAGATTCAGAGTTGAACCACCACTGACGCTCACAACGCCCGATGTTGTCGAGTTGGCGCCATCTATAAAGACAATGTCATCGCTCTCACCACTGATCGACAACGAGGTACCACCGGACAGACTGCGGATAGTCGCATCATCAAGGATAAGGTAGTTAGCGCCACCACTTGTAACACCATTGACTGTGACAACCTGGTTCAGGTTGATGCTCTCCAGGCTGACCAATGTCGGTTGCAAGGTGCCGCCATCCTGGCGACCTGCCAATTGCAGGTCAATGATCTCGCCCGAAGTCCGCACTTCCAACGTATCGTTACCAGCGCCACCGTCTTGCACCGTGTCTTCACGGCCGTAGACCAAGACATCATCACCGTCACCACCGTACAGCAGGTCTGCACCTGCGCCGCCGTCCAGTGTGTCGTCGCCGGCACCACCATCGATCTTGTCACCGCCCACTGAGCCGGTCAGACTGTCAGCCCCAGATGTGCCTGTGATTTCCTCACCTTTGACGATGCGCAGGCCTGCCAGCAAAGTGACGATGGAGCCGTCAGAAGCAATACCCACATACTTGTTGTAGGTGATGCCCGCGACCAGCTCGGAACCACGTGACTCCCACGCTGTGCCCGCCAGTCGCAGCGAATCGCCAACATTGCCCGTCACAATCAGGGTATCGGTTTCGGTGGAAAGGGCCTGCAAATCATCCGGATTGAGCACCAGCACGTTGTCACCAGTACCGCTGAGGTCGATCTTTTCGATGCCTGAAATGACCGAATTGGCAATCACGGTCAAATCCAGTGTCTGGCCCGAGCCGGACAACTTGAGCGTGTCATTGCCTGCACCACCGGAAATGGAACTGTCGGCAGCGTCGTAGACAAGCACGTCGTCACCGGCGCCGCCGATGAGCGTGTCATTGCCTGCACCACCACTGATGAAGTCTGCACCGGCGCCACCACTGATGGATTGGTTGCCAGCACCTGAAATCATCTGATCCGCCTGGCTGGTTCCAGTGTAGGTGATGCTGACCGGAACACCCGATTGGACACGCACAGTGGCACCATCGAGGGTGAACGTTTGATACGTCACGCTGTTGGCATCTGTGAAGTTGCTGCCCTGCGTCCAATTGCCTTGCAAGGCCACGGCATCACTGCCATCTCCAAGCACTGAGACGGTCTTGTCTGCATTCAGAGCGGCCACGTCGGCTGCAGCCATGGTCAAGATGGTGTTTGGAATACCCGCCACGAGATCAATGACCTCGATGTTCTTGAAAACGGCGTCATTGATCGCAGTCAGATCCATGGCAGAGCCAGTAGACTCCAAGGTGTCTATACCTGCACCACCATCCACGATGGCATCAGTGGCATCAAACAGGATGGTGTCATCACCGTCACCAGCATCAATCAGATCGCTGCCAGCACCACCATCCACAGTGTCGTCACCATCTTGCGCACGAATCAGATCATCTCCGGAAGTACCCGCCACACCTGTGTCGTTGCCGTCTGTGTAACCTAAAACCAAATTGCCAGCGGTGATATCTGCCTTGATATTGAGTGTGTAACTTATCCCACCAATCACGGCGGTATACACGTTGTATCCACTTGTGAGCGTAGGCGTTCCCCAAACACCACTGCCACCAACCAAGAAAACCGTGTCCCCTGCATCACCGTCAATGGTGAGCGTATTCAAAGTTGGTGCAAGTGCGACCAAACTGCTGGCATCAAGCACCAGGGTGTTGTCGCCAACAGGCGCGGTGGCCTTGCCGGTGATATCGATCACTTCGATATTGCTGATGCTCTGAGTGGTCGTGGTCAGATCCAAAATCACGCCATCGGCCGTGCCTGCGAATTTGAGTGTGTCAGAGCCAGCACCGCCATTGATGACAGTGTCATTCGCATCAAAAATGATGGTGTCATTGCCATCACCTGCATCGATGCTGTCCACACCGGCACCACCGTCGATGGAGTCGTTGCCCGACAGACCCAAAATCGTGTCATCGCCAGCGCCACCCACCAAGTTGTCTACGCCCAAGGTCGTTGTGTTGCTGGTTTCGGTGCCTGTGATGATCAGCTTGACCGAAACCTCTGGATCAACCAGAACAGTCACGGGGTTACCCGTTAGCGGATCGGTCATTTGCAGCTTGACATACTGCTGCGTGACACCATCACTGTAAATCACGGGTTGTGTACCGACAACCGTCCAATTGCCCGACAGGATGACTGTATCGCCCGCATCGCCATGGATCTTGAGTTCATCGCTGGTGTTGGAGAACGCCATGACGTCCGACAAGCCCATTGTGACACTCTGATTGCCGGTAACACCTACCGGATTGGTCAGATCAAGCGCTTCAAAACCAATGTATTTGCCGTCATTGATGGCCGTAAAGTCCACAGGCGACGACTGAATCGCCAAGGTGTCATTGCCTGCACCACCATCCACCGTGGCATCGTTGGCGTCAAACAAGACCCAGTCATCCCCGGCACCCGCATTGATGGTGTCAACCCCAGCGCCACCAATAATTTTGTTGGCTGCATCTGAGCCGGTGATGCTGTCGTTGCCCGAACCACCTGTGACGTTCTCGAAATTCGAAATCGTGTCGGTTCCAGAATCTGTCGATGTTGCTGTACCGTTGACCAGATTGACCGTCACTCCCGATGTGTCTGTGCTGTAGTCCAGCAGGTCAACGCCCGAGCCACCATCCAGGGTGTCATTGCCGGGTCCGCCGTTGACCGTATCGTTGCCAATGCCGGCATTGATGCTGTCATTGCCTGCGCCCGCCTGGATGCTGTCATCACCGGCTCCGCCATCCACGGTGTCATTACCCTCTCCCGCCAACACAGTGTCATTGCCTTCACCTGCATTGACCGAGTCGTTGTCTGCACCGCTGTCGATGCTGTCATCGCCTGCACCCGCCAAAATGGTGTCGGCGCCATCACCACCCAAGATGCTGTCGTTGCCTGTGCCACCGTCCAGGCTGTCGTTGCCCGTGCCACCAGAAAGCGTGTCGTTGCCGTCACCGCCCAACAAAGTGTCGTTACCTGCATCACCCACCATGCTGTCGTCGCCAGCACCGCCATCGGCACGATCATCACCGCCCCCAGCGTTGATGGTGTCGTTTCCGCCATTGCCTTCAAACTGGTCGCCACCCGCACTGCCTTGCAAACTATCGTTGCCTTCAGTGCCTTGAATCAGATAACCCACCGAGACGCCTTGCTGGATCTTGATGGTGGTCGTCACGCTGTTGGCGGTGAAACTGTAAACGTTGTAGACAATGCCATCGATGGTTTCGGTTTCTGCCGCAGGACTGGTTGGCCAGGAAGCACCCACCAAGCGAACGGTGTCATCGGATGTGCCGTTGACAATCAAGGTGTTGTTATTGCCCGAGAGCGCGCGCACGTCCGCATCCGACAACTTCAGCAATTGACTGCCTGTGGCCGACAGGTCCACCACCTCAAAGTTGGTGAAAACATCATCGCGCGTGAGCGTCAAATCCACGACCGAGGTGGAAGAGCGGATCAACAAGGTGTCTGTGCCGACTCCACCGTCCACTTTGGAATCTGATTCATCAAAGTAAACCTTGTCGTTGCCCTCACCCGCATCAATGCTGTCAGCACCGCCAGCACCATCAATGATGTTGTCAGCCGCGCTACCGACAATCGTGTCAGCACCACCGGAAGCCACCACGTTTTCAATGTTCTGCAAGGTGTCGGTGCCTGCGGTCGAACTGCCGAATCCTCGGCTGGTACCTGCCGTCACCGTGGTGCTGTTCACGGTGATGTCACTTGCACTCAGGTTGACGACCACCGGCCCTGCAACATCATCAAACAAGACCGTATCAGAGCCGTCACCGCCATTGAGCGTATCGTTACCCGCACCACCACGGATGGAGTCGTTGCCAGCGCCCGCATTAACAGAGTCGTTGCCGCTGTTGGCCCAGATTTCATTGTTGCCTGCGTCTCCAACAACGGTGTCGTTGCCCGTTCCGGCATACACATTTTCGATACCCGTCATCGTGTCGGTGACGGTGGTGCCGAATTTCATATTGCCATCGACCAGACTGATCGTCATGGCACTGGACTCATTGGAGAAATCTGCCAGGTCGGTGCCATCACCGCCCTCCAGCACATCGCTGCCTGTTCCGCCTTTGAGCGTGTCGTTACCCGTACCACCTTGCAGGGTGTCGTTGCCAGCACCGCCATCCAGGCTGTCCGTTCCTGCGCCCCCCATCAGCAGGTTGTCGCCCGAGCTGCCGGTCAGTGTGTCGTTACCGCCACCGCCCAAGGCGTTTTCAACATTGAGGAGAGTGTCGGTTCCACCCAGACCATCGGTTGCCGTGCCTGTATTGAGATTGACATTGACAGGCTGATTGGCAGTATTGGCGGCGTAGCTCACCAGGTCCGCAGTGCCAGCACCACCATCGAGCGTGTCGTTTCCTGCACCGCCCATCAAGGTGTCGTTACCCGAACCGCCCTCCAGGCGGTTGGCATTGGCATCACCCGTCAAACTGTCATTGCCGGTACCGCCTTTGGCGTTCTCAATGCTGGAAAGCGTGTCTGTGCCACCCGTGCCGTCAGAGGCCGTACCCGCGCTCAGGTCCAGTGTCACTGTATCGCTGGATGCGGAATAGTCGGCCGTATCGGTGCCTGCACCACCATTGAGTGTGTCATTGCCAGTGCCGCCAGAGAGGGTGTCGTTGCCATCACCCCCCAAAAGCGAATCATTGCCTGCACCACCCAACAAGGTGTCGTTGCCAGCACCACCATCGATGGTGTCGTTGCCAGCACCACCGTCCAGGCGGTTAAATTCAGCATTGCCTGTGATGGCGTCATTGCCCGAACCGCCGGTCACGTTTTCGATGTTGAGCAGCGTGTCGCTTCCGCCCGTGCCATCGGTTGCTGTGCCTGTATCCAGGTTCACCGTGACGGCACCTGTATCCTGGCTGTAGTCGGCCGTGTCGCTCTGTGCGCCACCGTCGAGTGTGTCGTTACCGGCACCACCCCGCAGCACGTCGTTGCCGCCACCGCCTTGCAAGGTGTCATTGCCCGATTTGCCATCCAGCAAATCCGCTTGACTGGTTCCTTGCAACAGATCATCCAGGTTGAACGGATTGGTATCACCTTCAATCCGCTGGAGCAACGTGATGGTGTTTTGAATGTAGACCGTGACTTCATCGGGGGCAGTACCCGAAGTGTAGGTTTTGTAGGTGACACCGCCCGTCGTGCTGTCAGCCCCTTGCGTCCAGGTGCCGACCAGCGTGACGCTGTCGGTATCGTCACCTGTGACGTACAGTGTGTTGACTTCGCCAGACAGATTGAGGACGGACGTGTAATCGAGTGTCAGAGCTGTCGTGAACGCTGGATCCAGCTGAATCTTCTCGATTCCCGACAGAGTGGGGGTCTCCAAAGTGGAAAGATCCAGTTCAGAGGTGCGTACCACCAAGGTGTCAGTGCCGGCACCGCCATCAACTGAAACGTCATTGGCATCAAATATCAGGGTGTCATCACCATCACCCGCTACCAGACTGTCAGCGCCCACACCACCATCCAGTGTGTCATTTCCATCGCCGCCGTCGAGCGTATCGGCGCCTTCGCCACCTGACAAACTGTCGTTGTCTGCACCACCAGAGAGGCTGTCATTGCCAGAACCACCCGACAAGGTGTCAGCACCCGCATCCCCCAGCAAGGTGTCGTTACCGGCGTCGCCCGACAGCTGATCGTTGCCTGTACCACCGTCGACGCTGTCATCGCCAGAGCCAGCAAAGACCGTGTCATTGCCCGATCCAGCAGTGACTGTATCGTTTCCACCTCCGGCATTGATGCTGTCGTTACCTTCTTTCCCGTCAATCACATCAGGGTTATCACCGCCACTGAGGGTATCTGCACCCGTGGTGCCGTTGACTTCAAACACCAGCTGGACATCAGAGTCGACACGCAGGGTGTACCCATTGAGGATGTAAGTCTTGTAGGTGATATCGCCTTCTGTGACATCATTACCCGCCTCCCAGTTCAGATCCGACAGAATCAGCTTGTCACCAGCATCACCCCACACATTGAGTTGCTTGTTGCTGTCCACCATGTCTTCGACGTTGTCCGCCGACAGCTTCACGGTGTTGTTGCCGTTGCCTGTCAAATCGATCGTCTCGATGTTGATCACCTGACCGGGCGTCAAAGTCGTCAAATCGACGTCACTGCCCTTGATGATCAGGCGATCATTGCCTGCACCGCCGTCCATTAAAACATCATTGGCGTCAAACACAATGGCGTCGTCACCCGCACCACCCACAACGGTATCTGCATCGGCACCACCATCAAGATAGTCATTACCGTCTTCACCATTCAGAGAGTCTGCGCCCGCACCTCCAAGCAAGGAATCGTTGCCAGATCCGCCCATCAAGGTGTCTGCATCTGCTCCGCCATCGAGCGTGTCATCGCCCTCACCACCGTCCAGCGAATCAGCACCAGCATCTCCTAGCAAGGAATCGTTGCCGACACCGCCCATCAAGGTGTCCGCATCTGCCCCACCATCGAGGGTGTCATCACCCTCACCACCGTCCAATGAATCCTCACCAGCATCACCCAGCAAGGAATCGTTACCGACACCGCCCATCAAGGTGTCATCGTCCACCCCTCCATCAAGGGTGTCATCACCCTCACCGCCATCCAGCGAATCAGCGCCAGCATCACCCAGCAAGGAATCGTTGCCGACACCGCCCATCAAGGTGTCATCGTCCACCCCTCCATCAAGGGTGTCATTACCCTCACCGCCATCCAGCGAATCTGCTCCGCTGCCACCGATCAAAGAGTCCTGCCCCTCACCGCCAATCAACGAGTCATTGCCCGCACCGCCATCGAGCGTATCGTCACCCGCAAGCGCTGTGATCAGGTCAGGATTTCCACCGCCTGTGAGACTGTCGTTGCCTGCTGCACCTGACAATTTAAAAACCACCTGGACATCAGAGTCGACACGCAGGGTGTACCCATTGAGGGTGTAAGTCTTGTAGGTGATATCGCCTTCTGTGACATCATTACCCGCCTCCCAGTTCAGATCCGACAGAATCAGCTTGTCACCAGCATCACCCCACACATTGAGTTGCTTGTTGCTGTCCACCATGTCTTCGACATTGTCCGCCGACAGCTTCACGGTGTTGTTACCGTTGCCTGTCAAATCGATCGTCTCGATGTTGATCACCTGACCGGGCGTCAGTGTCGTCAAATCGACGTCACTGCCCTTGATGATCAGGCGGTCGTTGCCTGTACCACCATCGATGGTGTCGTTGGCGTCAAACACAATGGCGTCGTCACCCGCACCTGCCTGCACACTGTCGGCACCCGCTCCGCCATCGAGCAGATCATTTCCAGTACCGCCACTCAAAGTATCAGCGCCTGCACCGCCACTCAGCGTGTCATTACCCGCACCACCCTCCAAATCATCAGCCCCAGCACCGCCAACGATGCTGTCGGATTGATCCGTACCGGTCATCTTGAGTTCATCAGTCAGATTGACTGTCTCGGTTGTTGGAGAACCCAAAACGCCATTCACCGCTGACTGCAAAGTCAAAGTGAAAGAGCCTGCAGTCTGACGCTCAAAATCAGGATTGATGACAACTTCGATTTCTTTGGTGCGCTCACCAGGATTAAAAACAAGTTGGCCCGAGGCAGACTGCACACGCTGAACAGAGGAGACGCCAACAGAGTTGGCACCATTTACCGTCCAGCTGACAGTGACGCTTTGCGTTGTAGACTCAGAGAGAGTTACCTTAATCAGAGCCTTACCGCTTCTTTCGTCGACTGACGAGGCCGATGGCAAAAGTGAGACCTTTGGAATGACGGGAGGAACAATCACCGACTCTTGCGTGGGACGAACAGGTGCCGGATCGAAAGGAACGCTGCCCCCACTTTTTTGCCCTGAAACGTCTAAGGGTTGAGTTGTGACAACTGGAGGTTGATAGCCCGAAGAAATGGGCGCAGACAGGTTGGAGCCGGATATAGGTCCCGAACCCTTGGTCAAATCAAAACCCGTATTGAGGTTTGAGGAAATTTGATTAGCAAAGCTAAGAGTCGGCAATTGTCCAGTCGGTTGAGCAATGGGCGTCCCCGAAGAAACCTGCCCCCCGGTATCCGAAACACTCGGTGCATTAATTAGTTTGGTGATAGGTGCTGTCTGGTTGCTACCCACAGCGGAACCCGAAGGACTGGCACCCGAAACCACAGAACCAGCAGTCGCCCCAGAAGACGGGTTGAAAACCAGTCCTTGGGAAGGAACTGTGATGGGGGTCAGACCGCCATTAGGTGTAACGATTTGAACAGACGATGCAGCACCTGCACCCGTGCCAGCACCGGGCAAACCGATCACAGTTGTCTCGCCCGTCTGACTGTTGACGTTGACGCCGATACCCTGGCCTCCGGTCTGAACAGCGCCAACAGGTGTAATGACTTGCAACCGAACACCGCTGTCCACCAGCCTGTCGAAAACCATCGCACCCGCATCAACCTTGTAAACAGCCACAGGGCCAGCGCCCGCTGTCTGTGCACCCAAAGTCACTTTGGAACTTTCCCCGACCACACCGGTCCCCGTCACGGTGTTTTGCTGCGACAGCAATTCGATACGGAGTTGCGCACCTGCCGCAGTCAACACGGTGTCGCCAGCCAGCAAGCCATCTCCGGGTTTGAGCACGATTTCCTGACCAGCTCGCTGGACCTTAACGTCTCCAGCAGCCTCTGCAACGCGAGCAATGATTTCCGTATTGGCCTCTGCAGGTGCCGCCTGGGTTGCAGGCAACCCGCCTAACTGAGCAGTTTTCACTGCGGCACCGTTCATCAAAGCCTGCATTTGCTGCGCCAGATCGGGTGGCAGTTGTGTCCATAGATCATCAATATCCAGCAAATTTGCTGGCATGGTCAAAGCCAAACTTTGCCCATCAACCAACAACAGAACCAATTGACCGTCTTGCATCTCGAGTGACAAAACGCCGGTCGCTAATGAATTCTCGATGGCCCGAACTAAATGCTTGATCGCAGCGAGCTCTTGATCATTGGAACGGATCGTGGTGCGGGACTGATTGGCCATGTTTGTATCTCGAAAAGTAAGTCACCAAATTTGGAAATTGCTTTGTCAATTTCGTCAAATGTGAACACTGTACGAAGGCCACGTCAAAAAATCCTACACAAACCTACATCGAATTCAATTAAATTATTAATTAAATTAAAAGTATTCTTAAAAATTATAAAAACCAATAAAATAATGCAAATTTTTAAGTTTTTTGATATCAATCCAAAAATTCAAGGTTTATTTTTTGAATTTGTAGGTTTTTGTAGGAACCAAATCGTTTTTCCCGTCAAAATTTTTGATTTAGTAAAATTTAATTGTTAAATATTCGAAATGAAATCATCTCGAACACACTCAGTGACCACAACCCTGTTGGCCTTCTTGATTGGCATTTC
Source organism: Limnohabitans sp. Hippo3 (assembly GCF_003063665.1). Classification (GTDB taxonomy): domain Bacteria; phylum Pseudomonadota; class Gammaproteobacteria; order Burkholderiales; family Burkholderiaceae_C; genus Limnohabitans_A. The sequence goes on from NZ_NESF01000001.1 coordinate 691,708, forward strand.
CAATGTTGGAGCGCAGAACTTACCCTCACAAAACAGCAGCCAGACCCAATCAACTAAATCTCTACCCACGGCGTTTTTTTATCTGAAACCCGTCGTACTTAACCGCGAACAGCACAAGGGGCTGCGTTTCAAGCCGACGAACTTTGACTTTGCATCCAAAAGTCAAGCTGTGCCTCTGGTGGTACAAGAGTTCCAGAGTGCTTCTGATGAGTACGCGATTGTGTTCACCAAGGGAACAGACGGGATTTGGCTAGCCTTGGCTGTGACTGGCTTGCAGGCTGAAGTCAATACCTTTATCGATCCCAAAGGGCTTTGGCTTGCGCGCTACGTGCCCTTCAGCGTGCGTCGATACCCTTTCATTCTGGCTGAAACCGGCAAAGATCAATTCAGCCTGGCAGCTGATATCTCCGCGTCACACTGGGGAACAGAGGGCGAACGGATTTTTGATGACCAAGGCGTCCCTACTGAATTTACGCGCAAATTGATGCCAAGTCTGATTGACTTTCAAAACCAAGCCAAGCAAACCAACACTTTTATTCAAAAGCTTGACGAGGCCAAATTACTGACTCAAAAAAACCTGCAAGTGCGCTTGCACAACGGTCGTAACGGCGTGATCGAAGGCGTCTGGATCGTGAATGAACCTCAACTGCGAGAACTGCCAGATGACAAAGTTTTAGCTTGGTTCAAGGGTGGAGAGCTGGCCGCTGTCTATGCCCACATCTTGTCTCTGCGTAATTTAGTGCCCTTGTTAGAACGAAGCCAGGCTCCTGCAACGCCATCTGATACGTCGTTGCAACGCCCAGCACTCAAGGCCATACCGAATCCGACTGGCAAGCCAAGCAACAAGACAACAAACAAGTGAAACACCACAACGAATTTGGGACTACTTGGCCAAATTCAGCACAACGATAGAGCCTCAGGTTCCCCCCACCCTTCAAAGCCCAAAATATCATGAACAAATCATTCACAACAATCTGGTGCCATATTCGACAGTGCTGCGTCGTGGTTTCGGAGAAAACCCGTAGGCACGGGAAGAAGTCAAGTTGCGTTGCGGCCACAAGGCCTTCAAACACCATGCTTCTGGCAGGTCTGATCATGGCTTCGCCAGTTTTTGCGATCGATCTGACAACACCATACGCAGACACAGTCATCACATCCACTGCAAACCCAATCACGCTCGTTCCATCGGCAGGACCTAACGGAGTCAGCGGCAACACAGGAAGTTACAGTTGCAACCAGATGAGCTGGGGAGCTGCTTGTGCTGACTTCTACAGCTTTGGCTCCTATAACGTGTACAACCCCAGCAACGGTAGAAACGCCCCGGGTGGAGGGGCTTACCTGGACTTGGCGGTCACTGCCCCCACTGTTTTGGGTGTCACTGGAACGCCGGCCGCTTCGGGAACGTATGCCGTTTCAGTCACACAATTGGCCAGCGCGCAAGTGTGGAGCATGAGCAGTACGGATGCAACCAATGCCCCTATTACATCGACCACCTATCTCAATGGTGGTAACCCTTTCCAATTGACTATCACCCCAACGGGGGTGGGGGCACCTGTTTCGTTGAATTTCGCAGCCAACACCACACTGGAACAAGTGCAAGCTGCTATTAATACAGCAGCCACAACACAAGGATCCAGTTTAGCGGGTTATACCGCCAGCATTGGGGATGCCGGGACAAGTAGCGCCCCCAATCTCGTATTGGGAATCGCGGGCAAATCCGGTGCAGGCAACGATTTCACGCTTGCTACAGACAGTTTAGGTTTGCAGTTTACTCTTCCGTCGCCAATCACATACGATGGGGCAACCATAACCCCTCTCGGAGCGACATCTCAAGATGCGATCTACACGATCGGCAGTAACCCCTATACCTCCTCCACAAACACGGCGACATACAGCGGTTTGACACTCAATTTTCTGAATACCGGAAGTTCAACGGTCAACATCACATCTTTGAGCAACACCATTGCAAATGGCTCAAATGGCTTGGCTGGGCAGGACAGCAATGGCATCTCGCCTGTGACCGTGACGACAAATAACATCGCCCTCACGGGCGTACAAACAGCTGTGACACTCTCATCCACAGGCGGTCAAGGGGGAGCTGCAGGCATTGGCGGTGCGGGTGGACAAGGTGGGTCTGGTGGGGCCGGCTACACAGAGACAATTCCACGTATCAATGTAATTGTCTTCCCTCCACTCACAATTCCAGACACGGATGCGGTTGCAAGACAGGGCGGCATTGGTGGCAATGGTGCGCAAGGCGGTACCGGCGGCACGGGTCAAATCGGAGGCGCTGGTGGCAGTGTCTCACTCACGTTAAGTGCCGAATCCGCTACAGCTGGACGACTTGCATTGATGACTACGACCGGTGGACAAGGTGGCACAGGTGGTCAGGGCGGGTTTGGAGGCCAAGGTGGCACGGGTGCAGCCGCCGTAGGAGCAATCGAATCCAGCGACATCATGGCTGTGGTTGTTGGTGCGCCAGCCAATTTGGGCGGTTCGGGCGGCACGGGAGGCAGTGGTGGTATCGGCGGCACAGGTGGATCCGGTGGCATTCTTGTGCTGAACACCTCTGTGGTTAATGCCAACGTCAGCACTGGTTATGAACTGAGGGCCATAGGCGGTCAAGGTGGCACAGGTGGCCAAGGTGGCCAAGGTGGTCAAGGTGGCACGGGTGGCGGTGGCATCACTTTTTATGGCGACATGCTCGGTAACTACCAAGCCAGTGGTTCAGGTGGCGGCATTGGCGGCAACGGCTACATCGGCGGCATCGGTGGTACTGGAGGTGTTGGCGGTACAGTGACTGTCACCAATGTCAATGGTGCCTTGAGCGTGACCGGCACAGGCATCCTCGCGCAAAGTATTGGCGGCAATGGTGGTACTGGTGGTCAAGGCGGTCAGGGTGGCCAAGGCGGTACAGGGGGGGCCGGTGATGGCAGCTTCATTGTTACGCGTTATTCAGAGGCAACAAGCGGTGGTCTTGGTGGCAACGCCCTCAACGGGGGCACTGGTGGTTCTGCAGGTGCTGGTGGAAGTGGCGGCACCGTGACAGTTGACAACTCCGTGTTGAATGGCACGGGTTCAATCACCGCAGGAGTGAACGCCATCCATGCTGCAAGTGTTGGCGGTATTGGCGGTGTAGGAGGCATGGGTGGTACGGGCGGCACTGGTGGCACTGGTGGTGCTGCTGGCTATGCATCACCTAACGCCGATCTTGTTTACTCAGGCGTTAACGGCACACCCGGAACTGGAGGCAATGGCGGCAGCGGTGGTGCAGGCGGCAACGGTGGCAATGGCGGTAACGGTGGGTTGGTTACTGTGACCAATACTCAAACTTTGAGGACCATGGGCACCATCTACTCTTCGGCCGTTCTGGCAGAAAGTTTGGGCGCTATTGGTGGCCAAGGTGGCGATGCAGGTGCTGCAGGTGCTGCAGGTACCGGTGGTGCTGCGGGCTTAAGTACAAGCTCAACAAATAACGTGGTTTCATGTCTGGGTGGCGCACTCTTGAGTGGTACATGCACGCGCACACTTTCATGGGCACAAGGAGCCAGCGGCAGCAATGGCAGTGCAGGCACTGTATTGGGCTCCGCCAGCCTCATGGGTGGCAGCGGCGGTGATGTCGACATCAACAACGCTGGTTATATTGCCACCATTGGGACCCGATCAGACGGCATCACTGCATTAAGTATGGGCGGGGTTTATGGATTGGACTCATTCAACGCCAACAACATTTATTGGCAAGGCCTGCCCGCTGGAGCGCAATCCGGTAGTGGGGGTAACGTGAATGTCAGTAACAGTGCGATCACTACAACGAGTGGTAACAATTCAGCATCGATCATGGCACTCAGCATTGGTTCTGGGTATGGATCAGGTGCTGTCACTGCAGCGAACACAGGGACATTGTTCACTTCCGGCAACGATGCGCCTGCCTTGGTGGCAGCCAGTCGCGTTTATGCCGTCAATGGCCTGACAGGAGCGGATGCGGGAAATGTCACGGCCAGCAACATCAGCGGCACGATCTTCAGCAGTGGCATGCGCTCAACAGGCGTGATCGCTGAGAGCAGCTCCAGCATAGGTTCAGCTGGTCATGTGACTGTAGACAGCACAGGCGGCACCATTTCTGTGTCCGGGTCGGGCGATGCCTCGGCCATTTTTGCACTCAGCAATGCTGGTGGATCAGGCTCGACGGCAGGCAATGTTTCTGCGATCAACGCCAATGGCACGATTGTCAGCACAACAGCAGGCACACAGGCGGCTGTCGATCTGCGCAGCATTTCAGTCTCAGGGAATGCCGGCTCGATATTGTTTGATAACAGACACGGCTCTGTGACTTCGGACAACACTGGCACAGCGATTTACCTGTTGAGCAGTGCTGATACCTCGAGTGGTTTAGCAATGAATTTGCTGATTGGATACGGTAAGTCCGCTTATGGAAATCAGGCTACAAATTACAACATGGCGGTTCTAAATCACAGCACCATCATCTCAACGGCACCAGGAAGTACTGCCGTGACTTTGGAAAGCACCGGCTTCACTGACGGCAATATTTATTTGGAAAACGGCGGCTTGATTCAAGGCGGTGCCGGTGGTTCTGCCATCGCTTTGCTGGGAGGCAATAACAATCTAGTGGTCAATGACAGCAGTCTGGACCCCAATGACAAAGCCATCATCCGCACTGCGGGAACAGTTTTTGACACGGTGATCACAGGTACAAGCGGCCATGACGCCATCCAGAACTTGAACGGTGGAACCATCGTCGGCTCAGTTCATCTCGGCAGCGGTAACAACAGCTTCCTTAACGGCAGCGGCTCAATGTACCTCCCGGGTAACACCATCTATTTAGGTTCAGGTAATCTCTTTTCCAACAGTGGCTATTTATCCCCAGGTGGTCTCAATACTGTGATGTCGGCGTCCAATGCCAATGGGGTGACTGCGTTGACAGGCAATTTCAGCCAGTCAGCCACTGGTCACCTGGTGATGGATGCGAACTTCTCTACAGGATCAGTACGTGACGATTACATGGACTTCGTGTCCGTTAGTGGTGCAGCTTCATTGGGCGGCTTTGTCACCATCAACCCCTCAACTGGCGCCGCCAAACCTGGTAAGTTCAGTTTTCCGATGATGACTTCGGCGGGAGTTATGACAGCGGGTGGCATTTCCGTATTTCCAACTTTTGCCAACGGCAAGCCTTCGACCACTGTGGTGTTCCAACCCTCTCTCTCCGTTTACGGCACAAGTGACAGCGACCCCAACACCTTTAACCTGAGCGGTCTCAACACCAGCAGTCCGACGGTCAACACCCTGTACCTCAATTACAGCGTCGATTACGCGCCATCCTGGCTGGCACCCAATCAGAAGTCATACGCTAACATGGTCAACCAAATACAGACCAGAGGTGTACCGACCTACCAGCCTATCGCCGCTGAGCTTTTAGGTATCAGTGACCCAACGCTGTACAGACAAGCCATCGACTCCTTAACGGGTGAAGGTACAACAGCTGCACAGCAGCTGGCCTTTGACGCGCGCAAGGCATTTGGTCAGAACATAGCCGATGAATCCAGTGTCTTGATCGATTGTTCTACTGGAATTTACGCCAAGATCGACCAATGCGGTCAAGAGCAACGTTCATGGATCAGCTACAACTACGGATCACGTGACCGTGATGGTGGCTATTCCAACCCCTATGGACACAGCTACAACTCAGCATCGGTCAAGAACACTGGCGGTGCCGTGGCGATAGGTCAAGAGCGCTTGCTCTCGACAAATCAAGTCTTTGGCTGGGCATTGGGGGTTGATCTTTCCAAATACAACGTGGCAGATCGGTGGACAAGCGGTTCAGTTGATTCTTTGAACTTTGCGCTTTATGGCATGCAAAAATTTCAAAACAGCCTGTACATCAAAGGTATGGTTTTGAGTGGACACACGGAAAACTCCTCAAACCGTATCGCCATGGGACGCAGCATCACTGGCACCAACACTTCAAACTCTCTGGGTGCACGGGTCGAATTGGGGCTGAAACTTCAGGTGCTAAAACCCGAAGCCGGTTTGCATGAATTTGTGAACGTGACTCCCTTTGTGGCGTACCAACATGACCGTCAACGGATGACTGCATACAGCGAATCCGACAATACATGGGGTAATTATTATCCTCAACATCGCAGCTTCAGTTCTGTAACAAGTTTGGGGGTTAAAGTTGAAGGCAAATATGTTTCCGAAGCGGGAACAAATTTTTCGCCATTCATCAAATACATGTACTCGCATGAGGCTAACGCTGCACGCTCACTGACTGGTTCACCATTGTCTGCACGCGACTTTTCCTACTCAGTCGCTGGCTTGCCTGCTGCACAGTACATTTCTAGTATCGATGTAGCGGTTGATGTCGATACGGCCAAAAATCAAGCTTTACGGATGGGTCTGAGTGCTGCTAGAGGGGACGGAACGTCGGTCAACTCTTTGCAAATCAAATACATGCAACGCTTCTGATGGATTGGATAGGGGCAACCATAATTCAACGCCATTCTCATATCCGATGCTCATAGAGCATTGGATATGTCGGTTAACATGTTTGGAGGGATTCGGGATTTCTCGTGCAAAAAGTCAGCGTGATCCTTATTGCAGCCCCTGCCTTGAGGCCTTGATCTTCGACTGCATCGCCTTGCCCTCCAACCGCCGCTGCACCGAGCCATAAGTGGGCTTGGTGGCTTTGCGCGGTTTGGGCGGCTTGGCATATTGGTCCAGCGTTTCGTACAGCCGTGCCCAGGCATCCAAGCGGTTGGCTTCTTGGGTGCGGTGGCGCTGGGCCTTGAGGATGAACACGCCTTCTTGCGTCAGGCGGCTGTCGCCCGACTGCAGCCAACGCTGCTTGACGTCGTCGGGCAAGGATGAGCCCGCCACATCAAAGCGCAGCTGGATGGCACTGGAGACTTTGTTGACGTTTTGCCCGCCAGGGCCTTGCGCCCGAATGGCGCTCATCTCCACTTCAGCGTCGTCGATGTGCAGGGTGTGTTTCATGTTGCCGTCTTTTCTCTGCAAGAGGTCGCCCCTGCGGCCGAAAATATTTTTGGTAAGGCCATCATTCGCGAGCGGGGGCTCGCTCCCACACAGTCACTTTCACCACGATCCCGCATCGCGCACGGGCGCTGCATTTATTGCAGCGAGCCCTTGAGGTTTTCAGGAATGGGCAAGGGCATGACCTCGATACCCTCTTCCAACAAAGCCTCAGTTTCTTCGCGGGTGGCTTGGCCCCGGATGTTGCGCTCTTCGCGTTCGCCGTAATGGATTTTGCGGGCCTCCTCGGCAAACTTGGGGCCGACATCTTCGGTGTTGGCCATGACGTGGCGGACCATGTTCATCATGGCCACATGCATTTGCTGCAAAGTGTCGGGGGCCAACGCAAGATCTTCGCTTGCGGGGCTCGCGCCTTGGGGAGCAGGCACCGCTGAGGCCTGGGCACTTGCTGCAGCATCACCCGAGTTTGCGGATGCAGCCGGGGCCACGCCGTGTCCCAGGTTCAAGCGTGGTGCCGAGAGCATTTTGACAATCTCGCTGTCGTTGCACACCGGGCACGTGACCAAGCCCCGCGCACGCTGCGTGTCGTAGTCGTCTTGCGAGCCAAACCAGCCTTCAAAGCTGTGGCCCTGCGAACATTGAAGGTCGAGGACTTTCATGGGCGGTGTGTTTCAGGGCAAGGATTGCCAAGTCAGCGGCCATTGGCCTGACAGGGTATTTTGCAACCAAAGCGCACCGGTGAGGGTTTTGGCATCGGTGACTTGCCCGTCCCGGCACCAGGCCATCAACTGCGCGGGCGTGGCGGTGAACACGTCCAGAAACTCTTCAGCATCGAGTTGCCGTTCGCCCAGGCTCAGGTCTTTGGCAAACCAGATCTCGATCACCTCGGTCGAGTAAGCAATCACCGGGTGCAACACCCCTGCCCTCGCCCACTGGCGCGCGCTGTAGCCGGTTTCTTCGAACAGCTCGCGCTGAGCGCACCACCAAGGGTCTTCACCTGCATCGAGCTTTCCCGCGGGGAACTCAATCATGACTTGCCCCACCGGGTAACGGTATTGGCGCTCCAGCACCAGGCGCATGCCCTCGGGTGTGTCCAGCATGGGGATGACCATGACCGCACCGGGGTGGACCACATATTCACGCGTGGCCAGGGCCTGATTCGGCAGGCGTACCGTGTCGCGAAAGGCGTGGAGGAAATGGCCGTGCAGCAACTCTTGCTGGCTGACCCTGTGCTCGATCAGATGATCGTCAGACATGCGTGTGTGCTGACCGGCAGGCGTTCAATGCTTGCGGTGCATCAGGTAGCGGTAGACAAAACCCGGGAAGGCCAGCGTCACAAACATGGTGCCAGTGACCGCGTAAAACTCCCAGCCTTGGGGTGCGATCTGACCGCTGTGATTTTCAAGTGCCAGGCCGATACCGCCGACCACAAAGTACAGCACCACCATTTCGGCCAAACGCCAATGCAGTGGTTTGGAGCTGCGCTGCGGCCCCACCAAAAAAATACGCTGGTTGGCAAACGGCAAATTGGCAGCCAGCAAAGCCAAGACCACCAAAAAACCGATTTGCGCAGAAACAGACATGCTGCGCCGATCAGATGGCCAGCATGCTGGCCACAGCGTTGGCACACAGGGCCATCAAAGCGCCCGGCACGATGCCCAGCGCCAAAACCAGCAAACCATTGACCGACAAGACCACACGCACATCGGTGGTGGCCGAGACGGTGGTGGCTGTCACTGGCTCGTCAAAGTACATGACCTTGACCACGCGCAAGTAATAGAAGGCACCGATCAGGGACATGATGACCGCAAAGATCGCCAAGCCCATGTAGAAGCCCTGACCCGAGACGATGAGCGACTGCAACACAGACAGCTTGGCATAGAAGCCGACCATCGGCGGGATGCCCGCCATCGAGAACAGACAGATCGCCATCACGCCCGCGTACAAGGGGCTGCGTTGGTTCAAACCGGCCAGATCGGTGATTTCTTCGCTCTCAAAACCTTGACGCGCCAGCAACATGATCACGCCGAAAGCCGCCAAAGTGGTGAGCACATAAGACACCGTGTAGAACATGGCCGAGCTGTAGGCATTGGCTGCCAGAATAGTTTGGCCGTTGATGACCCCAGCCACAAAACCCAACAGCACAAAACCCATCTGCGCAATGGTCGAGTAGGCCAACATGCGCTTGAGGTTGGTCTGGGCAATGGCGGCCAGGTTACCGACCAGCAAAGAGCCAATGGCCAACAGCGACAACATTTGCTGCCAATCAAATGCCAAAGGCAACAAGCCTTCGACAAGCAAACGCATCATGATGGCGAATGCGGCCAATTTGGGTGCGCCACCGATCATCAGGGTAATGGCCGTGGGTGCGCCTTGGTAGACGTCGGGGATCCACATGTGGAAAGGCACCGCACCGATCTTGAAAGCCAGACCGGCCACGATGAACACCAGACCGAACACCAGCACCTGGTGGTTGACCTGACCTGTGGCAATGGCCTTGAGCACCTCAGACAACTCCAGGCTGCCCGTTGCGCCGTACATCATGGACATGCCGTACAGCAAGAAGCCCGAAGCCATGGCACCCAGCACAAAGTACTTCATGGCCGCTTCGGTCGCTTGCGTGTGGTCACGGCGCAGGGCCACCAGGGCGTAGCTGGACAGCGTCAGCAGCTCCAGGCCCAGGTAAATCACGATGAAGTTCTGACCCGAGATCATGAAACTCATGCCCAGCAAGGCAAACAGGCTCAGGCTGAACAGCTCGCCGCCACGCAGCATGTCGCGGTCGGCTGCATAAGGACGCGAATAAACCAGGGTCACCATGACGGCGATGGTGGCAAAGCACTTGAGCCAGTGGCCCATGGGATCACTGACCACCAGACGGCCAAAGCCGTACAGCGTCTGCCCGGCATCGGCATACATGGCGTGCAGCCAGGCCACACCGCCCAAAGACAACAAGGTCAGCACATAGGTGGCGGTGCGCTTGGGGCTTTTCACGAAGAGGTCGACCAGCGCGATCACGCAAGCCATGACCAGCAACACGATCTCGGGGTAAACCGTCATCCAGCTGGAGTTGTCCATCATCTGTGTTCTCTCAATTTTCTAATCAGGCGAAACGTTCGATGCCCACTGCTCAAGGCAGCTTGGACAAGGCCACGTGTTTGAGCAAGTCGGCCACCGAAGTGTCCATCACGTCGGTGAAAGGCTTGGGGTAGACGCCCATGTAGAGCACGGCGGCCGCCAGCAAGGCCAGCATCAGGAATTCGCGGCCATTGATGTCGGTCAGTTCCTTGACATCGTTGTTGGCCACAGGCCCCAGGTAAACGCGCTTGAACATCCACAAGGTGTAAGCAGCGCCAAAGATCAGGGCCGAAGCCGACAACAAGCCGATCCAGAAGTTGAACTTCACGGCACCCAGAATCACCATCCACTCGCCCACAAAACCGGCGGTGCCTGGCAAGCCGCAGTTGGCCATGGCAAAGAACAGGGCGAAAGCTGCGAACTTGGGCATGGTGTTGACCACACCGCCATAGCTGGCGATTTCACGCGAGTGCACGCGGTCGTACAGCACGCCGATTGACAGGAACATGGCTGCAGACACAAAGCCGTGCGCAATCATCTGCACGATGCCGCCGGACACTCCCAAGGGGTTGAAGATGAAAAAACCTAGGGTCACAAAACCCATGTGCGCCACCGACGAGTAAGCCACCAGCTTCTTCATGTCCTGCTGCACCATGGCCACCAAGCCCACATAGACCACGGCCACCAACGACAAGATGATGATGAACATGCCCCACTCGCGTGCGGCATCGGGTGCGATGGGCATCGAGAAACGCAGGAAACCATAAGCGCCCAGCTTGAGCATGATGGCCGCCAGCACGGCCGAGCCGCCCGTCGGCGCTTCGACGTGCACATCGGGCAACCAGGTGTGCACCGGCCACATGGGCACCTTCACGGCAAAAGCCGCAAAGAAGGCGAAGAACAGCAAGGTCTGCACCGAACCCGACAGCGGCAGTTTGTGCCAGGTCAGGATGTCAAAGCTGCCGTTCGAAGCGGTGTACAGGTAGACCAGTGCGATCAGCATCAACAAGGAGCCGAGCAAGGTGTAGAGGAAGAACTTGAAAGCCGCATAAATCTTGTTCGGACCACCCCAGATACCGATGATCAGGTACATCGGGATCAGCGTGGCTTCGAAGAAGACGTAGAACAAGATACCGTCGAGCGCACTGAACACGCCGATCATCAGACCCGACAGGATCATGAAGGCGGCCATGTACTGGTTGACCTTGCGGGTGATGACTTCCCAGCCCGCAATCACCACGATCACGTTGATGAACGCGGTGAGCAACACCAGCCACAGCGAAATACCGTCCACGCCCAGGTGGTAGTGCACATTGAAGCGCTCAATCCACGAGGCCTTTTCGACAAACTGCATAGCCGAAGTGCCGAGCTGAAAGCCCGAGTACAAGGGCAGCGTGACCAGGAAACTGGCGATCGAGCCGACCAGCGCCAACCAGCGCACGGCGCGGGCTTGGCTGTCACGACCGAGGGCCAGCAAGACGATACCGAAAGCAATCGGCATCCAGATGGCAAGGCTTAACAATCCCATTTTTATCTTGTCCTCAAAACCGTTAAGCGAGCCAGACGAAATACGTCATCAGCACGAGCACACCCAAAATCATCACCAGGGCATAGTGGTACAGGAAGCCCGACTGGAACCAGCGCACCAAACCGGACACGAGACCCACGACTTTCCAGGAGCCGTTGACGACCAAGCCGTCGATGATGGCGCGGTCGCCCATCTTCCACAGGCCCAGGCCCAAGCCGCGAGCGCCCTTGGCCAGAATGTTCTCGTTGATCCAGTCCATGAAGTACTTGTTCTCCATGACCACGATCAGCGGACGCAAGGCACGGGCAAAGAATGCCGGGACCTTGGGATTAACCAGGTACATGTACCAGGCGGTCACCACACCAGCCAAAGCCAGCCAGAACGGTGCCGTGCTCAAGCCATGCAGCGCCATGGCCACAGGGCCGTGGAACAGCTCACCCAATTGCGTCATCGCAGGGTGCTTGGCTGCGTCCACAAAGATCACGTCTTTGAAGAAGTCGCCATACAGCATGGGCTGGATGGTCATGAAACCGATCACCACCGAAGGAATGGCCAGCAAGACCAGAGGCACCGTGACCACCCAAGGCGATTCGTGAGGTTTGTCGTGGCCATGGTCATCGTGACCGTGGTGGTCATCATGGTGAGCATCCGGGTTCTGGTCGTAACGCTCCGGGCCGTGGAAGACCAGGAAGTACATGCGGAACGAATAGAAGGCAGTGACGAACACACCCGCCAGCACTGCGAAGTTGGCAAAGCCAGCGGCAGGCAAGGTGCTCAGGTGCACGGCTTCGATGATGCTGTCCTTGGAATAAAAACCCGAGAACAGCGGCGTGCCGATCAGGGCCAGCGAGCCCAGCAAAGACGTGATCCAGGTGATGGGCATGTACTTGCGCACGCCGCCCATCCAGCGGATGTCCTGGTTGTGGTGCATGCCCATGATGACGGAACCGGCACCCAAGAAGAGCAGCGCTTTGAAGAACGCGTGCGTCATCAGGTGGAACACCGCGACCGAGTAGGCCGAAGCGCCCAAAGCGACAGTCATGTATCCGAGCTGCGACAAGGTCGAATAAGCCACCACGCGCTTGATGTCGTTCTGGATGATGCCCAAAAAGCCCATGAACAAGGCTGTGATGGAGCCGACCACCATGATGAAGTTGAGAGCCGCATCGGACAACTCGAACAGCGGCGACATGCGGGCCACCATGAAGATACCGGCCGTCACCATGGTGGCGGCGTGGATCAGGGCAGAAATCGGGGTCGGGCCTTCCATCGAGTCAGGCAACCACACATGCAGCGGGAACTGAGCCGACTTGCCCATGGCGCCAATGAACAGGCAGATGCAGATCACAGTGATCAGCATGCCGTCCAGACCGAACACATACCAGGGGAAATTGATGGCGGCCAGCTCGTTGGCCTTGGCAAACAACTCGGTGTAGTTGAGCGTGCCGGTGTAGGCCACGATCAGGCCAATGCCGAGGATGAAGCCGAAGTCACCCACACGGTTGACCAAAAAGGCCTTCATGTTGGCGAAGATGGCGGTCGGCTTGTTGTACCAGAAGCCGATCAGCAAATACGACACCAGACCCACGGCTTCCCAGCCGAAGAACAGCTGCAGCAGGTTGTTGCTCATGACGAGCATCAACATGGAGAAGGTGAACAGCGAGATGTAAGCGAAGAAGCGGTTGTAGCCTTCGTCTTCTTCCATGTAGCCAATGGTGTAAATGTGCACCATCAGCGACACAAAGGTCACCACACACATCATCATGGCGGTGATGCCGTCGACCAGAAAGCCGACTTCCATCTTCAGGCCACCCACCACCATCCAGGTGTAGAGGGTCTCGTTGAAACGGGCACCGTCGATGACGTTCTTGAGCGTCATGGCCGACAGGATGAAGGCCACCAGCACACCCAATATGGTCAGGGTATGCGACAGGCGACGGCCGATCCAGTTGCCACCAAATTGGGTGCCGAGAACACCGGCCAGCACCGAGCCCACCAGAGGGGCCAGCGGCACAGCCAGCAGCGTGCTTGCGTTGAGGGTTTGACTCATATTCTTGTTAACCCTTGAGCGAATTGAGTTCGTCCACGTTGATGTTGTTCTTGTTGCGGAACAACAGCACCAGGATGGCCAGGCCAATGGCCGATTCGGCTGCAGCCACCGTGAGGATGAAGAACACGAACACTTGGCCGTGCATATCACCCAGGTAGTGCGAGAACGCCACAAAGTTCATGTTCACGGCCAGCAACATCAGCTCGATGGCCATGAGCAAAACGATCAGGTTCTTGCGGTTCAGGAAGATGCCGATCACGGCCAATGCGAACAGCATCGCGCCGAGCGACAGGAAGTGCCCCAGGGTCAGTGTCATCATTTGCTTTCCTCCGCAGCCGCCACAACCGGGGCAGGCGCCGCTTGGGTCGGGGCCATCTTGACCACTTGCATGCGGTCGGCCGCACGCACCCGAACCTGGATGGACGGATCAATCGCCTTGCTGTCCTTGCGCTCGCGCAGGGTCAGGGCAATCGCCGCGATCATGGCCACCAACAAAATGGCCGCCGCAATCTGGATCGGCATCAGGTACTCGGTGTAGAGCAGGATGCCCAAGGCCTTCGCGTTGTCCACGGGCACCGCACCTGTCGCCATGGCGGGCGCTTCGGACAGACGGAAACCGGACAACAACACAGCGGCCATCTCGAGGGCCACGATGGCCCCCAAGGTGGCTGCGAGCGGGAAGTTTTTCCAGAAGCCCCTGCGCACGGTGTCGATGTGGATGTCCAGCATCATCACCACGAACAGGAAGAGCACCATCACCGCGCCCAGGTACACCAGCACCAGCAGGATGGCCAGGAATTCGGCATGGAGCAGGAACCACACAGCCGATGCTTGCGAGAAAGCCAGCATGAGGAACAGCACCGCATGCACGGGGTTGCGTGCGGTGACCACCCGGAAGGCTGCAAACAGCAGCACCACCGAGAAGAGGTAGAAGAAACCGGTCTTGACGTCCATAGGTCTGTCTTTTTAAGTGTTCAGGACTGGGCAGCGTTCAACGGTAAGGAGCGTCAGCAGCTTTGGCCGCAGCGATCTCTTTTTCGTAACGGTCGCCCACGGCCAGCAACATGTCCTTGGTGAAGTACAGGTCACCGCGTTTTTCGCCGTGGTATTCAAAAATGTGCGTCTCGACAATCGAATCGACCGGACAGCTTTCTTCGCAAAAGCCGCAGAAGATGCACTTGGTCAGGTCGATGTCGTAGCGTGTGGTGCGGCGTGAACCGTCTTCGCGCTGGCCCGCTTCGATGGTGATGGCCATCGCCGGACACACGGCTTCGCACAGTTTGCACGCGATGCAGCGCTCTTCACCGTTGTCGTAGCGGCGCAGCGCGTGCAGGCCACGGAAACGTGGCGACAGCGGTGTTTTTTCTTCCGGGAACTGCACCGTCACCTTGCGGGCGAAAGCGTAGCGTCCGGTCAGGGCCATGCCCTTGAACAACTCCACGAGCATGAAGCTCTTGAGGAAGTCCTTGATCGAGAAATTGGAAGCAGTCATTGTGGTCATGGTCGTGCGCCGCTTATTTCCAGATGTTCCATGGCGAGTGGAGCCAAACGCCCACCACCAGCAGCCACACCAAGGTGACCGGGATGAAAATCTTCCAGCCCAGACGCATGATCTGGTCGTAACGGAAGCGCGGGAATGTGGCGCGAATCCAGATGAACATGGACACGATCAGGAAAGTCTTGAGACCCAGCCAGATCCAGCCTGGAATGGCGTTGAACAAGGCGCTGTCGATGGGTGGCAACCAGCCGCCCAGGAACATGATCACCGCCAGGATGGACACCAGCCACATGCTAGCGTATTCGGCCAGGAAGAAGATGGCAAAGCCCATGCCCGAGTACTCGACCATGTGTCCGGCCACGATTTCGGCTTCACCTTCGACCACGTCAAAGGGGTGACGGTTGGTTTCGGCCACACCCGAGATCAGGTACACCAGGAAAATCGGCAACAAAGGCAGCCAGTTCCAGGACAGGAAACCCAAACCCATGTGGGCCATTTGGCCTTTGCCTTGCGCGAGCACGATTTCGGTCAGGTTCATGCTGCCCGAGACCATCAAGACCACCAGGAAGCAAAAGCCCATGGCGATTTCGTAGCTGACCATCTGGGCCGACGCACGCAGCGCACCCAAAAAGGCGTACTTGGAGTTGGACGCCCAACCCGCGATGATCACGCCATACACTTCAATCGAGGTGATGGCCATCACCAGCAAAAGACCAGCGTTGATGTTGGTCAGCGCCACTTCGGGCCCGAAGGGAATCGCCACCCAGGCGGCCAGGGCCGGCATGATGGCCATGATGGGGCCGAGGCGGAACAAGCCCATGCTGGCCGCTGTCGGGTTGATCAGTTCCTTGGTCAGGAGCTTGAGCGCATCGGCAATCGGCTGCAACAAGCCCATGGGGCCTACGCGGTTGGGGCCATGGCGCACTTGCATGAAGCCCAGCAGCTTGCGCTCCCACAGCGTCAGGTAAGCCACAGCGCCCATCAAAGGCGCGAGGATGGCCACGATCTTGAGCAAGATCCACAAAACAGGCCAAACCAAAGTGGCCCACCAGCTGGCAGCGACCAAGTTCAGGCCGCCGTTGTACAGAGCGTCAATCATGGGGTCACCTCCTGGCGGGCGTCTGCGGTCAGCTGCAAGGACGGCGCACGGCGAACGATGCTGTCGAGCTGGTAGATCGAAGCGCTCACGGGTGCTGCGGTTGTGGCGGTCAACGTGATCGCAGCGCGCGTGGCATTCGAAGCCACCAAAGGCTTGGCCGTGGCACGGGCCAGCACCTCTTGCGAAGTTTCAAAAGACACGCCCGGGATGTCGAGCAAATTGGCCAGCACACGCAGCACTTTCCAGGCAGGACGTGTCTCGGCCAAAGGCTTGACCACGGCATGGAAGCTTTGCAGGCGGCCTTCGGCGTTGACAAAGGAACCCGATGTTTCGGTGAACGGCGCAATGGGCAACAACACATCGCTGAAAGCCATGTTGGCTTTGAAAGGGCTGAGTGTCACGACCATCTCGGCCTGACCCAAAGCGTGTGCAGCGGCGCTGCCTGCAGCGCTGTCGAACTCGGGTTCGGTGTTCAGCAAGATAGCGGCTTTCAAGCCACCGGCCAGCATTTGGCCTGCATGCTTGCCACCGGTTTGCGGCTGGGCCCCGACCCACTGCGCGCCCACGGTGTTGGCCGCTTCGGTCAGGTAACCCACAGTCGCGCCGGTTTGCTCGGCAATCCAGTTGGCCAAGGCCAGCAGGCTCGATGCGTTGGCTGCGTGCGCTGCGGCATTGCCCAGCAGCACGGCTTTGCGCTCGCCGCCCAACAAGGACTTGGCGATGGCTTGGGCCTGCGCGGTGGCGTTGCCCGTCACAGGCGCTGCAACGCCCTTCTCTGCCGCGATGGCTGCGGCCACATCGGCCAAGGCTTGCGCCCAGCCCGAAGCGTCGGTCAGCACGGCTTGCGCCACGGGCATGGCCCAGGCGTCGGCATGGCCGAAAGCTGCAGATGACGTGATGACGTTGAGCTGAGCGCCGTGGCGCACGGCGTGGCGCATGCGCAGGGCAAACAGCGGGTGATCCTTGCGCAGGTTGGAGCCCACCACCAGCACGCGCTGCAAAGTGGAAAGCGATGCGATCGATGTGCCCAGAGTGCGGACACCTTCGGAAGCGCCAAACTCAGCGTGACGCAAACGGTGATCGATGTTGTCCGAACCCAGTCCGCGCATCAAAGCGCCAGCCAGGTACAACTCTTCCAGGGTGCTATGCGGGCTGACCAATGCGCCGATGCTGTTCGCACCATGGTCGCGCTGGATGTTGCGCAAGCCATTGGCCACGTATTCAAGCGCGGTCTGCCAGTCGACGGTTTTCCACTCGCCGCCCTGCTTGAGCATGGGCTGGGTCAAGCGGTCGCCGCCGTTAAGTGCTTCGTAAGAGAAGCGGTCACGGTCGGCAATCCAGCACTCGTTGACTTCTTCGTTCTCGAGTGGCACCACGCGCATAACCTGGTTGTTCTTGACCTGCACGACCAGGTTAGCACCGGACGAGTCGTGTGCCGCAACCGACTTGCGGCGCGACAACTCCCAGGTGCGGGCGTGGTAGCGGAAAGGCTTGCTGGTCAGGGCACCAACAGGGCAAATGTCGATCATGTTGCCCGACAACTCGGAGTCGATGGTCTGGCCCAAGAAGGTTTCGATCTCGGCATGCTCGCCACGGTGGGACATGCCCAGCTCCATGGCACCCGCCACTTCCTGGCCAAAGCGCACACAACGTGTGCAATGGATGCAGCGGCTCATCTCTTCCATGGAGATCAGCGGGCCAACTTCCTTGTGAAAGACCACGCGCTTTTCTTCTTCGTAACGCGAGGTGCTGCCGCCGTAACCCACGGCCAGGTCTTGCAACTGGCACTCACCGCCCTGGTCGCAGATGGGGCAATCGAGCGGGTGGTTGATCAGCAAAAACTCCATGACCGACTTCTGCGCCGCAATCGCTTTGTCGCTCTTGGTGCGCACGATCATGCCCTGTGTCACGGGCGTGGCGCAGGCGGGCATGGGCTTGGGGGCTTTTTCGACCTCGACCAGGCACATGCGGCAGTTGGCCGCGATGGAGAGTTTCTTGTGGTAGCAGAAATGGGGAATGTAGGTGCCTGCTTTTTCGGCGGCATGCATCACCATGCTGCCTTCGGCAACTTCCACTTTCTGACCGTCGAGTTCTATTTCAACCATGGGTCTTCACCGCTGTTGCATCGGCGCTGACCACAGAGGTCTTGTGCTCGATGAGGTGTACAAATTCGTGACGGAAATGCTTGAGCATGCCGCGCACCGGCATGGCCGCTGCGTCGCCCAAGGCGCAAATGGTGCGGCCCATGATGTTGCCCGCCACGCTGTCGAGCATGTCGATGTCGCTGGGACGGCCCAGGCCGCGCTCGATGCGGTCGACCATGCGCCAGAGCCAGCCTGTGCCCTCGCGGCAAGGGGTGCACTGGCCACACGACTCGTGCGAGTAAAAGTAAGACAAACGCGCCAGGGCCTTGACCATGCAGCGTGTCTCGTCCATGACGATGACCGCGCCAGAGCCCAACATCGAACCGCCCTCTTTGGCGATGCTGTCGTAGTCCATGGTCAAGGTCATCATCAAATCGGCCGGAATCACGGGCGAAGACGAACCGCCGGGGATCACGGCCTTGAGCTTGCGGCCACCGCGCACGCCACCAGCGAGCTCAAGCAGCTTGGCAAACGGTGTGCCCATGGGCACTTCATAGTTGCCGGGGCGCTCCACGTCGCCGCTGACCGAGAAGATCTTGGTGCCGCCGTTGTTGGGCTTGCCGCATTCCAGATAAGCCTGGCCACCGCTGCGGATGATCCAGGGCACCGCCGCGAAGGTCTCGGTGTTGTTGATGGTGGTGGGCTTGCCGTACAAGCCGAAGCTCGCAGGGAACGGTGGCTTGAAGCGCGGTTGGCCTTTTTTGCCTTCGAGCGATTCGAGCAGCGCGGTTTCTTCGCCGCAGATGTAAGCGCCAAAACCGTGCGAGGCGTGCAACTGGAAGCTGAAGGTGCTGCCCAGAATGTTGTTGCCCAGATAGCCTGCTGCGCGGGCTTCTTCAAGGGCTGCTTCAAAGCGCTCGTAGGTGTGGAAGATTTCGCCGTGGATGTAGTTGTAACCCACGCTGATGCCCATGGCGTAAGCCGCGATGATCATGCCTTCGATCACCGTGTGGGGGTTGTACTCCATGATGTCGCGGTCTTTGCAGGTGCCCGGCTCGCCTTCGTCCGAGTTGCAGACCAAATATTTCTGACCAGGGAACTGGCGGGGCATGAAGCTCCACTTCAGACCCGTGGGGAAGCCCGCACCGCCGCGACCACGCAGGCCGGATTCCTTGACGGTGGCGATCACCTGGTCTTGGGTGAGGCCTTCGCCACCATCCTTGCCGAGGATCTTGCGCAAGGCGGCATAACCGCCGCGCGCTTCGTAATCTTTGATGCCCCAGTTCTGGCCATTCAAACCGGCATAGATTTGCGGATTGATGTGGCGGTCATGGAAGCAGGTTTCCACGCCCGTGGCCTGGAATTGGCTCAGGATTTGTTCGACTTTCATCAGGCGGCCTCGGCTTTCTTCAGGCTGTCGACGAGTTGGTCGAGTTTTTCATGGCTCATAAAACTGCACATGTGGCGGTCATTCACCAGCAGCACCGGCGCATCGGCGCAAGCGCCCTGGCACTCGCTGGGTTGCAGGGTGAACAGACCGTCGGCCGTGGTTTCGCCCGCATGAACACCCAACTTGTGCTCCAGATGTTCGAGGGCCTTTTGGCCACCGCGCAACTGGCAAGGCAGGTTGGTGCAAACGTTCAGCTTGAACTTGCCCACCGGCTTTTGGTTGTACATGTTGTAGAAGGTGGTCACTTCGTGGACCGCCATCACCGGCATGCCCAGGTAATCGGCCACGACCTGCTCGCTGACGGGGCTGACCCAGCCTTGTTCTTGCTGCACGATCGACAGGCAAGCCATCACGGCCGACTGCTTCTGGTCTGCAGGGAACTTGGCGACTTCACGCGCAAAGCGCGCTTTGGTTGACTCAGAGATCATCGGTCAATCTCTCCAAAAACAATGTCCATCGTCCCGATGATGGCGACCGCGTCGGCCAGCATGTGGCCTTTGGCCATTTCATCGAGAGTGGCCAAATGGGCAAAGCCCGGGGCACGAATTTTCAGGCGGTAGGGCTTGTTGGCACCATCGCTCACCATGTAGATACCGAACTCACCCTTGGGGTGCTCGACTGCGGCATAGGCCTCGCCTTCTGGCACGCGGAAACCTTCGGTGAAGAGCTTGAAATGGTGGATCAAGTCTTCCATGTTGGACTTCATGCCTTCGCGTGAAGGCGGCGCCACTTTGTGGTTGTCGGTGATGACCGGGCCAGGGTTGGCACGCAGCCATTTCACGCACTGCTGGATGATGCGGTTGGACTCCCGCATCTCCTGCACGCGCACCAAATAGCGGTCGTAGCTGTCACCGGTCTTGCCCACCGGCACATCAAATTCGACCTGGTCGTAGGCGTCGTAGGGCTGCTTCTTGCGCAGGTCCCAGGCAAAGCCCGAGCCACGCAACATGGGGCCAGTCATGCCCAGGTTCAGGGCGCGCTCGGGCGGGACCACGCCAATGCCCACGGTGCGTTGCTTCCAGATGCGGTTGTCGGTCAGCAGGGTTTCGTACTCGTCGACACACTTGGGGAAACGCTGCGTGAAATCGTCGATGAAATCCAGCAGGGAACCCTGGCGGTTCTTGTTCATCTCGGCGATAGTCTTGGCGTTCTTGACCTTGCTGGCCTTGTACTGCGGCATGCTGTCAGGCAGGTCACGGTAAACACCACCGGGGCGGAAATACGCGGCATGCATGCGGGCGCCCGACACGGCTTCGTACATGTCAAACAGGTCTTCACGCTCGCGGAAGGTGTAGATCAGGATGGTCGAGCTGCCGCAGTCGTTGCCGTGCGAGCCGAGC
Organism: Limnohabitans sp. Hippo3; assembly: GCF_003063665.1. GTDB lineage: Bacteria > Pseudomonadota > Gammaproteobacteria > Burkholderiales > Burkholderiaceae_C > Limnohabitans_A. The sequence continues at coordinate 712,843 of NZ_NESF01000001.1, forward strand.
CACATGAGGTGGTTCAGGATGCGGGTGATTTCCGAGAACATCACGCGGATGTACTGGGCGCGCATCGGCACTTCCAGACCCAACATCTTTTCGATGGCCAGGCAGTAAGCGTGCTCGTTGCACATCATCGACACATAGTCCAGGCGGTCCATGTAGGGCAGCGACTGGATGTAGGTCTTGTGCTCGGCCAGCTTTTCGGTGGCGCGGTGCAACAGACCAATGTGCGGGTCGGCGCGCTGCACCACCTCGCCGTCGAGTTCCAGCACCAAGCGCAACACACCGTGCGCAGCCGGGTGCTGTGGACCAAAGTTCAGGGTGTAGTTTTTGATTTCGGCCATATCAGTTCAGGCCTCCGTAGTGTTCTTCACGGATGATGCGTGGCGTGATTTCACGAGGCTCGATGCTCACCGGCTCGTAAATCACGCGCTGACGCTCGGCGTCGTAGCGCATTTCAACGTGACCCGACAGCGGGAAGTCCTTGCGGAAGGGGTGACCGATGAAACCGTAGTCGGTCAGGATGCGGCGCAGGTCGTTGTGGCCTTCGAACACGATGCCGTACAGGTCAAACGCTTCGCGCTCATACCAGTTGGCCGAGTTCCAGATCGCGTTGAGCGAGTCGACCAAAGGCAGGTCGTCGTCGGGGCACAGCACTTTGACGCGCACACGCTGGTTCAGACTCACCGACAGCAAGTGCACGGTCACGCCGAAACGGGGACCGTCGGTGCCCACTTCGCGGTAAGTGGAATAGTCCACACCCGCCAAGTCAATCAGTTGTTCAAATTGGCAGCCCGGCGCATCGCGCAAGGTTTGCATGACGCCCAGGTAATGCTGAGCACTCACATGCACAGTCACTTCACCCAAAGCGATGGAAATGTTCTGAACACGGTCACCCAAGGCCGCTGCCAGGGTGTCTTGAAGGTCTTCAGGGCGAATGGCAAAATGAGTCATCGTCATTCCCTTCAAGCGCGCGCGATGGTGTGCGTGCGGCGGATTTTCTGCTGCAGCTGGATGATGCCGTAGATCAGCGCTTCGGCTGTGGGGGGGCAGCCCGGCACATACACATCCACCGGCACGATGCGGTCGCAACCGCGCACCACCGAGTAGCTGTAGTGGTAGTAACCACCACCATTGGCACATGAACCCATAGAGATCACCCAACGTGGCTCGGACATCTGGTCGTAAACCTTGCGCAGGGCAGGCGCCATCTTGTTGCACAGGGTGCCGGCCACGATCATCAAGTCGGCTTGGCGTGGACTGGCGCGGAACACCTCGGCACCAAAGCGGGCCAGGTCATAGCGGGCTGTGGCCGAATGCATCATCTCGACCGCACAGCAAGCCAGACCAAATGTCATGGGCCAGAGCGAGCCGGTTTTGGCCCAATTCACCACCGAGTCGTAACTCGTGGTGATGAAGCCCTCTTTCATCACGCCTTCAATCATTTTTTGTCCTTAAGCAAGCTGAATGTTGCCGTCAGTGCGAATGTTCATTCCCAGTCCAGAGCGCCTTTTTTCCATTCGTAGACAAAGCCCACGACCAGAATGGCCAGAAAAATCACCACAGCCACGAAGCCGGCCATGCCCACTTCCTTGAGGGCTACAGCCCAAGGGAACAGGAACGCGATTTCCAGATCGAACAAGATGAACAGGATGGCCACCAGGTAGTAGCGCACATCGAACTTCATGCGGGCGTCTTCAAAGGCTTCGAAGCCGCATTCATAGGGGGAGTTTTTTTCCGCGTCAGGTCGGTTGGGGCCAAGGATGTAGCCCAAAACCTGGGGAATGATGCCGACAGCAATGCCGACCAAAATGAACAAGAGAATGGGGAGGTATTGTTCGAGGTTCATCTTGAGACTGACGGTATCACCGAATGAAACACCCAAGCCTGTCGGCTTGGGCTTTTCTGTTTGTCTGGTGCCGTCGGCGAGACTCGAACTCGCACAGCTTTCGCCACTACCCCCTCAAGATAGCGTGTCTACCAATTTCACCACGACGGCTGGATACATTTGCCCGAGTTGCATGAGGCGCGCCAAGTGGCACATTTAGCTCTCCGGACAATCCCGTAGTTTACTCTGAAAAGCGCGCCATTTCCTTTCAAAAACCGGGAAAATTGTGCAGAGCAGCAAAGCTGAACGGCAGCTTACTTGGCGGGTGCCGGTGGCACGCTGTTGTCAGGCTTGGCGGTGGGCGTGTTGCCCGGAATTTGAGCAGCAGTGCTGCTGTCCACAGGCGTTGCTGGCGCGGGGGCCGTCACTGCGGCGCCCTCGAGCACGCTGCCCGAAGGTGCGGCGGGACGCGCGTTGCTGAAATAAGCCAAGGCCAATGTGCACACAAAGAACACCGCCGCCAACACCGCCGTGGTGCGCGACAGAAAGTTGGCCCCGCCTGTTGCACCAAACAAACTGCCCGAACCACCGCTGCCAAAAGCTGCACCCATGTCAGCGCCCTTGCCGTGCTGGATCAGGATCAGACCAATCATGGCCAGTGCCGACAACATCTGGACCACCAAAATCAAAGTCAACATCACGCTCATCAGGATTCTCCGAACAATCTAAAAAAAACAGGGGATTGAAAGCTCAGCGCGAAGCGGCCTTCAACATGGTCAAAAACTCGGACGCCTTCAGCGCCGCACCACCGATCAAACCGCCATCCACATCGGGCTGGGCCAGCAAATCGGCAGCGTTGGCGGCATTCATGCTGCCGCCGTACAAAATCGATACACGGTCCGCATGCGCGCTGGCCGCTTGCAACTGTGCCCGCAAAACCGCGTGCACGTGTTGCGCTTGCTCAGGGGTCGCCGTCAATCCGGTGCCAATCGCCCAAACCGGCTCATAGGCCACGACGATTTCGCTGATGCAATGGCCGTTGGTGTGAATGACCGCTGCCAATTGTCGCTTGACCACCGCTTCGGTTTGACCCGCATCGCGCTCGGCCAGACTCTCGCCCACGCACACGATGGGGGTGATGCCCGCCGCCAATGCGCGCTGGACTTTGCTGGCCACGGTCACATCCGATTCGCCGTGGTATTGACGGCGCTCCGAGTGACCCACGATGCAGTAGCGCACCGCAAAGTCACGCAACATGTCGGCCGACACCTCACCCGTGTAAGCGCCTGCTTCGTGGGCAGACACATCTTGTGCACCCAGAGCCAGGGCCGATCCGGCCAACAAGGCTTGCGCTTGCGCCAAATATGGCGCAGGCACACACACCGCCGCACGGCAAGTCTTGCCGCCCATGCCCGCCAACACTTCGGACAACAAAGAAGCGTTGGCAGCGAGGCTGCCATTCATCTTCCAGTTGCCGACCATCAACTTGGCTGCCATCGTCGTCACCAGGTCACCACCAACTTGCCCACATGCTGGTTGGTCTCCATCAGGGCATGGGCTTGCGCCGCGCCCGAGGGCAGACCACCACCCGCCTCCACCGCGCCAAACACGCTGTGGATGACCGGCTTGATGCAGCCTGACTCGATCCAGGGCCAAACGGTTTGGTGCAAAGACCGAGCAATGGCCGCCTTGAAAGCCACAGGCCGTGGACGCAAGGTCGAACCGGTGATGGTCAAACGGCGACGCAAGACCAAGCCTGCATTGAACGCGCTTTGGATACCGCCTTGCACCGCGATGATGACCAAGCGGCCGTCTTCGGCCAGGGCCTCGACTTCACGCGCCACATAGTCGCCTGCAACCATGTCCAAAATCACGTTCACACCCACGCCGCCCGTCAGGCGCTTGGCCTCGGCCACGAAATCGGTGGTTTTGTAATTGATGGCGTGGTCTGCACCCAAGGCCAGACAAGCCTGGCATTTGTCGTCAGAACCCGCCGTGGCGATCACCGTCGCACCCGCGGCCTTGGCCATCTGAATGGCTGTGACCCCGATGCCGCTGGTGCCGCCCTGGATCAACAAGATCTCACCCGCTTGCAAACGCCCGCGGTCAAACACATTGCTCCAGACCGTGAAGAAGGTCTCGGGCAGCGAGGCGGCTTCGGTGTCCGTCAGGCCCTTGGGCACTGGCAAACACTGCGCCACCGGGGCCACGCACAGCTGCGCATAACCACCGCCCGCCACCAAGGCGCACACGCGGTCACCCACGGCCAAGCCCGCTTCGGCCATGGCCGCAGCATCACCCGACACCACCACACCCGCCACTTCGAGGCCGGGAATGTCGGAGGCACCCGGTGGTACGGGGTAGTTGCCGGTGCGCTGCAGCACATCGGGGCGGTTGATGCCGCTGGCCGACACGCGAATCAACAACTCCCCTGCCCCGGCCACAGGGTCGGGACGGGAGCCTGGCACCAGCACCTCGGGGGCGCCGTAGCTTTGGATTTCAATGACGTTCATGGTGAATCCACGCAATGTCGGGTGATCGAAGACCACCCGAAGCAGCGCTGTTTAGCCCTGAGCTGGACGGTCCAACAAAGCCTTCATCGACAGCTTGATGCGGCCTTTTTCGTCGGTTTCCATGACCTTGACCTTGACGATCTGGCCTTCGCTCAGGTAGTCGGTCACTTTTTCAACGCGCTCGTGGGCGATCTGGCTGATGTGCAACAGACCGTCTTTACCGGGCAACAGGTTGATCAAGGCACCGAAGTCCAGAATCTTGGTGACTGGGCCTTCATAGACCTTGCCGATTTCGACTTCGGCCGTGATCTGCTCGATGCGCTTCTTGGCGATGTCGGCCTTCTCGCCGTCGGTGGCCGCGATGGTGATGGTGCCGTCTTCCTCGATGTTGATCTGGCAGCCGGTTTCTTCGGTCAGGGCGCGGATGGTGGCGCCGCCCTTACCGATCACGTCACGGATCTTCTCAGGGTTGATCTTCATGGTGAAGAGCTTGGGCGCGAAATCGGACACTTCGGTGTTGGCTTCGCTCATCGCTTCTTGCATCTTGCCCAGAATGTGCATGCGCGCTTCTTTGGCCTGGGCCAAAGCGACTTGCATGATTTCCTTGGTGATGCCCTGGATCTTGATATCCATCTGGAGTGCGGTGATGCCGTTGGTGGTACCGGCCACTTTGAAGTCCATGTCGCCCAGGTGGTCTTCGTCACCCAAGATGTCAGTCAACACTGCAAAGCGGTTGTCTTCCTTGATCAGGCCCATGGCGATACCGGCCACGTGGGCTTTCATCGGCACGCCAGCGTCCATCATCGACAAGCAGCCGCCGCAGACCGAAGCCATGGACGAAGAGCCGTTGGATTCGGTGATCTCGGACACCACACGCAGGGTGTAGGGGAACTCTTCTTTGGTCGGCAGTACAGCAGCCAAAGCACGCTTGGCCAGACGGCCGTGGCCGATTTCGCGGCGCTTGGTCGAACCCATGCGGCCCACTTCGCCCGTGGCAAAGGGAGGCATGTTGTAGTGGAACATGAAGCGGTCTTCGAACTCGCCCGCCAACGCGTCGATGCGCTGAGCGTCGCGCTCAGTGCCCAAGGTGGTGATGACCAACGCCTGGGTTTCGCCACGTGTGAACAAGGCCGAGCCGTGTGTGCGGGGCAGCACGCTGTTGCGGATTTCGATGGGGCGCACAGTGCGTGTGTCGCGGCCGTCAATGCGGGGCTCACCCGCCAAAATCTGGCTGCGCACGATGCGCGCTTCGATTTCGAACAGCAGGTTGTCGAGCTTGACGGGGTCAAACGCCACACCCTCTTCGGCCAAAGCGACTTTGACCGACGCATAGGCTTCACGGCATGCGTGTGTGCGGGCTTGCTTGTTGCGGATCTGGTAGGCAGCGCGCAGTTTTTCTTCGGCCAAGGAAGCCAGTTTGGCTTCAAAAGCGGTGTCGCGGGCAGGCGCTTGCCAGTCCCACACGGGCTTACCAGCTTCGCGCACCAGCTCGTGGATGGCGTTGATGGCGGTCTGGCTTTGCTCGTGGCCGTACACCACAGCACCCAGCATGATTTCTTCGGACAGTTGCAGGGCTTCGGATTCGACCATCAGCACAGCGGCTTCGGTACCGGCCACCACGAGGTCCATCGCGCTGTCTTTGCGCTGGGTCTGACCAGGGTTCAGGACGTACTCGCCGTTGATGTAACCCACGCGTGCGGCGCCGATGGGGCCGTTGAACGGGATGCCCGAGATGGACAAAGCAGCAGACACGGCGATCATCGCGGCGATGTCGGCGTCAACTTCAGGGTTCAAAGACACGGTGTGGATGACCACATGCACGTCGTTGTAGAAACCTTCAGGGAACAGGGGACGGATCGGGCGGTCGATCAGGCGGCTGGTCAGGGTTTCGTGCTCGCTGGGCTTGGCTTCGCGCTTGAAGAAGCTGCCTGGGATCTTGCCTGCGGCGTAGGTCTTCTCGATGTAATCGACCGTCAGCGGAAAGAAATCTTGACCGGCCTTGGCGATCTTGGAACCCACGACGGTGGCCAGCACCACGGTGCCTTCCATGTCGAGCAGCACAGCGCCGCCCGCTTGGCGAGCGACTTCGCCGGTTTCCATCTTGACCGTGTGCTGGCCCCACTGGAAGGTTTTGGTGACTTTATTAAAAATGGACATGTTCAGAACTCCTGAAAACAAAAGCGCATGAGGCTGCACTGTGGGCCCGGAAGTTGACGCTCTGAACTCGATGCCATTCCACAAAACCTTGATTTGAAAGCCTTGTGGAATGACACAGCGCGAGATCGCCCTGACAAATTCCGACTAAAAAAAGAATAAAGCGCCTGAGCTAGTGAACTAACTCAGGCGCTTTTCATCTGGAGAGACGATTATTTACGCAGGCCAAGCTTGGCGATCAGCGCAACGTAACGGTCAGCATCACGGGACTTGAGGTAGTCCAACAGCTTGCGGCGACGGCTCACCATGCGCAGCAGGCCACGGCGACCGTGATGGTCTTTGGCGTGTGTTTTGAAGTGGGGAGTCAGCTCGTTGATGCGAGCAGTCAGCAAAGCGACTTGGACTTCGGGGGAGCCAGTGTCGTTGGCAGCACGTGCGTTGGCCTTGACGACCTCGGCCTTGATCGAAGATGCGATCATGGTATTTCCTTGTTGTTTCGCTGGCGTTCAGTGACGAATTTCAGCGGGTTAATGACTTGCGCCACCTGCCGGAAAAGCGGATGGCGTGCGCTTTGCAAATCGCAAAACAGGCGGATTATAGCCCGAATGAGGGCACTTTGATGACCTTCAGCCCCGTTGACGGTCGGCCATGCCGTGCCTTTGGAGCCCCCAAAAGGCGGCACGCACCCGATTGAAAAGCATGGATACCCGCATTCGCGGGTATGACAAGCGTTCATTGCGGTCACGTTGCTTTAATTGGGGTCAGATCCCGATTAATTCTTGGCCAACCAAGCTTTGAGCCGTTCCACGCCTTGGTTCAACCTGGCCAGGTCTTTGGAGGCAAAGCACCAGCGCAGCCAACCTGCCGCTTCGGGGGCAAAGGCTTCGCCGGGGGCCAGGCCCAAACCGGCCTCGGCCACCAGGCGCTTAGCCGTAGCCACCGCGTCAGGATGCCCATCGAGCTTGAAAAATGCGTACATGCCGCCCTTGGCCGGGGCCAACTGAACACCCGGCACGGCTTGCAACAGCGGCACGAGGGTGTCGCGACAGGCTTTGAGGTGCGCCACCACGCGGGGCGTGATGTCGGCCGTATTTTGCAGCGCCACCACACCCGCTTTTTGAGTGAACACCGAGGCGCACGAGGTGTTGAACTCGATCAGTTTGCCCATGTGGGGTGTCATGGCCGCGGGCATGACCAGCCAGCCCAGACGCCAGCCGGTCATCAAAAAGCTCTTGGAAAAGCTGTGCACCACGACAAGGCGGTCATCCGGCTCGGCCACATCCAGAAAAGACGGCGCACAGCCGTTGGCCGTGTCGGTTTCGTAATACAGGCGCTCGTACACCTCGTCGGCCAGCACCCAGGTGCCGGTGCTGCGGCAATGCGCCAATATCTCGGCCTGCTCGGCCCGGCTGAGTGTCCAGCCTGTGGGGTTGTTGGGCGAGTTGACGATGAGCATGCGCGTGGCGGGCGTGATCGCGGCTTTGAGCGCGGCCATGTCGAGCTGCCACTGGCCACCCACCGGGCGCAGCGACACACATTTCAAATTCGCGCCCATCACCAAAGCCTGCGCCGTCAGGTTGGGCCAGACGGGCGTGACGGCGACCACCTCATCGCCTGCGTCGATCAGGGCTTGCGCGGCCAGCATCAAGGCGTTCACGCCGCCCGAGGTGATGGCGAGGCGCTCCACGCCAATGGATCCATGCAGGGCCGACATGTAGTCGGATACCGCCTGGCGCAGCTCGGGCAGGCCCAAATTGTGCGAATAAAAGGTCTCGCCTATTTGCATCGAATCGATGGCCGCCTGGCGCACGATGTCGGGCGTGACCTCGTCGGACTCGCCAAACCAGAAGGCCAGCACATCAGGGCGGCCCATGCCCGCGTTGGCCACTTCGCGGATGCGGGACTCTTCCAGGTCCATGACGGCCTGGCGCATGAAAGGAGGGGTGTTTGGGTTCATGCATCCATCGTAACGGCTGACCTGCCCTGCAGGTGTCACCCCTTGCACAACTGTTGCGCTTGCCTATGATGATCGGCACAACAACAGACAGGGAGACCGCCATGAACACACGGCATTGGATGACTGCGCTCACCAGCGTGGGCTTCGGGTTTGGCTTGTTGACCATTGCGCCAGCCAGCCATGCTGGAGACAACTTCACCGCCGTCACGGCCGCAGAAAAGCCCGCGAAGGCCAAAAAACCCAAACAGGCCAAAGCGCCCAAACCGCCTGTCAACCCCGGCACAGGCGAGAGCAAGGCCGAGCGCGACAAACGGCTGCTGCGCGAGTGTCGCGGCAAAGCCAATGCGGGCGCTTGCGAGGGGTTTGCCAGTTAAGAAGCCCAAGCGAGTACTGGTGCATGCCACCATTCGCGAGCAGGGGCTCGCTCCCACTCAGACCAGCGTCCACCACTGCGCCAGGCCACTGGCCCGCACGCTGGGGCGGTGGATGGCGCCTTCCAGCAAGCCCGCTTCGGCTTCGATCAAGGTGAATTGCTCCTTCGCCCGCGTGATGCCCGTGTAGACCAACTCCCGGCTCAAGACTTCGGCACCGCCGGGCGGCAGCACCAGCACGGTGTGCTCGAATTCTGAGCCCTGGCTCTTGTGCACGGTCATCACAAAAGCGGTTTCGACATGGGGCAGGCGCATCACGCTGACCGAGCGCAAGGCCTCGCCATCCAGGAACCAGACCTTGAGTTGGCCCTCGGTATTAGGCAGCACCACGCCGACATCGCCGTTGAAAACGCCCAGCTGCGCATCGTTGCGGGTGACCATGACGGGCCGCCCAGCAAACCACTCGCCCGTGACTTTGAGCAGGCCCTGGTCGGCCAGTGCCTTTTGCACAGCGGCATTGAGTTCTTGGGTGCCCCAGTCGCCCTGATGCACCGCACACAGAATGCGAAAACGCTCGAAAGCCTTGAGCACGCTCCGCACCCAAACTGCGTGCGTTTCCGTCCCCTCCCCCGCGGGACCCTGTTGCATGAGACGCAGGTAATGGCCGTAAGACGGTTTTTCAGATGCGCCAAGCGCCAAAGCGCAAACGGCCTGAGGGTTTGAGGGTTGCAGGGCGAGCAAAGCGCTGGCTTGGTTGGGGCTGGCGGCTTCGGCGGGCATTCGCGAGCGGGGGCTCGCTCCCACAAAAGGCAGAAGAGTGGCGCGGGCGGCAGTGGCGTCGCCCCGATTGACCGCGAGGGCCAGCTGACCGATGGCACCTTTAAATCGGCGGCTTTGGCGCAGCATCACGGTTTGTTGAGCAAGCAAGGGCGCAGCGCCTGCAGACAGGTATTGGGCAGGCAAGGTCTGCCCTGCCACGGTCTGCACGAACTGCGCGGTGGCTGCGCTGTAGCGGCCTGCAGCGGCGTCGCGGCACAAATCGCCCAGAACCGCCCCCGCCTCGACCGAAGCCAGCTGGTCCTTGTCGCCCAGCAGCACCAGCCGCGCCGTGGCGGGCAGCGCCTGCAGCAGCGCGTCCATCATTTCCAAATGCACCATCGAGGCTTCGTCCACGATCAGCACGTCCACATCGAGCGGGTGGGCCGCGTGGTGCCTGAACTGGCGCGTGTCGGGCCGCGCACCCAGCAGCGAATGCAGCGTGCGCGCCAGGCCCATGCGGGCGATCAGCGTGTTCAAGTCGAGGCCGCTGCCCTCTGGCACCTGATCTTGCAAACTGGTCAGTGCGTTGTCGATGGATTGCTTGAGCCGCGCCGCCGCCTTGCCCGTGGGTGCGGCCAAGGCCACACGCAGCGGGCTGCCATCCTCGTGCAGCGCCAGCAGCAAGGCCAGCAAACGGGCTGCGGTGTAGGTCTTGCCCGTGCCCGGTCCGCCCGTGATGACCGACAAACGCTCACGCAGCGCCACGGCGCAGGCCACCTTTTGCCAGTTGATCTCGGCAGGCGCCTCGGCGTTGGGCACAAAAAAACGGTCCAGCCAGCGGCGTGCCGCCGCCTCGGGCACTGGCAAGGGTTCGCTGGCCCGTTGCAGCAGGCCTTGGCCCACACGCTTTTCATAGCCCGCATAACGGCGCAGGTACAAGAGCGGTGCATCAGCGCTGCCGCCCAGCACCAGCGGCTGGCCCTGGTCGGGCGGGTCGCTGTGGCGCACGCAGGCCTTGGAGGATGTCGCCCCTTGCAGAGCCGCTTGCCAGTCGGGCAACGTGGCGGGCAGGTGCGCCCACAGGGCTCGCAAGCCTTGCGGCCCCTCCACCGCCAAGGCGGGCCAGCCCAGCAGCGCCACAGGGGGTGCGGACAGGTCGGCCAGCGGCAAGCAGGTGTGGCCCCGCCCTTCCATTTGCGCAAGCATGGCCGCCGCCACCAGCAGCGCGGGGCTGGCTTGGCCATCGAGCCGCAGCAATTGCGCTGCAAGGGCACTGTCGATTTGGCGCAGCAGGCCTTGCTCGGTCCACAGCTGCAGCCATTGCAGCGTTTGCGCAGCGCTCAAGCCTTGGGCGGGCAAGTCGTTGAGCCAGTCCATTTGGGTGACGGGAACAGACACCCTGCGGGAGGGCTTTTTGAAACTCATGCTTTCACCTCGGCATTGAGCATGGCGTCCAGACCATCGAGCAATTCGAGCGGCGCAGGCAAGGTGCAGCAGCCGCCCACAGGCCCGTCAATGCCACGCAAGAACAGGTACACCGCGCCGCCCAGTTGCTGCGCTGGGTTGTAGGCACTTCCTAAGCGGGCGCGCAGCAGGCGGTGCAGCGCCAGCATGTAGAGCGCGGCCTGCACCTCGTAGCGGTGGTGCGCCATGGCCTCGGCCAAAGCCTGCGGTGTGTAGGCGGCGTCGTCTGCGCCCAGGTGGTTGGATTTGTAGTCGAGCACCCAGTAACGACCTTCGTGCTCGAACACCAGATCGGCAAAACCCATCAGCATCCCGTGCAGCTGCGCGTCGGGCAGTTGGGGGCGGCTCACGCCAGGCAGCAGGTGCTGCTGGCACAGCGCATCCACCTCGCGGGCATGCAGCCGCTCGGCGGGCAGCCAGAACTCCATCTCGGGCAGCAAGGTGCCCAGCGCATTGAGCGGGCTACCGGGCCCACGCAGGGGCTGCGCCACCACACGGGTGAGCCACTGCACCACCTCGTCGGCTTGAGCTTTGTAGCCTGCGTTGTCGCAGCGCTTTTTCAGGCGCTCGGCCTTGGGTCCGTCGAGCACGAAACCATCGGCGGCCAGCCATTCGAGCTGGTCATGCAAAAAGTTGCCAGCGCTCGGGCCTTTGGCAAAGCGGTGCCAGGGGGCTTGTGGGCCAGCCTGCTTAGGCAGCGCCTGCGCGTCCACGGGCGGCTCGTCGTCGGCCGGGCGCGGCGTGGCCATGTGCAACACCGTTTGCGAAGACAGGTCCCGCGTCAGACGCGAGAAGCTCGCGATCGTCCACGACTTGTCGATGCGGGCGGTGCAGCTCAGCGCGTCACGCAGTTCGCTGGTGTGGGCAGGCCGCTGCCAGACGGTGAGTGGCACCTCGGCGCTCGCGCTCACCAGTTGCACCGACAAGCGCTGCTCATCTGCATCTTTTTCCAGCGCTTGCAGCTTGGGCAACCAGTCGGCAGCCTCGAACTCCAAACCGCCACCCAGCAAATGGCCTGCCGCGCTCTGGTGGTTCACACATGACTTTCCACCCTGCCGATTGACCGGGCTCCAGCCCACCCACAGCGCATGCCGCGCCCGCGTGAGGGCCACGTACCACAGGCGCAGGTCTTCGCGCAGGCGGTCGTGGTCTGCAACCTTGGTGTCGTCTTTGTCAAAGTCCAGCGTCCAGACCCGCTCGCCCTCCCCTCCGTCCAGTTGCAGCACCGGGGTTTTGTGGGCTTCCAGCATGCGGTGGCTGTGCGCAAAGGGCAGGCACACGACCGGGTACTCCAGGCCCTTGCTGGCGTGGATGGTAATGACCTTGACCAGGTCTTCGTCGCTCTCCAGGCGCACGGTCTGCTCTTCGCTGTCGCCAGCGCTACCCGCGTTCACCTCGTCGATCTGCTGGGCCAGCCAGCGGATCAGGGCCTGCTCACCGTCGAGTTGGCTGCTGGCGGTCTGCAGCAGTTCGGCCAGGTGCAGCACATTCGTCAGGCGGCGTTCGCCGTCGCTCTGGCCGCGCCAGCGCCCGGCCAGTTGCAGCACATGCAGCGACTGGCGCAGCATGGCCAGCACCCCCTGCACTTGCCAGACCCCGCGCAACTCGCGCATCTGCTCGGCGCGTTGGTCCAGCAACTCATCTTGCGTGGCCAGCTCGTACAGCTCGGCCAGCGACAAGCCCACCGTGCGCGTGCCTAAAGCGGCACGCACGCGGCGCATGTCTTGCGGCTCGGCCACGCCGCGCAGCCACAGGCACAGGTCACGGGCTTCGTCGCTGGCAAACACCGAGTCGCGGTCCGACAAATAAACCGAGGCCACGCCCCGCGCACGCAAGGCCTCGCGCACGGCAGCGGCCTCTTTGCCTGTGCGCACCAACACGGCGATGTCTTTGGGTTGCAGAGGTTGATCGCCCTTGTCGGCCGTGGCAAAGCGAGCCTGCGGATCGCTCAGCCAGGCCACGATCTGCTCGGCGCAGAGGGCTGACAGGTGCGAGAGCGCATCGCGCGGGCTGCGCAGTGTGGCGTCATGCACCACGGTCATGGCCTGCACAACGCCTTCGCGGGTGGTGAACACTTCACTGCGGCCCTTGGCTTTGACGGGCTGGAAAGGCAAGGGATCCTCGTCGCCACGCTGATAGCCAAAGGCGTCTTTGGGGATTTCAAACCAGCGGTTGACCACATCGACCACCGCCTGAGTCGAGCGGTAATTGGTGGCCAGCACATGGTGGCGGCCAGCGGTGGCGATGCGTGCGGCCAGATAGCTGTGGATGTCAGCCCCGCGAAAACCGTAAATCGATTGCTTGGGGTCCCCAATCAGCAGCAGCGCAGCATCTTGCCGGTTCTCGGCCGTGCGGTAGATGCGGTCAAAGATGCGGAACTGCAGCGGCGAGGTGTCCTGGAACTCGTCAATGATCGCCACCGGGAACTGCTCGCGCAGGCGCTGCGCAAGGCGCTCGCCCGATTCACGGTCGGCCAGCGCCACATCGAGGCGCTGGAGCATGTCGGCAAAACCGAACAGGCCACTGCGCCGCTTGAGCTCGGCCATGCGCTCCAGCACATGGGTGCGGGCGTGCAGGCGGGCGGCTTTTGCGGAGTCGGGCAAAGCTTGCAGCTCTGCCAACAGTTGCGCATAAGCCTGGCTTTCTGGCGGCAAATCCACCACATCGCCGTCTTTGCGGCACTCCAGAAGACCCTCGGGGGTAAAGCGGTTCCAGCCTTTGCCCATCGCGTCTTTCAGCGCCTTGAAATCGCCATCGCTTTGAGCCCAGGACTTCAGCGATTCAAGCCACTTTTGAGAACGGCCCACCTGCAACAAGCTCCCGTTCCAGCCATGTTTCTTGACTGCCAGTTGCCCCTCAATCCAGCCCAACAAGTTGTCGGCCTTTTCAACCCACCCCTGCTTGAGCGCCGCCAGTTGCGCATCGCGCTCGGCCAACGCCGCGCCGAAGACCTGCGCCAGCGTACCGGGCGCAGGGTTAGCCAGCGGCACCGCCATCAGCGCACGCATGTCCTGATCGAGCGCGGGCACGTCGCGCCAGACGCGCTGCACCTGCGCCACCAGCGGTGTGGCCATGGGGTAGAGCTGCTGACGCCAGTAGTCCTGCACGGCCTCCAGCCGCAGCGCGGCTTCGTCACCAACCAGCTGCTCTTCAAACAGGCTGCCGCTGTCAAAGGCATGCTCGCGCAGCATGCGCTGGCACCAGGCGTCGATGGTGTAAACGGCCGCGTCGTCCATGGCCTGCGCGGCCAGCGCCAAGCGGTAGGCGGCCTGTTCGCGGGGCTCGCCTTCGGGGTATTCGCTGCAAAGCTGGTTTAGAAAAGGATCGTCCGTTTCGGCGATGCCTCGGAACACCTGCGCCGCCTCGGTCAGGCGGGCGCGGATGCGGTCCGACAGCTCGCGGGTGGCGGCGCGGGTGAAGGTCATCACCAGCACGTCTTGCGGCAGCATGGGGCGCACGGGTGCGCTGCCTTCGCTGCCGTGGCCCAGCACCAGACGCACATACAGGGCAGCAATCGTCCAGGTCTTGCCCGTGCCTGCGCTCGCCTCGATCAGGTGGCTGCCGCGCAGCGGAAAGCTGTGGGGGTTGAGGGCGTGTGCGGTGCTCATGCGTCTTCCCCTTCGTCGTCCTCAAACGCATCTGGCAAGACCTCGACTTGCGCCTGCGCAGCCCAAGCCTTGAGCGGCGCGTACACCGCCTGCGCCAACCGGTCGAGTGCGCCCGTGGTCAGCAAGTCCTCCACCGTCGAGTAGGTGCGGGCCAGCGCCGGGTCTTTGTCTTTTTCTGCGCTTTTGAACTCGCTGCCCTCGTAGGCATCGGCCAGTGCGTTGGTGTTTTCTTTGTCCCTGAGCCACTGCAAAGCCACACCGGGTGGCAAGGGCAGCGGCCAGCGCATGCCCTCGGCCCAGGTGGCCAGCAGGGTCTGCAACTGGGCGCGAGCGGCTTCAGGGTCTTGCGGTTCTGCCCGCACCGCGGCGTTGCGGCCCACCACCACGCACTTGCATGGCTGGTCCATGGCGGCAACGGCCAGCGACTGCAGCCAGATGTCGATGAGTTTTTCAGGCAATGCGGTGGCCTTGCCCGCTTTGGAAATGCTGACCAGCTTGTTGGCGCGCAGGCTCAAGAGCATTTGCCCGCCCTCACCCGCCAGTACGCCGCCCAGCGCATCCTGCAAGCACACCTGCGGGTGCGTCTGATCAACCAGCACGCGCTCGGCCGCATCGGGGTAATCCGCGCGCTCGCGCAGTGCGGCGGCCAGCTGGGTCTGCAGGATGTGGGTGAGCTTTTGGGCTTCGAGCGTGCCCACCCCCGCCAGCGGCAAAGCCCCGGCCTCACGCAAGTGCTGCACCACACGCGTCACATGGCGGGGCAGTTCGTCTGCACTCAAATCTGAGGGCACGTGCTGTAGTTCATGGTCGAGCAACTGGTACAAGTCCAGCCCGCCCAGGCCAAACAGTTCTTCGTCGTGAAGCTCGCTGCGTTCGTCATCCAAATGCACCTGCAGCCGCTCTCTGAAAAACGCACCCACAGGTTTGCGCAGGAAGCGGGCCAGTTGCAGCAAGGTGATGACGGGCACGCCGTTGGCGGACTCCAATACCGGCAACAAGCCTGCATACCCCGTGGGAGCGAGCCCCTGCTCGTGAATATCTGCTTCGGGTCCGCAAGCATTCGGCCGCAGGGGCGACCTCCCACCCAAGGCACTGGCTGCGTTTTCTGTGGGAGCGAGCCCCTGCTCGCGAATGTCTGATGAGGCCAAAGCAGAGGGGCGTTCGGCTGCAGGGGTGGCCTCCCGCTGAAGATCCATTTGCGCCGCCCGCCACTCCTTGGCATAGGTCTGCAGCCCACTGCCCGCTTCAAAGTAAGCGCGGCTGAAGGGTTGCAGCGGGTGCACCGTGGTCAAGTTCTTGGCGGTGTCTTTGCCAAAGAGCAAGTCGATCTCGTCACGCAGCTGAGAGACCAGCACCGAAGGCGGTTGTTCGCTGTTGTTGCGTACGCTGCGGCCGCTCCAGCTCACGTACAGCACCTGCCGCGCCGACAAGAGCGCTTCGAGCATGAGCTGACGGTCGTCGTCGCGGCGCGAGCGGTCGCCCGGGCGCGTCATACCGGGCAGGCCCATCAGGTCAAAGTCGGCACGTGGGCTGCGGCGCGGGTAATCGCCGTCGTTCATACCCAGCAGGCACACCGCCTGGAAGGGGATGGCCCGCATCGGCATGAGTGTGCAAAACGTCACGCCCCCTGCCCTGAAGCGTTGCTCCAGCCGGGGTGCCTTCAAAGCTTCGAGCCAAGCCGATCGGGCCACGGCCAAGGGCACGGCCTCGGCAAAGCCCGCTTCGTCGCAGGCGCGCACCCAGTCGCTGAGCGCCTGGTCGAGCGCGGCCAGCGCATTGCGGTCGTTGTCGTCACGCGGCTTGAACAGGGCCGCCAGCATGGCGCGGCAACGCTCAGCCCACTGCGCGGGCGTGGCGCATTGTGTGCAGGTTTGCCACCAGTCGATCAGCGCCTGCAGCAGGTGCGCCAACGACCCAGCCAGTTCGGCGTCCAGCCCGCCCACCTCAAAGTAAGGCGACACGCCCAATGCCAGGTCATCGTCCACCGGATCGGCCCCGCAGGCATAGCCCATCAGCATGCGCTGCACGCCAAACAGCGCCGAGTTGTCGTCGCCGCACACGCCCAGGCCCAGACCCGCACGGTGCTGCGCCGACAGGCCCCAGCGGATGCCCGAGCCCGCCATCCAGCGCGTGAGCGTGGGCAAGTCTTCATCCTTCAAGCCAAAGCGGGCCGCGAGCGCGGGCACTTCGAACAGCTCGACCAGCTCGCTCATGCGGCTGCGCTGCTGCGGCAGGGCCAGTAACCATTCGACCGCGTGGATCAGCGGGCTGATGGCCTGCGCACCCAGGTCGGCAATGTCGTACGGAATGAAACGCGCATCGCTGCGCTTGTATTGGCCAAACACGGCGCGGATCGCAGGGGCCATGGTTTCGATGTCGGGCACCATGACAACCACGTCGCGCGGCGACAGTGGTTGATCGCCCGGCGGCGTGTGGAACCACTGCAGCAACTGGTCGTGCAGCACTTCGAGTTCGCGCACCGGGCTGTGCGCCACACTGAACCTGACCGAACGGTCGTCCTTGCGCAAAGGCTGGACTGGGGTGCCCCCGCTCGACGGCTCCAGGTCGCGGATGCGCCGCTGCAGCTGCGCCAGCAGGCGTGTGTGGTCTTCGCCGGGCACATCGTCAAAAAAGTCCAGGCGGTTCAGCTGTGTGAGCGTCAACGCCGCACGCACATCGTCAAACGCATCGAGTTGGCGGATGAAATCGCGCCCCTGCCGCCCCCAGGCGGCCAAGAGCGTCGGCGCGTGCAGGTGCATCTGCGCCAGCGGCATGCCTGCCAACGCCTCGCCCCGATAGGCGTGACGGCGGCGCTCGGCCTGCAGCCATTCGCGCCCGTCGATGATGTCGCCCCAGTGGTACTGGCACGGGTTGGGCACGGCCAGCAGCACCTGACTGTGCGCAGCCAAGGCAGCCAGCATCTCCAGCAGCTGCCCGGGCATGTGGCTCATGCCAAACACCGACACGCGCCGCGCCACGGGGCTGGCCAGCGGCTGGCCCGACTGCAGGTGCGCCAGCGCCAGCGCCCGCGCATGCAGCGCCGGGCGGGTGGCCTGGCGCTGGGTCTCGTCCAAAGTGGCGAGCACGCGCCGCCACAACTCGGCTTGCCAGAGTTGGTCATCGCCCAGCGCATCGTGCCCAACAGCCTTGCGCAGCAGGTTGCGCCCTGCGGCCCAGTCTTGCAGCCAGTCGGGGCGGTAAATCTGGTACTGGTCAAACAGGTCGGCCAGTCGGCTGGTCAATTGCAGCAACCGGTCGGGTTCGTCGCCGCGCAAAAAACCCGCCACGGGTTTGAACACCGGGTCTTGCAAACAGCCAGGCAACAAAGCCATCAGCCGCCAGGTCATGGGCAGTTTGTCGAGCGGCGAATCGGGCGGCACGTTCTGCGTGCCCAGCACCTGCCGGTAGGTGCGCCACAAAAAGCGCGAGGGCAGCTCCACCCGCGTGGCCGCACACACCCCACCTTGACGGGCGAGTTCGATCTTGATCCACTCGGCCATGCCGTTGCTCTGCACCAGCACCACTTCGCTCTCGAGCGGCTGCAAAGGGTGCGCACGCAGCCAAGCCGTGAGGGTGTCGGCCAGCACCTCGGAGCGGTGGCTGTGCAGGGCGATGAAGCCAGGCGAAATGGCAGGAATGGGCATGCAGGCGGGAAAAGGAGCGGAGAACGAAAGCGTCAAGAATATCCGCAATCTAGCCCCACGCAGGCTCAAGGCGCGAGCCTGTGACTGCTGATTTTTTAAGCACATCCGTCCAAGCCAGTCAGGATGCGCCCCGGCACAGTTGTTCATGGACTTATCCACACCTTTGGGCACGGGCTTTGGGGGCAACCTTGCCCGACCTGAGAGCAGGGCTAAAAGTTCTTGAACATACCCATCCTTTACAAAATCGATAATTGCTCTGCTATTCTCAAACCGATTCGCATCCCCGCTTTTTTCTCATTTCGATTTTCAGGAGTCACCATGGATTCATTCAGCATTTGGCATTGGCTCATCGTCATCGCCGTTGTCCTCGTTGTTCTGCTGGCGGGCAACCTCGTTGCCAACAAAAGCGGGGCCTTGGTCGTTAAAAAGTTCTTTAAAAGTTCTTTGCCAGCCCCAGCCCACGTGATGACGGTGTTTACGTCGAAATCATCGGCCGACAAAGTGGCCTGATCGCTTGGTTATTTGCGCTGCTCAAGATTGACCCCACGCTCGAGATGCGTGTTCGTCATGACAAGGTGGAATACATGGCTTCACGCAAGTTAGCCTTTTGTGCAGCCAATGACACGGCGCGGGGGTTGCCCTGAGGACTTGGCACATGGGGATACACTGACCCGCCGTTTTTGAGCCCGCCATGTCTGAAATCGACCGACTCTACCAATATAAGACCTTGCTCAGCTCACGCCGAGTCATGAGCCGAGAAGACATCCTCAACAAGCTCGAAATCTCGCTGGCCACCTTCAAGCGCGACATCGCCAAGTTGCGGGACCAGCTGCACACCCCCATCGTGTTCGACCGCGACCTGGGCGGCTACCGGCTCGAACAAACAGACAGCACCGAACTGCCGGGCATGTGGTTCAGCCAAGACGAAATGCTGGCCCTCATGACCATCCAAAGCATGATCGTGCAGCTCGAACCCGGCTTGCTCGGCCCCAAGCTCAAACCCTTTCAAAAACGGCTGGACGACATGCTGGCCAGCCAAGGGCTGGATGCCGCCACCCTGACACAGAGGGTCCGCGCCGTCCATGCGGGCAAACGTCGCCTGCCCCTGACCAGCTTTGAGACCCTGGCTAAAGCGACGCTGGAGCGCAAGCAGGTTCAGGTCGAGCACATCAATCGCCAAAACGGCGAAACCGTGCTGCGGGATATTTCGCCCCAACAATTGGTGCACTACCGGGACAACTGGTACGTGGACGCCTGGTGCCACCTGCGTGGTGGCTTGCGCAGCTTTTCTGTAGACGCGATAACCCGAGCCACCCTGCTCGACAAGCCCAGCAAAGACATTGACCTGATCGCCATGCGCCAACAGCTCGATGGCGGCTACGGTATTTTTGGTGGCACCCCAAAAGCCTGGGCACAAATGCGGTTTTCGAAAGCACGGGCCGCATGGGTTGAACACGAAATCTGGCACCCCGAGCAAAAAAGTGTGCGCTTGGCCGATGGACGTTACGAACTTGTGGTGCCCTATGCCGATGAAAGAGAGCTGCTTGGCGACATCCTGCGCTTTGGGGCCGATGTGGAAGTGCTTGCCCCAGCCCGCTTGCGCGAACAAGTGCAGGCTGAAATTCAAAAGATGGGGCAGTTATACGGGCGCTGACGCTGCCTGCGCGACGCTCAGACCTTGGGCCTCCAGGGCAGCCACATAGACATCACGCAAAAATTCACTGGCCACGCACACCCGAATGCACTGCAGGTGCGGCGCCAGCGCTGATGCGGCACAAAACACCTTGGCGGTGATCTGTGCCGCCAACTCAGGCGGGAAAGCGAACACGCCTGTGCCAATGGCGGGCAACGCCAAGGCTCGAATGTCATTCTGGTGGGCTGCTTTGAGTGCAGCTTCTATGGCCTGCTCCAAAATTTGGGGTGCATCATCGTGGTTGGTGTACGAAGCCGCTCGCACATGGATCACCCACAGATTGGGCAACTTGAACCCCGGCGTGACCAGGTAAGCACCAAAAGCCAAGGGTGCGAAAGGCTTGCAATACTCCTCCAGCTTGGGGCCTGCGGCGGTATGGATCGCCCCCGCCACGCCCGAGCCCAGCCGCAGATTGGCATTGGCACTGTTGACCACAGCCTCCATGTCGGGTTGTTTGACGATGTTGCCAACGATGACTTCGATCTTCATGTTTTTGCTCCTTTGAAGAAGCGAATAATGAGCCTTCAAAGGCTCAAGACATGAGCCTCGCCTAACGAAGACTCCTCGATAGCGGTGCAAGTAAATCAGCGCGTTGAACGTGCCCTTAGTCGTCCATGCTGTCGCGGCGCACATGGCCTGTAGCCCTATCGCGGGACAGCACATGGAACCGCACCTGATCACCCTTACCTTTGTCCATCAGCAGGTCGAACCACTTGAGCAGCACGTAATCGTGTGTCGCGAGAATGATTTGCTGGCCATTTCGTGATAGTTCGAGCAGCACCTCGACCAACTGCCTCATCAACTTCGGATTCAAGTTGGATTCAGGCTCATCCCACAGCAAAGGACCAGACAGCCATTCATTGACCTGGTTGCCAAAGTCCTCAATCGACAAGGTGAACTGTTTGCTGTATTTGTCCAGAATGCCTTTGGCATGATCAGCATCAGTGCCGCTGGCCTCGACATAGGCTTTGGCAATGTTGGCCGACTCCAGCATCGTTGACGCGGTGCCATGCATACAGGCGCAACTGTTCTGGGTGGGCACTGATGTCATGACCGTGGACGTACTGGGTGCACTGGCTGCGGGTTGCCAATTCATAACGAGGAACGTCCCGGTATTGCTCGGCCAATGCTTCTTGAGCTTTCTTGCTGGCCAAAGCCTCAGGCGTGGGCTTTTCTACAAAGCCGAAACCAGGGAAATAGTTTCTGTATGAGATGGCAGGCTGTGCACCCGCCATGCAAAACAGCTCATGGCAATGTGGGCAGACCACCAACGGCGGTGTCTGCGGCAACATGCGGGCTTTCATTTGACCGTCAGAGCGGTATTGCGCACCCAGCGTGTTACCTGAACTGAGGGTTCGGCGAGAAAACAAGCCATCGCAGGAGGTGCAACGGTACAGAAGAATGGGTCCGGGGAGCATGCTGAATCCTTTTTCGACAAATGGATCGTATGGGCATGAAAGCTCTCGCCCTGAGCCTTGAGCCCTGTGCATGAATACAGTGCCTCAATGGCATTGACCGCGAGGATTCAGAGACTTGGGTCTCTGGGTCATTTATGTCATTTTTGACAAAGTGCCCAGATTTGTGTTCTTCTAAAAAAGGAACAGCACTCATTGGACCCGAGATGAAAGAAACCGAAGTCAAACCCTCTTTGCGCATCAGCCACATCGTTCATGGGCGTGAATCTCGGGGCAACCGCGTGTATTACCTGGTCGACCCCAAGGGTCAGGGCACGTTGTCGGCGGTGCCAGAGACTGTGGTGCTCCGCCGATGGCGACAAAGGCGTTTTGATGGGTACAGGTTTTATGGCACCAGGCTGAGTGCGACCATCTGGCGTGCCGTGTCGAAGGCATTGGGCCAGAACGCCAAACAGTTGTGCAGCATGTCACTGGCTGAGCTGACCCAAGCCATTGCGCGTAAGCGACCTGCATTGCGACAGGCGTTCCTGGCATTACCTGCGCCCGAGGCCTTGCACACGCTGTTTGCTGTATGCGGCCCCAGTCGTCTGCAAGCGATTCTGAATAAGCATCTGTCAGCAGCACACGCTGGTTTATCGGGGGTGCCTGACTTGTTTGTCTACGCCATACATCTGACGACAGGCAAACCGGCCATCGCAAGATTTGTAGAAGTCAAAAAACCCGAGGAGCCGGTATCCCAAGTCCAGTTGGATGAAATTGCCTTTCTCAACGGCCTGGGCTTGCACGCCAGGGTGCTGCGCTTGAAGGAACGCGCTTCGACACTGAAATAAAGAACAGTGCCATGGGTCATGCACTGAGCCTAGATCCGGGCAACCTCCGTCCACTTTCACAAAGGTAGAACATGAGCAAAAAATCCGTAGACGAAATCATTTCGATGGCGAAGAACATCACCAACCAAGCTGCAAATGCTGGTGAAGCGGCAGCGGTATCGCCGGAACTGATGGATGCGATCCAGTCGGTGGCTGCACAGATCAAGCGTTCAGCGGGGGCTGACAGCGGGCTGGCCGCACTGGTGGATCAAGTGCAGGCGCTTGCCAAGGGCGCTGACAAAAAGTGAATGCCCCATGTCGCTGGAAATCCGAAACTGCCAATTTCGCTTTGAGTGTCCGAAAACTTGGGATTCGTTGACAAAGACATCGACATCGACGGTGCGGTTTTGCGACCAATGCCGACGCGACGTTCACTATTGCAAAACGCCAACCCAACTTCACGCGGCCATGGTGAAAAACCAGTGTGTAGCGGGCCCAGTGGGGTAGGACTTGCAGTCAAGCCTTGGTCATCAAAGACTCAAGTTCGGTCACCGCCTGACTGAACTCACCCAACAGTGGGCTAGACCAACCATCTGACAGGGACTGCAGGCACCCTTTGTAATACCAAATTTGCTTGTCTGCGGCTTTGTTGGCACTACCAGCCATCTCGTTTTTCCAGGCCGTAGCGCCCTTGGCGCGGATATCGCGCAAGGTGTTGCTGAGGTTGTGCAACTTGTCTGCCGTCACGACGAGTCTTGCGTTGTGTGGCTCTTCGCGCATGCGGTCGATGTAGGCTTGTTTGCGCGGCTGCCATTGCGGCTTGGGCGTTTCAAACGTGTCGGTACAGCATTCGACAATGTCGGCAACTTCATCACCAAACATGACACGGACCGTATCGAGCATTGGCCGCCCGCCACAATCCTCAGCCGCGTCGTGCAACAGCCCCGCAATGGCTTGATCTTCGTTACCGCCATATTCCAGAACAAGCGCACTGACGGCCATCAAGTGACTGATGTATGGAGCGCCTCTTCCGCCACGTGCCTGGGTCGCGTGGATTTGGTTGGCAAACTGTAAAGCCAGCGCAAAGCGTGGAGAGAGCAAAGGGGTTTCTGATTTCAACATGGTTGTCCTTTTGCCAGGAAACAAAAACAACCGACCGCGACCCTGGCGCTCGCGGCCGGTCGGGATATGTATGTGTTGAGGGTTGCGTGGTGAGTGCTTGCGAGAGTTCGCGTACCACGTATTTATTATGCCACTGGCCTGCACGACATCTTGTTCAATGGGCATAGTCCTCTATAAAAAATTAGCACTTTTATATTACCTGATTTCCATCCCTGACCATCCAAACCACCTATGCCAGCTAATACCCAACCTCTTCCGATCGTTACCTTGATTGTTCTGAGTCTGCTGATGCCTGCCGCTTTGGCCCAGCGCATGTACGACAGCAGCGGGCGTGCTTTGGGGCGGGTGGATGCCGAGCGGTTTTACAGCGCCTCGGGCCAGCAGATCGGGCGGGTCGATGGTGAGCGCGTTTACGACGGCTCAGGGCGGCAACTGGGGCGCATCGACGGGGACCGTGCCTACAACGCATCGGGCCGCCAGATCGGCCGCATCGATGGTGACCGGCTGTACAGCGCTTCGGGCTCGCAGATGGGCCGCATTGACGGCGAGCGCCTGTACGACGGCTCAGGCCGCCAGATCGGCCGCGCCGATGGCCTGCGGCGCATGCAAATGATCGTCTTCTTCTATTTCTTCATGTGAGGTGGAGGCTCCCGGCTATGCAGGACGGACAGGTTTAGCGTTGGCTGCCCGTCTGAATTTGGCACCCCGACCCCAAAACACTTATACTTTCACTTATACTTTGTCGCAATGGAGTTGAACCATGTCACAAATCACGCTGTACTTGGACGATGCCACCCAAGCCTTGGTTGATGAAGCAGCCAAAGCCAATGGGGTTTCCAAGAGCCGATGGGTGGCGGACATCATCCGCACTTATGCGGCGCACGATTGGCCGCAGGACTGCCTGGCGCTGGCGGGCCGTTTTGCAGACTTCCCCTTGCAGGAAGATGTTCCCCAAATCCAACCCGCCGATGTCCCGCGCCTGATTTTTTGATGCTCGGCCATGTTGATCCTCGACAGCAACACCATCAGCTATTACTTCAGAGGTGACCCGCAGGTGGTGCCTCGCATGCAAGCAGTAAGACCGGGCACGCTCGGCGTTCCGGCCATTGTGGCCTACGAGTTGCGCTACGGACTGATGCGCTTACCCAAAGAAGCAGCCGAACCTCGCCTGGCCGCGTTGGCACAATTTTTTCGCCCTTTGCAAATGCTGCCCTTTGATGATGAATGTGCCTTGCAGGCTGCCAAAATTCGCATCGCTTTGGAAGCGGCAGGCACACTCATCGGTCCACACGATACCTTGATAGCGGCCACTGCCATGCGCCATCAAGCGGCGCTCATCACGCGCAATGTGCGCGAGTTTTCTCGGGTACCGGGCCTGCAGTGCATCAACTGGCACGACCCGACTTAGCCCAACCATCCCACACGCTCCAGCGTCCAGAACACCCCCAGCACCACAACGGCCGCAGAGCCACCCACCACCACCACCCAGCGGTAGAGGCGTGTGTGGCGCAGCCACCAAGCCACAGGCAAAAACGCGCCCACGATGGCCAGTTGCCCCAGCTCCACGCCGATGTTGAAGCCGCCCAACGCGGCCAGCAGCGCACTGGCGGGCAGGCCCAGATCGAGCAAGACGCTGGCAAAGCCAAAGCCGTGTACCAGACCAAACACAAAGGCCAAGCGCCAGCGCTTGAGGGCGCTGAAACCCAGCAAATTGTTCAGCGCGGCCAGCACCACCGAAATGGCAATGGCTGGCTCCACCAGATCGGCGGGCGGCGTGAGCCAGCCCGTGATGGTCAAGCCCAACGTGATGGAGTGCGCCACCGTGAAGGCCGTGACGACCGCCAGCACGTCCAGCACCACGGGCCGAGCCTGCTTGGCCGCTTGCCAATCCACCACCTTTTGCCGAGAAGGCTGCAAGGGGGCCAGCACCAAGAGGCTGAGCAGGAAGACGATGTGGTCGATGCCGATCCAGATGTGCCACACGCCCTCGAGGATGTAGCGCCCAAACACTTTGAGCGGGCTGTTGTCTGCGCGGCCGATGCGGGCCTCTGGCCTTTCAGGGCTGAGCAAAGCACTGCTTTGGTGGTCCCCCAGATCCACCTTGAGCAAGCCGCGGTGCAGACTGTCTTGCGCAAAGATCAAGTCATAACGCAGCGCCAAACGGGCATCGGCCGCGTCTGCCGCAGAGGACAGCCCCGGGCAACTCATGACCCACAGGGCGCTCAGGTAGGTGCCATCGGCGTGCTCGCTGGCTTGCAGGTCTGCACGGCCCAAGGCGCACTGTTGTCCAGCCGCAGCCAGGGCAATGCCCTGCGCCAGCCAGTCGTTCAACTCGGGGCTTCGCGCCTGCGTCTCGCCCCAAGTGACTTGGCCATCGCGGTTGGCGTCGAGGTCAAAAATCAGGTCAAGGTCCCGCATGTGGACATCGGCCCTGAGTGTCAACGCGGTGCCAGACGTCCTAAGCGTGAGGTAGCTGTTGCTGCTGGAGTGTGCCTGGGCCACAGGGGTGCTGAGCAGGCTGAACACAGCCAAAGCAGCAGCCACCCACCAGCGCCGCGCCAAGCCTTTGCTTGGAGAAGTCATCATGGACGCCCCCCGGTCCAGCTCGGGTGAGACTGGAGCTGCGCCAGCATCGGCGTCAATTGCGGATCGGTATAACCGGTTTTTTCTGCCCACTTGACCACGGGCTCGGCAGCCCGGGCTTGGCCCAAAGCCAACGCAGCCTGCACAAACAAGAGCGCATCGGGCGGTTCTTTTTGCAACTGCCAGTTGTCGATGGACAAAGCCAGCCCCGCCTTCAGATCGCGCCCGTAGGCAATTTGGTAAATGAGTTTGGGTCGCTCGATCAAGGCCTCTTGCCGCAAGGCTTGCGACTGAAGCCGCGCTTCCAACTGGCTGGCCAAGCGGCCTTCGTCCGGGTCTTTCAATCCACGACTGGCCAACACCGCCTGCATCAAGAGCGCATCGGTCAGGGTCGCAGGGCTGTTTGGGGCATTGCTGCTGGTGGCGGCCATGGCGATGGTTTTGGCTTCGCGGTACTGGCCTTGCTGGTTGAGCAAGTCGGCCAAAGACAAGCGGATCAGGTGCGACTGCGGACTGGCTTTGAGACGCTGCCCCCAAACGGCCAAAGCTTTCGCAGGCTGTCCGGCCACGCGCTGCGCCTCGCCCAAATGGAAGCCCAACCAGTCTTGCGAGGCGGCATCTTGGTAGCTGGCGGAGCGAAGGGCCCGGCTCAACATGTCCACCGCTGGCAATGGCTGGCCTGTGCGGTAGAGCAACACCGCACGGTAGACCTGGGCTTCCTCTGCACCGAGCAAGCGGCTCATTTCCTCAATGTCTTTCTGGGCCGCCGACATGTCGGCCAAGAGCAGGTGCAAGGCAAAGCGCCAGGACCAAAATTCGGCGCGTGCAGGCTCCAGGGCGATGGCGCGGTTGATGTCTTGCAAGCCATCCTGAAAATCGTGAAAGCCTTGCTTGACCAAGCCCCGCAAAAAATAAGCCTCTGCAGGCAGGTCAGCCACTGTCCACCAGGGCTTCAAAGCCGCCTTGGCCGAGCCATACCAGCGCAAGTCACCTTCGGTCAGGCCCAGCGTGAAAACCGCTCTGGCATAGGCCAGTGCGGTGGGCAAGTTTTGAGGCTGGGCCCGCCAGGCTTGGTCCAAAGCCCGCAAAGAATCTGGACGACCCTTGGCGGCATGCACCGACGCGGACAAAACCACCGCAGATGCAGCGGGCTTGAAACGCTCTTGTGCGGCAACAGGTGACACGGCCAAGAAGCACCCCAAAAGCGCGGTCACAACTGCGCCTGAAATCGGTGGGAAAGCATCACAGCGGTGGCGATGGGTTTTGTCCATGGTTTTCATGTGCCTTTGATGCTTGATAGTATGGGTCTGTGCATTGGCTCACACCGATTCACCATTCTTGTCCTTTTTATCAACCTCTCTCCTCCAAGGTGTTTTTATGAAATTCGTGATGACCGCTCTCGTTTCCGCTTTCATGTTGGTGTCCATGCCCGCCTTCGCAGGTGCGCACGGCGGCGGCAAAATGGACGACAAAAAAGTCGACTGCTCCAAGAAAGAAAACGAAAAGAACCCTGCTTGCGTCAAGAAGTAAACTTTCTTGCTTTCAGGCCTGAACCCCTTTCGAGGGGTTTTTTTACGAGTTGATCACCATGCATTTCTACGAACCCCGCCTGGGCCACGGCCTCAAGCACGACCCGTTCAACGCCATCGTGGGCCCCCGCCCCATTGGCTGGGTGTCCAGCCGCAGCGCGAGCGGCGTGCTGAACCTGGCCCCGTACAGCTTTTTCAGCGCTTTCAACTACGTGCCGCCCGTCATCGGTTTTTCGAGCATTGGGCGCAAGGATTCGCTCAACAACATCGAGGCCACGGGTGAGTTTGTCTGGAACCTGGTCACCCGCGATCTGGCCGAGGTGATGAACCAGACCTGTGAGGCGGTGCCACCCGAGGTGAGCGAGTTTGATCTGGCGGGCCTGACGCCCGAGGCATCACGGGTGGTGGGTGTGCCACGTGTGGCGCAAAGCCCGGTGAGCTTTGAGTGCCGCTGCACACAAATCCTGCAACTGCAAGACCTGCAGGGCCAGAAGATCGACACCTGGATGGTGTTTGGCCAGGTGGTGGGCATCCACATCGACGAGCGCTTGCTCAAGGGCGGGGTGTATGACACGGCCCATGCCGGGCACATTTTGCGCGGCGGCGGCGCAGCGGATTACTTCACCATCGGGCCGGAACAGCTGTTCAAGATGTACCGCCCCGAAAGCGGTGCCCGCGACCTGCCCAAGTGAGGCCTTACGGCCCTGCCCCAGCGAAGGGGCAGCGCCTGCGGGTGTCACCTGAGGGGCAGGCCGAGCGCCAGTGGCTGCGTTAATCTGGGCAAAGGGCTTCCGTTTTGCCAGCAGGCGGCTGTGGGCCTTTCACCCCAAGTTCAGGACAAAGACATGACCGCACCACTCACAGGACAAGTTGCATGGATCACAGGCGGGGGCAGCGGCATCGGGCTGGCAGGCGCGATAGAGCTGGTCAAGGCCGGGGCCCATGTGGTGATTTCGGGCCGCAACGCCGCCACCAATGCCAGCGCTTTGGCGGCTCTGAAGGCTGTGGGCAGCGCCGAGGCCCTGCTGCTGGACGTGGCCGACAAGCACGCCGTCAAGGCGGCCGTGCAACAGATTCTGGACCAACATGGGCGCATCGACATTCTGGTGACCAGCGCGGGCACCAATGCCACACAACGCAACTTCGACGTGGTCACGCCCGAGGCTTGGGACGATGTGGTGGCCATCAACCTGTCGGGCCTGTTTTATTGCGTGCACGCGGTTCTGCCCGCCATGCGCCAGCAGCAAAGCGGTTTGATCATCAACGTGTCCTCATGGGCGGGGCTGTACGCATCCAAGCTGACTGGCCCGGCCTACAACGCCACCAAACGCGCCGTGCTGGCCTTGACCGAGTCCATCAACATGGAAGAGTGCACAAACGGCATCCGCGCTACCTCGCTCTTGCCCGGCGAGGTGGCCACACCCATCCTGAACAAGCGGCCTGTGCCGCCGTCTGCCGAGCAACGCGAGCGCATGGTACAGGGCGAGGACATGGGACAGGCCATCCTGTTTGTGGCGCAGATGCCCGCCCGCACCTGCATCAACGAGTTGATCATCTCCCCCACCTTCAACCGCTTTTACACAGGCGGGCTGGAGACACCACCCAAGCGCTGAGCCTCGCCCGATGAGTCAGCTTTTCAGCGACAGCGCCCGGCACCGCCGCATCGGCATTGCGCTGGTGACGGTCACCACCTTGATGTTTGCGGTGCTTGACGCATCGGCCAAGTGGCTGGTGCTCACCCTGCCCGTGATGCAGGTGGTGTGGATGCGCTTTTTGACACACGCACTGTTTTCCATCGCGGTGTTCGCGCCATCGCTCAAAGGCGATCTGCTGCGCTGGCGGCACCCGCGTTTGCAGTTGCTGCGCGGCTTGATGCTGGCGGCCATGACCGGCCTGAACTTCTGGGCCTTGCAGTATTTGCAGCTGGCCGAGACTGGGGCGATGCAGTTTTCCGTGCCGATTTTGATTGCGCTGCTGTCGGCCTGGTGGTTGGGCGAGCGGCTGGACGCCAAGCGTTGGCTGGCCATTGCGGTGGGCTTTGCGGGGGTGCTGGTCATCATCCGCCCCGGCAGCCAAGGCTTTCACCCAGCCATCTTGCTGTCGGCGCTCAATGCCATTTTGTATGCGCTCTTCAACATGATGACGCGGCATCTGGCCAACAGCGAAAACCCGGCCACCACACAAATGACCTCGGCGGTGGTGGCCACTTTGGCCCTGACGCCCGTGGCGCTGTGGCAATGGCACCAACCGGCCACGCTGC
This sequence comes from Limnohabitans sp. Hippo3, assembly GCF_003063665.1. Classification (GTDB taxonomy): domain Bacteria; phylum Pseudomonadota; class Gammaproteobacteria; order Burkholderiales; family Burkholderiaceae_C; genus Limnohabitans_A. The sequence continues at coordinate 742,546 of NZ_NESF01000001.1, forward strand.
TGGAATGGTGCGTGATGGCACTGGCCGGTTTGTGCGGCGGCATTGGCCACCACTTTGTGGCTGTGGCGCACCGCTACGCCTCAGCGGCGGTGTTGGGACCATTTTTGTACCAGCAGATCGTTTACATGACGGTGCTGGGTTGGCTGGTGTTTGGCCAGGTGCCCGACCTGCCTGTGGTGCTGGGCGCTTTGGTGGTGGTGGCCAGCGGCCTGTATTTGCTGTGGCGCGAGTTTCAGGGCACCCACCACGACTGATGCACTGAACGCTTGTTTGAGTCAGATCGGTGACACCCAGACCGCCGACCCGCACACAAGATGTGAGCATGCCTGATGCATTTGGGTTGCCTTCAAAGGAGTCCTGCATGTCTTCTTCTCCTCGCTGGAAAAACCGCCCACCGGGCTCGAACTGGGGCGACTTCGGGCCTGACGACCAGTACGGTCGCATGAACCTGTTGACGACTGAAAAAGTCCTGCAAGGCATGCAAGAAGTGCGCACGGGACGGACCTTCAACCTGAGCTTGCCGCTGGATTTTCCGGGTGGCAACGTGCTCAACCCGCGGCGTCAGCCACCCGTGCTGCGCCCCACCTTGCGCGGCGACAAGCCCAATATGAACTACCAGCTCTGGTGTGACGATCCGGCCTGCACCGATGTGGTGTGCGACGACCTGGTCATCATGCACTTGCAGTACAGCACCCAGTGGGACAGCCTGGCGCATGTGGGCTCGATGTTCGATGCCAACGGCGACGGTGTGCCCGAGCCGGTTTATTACAACGGCTTTCGCGCGGGCAGCGATGTCGTGGGGCCCAGCAGTGGATCGGGGGCGGGTATTTTTGGTTTTCCCGAGATCGCCCGTGAATCGACATCAACGGCCAAGGCCTTGGGCATCGAGAAAATGTCCGAGCGCTGTGTGCAGGGCCGTGCGGTCATGATCGACCTGCATGCCCATCTGGGCCGCGAGCGGGTGCGGGTGGGCTACGACATGCTGCTGGACATCCTGCACCAGGACCGGGTGGTGGTGGAGCCCGGCGACATGGTGTGTCTGCACACGGGCTTTGCGCAGATGCTGCTGGAGATGAACAAACAGCCCGATCCGCATGCGGTGGAAAACTCTTGCGCGGTGCTGGAAGGACGCGACGAGCGGCTGCTGCAGTGGATCACCGATTCGGGCCTGGTGGCGCTGATCGCCGACAACTACGCGGTCGAAGGCTTGCCCGCCACACCCCGGCCCGGCAGCTGCGCGGCTTTGCCCTTGCACGAGCATTGCCTGTTCAAGCTGGGCGTGCATCTGGGCGAGATCTGGCACCTCACCCCCCTGGCCCACTGGCTGCGGGCGGCTGGCCGTTCGCGCTTTTTGCTCACGGCCCCACCGCTGCGCCTGCCGGGGGCCATTGGCTCACCCGTCACGCCCATCGCCACCGTGTGACACCCGCTGTGGATGGCCTGTAGCCCTTGGCCTCAATCGATTTGGGTTTGCGCCAGCGTGCCCGATTCCACCAAGCGACGGATGGCCCCAGCCACCTGCTCTTCGCGCCCCGCAAAGCCATGCTGGGTAAACGCCTGGCAGGCCTCGCCACGGAAACCCGATCCGCCCGACACCGACGCCAAGCCCACGCCCCATTTTTCAGCGATGGCCACGGCATCCCGGTGGTACGTCATTGGGCAAGGGTCCTGACGGTGGTGAAAGATGAATTGCGGGGTTTTGAACGGCCCAAACTCTAGCCCCTGATCTCTGGCCTTGCTGTAGGTGCCCGCGGTGTGGACGATACCGGCATAGAGGTTTTGCCCATGCTTGAGCAAGCCAGCGGTGGTGATCACCCCTCTGCTGGTGGACACGGCCCAGATGTGCACCAAGCTGGGGATTTTTCTTTGCACCTCTTGAACCAAGAGCGCAATGTCTTGCGCCCGCTCGGCTGTGGCCTGGTAGTTGTCGGGGCACTGGGTTTCAAAATCGGACCGACAGTCGAGCAACAAGGTGACGACCTGGGGAGACAGCAGGTGCTGACGGGCACGCACCAAAAAATTGCCGTTTTGCCGGGTGGTGATCTGCCCCGCCTCGTTCAGACGTGGCCGGGTGACCCCGGGGTGCCCCGACACCACCACCAGCAGTTTTTGAGGGGCCACAGCCGAATCCAGCTTGGACAACACGCCTTGCTGGGTGAACCCCTGCGGGGTCTTGACGGTGACGATCTCTTCGATGATGCGGGCGGGCGCACTCGGTGCATCAGTGGCTCTGGCGATGCCCATAACCCCATAAAACGCCAAGGCCAACACCCAAAGTTTGCCCACCATGACCAACCCCTTCCAATGTGGATATTCAGGAAATGTGCTCCATTGTGACTGGGCTGGCGACACGACGAATCCTGAATGTGACTGCCCAAATGGACAGAGCATGATGGAATAGCCCCTGCCCTTCAGCCCATCTAGAGACAGACCATGGTCCATTATTTTGACGAAGCCCGCGTGCAGCAACTGCTGAACGTGCCCGACCTGCTGCAAGGCGTGCGCGAGGCCTTGGTGGCCTTGACGCTGGGCCAGGTGGTGCAGCCGCTGCGCATGGTCATGCCGATTGGCGAGGCCTCCAATGATGGCCTGCTGTTTTTAAAACCTGCGCAACTGGGCGATGCCTTGAGCACCAAGCTCATCACGCTGGTGCCGGGCAATGCGCAAAAGGGCTTGCCCACGCTGCTGAGCACCATTGTCTTGATGGACCCGGCCACGGGCCAGACGCTGGCCGTGATGGAGGGCAACACCATCACCGCCATGCGCACGGCAGCTGCCTCTGCCGTGGCGGCCGATGCGCTGGTGCCACACACACCGCAGGTGGTGGCCATGCTGGGCAGCGGCGTGCTGGCCCGCAGCCACGCGCAAATGCTGCGGGCCGTGCGCGAGGTGTCCGAGATTCGGGTTTGGAGCCCCAACGCAGGCAACGCGCAGCAGTGCGCACACGACATTGGCGGCATGGCTTGCGCCAGCGCTGAAGAGGCGGTGCGCGGGGCCGACATCGTGTGCACCGTGACCAATGCCAGCGAACCCGTGCTGCAGGGCACCTGGCTCAAGCCCGGTGCCTTTGTGGCGGCTGTGGGCGCGCCCCGCCCCACCTGGCGCGAGCTGGACGATGCGGCCATGAACAATTGGGTGGTGGCCGATCAGCGCGAAGCGGCTGAAAAAGAATCGGGCGATGTGCTGCTTTCAGGCGCGCGGGTCGCGGCCGAAATTGGCGAAGTGTTGTGCGGGCGTGTGGCGCCACCGCCTGCGGGCACCACCATCGTTTTCAAATCGCTGGGCCAGGCGGTGGAAGACACGGTGGCGGCCCGTTTGGTTTACCGCGCGGCATTGGCCGAAGGCAATCGCCCATGAGCCGCACCGATGTGGTGATTGTGGGCAGCGGCGTGATGGGTGCGGCCACGGCCTATTGGCTGATCCGCCTGCAGCCTGGCTTGAAAGTGACGCTGATCGAATCGGACACGCGCTACGAAAAAGCCTCCTCTTCACTGTCGGCCAGCTCGATCCGCCAGCAGTTCACCTGCCCGGTCAATATCCGGCTGAGCCAATTCGGCATCGCTTTTTTGCGCGAGGCCGAGCAGCACCTGGGCCTGCCCGACCACCCGGTCGCACTGGGTTTGCAGGAACCCGGCTATTTGTACCTGGCCCAGCCTGAGCAAACAGCAGCCCTGCGCACCGCACACCAGATCCAAAAACAGGCCGGGGCCGATGTCGCCCTGTTGGGCCCCGAGGCCCTGCGCCAGCGCTACCCCTGGCTGAACGTGGACGATGTGGCGCTGGGCAGTCTGGGCCTGAGCGGAGAAGGTTGGTTTGACGGCCCTGCCCTGCACCAAGCCTTTTTGAAAAAAGCCATGGCGCAAGGCGTGCAGCGACTGCACGACCGGGTGGTGGACCTGGACCACACAGCGACGCAAATCACGGGCGTGCGTTTGGCCAGTGGCAGCACCTTGCCCTGCGGGCAGCTGGTGAATGCAGCAGGGCCTTGGGGCGGCGAAGTGGCAGCCATGGCCGGGGTGCAACTGCCCATCGAGGCGGCGCGGCGCACGGTGTTTGTGCTGTCTTGCCCCGAGCCACTGCCGCAATGCCCCTTGCTGATCGACCCGAGCGGCTGGTGGCTGCGACCCGAGGGCCGTTTTTTGATCAGCGGCGCAGAGCCTTTGCACACCGCACCCGACCTGCCGCTGGAGCCTGACTGGGCAGAATGGAACGACGAACAATGGGCCTCGCTCGCGCACCGCATCCCGGCGCTGGCGGCTTTGCGGGTGGAGCGGGCCTGGGCAGGCTATTACGAGATGAACACCTTCGATCACAACGCCGTGATCGGCCCGCACCCCGATCTGCGCAACCTGTATTTCATCAACGGTTTTTCAGGCCACGGCATGCAACATGCGGCAGGCGCTGGTTTGGCGCTGGCCGAGTGGATGCTGCAGGGCCAGGCCCAAACCATCGACTTACAAGAGTTAGGTTTTGAGCGCCTGGTGCAAAACCGACCGCTGCGCGAGTTGGCGGTGATCGGCTAAGGCTAAAGGTCTTCGCGCGCTTCGATCTGCAAGCGCTGCACCACCGAGCCCCGAGTGCCCGCCACAGCGCGCACGCGAAGGGATGGACCGGCTTCGAGCACCAAGCGGCAGTGGTAATCGAGCCCATCGGTCTGGCCCGGGCAATTGCTGGCAATGCGGCGGTGCCATTGCTGCTTGCCGTCGATCTCCAGCGTCAACGCGTGCCATGCCTCGGCAGGGTCTTCGGGCACACGCACCAGCAAGCTGACATCAATGTCAAATGTGCGTGGCCGCTTCAATGCGCCGGGAATGTTCAGCACGGCCACCGCATCGGCCGTCTCGGTGCGCCACAACTCGGGTTTTGCCTGTGCGGCCATGTCGCTCAGGCTTTGAGCAAGGTGCTGAGTTCGCCACTGTCGATCAGGCGGCGCAGGTCATCGGCACCACCGACCAGCGTGCCGCGCACAAAGACCATCGGGAACGTGGGCCAGCCGGTCCACATCTTCAGCGCATTGCGTAAACGCCATTGCGAAAAATAGCTGCCGAACTCGATGTACTCGTGCGCCACGCCCGCTGCGGCCAGCGCCTTGCGGGCTTTGCCCACAAACGGGTTGCCCGACAAGCCTACCACCACCACAGCGTGCTGGGCGATGGCGGTTTGCACCTGCTGGATCACGGGCAAGTGGTGTTCGGCAATGCGTTGGCGGATGGCCGGGTGGATGGCTGATTCATCCAGAAGCGGTCTGGTCATGGAAATCCTTGGAAGCCTAAAAATGAGACGCCGAGTGGTCAGACCTTGAGGGCGTTGGCCCCGTCGTGCATGAGTTGTGCGATGTTGGCCGAGCCGAGCAATTGCATCGGGCTGCTGCTGGCCAGATCGATCGCAGCCTGGCTGAAGACGCCCAAGCTCATGCAGGTGCACGAAAAGGCATCACGGCTTTCACGGACAGCCAGCAACTCCCGCAAATGCTCTGCGCCCACGGTGGCCGCTTTCCAGCGCTTGGCACTGACCAAGGTAATGCGGCCATTTTTTTCGATCTGAAAATCGGCCGGGCCATCGTTCAGGCGACTGACCACAAAACCCTGCTGCCTGAGCGCTTCTTCGATCAACACCGAAAAATCACGCCAACCCATGCCCCGTGCCTGCTCCACCAGTTCCTGAATGCGGCTGGCCGAGATGGCATTTCTTTGTCGCCAGGCGGCCATGACGCCAATGACAAAAAACGGGAACGCCCCCAACATGCCCGCTGTTTTGTAGGCCTCAGGCAGCAAAGCCCCAGCCACTAGGGCCACGCCAAACATCACCAAAAAGCTCACCCACCACGGGGCGCGTAGCAAAGTCGCAAAGAGCGACTTTTCGGACATTTTGAATTTCATGGGCAATCAAAGAAGGTCAACGGGCTAAAGGTCAGACCGCAACAAAAAATGGCGGGCCTGAAACCAAGGCCCGCCAGTGTAGTGGCTCCAACGTCCAAATCCCACAAAGCGCTGAAAAGCCCCTTGCGTTTCACGTCATGCAGGGTTTAGGCCCTTAAGAGACCGGCTCGTCGTCCATTGGTGAATCAGCACTGGCAGCATCAACAAAAGACCCAACAAACTGATTTTCAGGCCAGGGGCAATCAGGCACAGCGCACCCACCGTGCACAGCACACGCTCCCAGCGCTTCATCTCGGCCATCAGGTAACCGCTGAGCGCCGCAGCCAGCGCCACAATACCGAACACACAACCGATGAAGGTGACTGCAAAATCAGCCCAAGTGAAGCCCTTGGCAACCAGCAGCAGCGATGGCGAAAACACGAACACAAAAGGCACCAGCGCCTTGGCCAACCCCAGACGGAAAGCCATATTGCCGGTCTTGAATGGATCACTGCCCGCCATGCCCGCCGCCGCATAAGCGGCCAGCGCCACCGGCGGCGTGATGTCGGCCAGCACCCCGTAATAAAACACGAAGAAATGCGCCACCAAAGGCTCCACCCCCAGTTGCACCAAGGTGGGTGCGGCCACCGTGACCATGATGATGTAGTTGGCCGTGGTCGGGATACCGCAGCCCATCAAGATGCAGACAATCCCTGTCATGAACAGCGCGGCCAGCAGCGTCAGGGACTTGCTGTCGGCCATGAAGGCAGGCAACCAATTCATCATAAAGGCGGCGATGATTTGCGCCCATCCGGTGATGATGAAACTGATCTTGAAACCCACGCCCGTGAGCGTGACCACGCCAATCACAATGCCCACGGTGGCCGCCGCAGCGCCCACGGCCAGCGCATATTTGGCACCCGTCTCGAACGCTTCAAGCAGCACTGCGTTGTCGATGCGGCCGATCACGCCCATCCACTTTTGTCCCGCCCAGATCAGGGCCACGCCCAACGCCAGAAGACCCAGCTTGATGGTCTCACCATCGCCGCCCCAGTCGAAAAAAGCGATCAAGGCTAACAGCACATGCAGCGCAATCAGCAGACCCCAATTGACGCCCCGGTTGCCCCGCACCGAAGTGCACAGGCCCACAATCATGCAAGAGGTGATGCCGGTGAAGGCGGCCAAATAGGGCGTGCGGCCGGACACCAAAATGGCGATCAACAAGACCAATGGGATCAAGGTAGGCCAACGCTGCTGAAAGGACTCGCGTAACTTAGGCATCTCTTCGTCGGTCAGGCCACGCAAGCCATAGCGTTTGGCCTCGAAATGCACCTGCATGAACACCCCAAAAAAATGCATGAAGGCCGGCACAACGGCCGCGGCGATGATGGTCTGATAAGACACGTTCAAAAACTCGACCATCAAAAACGCCGCAGCACCCAGCACGGGCGGTGTGATCTGCCCGCCTGTCGACGATGCGGCTTCAACCGCGCCCGCGAACTCACGGCGGTAGCCCACCCGGATCATGGCCGGGATGGTGAGCGAGCCCACCGTGACCGCATTGGCCACCGAGGAACCACTGAGTGTGCCGAACATAGCCGAACCAAACACACTGACCTTGGCTGGACCGCCCGCATAGCGTCCCGCAACCGTCGAAGCAATATCCAGAAACAATTGCCCCAAACCAATCCGCGTGGCCAACACGCCAAACAACACGAAGTGAAAAACATAAGTGGCCACCACACCCACCGCCACGCCATAAATACCCTGGCTGGTCAGGTACTGGTGGTTGATCATCTGGCTCCAGCTGGCACCTGCGTGCTTGAGCAACCCCGGAAAATAAGGCCCAGCCAACGCATAGACCGTGAAGCCGATCGCAATCAAGGGCAAAGGCCAGCCCATGGAGCGGCGGGTGGCTTCGAGCAAGGTGATGAACAGGATGGAGCCCATCACCACATCCATCGTGTCCGGGTTGCCCACACGAAAGGCCAGGTCATCGAAGACGTAGGGGATGTACATGACGCTGGCCGCACAGGCCAGGCCCAACAGCCAATCCACCAGCGGTACACCACCGATGCTGAAACGACTTTTGGACACGGTGGTGTCTGCGTCCGACCGGGTCGCTGCAAACACCAGAAAAATCAGGCCCAGCACAAAGGCCAAGTGCACACCCCGGTGGGTGGTCTCACGCAACAGGCCAAAGCCCGCTGTGTAGTAATGAAAGCCCGACAGGATGATGAGCAGCCATTTCACGATCACCGACGCTGGGGGCAACGTGGGCCGAAAACGCATTTCGGGGTCGAACTTTTCTTCGAGTTCCTGCAGATCGCGCATGTCGCGCTCGCGGGCTTCGGTCATACCTGTCCTTCAAAACACAGGGCGCACATGCGCCCTGTTTCACATTTCAGGGTGCATTGCACCCTTGCCCCCAACAGCACGTCACACAGTAACGCGCCGTTTTGACCAAATCACTTCAGGACACCGGCTTCCTTGTAGAACTTCTCGGCACCGGGGTGGAAAGGAATACCCACACCCTTGACGGCGTTTTCCTTAGTGATGAATTTGCCTTTGGCATGTCCGGCCGCCAACGCGTCCTGGGCGGCTTTGCTGTAAAGCGCCTTGGTGATCTGGTAGACGGTTTCGGTGTCGGCCTTGGCGCTGGTCACCCACTGGGCACCCATCGCCATCGTCTGCACAGCTGGCACATCCTTGTAGGTTCCTGCAGGAATGGTATCGACTGCCAGGTAAGGGTTGCTCTTGCGCAAGGCTTCGGCCTGGGGACCAGCCAAAGGCACCAGCTCGATGCCGGCACCGCTGGAGGCCAGCTCGGCAATCGCACCAGCAGGTGCCCCACCCACAAAGAAGAAGGCGTCGAGTGCGCCGTCTTTCAGTTTGTCACCGGCCTGGTTGGGCTTGATGTATTCAGGTTTGATGTCGCTTTCTTTCACGCCATAAGCCGCCAGCACCGTGCGAGCATTGACCAAGGTGCCCGAACCCGGCTCGTCCAGCGCCACACGCTTGCCCTTGAGGTCGGCCACCGACTTGATGCCAGAGCCTTTTTTGACCACCAGATGGATGCTCTCGGGGTACAAGTTGGCGATCATGCGCAAGTCGGCCACCTTGGGTTTGCCCTCGTAGACGCCAGTGCCGGTGTAGGCCCAGGTGGCCACGTCGGACTGCGAAAAACCGGACTCCATGGCACCACCGGCGACGGCATTGACGTTGGCCACCGAACCATTGCTGGCCTGAGCTGTGGCCACGATTTTGCCGGGCTGGCTCACCGCGTTGGCGATCATTCCGCCCACGGGGTAATAAGTGCCTGCGGTACCCCCGGTACCGATGCGGAAAAATTGCTGTGCTTGCACGGGTGCTGTCATGGCAGCAGCCAAACCCAAGACCCAAAACAGATTGCGACGCTTCATGTGATTCCTCGTGGAAGGGTTAAAAAAACCAGACCTACTGTGTAGCACAACTTGTGCCTGATTTGCCCCTGAATCGGGTCAGGCTCAGGGTAGACTCTGATATCGATGCCCCTAATGACACGGGTCTAGCGCCTGGATAAATGTGGCATTTCACTGTACAAAGGAAACCCATGCATGTGTGCGTATTGGGCGCCGGCATCATTGGCCTGACCACTGCTTATGAATTGACGCAACGGGGTCACCAGGTCACCGTGGTCGACCGTACGGCACCTGCCGCAGGCGCCAGCGGGGGCAACGGTGCACAGCTCAGTTATTCCTATGTGCAGCCTTTGGCCGACCCGGGCATCTGGGCGCAATTGCCCAAACTGCTGCTGTCGCCATCTTCTGCACTCAAGATCCGCCCCCAATTGGACACGCACCAATGGATGTGGGTTGTGCAGTTCTTGCAAGCTTGCAATGCACAACAGTCGCAAAAAACCACAGCGCAATTATTGACCTTGGCCGCGCAAAGCCGAGCGGTGTTTGATGCGCTGCGCGAACGCGAAAACATCGACTGTGACTTTGCGATGTCGGGCAAACTGGTGTTGTTTCGCACAGAGGCCTCATTTGCCGCTGCACGGCAGCAGATGGTGTTGCAAAAGCAATTGGGAGGCGCCACGCAGCGTGCGGTCTCAGCGTCTGAGGCCTGCACCATCGAACCTGCTTTGGCGCATCAACAAGAACCGTTTTCGGGCGCGATTTACACAGACAGCGAATGCGCGGCCGATTGCAAAAAAGTGTGCGAGGCCTTGACGCAGATACTGATCTCACGGGGTGTGGCCTTGCGCTTGGGTCAAGACATCCAAGGCTGGCTTCAATCGGGCGACAAAGTCGCTGCAGTCAGCCTGGCCAATAGCGATCAAATTTCGGCCGATGCTTTTGTGCTGTGCACAGGCCATAACGCACCAGTGCTGGCTGCAGCGGCAGGCGTGCGCATACCGGTATATCCGCTCAAGGGTTACAGCATCACGGTTGCCACCGATGGGCAAGGATTGGCACCCAAGGTCAGCATCACCGACAGCGCCCACAAGATTGTCTTTGCTCGTTTAGGGCAGCGGCTGCGGGCAGCGGGCATGGTGGAGTTGGTAGGACAGGATGCAAGCGTTCAGGCCCGTCAGATTCAAACTTTGCAGCAAGCCACGCAAGCACTATTTCCAGATTGCTCTCGCTACACCGACATCCAGCCCTGGGCCGGCATGCGCCCGGCCACACCCACAGGCTTGCCCATCACTGGCCGCCAAACCACAGGGCCGCGCAATCTTTTCATCAACGCCGGGCAAGGCGCCTTGGGCTTCACTTTGGCGTTTGGGTCTGCGGTTCAACTGGCGGACGCGCTCAGCTGAACCGCTACTTTGCGGGCGTGTCAATCCACCGTCATCCCCGCGTTCTTGACCACCTGGCCCAAGCGGATGGTTTCCTTACGGATCAACTCGCCAAACTGAGCAGCTGTGCCGCCCACCCGGGCGTGCCGATGGCTTCCCATTTTTTCTTGAACTCTGCGTCGTTGAAGATAGCGTTCAAGGTGGTACTGAGTTTTTGCACCACGGGCGCAGGCATGCCCGCACGCACCGCGATGCCATGCCAGCAGGTCAACTCGTAACCTGGCACACCCCCTCGATCACCTGTACCTGACCACCGATCAAGTCGTTAAGCGCAGGGCCTGCGCCTCGGTAAGGAATGTGCGAAATTTTGGTGTTCACCTGGGTGTTGAAAATTTCACCCCCCAAATGCTGGGGTGTGCCGTTACCGGCCGATGCAAAAGCGAGTTGGCTGCTGGGCTTTTGGGCCAGTGCAATCAACTCCTTGACGTTGTTAACCGGCACGCTGGGGTGCACTTCGAGCACTAGCGGGAAGGCCGAAATCTGAATCACAGGTGCCAAGTCGGTCTTTGGAACAAAAGGCATGCTGCGGTACAGCGTGGGTTTGACCGCCATGAGACCGTTGGCCGCCAGCAGCAGGGGGTAACCATCCGCAGGCGCTTGCTTGGCCACTTCAGCACTGCCCAAATTGCCACCTGCACCGCCTTTGTTGTCCACAATCACCGTGATACCCAGACAGGTGCTCAACTCACTTTGCAGCATGCGGGCCATCAGGTCGGTCGGGCCGCCCGGTGGGTAAGGCACGACAAACCGGATGGTTTTGCTGGGGTAGTTGTCCTGGGCCAGCGCAGGCACGGCGGTGGCGGCCAAAAGGGCGGCTGAGAGTGCTGCGTTTCATGGTGTTGTTTCGGGTAAAAAAATGAAAAGCTCAAACGGCAAAAAATGCTTCACGCGCCTGCTGCGCGGTGCAGAGGCTGCGGCCCAGCACGCGGGCCGAGTCGGCCACCTGGCGCACCAGCGCGGCGTTGTCGGGGGCGACCTGCCCGTTGTTCAGCAAAAGGTTGTTTTCAAAGCCCACACGCACATGGCCGCCCAGTGCGGCGGCGGTGGTGGTGCAGGCGTGTTCGCCCGCGCCAAAAGCGCACATGGACCATGGCTCGTTGCCGGTGTGGGCCATGACAAAGGGCAACAGGTCTCGCGGCTCGGAGGTTTGGCCCACCGAATAACGGCCCAGCACAAACAAGAGTGACCAGGGCGCATCCGGGACCACGCCTTGCGCACGCAGGGCTTGCCAGCGCTGCAGATCGGCCACGTCGTACACGATGACCTGGGTCATGACGCGCTCTTTGGCCAACCAGCCAAAAAACTGCGCCAGCCCTGCGTCGCCGATTTCGGGCTGGTCCACTTCACGCAGACCCACCGACACGGCTTCGGGTTGGAGCGCGGTGACCATGGCAATTTGCTCGGGCGCTTTGTACACGCGAGCGGCTTCGCTGGTGACCTGAATGATCAGTTCATCGCCCACCGCCGCCTTGACGGCTTGCTGAGCGTCGCGGTAGCCCTGTACATCCAGGCTGTGACGCCCCTGCGCATCGCGGATGTGCATGTGGATCATGGCCGCACCGGCATCGAGGCACAGCTTGGCGGTCTGGCCCAGCTCAGAACTTGTGATGGGCAAGGCCGGGTGATCGGGCCGCTGCTTGTAGGCGCCGTTGGGCGCGACGGTGATCAACAGGGGATTCGGAAAAACTGCCATGGGGCGCCTTTTGAAAATCAATCGAGAGGGTGAAGGGGCGGCAGCTCAGACGCCAGCAAATCCAGCCCTTGGCGCAGCAAGCGGTCGTAGCGTTCGCGCTCAGCCTTTTGGGTCTCGGGTGTCCAGCTGAAAAAGCCCTGCCCGGTCTTCATGCCCAAGTCACCCCGGGCCACGCGCTCTTGCAGCACGCGGGCGGGCTCGGCGTTCACGGCCAAGCTGGGGTACATGCTGGCCGCGGCGGCGGTGTGCACCTCCAGCCCCGCATGGTCGCGCTGCATGACCGGGCCTGCGGCCAGAAAGCGGAAACCAAAACCAAAGCGCACGGCCGCGTCCACGTCTTCGGGCGAGGCCACGCCTTCGTCGATCAAGGCAAAGGCCTCACGCGCCAGGGCGTGCTGCATGCGGTTGGCCAAAAACCCGGGCTTGTCCTTGCGCACCAGCACGGGCACGCTGCCGCAGCCGCGCATGAAATCGCACAGCTGCTCAGCCTCTTGCACAGCCGTCTTGGGTCCGAGCACAACCTCCACCAGCGGCACCAAATGCGCGGGCATGAAAAAGTGCAGACCCAGCATGCGCTCTGCCGAGGGCAGGCCCTCGGCGATGGCGCTGATCGGGAAGCTGGAGCTGTTGCTGCACAGCAGCGTTTCGGGGGCGGCCATCTGCGCCAGTTGCGCAAAGAGGGCCTGTTTGAGGGGCAGTTTTTCCGGGATGCACTCGATCAACAGGCTCACACCGGGCCAGGCCACATCGGCCAAGTCGGCCACGGCCTGCACGCGCTCGGTGCGGTGGGCCATGCCCAAAGGTTCGAGGTTGTGGCGCACATGGGCGGCCTGCGCTTGGCGCTTGACGGCATCGGGCTCGACCACGGTGACCTGGCTGCCGCCACGGGCCAACACGATGGCCACGTCCATGCCCATGGTGCCGCCGCCCACCACCACGGTGAGCGCTTGAGAGGGATGCGAAGAAATCATGAATCGGGGTCGCTGTGAGTCAAGGTGCGCTGAGTCTAGAAAGCGCCCAGGCTTTCGTCCAGCCGTTTCTTTCAGTGGGCCAGTGAAGCACAGGTCCATCAGGTCTTGCCCCCCCAAAAGCACCTCCCGTGCAGGTGCTTTCAGCAGCTCTGGCATGATCCAAAGCATCTGCCACTGCACAAGAAAGCACACCGTGAACTGGCTTCAAAGATTGCCGGGTTTTACCCGGTCTGCCCCTGGCCTGGAATGGGCGCTTTGGAAAAAGCTGCCCTGGATCGCACTGGCGGGCACCGCCTTGCCTTTGGCCTTGGTGAGCCTGGCTTATCTGGCGGCTCCAGACATCCCCACGCCCGCCTCCGAACGGGCGTTGACCCAGTGGTTTTACATCGCCATCGGCGTGGTGGTGCTGCACTGGACGCTGGTGCTGACAGCGGCCATCGGCTGCGTGATCGTGATGCTGATGAAAGGCCCGGCCTTTGTGGCCGATGGCTTTGAGGTGCAACACACCGACCAACCCGGCAGCCCGACACAGGACGAGATGCGTGAAAAAAACTGAACTGCACGCCAGCCCGGCCGCTTCTTTGTCAGAGGCGGACGTGTCGGGCATCATCGCGATAGCCTGGCAGGACGACACCCCGTTTGAAGCGATTGCCTCGCAGTTTGGCTTGACCGAGCCCGACGTCATTGCCTTGATGCGGGCGCAACTGAAAACCCGCTCGTTCAGGGTCTGGCGCATGCGGGTGCGGGGACGCGCAGCCAAGCACCTGGCCTTGCAGCAAGGCCGGCAGCCACGCCATGGCGGCACTGCTGCTGCGGCAGTCTCGGCCGCAGAAAACGAGCAGAAGCTTGGGCAAGCCCCTGAGGACTACCCTCTGCCGCCCTCATCCATCTCGCGCCAGTCCTTGCGCTGAAAGACGTCAGGCCCTTTTTTGGAGCTCAGTCGCATTGGGCGACTGCTGTGCATGGTCCCGCTTGGCATGCGCCTGAAAGGCCGGGGCCTCAGAACCTGAAGGCGAAGCTGAAAGCGACCCAACAAGTGGGTTTTCAAAACCCGAAGGCTCAGGCAGGATCGACTGCAGCACGCTCAACACATTTTGCAAACGCGGGTCGTGGGTCTGTGCATCGTCGGTCGTGTCGTTGATGCAAAAGAAATCCAGCGCACCGAATTCGGCCACCAGCGCCTGCAGCTGTGCGTTTTGGTCGGCCTCGCCCGTGGACACATAGCGGTGTCGGTAAGGCCGGATGCTCACCACCCCGTGCGCCAAGGCCCAGCGCAACACGAAATCGGACACGATGGTGGGCTTGTCCCAGCTGCGGAACACGGTGGACCTGACGGCGGCAAACAACTCCGGGGCGGTGTCCTCCAGCTCCAGCAGGATCGACTTGAGCATGGGCCGGGGCGAATGCGCAAACGTGCGGAAGGTGCTTTGGTAGAGCGGATCTTGCTCGCGCAGCGCAGGCGTGCCCGAACGGGCCTTGTCCGTGAGCCACTGAATGGACAGGCGGCAGGCGTTTTCGAGGGACGTGGCGTCCATGCGCATGGCTTCGTCCGTGACCATCGGGTCGTCAGACCAGGTCACATGGAAGCCTTTGGGATGGAACCAGTCCTGAACCCGCACCGGGGCACCGAAAAACACATCGTCATTGAGGTAGAAATAGCGCTCGGACAAGCCGGGGATGTGGTGAATCCACGACTCGATGTGCCCCGAGTCAAAAGTGGGCAGCGATGCCTCGGGCATCAAATCACGGTGGTCCACCAGCGTCAGGCGGTCGGATGGCCGCAGCCAATCGGGCGCTTGCGCATCGGTCACGATGTAGACATGGCCGTGGTCGGGGAAAAATTGTTCCAGCGCACGCAGGCTGTAGCGCAGCTCGTGGTTATCCCGAAAGCGCCCTTCCACATTGCTGTAGCGGGCCATGGCGGCACTGGAATCTGAGGGGAGTTGCTGCAGGGCCGCTTGGCGCTTGGCACGCCAGTTCGAATCGTTCCCGTCAACCCACAAATAAACGATGTCGATGGGCGAATCGTGGGACATGTCTGCGTTGGATTTTTTGAAGTGGCTGAGTCTAGCAGTGGGTCTGCCCGGGCGTTTTCAATACCCGCCCTGGTGTGAGGGCCACTGCTCAAGCGGCATGGCGGGCTTGCACCCACCGTGCGGCAAGAGACCGATGCAGCAGCGATGGATGGGATACGATGGCTTGGCTGCAACTCCCCCTTACCCACCACGATGCGCTGGCTAGTTCCCCTCTTGTTTCTTTTTTGCGAGGCTGCCATGGCCATTGAAGAACCGCGTTACACCGTGCTCGTCTCGGAGCCCCCTTTTGAAGTGCGTCGCTACGCCGCCTTCACGGTGGCGCAAACCCAAATCCAGGGAGACTTTGACGCCGCCAGCCGCAGCGGCTTTCGGCGCATCGCCTCGTATATCTTTGGCGACAACGTGCAAGCCAGTTTGGGTGCGCAACGCAAGATAGCGATGACCGCGCCTGTGACCGTGGTGCCTGAAGACCAGGGTTGGCGCGTGCATTTTGTGATGCCGTCGGCCGAAAACGTGCAGACCCTGCCCCAGCCGCTCAACCCGCACATCCAGCTGCGCCCCGTGCCCGAACACGAGACGGTAGCGGTGCGCTTCAGCGGCTTCACCACGCAAGCGAGCATCCAGGCGCAAACCGAGCGCCTGCGGGCCTGGGCGCAGGCACGTCAACTCAAGCTGAGCCCCACGGCCCAAATCGCCCGCTACGACGACCCCTTTACCTTGCCCTGGAACCGCCGCAACGAAATCCTGATTGACCTGGTGCCCTGAAAGCGGTCGGGATGACGAATCAGAAAACCGGCTCCGAGGCACGAGAAAAGCCCTACAAGGGCAACACTTCTACACTGCGCGTGAGCACGGGGCGGCACAAAATCTTGTACCCATCGGCGTCAAAATGGGCGGCCACCTGGCTGGCGGTTTGGCTCAATTGACGTGCCGCTTCGACACTGGGGGCACTGCCCAAATAGCACCAGTGCCGGACAACGTGGATTTGCGTCAGTGCCTCATCGCGCTCGACCAGACCCACCGCGCCCGGATAAGGCCAGCATTCCACGCGCAGCGCCAGCAGGCTGGTGAACAGCCGCTCGCGATGCGACTCGGGGCTCTCGTCCCCCCGGCACACCCCTGCACACTGGCGAATGGCCGCTCTGAAGCAGGCTTTGCCAGGCGGCAGTTTTTCAAGGCCCAGGGGGCCGTAGCAGAGTTGGTGCTGGTCGGCGATGGCGCGCAGCGCATCCAGTGCAGCATGGCGGCTGGCGTACAGGCCATACAGATCGGGCTGCGTGGCAAAGTCGATGTCCTTGGAATACACCACCTCGGGCACCCCGTCGGTCAAGCGCAGGCTGCACAGCTGCTTGTTGCGGCGCAATTTCTGGTTGAACAAGGGGTGCTGGGCCTTGATCATTTGCGCCTCCAAAAGCAAGGCCCCGATCTCGCCCGCCGTGCGGATGTGGCTGATGCGCCGGGTCTGGCGCAACATGCGGGCTTCGTCAGGCGTGCGCAGGTGCGAGAGCAGGCGGGCGCGGATGTTGATGCTTTTGCCGATGTACAGCGGCAAGTCGCCTTCCTCACCGTGGAAGGTGTAAACACCCGCCCCGGTGGGGGCGTCTTCGATGGCTTCCCGAAGGTGTTGCGGGTAGGCGTAGACGCGGCTGTCTTCAAAGTCTTCGCGGCGACGTCGGGGCAAAGTCATGGTGGCGTGAGTGGGTCGAGGGCTGCAAAGCAAAATACTGTTTATATTTACAGTATACTGGCACTGTCATGCTTCCTGCAGTTGCCTGACATTGTCCTTTTGAACGCCCCTGGCCACGCGGTTCGGGGCGTTTTTTTTGGGGCGGAGCCCTGCGCCCAGACTCAGCGCATGCGGACACTCAAGCTGCCCAAGGGCGCAGAAAACTCGGCCCGCCAGTTTTCGCCTGCCTGAACCGGCCAGGCGTCGGTCCAGGTGCCGGTGGTGACCACATCGCCCGCTTGCAGGTCGACCGCACCGGGGCATTGGCGCAGTTCTTTCAAAAAGTGGTGCAAGGCGTTCAGCGGGCTGTCGAGCACGTGGGTGCCACTGCCCTGCTCCACCACCTGGCCGTTTTTGAAGAGCGTGACGCGGGCCTGCGCCAGCAGGGTGTGCAGGGCCTGCGCATCGGCGGCCAACTGCTGAACGGGCAAGCGCTGGCCCACCAGCAGGCGGGCGTGCAAGCCGCTGTCGGCCATGGTGTCGGTGGCGGTGAATTTCCAGTCCAGGCAGTGCGACTGCACGACTTCAAAACCGGGGGCCAGCCAGTCGATGGCCTCAAACAGTTGCTGCAGGCTGGCGTTGGCTGGCGGCGTGGCCTTCATGCCGAAGACGATTTCGGGCTCCAGCCGAGGTTGGCAAGTCGCGGTCAGGTCGATGCTGCCTTCGGCAGACCCTGATGCGGCGGGCTCGGCAAAGCCCAGACCCGTGTCCCAGACCGTGCCCCACATGGGGCCAAACACCTCGTAGCGCTGCCACAGGGTGCGGTTGGTGAAGCCGATTTTGTAGCCCTTGGGCACTTCGCCGCGCTGCTGGCGCAAGCGGCGCACGGCCAGGGCTTGTTGATAAGCCGCTGCGGTGTCGGGGCCGCCCACCACGCCGGGCGGCTGGCCCCACAAACGGGCTTGGTCGTGGTGCTGCAAAAGTTGTTCGGGGGTCATGCAGGGGCTCCTGTTGATAAGGGTGAAGACATCAAACCGCGACAAAACGACCGTCTTCCAGGGTCTGGATTTGCCCCAGCGACAGCAGTTCATCGAGGTGCATGGCGATGGTGTTGCGCTCGGCGCACGGCACAAAAGGCACGTCGTAGCCTGCGGGGTAGAGCAAGCGGCGGTCGACCAGTTCATCCAGGCTTTGCGGGGCCTGCAAATAGCCCAGCAGTTGCGTGCTGCGCTCGTCGATCTTGCTGGCAAAACGGGCCAGGTCGGCCAGAAATTGCGCGCGATCGGTGATCACCGCCTTGTGGTGCGAGGTGGCCCAGATGCGGGCGTCCAGCTCGGCGACTTTTTTCAGGGTCTGCCGAAAGTCGCTCAGGCTGGAGGTGGCGTCGCCGTAATAAGGGCCAAAACTGCTCAGGTCGATGTCGCCAATGAAGGCCAGGCCTTCGCTTTCGACCACCAGGGCGCAGTGGCCTGCGGTGTGTCCCGGCAGGTGGTGCGCACGCACCCGCACGCCCCCGCCCAGGTCCCACACCGCGCCGTCACTGTAGCCAGTGGCGTCGGGCCGGGGGTGGTAATGAAAATCCTTTTCCACGATGGCCCGCATCGCGTCCAGCACGTCTGGCGGGTAGCCGTAGTGGCGACACATGCCGTCCCACGATTGGGCGGCGGCCAGGTCGGCCTCGTGGACCTGCACACGGGCGTGCGGCAGGCGGTGCAGCCCGGCCATGTGGTCTTCGTGCACATGGCCCAGAATGACCAGGTCCACCGTGTCCAGCTCGGGGCCAATGCGGTTGGCCACCTCGGGCGTGTCGAAAGCCACCCGCGTGTCGGCTCCCTGCACGATGAGCTGGTTGCCATCGGGGTATTTGCCCGACTTGTCACCCAGGTGCACCCGGACCACTCCGAATTCCAACACCGACGCCATGGCTGCCTTTCCTGAACTGCCCTGGTCTGGGCATGAGAGGGCACTATAGCCAGCGCGACAGCCTTGCGCTGCCGCGCACGCTACAGTCCAACGCATGACCGACCTGCCCTCGCCCGCCACGCTGGCCCCCACCGCCCTGATCGACAGCGACCACCCCGATGTGATCGCCTTTGCGCAGCAGCATGCGCAGGGCGCCACCGACCGCGAACGCGCCGTGGCGCTGTACCTGGCCGTGCGTGACCAATTCCGCTACGACCCTTACCGCATCGATTTGTCCCCGCAGGGCATGCGGGCCAGCTCGGTCATTGCCCAAGGCTCGGGCTGGTGTGTGCCCAAGGCGGCGCTCATGGCCGCAGCCTGCCGGGCGGCGGGCTTGCACGCCCGCCTGGGTTATGCCGATGTGCGCAACCACCTGAGCACCGAGCGCCTGCGCCAGACCATGCAGACCGATGTGTTCATCTGGCACGGCTATGCCGACATCTGGCTGGAAGGCCAATGGGTCAAGGCCACGCCCACTTTCAACATCGAGCTGTGCGACAAATTCGGCCTGCTGCCGCTGGAGTTCGATGGGCGAAACGATTCCATCTACCACCCGTTCGACAAGGCGGGCAACCGGCACATGGAGTACGTGAACCAGCGCGGCACCTTCGATGACATGCCCTTGGCGCAGATCGTGGCCGACTTCCAGACCGTTTACCGGGGCTGGATGGCCGACAAGGACCCGCTGCACAACGCCAGTTTTGAGCAGGACGTGACGCGTGAGACGCGTTAAGGCACTTCAGGCGCTGACCGTCGCCGCCCGCTTCACCCGCCATAGAAGCCACAAGGCGATGCTCAGGTTGAGTGCGTTCCACATCACGCCGTTGATGAAAGCGGCATGGTAGGAACCTGTGATGTCAAACACCTTGCCCGACATCCAGCCGCCCAAGGCCATGCCCAAGAGCGTGGCCATGATGACCGCACCCACGCGTGAGCCCGCTTCTTTGGCCGGGAAGTACTCGCGCACGATGATGGCGTAGGCGGGCACGATACCGCCCTGAAACAGGCCAAACAGCGCCGAGATGATGTAGAGCGACACCAGGCCATCGAAAGGCAAAAACAAGAGCAGCGCCACGCCCTGCAAGACCGAGCCCAGCACCAGCGTGCGCAAGCCGCCAATGCGGTCGCAAATGGCACCGGAAATCAAGCGGCTGGCGATGCCGCTGGCCAGCATGAGCGAGAGCATTTCCGCGCCGCGTGCCGCGCCAAAGCCCAGGTCGGTGCAATACGCCACGATGTGCACCTGCGGCATGGCCATGGCCACGCAGCAAGCCACACCCGCCACGCACAACAAGAACTGCGCCTTGTTCAGACTCAAACCAAAGGGGCGCTGCGACTGCTGGGCCTGGGCGCTGCCCGCCACCGGAGTTTGCAAAAGGGGGGGCCTTTGGCGCATGAGCAGGCTGAGCAGCACCATGCCGATGCCGCAAATCAGGCCCAGCGCCACATAGGTGCTGCGCCAACCCACGGTCTCGACACCGTACTGCGCCAAAGGTGGCCAAAGGGCCCCGGCCACGTAATTGCCACTGGCGCACACCGCCACGGCAATGCCCCGGCGCTTGCGCCACCACAGCGAGGTGTCGGCCACCAAAGGCGCAAAGGTGGTGGAGCTGCCAATCAGCCCCAAAAACAAGCCATGCGCCAATGCAAACCACCAGATGTTGCCGGACAAACTGGCCGCGATGAACCCCAGGCCCGTGCCCACACCCCCCAAAAACAAAGGCACATGCACGCCTGCACGATCGGCCCAGCGGCCCATGAACAGGCCCCCAATGCCAAAGCCAATCATCATGAGGGTGTAAGGGATGGACGCATCGGCCCGGCTGACACCGAACTCGGTCTGCACGGCGGGCAGCACCACGGCCACCACATACATGCTGGCGCCACCCAACGTCATCAGGGCCAGGGTGACCAGCAAACGCCGGGCGGCGTAGGCAGAGTCGATCAGGTGTTCGGCGGCGGCAGTGGATGGGCTCATGCCTTCAGATTAGCAGGCTGGGCCAAGCGGCGTTGGCAAATGCGGGACAAGCAGGCAAGCAATTCAACAATACAAATAATGGCTATGATTTTGGCAAATCAACCACCAAAAACACCATGCTTAAATTATTTGCATTTTTGGCTTCGGCCTTTTTGATCAGCAGCGTTCACGCCCAAGGCAGCAGCTGCGCGGCCGCGGCGGCAGAAAAGAAACTGGCAGGCGCGGCCAAAAACTCGTTCCTGAAGAAATGTGAAAAAGACGCGACCGCCCAATGCGAAGCCTCCGCCGCTGAACGCAAACTGGCCGGTGCTGCCAAAAACAGCCACATCAAAAAATGCGTCAAAGACGCTGTGGGTGAAGCGCACTGATGGGGGTTTCCCCCGGTTTCCCTCCGTTGTGCAGAGCGCTGGGCATCGCCTGCCTGGCGCTTGCAAGCCTGGGTCTGGCCTGGGCTGACGAACTGCAAGGCCGGGTGGTCAAAGTGGCCGATGGCGACACCATCACGGTCCTCGATGCGCAGCGTCAGCAGCATGTGATCCGACTGGCAGGCATTGACGCCCCCGAAAAAAGCCAGCCTTACGGCCAAAAATCCAAAGCCCATTTGTCGCAAGCCGTCTTCGGACAAACCGTGACCGTGACGTTTGACAAGCGGGACCGCTATGGCCGCATCGTCGGCCAAGTGCGGGTTCTGGGCGAAGACGCCAATTTGCGACAACTTCAAGCGGGTTGGGCTTGGCATTACAAGCAGTACCAAAACGAGCAAACGCCCGATCAACGCAGTGTCTACGACGCCGCCGAACGCGCTGCGAGAGAAAAACGTCTGGGCCTGTGGCAAGGACAAGGCCCTGCCAGCCCGGAGCCGCCCTGGGATTACCGCGCCCGACTCAAATCCGAACGCCAGTCAGCGCAAAACCACACCCCTTTGTCGGGAAGCCGTCTGCAATAGCTTAGAACTGCAGGGCGATCCGCATCAACCGGGGCGCACCATCTTGCAGCTGCTGGGCAGACGGGCCTGCTCGGCCTTGATCTGGCGCACCACCTTGAAGCCGTAGCCTGAACCTTCCACATCAAAAGGCACGCCCGCAGCGCCTTGGCGTTGCATCACGCCCACCACCAGCGGCTGCTGGAACTGGTGGTCTTCGGCACGCATGAAGCCGGTCTGCCCGGCCATGCTGACGCGGGCTTTCTCCAGCGCCAGCGCCACCGCCACAGGCTCGGTGCTGCCCGCTTTTTCGACCGCCTGGGCCAGGGCCTCGACCATCAGCTGCATGCGCACATGCACATAGTCTTCAGAGGGCTTGCTGAAACGCTGGCGAAACGACTGGTAAAACGCTTCGCTGGCCTTGCCCGGCACATTGGGCAGCCAGTCGGCCACCGCGATCACCCGGTCCACACCCGCATCGCCCAAGGCCGCAGGCGCGCCCAGCGCATTGCCATAAAAGGTGTAGAACTTGCCTTCGTAACCGGCCTCGCGAGCGGCCTTGACCAAAAGCGTCAGGTCATTGCCCCAGTTGCCGGTGATGACCGCTTGGGCACCGCTGGCCTTGATCTTGGCGGCATAAGGCAAAAAGTCTTTGACACGGCCCATGGGGTGCAGCTCGTCGCCCACCACCTTCACATCGGGGCGCTTGTCGGCCAATTGGCGCTTGGCTTCGCGCAAGACGGCCTGGCCGAAACTGTAGTCTTGCCCGATCAGGTACACCGACTGGAGCTTTTTGTCTTCCCGCAGCACCTGCATCAGCGCGGTCATGCGCATGTCGGCGTGGGCGTCAAAACGGAAATGCCAGAAGCTGCATTTCTCATTCGTCAGGATCGGGTCCACCGCCGAGTAGTTCAAAAACAGCACACGCTTGGCTGGCTCGCGCTCGTTGTGTTTGTTGATCGCGTCGATCAGGGCCGCCGCATTGGCCGATGAATTGCCCTGCAAGATCACCTGCGCCCCGTCGTCGATGGCGGACTTGAGGGCCGACAAGGCTTCTTCGCTTTGGCCTTTGCTGTCGTAGCGCTCCAGCACCATGGGCAGCAGGCCTTGCGGCGTTTTGACGCCCCCTCGCGCATTCACGCGCTCGACCGCCCAGGCGATGTTGCGCACCACCGCCTCACCCGTGTTGCCAAAGGGGCCGCTCAGGCCCTCGATCAGTGCCAGCTTGATGGGGGCAGGCGATTGTGCCCACGAAGGCGACAACAACAAGGTTGCAGCCAGCGACACGGCGACACGACGGAAAATGAAGGACAAACGCATATCAAAAATAGAACCCGCCAGAAGGCGGGTTGAAGCTGAGAAGGGGCGCAGTGTAACTGCCCTGTTGGACACCCACGATGACCGCTGATTCGAGTGGATTTTGTGGGCGGCTGCCCCTGCGGCCGAATGTCTGCTGGGACAACAACCCATGTTTGAACCACCATTCGCGAGCAGGGGCTCGCTCCCACGGGGGGGGAAGCCCAGCGTCAAGCGAGCTCGTGCAAGGGCCAGCGCGGTTTGACGTCGAAGCTGTAACGCGCCTCGGCGGCTTGCGCGCCAGCTTGCAAGCGCATGGCTGCTGCCATGGCAATCATGGCGCCGTTGTCGGTGCACAGGTGCAGC
Organism: Limnohabitans sp. Hippo3; assembly: GCF_003063665.1. GTDB lineage: Bacteria > Pseudomonadota > Gammaproteobacteria > Burkholderiales > Burkholderiaceae_C > Limnohabitans_A. The sequence continues at coordinate 766,137 of NZ_NESF01000001.1, forward strand.
TCGGGGTAGTGCACGCGCACTTTGGCTTTGGCGCAAGCGGCGTTGAGCTGCGCGCGCAACTCGCGGTTGGCCCCCACGCCCCCGGCCACCACCAAGCGCTTCATGCCGCTGGTCTTGAGCGCGTTCATGGATTTTTTGACCAGCACTTCCACAATCGCCGCTTGGGTCGATGCGGCCAAATCGGCGCGCTCGGGTGCGCCTTCGGTGTGGGCGGCAGGGCCGATTTTTTGGCTCTGCGTGAGCACCGCCGTTTTGAGACCTGCGAAGGAAAAATCCAGATCGCCGCTGTGCAGCAAGGGGCGCGGCAGCTTGTAGGCCGCCGGATTGCCCTGCTCGGCCAGTCGCGACAGACCCGGGCCACCGGGATACGGCAGGCCCATCAGCTTGGCCGACTTGTCAAAGGCCTCGCCCGCGGCGTCGTCGATCGTCTCGCCCAGCAATTCGTAGCGGCCCACGCCGTCCACCCGCATCAGTTGGGTGTGCCCGCCCGACACCAGCAAGGCGATGAACGGGAACTCGGGTGGGTCCGCGCTCAAGAAGGGCGAGAGCAAATGGCCTTCGAGGTGGTGCACGCCCAGCACCGGCTTGCCCAAAGACGCCGCCAGCGCGCAGGCCACGCCCGAGCCCACCAACAGCGCCCCAGCCAGGCCCGGCCCCCGGGTGTAAGCCACCACGTCGATATCGGCCAAAGCGATCCCCGCCTCGGCCATGACCTGGCGGGTCAGCGGCAGCACACGGCGAATGTGGTCGCGGCTGGCCAGCTCGGGCACCACGCCGCCATAGGCCTGATGCATCTCGATCTGGCTGTAGAGCGCGTGCGACAACAGGCGCGGCATGGCGGTTCCGGTGGTTTCCACCAGGGCCACACCCGTCTCGTCGCAGGAAGATTCAATGCCCAAAATTCGCATAGCAGGTAGTTTAAGCGGGGCATGGAGGCTGTCCGGGCCCTTGGCCATAATGAACTGAACCATTTTTTGGCAGCCCAGGCCATTGAACCTGTGGGAGGCCGCCCCTGCGGCCGAATAACGTTCGCGCGCAGGGGCGCGCTCCCACAATGCCAGCTACCCTACAGGACCCATCCATGACCACACTCCGACTGATTTCTTCCATGGCCACCAAGCCGCTGCTGGCCGATCTGGTGGCGCTGTACCAGGCACAGACCCCGGGCGTTCAAATCCAGGTCGAATCGGTCGGCGGCGTCGATGCAGCCAAGCGCGTGCAAGCGGGTGAAGCCTTTGACGGCGTGGTGCTGGCCAGCGACGCCATCGACAAACTGGTCGCCAGCGGCCATGTGCTGGCAGGCAGCCGCGCCAACCTGGTGCGCTCGGGCGTCGCAGTGGCCGTGCCTGCGGGGCAGCCCATGCCCGACATCTCGACCGAAGCCGCACTCAAAGCCGCCGTCCTGGCCGCGCCCACGCTGGGTTATTCCACCGGCCCGAGCGGCGTGCAACTGGCCAAACAGTTCGAGGCCTGGGGCATCGCCGAGACCCTCTTGCCGCGCATCGTGCAGGCCAAGCCCGGCGTGCCCGTGGGCTCGCTGGTGGCCCAGGGCCAGGTGGCGCTGGGATTTCAGCAACTGAGCGAAATGCTGGGTGTGGCGGGCATCACCATCGTGGGCGGCCTGCCACCCGAGGTGGAGATCATCACCACGTTTTCAGGCTCGGTGGCCGCCACCTGCGCCCAGCCGGATGCCATGCGTGCGCTGCTGGCCTTTTGGCAATCGCCTGCGTGCGACGCGCTCAAGCGACAGCACGGCATGGCCCCGGCCTGAAGCCATACCCATATAACCAGCAGTTGGATTGATTCCTCCACAATATGTGGCATGGGCATCGGTCACTACATCAAGGACATCGGACGCGGCAAGGACGGCGCCCGGGCACTCGGCCGCGCGCAAGCCGCCGACCTGATGGGTCAGGTGCTCGACGAGCAGATCAGCGACCTCGAATTGGGCGCGTTTTGCATCGCCATGCGCATCAAGGGCGAGACGCCCGAAGAGATGGCTGGTTTTCTGGACGCCACGCATGCGCGCCTGAACAAGGTCCCCACAGGCCAGGTGCCCACGGTGGTGCTGCCCAGCTACAACGGTGCCCGCAAACTGCCCGTGCTCACGCCCCTCTTGGCCCTGCTGTTGGCCCGCGAGGGCGTGGCGGTGGTGGTGCATGGCAGTGCCACCGAAGACAAGCGCGTGTGCAGCCAGGCGGTGTTTTCGCAGCTGGGCATTGAAGCGCTGGCCCAAGTCGCACCCGCTGCGGCAGGCCAGGTGCAGTTCATCCCCACGGGCGTGTTGCATGCCGGGCTGGACAGGTTGCTGGCCGTGCGCCGCGTGGTGGGCCTGCGCAACCCGGGCCACAGCCTGGTCAAACTCATGAACCCCTGTGATTCAGAAAGTGGCCCCGCGCTGGTGGTGAGCAGCTACACCCACCCCGAATACCTGCACTCGATGTCGGCCACCTTCGCGCTGACCGGGCAACACGCCTTGCTGCTGCGCGGCACCGAGGGCGAGCCCGTGGCCGATGCGCGGCGCACCCCGGCCATGGATGTTTTCAAAGACGGCCAGACCCGGCGGGTGCAAGACCAGCAAGAGGGTTCTTTGGTGCAAGTGCCTGAATTGCCCGCGATCGACGCAGCGGCCACAGCGGTCTACCTCGAGCATGTGTTGCAGGGTCTGCTGCCTGTCCCTCAAGCCATTGCGCTGCAAGTACAACACATCCTGCAAGAGGTGAAGCCATGAACACCACGCCCAGCCTCCCCCGTGGGAGCGAGCCCCTGCTCGCGAACGACCGAAGCGCCACAGCCCGTCACCCAGGCCGCTGCACGCTGGTGGGCGCGGGCCCGGGCGATCCGGAGCTGCTCACACTCAAAGCCGTCAAGGCGATTGCCAGCGCCACCGTGCTGTTGGTGGACGATCTGGTGAACGACGCTGTGCTCGAACACGCCTCACCCAGCGCACGCATCGTGCATGTGGGCAAGCGCGGCGGCTGCAAGAGCACGCCGCAGGCCTTCATCGACAAGCTGATGATTCAGGTCGTGCAAGAAGGCGAGCATGTGGTGCGCCTCAAAGGGGGCGACCCGTTCATCTTTGGCCGAGGCGGTGAAGAAGTCGAGCACCTGCGCGCAGCGGGCATTGACGTGGAGGTGGTCAACGGCATCACCTCGGGCCTGGCGGGCATGAGCAGCCTGGGGGCACCTTTGACGCACCGCGAACACGCACACGGGGTGGTGTTTGTGACGGGCCACGCCAAGCCCGGCGACAGCGGCACCGATTGGGTGCAGCTGGCCACCACAGCACACCAGGCCAAGCTGACGCTGGTGATCTACATGGGCGTGAGCAGCCTGAATCACATCAGCCAGGGCTTGCTGCAGGGCTTGCCTGCACACACGCCCGTGGCCATCGTGCAGCACGCCAGCCTGCCCACGCAGCGCGAGGCCTTGACCACGCTGGGCGAACTGGTGGGCACCGTGCAACGCGAGCAGCTGCAAAGCCCCAGCATCATCGTGGTGGGCGATGTGGTGCAAGGGGCGAGGGCCTGGCAGCAGGCCGAGCCAAATGCCACCGCACAACGGGCGGCTTGACTTGATGCCATCATGTGGGAGCGAGCCCCTGCTCGCGAATGGTGGTTAAAGCATTTGTTGTGGGTTCATCGGGCATTCGGCCGCAGGGGCGACCTCCCACACGACCACAACTGCTCACCCCCTCCCCTTACACTCCTGAGCCATGAAGACATGGGACGTGGTGATCGTGGGTGCCGGGGCTGCCGGTTTGTTTTGCGCGGGCGTGGCGGGTCAGCGCGGGCTGAAGGTTCTGGTGATCGACCACAGCGACAAGATCGCCGAAAAAATCCGCATCTCGGGTGGCGGGCGCTGCAATTTCACCAACCGCTTGCTCGACGCATCGGCCCCGCAAAAGCACTTCATCAGCCAGAACCCGCACTTTTGCCGCTCGGCCCTGTCGCGCTACACGCCGCAAGACTTCATCGACCTGGTGCAAAAGCACGGCATCGCTTTCCAAGAAAAGCACAAGGGCCAGCTGTTTTGCGACCATTCGGCCGAGGACATCATCCGCATGCTGCTGGCCGAATGCGCGGCAGGCGGCGTGGAGTTTCGCACGGGCTGCAGTGTGAAGTCGGTGCAAGCACCCAGCGAACAGAACACCCACTACACCCTGGAAACCAACCAAGGCACTGTGTACACCACCTCACTGGTCGTGGCCACGGGGGGTTTGTCGATCCCCAAAATCGGGGCGAGTGACTGGGGCTACCGCATCGCCAGCCAGTTTGGCTTGCGTCTGGTCGAGAGCCGCCCCGGCCTGGTGCCCTTGACCTTTGACGGCGAGGCCTGGGCGCCTTATGCCAAGCTGGCCGGGCTGGCGCTCCCCGTGGGCATCGAGACGGGCGAGAAAAAGAACCGCATGCACTTTGACGAAGACCTGCTGTTCACGCACCGGGGTTTGTCCGGGCCCGGCGTGTTGCAAATCTCCAGCTATTGGCAAGACGGCACACCGATTCGCCTGAACCTGGCCCCGGAGGTGAACCTGCCCGAGCGCCTGCAAGAAGCCAAGCTGCGCTCCAAAAAACTGCTGGGCAACGAGCTGGCCACCCTGGTGCCCAGCCGCCTGGCCGAAGCCTGGGTCAGCCAGGACCCGGCGCTGCAACGCACGGCCGCCGAAGTGCCCGACAAGGCGCTGAACAAACTGGCGCAAGCGCTGTCCAACTGGACGCTCACCCCCACGGGCAGCGAGGGCTACAAAAAAGCAGAGGTCACCTTGGGCGGGGTGGACACACGCGATGTGTCCTCGCAAACCATGGAGTCCAAACAGCCCGGTTTGTATTTCATTGGCGAGGTCATCGATGTGACGGGCTGGCTGGGCGGCTACAACTTCCAGTGGGCCTGGGCCAGTGCGCATGCCTGTGCGCAAGCCTTGCCCGTCGCGCTCAAAAGCTGAAGCGCCTGCCCAATTGCACAAACAGGTTGTAGGCATCGCCGGACCCTCTGGCTGCGCCCAGGTAAATGTCACCGATCTTGCTGTCCACCGAAACAAAGACTGTACCGCTGTAGCGCCAACGCATGGCGTCGCCCTTGTACCAGGCGTCCCCGGCCTCGAGGACCGTGCCCACATAGGTTTTCTGGTTGAACAGGCCGCCATGGGTCAGGCGGTACATGTAGGTGGTCTGCAGGTGCGCCAATTGGTCACCGGCCAACTGGCCCATGCGGTAAGCCCCCATGTTCTGAAAACCACCCAGGATCAATTGACTGGGCGAGCGGCAGTTGCCGCAATCGAGCGTGACGCGGTCTTGCGCCAGGTTCAGACCCACATTGACAATGTGCGGCCCCACAGAATGGGCCCACTTGGCGCTCAAGCGTCCGCCGCTATAGATGGCCCCCGAAACCCCTTGCTCCAGACTGGCTCCCAGAAAGTACCCGCGTGTCGGAAAGCTCAAGGAGTCCAGTTGGTCAATCTGAAACTGCGCCTTGACGCCGTTGTACTTGACCAAATCGGTGTTCGACAGTTCGGCCAAGTCCGTCGTGGTGTCAAAGCTTCTGCGGATCGCGCTCGAGGTGATACCCATCTTGATGTTGGCCTTGCGCTCGAAGTCGTACACCAGCTGCGCATCCAGGCTCTGCACGGTCTGATTGAAATAGGCCAGCTTCTGATTGCCCGCTTCATCTCTGAAAATCGCGCTTCGGTACAAGGGCAAATAGTTGCGATCCCACGAAGCACCAGCCTCCAGGCTCCAGCCTTGGGACAGCGGTTGGTAAAAACGGGCCGCCACCTCAGACTGGGTGCCCAAACGGGCATCCAGTGAAAATTCCAGGCCCGATGACGTCAACCAAGGGCGGCGGTAACCGACGCCCACAGCAAACTGGGTGATGCCATCGAGCTCCGTGGAAAACCCCAAGGTGGTCTTGAAAAAATGCGGACTGTAGGGTTTCTCACGCACCGTGACGATCAGCTTGTAGCGCTCGCCCTGCAGCTGCGCCAGGCTGTAACTGACCAGGTCGAAATAGCCACTGGTGTAGAGCTCGTCCATGTAGCGTTCCGCCTGCTGGGCCGAGAACTCCTGGTCCAACATGGGCGACAACATGGTCTGGATGTAACGCTCCGACACGTCCCTGTGGCCTTGCGCTTCGATGGCCACGATGCGTTTTTCACGCTGGTCAAACGACAAGCGCGTGGTCGATGGGGGCGCGGGCTGCACAGCCCATGCTTTGCGCAAAGCGGCCAGTTGGGTAGCTACGGGGGCCAAAGCCTGCTGGCCCCGCGCCACGATCTCGGGGGCGCGGTTGAAATCGGCAAAGCCGATGTCTTGCACCGACGGCTGCACCAGCACATCCTGAGGCCGCAGCAAGGCCAGATTGCGTTTTTCGTTTTGGCGAATGAGGATGTCCAGCATCCGGTTGGCCACCACCAAGGCGTGGCTGGGTTGCGCGGTCTTGTCCTCGTCCACGCCTCCGCCTAGGAACGAGGCCACGATCACATCGGCCCCTTCGCGCAATGCCACTTCGATGGGCAAATTGGCCACCAGACCCCCATCGACATAGGTCTCTCCCTCGACTTCCACCGGGGCAAACACCGCAGGAGCCGCCATGCTGGCCCGGATGGCCAGGTGCAGCGCACCCTGGTCAAAAACCTTCAACTCGCCATCGCGGTAACGGGTCGCCACCGCGCGAAACGGGATTTTGAGATCGTTGAAATGGACACTCGGCGGGACGTGGGCCGTCAAGGCCTGCAACAAAGCCAGGAAACGCTGGCCATCGCTGACACCCCGGGCAAAGCTCACGCCACCGTCCTTGATGCCAAATTCCAGCTCCACCGGGTATTTCTGCTGGTAAGCACGGGTGCGCGAGGGCAACTCCAGGCGGTTGAGCTGATCCAAAGCCACCTTGGACGGGTCCAGGCCACCAACCGTGCGCTCGATCTCGTCTGTGGACATGCCGCTGGCATACAAGCCCCCAATGACGGCCCCCATGCTGGTGCCCACAATGCGGGCAATCGGAATGCGGTCGCGCTCCAGCTGACGCAACACCGCCAGGTGGGCAAAACCCTTGGCACCACCACCGGCCAACACCACCACCACAGACGGAGCGGCGGGGGGCGGACTGGCCAGCGTTTGCGCCTGGCTCCAGCCGCCCGTCAGGCCCAGGGCCAAGACCACCAGGGCCTGGAACAAGGACGCACAAGCGGCGCAGATGTTTTTGAATGTATTCATTGGTATTGCATTTTATGGACCCGCTTTCAGCCGGGGATGCGGCTGGCAGCAAGCGTTCCGGGCCTGGCCCATTTTGCGCAAAGATGTGTCTTTGAGCACACACGGCCAGGCCAGCCCCGTTTCTCAGGCGCTATAATCTCAGGCTTTGCTGGCAAACCCCCGTCTGCCAAATACTAGTTCGTGACGGGGAACCGCCGAAACTGGGCTTCAAGGGCCCGATCTCCCTTGTGGCTACAGCCGGCACATTTTTGGAAAATTGATTCAATGACCACCATCCGCGTGAAAGAAAACGAGCCGTTTGACGTTGCCCTGCGTCGCTTCAAGCGCACCATCGAAAAACTCGGCCTGCTGACAGACTTGCGCGCCCGCGAGTTCTATGAGAAGCCCACCACCGAGCGCAAGCGCAAAAAAGCAGCTGCCGTGAAGCGTCACTACAAGCGCGTTCGCAGCATGCAGTTGCCCAAGAAGATGTATTGATCTTCATTTGTATGGCCTGAAAAGGTCTGCAAACAAGCCCGCTGGAGGACGCTCAGGCGGGCTTTGTTGTTTTTACTCCCCCCACATTGGCCACACACCAGGAGCCTCCCATGAGCCTGAAAGAACAGATCACCGAAGACATGAAAACTGCGATGCGGGCCAAAGACGCCGAGCGTCTGGGCACCATCCGCCTGCTGCTGTCGGCCATGAAGCAAAAGGAAGTGGACGAGCGCATCGAGCTCGACGATGTGGCCGTGGTCGCCATCGTGGACAAACTCATCAAGCAGCGCAAAGACTCGATCACCGCTTTTGAACAAGCCGCCCGCCAGGACCTGGCCGACAAGGAAAAAGCCGAAATGGCCGTGCTGCTGGCTTACCTCCCCGAGCGCATGTCGGCCGAAGAAGTCACAGCTGCCGTTCAGGCCATCGTGGCCGAGCTGGGAGCCAAAGGCCCGGGCGACATGGGCAAAGTCATGGGCGCGGTCAAGACGCGTCTGGCTGGCAAGGCCGACATGGGCCAGGTGTCGGCAGCGGTGAAGGCGGCGCTGGCAGGCTGATGCCCTGCAGATGATGATGGACAGGCGGTGAAGGCGCTCAAGCCTGCAAGATCAGCGCCGCCCCGGCCACCGCCATCACCGCCCCGCCCCACGCCCCCCACGCCGGGCGGCGGCGGTACACCACCCAAAGCAGCGGCAGCAGCAAGATGGGGGTGAGCGACGAGAAAATGCCCACCAGGTTGGCCTGCCCGGTGTGCAAGGCCTGCAGGATCAAGGTCATGCCCAGCGCCATGGCCACGGCCGCACTGGCCCAGGTGTTGAACAGGGTTTTGGCCGTCAATGGGTTTTGCACCCGCGCCACCTGTGCCCCAGCCCACAGCAGCGCCAGATGTGCCAAAAAGCTGGCCGATGTGCGCACAGCAGACGCCGCCACCGCGTCCACGCCCGAAGCCATCAAGGGCTTGATCATCAAAGTGGCCACAGACTGGCAAACGGCGGCCAGCAAGCCGAGCAAAACCCCGGTCATCAAAGTGCCGCGCGTGTTTTCCCAGGCGTGGGTTTCGCTCTCGCGGCGGCCCCACACAATCGCCACCATCACGCCCGAGACCAGCAAAGCACCGCCCAGCAAGGTCCAGCCCCACAGGGTTTCGCCCAAGAACAACCAAGCGAGCAGAGTGGAAAAAATGGCGTGCGTGGCAAACAACACGCCGCTGCGACGTGGCCCCAGCCGGTTCATGCAGGCAAACAGCGCGGTGTCGCCAATGAAGATGCCAATGAAGCCCGACAGGGCCAGCAGGGCCACATTCGAACTGTCCAGACTGCGCCACTGCCCGGTGAACAGCGCCAGCGCCCACAGCAGGGTCAGCGCGAAAAACAAACGCCAGCGGGTGAAGGCAAAGGCCCCCATCTGGCTGGAAGCGGCTGCAGAAAACAAACTGCCCACCGCCCACGACAAGGCGGCCAGCGCTGCAAGGAGTTCAGCCTGCACAGCGCAGCAGGCCTCAGCTGCCTGCCAGCTTCATGCGGTTGACCAAAATGGAGCCGGTGGTTTTGGCGCCCATGTTGTAGGTGTCCGCCCCCACAGCCTCGATGCCCATGAACATGTCTTTCAGGTTGCCCGCGATGGTGATCTCGTGCACCGGATAGGCGATCTGGCCGTTTTCCACCCAAAAGCCGCTGGCGCCGCGTGAATAGTCGCCCGTGACATAGTTCACGCCCTGCCCCATCAGCTCGATCACGAACAGGCCCGTGCCCAGCTTTTGCAGCATGGCGTCCAGATCGTCCGTGGACTGCGTCAGGCGCGAGGTCAGCGTCAGGTTGTGCGAGCCGCCCGCGTTGCCCGTGGTCTTCATGCCCAGCTTGCGCGCCGAATAGCTGGACAGGAAATAGCCCTCGACCCGGCCGCCCTTGACCACATGGCGGCGCACCGAGCGCACGCCCTCGTCGTCAAAAGGCGAGCTGCCCTTGCCGCGCAAGAGGTGCGGGTCTTCTTCGATGTCGATGTGTTTCGGGAACACCTTTTTGCCCAAAGAGTCGAGCAAGAAGCTGCTCTTGCGGTAGAGCGCTCCGCCGCTCACGGCCTGCACAAAACCACCCAGCAAACCCGCCGCCACAGGCGACTCGAACAGCACCGGGCACTCGGTCGTGGCGATCTTGCGGGCACCCAGGCGCGACAAGGCGCGTTCGGCGGCATAACGACCCACCGCCTCGGGCGAGGCCATCTCGTCCGCGCAGCGCATCGAGGTGTACCAGGCATCGCGCTGCATCTCGGCGTTGCGGCCGGGCAGCTTGGCGATCGGGGCCACCGAAATGCTGTGGCGCGAGCTGGCATACCCCCCACGAAAACCGTGTGTGTGGGCGCTGAAAAAATGGCTTTGCTGGGCCGACACGGCCGCGCCGTCGCTGTTGGTGATGCGGCGGCTGGTTTTCATGGCCGCGGCTTCGCACTGCAAGGCGATCTTGGCGGCTTCTTCGCTGTTGATCGCCCAGGGGTGGAACAAATCCAGGTCGCGGTGCTGGGTTTCGATGTCGGCTTCGTCGGGCAGCCCGGCTGTCGGGTCTTCGGCGGTGAAGCGGGCGATGTCGTAAGCCGCCTGCACCGTGCGCTCGATCGCGGCTTTGGAAAAGTCCGACGTGCTGGCGTTGCCCCGGCGGTGGTCCACGTACACCGTCACGCCCAGCGACTTGTCACGGTTACGCTCGACGTTTTCCAGCTCGCCCTTGCGCACGCTGACCGACAGGCCGCAACCTTCAGACGCTTCGGCCCCCGCGTTGGTGGCGCCCAACTTTTTGGCGTGCTTCAGGGCGATGTCGACCAGCTCTTCAAAATGGTCACGCGAGTAGCTGAAACCGTCGTGGGCCTGCGCGCTGGCGGCGGCGGCAGGGGTGTTTTGTTGCACGGAACTTTTCACAGAAATTTTCACGAAGAAGGTCTCGAAAAAAATGGCGGGCGCTGGGCCCGCAGTGGCCGCTATGATACTTGCCACCCAGCCCCTGCGCTGCCCCAGAGAACGAGTTCCCCCAGTCATGTCCCGTAAACCCAAAAAAGGCTATTTCGTCCGTGGTCAGTTTGTTGCTGAAGGCAGCGAGCTGGACCTGGAGTACAAGCGCGAGCTCAAAGGCGGCCTCGACGGCCCCAGCCGCACCGAACTCAAGCGCGAAAGCACCGAGCTGCAAGAACTCGGCACAGCCTTGCTCACCCTGCGCCGTGACCTGATGGAGGGCCTGGCCCTGCCCGACAAGCTGGTCGAAGGCCTGGCCGAAGCCAAGCGCATCACCAACTTCGAAGGCAAACGCCGTCAGATGCAGTTCATCGGCAAGCAAATGCGCCTGCTCAGCCCCGAAACGCTGCAAGCCGTGCGCGAGGCGCTGGACATCCAGCGCCTGGGCAGCGCCAAAGACACCCAGGCCCTGCACCTGGCCGAAGCCTGGCGCGACCGCCTGATCGCCGACGATGCCGCTGTGGGCGAATGGATTGCGCATTACCCACAGACCGACATCCAGCAGCTGCGCGCCCTGGTGCGCCAGGCCCGCAAGGACGCGGTGCCCGTGACCAACGCCGCCGTCTCGCAAGGCCTGGCCCCGCGCCAGGGCCGCGCTTACCGCGAGCTGTTCAAACTGGTGCGCAGCGTGCTGACAGGCGGCGAGAGCGACAACACCCCCGACGAGACCGAAGATGAGTGAACCCAACGCCACAACCCCTTTTGACCCGGTCAAGATTGGCATCGTGTCCATCAGCGACCGCGCCAGCACAGGTGTCTACGAAGACAAAGGTCTGCCTGCCTTGCAGGACTGGTTGACGAGGGCGTTGCACAACCCGATCACTTTCGAGCCGCGCCTGATCCCCGACGAAAAAGACCGCATCAGCGCCACCCTGATCGAGCTGGTCGACGCCGGCTGCAGCCTGGTGCTGACCACGGGTGGCACAGGCCCCGCCCTGCGCGACGTGACGCCCGAGGCCACGCTGGCTGTCGCTGACAAGGAAATGCCCGGTTTTGGCGAACAGATGCGCCAGATCAGCCTGAAGTTTGTGCCCACCGCCATCCTGTCACGCCAAGTGGCCGTCATCCGGGGCCAGAGCCTGATCATCAACCTGCCGGGCCAGCCCAAGTCGATTGCCGAGACGCTCGAAGGCCTGAAGGACGCGGACGGCAAAGCCGTGGTGCATGGCATTTTTGCGGCCGTGCCCTATTGCGTGGATTTGATTGGCGGGCCTTACCTGGAAACCCGTGACGAGGTCTGCAAGGCCTTTCGCCCCAAAACCGCGATCCGTCCCGCACGCTGAGCCCCCCCGACAGCCCGGCCCCCGGGCAGTGGCCTGCCGTTGGGTATAATCCGTTTTCTCGGCAAGAGCGACAGCAGCACCTCCGGCTAGACCACCGCCATCAGCGCGACGCCCCCATGTGGGCCGGTCACCGTTCCGCAAGGACTGCATTCCAAATGTTCGCCCCACATCTTGCCATTGCAGATTGGACGCCCATATAAGGCGTTGATCTGTGTCTCAACCCACGCCCGCGCCGGGATGTATTTGGCGCTGACTGTGTCCGTTTCCTTGTCTGTTTTGATGTCCCGAGGTGTTCATGCCTGCTCAAAAGTCGAAGAAGCCTGCCCAGGCCGCTGCCAAAGCCAAACCCGTTGCCAAGACCGCAGTTGCGAAAAAAGCCGCCGCGCCCGCCGCCAAGCCCAAAGCAACCAGCAAAGTGACTGCCAAAGCACCGGCGAAGAAGCCCGCCCCCGTGGCGAATAAAGCCAAGGTGCCTGCGAAAGCTGCTGCCAAACCGGCAGCAAAACCCGCAGCCAAAACAGCCCCCAGCAAGGTCAAAGCAACGGCAACCCCGGCAACTTCTGCCAAGCCTGCCAAGAAAGCCGCCTCCGTGCCCGCCAAGAAATCTGAAGTGACCGAGAAAAAATCCACCGCCAAGGCCAAAGACGCCGCCGCCGAAGTGGAAGTGAAAAAACCCGCCAAAGCAGCCAAAGCCGCTGCCCCGGCTGCCGACAAAAAGCCCGCTGCCAAAAAAGCCGTGACCGGAGCCAAACGCGGCCCGAAGAAAAAAGGCAGCATTGCCGAGCCCAGCTTGGACGATGATCTGGACATCGAAGCCGACCTCGAAGGCGAACCGGTTGTTGAAAGCGGCTCCGAGACCGCCGAAAAAGTCAAACCCCTGCGCATGAAGATCAGCAAGGCGAAAGAACGCGCCTTGATGAAGGAATTTGGCCTGGACGAAACCGTCCTGACCGAAGCCGAGATGAAGCAGCGCCGCGACCGTCTGAAAGCCCTGATCAAGCTGGGCAAGACACGCGGCTACCTCACCAACGGTGAAATCAGCGACCACCTGCCCGACAAGCTGGTCGATGCCGAAACCCTGGAAGTGGTGATCGCCACCCTGAACGACCTGGGTGTGGCGGTGTACGAGCAAACGCCCGACGCCGAGAGCCTGATCATCACCGACAACGCGCCCACCGGCTCGACCGAAGAAGAAGCCGAAGAAGCCGCTGAAGCCGCCCTGTCCACCGTGGACAGCGAATTCGGCCGCACCACCGACCCTGTGCGCATGTACATGCGCGAAATGGGTACCGTCGAGTTGCTGACCCGCGAAGGCGAAATCGAAATCGCCAAGCGCATCGAAGGCGGCCTGATGGACATGATGGCCGCGATCAGTGCGTCGCCTGCCACCATCGCCGAAATCCTGCGCATGGCCAATGAAATCCGTGAAGGCAAGGTTGTCATTTCCACCGTGGTGGACGGTTTCGCCAACCTGAACGAAGCCGACGACTATGTGGCCGAAGAAGACTTCGACGAATTCGACGAAGCCGATGACGACGACGGCAAAGGCGGCTCCAAGGCCCTGACCAAGAAGCTCGAAGAGCTGAAAAATCAGGCTTTGGAACGCTTTGACCGCATCACCGAGTACTTCGAAAAAGTGCACAAGGTGTACGACAAGGAAGGCTGGGGCACGCCTGCTTACAACAAGGTCCAGGCCGCCCTGTCGGAAGAGCTGATGACCATCCGCTTCACCGCCAAAACCATTGAAAAGCTCTGCGACATGGTGCGCGCCCAGGTGGACGACGTGCGCAAGAAAGAGCGCGAACTGCGCCGCATCATCGTGGACAAGTGCGGCTACCCGCAAGAGCAGTTCATTGCCGAATTCAGCGGCCGTGACAAAAACGGCAAGCGCGTCGAATCGCAGCTGCTCAACCTGAAGTGGATCGAAAAGCAGGCCGCCGCAGGCAAGAGCTGGAGCGCCGTCATGGGCCGCAACATCCCGCCCGTACAGGACCTGCAGCAAAAGCTGATCGACCTGCAAGCCCAGGTGGTGGTGCCGCTCGACGAGCTCAAAGACATCAACAAGCGCATGAACGCGGGCGAGCGTGCCAGCCGCGATGCCAAGAAAGAGATGATCGAGGCCAACCTGCGCCTCGTAATCTCGATCGCCAAGAAGTACACCAACCGCGGTCTGCAGTTCCTGGACCTGATCCAGGAAGGCAACATCGGCCTGATGAAAGCGGTAGACAAGTTCGAATACCGCCGTGGCTACAAGTTCTCGACCTACGCGACCTGGTGGATCCGCCAGGCCATCACCCGCTCCATTGCGGACCAGGCCCGCACGATCCGCATCCCGGTGCACATGATCGAGACCATCAACAAGATGAACCGCATCTCGCGCCAGCACTTGCAGGAATTCGGCTTTGAGCCCGATGCCTCCATCCTGGCCGAGAAGATGGAGATCCCGGAAGACAAGATCCGCAAGATCATGAAGATCGCCAAAGAGCCGATCTCCATGGAAACGCCGATCGGTGACGACGACGACAGCCACCTGGGCGATTTCATCGAAGACAGCACGCACACCGCGCCCATCGACGCGGCTCTGCAAGCGGGTCTGCGCGATGTGGTCAAAGACATTCTGGACAGCCTCACGCCCCGCGAAGCCAAAGTGCTGCGCATGCGTTTCGGCATCGAGATGTCGACCGACCACACGCTGGAAGAAGTGGGCAAGCAGTTCGACGTAACGCGCGAACGCATCCGTCAGATCGAAGCCAAGGCGCTGCGTAAGCTCAAGCACCCCAGCCGCAGTGACAAGCTGCGCAGCTTCATCGACACGATGTAAGCCCGAATTCTGCTCATGAACGCAAAAGCCTTTCGACTGCCAAATCGAGAGGCTTTTTTGATGAGATCCGATACGACCATCAAGACGGTCCCAAAGCCACTTGTACTTTTCCTGGTCAACGTCAACAAGGACAAGACATGCTGAGTCCGGCCAGTAACCTCATGATTTCCCAATTGAAAACGGAAAAATATGAAAGGTTACTCGACAGTTTTCAATTGGTGGGTCTGGAGTCAGGCCAGATGATTTTCAGGCCCTATGAGGTCATTCAGTTCGTCTATTTTCCGGTGACCGCCATCATTGCCCTGGAGATCGACATCTCGGATGGCACCTCGGCAGAGATTGTGCTGATCGGCAAAGAGGGCATGGTCGGCAGTGGCGTGATGGGTGGCAATCAGAACTTCAGCCGAGCGCGCGTGAAATTTGCAGGATTGGCCTACAAATTGCCCCTCGCCGTCTTTCAATCAGAGCTGGGCCAGGACCCCTCTTTTCTGAAAATCTGGATGGCCGTCACACGTCAGATGATCTTACAGATCGCGATGCCCACTGTCTGCAGCAGCCGACACAGCAACGAACAGCAGGTCATACGTTGGCTGCTCAATACGCTGGACAAAACGCAAGGCGAAGTTTTGTCAGTGACCCACCAGGAAATTGCCGACGCCCTGGGCATTCGCCGCGAATCGGTCACTTTGACGGCTGGCAGATTGAGCCAGGATGGGCTATTGGAAATCAGCCGTGGACAAATCAGGCTGCTCAATCGGGCTCAACTGGAAGCCCGCGCTTGCGAATGCTACCGGGTGATGAACCCGACCTTGAAACATTGACCCATCCCTTCAACACAGGTTTTTGACACTGCCATTCACTCCCGCGAGCTCTAACGCGACTGACCCTTGTTACCGTAAGGACAGTAGTTGGGACGAGGCCCCACCTGCGGGTGCAAGCGGCAGGTGTTGGGCCGTTTGTCGTACACCGTGCAACGGCGGGTCTTGGCGTCCAGAAACTGGCAATCGCCACTGGCTCGGCGTGCCAGGCTGAAGATGCTGTTCTTGAAGTTGAAGTGCTCGATCAGCCCGGCTTTGGAGAGCCGTTTGGCGATCTGTTTGGGATCTTCGTGCTCTGCCTCAAACGGATCCACCAACTCCAGCCGCACCAGGTCGGCCAGCTTGACCTCCACCGGCATGGTGCAGCAGTTGGCCGCACAAGTGTCGCAAAGCCCGGCCTTGTAACGGGTCCAGGTTTCGCAACGGTCAACATCCACAACAGCAATAGGCGATCTCATGCCGGGGATTATCCCCGGATGTGCATCAGCCCTTCTTGGCCACCAGCGTCAGGATGTCGTAGCTGGCCACCAGCTCGCCCAGCTGGTTGGTCACTTCCACATCCCAAGCGACCACGCCCTGCCCCACGCCATTGGCGTCTTTCTTTTGGCGGTCGATCTTGCGCTTGGCCGTCAGGCGGGCCTGGATGGTGTCGCCAATGCCCACGGGCTTGACGAAGCGCAGGGTGTCCAGACCGTAGTTGGCCAGCACCGGACCGGGCGCGGGCGAGACAAACAAGCCCGCTGCGGCCGACAACACAAAGTAGCCGTGTGCAATGCGCTTGCCAAATGGCGAGTCTTTGGCAGCGATTTCGTCAAAGTGCATGTAGAAATAGTCGCCCGACAGGCCACCAAAGGCCACGATGTCGGCCTCGCCCACAGTGCGGCGGTGGGTGAGCAAGCTCTCGCCAATCTGCAGCTCTTCAAAGAAACGGCGGAAGGGGTGAACCTCGGATTCGATCAGCTTGGCACCCCGCATGTACTCGCCCGTGACGGCGGCGATCATGGTGGGTGAGCCTTGCAACGCTGTGCGCTGCATCAGGTGCTTGACGGCGCGGATGCCGCCGAGTTCTTCGCCACCACCGGCACGGCCAGGGCCGCCATGTTTGAGCGGAGGCAGCGGTGAGCCGTGGCCGGTCGACTCCACCGCCGATTCGCTGTCGAGGATGTGCAGGCGGCCGTGCAAGGCGGCAGCAACGGGAATGATGCGGGCGGCGATTTGCGGGTCTTTGGTGACCAGCGTGCCGACCAAGCTGCCCTGACCCCGTGCGGCCAGTTGCAGGGCTTCGTCCATGCCGTCGTAAGGCATGAGCGTGCTGACTGGGCCAAAGGCTTCCACGTCGTGCACGCTGTCGGTTTGTAGCGGCTTTTGGCACAGCAGCAGCGTGGGTTGGAAGAAGGCGCCGCCCTCCACGCCCTGCCCCACGGGCTTGAAATCGGCACCGCCGCCAAACACCAGCTCGGCGCTTTGGCGCAGCAAGGCCACACGCTCGGCCACGTCGGCTTGCTGCGAATGCGAGGCCAGCGCCCCCATCTTCACGCCTTCAACAGACGGGTCGCCGACCACCACTTTGGCCAGACGCGCCTTGAGCTTTTCGGCCACAGCATCCAGGTGCTGGCGCGGCACGATGGCGCGGCGGATCGCGGTGCATTTCTGGCCCGCCTTGACGGTCATTTCGCGCGCCACTTCCTTGACGAACAAATCAAACTCTTCGTCGTCGGGTGACACATCGGGCGCGAGGATGGCGCAGTTGAGCGAGTCGGCTTCGGCGTTGAAAGGGATGCTGTGTTTGACCACATTGGGGTGCACACGCAGCATGGCGGCGGTGTCGGCCGAGCCGGTGAAGGTGACCACGTCTTGGCCGTTCAGGCGATCGAGCAGATCACCGGTGGAGCCGATCACCAGCTGGAGCGAACCGGCAGGCAAGATGCCCGATTGCTCCACCAGGCGCACCATGGCTTCGGTCAGGTAGCTGGTGGACGATGCCGGTTTGCCGATGCAGGGCATGCCCGCCAAAAAGCTGGGTGCGAACTTTTCGAGCAGGCCCCAGATCGGGAAGTTGAACGCATTGATATGCACCGCGATGCCGCCGCGCGGCACCAGGATATGCGTGCCCGCAAAGCCGCCTTTTTTGCCCAGCGGGAAAGCCGGGCCTTCGTGGATCAGGTTACCGCTGGGCAGCTCGTTGCTGCCGATGCTGGAATAGGCAAACAAAGTGCCCGCGCCGCCTTCGATGTCCACCCAACTGTCGGCACGCGTGGCGCCCGTGTGGGCCGAGATGACGTAGAGCTGCTCTTTGTGCTCACCGAGGTATTTGGCCAAGGCTTTGAGACACTGGGCGCGCTCCTGAAAGTCCAGTTTCAGCAGATTGGGCAGACCCACGGTGCGGGCATAGTGCACGGCGTCGCCAAAGTCGATGGCCTCGGCGTGGGTTTGGAACACGGTCTGGCCGTTGAGGGCGCTGCGCAGTTGCTGCGCGCCTTGCTGGCCGATCCACTGGCCACCGATGAAACTTTGCAGGACTTGGGACATGGGAAGATGCTTTCAGAAAAGAACAAAGCCCGGTCCACAAGAATTAACCAACCGAGCGGTCGGGGAATTCTAGTCGGTTTGCCTCTTGAGCCCAACAAGAATTCGAAGGGCTGACTTTTGGAGGCTGCCCAGTCCTTCAAAGACACCAGATCACACCCAATCAACCAAGGGTTTACCCTAATTAAAAGACTGGTCACTAGGGTTTCAGAAAATTAATATGCATGCTTATAATCTCGCCACTTTCTTCATGTTCACCTGTTGGAGTTTCCATGAGCACTGCATCGACTCAACTCCCCGTCATCGTCGCTGGCGGTGGCATTGGCGGCCTGGCCGCTGCCCTCGCCTTGGTGCGCCAAGGCTTTCAGGTCACGGTACTCGAACAAGCCCCCGAAATCGGCGAAATCGGCGCAGGCATCCAGCTTGGCCCCAACGCCTTTCACGCCTTTGACGCTTTGGGCATTGGCGACAAAGCCCGAGGCCGTGCGGTGTACACCGACTACATGGTGATGCACGACGCCATCGACGAATACCAGGTCGGCAAGATCGAAACCGGCGAAGCCTTCCGCAAGCGCTTTGGCAACCCCTATGCCGTGATCCACCGCGTGGACGTGCACCTGTCGCTGCTCGAAGGCGCGCAGGAAACCGGCAAGGTCGAGTTCCACACCAACACCCGGATCGTCTCGGTCGTGCAGGACGAAGCCAACAAGACCGTGACCGCCATCGACCAGAACGGCAAGCGCTGGACAGGCCAGGCCCTGATCGGTGCCGACGGCGGCAAGTCGGTGGTGCGCCAGCAGTATGTGAACGATCCACCCCGCGTCACCGGCCATGTGGTGTACCGCGCCGTGGTCGACAAGAAGGACTTCCCCAAGGACCTGCAGTGGAACGCCGCCAGCCTGTGGGCCGGCCCCAAGTGCCACCTGGTGCACTACCCGTTGCGTGGCGGCGAGCAGTACAACGTGGTCGTGACCTTCCACAGCCGCCAACAAGAAACCTGGGGCGTGACCGACGGCTCCAAGGAAGAAGTCGAAAGCTACTTCCAGGGCATCAGCCCCAAGGCACGCCAGTTGATCGAGTTGCCCAAGACCTGGAAGCGCTGGGCCACCGCCGACCGCGAGCCGATTGGCACCTGGGTGTTTGGCCGCGCCACCATTTTGGGCGACGCCGCCCACCCCACCACGCAGTACATGGCACAAGGCGCGTGCATGGCGATGGAAGACGCTGTCACGCTGGGCGAAGCCCTGCGCGTGAACGACAACGACTGGACGAAAGCGCTGGCTTTGTACGAGCGTTCACGCGTGGCGCGCACCGCCCGCATCGTGCTGTCGGGCCGCGAAATGGGCCGCCTGTACCACGCCGCTGGCGTAGAGCGTCTGATCCGCAACTCGCTGTGGAAAGGCCGCACCCAAAAGCGCTTCTATGATGCGATCGAATGGTTGTATGGCTGGAACGTCAACAACTGCCTGGCCCAGGACTGAACCCCAAGGAGACCTTTCATGCAAGAACTCGGAAAACTCGAAGACCTGCCGCAGGACTACCGCGACGATCTGAAAAACCTGAACCTGGTGCCCCTGTGGCCCAGCCTGCGTGGCGTGTTGCCCCCCAAGGTGCCCACCCGCCAGACCCAGCCCACCTGCTGGGCCTACAAGGACATCAAGCCGCTATTGCTCAAAGCGGGCGAGCTGACCCCGATTGAAAAAGCCGAGCGTCGCGTGCTGGTGCTGGCCAACCCCGGCCACGGCCTCGACAAGATGCAGGCCAGCGCCGCCATGTATTTGGGCATGCAGCTGCTCATGCCCGGCGAGTGGGCCCCCAGCCACCGCCATACACCCAACGCGGTGCGCATGATCGTCGAAGGCGAAAGCGCTTACACCACGGTGGACGGCGAGAAGTGCCCGATGAGCCGAGGCGACTTGATCCTCACGCCCACAGGCCTGTGGCACGAACACGGCCACGACGGCACCGACCCCGTCATCTGGCTGGATGTGCTGGACCTGCCGCTGGTCTATTACATGGAGGCCAGCTACCACATCAACGGCGACCGCCAGACCGTGGTGCCCGGCCAAGGCGACAAGCAATACGCCCGTGGCGGCGTGGTGCCCAGCCATGTGTTCGAGCGCAGCAAGAAGGCTTACCCCATGCTGCGTTACGCCTGGAAAGACGCGAAGGCCGCACTGGAAGCCATGGCTTCGGACGACGCCGCGCTGGAGCAAGTCCAGGTCACGTATGTGAACCCCGAAACCGGCGGCGATGCCGAAAACATCCTGGGCTTTTACGCCCTGATGCTGCGCCCCGGCCAGACGCTGCGCTTGCCTGCCCGCTCACCAGCACAGGTGTTCCACGTGATCGAAGGCGCTGTGCAAGCGCAGATCGTGAACAGCACCTTCACCATGGCCGAAGCCGACACCTGCTGCGCCCCGGGCTACGAAGCCGTGACGCTGACCAACCTGAACGCGAACCAAGCCGCTTTCATCTTCATCGCCGACGAATCGCCCCTGCACCGCAAGCTCGGTGTTTACGAGAACCGCGGCTGATCGGTCATCCTCGGGCTTGACCCGAGGATCCATGGATGCCCGATCAAGTCGGGCATGACATGCCTTCTGTTTTGAGCCTAAAAACTTTCTTTTCCGCGTGACAGTCTTTTCATCGAAAACCCCATGACCTCTTACCTCTTCACTCCCCCCGCCGTCCAGTCCCTGCCCATTCGTGGCAAAACCGAGCGCTTCCCGATCAACCGCATTTTCTGTGTGGGCCGCAACTACCATGCGCACGCCGTCGAGATGGGCCGCCCCGTCGACAAGAGCGTCGAGCAAGCCTTCTACTTCACCAAGTCGCCCCAGACCCTGGTGGAGAGCGGCGCCACCATCGCCTACCCACCCCGCACCAACAACTACCACTTCGAGATGGAACTGGTGCTGGCCATTGGCAAAGCAGGCTTTCGCGTGAGCGAAGCCAATGCGCATGAACTGGTTTACGGCTACGCGGCAGGTCTGGACATGACGCGCCGCGACCTGCAACTGGTGGCGCGTGACAAAGGCCGCCCCTGGGACACCGGCAAGGACATCGAAGAAGGCTCGGTCTGCTCCGAGATCGTGCCCATGCCCGGCGTGGTGATCGAGAACGGCACCATTGCGCTGGAGGTCAACGGTGCTACCAAGCAGTCGTCCAACGTGGACAAGCTGATCTGGAACATCCGCGAAATCATCGCCGACCTGTCGACCTACTACCACCTGCAACCCGGCGACTTGATCTACACCGGCACGCCCGAAGGCGTGGGTGCCGTGGTGAGCGGCGACAAGATCACCGGCCGCGTCGAAGGTGTGGCTGAAATCGCCTTGACCATCGGCGCTGCCGAGTAAGCACCACTCAGGCTCCGCCCCACTCTCTTGTTGATCCCTTTTCGGCCATCCCCAGGATGGCCGAAGGGGGTTTTTCGCGTCCGAATGCCACAAACGCGCTTTTTTCACACACAAGCAATGACACCGATGAACGACTCCGGGCAGGAAGCCCGACGCTTAAGCACCGTGCGCTGGATACTGGTTCTGGCCACCGTGGGCCTGATCTTTGACGGCTATGACCTGGTCGTTTATGGCGCCGTGGTCTCCACCTTTTTGCGCGATGCCAGCCAGATTGGTACCGTGACGCCTGGCATCGCCGGGGCCTTGGGCAGCTACGCCTTGTTTGGTGTGGCTGTCGGCGCGTTTTTGGCCGGCTCGGTGGGCGACATCATCGGGCGGCGCAAAGTCATGCTGGCCTCTTACGCCTGGTTCTCGGTCGGCATGGGCCTGACGGCCCTGTCCACCAGCACCCAGACCTTTGGCTGGATGCGCTTTGTCACGGGCATCGGCATCGGCTCCTTGGTGGCCACTACGGCAGCGCTGGTGTCCGAATACGCACCCAAGGACCGCAAGAACCTCTACATCGCCATTTGCAACGGAGGCATTCCGCTGGGTAGCCTGCTGTCGGCGGTGCTTGCCATCGTGCTGCTGGAACACATCGGCTGGCGAGGCATGTTCTGGATCGGCGCTGTTCCGATGGTCACCCTGCTGCCGCTGGCGTATTTCAAGATGCCCGAATCGGTCGCCTGGCTGGCCGCCCGTGGACGCCTAGAGGAAGCGCGTGTACTGTCCGAGCGCACCGGCGTGGCAATCCCTGTGGCCAGCAACCAAGCCACCACTGCGCGCAGCACCGGCAAGAGCGGCTTCGCGGGTCTGTTCAGCCGCGACTACCTGTTCCCCACCCTGGTCTTGGGTTGCATGAGCGCCACCGGCTTGCTGCTGGTGTACTCGCTCAACACCTGGCTGCCCGAGCTGATGCTGCGTGCGGGCTACAACGCCAAAGGCTCGCTGTCCTTTTTGGCAGTGCTCAATGGCGGCTCGCTCTTTGGCGCGCTGGCGGCCTCACGCGCGGCCGACCACTTTGGTCCCAAGCCGGTCGTGGCGGCCAGCTTTGCCACGGGTGCCGCCGCGCTGGTAGTGCTGACCTTCAACTTCGAGTTGGCCGCCCTGCTGGCGGTGGTGGCCGTGGTCGGTCTGGGCACCAGCGGCACGCAAACCCTGATCTACGGCTTTGTCGCCAATTACTACCGCACGAATGTGCGTGCAGCCGGCGTGGCCTGGTGCGCAGGCTTTGGGCGCGTCGGCGGCATTGGCGGTCCTTTGCTGGGCAGCTTCCTGATCAGCGCGGGCCTCTCGCTGGACCTGATCTTCTACGTTCTGGCCGGCTTGGCTTTGCTGGGCGTCGGTCTGACCTTGCTGGTACCCCTGTCGCGCAGTGCTGTGCAAGGCCTCGCTTGGACATGAGCGCGGGTTGTCTACTGCGCCGCCCCCCATTTTTCATCCAACTTTTTCAACCATTCTCACCATGAAAAAATTCCGTCGCCATTTGCTGATCAGCGCCTTCTGCGCCCTGTCGTCTGCAGCCATCCTGCCTGTGCAGGCCCAAGCCACTTACCCCACCAAGGCCGTCACCATCACCACCGCCTTTGCTGCGGGCAGTGGCCCGGACGCCGTGTTGCGCCAGGTCTCGGACAAACTGTCCAAACTCTGGAACCAGCCCGTCTTGGTGAACAACAAACCCGGTGGCGGTGGCTTCATCGCCATGGATTCGGTGCAACGCCTGCCCGCCGATGGCTACAACCTGCTACAACTCGACAGCGAACACCTGGCCGCCGTGCCTTATTTGTACAAGTCCAAAAACTTTGTCACCCTGAACACCTTCGACCCGGTGGCCCCCCTGTTCAGAACCCCCTTCTTCATCGCCGTCTCCACTGAATCCAAGTGGCAGAGCCTGAAAGACCTGGTGGCCGATGCCAAGTCATCGCCAGGCAAGGTCAGCTTTGGCTCCTGGGGCATTGGCAGCCCGGGCCATCTGGGCGGCGAAGAAATCGAATTGCTGAGCAGCGTGGACATGACACACGTGGCTTTCCGCGAAGTCTCCCAGCTCTACACCGGCGTGGCCACGGGCGACATCCAGTGGGCATTTGCCTCCATCCCGTCGAGCGCAGGGGTGTTCAAGTCCGGCAAGATCCGCTACCTCGCCATTGCGGCGCCCAAGCGTGCCCCTCAGATGCCCAACGTGCCCACCGCGGCCGAAGCCGGTGGCCCCAAGGGGCTGGACGTGAACTCCTTCGTCGTGCTGGTCGCCCCCAAAGGCCTGCCTGCTGACGTGACGGCACGCATCAATGCCGATGTCCAAAAGGTGATGGCCGATCCCGACATCAAAGCGCGTTACAACACTTTTGCGTTTGAAGCGCTGAACTGGTCACCTGACGAAATTCGCAAGCAAGCAGAGATCAAAAGCAAAACATACGGCAAGCTGGTCGCCCGCAAGAACATCAGCCTCGAATAATTGCTCTAGCCCCAGACCCGGGGATTTTCTGATCGCCCCGCCAGAACTCGACTATATTTTCGACACCCTGGTCAAGCTGAACCGGGCTAAGCACCCTGCTCAGCCATTTCAACTTGCCCCTTGTACGACGGAACACACCATGAAGCTCTACAACTTTTTCCGCAGCGGCACCTCGCACCGCCTGCGCATCGCACTCAACCTCAAAGGCATCGCCACCGACTACGTGGCGGTGGACCTGCGCGTGGAGGAACACCTGAAAGACGCCTTCAAAGCGGTCAACCCGCAGCAGCTGGTGCCCGCGCTCGACACGGGTGAGCAGGTGCTGATCCAGTCGCCCGCCATCATCGAATGGCTGGAAGAAAAATACCCTACGCCCGCGCTGCTGCCCACCGATGTCAACCAACGCGCCCATGTGCGTGCCCTGGCCGCCATCGTCGGCTGCGACATCCACCCCATCAACAACCGTCGCATTCTGGAAACCCTGCGCAAGCAGTTCGGAGCCAACGAAGAAGCGGTGAACGCCTGGTGCGCCACCTGGATCAGCGCAGGCTTTGACGCCTACGAAGCCCTGATCGCGGCCGACCCACAGCGTGGCCGCTTCAGTTTTGGCGACACGCCCACTCTGGCCGATGTGTACCTGATCCCCCAGGTCGAAAGCGCCCGCCGCTTCAAGGTGGACCTGACCCGCTGGTCGCTGATCATGGGCGTGGAAAAAGCCTGCAACGAACTGGATGCGTTCAAGAACGCCGCGCCCATGGCGCAACCTGACGCCTGAGCGCGCAGACCGCCTGCAAAACATGTCGGGGCTGAAGCCACCGACCTGGAATAAATTGTGCAGGTCGGCGGCTTCAGCCCCGACGTTTTATGCACCGCACCTTCTGGCGCTGGGTGCAAATTTCAGCCAAACACCTCGGTATCCACCTCGCTGTTGGCTTGTGCGTTGTACCGATCCCCCACCACGGTGCGCTGGTTGATCAGGGCATCAAGCCGCGCCATCACACCGGCGTCGAACTGTACATCCACTGCCGCCAGATCGTCGAGCAGGTGGTCCACCGAGGTGGTGCCGGGAATCGGGATGATGTCCTCGCCTTGGTGCAGCAGCCAGGCCAGGGCCAGTTGCGAGGGGCTGCAACCGGCCTCTTGTGCCAGCGCGTTGTAGGCGGGCAGCAGCTTCAGGTTGGCGGCGTAGTTGTCGGGTGCAAAGCGGGGCATGGTGCGGCGGATGTCTTTGGCGTCCAAACCCGCGATGTCGAGCGGGCCACACAAAAAGCCTCGCGCCACTGGGCTGAAGGCCACAAAGGCCACACCCAGTTCGCGACACGCTTGCAGCACCGCGATTTCGGGGTTGCGGGTCCACAGCGAATACTCGGTTTGCAGCGCCGCAATCGGGTGCACGGCATGCGCTTTGCGCAAGGTGGTGGCCGACACCTCGGACAGACCAATGCTCTGGATTTTGCCCTGGCGCACCAGGTCGCTCAGAGCACCCACACTCTCTTCGATCGGCACTTTTTTGTCCCAGCGGTGCAGGTAATACAGATCGATCACATCGGTCTGCAGGCGACGCAGCGCGTCTTCGCAGGTCTTTTTGATCGTCTCGGGTCGGCCATCAATCACGCGCACTTTGCTGCCGTCGCTTTGCTCAACGCCTTGCATGCCGCATTTGCTGGCCAAGGTGAATTTCTGACGGTGCGGTTTAAGCACATTACCGACCAGCGTCTCGTTGGCTCCAAAACCATACAAGGCGGCGGTGTCAAAGAAAGTCACACCCTGGTCCAGGGCGGTGAGCAGCACACGCTCGCCCTGTTGGGCCGAGACAGGTGCCCCGTAAGCATGGCTGAGGTTCATGCAGCCCAAGCCGATGGCGCTGACGGAAAAGGAGGCGATTTGGCGGTTTTTCATGCCGGTATCTTAGACGCTCGCTTCGGCCCGCTGCCCAGGCCACCGAAGGCTCGCAGGGCAGCGGCCTCAATCGGTAGACACCGCCAAAAGCACTTTGGGCACAAACGCCGATGCAGAGCTGGCCTTGGCCACCATGGGCGCACCCAGAAACAACTGGGCTGCCGGCACATTCAGACCCAGCAGAGCCTCGCGCACCGCTTGGGCGCGGGCTTGGGCCAGTTCGCGCATGTCCGTTTCATCCACGGCAATCGCCGCCAGCAGCAAAGCTTCCATGTCGGCGGGTGGCATGTCCTTGACCAAGCCGAGCACATTGCGGGGCTTGGGGATCGGCGAGCGGCGGTACACCGACTGGAGCAAAGCGGGGTATTCCTCTGGGCTCACTTGCCGCACGGGGACCGCGGCCTGCGCGTCACGGGGCTGGCGTCGGCGTTTTTCAGCCATGACCGCTTCGCGCAGCTGGGCTCTGCGCCAGGCGTCGCGCTCGTTCTCCATGTCCGCTTCGCCGGTCAAAGTCAGGCGCAAAGCCGGCTTGTCGATCACCATCCGGGCCACGGTCTCCAGCTTCTGCCGGGACGCCGCATCGAAATGGGCAGTACCCGGCGCGAACTCGATTTGCTGCAGCTGCTCTTCCCCCGAGAAAGCCCCCGAAATCAGACTGAAAGGCGAAAGGATGGCTTTGCCAATCAGGTTGAGGACCATTTTCCAGACGATGGGCCCCACGCGAAAGTCCGGGTCATTGATGGAACCACTGACCGGCAGATTGATATCGATCACCCCATTGCGATCGGCCAGTAAAGCGACCGCAAGCTTGACCGGCAGGTTGGGGGCATCCACACTGTCCGAGCGCTCGCCAAAGCGCAACTGGTTCAGAACAATCTGATGCGTCGCCTGAAGCTGGCCATCTGCACCGATCCGGTAATTGACCTCAGCCGAAAGCTTGCCCCGCTCAATGCCATAACCCGCATATTTGTTGCTGTACGGTGAGAGTTGTGGCAACTCCAGATCGCGCACCTGCCCCCGCACGTCCAGGGCCACAGGCCGCGTGAGGGGATTGATGCGGCCCGAGATCTCCAGGCTGCCAGAACCCGCTACGCGGCCACGTAAGCTCAGGTCAGCCAAGGCCGTATCGGCCCCACTCGCCTGGCTGGACAAGGCCCCCAAACTGCCCGCCAGCTCGGTGATGTCTGCCGAGTAGTTGGGTCGAATGAACTGGTCGGAAAACAAAACACGACCCTTGACCACCCCAATGGGTCCCAATTCGATCAAGGCCGGTGCAACGGGTGGTTGCGAGGCGGCAGAGGGGGCTGACGGGGCTGACGGCTCGGCCTTGATCAGGTTTTGCAAATTGAGCTGGCCCTGAGGATCGATGGCCACGCGCGCAAAGAAATCGCTCAAGGCTGTCTCTGCAATTTTCAAACGCGTCATTGCACCCGCGTCCACCTTCAGCTCAAGCCCGCGCAAACTCAGGGTCTGGGTGTCCAGCAAAGGCTCTCCGTCCGATCGGTTCAGCGCCCGGAGGTTGTCAACCGAGAGATGACCTCGCGCATTCAGGCCCAGCCCCGCATCGGGCATGGTCAGATTAAGGCCGCCTGAGTAACTCAACTCCGCCCTTCGCAAATCGAAGTTGACCCGGTCTGCCCAATAGCCGCGCAGTCTGTGCAAGGGAAAACGGCTCATTTGCAAACGACCTTGGACTTCCAAGGGTGTTGCTTTCGCTTGTCCGGCTGCCACAGAGGGCAAGCGGAACGCCCCTTCAAAACCCAGTTTGCCCGGCTCGCGGCGCTGCGCCCCGGTGATGAAATCGCCTTTGACCGTGGTCATTTGCGGCGATGCCGACAAAGGCTGCCAAGCGCCAATGCTGAGGTTAAAGTCCCGCGCATCCACCTTGGCACCCCCGAGCACAAATCGGTCGTCCAGGTTCAATACACCACCGGTGATCTGCATTGGCCCCATCGCCAATTGCCAGGGCTTGGCGGGCACCTCTGCGGGCTCAGCAACAGGGGGGGCAATTCGCCAGTCCTCGACCATCCAGCGCCCCTGGGGGTTGCGGCTGACATTCAGCAGGGGTCGGCGCCAGGCTACCCGCCCCACACTGGCCTGCTGCCTGAAAATATCCACGTCAAGCTGCTCAATGGCCAGCTCGGCCCATCCGGCCTCGGGCTGCTCAGGCGTTCCCAGCAAGACATCGGTCATGCGGATCTGTGGCGCCTTGAGCACCAAGGAAGATGGCGTGGTGCCTGCAGCAGCTCGCCAGTCCAGACTGAGCTCGGCAGAAGATTGGCCGTTCAGGCCCGGGCGAAACCGCGGGGCCCAATAGGGCGCTATGGTTTTGAGCGGAACATCGCGCCACGTCATGCGCGTCTGAGCACTGCGCAGGTCGGTCGTCCCTTCCCATGACACCTTCGCCCCCTGCAAAAGGGCTTGCCCACGAAAGGATGCCGCTTGCCGGCTAGGCCAACTGAAGTCCTGCCCTTCGACCGCCAGCGCCGTCAATGCCAGACTGGCGGGCATGGCCACTGCAGCGTCCTGCCAATGCAGTTGCCCTGCGCTGATTTGAAGACGCTTGAGAGCGAAGTCAGCGCCCTTGGCCGGCGCTGTATCTGTCGCTTGGCTTACCGGCGCCTGGGCCTGGGGTGCCTGCGGCAGGAAAGCGCGCTGCAAACGGAGCCAGTTCAATGCCCCACCCGCGTCACGCCGCAAGTGCACCACCGGCTTGTCCAGACTCAAGGTGTCGAGTTTGAACACGCCATCCAAAGGGCGCCAGGCATCGATCTTCAAGTCCAGGCCACCCAGCTGCAACAAAGGCACATCGGTGCGGTTCAGCTTCTCATGGAGTATCAGACCCTGCAAACCCAGATGACCCGAGACCGACAATTCGGGCGAGGTGTGTTGACGGAAATCAAGGCGAATGTCCATATCAAGCTGCCCGTCTGCCAATCGAACAGGCCAGGCTGCAGGCCAATAAGGCAGGTAGGGTTTGACATCGAGCCCTTTGATCTGAAAGCGGGCTTGCGTGCGTCGCTCCGGAGCAAACGGGGTCGTTTCTGCATCGGAGTCAAAGCTGGAGCCATTGAACTGGAAGGCCAGCCTCGGATGGGTGGCGACCTCGCGTCGACCGCCAATGTTGCTCAAAAAAGGGATGTCCAGATGCACATCGCTCAGCGTGTGGATGACCGATTTGGGTTCATCCCGAAACTGAACGCCACCGCCAAGGATTTGAATGTTGAACAGGGACAAACGGGGAACACCCGAGCCCTTGGAATCGCCAGACGCGAAACGTGCCAGAACATCGTCGATGTCAAAACGGCCTTGCCCGAAGTGCGTCAGCTGCAGCTGCGGATTGCGCACCAGCACGGCATCGGCCACGGGCGCCCATAAAAACAGGGACTGCAATGAGGCGTTGACTTCGACCTCGTCGACACCCAACTGGGCTTGTGAAACCGGGTCTTTAGCCTCGGCGGATGCCACACGCACACCACGCAGAATCAAGCGCATGGACCAAGGCCGAAAAACCACTTGGTCGACTGTGACCACACGCCCCAGCGCCGCAGTGCCCTGCTTTTCGATTTGCCACTGAACCAGTGCCGGCAGTGCCGCCCAACTGACCGCCCAGAGCACCGCCACCCCGAGCACGACAAACAAAACCCGGCGTTGCCAGCGCTTGAGAAGGCCCACATTCATGATCGACTCTTGGTAAAGAACAACAAGCCTGATTTTCGGCGATCCGGGGGCGCAAATGTAAGCCCACGGATACAAATTGGCCGAAACAGCCTTGGTTCTTTTTCACGGTACATCCACCAGACACCCCATCGCCCGGGTGTTCAGGCCTGCGGCCCACGCCGCAAGCTCACTCAGGTGGACTTGGTCGCCTCCGCCATCAAACCAGACACGGAAGGATGGAAGAAGGTCATCGGCATGCTCTGGACATCAATTTTTTCCAGTGCCGCGTCCTGCGCAAAGTGCTGCCAGTCTTCCAGCAAACTCGCATTGGCGGAGACCAAGCGTCCCTGCGGGTCCTTGAACCACAGCATGAAAGGTTGTCTGGCCAAGCGCTCTTGCTGCTGACGCTCCAAGGCCAGTTCATGGGCTGCGATTTTTTTCTCTTCGGTCACATCGATCATCACCAGCCTGCACTCGTCGCCCATTTCATCAAGCGTGGCATCGATTCGCACCACCATCTCGGCGCGGTGTGAGGTGGCACAAAGGGTCACTTCGCAATAGCGACGGCACTTGCCGCTCAGAACTTCTTGGTGGAAGTTCAGAAACGAAGCTCGATCGGCCGGTGCGATGAAGTCCACCAGAGGGCTGAGGGTGCGCTGTGAACGCTGGATGTCCAGCATGATCGCGCCGGCCAGATTGGTTTGAACCACCCGACCCTGCGGATCCAGACTGACAAAACCGACCGGCGCGAAATCGTAAGCATCCTGGTATTTGTGCAAAAGCGCATGATCCTGCTCCCCGGCCTGCATGTCCTGCAGGTGTGCATTCTCTGCAAAGTCAGGTGAACGCTCCAGACGCTCATACAAACGCCGGGTTTCGGTACAGACCAAGGAAAAGCACTCGCAAACCGATTCGGCCAAACCATCGCGGTCCCGGATATGGATTTTCCCGCGCCCACTGGACACCAGTCCTGCCGACTGCAATTTACCCAAAGCCTGCGTGATCGACTCACGACGAACACCCAACATATTGGCAATCGTTTCGTGGGTCACGTTCAATTGGTCACTGCATACGGCATCCTGATTGAACAAGAGCCAATAACAAAGGCGTTCGATGACCGAATGGTGGGCCACGCACACAATGCTCTGGGACATTTGCGTGATGAGCGACTGGACATAACAAAGGGCCAATTGCTGCAACTCCCGGCAACGGGTCAGTTCTGCCTGAAAAACATCGGCCGGCATTCTGTAGGCCTGACCGGCACACTGGACCACCGCACGGTGGTTCATGGAGCCACTGCCCAATACCAGTGACACACCCACCATGCCATCACGACCGGTCATGGCCAATTCTGAGCTGTCGCCATCGGCGGTGTGTGAAACCAATGAAGTGGTGCACGTGGTCGGAAAATAAACAAACTCCAACGATGCGCCCGATTCGCAAATCACCTGCCCCGCAGTCAAATGGACCGGTTTGAGGTGTTCCGACAAGCGTGCATAGTGGCTCAAGGGAATACCGGCCAAAATCCTATTTTGTCGGGCACTTTCAGTCAGAGGGTAAGACATGGAAATCCTTTCTCGCGCCTAGGCGCATCCATTCAAAATAGTGAACCCAGAGAAATTTCTGAAGGAGGCTGGCAGGGCTCAGCAGCGCTCGACAATGAAGGGGCCTCAAGATCGGTCTCTCCATCCTGATTTGTATTCGGCAAAGATGCATTCAAAGGAAATATGCCGTGCAACAAGGCAGCGATTTCCTCAGAACTGACAACCGCTTTGGGCCATACCCTCGCTGAGGTCTCCGGTTTTGAAAACATGGTTCATCCAGTCATTAACTTGGTCAATATCGGCAAGGGATGCATGCATCACCAAGCGCTGGACTCCATGTTGATTCAATTGAAAATCGATCACCACTGATCAAATGATTTGATCGTGTATGCATGCCGGCATATACCTATCGATCAAATGCCTTGCAGGCATATTGAATACCCGAAAAAGATAATCAGAAAACGGTAATGGCTGGATTTAAAAAACAGCCGCCTCATCATTTTTCGGTCCATAAAAATGGGTGTCTTTTCTGCATGGACGAAAACCCAAAATCAAGATCACGGATGGTGTCTTTCGCAGGGCATACAACGCTATGGCGATCGGTAGATCACCACAGGATGACAACCATGGTTCAGTCAGAACATGCCCAATGCTGAATGGGCAGATGCCCACCCAGTGAAGAACATCTTGGTGCTGCCAGCCGGAAACTGGCAGTTCCCTGATCGGGACAAAGATCAAGATTTGTCGCTCCCAACTGGCGCGACATCACCAGGAGTTCAACATGGCCAAACCTGTCACCTACGGGAAAAAACCCTTCTCGCTGAAAGCCGAACATGACGACGCCGACATCAGCGATCCGTCGCTTTACGGGCAACTCGCTGCCCTCCAAAGCACAACATCGGCAACCTCTCTGTCAGCGTCTGCCCTGCCAAGCGCGACGCGCACCTTGAGTCCAACGACCGAAGTCAGCACCTCAACATCAGCCACTGTGTCTTTGTCTGCAATGGCGACCCCCGTGGCAAGCGCCATCACCTACCCCAGCACCAGCATCAGCAAGGTCTACCAGCACTGGGCCGACGGCGATGCAGCCCGAGCCACCGCACCCGAGTGGAACAACAACATTTTGTCGGATGGAAAATCGGATTACTTTGAAGGAGAAGTGGTCCCCCACGTCTACTTCTACAAGGCCAGCAACAACACCCCGCTGGTCAATGGCCAGAGCTATTCCTTCAACGTCACCTACAACCATTACCAGGCCAACACCAACGCGGGCGGGTTCGTTTACATGACATCGCCCAACGCCAGCCGCAACACCAGCAGCTTTGCCGGTGGCGATGCCCAGGCGGACAGCAGCTTCACCAATGGCGGCGGCATGCAAGGCAGCTTCTACACCGTCAATGCCAACATCACCGCCGTCAGCGGCGTGAGTTACCTCGGCAGCGCAGGCAGCTCGCTCGACGGCAAAGTCACCGTAACCTTCACCTACACCGGCCCCACCACCACCTCGGGCGGTGCCGAGATCCAGTACGGCCTGCTGATCGCCGCACCGGGCGATGTGGCCGACCAGGGCAAGGGCATGACCGATGGTGCCAATGCCTGGACCGGTGGCTCGTTGCAAACCACCGTGGACATTGGTGGCAGTGGTGCCACCTCTATCCAGCTGGCCCCCTCGGCGATCATCGTGGGCGAGATCAGCGGCATGAAATTCAGCGATGTGGACGGGAACGGCGTGCGCGATGCCGACGGCGCGGACAACACGCTGGGCACGGCAGACGACGAAGTGGGCCTGGCCAACTGGAAAATATTTCTGGACAAGGACAACGATGGCCTGTGGGACGAAGGTGAAGACTTCGCCATGACCGACGCCAACGGCCAATACGTCTTGTCGGTGATCCCTGACGCCGACCGGTCCGACATCGACAACGATCCCTACATCGTTCGCGAGGTTCAGCAAACCGGCTGGCAACAAACCACAGCCAACCCTACACCGATCTTGATCACACGCCTCGACCCGAAAGAGATGAATGTAGATTTCGGCAATATGCAGCTCCAGCCGAGCCTGAACATCGTCAAAGAGGCGAGCGTGGATGGTGCTTACGCCGACTACGCCGGTGAAGTCATCCACTACACCATCGCGGTTGAAAACACCGGCAACCAGACCCTAACCGGCGTGACCGTGACAGACCCTTTCATCAGCGACCTTCAACTGGTGGCCGATGCGGCCTCTTCCGACGGTGAACTCGATGTGGGCGAAACCTGGCACTACACCGCCAGCCACACCGTGACCCAGGCCGAGATCGATGCAGGCGTCAACATTGTCAACACGGCCACCGCCGACTCGGACCAGACCGGCCCGGACACCGATGACGCCTCGGTGCCGGTCTTGCAGGCCCCTGCGCTCGCTATCGACAAGGCCATCACGGGTGTGACTGGCGGCAATGGCAACGGCAGCGTTGATGCGGTGAACGATGTCATCGGCTACGCGGTCACAGTCACCAACACCGGCAACCAGACGCTCAACCAAGTCACCGTGAACGACCCGATGACGGGTCTGACCATCTCGGGCGTGACTCTGGCTCCGGGTGCCAGCCAAACCTACCAAACCAGCTACACCCTGACGCAGAACGACCTGGACACCTACGGTGGCGGCGACGGATACATCGAAAACACCGCCACCGCCGACAGCCTGGAGACTGCATCGGTGAGCGACACCGAAGCCATCGAGCTTTTTGTGCGCTCAGCCTTGTCCATCGACAAGCGGCTGGTCGACATCACAGGCGGCAACAACAACACGGTGGCCGATGCCGTGGGTGATACCCTCAACTACACCGTCACGGTGAGCAACCTGGGCGTGCTGACCCTGACCAACGTGAGCGTGGTCGATCCGAACAGCGGTCTGAACATCACGGGCGTGACCTTGGCCCCTGGCGAAAGTCAGGTCTACACCACCAGTTATGTGTTGACCCAAGCCGATCTGGACAACAACGGCCAAGGCGATGGCTACATCGACAACATCGCCACAGCAGATTCGGACCAAACCGTGCCGGTGAGCGACAACGAATCCACCGCCTTGTTGCGCACCGTGGGTCTGGGCATTGAAAAGAACGTCACCAGTGTCGCCGGTGGCAACAACAACCTGTTTGCCGATGCCGCAGGCGAGGTCATCCAGTACACCATCCGCGTCTACAACGCCGGCAGCGTCACTTTGACAGGTGTCACAGTCACCGACGAACTGACGGGTCTGAGTGAAAACGTGCCCGATCTGGCACCTGGCGCCAGCGCCACCTACAACACCAGCTACACCTTGCTGCAGGCCGATCTGGACAACAACGGTGGCGGCGACGGCCGTCTGGACAACACCTCGGTGGCCGACTCGGACCAGACCTCGGCGGTCAGCGACAGCGAATCGGTGCAACTGCTGGCCGTGCCGATCCTGTATGTCAACAAGTCGTTCCTGAATGTGACCGGTGGCAACGGCAATGACCTCGCCGATGCCGTGGGCGACCAACTGAACTACCAGATCGTGCTGGCCAACCCCGGCAACGTCACGCTGACCGATGTCTCCGTGACCGAAAGCCTGACGGGGCTGAATGACACCGGCATGACCCTGGCCCCCAACGCGGTGCAGGTCTACAACGTCAGCTACACGCTGACCCAGACCGATCTGGACAACAACGGTGGCGGAGATGGGACCATCGACAACAGCGTCATCGCCGACAGCGCGCAGACCCTGGCCAGCAGTGACACCGAATCCGTCCCTGTCCTCAGCAGCATCGGCATCGCCTTTGACAAGGACTTTGTGGGCGTGTCCGGGGGCAATGAAAATGCGTTGGCCGACTTTGCAGGCGATGTGCTGAACTACAGCTTCACCGTTACCAACATCGGCAGCGTGACCCTCACCAATGTCAGCGTGGTGGACGACCTGACCGGTTTGAGCGAAACCTTGGCCTCGCTGGCACCGGGTGTCACGCAGACCTACACCTCCAGCTACACCCTGCTGCAGTCCGACCTGGACACCGACGGCGACGGCAACCGCCAGGTGGAGAACTACGCCACCGCCGACAGCGACCAGACCGGCCCGCTGTTGGACTTTGAAGGCGTGACCGTCATCTACGACGCACAGATCGACCTGACTAAGTATGTCTCGGTCGATGGTGGCAGCACCTGGGACGATGCCAACACCTTGACCGGCCCCACTCTGTCCGCCTCTGCAGGCCTCAACCCGTTGTTCAAGTACACCGCCTTGAACAACGGAACAGTGACCTTGCAAGACGTCACCCTGACCGATCCCGCGTACGACCTCAACGGCAGCGATGCAGGCACCCACTGGTCATGGGGCGACCTGGCGCCGGGGGTCACCGCTGAGTTGATCTTTGAGGCACCCTTCATGCTGGGTCAAAACTCCGGCGATGCCACCGTGGTCGCCACCGCACTGTCACCCGTGCTGGACATCGACAACGCCTACTACCTGGGTGTTTGAAGTGTCTGCCTGAAGCACGATGCCCCTTGAGACCTTGTTGAGGGTCTGAAACGAAACGGGTAAGCCTTGCGGCTTACCCGTTTTTTCATGCGCTACCGATTTGTCAGTAAGCCCCTTATTCGTTTCAAAGGATGCCCACCCACGCGCCATCGGCCTAAGCTGACTGCATGGTTTGAATCGCCATGCCCCACGCATGCGCTTCATTCCTTTTTCTCAAAACACAGGAGGTTTATGTCACTGCTGACCCCCCGCACATGGTGCCTTGCAGCCGCTCTTTTGCCGAGCTGGTGTTGTGCACAAAGCCTGCAAGAGGCGGTGTTGACGGCCCTGGCCCACTACCCCAGCATCGCCTCGGCCCAATCCAAAACAGCAGCCGCCCGATCTGACATCACCCGCGCCAAGGGTGCTCACTGGCCTCAACTGTCGTGGTCAGGCACCTACAACGATTACCGCGACGACGCCTTGGGCAACCGCTGGACGCAAACCCCGACCTTGAGCTTGAACCTGTGGTCAGGCGGACGCATCCAGTCCGATGTCGAACGCTCCGAGGCGCTGGCCAAGGCCAGTCAAAAACAGGAACAGATCACCCGCGACGACGTGGCCCTGCTCAGCAGCGAAGCCTATCTGCAATGGGCGCATGCCAGGCAGATGGTGAGCCTGGCCCAGGAAAATTTGAACACCCACGACAAAATCCTGCAGGACTTCCAGACCATCACCCAAGTCGATCCGGGCCGCCGCATCGACTTGAACCAGGCGCAGGTGCGCCATGACAACGCCCGACTGGTCTTGCTCAAAAATGAGACCGAGCGGGCGGTGGCTGCAGAGCGTTTGGCCCGCATGCTGATGGCACCGGCACCGGCCGAGCCCAGCGGCCTGGACTTTTCGCCCCCCGTGCCTTACACCTCGCTGGAGCAGGCCCAGGCGCAGCTGGGCGATCAACACCCGGTGATCGCCAGACTTCTGGCGCAACGCGAAGCCGCAGCCGCCAGCATCCGGTACGCCCAAGCCCAACACGCGCCCTCGATCAACCTCACACACGCCAAATCCACCACACCGGGCATCACCGACGGTCAGTTTGTCACCCAGCTGCAGTTGAACCTGCCCTTGTTTGACGGTGGTACCACCCGTAGTGCCGTGGGTGTGGCCACCGCCAATTTGCAGGCCCTGGAATCCGACCTTCAGGAAACGCGGCTGATTCTGGGCGAAGAACTGGCCAGCGCCTGGGCCAGCTGGTTGTCTTCTTCGAGCCGGGCCACCATGGGGATGCAGCAAGCCCTCACAGCCCAAGATCTGGCGCGGGGCTATGTCCAGCAATTCCGGGTGGGCAGACGCTCCTTGCTCGATTTGCTCAACATCCAAGGCGACCTGTACACCTACCAAAGCA
Source organism: Limnohabitans sp. Hippo3 (assembly GCF_003063665.1). Lineage (GTDB taxonomy): Bacteria > Pseudomonadota > Gammaproteobacteria > Burkholderiales > Burkholderiaceae_C > Limnohabitans_A. The sequence continues at coordinate 803,088 of NZ_NESF01000001.1, forward strand.
ATGCGGCCACCGCCCTGCACGAATCTCGCCTGTCACAGGTCCGCATCCTCGCCAGTCTGGGCCAACTGGCCAACGCCTACGCACAAAGCGCCACCGCACAGGCGACGCCAACACCCAACCCACCCCACCACCCAGAGTGAACCCATGGATCAACTTGCTTTTTCCGCTTCGGATACCCACAGTGCCAACACAGCATCCGTGACAAGCCCATCACCGGGTTCATCCATTGCCCCCGAACGCGACCCTTTGCTGGTTTGCCTGGCCATGACCGCCAAACGGATCGACCGGGAAGTCCACCTTTCGGCCTTGCGTGCGGGCTTTGCCGTGGACGAAGAGGGCCGCATTCCGATGAATGCCTACCCCGACCTGGCTCGGCTGCACGGCATGATCGCGGTCTGGTCACGCACCGAACTGCGGCAAATTCCCAGTTACGTGCTGCCTGTCATCGTGCCCCTGGTCGATGGCCGTGCCGTGGTGCTCGTGTCGGTGACGGGTCAAACCGCCCAGGTGCTGACGGCCGAAACCGGCATGAGCGAGAGCGCCATGTCCATGGACGAACTGCAACGCCTGAACTATGGCGAAATCCTGGTGGTCAAGGCTGCGACACAAAAATCGACCTATCAACTGGTGCCCTTCAAGGGTGCGGCCTTATCCTGGTTCTGGAACACGGTGTGGCGCTACCAGGGCTTTTACATCGAGTCCATGATGGCCGCCGTGGTGGCCAATGTGCTCACGCTGGCGGCAGTGTTCTTCGCCATGAACGTGTACGACCGCGTGGTGCCAACCCAGGCCTACACCTCGCTGTGGACGCTGGCCATTGGCACCACGGTGGCCATCCTGCTGGAGTTTGGCGTGCGCTGGCTCAAGGCCAGACTGGTCGATCTGGCCGGTCGCAAGGCCGATCTGAGTCTGAACGCCATGCTGCTGCGCGAGATCATGGCCATCCGACTGGAACATCGCCCGCAATCCATTGGCATCTTTGCCAGCTCGATGCGGGACTTTGAATCGCTGCGTGACTTCATGTCATCGGCCTCGATGGTGATGGTGGTCGACATGCCTTTCATCTTGCTGTTACTGGTGCTGATCGGCATCATCGGCGGTCCCATTGCCTGGATACCGGCCGCTGCGGTGCCGATTTTGGTGATCGTCGGCCTGTGGGCACAGCGCCCCCTGATGCGGGCCATGCGAGAGAACATGAAGGAAAGCGGCGACAAGCAAAGCGTGCTGGTCGAATCGCTGTTGAATCTGGAAATGCTCAAGGCCCACAACGCCGAAAGCTACCTGCAACGGCGCTGGGAAAACGCTAACTTGGCCGCGACCGATTCGTACAAACAGATCCGGTCCCTGACCAATCTGATGCTGGGACTGACCGCCACCCTTCAGCAGCTGGTGACGGTGGGCATGGTCGTCTATGGCGTGTACCTGATTGGCGACAACACCCTCACCCTTGGCGGTCTGATCGCTTCGGTCATCCTGGCCGGGCGTGCCATCTCTCCGCTGGGCAGCATCATGGCCTTGGCCGCACGCTACCAGCAGGCTCGCAGCTCGCTCGACACGCTGGACGCCCTGATGAAGCGCCCCCGCGACCGCGATGGCGAACGCCGCTATGTGGTGCCTGAACGTATCGCAGGCAGCCTGAGCGCCGACGCGCTCGAATTTGCCTACCCGGGGGAACACCAGATTCCCGTCATCCGCAAATTGACCCTGAACCTGCCTGCCGGCCAACACCTAGCCTTGTTGGGGCGCATTGGCAGCGGCAAAAGCACCTTGCTGCGCTTGCTGGCAGGCTTGTACACACCACTGGGTGGCCGGATCTCGATCGACGGGGTGGACCTGCAGCAGCTCGAACCAGCCGAAATTCGCAGCCGCCTGGGCTATGTGGGCCAGGAAGCTCAGCTTTTCCAGGGCAGTCTGCGCGACAACCTGGTGTTGTCGGACAGCTGGATCAGCGACGCACGGGTCATCGAGGTGCTGCAAAAGCTCGACATGTACACCATGGTGGCCAGCCACCCGCGTGGACTGGACATGCCGCTGACCGAGGCGGGGGGCGGCTTGTCGGGTGGCCAGCGCCAGATGCTGGCGATTGCCCGCATGATGCTGCGCGACCCGGCCCTGGTGTTTCTGGACGAGCCGACCTCGATGATGGACCAGACCACCGAAGCCAAAGTGATCGAGGTGCTGGGTCAATGGTTGCAGGGCCGCACCCTGGTCCTGTCTACCCACCGCCTGCAACTGCTGGTGTGGGTGGAACGCATCGCCCTGATGGAAAACGGCCAGATCTTGCTGGAAGGGCCCCGTGAAGAAGTCCTGCGAAAACTCGCCGTCGGTGTGGCACCCAAATCAGCGGCAGGCACGCGCACTCGTGCTCCCAATAAATCCAATACCACGGCCGCAGCCCCCGTTTCACCTGCCACACCCATTGCACCCACCGCACCTGCAGCAGCCTGAGGGCGAGAGGAATCCCCATGTCTATTTTCAAAAAAAATCCCCAGAAACTTCAGATCCCGAGTGGCCCCAGCATCGAAGATGACGAACGCCAAACCAGCCGTTATTTGGTCTGGACGCTGGCCATGGTGCTGGTGGCGGCCTTGCTGTGGGCGGCCAGCTTCGATCTGGACGAAATCACACGCGGCACTGGCAAAGTCATTCCTTCCAGCCGCGAGCAGGTCATTCAAAGCCTGGATTCGGGGGTGTTGGCTGAATTGCTGGTGCGCGAAGGGGATGCCGTGGTGAAGGACCAGGTCTTGTTGCGCATCGACGATGCGCGTGCCGGACCGGTTTTTCGGGAAGCGCGCGAAAAATGGATCGCCCTGTCGGCACAAGCGGCGCGTTTACAAGCCGAAGCCTACGGCACAGCCTTGCAGTTTCCTGCGCATGTCCAGAATGACCCCATGGTCGTGCGGCGCGAGACACAGGCTTACAACGCACGCAAACGGGCACTGAACGAACAAATGGCAGCCATGCACCAATCGCTGGAGCAGCTGTCCAAAGAGCTGAGCCTGACCTCCCCCTTGGTCGAACAAGGGGTGATGTCCGAGGTGGAGCTGTTGCGCCTTCGGCGTCAATACGCCGACATGCAATCGCACATGGCCGAGCGTCGCAACCGCTACCTGACCGATGCGAGCAACGAATGGGTGCGCATCGAATCGGAACTGGCACAAACCCGTGAGAACACCCTGGCCCGGGAAGATGCGTTCAAGAAAACCGTCATCCGCTCGCCCATGGAGGGGATTGTGAAAAACGTGCAGCAAACCACGCTGGGCGCGGTCATTCAAAGTGGCCAAAGCATCCTTGAAATTGTCCCGGTCAAAGACGACATGCTGGTAGAGGCCTATGTCAAACCCTCAGAAGTGGCTTTCCTCAAAGTCAACCAAGCAGCCGTTGTGAAGTTGACCGCCTACGACTTCAACAAATACGGTGGCCTGGAGGCCGTTCTGGACCACATCAGCCCTGACACCTTGCGCGATGAAAACAAACCCCGCAAGCCTGGCAGTGCGCCGGTCGACCTGGAAGAGGGCTACTACCGCATCCTGGTTCGCATCGTTGACCAGCGCCTGGACCGCCATGGCATGCGCCTGATCGCCACCCCGGGCATGACCGCCACCGTGGAAATCAAGACAGGCGAAAAGACCGTTCTGGAATATTTGCTCAGACCCTTGCAGTCGATGACGCAAGCCCTGCGAGAACGCTGATCTCCAGCAGGAGTAAGCCATGAGCGGCATCATCGGCATCGTATCCGAGCACAACACCGTACCCGACTTGCTGCACAGCCTGCAGCAAATGGCGCAAGCCAGCCACAACAGCTGCGGCCTGGTGGTCCACGGTCGCCAAGGTCAGACCCTGAGTCCCTCGCGCCTGCATCGGCACCGCCGGGCGCAGCGCGTTTCGGCCTGGATCGAACACATGGCCCAAACTAGTCCCCATGGTCTGAATGGCCTGCAAGCCTTGGTCGGCATGGGCCACACGGGCGAAACCGCTGTGCACGGACCGCAAACCCTGCAACACGCCTTGCCTCACATGAGCCATGGCCCGGATGCCACTTTGAACAGCCCTGCCCGGATCGCGGTGGTGTCGGTGGGACAGGTGCAGGTCAGCCCGGCGCTGTGCGATGCCATGCTGGAGCGTGGCTACCACGTGACCCGTCAATGCGCCACTAAGATGCTGGCACACCTGATCGACGCCACCTACCAAAATGACCCGGTGCAAGCCGTGCGCAGGGCACTGGCCTTGATCTCAGGGGCGGTGGCCGTAGGGGTCATGTTCCATGATCAGCCCCAGCGCCTGATTGCGGCGCACCTTGGCGCACCCTTGTGGTTGAGTCGGCATGGGCACAGCACCTTCGTGAGCAGCGATCACGCCTGCCTGCGACACCACACAGAGCAGATCATCCCCCTCAACGAGGGCAATGTGGTGGACATCGACGGCCGTCAATGCCGCATGACCGACAGCCGGGGTGAGCCCGTGGCCTGCCCGACGCTGCTGGCAGAAGAAGCAGGCATCAGCGCCGTCGCAGCGCGCTGAACTGCGATGCGTCTCTCATTCACTTGAACAGACTGGGGGGCGACACCACGCCATAGTTTGGCCCAGCACCGCCCGAAAATGGTGATTGGCATTGGGTGCTCATTTCCACCAACACGTATTTTTCGTTCCCACCCACGGCATTGAGCACATGCAGGCATGCAAACCCCACAATGGTTGCGGAGGTGCCTGAAACCACCTGGCTCAAGGTGGGCACCACCACATATTCGCATTGCTTGTTGCCTGCAGCACTGCAATTTTTGACATCGGCATACAAGCTGGACTTCACACCCGATTGCATCCAGGCCTCATCCCCCACAGACATGGCGACAGGATTGCCCGTCTGGATCATAGAATCGATCGTGTTGGCACCCGGCGCTCTGACGTTCAGCGATGACCACTCGCCAGAGTTGCAGTTTTCGTAGTGATACAACGAGCCGATTTTGAAGACATACGGTTTTCCTGTGGTCGCATCGATGCGTGGCCCCGCGGACTGCACATTCCAGAACTTCTGGTACATGCACTCCGAAATGGCCAGCGGAAACAAGCCCCCTGGTTTGACAATGCCCGGACTGGTCACACCCGCCACCGCGGTGACGCGAACAGGCACCGAAGCGATGCCCCAAATGTTGGCTAAAAATGTCCGCACAGGCCCCTGGTTCTGTCCATCGCTTTTAGCCAGGCTCACTTGCACTGCTGGGGCATCGGTGGCGGCAGGTGTCATGGGCAAGCCTTGCAACCCTGCTGTGGTCTGGTGTGTATCCCAGTAACCCGTTTGGACTTGGCCGTTGGACAGAGCGTGACTGGCTGCACGGTTCAAAGCGATGGCACTTCGGGCCGTGTCTGCCGCTGCAGTCCAATCCAGCGCAGACAGATTTTTTTTGTACAGTGCACGCGCCCCAGCCAGTGCGGCGGCATCAGCATCGTTTTGCAATTCATTGCGCACCACATGCAGGTAAGCCAGATCCGCCGCCAAAGCGGCTGCCCCCACCAACACGGGTAAGGTCAATGCCACCAGCACGGTAACCGCACCCTTTTGTTTCGCCAAAGGCACAGCGCTCTTCTTTTTCATGTGCAGATCCTTCATTCGTAAACCATGACCGTGCTCGCGCTCAGCACCCAGGGTTGCCCCAGGCTGCTGAACAAATCTCCCAATCCAATGCCTTGAAAGGTGTAGTTGACAGAGACCTTCAACGTCAGGTCTGCGCCCAGACTGCCTTGTTCAACGCTCACACTCGGTTGCGGTTTATGGGGTCCGAAGTTCACCAGGGCGCTTTGGGTGTAGGCCTGCACCACCTGCCGGATTTCGGCCTCGCTGATCGGTGGGTTGCGCGCCACGATGCCGGCTCTGGCCCCTTCGCGGCTGGCGTTGGTGATGACCGCCTTGTCGTACAAGGCCAGACTCATGTCGATGCCCCCGATCAGCAGAACCAGCAGCAATGGCAGCACCAAGGCAAATTCGACCACGGCAGCGCCGCGTTGTGATCGCTGGTGTTTTGGACCACCGGTACTGTGCGCACGGTGTCTTTGGAAAATCGCCCTGGCACGCCCATGCGCGTGACCTGCAGACAATTTCTCTTGGGTCGAAAAGCACCTCATCAGCAAGCTCCTCTCACGGCCATGCAAGACCTGTTGCAAAGCCAAGACCTTAAAGAATGTGGGGCGCACGAACGGTGCGCTGGAGCACATCCCAAAAACATCAGAACCTTCACCGTGCTTGTGTGCAGCAGATCACTGTGCGTGGGTCTGTATTTTTCTAAATTACCCCCTCGGTCTTGAGAAATCAGGCCCGCTGCAAAGCCCCAAACACTGCGGAGTGCGTGCACCCAAGATGCGCTCAGTCAGTGACAGCAAGGCTTGAAGTTCATATCTTTTTTCAACTATGGAGTTTCAAACATGAAAAACTTTTCCAAATCGTTTCAAGCATTCTTGGCTGACGAGCATGGCGCCACCGCTATCGAATACGGTCTGTTGGCATCGCTGATCGCTGTGGCCATCATCATCCCAGTCACGGCTGTAGGCGGTCAGCTAGAGGCTGTTTTTAAAGCCGTCACCGCTGCCCTGACCCTGCCCGCCTGATCACTCAAGCGTTGAAGCCCGCCATGCCCTTCAGCCTTTTTGACTGGACGCACCTGGCTGCACTGGCCGCCATGTTGTTGGTGGCCATGTGGCAGGACGCGGCGATGCGACGAATTCCCAACACCTTGGTGCTGTGGGGCAGCCTGACCGCCTTGGGCTTGTCGGTGTCGCCCCATGGCATCGGCCTGGGGTCAGCCATCGCAGGGGGCATGGTGGGTTTCTTTGGGTTTCTGCTCTTGTACCTGCTGCGCGGAGTGGGCGCAGGCGATGTGAAGCTGGCCGGTGCCACGGGCCTTTTTCTGGGTTATCCCAACATGCTGTGGGTGAACCTGTTGATTTTGCTGTCCGGTGGCGTTTTGTCCATCGGCTGGGCACTGATCACCTCGCAACTGGGTTCTGTGCTACAGAACCTGAAAACCGGCTCAGCCCAAATATGGCTGAACCGTCAACACGGTCACCTGGCCACGTCCACGGCACTGCTCGTGGGACGCACACGCATGCCATATGCGATCGCGATCGGCACGGGGACCGCCGTCCATTTGCTCAACACCTGGCCGACGCGCTGAGATTTGATGACTTTGCAAGGAATACATCCATGAAAAATATCCGTCCCTTGGGGGTGCTGTTACTGGCCCTCACATTGGGCCTTTCGGCTGCTGTTTATGCAGCCAGCTGGCTCAAACAGCAAGGGGCCACGGCCACCTTGCAAGTGATTGTGGCCAAGCGCGACTTGCAAATGGGCACAAAGCTCATGCCCGATATGCTGGAAACCATCCAATGGCCGAAGGCGGCGGCGATCAAAGATCCGCTCACCCAACTGGACGATGCGCTGGACCGTGTCATCCACATGCCGGTGCTGCGCGGAGAACCATTGTTGCGCAGCAAACTCGCACCCGCTGGCGAAAAGGGCGGTCTGTCAGCGGTGCTCAGTGATGGCCAACGCGCGGTCACCGTCAAAGTCAATGAAATCGTGGGTGTGGCTGGTTTTGCCCTGCCTGGCAACTACGTGGATGTGATGGTCAACACCCCCGACAGCCAGAACCAGCCGGTTTCCAAAATCGTGATTGAACGCATCCAGGTCTTGGCTGTGGCGCAAGATGTTTCCAGCAGCGAGAACAAACCCCGCGTGGTGAATGCCGTGACCTTGCAGGTCACCCCCCAACAAGCCGAGCAGATTGACCTGGCCCGCAGCGTGGGCACCTTGTCTCTGGTGCTGCGCAGCCAAAGCGACAACACACCGGTTGTGACAGCAGGTGCGCGCAAGCTGGATTTGTTGCAAACCAGCACCAGTCCAACCCTGACACGGCCTGCGGTACACACCCCTCCGCCCAAACCAGCGGCACGCCTCCTGGCCCCCGAGCCCCCCCGACTGGAAGTCATCCGGGGCATGTCCTTGTCGCAGGAGTGATCAGGCTGCTTGCCCGCACTGTCACCGCCCATGCACTTGCACACACCGCCCATTTCATCCCCGCGCTTGTCCCTTCGTCACCACAAAGAGAGCCTCATGCCATCCACACTGATTGCACCCGTCCCCTCCTCTTCACTGCACCCCACCCACCTCTGCAGCGCCCCCAGACCCCAGATATCCGTTGCGCCCACCACACAAGCTCACGCATGCACATTCGCCTTGACCGCCATGCTGTCCATGGCGGGGCTGATGCCCAACTTATCCGCAGCCGCTGAACCTGGCGTTACTTCACCCGCCAAGACACCTGCCCGCACCAGCGCCAAAGCGTCCAGCAAACCGGAGGTGATGACGCAAGGCCCCGTCAAGATGGAAGCCCCCTTGCGTTTGACAGCGGGTAAATCGATGCTGCTGCAACTGCCCGAAAACGCCGCTCGGCTGTCGGTGGGAAACCCCGAGGTGGCCGATGTGGTGTTGATCAACCCGCGCGAAATTTACCTGCTGGGCAAAAAAACGGGGCAGACCAACTTGCTGGTCTGGACCGCACAAGGCAGCACCAGCTTGCGCGACATTTCGGTCGGGACAGACACCGACGCCCTGCATGCGAAGCTGCGCGAATACGTGCCCAGCACAGAAAACCTGCGGGTCGACACGGTGAACGACAGCCTGGTGCTGAGCGGTCGTGTGAGCGACGGCATGAAAGTACAGCGTCTGATGGCGCTCACCGAGGCGTTCAATGGTGGCAAGAAGGTCATCAACATGCTGCGTGTGCATGGTGCACAACAGGTCATGCTGGAAGTCAAGGTGGCCGAGGTTTCCAAGAGCTTGCTCGATGAGCTGGGCGTTGACATGAACCTGACGCGCGCCATTGGCAACACCTCGGTCAACTTGCTGTCGCAATTTTTGAGCGAGGGCGCCACCGCCATCACCGCCACCCGTGCCAATGGCCGCAGCATCATCACGCTGACGGCAGAAATGAAAAAAGGTCTGGTCAAGGTGCTGGCCGAGCCGACCATCACTGCCGTCAGCGGTCAGGAAGGCTCGTTCCTCGCGGGCGGCAAAATTTTCATCCCCGTCCCCCAAACCAGCTCCACGGGCAGCACCACCATCACATTGGAGGAAAAAGAGTTTGGCGTGGGTCTGCGCTTTTTGCCCACGGTGCTGGAGGACGGTCTGATCAACCTGCGCGTGACACCCGAAGTCTCGGAACTGTCGCAAGTGGGCACCACGGTCAAGGGATTGGGCGACCAAAGCAGCCTGTTGCCCTCGATCACCACCCGCCGCGCCTCGACCACGGTACAACTTCGCGATGGCGAAAGTTTTGCCATCGGGGGCTTGGTCAAGAGCAATGTCACCGAAGCCATCAAAGCTTTCCCGGTGCTGGGTGAACTGCCTGTGCTGGGCGCCCTGTTCCGCAGCAGCGCCTTCCAGACCGAAAAGTCCGAACTGTTGTTTGTGGTGACGCCACGGCTGGCCAAGGTTTTGCCGTCCGACTACGCCTTGCCCACAGACGCCTACATCCAGCCCACGCGCACCGAGTTTTTCCTCCAAGGGCAGCTCGAAGGCCAATCGCCATCGCCTGCCAAGCCTCCAGCAGCGCAGCCACCCGCTGCAGCCCACCACCCCGCCAACTGAGCCAGGAGACCACCATGCGCCTCGACACCTTCCACACCCCACTGCGCTGGCTGGCCGGCAGCCTGATTGGCCTGACCTTGGCCGCCTGCAACACGGCGCCCACAGCGCTTGACCAGCGCTTTGGCGACGCCGTCAAAAAAGCACAGACACAGCAAACCCTGAACAGCACGCCGACACCCTGCATGCACAGCATGGGCGAAGCCGCTTGCCCCATGGGCAAGATGGGTTCCATGTCCGACATGAAGGGCCCCATGTCGGACAGCAAGCATGAGCGCATGCGCCAACACCACCAAAGCCCACTGCCCGATACCGATGGCGTGGCGGCTCAAGCGGCCGTGACACGTTATCAGGACAGTTTCAAAAGTCCACCACCGCCTGCACCTGTCTTCAACATCGGCCTAGGCTCGGCCAGCGCTCGATAGAAAGGCCACACATGTCCACCTTTGTGATTGCATTCCACGAGAGTTTGCTGAACACCTTGCGCAGCAGCGTCTTGCAAAGCAAGCTGCCGTTGCAAAGTGCAGCCTTGCGACAGCCAGGTCAGGCCTTGCTGCCTTTGCTCAATGGCATCGACAGCGGTATCTTGCTGATGGACAGCACCCCCGGCCAACTGAGCGAAGATTTGATCGCACTGGAGACTTGGCTGCGCAGCCGACCGCAGCTGAATGTGTTGTTGTTCAGCGAGGACAGCAGCAAGTCCTTGTTGATGCGCGCGATGCGGGCGGGTGTGCGAGAGCTGCTGCCGCTGCCTCCACCGCCACAAGATCTGGCCCTTAGCCTGGGGCGCTGGTCGGACAGCCTGACGGTCGTGCCCCACAGCACGGCCTCAAGCAAGCCCGCACCATTGATCGCCTTCATGGGCTGCAAAGGTGGCACTGGCAGCAGTTTTGTGGCCGCCAACATGGCCTACATCATGGCGAACGAACATGAGCGCCGATGCGCTTTTGTGGATTTGGACCTTCAATGCGGCGACGCCTCTTTTTATTTGGGCAGTGGGGCCAACAAAAACACCTTGAGTGACCTGACCCGTCAGATCGCGCGTTTGGATGCCCAGCTGCTGAGCAGTTGCCTGCATCCGGTCACACCTCGGCTGAATCTCTTGGCAGCGCCACAGGACCTCGAAAGCGCCATGGCCATCACGGCACAGGACATTGAACAGGTGTTGTCCTTGTTGCGCAGCCTGCACCACCAGGTGGTGGTGGACCTGCCACGCAACCTGAACGCTTTATCGCTCAAGGTCATCGACATGGCCGATGTGGTGCACATCGTGATGCAAAACAACACCCCCGATGTGCGCGATGCCCAGCGGCTGGTCGGCATGCTGCGCGCACTCGGTTGCGAAGAAGGCAAGCTGCGCCTGCTGGTCAACCGCTATGCCCCCGACGGTTGGGTGAGCCTGGGTGATCTGGAAAAAGCCGTGGGCCTGAAAGTCAGCCAGACCATCCCCAACAACCCCCAATGGGTGAACGAGGCCTTGCACACCGGTCAACCCTTGTCGGCGGTGCACGACCACAACGCCGTGATGCATGCCCTGCGTGAATGCACGGGCGCTCTGCTCGACACCCGAGCGTCCCCACAACGCCACTGGATGCGACGCTGGCTCAGCAAGGCGGGTTGACCTCATCTGCAACCACATGCCTTCTCTCACCTCGCCCCATCACCACAGGAGTGTTCAGTGAACCTCAATTTGCGATCCCAATTTGAGAAATCCACCCCGATGGTGGCCTTGCTCAGTCCCAGTCAGACACCTTTGAACGGACGCAGCTCTGCTGTGCGGGTGGATGAGATCAAAACGCAAATCCATCAGGAAATTCTGGCCCTGATGGATTGGCAACGCATGGAAAGCATGTCGCCAGAGCGCCTGCGCGCTGAACTGAAAACCCTGACCGAGAACCTGATCGGCACACACAACCTGGCGGTGAATGAAACCGAGAAAAGACTGATCATCCAGGCCATTCAGGACGAGATGCTGGGCCTGGGCCCAATCGAGCCCTTGCTGTCGGACCCGACGGTGTCGGACATTTTGGTCAATGGTCCTTTTCAGGTGTTTGCAGAGCGGCGCGGCAAGATCATGCCCACCGACATCCAGTTTGACAACGATGCGCATTTGCTGCGCGTGATTGACCGCATTGTGTCGCGCATCGGGCGGCGTGTGGATGAGATGAGCCCCATGGTGGATGCCCGTCTGCCCGATGGTTCACGTGTCAATGCCGTCATCCCGCCGCTGTCCATTGACGGGCCCTTGCTGTCTATTCGCCGATTTGCAGTCGTGCCTTTCACGGTGCAGGACCTGATCAAGGCAGGGGCTTTCACAGTGGGCATGGCCGAATTGATCCAGGGCTTGGTCAAGGCGCGCGTGAACCTGCTGGTGTCAGGCGGCACGGGCAGTGGCAAGACCACCTTGCTGAACGTGATGTCGTCGAGCATCCCGGCCGACGAGCGCATCATCACCATCGAGGATGCGGCCGAATTGCAGCTGCAGCAGCCGCATGTGGTGCGCCTGGAGTCACGGCCCGCCAACATCGAGGGCAAAGGCGAAATCTCGCAGCGCGACTTGCTGCGCAACAGCCTGCGCATGCGGCCCGATCGCATCATCATGGGCGAGGTACGGGGCAGCGAAGTGCTGGACATGCTGCAGGCCATGAACTCCGGTCACGATGGCTCCATGACCACCATCCACGCCAACTCACCGCGCGACGCGCTCACGCGACTCGAGCACATGCTGGGCATGGCGGGCCTGAAGGCCGAGTCGCGCGCCATGCGTCAGCAAATCAGCGCGGCCCTGTCGGTGGTGATCCAGGTATCGCGCTTGTCCGACGGTCAACGCAAAGTCACCAGCCTGCAAGAAATCACTGGACTGGAAGGCGATGTGATCAGCATGCAGGAGATTTTTGCTTTTCAGCAAACCGGGCTGGACCCCAACGGCGCGGTGCAAGGGCAGTTTGTGGCCAGTGGCATCCGGCCCAAGTTTGCCCAACGCCTGAGCACCCGGGGGATTGCGCTGAGCGACAATTTTTTTGAACCCACACACCGCTGGAGCTGAAGCATGGACGCGCGTTACTGGACTTTTGTGGGCCTGGCGGCCCTGAGCACAGCCTGGCTGGTATGGGGGCTTTACGGCCTGTGGCGGCAATATTTGGACCCGAGACGGCGAGCCTTGGCACAGCGGCTCAAGCCTGCCGATCTGAGCCTGCCGACGGATTCGTCCTTGCAGCTGCGACAGACCCGCCTGCTCAGCACGATGCCGACGCTGGATCGATGGCTTCGCGGTATGCCGGGGGCGGCGTCTCTGGATCAATTCCTGTTGCAAACCGGTCTGACTTGGCGCGTGGCGCAAGTGCTGAGCCTGGCCTTGGGCTTGGTGCTGCTGGCTTGGGTTGTCGGCACACAACTGGCATGGCCCACCGTGCTGACCGTGGCACTGGCCACCTTGGCGGTGTTAGTGTTGGCCGCTTGGCTGCAACATCGACGCGGTCAACGCATGGCGCTGATCGGGCAAGCGCTGCCTGACACCTTGGACCTGATCGCCCGCTCGATGCAGGCAGGTCATGCCTTCACGAGTGCCTTGCAGTTGGCCGCCAAGGACAGCCTACCTCCACTGTCCCATGAATTGCGAACCGTGTTCGAAGAAATCAATTTCGGCATCGGCACTGCACAGGCACTTCAGGCTATGTCAACACGGGTGGCCAGTGACGATGTTCGGTATTTTGTAGTGGCCGTGGTGATCCAGAGTGAAACCGGCGGCAATCTGGCCGACATTCTGAAAAACACCGCCAACCTGATCCGTGAACGTCAGAAGATTGCGGGCGTGGTGCGCGTCTTGTCGGCCGAAGGGCGCATTTCGGCCCTTGTGCTGTCGGTCCTGCCCTTTGGGCTGGCTGCCCTCATGAGCCTGCTCAATACTGGCTTCATCTCCAAACTGTGGTCAGACCCTATGGGTTTGCAGCTGGTGTATTTTTCCCTGACCCTGATGGCCATCGGCATCTTGTGGATGTGGAAGCTGATCCAGATCCGCGTGTGACCTCACGCCGTCCTCACTCTCTACCCATGCAGAACACCCCATGACACTCTCCCCACTTGTTTTTGCAGCACTCATCTTCGCCCTGGTGGTCAGCATCAGCTACGCCGTGCTGGTCCGTTGGCTGCCCGATCCGGGCAAGGAGCGCCTGGCGCAATTGACGCCTGGTCGTGGCTCGGACCATTCAACGCTTTGGAGCCGTCTGCAAAAACGGCTGCTGGCCTGGCTGCTGTGGCTCAGTCCCTGGACGGCGGCCATGTCGGGTGGCGACGAAGAAACGCCCTCGGCGTTACGGGTCCGCTTTGGGCACGCAGCTTGGCGCTCACCTGTCGCGCTGCAAATCTACTTCACCTGCAAGACGCTGTTGACCCTGGTGCTGCCCTTGATCGCCTGGGCGCTGGTGGAGATCAGCCCCTGGCATCCGCAAGGCCTGCAACGCTTTTTGCCCTTGCTGGTGGGCGCAGCCGTGGGGTATTACTTGCCCGACTGGATCTTGAGCATCCTAGTGAGTCGCCGCCAAAGGGCATTGCTGCACGCCTTTCCGGATGCGCTGGATTTGCTGCGGGTCTGTGTACAGGCCGGGCTGGGGCTGGACGCTGCGATAGAGCGCGTGGGACGGGAAATTCGTCAGGCCCGACCTGAATTGTCCGATGAATTTGCGCTGACCGGCATGGCCTTGCGGGCAGGCTCCTCGCGTGCGCAAGCGCTGCGCCAGTTGTCGGTGCGCATCGGCCTAAAAGACATCAACGCACTGGTGTCCATGTTGATCCAGGCCGACCGCTTTGGCACCAGCGTGTCCGAATCCTTGCAGGTGCATTCGGATGCCTTGCGCACCCAGCGCCGCCTGCGTGCCGAAGAAGCTGCAGCCAAATTGCCCGTCAAATTGCTGATCCCTTTGATCTTTTGCGTCTTCCCCTCGTTGTTGACGGTGCTGCTGGGACCGGTGGTGGTGACATTGGCCAGACAACTGATCAAACCCGTTGGTTGAGGCCTCGACCATTGAGCGTATTCGGCTAGCAGGCGTCATTGGTACGTCCGACCTGGAGGTCAGGTCTAGGCTGGAAGCAGCCGTTCGGCATTGTTCATCGAAAGACAAGCAAGCGTATTTCACACGCTCTCAAGAACCTTGAGTTGCGCATGGTTTCGATCTGAAGCTGCTCTTAATGAGGGATGCGCAATGCCGAGCGCATTCCAGTAGCAATCACAGCTGATCATTTCTAATGCGGCTCGATTAGGTACTCGAATAGAGCCGCGATTCATTTCAATCAGGCCTTGCCTAGCCAAACTGCCCAGTGCCATTGTCACTGCCTCCCGGCGGGTGCCAATCAATGAAGCCAACTCGCTGTGGGTGACCTGAATGACATCGTCAAAGAGACGATCGAGCATCAAGATCATCCAGCGAACCAGTTGCTGCTCTACTTTGTGATAGCTAATGCAGGTCGCTCGCTGTGCAATGTGACTCATTAACAAGCCCGTTCGTTTCTGCGCCTCAATGAAATACGTCGGGCACCGTTCCCTCAGACTCAACAATTCAGACATTGGTAAGCGGTAAGCCAGTCCCGAAACCCTTACGGTGGCACGATAAAAACTGGGGACATCAAGAGCGGCGACCCCCACCAAACATGTCCGGCCTAACATGTGCAACTCGATGGTCTGACCATCGGGCAATTCATTGATCATCGATACGATCGCGCCCACTGGAAAGTAGACCTGCGTTGGACTTTCACCCATGTCGATCAGTGTCTGGCCTCGGGTCAATGAAACCAGTGTGAGTTTGGACTGCAAGCCTTGATATTCGCTTGAAGGTAAGGTGGCAAGCACGGCATTGTTATTTGGATGCATCAGAGTCTCCAAAATCGTCTGTAACCACTAGATACCAATTACCTTGAAAATTCTCTGTGCGATTGCGCACACAAAGCCTTCACAGCCATCCTAAAAGCTTGTTGGTGATTGATCATTATTGGAAATAGATCAATCTGGCTATCGCTGACAGCTTTGCCCGTGACCCATGTCGGCTGTATACCCCTGAACTGACCTTCAGCATGCCTGCGTCCGTTTTGCCGGAAAGACTTTTTCGCTTATGGATCTCCACTGCATCTGGCAAGCGACCGACGGCTACCGCTGCAGAGCAGGCGGTTAAACACAAGGCACGAACGACAGCAAGGGATCCGTGCAGCAGTGCAGGAAACCTTTCACTCACGACAATTTTCGGCCAAGAGGCAGAAAATTCCCTTGGCCATGCATGGCCGCACTGTCGCCATCTCTTGGACCTGCAGGAGTGTCAGCCCTCTTGGCGCCGAGTCCATGCCGGCAGCGGTGCGGCTTTGTGCAGCACGTCCTGGTGCAACCAAATGGCGCTGCGCCGTGCGCGTTCGGCCACGGTCTCCAGCGGCAGCTGCTGGTAGTCGTCGTTGAAGACCTCGAAGCTGTAATCGCCCCGGTAGCCGATGCGGTCCAGACGCAGCACCAGATCATCCAACTGCTCGCTGTGCACACCCTCGCCCGGGAAAACACGGAAAGTGCGGGCCGTGGTCATGCGCTCTTCAAAGGTGGGCGTTTCCTGCCACATGAAGTCCGACAGTTGCACCAGAAAGATTTTGGACGGGTCGAGCTCTTCGATGGCGTCCAAAGGGGTCTTGGCGGCAAAGATGTGGAAGGAATCGATGCCGATGCCCAGATTGGGGCAATCGGCGCGGCACACCACATCCCAGCTGGTCGTGAACTCGTTGACCGTGCGTCCCCAGGACAAGGCTTCGTAGGCCACCTTGATGCCCAAAGGCACGGCCAGCATGGCGAGTTTTTTCAGGTCGGCGGCAATGGCATCGAGGTCTTGCGTGGCGTGGCGCGAGGTCGACGAGCAGGCGAGCAAAACTTTGCTGCCCGTGGCCGCGCACATCTCGAGCATGGCTTTGGCGATGTCGAGTTTGTAGCTGTGCAGGTGACCCGACAAGCCTTCAAAATCACGCAGCACCTGAAAGCCAGTGGGTCGCATGCCGCTGGCCTGAACCGCCGCCACGGCGGCCTGTACGCCACCAGGGTGCGTGACCAAATCGCGAGCCATCAGCATCACCTGCGAAAAACCTGCCCCTTTCATGGCGGCCAGCTTGGCCTCCAGAGTGCCAGCCATGGTGATGGTGTCCATGCCGTAGCCGTCGAGCAGATTCATGGCAGCTCCCGGCTCATTGGTGAACAAGTTCAAAGGCCACAGAGCCCAGTGCCGCGCGGGTCAAGGCGCCCCGGTCTTCGGGATGCAATTGGGTTGACTCGACAAACTCCACACCACGGGCTTTCAGCGCCATCACGGCCTGCCCCACATCGGGCACGCCAAAGCCGATGCGCTGCAGGCACTCGGGGCTATCGTCACCGTCCATCCAGGGCTCGGGCTCGATCAGTTGCCACAGGAATGTGCCACAGGGGCTTTTCATCAGCTTCCCCTTGGGCAGGATACCAAAGCGTTCCTCGTCAGGTATGGCGCTGAAGTCGAACATGTGTTCATAATAGGTTTGCCAGTCGGCACTGCGGGACGCGCCGATGTACTGCACCACACCGAAATAACTCATGCCTGCCAGCGCAGGTGGATTCGGGTCCACCGTGGGGATGGGTTTGAAGTCGATGTCGTAGATGGAAAATTCTTGCCAGCGGTCCACAAAGTAAAAGCGACTGCCACCGGGGCCATGGATGGCGGGAATGTGCAGCTCCATGGCCTGCGCGTGGCTGCCCACGCTCCAAGCCCCCAAGTCCAGGCAACGAGTGTGCGCTTTCAGGGCATCCTGCACCCGAAATGCCACGGCCGACATCACAGGCTGACCATCCACCGTGGCGCTCACGCGGGCGTCATCAGGGTTGGCGTTGACCACCAGGTTCATCGTGCCCTGGCGGTACAAAGTGACCTCGCGCGAGCGGTGGCGGGCCACTGGCCGAAAGCCCATTTTCTCGAGCACTTGGCCCAGCGCCTGCGGGCGGCTGGTGGCGTACTCGATGAATTCGATGCCCGCAATGCCCAGGCGGTTGGGCATGTCGGGGACGGCTTCGCGGTCAACTTTTTTCAGGGTCATCTCAGGGCTCCAGTCAGACGCTCGGTTCGAGGGATCAGGGCTCAATAACTCAACCGCGCCACACGACGCAACACATCGGCCGTGGTCGTCGGCAAGCCGAAATATTCCAGATACGCCGGAATTTGCTCGTACAGCATGTCGGTGCCCACCTGCGTGCGGCAGCCACGGGCCTGCGCCGCCGCCAAAAATGCGGTGGTTTCGGCTTTCATCACGACTTCGCCCACAAAGGTGTCAGGCGACAGGCGCGACACATCCATCGGCAACGGATCGCCTTCGTTCATGCCCATGGGGGTGGCGTTGACGACCAGGTCGTGACCGGCCGGATCGCTCGATCCCGTGCGCACGTCAATTCGGGGGTAGTTGTCTTTCAGGCGTTGGGCCAATGCTTCGCAGCCCGCCGTGTTCACATCGAACAAGCTGATGGCGGCAATGCCTGCACCAGCCAGAGAAGCCGCAATGGCGCAGCCCACGCCACCGGTGCCCACCACCAGCACGCGCTTGCCGGTCACATCAAAACCCTTGCGCTGCAGACCGCGCACAAAGCCAGCACCGTCAAACATGTCCCCCACCAGGCGTCCGTCGGGCAAGCGCTTGACGGCGTTGCAGGCCCCAGCTACGCGCACAGTGGCCGTCACCTCATCCAGCAAGCCCACCGTGCTGACCTTGTGCGGCATGGTGATCAGCGCGCCACGGATGTTTTCCAGCGTGAACACCGACTTCAGGAACGCTGGGTAGTGCGCACTTTGGCAGCCCATGGGCACGACCACCGCGTTGATGCCCGCCTCTTCAAAGTACGGGTTGTAGATCATCGGCGACTTGAAGGTGTGCGTGGGGTAGCCGATGTGGGCGATGAGTTCGGTGTGGCCGTTGATCATGGAATGAGCGATGGGGGATCCGAGCAATCAAGCGGCTTTGGCCGCAGAAACGCCTGCGCGCAGCGCCAGCAAATAACTGTCGGCACCGAAGCCGCAGATCTGGCCTTTGACAATCTCGGCAAACACCGACTTGTGGCGGAATTCTTCACGGGCATGGATGTTGGACATGTGCAACTCCACGACTGGGCAGGTCAGCACCGCCAGCGCATCGCGAATGGCGTAGCTGTAATGGGTCCAGGCTCCAGCGTTGATCAGCACGGCATCGACGTTGTCAAAGTAGGCCTGGTGAATGCGCTCGCACATGTCACCTTCATGGTTGGTCTGGTAGCACTCGACCTCGGCACCCAGCTCTTGGCCCAGCTTGTGCAGGCTGGCATTGATTTCATCGAGGGTGATGGTGCCGTATTGCTGGGGGTCGCGTTTGCCGAACATGTTGTGGTTCACGCCGTGCAGCATCAAGACTTTCATGACAAATCCTTTCAAAGACAAAGAAGGCTTCGCCGCACATGCGGCGAAGCCTTGGCGGGCGATTACTTGCCCGACTTCTTGGCAGGCGCAGCAGCCGCTGTACGCACCTTCTCGATTTCGGCTTGCAGCTCCTTGACCAGATCCTGGCCCACGGTCACGCCGTATTTGGCAGTCACAGGGCGCATCTTGTCGCGCAGCTTGGCCATTTCAGCTTCTGGCAACTGGGTCACCTGCATGCCGTTTTTCTTCAGGTTGTCGAGGATGCTGGCTTCCAGAGCGCGGGCTTTTTCACGCTGGAATTTGGCCGACTCGGTCACGGCATCGGCCACGATTTTTTTCTCGGCAGCCGACAACTTTTCCCAGAACCTCTTGCTGATGATGACCGACTGGGGGTTGTACTGGTGGCCGGTCAAGGCCAGGTGCTTTTGCACTTCGTACAACTTGGCACCGTTGATGGTGGCCACCGGGTTTTCCTGGCCGTCCACAGCTTTTTGTTCCAACGCGGCATACAGCTCGGGGAATGGCAGTGGTGTGGGGTTGGCGCCCAGTGCCTTGACCCAGTCCACGTTGATCGGATTGGGGATCACGCGCAGTTTCAGGCCTTCCAGGTCCTCGACCTTGTTGATGGCACGCTTGCTGTTGGTGATGTTGCGGAAACCCAGCTCGTAAAAGCCCAGGCCAATGATGCCCTTGTCTTCCAGCTTGGCGTGCAGCTTCTTGCCAAACGCACCGTCGACGGCCGCGTCAGCTTCCTTGCCGGAGCCGAACATGAAGGGGAAGTCGAAAATTGCGAATTCCTTGACTTGCGAAGCGAAGATGCCCGAGTTCATCGACGCCATCTCCAGTGTGCCGCCCTGGATGGCGGACACGTTGGCCTGGTCACTGCCCAAAGTGCCGCCGGGGAACACGTTGACCTTGATTTTGCCGCCGGAGTTTTTCTCCACGATTTCCTTGAACTTTTCCATGCCCAACACGATGGGGTGACCGGCTGCGTTCTGGTTGGCGAACTTGATGGTTTTGTCTTGAGCCGATGCCACGCCCATGGCGGCCAAGGCCACGGTGGCGATCAAGGATTGGATGAATACACGTTTCATGAGATGTCTCCAGAAAAAAGTGAAGGACGTACGCTGTGCATCAAGGGGTTGGTCGTCAGGCGTACCCGATCAGACAACCAAACCAGGAATCAATAGAACCAACGGGCTGGCACCATGACCAAGGCCGGGAACGCCACCATGGCGAACATGATGATGAATTGGGCGATCATGAACGGCATCACGCCGCGCGTGACTTCGTCCATGCTGATTTTGCCGACACCCGCCACCGCATTGAGCACCGTGCCCACGGGGGGTGTGATCAGACCAATCGCATTGTTGATGATGAACAACACGCCGAAATAAACCGGGTCAATGCCAGCGGCCTTGACCACGGGCATGAGCACTGGCGTCAAGAGCAGGATGGTCGGCGTCATGTCGAGCGCGGTGCCCACCACCATGGTGATGACCATGATGGTCAGCATCAGCAAGCGTGGGCTGTCCAGCAAAGGCTGCAACAGCTCGATCAACTGCGCAGGCAAATTGGCCACCGTGATCAGCCAGGCCGAGACCATGGCCGCAGCCACCAGAAACATGACGATCGCGCTGGTTTTGGCTGAAGACACGAACAAGGGGTAAAGGTCTTTCAGGCCCAGTTCGCGGTAGATGAAGGTGGAGATGAACAGCGCGTACACCGCCGCCACCACCGCGGCTTCTGTGGGCGTGAAGACGCCGAACTTGAGACCGAACACCACGATCAAGGGCAACACCAAGGCCCAGGTAGCCTCGCGCATGGCCACCAGGATCTCGCCCATGGATTTGCGGGGCGGCACTTGCACCACCTCGCGTCGCGCCAGCCACCACCAGGTGATCCACAGCGATGCACCCAGCAGGATGCCGGGCACGATACCGGCCATGAACAGCTTGGAGATGGACACATTGCCCGCCACGCCAAAGATCACAAAACCGATGCTGGGCGGGATCACCGGGGCGATGATGCCGGCCGAAGCGATCAAACCAGCTGAACGGGCCCGGTCATGGCCGGCAGCCACCATCATGGGCAACAGCAAAGCCGACAGCGCCGCCGCATCGGCCACGGCAGAGCCCGACAAGGCTGCCATGATCACAGCCGCCATGATGGTCACATAACCCAGACCGCCTTTGATGTGCCCCACGCAAGCCATGGCAAAGTTGACGATACGGCGCGACAGACCGCCCGCATTCATGATTTCACCAGCCAGCATGAAGAACGGCACCGCCAGCAAAGGGAAGCTGTTGGAGCCTTCGAGCAGGTTCTGCGCCAGGATCTGGGCATCGAACATGTCCAGATGCCACATCAGGGCGACACCGCAGATCAGCAAAGAAAAAGCGATCGGGATGCCAATGGCCATGGCACCGATCAATGAAAAAACAAAAATGGCAATCGTCATGTCCGTCCCCGCGCTCAGGCTTTGTCTGCGCCATGCGGCGACTCTTCGGATTCCTGGATCATGACCAGGTCTTCGTCTCGCATTTGGCCGGTGAGCAAGCGAAACAGCTCGGTCAACAAGATCAAGCCGCCCAGCACTGCAAACACCACACCGGGTGCATAAATCCAGGCCATGGACACTTCCATCACCGCGCTGGTGCTGTCCAGGTTGATCACGGTTTGCTGGTAAGCACCGCTGAACAGCAGCCAGCAAATGAACAACATGGCCAGGTAGGACAGGGCCAAGCAGAACTTTTTACCCGTCGGACCGAGTTTGCCCACCAGCATGTCGGTGCCGAGGTGGCCATGCTCTCTGAGGGCAATGACCGCACCCATGAACGTCATCCAGACAAACAACCAGCGCGACAACTCTTCGGACAAGGTGATGCCCGAGTTGAAACCGTAGCGCATGACCACGTTGCCAAACACCAGCACCACCATCACGGCCAGACAAGCCGCAATGACCACGCTCAGCACTTGGCAAAACCCGTCAATGAATTTTTGAACCACCACACATCTCCAAGATAGGACTGCCGACAATGTACGAACTGGTTAGTATTTTATGACCAGTAATTACCCTCATATATAAATGCTTTCGATCGCTACCAGTTATGCCGAAATGGAATGGCTGACAAAACGCTGGATCAGCTCGACCACATGCACGCGCTTGAGGGTGGTGGCTTTGTCCTGGCTGGCGCGGTCCTGAAAAATCAGGCCAAAGGTGTGACGGTTGGACACATTGAAGAATGTGAAGGCCGAAATCGCCGAGTGGATGTCCACCGGGTCCAGCCCTGACCTGAACACGCCCTGCGCCACACCCCGGTCATACACCGCCTTGACAGAGGCGATGGCGTTGAAGTTGAGCTGCTGGATACTCTGGCTTTTACGCAGATAGTCCCCGCGCTGGATGTTCTCATTCATCACCAGCCGGATGAAATCCTCGTTGTCGCGGTGGTGGTCGTAAGTGAACTCCACCAGTTTTTTCAAGGCATCCATCGGCGGCAAGTCGTCCAGGTGCAGATCGGACTCGATGGTACGCATGCGCCGGTAGGCTTCTTCGAGCACCGCCAGGTACAACCCGTCCTTGCTGCCGAAGTAGTAATAGATCATGCGCTTGCTGGTGCGCGTGGCCGCCGCGATAGCGTCGATGCGCGCGCCCGTGAGACCCTTGTCGGCGAACTCGTGTGTAGCCACGGCCAGGATCTCGGCCATGGTGCGGGCCGGGTCGTTGGTGCGACCGGTTTCTTTGGCCGAATCTGTGTCGGCCGTCAGATTTTTATAGGAATGTACCAGTTGGTTCATTTGACGAGTATAGATCGCCTCAAGTCACGGCCCAAGCCCTGGGTCCTCAGACCCATCCCTTGTGGGCGCGGAGGAGGTTTTGACCATGTTGATCACACCGAAGGGGCAACGCCGCTCGCACAGGCTGCAACCGGTGCAGGCCTCTGGCGCGTGCAAGACCGACCGCTTTCGCCAGGCCTGCACCTGCAGGCTCAGCACACGTGGTGGACACGCCGCCACACACCAGCCGCAGCCGGTGCAACGGTTGGTGTCGATGTGCGGCAGCCGCATGGGCTCAGAGGGCCTTCAGTTCGGCCACCTTGTGCCAAAACGCTTCAGGGACCAGCGCCACGGTGCGCGTCTGCCGGTCCACAAACACGATGCCAATTTTGCCGCGCGCCACCTCGCGGCCAGTGTCCAGACACTCCATGCGGTAGACCAGGTCAAAACCGTATTTGTTGGGGTCTTGCGGCACCATGCTCACCCGCATGGTCTCGCCATGAAAGCCTTCAGACTTGTACTGCGCCACCATGTCGCCCACCACAATGGGATGACCCGCCACATTGCCCTCGGTGTAACCCAGTGATTTGAAAAACCGCACACGGGCTTCGGACACGAGTGTCAGCAGCTGCGCGTTGTCCAGGTGCCCACCCTGGTTGACGTGGCTGATGTAAATCTGGATGTCCGTGGCAAAAACAAAGCGCTCAGGAAGGGAGAACTGGATACGGGGCATAAAGGATCAAATGAGGGGCACGGTGAGCTGTTCAATAACATTGCGGGTGTCTGGGCGCACACCACGCCACCATGCAAAGGCCTCAGCTGCCTGCTCTGCCAACATGCCCACGCCATCGGCCAAGCGCTTCACACCGGCTTGACCGGCCAGTTTGAGAAAAGGCGTGAGGCCCTTGCCGTAGGTCAGGTCATACGCCAGACAAGCAGGCGCAAAAACAGCGAGGGACAAAGGCGGCAGCTCGGCCGTCAGACTGGCCGACGTGGCGTTCAACACCACATCAAATGCGCCTGTCACATCGGTATAACCCATACCGGACACGGGTACAGCGCCACTTCGGTGTTGCCGGGCCAGATCGGCCAGCTCCTGCGCCTTCACCGCGGTGCGATTGACAATCACCACCTCGGCTGGCCCTTGCGCCAGAATGGGCAACAAGGCCCCACGCGTGGCACCGCCTGCACCCAGAATCAACACCCGTCGCCCTTGCAGCGAACATCCGAGGTTGTGCACCAGATCGCGCACCAGCCCTACACCGTCAAAGTTTTCGGCATACACCTTGTCGCCATCGAACTTCATCGCGTTCACAGCACCGGCCAATTGGGCGCTGGGGGCCAGGTCGGTCGCATAGGCAAAAGCATCCAACTTGAAGGGTGCGGTCACGTTCATGCCCCGACCACCCGCCAATCTGAACGCGTCTACAGCTTGCGCAAACCCGCCCAATGGACCGAGCACTTTGGTGTATTCGATGTCCTGCCCGGTCACTTGAGCGAACGCGGTATGGATGAGCGGCGACTTGCTCTGCTCGATGGGGTTGCCGATCACGGCGTAACGGTCTGTCATGAGAAATTCCAGCAAACGATCCACCGATCTTATCGCCGTGGAAAGAGACCACAGAGGGCATCGCCATCACCGTGCCCGCCAAGCATCTCAAAAATCAGATTGCAAACCCATTTTTTTGTATGATGAAGCATCGAATGAGCTGGAGACTCCAATGCTTTTGCAACCTCAAACCATTGCCCTGCTCTTCACTGTGATTCTGTTGGCAGTCACTGCTTACTTCTTGCTCGGCTCTGTGCCTTTATTGACGCTCAAGCATGACAACCCGATGGATTCTCGCTTCATTAGATCTTTTTATTTAACCTATTTCAGAATCGCATTTTGCGCTGCTGTCGTCACAGCATTGAGCTACGGATTTGCCGGTAAGCCGTTATTTGCCCTAGGCGCGACTGCCATTGGACTACTCACTTTGCTTTTGCGTCACCGGTTGATCTCAAAAATGGATCAGCTAAACGAAAAGATTCGGGCCAACGACACAGCCGCCATGGCCGCATTTCACAAAACGCACAAGTCGGCCATAGTGATCAACCTGGTTCAGTTGTTGGCCATCCTGTACAGCCTTGGCTCGTTCTGATAACCCTGTCGTATTTTTTACTGTTGGACAAAAAATCAATGCCGTCCCACCAGGCGGTACACAAAAAATCCCAGTACCGCCACACCCATGGCCGCCAAGCTGAGGGTGCCAGGCAACCAGTCCCGATCCACACTCTGCGCCATGAGCACGACGCCACTCGACTGACCAAAAAACAGCAGGCACGCAAACAAGGTCACCGCCGTACCGCGTGAAGCGGGGGCCATTTGAGTGGCCTGAACCTGCAACGTGTTGTGCAGCATGTAGAAACCAAAGCCCGTGGCAAAGCAGCCCAACATGCCCCAAGCTGGCTCACGCGCCCAAGCAAGAATGAGTAGACCCAACACAATGCAAGTGACGCCTGTCTTGACCAAGCCTCGTTCCCCGCCCAGCCAGGTAAGCCATCGCCTGGCAAATTGGCTGTAGAGCAAACCGCCTACGCCATACAACATCATGACCGAACCAGCCAAGACCACGCTCATGTCAAATTGCTGGTGCAAATGGGTGGGAATGAAGGCCATGGCACCAAAGACCAATGCGCCTTCAATGGCAGTGACGATGAGCACCTGGCGCACACGCGCCACGCGCAGCATCTCCAACGTGTTGGCAAAGTAAGCAGCAAAACTGCTGGCACTCGCAGCCGACGATGCTGACGGCATGCTGCGCAACTTGCGCCAGAGCATGAAGGCGACGCTGGCAAAAAGTACGGACACCACCGCAAATGCGGCACGCCAGCCCAGATGTTCTGCCGCAAAGCCCCCAAACCACAGGCCGGCCATCATGCCGGTGACGGTGTAGCCCATCAGCTTGGCCAGGGTTTCCTGTCTGCGGTCATAGGCCACCTGATCCCCGATCCAGGCCATGGACAGCGGAATGATGCCTGCCGCTGCCGCACCCATGAAGCCGCGCATGACCACCAGCAAGGTCAGGTCTGAGGCCATGCTGGTGATGGCACTGAACACGGCGCAAGCGAGCACCGCCAAGGAGATGACGCGCAACTTGCCAAAACGGTCGCCCAGCGGGCCGTAAAACAATTGCAGCACGCCATAAGCCACGGCAAAGGCCGAGACCACGCGAGAAGCCTCACCCGTCGTGACATGAAACTCCTGCCCCAGCACCACCAGCATCGGGTCGCACAGGCGCATCGAGGCCATGCTGGCGAATCCCGCCAGACCCATCACGCGCAAACTGTTGCGCTCGGTTTGCGCTGTGCTCAATTCAACGGCCTGTCAGCCATGGAGTTGCTGTTCCAGATCGTGCAAGACCTGGTAGCAAGGCAGCACTTGCGCGACGCTCGAATTGGGCTCGCGGCCTTCACGGATGGCCGCAAAGAACTCGCGGTCCTGCAGCTCGATGCCGTTCATGGACACAGCCACTTGCGACACGTCGATCTTTTCTTCCTTGCCGGTGTACAGGTCGTCGTAACGGGCCAGATAGGTGCCGGTGTCGCCGATGTAGCGGAAGTAAGTGCCCAGCGGGCCATCGTTGTTGAAGCTGAGCGACAAAGTGCAGATCGCGCCGTTGGCCGCCTTGAGCTGGATGCTCATGTCCATGGCGATGCCCAACGTGGGGTGGATCGGGCCTTGCACCGCGTTGGCTTTGACGATGGGGCTGCCGCACTGGTAGGCGAACAGGTCCACCGTGTGGGCCGCGTGGTGCCACAGCAGGTGGTCGGTCCAGCTGCGGGCCTGGCCCAGCGCGTTCATGTTGGTGCGGCGGAAGAAGTAGGTCTGCACATCCATTTGCTGGATGTTGAACTCCCTTGCCTTGATCTTGTGGTTCACCCACTGGTGGCTCGGGTTGAAGCGCCGGGTGTGGCCCACCATGGCAACAAGACCTGTTTCCTTCTGTACCCGCAGCACTTCCTGGCCTTCCTTGTACACGTCGCACAGGGGAATTTCGACCTGCACATGCTTGCCGGCCTTCAGGCAAGCCAGGGTCTGGCTGGCGTGCATCTGGGTGGGCGTGCAAAGAATGACAGCATCGACCTCTTTCAAAGCGAGCGACTCGTTCAGATCGGTGGTGACGTGACCAATCCCGTATTTGTCCGCCACCTCTTTGGTTTTAGCGAACTCGCGGCCGATCAGCGAAACGACTTCCACGCCGTCGATGTTCTGGATGCCGTCCAGGTGTTTGATGCCGAAGGCACCTGCGCCCGCCAGGGCGACTTTGATGGTTTTGCTCATGTTGTTCTCCAGTGATGTGGTGGACGTGTCACCCCGGACGCGATCCGGGGTCCATGCATTCATGGATTCCCGCCTGCGCGGGAATGACGATTCAGTTCAGCTGTTTTCCAGTATCACATGCCCCACCGCCGTGTTGCTGGCAGGCACATGATAAAAGCGGTGACGCAACTTGGGCGCAGGGCCTGTGGCTTGGCCGTCCTGGATGTCGCTCATCGCGCCCCGGGCGATCAGCCACATGACCAGCTCGATGCCTTCACTGCCCGCTTCACGCACGTAGTCGATGTGCGGTGTGGCAGCGGCAGCCGCTGGGTCGTTGATGAGTTGGTCCAACCAGGCGTTGTCCCACTCGCGGTTGATCAGGCCCGCACGCGCGCCTTGCAACTGATGGCTCATGCCGCCTGTGCCCCAGATGTGCACATTCAGGTCTTCGTCGTAGCTCTCGACCGCACGGCGAATCGCCTGACCCAGGTTGAAGCAACGCTGGCCGCTGGGCACGGGGTACTGCACCACGTTGACCGCAAACGGGATCACCGGGCAAGGCCAAGCGTCTTTCACCGGATCGAGCTCGCCACACATCAGCGACAGGGGCACCGTCAGGCCGTGGTCCACGTCCATCTTGTTGACGATGGTCAGGTCAAAATCTTGCTGAATGACCGACTGCGCGATGTGCGAAGCCAACTCGGGATGGCCCTTGACTTTGGGCACCGGGCGTGGGCCCCAGCCTTCATCGGCAGGTGCGTACTCGGCGGCCGTGCCAATCGCAAAGGTCGGAATCATGTCCAGGCTGAAGGCCGTGGCGTGGTCGTTGAACACCAGAAAGATCACGTCGGGCTTGTTGTCCTTCATCCATTGTTTGGAGAAGTCGTAACCCGCGAACAACGGTTTCCAGTAGTCTTCTTTCGTCTTGCCCAGGTCCATGGCAGCGCCAATGGCGGGAACATGCGAGGTGTAGACGGATGCGGTGATTTTGGCCATGTCTTGTTCTCTCAAAATAATCGGGATCTGACCCCAATTAGGTTTTTTTGCCTGCTCCGCTGGACTGTTGCCCGGCTGCGCCTTGGGGCTGGTTGTGCGCCTGGGCGCTGCCGTTTTCGCCAATGTAACGGTTGCCCTCGATGCTGCGCCCGCCTGCGATCATCATGTTTCGGTATTCCTCTTCGGTCATGCCGGTCATGGAACCCGCCATCTGCTGGAAGCTCTTGCCATCGGTCGCGCCGATCTTGGCCAAGAAGTAGATGTTGCCGCCAGTGCGCATGCACCAGTTCAGATCGCGGGCCAGCACGGCCTGCTTCTGCTCTTCGGTCATGGCCCACTCGTCCAAGTAAGCCCGCTCATTGGCCTTGAAGCGTTCGCGGTTCTCGGCTTTCATGAGCGACATGCAGAACTGGTTGAGCCAGTAGCCTTTGCGCGATTGCTCGGCGTCAAAAATGATCGTGCCGGGCACGTCTTTGTAGGGTTTGTCTAAAGCCATCGAATACCTTTCAGGGGGTTGTCATGCCCGCGAAAGCGGGCATCCATGGATCCCGGGGCAAGCCCGGGATGACATCAAAATCACTTCACTTCTTCTGGCCAATACAGGCGCATCGGGTTGTTCACCAGCAGCTTCTTCTGCAGCTCGGCCGTGGGCGCGATGTGCGGAATGAAGTCGACCAGCAGACCATCGTCGGGCATGTGGTCTTTCAGGTTGGGGTGCGGCCAGTCGGTCCCCCACAGCACACGATCGGGGAACTCTTCCACGATGCGCTTGGCAAACGGAATCACGTCCTGGTAAGCGTTCTGCTCACCATCCAGCGCCTTGGGGCCAGTGACCGACAAACGCTCTGGACAAGACACTTTGCTCCACACGTTTTTATGCTCGCGCATGAACTTCTGGAACAGCGCAAACTGCGGTCCATCCACGGGCAGCGACACGTCGGGTCGGCCCATGTGGTCCACCACCACGGTGGTGGGCAGTGCGGTGAAGAAATCCCATAGCTCGGGCAGATCGACCGCCTCGAAGTAAATGACCACGTGCCAACCCCACTTGGCGATGCGGTTGGCGATGTCCATCAGCTCATCTTTGGGCGTGAAGTCCACCAGACGTTTGACGAAGTTGAAGCGCACACCACGCACACCCGCATCGTGCATGGCCTGGATTTCTTCGTCCGTCACGCTGCGCTTGACCGTGGCCACGCCACGCGCCTTGCCGCCCGAGTGGACCAAGGCATCCACCATGGCGCGGTTGTCTGCGCCGTGGCAGGTGGCTTGGACCACCACGTTGCGCGCAAATCCCAGGTGATCACGCAGCGCGTACAACTGGTGCTTGGACGCATCGCAAGGCGTGTACTTGCGCTCGGGCGCATAGGGGAACTCGGCGCCGGGGCCAAACACGTGGCAGTGCGCGTCGACCGCGCCTTCGGGCACCTTGAAAACGGGCTTGGAAGGACCGGTGTACCAGTCCATCCAGCCTGCGGTTTTGGTGAAATCACCTGTTGTAGGTTTGCTCACTTTGATTCTCCTGTGGATGCAAGGCGCTGTCGCTTCGTGCGATGCACGGCCGCAGCCGCGCATCGCACCACCACGAACGGTGGATCAATCGATGTACTTCAGACCCGCAGCAGCCAGCGGCTCGCGCATCTTGTACATGTCCAAACCCAGCACGCCAGAAGCCAGCTTGGCGCGTTTTTCACCTTCAAAGCTTTCACGTTTTTGCGCCGCCTCAAGTGTTTGCACCGCACGGGCTGCGGGGACACACACCACACCGTCGTCATCGGCCACGATCACATCGCCGGGGTTGACGATCATGCCCGCGCACACCACAGGGATGTTCACCGATCCGATGGTCGCCTTGATGCAGCCCTTGCTGCTGATGGCTTTGCTCCACACTGGGAAATTCATTTTTTGCAGCTCTTTCACATCGCGCACCCCAGCGTCGATGATCAAAGCGCGTGCACCACGCGCCTGGAACGATGTAGCCAGCAAGTCACCAAAGTAACCATCGGTGCATTCGGCCGTGATGGCCGCGACCACGATGTCGCCGGGCTGAATCTGCTCGGCCACCACATGCATCATCCAGTTGTCGCCGGGGTGCAGCAGCACCGTCACCGCTGTTCCGGACACTTGCGCGCCGGGATAAATGGGGCGCATATAAGGCTTCATGAGGCCCACACGGCCCATGGCTTCGTGCACCGTGGCGGAGCCCAATGCGGTCAAACCATCAGCGGCTGCGCGGTCTGCGCGGGTGATGTTGCGGTAAACAACGCCGAGTTCGTACATGGTCAGTTCTCCTGGTTCAATCTTCAATTGTCATCCCCGACTTGATCGGGGATTCAGAGGCATGGATGCCCGATGAGGTCGGGCATGACAAAAAATGCGCGCGCATGGCCAAAGTCGATGGAAGACAGGTCGCCGTTTACTTGCCCTTGGCCGTCAGCTGGTCGTCCAAGCGTTTGAACACACGGCGCGCATTGCCCTCAAACACCATGTAACGGTCTTGCTCGTTCAGGTTGGTCGTGGCTTGCACGTAGCGCTTGGTGTCGTCGTAGTAGTGGCCGGTTTCGGGGTCAATGCCGCGCACCGCACCGATCATCTCGGACGCGAACAAGATGTTTTTGACTGGGATCACCTTGGTCAGCAGGTCGATGCCCGGCTGGTGGTAGACACAGGTGTCAAAAAAGATGTTGTTGAGCAGATGGTCCTGCAGCAAAGGCTTCTTCAACTCTTGTGCCAGACCCCGGAAACGGCCCCAGTGGTAAGGCACTGCGCCGCCGCCGTGCGGGATCAAAAACTTGAGCGTCGGGAAGTCCTTGAACAGGTCGCTGGTCAGGCACTGCATGAAGGCGGTGGTGTCGGCGTTCAGGTAGTGCGCGCCGGTGGTGTGAAAGCAGCTGTTGCAGCTGGTACTCACATGGATCATCGCGGGGATGTCGTACTCGACCATTTTTTCGTAAATCGGGTACCAGGCCTTGTCGGACAAGGGCGGCGATGTCCAGTGGCCGCCCGATGGATCGGGGTTCAGGTTGATGCCGACGTTGCCGTATTGTTCGACGCACTTGACCAGCTCGGGGATGCAAGTGGCCGGATCCACGCCGGGCGACTGGGGGAGCATGGACGCAGGCACGAAGTGGTCAGGGAACAGTTGGCTCACGCGGTAGCACAGCTCGTTGCAAATGGCCGCCCAGGTGGACGAGACATTGAAGTCGCCGATGTGGTGGGCCATGAAGCTGGCGCGGGGGCTGAAGATGGTGATGTCCGAGCCGCGCTCTTTCATCTTGGCCAGCTGGTTGGTCTCGATGGTTTCGCGCAGTTCGTCATCGCTGATTTTCAGGTCCGACACTTTGGGCATGGAAGCGGGGTCCTGGATGCCCGCAATTTGCTTGTTGCGCCACTCTTCCAGCGCCTTGGGGGCGGTGGTGTAGTGGCCGTGCACGTCAATGATCAAGGGGTTCGTTTGGCTCATCTCAGGTTCCTGCGTTGAAGGTGTCGTGTAGGTCGGCGGCTTCAGCCCCGACAAAGTGCACCTGTGATGCAGGCCGGAGCTGTTGCCACCGACCTACACAAGGCAATATGCCGAATTTCTTCTGTGATTGTGAAGCTTCACGCCCCCATCGCACAGACCCGAGGCCATCTACCAGCTAGAACAAATCTGCATAACCAAGTTATCGCTATGACAAAATAAAGCCAACAGAAAGGCCAGTCATGGACCTCAAACAGCTGGAATACTTTGTACGTGTGGCCGAACTGGGCAGTTTCACCCGGGCGGCTCAGGCCTTGAACATCGCCCAACCGGCGCTGAGCCGCCAGGTGCGCATGCTCGAAGTCGAGCTGCGACAAAACCTGTTGGTGCGCAACGGGCGTGGTGCGACACCCACACAGGCCGGGCTGCTGCTGCTGGAGCACGGCCGGGGCATCCTCCACCAGGTGGAGCGTGCGCGCGAGGAGTTGGGCCGGGTGCGCACGGGCCTGACAGGCCGCGTGGCGCTGGGCCTGCCTCCGAGCGTGGCGCGGGTGCTCACCGTGCCTTTGACCCGGGCTTTTCGCCAAAAGATGCCCCACGCCCAACTGTCCATCAGCGAAGGCCTGTCCACCGCCATGCAAGAGAACCTGCAAAACGGTCGCCTCGACATTGCCGTGCTCTACAACCCGAGCCAATTGCAAGGGATCGAGCACACACCGCTGGTGCAGGAAGAATTGCTGCTGGTCCAGCCCCGCCCGCCCGGCTTGCAGGAAGATCCGCCCCCGCCCCCCATCACGCTGAAGGAAGTGGCTTCACTGCCCCTGGTCATCCCGACCCGGCCCAATGCGATCCGGATGCATGTCGAATCGGAAATGGCCTCAATTGGTTGCCACCCGCAGATCGCGCTGGAAATCGACGGTGTGAGCGCCATTCTCGATTTGGTGGCGGACGGTGCGGGCTGTGCCATCCTGTCGCGCAACGCCGTCATGCGCTCGGTGCGGCCCTCGGCCTTTACGGTGCGGCCCGTGTCAGCGCCTGCGTTGACCATTCAGCTCACAACAGCCGTCAGTTCCTTGCGCCCCACCACCCTGACCCAACAGGCCACGCTCGCCTTGATCACGGAAGTCTCTCAGGCGTGGCTGACCACTGGATAAAGTGGTCACAGCGGGTGATGCCGCAGCAATCAGCCGTTGAGGCCAAAACGGCGAAGAATGATCATGGCCAAGTGTCAAAGGTCCAGCACCAAACGCGCCGTCTGGCTGCGTGAGCAACACACCATGATGCAGTCACCCTTTTCCTGTTCCTCGGGCGTGAGGTACATGTCCCAATGGTCAGGTTTGCCCGCCAGCACGCGCGTCTGGCAGGTGCCGCAAATGCCTTCCGAGCAGGAGAACGCCACATCGTGTCCGGCGTCCTGCAACACTTTCAAGATCGACTGCTCTTTGCCCACCTGAAAAATCTGGCCGCTCTTTTGCAACTGAACCTCAAAGCTGCCATCGGCAGCGATCGGCGTTTGGGTCAAATCTGTGGTGTTCATGCAGTCACTCCGGGGGTGTTTTCCAAGGCCAACAAACGGTCAATGATGCGGCGCGACTGCACGCCGCCCGAATCGATGTTGAGCATGAGCAGTTTGCGGTCTGGCCACTTGCTGATGTTGGCTTGTTGCAACTGCAGCATTTCCATGTCTTCGTTGAAGATGCCACCTTGGCCAACTCGGATCTTGTCGGTCAGCGCTGCGTCTTCCGGCTTGAACTGGCGCGCCATGCCCCAGTGGTACCAATGCGAGGTTTCGGTCTCGGGCGTGATGAAGTCCACCACCACGCTGTAAGCCTTGTGCTCGGGTGCCGCATCAAAACCGCCCTTGCCCGCCAAGGCCACGCCCACGTCGATCATAATGTGGCTGGGCGGCGTGAAGCGGCAAATCTGCCAGCGGTCCACCTTTGCGTTGGGGTCCAGGCCGTTGGCACTCATGGCCATTTGCCAAAACGGTGGCGCCTGAATGCCTTGCATGTGGCGCTGCAAGATGACCTGGTCGCCTTCCACCGAGGTGGTGCAAGGTGTCTCGTCGATCTCGGGCTGGCCAATGCTGTTGGCGTGCACATAAGTCTCGTGCGTCAAGTCCATCAGGTTGTCGATCATCAGGCGGTAGTCGGCTTTGACGTGGTACAGCCCACCGCCATAAGCCCAAGCCGGGTTGTCGAAGAATTCGAACACCGGCATCTGCGCCTCATCGACCTTGGCCTGGTCGCCGGGCCAGACCCAGACAAAACCATAGCGCTCGACCACGGCGTAACTTTTGACGGCTGGAAAGCCGCGCACGCGCTGGCCGGGCATGTGCACGGTTTTACCGTCGCAGCCCATTTCCAGGCCGTGGTAGCCGCACACCAGCTTGCCCTTGCACACCTTGCCCAAGGACAAGGGCGCACCGCGGTGCGGACAAAAATCTTCGACAGCAGCAACCTTGCCGTCCGGGCCTTTGAAGAAAACCATCTGCTCGTTGCAAATAGTACGGCCCAGCGGCTTGTCGCTCAGCGCCTCCAGGTCGGCCAGGGAACAGGCCACATACCAAGTGTTTTTGATGAACATCTTGTCCTCTCTTTCCAATTCAAAGTTGGCGGGCCACGCCCAGCAGGCGATCAAGCAATTCGGGGGCTTGTTGCAAGCTGGCGGCATCGCTGGCGTGCACCACACAGCCGTGGTCCAGCACCACCGCACGGTGGCTGATCTTGAGAATCGCTTGCGGGTGTTGCTCCACGATGATGGCCGACAGGCCCTCTTCCCGGGTGATGCGGGCAATGGCAAGCAGCAGCTCTTGCACAATGATCGGCGCCAGGCCTTCGAGCGGCTCGTCCAGCAAGAGCAAGCGCGGGTTGAGCACTAGCGCCCGGCCCACGGCCAGCATTTGCTGCTCGCCGCCCGAGAGTTGCGTGCCCAGATTGGTTTTGCGCTCGGCCAGACGCGGGAACATCTCGTACACACGCTCAGGCGTCCAGGCCCGACTGGTGTGCCCCTTGCGCCCGGGCCGCGCCACGGCAGTCAGGTTTTCGTGCACCGTGAGTGATTTGAAAATATTGCGCTCCTGCGGCACCCAGCCAATGCCCGCCGCTGCCCGTTCGTGCGAGGACAAGCTGTGCAGTGGCTGACCACCCAGAAAGATTTGGCCACCATGCTGGCGCGTGGCGCCAGCCAAGGTGTCCATGAGCGTGGTCTTGCCGGTGCCGTTGCGGCCCAACAGGGCCAAGGTTTCGCCCTCGCCCAGCGAAAAGCTGATGTCGTTCAGCACCACGGCTTCGCCGTAACCGGCGCTCAGGTTTTCAAGCTTCAACAACTCAGCCATGGGCCACCTCCTCGCCATGCCCCAGATACACCGCCTTGACTTGCGGGTCGGCCGCGATCACTTGGGGTGTGCCTTCGGTCAGCACCACGCCATTGACCAGCACCGTGATGCAGTCGGCAAATTCAAACACCAGGTCCATGTCGTGCTCGATCAGCAAGACCGACACTTCGGCGGGCAACGCCGCCACGGTTTGCAACAGTTCTTCGCGCTCACCCGCAGGCACCCCGGCCACCGGTTCGTCCAGCAGCAACACCTTGGGCTCGCAAGCCAGCGCAATGGCCATCTCCAACAAGCGACGCTTGCCATAGGCCAAATGCTCGGTGCGCTGGTGCATCACTTCGGTGAGGCGAAAGAGTTCCAGCAATTGCTCGCAACGCTCGACCACGGCAGCGTCTTGCCCCAACTTGGGCCACCAGCGCCCGCCCAAGCCACGCTGCTGCGAGACCACCATGGCCAGCGTCTGCAAAGGCGTCATGCTGGCAAACAACTGGTTGATCTGGAAGGTTCGCACCAGGCCCCGGCGCACCCGCTGGTGCGGGGCGAGCTGACTGATGTCAACGCCGAGCAGTTCAATGCGGCCCGACGTGGGCGTGAGGACGCCGGTGAACAAATTGATGAGCGTAGTCTTGCCCGCGCCGTTGGGGCCGATCAACGCATGGCGCGCGCCCAAGCACAATTCAAGGTTGACGTTGTCGGTGGCGGTGATGCCACCGAATTGTTTGACGAGGCCCTGGGCCTTAAGCACAACAGGCTGGCTCATTGCGCACCGCCTTTCTCATCTGCAGCGCGGCCAAACCACAGCCAAGGGCGAATCAAACGCTCGCGCCCGACCATGACCAGCACCACCAGAAACAGGCCTATCCAGAAGGTCCAGTATTGCGGCGTGATGCCCGCGATCACGTCGTGCATCAGCTTGAACACCACCGCACCGACCACCCCGCCATAGAGCCAGCCCACGCCGCCGATGACCAGCATCAGCATCACGTCGGCCGAACGCTCCAGCGCGAACACATCCAGCGAAGCAAAGCCAGTGGTCTGCGCCATCAAGGCGCCTGCAGCGCCAGCCAAGGCTGCGGCTACGGTGTAGACCACCGCCAGGCGCTTGTGCACCGGTATGCCAATGGCCATGGCGCGCAGCGGGTTGTCACGCACCGCCATGAGCGTGGCGCCCCAGGGCGAATGCACCCAACGCCCCGCCAAAGCAAACAGGATCAGCAACACGGTGAGCGAATACCAAGCGGCGGTCTGGCCATACAGGTCGAATTCAAAACGGCCCAGCACCGGGCCCATCATCACGCCCTGCAAACCGTCCGAGCCGCCCGTAAGCCAGTCGAGTTTGTTGGCCAGCTCCATCAGAATCAGGGCCATGCCCAGCGTGACCATCAGACGCGTCAGGTCGGTGCCACGCAGGATGGTGAGCGAACACAGCGCGCCCAGCAGCGTGGCGCAGGCCATGCCAAACAGCAGGCCCACTAGCGGGTCGGGCATCACATGCTTGGCGAATAAGGCCGAGGCGTAAGCACCCAGTCCCAAAAACGCTGCATGGCCCAGCGACACGATGCCGGTGTAGCCCAGCACCAAATCGAGCGAGACCGCAAACAAGGCGACGATGGCCACCTCGTTGACGATGAGGGCATGGCCTGGCGCCAGCAGGGGCAAGGCAAACGCCAACAGCCAGACCAACGGCTCCCAGCCGCGCATGCGGGCAGAAGATAAAAGTTGTTGTTGTGCGTTCATTGGCGCGTTCATTTGCGTCTTCATCTCAACGGCCCCCCTTGCGCACAAACAGCCCTTGCGGACGCCAGATCAAGATCGCGATCATCAGCGAATACACGACGAAAGAACCGAGCTTGGGCATGTAGTACTTGCCTGCCACATCGGCAATGCCCAAGAGCAGCGCCGCCCACAGCGGCCCGGTGATGGACGAGGTGCCGCCCACGGCTACAACGATCAAAAAATACACCATGAACTTGAGCGGAAAGGTCGGATCCAGCCCCAGCACCTCAGCGCCCAAGGCCCCGCCCAAACCGGCCAGGCCCGAGCCCACGGCAAAGGTGGCGGCAAAGATCAAATTCACACGGATGCCCAGGCCTGCAGCCACGCGGGCATCGTCCACGCTGGCGCGCAAGCGGCTGCCAAATCGGGTTTTGGCCAGCACGTATTGCAAGCCCACGGTGAGCGCCGCGCACACCGCGATGATGAACAGGCGGTAGTGGCCCATCCCCAGCGCCCCGTCCCACAGCTCGGTGCGTCCCCGCAACCAGTCAGGCAGCTGCATGATCTGCTGCTGCGAGCCCATCAAATAGTCCACGCTGGCCACCGACATGAAAGCCAAACCTATCGAGAAAAGCACCTGATCGAGGTGGGGCTTCTTGTACATGTGGCGGTATAGCGTGCGCTCGAGCACCGCGCCCAGCAAGGCCGTGCTTACAAAAGCGATGGGCAGGCACAGCAAAAAGGGCAAGTCCCAGCGCTGCATCAGCACCACCGTCAAATAGCCCCCGGCCATGGCAAAGGCCCCGTGCGCCAGGTTGATGAAGTTCATCAGACCCATGGTCACGGACAGGCCCACGGCCAAGATGAAAAGCAGCATGCCGTAGGCAACGCCGTCGAAAAGGATGGTCAACATGTCGTGCGTGTCGGGTTCTCAAAGGCCACTCAGACACGCTCCTTTGTGGGAGTTTGCCTGGAAGCGATGGCTATTTTGTAGGGGCCGACCTGCTGCCAATGGCGCTGCATCGGGTCTGCAAGGCATCGCTTGCAGGCAAGCTCCTACGACAAGAGTCACTGCTGACTTGGGCTTGCAGGCAAGCGCCTGCAAAAGTCAGTTGCGTTACTTGGCTTTGCCCGGGTCCTTCACGTCCTTGATGGTTGCAAATTCCTGGTTGTAGAGTTGGCCGTTCACCTTCTCCACTTTGCGGATGTAGATGTTGTGCACCACGTCGCGGGTTTGCGCGTCGATGAACATCGGGCCACGAGGGCTTTCAAAGACCTGGCCTTTCATCGCGTCCAGCAAGGCCTGACCGCCCGCGCCCTTGGTGGCCTTGCCCGCTTCGTAGATCACGCGCATGCCGTCATACCCGCCCACCGCCATGAAGTTGGGGCGCAGGCCGTTGTTGGCCTTCTCAAAAGCCGCCACAAATTTTTTGTTAAGCGGCGAGTTGTGCGAAGCCGAGTAGTGGTGCGCCGTGACCACGCCATTGGCCACATCGCCCATGCTGTTGAGGATGTCGTCGTCGGTGATGTCACCGGTACCGATCAGCTTGATGCCCGCCTTGTCCAGGCCGCGCTCGGCAAACTGCTTCATCAAGGCCGCGCCTGCGCCGGACGGCACGAACACGTAAACCGCGTCGGGTTTCAGGTCACGCACTTTTTGCAGGAAAGGCGCAAAGTCCGGGTTGCGCATGGGCACTCGCAGGGTGTCAAGCACCTGACCGCCGTTGAAGATCAGGCTGTCTTTGAAGAATTTTTCAGCATCGATGCCCGGACCGTAGTCGGCCACCAGAGTCACGACTTTCTTGATGCCGTTGTTTGGTGCCCAGTCGGCCATGGTCACCGCCGCTTGCGGCAAGGTGAAGCTGGTGCGCACGATGAAGGGCGAGGCCTGCGTGATGCTGGAAGTAGCAGCCGCCATCACCACCAAGGGGGTTTTGGATTGGGTCGCAATCGGGGCTGTGGCAAAAGCCAGCGGCGTCAAGCCAAAACCGGCCAGCACACTGACCTTGTCGTTGACCACCATTTCCTGCGCGATGCGCTTGGTCACGTCCGGGGCGCTGGTGTCGTCTTTCACGATCAACTCGACTTTTTTGCCCGCCACCATGTCGCCGTTTTGTGCCATATACAGGCGCGCTGCCGCTTCAATCTGTTTGCCGGTGGAGGCAAAGGGGCCGGTCATGGGCAGAATCAGGCCGATCTTGAATTTGTCTTGCGCCATGGCGGTGGTGGCGCTGGCAGCCACCGCTGCGCAGGCGATGGCGCGAAGGAAAAATCGTTTCTGCATGCTTGTCTCCTGGTGTTGAAAAGTGAAATGGAAAAAACTCACCGTGAAAAAATCTTGTCGCCTTTGGGCGTGCGGATGAGCTGCACGCCGGGCGTGGTCGAGGGCTGTGGATTGCGCAGCGCCAGCCCCAGGTTGTGCCGCGCCAGGCGAGAGTGCTCTCGCATGATCGATTCGGCACGACCGGCCTCGCGCTGCGCAATCGCGTCCAGCACCTGCCGATGCTGGTGCTGCGCCACCACCAGCATGTCGCGGGCATCGGGGCTGTGGGCTTGCACCCCCACAAAACCGGAAGCCGACGCAAAAGGCAAGCGCGATGCCCGGTCGATCTCGCGGGCCAGCACGGCGCTGTCGGCCATCTCGGCCAGCAATTTGTGAAAGCGGCCATTCAGACGCACGTAACTGGAGAAACTCTCGTCGTCCAACGCCGCTTGCCGCAAGAGCTGGTCAATCTGGTCGAGGCATTCACCCGCTTGACGCAACACCACGGGGCGCACGCCCCGCTCTGCCGCCAGCCGAGCGGCCAGGCCTTCGAGCGTGCCGCGCAACTCGATGGCATCGGCCACCTCGCGCTCCGAGAACGTGCGCACCGCATAACCACCGCCACTCAAGGCTTCGAGCAACCCCTCTTGCCCCAGACGCATCAAAGCCGCCCGGATCGGGGTGCGTGACATGCCCAAGCGCTCGACCAGGGCCAACTCGGCAATCCGACTGCCGGCAGGCAGGTCACCCGCCAGGATCAGCTCACGCAGGCGCTGCTGCGCCTTGACGGCTTGCGAGCCGCCCTCCTCGGCGCTATCGTGGTCATGATCGTGAACGGCGGTTGCAGGCATGGGGTATTTGGCAAAAATGGCATTAAACCACCAACGACCGCCTTTCTGTATACAGACAAGCCCTTATTTCTGGATTTTTTGCACAAAATTTAAGCAAAACATTGATTAATGTATCCAGCACAAGTGCGCTGTCAGCGCCTGTGGGCTTGCGGCGACAATGGGTGCGATTTCGGACAAGGGCGCCATGAATTTGCAATTGCTGGACTTTGACTGCAGCGAAGACGCCGAGGGCGTGGTGTGCTGGGATGCCTTGGCGCAGCCCGCCCCCCACTACAACAGTGCCCTGCTGGCTGAAGTGGCCCAAGTTCTGGCTTGGTGCCACCGGTTTGACGCGCGAGGCCCTGGCCCTTTGGAAGACGGCGCGAACTGGGACTTTGACCTGCAAGTGACGGTGCAAGGCGACGCTCACCCGGGCTTGCCCCTTCCCGCCAAATTCGACCCGACCACGGGCACCTTGCATCTCCCTTTCGGGGCCGAACAGCAAGCCATGGCCTTGAGTTTGAGCATCAGTGGCTCACCGGCTTTCGCCCAGGCGTTTCGCGAACAATTTGGCCTGCCATGAGCAGCGCACACCAAGACACCAAGACACCATGCCGACAAGCCCCGCACACACCGCCCCGGTCAGCTTCAGGGAGGCTTTGCGCTTCTGGTTCTGGCTGGGCTGCGTCAGCTTTGGCGGCCCTGCAGGCCAGATCGCCCTGATGCACG
Organism: Limnohabitans sp. Hippo3; assembly: GCF_003063665.1. GTDB lineage: Bacteria > Pseudomonadota > Gammaproteobacteria > Burkholderiales > Burkholderiaceae_C > Limnohabitans_A. The sequence continues at coordinate 843,555 of NZ_NESF01000001.1, forward strand.
AAGAACTGGTGGTGCGACGCCGCTGGATTTCTGAAAAACGCTACCTGCACGCGCTGCATTACTGCATGCTGCTGCCCGGCCCCGAAGCGCAGCAGCTGGCCACCTACACCGGCTGGCTGATGCACGGCACACGCGGCGGTATCGCGGCGGGTGCGCTGTTTGTGCTGCCCTCTTTGCTGCTGCTGATCGTGCTGAGCGGGGCTTACACCGTTTGGGGCCAGCACCCCTGGGGACAAGCCTTGCTGTGGGGACTCAAGCCTGCGGTGACCGCGCTGGTGCTGCAGGCCGCTCACCGCATGGCCAAGCGCACACTGAAAAGTCGCTGGCTCTGGGTGCTGGCGGCTTTGTCTTTTCTGGGCACTTTGTGGGGGCTGCCTTTTCCCGTGATCATCGTGGCCGCAGCGGCGGCGGGCTTTTACATGGCGCGCCACCGGCCCGACGCGCCTGGCCCCAGCACGCAGCCAAGCTCAGATGCACCATCCAGCGACACCTCGGCCTGGCTCGGCGACCACTCTGCACAGCCTGCACACACCCACCACAGCCCGCAGCGACTGTGGCGCGCTCTGGCCATCGGCGTGGGCTTGTGGGCGTTGAGCCTGGGCCTGATCGCTGCGGCCTTTGGGGTGGGCCACACACTCACGCAAATGGGCGGCTTTTTCACCCAAGCGGCCTTGCTGACCTTTGGCGGGGCCTATGCGGTGCTGCCTTTTGTGACGCAAGCGGCGGTGGTGCAGTACGGCTGGCTCACGGCCGCGCAAATGATGGATGGTCTGGCCTTGGGTGAGACCACACCCGGGCCGCTGATCATGGTGGTGGCCTTTGTCGGTTTCCTGGGCGGACACGGCCAGGCCTTGTTCGGCCATCCGCTGCTGGGCGGGGTCGTGGCCGCCTGCGTGGTGACCTGGTTCACCTTTCTGCCCTCCTTCGTGTTCATCATGGCGGGCGGCCCGTTGGTCGAATCGACCCGGCACATGCCCTCATTGGCCGGGCCTTTGCAAGGCATCACGGCCGCCGTGATCGGCGTGATCCTGCACCTGGCGGGTGTGTTCGCACGCCAGACCTGGCTGCCGGGCGGCTGGCACATGCTGCCGGATCTGAGCGCAATCGCTCTGACCTTTTTGGCCATCTGGGCCTTGGTCTGGAAAGGCTACAGCGTGGTGCGCGTGCTGGCCGCTTGTGTGGTGCTGGGTCTGCTCAGGCATGCCCTGTTGTGATGCGGCACCACAAGCCATCCATGGCGCTGGATTTGCTGGACCCTGGCTCGATGGCCTGAGACAATGGACGCCTTGACTTCAGGTTCTTTCATGGCATCCCACACCTCCAGCGCGTCCTCGGCATTCGCTCCCCTTCAAAACGACACCTTCCTGCGCGCTTGCCTGCGCCAGGCCACCGACCACACCCCCGTCTGGCTCATGCGCCAAGCCGGGCGCTACCTGCCCGAGTACTGCGCCACCCGCGCCAAGGCCGGCAGCTTCATGGGCCTGGCCACCAACGTCGACTACGCCACCCAAGTCACCCTGCAGCCGCTCGAGCGTTACCCGCTCGACGCCTCCATCTTGTTCAGTGACATCCTCACCGTGCCCGACGCCATGGGCCTGGGTCTGTCGTTCGCACAAGGCGAAGGCCCGCGCTTTGCCAAGAATGTGCGGGGCGAAGCCGCTGTGGCCGAATTGGCCGTGCCCGACATGAACAAGCTGCGTTATGTGTTCGATGCCGTGACATCGATTCGCAAGGCGCTGAACGGCCGCGTGCCGCTGATCGGCTTTTCCGGCAGCCCCTGGACGCTGGCGTGCTACATGGTCGAGGGCGCAGGCTCGGACGACTACCGCCACGTCAAAACCCTGATGTACAGCCGCCCCGACCTGATGCACCGCATCCTGGCCATCAACGCCGACGCCGTGGCCCTGTACCTGAACACCCAGATCGAAGCGGGCGCCCAAGCGGTGATGGTGTTTGACAGCTGGGGCGGCGTCTTGGCCGATGGGGCTTTCCAGCAGTTCAGCCTGGCCTACACCGCCCGCGTGCTGAGCCAATTGAAAACCGAGCACAACGGCCAGCGCATCCCCAGCATCGTGTTCACCAAAGGCGGGGGCCTCTGGCTGCCCGAGATGGCGGATTTGAACTGCGACGTGCTGGGCCTGGACTGGACCATGAACCTGGGCCGCGCCCGCGCCTTGGTCGGTGGCGAAGTCGGCGGCCCCGGCAAAGCGCTGCAAGGCAACATCGACCCGAACATCCTGTTTGCACCGCCCGCGCAGATTGCCACCGAGGTGCACCGGGTGCTCGACAGCTTTGGCAAGCCGCACACCGACACCACCCAAACCGGACCCACCCACATCTTCAACTTGGGCCACGGCATCAGCCAGTACACCCCCCCCGAGCATGTGACGGCGCTGGTCGAGGCGGTGCACAGCCATTCGCGGAAACTGCGTCAGGGTTGAGTCATGGCATGGGCTGGTCGGCGGCTTCTGCCCCGACGTGCTCGCGCACCACAGCAGGCCGATGTCGGACCTGAAGGTCCGACCTACGAGGGGCTCGCTCGCACGAAGAACGTCAGCGACCGGTGATCTGAAGCACCACGCCTTGCACGCCTGTCTTCACACCGGGCAACTCCACCTGAAAATCACCCTCTTGCTTCTGCGCCGAGCCGGTTTTGGAGATGCGGGCCACCAAGCGCACTTGCGCCAGAGATGACAAGACCGGGGGTGCACCCATGCCCATGCTGTCGCTCAATGCAAAGGGCACCGGCCAGGATGTGGGCGTGCCGCGCCAGATGGCCACGGGACGACGCGAGCCCTCTTCAGCCACGGCATAAACAAACAAGGTGGCGCCTGCAGCGATCTGGCCCTGCACCTCGGGCGAGACACGCACCTCACCCCGAATGACCGGCTGGGCATCGCCCACGAAAGAGGCAGACGGTGCCGATGCACTTGGGGCTGCCTGCGCCATCTCCGCCACTTGCATCACTTGCGCCAAGGCTTGCTGCAGGCCTTGCGCTGCCTCGCTCTCGGGCGGCACCAGACTCAAGGCACGTTGCCAATAGCCTTGCGCCGCCGCATGCCGTTTTTCAGACCAGGCCGCACTGCCGGCCAGCACCAAGGCGTTCAAGTGCATCGGCTGCACGCGCAACACCTCATGAATCCACTGCCAGGGCGCCCCGGCGTACACACCCCCTGCGTTCAAGGCTTTCATCTGCGCGCGCTCGATCCACAGATCGGGCTCGGGCGACAAAGTCAACACACGCGCGAGGGCTTGCTCGGCCTGCGCGTGCGCGTGTTGCGCGGCATGCAAACGCGCCAGGGTCAGCCAGGCCTCGGCATCCTCCGGGCGTTGTTGTGTGGTTTGTTGCCAAACGCGGGTTTGTTCGGCCAGTTGTGCGGGTGTGGTGGCGGTGATCTGCACACGCTGACTCAATGGCATGGGCCACCAGGTCTGCGGTGCACCCAGCTGCAGGTAGCTCAGGCCGCTGAGCAAAACCAGGGCCGCAACGATCCAGAGCCAGCGCCCAGGCGTTGTGACCACGGGACTCGCGCCCTGCGCCAGCGCCGCGTCGGCCAACACATGGCGCAGCACCTCGTCGCGTGCGGCGGCGTGCTGGGCCGTGTTCAAGCGGCCTTCGGCCAAGGCATGGTCCAGATCGATCAGGTGCTGCTGCTGGATGCGACGGTGGGCCGCGGCCTGGACATCGCTGCCCATGAACGCCTCGGCATCGGCTGTAGTGCCCGCCTGTTTGTTCAGGCCACGGTGCAAGACCCAGGCGGCCAAGGCACCGAGCAACAACAAGGCGAACAACAGACCCCAGCCAGGTGGCACCAATGTCATCAGGACTCCAGCAGTTGACGAACGCGCTCGCGTTCGGTATCGGTCAGGGGCTCAGGCGCAGCCGGGGTGCGGCGCATCCAGCGCCAAGCCACGGCCAGAGCGCCCAACAGCAGGGCAAAGGGACCAAACCACAGCAGCCAGGTGACGGGCTTGACCTCAGGTTTGTAGAGCACAAAGTCACCGTAACGGCTGACCAGAAAACTGCGGATGTCGGCATCGCTTTGGCCTTGCTCGATCAGGCTGCGCACCTCACGCCGCAGGTCCACCGCCAACTCGGCGTTGGACGAGGCGAGCGATTCGTTCTGGCACACCAGGCAACGCAACTCGGCTGCGATGTGGTCCCAACGCGCCTTGACGGCATCCGACATGGGCGCGTCGGGGTGCGCCGCCACCGCTGCGCCCGCATTCGGCAAAGCCGCCTGCACCTGCGCCATGGCGACCCCACCATGGGCCACAGCAGCCGGAACTTGCGCCCCCACGCAACTGCCCCACAGCCCAAAGCTGACCATGACCCAAGAAAGCAGCACGCGCGTCATGGCAAGCTCCTGAGCAGCGGCAACAATTGGTGCTGCACCACCTCGGGCGTCAAGGCCCCGGCATGCTTGAAACGCACCACGCCCGCACGGTCGACCAGGTAGGTTTCGGGCAAACCGTACACGCCAAAATCCATGCCCACACGGCCATCCATGTCGAGCAGATTCACGCCAAAGGGCTGGCCATTTTTTTGCAGCCAGGCCTGGCTGCGGGCCGTGGCTTTTTGCAAGGCTTCGGCGCTTTGCGGGTCCTGGCCCGACAGTTCCGAAGCCTGCAACTCCTTGTAATTGATGCCCAGCATCTGCAGCCCCGGCTGACGCGACAAGGCCATCAAGATCGGGTGCTCATCCTTGCAACCCGCGCACCAGGTGGCCCACAGGTTGACCAGTGTGACTTGCCCTTTGAATTGCGCCGCGTTGAACACGCCCGGCCCGCCCACCACCGGCAACTGGAATGCCGGCGCAGGTCGGCCGATGAGCGGCGAAGGAATCTCTTGCGGGTTGCGCGTCAGGCCCACGGCCAAAAACGCCACCATGCCCAAAAACAGCGCCAGCGGGGTAAACACCCAGCGCGGCATGCGCTGGCCGGGGGCATTGGCAGAAGGCGCGCTCATGTCACGGCACCTTTGGTCACAGCTGCCGACCCCAAAGCGGGAGGCGCAGCGCCTGGAAGCGCTGACACGCGCGCGCCCTTGTCGGCATGCGCGCTGGGTGCACGGGCTGATGAGGATGCTTGCCGGTAGCGCCGATCCAACGCTGCCAAACCACCCCCCAGCACCATGAACACCGCGCCCAGCCAGATCCACGACACAAACGGCTTGTGGTAGACCCTAAAACTCCACTGCGGCGGCTCCCCCGCCAGAGGCTCGCCCAAAGACACATAACGATCACGCCAGAGGTTGCGGTCGATCGCGGCCTCGGTCATGGGCATGGCGCTGGACACATAGCGGCGCTTTTCGGGCCGCAAAGTGCCGACTTCACGCTCGTTACCCGGCTCGCCTTCGAACACCTTTATCTGCGCACGCAAGGCCAAATAGTTGGGCCCCAGGTGGTTGTCCACGCCGATGAGCTGGTAGCGTACCCCGGCCACCGTGACCGAGTCGCCCAGGCCCAGGCGCACATCGCGCTCCACCTGAAAGGACTTGACGCCCGTGATGCCCAGCACCAGCACCGCCACGCCCAGGTGCGCGACCTGCATGCCCCACCACGCCAAGCCCGGTGATCCGGGCAGGCGCCAGCGCTGCACGATTTGCCAAGCGCCCGACAGCACGATCCAGCCGCCCAGCGTGCCGCCCATCACCGTGAGCCAGCCGCCTGCGTTGGTCGTGCTGCCCTCTGTGATCGGTGCGCCACCCCAAGTGGCCCAGGCACTGGCCAACAAAAGCGCCAAAGCCCCCGGCACCAGCACCGAGCGCACCGCCGCCCAGCGCGCCACATGCCAGGGCACCACCGTGCCCGGCACCATGGCCAAGAGCAGCGGCACCATCAGCGGCACGAACACGCGGTCGAAATACGGCGGACCGACCGAGAGCTTGCCCAGGTTCAGCGCGTCGATGATCAGCGGGTACAAAGTGCCCAGCAACACCGCCGCCATGGCCACCACCAGCAGCACGCTGTTGAGCAGCAAAAACGATTCACGCGAACCGGCCACGGGTTGAGAAGCATGGGCCCACTGCGGCGCGCGCCAGGCAAACAGCGCCAGCGACACGCCCACCACCACGACCAAAAACAGCAAGATGAACACGCCCCGCCCCGGGTCGGTGGCGAAAGCGTGCACCGAGGTCAACACGCCCGAGCGCACCAGGAAGGTACCCAGCAAACTCAGCGAAAACGCGCCAATCGCCAAGAGCACCGTCCAGGCTTTGAACTGCCCGCGCTTGTCGGTGACCATGAGCGAATGGATGAGCGCCGTGGCCACCAGCCACGGCATGAGCGAGGCGTTTTCCACCGGGTCCCAAAACCACCAGCCGCCCCAGCCCAGTTCGTAATAAGCCCACCACGAACCCAAAGCGATGCCCAGCGTCAAAAAGCCCCAGGCCGCCACGGTCCAAGGCCGCGCCCAGCGCGCCCAGGCGGCGTCGAGCCGACCCGACAGCAGCGCCGCCATGGCAAACGCAAAAGCCACCGACAAACCCACATAGCCCATGTAGAGCATGGGCGGGTGGATCACCAGACCCGGGTCTTGCAACAAAGGCGTCAAATCGCGTCCCTCGGACGGCGCCGGAAACTGCCGCGCAAACGGGTTAGACAGCGCCAAGATAAAGGCCAGAAAACCCACCGACACCGCGCCCATCACGCCCAGCACCTGCGCCACCAAAGCCTGCGGCAAGCGCCTGGAAAACGTGGCCACGGCCACCGACCACAGCGCCAGCATCAACACCCACAAGAGCAGCGAGCCTTCGTGCCCGGCCCAGATGGCCGAGAGGCGGTACGGCGTGGGCAGCAAGGTGTTGGAGTGGTGGGCCACGTACTTGACACTGAAGTCATGCACAAAGAACGCGTGCCACAAGGCCCCGAAGGCCAACACGATCAGTGCCAGTTGCAAGACCGCCAAAGGCCGCGCCAGCGCTTGCCAGCCCGCACGCCGTGCCGACAAGCTGCCCCACAGCGGCAGCACCGCTTGCAGCACGGCAACCCAGGCCGCCATGATCAAGGCCATGTGGCCCACTTCAGGCCACATGCTTGGCTCCTTTACAGGCGGCGGTCATCGCTGCACCGCCGCGCCCATGCGGGCCTTGGCCGCCTCGTCCAGCGCGTGCTGGGCTTCGGGCGGCATGTAGTTTTCATCGTGCTTGGCCAGCACCTCGCTGGCCACAAACAAGCGGCCCGCATCCAGACGGCCTTGCGCCACCACGCCCTTGCCCTCCTTGAACAAATCGGGCAACAGGCCCACATAGCGCACCGACACCTCGCGCTGCGTGTCGGTCACCACAAAAGCCACCGCCATGCCGTCGCGCTGGATGCTGCCCGCCTTGACCAGACCCCCGACGCGAAAGTGCCCTTCCTTGGGCGCTTCGCCCGCCACCACCTGGGTGGGCGTGAAGAAGAACACCAAATTGCTCTGAAAAGCGTTGAGCACGAAATACGCCGCACCGCACAGCAGCAGCAAGCCCAATCCGATGCCCAGACCTCGTTTGTGGCGGCTTTTCATGAAGCTTCTCCGGCCGATGCATCCATGGCTTCACACACTTCGTCCAGCGCCTGCTGACGGCCCATGCGCGCCAGCCACACTTCGAGTGCCAGCAAGGCCGCACTCACGCCCATGCTGCCCCACACATACACGCCATAGCCGCCCATGGCCCAAAATTCGGCGGCGCTTGTCCACATCATGCGGTACCTCCCAATGCGCGTTGCGCGCGGTGCACCAACACCTCGGGCAATTGCTGCACCCAGGCCGAATGACTCTCGCGCGCCAACATCAAACTGCGCACGCGCCACAAAGCGATGGCCGCCGCGTACAACCACACCGCCAGACTCATCAGCAGCATGCCGCTCAGCATGATGCTGGCCATGCGTGGCGATTGTGTGAAGGACACCGATGCACCCTGGTGCAGGGTGTTCCACCATTTGACCGAAAAGTAAATGATGGGCACATTGACTGCACCCACCACCGCCACCAAGGCGCCCGCCCGGTCCGATCGGCGCGGATCTTCGATCGCCGAGGTCAGGGCGATGTAGCCCAAATACAAAAACAGCAAGATCAGCATCGAGGTCAAGCGCGCATCCCACACCCAATAGGTGCCCCACATCGGCTTGCCCCACAAAGCCCCGGTCCACAGCGACAAAAAGGCCAGCAAGGCGCCGGTGGGCGCGAGTGCCCGCGTCATCAGGCCGGACAAACGCGTGTTGAACACCAGGCCCAAGACACTCCAGAACGCCATGGCCAGGTAAATGACCATGGCCATCCACGACACGGGCACATGGATGTAAATGATGCGGTAGGCCTGCCCCTGCTGCGCGTCGGACGGCGCGACCATGAAGCCCACCCACAAACCCGCCAGTGCCAGCACCGTGGCCAGCAGTGCCAGCCAGGGCCACAGGCGACCGGCCAGGGGGTAGAAGTGCTGCGGTGCGGCGTAATGGAAGAGCTTCATGGTCAATCCCTCATTCCAGCGCCAGGCGCAAAGCCGCCGCACACGCCCAGGGGCTGAAGGCCGCTGAACCAAGCAAAAGCGCCAGCAAGACCGAGACATGCGCTTCTGCGCCCAGGCCGCGCATCTGCGCATCGACCGCACCCGTGCCGAACACCAGCACCGGCACATACAAAGGCAAGAGCAACAGCGACTGCAGCACGCCACCGCCGCGCACGCCCAAAGTCAGCGCCGCACCGATCGCGCCCAACAAGGACAGCACCGGTGTGCCGATCAAGAGCGTGAGCGCCAGCATGCCCAAGGCCTCTGACCCCAGGCCAAACTGCAGGCCCAAGAGCGGCGACAGCAGCACCAAAGGCAAACCCGAGATCAGCCAATGCGCCAACAGCTTGGCCGCGACCAGCCAAGACAAGGGCGCGGCCGACAGCGCCAGCTGCTCCAGGCTGCCGTCCTGGTGATCGGCCTCAAACAGGCGGTTCAGGCTCAGCATGCTCGCCAGCAAGGCCGCCACCCACAACACGCCCGGCCCGATCAGGCGCAGCGTGGCGGGTTCCGGGCCGATGGCCAGCGGAAACAAGGCCGCCACCAAGACAAAGAAAAACACCGCCCCCAACCACTCGGCCTTGCGCCGCAAGGCCAAGCGCAGGTCGCGCCGCAACACGCCGCCCATGGCCTGCCAGGGGCTGGGCAGCGCGGGCGCAGACGTGTGGACCGGGACGGTGATGGCCGAGGCATTCATGCGCGGCCCAACTGCAAGCGTGCACCCGGGCCTTGCAGGTCCAGATCGTGGTGGCTGGTCATGACCACAGCGCCGCCCGCGTCCACATGCGACTGCAGCAAGGCGCGGGCCGTGGCGGTGGCCTGCGTATCCAGGCCCACCAGGGGCTCGTCCAAAATCCACAGCCGCGCCGGGCTGGTGCGCAAACGCGCCAAGGCCACGCCTTGTCGCTGGCCTTGCGACAAGACCCGCACCGGCAAATTCGCCCGGGTATGCAAGCCCTGCTCGGCCAGGGCTTGCAGCGCCTGCGCGCGGCTGAGCGCTAAACCACTGACCTGGGCATCGGCGCAAAGGTTCTCACAAGCGCTCAGATCGGGCTTGAGGCCCAGCGCGTGGCCGATGTAATGCAGCACCGAACGGTCGGGGCGCGAGAGTGGGGACTGCGAGGAAGAAGTCAAAGAGGGCCACTTGACCTGGCCGTGTGCGGCCGGGGACAGGCCGCACAGGATGCGCAGCAAACTGGTCTTGCCGCAGCCGTTGCCGCCTTCGATGTGCAACCAGCTGCCTGCGGGCACGGAAAAGCTGACGCCCTCGAACAGTGTCCGCTGGGCCTTTTGGCAGGCCAGGTCCATCGCTGTGAGCACCCAAGACGCCATGAAAGGGCTTTCCGGTCGGTTGAAGACAAAGCCCAGTGTAACGATAGATTGACACTTTGTGTGTTCAAAGACCTGAAGCAGACGGGTAAATCAGGGTAAACCTTGATCCCGAGGGCTCCACAGCCGCAAAAAAACCGCCCGAGGGCGGTTTGGCGTTCTGGGCAAACCTTTGGCTTGCCCAAGAGGCTGTGCGTGCATCAGCCTTTTTTGGCCCAAGCCGAGCACCAGCCTTTAGCAGACACTTGCTTGCCCGCGAACAGTGGGCAACCACCGGCTGCAGCACCGGCCTTGGCCTGGAACAAGGCGCAATTGGCACAGTTGTTGCCCGCGGCGTACTTGGGGTTCTTGGCCTTGTCCACTTTGGTGGCATCGGCTTTATAGGCCAGGCCCACAGCCTGCGGGTCTTTTTCATCCACCATGGCTTGGGCGGAGGCTTCGCTCACGGCCAAAACAGCAGTGGCGGCCGTGGCCACTTGCATCATGAACACGCGGCGTGTCGAGGAAAGAGAAGAAAAACGGGACATGAAGGACTCCTGATAGAAATGGTCAGAAATTACTGAGCGGTTCATTGTGCGCCAGAACAGTCACCTTGTCATTCCGGGCTTGATACTTGAGCAAAACACACAGGAAAGCCCTGCTTTTTGAATGTCAACCGCTGTGGACACACCCATGTCAGAATGCGGCACCATCCCACCCCGAACTGCAAAGGTTTTGACATGCTGCAACTGCTCATCGGCTTGGTCCTGTTTTTAGGCATCCACTCGCTGCAAAGCCTGGCACCGCAAGTGCGCCAGAACGCCATCACCCGCTGGGGAGCGCTGGGTTTCAAAGCGGTTTATGCGGCCGTGTCGTTGTTGGGGCTTTATTGGTTAATCCAAGGCTATGGCCAGGCGCGCCTCGACCCGGTGGTGTTGTGGACACCACCTCGCGGCATGCAGCACGCCACCATCTTGCTGATGTGGGTGGCCATGGTCTTGCTGGTGGCCACTTACGTGCCCGGGAACCAGATCAAAGCCAAACTGCGCCACCCCATGACCTTGTCGGTCAAGGTCTGGGCGCTGGGGCATTTGCTGTCGAATGGCAACCTGGCCGATGTGCTGTTGTTCGGGGGTTTCCTGGTCTGGTCGGTGCTGGTGTTTCGCGCAGCCCGGCAGCGCGATCGCCTGAGCATGCACACTGCGCCTGAGGGCAAGCTGCTCGGGACTTTGCTGGCCGTGCTGGTGGGCACCGGGGTGTGGGCCGCCTTCCTGATGGGCGGTTTGCACCTCTGGCTGGTGGGCGTGATGCCTTTCACCCGCGCAGGCTGAGCTCCAAGCGCCCGTGCAGCCGGCACACCCCATCGCCGCGTTCGCCGACGCGGCCCCCACCAGAAAGCTGTGCACCGACTGCGGCCTCTCGCGCACGGCCGAGCCCAAGCGCTGCGGCCAAGCCTGCCAGTTCATCCAGCCCGACTACCCGGGCCTGGAGCAGCGCGTGCACGGCCGTGTGCGCCAACAGGGCACCTCGGCGCACCCAGCCCAGCCCGATGAGTTGTTTTTCGGGCCTTACCAACAGATCCTGAGCGCGCGCCTAGACCCGCCCACGCAGGGCGCGCAGTGGACCGGCATCACCACCCGCCTGGCCGAAGTGCTGCTCGAACAAGGCCTGGTCGACGCCGTGATCGCCATGGCCGCCGACCCCAACGACCGCTGGCGGCCGCGCCCGGTGCTGGTCACCCGCGCCCAGGACATGGCGCAGTGCCGGGGCATGCGCATGGGCTACGCGCCGCTGCTGAGCCTCGTGGAGCCCGCGCTGGCCCAAGGCCATAAGCGCTTGGCCGTGATCGGCATCCCCTGCCAGATTTACGCCCTGCGCGCCATCCAGCCGCAGCTCGAACGCGAGCAAGGCCTGGAGCAGCTCTATGTCATTGGCACGCCCTGCTCGGACAACACCACCACCGAAAACTTTCACCAATTTTTGGGCCTGATTTCGGACCGACCGCAGGACATCAGCTACGTGGAGTTCCGCGCCGATTACAAGGTCGAGGTGCGCACCGACCAAGGCGACCAACGCCTGATCCCGTTTTTGAACCTGCCGCTGTCCACCTTGCCGCCCGACTTTTTCCCGCTGACCTGCCGCACCTGCGTGGACTACACCAATGTGCTGGCCGACATCACCGTGGGCTACATGGGCGGGCACGGCCAGCAGTGGTTGCTGGTGCGCAACGCGCGCGGGCAATCGGTGCTGGACGGCATCCAAGCGCAACTGGTCACCAGCGCCCCCATCAGCCGCGGCAGACGGGATGGCCCGGTGCGCGGCTTCATGGCCAACACCGAGCGCGCCGCTGGCGGCCTGCCGCTGCGGCGCATGCCCGCCTGGATCAAACCCCTGGTCAATTGGCTCATGCCCCGGGTGGGGCCACGCGGCCTGGAGTTTGCGCGCGCCCGGGTCGAGATGAAGGCCATCGAGTCCATCTTGCACCTACGCCGCGAAGCGCCAGCGCGCATCAAAAACATGCTGCCGCAGCACGTTTGGGATTTGGCGGCGCGTTATGGGCTGAAACCCGAATCTGACAAAGTGGACGCCTCCGCCAACAAGCTGTAAATTTAACTTGACACTTTGCCATGTCTTTTGGATGATGGGCCGAGAACAGTTTTGCGGAACGCCCCATGGCATTGACCTTCCCTTTTGCGGCCATCGTTGGTCAAGATGAAATGACCCTCGCCATCCAGGTGGTGGCGGTCGACCCCTCGATCGGTGGCGTGCTGGTCTTGGGCGACCGGGGCACCGGCAAATCCACCGCCGTGCGCGCCCTGGCCGACCTGCTGCCACCGATTTCGGTCGTCAAAGGCTGCCCTTACCGCTGCGACCCGGCTAGGCCCGCAGGCGCCTGCCCGGTCTGCCAGGCCCGCGACCCCAAAGCCAAAACCCCAACCGAACGCCAACCTGTGGCCGTGGTCGACCTGCCTTTGGGCGCGACCGAAGACCGCGTGGTCGGCGCACTCGATCTGGAAAAAGCCCTGTCTCAAGGCGTGAAGTCCTTCGCCCCCGGCCTGCTGGCCCAGGCACACCGGGGCTTTTTGTACATCGACGAGGTCAACCTGCTCGACGACCACCTGGTGGACCTGCTGATCGACGTGGCCGCCTCGGGCGAGAACCTGGTCGAGCGCGAAGGCCTGAGCGTGCGCCACCCCGCCCGCTTTGTGCTGGTGGGCAGCGGCAACCCCGAAGAAGGCGAGCTGCGTCCGCAATTGCTGGACCGCTTTGGCCTGTCGGTGCAGGTGCGCACGCCGCAAGACCTGGCGTTGCGCGTGAGCATCATCAAACGCCGCGACGCCTTCGACAAAGACCCTGCCGCCTTCAAAGCGCTGTGGCACAAGGACAACCAGAAACTGCAAAAACGCATCCTCAAAGCGCGTGAGCTGCTCGACGAGGTGCAGGTCAGCGACGACATGCTGATGCTGTGCGCCCGCCTGTGCCAGCAGCTGGGCACCGACGGCCTGCGCGCCGAGCTCACGCTGCTGCGCGCCACCCGGGCCTATGCCGCGCTGCAAGGCCACCAAGCCGTGAAAGCCGAGCACCTGCAAAGCATGGCCCCGCTGGCCCTGCGCCACCGCCTGCGCCGCAACCCGCTGGACGACACCGACTCGGGCGCGCGCGTTCAGCGCAGCTTGCAAGAAGTGCTGGCCGCCTGAATTGGCTGCACGCATGGCCCGCGAAGCCCCGCCACCTACCACGCCTTCGGACCCGCTGGAGCGCTGGAACGATGCGCTCACCGCGCTGCAGCTGCTGCAACTCGACCCACACGGTTTTGGCGGTGTGTGCCTGCGCGCGCCGCACGGCCCGGTGCGCGAGCACTGGCTGCAAGCGCTGGCGGGCTTGGGGCTCGGCTTGGTCAAAGTACCCGGCTCGGTGGACAGCGAGCGGTTGCTGGGCGGCATCGACCTGGCCAACACCCTGCAAACCGGCCAGCTGCACATGCAGGCGGGCTTGCTGCAACAAGCCGACCAAGGCCTGGTGTGCCTGCCCATGGCCGAGCGCCTGTCGCCCGCCCTGCTCGCCCCTTTGGTGCAAGCGCTGGAACAAGGCCAGGTGCCACCCACCCGCCACAGCGCCGCCCCCACAAGCACCCGCTTTGGCGTGGTGGCGCTCGACGAATCCTTGCCCGACGAACCGGGCGTGGGCGCGGCCCTGGCCGAGCGCCTGGGCGTGTGGCTGGACCTGCACGAGCTCTCGCCCAGCGACATCCACGCGGGGTGGCAGGGCGACAGCGAATCGGAGGACCTGCAGATTCGTCTCAGCCCCAGCGCTTTGGCCCGCGCCCGCGATCAGCTGCCGCAAGTGCAAGCGAGCGACGAACACATGCAAGCGCTGTGCGCCGCCGCTTGGGGCCTGGGCATTGGCTCTTTGCGCGTGCCCAGTTTGGCACTGCGCGTGGCCTGCGGTCATGCGGCGCTGAATGGTCGCAGTACCCTGGACGCCGACGACCTGGGCTTTGCCGCGCGCTGCGTGCTGGCCCCCCGCGCCACGCAGTGGCCGGCCGAGCCGTCTGCGCAAGAATCAGAACCGGCGCCACCGGAAGACGCCTCGGAGCCACCAGAAACACCAGACAACGCCGACCCAGCACCTGAGAGCGACGCTGAAAAAAATCAGGATCAAGACCCTGGCCCACCGCCCGAGCAGAACGCCGAACCCAGTGCCGAAGACCTGCAAGAAATGTTGGTCGCCGCCGCCTTGGCCAGCTTGCCGCCGCACATGCTCGACGCGCTGATGACGCGCCAAGGCGCGGCCAGCCACCACACCTCGGGCCGCAGCGGCCAAACCCGCGCGGGCTCGCAACGCGGCCGCCCCCTGCCCCCACGCCCAGGCCGCCCCGGCGGTCAGGCGCGCCTGCACGTGCTGGCCACCTTGCGCGCCGCCGCGCCCAAGCAGCGTTTGCGCCAAGCGCACAGCACCGGGCGCGTGGCCATCCGCGCCGAAGACTTCCACATCCAGCGCTACCAACAACGCGCCTCCAGCTGCCTGATCCTCGCCCTCGACGCCTCGGGCTCGGCCGCACTGCAGCGCCTGGCCGAAGCCAAAGGCGCGGTCGAGTTGCTGCTGCAGCAGTCCTATGCCCGGCGCGACAGCGTGTGCATCGTGGCCTTTCGGGGCGCGCAGGCGCAGCTGCTGCTGCCCATGACACGCTCGCTGGTGCGCGCCAAACGCGCCATGACCGGCCTGCCCGGCGGCGGCGGCACGCCACTGGCCCTGGCTTTAAAAATGGCGCACGAACAAGCCACGCAGCTGCAGCGCCAAGGCGTCACGCCGATTTTGGTGGTGCTGAGCGACGGCCGCGCCAACGTCACACTGCAAGGCCTGGGCGGCCGCGCCCAAGCCCAAACCGACGCCCAAAGCTGGAGCCAGCAGTGGCGTCTGAGTGGCCACCGCGCCTTGTGGATCGACACCTCGATGCAGCCCGATGCACAGGCCCAGCAACTGGCCGCCACCATGGGCGCGAGCTACCTGCCCATGCCGCAGGTGCAGTCGCAGCGCATGGCTCACGCCATCGAACGCGTGCGCAACCCCGGCGCATGAAACGCGATGTTTGAGCGTTTTTACCCCGGCATGGTCTGGGCCGAACACCGGAGCCACTGGCCACATGCTCAGCACAGCCGCTTCGTGCAAGCGGGCGGCATCCAGTGGCATGTGCAGCAAATGGGCCAAGGCCCGTGCATGCTGCTGCTGCACGGCACCGGCTCGGGCAACTTCAGCTGGCGTGGCCTCATGCCCGCGCTGGCCGAGCACTTCACGGTGATCGCGCCCGACCTGCCCGGCCACGCCTTCACCAGCCGAGGCCCCGAGGGTGCGCTGTCGCTGCCCGGTATGGCCGAGGGCTTGCGGGCCTTGATGCTGCAACTGCAACTCACGCCGCAGGTCATCGTGGGCCACTCGGCGGGCGCTGCCATTGCCGCACACATGGCGCTGCACTTTGACAGCGCGGCGCGCAGCACCCTGATCGGCCTGAACCCGGCCTGGCTGCCGCTGCCGGGCGTAGCGTCCTGGCTGTTCGGCCCTGCCGCCAAATTGGCGGCGCTCAACCCGCTCTCGGCCTGGGCCACCGCCAAGCTCGCGGCCAAGCCCGGGGCGGTGGCCGAGTGGATCGCGCGCACCGGCTCCACGCTGGACGCGCCAGGCATCGATCTGTACACCCGCGTGCTCAGCCACTCGGGCCATGTGCACGGCGTGCTGTCGATGATGGCGGCCTGGCGGCTCAAACCCCTGGCTGCGCGCCTGCACGAGATCCGCAACCCGGTGTTCATGCACATCGGCGCACAAGACCAAACCGTGGCCCCCGCCTTGGCCGACGAAGCCTGCCAGCGCTTGCCGCAAGCGCGCCAGCACATTCAGCCCGGGCTGGGCCATTTGGCGCATGAACAGGACCCGCAGGGCACAGCCGAGCACATCCTGCGCTGGTGCACTCCCCGTTGAGCAGGGCATGCAAAGCAGCGACCGCTGGCGCAGTTCAGCGGGCGCGGACCAGGTGCTTGACGGCGCCCACGGCCTCTCGCACATCCGTGAAGATGGCGTCAGCACCCAGCTCATGCGGGTCGAACGTCCGGATCATGAAAATCGGCCCCCCCAGCACCACACGGACCTTGGGGTTGCCCGAGCTTTCGCGCAAATGCCCAATCAAAGCCGGCAAGGTCTGCAGCTGCGCCTCCAGGGCCACCGAAATGCCCACCACATCAAACCATTCGTTGGCCACAGCCCGCAGCAACTCGGACTCGGAGGACGAGATTTCCAGCACCACCTCAGACCCGGCCTGACGGAAAAAGTCGGCCACGATGGTCAAGCCCAAAAAATGCTGGGAACCCGGCGCACAGGCGAGCATGATCCGCTCGCTCTCGCCCTCGACGCTGGGCCCGGCGGGTGACTCGTAGCCCAAGCGGTAAATCATCTGGTGCATCAAGGCCAGGCCACACGTGACCTGGGTGAAATCACACAGATCCTGCTCCCACAAAACCCCCAGGTGGCGGGCAGCGGGGGTGATCAATTCCAGAAAGATGCGGTCATGCGCCAAACCGCGGGCCATCAAGGCATCCACAAGCTGGTTGGCCTTCAAGCCATCGCCGCTCAGACAGTGTTGGGTGAACGCCAAAAATTCGGGAAGTTCGCCCGCTGGCAGCTGCTCGCTCAGAGCCTTGGCCTTGGCGGGGAAAAATTGCTGCACATTGAGCAATCGGGGAATGATCTGCTTTTCGATCACCGCCAGCAGGGATTCCTTGCAATCCTCTGGCAAGTTGTTGGCCCGTTTCAAACCATTCGATTGACCACCCAAGCCATTGAACTCAGACATGCGCGTTCCTTGCAGCACGAGCGTGTCACCCTTGGGGAAGGTAAAAACCGGGGCGTCAATTCGCCAGCAACATAGCATGCCGGTCCGCTGCTGCAGATTGCTTTATAGATTTTTTGCCCTGCTGCAACAAGCATGGCAAACCCCTAGCCCTGGCGGGTGGGCTGCCAGGGCAAGGCGTCAACCCTCACCTGCACAGTGGGCCCCACCCCTTCAAACCAACTGCTTTTGAACCACAGACCTAGCCAGATTAGAGTCCACGGTGTTACACGAGACCGACAAAAGGTCCGTTGAGCTGCACGGTTTGCCAGTTCAGCACAGCGGCGATGCTGACCCAGACCCAGTAAGTGATGAGCAACAAACTCGCCCAGCGCGACAGACGCCACAGACCCACGATCAGGGCCAGGATGGACAGCCACAGCAACACCACTTCGTACAGGGCCCAGTCAGGGCGCTGCAGTTTGAAGTACAGCGCACTCCACAGGATATTGAGCAGCGCGTTCGCGCCAAACAGCCCCGCCACGCGCCGACGCAAAGCGGCGGTGTCGGCCGCCTGCCAGGCCAGCCAGCCGCTGATCGCGCACAAGCTGAAAATCGTGGTCCAGATGACCCCGAACGCGGCATCAGGGGGTTTCCAGGCCGGATGCTTGAGCGCGAAGTACCACGGCCCCAATTCGGTCAAGGCCGCGCCAATGCCCGCCGTGGCATAGCTCAGCGCAAAGGCCACTGCCAAACGGGTCCAAGCAGATTTATTCATGAGCGGTATTGTCCTCGGATCCCAACTACAGGTCCGGTGTGCCACCGCACCCAGGGCATCACGTTCGTGCCAGGCCCAGCAGGTGGGCCATGTCCTTGAAGAAGATGCGCACGTGCGCCATCGGGTCCTTGCGGGCCAGCTCCTTGTTCATGTAGGACTCGAAGGTCAGGCGTTGCACGTCGCGGTCTTCGCAGATCTTGACGAACTTTTCGCGGCGGCGGTCGTTCTGGTACCAGAAGTACTGCATCACGCCCAAGATCCAGAACACCCGACCATGCTGCTTCATGAAGCTCTTGCGACCTTGTTTCAAGCAGGCGCTGTTGCCGGTTTTAAGGGCCTGGTGCGCCGCTTGCGCCACACGGCGTGCGCAGTCCATCGCGTAGTAAATGCCTTCGCCCGAAGAGGGGGCGACCACACCCGCCGCATCGCCCGCCACGATCACGTCGCGCCCGTTGTCCCATTGGGGCAGCGGCTTGAGCGGAATCGGCGCACCTTCGCGGCGCAAAGTGGGCGCGTGGGTCAGACCCGCAATTTCACGCAAACGCGCCGTGGCGCTGCGCAGCGAATAGCCTTTGTCGGCGCTGCCCATGCCCACGCTCATGGTCTTGCCGTGCGGGAACACCCAGCCGTAAAAGTCGGGCGAGACCTCGCCCTGGTAGTAAACATCGCAGCGCGCCGCGTCGTAACCGGGTTGTCCCACGGGCGCTTCGATGATCTCGTGGTACGCGAACACATATTTGGTTTTGTGCGCATTGGGAATGGCTTGGCGCGCGACTTCGGACCGGGCACCGTCGGCCCCCACCACCATGCGGGTGGACACCCTGACCGGATGGGCATGCTCGGCGGCGGCATGCTCTTTGGGCGTGACCGGGGTGTAGTGGACCCACAACATGCCGCTGTCATCGCGCTGCAACTTGTCAAAGATCGCCTGGCAACGCACCGCACCCGACTGGGCAGCGCGTTCGCGCAAATACTCGTCGAACTCGTCGCGGTCGACCATGCCGACAAAACCGTTGTCGATGGGGATGTCCACTTTGTTGTCGGCGGGCGAGATCATGCGGGCGCAGCGCACCTTGGCCACCAGCAGGTGGTCAGGAATATCGAAATCCTGGATCAGGCGCGGCGGGATCGCGCCGCCACAAGGCTTGGTGCGGCCCTGGCGGTCCAGGAGCAACACGCGCCATCCCTGGCGCACCAAATCGTGTGCGGCGGTGGCTCCCGAAGGCCCGCCCCCTACCACGACGAAGTCGTAATCGGTCTGGTTCATGAGCTTGACCCACCTTTCAGCAATACGGGACCATCCAAACGCAAACGCTGGCGCTGTGCAGGACCGGCGCGCAGGCGAGAAGCCACCGCTGCCGAGACCGCAAACATGAGCGCCTGCATGCCAAACACGGCGGCATAGGCCGTGCGCTGTTCACCCAACACGGCGTGGGCCAGATCGCTGGCCGCGGTGCCGAGCAATCCCCCCAAACCAAAGGCCGCAGCTTGCGCCGCGCCCCACAAACCCATGCGCGTGCCTTCGCGGCCCGGGCCACCTTCACCCGCCAGTCGCATCATGGTGGCAATCGCCGCGATCGAGAACGCGCCATTGGCCACCCCCAGAAACACCACATTGGCCTTGAGCGGCCAATCGACCGACACGGCCGAGCTGACCAGACCCAGCGTGGCCAGCGCCGATACCAGACAGCCGCCCACCATCCAGGCCTGCACCGAACCCAGGCGCCCCGCCACCCAGCGCGAACCGGCCCCGGCCACCGCCAACATGCCGATCAATACCCCCATGTGGTGCCAGCCCGAGAGCTGCGTGGTCTGGCCCGGCGTGAAGCCGTGCACCGCACCCGCGAAGGGCTCCAGAATGAGGTCCTGTGCGCTGTAGGCCAGCATGGACATGAACACAAACACGGTGAAGGTGCGCGCCGCAGGCTCGGCCCAGACCTCTTGGAAGGCCTCTTTGAAATTCTGTTTTTGCAGGCGTTCGGTGTTGTCGCTAGCGGCAGAGGTCAAGACCGAGCCGCCGTCTTTTTCCAGGCCCCACAAACACAGCGCCGTGATGCACGCCGTGAGCAGGCTCAGGCCCGCCGAGACCTGCAGCAGCACCTGCGGGCTGTAGGGGTCGATCAGCTTGCCGACCACCCCGGCCGTGACGGCAAAGCCCACGATCATCATCAGCCACACGGTGGTGGCCGCGGGCGCGCGGCGCTCGTCGGGCACGCGCTTGGCCATCAGCGCCAGCAGCGACGTGCCGCAAGCGCTCACGCCCAAACCGATCAGGCCGAAAGACAACCAGGCCAGCAACGCGCCATACAAAGGTTGCGCGGCCATCCACACCGTGGCCCAAGCGGCCATCACGCCACCCACGCCCAGCACGACCATGCCGCCCATCATCCAGGGCGTGCTGCGCCGCCCCTTGTCGGAGCCAAAGCCCATGCGCGGGCGCACCATTTGCACCGCGTAATGCCAGGCCACCAAAAAGCCGGGCAGCAAAGCCGGCAGCGCCAGCTCAACCACCATGATGCGGTTGAGCGTGGACGTGGTCACCACCACCACCGCGCCCAGACAGGCTTGAATCAGCCCCAAGCGGATGATTTGGAACCAGCCAAACACGGGGACGTTCATAAGACCCCCACGCTGCTGTGCAAACCGCTCAACTGGCGCAGCCCCCAGGCGCTGACCATCATGCCGCTGACAAACAGCGGCACACCAAAGGCCGAGACATGCAAGGCGCGCTCAATCGGTTGGCGCAAAAATTTGAGCATCAAGGGCAGCTGCAAGACCGCCAAGGCCAAGACAGCCGCCGAATGCCAGGGCAGCTGCCAATAAGCCAGCAACAGGGTCACCGCCAGCTGCGGCACCAGCATGAACACACAGGCCATGCGTGCTGCGTCGTGCGCGCCCAGCTGCACCGGCAGCGAGGCCACGCCCATGCGGCGGTCGCCTTCAATGGCCTTGAAATCGTTGAGCGTCATGATGCCGTGTGCCCCCACGCTGTAGAGCAGCGCCAGCGCCACCGAATGCGGCCCCGGCCAGGCCCCACCCAGCATCACGGCCGTGCCGGTGAGCCAGGCCAGTCCTTCGTAACTCAGGGCGCAGGCCGCATTGCCCCACCAGCCGTTGTTTTTCAGGCGCACGGGCGGTGCGCTGTAGGCCCACGACAAGGCAATGGCCAGGGTGCAAGCCGCAAAGCCCCAAGGTCCCATGAGCGTGGCCCAGACCAGCGACAGCGCGGTCCAAGCGATGGCGATGCCCAAACCCCAGCGCCCGGGCATGCGGCCCGAGGGAATGGGGCGGTTGGGTTCGTTGATGGCGTCCACGTGGCGGTCAAACCAGTCGTTCACGGCCTGGCTGCTCGCGCAGACCAGTGGGCCGGTCAACACCAAACCCAGCAAGAGCAAAGCCCAATTCGCGCCCAAGTCCTGGCCCGAAGCCACCACGCCGCAGGCAAAAGCCCACATGGGCGGAAACCAGGTGATGGGTTTGAGGAACTCCGCCACCGTGCCCAGCGCAGGCCGGGTGCGTGGGGGTGTCAGAGCGAGTGGCGGGGTGTCCATGCCCCCATTGTGAAGAGACTTTCCAAAATGTCAATCAAGATTGACACTTATCGTCAGCTCAAAGTGACATTCTTCAAGGATTGTCGGCTTCAGCCTCGGCCACCATGCCAAATCGGCGAAGTTTGACGTACAGGCTTTGGCGCGACAAACCCAGCATTTCCGCCGCCGAGGCGCGGTTGTTGTGGGTCAGCTCCAGCGCGGCCTCAATGCACAGGCGCTCGATGGTGTCCACCGTCTCGCCCACGATGTCCTTGATGGGGCGACGCCCCACCAGCTGAGACAAATCGGCAAAGGGATGGATCTGGCTTTGCGCCACAAACGCCCCACCTTGCAGGCGACGGTCCATGTCGCGCACGAAAAAGGCATACATCGGCTCGGGCCGGCTCAGGCACACTGCCGACACCTCGACCGGCAAGGTCATGCCCGACAAGGTGCGCACCTCGGTGGCGAAATTGCGCACCGGCAACTGCTGGCGCAAACTGGTGTTGAGCACGCCCCAGTCCACCGCGCCACGCTGCAGCCAGCGCTCCAGGTTCTGGCCCACCACTTGCGAGGAGGCGGTCAGGCCCAGCAAAGCCATGCCCTCTTCGTTGACGCTTTTGATCGTGCCCGAGGTGTCGGTGAGCAGCCAGCCGTCCGGAAAGCGTTCCATGGCCTCGCTGAGCGCGGCCGAAGACCCGGCCTCGTGCAAGGGGGCCGCGACGGCGTCGCGGGTGACCAGACGCACCAGAAACTGCGCCCCACCCTCCTGGCGGAACACCGTGGCCGACACCGTCCAGGCCGAAGGCAGTCCCGCCACACGGGCCGAGCACATCTCGATCCGGCCCGTGGCCAGCGCCATGCGCAGCAAGGACTGCACTTCGCCTTGGCTGTCGGCTTCAAAACACTCACGCACGTCACGGCCTACTAGGCGTTTGCCCGCATCCTTGAGCAGGGACTGCGCGCCCACATTGGCCTCCAGCACGCGCTGGGTGCTGGCATCCACCATCAATACCGCCTCGGAGGACGTGTCAAACAGCACGCGGTAGCGCGCCTCGATGTGGCGCAGGCGCAAATAGTCCCGCTCCATCGACTGCTGGGTTTCGACCAAACGGCGCTGCAGCTCGGCCAGGCTTTCCAGGTCACGGCCGAGGGCCAGCAATTTGCTGCCGCCCAGTGGCAAGAGCACATATTGCAGGGCCACCTCGTTCCCCAAAGGGGACAGGTGGTTCACATGCCGCCAGCGCAGGAAGTCGGGTGTGCCCTTGGACTGGAGCATTTCCTGGATTTTGATGCGGCTTTCGGTGGTGACGGTGTCGATCCAGCGGCGCCCGATCCAGGCCTGGCAACCCAATGCCGCCAAGGTGTCACGCCCGGTGGAGACGTCCTCGATCACCCCTTGCAGGTCCATGACCAAGGTGACGTCCGACACCACACCCAGCAACTGGGACAAGGTAGACGGGTCCAATGAGGGAAGCTTCATGCTGTAAACCAACTGCGTTTGAGTATCAGGAAGTTGACACTTGAATTTGTCATACAAGTATAGGCTGATATAAGGAGAAAAACGCTTGGCCTTGCGGTTTCTATGTGTTCAGACGCACACACAGGGCCTGTCAGCTCGCGCTCACCGCCGCAGCCAACATGGCTTGCGTGATGTGCGTCACCGTGGTGGGCGCATCTTCTGCGAGCACCCGGGCGGCCAGGCCTTGCAGGCGCTCAGGGGCCACCAACGCCATCGGTCCACCGACAAACACCCGCAAGCTCAGGTTGTCCGAGTTGTCACGCAACTGCGGCAAAAGCGTCCTCAGGGTGTCCAGGTGCCGGTCGGTGCTCACCGAGATGCCTGCCGCATCAAACCAGTCCGACTGGAACAGCCGTTTGAATTCGGCCACATCCTGCGGCACGCCCACGGTGACCGTCCAGCCGGCACGCTTGAAGAACTCACTGAGCATGAACAGCCCCATGCTGTGCTGGGCCCCCGGCTCGGTCAGCAACAGCAGGCTCAGGCCATTGCGCTGGCGCGGCGCTTCCTGCAGGAACTCGCTGCTGAAGTCGTGCAGCAGCTGCTGCAAGTGGGCTGACGCGATGGTGGTCATGGCGAAATCGAGCCGGTCAGCGCTCCACCACTCGCCCAGCAAACGGGCGCAGGGCGTGATGCCTTGCAGGTAAATGTCTTCCAGCGACTGCCCCTGGCGCTGCCAGCCGAACACCACCTGGCGCGCCGCATCCAGGCCTTGCAGACAGGCTTGCGCCAGGATCTGGATTTGCGCCATGTCGAGCGCCGACTTGCCGGCAAAGGTGGTGCCGCCCACCAAACGTGGGCCCACAGGGGCACCCTGCCGCAAGGCTTCGGGCCAGTGGTGCGTCAGTCCGGGGCCAGAGGGCGGGGACTGCGAGTTTTCAACATTGAATTGAGCCATGACAAGCACCGATCATCAGAGGGATACACCAGCGGCAGGCTCCTGGGGATCGGAGTGCTCGTCGCAAGAGTTGCATTGGGCCGGGCACCGGAATGCCCCTGCACAACACAGGCTTGAGTGTGAGTGGGTTGGGAAGAGTTGTATCTAGTGTAAACCCTATCATTCGAGAATATTGTCAATTTATGTTGACACACTGTATGTCCAGACTTACATTCATCCCAAGCCCACCCACCCAACCAGGTCCTCCATGCCCGCTTCCTCCCCCCCGGTTTTGTACACGCCAGCGCAACGCGCCCGGCGCGACGCGACCGCCTGGACCCTGGTGCAAGGCGTCTTGGCACCGGTGCAGTTTTTGATTTTCGGTATCAGTTTGTACCTGGTGCTGCGCAGCCTGCAAACCGGCGAGCACACCGACTGGGCCCTGGCCTCGGTTGTGCTCAAGACCGTGGTGCTCTACGCCATCATGGTCACCGGCGCGATCTGGGAAAAAGTGGTCTTCGGCCAGTACCTGTTTGCCCCCGCCTTCTATTGGGAAGATGTGGTCAGCATGGGGGTCATGGCCCTGCACACCGCCTATGTCTGGGCTTGGTGGCAAGGCGCTTGGAGCGCCAACGATTTGCTGTGGCTAGCCCTAGCCGCGTACGGCAGCTACGCCATCAATGCCGCGCAGTACATCCGCAAGCTGCGCATGGCGCGGCTGCAAAAACAACCTTCCTCCACCTCTTTGCCCGACACGGGTGCACAGGCCAGCACATGAGCACCGTCATCCCGATCCGCGCAGAAACTGCTGGTTGCACCGACGTCGTGCCTTTGGTCGAACGCGGACAGCGCGAGGTGTTTTGTGGCCTGACCGGCATCATCTGGCTGCACCGCAAGATTCAGGACGCCTTCTTTTTGGTGGTGGGCTCACGCACCTGCGCCCACCTGATCCAGTCGGCCGCCGGTGTGATGATCTTTGCCGAACCCCGCTTCGGCACCGCCATCATCGACGAGCGCGATTTGGCGGGCCTGGCCGATGTCCACGAAGAACTCGACCGCGTGGTGGGCCAATTGCTGGCGCGCCGCCCCGACATCCGCTTGTTGTTTTTGGTGGGCTCTTGCCCGTCCGAGGTCATCAAGCTCGATTTGTCGCGCGCCGCCGAGCGCCAAAACCAGATTCACCACCCCAAGGTGCGCGTGCTCAATTACTCGGGCAGCGGCATCGAAACCACCTTCACCCAAGGCGAAGACGCTTGCCTGGCGGCCATGGTTCCTGGTTTGCCCGCCAGCACCGACACAGCCCCCACCCTGATGGTGGTCGGCACCCTGGCCGATGTGGTCGAAGACCAGATGCGCAGCCTGTTCGATCGCATGGGCTTGCAAGTCAGCTTCTTCCCGCCGCGCAACAGCCAGGCCATGCCGGTGGTCGGGCCCAATACCCGTTATTTGTTGGCCCAGCCCTTCTTGGCCGACACCGCCCGCGCCCTGCAATCGCGCGGTGCGCAGCATTTGCCCGCGCCCTTTCCACTCGGCGTAGAAGGCACAACCGCTTGGCTGCAAGCGGCCGCCACCAAGTTTGGCGTGACCCCCGAGGTGTTTGAACAAGCCACCGCCGCCCCGCGCCAACGCGCCGACAAAGCCCTGGCCGTGCAACGCCAAATGCTGGAAGGCCAGCGCATCTTCTTCTTCCCAGACTCGCAGCTCGAAATTCCGCTGGCGCGATTTGTGCACCGCGAACTGGGCATGGATTTGGTGGAAGTGGGCACGCCCTATTTGCACCGCCAGCACATGGCC
Organism: Limnohabitans sp. Hippo3; assembly: GCF_003063665.1. Lineage (GTDB taxonomy): Bacteria > Pseudomonadota > Gammaproteobacteria > Burkholderiales > Burkholderiaceae_C > Limnohabitans_A. The sequence continues at coordinate 869,170 of NZ_NESF01000001.1, forward strand.
GCCGAACTGGCGCTCATCCCCGCAGGCACCCGCATCAGCGAAGGCCAAGACGTGGACCTGCAGCTCGACCGCTGCATCGCCGATGCGCCCGATCTGGTGGTCTGCGGCCTCGGTTTGGCCAACCCGCTCGAAGCCCAAGGCATCACCACCAAGTGGGCCATCGAATTGGTATTCACCCCCATCCAGGGCTACGAGCAAGCGACCGATTTGGCCGGACTGTTCAGCCGCCCGCTCAAGCGCCGCCTGAAGCTGGCCGCCTGAAAGCGCAGGAACACCCCATGCAACTGACGCTCTGGACTTACGAAGGACCGCCCCATGTGGGCGCGATGCGCGTGGCCACCGCCATGACGGACGTGCACTACGTGTTGCACGCCCCACAAGGTGACACTTACGCCGACCTGCTGTTCACCATGATCGAGCGCCTGCCGCGCCGCCCCCCCGTCACCTACACCACCTTCCAGGCGCGCGATTTGGGCGGCGACACCGCCGAACTGTTCAAGGACGCCGCACGCCAAGCCATGGCGCGCTTCAAGCCTGCCGCCATGTTGGTGGGCTCGTCCTGCACGGCGGAGTTGATTCAAGACGACCCGGGCGGTTTGGCCCAGGCCCTGCAACTGCCCATCCCCGTGGTGGCGCTGGAGTTGCCTTCGTACCAGCGCAAAGAAAACTGGGGCGCGAGCGAAACCTTTTACCAACTGTGCCGCCACCTGGTGCACAAACCCGCCGCCGACAAACCCGCCAAGGCGCGGCCCACTTGCAACATCCTGGGCCCCAGCGCCCTGGGCTTTCGCCACCGCGACGACGTCAAGGAAATCACGCAACTGCTGAACCAACTCGGTGTCGATGTTGCCGTGGTCGCGCCCTTGAGCGCCAGCGTGGCCGATGTGCAAAAACTGGCCGAGGCCGACTTCAACGTGGTGCTCTACCCCGAAATTGGCCTGGCCGCCGCGCAGTGGTTGCAGCGCCAGTTCGACCAGCCTTACACCAAGACCGTGCCCCTGGGCAGCCACGCCACGCGCGACTTCATCGCCGAAGTCTGCACGCTCACTGACCTGCCCCAGCCCGCACAAGACCCAAACAACGCACACGCCCACTGGTACGCCAAGTCGGTCGACTCGACCTACCTGACCGGCAAGCGCGTCTACATTTTTGGCGACGCCACGCACGTGGTGGCCGCCGCCCGCATCGCCAGCCAGGAGATGGGTTTTGAGGTGGTGGGCCTGGGCACTTACAGCCGCGAATTTGCCCGTGAAGTGCGCGACTGTGCCAAACGCTACGGCGTCGAAGCCCTGATCACCGACGACTATTTGGAAGTCGAAACCCAGATCAACGCGCTGCAGCCCGAGCTGATTTTGGGCACTCAAATGGAGCGCCACATCGCCAAGCGCCAGGGCATTCCCTGCGCGGTGATTTCGGCCCCGGTGCATGTGCAAGACTTCCCCGCCCGCTACGCGCCGCAAATGGGTTTTGAAGGCGCGAACGTGCTGTTCGACACCTGGGTGCACCCGCTGATGATGGGCCTGGAAGAACACCTGATCGGCATGTTCCGCGAAGACTTCGAGTTCCATGCCGGGGCTGCGCCCTCGCATTTGGGCAGCACGCGGCCTGCGACCGAAAACGTGGCACCCGTCAGGACTGAACCTGCAGCCCCAGCGCCGGTAGCCCTTACCCCCACACCATCACTGTCCACCAACGGCATCCAAGCCAATGGCTTGACAAGCGACGGGGTCAAAGCCGTCGCGCAGCCCGCCCAAGCCGCATCCAACCAGGCCACCTGGAGCCCCGAAGCCGAAAAGGAGCTGGGCAAGATCCCGTTCTTTGTGCGGGGCAAAGCCCGCCGCAACACCGAGCGTTTTGCCCAAGACCTGGGCGTGGCGACCATCACCGTGGAGACGCTCTACGATGCCAAAGCCCACTTCAGCCGGTAAACAGGCCGCCTCCAACGCACCGCGCATGAGCGTGGTCCTGCTGACCATGGACAGCCACCTGGCCAGCGCCGCCGAGAGCGCCGCCGAGCGCCTGGCCCGCGACCTGCCCGGCCTGCACCTGCAAACCCACAGCGCTTCGGCCTGGCGCGACAGTGACCAAGCCCTGGCTGCCTGCCTGGCGGCCGTGGCACAAGCTGATCTGGTCATCGTCACCATGCTCTTCATGGAAGATCATTTCCTGCCGGTGCTCGACGCCCTGCAGGCGCGCCGCGAGCATTGCGACGCCATGGTCTGCATCATGTCGGCCCCGCAAGTCACCCAGCTCACCCGCATGGGCAAGCTGGTCATGGGCCGCGAATCGGGCGGCCTGATGGCCTTGCTCAAAAAGCTGCGCCCCAGCGCCAAGAACAAAGACACCGGCGCCGAGACCGGCGCACCGTCGAGCGCCGGGGCCAAGCAAATGGCCATGCTGCGCCGCCTGCCCAAGCTGCTGCGCTTCATCCCCGGCACCGCGCAAGACCTGCGCCTGTTCTTCTTGACCATGCGTTACTGGCTGGCCGGGTCCGAGCACAACATCGAGCACCTGGTCAAAACCCTGGTGCACCGCTACGCCCAAGGCCCTCGCGAGCCGCTGCGCGCCCTGGCCCAGCCCGAAGACCCGATCGAATATCCCGAGGTGGGCCTGTACCACCCGCAGATGAAACACCGCATCAGCGAACAGCTGAGCGACCTGCCTGGCCACGGTCGCCAAGACCAGCCCGCGGTGGGCCTGCTGCTGCTGCGCTCGTATTTGCTGGCGGGCAACACCGCGCATTACGACGCGGTCATCCATTCACTGCAAGCGCGCGGCCTGCGCGTGATCCCCGCGTTTGCCAGTGGTCTGGACGCCCGCCCGGCCATGGACCGTTTCTTCAAGCAAGGCACGGGCGCGAAGATCCAATCCTTGGTGTCGCTCACCGGTTTTTCCTTGGTCGGTGGCCCGGCCTACAACGACGCCAGCGCCGCCGAAATGGCCCTGAGCGAACTCGATGTGCCCTACATCGCCGCACACCCGCTCGAATTCCAATCGATCGAGCAATGGGGCGACTCCACCCGTGGCCTGCTGCCGGTGGAAAACACCATCATGGTGGCCATCCCCGAACTCGACGGCTCGATCTTGCCCATGGTCTACGGCGGCCGTCCCGGGCCCGCCGGTCAAACCTGCCACGGCTGCGACAAGCGCTGCACCTTCCCGAGCGGCCCGCGCAGCCAGGACATGTTCACCTGCAGCGAACGCACCGAGATGCTCACCGCCCGCGTCGAGCGCCTGGTGCGCCTGCGCGACAAACCACGCGCCGAGCGCAAGCTGGCCATCGTGCTGTTCAACTTCCCGCCCAACGCGGGCAGCGTGGGCACGGCCGCTTACCTCTCCGTCTTCCAGTCGCTGTTCAACACCTTGCAGCGCTTGTCGATCGAGGGCTACCAAGTCACATTGCCAGACAGCGTGGACGACCTGCGCAACCGCCTGTTGCAAGGCAACGCCAGCCAGTACGGCACACAAGCCAATGTGCTGCACGCCATCGACACCGGCCACCACGTGCAAAACGAACGCTGGTTGAACGAGATCGAAGCGCAATGGGGCCCCGCCCCCGGCAAACACCTGACCAACGGCCAGTCCCTCTTTGTGCTCGGCGCTCAGTTCGGCCAGGTGGTGGTCACGGTGCAACCGGGCTTTGGTTACGAAGGCGACCCGATGCGCCTGCTGTTTGAAACCGGCTGCGCTCCTACCCACGCTTTCAGCGCCTTTTACCGCTACCTGCGGGACGACTACGCCGCCGACGCGGTGCTGCACTTTGGCACGCACGGCGCGCTCGAATTCATGCCCGGCAAACAAACCGGCCTGTCGGCCCAGTGCTGGCCCGACCGCCTGATTGGCGCGCTGCCCAATGTGTACCTGTATGCCGCCAACAACCCGTCCGAAGGCGCATTGGCCAAACGCCGTGGCGCGGCCACGCTGGTGAGCTACCTCACGCCCTCGCTCACGCACTCGGGCCTTTACAAAGAACTGGTGAGCCTGCAGCAATCGATTGAGCGCTGGCAGCAAATGGGGCCTGACCAGGCGCAGGACCGCGACAGCCTGACCACGCTGATCCGCGAACAAGCGCAGAGCATCGACCTGGCCGTTCCAGCCCATCAGGCGGCAGACCCCACCGCCTGGATTGAACAACTGCAAAACCAGCTGCTCGAACTCGAATACGCCCTGATCCCCGAAGGCCTGCACGTCATGGGCCAGGCCCCCACACGCGAGCAGCGCCTGGGCACGCTGCAGGTCATGGCCGACGCCATGGGCTTGAGCGCAGCACAAAACTCAGCCTTGATGGAAGCCCTGGTCGACGGTGCCAGCGAAGCGCAACTGAACGCGCAGTTCAGCACAGAGCTGCCCGCTGGCGACAAAGCCCAGGCTGAGACGCTGCGCCAGCTGGTGCGCAGCAACCGCCTGCTGGGCGAAGACCACGAAATGCAAGGCCTGATGCGCGCCCTCGACGGCCGCTACCTGCAACCCGCCCCCGGCGGCGACCTGATCCGCAACGCCAACGTGCTGCCCACCGGGCGCAACCTGCACGGCCTCGACCCCTTCCGCATGCCCTCGGCCTTTGCGGTGCGCGATGGCATGCGCCAGGCTGACAAACTCTTGGCCCGTTACCAACAAGACCACCAAGCATTGCCCGAGACCGTGGCCATGGTGCTGTGGGGCACCGATAACCTCAAGACCGAAGGCAGCCCCATGGCGCAAGCACTGGCCTTGATGGGCGCCGCCCCGCGCTTTGACAGCTACGGCCGCTTGGCTGGCGCACAGCTGATTCCTTTGGCCGAGTTGGGCCGCCCTCGCATCGACGTGGTGATCACCTTGTCGGGTATCTTCCGCGACCTGCTGCCCATGCAAATCCGCTTGCTGGCCGAAGCCGCGTTTTTGGCGGCCAGCGCCGATGAACCCATTGAGCAAAACTTTGTGCGCCAACATGCCTTGGCCTACCTGGCCGAGCACGAAGGCAGCAACATGGAGTGCGCGGCGCTGCGTGTGTTCGGCAACACCGAAGGCGCGTACGGCGCGAACGTGAACCACCTGATCGACAGCAGCTGCTGGGAAAACGAAAACGAACTCGGCGACGCCTTCACCCAGCGCAAGGGCTTTGCCTATGGCCGCGAAGGCCGCCCGGTGCGCAACACCGCCGTGCTGCAAAGCGCGCTGGCCAGTGTGTCGCTCACCTACCAAAACCTCGACTCGGTCGAGCTGGGCGTGACCAGCATCGACACCTACTTCGACACCTTGGGCGGCATCAGCCGCGCCGTGCTCCAGGCCAAGCACCAACGCGACGGCAACGCCGCCGAAGCCCCGCCGGTGTTCATTGGCGACCAAACCCAAGGCGAAGGCGTGGTGCGCAGCCTGACCGAGCAAGTGGCCCTGGAAACCCGCAGCCGCATGCTCAACCCCAAGTGGCACGAAAGCATGTTGCAGCACGGCTACGAAGGCGTGCGCCAGATCGAGGCGCACCTGACCAACACCATGGGCTGGTCGGCCACCACGGGACAAGTGCAGCCCTGGGTCTACCAACAACTGGCCCAGACCTTTGTGCTGGACCCCGCCATGCGCGAGCGCATGGCCCAGCTCAACCCCACCGCATCGGCCAAAGTGGCCAATCGCCTGCTGGAGGCCACCCGCCGCCAGTACTGGCAACCCGACGCCGAAACCATGACAGCCCTGCTGCGGGCCGGTGAAGAACTTGAAGACCGCCTTGAAGGCATACACGAAGGACTCCCAGCATGATCGAAACCACCAGCATCCCGGTGAACAGCATCCAGAGGGTCCGCGGCGCAGACGGCGAAGGCAGCGTGCAGTTCCAGATGGACCCCACCGTCAAGATCGGTACCGCCAAGGTGTTTGCGGTTTACGGCAAGGGCGGCATCGGCAAAAGCACCACATCCTCCAACCTGTCGGTGGCCTTCAGCAAGTTGGGCAAGCGCGTGCTGCAAATCGGCTGCGACCCCAAGCACGATTCCACCTTCACCCTGACCAAAAAACTCATGCCCACCGTGATCGACGCGCTCGAAACGGTGGACTTCCATGCCGAAGAGTTGCGCCTCGATGACTTTGTCTTCAAAGGCTACAACGGCGTGATGTGCGTGGAAGCCGGGGGGCCGCCTGCAGGCACCGGCTGCGGCGGTTATGTGGTCGGCCAAACCGTGAAGCTGCTCAAAGAACACCACCTGCTCGAAGACACCGACGTGGTGATTTTTGACGTACTGGGCGATGTGGTGTGTGGCGGTTTTGCCGCTCCGCTGCAACACGCCGACCGGGCGCTCATCGTTACCGCCAACGACTTCGACTCGATCTTTGCGATGAACCGCATCGTGCAAGCGATCGGCGCCAAGGCCAAAAACTACAACGTGCGTTTGGGCGGTGTGATCGCCAACCGCAGCGATGCGACCGACCAGATCGATAAATACAACGCGGTCACGGGCCTCAAAACCATGGCGCACTTCCCCATGCTCGACGAGATCCGCAAGAGTCGTTTGCAAAAGTGCACGCTGTTCGAGCTCGAGCCCACACCCGCCGTCAAGGCCGTGCAAGACGAGTACATGCGCCTGGCTGCAGCCCTGTGGCTGGGGGCCGACCCGCTGCCGTCGATTCCTATGAAAGACCGCGACATTTTTGACCTGCTGGGTTTTGACTGAAACCCAGCCAGAAAGCACCCCATGAACACCACCGCCTACGAACAACGCCGCAGCCAGATCGAGCACTACTTTGACCGCACCGCGGCCGATGCCTGGGCACGCTTGACCTCGAACGAGCCGGTGGGCCGCATCCGTGCCACCGTGCGCGCAGGGCGCGACACCATGCGCGAGACCCTGCTGTCGTGGCTGCCGCAAGACCTGCGCGGCCTGCGCGTGCTGGACGCTGGTTGTGGCACCGGTGCATTGGCCCTGCAAGCGGCACTGCGCGGTGCGGATGTCATGGCGATTGACCTGTCGCCCACACTGGTCAAGCTCGCCGCCGAACGCATGGCCGCCGAGCACCCCACATTGCCCGGCTCGGTGGAGTTTTTGTCGGGCGACATGCTCAGCCCCGACTTGGGTCACTTTGACCATGTGGTCTGCATGGACTCGCTGATCCACTACGACAGCGACCAGATCGCCGAAGCGCTGGCCAGTTTGGCCCAGCGCACACGCGGCTCCATGGCCTTCACCTTTGCGCCGCGCACACCGCTCTTGGCACTCATGCACAGCGCGGGCCGCCTGTTCCCGCGCAGCGACCGCTCACCGTCTTTGTCGCCCGTGGCGCACGCCGACTTGCTGCAACGCATGCAAAACCACCCTGATTTGCAGGGCTGGCAAGGCGCGCGCATGCAGCGCGTGGCCAGCGGCTTTTACACCTCTCAAGCCTGGGAGTGGACCCGCTCATGAAACTGCGTATCCCGGTCCCCCGCTGGCTGACGGCTTACGGCACACGCTTCATGCCGTTTGCCGACGCGGCCTCGCCCGAGCTGCCGATGGCGCGCTTGCTGCGCCTGTCGCTGTTCCAGGTGGTGATCGGCATGGTGACGGCACTCCTGGTGGGCACGCTCAACCGGGTCATGATTGTGGAGTTGCAGGTGCCCGCCTGGTGGGTCGCTTTAGCGGTCGCCATCCCCATGGTGTTCGCACCGCTGCGCACCCTGATCGGCTACCGCAGCGACACCCACCCCTCGGCGCTGGGTCTGCGCCGCATCCCGTATTTGTGGACCGGCACCTTGCTGCTGTTTGGCGGCCTGTCCATCATGCCGTTTGCCTTGTTGCTGCTGTCCGAGCCCGAGGCCGCCAACCTATGGGTGGGCCAGCTGGGCGCATGCCTGGCCTTTGTGCTGGTGGGCGCGGGCATCCAGGTCACACAAACCGCGGGCATGGCGCTGGCGCACGATTTAGCCAGCGACGACAAACGCCCCCGCGTCGTGGCCCTGCTCTACAGCATGTTGCTGGTGGGCATGATCGCCAGCAGCGCGGTGTTTGGCCTGGTGCTGAGCGACTTCAGCCCCCAAAAACTCATCCAACTGGTGCAAGGCAGTGCGGTCATGGTGGCGGTGATGAACTTGGCCTCGCTGTGGAAGCAGGAAGCCCGAAGCGCCAAGCGCGGCCGCCGCGAAGCCGGGGGTTTTGCCCACAGCTGGCGTGACGTCATGGCCCAGCAGCAGATGCGCCGCTTTTTGTGGACCCTGGGCATCGGCACCTTCGCCTTCAACATGCAAGACATCGTGCTCGAGCCTTACGCGGCCGAGATTTTGAAACTCGACGTGGGCGCCACCAGCGCCCTCACGGCCTTAAGTGCCGGTGGCGCTTTGCTGGCCTTTCTCTTGTCAGCCCGCTGGTTGTCCGGCGGCATGCACGCCTGTCGCCTCGCCAGCCTGGGTGTGCTGCTGGGCTTGCCCGCGTTTGCGATGGTGATTTTTTCGGGCCCGCTCGAAGCGGCCTGGATGTTCCGCATCGGCGTGGGCCTGATCGGTTTCAGCGGCGGTTTGTTTTCGGTGGGCATGCTGGTCACGGCCATGGGCATGGCGGCGGACGGCAGCCCGCTCGGCCACCTGGGTGGCCTGGTCATCGGCACCTGGGGCGCGGTGCAAGCCACTAGCGCGGGGGCGGCGATGGCGCTGGGCGGGGCTTTGCGCGACGGCGTGTCGGTGCTGGCCATGTCGGGCGCTTTGGGCGAGGTGCTGGTCACCCCCATCACCGCCTACAGCTTCGTTTACCACCTGGAAATGTATTTGTTGTTTGTCGTGCTGGTGGCCCTGGGGCCTATGTTGCGTGCGAGCCGCCTGGCCGCGCGGGCAGCCAGCACACCATCCACCCAACCCTTTGGCCTGGCGCAACTGCCGGGCTGATACACCGATTTTTTGAAGGAGACAGCCATGGAAACAGGCGCAATCACCCAGTACGTCGATGTGGCCCAAATCGTTTTGTACATGTTTTGGGCATTCTTCGCGGGACTGATTTATTACCTCTTGCGTGAAAACCACCGCGAGGGTTACCCCATGGATTCGGGCCGCGAGAACGGCCCGAAGATCGAAGGCTGGCCACCCGTGCCCGAGCCCAAGGCCTTCAAGACCCAGGACGGCCACACCTACCTCTCGCCCGATCTGGCCCGACCTGATGGCGAGTACAGCGCCCAACCCACCCATGGCTGGAACGGCGCGCCGCTGGAGCCCTTGGGCGACCCGCTGCTGGCAGGCGTGGGCCCGGGCGCCTGGGCCATGCGCGCCGACATCCCCGATGCGGACCCGCACGGTCACCCCAAAATCGTACCCCTGCGCGTCGCCACCGATCACTCAGTGGCCAAACAGGATGTGGACCCGCGAGGCTTGCCCGTCTGGGGTGCTGACAAAGTGGTCGCAGGCACCGTGGTGGACCTGTGGGTCGACCGCATGGAAATGATGTTCCGCTACGCCGAAGTGCAATTGGCCAACTCGGACAAGCGGGTACTGCTGCCCATGACGTTCGCACGCATCAAGAAAGACGGCACGCATGTGCAGGCCATTTTGGGCCACCAGTTTGTGAACGTGCCACAAACCAAATCGAACCAGCAGATCACCTTGCTCGAAGAGGAAAAGATCACCGCCTATTACGGTGCGGGCACCCTGTACGCCACACCTGAGCGCCAGGAACCGATCATATGAAAGCCACCCACGAACACGAATGGGAAGCCGCCCCCGGCCTGCCCAGCGCCCTGCCCAAGGGTGAGCGTGTGGTCTGGCAAGGCGCACCCGACTGGAAACGCCTGGCCATCCATGCCTTCCATGCGCGCAAGATCGCGCTGTACTTCGCACTCATGCTCGCGGTGCAGGCCATCAACCTGACGGCCCCCGAAGGCAAGGTCGACTGGAAACCTCTGGTGGTGGCCGCCAGCCTCTATGCCCTGGCCCTGGCGCTGCTCTTGGGCACCGCCTGGATGTCGGCGCGCAGCACGCTCTACACCCTCACCAACAAGCGCGTGGTCATGCGCATCGGCATCGTGCTCACACTGACCTTCAACCTGCCCTTCAAACGCATCGCGGGTGCATCACTCAAGACCCAAGGTGCGGGCACGGGCGACATCGCGCTGGCCTTGCACCCCGAAGACCGCATCGGCTGGGCCCACCTGTGGCCGCACCAGCGCGCCTGGCATGTGACCCAACCGCAGCCCACCCTGCGCTGCGTGCCCGAGAGCGCAAAAGTGGGTGAATTGCTGCTGAACCTGTGGCGCGCCGAACGTGCAGGTCAAAGCTTGCAGCTGGGCGATGCCCCTGTGAGCAGCCAAGCCACACCACCCCAAGGCATGCTGGCATGAACACCCTGCCCCCACATGACTGGCAGCACAACCGCCAAGCCCCCCAGAGCCAAGGCCTGAACCGGCCCATGGCCTGGATCGGCGTGATGCTGCTGGCCATGCTGGTGGCCGTGGGCCTGGCACGCTGGTCGGGCCTGGACCCGCGCACCCCCGATGCCGCCGTGCAGTGGCAACGCGACCTGCAGTTTCGCGACCTGCCCAGCGGCGACATCGCCGTGGTGGACCACCGCAGCGGCCAGCAAGTGGCCCAGTTTTCGGGTGAGCAAGGTTTTCTGCGCAGCACCTTGCGTGCCCTGGCCCGTGAGCGCCAGCGCGAGAGCCTGGGGAAAGAAGCCCCCTTTTTGTTGATCGGCCGCACCGACGGTCGTCTGACCTTGCAAGACCCCAGCACCGGCCAGCGCATTGACCTGGAGTCCTTTGGTCCCAGCAACGCCGCCGTATTCGCGGGCCTAAGACTGGCAGGGCAAGACACCACGCCTGTGAACACCCCCCACCGCGAACCCGTTAAACCCGATTGAACCCGCACCGGAGAACCCCATGAACGCCACCGCTGTCCACACCATCGAAACCGCTGAAGACGCTAACAAAAAGGCGGTGCACAGCGACATGATCAGCCCGCGTTTTTACACCACCGACTTCGATGCCATGGACCGCATCAACATCGAGCCGGTGCGCGCCGAGTGGGACAAGATGATGGCCGAGTACGAGGGCGACAACAACCACGACCACTTCCAACGCGACGAAGCCTTTGCGGGCGAAGTAGCCGCCGGCATGGCCACGCTCTCGCCTGAGATGCGCCAGGAGTTCATGGACTTTCTGGTCAGCTCCCTCACGTCGGAGTTTTCGGGCTGCGTGCTCTACAACGAGATCCGCAAGAACGTCAGCAACCCCGACATCAAACAGCTGATGACCTACCTGGCGCGCGACGAATCGCGCCACGCTGGCTTCATCAACCTGTCGCTGCGCGACTTCAACCTGGGCATCGATTTGGGCAACTTGAAGCGCACCAAGAAGTACACCTTCTTCAAGCCCAAATACATTTACTACGCGACCTACCTGTCCGAGAAGATCGGCTACGCGCGCTACATCACCATCTTCCGCCAGCTCGAAAAGCACCCCGAGAAACGCTTTCACCCCATCTTTCGCTGGTTCGAGTTGTGGTGCAACGACGAGTTCCGCCATGGCGAGTCGTTCGCCCTGATCATGCGCGCCAACCCCAAGTTGCTGAGCGGCGGCAACAAGCTGTGGATTCGCTTTTTCTTGCTGGCCGTGTACGCCACCATGTACGTGCGCGACCACACCCGCCCCATGCTGCACGAAGCCATGGGCCTGGATTCGAGCGAGTACGACTACCAGGTGTTTCGCATCACCACCGAGATCACCAAACAGGTGTTCCCGCTGGCGCTTGACACCGATCACCCCGACTTCCGCCGGGGTCTGGAGCGCCTGTTTGCCCTGTCGCGAGCCATGACCAAAGCCAAGACCCGCGGCGGCGTGGTGGGCAAGCTGCAGCAAGGCGTGTGCGCCGTGAAAGCCGCTGCCACCTTTGCGCGGCTGTACTTCATGCCCGTCATTGCCCAAGACCTGTCGCCCCAGGTTCGCATGGAACCGGCATGGTGACTGAAGTCGTTTGGGCCTGCGTGTTCACGGCCCTGTGCTGGTGGCTCGGCACGGGTGTGATCCTCTGGCTCGACCGGCTGCCTGCGCGCAGCTTCCGTTTCAGCCTCACCGGCTGGACGGTGCTCTTGGCTTTGAGTTTTTGGGGCGTGGCCCACAGCATGCAGGCCGTGAGCGTGTTCAACGCCTACCTCGCCTTTGGCAGCGTGATCGTGATGTGGGGCTGGCACGAGCTGGCCTTTTTGACCGGCTGGATCACCGGCCCGCGCAAAACCCCATTAGACCCCGGCCTGACAGGTTGGCCACGCTTTGTGCAATCGGTGCAGGTCATGCTGTACCACGAGCTGGCTTTGCTGGCCAACTTTGCCGTGCTGTGGTGGATGCAAGAGGGGCAATCCAGCCATGTGGCCATTTGCACCTTTGCGCTGCTGTGGTGCATGCGCCTGTCGGCTAAACTGAATTTGTTTTTTGGCGTGCCACAAAACGGCGCGCAATACCTGCCCGATCACCTCAAGTACCTGGCCAGTTATTTCCGCACCTCCAGCGGCGTGTCTCTGTGGTTCGTACTTTCGATGGGCGTGGCCATGGGCACTTGGTTCTGGCTGGTCTGGCTCGCCCAGCAAGGAGCAGTGGCCATCACCACCGGCTGGGTCATGCTGGCCACTTTGCTGGGCCTCGCGATTGTTGAACACGTCATCATGATTTTTCCTTGGCCACTGGAGCGGCTGTGGGGTTGGGCCATGGGCCAGACCCGCAAACCTGCTTTGACCACACCCCCTTGAAGGCCCCACCATGAACACGATCACACACACTTACCGCTCTGAGGGTTTCGGCATTCCAGCCGCCCCCACGGGCACGGATCTGGGCACTCCCGCCACGATGCGCCATCGCCCGGTGGCGGTGGTCATTGGCAGCGGCTTTGGCGGGCTGGCCGCGGCGATTCGCCTGAGCGTCAAAGGCTACGAGGTCAAGGTGTTTGAAAAACTCGATGCCCCCGGCGGCCGTGCCTGTGTGCACCGCCAGGACGGCTTCACCTTTGACGCGGGACCGACGATCATCACCGCGCCATTTTTGCTCGAAGAGCTGTGGGCTCTGTGCGGCAAAAGCTTTGCGGACGAGGTGAAGCTGGTGGCCATGGACCCGTTCTACCGCGTGCGATTTGCCGATGGCACCTGGTTCGACTACAACGGCGACCCCGAGCACATGCGCGCCGAAGTGGCCCGCTTTGAGCCCGATGACCTGCCCGGCTATGAACGCTTTTTGGAGGAAGCCGAGCGCTGCAAAACCCTGGGTTTTGAAGGCATGGGCGACATGGCTTTTGACAAGGTCAGCGACCTGATGGCCGCCATCCCCGACTTCTTGCGCATGGGCGCGTGGCGCAGCCTCTACAGCCTGGTGGCCAAACACATGCGCAACGACAAGCTGCGCATCGTGATGAGCTTTCACCCGCTGCTGATCGGCGGCAACCCCTTTGCCGTGACCTGCGCTTATGCGCTCATCAATTCGCTCGAGCGCACCTGGGGCGTGCACTCAGCCATGGGCGGCACCGGGGCGATTGTGAAAGGCCTGGTTGGCCTGCTGCAAGAACGCGGCGTCCCGCTGCGCTGCAACGCGCCCGTGACGCAAATTCGCATCGAAAACGGCCGCGCCTGTGGTGTCGAATTGCAAAGCGGCGAGTTCGTACCCGCCGACATCGTGGTGAGCAACGGCGACACCGCCTGGACCTACAAAAACCTGGTGGCGCCGCAGCACCGTCGCGTGTGGACCGACCGCAAAATCGCGAATGGCAAATACTCCATGGGCCTGTTCGTCTGGTACTTCGGCACCTCCAAACAATACAAGGATGTGCCGCACCACATGATGGTGCTGGGCCCGCGCTACCAAGGTCTGCTGCAAGACATCTTCAACCAACACAAACTGGCCGAAGACTTCAGCCTGTATCTGCACCGCCCCACCGCCACCGACCCCTCGCTGGCCCCCGAGGGCTGCGACACCTTTTACGTGCTCTCGCCCGTCCCGCACCTGGACAGCGGCACCGACTGGCCCGCCTTTGCCGAGACCTACCGCGCCGCCATTGCCGAGAGCCTGGAGGCCAGTGTGTTGCCCGGCTTGCGCGATTGCATCGTGACCAGCAAGGTCAGCACACCGCAGGATTTTCACGACAACTTGTGGTCTTACAAAGGCGCGGGCTTTGGCCTGGAGCCGCTGCTGCTGCAAAGCGCGTGGTTCCGTCCGCACAATCGCAGCGAAGATGTGCCAGGCCTGTTTGTGGTGGGTGCCAGCACCCACCCGGGCGCGGGTGTGCCCGGTGTGCTGATGTCGGCCAAAGCCTTGGAGACGGTGGTGCCCCATGTCAAGGTCTGACCTCAATCCCAACACTGTGAACCTGCCCGAGCTCGATTTCGACTCGCAAGACCTGCAGGCCTGCGTGGCCATGATGCAGGGCGGCTCCAAAACCTTTTTTGCAGCCAGCCGCTTGCTGCCCCTGCGCGTGCGCACAGCGGCCATCGCGCTGTATGCCTTTTGCCGCGTGGCCGACGACCTGGTGGACGAAGCCGCTGCGGGCGACACGCCGCTGGCCGTACTGCAAGAGCGCCTGGACGCCATCTATGCCAGCACCCCGCACGACCATGTCGAAGACCACGCGCTCAGCCTGGTGGTGCAGCAGTACAAACTGCCGCGCCATTTGCTGGACGCGCTGATCGAAGGCTTTGCCTGGGACGCCGGGGGCCGCACTTACGACAGCATTGAAGACCTGCACGCCTATGGTGCCCGCGTGGCGGGCAGTGTGGGCGCGATGATGAGCTGGATCATGGGCCCGCAAAGCATGGACACCCTGGCGCGCGCCTGCGAGCTGGGCGTGGCCATGCAGCTGACCAACATTGCCCGAGACGTGGGGCACGACGCCAGCATCGGCCGCCTGTATTTACCGCGCCGCTGGCTGGTCGAGGCCGGCATCGACCCCGAAGCCTGGATGGCCCAGCCCACTTTCACCCCCGCCATCGCCAGTGTGGTGGCACGTTTGCTGGACGAAGCCGACCGCCTGTACAAGCAAGCGCACTCGGGCATTGCCGCCCTGCCGCCCGACTGCCGCGCCGCCATTTGCGCGGCCAGCATGATCTACGCCGAGATCGGCCACCAGCTGCGCCGCGAAGGCCTGGACTCGGTCAACAAACGCACGGTGGTCAGCACCACGCGCAAGCTCATGCTGCTGGCCAGCGCCTGGACCCAGGTGCACTGGATTCGGGTGGCCGACCACAGCCCTGCGCCGCTGGCGGCCATTTTGGACCTGGTGCAAGGCTGCCAAGCGGCGACCCAACAAACCGGCAACAAGGCCTATTTTCCCAACCGGGCCATGCCCCAGCGCGTGGCCTGGATGCTCAACCTGTTCGAGCGCCGCGAGACCGAGCGCCTGGACCGCAACGCGGTGCACCCCACACCATGAGCCCCACACCATGAGAGTGCCCAGCCACAGCATCACCGTGCGCCTGCTGTACGTGAGCCGCGCCGTTGGTCCACAAACCACCACGATGACCACGAGCATCCTGGCGCAAGCGCAAGCCCACAACGCCGCGCAAGGCATCACAGGTGTGCTGTGCCAAGGGCAAGGCTTTTTCTTTCAGGTGATCGAAGGCGAGCGCAGCAAGGTCAACGCGCTGTACCGCCGCATCAGCGCCGACACCCGCCACCAGGATCTGGAGATCCTGCACTACGAAGAAATCCACGAACGCCGCTATGGCCAGTGGTCCATGGCGCTGGTGCACCTGTCGGTGGACGACCCCATGGTCCGACTGCACCACCCCGACTTTGACCCCTACTCGGCCACTGGCGCCCAGGTCATGCAGCAGGTGATGGATTTGCTGGAGGCCGGACAGCCCATTCAAATGCCGGTGACCTGAGCCTCAGGCCCCGCAGCGATCAGACCCCGACCGCCCATGACCCCTCCGCGCAGGAGATGCAGCGGTCATGCTGGGGCACATGGCCGAGAGTTCACCCCCCTGGACCCATGTCACCCCCTGTGCACCGGTGAACATAGGAGACGATCCATTAGGGTAAGTGGGTATAAGGAATTGGCCCAAGAATGTGATACTGAATGTCAATTTGAATCATGCGCAGTTGCAGTTCAGATTCAGATTCGTTCAAACAGGAAAGCTTTCAATGGCCAGTGTATCGATCCGATCTGTCAAAAAGAATTTTGGGGATGTTCCGATTCTGCATGGTGTGGACATTGAAATCCAAGACGGTTCTTTCACCGTGCTTGTCGGTCCGTCAGGTTGCGGCAAGTCCACGTTATTGCGCATGATTGCTGGCCTCGAAGAAACCAGCGGTGGCGAAATCCACATCGGCGCACGTCAAGTCAACGACCTCCCCCCCAAAGAGCGGGACATCGCCATGGTTTTCCAAAACTATGCGCTCTACCCGCACATGACGGTTGGCCAGAACATGGCCTTCTCGCTCACCCTGGCCAAAAAACCCCAAGATGAAATCGATGCCAAAGTGGCCCGTGCAGCTGACATTTTGGCGCTCGGCTCTTTGCTCGACCGCTACCCCAGGCAACTGTCCGGCGGCCAACGCCAGCGGGTGGCCATGGGCCGTGCCATCGTTCGCGACCCGCAAGTCTTTTTATTCGACGAACCGCTTTCGAACCTGGACGCCAAGCTGCGCGTGGCCATGCGAAGCGAGATCAAAGAGCTGCACCAACGCCTGAAAACCACCTCCATTTACGTCACGCACGACCAAATTGAAGCCATGACCATGGGCGATCAAATTGTGGTCATGCGCGACGGCCGCATCGAGCAAACCGGCTCTCCGCTGGATCTGTACGACATGCCGGCCAATCAGTTTGTTGCAGGCTTCATTGGCTCTCCGGCCATGAATTTTTTGCCCGGCAAACTGGTGGTGGACGGCCAACAGTGCCAAGTCGAATTGCAGGACGGTCTGCGGCTGCCCCTGCCAAGACCTCTGGCAGGCCAAAACGGACAGCCCGTCATTTTTGGAACACGCCCCGAACACCTGACGCTGGTGGACAGCGGCGGCATCACGGCCCGGGTGGCTGTTCTGGAACCCACGGGGATGGACACCTTTGTCGCTTGCCGACACGAAGGCGTTGAATTTTCTGCGGTTTTCCGCGAACGACACGAATTTGCCTTGGGCAGCACCATCCACCTCCAGCCCGACATGTCACGGGCTCACGTCTTCGACGCAGCGACCGGCAATAGGCTTGCTGCCTGATCGCTGATTTCCCCATCCGTTTTCTCGCCGCCAACCCACTCAAAACAGGAGACATTTCATGACCAAACTGAATCGACGTGACTTCCTCGAAAGCTCTGCCAGAGTTGCAGCCGCTTCCACCACCTTCGGCTTGGGTGCCATGGCCTACGCCCCTGCGGTGCATGCGCAAAACCTCAGCTTCAAACCTGAAAAGGGCGCCAAACTTCGCGTGCTGCGCTGGAGCCGATTTGTGCAAGGTGACATCGATGCCTACATGGCCAACGTGAAAAAGTTCACTGAACTCACAGGCGTTGAAGTGCGGGTCGACAACGAAGGCTGGGAAGATGTGCGCCCCAAGGCCGCTGTTGCCGCCAACACGGGTGCGGGTCCTGACATCATTTTGTCGACCAACGACGATGCCAACCTGTATCCTGAAAAACTGCTGGACGTCACAGACCTGTGCGAGTACCTGGGCAAAAAATACGGCGGCTTCTTCCCCGCTTGCCATGCCTACCTGAAACCAGACGGTAAAAAATGGATTGGCGTGCCCCTGGGTGCGGCCGGCGCCATGCTGGTCTATCGCCAAAGTCAAGTCAAAGCAGCGGGCTTTGACACTTTCCCCAAAGACACCGACAACTTCCTCAAGTTGCTGAAAGCACTCAAGGAAAAAGGCACGCCTGCGGGCTTTGCACTGGGCAATGCCACGGGTGACGGCCTGTGGTGCAACTGGCTGGTGTGGGCGTTTGGTGGCAAATTGGTCGATGCCAACAACAGGGTCGTCATCGACAGCCCCGAGACCATCAAGGCGCTGGAGTACGCCAAAGAGATGTACGCTACCTTCATTCCCGGCACCTTGTCCTGGCTCGACCCCAACAACAACAAGGCATTCCTGGATGGCCAGATCAGCCTGACCAACAACGGCATCTCCATCTACTACGCGACCAAAACATCGCCCGACGAAAAGGTGCGAGCGCTGAATGCCGACGTGCACCATGCCCCTTACCCCGTGGGCCCTGTGGGCACCCCCACAGAGTCACATTTGTTCTTCAATCAAATGGTGATGAAGTACACCAAATTCCCGAACGCAGCCAAGGAATTCCTGCGCTTCATGATGGAAAAGGAGCAGTTCGATCCTTGGCTCACAGCGGCAGGTGGCTACATCGCACCCCCACTGGACTTCTACACCAAGTCGGCCATCTGGACCTCCGACCCCAAGCACACCGCCTACCGCGACCCCGTGAAAAACATGCGCCCTGCGGGCTACGCAGGCAAGCTGGGCTACGCCTCGGCTGGTGCTGGTGCTGACTTCATCATCGTCAACATGGTCGCAGAAGCAGCCAGTGGCTCCAGGACGCCCAAAGAAGCCGCAGAGCGCGCCCAAAAACGTGCTGAGCGTTACTACAAGGTCTGATCGTTTTCAAAACTGAAAAGAACCCATGACACCCTTGCTCGAGAGAATTCAAAACAGCCGCAATGTGCTGGGCTTGATCTTCATGATGCCTGCAGCACTCCTGTTGCTGCTGTTTTTGACATACCCTCTCGGCTTGGGTGTTTGGTTGGGTTTCACCGACACCAAAATTGGCCGTGGTGGTCAATGGATTGGTCTTGAAAACTACATCTTCTTGTTGTCGGACAGCGTCACCCAGTTGGCCTTGTTCAACACCATGTTCTACACCACCGTGGCCAGCGTGCTCAAGTTCTTCCTGGGGCTTTGGCTGGCTTTGTTGCTGAACAAAAACATTCGCTTCAAATCGTTCTTCCGGGCTGTCATTTTGCTGCCCTACATCGTCCCGACGGCCTTGTCGGCGATTGCTTTTTGGTGGATTTTCGATTCGCAGTTCTCGATCATCAGCTGGGTTCTGGTCAAGATGGGCTGGATCGACGCCTACATCGACTTCCTGGGCTCGCCCTGGAATGCGCGCCTTTCCACCCTGGCCGCCAATGTCTGGCGCGGCGTGCCTTTTGTCGCCATCACGCTGCTGGCAGGTCTGCAAACCATCTCGCCGTCTTACTACGAGGCTTCGGCCATTGATGGCGCCACGCCCTGGCAGCAATTCTGGCATGTCACCTTGCCACTGCTGACCCCCATCATTGCAGTCACCATGACTTTCTCGGTGCTGTTCACCTTCACCGACTTCCAGCTGATTTATGTGCTCACACGGGGTGGTCCTCTCAATGCCACACACCTCATGGCCACCCTGTCGTTCCAGCGTGCCATACCCGGGGGCGCTCTGGGTGAAGGTGCGGCCATCGCCATCGCCATGGTGCCCTTCTTGCTCGCCGCCATTCTGTTCAGTTATTTCGGACTTCAACGCCGTACATGGCAACAAGGCGGTAGTGACAAATGAGCAAAGACACACACGACAGCGTAGGCATGTCCTACCTGGACACCAACGCCACCAAGGTTTTCAAAACCTATCTGCCCCTGTTGGTGTTTCTTTTCGTTTTGCTCTTTCCGTTTTACTGGATGGGCATCACGGCTTTCAAACCCGACAACGAACTGCTGTCGCGTGACGGCAACCCTTTCTGGATCATCGCCCCCACACTCGCACACATTGAAAAGCTGCTGTTTCGCACCGCTTACCCACAGTGGATGTGGAACACCGTGGTGGTCTCGGTGACGGCCACTTTCTTCTCCTTGTTTGCTTCGGTGCTGGCAGCCTACGCGATTGAGCGTTTGCGTTTCAAGGGTGCGAAACACACCGGATTGGCCATTTTCCTGGCCTACCTGGTGCCACCGTCCATTTTGTTCATTCCTTTGGCATCGGTGGTGTTTGAGCTGGGCCTGTTTGACACACGCTTGGCGCTCATCCTGACCTACCCCACTTTTTTGATTCCTTTTTGCACCTGGCTGCTGATGGGTTACTTCCGTTCGATTCCTTTTGAACTGGAAGAGTGCGCCATGATTGACGGTGCCAACCGCTGGGAAATCCTGGTCAAAATCATCCTGCCTTTGTCGGTTCCGGGTCTGATCTCGGCAGGCATCTTCGCATTCACCTTGTCATGGAACGAGTTCATCTACGCGCTCACCTTCGTATCGTCCAGTGAGGTGAAAACCGTGCCGGTGGGGGTGGTCACGGAACTGGTGGAAGGTGACGTTTACCACTGGGGTGCACTCATGGCTGGGGCGCTCTTTGGCTCTTTGCCCGTGGCCTTCATCTACTCTTTCTTTGTGGAGTATTACGTCTCCGGGATGACGGGATCCGTCAAAGAATAATTTCACCCATGGCCTGGGTGGCTGGCACAGCCCACCACCCACACAGGCACCGGCCATGCAGATGGCGCTGTCGCCTGTACACGCCTGTGTGGCTAGAGCCCTTCAGATCTGATCAATGGCTGTATGGACCGGCGGGGCTTCACCTGCTTTGTCCGACAGTGAAAATCGGTCTTCGGTACGGGTGTAGAAGCTCGCACCGAAGCGAGCGACCGGTTTGTAGTCGCGCAGGTTGACACGCCAGACTTCGGTGTCGATCAATCCCTCGCGGGCAGCCAACCATTGGATGCGGCCAATAAAGACATAACGGCTGGGGGTTTCCAGTTTTTCGTGCAGCACGCACTCAAAAGCGATCGGCGCTTCCTGGATGCGCGGTGGAGCCACCGTGTGCGAAGGCACAGGTGTCAAGCCCACGGCGGTCAGCTCGCTCACGTCAGAGGGCAGCGATTCGCCACAGTCGTGCATCTTTTGCGCCATGGGTTCATCGGACATGTGCACCACAAACTCGCCGCTGTGCAGGATGTTGGCGGCCGTGTCCTTGAGCCGGCCGTCTTGCAGGCGGTTGATGCTGATCATCAAAATGGGCGGATCTTCGCCGATCATGTTGAACATGGAAAACGGCGCGGCATTGACCACCCCGTTGGCCCCGAGCGTGGTCACCAAGGCAATGGGTCGGGGCACGATCAGACTGGCCATGAGCTTGTAGCGCTGGTAGCTGTTGATCTGGTCAAAGTCGACTTCGGTCATGAAGAAATTCCACAGGGTGGTTGATGAGGCACCAAAAACAAGGGCAGCTTGCAGTTTAGTGCGTGACGGAAGCTGCCGCCTGTTGATGGCGCGAAAGCCTTGGCTGGCGCTCAGGCGATCACTTCGACCTTGGCGCGCTTGGCCACCGCACTCCAGCTGCTGATTTGCGACTGGATGAGCTTGACGAAATCATCGCCCACCACAGGTGTTTTGCGCGGCAGGGTTTGCACTTCTTCTAGCCGCGCCATCACGTCAGGTTTGGCCAGGATCTCGGGGATCAGTGCGGTCAGGCGCTGGGCAATCGGCGCGGGCAGGTTCTTGGGCGCAGACAGACCGAGCCACTGCGAGCCGGTCAGCGAGCCATAGCCCAACTCGGCAAAAGTCGGGATGTTCGGGAAGGCTGCCATGCGCGTGGGCGTAGAGACCGCCAAAGCACGCAGCGAGCCAGCCTTGAGCTGGTTGACGTTGGTGGTGACCGGGTCAAACACACTGTCGATCTGACCACCCAGCAGGTCCTGCATGGCTGGAGCACTGCCTTGGTAAGGCACATGGTCGTGTTCGGTGGCTTGACCTTCGATTTTGAGCAGCTCACCATACAGGTGGTTGGCCGAGCCAATGCCCGAGGTGCCAAAGCGCACGGGCTTGGATTTGGCGGCGTTCACATACTGCGCCAGCGTTTGGTAAGGGGACTGGGCACGAACCAGCAGCAACATGGGCGCTTCAACCAACATGCCCAAGTGGGTGAAATCGTTGACGGGATCAAAGGGCATGGTACGCCGCGTGGCGGTGGCATAGATGTGCACCGAAGCATGGCTGACCAAGAGGTTGTAGCCATCGGCAGCCTGACGGGATGCGAATTCGGTGCCGATCAAACCGCCTGCACCCGCACGGTTATCGACCACCACGGTTTGCGACAAGGCGCTCGACAGGTGCGGTGCCATCAGGCGTGCCACCGTGTCCACCAAGCCACCGGGCGGGTACTGACAAATCAAACGAATGGGGCCTTTGCTGGGCCAGGCAGAATACTGGGCGTGTACCCAAGGGGCAGCCAAAGTGGCGACACCCGCTGCCAATACATCACGACGTTTCATGGAGACTCCTAGAGCAAGCAAGGTTGAAAAAATGGCTTGGCCATCAGCCAGCGCTGTCTCTATGCAGGAGGTGTGCCAACCCGGCACGATGGATGCTTTCAGGCGCAGGGCAAGCACCACATCCACAAACCTTGCACTGGCCTGGCCTCTGGGCCACACCAAAACAGGGCCTCTTGCACAAGGCCGCCCTGTTTTGAGTCAGGCACTTGCACTGGTTTGGGGCCGAAGTCGCATGCACGAAAAATGGAACTCGACTCATGGACACCACAACACCACGCCGCTATTTGCTGATCAATCCGAACACCAACCCCTTGACCACCCAGCGCCTGCAAGATGTCTTGCAACCCCTGGTGCCACCAGGTGTACGGCTGGACGTGGCGACTGCCCGATTTGGCGCGCCCTACATCGCCTGCGAAGCCAGCCACGCGGTGGCGGCGCACGCCTGCCTCGACGCATGGGCGGCTCAGCGCAGCCTGCCTTCGCCTGCACTGCACGGTGTGTTGATTGGCTGTTTTGGCGACCCGGGTTTGTTCGCACTGCGCGAAGTCAGCGGCTGCCCGGTGACAGGGCTGGCCGAGGCCTCGTTCATTCAGGCGGCTGCGCATGGACCGTTTGCCATCGTGACCGGTGGCGAGCGCTGGAAGCCCATGCTGCAGCGCCTGGTCAACAGCTTGGGTTATGGCGCGCAGCTGCGCCACATCGAAACCGTGACCCCCACTGGGGCAGCGCTGCAGGCCGACCCGGAGATGGCCCTGCGCAGCTTGGGACAAGCCTGCGAGAACGCCGCCCGAGCGGGTGTGGCCTGCATCATCTTGGGCGGTGCCGGTCTGGCTGGTTACGCTCAGCGGCTGCAAAACCACTGCGCCCTGCCCTTGATCGACAGCGCACAAGCCGGCTGGGAAGTCTTGCTGCAGCAGCAAGCACCTGCCGCATCAACTGCGCGTGACGGTTTCTTTTCACCCTGGCATGGCATGCCCCATGCCTTCATGGGTTTGCCAACGCGAGTGGCTACATGACCCCGGCTTCAAGCGATCAAACTGCCCTGCGCGGCCTTGAGCACCGCACGGCTCAGGCCATCGAGCAAGGCGGATGCGGCGCGGGTTTCCTGCCAATACAAGGGCACATCGAGCGGTGTGCCCGGCACCAGTTCCAGCAAGGCACCACTTCGCAAGTGGGGGGCAATCAGCGTGAGGGGGTGCAAACCCCAGCCCATGCTGGCCAGTGAGGCCTGCACAAAAGCCTGGGTCGATGGCAAGGTGTGCCGGGGGAGCTCCACGTGCCGATGGCACAGACGCCGCACCCAGCGGGCCTGCAGCTCGTCCTGTGTGTTGAACACCAGACTGGGCGCCTGGGCCAGGGTCCCGGCTGTCACGCCGGACGCCAAGTGGCGCTGTACAAAAGCGGGACTGGCCGCCGCCACATAGCGCATGGCCCCCAGGGCGCGGCTGTTGCAACCGGTGGCAGGGCGTGCCATGGCCGTCACAGCGGCCAGCACCGCGCCGCTGCGCAACCACTCGGTGGTGTGGTCCTCGTTGTCGACCGACACCGCCATCAAGACGGGTGCCCCGGCTGCAAAAGCGGTCAGGGCCGGGGCAAACCAGGTGGCCAGGCTGTCAGCGTTCACCGCGATGGGCAGCGTGACACGTGCCACGCCTTCCGGGGCCAGCCCCGGCAAACTGCCTTGCAATTCCTGCTCGAGCAGACGCACACGGTCCAAGTGCTGGCACAAGCGTCGACCGGTCTCGGTGGCCTGGCAGGGCTGGCCCCGCACCACCAGCGCGCAGCCCACCCGCTCTTCCAGCAAGCGAATGCGTTGCGACACGGCGGACGGCGTGACGTGCAAAGCGCGTGCTGCACGTTCAAAACTGCCCTCACGAACCACAGCCGCCAAGGCTGCCAAAGAGAAATAGTCGAGCATGAAATTAGTTTTTCTAAAGCTGATGAAGCAAAGACAGTTTGTCTTAATCTTGAAAGACTGACAAGCTCATGCCCCATGAACTTACATGACACCCTTTTGTTGGCCTGGCCCGTTTTTGTCCAAGGCCTGTTTCTCAGCCTGGGCCTGATCGTGGCGATCGGGGCGCAAAACGCATTTGTATTGCGCCAGGGTTTGCGCCGCGAACATGTGGTCAGCGTGGTGGCCTTTTGCGCGGCGGCCGATGCGCTGTTGATCACGGCCGGCGTGTTGGGCATGGCGCAGGCGCTGGGCGAGCGACCTGCACTGGCGCAGGCTTTGGCCTTGGCCGGGGCGGTTTTTTTAACCGTCTATGGCTGGCGGGCCCTGCAGCGGGCGCGCCAGGCCAGCACGCTGGATGTGACAAGCCTGGGCCAAGGCATGAGCCGTGGGGCGGCGCTGGTGCAAGCGGCGGCTTTCACCTTGCTCAACCCGCATGTGTACCTGGACACGGTGCTGCTGGTGGGCAGCATCGGCGCGCAGCAGCCCGCGCCCTTGCAGGGCTGGTTTGCGGCCGGGGCCAGCACGGCCAGTGTGCTGTGGTTCAGCGCTTTGGGCTTTGGGGCGCGTTGGCTGGCCCCCTGGTTTGCGCGGCCACGTGCCTGGCAAATTCTGGACGCTTTGATCGGGGCGACCATGTGGGTGCTCTCGGGCCTGCTGGTGCGCCATGTCTGGCGCACGCTGTGAAACAACAGGGCTGGTCACCGGCACAAAAAAACCGCCTCGCAGCGGTTTTGGGGGATGGGCGCAGTCAGGCCTCACTTGCGTGGGCCTTTGGGACGGTTGAACCAGTTGGCCAGCATGAACAGGCCAAAAACCACGAACATGATGATGAGGATGTGTTTGATTTCCATGGCTTTTCCTTGAGTTGAGGGTGAAGGGTCCAAACGGTTGGGAGACATTATGCAGAGTTGAGCGGTGACCGTACAGACGCACCCGTTGGCCGTATCAAAGGCGCCATGGCCCAAAGGGTCAAGGCCAGCAGGAGGATTTCGAGGCCATAAACCACCGAGTAAGCCATGACCGAGCTGCTGCCGAGTGCCACGCCGTCGCGCACCATGCCGCCCAGCGCCATACCCAGACCCGCGGCCGTAGCCTGCACCGCGCCCCAAGCCCCCATGGCCAGGCCGGTTTGCTCGGGCGGCGCCATTTGCATGGTGGCAGTCAGGGTGCCATGGGCAAACAAACCGCCGCCCAGGCCGATCAGAAAAATACCCAGAGCGAACAAAGGCGCAGAAGCCAGCGGGCCGGAAGCGATCACGGCCACAAAGGCGGGCACGCCCACCCAGGCGCCCCAGCTGGCCATGCGGTAGGCGTCAGCACCGCGGCTGAGCACACGCGAAGCCCAGGCAAAACCGATCAGACCACCCAAGGCCAGATTGGCCGTGAGCAAGGTGGTGGTGGAAACGCTCAGGCTGAGGATCTCGCCGCCATACGGCTCCAGCAACACGTCTTCCATGGTGAAGGCCATGGTGCCCAGGCCCACCGCCAGCAAACGCCGCAGGGTGTTCGGGCCTTGACAAAAGAGTTGCCAGGCTTGTGCGAAAGTGTGTTCGATGGGCGTACCCGGTTTGCGCAGACGGCTGCGCGGCTCTTGTTTCCACAGGGCGATCACGTTGAGCACCAAGGTCATCACCGCCACAGCCTGAACCACGCGAATCAGCTGACCAGGGCTGTAGTCACGCAACAAATGGCCCAACATCAAAGCGCTGCCGATCATGCCAACCAATTGCATCACATACATGAGGCCGACCACCTGCGGCTGACGCTCGGGTGGTGCCAGGTCGGTGGCCAGCGCGAGACCCGCGGTTTGCACGGTGTGCATGCCGATGCCCACCAGCATGAAGGCGCCTGCGGCCCCCACCATGCCAACCCAGGCCGGAGCCTGACTAGACTGTCCGGCACCGGCGAGCACCAGCAGCGCAAAAGGCATGATGGAAAAGCCGCCGAACTGCAGCAAGCTGCCCATCCAGATGTAGGGCACGCGCCGCCAGCCCAACTGCGAGCGGTGGTTGTCCGAGCGAAAACCAATGAGCGCCCGAAACGGCGCAACCAGCAAAGGCAGGGCCACCATCAGCGACACCAGCGCGGCGGGCACTTGCAACTCGACAATCATCACGCGGTTGAGGGTGCCCACCAGCATGACCATGGCCATGCCGACAGAAATTTGAAACAAGGACAGACGCAGCAAACGCGACAGCGGCAAATCATCGCTGGCGGCATCCGCAAAAGGCAAAAAACGCGGGCCCATGCTGGCCAGCACATGCGCCACAGAAGATCGTGATTTTGTTTTGGTCATAAATGAATGACCAGACGCTTGCGCGTCTGGCCGTTCGGGCTTGTGTCCCTTACTTCTTCACTGCAGCATCCGCAGCAGCAGGCGCTGCCATGGCGACTTTGGTGCCGCCGTTGAGGTAATTTTTCACCCAGGTGGTGTTCATGGTCAGGGCCAGGTGCACGCTGAAGGACGAAATCGCCACAGCCGCAATGAACACTGGAATACCGACTGAAGGTTTCACCACGCACCACATTTTGGAATAGATCATGATGTTGCTCCTTTATTTGAGCCAGGGTGAATAGATGTAAGCCAGCAGGTGGGCAAACGCGGCGATCATGCCGAAGATTTGCGTGCCCTGAATGAGATTGCGGTGAATCTCTTCTGACTCGCCCTCGGTCAGTCCGGTTGGCCAGACTTTGTCTGAATTAGACATGGTTTTCTCCTTGAGGAAGACGTGCACGGCCCGCACGAGGGCTATTCATGACCACCACGGCCAGGAATGGGGTTGCCTTGAAAACAGTTCAAGGGTGTTCATCTCAAGCCCGCCGTGGCATGCGCCAGGGCAGCATGGCTTGAACCACCGGTGACACCAAACGCGGCACCGACAGGGTTTCGTGAAAGGCAAGCAAAGGCTCACCGGCGTAATCAAATTGCAGCAAGGCACGCTGGTAAAACGGCGTGTCTTCGAGTTGTTCGTGCACCCGCACGGCTTGGGTGCTGCGCATACGGCGATCAATGCGCCAAGCTGTCTTAGGCAGGCGCTGCACCGGCGGCGTGGCCAGCGCCTCGACCGTGCCTTTGGGCGTGAAGCGCAGCGACAGCACACGGTCATCGGCGGCGGGCGCTTGCATGTCGTAAAACACCACGGTGCTGCCGTCGCGCGTGCGGGCACGCGACCAGTCCCAGGTGTGAAAGCCCCGGTCCACCGGCTCGTCGCCCTCGTTGGAATCCAGATAGGCGTGGCCTTGCCATTTCAGGTCGGGGGCGCTCAGATCGACCTCGATGCGCGAGGCGGGCGCCAGTGGCCCCCAACGGTGGCGGCCTGCGGCGTCCAGGGGCGTGGAATAGCCAAACAGCTGCTGCGGCCAAAGTTTGATGCGGCCGCGCACACGGCGCGGCACCGGCACACACACTTCGTCGATGTCGATGCTCAGGCAGTCGCCGTCCCAGCTCAGCTGGCTCGGGCCGATGGTGAACTGGCGTTCGCTGCGCTGGCAGTGGCGCTGGCCGCGCTCGGTCATGGCCCAGCGGCTCTGGCCTTTGCTGTAAATGGCCACGTTCAGAGCGCAATGGTTGTCTGGATGGGCGCTGCCGCTGCGGCGCGCCCAAGCGTAGTAAGGCGAGAACACACTGCCCACAAAAGCAATGAGGGTGATGCCGTGTTGGCCGTCGTCACTCATGGCGTCGACATACCACCACAGGTAGCCCCCGTCTGGAACCGGTTGGTCGAAGCGAGGCCCGCCATCAGCGCCTCGGCCGCCCGCTGCCCGGACAGCGCCGCCATCGGCACGCCCGGCCCCGGGTGCACGCTGCCCCCCGCCAGATACAGGCCCTGCAGGGGTGTGGTGGAGCCAGGTCTTTGGAAGATGCTCGTCCATCCGTGCGTCGCCTGCCCGTACAGCGCTCCGCCGCTGGCCGGAAAGCGCCGATGGAAATCCTGTGGGGTCGTGCGCAGGCTGTTGGCCCTTGTAGGCGTCAGTGACAGCCCCAGTTGGCGCAGATGCTGAAAGGTGTGCGTTTGGCATTGTTCTAAAGCCTCCTCGGTGACCGCATTGCCATCACCGTTGGCGGGGGCGTTGACCAAACAAAAAAGGCGCTCGGCCTCGCCTGGCGCAAGCTGCGCAGGCCGGTCTTGCGCGCAGACATACACCGTCGGTTGCTGTGGCAGCTGCTGGTGCTCGAAGATGTCTTCGAACTCGCTGGCGTAGGTGCTTTGAAAAAACACGTTGTGCCGGTCCAGCGCCACGCCCTCGGTGGGGGTGTGCATGGACCAAGTCAGCGCCGACAGCGAGCGCGGCGGTGCGGCCTGCGGCACAGCCCGGCGCACACCGTCGCCCAACAGGCCTTGGCGCAAGGCGGCGGCATCGCCATTGAAGATCACGCGGTCGGCGGGCAAGAACTCGCCCGACTGCAGGTGCACACCGCACACCCGTCCTTGGCGCTGTTCGATGCGCTGGCAAGTGCTGTGGTAGCGGAACACCGCGCCACGGCGGCGGGCCACACGGGCCAGCGCCTGGGCCATACCGACCATGCCGCCTTCAACCGACCAGACCCCGTCCATCTCGACCTGCGCAATCAGCATGAGCGTGGCGGGCGACTGCCAAGGCGAAGAGCCGCAATAGGTGGCGTAGCGTGCAAACAATTGGCGCAAACGCGGATCGGAAAACTGCTGGCCCAGTTGCTGCCACAGGCTGCGCATGGGGCCCAGTTGGGCCAACACGCCCAAGCCTTTGAACCCCAAGTCGCCCATGAAGCCGCCCATGCTGGGGCGCTGGGCGCGGATCATCGGGCCTTCGAGCGTGGCGTAAAGTTGGCGCGTGGTTTTACAAAAATCCCTGAATCGCCGCGCCTCATCGCCACTGGACCAAGCGGCAAGGGCCGCCTCGCTCTCGCGCGCATCGGCCGACAAATCGAGTTGGCTGCCATCGGGCCAGAAGTGGCGGGCGAGCACCTGCAGCGGCGTGATGCGCATCTCGGCTTCCACGCTGGTGCCCACGCTGCGCAGCAAGTCGTCGAACACCCAGCGCATGGTGAACACGGTGGGGCCGCTGTCGATGTGGGCACCGTTCACTTCGCGGCTGTGCACCTTGCCGCCGGGCTCGCCCGAGGCTTCGACCACGGTGACATCCAGCCCCTGGTGGGCGAGCGTAATGGCGCTGCACAAGCCGCCCATGCCTGCGCCGACGATGACGACACGTGGCTCAGACATGGCTGAGCTCCAGACGGGGCGTATCCACAACGGGTGCAGTGTCCAGCGCCGCGGCAGCGCCAAGAGGCGAAGCGTTGTCAAACTGAAAAGGCTGACCTTTCCAGACCCCGGCCATCTGCAGCACCTGCATGCGCACGAACAGCGACTCGGAAAAAAACTGGTGTTTGTAGGCCGCTGCACTGGCGACCTGGTGCGCACCCTGGTGGGCGTAGTTCAGCATCGATGCCGTGTCTTGCCACAAACTGAAGGTGCATTGGCGCACCAAGGGCGCCTCGCCCAGGCCCATGGCCAACAGGCAACCGGGGGATTGGTCGAGGTCAGCCTGCGCTGCCGGGGCGTAACGCCAGAAGGCCATGGCCTTGGTGGGCACGATGCTGGCGCGTGTGAGCACAGCGAAGGGGCCTGGCGCTTGCGCACCATCTTGACCTGGCTCTCCCAGTGATTGGGCGCTGCTGGCCTGCCAGGCTTGCTTGTCCCAGTGGCCGCGCGCCGATTGCACCGCCATCACGCCGCTCCAGCATTCACGCGCACGGCTGCGGTAAGCCTGCACCGCCGGGCTGTCCAGAAACTGCAGGGCCAGATCGAGATGGGTGAACGTGCAGATCAGGCCCTGGTGCGTGGCACTGGGGCGCAGGCTAAAACCCCCGCCGTGGCCACTGCCCATGACCTTGACCATGGTCAGGCCCGGCACCTCCTTGTAGGGCGTGGCTCCGGCCACCAGCCGCAGCCAGCCCCAACCCTGGTGCTGTCGCAAGAAGTCGGCCAGCAACACCACCACCACGCCAGACAGCGGGTCATGAAGGTTGGCGATGGCTTCCATAACGGGCGTCCGGCAAAGGTGCGAGGGCCAGCGGACTACTTGGCCGCGACTTTGGACGCAGCCAAAGCGGGTTTGAGCAACTCGGGGAAGTCCTTGGCCATGGGCGCACCGTTCAGAGGCTTGTACGCACCCTGGTGGCAGGTGGCGCAGTTGAGCTTGGCCACGTCACCCAACGGGCCCTTGCGGTGCGCCGGGAAGACTTCGGTCAAAGGCTCCATGTAGGTCAGGTTCAGGTCCCGCGCCATGCGGATGCCGTGCCAGGCCGTCACGCGTTGCGGTGGGCTGTTCTCCCAGTTCTGGAAGGACTGGGTGTTGTGGCAGTAGGTGCAGTTCACGCCCAACGAGGTCGACATGTGCGTCATCAAGCCATAGGTCCACTCGGCCTGCTTGATCGACTGGCGGTTGCCCGATGGCAAGGCCGTGGGACCATTCACGCGGATGTTCTGCTTGTCCAGCAGGAAGGGGGTGAACGGGTCGTTGGGCAGCGAGGACAAATTGACCACCGGCGAAGGGGTGTTCTGTCCGGCCTTGTCACCGATGAAGTTCGAGCCTTGCGGCTGAGGATCAGACTTGAACCAGATGGCGTTGGGCACCGGCTCACCCCGGTGGCAGGTGTAGCAGGTCACGCCGGTCTGCGCGACGTGCGGCTGCCAGTCGGCGTTGATGTGCTGCGTCATCTCGACCATGCGCCGCGCCACCACCTTGGTGTATTTGCTGTCGTCCTCAAAATTGGGCAAGGCATGGCAATAGCCGCAGCCTTCTTGCGGGGCCACCCAGCTGGTCATCGAGACCATCAGGCGGTTGAACTCGCCCACACTCAGATGGCCCAGCACTTTGACGTTCTTGTAGGCCTGCGCGGCCTTGGGGCCGTCCGAGCCCGGTGAAGGAATCGCCACGGGCGGTTGGTTCTTTTCGGTTTTGACTTCGAGCAGACGGGCGTTGTAGACCTGCGCCATGCCGGTGCCGCGGTAGCCGCTTTGCACCGTCTCTGGAATCGGGCGCTCGCAACCGGCGAGCACCAGGCCCACCAGTGCAAAGCCCAAACCTTGGGCCAGGCGTCTTGTCCAATGCGTTTTGTGGAGGGTGTGGGTGTTCATGGCTTGGCTCCTGTGCTCAGCGCGGGGTCCACCACCGCTGGAAAGATTTCGGGGTACGGTGGCGCCACGCCATGCTTGATGGCCCAGAGGTACCAGTTGTCCACCACGGTGCCAGTCAGCAAGATGCCGATGCCGCCGGTGATGGGGCACAGCACAGCGAACCACCAGGCCCAGCGGTGAATCGATTCCATGGTGGCGTTGAAGCCCATGGTCCAGCGCCAGAACAAGGCCGCACGTTCCGAGGCCGTACCCCGGTCAGTGATCTGCTCGATCTCGCGTTCACCACCGAAGCGGGTCACGGCCAGAATGGTCGCGCCGTGCATGGCAAACAGCAGCGCCGAGCCGTACAGGAACACGATGGACAGCGCGTGGAAGGGGTTGTAAAACAGGTTGCCGTAGCGCAACGAGAAAGCCGCCGTCCAGTCCAGGTGGGAGAAGATGCCGTAAGGCACCGCCTCACCCCAAGAACCCATCAGGATGGGGCGGAACAAACCCAGCACCAGGAACAACCAGATGGCTGCAGCAAAAGCCCAGGCGATGTGTGTGCCCATGCCCAGCTCGACCGCGCGGCGGTAGGTGCGGGCCCACCAGAACATGACCGATGCGGTGAGGAACAGGCCCACGATGAGGAACCAGCCACCTTGGTTGAGCGGCGGCATGCTCAGGCCGTAGCTGGGCGGTGGCGGCTCAAGCGAGAGCCAGAACAGCTGGCGCACAAACTGGATCGGGTCGTAGTTGACCGAGGCCAGCATGTTCATGCCGATCAGGGTGAAGGCGATCATGCCGAACACGAGCGAAGCCAGACCCAGACCACCCAGGTAAATCGGGCCGAGTTGGGCATTGCCCAACTTGCCGATCCAGTAGTTAATCAGAGGCTGCCCCGTGCGCGGGCTGTTGCCGTGTCCGAGTTCCACCCCGTGGTGGACTGGACCCACGGCTTGCACCGTGGTGAACAGGTTTTGATAGTCGGCCATTTGCGGTACTCCTCAATTCTTGGGGTTCGGGCTGCGTGCAGTCCGAATCAGAGTGGCCACTGGGACCAGATCGGCATGTTCAGCCACCAGCTCCACCACTCAGGCCAACCACGGCTCCAGAAGGGGCCGCTGAGCACGATACACAGGGCGCTGAACAACACAGCCGCCAGCGCCAGGAACAGGCCCAGGCGGTGGATGCCCAAGGTGCCGATCGAGTAGCCGATGATGTCGCGGAAGAACGTGTCCTCGTGCTCGGGGGTCTTGACCACGGTGCCCGGTGCGGGATTGGTGGATGACAAGATCAAACCGCCGTGCAGCGACAAGGCAAACACGCTGGCGAAGAAGAAACTCACGGCGATCATGTGCGCCGGGTTGTAGTGAAAGTGCAGGTACTGGTAGCCCACGTTGGACACCCAGTCGAGGTGGCTGTAGATGCCGTACGGAAAGCCGTGGCCCCAGGCGCCCATGAGCACCGGCCGCACGACCACCAAAGTGACATAAGCCGAGATGGCCACACCGAAGGCCACGGGCACATGAAAGCCCATGCCCAGCTTGCGGCAGATTTCGACCTCGCGCATCATCCACGAGCCGAATGCTCCGATGGCGCACACCGTGATGAGCTGCCACAGGCCGCCTTCCATCAGGGGCGCAAAGCGCAAGCCATACGACAAGTCAGGCGGTGCGATGCTGATCTGCCAAAGGTTCCAGGTGGGCCCTTGTGAGGCACCCCACAAGATGAGGGCCGTGCCCAGGAACGAAAAGAACAGGGTTGTGACGCCGAAGAAACCGACGTAAAACGGTCCGACCCAGAAATCGAACAAATCACCACCCAGCAGGGTACCACCGCGAACACGGTACTTTTTCTCAAAATTCAGCATGGCCATGGTTGGGTCCTCCTGCATCAGTGGATCAACAGACGCCGCCTTGACACGAGGTCAATGACGGCTTCTGAACGGCAAGTCCTGGATCAGGACTTGGGTGCGGCGAGCGAAGCCACCGCAGTCGGCAGCGGCGAGTTTTGCGCCGATGCAGCGACGGGTTTTTTCGCACCGTCGAGCCAGTTGAATTTGTTGGTGCTGAGCAAGATGAGGTGAATCATCGCGGCCAGGCCAAACAAGAAAATGCCCTGCAGTACCATGGCACGCAATGGGTCGTAAAGTCGCCAAATTCTCCACATGGTGAATCTCCTAAATGATGTGGGACATGAAGGTGTACACCGCAGCTTTCACACCCTGACTCATGCTCTTGGCATCTTCTGCACCGGGCAGCAGATCCCGCCAGTGAACGCCGACCAGTTTGGCCAGTACGACGACCACGAACAGACATCCGAATCCGATGAGGAAAATGGACCAGTAAGCGGGAGACTCATCCGCACGCGAATGGGCCTCGTTGAGGTGGGTTGTGTTTTGCATGACAGTGACTCCGTCAATCTATGGATGAAAAAACAGGCTCTGAATCAGAACCAGGGACGCCACGCCCAGACCAGGATGTGTGCCAGCACAGCAACTGCTGTAAAGCCCACGGTGCCCTGCATCCAGTAGTGGTGGAACTCCTGGGCTTCCTCATCGGTGAGTCCGGAAATTGATGTCTTGGTGGACATGTTTTGCTCCTTTTAAAGAGGCCTTGCGACCCGGGTTGCGCACAGCCCGCGCAGATGGGCATCCGCAGCCAAAGGCCACGACATGGGGTGAAAGGCACTGCCAGGGGCAGCACCCGTGTTGGTTTGAAAGGCTGGTGCGCTCATGCCGTCACCCCCAGACCCAGTTCGCGGCTGGCCGCGTTCACATGGGCTTCGGTCACCTCGCTGTGGCCTTGGGCCTGCGAGAGTTGTTCGGCCTGGTCGCGCAAGCGCTTGGCCGCTGAAATCTGCACCAGCACCGGCTGGCTTTGCACCACATCGCGCAAGCGCTGCTGGGCCTGGTCTTGCCAGCTGGCGTTGGGGGCGACCACGCCACGCGCTTGCGTGGCTTCGACTTTATCCATCTCGGTACCCAGCGGCAGGATGTGGAACAGCGCATCGAACAGCGCGTTGCACACCTCCTGGATCAGGTAGCTTGCGCCGCTGTAGCCCATGAAAGGCGTGCCGGTGTGGCGGCGGATGATCGCGCCGGGAAAGGACGCGGGAATGAAGGCCGCACGCATGGGGCTGCCGCCCGAGATTTCGCTCAGGTACATGCGCTCGTTGTAGCTGCCAAACATGATCAGCGGCGTTTGCGTTTTGACCAGTTCGCGCACGGCGGCGTTGTCCGTCTTGGTGCCCGCGGTGCGCGACACGCTGAAGCGACAGGGCAAGCCCATTTCGTTTTGGAGGAAGTTTTTCAGCCCCCGCGAATAGGTCTCGCCCGCCACCACGGCAAAACTGGCGGTGGCAAAAAAGTCTTGCGTGACCGAGCGCCACAGGTCCCACATGGGCTTGAGCGTCGTGTGCTTTTCGCGCTCGATGAAAGGCTCGGGGTCCAGGTGCAGCAACTCACCCAATTTGCGCAAAAAGTTGGTGGTGCTGTGCAGGCCAATCGGCGCTTGTAAATAAGGGCGCTCCAGCGCCTCGCACAACATGCGGCCAAACTCGCGGTACATGCAGATGTTCACATCGGCCTCGACCAGGCGCGACACATCGGCCAAGTGGCTGCCCAGCGGAAAGACCATGTTGACCTCGGCACCGATGCCTTGCACCAGGCGGCGGATCTCGGCCAGGTCGCTGGCGCTGTTGAAAGTGCCGTAGCAAGGCCCAATGATGTTGACGCGCGGCTTTTCGCCCGCCGGACGGTCTTCAAAAGGCTTGCGGGCAGGCACTTTGCGCAGACCATACTCGCTCCACAGCCAGTACATCGCGCGGTTGGCGCACTGCCACTGGTCTTCGTCGATGGTGCGTGGCAAAAAGCGGGCGATGTTGGTGCCTTCGGGCGTGACGCCGCCACCGATCATCTCGGCAATCGAGCCGGTCACCACCACCGCGGGCAACTCAGGGTCGAGTGTGGCATGAGCGCGCTTCATTGCGCCTTCGGTACCCTCACGGCCCAGTTGCTCTTCGGCCAGACCGGTCACCACAATCGGCAACTCGTGGGGCGGCAAAGCGTCGGTGTAATGCAGCACCGAGGTGACAGGCAGGTTTTCGCAGCCGACGGGGCCATCGATCACCACCTGCAAACCCTTGATGGCGGTGAACACATACACCGCGCCCCAGTACCCGCCTGCGCGGTCATGGTCGAGGATCAGTGGCGATTTGGGCTTGGCCACGGTGCTGGGAGGAGGTGTGACCTGGTTCATGAACCCATCTCCTCGGCTTTGCGCTTTTTCAAGAGCTTTTCAATCTGGCGGCGGGTTTCGGCCTTGAACTCGGGCCGGTCTTTGGGCACCGACTCCCACACGCCTGCGGCGTGGCCTGCGCCCACATCGCCAAAGAAATCCTTCATGGCGTCAAAGCGGGCCTGGTTGCCCATGGCCGCTTGCACCACTTGCACCAAAGACCCGGCACCGGCCACGCCCATCAAGGGACGAGCCGAAATCAGGTTGGTGAAGTAGAGCGATGGCACGCTGTTTTGCTTGGCGATCTGCACTACCGGCGTGGTGCCGATGGCCAACTGCGGCCGGTATTCGTACATGGCGTTGAGGTCTTGCTCCAGCGAGGCGCGCATTTGCACCTGCACGCCCTTGGCCTGCAGCCAGGCGATGTCTTGGGCGTTCCACTCGGTGGCGGGGCAGGCCGAGCCCACGTAGCGCAGATCGGCACCACACTCGACGAGCAAACGGCCCACCAACAACTCGGAGCCTTCGTAGCCGCTCAGAGTGATGCGTCCCTTGATCGGTTTTTGCATCAAAAGCCCACGCATTTGGGCCAACGACTGGTTGCGCGCCACATCGATTTGCGCCTGCGCAATGCCTGCAGACTGACCAATGTTTTGCAACCAGTCTTGTGTGCCTTCCAAACCCACCGGGGCGGAGCCCACGATGGGGCGACCGGCGGCTTTGAATTCGCGCACGCTGGCGGTGTAAAACGGGTGGATGGCCGCGGCCACCGAGCAGTCGAGCGCGGCATACAGCTCGCGCCACTCGCGGGTGGGCACCACCGGGCCAGCGGCCAGGCCCATGGGCGCGAGCATCTGGCCGATGATGACCGGATCGGCCGGGAACATCTCGCCGAGCAAGGCCACCGTGGGCTTGTCACCGCGACCGGCGCGGGGCGCGGCCACCGGGCCGCTCATGATTTCTTCGCGGGCGTATTTCAGCATCGCTCCGGCCAACACGTCTTTGGCTTCGGCGTGCGTGGGCACGCCAAAACCGGGCACATCGATGCCGATGATGCGCACGCCGTTGATCTCTTTGGGCAGCAGCTGCAGCGGCACGCCACTGGCCGTGGGCACGCACAGGTTGATGATGATGACGGTGTCGACCTGCTTCGGGTCGGCCTCGGCGTGCACCGCTTCGCGGATGTCTTCAAACAGCTTACCCGTGACCAGCGACTCGGAGTTGAACGGCACATAGCCCACGCTGCGGCGGGCGCCGTAAAAATGCGAGGTGAAGGTCAGGCCATAGACGCAGCAGGCCGAGCCCGACAAGATGGTCGCGGTGCGCTTCATGCGCAAGCCAACACGCAGCGAGCCAAAGGCCGGGCACATGCTTTGCGGCTGGTCGTGCGGACCGGCATCGGGCTGGCGCGGGTAATCGCGGGCGTATTGGTCGAGCACCTCGGACTTGCCCGCCTCTTTGGCCGCAGCCACCATGGCCTCGGTGCCGGCGTGGCAACCCATGCCGTCGCCTTGCAAAGCGGCGGGCTTGGCAGCGTCGGCGCTGGGGTGAATCGGTATGGTGCGTGTCATGGCCTGTTCCTGTGGGTGTGTCTTGAGCGGTTCAGGCCGCGTCGTAGACGACTTCCAGCGAGGGTTTGATGTCTTCGTGTTTACCCACCATGTCGAACACGGTGGCGGGCTCCAGCACCACATTGCGGCCCACCACGTCGGCGCTGAACAGGCCCAGCAACTGGTCCTGGGTCTGGGGTTTCGGGCGCATCGGAGGCGCTTCGGCCACGTTCTTGGCCAGCTCGGCAAACAGCGGGCCCCACTCGCCGTCAGGCCGGCCGATGATCTCGTAGCTCGCGCTCTTGCGGCGGATGTCTTCGTTGGCCGGAATGGCGGCCAACACCGGGATACCGGCGTTGTTGGCAAAGGCTTGGGCTTCGCCCGTGCCGTCGTCTTTGTTGATGACCATGCCGGCCACGCCCACGTTGCCGCCGAGCTTGCGGAAATACTCCACCGCACTGCACACGTTGTTGGCGACGTACAGCGATTGCAGGTCGTTGCTGGCGACCACGATCACTTTTTGGCACATGTCGCGGGCTATGGGCAGACCAAAGCCGCCGCAGACCACGTCGCCCAAAAAGTCGAGCAGCACATAGTCAAAACCCCAGTCGTGGAAACCGAGTTTTTCGAGCGTCTCAAAGCCGTGGATGATGCCCCGGCCGCCGCAACCGCGACCGACCTCGGGACCACCGAGTTCCATGGCGAACACGCCATCGCGCTTGAAGCAGACGTCACCAATGCTCACGGCCTGACCGGAGAGTTTGAGGCGCGAGGAGGTCTCGATGATGGTGGGGCAGGCTTTACCGCCGAACAGCAAACTGGTGGTGTCGCTTTTCGGGTCGCAGCCGATCAGCAGCACTTTTTTGCCTTGCTGGGCCATCATGTAAGACAGGTTGGCCAGCGTGAAGCTTTTGCCAATGCCGCCTTTGCCGTAGATGGCAATGATTTGTGTCTCTTTGGTCACCTCGGTGGTGCTCACGGCGTCGGGCTCGACGTCGGCCTCACGGCGCAGCACTTCGACAAATTTGATGGGCTGTGAGGGGGTGGCGGCGTCAGTTGAGGTATTCATGCGGAAGCACTCCAATCCAGAATCATCTTGAGACAGCTCGCATCTCCGAAGGCAGTCTCGTAAGCAGAACCAGCATGCGTCGATGGCTGGGTGTGGGTGATCAAGCCGTCGAGCGACAAACGGCCGGTGTTCACCAGCTCGTTGACGGCCAACAAGTCCGGGCGTTTCCACTCGGCGGCGATGCGCATGCGCGCTTCGCGCATGAAGGCCGGTGCGTAGGCAAATGAGAGGTCTTGTTTGTAAAAACCGGCCAGCACCAACTCGCCACCGGGGCGCAGGCGCTGGATCAGACCGTTGAGCAGGCTGCCGTCGCCGCTCACGTCGTAAATGGTTCGGTAGTCGCGGCGTGGGTCGTCTTGCGGCTGCACCACGGTGTAGCCCTCAGCCCCGACAAATCGCTCGGCCTGTGTTTCCCACACCGTGGGGGCGGGCAAGCCGGCGGCCACGGTCAAACGGGCCAATAAGCGGCCCATGACACCATGACCCACGATGAGTTCGGGC
This sequence comes from Limnohabitans sp. Hippo3, assembly GCF_003063665.1. Classification (GTDB taxonomy): domain Bacteria; phylum Pseudomonadota; class Gammaproteobacteria; order Burkholderiales; family Burkholderiaceae_C; genus Limnohabitans_A. The sequence goes on from NZ_NESF01000001.1 coordinate 907,728, forward strand.
GGTGCGAACGGGTCTTGCTGACCACCACCCGACACCGCGTGGTAGGCCGTGGCAGCCAGCGCCAGCAGCACCGATTGCGCGCCCAGGTGTTCGGCCACGGGCACGACTTTTTGCGCAGTGACCACCAGTCGCGAAGCCGCGCCACCAAACAGGCTTTTGACCCCGGTGAAGCAATTGGCGCCCGGCACAAACACACGTTGCCCGGCTCGCACGCCGGTGTCCGAGGCGGCGCGAACCACGCGGCCCACCGTCTCGTAACCGGGCACCAGCGGGTAGCCCATGCCCGGGAAGGGCGGCATGCTGCCGTCCCAGAGCATGCGCTCGGTGCCGGTGCTGATGCCGCTGTATTCGACCGCCACGTCCAGCTGACCGGCCTGCAATTCGGGCAAGTCCAGCGCCTGCAAGCTCAGTTGCTTGGGGCTGTTGAAGACGACGGCTTGAGATCTCATGCTTGTATTCTTTGCTTTACATTGCTATATGTCAAAGTTAATTGACACTATTCTCAGAAACCAAGGGTAAACACTTAGATTTGCGCCCCAAAAGGATGCGGGCGTGGATGGGCATGGCGTTGGGCACCTGCTCCACATGGGTAAAGCCCGCCTCTTGCATCATGGTTTGCAGCTCCTGTGGCGTGCGCAGCCGCCCTGCCCCCATGGCCAGCAGGTAAAAATGGAAGTAGGCATCGACCGAGGCTTCGGGTTGACCGGCTTCTTCGTCGGGCTGGGCCATGGGCTCGGCCAGCAGCAAGACGCCGCCGACCGGCAAGGCGGCATGGGCTTTTTGAAGAATCTGCCGCACCACCGCATCGGGGTGGTCGTGTGCCACGCGCACCAGGGTGATCAGGTCAGCCCCTTCGGGCAGCGGGTCGTCCAGAAAGCTACCCGGGTGCAGGCTCACACGCTGCGTCAAACCCTTGGCCTGCAAGCCTTCGCGGGCCAGCTCGAGGACCGGCGGAAGATCGAACATCTTGAACTGCAGGTGCGGTGCGTGTGCAGCCAGTTCACTGACAAAACGGCCTTTGCCCGCACCCACATCAAGCACACATCGGTGCTCGTCAAAAAAGTAGGACGACAAAATTTCCTGCACCACAAAGCCTTGCGAGGCGGCCATGAGCTGCGAGTAACGGGTGAACTTGTCCACCTGCTCTGCGGGCATGGGGACAGCGGGTTTTTCGTGGGCATAGGGCCAATACTCGGCCATGCCGCCGCTCCAGGCGTTGTTCAGGAACTGGACCGGGTCCTGCATGTCCTGGTAGAGCAGGTGGTTGTGCTCGATCATCTGGGCAATGCCTTCGTGCTGCGCCAGCGGCACGCCCAGCGGCCCCAGGCCAAAACGGCCTTGGCTGCGGTGCTCCAGCAGGCCCAGCGCCACGGCGGACAACAACAAACGCTGCAACACAGCCGGGGCCAGCCCTGTACGGCGCGACAAATCCGTCAGATTGGCAGGTGCTTGGTGGAGTGCGCGAAACAGGTCCAGCCGCACACAGCCGAGCAGCACCTGGCTGTGCACGAACCCGGCCATGAGATCAAACAACTTGCGGGTGCGGCGGCGCGTGAGCCAGCGCGTGAGCGGATTGCGCAGCGACCAGCGGTACAGACCGGGGTGCGCGTACCAACGCTCCAAGCGAGCTTGCCAAGCGTCCTTGAAAGAAGTGGGGGCGGTGTGGGCCTGCATGGCGGCCAAATCCAGAGGTTGGGACATGCGGCTTCCTTGGTGTCTTGCGTGCTCAGCGCTCAATGCGGCGCACGGATGCGGGCCGGGGCGACGGCCGGGTGGGTCTTGAAGTAGCCTTCGCACAAGGCCTTGGGCACCAGGCGCTCGGCTTCGAGCTGGACCAGTTGGCGCAACATGTCGCGGCACGAGCAGGCCGGGATCGACGAGGCGGCCTGCGCGATCAGGTGGTCAAAGTGGGCAATGGCCCCGTCGAGGCCCAGTGCCTGGGCCGAGCTAGGGCGGGCGTGCAGGGCGTCCTGGCCAGCTGGTTTACCCAAGGTGGCGGCGTCGGCGATCACGTCGCGGATGTCGTCGGCCACTTGGTACGCCTCACCCAGGAAGGCACCCAATGGTGCCCAGGGCTCGGGCTCGTAGCCGCAGCTGAGTGCACCCGCGCAAGTGGCCGAAACGAACAAGGCACCGGTTTTGGCGCGCTGGTATTGGCCCAGATCGGCGCTGGTCTCGCACTCCCAGGCTTGACCGGCCACGATGCCGTTGGGCAGGCCCACGCCCGTGGTCATGTTGTCCATCAGGGCGATCAGACGGTCGGGCCGCTGCGCACCGGCTTGCAACAACACGCGATAAGCCATGACGATCAGGCCGTCACCGGCCAGCAGCGCCAGCGGTTCGCTGAAGGCCTTGTGCACCGTGGGGCGACCGCGCCGGGTGTCGGCGTTGTCAAAGGCAGGCATGTCGTCATGCACCAAAGAGGCGCAATGCATCAACTCGAGGGCCACAGCGGCGGCATTGGTCAACTGAGGGGCGTCGTCGCCACAGGCGGTGGCCACCGCCATGCACAGCTGTGGTCGGATGCGGGCCCCACCAGAGAACACCGCATGCCGCATGGCCGCCACCAGCCGAGAGGGGGCGCCCACACCTGCGGCTTGGTCAAAATGCGTGTTCAGGGCTTGCTCGGCGCGTGTCAACAGACTCATGGGACCTCCGAAAGGGAAGGCCCGTCAACCCAAGCTGACAGGCTTAACTGTCAATATAACCTGATAATTCATACTGTCAATCTTTATTGACACATCGACACCCGAAAGGTCAAGCCATGGGAATTTGGTTGGAGTTGGGCATTTTTGGTCTGGTGTTCGTGTTTGCCTTTTGGCAGATGCACGACGTGCGCAAGGCGCAAGAACAAACGCGCCAGCAGCGGGCGCGAGAGAAAGCCGCACAAGAAGCCGCCGATCAGGCGACCGAAAAAGCCGACGACAAGCCGACTTGAGCCACACCCCTTGCGCTGGGCATGGCCTATGGGCTCAAGAACGGGCGGCTTGCGCGTGGGAGCGCACCCCCGTGCGCGAAGGTTGTGAGGGGGTCAGCCTTGGGCGAAGCCGTGTTCAGCTGCTTTGCGCCGCATTGAACTGCAGCGCCGCCAGGCTGGCGTACAAACCGCCTTTGGCCTGCAGCTCGGCGTGTGTGCCCTGCTCCATCAGGCGACCACGCTCCAGCACCCAGATCACGTCGGCGCGTTGCACCGTGGCCAAGCGGTGCGCAATGACCAGGGTGGTGCGGCCGACCATGGCTTTGTCCAGCGCGGCCTGCACCATTTTTTCGCTTTGGGCGTCCAGCGCGCTGGTGGCTTCGTCCAGCAGCAAGAGCGGGGGGTTCTTCAAAATGGCCCGTGCGATGGCGATGCGCTGGCGCTGCCCGCCTGACAAACGCACGCCCCGATCGCCCAGATAGGTGTCAAAGCCCTCGGGCAGCTCGCGGATGAACTCTTGGGCATAGGCAGCTTCTGCGGCGGCATGCACTTCGTCCAGACTGGCGTCGGGTCGGCCATAACGGATGTTCTCGATCACCGTGCCCGAAAAAATCACCGGCTCCTGCGGCACGATGGCCATGCGCTCGCGCAGGTCGTGCAGGCCCATCTGGTCGATAGGCAAGCCATCGAGCACGATGCGGCCCGACTGCGGATCATGGAAACGCATCAGCAAATCGAACAAGGTGGTTTTGCCTGCGCCGCTCGGGCCCACCACCGCCACCGTCTGGCCGGGGTGGATCTGGCCGGTCAATTGATCCAGTGCCCAGGTGTCGGGGCGAGAGGGGTAATGAAAGCGCACCGATTCCAGCTGCAAGGACGAGCCGCCTTGCGGCCAGGGCGCTTGTTTCGGCTGGGCCGCGATCTTCAGGTTCGACTCGGTGTGCAGCAACTCCATCAGACGCTCGGTCGCGCCCGCTGCGCGCAACATGTCGCCATACACCTCACCCAGCACCGCAAAGGCGCTGGCCAGCAAGATCACATAAAACACCGTCTCGCCCAACTGGCCTGCGGTGCTGGTGCCCGCGCGCACGGCCAGCGTGCCCATGTACAGACCCCACAGCAACACCGCACTCGACGCCATGATGATGAAGCCCACCAGCACCGCGCGCGCCCGGATGCGGCCGAGCGCCGTGCCCAGGGCACGGGCGGTCGAATCGATGAAGCGGCGGGTTTCGCGCCCCTCGGCCGTGTAGCTTTGCACCACACTGATGGCGTTGAGCACCTCGGAGGCGATGGCGCTGGAGTCGGCCACCCGGTCCTGGCTGGCCCGCGACAGGCGACGCACCCGGCGGCCCAGATAGACACTGGGAAAAATCACCGCCACCAGCACCGCCACCACCTGCAGCATCAGGATCGGGTTGGTCCACACCAGCATGATCAGCGCCCCAGCCCCCATGACCAGGTTGCGCAAGCCCATCGAAAACGACGAACCCACCACCGTCTGCACCAGCGTGGTGTCGTTGGTCAGGCGCGACAGCACTTCGCCCGATTGCGTGGTTTCAAAAAAGGCGGGGCTTTGCTTGAGCACATGGCCGTAAACCGCGTTACGCAGGTCTCCCGTGATGCGCTCACCCAACCAGCTCACGGTGTAGTAACGCCCGGAAGAAAACACCGCCAAAGCCGCTGCCACTCCAAACAGCTGCAGGAAGTTGCCCGACAGCTGTTCGGCCGACGCCCCGGCCGACAGGCCCTGGTCAATCAACTGGCGCAAGACCCAGGGAAAAGCCAGCGTGGTGCCCGCTGCCAACAGCAAAAACAGGGCCGCCATGCCCATGGCCACGCGGTAAGGCTTCAGAAAGGGGACGAGGCCCGTGAGCGATTTGGGAGATGCAGCCATGTACAAAAAGGGGTCCAAGAACAGTCGCTGCAAGCATAACGTCAAATCCGGACGCCGCATTTCAGGGCGTTTGCCGACGACAATCGAACATTTGCGCCACACGCCACCATGAGCACCTTGCCACCCTGCCCCCAATGCCACGAAGAATTCACCTATGAAGACGGCACGCTTTTGATGTGCCCCAGTTGCGGCCATGAATGGAACCCCAGCGAAGTCGTCGCAGGCGACACCGTCAAAGTCTGGAAAGACGCCAACGGCAATGTGCTGCAAGACGGAGACACCGTGACCTTGGTCAAAGACCTGAAGATCAAAGGCTCATCCGCTGTGGTCAAGGTCGGCACTAAAGTCAAGAACATCCGCTTGATCGAGGGTGATCACGACATCGATTGCAAGATCGAGGGCTTCGGACCGATGCAGCTGAAAACCGCTTTCGTCAAAAAAGTCTGAGCCTGCAGCCAGAAACAGGGCCAGCCCCTGACGGGCTGCCCTGTTTTCACCCCACGGTCTTGGGCTTACTTCTTGGGATAGAGGTGCGGGTACACGTCCTTGAGCAAGCGGCCTGATTCGTCGTTGGCAGGCATGTTCCCCGTGCGCTTGGCTTCTTCCAGCTCGGCCTTGACCTGCTCTCGGGTCTTGGAAGACGCCACAGGCTTGGCGGGGTAAGCGGAAGGGTTGATCTCATTGAGCAGACAACCCTGATCACCAGCGGCCACCATATTGCCTGTGCGTTTGGCCTCCTCCAGCTCGGCCCTGACCTGTTCGCGGGTCTTGCAAGGCACGACCGGTTTGGGTGGGTAGGCCGAAGGGTTGACCTCGTTGAGCATGCGACCGCTTTCGTCGTTGGCAGGCATGTTGCCCGTGCGAGCCGCCTCTTGAAGTTCGGCCTGGACTTCTGCACGGGTTTTGGGGCCCGTGTTTTGTGCTGAGGCTTGCCCTATGCAGAGCGACAGCAAGGCCAAAGTCAGGGCCGAGAGTGGGGTGGACATACGCATATCGATTTCCTTTCATGTTGGACAACCCCGCCTGCTTCGAGTCCATCGTCATTGACCGGGCCCGACAAGGCGGCGTGGGTTTCCATTAAAAAAAAGTTCCCGAGCCCGGGTCTGTGCGTTAATTCACCCCTGATTGCCTTGACACCCATGACCGAAGAATTCCAGATCCACATCCCGCCATCATTCATGGCGCTTTATGTTCCCCCCGGAAAAATCAAACCCACCCTGGGCCTGCGCGACATGGCCGCGCGTTACGAGTTGTGCGAAGACCTGGCCAATTTGCTGACCGAGCAAGCCGCCAACATGCAGTTCACCATGGGCATCACCGAGGAGCTGGTGTTGCAGCAATGCGAGTTGGGCCTGCTCGCCGAACCTGCCGTGGTCTCGCCTGTCGAAGCGCGCTGGGTGGTCTGCCGCCTGGCCGAACTGTTGAACTGGCCGATGGCCGAGCTCTTGTCAGGGTCCGGACCCGAGACACCTGTCACCTAAGTCACTGCACCCAGACCGCAAACTGCCAAGATGCGTCCATGACCCGACCGCACAACGACTTGCAAACGCTGCTGACCGCTCCCATCCTGCCCACCTTGCTGCGTCTGGCAGCGCCCAATGTGCTGGCCATGGTCATGACGGTGCTGGTTGGCATGGCCGAGACTTACTACGTGGGCCGCCTGGGCACCGCCCCACTGGCGGCGATGGCCCTGGTGTTTCCCTTCGCCATGCTCACGCAAATGATGTCAGCCGGGGCCATGGGCGGCGGTGTCTCGGCGGCTATCAGCCGCGCATTGGGCGCGTCGAACACCGCACGCGCCCAAACCCTGCTGCTGCATGCCTTGGTGATTGGCGTGGGTGCGGGTGTGATCTACAGCGCGATTTTTCTGACTTTCGGTCCCCGCTTGTACGAACTGCTCGGCGGCCGGGGCGCCGTGCTCGAAGAAGCCGTGCGTTACTCCGGCGTTTTGTTCGCAGGTGCCCTGCTGGTCTGGCTCATCAACACGCTGGCGTCCGTCTTGCGCGGCACGGGCAACATGCGCACGCCCTCCGTGGCGCTGGTGGCCACCGCCTTGTTGCAGATCATTTTGGGCGGCATGCTGGCCTTGGGTGCCGGTCCGGTACCCGCCATGGGCATGGTGGGGGTGGCCCTGGGGCACATCATCGCCACTGCGGCGGGCGTGGCCTATTTCCTTTGGTATTTGATCACTGGCCAGGGCCGTCTGACAATGTCATGCCAACGCTTTGAGATGCAAGGCGGCATGTTTGCCGACATCCTCAAGGTGGGTGCCGTCGCCTGTTTGTCACCGGTGCAATCGGTGCTGGCGATTTTGATTTTTACCGGGCTGCTGGCCCAACTGGGCACCGAGGCCTTGGCGGGTTACGGCATCGGCCAACGACTGGAGTTCTTGTTGATCCCCATCGCTTTTGGCATTGGGGTGGCCTCGGTGCCCATGGTGGGCATGGCCATGGGTTCGGGCAATGTGCAACGCGCGCGGCGCGTGGCCTGGGTGGCTGGCGGCGTGTCGGCTTTCAATCTGGCCCTGATTGGGGGCGTCGTGACCCTGGCGCCCGATGTGTGGGCCCGGCTGTTCACGCAAGACGAGGCGGTGCTGACTTATGCGCGTCACTATTTGGTGACCGCAGGCCCGGCGTTTCCATTTTTTGGACTGGGCCTGACTTTGTACTTTGCCTCACAAGGCGCAGGGCGAGTCATGGGGCCAGTGTTGGCGGGCACGCTGCGTCTGGTTTTGGTGGCCGGCGCAGGCTTGTGGCTGGCGCAGCACCAAGGCACGTCCGGCCACTTCTACCAACTCGTGGCCTGGGCCATGGTGCTGTATGGCTTGGCGACAGCGGCTGCCGTCAAATTCACCCCCTGGGGCCGCAAAGTCTGAGCCTACAAGCAGGGATCAAGCCGCCTCGTCCAAGCCCAGCAAGCGCAGCGCATTGCCCTTCAAGATGCCGGGCATCACCTCTGGCTTGAAGCCCGCCACTTCAAAGTCCTGCATCCAGCGCTCAGGCGTGATCAGGGGGTAGTCGCTGCCAAACAAGACCCTGTCCTTGAGCAAGGTGTTGGCGTACTGAATGAGCGGCTTGGGGAAGTATTTGGGGCTCCAGCCCGACAAATCGATCCAGACATTGGGCTTGTGTGTGGCCAGGCTGAGCGCCTCGTCCTGCCACGGAAAGCTCGGGTGCGCCATCACGATCTGGATATCGGGCCAGTCGATGGCCACATCTTCGAGCAACATCGGGTTGCTGTTTTGCAGGCGAAGGCCCCCGCCGCAGCGCATGCCCGAACCAATGCCGCTGTGCCCAGTGTGAAAAATGGCGGGCAGTTTGTAGTGGTTGATCACCTCGTAAATCGGCCAGGCCATCCGGTCATAAGGCAAAAAGCCCTGTACGGTGGGGTGAAACTTGAAGCCCTTGATGCCCTCTTCCTTGATCAGGCGCTCGGCTTCGCGCGCGCCCATCTTGCCCTTGTGCGGGTCGATGCTGGCAAAGGCGATCATCATGTCGCTGTTGTCCCGTGCGGCCTTGGCGATCTCTTCGTTGGGAATGCGGCGACGGCCCAGCTGTGACTCGCTGTCCACGGTGAACATGACCAGACCGATCTTCTTCTCGCGGTAATAAGCCACCGTCTCGGCAATCGTTGGGCGACGGTTGGAGCCGAAGTACTTGTCGGCCGCGCGGTCGTATTCCTCACCGTAGTTGTCAAACGGGTTCCAGCAACTCACTTCGGCATGGGTGTGGATGTCAATCGCGATCAGGTCTTCGTGTTTCATGGGTTTCCAGTCTCTCAAGTCTCACAGCTGCACGATAGCCCATCGCCGCCCTCTCCCGCCCGTCTGCGCGCGAGGAAGGGACATTTTCGGCCAAAACCTAGGGTAAGCCCCAAGCATGAAAGTGCATTCCGCTGCGCACAATATCGTTATTGATAATAACCTTCTTGCCCTTTGGGTCAAGTCTTTTGAGGGACACCACCATGAGCCATCTGAACCAGCCCATTCTTGACCGTGCAGCAGCTCAAGGCGTTGCTTTGAGCATGCAGGGCGCCGTTGCCGTGGTCCGCCTGTGCCGCCCAGCCAAGCGCAACGCCTTGAACGACGGCCTGATCGAGGCGCTGCGCGACGTGTTCCAGAACCTGCCTGCCGAAGCAGGTGCGGCCGTGATCCATGGCGAAGGCGAGCACTTCTGCGCAGGCCTGGACCTGTCCGAACTCAAGGAACGCGATGCCGGTGAAGGCATCCACCACTCACGCAGCTGGCACGTGGCCCTGAACGCCATCGAACAAGGCCGCGTGCCTGTGGTCGCCGCATTGCACGGCGCAGTCGTCGGCGGTGGTCTGGAGCTGGCCAGTGCCAGCCACGTGCGCGTGGCCGACGAGAGCACCTTCTACGCCCTGCCCGAAGGCACACGCGGCATCTTCGTTGGTGGCGGTGGCTCGGTACGTGTGCCCAAACTGATTGGTGCGGCCCGCATGACCGACATGATGCTGACCGGCCGCGTGTACAACGCGGTGGATGGTGAGCGCGTGGGCTTTGCCCAGTACCTGGTGCCCACCGGTACGGCGTTAGCCAAGGCCATCGAGCTGGCCACCCGCATCGCCACCAACGCGCCCCTGACCAACTTTGCCCTGATGCACGCGCTGCCGCGCATCGCCGAGCAGCCCGCTGACCACGGTTTCTTCACCGAAGCCCTGATTTCCTCGATAGCCCAGTCTGCGCCCGAGGCCAAAGCCCGTGTCCGCGCCTTCCTGGAAGGTAAAGCCGCCAAAGTGCAAAAAGCACAATGAATGATCAGCATCATTTCCGCGAAAGTGGAAATTCATGCCCAGGCCAACAACCTGGATCCCCGCTTTCGCGGGGATGACAGGCCCTACGCATAAAACGGAGACAAACATGAACGCCCCCAAATTCCGTCCCCTGAAGTTCGGTGTCACCCGCGTGAGTCTGCGCGATGGCGTGCCCGGCACCCATTACCTCAAAGCCGACCAGGAACTGCAGGCCTTTCCGGACCGCTTGACCGACCGCCTGCAACACTGGGCGCGCGTCAAACCCCAGCACAGCTTCATGGCGCGCCGCATGAAGCAAGCCGACGGCACCTTGGGTGACTGGCAGCACATCACTTACGCCCAAGCCTGGCAAACTGCACGCAACATTGCACAAGGCCTGATCGATCGCGGCCTGAACGCCGAGCGCCCCGTCGTCATCCTGAGTGAGAACAGCCTCGAGCACGCTCTGCTGGCCCTGGGCGCCATGGTGGCCGGTGTGCCCTTTGTGCCCACCTCGCCACCCTACTCACTGGTGAGCGTGGACTACGACAAGCTCAAGCACGTGCTCAAGACCGTCACGCCGGGCATGGTGTTCGCATCAGACGCGCGCTATGCCAAAGCCATTGCGGCGACGGTGAGCAACGACATGGAAGTGGTGATGTGCGAGGGCAGTGTGGCTGGCCGTCAAGTGACCTCGTTCGACAGCCTGTGCGCCACAGCAGCCACCCCTGCGGTAGATGCGGCCATGGCCGCCACCGGCCCCGACACCATCGTCAAGTTCATGTTCACCAGCGGCTCGACCAAGTTGCCCAAGGCCGTCATCAACACCCAGCGCCTGTGGTGTGCCAACCAGCAGCAAATGGCGCAGTCCATGCCCGTGCTGGCCGAGCAAGACCTGGTGCTGGTCGACTGGCTGCCCTGGAACCACACCTTCGGGGGCAACCACAACTTCGGCATGGTCGTCTTCCATGGCGGCACGCTGTACATCGACGACGGCAAGCCCACGCCTGCGCTGATCGGCGAGACCCTGCGCAACCTGCGCGAGATCGCACCGACGGTCTACTTCAATGTGCCCACCGGCTTCGAAGCCATTGCCAACGCCATGAAAACAGACGACGCGCTGCGCAAGACCCTGCTGTCGCGCGTGCAGATGTTCTTCTACGCTGGCGCCGCCCTGGCCCAACCCGTGTGGGACAGCCTCTACGAATCGCAGGAGCGCGAGATCGGCGAGCGCATCGTCATGACCACGGGCCTCGGGATGACCGAGTCCGGCCCGTTCGGCATCTTCGTGACCAACCCCAACGTGCGCGCGGGCGATCTGGGCGTGCCCACCCCCGGTCTGGAACTCAAGCTGGTGGACATGCAAGGCAAGACCGAGGTGCGCTACCGCGGCCCCAACATCACGCCCGGCTACTGGCGTGCCCCCAAGGAAACTGCCGAGGCCTTTGACGAGGAAGGCTTCTTTTGCACCGGCGACGCGGTCAAGTGGATCGACGAGACCGATGTGCACCTGGGCCTGAAATTTGACGGCCGCATTGCCGAAGACTTCAAGCTGGCCACAGGCACCTTTGTGAGCGTGGGTCCGTTGCGCGGCAAGATCATCGCCGCAGGCGCCCCCTACATCCAGGACGCGGTGCTCACCGGCCTGAACATGAAGGAAGTCGGCGCCATGATTTTCCCGACACCTGCTGTGCGGGCGCTCAGTGGCCTGGGCGCCGACGCTCCCATGTCGGACGTGCTGGCCTCGGCCCCGGTGCTGGCCAAGTTTCAGGAAATCGTCAACGAACTGGCCAAAACCAGCACCGGCAGCGCCAACCGCATTGCCCGCCTGTGCTTGCTGAGTGAGCCGCCCACCATCGACAAGGGCGAGATCACCGACAAAGGCTCCATCAACCAACGATCGGTGCTCACCCACCGCGCCGACACCGTGGCAGCGTTGCATGCCGATACGCTGCACTACATCGTCAAACCCCAAACGTAAACCACTCACTTGTCATACCCGCGAACGCGGGAATCCATGCCTTCGATGAACATGGATGCCCGATCAAGTCGGGCATGACAATCCTCAAAGGAAAATGATGACAGCCAAAGGATTTTTCAACGCGTTTGCCGATGTGTGGATGCACGAGGGCGTGCGCACGCCCATGGTCGATTACTGTGGTGCATTGGGACACATCTCGCCCACCGACCTCGGCATCAAGGCCGCACGCGAAGCACTCAAGCGCGCAGGTATCGCCGCCACTGAGATCGGCTCGGTCATCACTGGCAACATGGCCCCGGGCGACTTTGACCAGTTCTTCCTGCCGCGCCACATTGGCCTGTATGCCGGTGTGCCGCAGGAAGTCCCGGCCATCATGACACAGCGCATTTGCGGCACCGGCTTTGAGCTGTTCCGCCAGGCGGGTGAGCAGATCGAAGCGGGCGTGTGCGACGCGGCGCTGGTGGTGGGCACCGAGAGCATGACGCGCAACCCGATTGCCGCCTTTGACCACCGCACTGGCTTCAAACTGGGTGCACCCGTGGGCTTCAAGGACTACATGTGGGAAGCGCTGAAAGACCCGGCCGCTGGCATCAACATGATCCAGACTGCCGAGAACCTGGCCAAAAAATACGGCATCACCCGCGAAGAGGTGGACCAGTTCGCATCGGACTCTTTCGCCAAAGCGGTGGCGGCCCAAGAGGCTGGATTCCACGCGGGCGAGATTGTGCCGGTGATCACCGAAAAATTTGAACTCGAAGGCTACAAAGCCCGGGGCATCAAACTGCAAGGCAAAGTGACCGAGATCAGCACGGACACCCACCCCCGCATCTCACCGCCCGAAGTGCTGGCCAAGCTCAAGCCCGTGTACGAAGGCGGCGTGCAGACCGGTGGCAACAGCTCGGCCCTGGTCGATGCCGCTGCGGCCTGCGTGGTGACCTCGGGTGCTTATGCCAAAGCGAACAAAAAAAAGCCGCTGGCCCGCGTGGTGGCTGCCGCCGCCGTGGGTGTACCGCCCGAGATCATGGGCATTGGCCCGGCACCTGCCATTCGCTTGCTGCTGGAGCGCACGGGCCTCAAGCTGTCCGACATTGGCCGCTTCGAGATCAACGAAGCCCAGGGCGCACAGACCCTGGCTGTGGGCCGCGAGTTGGGGCTCGACTTGCCCAAGCTCAACGTCAACGGCGGCGCGATTGCCCTGGGCCACCCGCTGGCTGCAACGGGCGTGCGCCTGACGATCACGCTGGCGCGTGAATTGAAACGCAGCGGCTTGCGCTATGGCATCTCGAGTGCTTGCGTGGGCGGTGGTCAGGGCATTGCGCTCTTGATCGAAAACCCGGAAGGCACTTGAAACTCCCTGTAGGTCGGTGGCTTCAGCCCCGACATGTTCGCGGTCTGCCAGCATTTGTCGGGGCTGAAGCCGCCGACCTACAAAAATACAAAACCATGTCGGAGCTGAAGCTCCGACCTCCTGTAGAAAAGGCACTGACATGAACATCCACGGACAAGCAGCACTGGTGACCGGTGGTGGTTCCGGTTTGGGCGAAGCCACCGCCCGCGAACTGGCCCGTCTGGGCGCCAAGGTCGCCGTGCTCGACCTCAACATGGACAACGCCGAGCGCGTGGCCAAGGACATCGGCGGCATTGCGGTATCTTGCAACGTGGCCGACGAAGCCAGCATGCAGCATGCCATCGAAACCGCCGCAGCCGCGCATGGCCCGGCTCGCATCCTGATGCAAATTGCCGGCATCGGTTCGGCCAAGCGCGTGGTGGGCAAGGACGGCAACGCCGCCCCGCTGGCCGATTTCGCCAGGGTGATCAACGTCAACCTGATCGGCACCTACAACGCGGCACGCCTGTTCGCTGCCGCTTGCGCCAAGCTCGAACCCATGGAAGACAATGCCCGTGGCGTGATGGTGTTCACCGCTTCGGTTGCGGCATTCGACGGACAAGTCGGCCAGCAGGCCTACAGCGCTTCAAAGGCTGGCGTGGCGGGCATGACGCTGCCCATGGCGCGTGACCTGGCGCAACATGGCATCCGCGTGTGCACCATTGCACCCGGCCTGTTTGCCACGCCCTTGCTCAAGGAACTGCCCGAGCCAGTGCAGCAGTCGCTGGCAGCCAGCATCCCCTTCCCCTCGCGCCTGGGAAAACCCAGCGAGTTCGCCGAGCTGGCCTGCCACATCGTGACCAACAACCACCTGAACGGCGAAACCATCCGCCTGGACGGCGCTTTGCGCATGGCCCCTCGCTAACAACACCACAACATGCGTGCACCTCACACATTTGTCATACCTGCGCAGGCGGGACTCCATGCCTTCGATGCGCATGGATGCCCGATCGAGTCGGGCATGACGGATGGTTGTCATGTCATACCCTCGCAGGCGGGTATCCATACCCTCGCTGCGCATGGATGCCCGATCGAGTCGGGCATGACAACTGAAAATTTGTTCACGCCAACCAAGAACCTCCCATGAGTAAAACCGTTGTTTATGAAGTGCAAGTGATGTTCGGTGACTGCGATCCCGCAGGCATCGTCTTCTTCCCCAACTTTTCCAAATGGATGGACGCCTCGTCCCTGAACTTCTTTGTGAAGTGTGGCGTGCCGCCCTGGCGTGAGCTGGTCAAGACGCGCGGCATCATCGGGACGCCACTCTTGGAGATCAACACGAAATTCATCCGCCCCGCCACCTATGGCGAAACCCTGCAGGTGCACACCAGCGTGCAGGAGTGGCGTGAAAAGGTCATCGTGCACAAGCACGTGGTCATGCGTGGCGATACCGTGTTGTGCGAAGGCACCGAAGTGCGTGCTTTCTGCATCAAGCACCCCGATGATCCGGACCGCATCAAGGCCATCCCGGTGCCCGAAGACATCAAAGCGCTCTGCAGCTGACCCCATACCTACGTTTTTTTAACCACCCCCAAGAGGAGACAAGCATGAGCAACCGACGTGAATTTATCCAATCTGCCATCGGCGCTGCCGTTCTGGGCAGTACGGCTTTCCAGCAGGCCTGGGCGCAAAGTGGCTTGCCCATTGAGCAAGTCAAGGTTCTGTACGGCTTTCCGCCCGGCAGCTCTGGCGACATCTGCGCCCGCCGCGTGGCCGAGAAATTTGGCGGCACCCCTTACAGCAAGAACGCGGGCATCATCGACAGCCGCCCAGGCGCGGGCGGCCAAATTGCGCTGAATTTGCTCAAGAGTGCTCCTGCCGACGGTTCGGTTCTGGCCATGACACCGTTCTCGGCCATCTCGCTCTACCCACACATCTTCAAAAATCTGCAGTACAAGCCTTTCGAAGACTTCATCCCCGTTGGCACCGCCTCCATGATCCACCATGGCTTTGCCGTCGGCCCTATGGTGCCCGCCAGTGTGAAGAACGTGAAAGACTTCATCGCCTGGGCCAAAGCCAACCCGGCACAAGCCAGCTACGGCTCGCCTGCCGCAGGCTCCACGCCCCACTTCATCGGCGCCTTGTTGGGCTTGAACCAGAACTTCGAGTTCAAGCATGTGCCTTACCGTGGCTCGGTGCCGGGCGTGACCGATGTGGTGGGCGGCCAGATCGCCAGCATGTTCACCCCACACGGTGACTTCATTGCCAACCACAAAGCCGGCAAGATGCGCATCATCGCCACTTCGGGCAAAACCCGTTCGCCTTTTGTGCCCGATGTGGCCACCTTTGCCGAGCAAGGCTTCCCTGAGTTGACGGTGGAAGAGTGGTTTGGTTTTTACGCCCCCGCCAAAACCCCGGCCAACGTGGTGCAAGCAGCCAACGCTGCGATCAATGCCGCCCTCAAAGACAAAGGCGTGCAAGATGCCTTGACCGTGGTGGGCTTGATTCCGTTTGGTGGCACTGCCGCTGACCAGCTCAAGAGCTCGCAAGTGGAACTCGAGCGCTGGGGTCCCCTGATCAAGCGCATCGGCTTCAGCGTCGACTCCTGATCTGTCCCTTGAACCTGGTCCGGCCTGTCCCGTGGGTGGCCCGGACTTTTCTTCATTCGCCATTCGCCCCATGAACGCCTACCAACCCCGCACCGACGACATGCAGTTTGTGTTGTCACGCGTCCTGAACGCACCCGCCCAACTGCAAGCCCTGCCCGCCTTTACCGAGGTGGACCCGGACTTGATGCAACAGGTGCTCGATGAAGCGGGCAAGTTCGTGGGCGAAGTGATCGCCCCGCTGAACCGCGATGGCGACGAAATCGGCGCGCAATGGAAGGACGGCGCGGTCACCATGCCGCCTGGCTTCAAGGCCGCTTACCAGTCGTTCTGGCAATCGGGCTGGCCCGCCTTGGCAGCCAGCGCCGAAGACGGCGGCCAAGGCCTGCCCAGCGTGCTCGAAGCCATGCTGTACGAAATGCTGAGCGCGGCCAACCACGGCTGGACCATGGCCCCCGGCCTGCTGCACGGCGCTTATGAATGCATCAAACACCACGCCAGCGACGAGCTCAAAACGCAATATTTAGAGAAAGTGGCCACCGGCGAATGGCTGGCCACCATGTGCCTGACCGAGCCGCATGCAGGCTCTGATTTGGGCCTGGCCCGTACCAAAGCAGTCCCCTTGCCCGATGGCACATACGCCGTGAGCGGCACCAAGATTTTCATCTCGGGCGGTGAGCACGACCTGACCGACAACATTGTTCACTTGGTGCTGGCCCGCCTGCCTGATGCCCCGCCCGGCCCCAAAGGCCTGTCGCTGTTTTTGGTGCCCAAGTTCTACCCGGATGGCTCGCGCAGCCGCGTGTACTGCGACCGGATCGAAGAAAAAATGGGCCTGCACGGCAGCCCCACCTGCGTGATGCGTTTTGACGAAGCGGTGTGTTCGATCGTGGGCGAGCCCGGCAAGGGCCTGAACGCGATGTTCGTGATGATGAACGCCGCCCGCCTGCACGTGGCCCTGCAAGGCATTGGCCTGCTGGACGCCGCCTGGCAAAAAGCCGATGCCTACGCCCAAGAACGCCGACAGATGCGTGCGCCGGGCAAAGGCAAATCGGCTGCAGAAGCGGATTTCATTGCCGAGCACCCCGCCATGCGCCGCATTCTGGATACGCAACGCGCCTGGGTTGATGCCGGTCGCGTGCTGGCCTACCGCACCGCGCTGGAGCTGGACCTGATCAAGCACAGCCCCGACGCCAACACCCAAGCCACCGCCCAGCGCTGGTGCGCTCTGGTCACGCCGGTCATGAAATCGGTGTTCACCCACCAGGCCTTTCATGGCGGCAGCGACTGTCTGCAGGTGTTCGGTGGCCATGGTTATGTGCGCGAATGGGGCATCGAGCAAATCGTGCGCGACGCCCGTGTGGCCATGATCTACGAAGGCACCAACGAAATCCAGGCGATTGACCTGCTGGTGCGTAAAGTGATGGCCGATGGCGGTCAGGGCATGAACGCCCTGCTCGACACCATCGCCGCTGACTTGTCCAAGTCAGCCAAAACCAGCACCGCCTCGCAAGCCCGCATTCAAACCCTGCGTGCCGTGACCGAGCAGATCTTGAAAGCGGCGCCGCAAGACGCCGCTTTGCCCTTCCGTGTGGCCGACGACTACCTGCGTGCCGTGGCCCTGGTGCTGATGGACTGGGCTTGGCTGCGCATCGAAGCCGGCCTGGACGAGCAGACACCCCAGGCCGATACCCGATGGCGTGCTCCGGCCAAGGCCCTGCGCAGCTGGGTACTGCCCGAATTCCAGATGCGCACTTTCATCATCGTGCAGCAATGCACGGCGGCAGCATGAGCAAAGCTACCCAGCCCGACCCCAAAAAAGCGCGATCCCCAAAAGCCGATCCCGCTTCGGGATCGGCCGTCGACAAAGTGGACAGCACTTACCTGCAATCCCTGATGGGCTACAACGCACGGCGTGCGGCGCTCAGCATCATCGGCTTGTTTCTGGAACGGCTGGCCCCTTACGGTCTCAAGCCCGTGGATTTCTCGGTCATGTCCATCATCTGCCACAACGCCGGCGTGACCTCGCGCCAGTTGTGCGCCACGCTCGACCTGCTGCCCCCCAACCTGGTGGGCCTGATCCAGTCGCTGGAGTCACGTGGCCTGATCGAGCGCAAACCGCACCCGCACGATGGGCGCGCCGTCGGACTGCACGCCACCCCCAAAGGCCAGGCGCTGATGGTGCAAGCCGAGCAGACCGCCACCGAACTCGAAATCGAGAAAACCGCACGGCTCACCCCTGCGCAGCGCACAACACTGCTGACGCTGCTGCAAAAGATTTACCTGTAACGTTCTCAGGCTGAGCGCTGAGCAAGCATGGATACCCGATCAAGTCGGGTATGACCATTCATGTGCCACACCCGCGCATGCAGGCATCCTCGGCAACCAAAGGCACAAACCTGATCAGATCAGATCAGATCAGGTCGGTCATGACTTCCCACGTGTCATACCCGCGCATGCGGTATCCATGGCAGGCGAAGGCATAGACCTACGTTCAGTTAGTAAGTGACATAGACCATTACGGCAACAGCCACGCCTCAACGTCCTGCAGCACGCTCTGCCAGGAAAATCTCGATGCGGCGATTGCGGGCACGGCCTGATTCGGTGTTGTTGTCAGCGATGGGCTCGCGAGAACCGCGCCCATCGATGCTGATGCGGCTGCTGTTCACGCCGCGCGACACCAGGTAATCGCGGGCACTTTGGGCGCGGTTGACCGACAAGGGGTTGTTGACGGCGTCACTGCCGGTGTTGTCGGTGTGCCCCACGATGCGCACTTCCATGCTGGGCTGCTGGCTCAAGCCCTGGGCAAACTGGTCCAGGATCGGGCGCAAATTGGGCCGGATTTCGGAACGGCCCGAATCAAATGAAATATCGCTGGGGATGCTGAGCCTGAGCTGGTTGTCTGCGGTCTGCGTGACCACCGTGCCGGTACCGGCGGTGGCTTGCTCCATGGCCCGCTTCTTGTCCTCCATGCTTTTCGACCAGACATAGCCGCCCAAAGCACCCAGACCCGCACCAATGACGGTGGATTTGCTGTCACGCCCCAGAATTTGCCCAGCCACGGCACCGATCACCGCACCGGTTCCGGCCCCCTTTTGTTCGGGTGTGGCCGTTGCACACCCTGTGAGCAAAATGGCCAAAGCACAGGTCAAGGCACCCGCGGATTTGAATGCAGTCATCGTGTTCATTTGAAAGCTCCTTTCAACCGAGACACGCCACTCTAAGATCAAAGGCCGGACATTTCGGTGTTGCAGCGCACAAGCTTGTAACGCATTGCATCTGGGCCCCCAACTGGCCAACACGGCAGGCCCGCGCCAGTCCGGTGCCCAAACCACCCCAGGCCCCTAAGTGACAGCTGGCCGCTGCCCGCTTCTGGCAAGATAGACCGCACCCATTTGGACACCCGCAATGAACACCTCCGCCCTGCCCTCACTGTCTGACAACGCCCTCTTGATCGGCCGCATCTGGCAACCGAACACCGGCCCGGTTCTGGTCGCGGTGACGCCCGACCAGGTGCTGGACCTGTCGCGCCTGGCGCTCACATGCAGCGAGTTGCTCGAACTGGAGCAAGTGGCTCAACGTGTCAGGCAATGCATCCGCACAGGCCAGGCCTCCCCCCTGGCCCAAACAGCGGCCGTGCTGGCCAACAGCGACGAAGCTGCGCGTGACCCGTCCAAGCCCTGGTTTTTGGCCCCCTGCGACCTGCAAGCCGTCAAGGCGGCGGGCGTGACCTTTGTAGCCAGCATGCTCGAGCGTGTGATCGAAGAACAAGCCCGTGGCGACGCCAGCCGCGCCGAAGCCGTGCGCCAGGCGGTGGTGGCGGTCATTGGCGACAACCTGCGCAGCGTGGTGCCCGGCTCGCCCGAATCGGCCAAACTCAAGGAAGTGTTGCTGGCCCAAGGCATGTGGTCGCAATACCTGGAAGTGGGCATCGGGCCCGACGCCGAAATCTTCACCAAAGCACAACCCATGAGCGCGGTGGGCCCTGGCGCAAAAATAGGGCTTCACCCGGGCAGCCAGTGGAACAACCCGGAGCCCGAGATCGTGCTGGCCGCCAACTCGCGCGGTGAAGTGGTGGGTGCCACCTTGGGCAACGACGTGAACCTGCGCGACTTCGAAGGCCGCAGCGCGCTGCTGCTGGGCAAAGCCAAAGACAACAACGCCAGCTGCGCGATCGGCCCCTTCATCCGCCTGTTTGACGAGCACTTCGGCATCGACGATGTGCGCCAATGCGAGCTGAGCCTGAAAGTACAAGGCCCCGAAGGTTTTGTGATGCAAGGCAGCAGCGCCTTGAGCCAGATCAGCCGCGACCCGCTGGACCTGGCGGGCCAGGCCATGGGCAAATACCACCAGTACCCGGACGGCATGATGCTGTTCCTGGGCACCATGTTCGCCCCCACTCAAGACCGCCACGGCCCTGGCCAGGGCTTCACCCATGTGGTGGGCGATGTGGTGAGCATTTCCACCCCGCAGCTGGGCACCCTGACCAACCAGGTCACCACCTCGGACCAGGCACCCGCGTGGACCTATGGTGTGGGTGCGCTGATGCGTGACTTGGCCAAACGCCAACAGGCGCGTTGATGGAACGCGCGGGGCTGGCATAATTTTGTGTTTTCCACATCCCGGAAAGCCGACCGATGGCTCCGGACACTGACTGACAGGATCCCCTCCATGAACACCACCCCCTCCGGCCTGCAATACGAAGACACCGTCGTGGGCGAAGGCGCGATCGCCACCGCTGGCCAGGATGTCACCGTGCACTACACCGGCTGGCTCTACAAGGACGGCCAGCAAGGCGCCAAGTTCGATTCGAGCCGTGACCGCCGTGACCCCTTTGTGTTCGGTTTGGGTGCAGGCATGGTCATCAAGGGCTGGGACGAAGGCGTGGCCGGCATGAAGGTGGGCGGTCAGCGCACCCTGATCATCCCCCCTGAGCTGGGCTATGGTGCCCGCGGCGCGGGTGGCGTGATTCCGCCCAATGCCACCCTGAAATTCGATGTGGAACTGCTGGCCCTGGACTGAGCCTGCGCCAGACTGGCACCCACCTGACCCGCCGTTCGGCGGGTTTTTCTTGCCCTCTTGAAGCCCTGAACAACGCCCCTATTTAAAGGGGGTATTCATTTTTTGCGCAGATTGCTCATGTCAGAAGCCACACAAAACCCCAACCCCAAGCCCCTGAGCGACGAAGAACTGGCCGCCGCAGCCACCACCGCGGCCGATCCGCTGGCCGATGCCCAGGCCGAGCTGGCGAACCTGAAAGCCCAAAACGCCGATCTGGCCGACCAGTACCTGCGCGCCCAGGCCGATGTGCAAAACGCCCGCCGCCGTGCCGACGACGAAATCACCAAAGCCCGCAAATTCGCCGTGGAGAGTTTTGCCGACAGCCTGCTGCCCGTGCTGGACAGCCTGGAAGCGGGTCTGGCCATCCCCAACGTGACGATCGAGCAGATCCGCGAAGGCTCGGAAGCCACCCTGCGCCAGCTCAAAAGCGCGCTGGAACGCAACAAAGTGGTTGAAATTGCACCCGCAGCGGGCACCAAGTTCGATCCACACCACCACCAAGCCATCAGCGTGGTCCCTGCCGAGCAGGAGCCCAACACCGTGGTCACGGTGCTGCAAAAGGGCTACCAGATCGCCGACCGGGTGTTGCGCCCAGCTCTGGTCACGGTCACGGCGCCAAAATAAACCCCGCTTCCTACCCAAACTGTCACCCCGGACTTGATCCGGGGTCCATGACTTCAAACGGATGGATCCCGGCTCGGGGGCCGGGATGACAGCCAATATGACCTTTTTGGGCGTAAGGGGACTTGAAAAGCATTCACCCCGCCCCAACTGCAAAACATCTGTACTTTTAACCAATTTCGGAGCATCAAAATGGGAAGAATCATCGGTATTGACCTGGGCACCACCAACTCGTGCGTGGCCATCATGGAAGGCAACACGACCAAAGTGATCGAGAACGCCGAAGGCGCTCGCACCACCCCGTCGATCATTGCGTACCAGGAAGACGGCGAAATCCTGGTCGGTGCCTCGGCCAAGCGACAGGCGGTGACCAACCCCAAAAACACGCTCTACGCGGTCAAGCGCCTGATCGGTCGCAAATTTGCCGAGAAGGAAGTCCAAAAGGACATCGACCTGATGCCCTACACCATCACCAAGGCCGACAATGGCGATGCCTGGGTTGAGGTGCGCGGCAACAAACTGGCCCCACCCCAGATCAGCGCTGAAATCCTGCGCAAGATGAAGAAAACCGCCGAAGACTACCTCGGCGAAGAAGTGACCGAGGCCGTCATCACGGTGCCCGCTTACTTCAACGACGCCCAGCGCCAGGCCACCAAGGACGCTGGCCGCATCGCCGGTCTGGACGTCAAGCGCATTATCAACGAGCCCACCGCTGCAGCCCTGGCCTTTGGCCTGGACAAGCAGGAAAAAGGCGACCGCAAAATCGCGGTGTATGACCTGGGTGGCGGCACCTTCGACGTGTCCATCATCGAGATCGCCGATGTCGATGGCGAAAAGCAGTTCGAAGTGCTGTCCACCAACGGCGACACTTTCCTGGGCGGCGAAGACTTCGACCAGCGCATCATCGACTTCATCATTGCCGAGTTAAAGAAAGAATCCGGCGTGGACCTGACCAAGGACGTGCTGGCCCTGCAGCGCCTGAAAGAAGCCGCTGAAAAGGCCAAGATCGAGCTGTCCAGCTCGGCCTCGACCGACGTCAACCTGCCTTACATCACGGCCGATGCCACAGGCCCCAAACACCTGAACATCAAGCTGACCCGTGCCAAGCTGGAGCAGCTGGTGGAAGAGCTGATCGAGCGCACCATCGCCCCCTGCCGCATGGCCATCAAGGATGCTGGCGTGTCGGTCTCCGACATCCACGACGTGATCCTGGTGGGCGGCATGAGCCGCATGCCCAAGGTGCAGGAGAAGGTCAAGGAGTTCTTCGGCAAAGAGCCCCGCAAGGACGTGAACCCCGACGAAGCCGTGGCCGTGGGCGCTGCGATCCAGGGCCAGGTCTTGTCTGGCGACCGCACCGACGTGCTGCTGCTCGACGTGACACCTTTGTCTCTGGGCATCGAAACCATGGGCGGTGTGATGACCAAGATGATCACCAAGAACACCACCATCCCGACCAAGTTTGCACAGACTTTCTCGACTGCCGAAGACAACCAGCCTGCGGTGACGATCAAGGTGTTCCAGGGTGAGCGCGACATCGCTTCGGGCAATAAATTGCTGGGCGAGTTCAACCTCGAAGGCATCCCACCCGCACCCCGTGGTACGCCTCAGATCGAAGTGTCGTTCGACATCGACGCCAACGGCATCTTGCACGTGGGCGCCAAGGACAAGGGCACCGGCAAGGAAAACAAGATCACGATCAAGGCCAACTCGGGCTTGTCGGAAGAAGAAATTCAGCAAATGGTGAAAGACGCCGAGCTGAACGCGGCCGAAGACAAGAAAAAACTCGAACTGGTGCAGGCCCGCAATGCTGGTGAAGCCGCCGTGCACAGCGTCAAGAAGAGCCTGACAGAGCACGGCGACAAGATCGAGGCGGCCGAAAAGGAAGCCATCGAAACAGCCAGCAAAGCGCTGGAAGAAGCTTTGAAGGGCGAAGACAAAGACGCCATCGAAGCCAAAACCGAAGCGCTGATGACCGCCAGCCAGAAGCTGGGCGAAAAGGTCTACGCCGACATGCAAGCGCAGCAAGCCGCTGCGGGTGCAGGTGCAGCCGAAGCCAAGCCCCAAGACGACAACGTGGTGGACGCGGAAGTCAAGGAAGTCAAAAAGGGCTGATGCCCGCATGGAAGCTGTGGGCCATCCCGTGGGAGCGAGCCCCTGCTCGCGATTGCAATCGGCCACAGGGGTGGCCTCCCACAAACACCCCCAACGTCCCGGGCAAGTCTCGGGACGTTTTTTGCATGTAAAGGCCTGAAAGTCATGGCGACAAAACGAGATTTTTACGAAGTGCTGGGCGTTGCCAAAAACGCTTCAGACGAAGACATCAAAAAGGCTTATCGCAAGCTGGCGATGAAGTACCACCCCGACCGCAACCAGGGGAATGACGCCAAGGCCAAAGACGCCGAAACCAAATTCAAAGAGGTCAAAGAGGCCTACGAGATGCTGTCAGACCCGCAAAAACGCGCGGCTTATGACCAGCATGGCCATGCCGGGGTCGATCCCAATATGCGTGGCGGTGCCGAAGGCTTTGGCGGTTTCGGTGATGCGTTTGGCGACATCTTTGGTGACATTTTTGGTGGCCAGGGCCGCGGTGGGCGCGGCGGCGGGCGTCAAGTGTTCCGGGGTGCGGACCTCAGCTACGCGATGGAGATCACGCTTGAAGAAGCGGCCAACGGCAAGGACTCGCAGCTGCGCATCCCCAGCTGGGACGAGTGCGACACCTGCCACGGCACGGGCGCCAAACCCGGCACCAGCGCCAAGACCTGTTCGACCTGTCACGGCCAAGGCCAGGTGCAGATGCGCCAGGGTTTCTTCAGCGTGCAGCAGACCTGCCCGCACTGCCGGGGCACGGGCAAGATCATCCCCGACCCTTGCGGCACTTGCCACGGGCAAGGCAAGGTCAAGAAACAGAAAACACTGGAAGTCAAAATCCCGGCTGGCATCGACGACGGCATGCGCATCCGCAGCGCGGGCAATGGCGAGCCAGGCACCAATGGCGGGCCACCTGGTGATTTGTTCATCGAGATCCGACTGAAGAAACACGACATCTTCGAGCGCGATGGCGATGACCTGCACTGCGCGGTGCCGATCAGCTTTTCCAAAGCGGCTTTGGGCGGTGAGATCGAGGTGCCGACCCTGGGCGGCAAAGCGGCGATCGACATTCCAGAAGGCACCCAGACGGGCAAGCAGTTCCGCTTGCGCGGCAAAGGCATCAAGGGTGTGCGCGGCAGCTACCCAGGCGACTTGTATTGCCACATCACGGTGGAAACCCCGGTCAAGCTCACTGAGCACCAGAAAAAGCTGCTCAAGGAGTTTGAAGAGTCCCTGAAAAAAGGCGGCGGCAAACACCAGCCCAGTGGCGAGAGCTGGACCGACAAGCTCAAG
The DNA here is from genome assembly GCF_003063665.1 of Limnohabitans sp. Hippo3. GTDB lineage: Bacteria > Pseudomonadota > Gammaproteobacteria > Burkholderiales > Burkholderiaceae_C > Limnohabitans_A. The sequence continues at coordinate 932,271 of NZ_NESF01000001.1, forward strand.
GGTTTCTTCGGCGGCTGAACTGCGTTCGTCTCTCCCGACCTGTCGGGGTTCATGCCTTCGACCACCATGGATACCCGCATTCGCGGGCATGACACTTGAATGGTCATCCCCGACCTGATCGGGGATCCATGCCTTCGGCCGCACTGGATGCGGGCATGACAATTGAATGGTCACCCCCGACCCGATCAGGGGTCCATGTCTTCGACTGCCATGGATACCCGCCTTCGCGGGTATGACAAGATGGCTTTGTTGTACCCCACCGGGGTTTGACTTGCGTCAAGCAGGCTTTTGCTTTTGAAGGCAGCATGCGAAGCATGAGCGCCACCATCACCTTCCTCGGCGGAGCCGACACCGTCACCGGCTCCAAATACCTGATCGAGCACAACCAGAAACGGCTGCTGGTCGATTGCGGGCTGTTTCAGGGTTACAAACAGCTGCGCCTGCGCAACTGGAACCACCTGCCCGCGAACCCGGCTCACATTGACGCGTTGGTGCTGACCCATGCGCACCTGGACCACAGCGGCTACTTGCCATTGCTGGTCAAAAACGGTTTTCGGGGCCGGGTGCATGCCACCTCGGCCACTTGCGATCTGGCCAGCATTCTGCTGCCCGACAGTGGGCACATTCAGGAAGAAGATGCTTTTTTTGCCAACCGGCACGGCTTTTCCAAACACGCACCGGCCCTGCCGCTGTACACCAAGCAAGAGGCCATCCACTGCCTGAAACAATTGCGCGCAGAACACCAGGGCCAGTGGTTCGAGCCCATTCGGGGCTGGAAGGCGCGCTTTCAGCCCGCCGGGCACATTCTGGGTGCGGCAAGTTTGCTGCTCAATGTGGCAGGTCGGCGCATTCTGTTTTCTGGCGATCTGGGCCGACCCGACGATCCGCTGATGAACCCGCCGGAGCCACCACCGCAGGCCGACACGGTCTTGATCGAGTCCACCTATGGTGACCGCCAGCACCCCAAGGAAAAGCTATTCGAGGAGCTCGGGCCGCTCTTGAAAAAACTGGCCGCTCGCGGCGGTGTGGCCGTGGTGCCGGTCTTTGCCGTGGGGCGTGCGCAGGCCGTGCTGCACACCATCGCGCAGCTCAAAGCGGCCGGGGAAATTCCCAAAGGTTTGCCGATTTTTCTGGACAGCCCGATGGCGATCCACACCACGGCCTTGTTTGAACGCCACCCGGGTGAGCACCGCCTGAGCGTGCAGGAAGTGCGCAACATGGACCATGTGGCCACCATGCTGGAGACGCCTGAACAATCCAAGTCACTGGCACGGCGGCACGGCCCGATGGTGATCCTGGCGGCCAGCGGCATGGCCACGGGTGGGCGGGTGCTGCACCACCTGGCACAATACGCGGGCGACCACCGCAACATGGTGATCCTGACGGGCTACCAAGCGCCGGGCACACGCGGTGCAGCGCTGGCCAATGGCCACAGCACCCTCCGCATCCACGCGCAGGATGTGGCGGTGCGGGCCGAGGTGGCGCAAATCGAATCGGCCTCAGCCCATGCCGACGCGAACCAGCTGCTGAGCTGGTTGCACAAAATGCCCAGCGCACCCGGGCAGGTGTATGTGGTGCATGGCGAGCGCGAGGCGTCCGACATGCTGCGCCAGCGCATCGAGCACGAGATCAAATGGCGTGCGCTGGTGCCTGAACAGGGCTCGGTCTGGCCTCTTTGAGGCCGCTCAGAGGAACCGGTCCAGCAGTTTGCGCGAATGCTTGTCCATGGCCGCCAGGTCGCGGATCATGAACTGCACCCCATTGGCGTCGTTGATCAGCAGCACCGTGCCCGTCAAGCGCCGGATGTCTTCTTCCCCCTTGAGCAAAAACTGTGTGCTGCCCCGGTCGGTGAGCACCGACCAGGTGCTGGGCGTGGCGAAGCTGCTGACATCGGTCAGCTGAAGGATTTCTGGCAAGAACTCCCGCTCGTTCAGGGCCTGGATGACCTGGGAGCGCAGAGCGGATGCCAGCTGGTCCAAGGCATCGATCCAGAAAATCTCGTGCCCGTCGGCATCCATCAGCGCCACCCCTTCGTCCGGCGCGGACACCGGGTAGGCGCGCAAGGCGGTCACAGGAACGTGTCGCGTGCCATCGGGCAGCTGCAGGACCCAGCGGCCAAAGGCGTCGCGTTGCAAATCAAAGGGGTTCATGCGATCACCTTCTTGTCTTCGTCGCTGCCACCCAACACCGCCTCGGCTTCGGCCTGGCGCTGCTGCGCTTCGTACAAACGCCAGTAAGCGCCTTGGGCCTCGATGAGCGCGTCGTGCGTCCCCTCTTCGACCACCAGCCCTTTGTCCATGACCACCAGACGGTCGGCCTTGCGCAAAGTGGACAGTCGGTGCGCGATGGCAATCGTCGTGCGCCCGCGCACCAGGTTGTCCAGCGCTTTTTGAATCTCTTTTTCGGTCTCGGTGTCCACGGCCGAGGTGGCCTCGTCCAGGATGAGGATGCGGGGGTTGATGAGCAAAGCACGGGCAATCGAGATGCGCTGGCGCTCACCGCCCGACAAACCCTGACCGCGCTCGCCCACCAGGGAGTCGTAACCCTGCGGCATGCGCAAGATGAACTCGTGGGCATGGGCTGCACGGGCAGCGGCCACGATCTCTTCGCGGGTGGCTTCGGGCTTGCCGTAGGCGATGTTGTCGGCGATGGTGCCGAAGAACAAGAATGGCTCTTGCAGCACCAGACCAATCTGGCGGCGGTAGTCGGCCACCTTGAGCTGGCGGATGTCGGTGCCATCGAGCTCGATGGCACCATCGCTCAGGTCATAAAAGCGGCAGATCAGGTTGACCAGCGTGCTCTTGCCCGAGCCACTGTGGCCCACCAGGCCAATCATCTGGCCGGGTTGGATGTCGAGGTTGAGCTGGCGGATCACCGCGCGGTTGCCATAGCGAAAGCCCGCATCGCGCACCGTGATGCGACCTTGCACACGCGTTGGCAAGGCCACAGGGCTGAGCGGCTCGGGCACGCTGGAGACATGGTCGAGGATGTCAAAAATGCGCTTGGCACCGGATGCGGCCTTTTGGGTGTTGGAGACGATCCGGCTCATCGAATCGAGGCGGCTGTAAAAGCGCCCGATGTAGGCCAAAAACGCGGTCAGGACACCGACCGTGATCTGGTCGTCCGACACCAGCCAGATGCCAAAACCCCACACCACCAGCAGGCCGATTTCGGTCATCAGCGTCACCGTGGGCGAGAACAGCGACCAGACGCGGTTGAGCCGGTCGTTGACCTGCAGGTTGTGCGCGTTGGCGTCCTTGAAACGTTGGGCTTCGCGATCTTCCTGTGCGAAGGCTTTGACCACCCGGATGCCGGGGATGGTGTCGGTCAGGACGTTGGTCACTTCGGCCCACACGCGGTCAATTTTCTCGAAACCGGTGCGCAGCTTTTCGCGCACCACATGGATCAGCCAGGCGATGAAGGGCAAGGGCAGCAAGGTCACCAAAGCCAAGGTCGGGTTGATGGTGAACAAGATGATGGCCGTCATCAGGATCATCAAGACGTCGGTGGCAAAGTCCAGCAGGTGCAGCGACAAAAAGACGTTGATGCGGTCGGTCTCGCTGCCGATGCGGGCAATCAGATCGCCTGTGCGCCGCCCGCCAAAATACTCCAGCGACAGCTTGAGCAAATGGTCGTACGTGGTGGTGCGCAGGTCGGCCCCGATGCGCTCGGACACCAAGGCCAGGATGTAGGTTTTGGCCCAGCCCAGACCCCAGGCCAGCAGGGCTGAACCGAACAAGCCCAGCAAATACAGAGAGACCAGACCGGGGTCAATGGCCTGACCGTTTTGGTAAGGGATGAGGATGTCATCCATCAAGGGCATGGTCAGGTAGGGCGGCACCAAGGTGGCGGCGGTGGCGGCCAGGGTGAGCAAAAATCCGGCCAACAAGGAGCGCTGGTAGGGCCGGGCAAATCGCCACAATTTGAACAGCGTCCAGGTCGAAGGCGGCGCCAAGTCTTCACGGCCGCAGCTGGGACAATCCTCGTCTTCGTCGCTCATGACCGTCTGGCAAACCGGGCAGACCGAGCCCGACAGCACGGACTGCAAAGGTCGCCCCTGTTCAGCGCTGCCCCATTGGGCCAATTGGCTATCGAACTGCGCGACCCAGCGGGCCACGGCAGCCTGCAAGCCCAAGGTGAAACGCCACACGGCCAGCTGTCCCTCGGCATTGCTCATGGTGAGGCAGCCCACACCCGCATGGTCCGTGAGTTTCAAGGCCAAACCCGGCTGCAAAGCCCAGCTGGACCAGTTTTTTTCACCTTCGGGCCGGGATAGGACCCGCCGATCGGTCAAAATGATGGCACTTTTGGCAAATCGCAAGCTGCTGTCAAGGTCAACCTCCAACCAGGCTGTTGCGTTTTCATCAGGTTGCAGACAAGAATGGACTTCAACCTGCCAAGCGTCGGGCAGAACCTGACGGGATGCAGCGGCCAAAGAAGAAGTTGATGTCATTGAAGGATGAACCGGAAACAACTCGAACGACCCCGGTGGCCGGCGAGACAAAAAAACAACCATGGATGCCGCCCACGACTGCACCTGTACTGCCCATGACGGGCGGGTCATTGTATAGCCGCCCTTTTCACGCATGAACGCCAAAAACATTCAATTTCTGCGCATGACCCATTTGCGCGGCCCCAACATCTGGACTTATCGTCCTGTCTTGGAAGCACTGATCGACATCGGCGATCTGGAAGACGCACCCTCCAACACCTTGCCAGGCTTCAACGAACGTTTGACGGCCTGGTTGCCCGGCTTGATCGAGCACCGCTGCAGCGTGGGTGAACGCGGCGGCTTCTTGCAACGGCTGGCGCAAGGCACCTGGGCCGGTCACGTGCTCGAACACGTGGCACTGGAGCTGCAAACCCAGGCCGGCATGCAAACCGGCTTTGGCAAAGCCCGCGAAGCCGGTCCCCGGGGCGTCTACAAAGTCGTCATCCGCACCCGCCATGAAGCGGTCAGCCGCAGCGCCCTCGAAACCGCACGCGACCTGATTTTGGCGGCCATTGAAGACCGCCCCTTTGACGTGCCGGGCCAAATCAACCGCCTCAAGCAAATGGTCGACAGCCTGTGCATCGGCCCCAGCACGGCCAGCATCGTGGACGCGGCCAGCGAACGCGGCATTCCCGCCATCCGCCTCAATGACGGCAACCTGGTGCAATTGGGCCATGGCGCTCAGCAGCGCCGCATCTGGACCGCCGAAACCGACCGCACCAGCGCGATCGCCGAGGGCATCTCCAAGGACAAGGACCTCACCAAACAACTGCTCAGCATGTGTGGCGTGCCTGTGCCCTCCGGCCAGATCGTGGACAGCCCCGCTGCCGCTTGGGCCGCCGCGCAGGACATTGGCCTGCCCGTGTGCGTCAAACCCACCGACGGCAACCACGCCCGAGGCGTCTCCCTAGAACTGTCCAAACAGGAAGACATCGAAGCCGCTTACGACATTGCCCTGGCCGAGGGCAGCGAAGTCATTGTCGAAAGTTTCATCCGCGGAGAAGAACACCGCCTGCTGGTGGTCGGCGACCAAGTGGCCGCCGCCAACAAAGGCGAAACCGCCAGCGTGGTGGGCGATGGCGTGCACACGGTGGCCGAGCTGATCGAGCTGCAGATCAACTCCGACCCTCGCCGCGGCGAAGAGGAAGACTTTCCGCTCGACACCATTCGGCTCGACGAGCACACCACCTCGGTGCTGGAGCTCAAACGCCAAGGCCTGACAGCCGACAGCGTGCCCGAAAAGGACCGGACTGTGCTGATCATGCGCACAGGCAACATGGCGCTGGACGTGACCGATGAAGTCCACCCCGAAGTGGCTGCGCAAGCCGTGCTAGCCGCCCGCGTGGTGGGCCTGGACATCGCGGGCGTCGATCTGGTGGCGCAAGACATCTCCCAGCCCCTGGCCGCGCAAGGTGGCGCGATTGTTGAAGTCAATGCCGGGCCCGGTTTGTTGATGCACCTCAAACCCGCTGTGGGTCAACCCCGCCCGGTAGGCCAGGCGATCGCCAACCATTTGTTCCAGCCCACAGAAACCGGCCGCATTCCGGTGGTGGGCCTCATGGGCGATGGCGACACCACCCGCCCCGCCAAACTGGTGGCTTGGCTGCTGCACCTCAAAGGCCTCTACACGGGCCTGGCCTGTGCCGATGGGCTCTACATGAACCAGCGTCAGCTGCAAAGCCAGGGCGGCATGGATTGGGACAACGCCCAGCGACTTTTGATCAACCGCTCGGTCCAAACGGCTGTGTTCGAAAGCGATGTCCGCCATTTGCTGGCCGAAGGCTTGCCCTACGACCGCTGCCAGGTCGGTGTGGTTACGCGTATGCCCAAGGCGCAAGGTCTGGACGATCTGTACCCAGGCAGCGACGAAAAAATGCCCACTTATGTGCGCACCCAGGTCGACGTGGTCTTACCCCATGGCACCGCCGTGCTCAATGCCGCCGATGCGCAAGTCGCAGAGCTGGCCAGCTACTGCGATGGCAGTGTGATCTTTTATGCCGACGATGAAAACAACTCGCGACTTGCGGCGCACCGCGCCGAAGGCGGCCGCGTGGCTTTCTGGCGCGATGGGCAACTGGTCTTGGGTGAAGGCCAGCGCGAGTCGCTCGTGCTGTCGGCCAAACGACCCGCCGTGGCGCGTCTGCTGCAAGACGGCAAGCTGGGCACCGACGACATGCTGATCGCCGCCAGCGTGGCCTGGGCGCTGGACATCAGCACGGACCTCATCCGTGCTGGCGTCAAAAGCTTCGGCCAGAACACCTCTCACTAACACCCGACGAGCCCTTCGGCCTTACCGCATCACAGGAATCCTGGTTCATGGAAGTGTCAAGAATTCGCGCACTGCGCGGCCCCAATCTGTGGAGCCGTCACACGGCCATTGAAGCCATAGTGACCTGCCCCGAGGCCGAACGCAGCCTGGCGCCCAATCACCCGATCGAACAGCGCTTGCGCCGCATCTTCCCCGAAGTCGGCCCCATCGAGGGCAGCCGCCCGGGCCAAGCCCCCTCCATGGCGCACGCCCTCGAAAAAGTCACGCTGGCCCTGCAAGTGCAAGCCGGCTGCCCCGTGACCTTCAGCCGGACCACGGCCACCGAAGAATCGGGCGTTTACCAGGTGGTGGTGCAGTACTCCGAAGAAGCGGTGGGCCGCCTGGCGCTGGAGCTGGCAGAGCAGCTGTGCAAAGCGGCCATGGCCTCCCATGGCTTTGACCTGGAAAACGCCTTGGCCCAACTGCACGAGCTGGACGAAGACGTGCGCCTGGGGCCTTCCACCGGCTCGATCGTGGACGCGGCCGTGGCCCGCGGGATTCCATTCCGACGCCTGACCGATGGCAGCCTGGTGCAATTTGGCTGGGGCTCGCAGCAGCGGCGCATCCAGGCCGCTGAAGTCGACTCCACCAGCGCCATCGCCGAATCGATTGCCCAGGACAAGGACCTGACCAAAAAGCTGCTGCACGCGGCGGGTGTGCCTGTGCCCTTGGGTCGCCCTGCGCAAACACCCGACGAAGCCTGGGCCATTGCCCTGGAAGTGGGCCTGCCCGTGGTGGTCAAACCGCAAGACGGCAACCAAGGCAAAGGCGTGACGGTCAACATCACCGAACGCTCGGCTTTCGACAACGCCTACGCCACAGCCGAGCGCTATGGCACCGTGATGGTTGAAAAGTTCCTGCCCGGCCACGATTACCGCCTGCTGGTGGTGGGCAACAAGCTGATCGCTGCGGCCCGCCGCGAGCCCCCTTTGGTGGTGGGCGATGGCAAGCACACGGTGCGCCAGCTGGTGGATCTGGTGAATGCCGACCCCCGTCGCGGCACAGGCCACTCCACCTCGCTGACCAAGATCCGGTTTGACGACATCGCCATTGGCCGTCTGCACGCCCAGGACCTGGAGCCCGAATCGGTGCCCGAAAAAGGCCGCCGTGTGATCTTGCGCAACAACGCCAACCTCTCGACGGGCGGCAGCGCCACGGATGTGACCGACGACGTGCACCCCGAAGTAGCCGCCCGGGTGGTGGAAGCTGCGCAAATGGTGGGCCTCGATATTTGCGGTGTGGACGTGGTCTGCGAATCCGTGCTGCGCCCGCTGGAAGAGCAAAACGGTGGCATCGTCGAAGTCAATGCCGCCCCGGGCTTGCGCATGCACATCAGCCCGTCTTATGGCAAGGGCCGCGATGTGGGCAACGCGGTCATTGACCAGATGTTTCCGAACGGTGCCACAGGCCGCATTCCCGTGATCGCGGTGACGGGCACCAACGGCAAAACCACCACCGTGCGCCTGACGGCCCACCTGCTCAAGGCGCAAGGTCTGCGCGTGGGCATGACCAACACCGATGGTGTTTACGTCAATGGTCGCCAGACCGACTCGGGCGACTGCAGCGGCCCGCGCAGTGCCCGCAATGTGCTGATGCACCCCGATGTGGATGCTGCCGTGTTCGAGACCGCCCGTGGCGGCCTGCTGCGCGAAGGTTTGGCCTTTGACCGCTGTAACGTGGCCATCGTGACCAACCTGGGCGGTGGCGATCACCTGGGCTTGAACTACATCACCACGCTGGAAGACCTGTCGGTCCTCAAGCGCGTGATCGTGCTCAACGTGGCGCAAAACGGCATGGCGGTGCTCAACGCCGCCGATCCGGCCGTCGCCTCCATGGCACCCCATTGCCCGGGCGATGTGACCTTTTTCGCCCTCGATGGCAACCAGCCCGTGCTGGCGACACACCGTGCACAAGGCAAACGCGTGGTGTTCACCGAAGACGGTCACATCGTGGCCCAAAAGGGCAAGCAGGTGTTCCGCATCCCCCTGTCCCAAGTGCCCCTGACCCGACAAGGCCAAATTGGCTTCCAGACGGAAAACGTCATGGCCGCCATCGGTGCGGCCTGGGCGGTCGGTGTACCGTGGGAGGCCATCGCTCAGGGCGTGGCTACCTTCATCAGCGACATCCAGGGCGTGCCCGGCCGTTTCAATGTGTTTGACTACCGGGGTGCGACCCTGATTGCCGACTACGGTCACAACCCGGACGCCATCCAGGCGCTGGTGCAGGCCATCGACAACATGCCCGCCGAAAAGCGCATGGTGGTCATCAGCGGCGCTGGGGATCGGCGCGACCAGGACATCCGCGACCAGACCAAGATTCTGGGCCAAGCCTTTGATGAAGTCTTGCTCTACCAGGATGCCTGTCAACGCGGCCGGGAAGACGGCGAGGTGATTGCCTTGCTGCGCGAAGGCCTGCAAGGCGCTGTACGCACCACGCACGTCCAGGACATCCAGGGTGAGTTCAACGCCATCGACATCGCACTCTCTCGCTTGTCAGCGGGTGATTTGTGCCTGATCCTGATCGACCAGGTGGAAGAGGCCCTGGCCTACATCACCGAAAAAGTCAAAGCCTCGGAAGCCTGACTTCAGGCCGGGTTGATGAGCAGGGCCAGCGCCACGCTGGCCTTGAACACACCGGCCCACAGCCACCACCGCCACCAAGTCGGTGCGTGGCGCTCGACCAAGCGGTAGAGCAGCGCACCACACAGCACGGACAGCAGCAAGGCGATCAGCATGCCCAGCACGTTGGCCCACAACGCCTCGGGCCACAGTGCTGTGACCGCTGCATTCACCAGCAGGCTGACACCGAAATGGATCAGGAAGACCGAGTAAGACACCTTGGACAACCACTGCACCATCTCCTGCGCTGCTGAAAACCGCAGCGCCTCGCCAGAGAACCAGCGGGCTGGGACAGCGATCAGCAAACAGGCGATGCCCCAGGCCACCGCCACGCGCCAACGCGGCTCCAGCCACCAGGCCACCCCGCCCAACACCAGCAGCAGCGCCCACACGCCCCAACGCTGGCTCGGCCCATGGGGCAAGCTGGCACGCCGCCGCGCGTCCCAAGCCAGCAAACCCAGACCATAAGCACCAAAGAAATAAAGCCCATGGTCGTCCAGATCGGGATGCAGGTTCCACCACCACAAGGAGGCACAGGTCAAACCCAGCCACAGGCCCCATCGCCAAGCCTGCGCCAAGTACGGCGACTGCGCATGACCACAGAGCTTCACCACCATCAGGCTGAGCAGAGCCATCGCATACAACTGAAAGTCGATGGCCACGTACCAGATGCCCGCCGACAAGGCCTCTAGGTCCAGCACGTGCTGCAGCAGCACCATGTGCGCCAGCGCTTGACCCCACTCAGGCGGTGCAGACAGGCTGGCATGGTCAAAATCGGGGCGAAGCCATTCAGTGACCAGCACCGTGAAACTGAGCGCGGCCAGCAAGGGAATGGCCAGGCGCAAATAACGCTGCCACGCCAGCTTCAGGGCCTCGGACGGCGAGAGAGATGCGTAACGCGCGAGGCTGCCCGCCGTGAGAAAACCCGCGCACACCAGGAAAAACTGGACCGCCAGACGACCATGGTCATAGAGCCAGCTGACCGTTGCAGGCCAGGCGATGGCGACCACATCCGACATGGGCCCATAGAACGCCATATGGTGCAACACGATCAGCAAGCACCCCGCGGCCTTGATCGCATCGATCAAAAAAGAGCGCCCCGAAGGGCGCTGCTGGGTGCTCTGCAAAACGGGGCTCAACAAAGCGTGCGGTGGCTCAAAGCGCCAATCGGGCGCGTGCCGCCTGGTATTGGGCCTTGAGCTGGGCCACCAGATCGGCGGTGCTTTGCACCGACTGGACAGCGCCAATGCCTTGGCCGCAGCCCCAGATGTCTTTCCAGGCTTTCTTGGCGTCACCACCAAAGTTCATCTTGCTCGGGTCGGACTCGGGCAGGTTCTCGGGGTCAAGGCCTGCCGCACGGATGGACGGGGCCAGGTAATTGCCGTGCACGCCCGTGAACAGGTTGCTGTAGACGATGTCGTCCGAATTGCAATCAACGATGGCTTTTTTGTAGTCTTCGGCCGCACGCGCTTCGTGCGTGGCAATGAAGGCCGAACCGATGTAGGCAAAGTCTGCCCCCATGGCTTGCGCGGCCAAAATGGCGTCGCCCGATGCAATCGAACCCGACAAGGCCACTGGACCATCGAACCACTGGCGAATTTCCTGAATCAGGGCAAACGGGCTTTTCACACCCGCATGGCCGCCAGCGCCGGCCGCGACAGCGATCAGGCCGTCCGCACCCTTCTCGATCGCTTTGTGCGCGAACTTGTTGTTGATGATGTCGTGCATCACCACACCGCCATAGCTGTGCGCGGCCTGGTTAATCTCTTCGCGAGCACCCAGCGAAGTGATGATGATCGGCACCTTGTACTTCACGCACATGGCCATGTCGTGCTCCAGGCGGTCATTGCTCTTGTGCACGATCTGGTTGATGGCAAAGGGGGCCGCAGGCTTGTCGGGGTGGGCCGCGTTGTAGGCCGCCAGCGTCTCGGTGATCTCGGCCAGCCAGTCTTCGAGTTGCGCCGCTGGACGGGCATTGAGCGCCGGCATGGAGCCGACCACACCCGCCTTGCACTGCTCAATCACCAGCTTGGGGTTGCTGATGATGAACAGGGGCGATGCGATGACGGGAAATGGCAGGTTCGCGAGCACAGGGGGCAGCTTGGACATGGGGTCTCCTTGGAATTTTTCGTGATCGGTTTCAGAAAGCGTCCAGCGCCATCGCGGTCACGCTGCCCGCACCTTCGACGATGCTGTCGCGAATGCCGGGGGCCTTGGACAGGATGTGGTCGGCGTAAAAACGCGCTGTCGTCACTTTAGCGGCCATGAAGGCCGCGTCTTGCGCCTGCGCTTCGGGGGTCAGGGCCACCAGCAAGGCCCGGCCCAGTTGCCAGCCGGCCATCAGGTTGCCCGCCAGCATGAGGTAAGGCACGCTGCCTGCAAACACGTCGTTGGGGTGGGCCTTGGTGTTGCCCGCCACAAAGTCGACCACGTCCACAAAGGCTTCACGGGCGGCTTTGAGGCGCTTGGCCACGGCCTGTGCGTCGGCATTGCCTGAAGCGGCCAATTCGCTTTCGGTTTGCGCCACTTGCGCGGCCAGCGCCTTGGCGGTCTGGCCGCCGTCGCGTGCGGTCTTGCGGCCGACCAGGTCATTGGCCTGGATGGCGGTCGTGCCTTCGTAAATCGTCAGGATCTTGGCATCGCGGTAGTACTGCGCTGCGCCGGTTTCCTCGATGAAACCCATGCCGCCGTGCACCTGCACGCCCAGGCTGGTGACTTCCAGGCTCATCTCGGTGCTGTAGCCCTTGACCAGGGGCACCATGAATTCATAGAAAGCCTGGTTTTGCTTGCGCACTTCGGCATCGGGATGGTGGTGCGAGGCGTCGTAGGCCGCAGCGGCTGTGGAGGCCATGGCGCGGCAGCCCTCTGTGTAGGCCCGCATGGTCATCAGCATGCGGCGCACATCGGGGTGGTGAATGATGGGGCCAGCACCGGGCAAGCTGCCGTCCACCGGGCGGCTTTGCACGCGGTCGCGGGCGTATTGCACGGCACGCTGGTACGAACGCTCGGCGATCGCAATGCCCTGCACACCCACCGCGTAACGGGCGGCGTTCATCATGATGAACATGTATTCGAGGCCACGGTTTTCCTGGCCCACCAGATAACCCACGCCACCACCGTGGTCACCGAACTGCAGCACCGCCGTGGGGCTGGCCTTGATGCCCATCTTGTGCTCGATGCTCACGCAATGTACGTCGTTGCGATCGCCCAAAGAGCCGTCGGCCTTGACCAGGAACTTGGGCACCACGAACAGGCTGATGCCCTTGACGCCCTCGGGTGCGCCCACCACACGGGCCAGCACCAGGTGCACGATGTTTTCGGCCATGTCGTGCTCACCGTAGGTGATGTAGATCTTGGTGCCGAAAATTTTGTAAGTGCCATCGGGCTGCGGCTCGGCGCGGGTGCGCACGGCGGCCAGGTCGGAGCCCGCTTGCGGCTCGGTCAGGTTCATGGTGCCGGTCCACTGGCCAGAGATCAGCTTTTCCAGGTAAGTGGCTTTGAGCTCGTCCGAGCCTGCGGTCAGCAGCGCTTCGATCGCGCCATCGGTGAGCAAGGGGCACAGCGCAAAAGCCATGTTGGCCGAGTTGAGCATTTCGCCGCAAGCTGCGCCAATGGTTTTGGGCAAGCCTTGGCCACCAAAGTCGGCCGGGTGCTGCAGCCCTTGCCAGCCGCCTTCGGCGTACTGCTGGTAAGCCTCCTTGAAGCCGGGCGTGGTGGTGACGCCGCTGCCGTTGTGGAAGGACGGGTTCTTGTCGCCTTCCCAGTTCAGCGGCGAGATCACGTCCTGGTTGAGCTTGGCGCACTCCTCCAAAACCGCTTGCGCGGTTTCCAGACCGGCATCTTCAAAGCCGGGAATCTGTGCGATCTGGTCGATGCGGGCCAAGTGCTCGATGTTGAAAAGCATGTCCTTGAGGGGGGCGATGTAGCTCATGAAAGTCTCCTGTCAGTCTGGGGTCGGGTACAAAAAAGACCTCTCAGGGAGGCCTTTTTTGCAGTCATCAAATGATCACAGTGCTTGGGTCAGTTCAGGCACTGCAGCAAACAGATCGGCTTCGAGGCCGAAGTCGGCCACACTGAAGATCGGCGCCTCAGGGTCCTTGTTGATCGCCACGATCACCTTCGAATCCTTCATGCCCGCCAGGTGCTGGATCGCACCCGAGATGCCCGCTGCGATGTACAGCTGCGGCGCGACGATCTTGCCGGTCTGGCCAACCTGCAGATCGTTGGCGGCGTAACCGG
>NZ_NESF01000010.1 GCF_003063665.1 Limnohabitans sp. Hippo3
TGATGCCAGGTGACAACGTGTCGATCACTGTGAAGCTGATCAACCCCATCGCGATGGAAGAAGGTCTGCGTTTCGCTATCCGCGAAGGTGGCCGTACCGTCGGCGCTGGCGTGGTTGCCAAGATCATTGCTTAATTCTTTTGTGGATCGGTGGCGTGGGGGTTTGCCCTTGCGCTGCGACAAGCAAACACTCACCACAAGGAATTGACATGTCATCCAAGCAAAAAATCCGCATCCGCCTGAAGGCGTTTGACTACAAATTGATCGACCAGTCCGCTGCCGAGATCGTTGACACCGCCAAGCGCACCGGCGCGATTGTCAAGGGCCCCGTGCCTTTGCCAACACGCATGAAGCGTTTTGACATCCTGCGCTCGCCGCACGTCAACAAGACCAGCCGTGACCAGTTGGAAATCCGCACCCACCAGCGTTTGATGGACATCGTGGACCCCACAGACAAAACTGTGGACGCCCTGATGAAACTCGACCTGCCTGCTGGTGTGGACGTCGAAATCAAGCTGCAGTAATGCGGCTTGGGGTGGCCGATAGGCCATCCAAAAACTTGAAACAAGGCCTGATTTGCCAAAAATGGCGAGTCGGGCTATAATTTCAGGCTCACCTCTTTTGGGGTGAGATTTATTAACAGTCTTTCACACACCAAACGGGGCTGCCAATTGAAGTGGCCTCGGTGAAAGTTTTGGAGAAAACAATGAGTCTGAGCAACTCCCTCGGGTTGCTGGGCCGCAAGGTGGGCATGATGCGTCTGTTCACTGATGATGGGGATTCCGTTCCTGTCACAGTGCTGGATGTGTCCAACAACCGTGTATCCCAGGTCAAAACCCAAGAGAACGATGGCTATGTCGCTTTGCAAGTGACATTTGGTGCCCGCAAGGCATCGCGCGTGACCAAGCCCATCGCTGGTCACCTGGCCAAAGCCGGTGTTGAAGCCGGTGAAATCATTCAAGAATTCCGCGTGACCGCCGACACGGCTGCCCAGTACGCCGCTGGCGCGACTGTGCCCGTGGCTGCTGTGTTTGCTGTGGGCCAGAAAGTGGACGTGCAAGGCACTTCCATCGGTAAAGGCTTCACCGGCACGATCAAGCGTCACAACTTCAAATCGCAGCGCGCATCGCACGGTAACAGCCGTTCGCACAATGTGCCTGGTTCGATTTCGATGGCGCAGGATCCTGGCCGTGTGTTCCCTGGCAAGAAAATGTCGGGTCACCTCGGTGATGTGACTTGCACCACCCAGAACCTGGCCGTCATCCGCGTTGACGAAGCCCGTGGTCTGTTGATGATCAAGGGTGCCATTCCCGGTTCCAAAGGTGGTTTCGTGACCGTGCGTCCCGCCATCAAAGCTAAAGGAGCGAACTGATGCAGCTCGAACTCCTGAACGACCAAGGTCAAGCCGCTTCCAAAGTGGACGCGCCCGAGACTGTGTTCGGTCGTGAATACAACGAAGCCCTGATTCACCAGATCGTGGTGGCTTATCAGGCCAATGCCCGTCAAGGCACCCGCGCCCAAAAGGACCGTGAACAAGTTCACCACTCCACCAAAAAGCCTTTCAAACAAAAAGGTACAGGTCGCGCTCGTGCTGGTATGACTTCCTCGCCTCTGTGGCGTGGCGGTGGTCGGATTTTCCCGAACATGCCCGACGAAAACTTCACCCAGAAGATCAACAAGAAGATGTACCGTGCCGGTATGGCTTCGATCTTCTCGCAGCTGGCCCGCGAAGGCCGCCTGGCTGTGGTGGATTCCTTCAAGGTTGAGACACCTAAAACCAAGCAGCTCGCTGCCAAGTTCAAGGCCATGAGTCTCGACAACGTGCTGGTGATCGCCGACGAAGTCGACGAAAACCTGTACCTGGCATCGCGCAACCTGATCAACATCCTGATTGTTGAGCCCCGTTACGCCGATCCCGTGTCTTTGGTGAACTTCAAGAAAGTCCTCGTGACCAAAGGTGCCATGGACAAACTCAAGGAGATGTTTGCATGAGCGCCGTGAAGTTTGACGAAGGTCGTCTGATGTCTGTGCTGGTTGCGCCCATCGTGTCCGAAAAGGCCACCATGGTTGCAGAAAAATCCAACGCTGTGACATTCAAAGTGCTGCAGGACGCTACCAAGCCTGAAATCAAAGCCGCTGTGGAATTGATGTTCAAGGTCGAGGTCAAAGGCGTCTCTGTGGTGAATACCAAGGGCAAGACCAAGCGTTTTGGCAAGACCATCGGCCGTCGCGACAACGTTCGCAAGGCTTATGTCACGCTGCAACCAGGTCAAGAGCTGAACCTGTCCGGGGAGGCCGCGTAATCATGGCTGTCATCAAGATCAAACCGACATCCCCAGGCCGTCGTGGCGTGGTGAAAGTCACGCGTGACCACCTGCACAAAGGTGAAGGCTACGCGCCATTGCTGGAACCCCAGCACCAGAAGTCTGGCCGTAACAACAACGGTCACATCACCACACGCCACAAAGGCGGTGGTCACAAGCACCACTACCGCGTGGTGGACTTCAAGCGCAACAAAGATGCGATCCCGGCCAAGGTCGAGCGCATCGAGTACGACCCCAACCGTACTGCGCACATTGCCTTGCTGTGCTACGCCGATGGCGAGCGCCGTTACATCATTGCCCCCCGTGGCATTGAAGCCGGTGCGACCCTGATGTCGGGCGCTGAAGCCCCGATCCGCGCTGGCAACACTTTGCCTATCCGCAACATCCCCGTGGGTTCGACCATCCACTGCATCGAGCTCAAGCCCGGTGCTGGTGCGCAGATCGCCCGCTCGGCTGGTGCTTCGGCCACTTTGCTGGCTCGCGAAGGCATTTACGCTCAAGTGCGCATGCGCTCCGGTGAAGTTCGCAAGATCCACATCGAGTGCCGTGCAACCATTGGTGAAGTTGCCAACGAAGAGCACAGCCTGCGCCAATTGGGCAAGGCCGGTGTCAAACGCTGGATGGGTATCCGCCCAACCGTTCGTGGCGTGGCTATGAACCCAGTGGATCACCCGCACGGTGGTGGCGAAGGCCGTACCGGCGAAGGCCGTCATGCAGTAGACCCGTGGGGCAACCTCACCAAGGGCTACCGTACCCGTAACAACAAGCGCACACAGGTCATGATCGTGTCGCGTCGCAAGAAGTAAGGGTTAGACAATGACACGCTCTCTCAAAAAGGGTCCATTCGTTGACCACCACTTGTTGGCCAAGGTTGAAAAAGCCGTTGCCACCAAAGACAAAAAGCCCGTCAAGACATGGTCGCGTCGCTCCATGGTTTTGCCCGATTTCATCGGTCTGACCATCGCCGTTCACAACGGCAAGCAACACGTTCCTGTGTATGTGACCGACCAGATGGTTGGCCACAAATTGGGCGAATTCGCACTGACCCGCACCTTCAAGGGTCACCCTGCGGACAAAAAAGTCCAGAAGAAATAAGGAAAGACCATGGAAACACGTGCAGTCCTCCGGGGCGTCCGTTTGTCGGTCGATAAAGGCCGCCTGGTCGCCGATTTGATTCGCGGTAAAAAAGTGGATCAAGCTCTGAACATCCTGACTTTCACGCAGAAAAAAGCTGCAGGCATCGTCAAGAAGGTTCTGGAGTCCGCCATCGCCAACGCTGAACACAACGACGGCGCCGACATCGACGAGTTGAAGGTGAAAACCATCTACGTCGAACAAGGCACCACGCTCAAGCGTTTCACCGCCCGCGCCAAAGGCCGTGGTAACCGCATCAGCAAGCCCACATGCCATGTGTATGTGACGGTCGGCAATTAATCAGGAAGAACTATGGGACAGAAAATCCATCCTACCGGTTTCCGCCTGGCTGTCAGCCGTAACTGGGCAAGCCGCTGGTACGCGAGCAACAAAGACTTCGCCGGCATGCTGGCCGAAGACATCAAGGTGCGTGAGTACCTCAAGGCCAAGCTGAAGAACGCCGCGGTTTCCCGCGTGCTGATCGAGCGTCCTGCCAAGAGTGCCCGCATCACCATCTTCTCGGCTCGTCCGGGCGTGGTGATCGGCAAGAAAGGCGAAGACATCGAGTTGCTCAAAAAGGAACTCGCTGCCCGTCTGGGCGTGCCTGTTGCGGTCAACATCGAAGAAGTGCGCAAGCCTGAAATCGATGCCCAACTGATCGCAGACAGCATCACCCAACAGCTCGAAAAGCGGATCATGTTCCGCCGTGCCATGAAGCGTGCCATGCAAAACGCCATGCGTCTGGGTGCCCAAGGCATCAAGATCATGTCGGCTGGCCGTTTGAACGGTATCGAAATTGCGCGTACCGAGTGGTATCGCGAAGGCCGTGTGCCATTGCACACCCTGCGCGCTGACATCGACTACGCCACGTCCGAAGCCAAGACCACCTACGGCATCATCGGTGTCAAGGTCTGGGTCTACAAGGGCGACACACTGGGCCGCAATGACGCGCCTGCACTGGCCGAGCCACGTGCCGAAGAAGAGCGTCGTCCACGTGGTCCACGTCGTGATGCCCGTCCTGGTGAGCGCCCAAGTGGCGACCGCCGTGGTGGCCCACGTCGTCCCGCAGGCACCAACACAGCACCCACCGACGGCAGCGACAAGCCTGCCGGCGCGGGTGGTGATGCCAAACCCGCCGTTAAGCGCGTACGCACAGTCGCCGCGCCAGCTGCAGCAGCTGACGGTCAATAAGGAGTAACAACATGCTGCAACCTGCTCGCAGAAAGTTCCGCAAGGAACAGAAAGGCCGCAACACCGGCATCGCTACCCGTGGCAACACGGTGGCGTTCGGTGACTTCGGCCTGAAGTCCACAGACCGTGGCCGTCTGACGGCCCGCCAGATCGAAGCCGCACGCCGTGCGATTTCCCGTCATGTCAAGCGTGGCGGCCGTATCTGGATTCGTGTGTTCCCCGACAAGCCGATTTCCACCAAGCCTGCTGAAGTGCGTATGGGTAACGGTAAAGGTAACCCCGAGTACTATGTGGCCGAAATCCAACCCGGTAAGGTGCTCTACGAAATCGTGGGCGTGCCTGAAGAGTTGGCCCGTGAAGCCTTCAAATTGGCCGCTGCCAAGTTGCCCCTGCGCACCACGTTTGTGGCGCGCATGATTGGCCAATAATTCAGGAGAAACAAGAAATGAACGCTGCTGAATTGCGCCAAAAAGACGTTGCTGGTATCAAGGACGAAATCAAAGCGCTGCAAAAAGCTCACTTTGGCCTTCGTATGCAAAAAGCCACGCAACAACTCGGCAACACCGGTACGCTGAGCCAGACTCGCCGTGCCATCGCCCGTGCCAAAACCATCCTTGCCCAAAAGCAAGCCGCCAAGTAAGGAGTGACCATGACGGAAGCTAAAACATCCCTCAAGCGCACCTTGATTGGCAAGGTGGTCAGCGACAAGCGCGCCAAGACCGTGACCGTGCTGGTCGAGCGTCGCGTGAAACACGCCCTCTACGGCAAGATCGTGGCCAAGTCGAGCAAGTACCACGCGCACGACGAGACAGGTCAATACCACCTGGGCGACACCATCGAAATCACGGAAAGCCGTCCGATTTCGAAGACCAAAAACTGGGTGGCGACTCGCCTGGTTCAGAAAGCTGCATCGGTCTGAGCCCAAAAGCCCGACTTCTGCAAACTTTCAAAAAACGACCCACAATGGTGGGTCGTTTTTTTTTACCCCGGCAATATCGCCAAATCAAAAATAAGGAGCACAACATGATCAAAGTCGGAGACACCTTGCCAGCGGCCACGCTGATGGAATACGTCGAAGTGGAAGGCAACGGTTGCAGCATTGGCCCCAACCCTGTGGATGTGGCCAAAGCCACTGCGGGCAAAACCATCGCCTTGTTTGCATTGCCAGGCGCTTTCACGCCCACCTGCTCGGCCAAACATGTGCCGGGATATGTGGAAAACCACGATGCCCTGAAGGCCGCTGGCGTAGACGAAATCTGGTGCGTGAGCGTCAATGACGCATTCGTCATGGGCGCCTGGGCGCGCGATCAGAAAACCGGCACCAAAGTGCGCATGCTGGGTGACGGCAGTGCGGAGTTCAGCAAGGCCACGGGTCTGACCCTTGACCTGACAGCGCGTGGCATGGGTTTGCGCAGCAACCGCTACTCGATGCTCGTGAAAGACGGCAAAGTCGTCACTTTGAACGTGGAAGGTCCTGGCAAATTTGAAGTCAGTGACGCGGCTACCTTGCTGGCCCAAGCCAAAGCTTGAACCACCGCAGCATGACAAAAAAGGGACCGCAGGTCCCTTTTTTGTGGCGAGCCGCTGGGCTCAGTAGATGTCGACCTTGAGGTAGTGCGCGCCAGCGTATGGGTTGTGATAGTAGGGCGGAATTTCGACAAAGCCCAGGTCTTCGTACAACGCCCGCGCCGACTCCATGTCATCGAGGGTGTCGAGCAAGACGCAGCTGTAACCCGATTTGCGCGCCGCATCGAGGATACCCTCCGTCAATTGCCGACCGAGTCCCAAACCCCTGAAGGGCGGGCGGACATACAGGCGCTTCATTTCTGCCGCATTGCTGTAGTCGGAGCTATCCAGCGGACGCAAGGCGCAACACCCGGCCAAAGCACCGTCAACCCAGGCCAATAAGAGCGCACCGCGAGGCTCGGCATAGTAGCCGGGCAAAGCCTTCAGCTCGTCCTCAAAGCCCTGGAAACACAGGTCCACTTTCAGGCTCGCTGCATATTCCTGAAAGATGACACGGGTCGCTTCCCAGTCAGCGACGCTGGCCGGTTGCAACAATTGAATGGTCGACATGAACAAGGCAGACCAGAAAAAAAGAAGACAACAGTGTAGCCGCAGCGCAAAAAGGGCGAAGTCAAGCGCCTAAAGAGACCAGCCCGAAAACCGCCAAGACCGATATGGCCAACAGCAGCAAGGCCATGGCTCGGGACGGACCGTTGTCGCGAGTGGCGGTTGTCTCATGAGGCAAGGCTTTGTCGCCATGCCACATCGCCGAGACCAATGCTTGCCGCTTGCGCCATGTGTACCAAGCCAGGGCCAGTAAATGCAGAACCACAAGAAAGATCAAAATGGTTTTGCCCCAGCCTTTGTGCCAACTCGTGGCCCAACTGACCCAGGATGCAGACACCAGCGAGGACAAGGGCCCCATGTTGGCAATTTCATCATCACTGATGAGACCGGTGCTCACCTGCAGGGCCAGCACCAGGAGCAAAGCCAACACCGACCACGAACCCAAAGGGTTGTGGCCTGCAAAGTAGCGGCTCTGATGACGACCTTTGACATAAGCCCAAACACCTGCAGGTTGCAGGGGAAATTGTGTCCAGCGCGACCAATGCCCTCCCAAGAAGCCCCAGAGGATTCGGAACAACAAAAGACCGAGCACGGCATAACCCAACCGAAAATGCCAAATCATGGCCTGACCACCCACATTGCCCGTGATGACCAAGCCCAACACACAGGCGGTGAGGCCCCAGTGAAAAAGACGGGTGGGCAAATCCCAAATGCGGATGCGGATGCGGACCATAAGGACTTTCATGGATGCTGGTGAAACAAAAACGTGCGAGACTGGCCATGCATCCAGGACAACAGCCTGGAGTTGTCCATCACACTTTTGGAGTCGAGCATGAAAACAATGTCCAGTCTGTTCGGTGTCGCCATGGCCGTGGCCGTGACCTTACCTGTCCACGCGCAGTTTGCCAAGCCGGAGGATGCGGTCAAGTATCGCAAAGCCAGCTTCACAGTGATGGCTGCCCATTTTGGCCGTTTGGGTGCGATGGCCAACGGACGTACCCCCTATGACGCCAAAATGGCCGCTGAAAATGCGGATGTGGTGCTGACGCTGTCCAAATTGCCATGGGCCGCGTTTGGCGAAGGCACGGACAAAGGCGATACACGCGCCAAACCGGAAATCTGGAAAGAGGCCGCCAAGTACAAAGACGCAGCAGACAAGATGCAGGCTGAAATCGGCAAATTGAATGTGGCAGCCAAGTCAGGCAACATCGATGCCCTCAAAGCGGCTTTCGGCCCTGCAGCCGCATCGTGCAAAGCCTGTCACGACAACTTCCGAAAAGACTAAACAAGCGCTCAGCAGCGGGCCCGCGGTCCCGCTTGTTCAGGTTTCGGCCAGCAACTTGTCGATCAGCTTGTGCAGTTCGGCAAAGTCGGGGGTGCCCACAAACCGTTTGACGATCTCTCCCCGCTTGTTGACGAGGAAAGTGGTGGGCGTGAGCTTGACGTCGCCCCATTCGCGGGCCACAGCACCGGTGTTGTCAATGGCGACCTGGAAGGGCAGCTGACGCGATTGGGCGAAATTGACCACGTAGCTGGGCGGGTCGTAGCTCATGGCCACGGCCAAAGTGACGTAGCCCCGGTCCTTGTACTTGTTGTAAGTGGCCACAAGTTCTGGCATCTCGGCCACACAGGTGGTGCAGCTGGTGGCCCAGAAATTGACCAGCGATACTTTTCCTTGCAATTGTTGGGTGCTGAGGGTGCTGCCATCGAGCAAAACAAAGGAAGATTGGGGTGCGCGTTCACCTGCACACCCCCACAGGGTCAACAAAAGTCCAAGTGTGCCAAGCGCATTCAATACACGACGGCTCACAGGCTGCAGATTCCAGGGAGTTTTCATATGCATCTTCATCGAAGAAAGTTTAATACGTTTGCCATGTCCGCAGGCGCCTTGGTCATTGTGCCCGTACAGGCGCAGGGTTTGGCTGCGCTCACATCGGCCGATGCGTCCAGGGGGCTGAAACAGGCGTTGCAAAAAGGTGGCGAAGTGGCTGTACAGCTGCTGGGTGCACATGATGGCTTTTGGGGCAATGACAAAGTGCGCATCGCATTGCCAGATGCGGTTAACAAAGCGGGCAAGTTGCTCAAGTCTTTGGGCATGGGCCAGCAGCTGGATGAGCTGAATTTGCAAATGAACCGCGCCGCAGAAGCCGCTGTGCCTAAAGCCCAAAAATGGCTAACGCAAGCCATCGAGACCATGAGTGTGCAAGACGCCAAAAGCATCTTGCAAGGTGGAGACGATTCGGTCACGCAGTTTTTTGCCAGCAAGACGCGTGAACCTTTGACCGTGGAGTTCATGCCCACGGTCAAGCAATCTTTGGAAAAACTCGGGGTGGTGAATCAGTTCAATGCGGTGGCCGTCAAACTCACCGGCATGGGGCTGTTGGACAAGGACAAAGCCAAATTGGAGACGCACGTCACGGCCAAAACCCTCGATGGTCTGTATTTCATGATCGGCGAAGAGGAAAAGAAAATCCGACAAAACCCTGCGCAGGCCGGCAGCGCCATCTTGACCAAAGTCTTCGGTGCTCTGCGCTGATCGGTCACATCAGGACCGGCCCTCAGGGCTCTGTGAGCTTGTCAAACGATGGTCAGCAAGAGCTTCAGCAAACCTTGTGGGTCACTGACCATGGGGTCATGACCGGTGTGCATCTCCAGCACTTGTGAGCCCGGCAACCAGGCGCCGTCCCAGAATTTGGGGTCCACCATGCGCAGGCGGCTGACGTCGATGGTGCCCAAAGGCGGGGTGGTGCAGTTGATGAAGGTGCGTGGCACGCTGGCCACACGTTGGGGGTCAAAGTCGAGCACCTGGGTGTAAGGACCGCCCGGGTGTGGGGTTTGACGCCTTTGCACCCAGGCGTGGTCGACATCGCTCAAGCCAAAAACCGAAGGGTCTGGCGCAGGAAATGCGTGCAAGGGATTGGCTTGTGATGCGGCGATGCGGGCATTGCGGGTGGCGCTGGCATGTGTGCTGCTCCAGCTTTCACCGGGTTTGGGCAGCACGGCATCCAGATACACGAGGTGGCGCAGGCGCTCGGGCCTGCGGTCGGCCACTGCCGTGCCCAGCATGCCCGCGTACGAGTGCACGACCAACACCACCTCGTTCATTTCTTCGGCGTCCATGGCCGCCATCACGTCGGTGATATGGGTTTCCAGATCGATGCCTGGGTGGAGCAGGTGAGCGCGCTCGCCCACCCCGGTCAGGGTGACGGCATGGGCACGGTGGCCGGCTTGGAACAGACCTGGCAAGACACGTTGCCAGCACCAAGCCCCGTGCCAAGCGCCGTGCACCAGCAAAAAGTTGGCCATCAGATCACCCCTTTGCCGCGCAGCGGACCCAGTTGTTCGGCGGACCAGCCCAGCACTTCGGTCAGGACTTCGGCCGTGTGCTGGCCCAGCATGGGCGGTGGCAAGTCCCGGCGCACGGGGGTGCGGCTCATCTTGATCGGGCTGGCCACCAGCTTCAGGTCGCGTTTGACCGGGTGCTGCCATGACTGCACCATGCCGCGAGCCTCGACTTGCGGGTCCACAAAGACCTCGCTCAAGGTGTTGATCGCCCCGCAAGGCACTTTGGCGGCTTCGAGTGCCGCCAGCCAGTCGGCCTTAGTTCGGGTTTTGAGGATGCCCTCCAAGAGGGGCACCAAGGTGGCGCGGTGGCGAACCCGGTCGGCGTTCAGGGCATAGCGCGCGTCCTGCGCCAGCTCGGGGCAGCCGGCCACGGCGCAGAACTTGGCAAACTGCCCATCGTTGCCCACCGCCAAGATCAGGTGGTCGCGGCTGCTAGGCGCTGCACCGGGTGGGGCCATGACTTCAAACACCTGGTAGGGCACGATGTTCTGGTGCGCGTTGCCAGCGCGTCCCGGCGTTTTGCCGCTGACCAGGTAATTGGAGCCCAAATTGGCCAGCATGGCGACCTGCGTGTCGAGCAAGGCCATGTCGACATGCTGGCCTTCACCCGTGCGCTCGGCGTGGCGCAATGCCGCCAGGATCGCCACCGTGGCGTACATGCCCGTGAACAGGTCGGCCACCGCCACGCCCACTTTTTGCGGGCTGCCACCCAGGTCGTCGCGCTCGCCGGTCACACTCATCAAGCCGCCGATGCCTTGCACCGCATAGTCGTAGCCTGCTCGCTCGCGGTAAGGTCCGGTCTGTCCAAACCCCGTCACGCTGCAATAGACCAGCTTGGGGTTCAGCGCACTCAGGCTGGCATAGTCCAGCCCGTAGCGGGCCATGTCGCCGACCTTGAAGTTCTCTACAAACACGTCGCAGTGCCGAACCAGTTCGCGGATCAGCGCCTGGCCTTCCGGCTGGGCGATGTCACACGTCACCGATCGCTTGTTGCGGTTGGCGCCCAAGTAGTAGGCGGCCTCGGCGGTGTCCTGGCCTTGAGCATCCTTCAAGAAAGGTGGCCCCCAGGTGCGGGTATCGTCGCCCGTACCGGGGCGCTCGATCTTGATGACATCGGCCCCCAGATCGGCCAAGGTCTGGGTACACCAGGGGCCCGCCAGTACGCGGGATAGGTCGAGAACGCGGATGCCGTCGAGTGAATTCATGGGGCACATTGTCGCCAAAACCCGATGCGGCCGCTGATCAGGATAATCACCCCATGCGAATCTTTTCTCCGGCCCTGACGGCCAGCCTGGTGTGGGCCCTGACTTTGAGTGCTTGCAGCCCCGACCAGAACTGGCGAGACATCACTTTGGAGGGCACCAGCCTGAAGGCCCAGCTGCCCTGTAAACCCGACCGCACCACCCGCAGCGTGCCCCTGGGCGGTGTGCCTGTGGACTTGCACGTGGTGGGCTGCGAAAGTGGCAGTGCCATGGTGGCCGTCATGACGGCTTCCTTGCCGGCCGGCACCGATGCCAGCGCGGTGATGGCCGCCTGGCAAAAAGCCACCCTGGACAATGCCCGCGTGTCCCAGCCCTTGGCGGCCGGGCAGCAGCAGGCCTGGTTGCGGCCCGGCCAGTTGCCTTTGGCAACCTCTGTGCGTGTGCAAGCGACGGGTCAGCGTGCCAATGGCGAGCCTGTCCAGATGGACGCCGTGTGGGGTGCTGTGGCCGAAGGTGAGCGGGTGCGATTGCTTCATGCCGTGGTGTATGACCGCAACATCGCAGCAGAGCTGGCCAACACCTTGTTTGATGGAGTCAAGCCATGAGCGCTGCTACCATGACCTCCAACACGTTGGCACACCCTGACCACTTGCCACGCCGCATGGCGGTGGTGGTGTTTCTGGCCTTTGCGCTGGCCTATTTCTTTTCCGCCCTGGTGCGGGCCATCACGGCCACTTTGTCCCCGACTTTGACCAGCGAGTTCAACCTGAGTGCGCAAGACCTGGGTTTGCTGGCGGGGGGGTACTTTTTGGGCTTTTCGCTCACCCAGCTGCCCTTGGGGCGCTGGCTGGACCAACACGGCCCGAAAAAAGTCATCCTGGCTTTTTTGATGTTTGCGGTGCTGGGTTGTCTGGCTTTTGCCTGGGCGGGCAGCTTTCATGGCCTGCTGGCTGCGCGGGTGTTGTGCGGCATGGGCGTGAGCGCTTGCCTGATGGCACCCCTGACCGGCTACCGGCGCTGGTTTGATGCCAGCACCCAACTGCGTACCAACTCCTGGATGCTGATGACCGGCTCTTTGGGCATGCTGGCCGCCACTTTGCCGGTGCAGTGGCTCATGCCCATTTGGGGCTGGCGTGCCCTGTTTGTCATGCTGGGCGTGATGATCGCCATCGCCATGCTCTTGATTGCCTTGGTGGTGCCGGTTTGGCAAAAGGCGAGTCCCAAGGCCAGCACGCCACAGTCGACATCTGAGGACGATGGCACTTACCGCGAAATCTGGCGCAGTGCTTACTTTTGGCGCATGACACCGATTGGCTTTTTCACCTACGGCGGCATGGTGGCCATCCAAACCTTGTG
Organism: Limnohabitans sp. Hippo3; assembly: GCF_003063665.1. Classification (GTDB taxonomy): domain Bacteria; phylum Pseudomonadota; class Gammaproteobacteria; order Burkholderiales; family Burkholderiaceae_C; genus Limnohabitans_A. The sequence goes on from NZ_NESF01000010.1 coordinate 12,625, forward strand.
GGCAGGCCCCTGGATGACCCAAGTGGCCGGATGGACTGCTGGCGAAGCGGCTCAGGGTTTGTTCCTCATCAACCTGGCCATGCTCGTGAGTTTTTGGCTGTGGGGCTTGGTCACACCGGGTTTGGCGCGCAAGGGCATCCCGGTCGAGCGCCTGATTGCCTGGGGCGTTCCCTTGAGCTTTTTGGTGATTGGCACTTTGGTCTGGATGGGACCCGCCGTGGGCGACGGGGCAGCCGTAGGGGTGGCCTTGCTGTGCGTGACCAGCACCTTTGTGGCGCTGGCCCAGCCAGCCGTGGGCATGGCCTTTCCGTCATATCTGGCCGGTCGTGCGCTGTCGGCCTACAACCTGGTGGTGTTTGCCGGGATCTTCGTGGTCCAGTGGGGCATCGGCTTGCTGGTCGACGCAGGCCTGAGTATCGGCTTGACCAAGCCTGCCGCCTACCAGGCCGCGCTGGCCTGCTTTGGCATTTGCTCCGTGCTTTCCTGGTTGTACTTCTTGCTGAAAAAGCCGGTTCAGCCCTGATAATCAAAACCTCATGATCGGCATCCTCATCATTGCTCACGCCCCATTGGCCAGCGCCTTGCGCGACTGTGCCTTGCACGTTTTTCCGGATTGTGCGGCCGGGGTTCTGGCCATCGATGTGTTGCCCAATGATGCGCCAGAAGCCAGTCTGGTCAAGGCACGTGAGGCCATTGGCGCCCTGAACACATCCGAAGTGCTCTTGCTCAGCGATGTTTTTGGCGCGACCCCTTGCAACGTGGCCCAACAACTCAACGACGGCCTGCACACGCGGCTGGTGGCGGGTGCCAATTTGCCCATGCTGCTGCGCAGCGTCTGCTACCGCCACGAAAGCCTGGAGGCCTTGGCCACCCGCGCCCAGGCTGGTGGCACGCAAGGCGTGATGCCCGTGGGCAGCACCGCCCCCCAAAATCAAACAGGAAAGAGACATGCCCCAAGCCACCACGACCATCAGCAATAAACTGGGTTTGCACGCCCGGGCCTCGGCCAAGCTGACCAAGTTGGCTGGCAGCTTTCCATGCGATGTCTGGATGAGCAAGGGCGAGCGTCGCATCAATGCCAAAAGCATCATGGGTGTGATGATGCTGGCCGCCGGGCTGGGTAGCGAAGTGCTGCTGGAAACTTCGGGTGAGCGCGAGCAGGAGGCGCTCGATGCGTTGCTGGTGCTGATTGCCGATAAATTTGGCGAAGGCGAGTGAAGGTGTTGTTGCTGCCCAAAAAAACCACGGAGCGCCTGCGATGACTTTCAGCATTCATGGTTTGGCAGTGGCTCGGGGCATTGCCATTGGCCGTGCTGTGCTGGTGGCCTCCAGCCGCGTCGATGTGGCGCATTACTTCATTCAGGCCGAACAGGTGCCAGCCGAGATCGAGCGCATGCGTTCTGCACGCGATGCCGTGATCGACGAGCTGCAGCGCTTGCAACGCGACATGCCCAAGGACGCGCCACACGAGTTGGCCGCCTTGCTGGACGTGCACCTGATGCTGCTGATGGACGACGAGCTCAATGCCAGCGTGGCGCACTGGATCAAGGACCGCCTGTACAACGCCGAATGGGCGCTGACCAGCCAGCTCGAAATCATTGCGCGTCAGTTTGACGAGATGGACGACCCGTATCTGCGCGAGCGAAAGGCCGATGTGGAGCAGGTCGCGGAGCGTTTGCTGCAAAGCCTCAAAGGGACGGGCTCACTGGTAGCCAAGGTCGCCCGCCCGGCCAGACCCCAGCAAGAGCTGCAGCTGGGTGACACCGATGTGCCTTTGGTCTTGGTGGCCCACGATTTGTCGCCTGCCGACATGCTGCAGTTCAAGCAAAGCATCTTTACCGGCTTTGTGACCGATGTGGGCGGCAAAACCTCGCACACGGCCATCGTAGCGCGCAGTCTGGACATTCCGGCTGTGGTGGGTGCCCGCACCGCCAGCCAGCTGATCAAACAAGACGACTGGGTCATCATCGACGGCGATGCGGGTGTGGTCATCGTCGATCCGTCGCCCATCATCCTGGCCGACTATGGGTTCAAGCAACGCCAAGGTGATTTGGAGCGGGAACGGTTGGCCCGTTTGCGCCATACCCCGGCGGTCACGCTGGATGGCCAGAAAATCGAATTGCTGGCCAACATCGAGATGCCGGAGGACACGGGCGCGGCCATCACGGCCGGGGCGGTGGGCGTCGGTTTGTTCCGCAGCGAATTTTTGTTCATGGGTCGCCAGGGCGATTTGCCGGGTGAGGACGAACAATACGAGGCTTACCGGCGTGCGGTGGATGGCATGAATGGCTTGCCGGTCACCATCCGCTCGGTCGATGTCGGGGCGGACAAACCCCTGGATGAGGCGCGCCACGATGCGGCGCACCTGAACCCTGCCTTGGGCTTGCGGGCCATCCGGTGGAGTCTGGCCGATCCCGCCATGTTTTTGACACAGCTGCGGGCCATTTTGCGTGCGGCCGCCCATGGCAAAGTCAATCTGCTTATCCCCATGCTGGCCCACGGCAGCGAAATTCGCCAAACCATGGCCTTGATCGACCAGGCCCGCCAGGAGCTGGATCGCCGTGGCGTAGCCTATGGCCCGGTGCGCCTAGGGGCCATGATCGAGATCCCGGCGGCAGCCTTGTCCTTGCGCCTGTTCCTCAAGTACTTTGACTTCTTGTCGATCGGCACCAACGATTTGATCCAGTACACCTTGGCGATTGACCGTGCCGATGAGTCGGTGGCGCATTTGTATGACCCGCTGCACCCCGCAGTGCTGCGCCTGATTGCCGACACCATTGCCGAGTGCGATCGGCAAGGCAAGGGCGTGTCGGTGTGTGGCGAAATGGCGGGCGATGTGGCCATGACCCGCTTGCTGCTGGGTCTGGGTTTGCGCAGTTTTTCGATGCACCCGTCGCAAATCCTGTCGGTCAAGCACCAGGTGCTGCGCTCAGACACCGCCAAGCTGGCGCTGTGGGCTGATCAAGTGCTCAACAGCGACGATCCCGCCAGTTGCATGGCCACTTGAAGGCTCATGTCTTGCGCAGCTTGTCCTGGGTGCGTGTGTCGAAATCGCTGGCGTCATGGCGTTCGTGCAATTGGCTTTCGGGTGCCCCGATGACCCGGTTAACCATGCGCCCACGTTGCACCGCAGGGCGTTGCGCCAACTCGTCAGCCCAGCGGATGACGTGTTCGTATTCGTGCACCTGCAGGAACTCGCCCGCCTCGTACATGGTGCCCTTGGCCATGCCGCCATACCAGGGCCAGATGGCGATATCGGCGATGGTGTAGTCGTCGCCTGCGATGAATCGGCTCTCGGCCAAACGCCGGTTCAACACATCCATTTCCCGCTTGACCTCCATCGCAAAGCGGTCGATGGCGTATTCGATTTTCACGGGTGCATAGGCATAAAAGTGGCCAAAGCCTCCGCCCAGATAGGGCGCGCTGCCCATTTGCCAGAACAGCCAGGACAGGCATTCGGCACGTTGGGCCGGATCGGTGGGCACCAAGGCGCCAAACTTCTCCGCCAGGTACAACAGGATGGACCCTGACTCGAACACGCGGATCGGTTTTTCACCGCTGCAATCGAGCAGCGCCGGGATCTTGGAGTTCGGGTTGACATTCACAAAGCCGCTGCTGAACTGTTGACCTTCCTGAATGCGGATCAACCAGGCATCGTATTCGGCGCCCGCATGCCCCAGGGCCAGCAATTCTTCGAGCATGATCGTGACCTTGACGCCATTGGGCGTGCCCAAGGAGTACAGCTGCAGAGGATGCTTGCCGCGTGGGAGTTCCTGCTCGTGCGTGGGGCCTGCAATGGGGCGGTTGATGTTGGCGAAACGCCCACCGTTGGCTTTGTTCCAGGTCCAGATTCTGGGTGGGGTGTAGGGAGTGCTTTCTGGGGTGTGATCGGTCATGACGGCCTTGAGTGAAAACGTGTGGGTGGTGGCTTGCTCAGGACTTCTCGGCCAGACTCAGATGCGCCGAATGCGCCTGCTGATCGGCGTGGTAACTGGATCTGACCATGGCACCCACAGCCGCGTGCGAAAAACCCATTTCGTAGGCCTTGGCCTCGAACATCTTGAAGGTGTCGGGGTGCACGTAGCGGCGCACGGGCAGGTGGCTGTTGCTGGGGGCCAGGTATTGGCCAATGGTGAGCATCTCGATGTTGTGGGCGCGCATGTCGCGCATGACGTCCAGAATCTCTTCGTCGGTTTCGCCCAGGCCCACCATCAGGCCACTCTTGGTGGGCACGTTCGGAAACAGCGCCTTGAATTTTTTCAGCAGGTTCAACGAGAACTGGTAATCCGAGCCGGGGCGTGCTTCCTTGTACAGGCGCGGCACGGTTTCCAGGTTGTGGTTCATCACATCGGGCGGCGCAGCTTTCAGGATGTCGAGGGCGCGGTCGTCGCGGCCCCGGAAGTCGGGCACCAGCACCTCGATCTGGGTGGTGGGCGAGAGTTCGCGGGTTTTGCGAATGCACTCCACAAAGTGCCCGGCACCGCCGTCGCGCAGGTCGTCGCGGTCCACGCTGGTGATGACCACGTATTGCAATTTGAGCTGCGCGATGGTCCGGGCCAGGTTGTCGGGTTCGTTCACATCCAGCGGGTCGGGTCGGCCATGGCCCACATCGCAAAACGGGCAGCGGCGTGTGCACTTGTCGCCCATGATCATGAAGGTGGCCGTGCCCTTGCCAAAGCATTCGCCGATGTTGGGGCAGCTGGCTTCTTCGCACACGGTCACCAGTTTGTTGGCGCGCAGCACGTCCTTGATTTCGTAAAAGCGGGTGGTGGGTGAGCCCGCCTTCACGCGAATCCATTCGGGCTTTTTCAGCACTTCGCCCGCTTCCACCTTGACCGGGATGCGCGAGAGTTTGGCCGCGGCTTTTTGCTTGGCCATGGGGTCGTAGTTTTCAACGCTTTGGGCTTCGCGGACCACGTGGCGTTCGGCGGGGGTGTTGCTCATGGTTTTCTTTCGGTCGCTGCCGCCCAAGGGGGTCGGCAGTCGGGGGTTCATAAACGGGCGGCCAGTTGCTGGGCCAGCACTTGGGCGGCTTCGTTCCAGGTGGTTTCTACGCCGATTGTAGAAAGGTCCACGGTTTTCAATCCGGCATAACCACAGGGGTTGATGCGGTCAAAGGGCTCCAGGTCCATCGCCACATTGAGTGCGGCACCGTGGTAGGTGCAATGGCGGCTGACCTTGATGCCCAAAGCGCTGATCTTGCCCAGGCCTTTGAAGGGGTCATCAGCGGGTGCCGGCCCCACCAGCGCCGCATGGCTGAAGGGGTCGTCCAGACGCACGTAAATGCCGGGGGCGCCCGCCACCCGGTGACCTGTGACGCCGAAGTGTGCCAGGGTCCGGATAACCGATTCTTCGAGCTTGAAAACGTATTCCTTGACGTAGTAGCCGGCGCGTTGCAGGTTGACCAAGGGGTAGGCCATGACCTGACCGGGTCCGTGGTAAGTGACCTGTCCGCCCCGGTTGGTGGGCACCACCGGAATGTCGCCGGGCATGAGCAGGTGCGAGGCCTGGCCCGCCAGCCCTTGTGTGAACACCGGCGGGTGTTCGCACAGCCACAGCGCGTCGGGCGTCTCGGGCGTGCGAGCCGCTGTGAAGGCCTGCATGGCCTCGTAGGTGGGCAGGTAGTCCACCCGTCCGAGCAACCGGATGTCCATGCTCAAAGCACGATTTTGACCATCGGGTGCGAGGTCAGGGCCCGGTACAGGTCGTCGAGCTGCTCGCGGCTGGTGGCCGTGATGCTGAGCGTCACGCCCAGGTAGTTGCCGCCTTTGCTGGGCCGCAGCTCGATGGTGCTGGCGTCAAAGCCAGGGTCGAATTGCAGGGCGACCTGGCACATGGCCTCGGCAAAGCCGTCAACCATGGCGCCCATGACCTTGATCGGAAAAACCGAGGGGTACTCGATCAAGGTGTCTTTGCGTGGGTCGATGCCCTGGGGTGGGGTGATGGAGGCGCTCATGAGATGTTCCGTTGGGCTTACAAGCTTAACGCCAGACGACGACGGCCAACACCGCCAGCCAGCCGAATGCAAAGTTGGTCATGACCAAAGGGTGAATCCGGCCCAGGGCATTGCCTGCCGCAGGCCAGTCGGAGGCCGCCACGGCCGCTTTCAGCCGGCGAAATGGGGCGAACCAGATGTGCGCAAAAATCAGGCACATCAGGAGGCCCAAGCCTGACATGGCATGCCAGCCCTTGGGGGCGAGGGCCATGTCGGTCATCGACAGCATCCAGAAACCAGTGGCCAGAATCAGGGCCACCGAGCCCCAGACCATGGCAAAAAACCGTTTCAAGACGCTGCACATCAAAGTCAGACGCTCCGGTGGGGCCATTTGGGCGATCACCACGGGGCGCAGAACCAGAATGACCAGGGCCATGCCGCCAAGCCAGACGATGGCGGCGGCCAGATGGAAAAATTTAAACCATTCGTACATATTTCTACCGATCTACAGCGTGAAAAGCGCAGGCCCCATGGGCTTGCTGGGCGATTGTCGCTGTTGGTCTTGGCCGTGTTGGGCGTGGGGCAATTGGATCTGGATCAAAAAAAGTGGGCGCGCACGGGTTTCTACGTATAATCAGAGGCTTTGCAGTGTTCGCCGTGTACGTAACCCCGGTGTAATTTGAGATGACCAAAATCGCCTCATCCCTGAAAACGGGTATGCCCAGTGACACGACAGATGCTGCAGATGAAGGTTCCGAACCCGATTTCAAGCCCCTGAGCGCCGAAGAGGCGCAGGCCTGGCGGCAAAACAACCCACAGGCATCGCCTTGGCGTGTGTTGCTGTTGCAGGTGGGGGTCGGTGCCGTGCTGGCGCTGTTCACAGGGCTGATCAGCGGCCAGTGGCATCTGGCGGCTTCGGCGGCCTGGGGTTCGGTGGCGGTGGTGATTCCCGCCGTGGTGTTTGTCAGGGCTTTGAGCCGGCAAATGCGGCGAACCCAACCGGGCTCTGCCTTGGTGGGTTTGTTTGTTTGGGAGTTGGTCAAGGTTGTCTTGACCGTGGCGCTGCTTTTGGTGGCGCCCAAAGTGATTTCAGACCTGAGCTGGTTTGCCTTGGTGGCCGGCTTTGTGGTGACGATGAAGGTGTATTGGCTGGCCATGGCGCTGGGCTGGATGCAACGCAAATCGAAACCGACTATTTTTTGAACTGATTGGTGATTTATGGCTGCTGAAAACGCTGGCGCACACGCCCCAACGGCTGGAGAGTACATCCAGCATCACTTGCAACACCTGCAAATGAATTTCTCATTTGAAGGCGTCAAGCAAACCAACATCGTTGACTTCAGTCTGTTCAACCTCGATTCGGTTTTCTTTTCCCTGATTCTGGGCGTGATCGGTTGCATCGTGTTGTGGGCTGCTGCCCGCAAAGCGACCTCGGGCGTGCCCGGCCGCTTTCAGGCTGCCGTTGAGATCCTGTCTGAAATGGTCGAGAACCAGGCCAAGGGCGTGATCCACAACGCCAAGAGCCGCAAACTCATCTCTCCTTTGGCATTGACTGTGTTCGTCTGGATCTTCCTGATGAACGCGATGGATATGTTGCCAGTGGACCTGATTCCTGCTGCATGGCACGCTGCTGGCCCGGCCATGGGTTTCAAGGACTACATGCGCGTGGTGCCCACGGCCGACTTGTCCACCACATTGGGTTTGTCTTGCTCTGTGCTGTTCATCTGCCTGGTTTACAACATCAAGATCAAAGGTCTGGGCGGCTGGGCGCACGAGCTGATTGCTGCCCCCTTCGGCGATCATTGGGCTCTGTATCCGATTAACTTCCTGATGCAGATGATTGAATATTTGGCCAAGACGGTTTCGCATGGCATGCGACTGTTTGGCAACATGTTTGCGGGTGAGTTGGTGTTCATGTTGATTGCCCTCATGGGTGGCGGCTGGGCATTGTCGGCAACAGGCGTTGGTCTGGCCATTGGCCACGTCATCGCCGGTACCGTGTGGACTTTGTTCCACATCCTGGTCATCACCTTGCAAGCCTTCATCTTTATGATGTTGACGCTGATCTACACAGGTCAAGCGCACGACGCACATTGATGACACTTTTTCTCTCGTTTCCTGTTTCTTTTTTCCACTAACTTTTAGGAGCTTCTCATGGAAAACATTCTCGGCCTGGTGGCATTGGCATGTGGTTTGATCGTTGGTCTGGGTGCTATCGGCGCTTCCATCGGTATCGCTTTGATGGGCGGCAAATTCCTCGAGTCTTCGGCTCGTCAACCTGAACTGATGAACGAACTCCAAACCAAGATGTTCATCTTGGCGGGTCTGATCGACGCTGCGTTCCTGATCGGTGTGGCCATCGCTTTGCTGTTCGCCTTCGCCAACCCCTTCGTTCTGAAGTAATCCACGTACCTCTTCCAACAGAAGAAGGACTGAACCGTGAACATTAACGCTACTCTGTTCATTCAGATGATCGTTTTTGCGATTCTGGTGTGGTTCACGATGAAATTCGTGTGGCCCCCGATCACAAAAGCGCTCGATGAACGGGCACAGAAAATCGCTGACGGCCTCGCTGCTGCAGACAAAGCCAAGTCCGAACTCGCCAACGCCAATGCGCGTGTCGAGTCCGAGTTGGCCAAGTCGCGCAACGAGACGGCTTCGCGCCTGGCTGATGCCGAGCGCCGCGCCAATGGCATCATTGATGAAGCCAAGGCACGAGCCACCGAAGAAGGCAACAAGATCATCGCCGCTGCCAAGGCTGAAGCCGAGCAGCAGTCAGTCAAGGCCCGCGAAGCTCTGCGTGAGCAAGTCGCTGCCCTGGCCGTCAAAGGCGCCGAGCAGATTCTCCGCAAGGAAGTCAACGCTGGTGTCCACGCTGATCTGCTGAGCCGCCTCAAGACCGAGCTGTAAAAAGCTCCAGCCAGAGAAGACCATGGCAGAACTTGCTACCATCGCCCGCCCTTATGCCGAAGCGCTGTTCAAGGCGCAGGCATCCGATCTTGCTGGCACGGCCGCTTGGCTGGATGAACTCGCTGCTGTTGCCGACAACGCGCAGCTGCAGCAGTTCATCGACAGCCCCAAAGTGTCCGATGAGCAGGCGTTTGACCTGATCTCCGGTGTGGTGCGCACAGCACTGCCCGAGGCTGGCAAGAACTTCCTGCGCCTGGTGATCGAAAACCGCCGTCTCAGTGCGTTGCCTGTGGTTGCACAGCAGTACCGCGCCCTCATGAATGCGCAAGGTGGCACCGCTGATGCGGTGGTTTACAGCGCATTCCCCATCGACGCTTCGGCTTTGGCTGATTTGTCGTCCACGCTCGAAAAACGCTTTGCGCGCAAGCTCAACGTGAGCGTCGAGCTCGATGCCGCCCTGATCGGTGGCATTCGTGTGGTGGTGGGCGACGAGGTGCTCGATACCTCCGTCAAGGCCCGACTGGAACAAATGAAATCGGCCCTCACCGCTTGATGCGGATTGAGACCGGACATATTTAAAGAAAGAAGGAAAGAGTCATGCAACTCAATCCCGCAGAAATTTCTGAACTGATCAAGAGCCGCATTGAAGGGCTGTCCGCCAGCGCCGATATCCGCAACCAGGGCACCGTGGTGTCCGTGACCGACGGTATCGTTCGTGTGCACGGCCTGTCCGATGTGATGCAGGGCGAGATGCTCGAATTCCCGGCCACTGCAGAAGGTGCCGCCACTTACGGTCTGGCCCTGAACCTCGAGCGTGACTCGGTCGGTGCTGTGATTTTGGGTGAATACGAGCACATCTCCGAAGGCGACACGGTCAAGTGCACCGGCCGCATTCTGGAAGTGCCCGTCGGCCCTGAGCTGATTGGCCGCGTGGTGAACGCCCTGGGTCAGCCGATTGATGGCAAAGGCCCGATCAACGCCAAGATGACCGACGTGATCGAAAAAGTCGCCCCAGGCGTGATCGCACGTAAATCGGTCGACCAGCCCATGCAAACCGGCCTGAAGTCGATCGACTCCATGGTGCCCGTGGGCCGTGGCCAGCGCGAATTGATCATTGGCGACCGCCAGACCGGCAAGACCGCCGTCGCGATCGACGCCATCATCAACCAAAAAGGTCAGAACATGACCTGCGTTTACGTCGCGATTGGCCAAAAAGCCTCGTCGATCAAGAACGTGGTGCGCGCTCTGGAACAAGCCGGCGCGATGGAGTACACCATCGTTGTGGCCGCTTCCGCCTCTGAATCTGCTGCCATGCAGTACGTGTCGGCCTATTCTGGCTGCACCATGGGTGAATACTTCCGTGACCGTGGCGAAGACGCGCTGATCGTTTATGACGATCTGTCCAAGCAAGCCGTGGCTTACCGTCAAGTGTCGCTGCTGCTGCGCCGCCCACCAGGCCGTGAAGCCTACCCTGGCGACGTGTTCTATTTGCACAGCCGTCTGCTCGAGCGCGCAGCCCGCGTGAACGCCGACTATGTGGAAGCCTTCACCAAAGGCGCTGTCAAAGGCAAAACAGGTTCCTTGACGGCTCTGCCCATCATCGAAACCCAAGCCGGTGACGTGTCCGCTTTCGTGCCCACCAACGTGATTTCGATCACCGACGGTCAGATCTTCCTCGAAACCAGCCTGTTCAACGCCGGTATCCGCCCTGCGATCAACGCCGGTATCTCGGTGTCCCGCGTGGGTAGCTCGGCTCAGACCAAGGTCATCAAAGGCCAGTCTGGCGGTATCCGTACCGACTTGGCCCAGTACCGTGAATTGGCTGCGTTCGCGCAGTTCGCTTCCGATCTGGACGAGTCCACACGCAAGCAGCTCGACCGTGGTGCCCGCGTGACCGAGTTGCTCAAGCAAGCCCAGTACAGCCCCTTGTCCATCAGCCTGATGGGCGCCAGCTTGTTTGCGGTGAACAAAGGTTACATGGACGACATCGATGTCAAGAAAGTCCTGGCCTTCGAGCACGGCTTGCACGCTTACCTGAAGGATTCGTGCGCTGCATTGCTGGCCAAGATCGAAAGCTCCAAAGCACTGGACAAAGAGGCAGAAGCCGAATTGAACACCGCCGTGGCCGCTTTCAAGAAAAGCTTTGCTTAATTTCCACCTGATCAAAAGGAGCCGCTGATGGCATCGGGCAAGGAACTACGCACCAAGATCAAATCGGTGGAAAACACCAAGAAGATCACCAAGGCCATGGAGATGATTTCCGTCTCCAAAATGCGCAAGGCGCAGGAGCGTATGCGCACGGCCCGTCCTTACAGCGAGAAGATTCGCACGATTGCGACTCATCTCGGGCAGGCCAACCCTGAGTACGTGCACGCCTTCATGAAGCAAAACGACGGCAAGTCGGTGGGCTTCATTGTGGTGACCACAGACAAAGGGCTGTGCGGTGGCTTGAACACCAACCTGTTGCGCGCTGTGACCGTTCAATTGCGTGAAACACAAGCCCAAGGCAAGACGCCTTTGGCGGTGGCCATTGGCGGCAAGGGTTTGGGTTTTCTGAACCGCGTCAATGCCAAAGTGGTGGCGCATGTGACCCATCTGGGCGACAAACCGCACCTGGACAAGCTGATTGGCCCCGTCAAGGTGTTGCTCGACGCTTACGCCGCAGGCGAGGTGAGCGCTGTGTACCTGTGCTACAACAAGTTTGTCAGCACCATGGCGCAAGTGCCCACCATCGACCAGTTGCTGCCTTTGTCTTCCACCCAGATGGAAGCAGACACCAAGGCGGCAGGTACCGTGGTCCACGGGTGGGATTACATCTACGAGCCTGATGCGCAGTCGGTCATTGACGAGTTGTTGGTCCGTTACGCAGAAGCACTGGCTTACCAGGCCGTGGCCGAAAACATGGCTTCTGAGCATGCGGCGCGCATGGTGGCCATGAAGGCCGCCACGGACAACGCAGGCAATGTGATTGGCGAACTCAAACTCGTCTACAACAAGACCCGCCAAGCCGCCATCACCAAAGAACTGTCGGAAATCGTCTCTGGCGCAGCCGCGATCAGCGGTTGATTCCCAGTTCTGCAAATTCAAATTATTTGGAGCGAAAAATGCAAGCCCAAGGAAAAATTGTTCAGTGTATTGGCGCTGTGGTCGACGTGGAGTTTCCACGCAACCAGATGCCCAAGGTTTATGACGCACTCAAAATGGAAGGCTCTGCGCTGACCCTGGAAGTGCAGCAGCAGCTCGGCGACGGCATCGTGCGCACCATTGCGCTCGGTTCCTCTGACGGCTTGCGTCGCGGTCTGATGGTGTCCAACACCGGCAACCCGATCACCGTGCCTGTGGGCAAGGCCACACTGGGTCGCATCATGGACGTGTTGGGTGCGCCCATCGACGAGCGTGGTCCTGTCAGCCAGGAACTCACTTCCTCCATTCACCGTAAAGCCCCTGCTTACGACGAACTGAGCCCATCCCAAGAGCTGCTGGAAACCGGCATCAAGGTGATTGACTTGGTGTGCCCGTTCGCCAAAGGCGGTAAGGTTGGTTTGTTCGGTGGTGCCGGTGTGGGCAAGACCGTGAACATGATGGAACTCATCAACAACATCGCCAAGGCGCACTCGGGTCTGTCCGTGTTCGCAGGTGTGGGTGAGCGTACCCGTGAGGGCAACGACTTCTACCACGAGATGGCCGACTCCGGCGTGGTGAACCTCGAGAACCTGTCCGAATCCAAAGTGGCCATGGTCTACGGCCAGATGAACGAGCCACCAGGTAACCGTCTGCGCGTCGCCTTGACCGGTCTGACCATTGCTGAGTCCTTCCGTGACGAAGGCAAAGACGTGCTGTTCTTCGTGGACAACATTTACCGCTACACCTTGGCCGGTACCGAAGTGTCCGCCTTGTTGGGCCGTATGCCTTCTGCCGTGGGTTACCAGCCAACCTTGGCCGAAGAAATGGGCCGTTTGCAAGAACGTATCACGTCGACCAAAGTCGGCTCGATCACCTCGATCCAGGCCGTTTACGTGCCAGCGGACGACTTGACCGACCCCTCGCCAGCGACCACCTTCGCTCACTTGGACTCCACCGTCGTGTTGTCCCGTGACATCGCCTCGCTGGGTATCTACCCTGCCGTGGATCCTCTGGACTCCACCAGCCGCCAGCTGGACCCCTTGGTTGTGGGTCAGGACCACTACGAAACCGCCCGTGCCGTGCAAGGTACTCTGCAGCGCTACCGCGAACTGCGCGATATCATCGCGATCATGGGCATGGACGATCTGGCCCCTGAAGACAAGCTGGCCGTGGCCCGTGCCCGCAAGATCCAGCGTTTCCTGTCGCAGCCTTTCCACGTGGCGGAAGTGTTCACTGGCTCGCCCGGCAAGTACGTCACCTTGGCCGAAACCATCCGTGGTTTCAAGATGATTGTGGCTGGCGAGTGCGATCACCTGCCAGAGCAAGCTTTCTACATGGTCGGCACCATCGACGAAGCTTTCGAAAAGGCCAAAAAGGCAGCTTAAAGCAGCGCCACGGGATGGCTGATGCAGCCCTCCCGTAGCCCGCTTGAACGCACCTTTTTAAGGAGTAAACATGAACACCATCCACGTTGATGTGGTCAGTGCCGAAGAGTCCATCTACTCGGGCGAAGCCCGGTTTGTGGCCTTGCCCGGCGAGTCTGGCGAACTGGGCATCTACCCACGCCACACCCCGCTGATCACCCGCATCAAGGCCGGGTCGGTTCGCATCGAGAAGGCTGACGGCGGCGAGGAATTCGTTTTCGTGGCCGGTGGCATTCTGGAAGTGCAGCCCGACTGCGTGACCGTGCTGTCAGACACCGCGATCCGCGGCAAAGACCTCGACGAAGAAAAGGCCAACGCCGCCAAGCAATTGGCGGAAGAGGCCTTGCGCAATGCCAAGAGCGAAATCGATCTGGCGCGTGCCCAGTCCGAGTTGGCTGTTTTGGCGGCTCAACTTTCTGCGCTGCGCAAGTACCGCAAGAAATAAGACGCGCTTCTAGCGGGGTGTCTGCAGCCTTGCAGACACTTTCAAAAACCCGGCACACATTGTGACCGGGTTTTTTTGTGTCCCGCTGCACCGTGCAGGCGTGTAGACTTCACCCATCATGAAACGAGCCAAACTGCACGCCGCCATCGTGGGTGGGTCACCCGACGACATCGAGCAAAGCTTTTACGAAGCGCTGCACAACGCCGACATCGAACAGCTCATGGCGTGCTGGGCAGAAGAAGATGACATCGTGTGTGTGCACCCCGGTGGCCCGCGTTTGATCGGACAGGGTGCCATCCGTGCCACATTCGAGGGCATGTTTGCCAACGGCAGTGTGCAGGCGCATCCAGAAAGAGTGCGCAAGATCGTCTCGTTGGCGAGTGCTGTTCACCACCTGGTGGAGCGTGTGGAGGTGATCACCCCGCAAGGCGCAAAACAGGCGTTTGTCTTGGCCACCAATGTTTATCACAAAACCCCGCAAGGCTGGCGCATGGTGGCCCACCATGCCAGTCCCGGTACGGCCCATGACCCGGCGGATGTGGGCGTCAAACCCACGGTTTTGCACTGAACCGATGCAGTACAGAGCGCCAGCGTGGTTGCCGGGCGGGCATGCGCAAACCATTTGGCCTGCTTTGTATGCACGAAGGCGCTGGGGACCACCTTTACCCAAAGTGCGCGAACGTTGGGTGACACCGGACGGCGATTTCATCGACGTTGATCGACAGCCAGCAAGCCGTCTGGACAGGCCGATGGTGGTGCTGTTTCACGGACTGGAAGGCTCATCCGACAGCCACTACGCACAGGCCTTTGCCGATTGGGCGGCGTCACACGACCTCAACTTTGCCTTGCCGCATTTCAGGGGCTGCAGTGGTGAACTCAACCACGGACCGCGTGCCTACCATTCAGGCGATCATCAGGAAATCGATTGGATGCTGCGGCGATTGCGACAGCAACACCGGACGCAGGGCGGACAAACCATGGTCGCGGCTGGCGTGTCGCTGGGGGGCAATGCCTTGATGCGCTGGGCTGCCGAACACGGGGCATCAGCCTCGCAAAGCGCGGACGCGATTGCATCGATTTGCTCTCCCCTGGATTTGATGCAAAGCGGTCAAGCCATTGGGCAAGGTTTGAACCGACAGATTTACACCCGCATGTTTTTGCGCAGCATGAAGCCCAAGGCATTGGCCAAGCTGGCGCAACATCCGGGTTTGTTTGACCGGCAACAACTCATAGCGGCCCGCGATTTGTACGAATTTGACAATGTGTTCACCGCACCCTTGCATGGCTTCAAGAACACCGACGATTACTGGTCAAGGGCTTCGTCCAAACCGTTGATGAAAGACATCCGTATTCCGGCGTTGGCATTGAACGCACGCAATGACCCTTTTGTGCCTGCAAGCAGCTTGCCGCAGCGCGTGGATGTGTCAGATGCGGTCACGCTCTGGCAACCCGAACAGGGTGGCCACGTGGGTTTTGCCCAAGGACCTTGGCCTAGCCACGTGCGCGGTTTGCCGGATGCGGTTGGCTCTTGGTTGATGACCGCCTCCGGGCAAGCCTTCAAGCAGGAGCGATCACATGGATGACATTGTTCGCCAAGCCATGGCCAAATGGCCGAACGTGCCCGATTGTTATGGCTGGTTGGGGTTGGACAGTCGGGGCCAATGGCTCATGCGGGATGACCGCATTCAACAGTTGGGCGGGTTCCAGAGCGGGGTGGACGGTGCCAAGGGCTCCGTGCTGCGACATGAAAAACTCATCGACTTCATCCACCGCAATTACGAGGTCGATGCCCATGGGTGTTGGTATTTTCAAAATGGGCCACAAAGGGTCTATGTGGAGCTGGAAACCACGCCCTATGTGTGGCGCTTGAACGAGCGCTTTGAGCCGACAGCCCACACCGGTCAGGCAACTCAGGCGCTGGCCTGTCTGGTCGATGAACTCGGGCGCGTCTATTTGCACACGCCATTGGGCTTGGGGCTGGTGCACACCTGGGACGTCGGCTTGGTGGCCGAGGCGATCGAGCAAGGCCTTTGGGCGCCTGAGGAATGCATGGCCAGTACCTTGCCCTCGCGTTTTGGTTTCGTGATCAGTCCACAAAGTGGGCAAAACGCCATGCCATCCAGCCAGGCATAAAAAAACCGACCCTCAGGTCGGTTCTTTGGGAGGCCTCAGGCCATCACTTTTTTTCTGCTTCGGCAGCGGGTGCTTTGGGCTCTTCGAACTTACCACCCGCACTGTTGGCCAAGTACACCACAGCGCGTGCGATCTCCACGTCGTTGAAATCGCCACCACCTTGTGCACCCATGGCCCCTTTGCCTTTGAGGGCAGAAGTCACCAAGGTATCGAGGCCTTGTTTGATGCGAGCGCCCCAGGCGGCGGCATCGGCGAACTTGGGAGCACCGGCTGCACCCACTGCGTGGCAGGCTGCGCACTGCGCTTTGTAAACTTCTTCGCCGGCCTTGAGGGGACGGTTGGCGTCACGAATCTCGACCATGCCGATTTTTTGGATGCGCTGAGCGGTGGCTTTTTCGGTGTCAACAGCGCCGGCAGCGGGTTTGTTGGCCGATGTGACGTAGAACACCAAGCCGATGATGATGAACACCGGAATGATGAAAGATGCAAGGCTCAGCAAAAGCATTTGCTTGGGCGTTTTCACCGGGCCGGTGTGTGCTTCGTGCTGATCGTGGCTGTTGTCGCTCATGAAATCCTCTTGTAGGGCTTGGCCGATGGGCCTTGGGATTGACCGGAATCAACCCAATATTATAGCCGCCCACCCTTCGCCGAGCTTGCAAGCGCGAGGAAGAAAGGCAAGCCGTGAGATAATCCATGCGCAATGCAGCGTGCGGCTGTAGCTCAGTGGATAGAGTATTGGCCTCCGAAGCCAAGGGTCGTGGGTTCGATCCCCGCCAGCCGCACCAAATTCAAGTTCGCCACCCTTTGCGGTGGCGTTTTTGTGTGTGCGCGGGTGTCGATCAGCGGCTGACGTTGTCGGTGGTCGCAGGCTCCTGGACACGCCGTGCGCCGGTGAAGCGCTTTGTCCAGTAAGCCGCTCTCAAGTCTTCCACGTGCACCGCCTTGCCCGCGCTGGGTGCGTGGATGAATTTGCCATCGCCGATGTAAATGCCAACATGGCTGAAGGTGCGGCGCATAGTGTTGAAAAACACCAGATCACCAGGATGGAGTTCACTGCGATCGATTTTTTCGGTGGCCATGGCCTGTTCTTCGGCACGCCGAGGCAGCAAACGTCCGATTGAGGTTTCATAGATGTGACGCACAAAGCCGCTGCAGTCAAAGCCCGTGTCGGCCGAGCTGCCTCCCCGTTTGTAGGGAACACCCAGCAAGGTCATCGCCTGACCCAACATCTGATTGGTCTTTTCGCTCATGCTGGTTTTGACCTGGTCGCCCAGCTGAATCAAATTGATTTTTTCAGGCACGCGTTTGGGCCCTGCCTGCGCTTCGTCGTCAGGGGCTGCAAACAGCATCGAAGAGACCAGCAGCAAGCAGGCTGCCATGGCAAAGGGCTTAAATTTCACTTTATGAAAACTTAATCGATAGCTTCACATGATAACCCGCGCAGCCGCAGCCGCAGCCAGGTGACATCGGGTTTGGCGACCAGGGTCACACCCCGTAGCGGTCACGATAAGCCTGAACCTTGGGCAGGTGCAGACCCAGCTCGTTGCCGCTTTGCGCCGACAAATAAGCCAACAGGTCAGACAGCTGGGCGATGCAGCACACGCCCATGCCCAATGTGCCCCGCACATACTGCACAGCGCTGTGGGCCACGTCTTTGACCGAGCCATCGGCTTGCTTTTCGGTGGCCATTTCCTGGCGGTCGAGCGCAATCGCAATGGCGTGGGGCGTGGCCCCGGCGGCTTTGATCAGTTCGATGGATTCACGGGCAGCGGTGCCTGCGCTCATCACGTCGTCCACGATCAGCACCCGGCCCTTGAGCGGCGCGCCCACCAGCGAGCCGCCTTCGCCGTGATCCTTGGCCTCCTTGCGGTTGTAGGCAAAGGGCACGTTTTTGCCCAGGCGGGCCAGCTCGATGGCCACGGCCGCGCCCAGCGGGATGCCCTTGTAGGCAGGGCCAAAGATCATGTCGAATTCGATGCCGCTGGCCAGCAGGGCTTTTGCATAGAATTGCGCCAGTCGTCCGAGCTTGGCGCCATCGTCAAACAGGCCGGCGTTGAAGAAGTAAGGGCTCATCCGCCCGGCTTTGGTCTTGAATTCGCCAAAGCGCAGCACGCCCGAATCGACCGCAAACTGCACAAATTCCTGAGCCAGCGCCTGTGTGTCGGCGCTGCTTGCCTGTCCTGTCACCATGGGGAAATCCTTGTTCAAACTGACCAGCCTCAACCTCAACGGCATCCGTTCGGCCACGACCAAAGGGGTCGAAGCCTGGCTGGCCCAAGAGAAACCCGATTGTATTTGTGTGCAGGAGGTCAAAGCCCAGGCGCCTGACGTGGCGGGCAAGTTTGAAGAGCTGGCGGGCCTGAAGGGCCACTTCCACTTTGCCGAGAAAAAGGGTTACTCGGGCGTGGGCGTCTACACCCGCCATGAGCCCAGCGATGTGGTCATCGGCTTTGACGGCGGCGAGTTCGACGCCGAAGGCCGTTATGTGGAAACGCGCTTCGACACGCCCGGTCGCAAGCTGTCCATCATCAGCGTGTACTTCCCCAGCGGCTCGTCGGGCCCTGAGCGGCAGGAGGCCAAGTTCCGCTTTCTGGAAAAGATGTACCCGCACCTGATGGCCCTCAAGGCCGAGCGCGATTTCATTGTGTGCAGTGACGTGAACATTGCGCACAAGGAGGCCGACCTCAAGAACTGGAAGGGCAACCTCAAGAACAGCGGCTTCCTGCCCGAAGAGCGTGCCTGGATGACCCAGCTGACCACCGAAGGCGGCGTGGTGGACGTGTACCGCCGCCTGCAGCCCGACACCACCGACGCTTGTTACACCTGGTGGAGCAACCGCGGTCAGGCTTATGCGAAAAACGTGGGTTGGCGACTGGACTACCACCTGGCCACGCCAGCCTTGGCCGAGAAGGCCCGCACCGAGCACATCTACAAAGGCGAAAAGTTTTCAGACCACGCACCGATCACCATCGGTTACGACTTGAGTTTGTGATCCAAGGCGTTGCCAGCATGGGCCCTTGGATTTAGTCCGGTGTGACAGGATCGTGGTGTGAGCGTGTCATCCTGGACTTGATGCGGGATCTGTTTCTTAGCGCGTGTAGGTCAGCATGCGCCCTTTGTATGCAGGTTGATCCAGCGTGGCGGCTTGGTCCAGCAGGTGCTCGTGCATGGCAAAGCCCGCACGCGCCATGTGTTTGTGAAAGGCAGCCCGGTTGCCCCGGTTGGGGTCCACCACCCAGATCTCCGAGTGCTGCGCTGCATGGCTGTTGATGAAGCTGGCCAGTGTCCCCTCATCGTCGCGTTCGTACAGGATGTCGCTGCCCACAATCAAATCAAACACGCCACTGACATTCGCATCCTGTGCCAAGGTCAGCACGGGCAGGCCGTCTTCACGCAGCGCAGCCGTGCCCCATAAACCGTGACGGTAAGCCATGCGTGGCAAGCCGTTGAGGCGGGTGTTTTCGTCCAAAAAAGCATGGGTCAAGGGGTGGCAGTCGCTGGCCGTGACATTGGCACCGCGCCGATGCGCCACCAGACTTGACAAACCCAGGCCGCAACCAATTTCCAGAATCCGTTCATCCGTCACGGGCCTTTGAGCCATGCGTTCGGCCATGCGCTGACCTGAAGGCCAAAGCAAGCCAAACAAGGGCCAGGTGGCCGAAGAAATCCCCAGATTGAGGGCTTCGTCCAGAGGGTCGTGGAACTGGTTTTTGTCGAGCAGCGAACGGATCCGCAAATCGTCCACGCCTAGGACAGCGATGGTTTCCTGTTTGGTCAGGTAGCCGGGAGGCGAAGCTTGCAAAAAGACAATCGTTGCAGCGCAAATGCACAAGACGGGAGGAACGCTGGCTGATGCGACTGTACACCGGTCGAGTCCATGCGCTGTCCGTCCTTTTTGCAAAAAGCTTGAACCAGCGCACGGACACGGTCAGAAAACCGCCACTGTCCTCATGGACGGATGGCGATCTCGTTCTTGACCGACTTGACGCCCTTGACACCACGGGCGATGGTTTCGGCCTTGTTGCGCTCCAGGCTGTTTTTGGCAAAGCCTGACAACATCACCGTACCGTTGAGGGTTTCCACGCTGATCGAGGTGCCTGCAACGTCTTTGTCTTCAAAAAAACGGGATTTCACCAAGGTCGTGATGCCCGCATCGTCGATGTAAGCCCCAACCGTTTCTTGCCCACGCGTCACCGCGCAACCCGATGCAGCCAAAAGAACCAGGGAAGCGGCCATGGCGGCCAGCGATGTTTGACGGATCATGATGAATCCTCAGTTGGGTGAAAGTTGAACGAGTCAAGGCGCAGCCTGATCAGCCTCAACTGAGTTTTATCTTGAATGCCATTGGTCCGCCTGTCTGTGCTCTGACTCACAGACCTGCCGTAGGTGTGCCAAACCACAGACGCCTGTTTGTTTGATCTTCTAAAGTGGGCCTCTGCATGGCTCGGCTTCATTCAAAAGGCTTTTATGTCAAATCAAAAAACGGCACCGGAAAAAATTTCGTCGATGAGCGCGAACATTTTCGCGGTGGGCACGGGTGGCTTGGCTGCCCTTGCAGTTTCCTGTTTCGTGTGCTCACGCCAGTCCTGATGTCCACGCTGCTGAAACTGCTGTTACTGCCGCCGGACTTGCTCAAGTCGCATGCGCAAGCGTATGCAGACTTGGCCAGTGAATTGAGCGCCCGCTATCTGCGCACACTCAAAAACCGATGGATGATGTACGGCCTGAGTGCACTGGCGCTGTTGTTGGCGGTGGTGTTTGGCGGCGTGGCTTTGCTGCTGTGGAGTGTTTTGCCGCTGCAGGATGCGCCTCACCCGTGGGTTTTGTTCGCGCTGCCCGCTAGCACCTTGGTCATCAGTGGCATTTGCTGGTGGCGGGCCCATAGCTTGCACTTACAGCCCATCCTGAGTGAAATCCGCACGCAAATCCAGCTGGACATTCAGGCCATACAACAAGCGCAAACCGCATGAACAACACATTGACGCCAGTGCAAAGGTTGGCTGTTTCGAGGCTCAGGCTTACCGATGCTTTGCGTGATCCTGTGTGGCTGATCTTGATCCGACGCCTTCTCGGTGCGCCAGGCCATGGCACGGTTACCCCAAACACCGAGTTGCCTTAACGGTGCGTGTTTGGGGCGCCGTAATTGTGCGGGCGCTGTGACTTGTGTAGGGGCTTCCTATAATTTGCGAATGTTGAAATACCAAACCATTCCCGTCACGCCCTTCCAGCAAAACTGCTCCTTGATCTGGGACGACCAGACCCTGCAGGCGGCGGTGGTGGACCCGGGTGGTGATCTGGATGTGTTGTTGGCGGCCATCCAGCGTTTGGGCTTGAAGCTGGAGCAGATCTGGATCACCCACGGCCATGTGGACCATGCTTCAGGTACGGCCGAGTTGGCCGAGCGCTTGGGTGGCCTGCCCATCATCGGACCGCATCCGGCAGACCAGTTCTGGATTGATGGTTTGCCTGCGGCGGCGGCGGCCTACGGGTTTCCGCCAGCGCGTGTGTTCAAGCCCACGCGCTGGCTGGCTGATGGCGATACCGTCACTTTGGGGGCGCACACCTTGCAGGTGCGCCATTGCCCAGGCCACACACCGGGCCATGTGGTGTTTTATTCGCCCGAGATCAAGCGTGCGTTTGTGGGCGATGTGCTGTTTGCGGGCAGCATTGGCCGCACCGATTTTCCGCAAGGCAATCACGACGATTTGATTGCCAGCATCACCGAGCGTTTGTGGCCTATGGGCAATGACACGGTGTTCATTCCTGGGCATGGCCCCGAAAGCACGTTTGGGCGTGAGCGGCAAACCAACCCTTACGTGCACGACCGTTGAGGGGATGGATGCCCGATCAGGTCGGGCATGACAATAGACAAGCGTGACAGGTCACCTTTGGGGGGCCGTGTGCTTGGCAACCAGGGCTGTTTCAGCCCCTGCGTGCTTGTTCGTACAGGTGTTGGACTTTGGGCAAGTTGGCTTCGAGTTCCTGAATCCGGTTGGCACCACTGGGGTGCGTGGACAGGAATGAGGGGCTGCCGTTGCCACTGGCGGCTTGCATTTTTTGCCACAGGCTCACGCTGGCTTCGGGGCGATAGCCGCCGCGTGCGGCGATTTCCAGGCCCACCAGGTCAGATTCGGTTTCGTCGTCGCGGCTGTACTTCAGGGTGAGCAATTGTGTGCCCAGGTTGGCCGCCACATCGCCCAAAGAGCCCAAACCCAGCAGTTGAGAAGCAATGGACAGACCGATGCTGGTGGCCTGGCTTTTGGCCAGACGTTCGCGTGCGTGTTCGCGCAGGGCGTGCGCCATTTCATGCCCCATGATCATGGCCACTTCGTCGTCGTTGAGTTTCAGCTGGTCGAGGATGCCGGTGTAAAAAGCAATCTTGCCGCCAGGCATGCACCAGGCGTTGATTTGCTTGCTGCCAATCAGGTTGACTTGCCACTTCCAGTCACGCGAACGTGGGTTCCAGGACGCCGTATGCGGAATGAGCTTTTGCGCAATGGTGTGCAAGCGCTGCAGTTGCGGGTGGCCGTCGGGGGCCAGGGCACCTTTGGCGCGGGCATCTGCCAGCACCTGCGCGTATTGCTGCCGGGCTGAGGTTTCCAGCGTTTCGGCCGGCACCAGTTTGCGCAAACCCGAGGACGAGCCCACGTCCACCTGTGCCAAAGCCGATCCAGCGGCCGAGGCCCCGGCCGCCAACAAAAAGGCGCGCCGGGCATGCCAGCGCGGCGCAGCGCTTGCCGATGCGGTGAGGGCGGGATCGGCGGCAGGGTTTTTGAGGTCGCAGAGTAAGCACATGATTGGCAAATGATAGCGACTTGGCCGACTTCAAGGTGCATGAAGCGCTGTCGGGTCGGTCGATAATGGGCGCATGGCCGAAACCGCACCCCCTCCCGAAAACGCCCCACCAAGCACCGTGCGCACCTGGCGCGAGGCGTTGCGCCTGTATTTGCAACCCGCCAGTTTGCGCATGCTGGCGCTGGGCTTTGCTGCGGGTTTGCCGCTGTTGCTGGTGCTGGGCACGCTCAGTTTTCGGCTGCGTGAGGCGGGCATTGACCGCAGCACCATTGGTTACCTCAGCTGGGTGGGTTTGGCCTATGGCGTGAAATGGATGTGGGCCCCACTGGTGGACCGCATGCCCATTCCCTGGCTCACACGCCAATTGGGGCGCAGGCGCAGCTGGTTGCTGCTGTCGCAGCTGGTCATTGCGTTGGGGCTGGTGGGCATGGCGCTCAATGACCCCTCGCAGCTGCTCGGCCCCTTGGTGGCCTGCGCTTTGGCGGTGGCCATTGCTTCGGCCACACAAGACATTGCGCTGGACGCCTACCGCATCGAGTCGGCCGAGGTGAATGCCCAAGCCGCTTTGGCTGCCAGCTACCAGACAGGATACCGTCTGGCCATGATCTGGGCCGGAGCGGGCGTGTTGTGGGTGGCTGCCTGGGCGCAAGGCGACCAAGCTTCGGGCTACTCTCAAGCGGCCTGGCAAGCTGCTTATTTGGTGATGGCGCTGAGCATGTTGCCGGGCATGTGGGTGGTGCTGGCCTCGCCCGAGCCGGTGCCCGCGCCCTTTGCGCCAGCGCGCAATGTGGCCGAGTGGCTGCGGGGCGCGGTGATCGAGCCCTTTGCCGATTTCTGGCTGCGCTACCGCTGGCAGGCGGTGCTGGTGTTGGCGCTGATCGCGGTTTACCGCATCAGCGACGTGGTCATGGGCATCATGGCCAACCCGTTTTATGTGGACATGGGTTTCACCAAAAGCGAGGTGGCCAGCGTGACCAAGGTCTACGGCGTCATCATGACTTTGGTGGGGGCGTTTGTGGGCGGCTTGTTGGCGGCACGGCTGGGCGTCATGCGTGTGCTCATGTTGGGGGCGCTCTTGAGTGCGCTCACCAATTTGCTGTTTGTCTGGCTCAGCGGCGTGGGCCACGATGTGCAGGCGCTGGTGTGGGTGATTTCGGCCGACAACCTGGCCAGCGGCATTGCGTCTGCGGCCTTCATCGCCTATTTGTCCTCGCTCACCAACATCAGTTATTCGGCCACGCAATACGCGCTGCTCAGCTCCATGATGCTGCTGCTGCCCAAGTTCATTGCCGGGTTTTCGGGGGAGTTTGTGGATGCCCACGGCTACGCCAGCTTCTTCACAGCCACGGCCTGGTTGGGTGTGCCGGTGTTGTTGCTGGTGATGCTGGCCTCACGTGTGCACGCGAAAAACCCGCCACCCCCAAGGTCGCTACCCCAAGCCTGACCCGGCGTCTTTGCCCCTTAAGCGTCACTCCGGACTTGACCCGGGGTTTATGCCCCAGACTGTCACCCCGGGCTTGACCCGGGGTCCATGTTTCAAGTTCCCGGGGAGATGGATCCCGGCTCGGAGGCCGGGATGACAAAGAGTGGGAGGTCGGGATGACAAAGCGCAGGAAGTCGGGATGACAAAGAAATGGGCACCCCTCGGATTTACCCAGATTTACACAACCGACACGTTCAAGGCTTGCAAAAAGGCGATGATTCCCCCATGCAACAACTCTTGATGATCGAAGACGATGCCCGTCTGGCGGGCATGGTGGTGGACTATCTGGGGCAAAACGGGTTTGCTGTGGCCCATGCGCCCGATGCGCAGAGTGGTCTGGCCCGATTGCAAAGCGCAAGTGTCGATCTGGTGATCCTGGACCTGATGCTGCCCGACATGGATGGTTTGCAGGTGTGTCAACGCATCCGCGCCTTGCCCGGCAGCCTGGCTCAAGTGCCGGTGCTCATGCTCACGGCCAAAGGCGATCCGATGGACCGCATCATTGGCCTGGAAATGGGCGCTGACGATTACCTGCCCAAGCCCTTTGAGCCCCGCGAGTTGCTGGCCCGCATCAAGGCCATCTTGCGCCGCCAAAACAGCGCCCCTGACAACGCCCAACAGCTGATGCAATTCGGTTCGCTCGAGATCGACCGCGATGCACGGCGCGTCAGTGTCAAGGGCCAGGCGTGTGATCTGACTTCTTACCAATACGACCTGCTGGTGGCCTTGGCCGAACGTGCGGGGCGCGTGCTCATGCGTGACCAGATCATGGAGGCTGTGCGAGGCAGGGAGCTGGAAGCCTTTGACCGCTCGATCGATGTGCACATGGGCCGCATCCGCGCCGCCATCGAGGCGGACCCCAAAGCGCCGCAACGCATTCTGACGGTGCGCGGTGTGGGCTATGTGTTTGCCCGCCAACAAGACTGAGCGGCCCATGCCCATTCGCAGCTTCTCGCGCTACTGGTCACGCCACCTGTACCTGCGCATCTGGTTGGCCGTGGTGCTGGTGGTGACGCTGTTGATGCTGGTGGTGGGCTGGGCCTGGCGCGCCACGGTCGAGCACCATGCGGCCCCGCCCACGCCGCGCGAGTGGGTGGTATTGAACGCCCAAGGTGAGGTGCTGGCCAGCACCACCCGGGCCGGGCCGGGTGCACCGTTGGCGTTTGATCTGACCTTGCCCGATGGGCAGCAACTCCAGCTGCAAGTGCAGCGCAACGGGGAGCGCAGTGGGGAGCGGGACCGCCCGCAGGCCATGCCGGGCATGCCAGGCTTTGTGCCCGGAGGTGCGGGGCCTTTTTCATCCCATTTGCCACCCCATTTACCCCCTCACCTGCGCAAGGACATGCCCTGGTGGGCCAAGCCTTCGGGGTTTTTCTGGATGCTGGGCCTGATTGGCCTGGCGGTGGCGATGGGGCTTTACCCGGTGGTGCGCAGGCTCACGCAGCGGCTGGAAGGTCTGCAGCGTGGTGTGCAGCGTTGGGGTGAGGGCGATTTGTCGGTGCGCGTGCCGGTGCAGGGCGACGACGAGGTGGCCGACCTGTCCAAGCGCTTCAATGCGGCGGCCGAGCGCATCGAAGGTCTCATGGCGTCACAAAAGTCATTGCTGGCCAATGCTTCGCACGAGTTGCGCTCGCCGCTGGCCCGCATCCGCATGGGGCTGGAGTTGATGGGCAGCGCCACAGCCGATGCATCCGCGCAGGCCCGCAGCCGGGCTGAAATTTTGCGCAACATGGCCGAGCTGGACCAGCTGATCGACGAGATCTTGCTGGCCAGTCGCCTGGATGCCCAGGAAGCCGATATTGGCACCGTGGAGGCCGTGGATCTGGTGGGGCTGTGTGCCGAGGAGTGTGCGCGGGTGGGGGCGACTTTGGAAGTGCCGCCAGGTCAGCCGCAGCTGGAGGTGCCGGGGGTGGCCAAGCTGCTGCGGCGTCTGGTGCGCAACCTGTTGGAGAACGCCCGGCGTTACGGGGCGAGCGGACAGTCAGCGCCAGAGGAAAGGGGCATTGCCCTGAGCTTGACTCAGCAGGGTTCGACGGTTCGCATCACCGTTTGTGACCATGGCCCGGGCGTACCCCCTGAATACCGCGAGCGGATATTCGAGCCTTTTTTCCGCCTGCCCGGTGCCAGCGAACGCGTGGGCGGCGTGGGCTTGGGGCTGTCACTGGTCCAATCGATTGCCAAGCGCCATGGCGGTCGGGTGCAGTGCACAGACCGGCCCGGTGGTGGTGCCTGCTTCGAGGTGAGCTTGCCCCAAAGCAAAACGGCGAACACCTGAGTGTTCGCCGTGATTTGTCTGGCCATCGCCTGATGGCGGCACCGGTTGCTCAGTGGTGGTGGCCCACCACCTCGCCCGCTTTCAGTTTGTAAACGGTGCCGCAATAAGGGCACTTGGCTTCACCGGTTTTGGCCACATCCAGGTAGACCTTGGGGTGGCTGTTCCAGATTTTCATGTCGGCTTTGGGGCTGGGGCAAAACACACCGCCCTGGGGGTTCAGGTCGGTGGCCAGCAATTCAACAGCTTGGGTGCTCATGCTCTTGGGCTCCTCAAACCAATGTCAGCCAGTGGGCGTATTTGGGGTTGCGGCCGTTGACGATGTCAAAGAACGCGGTCTGGATTTTCTCGGTCACCGGGCCACGGCTGCCCGCGCCCAGCTGGATGCGGTCGAGTTCGCGGATGGGCGTGACTTCAGCGGCGGTGCCGGTGAAGAAGGCTTCATCGGCGATGTAGATCTCGTCGCGGGTGATGCGCTTTTGCACGATCTCCAGACCCAGGTCTTTGGCGATGTGGAACACCGTGTTGCGGGTGATGCCGTTCAGGGCACCAGCCGACAAGTCGGGGGTGTAGATCACGCCATTCTTGACCACAAAAATGTTCTCGCCTGCGCCTTCAGACACAAAGCCCGAAGTGTCCAGCAACAGGGCTTCGTCGTAACCCTCGTCGGTCACTTCCATGTTGGCCAAAATGCTGTTGGTGTAGTTGCTCACCGCCTTGGCCTGCGTCATGGTGATGTTGACGTGGTGGCGGGTGTAGCTGCTGGTCTTGACGCGGATGCCGCGCTTCATGCCTTCTTCGCCCAAATAGGCACCCCAGGTCCAGGCGGCCACCATTAGGTGGATGGTGTTGCCCTTGGGGCTGACGCCCAGCTTTTTGTCGCCGATCCAGGTCAAGGGGCGGATGTAGCCGCTTTCGAGCTTGTTTTCACGCACCACGGCGCGCTGGGCGTCGTTCACTTGGGCCTGTGTGAAGGGGATGGCCATGCGCAAGATCTTGGCGCTGTTGAACAGGCGCTCGGTGTGCTCGGCCAGGCGGAAGATGGCGGTGCCTTGCTCGGTTTTGTAAGCGCGCACGCCTTCAAAAGCGCCGCAGCCGTAGTGCAGGGTGTGGCTCAGCACATGGATCTTGGCATCGCGCCAATCGACCATCTGGCCGTCCATCCAGATTTTGCCGTCACGGTCTGACATCGAAGGAATGACAACGCTCATGAAAGTGTCCTTTAAAGAAGGGGGCAGTCAACAATACAAAAAGGAGATTTTAAGGTCTCGCGTCCGGGGGGGCTGGCGCTGGCGCCACCCGGGCTCAGTCGAGGGCAGGGCTTGCGCTGTCTGGTGTGGTGGCTTCGCTGCCCTCAGAAGCGGGGCGCTCCAGTGACCATTCGGTCAATTTGCCACCGACAAAGGTGCAGTCCACACGTGACTGGCCAGCATCGGTCCAGCGGTAAACCTCGGGTTGGGCGTCTTTTTCGGTTTGCAGCGCACCCAGCGAGCGTGTCATGGCGATGACATGCATCAAGGTGACGCCTTTTTTCAGTTTGGCGTTGAGCATCACGGCGCTGGCCACATGGCCGATGGGTCGGTTGGCGGCTTTTTTCAGGATGGTGACCATGCGTGTGAAGTGCAGCAGGATCCACATGACCACCCCCCCTACAGCCAGGGCAATGCCCGCCCATTGAAAGGCCTGCCAAGCCCCGACGGTGAAAACGATGATGGCCAGTGGGGTCAGTATTTTGGTGAAATTCATGGGCGTGGATTGTGCCTTCAGTCCAACCCTCGCACCACCTGCATGGCTTCTTCGATGCGCTCGACCGGGTAGATCGTCAAGCCCTCAAAAGCTTTGTCGTTCTTTTTGGGTGCGTTGGCTTTGGGCACCACGGCCACTTTGAAGCCGAGTTTTGCGGCTTCTTTCAGGCGGTCTTGCCCGCGCGATGCGGGGCGCACTTCACCGGCCAGACCCACCTCGCCAAAGGCGATGAAGCCTTTGGGTAAGGGCTTGCCGCGCAGGCTGCTGGTGATGGCCAGCATGACGGCCAGGTCGGCGGCCGGTTCGCTGATGCGCACACCGCCCACCGCGTTCACGAACACGTCCTGGTCCATGCAGCCCACACCCGCATGTCGGTGCAACACGGCCAGCAGCATCGCCAGGCGGTCGCGGTCCAGGCCCACGCTCAAGCGGCGGGGCGATGGGCCGCCGCTGTCCACCAGGGCCTGAATTTCGACCAGCAGAGGGCGTGTGCCTTCGAGCGTGACCATCACGCAGCTGCCGGGCACGGGCTCGGCGTGCTGGCTCAAAAAGATGGCGCTGGGGTTGCTCACACCCTTGAGGCCTTTTTCGGTCATGGCAAACACGCCGATTTCGTTCACCGCGCCAAAGCGGTTCTTGATGGCGCGGATCAACCGGAAGTTGGAATGCGTGTCGCCTTCAAAGTACAGCACCGTGTCCACCATGTGTTCCAGCACACGGGGGCCAGCCAGTGCGCCTTCTTTGGTCACATGGCCGACCAGCACGATGGTGGTGCCGGTGGATTTGGCGGTGCGCGTCAGGTGCGCTGCGCATTCGCGCACCTGTGCCACCGAGCCAGGGGCGCTGGTCAGTTGGTCCGAATACACCGTCTGGATCGAGTCGATGATGGCGATGCCGGGCTGGCGCGACTGCAGGGTGTGCAAAATCTTTTCCAGCTGGATCTCGGGCAACACGGGCACCTCAGAGTCCGGCAGGCCCAAACGGCGAGAGCGCATGGCCACTTGCGCGCCGCTTTCTTCGCCCGTGACATACAGGGTGTTCATGCCGCTGCGCTGCAGCGCGTCCACCGCCTGCAGCAGCAAGGTGGATTTGCCGATGCCCGGGTCGCCGCCGATCAGCACCACGCCGCCTTCGACCATGCCACCGCCCAGCACCCGGTCGAGTTCGTCAATGCCGGTGGGGTGGCGCTCGAAGTCGGCCGCTTCGATTTGGGCGAGTGGCAACACCTCTGAGGTGGGGGCCAGCGAGGCATGGACCGAGCCAAAGCGGTTTTTGCCAGCCGTTGGCTCGGTGCGGCCTTCGATCAGGGTGTTCCAGGCGTTGCAGCTGGGGCATTTGCCCATCCAGCGGGCGCTGATGCCGCCGCATTCGGTGCAGGTGAATATCGATTTGTCTTTGGCCATGGGGTGCAAGTGTGCCTGAGCGCAAGGCTCATGCGCTTACCCATGCCTGCAGAAATTCGCGGGTGATGTCGGCGGCGGGTAAATCGCGGCAACCACTGGCGTTCTGGCCCGACCACAGCGGCGTGAAATCGCTGCTGCCCGCCGCTTCTGCGGCCGCGCGCAGGGGCGCGATGGCGGCCGTGGCCAACGGAAAAGCGGGTGCTGCAGCGTTGAGGGGCCCGAGTTCGCGCATCAAGCGATTGACGATGCCGCGCGCCGGGCGTCCAGAAAACAGGGTCGTCAAGGCGGTGTGCTGCGCGGCGGGCGACTGCAGAGCGCTGCGGTGCAGAGCGCTGGTGGTGGCTTCGTGGCTGCAGAGGTAGGCAGTGCCGACCTGCACGCCTGCGGCGCCCAGCGCCTTGGCGGCCGCGATGCCTGCCGCGCTGCTGATCCCGCCAGCCGCAATCACCGGCAATTGGACCGCCTGCACGATCTGGGGCAGCAGGGCAAAGGTGCCCACCTGGGTGCTGAGCTCGTCGGTGAGGAACATGCCTCGGTGTCCCCCGGCCTCCAGGCCCTGCGCAATGATGGCGTCCGCCCCGTGGGCCTGCAGCCACAAGGCTTCGGCCACGGTGGTGGCCGAAGACAGGACCAGGCTGCCCCAGCTTTTGACGCGTGCGACCAGTTCGGGAGACGGCAGTCCAAAGTGAAAACTCACCACCGCTGGACGAAAGGCCTCCAGCACATGGGCCGCTTCGGCCCTGAAGGGCACGCGCCCCGGTCCTGTCGGAATGGTTTCAGGGTCGAGCCCCAGTTCGCGGTAATAAGGTTCCAGGGTCCGATGCCAGGCCTGCTGACGGGCGGCATCGGGTGCGGGCGGGGCGTGGCAAAAGAAGTTGACGTTGAACGGCCGGTCTGTCAGGGCCTTCAGCGCCGTCAATTCGGCGTGCAACGCGTCTGGGCCCAGCATGGCTGCCGGCAGTGAACCTAGGCCACCGGCTTCGCACACAGAGGCTGCAAGTCGGTGGTTTTGCACGCCAGCCATGGGGGCTTGCACGATAGGAGGCAGGATGTCCAGCAATCGGTGATGGGGCTTCATGTGTTTGTGTCAAGGCCGTGAGCTTTGGATCAGCTTGACCAGATCGGCCAACATTTTTTCCTTGGCGGAAGGGTTGGAGCCGGTCCATGAGAAAGTGGTGTTGTCTGTGCCATAGGTCAGCATTTTTCGGTCGATGGGACCCTGAAAAATGCCGTGGGCAGCGTCGTCGTAAAACCAAACGTCGATGTCTGCGCCTTGGGTTTTGAGCCGCTGCATCCAGTCGATGGGTTTCTCGGTCATGTCTGCCGGGTTTTGTCGTCCGTTGCATTGTTGTGCATTCCCCATCGGGATCTCGGGGCTGGGCAGACGGTTGACACGACAGCTCTCCTGGCGTTGCCACATCCAGTCCTCTTGGTGCTTGCCCCCGTAGTTGTCCAACTTGCCAAAAACAAGCCGGACGGGTACAGCCACCGTGTCGGGCAAGCCGATGCCCATGCCTGGCAGGCCTTCTGGAATGACAGCTCGAACATGTTCGGGACTGACCACGCTGGCCAGGTTGGCCACCACCGCTGCACCGTTTGACACGCCTTGCAGGAAGATGGCCCGGGTGTCGATTTTGTCGGACTGCTTGAGGGCCCATTCGTAAGCGCCCAGGGCGGCCTTGTAAATCATGCGCTGGCGCGACTCGTTGGTCGCTTGCGAGCCCCAGAATGGGTAGCCTTGGTAAAAACCGTTGAGTTGGTAAGCGTCAAAAACCAGTGTGGCGATGTCGTGCTTGCGCAGCGCTGTGGCCAGGTTGTTTTCAAGCATGCCCAGGCCGCCGCCGCCGTGCGCAATGATGACCAAAGGGGGTTTGCTGGGCAGCGGACTGCCATTCCAGCGGGTGGGAACGGACAGCCTGGATGCTTTGTGACAAGGGTCAAATTCAGCCAAAGGCCCCTTGACCGTATGAAAACGTGGACGGATTTGCACCAACTCGGCGACATTTTCGGGGGCGGGTTTGCAATCCGACGCAGACTGGGCGGCACATCCCAGTCCCACGAGACTCAGGCATGCGGCCAGCAACCAATGTTTCAAATGACGGAAAAGGACCACGAGACCTCCAAGTGCTAAGCCATCTTATTGGAAAAGTCTCATCGGCTTGGAGTGCGTGATGGCGTTTCTCGGTAGAAACCCGCATGGGTAAAGGTTGGAATTCATTTAACATGTTAAATAAATGAGCCTTTCCACCCCTTTTGTCCACCGCAACCTGCCGCGCCTGCTGCTGCAGGCGCGTGAGGCCGTCATGGCCCACACGCGCCCCAGCCTGCGCGAGCATGGTCTGTCTGACCAGCAATGGCGTGTGCTGCGGGTGCTGGGCGAGCATGCCCATGAGCCGGCAGGCATCGAAACCGGTCGTGTCGCCCGCGAGGCCTACCTACTGGGGCCCAGTCTGACCGGTGTGCTCTCGCGCATGGAGCGCGATGGCCTGATCGTGCGCGAGCGCTGCCCGCAGGACGCCCGCCGCAGTGTGGTGCGTGCCACGGCTCTGGGCTTGGACAAGGTGCAGGCGCTGTCGCAAACCATTGAGGCCCATTACAGCTGGATGGAGCAGCAGTTGGGCAAAGGCAAGCTCAGACAGATGTATGCCCTGCTGGATGAACTGATCGCGCTGGAGAGCCCTGACACCGAAACCGCCGAGGAACTGGCCGAGGAAGAAGAACGATGAACCCGTGGACCCCCCGATGGACCCCGAAGGGCACGGTGTACGGCACCTTGCTCAATTTTCGCCGCGAGTGGGACCTGTGGTCTGCGCGCATGACGCAGGATCCGCACAAGGCCGCACCCCAAGCGCCCGTGCTTTACGTCAAGACGGCCAACACTTTCTGCCCCGCTGGGCAGGACCTGCTGCTGCAGGACGGCGTGAGCGAAGTGGACATCGGCGCCACGCTGGGTCTGGTGATCGGTGAACAGGCGCAGGTCGTGGGCGCGGTGCTGCTCAATGACTGGAGCGTGCCGCACACCAGCTATTACCGCCCACCGGTCAAGTTCCGCTGCCGCGACGGTTTTCTGGGCTTCCCCGCACAGGTCATGGCTGGAAAGGTGGAGGACTGGGCCACATTGCAAATGGATGTGCGCCGCAACGGCGAGCGGGTGCAAACCGTCAATCTGCGTGGTCTGATGCGCAATCTGCCCGCACTGCTGGCCGATGTGGACGAGTTCATGACGCTGCAACCCGGTGATGTGCTGATGGTCGGCACCGACTGCTTGGCAGACGGCACGCGCCCACGCGCCAAAGCCGGTGACCAGGTGGAGATTTCCGCGCCAGGTTTCGCCTCGGTCATCACTACGGTTCGAGGTGCCGCATGAAACACGCCCGCATCGCCTGGTCCGGCGCCATTCAGCAAGCCGTTGAAGCCGACGGCCAGTTGCTCATCACCCAGGGTCCGCACAAGGGCCGCTGCGTGGCTTTTGACGAGGTCGTCTGGCTGCCTCCGCTCGCACCCACAGCTCAGGCACGCACCGTGATCGCGCTGGGCCTGAACTACGCCGACCACGCCAAGGAATTGGCCTTCAAGGCGCCCGAAGAACCGCTGGCCTTCATGAAGGGAGAAGCCTCGCTGATCGGCCACAAAGCCTTCACCAAGCGCCCGGCGGATGTGGCCTACATGCATTACGAATGCGAGCTGGCGGTGGTGATCGGCCGCACGGCGCGCCATGTGAAGAAGGCAGATGCCTACGACCACATTGCCGGCTACACCGTGGCCAATGACTACGCCATCCGCGATTACCTGGAAAACTGGTACCGCCCCAACCTGCGCGTGAAGAACCGCGACACCTGCACACCGATTGGCCCTTGGCTGGTGGACGCAGCCGACATCCCGAACCCCATGGCGCTCAAGTTACAGACCACCGTCAATGGCCAGGTCACGCAAAGCGGCAGCACCGCCGACATGATTTTTGATGTGCCCACGCTGATCGAATATTTCAGCAGTTTCATGACGCTCAATCCCGGCGACCTGATTCTGACCGGCACCCCCGACGGCATCGTGGACTGCCAGCCCGGCGACGTGATCGTCACCGAAATCGAAGGCATCGGGGCTTTGACCAACACCATTGTTGCTGCGTGAACATGACACATACAGACTGCAAACCACTGCTCGTCATCCCCGCGCATGCGGGGATCCACGGTGTTGGCGTCTTGCCTGCATGGATTCCCGCGTTCGCGGGAATGACAGCCCAGTAGGTCGGTGGCTTTAGCCCCGACAAGCCTGAAAGAAAGACACGATATGAAAATCAACCACCTGATCAACGGCAAGAGTGTCGCGGGCAGCGACTACTTCGAAACCGTCAACCCCGCCACGCAAGAGGTGTTGGCCGAAGTCGCCTCGGGCGGCGAGATCGAAGTCAACGCTGCCGTCGCAGCCGCAAAAGCCGCCTTCCCGAAGTGGGCCGCCACCCCCGCGACCGAGCGCGCGAAAATCATGCGCAAGTTGGGCGACCTGATCACGAAACACGTGCCTGACATCTCGGAAACCGAGACGAAAGATTGTGGCCAGACCATCAGCCAGACCGGCAAGCAGCTGGTGCCACGCGCGGCCGACAACTTCCATTACTTCGCCGAGATGTGCACCCGTGTGGACGGTCACACCTACCCCACGCCCACGCACCTGAACTACACCCTGTTCCACCCGGTGGGCGTGTGCGCGCTCATCAGCCCGTGGAATGTGCCTTTCATGACCGCCACCTGGAAGGTCGCGCCCTGCCTGGCTTTTGGCAACACCGCCGTGCTCAAGATGAGCGAACTCTCGCCCCTCACGGCCGCCCGCTTGGGTGAGCTGGCGCTGGAGGCGGGCGTGCCTGCGGGTGTGCTGAATCTGGTGCACGGCTACGGCAAGGAGGCGGGCGAGCCCCTGGTTTCGCACCGCGATGTGCGCGCCATCAGCTTCACTGGCTCCACCGTCACCGGCAACCGGATCGTGCAAAGCGCGGGCCTCAAAAAGTTCAGCATGGAACTCGGCGGCAAGAGCCCCTTTGTGATTTTTGAAGATGCCGACCTCGACCGCGCTTTGGACGCGGCCGTGTTCATGATCTTCAGCAACAACGGCGAGCGCTGCACCGCCGGCAGCCGCATCCTGGTGCAGCAAAGCATCTACGCCGACTTCGCCGCGAAATTTGCCGAGCGCGCCAGGCGCATCGTGGTGGGCGATCCGCTCGACGAAAAAACCATCGTCGGCCCGATGATCAGCAAGAATCACCTGGCCAAGGTGCGCAGCTACATCGAGCTGGGCCCCAAAGAGGGCGCAACCCTGCTCTGCGGCGGGCTGGACCAACCCAGCTACGCCGCCGATCTGCCCGCGCATGTGAAGGGCGGCAACTTCGTCTGGCCCACGGTGTTCGCCGACGTGGACAACCGCATGCGCATCGCACAAGAAGAAATCTTCGGCCCGGTGGCCTGCCTGATCCCTTTCAGGGACGAGGCGGACGCCATCGAGAAAGCCAACGACATCGACTACGGCCTGTCCAGCTACGTCTGGACCGAGAACATTGGCCGTGCCCATCGCGTGGCCGCGGCCATCGAAGCGGGCATGTGCTTCGTCAACAGCCAGAACGTGCGCGACCTGCGCCAGCCCTTCGGCGGCACCAAGGCCAGCGGCACCGGCCGCGAAGGCGGCACCTGGAGCTACGAAGTGTTCTGCGAACCGAAAAACGTGGCGGTGAGCCTCGGCGGTCACCACATCCCGCACTGGGGAGTTTGACCATGGGACAACTCGAAAACACCAGGAGTGCTCGCCATGGGTAAGCTCGCATTGGCCGCCAAAATCACCCACGTGCCCAGCATGTACCTGAGTGAAATTCCCGGGCCGCGCTTTGGCACACGCCAAAGCGCCATCGACGGCCACAAGGAAATCAGCCGCCGCTGCCGTGCGCTCGGTGTGGACACCTTGGTGGTGTTTGACACGCACTGGCTGGTGAATGCGAACTACCACATCAACTGCGCGCCGCACTTCAAGGGCAGCTACACCAGCAACGAGCTCCCCCACTTCATCAACCACATGGCGTTCGAGTCGCCCGGCAACCCCGAGCTGGGGCATCTGCTGGCCAAGGTTGCCAATGAACATGGCGTGGAAACGCTGGCGCACGACAACACTACGCTCGACCCCGAGTACGGCACGCTGGTGCCGCTGCGCTACATGAACGAAGACCAGCACTTCAAGGTGGTCTCGGTCTCGGCTTTGTGCATGGTGCATTACCTGAATGACAGCGCGCGCCTGGGCTGGGCCATGCGCGAGGCGGTGGAAAAGCACTACGACGGCAAGGTGGCCTTCCTGGCCAGCGGCTCGCTGTCGCACCGTTTCGCGCAAAACGGCCTGGCCCCCGAATACGCCCACAAAATCTGGAGTCCTTTCCTGGAGCAACTTGACAAGCAGGTGTTGCAGATGTGGGAACGCCGTGAGTGGAAAGCCTTTTGCGAGATGCTGCCCGAGTACGCCAGCAAAGGCCACGGCGAAGGCTTCATGCACGACACCGCCATGCTGATGGGCGCACTGGGTTGGACGGGCTACGACGGTGGCGTGGACATGGTCACGCCTTACTTCGGTGCGAGCGGCACGGGCCAGCTCAACGCGATTTTTGACGTGACGCCGCAAGACGGCTCGCACATCCCTGCGGCGGTGGCCAGCCAGGCCGAGGGCTACACCGCGATCAGCACGCGGCTGTGAGGAGACCAGCATGCCCCACCTTGTGATTCTTTACACCGGCCAACTCGACCAGGAAGTCGAGATGAAGCAACTGTGCCGCCAGATGGCCGACGCCATGCTCACTGTGCAAGACGAAGCCGGCAAACAGGTCTTTCCCACCGGCGGCACGCGCGTGCTGGCCTACCCCGCGCCTCACTACGCGGTGGCCGATGGCGGCGCTGCAGGCCTGGCTGCGGGGGGCACAGGCGACTACGCCTTTGTCTACCTGAACCTGCGCATGGGCCGTGGCCGCACCGAAGCCACGCAGCATCGCGCAGGCACCACGCTGGTCGAGGTGGCCAAAGCCTTCTTCGCGCCGGTGATGGCCCAGCGCCACATCGGCATCACGCTGCAGATCGACGTTGGCCCCGAAGTGTTCGACGCCAAGCACAGCAACCTCCATCCGCTTTTCAATAAGGCTTGACATGACATTGATCCTGACGGGTGTGGGAGCGAGCCCCTGCTCGCGAATGCATGGTGGTCCATTAGCGATTCGCGCGCAGGGGCGCGCTCCCACAGGGAAATACCAACATGTTTGACGACGCCTTGATCCAGCAGCTCGCCCAAGAGCTGAACCAGTCCGAAAAATCGCGCACCCAGATCGAGCAATTTTCCAAGCGCTTTGCGGGCATGACCGTCGAGGACGGTTACCGCATCAACCGCGCCTGGATGCAGCTCAAGTTCGCCGAAGGCAGAAAGATGATCGGCCACAAGATCGGTCTGACCAGCCGCGCCATGCAGGTGTCCAGCCAGATCGACGAGCCCGATTACGGCACCCTGCTGGACGACATGCTCTACACCTGCACCCCCGGTCAAGTGCTGGACATCCCCTTCACAGATTTCATCGCGCCCCGTGTCGAGGTGGAGCTGGCTTTCATCCTCAAAAAAGAGCTGCGCGGCCCCGATGTGACCGTGGAGCAGGTGCTGGACGCCACCGACTACGTGACGCCCGCCATCGAAATCATCGACTCGCGCATCGAGCAGTTTGACCGCCATACCAAGGCCATGCGCAAGGTGTACGACACCATCAGCGACAACGCGGCCAACGCAGGCATCGTGCTCGGCGCCAAGCGGGTCGACCCGCTCACCACCGACTTGCCCTGGTGCGGTGCGGTGCTACGCCAAAACGGCGTGGTCGAGGAAACGGGTCTGGCGGCGGGCGTGCAAGGTCACCCGGCCGTCGGCATCGCCTGGCTGGCCAACAAGCTGGCCCCCTGGGGTGAACACCTTCAGGCGGGCGAAATTGTTCTGGCCGGCTCGTTCACCAAACCCGCGCCCGCCAAAGTGGGCGATCTGTTTGAGGTGGACTACGGGCCGCTGGGTAAGCTGGAGTTTCGGTTTGTTTGAGCCTTTGGATGCGTCTGCAGTGGCTTCGTCTTGCGTTAGCGGGAGGCTGCTGGGGCCGGGGTGGCGGCCCGGGCTCAGAGGCGCTTCGCTTTGCCACATTGCCCAAGCCGCCACCCCGGCCCCAACATCCTGTGAGCCATTTGGCCTTTAACGAGAGGAACTTCGCCATGAACACCCCTGTGAATCTATTCAAACAAGCCCTGCAAAACCAACAGCCCCAAATCGGCCTGTGGATGGGACTGGCCAGCGCCTACACCGCCGAAATCTGTGCTTTGGCCGGATTCGATTGGTTGGTGATTGACGGTGAACACGCGCCCAACGATCTGTCCAGCATCCAGGCCCAGTTGCAAACCCTGGCTGCTTACCCCGTCAGCCACCCGGTGTGCCGTGTACCTGTGGGGGAGACGGCGCTCATCAAACAATACCTGGACCTGGGGGCGCAAAACATCCTGGTGCCCATGGTCGATACCGCCGAGCAGGCCGCGCAGTTGGTGCGTGCCATGCGTTACCCGCAAGACGACGGGCAGGGCGGCGTGCGGGGCATGGCCGGGGCACGTGCTTCGCGCTGGGGTCACTACAGCGACTACTTCAAGCGCGCCAACGAAGAGGTTTGCCTGCTGGTGCAGGTCGAATCACGTGAAGCGCTGAAGAACCTCGATGCCATCGTCGCCACGCCCGGCGTGGACGGCGTGTTCATTGGCCCAGCCGACCTCTCGGCCTCCATGGGCCATGTGGGCAACGCCGCGCACCCCGATGTGCAGGCCGCGATTGCCGACGCGATCGCCCGTATCCTGAAAGCCGGCAAGGCGCCGGGCATCCTGACCCCCGACCGTCAGTTGGCCGAGCAGTACCTGAAACTGGGCGCAGTGTTTGTCGCGGTGGGTCTGGACACGCAAATCCTGATGCGCCAGACTGCCGAGCTGGCTGCGCACTTCAAAACCACAGTCAAGGCGGTGTCGGCCGACAAAGGCCAGACTTATTGACGCGGTGCCAGTGGCCTCATTCCATTTTTCAGCGAGCGTTTTTTACATTCAACCAGGAGACTTCCATGCGCATTTCCCGTCGTCAATTCGTCCAATCCGCCAGTGCCGGCGCTGTACTGGCCACACTGGGCCAGCAGGTCATGGCCCAGGCCCAGATTGACAACTTCAAGATCGTCACCGGCTTTGCCGCCGGGGGCACCTCGGACACCACTTGCCGCCGCGTGGCCGCTCGCCTGACGGGCAGCTACGCCAAGACCGCTGTGGTTGAAAACAAGACGGGTGCGGGCGGCCAAATCGCCATCCAGTTCGTCAAGAGCCAGCCGGCCGATGGCAGCACCATGCTGCAGACGCCTACCTCGATGCTGACGATTTACCCGCACATCTACAAAAAGCTCAGTTACGACCCGGCTACCGACCTGAGCCCGGTGTCTTTGGCTTGCGTGTTCGACTTCGGCTTTGCCGTGGGCCCGGCTGTGCCCGACAGCGTCAAAAACATCAACGACTTCATGGCCTGGGCCAAGGCCAACCCCACTTTGGCTAACTTCGGCTCGCCCGCCGCAGGCTCTACGCCGCACTTTGTGGGCGCTTTGCTCGGACGCCATGCCGGGGTCGAGATCAAGCACGTCGCTTACCGTGGCACCCAACCGGCCATGCTCGACCTGCTGGGCGGCCAGATCGCAGCAGTCAGCGGCCCCATCGGTGACATCACCCAGCACCTGCCCACGGGCAAGGTGCGCATCCTGGCCACATCGGGTGCCAAGCGCAACCGTTTCGCGCCCGATGTGCCCACTTACGCTGAGCAAGGCCTCAAGGACATGGTGCACAGCGAGTGGTTCGCCTTCTTC
Organism: Limnohabitans sp. Hippo3; assembly: GCF_003063665.1. Taxonomy (GTDB): domain Bacteria; phylum Pseudomonadota; class Gammaproteobacteria; order Burkholderiales; family Burkholderiaceae_C; genus Limnohabitans_A. Next base: position 52,207 of record NZ_NESF01000010.1, read on the forward strand.
CTGCCTGCCAAGGCCACGCCCGAGGTGGTGGCGCGCCTGAATGTGGCCGTCAAGAGCGCCCTGGCATCCAAGGACGTGATCGACGGCCTGGCCACTTTTGGCCTGGAGGCCATGTCCAGCTCGCCCGCCGAGCTCACCGAGCTGATCCGCAAGGACACGGCCAAGTGGGCTCCCATCGTCAAGACCATCGGCTTCACCGCCGAGGCTTGATTTTCAAAAGTCTGGAGTTCGCGCCATGAATGCCATTTTGAAATCTGTGCCCACCGATGTGCCTGCCCCAGCGCACATGCACCCTGATGAATGGCAGGCGCGACGCCAGCTGGCCAGCTGCTACCGCGTGTTTGCCATGCTCGGCTGGACCGAGATGATCTACAACCACATCACGCTGCGTCTGCCCGACAGTGCCACAGGGGGCGAAAAGCATTTCTTGATCAACCCTTTTGGGCTGCATTACAGCGAAGTCACCGCCAGCAACCTGGTCAAGATCAACCTGCAAGGCGAGGTGCTCGATGGCTCGCCCTACAAGGTCAACCCCGCCGGGTTCGTGGTGCATGCCACGCTGCACGGCGGCATCGAAGGCGCGCACTGCGTGATGCACACCCACACCACGGCGGGCGTGGCGGTGGCGTGCCTGGAGGGGGGGCTGTCGCAAAGCAATTTTTATTCGGCGCAGTTGCACGGCATGGTGGCTTACCACGACTTCGAGGGCATCACCATCCACGCCGAAGAGGGCCCGCGTGTGCTCCAGAGCATTGGCGACAAGCCCGCTGTGATTTTGCGCAACCATGGCTTGTTGTCCTGGGGTCATACCTTGCCGCAGGCCTTTGCGATCTTGTGGACGCTGCAGCGCGCCTGCGAAATCCAGCTGGCCACGCAAAGCATGGGCACACCGATTCCCGTGCCCGAAGCGATTGCCGCCCAATGCACGCGCGACGCGCTGCAGTTCAACCCGAACCACGGTGCAGGACAGGATGTGTTTGATGCCCTGGTGCGCCAGGTGGACCGTATCGATGCGGGGTGGCGTGCATGAACGACAAGATGAACGAGATGCCATTCCAAAAAATCGCCATCGTCGGTGCAGGAGCCATCGGCGGCTGGATGGGCGTGCACCTGGCCCATGCTCGTGCGCAGCTCAGCGTATTGGCACGCGGGGACACGCTGCAAGCTTTGCAGCAGCACGGCTTGCAATTGCATCAAGGCGGTGAGTTGCACACCGTGTCCGTGAAGGCCTCCAGCGATGCTGCCGCGCTGGGCGAGCAGGACCTGGTGGTGATCGCTGTCAAGGCCCCGGCCTTGGCCACAGTGGCACAGCAGGTGGGTCCGTTGATCGGCCCGCACACCGTGGTGCTGACGGCCATGAACGGTGTGCCGTGGTGGTTTTTGCAGGGTTTCGGCGGCCTGGTGGCTGGGCGTTCGCTCGATGCGGTGGACCCGGGCGGTGCCATCGCCCGTGCCTTGCCTGCTCGGCACATCATCGGCTGCGTGGTCCATGCCAGCTGCTCGGTGGATGCGCCTGGCGTCATTCGCCACCATTTTGGTGACGGCCTGATCGTGGGCGAGCCTTCTGGAGAGACCACCCCGCGTGTGCAAGCGCTGCACGCGCTGATGCGTCTGGCGGGCTTCAATGCCACGCTGTCGCCGCAAATCCAGAAAGACATCTGGTACAAACTTTGGGGCAATATGACGATCAACCCGATCAGCGCCTTCACCGGGGCCACCACCGATCGGATCCTGGACGACCCCTTGGTGCGCCAATTCATCTCGGGCGTCATGCTCGAAGCCAAAGCCATCGGAGCACAGATCGGCATCCCCATTGCGCAGGAGCCAGAAGACCGTCATGCGGTGACGCGCAAACTGGGGGCGTTTCGCACCTCCATGCTGCAGGACGTGCAGGCGTCAAAGCCTGTCGAGCTCGATGCGCTGGTGTCGGCGGTGCGTGAGTTGGGTCAACTCACCCAGGTCCCAACGCCACTGACCGATGTTTTGCTGGGGCTCAGCCGCTTGCATGCCCAAGGGCTGGGGCTGTACGAGGCCCGCGCTGACCGTTGAACGGCACCCATCTAACAATCTTTAACAACTTAAGCAGTATCTTTCGCTCATAATCACCTCAACAAACAATTCTAGATGCTTTGGTATTAAAAGGTGCTTTTATGTTGATTTCAATGCTTCTCTTGGGTGTTTTGATGGTTTTTCTGGGTGTTCTGTATTTCAAGACCGTGCAGGACATCGAACGCGACGACATCCACGAGGCCATGGCCCGCGCAGAGCGACTGAAAAACAAACGCGCTGCCAACACCTACGCCGGGGCCTGACCCCCTTCATCCAGTCGCTTGGATGTCATCTCCCGGGCTTGCGGGGCGTTAAATTGCCCCCATGTCCTCCGCCTCAGCACCCCCCGCTCCCTTGTCCCGGTTGTCCCTGACCGGATTCCTCACGCTCTTGCTGATCGCCCTGATGATGGGCGCCAACCATGTCGCGGCCCGCACGGCCTTCAATCATGGGGTGGACGTGGTGACCGCCGTCACTTTTCGCAGCACCGTCACCGCCTTCGTGGTCGCCTTGATTCTGTGGCAACAAAAGGTCTCGCTGCAACTCACGGGCCGTCACCGAAAAAGCCTCTTGTTGATCGGCGCTTTGATCGCCGTTCAAAGTGTTTGCCTTTACTCGGCCGTGGCACGCTTGCCCGTGGCCTTGGCCTTGCTGGCCTTCAACACCTACCCTTTGTTGACCGCGTTTTGGGCGCGTCTCCTGTACGGCCACCGCCCTGAGCGCATGGTCTTGCTGGCCATGCCGGTGATGCTGCTGGGTCTGGCGCTGGCGCTGGATGTGCTGGGCGCGGCTTCAGGCCTCGGGGCTGCCGAGCATTGGGGACAGATTGGCGCAGGCGTGGCATTTGCGCTGGCTGCGTCCGCCACCTTCGGTTTGGCGCTGGTCATCACCCAGCACGAAGCAGCCGATGTGGACGGGCGCTTGCGCACTTTCACCACCATGGGCACGGTGGCGATTTTGGCGGCTGTGGTGGCGCTGACCCAAAGCGGCATCCATTTGCCCAACGCCAGTGCAGGCTGGTGGGGCCTGGGGGCCTTGACGTTTTTGTACGGCACGGCCTTCACCATCATGTTCACCGTGCTGCCCAAGTTGGGCGTGGTGGGCAACTCGGCCATCATGAATGTGGAGCCGGTCTTTGCGCTGGTGCTGGCCTGGGCGCTCTTGGGGCAAACGATCGCGCCCATGCAATTGGTAGGCGCTTTGGTGGTGGTCGCCACCGTCATGTGGCTGGGTCTGCGCAAGCGCTGAAACCTTTCGCTAGCGGCACCCGTGCTGTAAAAAATTTGAAGCCTTTGTTGTGGGAGGCTGCCCCTGCGGCCGAATGCGTGATGTGGCTCCGGCCAAAATTCGCGAGCAGGGGCTCGCTCCCACCAAAAGGCTGATCCCATATGCGAGCGGCCGCTTGCGCAGCGGTCAGCCGTTCTTCAGTGCCAGGGCCTTGTCGTAAAGCTCGTTTTTGGACTCGCCCGTGATCTCGGCAGCGAGTTTGACGGCGGTTTTCAGGGGCAGTTCGGGCAGCAGCACTTGCAACACCCGCAGGCCCTCGCCTGCAGATGCCGCCACTGGCGCGTCGTGCAGCACCAGCACAAACTCACCGCGCAGGCGCTCGGGTTTTTCAGCCAGCCAGCCCGGTAGGGCCTGAGCGCTGAGGGTTTCGATTTGTTCAAATTGCTTGGTCAACTCGCGCCCGACAGTGATGGCGCGTTCGCCCAGCATCGACAGCGCTTGTGCCAAGGCTTCGATGCGGTGCGGTGCTTCCAGCAGCACCACGGCTCGGCTTTCCATCGCCAGGCTTTGCACGGCGCGTGCGCGTTCGGCTGACTTGCTGGGTAAAAAACCCGCGAACACAAAACCGTTGTCACCCGTCATGCCCGATGCGCTGAGCGCGGTGGTCACACTGCTGGCCCCCGGCAAGGGCAACACGCGGTAACCGGCTTGGCGCACGGCGCTCACCAGCCGGGCACCGGGGTCACTGATGGCGGGAGTGCCTGCATCGCTCACGTACGCCACCCGCTCGCCTTGGCCCAGGCGGGTGATTACGTTGTGGGCGGCTTCGGCTTCGTTGTGCTGGTGAACCGCCAACAGCTGCGAGCCAGGGCGGTCCAGACCATAGGCCCTGAGCAGCTGCTGGGTGTGGCGGGTGTCCTCGCAGGCAACGGCATCCACCTGCGACAAAACATGCAAGGCACGCAGGCTGATGTCGGCGAGGTTGCCAATCGGGGTCGCCACGACATACAGTGTGCTGGCCGGGTGGTTTTGCGATCCGGCGGCGTCGTGCGCGGCCTCCAGGGCTTTGGCGAACGAGGCAGACAAGGGAGAGGGCGTCAATGCAATTCCTCAAAAAAGACAAGGTGGGCCAGACCACCAAGGCCCGGGGTGATGCGGGCGAAGACGAGGCGCTGGCCTATTTGCAGGCGCGCGGTTTGCGCCTGCTGCAGCGCAATTATCGGACGCCCGGCCGTGGCGGCGGTGAAATCGACCTGATCATGCAGGCGGGTGATGGCACGGTGGTGTTTGTCGAGGTCAGAAAACGCAGCCGCACCGACCATGGCGGGGCGGCCGCGAGCATTGGCCACGCCAAGCAAAGACGCATTGTTTTTGCGGCTCACCATTACCTTTTGCGATGGCGTCAACTGCCCCCGGCACGCTTTGACGTGGTGACCATCGAGGCGACCGGTCCGCAATGGCTGCAGGCCGCTTTTGATGCCGCCTGAAATCCCGGGTAAAAAACTGTATTTCAGGGCGGCAGCGCTGTGGGCGGGGTTATCATTCCCTGCGCATGCTAGACCTTCGAATCCAACAACATTTCATCGACAGTGCCGATCTGCACTACCAGGTGGCCGAGACCTTGGCCAAGCCTGTGGATGCGGCTGTTCAGGCGGTTCTGGCCTGCGTTACAGGGGGTGGCAAAGTTCTGGTCGGTGGCATGGGCCCATCTGCTGCATTGGCCAAGTACCTGGCCAATTTGCTGGTGGGCGGGTTTGAGCGTGAGCGCCCGGGTTTGGCGGCCATGGCATTGGCCTCGGACACCTTGACGGCCACCCGCTGGGCCGATGGTCAGGCCTTGGCCCGCCAGGTGCTGGCACTGGGCCAAACCGGTGATGTGCTGGTGCTCATCAGTGCCGATGGCGGTGAGCCGGCCCTGATCGACGCAGTTCAGGCCGCCCACGACCGTGAAATGACGGTGCTGGCCTTGACCGGACACCATGGCGGTGGCCTGGCCCGCCAGTTGCGTGAAACCGATGTGCATGTGTGCGTGCCGCACGAGCGGGCGGCAAGAATTCGTGAGGTGCAGCACCTGGTGCTGCATTGTCTGTGTGATGGAATTGACACCCAGTTGTTGGGTGAACAGGAGCCTGTTTAAATGAAACGCAATCTTCAATCTTGGGTTTTGACCAGTGCCGTGTTGGCCAGCACCTTGACGGCGCTCTCCGGCTGCGCACCGTTGATCGTGGGCGGCGCGGTCATGACCGGCATTGTGGCCACCGACCGACGCACCACGGGTGCGCAGGTGGAAGACGAGGGCATCGAGCTCAAAGTGGCCAGCGCCGTGCGTCAGGAGCTGGGTGACCGTGTGCACCTGAATGTGACCAGCTTCAACCGCAAGGTGCTGCTCACTGGCGAGGCCCGCACGCAGGCCGACAAGGACCGCGCTGAAAAATTGGCGCAAAGCCAGGAAAACGTGCAGTCTGTGGTGAACGACTTGGCGGTGGCACCCCCCAGCAGCCTGACCCAGCGCTCCAAAGACACGGTGACCACCAGCCAGGCCAAGGCTGCCTTCATCGACGCCAAAGACCTGCAGGTCAACTCTATCAAGGTGGTCACCGAGCGGGGCATCGTGTATTTGATGGGCCGTGTGACCGCCCGTGAAGCCAAACGTGCCAGCGACATCGTGCGCGGCATCGGTGGCGTGACCAAAGTCGTGCGCGTGTTTGACGAGATTTCTGAAGAAGAACTCAAGCGCTTGAGCCAGCCACCTTTGTCCAAGTAACAACGGGGATGCGCCACAAAAAAGAGCGGCCTGTGGGCCGCTCTTTTTTTTGCCAAGGCCATCTCAGCCGCGTTGAGCGGCTGGCGATGACCTGTGGTTAGCCGCTCAGCGCAGACGGCGGATCAGGCTGGAAGTGTCCCAGCGGCCACCGCCCATTTTTTGGACATCGGCGTAAAACTGATCGACCAGGGCGGTCACAGGCAGGCGGGCACCGTTGCGCTTGGCTTCGTCCAGCACTAGGCCCAGGTCCTTGCGCATCCAGTCCACCGCAAAACCGAATTCGAATTTGTCGTCGGCCATGGTCTTGCCGCGGTTGTCCATCTGCCAGCTTTGCGCCGCACCCTTGCCGATCACGTCCAGCACCTGGTGCATGTCCAGCCCGGCTTGCTGGCCGAAGGCGATCGCCTCAGACAGGCCCTGCACCAGACCGGCAATGCAAATCTGGTTGACCATTTTGGCCAACTGGCCCGCACCGGATTCGCCCAGCAAAGTGAAAGCGCGAGAGAAAGCCATGCCCACGGGCTTGACGGCGTCAAAGGCAGCAGCGTCGCCACCGCACATGACGGTGAGCAGGCCGTTCTGTGCGCCAGCCTGACCGCCCGAGACGGGGGCATCGATGAACTGCAGGCCCTGTTTTTGCGCTTGCGCCGACAACTCCCGGGCGACGGATGCCGAGGCCGTGGTGTGGTCCACAAAGATCGCGCCGGGCTTCATGCCCGCAAAAGCGCCATCCGGCCCCAAGACCACGCTGCGCAAGTCGGCATCGTTGCCCACGCAGGCAAATACGATGTCGGCACCCGCTGCCGCTTCACGCGGGGTGGCGGCAGTGGCGTTGCCGGGGCATTCGGCGGCCCAGGCAGCGGCTTTGGCGGCGCTGCGGTTGTACACGGTGACGTGGTGCCCGGCACGCGCCAGGTGGCCGGCCATGGGGTATCCCATCACGCCCAGGCCCAAAAAGGCGACTTTCTTGGCGGGGGTGGCATCGTAGGTTTTGGCAGCGATTTGGCTCATGGGTGTCTCGTTGTGAAGTGGATAAAACGGCTATTTTGGCAGCCTGTCGGTGTTCTGGCGCGCACTGGGTGCTTTGGGCTGACCATTGCGAGACATCAGGGGTGACAGCGCCGCTTTTGGTACGCTCAGACCATGAACTCCTCGATCGCCGACAACGTCGCCCGTGTGCGGGCGCAAATTCAGGCCGCTTGCCAGGCCTCAGGCCGTGCACCGGACAGCGTGCAGCTGTTGGCCGTGTCCAAAACCTGGGGGCCTGATGCGGTGCGACAGGCCCATGCGGCCGGGCAAACCGCCTTTGGCGAAAACTACATCCAGGAAGCGGTGGACAAAATCACCGCCTTGCGCGATTTGCCGCTGCAATGGCACTGCATCGGCCCGATCCAGAGCAACAAGACGCGCTTGGTGGCCGAGCATTTCGACTGGGTGCACAGCGTGGACCGCCTCAAAATTGCCCAGCGCCTGTCCGAGCAGCGCCCGCCCGAGCTGCCACCCTTGCAGGTGTGCATTCAGGTGAACATAGACGGCGGCGAAAACAAATCGGGCGTGAGCCCGCAAGAGCTGCCCGCGCTGGCGCAGGCCGTGGCCGCCTTGCCGCGCTTGCAGTTGCGCGGCCTCATGACCATTCCCGAGCCCGCCGAGACCGAAGCGCAGATGCGTGCGGTGCACGCTCGGGCCCAAGCGCTTTTCGAGGCTTTGCGCCAGCAAGGCTTCCCGCTGGACACCTTGTCGATGGGCATGAGCGCCGACATGGCAGCCGCCATTGCCGAGGGCAGCACGATGGTGCGGGTGGGCACGGCGATTTTTGGCCAACGCTGAACGCTCAAGACCTGAGTTTCAGGCGCCCTCGCCCGCGCGCAGCTGGAACAGGCTGCGCCGCTCGCCCACAGGCATCCCGGCGACATTGAGCAGCACCTGCGCACGCCAAGGGGCCAATGCCTGACGCTGCGCATCGTCCAGCCAGCCCAGTTGGTCCAGCGCCTCCACGGTGGCGGCAAACAGCGCCGCCTTGTTGCCGTCCATGATCTTGATGGCCAGGGCCTGCCCCCGCGAACGGCTGCCCACCACCTGCACGCCGTCTGCACCTACTTTGGTGACCCAGTCGCCCCGGCCGACCCGCATGAAGTCGGCGTCGTTGCGGCCCGTGCCCGAGACCAGCTCGGGGTGGGCACTCATGGCCTCGCCCAGTTGTTGCAGGCTCTCGCCGTACAGGCCGTCTGACTCCGGCTGGGCCAGCCGGGCATAGCTGCGGGCCAGGCGCGACAGGGGCATGGCGTAGTTGGGGGCCGAGCAGCCGTCGATGCCCAGCGCCAGATCTTCTTCGCGCAGACCCGCCAGGTGCGCCACGGCCTGCCGAATCTTTTGTTGCAGCGGGTGGTCCACCTCGGTATACGCCTCAGTGGGCAGGCCGTGCTGCACGCAGTAGGCCAGAAAGCCGCTGTGCTTGCCGCTGCAGTTGTGGTGCCGCTCGTCGTAGGCAAAGCCCTCGGGCATGGGGCGGTCGAAAAAGGTGAAACGGTAGGGCACATGGCAGCCGCAGCGCATCTGGCGCGTGTTGCTGCCAATTTTGCGCAGGATGGATGTGACCTGCTCGACGTGCATGTCCTCGCCGTTGTGGCTGGCGCACATCAGGGCCAGCTCGGTGGGCGTGAAACCGAAATGCGCCACCCCGCCCGACTGCACCAGCGGCAGCGCCTGCATGGCCTTGAGGGTGGAGCGGGTGAAGCACAGCCAGTGTGGGTTGCCCACCTGGGCCAGCACCCGGCCTTCGGTGTCGGTCACGGCCAGCGCGCCCATGTGCACGCATTCCTGGATGCCGTTGCGGGTCAGTTCGATCAGGGGTTCAAAGTTCATGGGCTTGTTCGGACGCATGCAAAAACCCAGTTTAAATTGTCCCGGACTTGACCCGCTGTCGCCGGGGCAGCCGCGCACAATGAATGGATGCACAACATCCATTCTCCCCTTCAGGCGCAACTGGTTCAATGGTTGGTGGCCCCCGGTGCGACCGTGGCCACAGGCGACGTGTTGGTCATTCTGGAAGCCATGAAAATGGAGCACGAAATCCGCGCCAACCAGCCCGGGCGTGTGGGCGAGCTCTACTTTCAGGCAGGCGAGGCGGTGGCCGAAGGCGAGGTGCTGGGTGTGCTCGTGCCCTTGGCCGAGGATGCGTCCCGACCTGAGGCGCTTGCCGCCCACACGCCAAGCGCCCCCTTTTCAAAGGGCCGCGCCGATTTGCAAAAACTGCAAGAGCGCCTGGCCTTCACCCAGGATGCTGCACGCCCCGAAGCCGTGGCCAAGCGCCATGCCTTGGGGCTGCGCACCGCCCGCGAAAACATCGCTGATCTGTGCGATCCCGATTCCTTTGTCGAATACGGCGCCTTGGCCGTGGCCGCGCAAAGCCGCCGCCGCAGCTCCGACGACCTGATGCGCAACACCCCGGCCGACGGCATGGTCACCGGCATCGGCTGCGTCAACGGCCAGCGCGTCGTGGTCATGGCCTACGACTTCACCGTGCTGGCGGGCACGCAGGGCATGCGCAACCACCAGAAGACCGACCGCATGCTGGGCGTGGCCCTGCAAAACCACTTGCCCGTGGTGCTGTTGGCCGAAGGCGGGGGCGGCAGGCCGGGCGATGTGGATGTGGCCATCGTGGCGGGCCTGAACCTGGCCACCTTTGCCTCGTTTGCGCGCCTCAATGGCCGGGTGCCGGTGGTGGGCGTGGTGGCGGGGCGCTGTTTTGCAGGCAATGCAGCGTTGCTGGGGTGCTGCGATGTGATCATCGCCACACGCGGCAGCAACATTGGCATGGGCGGCCCGGCCATGGTCGAAGGCGGCGGGTTGGGTGTCTTCAAGCCCGAGCAGATTGGCCCCAGCGACGTGCAGCACAACAACGGCGTGATCGATGTGCTGGTGGATAACGAAGCGCAAGCTGTGGCGGCGGCGCGGCATTACCTGTCTTTCTTTCAGGGCGCGGCAGCTTCTTGGCAAGCGCCAGACGCGCAAGCCCTGCGCCATGTGGTGCCGGAAAACCGCCTGCGTGTGTACGACACCCGCGCGGCCATGCAGGGCATCGCCGACGAAGGCAGCCTCTTGATGTTGCGCACGGGTTTTGGCGTGGGCATCCACACCGCACTGGCCCGCGTGGCCGGGCACCCGGTGGGGCTGTTGGCCAACAACCCTTTGCATCTGGGCGGCGCGATCGACGCCGACGCGGCCGACAAGGCGGCCCGTTTCATGCAGCTGTGCAACGCGCACGGTCTGCCCATGGTGAGCCTGGTGGACACACCCGGTTTCATGGTGGGGCCCGACACCGAAGCTACCGCGCAGGTGCGCCACGTCTCGCGCCTGTTCGTGGTGGCGGCGCATCTGCGGGTGCCGCTGCTCAGCGTGGTGCTGCGCAAGGGCTACGGGCTGGGTGCGATGGCCATGACGGGTGGGGGCTTTCATGAAACCCTGGCCACGGTGGCCTGGCCCACGGGCGAGTTTGGCGGCATGGGCCTGGAAGGTGCGGTACGTCTTGGTTATCGCAAGGAACTCGAAGCCGTGCCCGAGGGCCCCGAGCGTGAAGCCCTGTTTGAGCAGCTGCTGGCGCAGCAATACGACAACGGCAGCGCGATCAACATGGCGGCCACGCTGGAGATCGATGCGGTGATCGACCCGGCCACCACGCGCGAGTGGCTGGTGGCGGGGCTGCAGGCCGGGCGGGTGAAGCCCGTCGATGGCACCTTGGCCATCGACACTTGGTGATGGCTGTCATGGGCCCCCGATCAAGTCGGGGGCGACAAAGGTCTGTCATACCCGCGCAGGCGGGCATCCATTCCCTACCGGAGGCACGAACACCCGATCAAGTCGGGCGTGACAAGTGGAGCTGTCATACCCGCGTATGTGGGTATCCATTCCCCACCGAAGCCATAGACGCCCGATCAGGTCGACCGTGATCAAGGCACCCGTGCAGGCAGCACCGTGCCCACGCATTCGCCAAAGCCGATCCGCGCTGCGCCATCGCGCTCGCACCAGCCGCGCAGCACCACGCTGTCACCGTCTTCCAGCCAGGTGCGTTGCTCGCCATTCGGCAGCGCAATCGGGTTCTTGCCACCCGTGGTCAGCTCGATCAGGGCTGCGGCCTGGTCCAGCGTCGGGCCTGAGAGCGTGCCGCTGCCAAACAGGTCGCCCGGCTGCAGGTTGCAGCCGTTCACCGTGTGGTGTGCAACCATTTGCGCTACTGTCCAGTAGGCGTGGCGGTAGCTGGTGCGGCAGATGCTGGCGTCCGCCTGTCCGGCTTCACGCATCTTGGGCGTTTGCAGGCCCACTTGCAGCTGGATGTCGAAAGCACCTTGCGTGCGGTTGGCTTCGGAGTCCAGATAGGCCATGGGCTGCGGGTCGCCCTCGGGCCGGGTGAAGGCCACGCGGTAGGGGGACAGCGCTTCGAGCGTGACGACCCAGGGCGAGACGGTGGACGCAAAGTTCTTTGACAGGAAGGGGCCCAGGGGCTGGTATTCCCAGCCCTGGATGTCCCGCGCCGACCAGTCGTTGAGCAGGCAGATGCCGAACACATGGTCTTCGGCTTCGGTGATGGCGACCGGTTCGCCCAAAGCGTTGCCGGTGCCGATGAAAATGCCCAGCTCCAGCTCGATGTCCAGCCGCTTGCAGGGGCCGAACGATGGCTCGGTGGTGCCGGGCGGCATGGTTTGGCCCACAGGGCGGTGAAACTGCTGGCCGGACACGCCAATGCTGGACGCGCGGCCGTGGTAGCCAATCGGCACCCATTTGTAGTTGGGCAGCAGCGGGTTGTCCGGGCGAAATTGTTTGCCGATGTTGGTGGCGTGGTAGACCGAGGTGTAGAAGTCGGTGTAGTCGCCGATGCGGGCGGGCACGCCGTATTCGGCCTCGGCTTGCGGCACCAGGCAGGTTTGCAAGGCGGCCTGGACTGTCGAGCCTTCGCGCAGGGCGCGTGACAGGGCCAGGCGCAGCGCGCTCCAGGCGGTGCTGCCCAGCGCCATCAAGGCGTTGAGTTTGTCTTGCGCACCCGCTTGTGCCGCAGTGGCGGCTTCGCCTTTCAGGAGGCCTGACTTGGCGAGTGCAGCCAGGTCCACGATCTGGTCGCCAATGGCCACGCCACCACGGAAGGCTTCGGCCGAGCCCTTGCGGCGGAACACCGCAAACGGCAGGTTCTGGATCGGGAAGTCACAGCCTGCGCTGTTGGCTGAGGCGAGCCAGCTTTGCAGGGCCGGGTTATGGGTTTCGTTGAGCAAGGTCATCACCCGTCCTCAAGAAGCCATGCTGCCGTCGTGCATCCAGGCGGCGTGCTTGGGTGCGCGCTTGGTCTGGCTCCATTCTTCGAGCATGTCCCATTTCACGTCGTCGAGTTTTTTCATCATCTCGGGCGTGCCGCAATCGGCGGCCAGCTCCAGGCGGTGGCCGTTGGGGTCAAAGAAATAAATGCTCTTGAAGATGGTGTGGTCGGTGGGGCCGAGCACCTCGATGCCCGCATCGACCAGTTTCTTTTTGGCTGCCAGCAGGGTGTCGAGTGAGTCGACCTTGAGCGCCAGGTGCTGCACCCAGGCGGGGGTGTTTTCGTCGCGACCCATTTCGGGCTGGTTGGGCAGCTCAAAAAAAGCCAGGATGTTGCCGTGGCCTGCATCCAGAAAGACGTGCATGTAGGGGTCTGGGGCCTTGGTCGAGGGCACTTCGTTTTCGGCGATGGCCAGCACGAATTTCATGCCAAGGTGCTTTTCGTACCACTGGACGGTTTCTTTGGCGTCTTTGCAGCGGTAGGCGACGTGGTGAACGGATTGAACGAGCATGGGGGTCTCCTGGTGAATGATAGGTTCAGAGGTCTTGCAGGGCGGTGGTGATCTGCTGCTGGAAGAGTTGTGCGTCGGCCAGCGCGTTGGCGTTGAGCAAGGCCAATTTGACGAGAAACAAAGTGGTCTTGTCCGGGCCGGCCTGGTCAATGGCAGTAGCCAAGGCGTCGTACACGGACTCCAGCCCGTCGATGGTGAGTGTGGGTTGTGACATGGGGTGTCCTTATTGGGGCAGTGCGGTGGTCAGCGCGGCTTGCAGGCGCGTGGCGTCGAGGGTGAGCCAGCGCGCACAGATGTGCTGGTCGGGGCGCAGCAAATACGCACCGCCGTTGGCAGGCACGCCGTAGCGCTGGCGCAGGTGGCCATCGGCATCGGGCAGGGTTTTGTCAGCGCCTGTCACAGGCTGGCTCGCGCCGACAGCGATCACTTTGATCGGCAGGCCTTGTTTTCGCGCCTGTTGAATGACTTGCTGCAGTGCATCGGGTACAGCGCGCGCGTCGCTGAAGTACAGCAGATCAAAACCGCCGCCCAGGTGGTCGAGCAGGAAGTCGTTGGCGCCCAGGCGCACGTTTTGCGGCGGCGCGCCGTGGGCTGGGTCGCTCTTGAACAAGGCGTTGTCGTCGCCCGTGCTGTTGAGCATGGAGTGCGTGTACTCGTGCGGACGCGAGGTGCGCCAGTGGTACAGGGGGCGCACGAATTCCTGCGTGAGCGAGAGCGACAGCACCGCGTCGCGCAGCAACCTGAAGCCTGGGCTGGGCGGTGTCATGAAGCGGGTGCTTTTGCCCGCTTCGGTGATGATTTCGCGGGCCGCGCCCACGCGCTCGGCGCTGTGGTTGGCCAGCAGCTTTTTGCCTGCGAGGCCCTTGACCACAAAGGCCAGATGCCAGCCTAGCGACTGCGCATCCTGAAAGGCGGTGTTTGCCCCGCGCACGCCAAAAATCGGCAGCAGGTGCGCCGCGTCGCCCGTGAAGATGACGCTGCCGTGCACGAAGTCGGGCAGGGTGAGCGTGCGGGCCGAGTAGACCGAAGACCAGTCCATCTCCCACGGCACGCCTGCGTGGCCGATCATGGCCAGTTGCGCGTCGATGCGGGCCTTGAGCGATTCGGGGCGCAGTGCCTCTTCGGGCGTCTCGCCGGGGGGCAGCTGGTAGTCCACGCGCCAGATGCCGTTCGGTTCGCGGTGCATCAGGATGGTGTTGCCGGGGTTCCACTCGGGGTCAAAAAAGGCCAAGCGCTCGGTGGGGTAGGGCAAATCAATCTTGATGTCGGCGATCACGAAAAAGCCTTCGTAGGACGCGCCTTCCATCTGCAGGTTCATCGCGCTGCGGATGGCCGAGCGCCCGCCGTCGGCGGCCACGACCCAATCGCTTTCCAGCGTGTAAGGACCTTCCGGTGTGTCCACTTCGAGCACGGCGTAGCCGTCTTCCTGGTTCACCCGGGTGACCTTGTTGCCCCAGCGGAAGTCGATCAACGGGTTCGCTTTGCAGGCGTCGTGCAGGTACTCCTCCATGAACTGTTGCTGCACGTTGATGATTGGGAAAAACCGGTCATCGGCATCGTGCGGCGCCTCCATGCGGAACACGCGCTGGCCCCGGTAAAACGAGTTGCCAAAGCGCCAGGGCAAGCCGCCTGCAGTCATGCGATCGGCCACGCCGACTTGCTGCAGGATCTCCATCGAGCGGCGGGTGAAGCAAATCGCCCGACTGCCTTGCGAGAACTGCAGCTCGGCGCTCAGCACCACGCTGGGCACGCCGTGGCGGGCGAGTTCGAGCGCGGTGACCATGCCGGCTGGGCCGGAGCCCACGACCACGACTTTTTCCCGGTCTTGCTGGGGGTGTTTCGAGGCCAGCCAGGGCTTGAAAACCTCGTAGTGGTAGTAAATCGAAGGCCGTGCTTCGGTGCTGGGGGTGTGCATGTGGTTTCCGTGGTGTGGGGTTCAGCGGGGGCGGGCGTGCGAAATCAGGCGGTCGAACATGGCGCTCAGGCTGGCTTGTTCTTTGTCAGACAGGCAGCCGAAAATCTGTTCGTTGCGCTGGTTGACCATGTCCATGGCGCGTTTGAACACTTTGCGTCCGGCGGGGGTCAGGGTCAGCACCACGCCCCGGCCATCGTCGGGGCGGTCTTCCTTGCGCACCAGACCCTGGTCCACCAGGGCTTGCGCCCCGCGGCTGGCCTGGGCCTTGTTCAGGTTGGATTTTTCGGCCAGCTCCTTGACCGACAAGGGCTCGAAGGTGCCGATCGTGGTCAGGCATCGCCCGTCGCTCATCGACAAGCCGGTCTGCTCAGGATAAACCGACTGGCTGTCCGCATCGGTCAGCTTGTGCAACTGGTGCAGACGGTAGGTCAGCGTGCGGTCGAGGGGCGTGTACATGCCGTGTTTCAGTCTGAATGGTGTGGATCGAAGCCTTGATCTTAGGCTTATCTGGTTGCGCACGCAACTAAGTAGAAGCACGCATGGTTGCGTGTGCAACCAGATTTCTATTGTAGGTCGGTAGCTTCAGCCCCGACGGGGTGAACCATCGACATGTGTCAGAGGAAAAGCTGCCGATCTACCAGACTGCCATTCCAACTCCTGAATCCATACTTGCTGACTCGTTCAAACCGTGGCTCAATGACTTCAAAAAATCAGGGAGAAGCTGCCATGCAATACCGTTGTTCAGACACGCCGGGCGGCACATTCTTTTTCACGGTGGTGACCCACGAACGGCAGCCCTGGCTGGTAGAGCCTTGCTGTGTGAAGACTTTGGGCGAGGTGATGCGGCATGTGCGCGCGCAGCGGCCTTTCGAAAACCTGGCCATGGTGCTCATGCCCGACCACCTGCATGCCATCTGGCGTTTGCCGCCGGATGACGCTGATTTTTCGACCCGCTGGATGCTCATCAAGCAAGGTGTGGTGCACAGGCTGCGCCGTCGCATGGGGGTTCAGGCTTTATGGCAAGGGCGATTCTGGGAGCACACCTTGCGTGATGAGCGCGATGTCGAGCAGCACATGCATTACATCCACTACAACCCAGTCAAGCACGGCCATGTGCAACACGTGCGCAATTGGCCGCACAGCACGTTTCATCGGTATGTCAAAAATGGCGTTTATCCACCCGACTGGGGTAGCGCCCCAGGCCCATTGCCCGGCATCAGAGAGTGATGTGTTTTTGTTTTTTGTAGGTCGGTACCTTCAGGTCCGACGATGTCTTCAGCGGCGCTGACGCTGCGGAATTTGCAAAGGCCTTATGTCGGGGCTGAAGCCACTGACCTACAGCCTACTGGCACTGTATTGTTCAGAACCGGGGCAAATCGGGGTGCTTGATCGCCCCAGCCCGCACCAGCATCTTCCCGTATTCCGCGCAGCGGTTCAGGGTCGGGATGACCTTGCCGGGGTTCAAAAGGCCTTGGGGGTCGAAGGCGCGTTTGACGGCGAACATCTGTTCGTTTTCTTCAGCACTGAACTGCACGCACATGCTGTTCACTTTCTCGATGCCCACACCGTGCTCGCCCGTGACGGTGCCGCCCATGGCCACGCTGGTTTCCAGGATGTCGGCGCCAAACAACTCGCAGCGGCGCAGCTGGTCGGGGTCGTTGGCATCGAACAGGATCAGCGGGTGCAGGTTGCCGTCGCCCGCGTGGAACACGTTCAGGCAACGCAGCGCGTATTTTTCTTCCATCTCCGAGATGGCCTGCAGGATGTCGGCCAGGCGCTTGCGCGGGATGGTCGAGTCCATGCACATGTAGTCGGGGCTGATTCGGCCTGAAGCCGGGAAGGCGTTTTTGCGGCCGCTCCAGAATTTCAGGCGTTGGGCTTCGTCGCGGCTCACGGTGATGGCGGTCGCACCGCAGTTGCGCAGCACTTCGCTCATGCGGCCGATTTCTTCTTCCACTTCTTCGGGCGTGCCATCGCTTTCGCACAGCAAAATCGCCGCTGCGCTCAGGTCATAGCCCGCGTGCACAAAGTCTTCCACCGCAATCGTCATGGGGCCGTCCATCATCTCGAGCCCGGCCGGGATGATGCCTGCCGCGATGACGGCCGCCACCGCGTCGCCCGCTTTGCGCACATCGTCAAAACTGGCCATGATGCAGCGGGCCAGTTGCGGCTTGGGCACCAGTTTGACGGTGACTTCGGTGGTCACGGCCAGCATGCCTTCGCTGCCCACCAGCACCGCCAGCAGGTCGTAGCCGGGGGTGTCGAGTGCATCACTGCCAAATTCGATCGGGTCACCCTCGATGGTGAAGCCTTTGACTTTGAGCACGTTGTGCACGGTGAGGCCGTATTTGAGGCAGTGCACACCGCCTGAGTTTTCGGCCACGTTGCCGCCAATCGTGCAGGCGATCTGGCTGGACGGGTCGGGCGCGTAATACAGGCCGTAGGGCGCAGCGGCTTCGCTGATGGCCAGGTTGCGCACGCCGCACTGCACCACGGCGGTGCGGCTGACCGGGTCCACGGTTTTGATTTGGTTGAAACGCGCCATCGACAGCGTCACGCCCATGCGGTGCGGCATGGCTCCGCCCGAGAGGCCGGTGCCCGCGCCACGCGCCACCACCGGCACCTGCAGCGCATGGCAGGTTTTGAGTACGGCTTGCACTTGTTCCTCGGTCTCCGGCAGGCAGACCACCAGTGGCCGCTCGCGGTAGGCGGTCAGGCCGTCGCATTCGTAAGGCGTGGTGTCCTCGGGGGTGTAGAGGATGGCGTCGGCGGGCAATACCCGGCCCAAAGCCTGCACCACGGCGCGTTGGCGCTCGGCACGTTCGGTGGCGGTCAGTTCGCGGATTTCGGTGGGGGTGTTGGCGCTCATGGCATGCAAAACCTCAAAATGAAGGCTCCACTGTAAGCCCAAGCCCGGCCGGAAGGGCTGAATAATCTTTGATGGGCTTGTGAAAAGCGCACATGGGGCCATGCCTTAGGGGTCATGGATACCCGGTCAAGCCGGGTATGACGATTCAGGGAGCCGGGTATCGCAAAGCGGTGGTCAGGCCAACACGCTTTTGAGCCAGTCAGCAAAGGTCGCGCATTCCCAGCGCTCCATGGTGCCGGTGCGCCAGCACAGGTAGTGGGCGTGCGGGCTGGGCACGCTGCGCTCAAACAGGCGCACCAGCTGGCCGCTCTCCAGCCATGGCGCACCCAGCTTGGTGCGGATCAGGCCGACACCCAGGCCTTGGGCTGCGGCGTCGCACATGAGGCCAATGTCGTTGAAGGACGACCCGTCCATGGGTTCGGGCCAGTCGAGGTCGTGCGCGGCAAACCAGGTACGCCAGGGCTCCAATGGGCTGCGCAGCAAGGACACCCCTTGCAATTCCTCTGCACTGCTGAAAGGGCCGTTTTCGCGCAACCAGGCCGGGGATGCCAAGGGCGTGACTTCGTCCTTGGCCAGGCAGACGTACTCGACATCCGAGTAGCGGCCTGTGCCAAAACGCACCGTCAGGTCGGCGTCTTCGGCCACCACGTCCAACAGCGGAATGCTGACTTGGAGCGTGATGTCGATCTCGGGGTAGGCGTCCAGAAAGTGTTTCAGGCGTGGCATCAGCACCGAGCGGGCAAACGTGGGCGTGACCGCCAGCCGCAGCTTGCGTCGGCCCGGTGTCTGGCTGGCGCTGGGAAAACGCTGCAGCGACACCAGCCCCTCGCGCACATGGGCCAGGTATTCAATGCCCTCGGTCGTGAGCGAAAAATCGGCCCGGCCAAACAGCTTGGTGCCGATGATCTGCTCGAGTTGTTTGACGCGGTGGCTCACCGCGCTGGGCGTCACGCACAACTCTTCGGCCGCTTGGGTCACGCTGCGCAAGCGCGCCAGCGCCTCAAAGGTCAAGAGGCACTGGATGGGCGGGATGCGTGAGTTGGCGGACATTATTTGAAAATCACCGTCTTGTGGCCGTTGATCAGCACGCGGTGCTCGCTGTGCCATTTGACCGCGCGGGCCAGCACCTGGCTTTCGGTGTCGCGGCCCGTGGTCGTCAGGTCTTCCACCGTCTTGCTGTGGTCCACACGGGCCACGTCCTGCTCGATGATCGGGCCTTCGTCCAGGTCGGCCGTCACATAGTGGGCGGTCGCGCCAATCAGCTTCACGCCCCGGTCGTGGGCCTGGTAGTAAGGCTTGGCCCCCTTGAAGCTGGGCAAAAAGCTGTGGTGGATGTTGATGGCGCGGCCAGCCAGCTTGCGGCACAGGTCGTCGCTCAGGATTTGCATGTAGCGGGCCAGGACCACCAGTTCAGCGCCTTCGGCCTGGATGATCTCGTACTGGCGGGCTTCGGCCTGCTCTTTGGTGGCCGCCGTCACCGGGATGTGGTGAAACGGCACGTTGTAGCTGGCGGCCAGTTGGTAAAACTCGCGGTGGTTGCTGATAATGGCGCGGATGTCCAAGGGCAGCAGGCCGCTTTTCCAGCGGAACAGCAGGTCGTTGAGGCAATGCCCTTCCTTGCTGACCATGAGCACGGTGCGCATGGGCTGAGTGGCCGTGTGCAAGTCCCATTTCATCTGGAAGGACTGGGCAAACGCGCCCCACTCGGCGTTCAGGGCCTGACCATCGGCTTGGGCGCAGGCGAACTGCACCCGCATGAAAAACAGGCCCGTATCGTGGTCGTTGTACTGCGCCGCTTCTTCGATGTTGCCGCCCCGCTCCAGCAAAAAACCCGACACGGCGTGCACGATGCCGGTACGGTCGGGGCAGGAGAGGGTGAGGATGTAGGTGGTCGTCATGGCTGCAAACTGCGGGGTTCGCCGTGACCTTGGAGAGGGTGGGCACGGTCGTTTCGTCGCCTTCTATTGTAGGAGACCCCTGTTGGCCGATCGCGCAGGGTGTCACGCCGGAGCGAGCTCCTGCCCGTTTGCGCTTTAAACTGACTGGCTTGATCGATTCAGAGGAGTTTTTGCCGTGGCCCATACCGACCTGAACATGGACAACCAATGGTTGCCCTTCACCCCCAACCGCACTTTCCGCCAGGACCCCCGGGTGTTTGTGGGTGCCGAGGGCATGCACTTCACCACGCACGACGGCAAAAAAGTCATCGACGGCATCTCCAGCCTCTGGTGCGTGGGCGCGGGCCACAACCGCCGCCCGATCAACGAGGCCATCAAAAAGCAGCTGGACACGCTGGACTACGCCACGGCTTTTCAGGCCAGCAACGACAAGGCCTTCAAGGCGGCGCAAATGATCGCCGACATGGCCCCCGGCGACCTGAACAAGGTGCTGTTTTGCAATTCGGGCTCTGAGGCGGCCGACACCGCCCTGAAAGTGGCGCTGGCCTACCACCGCGCCCGGGGCGAAGGCCACCGCAACGTGTTCATCGGCCGTGAAAAGGGTTACCACGGCGTCAACTTCGGCGGCATGAGCGTGGGCGGCCTGCCGGCCAACCGCAAGGTGTACGGCGCGCAGCTGCTGCCGCGTGTCGACCACATGCGCTTCATCCACGACCCGGTGAACCATGCCTACATCCACCACGAAGAACCGGTGTGGGCCGAAGACCCGCTGCTGGAGCTGGAAAACCGCATCCTGGTGCTGCACGACCCGAGCAACGTGGCGGCCGTGATCGTCGAGCCGATTGCAGGCAGCGCGGGCTGGTACATCCCGCCCAAGGGCTATGTGAAGCGCCTGCGCGAGATTTGCGACAAGCACGGCATTCTGCTGATTTTTGACGAGGTCATCACCGGCTTTGGCCGCCTGGGCGTGAACTTTGGTGCCGACTACTACGGCGTGGTGCCCGACATGCTGAACTTCGCCAAGGCGGTGACCAACGGCGTGATCCCGCTGGGTGGCGTGATTTGCCGCGACTTCATCTACGACGCGATGATGAACGCCAACTCACCCGCCCACGCCATCGAGTTCTTCCACGGTTACACCTATTCCGGTCACCCTGTGGCTTGCGCGGCCGCCATTGCCACGCTGGACCTGATGAAGGAAGAAAACCTGTTTGCCCGTGCAGGGCAAAAGGGGCGTGTTCTGGGCGATGCGATGCACAGCGCCCTGAAGGGCTTGCCCAATGTGATCGGCATCCGCACACTGGGCCTGGCCGGGGCGGTGGAGTTGGCCAGCATCCCGGGCACGCCCGGTAAGCGGGCTTATGACATCTTCATGGACTGCTTCCACAAGGGCGTTTGGGTGCGTCCGGCTGGCGAGAATTTGGTGATTTGCCCACCTTACATTGTGGAAGACGCGCACATCGACCAGATCGTGCAGACGGTGGCCGACAGCATCCGCCGCCACGCCTGATGCGACCACTTTTGACCTGACCCTGACCGCCCGCGTGGGCGGTCTTTTTTTGAGCCCATGAATTTTCGTGAATTGACCCGGGTGGCGCTGACCCTGCTGGCGGCGCTGGCTGCCGCGCAATTGTGCGTCTGGCTGCACACGCCCATCCCCTGGATGTTGGGGCCCTTGCTGGCCACGGCGGTGGCGTCGGTGCTGGGCGCGCCGACACGCAGTGCGCCACTGCTGCGCTACGGCGGGCAGTGGGTGATTGGCGCGGCGCTGGGCCTGTATTTCACGCCGCAAGTCGGCGAGCTGGTGGTCAGCCTGTGGTGGGCGATTGCGCTGGCGGTGCTTTGGGCGCTGGCACTGGGGGCCTTGTTTGGCCTGTGGTTGCAACGCCAGCATGTGGCCGATTTTGCGCACCTGCCGCCCGGCGCTTGGCGGGCCACCAGTTACTTTGCCAGTGCCATTGGCGGCGCGTCCGAGATGACTTTGCTGGCCGAGCGGCACGGTGCACGCACCGATCTGGTGGCGGCAGCGCACAGTGTGCGGCTGGTGATCGTGGTGGTGTCGGTGCCTTTTGCCATGCAATGGGCGCAGAACTACTGGGGCTTGCAGGTGGATGCGCGCCTGCTGCCCGGCGCGCGTGTGGCGCAGTGGCCGGGTTTGCTCTGGTTGGCGCTGGCCACGGCGGGCGGTGCCTTGCTCATGATCTGGTTCAAGCGCACCAACCCCTGGTTCATGGGGGCTTTGCTGGTGTCGATGGTGCTGACGCTGTCGGGTGTCAACTGGTCGGCGGTGCCCACGGCGTTGTCCAATGCCGCGCAGCTGGTCATCGGGGTGAGCTTGGGCGTGCGCTTTCAGCGCGAGTTTGTGCACACCGCGCCGCGCTGGCTGGCCTCGGTGGCCACAGGCACGGTGGTGATGATGCTGTTGTCGTTGGGGTTTGGCCTGTTCCTGGCCCACACCACGGGCTTGCACCCGGCCACCTTGATTTTGGGCACTTCACCCGGCGGCATTGCCGAGATGGCGATCACCGCCAAGGTTTTGCAGCTGGGGGTGCCCGTGGTCACGGCCTTTCAAGTCTGCCGTCTGGTGGCGGTACTGATTTTGGTGGGGCCGATTTACAAGTGGGTCGGTGGACGCAATCAAGCCGCCTGAGGGGTGACAAATCAAAGAACCGTGTCATACCCGCACATGCGGGTATCCATGGCTTGAATTCCGTCGATGCCCGATCAAGTCGGGCATGACAAAACAACAAACCACCGATACCGACAAGCGGTGTCAGTGCACCACCACCGGTTGCTGGGCCAGGCCTGTGTAGCCCTCCAGGGTGTCTTCGACTTCTTCCTGCGTGGGGGTGTGCTGTTGCCAGGCCTGGATTTGCTGCTGGAACATTTCGGCCCATGAGCCGTCCAGGTACACCTCTTTGCCCGAGCGCTTGTCCACGATTTCAAAACCATGGCGCTCCAGCTGGGGTTGGCTGGTCACGGGAGCCGGTTCCGCAGGCGCGTTGGCCAACACATGCATCACGGCAAAAGTTTCGGATTCGTAAAGCAGGTTCATGCGTTCATTCTCCCTCAAGTTCTGCTTCACAAGTGGGGCTTCGCAGAACAACTTCAAGATGGTGTGGTTTTTTCTCCGGCAGGTGCTGCGGCAGGCAGTGGGGGCAGGGCTTCCTGGCCGCGCAGCACCAAGTCAATGAAGCTGCCGCTGACCTGGGTGATGCGGATGCGCACCGGCATCCACGCGTGCTGGGCCGAGACCCAGAACTCCACGGTGGCATCGAAACGGTTGCGCGGCTGACACACCCATTTGAGGGTGGAGACCGCTTGACCGTTCAGCTGCAGGGTTTCGGGCGGACCCAGGGTCAACAGCCAGGGCAGGGCGTCCCGGACGGTAGCGGTCTGCAGCTGCAAACGTGTGCCGGGCTGAAAGCGCTGTGGCTCACCGGCCATGGCCGCGGCCAGTTGCACATACAGGCTGATTTGGTCTTGCGCGCCTGCCTCCAGTGCGGCCACCGGAGCGTTGTTGCTGAAGACCACCCGGTTTTGCACGCGGTCAAAGTGGGCGGCCCGCTCGTTGCGCCAGCTGTCTGAAAACCGGGTGGGGGCCAGGCCGGCGCTGGTGATGTCACCCTGGCTGCGCCAATGGCGCGAGCCCACCAAAAACGCCTTCACCGACAGGGCCAGCGCATAAGCTGATTGGTTGTGCTGCCAGCGCAATTCACCGCTGGCGTGGTAGGTCAATCCCTTGTCCTGGCCCGTCAAACGGTAGCTCAACAAAACCGGGGGCGGCAATGCGCCCAGCGGAATGGGCGGCAAGGTCAGACTGGCCGTTTCGGGGGCTGCTGCAGGCGTTGGGGTGTCAGGCGCGGGCACGCTGGTGTTCGGGCTGGCGTTGTGCCCTGGTGCCTCCACTGAAGTGGGCACCTCGGCAGGGGCTTGCGCCGTCTGCTGAGGTGGGGGCTCGGCCGCATTGCTGTCGTTGGCGCTGGCCACATCGACAGGCGGGGCCGTGGCGGGCTCAACAGACGGTGCCGGTGCGGCTTTGGGCTCGGTGGCTACCCGGGTGCGGGGCTTGGGGGCGGCGGCTTGGACGGGCGTGGCCTTTGGCGCAGGGGTGGGCGGCACCCAGCGGGTTTGCATGGGGGCGACGCGTACCGGTTCTCCCGTTTGCAACCGCCACTCCAAGGTGCCGGTCAGGCCCAATATCAGGGCCATGTGCACGGCCAGCACAGCGGTCACGAGCCAGAGCGGTGCACGACGTGTCGGCAGCGCTGACCCGATCGAGCTTGCGTTGGCGCTGGAGCGTGCAGACACCCGACCGCCCCCGTTCAGCAGCTGCGCCAGCCCAGATCGGCCGACAGTTGCTGCGCAAATTGCCGCAAGCTTTGCGCAATCGGCCCATCCCATGCGGTGTCGAGTGTGGCGGACGAACCCAGCGCCACCACGCCCAGCACCAAGTGCCCGTCGGCATCAAAAATTGGGGCACAAAAGCCCGAAATGCCGGGCAGCAACACATTGACCACGCGGCCCAGGCCCTGTTCTCGGGTTTCTTTCACCATGGCCTGCAGTTGGGCGGGCGTGCTGGGCAAGTCGGTGCGGCCCAGTTTGCGGGCCAAGGCCAATTCTTCTTCGATCATCGGGCCTGCTTTTTCGGCAGCGCCGCCGTGGCTGTTGAAGGCGGCAAAGCACCGCCCCGTGGCCGAAGACAACAGCGGCATCACATCGCCCAGGCGCAAGCTGACCGGCATGGCCAGCGGGGTTTCTTGCCAATGCACCAAGGTGGGCCCTCGGTTGCCCCAGACGGCCAGGGCCATGGTGTGCCCGGTGGCCTCGATCAAGGCGGGCAAACGCTCGCGAGCCATCTTCACGGCGTCCAGACGCGACAAGGTGGCCAGCCCCAAGCGCAAGGTGGCGGGCCCCAGCTCGTAACGGGTGCTAGTGCTGTCTTGCACCACCAGGCCCAAACGCTGGAAGCTGACCAAATAACGGTGGGCTTTGGCGGCGCTCATGTGGGCGGCCGCTGCGAGGTCTCGCAGCATCAATGGGGCGGGGGCTTGCGCCAGCACATCCAGCAGGGCAAAACCGACCTCCACCGACTGAATGCCTGCGCGTTCCTTGTCGCTCTCTCTGGCTTGGATGGCTGTGCTGTCTGGGTTCATGTCGCCTAAAATCGGGTTCCGTTTAGTTAAACGGGTTTAACAATGCGTAACTTCTCGGTGGTGCACACTGTAGCCCATTGCGACCCGAACGGACACATTCAACATGAAACTGGCGACCTACAAAGACGGCTCACGCGACGGACAACTGGTGGTGGTCTCACGCGATTTGAGCACTGCCCATTATGCGACCGGCATCGCCAGCAAACTCCAGCCAGTGCTGGACGACTGGAACTTTCTGGCCCCCCAGCTGGAGGATCTGTATACGACCTTGAACCAAGGCAAAGCACGCCACGCTTTCCCGTTTGACCCGGCCCAATGCATGGCCCCGTTGCCCCGCGCCTACCAGTGGGCCGACGGCTCAGCCTACATCAACCATGTGGAACTGGTCCGTGCGGCACGCAACTCGGAAGTGCCCAGCAGCTTCTACACCGACCCGCTCATGTACCAGGGTGGCAGCGACGATTTCATTGGCCCCTGCGACCCGGTAGTGTGTGCCAGCGAAGCCTTTGGCATCGACTTTGAAGCCGAAATCGCCGTCATCACGGGCGACGTGCCCATGCAAACCAGCGCTGACGATGCCATCGAAGGCGTGCGCCTGATCATGCTGGTCAACGACGTGAGCCTGCGCAACCTGATCCCGAATGAGTTGGCCAAGGGCTTTGGCTTCTTCCAAAGCAAGCCCGCCACCGCCTTCAGCCCCGTGGCCATCACACCCGACGAACTGGGTGACGCATGGCAAGGCGGCCGGGTGCACCTGACCCTGCAGTCCACCTGGAACGGCCGCAAAGTGGGCATGTGCGAAGCCGGCCCCGAGATGACCTTCCACTTCGGCCAATTGATCGCCCACATCTGCAAAACCCGCAACGTGCGCGCAGGCTCCATCGTGGGCAGCGGCACCGTCAGCAACAAAAGCGTTGAAGTGAATGGCAAACCCGAGTGGCCCAAAGGCTACAGCTGCATCGCCGAAAAACGCGCCATCGAAACCATCCTGGACGGCAAGCCCAGCACCGAGTTCATGAAATACGGCGACACCATCCGCATCGAGATGAAAGGCTTGAACGGCGAGAGCCTGTTTGGGGCGATCGAGCAAGAGATCGTGCCCTTGGCTAACTGAGCCAAGGATTCAAAAGCGCCACTCCCGTCGCCTCAAAATCCGCCACGTTGCGCGTCACGACGGTGAATCGGTGCTCAAGGGCTGTGGCCGCAATCATCGCGTCGCGGTCAGAGCGTGGGTTGGGGATGTGCAGCCCTGCACACACGGGTGCGGTGTTTTCTGCAAAGGGCAATATGCGGCCCGCAAAAGCGGCGCGAACGCCAGACAGCCAATGGCGCAAAGCACTCCCTTGTGGCGGTGTTTTGCGCTCCAGTGCCTGAATGCCCAATTCCAACTCCAGCAGCGTGATGGCTGACAAAAACAGCTGGTTGCTGGGCTGACCTGCGGCCCATTGCCGGACCGCCATGGACGGGTTGGGTTTGCCTTGACGCAGCTCGGAAATGACGTTGGTGTCCAGAATGAACATGGATCGCCTTCAGTCCAAGTTCGCGGCTTGAATCTGAATGCCCAGCTTGGGCGGATCGAAATCGATGCCTTCACCCCCCGGTATACCGTCCATCACCTCCAGCAGGGAGGGGGCTGATTTTCCAGCCATGCGGTAGTAGTCGTCGATTTTGAGCAATGCAAAGGCGGGGCGACCCCGGTCGGTGATGAATACCGGGCCATCCACGGCAGCGCGCTTGGCTGCGGACACATCGCGTGTGAAATCGCGGCTTGAAAACGTGTGAATGCTCATGATCATCACCTCGGGTTTAATGTTTGTATGTTACGACAATTAGTCGATTTGTCAATGCAAACCTCTCGATCAACTGAAAGTTGCTCAGGGTCGTGAAGCACAAAAAAACGATTTACGCTTCACATTTGAAGCGTAAATTTTGATGCGATAGGAGCCACAGCTCACGCCTATATAGAACAGCAAACTTTTGACGTGGAGCCTGATGGATTGGCCAATGGCATCAGTACGGAGAAATACGTGAACGCTGTACCGCGTGTCATGCGCCACCGCGTATTGCGAACTCACGGCGCTGTGCGAGATGGGTGTATTGGTGCAGATGTGGGCGGGGAAGCCGTATCAAATGGCGAGCCACCGATCCAGCAGCGGCCCTACATAGGCTTTACCCAGATCATGCTCGCCCTTGGGGACGGTCGTGACGGGAATGCCCGTCAACCGACCAAAGGCCTGGACATTGGCCGGGATGCTTTGCCAGTCTTCTTCACCGACATGAATTTCACAGCGGGCAGGTGCATTGAATTGTCCTGCCTCGGCCAGCGTTTTCAGCCGTTCTGGTCTTGGTGGCGAAAAACTGGTCCTGACTTGTTCGTTCGTGAACTCGCCAACGATGGGTGACAGCAACAGCACTCGGCCCACGAAAGATGGCATTTGTGTTTGCGCATGCAAGAAAAGATATGAGCCGAAGGAATTGCAGATCACCCGTGCCTGTTCATGCCAGAAATGGTTTTGCAGATCATCCACGATGGTCTGTACTTGTTCATCAAAGGGCAGCATCCGGAAATCGCTCCGCGTCTCGCGGCCGGTGACATCGAAACCCCGATCCATCAGGCCTTGACCAAGACCCGTGGATAACTGACCTCCATGACCGGGGAGGTAGTAAATGGTGAGATTATTGGAAATGACCATATGGTGGTTGTGGCTCTATTGCTAGATGATCATTTCAAGAAGTTGAGCATCTCAATAATCCCAGTTGCTACGGATGAACTCTTGTTTTTGCTGTCATTACAGAGGTCGTTCAGGACCTGCTTGTATGGGATGAGTTCAACGCCCAACGCTTGCATGAGGGATAGCTCTGCTTCATCTTTCAGAACTGCATGAACGAGGAAATTCCGCCACTGGGCACCGGGCAATATCTCATTTCTGCGTTGGATCTTGCGTGGACTCGTGAACTTCTTTTCAACCCATTGCCCTACACCGGCACTCAATTCATCTGGCGTACGTCTGCGTGCGTTTGTATCTCCGCCAATGTACCCAACAGGGCGATAGCTGATCTGAACCTCTACATGCCAACATTCAAATCCGGCTGGCACAGGTCGGATGGCTAAAAGGTCGATTTCATCCACGCCGCACTTGATGCCACGCATCGTGAAGAAGTTTTGGCGATTCAGCCATTCTTCGACCAGTTGTTCATCCAGCAGTGCCATCGGTCGCTCGAAAAACTTCAGCCCAGCTTCTTCATCAACAAAGCATTGACCTGCCCTGGATTGGCCTTGCCCTTGCTGGCTTTCATGATCGGGCCGACCAGGCCGTTCAGGGCCTTGGCGTTGCCGGCCTTGAACTCTTCCACGTTCTTGGGGTTGGTGGCCAGGACTTCGTCGATGATCTTTTCCAACTCGCCGGTGTCGTTCATCTGCTTGAGACCTTTGGCTTCGATGATGGCGTCGACTTCGCCTTCCTGGTTCCAAAGACCTTCAAACACCTGACGTGCCGCGCTGTTGCTGATGGTGTTGTCGCTGATGCGGCCGATCAGGGTGGCCAATTGGGCGCTACTGACCGGCGTTTGCTCAATGGTCAATTCACTCGCGTTCAGGCGGCGCGACACCTCGCCCATGATCCAGTTGCTGGCCAGTTTGGGCTGGCCGCAGGCTTTGGCGGTGGCTTCAAAGTACGCGGCGACGGCCTTGCTTTGGGTCAGTTGGGTGGCGTCGTATTCGGGCAGGGCGTAGTCGCGCACAAAGCGCTCCGCCATCACGCGGGGCAGCTCGGCCATTTCACTTTTGACGCGCTCGACCCAGTCGCGACCGATCACCAGCGGCGGCAGGTCCGGGTCGGGGAAGTAGCGGTAGTCGGCGGCGTCTTCCTTGGTGCGCATGGCGCGGGTTTCGCCCGTGTCGGGGTCGAACAGCACGGTGGCTTGCTGGATGGTGTGGCCGTCTTCGATTTGCTCAATCTGCCAGCGCACTTCGTAGTCGATGGCTTGCTGCATGAACTTGAAGCTGTTCAGGTTCTTGATCTCGCGGCGGGTGCCCAGCGGCTGGCCGGGTTTGCGCACGGACACGTTGGCGTCGCAGCGGAATGAGCCTTCTTGCATGTTGCCGTCGCAGATGCCGATCCAGGTGACGATCTTGTGCAGCTCTTTGGCGTAGGCCACGGCTTCTTCGCTGCTGCGTATGTCGGGCTGGGTCACGATTTCCAGCAGGGGCGTGCCTGCGCGGTTCAGGTCTATGCCGCTCTGGCCAATGAAGTCCTCGTGCAGCGATTTGCCTGCGTCTTCTTCCAAGTGGGCACGCTCCAGGCGCACGGTTTTGCGCACTGTATCTTTGCCTTCTTCGAGGAAGAACGACACCTCGCCGCCTTGCACCACCGGGATCTCGAACTGGCTGATCTGGTAGCCCTTGGGCAGGTCGGGGTAGAAGTAGTTTTTGCGCGCAAAGATGCTGCGCTCGGCCACATGGGCGTTGATGGCCAGACCGAATTCGATGGCGCGTTCTACCGCACCGATGTTCATCACGGGCAGCGTGCCGGGCAGGGCCATGTCCACCGCGCAGGCTTGTGTGTTGGCTTCGGCACCAAAGGCCGTTGGGGCGCGGCTGAAGATTTTGCTGGTGGTCGAGAGTTGGGCGTGTGTTTCAAAGCCGATGACGACTTCGTAGCCTTGGACGAGTTTGCTCATGGTCTTAAACCCCCGCTGGTTTCTGGAGGTGGAAATCGGTCGCTTGTTGCAGGCGGTGCGCAGCATTCAGCAACTGGGCTTCCTTGAAGTAGTTGCCAATCAGCTGCAACCCAACGGGCATGCCACCCGCGCCAAAGCCTGCAGGCACGCTCATGCCGGGCAGGCCCGCCAGCGAGGCGGGCAGGGTGAAGATGTCGGCCAGGTAGTCGGCCACCGGGTCGTTGGCGTTGTCGCCAAACTTCCAGGCCACCGAAGGGGCCACGGGGCCAGCGATCACGTCGCACTGCTTGAACGCGTTCTGGAAGTCGTCGGCGATCATGCGGCGGATTTTTTGTGCCTGCAGGTAGTAAGCGTCGTAGTAACCGTGACTCAGCACATAAGCGCCCGTCATGATGCGGCGCTTGACCTCGTTGCCAAAGCCTTCGGCGCGGGTCTTTTTGTACATGTCCACCAGGTCGGTGTAGTCCTTGGCGCGGTGGCCGAACTTCACGCCGTCAAAGCGGCTCAGGTTGGAGCTGGCTTCGGCTGGGGCAATGATGTAGTAGACCGGAATCGACAATTCGGTGCGCGGCAGGCTGATGGGCACCAGCTTGGCGCCCAGCTTTTCATACTCGCGCAAAGCGCCATCCACGGCGGTGCGCACGTCGGCGTGCAGGCCTTCGCCAAAGAACTCTTTGGGCACGCCAATGCGCAGGCCTTCGAGCGAGTTGTTCAGGGATGCCGCAAAGTCTTCGGTCGGCATGTCCAGCGAGGTCGAGTCGCGGTCAATGTCGCCGCCGCACATGGCGCTCAAAAGCAGGGCGCAGTCTTCGGCGCTGCGGGCCATGGGGCCGGCCTGGTCGAGGCTCGAGGCATAGGCGATCATGCCGTAGCGGCTGGCGCGGCCATAGGTGGGTTTGATGCCGGTGATGCCACAAAAGCTGGCGGGCTGGCGGATCGAGCCGCCCGTGTCGGTGCCGGTAGCGGCGGGGGCCAGGCATGCGGCCACAGCGGCTGCGCTGCCGCCCGACGAGCCGCCGGGCACGCGGGCTGTGTCCCAGGGGTTTTGCACCGGGCCGTAGGCCGAGTTTTCGTTGGCCGAGCCCATGGCAAATTCGTCGCAATTGAGCTTGCCCAAAGTCACCATGCCGGCCGTGCGCAGGCGCTGCACCACGGTGGCGTCAAAGGGTGAGCGGTAGCCGCTGAGCATTTTGGAGCCTGCGGTGGTGTCGAAATCGCGGGTGACGAACACATCTTTGTGCGCCACGGGCACGCCTTCGAGCGGGCCTGCTGTGCCGTCCGCCAGCTTGGCGTCCGAGGCGCGGGCCTGGGCCAGCGTCACTTCGCTGTCGATGTCCAGAAAGGCGTTGTGCGGGTTGCCGCCCATGCGGGCCAGAAAGCGCGTCGCGACCTCGACGGCGCTGACTTCTTGGGTCTGTAACAGGGTGGCCAGCGCTTTCACGCTGAGGTTGTGCAGGTCACTCATGGCTTACTCGATGACTTTGGGGACCAGGAAAAGGCCGCGCTCGACGGCCGGGGCGCTTTGCTGGTTCAGATCGCGTTGGTTGGGCTCGCTGGCCACGTCGGGGCGCAGGCGCAGCGTGATGTCCTGGATGGCGGCCACGGGGTGGGCCATGGGGGTGATGCCGGTGGTGTCCACCGCCTGCATGGCTTCGACGATGCCAAAGAAGCCGTTGATCTGAGTGAGCATGCGCTCGCTTTCGTCGGGCTTGAGCTCCAGCCGGGCCAGATTGGCGATCCGGGCAATATCCTGCGGGGTCAGGGACATGGTTTGAAAAGAGTTGTAAAGGACGTGTTTTTCCGGCCCAAACGGGGCTGCTGCGCACCTGTTTTACCGGGGGATCGGGTATTATCCTGCGTTTGGTGCCGCTCACTGCGCCGTCTCTGAGCCCGCCCTGACGACACCCCTGATTTGACAGCCGCGCTTGCCCCAGCACTGCCACCCATGCGCTTGGTGTATGGCGCGTCAAAGGACCCCCGAATGTTTTCCTCTTTCCGCCGTTATTTCTCCAGCGACCTGGCCATTGACCTGGGCACCGCCAACACCCTGATTTTTGTGCGCGACAAGGGCATCGTGCTCGACGAGCCCTCGGTGGTGGCCATTCGCCACGAAGGCGGCCCCCAAGGCAAGAAAACCCTGCAAGCCGTGGGCCATGAAGCCAAGGCCATGCTGGGCAAGGTGCCCGGCAACATCGAGGCGATTCGCCCCATGAAGGACGGCGTGATCGCCGACTTCACCGTGACCGAGCAGATGCTCAAGCAGTTCATCCGCATGGTGCACCCCCGCAGCACCTTTCGCCCCAGCCCCCGCATCATCATTTGCGTGCCTTGCGGCTCGACCCAGGTCGAGCGCCGAGCCATCCGCGAATCGGCGCTGGGCGCAGGCGCATCCGAGGTCTACCTGATCGAAGAACCCATGGCCGCAGCCATTGGCGCGGGCTTGCCCGTGTCGGCCGCTTCCGGCTCCATGGTGGTCGACATTGGCGGCGGCACCACCGAGGTGGGCGTGATCTCGCTCGGCGGCATGGTCTACAAAGGCAGCGTGCGCGTGGGTGGCGACAAATTTGACGAAGCCATCATCAGCTACATCCGCCGCAACTACGGCATGCTGATCGGTGAGCCCACCGCCGAAGCCATCAAAAAGACCATCGGTTCGGCTTTCCCCGGCAGCGAAGTCAAGGAAATGGAAGTCAAGGGCCGCAACCTGTCCGAAGGCGTGCCACGCAGCTTCACCATCAGCTCCAACGAAATCCTCGAAGCCCTGACCGATCCGCTCAACCAGATCGTCTCGGCCGTCAAGACCGCGCTGGAACACACCCCGCCCGAGCTGGGTGCCGACATCGCCGAGCGGGGCATGATGCTCACGGGCGGCGGCGCTTTGCTGCGCGATCTGGACCGCTTGCTGGCCGAAGAAACCGGCCTGCCCGTGCTGGTGGCCGAAGACCCGCTGACCTGCGTGGCCCGTGGTTGCGGCATGGCGCTCGAGCGCATGGACCAGCTGGGCAGCATTTTCACCAGCGAATAAGGTTTGCTTCGGGCTGTCGGCCATCGGTCAAAGAACTCGCTTTTCCTCACCTGAATCCGGCGCAACACATTCATGGCTCTGGATACCCTCGAACGCAGTGCCCCGCCGATCTTTCGGCAGGGTCTGTCTGCGACCTCCAAACTGGTGTTGCTGTCCTTGTTGTCCATTTTGTTGATGGCTTCGGACCACCGTTTCCAGATCTCGCAACCCTTGCGCTCGGGCATCGCCGTGGTGTTGGCCCCTTTGCAATGGATCGCACTCCAGCCCGTGCGCGCGGTCAGCGGTTTGGGCCAATACTTCAGTGATCTCGAGGCGGCCCAGGACGCGGCGCAAAGCTTCCAGACCCGCACCATCGCACAGGCCCGGCGGCTGCAACAAGTGGAGCAGCTGACCCAGGAAAACGCCCAGTTGCGGGAGCTGCTGGATTTGCGCGAGCAAATGGCCGGGCCATCCAAGGCCGTAGAAGTGCTCTACGACACAGCAGACCCTTACACCGACCGCATCGTGGTCGACCGTGGGCAGGTGGCGGGCATTGTGCAAGGCTCGGCCGTCATCGATGTGGGCGGTGTGGTGGGCCAGGTCACGCGTGTTTACCCCTTGGTCAGCGAAGTGACGCTGCTGACCGACCGTGACCAGAGCATCCCGGTCATGAACGCACGCACCGGCAGCCGCCATGTGGCCGTGGGCAACCCCGGCATAGCGGGTGGCGCACTGGAGTTGAAGTTTGTGCCTTCAGGCACCGACGTCAAGCAAGGTGATTTGCTCACCACCAGTGGCATTGATGGCGTCTACCCCCCGGGCTTGCACGTGGGACAAGTCAGCCAGATTGACCGCCGTGTGGATTCCTCGTTTGCCCGGGTGCATGCCACCCCGTCGGCCAAACCACGAGGGCGGCATTTGCTGGTGCTGATGCCGGTGAAAGACTGGCCCAAGCTGCCAGCGGCTGCACCAGAGCCCAAGCGCAGCGGCAAAGGCCGTGCGGTGGCCCCTGCAGCATCAGGAGGCAAGCCATGATCATGCCCGCAGGGCGTCCCCTGCTCTTGCCTGCCAACCCCCGCTTCATCGCCTTGACGGTGGTGGTGGGTTTGCTGCTGAACATGTTGTTGGGCCTGGTCGGCTGGCGCTGGCTGCCTGATGTGCTGGCCATCGTGGTGGTGTTCTGGAATGTGTACCAGCCACGGCGGGTGGGCGTGGTTTTGGCGTTTGTGCTCGGCCTGGCGCTGGATGTGCACGAGTCGGCTTTGCTGGGGCAGAACGCCTTGTCTTATGTGGTGCTCAGCAGCATGGCGCTGGCCGTACAGCGCCGCCTGTTGTGGTTCCCTTTGCGCGAACAAGCCCTGCAGATCGTGCCCTTGTTTTTGGTGGCGGCCCTGCTGGAGTGGGTCACCCGACTCATCGTTCACGATGCCTGGCCGCACTGGAGCCAATTGCTGGCGCCCTTCATGCAGGCTGCGCTGTGGCCCTTGGTCGGTGTGGTGCTGCTGGCGCCACAGCGGCGTGCGTTCAATCCCGACAACATCCGCCCCCTTTGACCATGTCGCTCAGGCTGCCTTCCATTGCCGAGTTGCGCGACAGCCAGGCCGAATTGCAAAGATTCCGCGCCCGGGTGGCGGTGGTGCAGGTGTTTGTGCTGGTGTGTTTTTTGTTACTGGTGGCTCGTCTGTCTTATTTGCAGATCGTGCGCCATGAAGACTTGCACGAACAAGCCGAAAGCAACCGCACGGCCGTGATCCCGACCGTGCCGCCCCGCGGCACCATCCTGGACCGCAACGGCGTGGTGCTGGCCAGCAATTACTCGGCCTACACCCTCGAAATCACACCTTCGCAGGTGCCTGACCTGGAAGCCACCATCGACGCTCTGGCCGAGGTGGTGGAGATCCAGGGCAAAGACCGTCGCAGGTTCAAGCGTTTGCGTGAAGACGCGCGCAGCTTCGACTCCTTGCCCATCCGCACCCGCTTGAGTGACGAAGAGGTGGCGCGTTTCAGCGCCCAGCGCTACCGTTTCCCGGGGGTGGACATCAAGGCCCGGTTGTTCCGGCAATACCCTTACGGCGAATTGGCCAGCCATGTGGTCGGCTACATCGGCCGCATCAACGCCAAAGAAAAAGAGCGCATTGAAGAAGAGGACGACGCGGGCAATTACCGGGGCACTGAATACATCGGCAAGCTGGGCGTGGAGCAACGCTACGAGCGAGAGCTGCATGGCATCACGGGGGTGAACCGGGTCGAGACCTCGGCCGGTGGGCGGGCCACCCGCAGCCTGTCCAGCCGCCTGGCCACACCCGGCCAGAACGTGGTTTTGTCGATCGACATCCAGTTGCAAAAAATGGTGGAAGACCTGTTTGGCACCCGTCGTGGCGCGCTGGTCGCGCTCGACCCGAACACCGGCGAGGTGTTGGCGTTTGTCAGCAAGCCCACATTCGATCCCAATTTGTTTGTCGATGGTATCGATGTCGAGAACTGGCAAATGCTCAACGAGTCGATCGACAAGCCCTTGCTCAACCGCGCCTTGCGTGGCACCTACCCGCCGGGCTCCACCTACAAGCCTTTCATGGCCATGGCCGCTTTGGCCACGGGCAAACGCAGTGCCACGACCATCATCAACGATGCAGGCTCGTGGACCTATGGCGGTCACACCTTTCGCAGCCATGGCGACACGGGGCTCGGCCCTGTGGACATGGTGCGATCGATTGCTTTGTCCAGCAACGTCTATTACTACTCGCTGGCCAACGAGATGGGGGTGGACGCCATCCATGACTTCATGAAGCCGCTGGGCTTTGGCCAGATCACCGGCATCGACTTGCCGGGCGAAGTGCGCGGCATCTTGCCCAGCACCGAGTGGAAGCGGAACTATTACAAAAAGCCCGAGCAAAAGAAGTGGTACGGCGGCGAAACCATTTCGCTGGGCATTGGGCAGGGTTACAACACCTTCACCATGCTGCAACTGGCCTCGGCCACGGCCACGTTGGCCAGCGGCGGGCTGCAGTTCAAGCCCCGGGTGGTCACGGCCACGCAAGACGCCTTGACGCACGCCCAGACGCGGGTCAACACGACCGAGCCGGTGAACCTGGGCTTCAAGCCCGAGCACATGGAGGTCATCCGCAACGGGCTCACCGGGGTGGTCACCTCAGGCACTTCGGCCCGTGTATTTGCCGGAGCGGCTTACACCAGCGCGGGCAAAACGGGTACGGCCCAGGCCGTGACCATCGGGCAAAAGGAAAAGTACAACGCGGCCAACTTGTCTGAATACCAGCGTGACCATGCTTTGTACATGGCCTACGCACCCGTTGAAAAGCCGCAGATTGCGGTCGCTGTGGTGGTGGAAAACGCGGGTTTTGGTGCGGCGTCAGCCGCCCCCATCGCCCGGCGTGTGTTTGACTATTGGCTGCTGGGGCAATACCCCAGTGAAGAAGATATGGCGGCCACGCAAAAAGGCCAGACCGCCGCCCCAATCGGCAAGCCCCGTGCCAAACAGGACGTCCCCCTGGAAAGCCGAAAGCTCCTTTCAGCCAACTGAAGCCACGCCTCAGGCGCCTCAGTGTGGCCAGCTTTGCGCCAGGGACTTCAGGCCCCGGATCAGCATCTCCGCCGAGATGGACACCAGAATCAGGCCCATCAAACGTTCAAAGGCCGAGACCACACGCAAACCCACCACGCGCTGCAAACGCTCGGCCAGCAGCAGCACCACGGCGCACACCAGCATGGTCACCGTGAGCGCCGCGACCCACTCCAGCCGACGTTCGGGGGCTTGGCTGACCAGCAGCAGCACGGTGGCCATGGCCGATGGACCCGCCAGCGCGGGGATGGCCAAAGGCACGATCAAGGGCTCGGCCACAGGCACGGGCGAGTCCTGTGGTGGTGGCGGAAAGATCATGCGAAGGGCAATCAAGAAGAGCACCACCGCGCCGCCGATTTGCAAGGAGACATCCGACAGGCTCATCGCCTTCAAGAACGACTGCCCAACAAACATGAAGGCCAGCAGCAAACCAAAAGCGATCAAGACCTCGCGCACGATGACGCGGGCACGCCGCTCGGGTGGGACAGCCCGCAAGCTGTTGACAAAAATCGGGATGTTGCCCAACGGGTCGGTGATCAGCAGCAGCAAGATGGTGGCCGAAGCAAAGGTGTGCTCCATGCCCATCAGCTCGCGTACACGGTGCTCAGGTCGGCAAAACCTTTGACCTCGATCGGGTTGCCAAACGGGTCCATGAAAAACATGGTCCATTGCTCGCCAGGTTGACCCGCAAAGCGCAGGTGGGGTGCCACCACAAACTGCATGCCGTGCCGGGTCAGTCGGTCTGCCAGCGCTTGCCAGTCGTCCTTTTGCAAGACCAGTCCGAAGTGGGGCATGGGCACCAGATGGTCTCCCACATGGCCCGTCAGGCTGGTCTTGAAGGGCTCGCCCAGGTGCAGGGAAATCTGGTGTGTGAAAAAGTCAAAGTCCACCCAGGTGTTGGTAGAGCGACCCTCTTTGCAACCAAGCACGCCGCCGTAAAAACGGCGGGCTTCGTCGAGGTCGGTGACGTGAAAAGCGAAATGAAACAGGCTGTGCATGCGCCAAAGCATATCAGCCCGCCAGCGGCTGGAACAGCCGGAAGAACCCGCAGTGCAGCTGTTTCAGCGGCGCTGCTCGGCCACGGTCTGGCAAGCGATGCAGCGTTTGGCGGTGGGGTAAGCGTTCAGGCGTGCAGTCGGGATGGTCACGCCGCAGTCGGTGCATTGCCCATAAGTGCCCGCCTGAATGCGCGCCAGCGCGGCGTCGATGTCGCCCAGCTCGGCGGTTTCGTGCTCGTTCATGGCGAACTCGGTTTCCCGCTCGGTCAGGGCTTGCGCTCGCGA
Organism: Limnohabitans sp. Hippo3; assembly: GCF_003063665.1. Classification (GTDB taxonomy): domain Bacteria; phylum Pseudomonadota; class Gammaproteobacteria; order Burkholderiales; family Burkholderiaceae_C; genus Limnohabitans_A. Next base: position 89,441 of record NZ_NESF01000010.1, read on the forward strand.
CTGAAAGCTGTCGTCAAAGTGCTCGGCGGCCATGTCGGCGCGCGACACCACGCCGCCGCGCTCGAAGGCGATGCGTGCCAGCAACTCGGCGCGTGCCTCCAACAGTTGGGCCTTGTGACTGTCTAGGGAAGGGGATGGTGTGCTCATGTGTTCATCATGGACCTTGCATGCCAAGCGGTGTTTGACCTGCATCAATTGAACGGTGCGCAGCGGCACTTGCGATGTGCACGATCAGGCCTTGGCTTTGGCCCGAGCCATCATCAGTTCGGTGTTGGCCTTGCGGTCGGCGTTGACTTGTTGCAGGGTGGGGCGTTCGCCCATGCGCTTGAGGTAATCGCGCACGGGCAAGTCGGCCAAAAAGTCGCGACCGTAAACGATTTTGGTGGCCGCCGACACCAGGGGCAGATGGACCACCGCCGCACAGTCGGCCAAGCTCAGGCTGTCGCCCAGCATGTAGGGGTTGAACTTGGCGAGTTGCGCGAACGCCGCCACGTTCTTTTCAAGTTGGGCGCCCGTTTTTTCTTTGGCGCTGTCACTGATCTGCCCGCCAAAGAAGGCTTGCGGGTAGAGGTTGCGTGCCACCAGCTCCAGATGTAACTCCAGAAAGGTCACCAGTTCACGCACCTTGGCCGCCGCAAACGGGTCGGCGGGCAGCAAGGGGTGCTGTGGGTATTGGTCTTCGATGTACTCCATGATCACGCCCGACTCGCACAGCGTGCCTTGTGCGGTCTTGAGGTAGGGCACCTTGCCCAAGGGACTGGCTTGAGGGTCGGTCTGGCCCACCCAAGCCAGCTCTTCGGTGAAGGGCACACCTTTTTCGAGCAGGGCAAATTTGACTTTGTTGTAGTAGTTGCTGGCCGAAAAGCCGCAGAGTGTGAGCATGGGGGTCTCCAAAAGAGTTTCAACCAGATTAAACGCAATCATCGAAAGAGCTCGTCACCCAGATGACGCTATTTGCAGAAGTTAAAGCGTGCCCATGCGTCCAAGACCACGACTTCAAAGGCGTGCCGCCGAATTGAGATGTATAAATTCTTATACAATGGGTGCAGGGGAGCAAGCGGATGAGCGAAAAACCCATTGACCGGCGAGGGTCATCGCTGCGTGACATCAACTGCTTCAAAAAGAAAACGACATCCACCAGTCAACGTGACAAAGACATGGCTACCACGCGATACAAAGCCGTGATACAGGAAAGGAGCAAGAAATTGGGTATTCCGGAGCAACGTGACCAGTGATTCCGGTCGAACGTGACCGCTGATTCCGGGATCGTGACCAGCCATTCCGGTCATCGTGACCGGTACGCTGGTCCACAACATCGGCACGGTGTTGCGCATGTATTTCATATTTCGGCCGGGTTAGCGTCAGTCCTTTTTGCAGGACCGCTATGCCCGCCCCAAGGATCAACATGCGCAAACTCAAAGACGCACTGCGTCTCAAATTCGAGGGCCAGCAGTCCCACCAGCAAATCGCCACCGCTTTGGGCATCTCCAAAGGCGTGGTCACCAAATACGCAGGCCTGGCCATCGCCGCACGCCTGGATTGGCCCGCCATCGCTGCCATGGACGAGGCCAGCCTGGAGCGGCGTTTGCTGCCCGCCCCCAGGCCCAGCGACACCTATGCCCCCGCTGACTACGGCCGCATTCACCAAGAGCTGCGCCGCAAAGGCATGACGCTGGCCTTGCTCTGGGAGGAATACTGCGCCGAGACGGCCGACCTGTTCAGCGCCGACCACCCGGTCAAGCCTTGGCGCTACTCCCAGTTTTGTGAGAACTACCGCCGCTTTGCCAAGAGCCTCAAACGCTCCATGCGGCAAATCCACCGGGCAGGTGAGAAGCTGTTCATCGACTTTGCCGGACCGACGCTGGAGCTGACCGGCGGGGAGCGCGCCAGCATCTTTGTGTCCGCCATGGGCGCTTCGGGGCATTGCTTTGCCATGGCCACGCCAGCTCAAACGGCGGCCGATTGGCTAGGCGCAACAGCCCAAGCCCTCGCGTTCTACGGCGGTGTGCCCCAGCTCATCGTGCCCGACAACCCCCGCGCCTTGGTGGCCCAGGCCAACCGCTATGAGCCCCGCCTGACCGAGTCGGCCTTGGACTTTGCCCGCCACTATGACTGCTCCATGTTGCCCGCCCGCGCTTACCACCCCCAAGACAAGGCCAAGGTGGAGCTCAGCGTCCAATTGGTTGAGCGCTGGATACTGGCACGCCTTCGCAAACAACGCTTTGCCAGCGTGCAAGAGGTCAACGAAGCCATCGCCCCGTTGCTGACGTACCTGAACGAGCGCGCCTTTCAAAAGCTGCCCGGCTGCAGAGCCAGCGTGTTTGCTCAGATCGATGCCCCGGCTTTGATGGCGCTGCCCACCCAGCCCTGGGAGTGGGCTGTCTTCAAGACCGTGCGGGTGCATGTGGACAGCCATGTCGAATTTGAAGGCCACCGCTACAGCGCCCCCAACGCCTTGGTCGGCCAGGTGCTGCAATTGCGCGTGACGGCCCAAGCGGTGGAGATGCTGCACCGGGGCCAGCGGGTGGCCAGCCACAGGCGCTGCGCTCACAAGGGGGGGTTTACCACGGTGACAGAGCACCTGCCCGAGCGCCACCAGGCGCACGCACAGTGGTCGCCCGAGAGGCTACTGGCATGGGGCGAGCGCATAGGCCTGGCTTGCGCCCAAACGGTCCAATTGATGCTGCAGCGCCCGCGCCACCCCGAGCACGCTTACCGCGCTTGCTTGGGGTTACTCAGTTTGAGCAAACGCTATGGCGAGCAACGACTGGAGGCGGCTTGTGCCATGGCACGCCAAGTGGGCACCACCAAGTTCTCACACATTCGGGACATTCTGGTCAACCGCCGAGACTTGGTGCAGCCCAGCGCGGCCAGTGACTGGAGCAGCCCCGTACACGCCCATGTGCGCGGCGCTGGGTATTACCAGTGAAGGGGGCAGACATGATGATGAACACCACACTGGATCAATTGCGCGGGCTCAAGCTGGTGAGCATGGCCCAGGCGCTACAAGAGCAAATGCAGCAAAGCGGCATCAGCGCCATGAGCTTTGAAGAGCGCCTGGCTTTGCTGGTAGACAGGGAGGTCCACGGCAGGCAAGACAGGCGCTGCGCCAAATTGCTCAAAACCGCCCGCCTCAAATACCCGCAAGCCATGATCGAGGACTTGGACTGCCGGGCCTCACGAGGAATTGACCGCGCCACGGTGATGAGCTTGACGCTGGGGCCTTGGGTGAGCAGCGGCCACACGGTGCTGATCACGGGGCCAACGGGTGTGGGCAAGTCTTGGCTGGGCTGTGCACTGGCTCAGCACGCCTGCCGCCAGGGGCACAGTGCGTTCTACCAACGGGTGCCGCGCCTGGGCGAAGAGCTGCGAATCCGGCACGCCAATGGCACGTTCACACGCTGGCTGGACATCTTGAAGAACACGGATGTGCTGGTGCTCGATGACTGGGGCTTGGTGGGGATGGATGCGCAAACGCGCACGGACTTGCTGGAGATGATTGACGACAGGGCGGGCAGAAAGGCCACGGTCATCACCAGTCAGTTGCCCATTGAGCATTGGCACGAATGGATCGGTGATGCTACGGTTGCTGACGCGATGCTGGACAGGATCATGCAGAACCACCATCGGCTGACCCTGACAGGTGAGTCACTTCGCAAGGCCAGACCAAGTCAAAAAAGGGAGGAAAACCAGGGCTGAAAACGACAGCACTCTAAAATCAAAGCGCGCAATACCGCCATCGGTCACGATCACCGGAATCGGCGGTCACATTCGCCGGAATACGCAAGAAATGAATAACGAAACCCGATCGACACACATCACCCCTGCTGGCGGCAACGTATTTGCTGATTTGGGGTTTGACCCGAAAGAGGCGGCAGTGCTGAAAGCCAAATCGCAACGCATCATTTCTGAAAAGCTGGCCATCAAAGAAAGCCTGATGTCGGAGCTGGCTCATTGGATCGACGAGAAAAAACTCAGGCAATCTGAAGCCGCCGAGATTCTCGGCGTGACACGTCCGCGGGTATCCGACGTTGTCAACAAAAAAGCCATCAAGTTCACCATCGACGCACTGGTGGACATGCTGGCACGGACGGGCAAACACGTTCAGTTGTCAGTGCAATAGCAGCAAGACGACAGCGACCCGCAGCGATTAATTCACCTCTTGTGGTTGACGGCTGATTTGAATGCAGCGCCCGCCGAAAAACGTGGCACAGTTGCTGGATCTTTTGAGGTTAGGCTAGGGTAATCAGTTGGTGGTTCGGCCGAGGCCGGCAGTTGCTAGAGGTTGGGTATCGTGGTGTGCGAAAAAACTCCCGCAACCGGATGGTTGCGGGAATCAGCTTGGCAAGCACTGTTTAAGTGATAACAAATGCGTATTTATCGCTGTAAAGCGTCACGTTATTCACGCTGGCGTCGAGTTGCACAGTATTTCGAGCGCTGTTCTCGCCCCATGCGTCGCTCCACCACGAGAGTTGATGGGTTGATGGGTCCCAATTCCACTCACCTGAGGTGGTCACACCATCCAGTTCATCAACAATGCCATCATCGTCGAGTCCACCGGCATATCGCACCTGCGCCCGCACTTCAATGCCTGCGAGATAGGTGGAGGGAGGGAGTGGTGAAGAAAATGAATCGCTTGCACCTACTACCACGGTCACAGTGGGGTTGCCAGAACCAGTGTTGGTGATGCCTGCAGTCCAATTTGGAATCGTGTATTCGCCATACCCATCATCATCTGCATCGACCCATTCTCCTGTCCCATCATCTTGAATGAGTCCGGTGTATTGCCCGTATGAAATTTTCACGCTCTGTCCGTTGAGATCCAGCGCCGCCGTACCGACAGGATAGTTGTTCATGTAAAGGTAAGAATATAAAACACTGTCGTAGGCGCTGAGATCGACCCCATCGTGCAAGATCGTCAAAGTGTGACCACTTTCATTTAGCGTCAGTTCGAACAAATCAGTGGTTCCGTCATCAGTAGTGACCTTGAAAGGCACTACCGAGCCTGACAAAGACTCAATATTGGCCAGATAAGCAAACAAGCTCTCTGTAAGCGTCAGGTTGGCAGTCACTGAATCCACGTAAAGACTGATCACTCCGCCGCCTGCACTGTCGATGATCTGCAATTGCGCAAGTTGCAGGTCCAAAAGACTGGCTTGGCAACCATTGAGGTCCAGTGTCTTGATGTAGGTGTTCAACTCGGGCCAAATTTGGCCCCAGTTTTCGTCGAAATTGGTGGTCTGCTGAAGCCGAATCAAGCCAGAGAAATTGGGCAGACTGAGTAAGTCAACGTCTTGCCCAAGTTGATCTGAAATGGTGGTTGCTAAGTAGTCTCCATCAACCAGTAAGCTGAAGCTGCTGGATCTTTCGGTCAATGAGTACTCTTCGTTGAGGTTTGCCCAGGTGTCTAGTAGAGTGAATGTGCGCTGAACAGTTGTGGCCACAATGACTTCGCCAGCATCGTCCTGGTCCTGCCAGTAATAGCGGCTCGTATCCATGTTCTGGAATTCAATGGCCCCGTTGCCGCTCACATTCAAACCGTAGATGATGTTGTAAGCGCTGCCCGGCAAAAGGAGTTTTTGCCCCTCTTGAAGTTGAAGGTCTACACCGGTGAAGTCGAAAAGTTCATCACCCCACGGTGTCGTTTTATTAATTTCCCCCAAGGGTGCTTCAACCGTCTGGCCGTCGCATGAAAACGTCATCGTTCCAATGACAGGGTCAATCTGCACGGTAACGGGATTGCCATCATCGTTCTCGATCATGAGGATGCCGGATGATTCGTCAAACGCCACACCAAAAGCCGTTGAAACCGAGATCGTGAAGCCCGCTTCGTCGAACTTTTCGCCAAGCTGCACAAGCAAGGCTTGAAATTGGGTGTTTTGTAACGCGGACAGCGTGGCATCGCCCGAGAGTTTGAATCCCAATGCCCCTGATGGTAAGGTGTCGTTGTTGTAAGCAGTCAGTAGGTTGGCGGCGGTGTCGACGATGATGAAGGGCACCTCGACACTGACACTTCCTCCATTTCCTGCTTGCGCAATGGTGTAGGCTTCATCGTTATTGAAAAAACTGGACTGTACGGCGTTGCGAGCGGCAGCCAGACCTTCAATGTCGGATTCAATGGCGTCTGTCGTGAAAACGGTCTCGGTGAGCATCCATCCGCCAAAATTATCCCTAATGTCGTTGGCTGCCAAGAGTTCGGCAAGTGTTCCTAACAGGTGATAGTCCGGCCAATAAATTTCCGAACTTCCAAATTTGCCATCGGCTTGAAGGGCGGCAAGTTCGCGAGCTTCCGTCACCGTTATCTCATTCCCTGACACGGTCACTGCCCGAATCCAGGTTGGTAAAAAGGCATCGGAATTGGCGAAATGGTCAATGATGTTAGCTGCGGTATCCTTGATGCCAGCGAGTTTTCCATTGGCTTGGAATTTGTTATCTAATTCCAGCAAAAATGCCGTCGTGGCTAGAGAGATTTCTCCCCAACCAGTGAGTCTTACTGCGACAGCACCACCTAGTTGATCTTGGGTGAGCGTATCGAGCAGATTCGGAAAGTCAGAGATCACATAGCCCGTCACATCGTCCGGTAGCGTTATCGTGCTATTGCTTTCATTCCAACTGCTTCGGACATCTTCAGCCCCAATGCTCAGGTAAATAGATCCTGTTTGTTCAGTTGAAGAGTCGGTCAGCACGAAATTGTTGTAAGCGGTACCGTCGATGATCAGTTGATGTCCGTTGAGATCGAATGCTTTGACCAAATATAAATCTTCGCCGCTGTAGTCAGTATCTCCGCTTAGCACGAGCTGAACCTCCCCGCCACTGCTGCCATCCCAGTACCAATACCATGCCACGTATTGTTCATTGAAGGTGTCGGTCAAGGCGGTACTGAACGTCGCCTTGAAGCCATTGATATCGATGTAGAAGTCAGCGTACTTGAAAGTGAAATTTGCGTTGAGCAGGAATGTGGCATCAGCGTCGAAATTCACATCAGCTAAAAGTCGGATATCAGTTTCTTGGTACTCGTAAGGATCGTTGACCGTCTGCAATACAGGATTGCCAGAAGCGTCAACGATCGTCAAGGACGCATCGCCAATGATGAAATCCTGCAAGCCATTGGCTTGGGCCAATGTGATGGTGGCGTCAAACCCGTTGAGGTCGATGCCGGTGGCGCCGCTTAGTAGCAATGCATTGTCTGCGGTGCTGAAATCGGTGTCTTCCAGCAAAGTAAAAATGGAAGGCAATATGAACTCATATTCGTTGGCGTCGAAATTCGGTAATGCGAGTAAAACAGCCTTTTCTGCTTCTGTTACAAATGCATCTGCTGATAGTTTGTAGCCTAGGGCGTTATCGGGTAACTCGCCGGCGTTATAAGCTGCCAATATGTTTTCGCCTGTATCCACGATGGTGAAGGGCACGTTGATGGTGATATCGCTGGAGTTGCTGGCACGGTATGCAATATCTTTTATGTCAGAGCTGAAATATCCTGCCTGTGCTTCGTTGATATTGAAAATCAAATCACTCAGGTTTGAGTTAATGGCTTCGGCATGAAAAATTGTGTCCGTCAAATAGTAATCCACTTGCACCAGATAATCGTTAAAGCCCTCAATTTCTGTCACACCAGCCATGAAATTCTCTAAGGTGTCTTTTAGGCTGTGCGGATAATCCAAATAATTGTTGGCACCTAGCAAGAGCTGGAGTTCGTTGGCTGTCAGGATCTCCGAAACCAACTTGTCCTCGAACGGCCCTGGACCTTCGGAGGCAATGGGATCGTTTATTGCATATTCCACATAGTTGGCAAAGATGTCGTTCGGAGCTGCCGCCAAATTGGCCAGCGTGTCTTTGAGGCTGTAGCTGAACAAGAAGGCATCGGCATCCAAATTCAATTGTCCATTGAGTGCAATCAAGGTCTGAACATCTGCAACCGACAGCTCACCGCCCTCGATCATCAGCGCACTAATCCAGTCTGGCAGAGTTTTGTTGACAAGGAAGTTCTTGAAGTTGGCCCCGGTATCTTCAATAGCGATACTCTGCCCGTTGAGGTCAAAATTGCTGCCAAAGCTCAGAAGCATGCTGAGTGTTTCGAGAGAAATGTTTCCGCCGACAGTTAATGTGACACCCGAGGCAACATCCAAGAGCGCCGACTTGGCCTGACCGATGTTGCCTGCGGAGTCTTTGAGGATATAGCCAGTGAAGCCTCCCAACAGCACAGGTGGCTCATTCAAGAGCTCCGAATAGTCACTGGTCCAAACGCCAAATATATCTGCTATGTAATCTACGCTATTGACCAAGATGGCTGTCCCGGATTTCTCATCTGAGCTGTCAATAATTGAGAGATAACTGTAAGACTCGACAATTAACTGGTAGCCATTGAGATCCACGATGACCTCAATGCCCCCGAAACTAATGCTGCTGCTGCGCGTGTAGTCATCGCTGAGCGCCACTTGGATCTTGCCATTACCTGAGCTGTCCCACGTCCGCTCAATGTAGTCTTCATATTGACCAATGCTCAATGTTGCCTTGTGGCCATTGAGATCTAACCAGACGTATTCATATCGGAACGAAAAGTTCGCATTGACCATGAATGTGGCTTGATTGGTGAAGTCAACATTCGCTAATAACTTAATATCAGTTTCTTCCCAATTTGGGTAATTGACTGTCTGCAAAACAGGAGTGTTAGAAGCGTCAATGATCGTCAGGGACGCATCGCCAATGATGAAATCCTGCAAGCCATTGGCTTGGGCCAATGTGATGGTGGCGTCAAACCCATTGAGGTCGATGCCGGTGGCGTCGCTTAGTAGCAATGCATTGTCTGCGGTGCTGAAATCGGTGTCTTCCAGCAAAGTAAAAATGGAAGGCAATATGAACTCATATTCGTTGGCATCGAAATTCGGTAATGCGAGTAAAACAGCCTTTTCTGCTTCTGTTACGATGGCGTTGCCAGATAATTTGATAGAAATAGCCCCCGATAAGATATCTGTATTTGCGCTGAGAATTTGCTCGGCACTATCGATCACAATATACGACGCTTGGACAGAGTCACCGTTAACCGTAATGGGGATGTTACTGTTGGAGATGTTGGCCTGACTCAATTCGGCTACGTTGCCCACAACGATCATTTGGCCGTTGTTGGTGTTCACTAAGATGTCGATTAAGTTGTTGGCTTGGATGAGATTCAGAGTCAGAGTTTTGCCATTCAGATCCATACCGCCAGTTTTCCCAAGCAGTAGGTTCTCAAGTGAGGCGGTGCTTTTCGCTGAAATGTCTATGTTGTTATTGAGCTTCCAGACAGCACTGGTGGGTGAGGCTATCGTAGTTTTTTGAGCGTTTGCAATATTGTCCAGATTGCTAGCCAATGAAATCAAAATGTTAGTTTCTACAACCTTGGAGACAACCGTTGCGATAACACCACTGAGAGATGCTTGGAGTGAATTATCCGTAATCTGGGCTGCAGCTGCTGTCAGCAGCGTAGTTACCGTACCTGGATTCGTTAAACTGAGCGGGGTGACATTGTTCGGATCAACAGTAATCGTTATCACTTCATTGATCAAAGACTGTAGCACTGCGGCGCCAATGCTTTCCATTTTGCCTGGATCACCGCTTGCAGACGCTTGTGCTTGTACGATCAGTGCGGCAACCGAGGCGGCTGCTTTTTGCACAGCCACACCGATTTCAGCGATGGCCTGATCAGCTTCTTTGCCGGCTGAAATTGGATCGTAAGTTGTCAATGAAATGCTGTTATCGGGGTCTATGCCAAGTGCAAGTTTGACAGCACTCTCTGCTTGAGAGAGGGTCATGCTGGTGTTGTTTTCCACCAGTGCTTGGATCATCGAGGTCAAGGGTGTGACTACGATGCTGCCATTTGTCGTAGCTGGCGCTTTGAGCACTACAGTATTTTCGAGGCCCGTGTCAGCGTTGACGCCTCCTTCAATTTGGATGACATAGTTATTCGGATTCTGAATGGTAAATCGGCCCTCCTGGCCAGTTTCTGTGCTGGTAGTCACGCCAGTGTCAATTTTGGTTCCATCGGGTGCGATCAGGTAAACCTTTGCTCCGATCAGATAGCCATCAATGGCGGTACCAGAGACGCTGCTATTGGGGGTAGTGGGAGAGGTGGGAGTGGCGGCACTGCTGCTACCACTGTTAGCGGCCAAGGCCAGTCCACCCAGTGCAGCCAAGCCGATCACCCAGCCGCTGACGGCGGGTGCAGCCGCCGCACCCGCAGCGGCGGTGCTGGTTTCGGCAGCTGCTGTGCTGGCCTGGGCCAGCACCATGGGGGCCTCGCTAGCAGCTGGTGCTGCAGCCACAACCATGTCGTCACCTTGTGGCGCATCGGCATCGCTCACCACTTGGGTGTCTTCTTCGTGCTTTTTGCGTGGGTCTTGCTTGGCGCTGGCACGCTTTTCAGGCTGCGGCGCAGTGTGCAGCAGGCGCTCTATGTTGACCTGAGGGTTGGTTTTGGCGACAGTTTTGCTCATGCTTGGCTCCTTGGACAAATAAACGGGGAAACTATGCTTAACGCTCGCCCATCGATTCCGACAGGGTTTTGGTGATGGGCTTGGTGAGGTATTCGAGGACGCTTTGCGTACCGGTCTTGATGTCGACCTGGGCGGTCATGCCGGGCTGCAGCGGGATGGTGTGGCCTTTGTGGCTGACCAGCGAGGTCTGGTTCAGGGCCACTTTGACGCGGTAATAGGTCTGTTCGCCCTGGCGGGTGTCTTCGCGCAGGGTGTCGGGGCTGATGTAGCTGACCTGCCCCGCAAAACTGCCATGCAGGGCGTAGTCCCAGGCATCAAATTTCACGGTGGCTGGCAATCCGGTTTTGAGCCAGGCGATGTCGGCGGGTTTGATCTTGACTTCGACAATCAGCTCGTCACCGCCGGGCACGATGGACAGCAATTCTTCGCCGGGTTTGAGCACCGCACCCAGTGTGGTCACGCGCACGTTTTTCACAATGCCGTCTACCGGTGCCACCAAGCGGGTGTTACCCAACTGGTCTTTGCGTTGCGCCAGCACCTGCAACACACCTGCCAGGTCTTCTTCGGCTTTGGACAGCTCGGCTTGGCTGTCTTGCATGTATTTGTTGCTGCGGTTGGTGATCTGGCCTTGCAGGTCGGCCACTTGGCGTTGCAGGCGAAGCACATCGGCCTGGCTCACGTCGCCGCTTTTGGCCAAGGGCAGGTTCATGTCCAGCTCTTTGCGGGCAAGGGCGAGTGCCGCTTGCAGGGCGGCCACTTCTTCGCGGATGGCCGACTGGCGCTTGGCAAACAGAGAGCGCTGGTTGCTCACAAATTCGGGGTAGCCCGTGACCTCGGGGCCAAAACGCGGCTCACCGCCAAACACTTCAGCCCGTAGTCGGGCCATGTTGGCGCTCAGGGCGGCGGCTCGGGCCGCCGTTTCCTGATAGCTCGACTGGGCTTTGACGGCATCGAGCCTGGCCAGAAGTTGGCCGCGTTTGACACTGTCGCCTTCTTTCACCTCCAGCGTGTGCAGGGTGCCGCCGTCGACCGCCTGCAGCACCTGGGTGTAGCTGCTTGCGATGACTTGTCCGTTGCCACGGGTGATCTGGTCCAGGTCAGCCCAGGAGGCCCAAGCCACAAACCCCAGCACCACGATGGCGGTGGCCCAAACCAGACGACCGGCACGGGGGGTGGGGGCGACCAGTCGTGTGCCGGGTCGGGTGTTGACGAGGGTGTTCATCCGCTGACCTTTTTCATGGTGGCAGGGTTTGTTGGGCGAAGCGCTGTTACAGGGGCCGTCTCGGTTTTGTTGGGGCCCTCGTTGCGTGAGGTTTGCAGCCGCGCCAGCACCGCGTCGCGCGGGCCATCGAGCACGATGCGGCCTTGGTTCACGACGATGAGTCTGTCAAACAAGGGCAACAAAGTGGGTTTGTGGGTGACCACAACGAGGGTGCGGCCCTGGCTGTGTTGTTGCAGGGCCTTGAGCACGGCGGTTTCGGTGGTCTGGTCGAGCGATGCGGTGGGCTCGTCGAGCAGCCAGACCGGTGACTTGGCCAACATGAGCCGCGTCAGGCCGATCAGCTGGCGCTGACCGCCCGAGACACCGCGCCCGCCTTCGCTGATGGGCAGGGCCAGGCCTTTGGGGTGCCGGTTGACCAGCTGGATCAGCCCGGTGGCAGTGCAAGCTTGCATGAGGGCGGCATCGCCAGGGTCTGCCAGGCCCAGGGTCAGGTTGTCCCGCAGACTGCCGCCAACCAGGCAGTAGTCCTGCGCCAGATAGGCCAGCGCGTGACGCAGGTAGTCGGGGCTCAGGTGCGCCATGTCGATGCCGTCCAGCTGCACCATGCCGCCTTGGGGGCGGTACAAACCGGCCAGCAGCTTGAGCAGGGTGGATTTGCCCGAACCGATTTCACCCAGGATGCCGACATGTTCGCCGGGACGAATGTGCAGCGGGTTGGACAGTGCGAGGCTGGGTGCAGGGGCGTCTGCGTAACCAAACCGCAGCTGTTCTGCCCGCAGGTCGCCCAGGGTCTGGTCAGGGGTGATCTGCTCGCTGTCGGGGGCGGTGTCGGTGGGCAAGGCCAGCAGGCGGTCAAGCATGCGCACCGAGACCTTGGCCTGGCTCCATTGCACCAACAACGAGGGCAGTTGCAGCAAGGGGCTGACGGCCCGACCATTCAGGATGGAGCAAGCCAGCAGCGCACCGGTGGTGAGTTGACCGTTGATGGCGAGCATGGCGCCGGTGGCGATCATGGCCACATAACCCATGCCTTGCAGCAGGGTCACCAGGTAGCTGGTGGTGGCATTGTGCTGGCGCAGTGCCAGGTCGGTCACGGCGACATCTTCGACCAAGTCGTTCCAGCGGCGCATCAGGCGCCATTCGCCACGGCTGGCTTTGAGGGTTTCGCCGCTTTCAATGGCTTCGACCAGCACACCGTTTTTGCGGTTGCTTTCGACCACGCTTTTTTCGCTCAGGTTTTGAACCCTGCGCACGGCATGCAAGCCCAGAGCGACACTGCAAGCGGCCACGATCAGTGGTGGCAGCACGGTCCAGCCGCCCAACATGGCGATGACGGCCAGGAAGAGCAGGCCGAATGGCAGATCCACCACAAAGAACAAAGTGCCCGATGTCATGAGTTGGCGCACATGCTCAAAACCCCGCACTTGTGCGGCCAGCGTGCCGACTTGGGCCGGGCGCGCATCGAGGCGTATCGCCAGCAGGCGGGCCACCAGTTGGCGCGAGACATCGGTGTCGACAAGCGCACCGACTTGGTCAATCGCGTGGCCGCGCAGCCATTTCAAGCCAAACTCGAACAGCGAAGCCAGGATGGCACCCGCCGTCAGCACCACCAGCGTGGCGGTGCCGCCCGTGGGAATGACGCGGTCGTACACCTGCATGCTGTAGAGCGAAACGATCAGTGAGATCACATTGACGAGCGCGGTGGCCAGCGCCGCACTGATGAGGGTTTTGCGGTGCCGGGTCAATGCGCCTTTGATGAGGGCCCAGGTGGAGTTGGACTGGGTGACCTCTGGCGGGGGCAGCAGAAAACTGGAAACGGCAGTGAGCGTCTCCTGGTTCCACAGGGTTTGGTCACCACGCCCGTCCGCTACGACCAGACCGCCACGCACATCGACCACTTCTGCCACGCCCCAGCCGCGCTCGGGGTGGAACACAAGCGCAGGCAGCATGTCGGGGCTGAGTGCTTCCATGAGCATGGGCTCGCCCTGGCGACCCAGGTGCTGCCAAAGCCGGGTGAGCAGCTCTTGGGGGTTGTGCTCGCCGTCGCCGATGTCTTCGAGTGCGAACACCACGGTGTGGTGGTTCACCCCTTGGCGACTGAGGCGGCATAGGTGCATGAAAGCGGGGAACAAGGCATTCACAGGACAGCTCCCGGCGAGGTTTCGAGGCCAAAGGCGCGCAGGTGCAGCCGCCAGGCGGTTTGTCCGAGCAAAGCTTGCGCGTCCATCACCGACAAGCGGGCTTGCATGGCTTCGCGCACGGCGTTGAGCACTTCGAGCCAACTTTTGCGGCCTGCCACAAATTGCCGTGCGTAAGAGTCGGCAACGTCTTGTGTCGATTGCCGCAGCAAACTGGCCACGCCCATTTGTTCGCGTGCAGCTTGGTGGCTGGCCAGGTCGGCCGCCAGGTTTTGGCGCAGTTCAAGTTCGGCAGTGCGACGGGTTTCGGCTGCCGACTCTTTGCGTGCCACCGCAGCGCGTATGGCGGCCACGCTGGACAAGCCCGCGCCTGGCTGCACGCTGACTTGCAGCCAGGTGCGTGTACCTTGTTGAAGACCTGTGAAATTGCGGTCCACCATGACGCTGACAGTGGGCATGAGCTGCCCCTGCTTGGCGCGGATGTCGGCATCGGCCGCCAGTAATTCGGCGGCAAGCTTGGCCAGTTGTGGATCTCGAAGTTGGGCGGTTTCCAGCCAGTAGGTTCGGGGTTGCGGCAGGGCTTGTGATTGCAGCGCTGTGCCTGCGGCGATCAGCATGGGCAAGTGCTCGCCTGCCAGTTGGCGCAGCTGTTCTTGTGTGGCGCTGAGTGCCGACTGGGTTTGAGACAGTTCACTTTGAACTTGGCTTAGACGCGCAGCCGCTAAGGCCAAGTCGATTTCAGTGCTGACACCCTCTTGTGCGCGACGCTCGATTTGTTGGCGCAGCTTGCGGTGTGCTTCCACGCCTTCTTGTTGCACGCCTACCCTGTCTTTGAGGCGTAGCCAGTCGTACCAGGTATTGACCAGTTTGATGGCAGTTTCTTGTGCCACTTGCAGATGCTGGTGCTGACCAGCGGTGAGGCGGTGGTCGGCGGCAGCGATGCCTGCGTCAATGCGGCCTCCGGCGTACAAGGGTTGTTCCAGCACCAGTCGGTTGGTTTTGTCGCCCACTGCGCCACCTTGGGGCGAGAGGCTTTGGAAGCTGGGGGTGGGAAAGCGTTGCCAACGGGCGGCGTTCTGATCCTGGGCTGCCGCATCGAGGTTGCGTGCGGCAGACTGGGTGGCGGGGTGGGCGTAGGCCATGATCCTGACGGCCTCAAGAAAACCGGCCCTTGCATCACTTTGGGCATGGACCGACGTTACAAAGACCAGTGCGCCCAGACACAGGGGGATCCATGCCCTCATACCGATTTCTCCCAATCCGTGGATGCGTCGATCATTGATTTTTGTTGTTATTGATGATTGAAATTGCTGATATTGATTTTTATGGGATACGTGTTCATCCGCTATACATCCAGGTCGACAAGTTCCGTCAAATTCCTGTCACTCGCGACTTGATGCGACATTTTTTCGACAAATTCCGACATTGCTCGGTGAAGCACTCCTGCCGTCTAATGCCGGCGGATAATCTTTGTGAAACCTATGAAATTTGCGAAACACACCATCCTGGCGCTTTGTTGGTGCCTGCTGGCCCAGTGGGTTCAAGCTTCGGTTTTGAACAGCCAGTCCATGCAGGTGAACCTTCTGGCTGGCGCGGAATTCCTGGAAGACCGTGACGGAAAATGGACTTTGGACGACGTGCGCGGCATGGAGGCCAAGTTTCGCCGTTGGACGCGTGGCGGCACCGAGATGAACTTCGGCTTCACCTCATCGGCGTATTGGATTCGTGTGCCTTTGCAGCGCCAGGAAAGCGCGCCCGCCAGCTGGCTGCTGGAGGTGCATTTCGCCAAGCTGGCTGAACTGGATTTTTATCCGCCGAGCGGGCCGGTTGTCCGTACTGGGAGCAGTCGGCCTTTCAGCAGTCGGCCTTACTACGATCGGCACTTTGTTTTTCCGCTGGAGGTGAGTACCGAAGCGGAACACTTTTACCTGCGTGTCACGTCGAATTACTCACTGACCATCCCCCTGACTGTGTGGCAACCGGACGCTTATCGTCAGCATCAGCAACGTTTTCAGTGGCTGCAGTTCATGTATTACGGTGGTTTGGTTGTGCTGGCTATGTACGGGTTGATTATTTACCTTGCCTTGCGCGATAAGCGCTTCCTCATTTATGCGTGTTACATCATCAGCGCTGGTGTGGGCATGTTTGCCAGTAATGGCTTTGGGCGTCAGCAGTTCTGGCCTGACTCACCAGCTTTCGACGATGTGTCGCAAACGGCGTTTTTCAGTCTGGCGGCATTTTTTGCCGCATGGTTCGCCCGCAAGATATTGGTCACACACGAGGGAAGACCCTGGTTTGTTCAGGTTATGCGCGTGAGTGAAGCGTTGTTTTTGTGCACGGCTGCCCTGTCCTTTGTACAACTTTTGCTGCCCGGCGCGCAGGGGCTTGCCAACCAGTTGTTGTTGTTCAATGCATTGGTCATGGGCCTGCTGGTCAGCTTTGCTGGGGTGCAGGAATTCATGCGCCAGCGGCAGGATGTCCGCTTTTTCATGACCGGATGGCTGGTCCTCTGGGTGGGCGTGGGGGTTGCCACTCTGCGGTCTTATGGCGTGCTGCCCAGCAATGGGTTCACGTCTTATGCTGTGCAGCTGTCCACGGTGGTTGAAATGTTGTTCATGGCGTTGGCGCTGGCGGATATTTTGCGGACGGAGCACCGGGCCTACGTTTCTGCGCAGGCGCAAACGTTGCAAGCCAATCAGGCTTTGCTGGAGGTGACGCAGGCTTCCGAGGGCAAGCTCAAGCAGGCGGTCCAGGAACGAACGGCGCAATTGGAAACAGCCCTGAAGCTGGAGAGAAATCTGCGAGAGCAGTATGTGCGTTTTGGCTCAATGATTTCGCATGAATTTCGCACGCCTTTGAGCATCATCCAGAGCCAGGCCAGCCTGATGCGCAAGGAGCACGAACGAGGCCTCAATCAGATCACTAAACGGCTCGAGGCCATTGGCAGTGCCACCCACCGGCTGACCGTGATGTTTGACAAATGGCTGCACAGCGATTCGATTGCACAGTCCCTTGAGGTGCTGGAGCCCAAACCACTGGCCTTGCAAGCCTGGCTGCGCACGCTGATCCAGACCAATCCCCATCTCTTGCTTAACCATGCAGTGAATTGGCAGTTGGCTGCGGAAGTCGACACCCTGGTGGCCGACGAATACCACTTGGGTGTGGCGCTGACCAACCTCATTGACAATGCCGCGAAATATTCACCGGCAGACACGACCATTACCATCGCGACGCAGGCAAAGACCGGGTATGTCGGGATTGCGGTGATCGATGAGGGGGCGGGGATCGCCCCGAATTCGCAGGAGAAAATTTTTACCGAGTTTTTCAGACTGGCACCCGAAAGCCAGGTGCGTGGCGTGGGTCTGGGCTTGTCCATTGTTCAGCGCATTGTCCAGGCGCACGGCGGGCATGTGACGCTGAACAGCACCCCGGGGCAAGGTGCCACTTTTTGTATCTGGTTGCCAGACATTCAATTCAAGGACGCGCCATGACGCTTTCGCCACCACTTGCCCGTGTTCTTGTGATTGAGGATGAGCCTGATCTTCAAGATGCCCTGGTCACCTACCTGAACATGGAGGGACTGGATGCGCATGGCTTGAGCAGTCTGGCGGATGCGCAGGTGTGGATGGGTTCGAACGATTTTGATGTGCTGTTGCTCGATCTGGGCCTTCCCGATGGCGATGGTTTGAGTTGGTTGAGAAAGCGCAACGATCTGCGTGATAAAGGCGTGATCATTACCACCGCGCGCAGTGACGCGCTCAGCCGGGTGACCGGTGTTCGTGCGGGGGCGGATGTGTATCTGGTCAAGCCTGTATTGCCCGAAGAGATTGTTTCATTGGTGCATAACCTGATGCGGCGTTTGCGCGGGCAGACGCCTGTGTCTTGGGTTCTGGATGAAACAGGGTGGCGATTGCTTGCACCGGACGGGCGTGCGCTCAAATTGACCCATTCGGAGCATGTGTTGCTGCAGCGCTTGGCCAAGTTTTCGGGGCAGGCGGTTTCACGCGAGGAATTGGTCATCAGCTTGGGGCATCAGCCAGAGCATTACGATTTCAGACGTCTGGAAATTTTGATTCGACGCCTGCGCAACAAAGCCAAGGAGGCCTGGGGCACGGCCCTGCCTTTGGAGACTGCCCACCGGCAAGGGTATGCGTTCACAGCCAATATCCGGATTGGTTTGTCTTGATGTCTGTGGCGTATCCGATGCAATAATGGACACCATGTCCACCTTGCAGAAATTGCGCAACGCCCACCTCCTCACCCGCTTCGTGCTGGTGTGGTTTGCGTTGTTCATCGGGGCATCGGTTGCATCGCCGCTGGTCAAGCCCCAAGCCGCCGAGATGGTTTGCTCGGCCATGGGCGGCATGAAAATGGTGGTGGGCGACGATGCTGGCGACGGCCCAGCCGCTTCGGGTGGCCTGGATTGCCCCTTGTGCACCCATGTCAGCGCGCCACCACCGCCCGTGGTGACGGGTTTTGAGCGGGTCAGCGGCCTGGCTCAAGCTTTGCGCCCCATTCTGGCAGCCCACATCGCCTGGCTGACCGGCTCCCCGCTGCCGCCACGCGGCCCGCCTGCATTTTCCTGAACTTTTCCATTGACGCCGCTGCGGCAGATGCCGCTTGGCTGCGTCGTCCGTGTTTTGTTTTCAGGAAATTTCATGCGCAAAAACCGCATCGCTCTGGAGCAGGACCCGGTTTATCCATTTTTAATCCAGAACACACTATGAACATCACATCCAAACACCTCGTCGGCTTGCTCATCGGCCTGCTGGTCAGCAGCCTCGCCTGTGCCCAGGTCAAGATCGAAGGCGGCTGGGCCCGTGCCACCGTGCAGGGCCAAAAAGCCACGGGCGCTTTCATGAAGCTCACCGCCCCGCAGGCCACCCGCCTGGTGGCCGTGTCCACCCCGGTGGCGGGGGTGGCCGAGATCCACGAAATGAAGATGGACGGCACGGTCATGAAAATGCGCGCCATGCCCATGTTGGAGTTGCCCGCCAACCAGGTGGTGGAGCTCAAGCCCGGCAGCTACCACCTGATGCTGATGGACCTGAAAGCCCCGCTCATGAAAGACAGCAGTGTGGCCCTGACCCTGACGTTCAAGGACGCCTCGGGGGCACAAAGCCAGCAGCAAGTCAGCCTGCCGGTCAGTGCATCCATGCCCATGGCAATGCCACCGGGCCATGACCACGGGCACGGGGCGCACAAGCACTGAAGGCCTGCAAGATAGCCGCCAGTCGTTTGGTTTAAGCTCATGCCACCCCCTTTTTTTGGAGACAGGCATGAGCGACACATCGGCTTTCGGCTTCGGCCAATTCGTTCCGGGTTTTGATTTTTTGCAAAACCTGTCCAAAACCGCTGCGCAGGCTCAACCTGCGGCGGCCGCGGGCATGCCTGGCATGGCCAGCTGGGTGGCGCCCACGCTCAGCATCGAAGAGATCGACAAGCGCATTCAGGAGCTGAAGTCGGTGCTGTTCTGGCTGGAGCAAAACACCACGGCGCTCAAGGCCACCATCCAGGCGATGGAGGTCCAAAAAATGACCTTGACCACCTTGCAAAGCATGAACGTGAACATGGCCGATCTGGCCAAGGCGTTCACGGCCAAGCCCCCGACACCGGAAGCCGCGCCTGCAGCTGCTGCGGCCAACGCTGCGGCCAAACCCAGGACCTCTTTGTTCACCCCCAAGCCCGCTCCCCAGGCCGAGGCTGAAACCGCGCCGGCCACACCGCAGGCGTCGGCATCGAGCGCCGATGCGACGGCCCAGGCTGCAGCGGACCTGTCGGCCGACAAGGCGGACAGCGGCTCTGTCAACGAAGCGGCCAAGCCCGCCGTGGACCCGATGCAGTGGTGGGGCGCATTGACGCAGCAGTTTCAGGGCATTGCCGCAGCGGCCTTGAAGGACGTGGCGGGCGAAGCCATGAAGGCTGGCATGGCGGCCCAAGCCGCCTCCTCGGCGAAAGCCCCGGCCGCCCGCAAATCGGCGTCGACCAAAACCACCCGGGCCAAGCCAGCAGCCCGTGGGGCAGCGGTCAAGCGGCAGGGCGCCAAAGTGGCGCCTGCCAAGGCCGCTCGCACGGCCAGCCAGCCTGCTGCCCGCCAAGTCACCAAGAAGTGAAGCGCCCATGAAGCTGTTTCCTTGTGGCCACGCCACCCATCCGCAGTGGCGCATGGCCGCAGGCCTGGTGCTGGCGCAGTTGCGTGCTCAGATGGAACTGCCTGAGTACGCCCGTCAACCGAAATTGGGGCTGCTCTACATCACCGACCATTACGCGCCCGAGGCGCAAGCGCTGCTGGACCATTTGCGCCAGGCTTTGCCCGAGGTGCCCGACTGGGCGGGTACGGTGGGCATTGGTGTGGCGGTGAGCAACGCCGAGTACTTTGACGAGCCCGCCATGGCGCTCATGCTGTGCGACCTGACGCCTGAGCAATACCGGGTGTTCTCCGGCGTGTCGCCCTTGCCTGCGGGCTGGGCCGATGCGGCTTTGGTGCACGCGGACTCGCACACACCCGATTTGGCCGACTTGATCAGCGAGATGGCAGCCCGCACCCGGCAGGGCTATTTGTTTGGCGGCCTGAGCGCCAGCCGCACACGCAGTGTGCAGTTTGCGCTGCGGGCTGAAGACGCAGGGGGTGCCAATGCACACGGTGGTGTGCTCGAAGGCGGTTTGAGTGGCGTGGCGTTCTCGCCCGAGGTGGCCTTGTTGTCACGCGTGACGCAAGGCTGCCAACCCGTGGCCCCGGAGCGCGAGATCACCGAAGCCGATGGCCATGTGGTGCTCAAGCTGGCGGATGAGCCCGCGCTGGATGTGATGCTGGCCGATCTGGACATCAGCCTGAGCGAGCCACAAAAAGCCATTGCGGTGGTGCGCTCCACCCTGGTGGGCTTGAGTGCCGCCGGGCATTCGGGCGTGGGCCGTGCGGGCAACTTGGGCAGTGACGTGCGGGTGCGCCACATCATTGGCCTGGACCCTTTACGCCAAGGCGTGGCGATTGCCGAGCACCTGGAGCCGGGCATGCGCTTGACGTTTTGCCGCCGCGATGTGCAGGCCGCGCGTGCCGACCTGGTGCGGGTGTGCGCCGAAATCCGCGAAGCGCTGGAGCCCGAGGTGCTGTCCATTGAGGCGATCAATGCCCTGAGCGACGACCCGGTGCCCACGGTGCCTCAAGCGGGCCAGCGCATTGCGGGCGCGGTGTATGTGAGCTGCACCGGACGTGGTGGCCCCCACTTTGGTGGCCCCAGCGCCGAGATGCAGATCATTCGGCATGCTTTGGGCGATGTGCCCTTGGTGGGCTTTTTTGCGGCAGGCGAAATTGTCCGCAATCAGTTGTACGGTTACACCGGGGTGTTGACGGTGTTCACGACCGATTGAAAATGGCTTCGGGTTGGTTGGCCTTGTGGGAGCGAGCCCCTGCTCGCGAATGACTTGTGCAGCCAAAGCTTGCATTCGGCCGCAGGGGCAGCCTCCCACGAAGTCAGACCCCGCGTGCCCGATCTGACTTGAACTGTGCCCGGAACTGCGCGAACTGCCCCGCATCCAGCGATTCGCGCACTTCGCGCATCAGGTTCAGGTAGTAGTGCAGGTTGTGGATGGTGGTCAGCATGGGGCCGAGCATTTCGCCGCAGCGGTCCAGGTGGTGCAGGTAGGCACGTGAAAAGCCGTCACGGCCTCCCTGGTCCCACGAGACCCCCGATGCACCCGCGCAGGCGTGGCAGGTGCAAGTGCTGTCCAGTGGTTGCGGGTCGTTCTTGTGGCGGGCGTTGCGCAACTTCAGGTCGCCAAAGCGGGTGAACACGGTGCCGTTGCGGGCGTTGCGGGTGGGCATCACGCAGTCGAACATGTCCACGCCATCGGCCACGCCTTGCACCAAATCCTCGGGCGTGCCCACGCCCATCAGGTAGCGCGGCTTGTGGGCGGGCAGGCGGTGCGGCGTGTGCGCCATGATTTGCAGCATCAGGTCTTTGGGCTCGCCCACGCTCACGCCACCAATGGCGTAACCCGGAAAGTCCATCTCGACCAGCGCTTCCAGCGACTCTTGGCGGAGGTTTTCAAACATGCCGCCTTGCACGATGCCAAACAGCGCGTTGGGGTTTTCAAGGCGGGCGAACTCGTCCTTGCTGCGCACGGCCCAGCGGCGGCTCATCTCCATCGATTTGCGCGCTTCGGCTTCGGTGGTCAGGTGCCCCTTGGTCTCGTAAGGCGTGCACTCGTCGAGCTGCATCACGATGTCCGAGTTCAGGATGGTCTGGATCTGCATGCTCACCTCGGGCGACATGAAGAGCTTGTCGCCGTTCACGGGGCTGGCAAAGGTCACGCCTTCTTCGGTGATTTTGCGCATCTCGCCCAGCGACCAGACCTGAAAGCCGCCCGAGTCGGTCAGGATCGGTTTGTCCCATTTTTCAAACTGATGCAGGCCGCCAAAGCCTTTCATGATGTCCAGCCCCGGGCGCATCCACAGGTGGAAAGTGTTGCCCAAAATGATCTGCGCGCCCATCTCGTGCAGGCTGCGCGGCATCACGCCCTTGACGGTGCCGTAGGTCCCCACGGGCATGAAGATGGGCGTTTGCACCACGCCATGGTTCAGGGTCAGCGTGCCGCGACGGGCGTGGCTGGAGGGGTCGGTTTTGAGCAGGTCGAATTGGAGCATGGCAGGGATTGTAGGAGGGGGTCAGTCGGTGCCATCGCCAAAGCATTGCGCCACAAGCGTTCGCAACCACTGGTGCCCGGGGTCTTTGTGCAGACGGGCGTGCCAGAACTGGTGGATCACGCTGCCGTCCACCGCCAGCGGCAATGGCCGTGTGGTCAGTCCAAAAGGTGTGGTGACGCGATGCGCAAAACGTTCGGGCACCGTGGCGATCAGGTCCGAATGCCCCAGCACATCGCCCAGGGCCACGTAGTGCGGCACCGTGAGGCGAATGCGCCGTTGCAGGCCCTGGCGTTCCAGCGCTTCATCCACCCGGCCATGCCCCGTGCCTGCTGCAATCACCCGCACGTGGCTGGCGGCGGCAAAGTCGGCCAGCGCCAAGCTGGGCGCAGCGGCCAGCGGGTGCCCTTCGCGCATCAGGCACACATAAGGCTGGCGAAACAGCGCCTGCTGGAAAAACCCCGCCTGCAATTGCGGCAGCAGGCCCAGCGCCAGGTCGGTGCGACCAGACGCCATGTCGGCCCCCAGGCTGGCGCTGGTCACGGCCACCACCTGGAGGGTGACACCGGGGGCGGTTTGGGCCAGCGCGTCCATCAGCACGGGCAGGAAATACATCTCGCCCACATCGGTCATGGCCAAGGTGAAGCGGCGTTCGCTGGTGGCTGGGTCAAATGCGGCGCGCACGTTCAGCGCTTGTTGAAGCCCATCGAGCGCGGTGGCCACTGGCTCGGCCAGTTGCAGGGCGTACGGTGTGGGGGCCATGCCGTGCTGGGTGCGCAAAAACAGCTCGTCGCCTAGACTGGTGCGCAGGCGACCCAATGCGCTGCTGACGGCGGGCTGGCTCATGCCCAGCACCGTGGCCACGGCCGAGACGCGCTTTTCGCGCAGCAGGTGGTGAAACACCAGCAGCAGGTTCAGGTCGAGGCGGGCGAGTTCCATGGCGAAGTGTTATTTGAAATTTGGATAATGATTATCTTTGGATTTCGATTTGCGGAATTCGATGATTCGCGGATGATCAGCATCAAGTCTTCAAGATCGGTATGGGTAGGTCGGTGGCTTCAGCCCCGACATCGATGCCCACCACACCCGCTTACGTCGGACCTGAAGGTCCGACCTACAAGTAGCCCAAGAGTTTGAACAAGAAGGAGACAACGTGACTGAACACCCCATCCACTGGGAAACGGAAGGCACCAGCCGCGTTCCGTTTGCCGTGTACACCGACGAAGACCGGCACAAAAAGGAGCTGGAGCGCTTCTTTTACAAGAGCCACTGGAGCTATGTGGGCCTGGAGGCCGAGATCCCGAACCCCGGCGATTTCAAGCGCACCGTGGTGGGTGAGCGTTCGGTCATCATGACGCGTGCCGCTGACGGCCAGATCCATGTGGTTGAGAACGTCTGCGCCCACCGGGGCATGCAGTTTTGCCGCGAGCGCCATGGCAACAAGAAAGAGTTTGTCTGCCCCTACCACCAGTGGAGCTACAGCCTCAAGGGCGACTTGCAGGGCGTGCCGTTCCGGCGCGGCGTGCGCCAGGACGGCAAGGTCAATGGCGGCATGCCCGCCGACTTTGACCCCAAAGACCATGGCCTCACGGCCCTGAAAGTGGCCACGCGCGGCGGCGTGGTGTTCGCGTCGTTTGACCACAACGTTGAGTCGCTCGAAGACTTCATGGGCCCGACCATCCTGAAATACTTTGACCGCCTGTTCAACGGCCGCAAGCTGGTGGTGCTGGGCTACAACCGCCAGCGCATTCCGGGCAACTGGAAGCTGATGCAGGAAAACATCAAGGACCCTTATCACCCGGGCTTGCTGCACACCTGGTTTGTGACCTTTGGCCTCTGGCGTGCCGACAACAAGAGCGAGCTGCGCATGGACGCGCACCACCGCCACGCCGCCATGATCTCGACCCGCGGTAGCGCGGGCCAGGCCACGGGCGCTGCGGCGCAGGTCACGCAGGTGAGCAGCTTTAAGGAAAGCATGCAGTTGCACGACGCCAGTTTTCTGGACATCGTGCCCGAGGGCTGGTGGCAGATGGGCGAGCAGATGCCCACGGCGGTGATGATGACGCTGTTCCCGAGCGTGATTTTTCAGCAGCAGGTCAACAGCGTGTCCACGCGGCACATCCAGCCCGACGGGCATGGTGCGTTTGACTTTGTGTGGACGCACTTCGGCTTTGAAGACGACACGCCCGAGATGACCGAGCGCCGATTGCGCCAGTCCAATCTGTTTGGCCCGGCGGGTTTTGTGAGCGCGGACGACGGCGAGGTGATCGAGTTCTCGCAGCAGGCCTTTGAGACCAAACCCGAACACCGCATGCTGGTGGAGCTGGGCGGGCGCGATGTGGGCGAGACCGACCACATGGTGACCGAGACGCTGATCCGGGGCATGTACGCCTACTGGCGCAAAGTGATGGAGGCCTGACCATGGTGAGCTTTGAAACCCACATGGCCTTGAGCCGCCTGTACGCCGATTACGCCCTGGCCGTGGACAGCGGCCAGTGGGATTTGTGGCCCGAGTTCTTCACCGAGCAATGCGTGTACAAACTCATCCCGCGTGAAAACCACGAGCGCGGCTTTCCGCTGTGCACGTTGTCGTTCACCAGCAAAGGCATGCTGAAAGACCGCGTGTACGGCATCCAAGAAACGCTCTACCACGACCCGTATTACCAGCGGCATGTGGTGGGGGCACCCGTGGTGCGAAAGGTGGAGGACGGCCGCATTCACGCCGAAGCCAATTACGCGGTGTTCCGCACCAAGCTCGACAAGGAAAGCACGGTGTTCAATGTGGGCCGGTACATCGACACCCTCGTGCAAACCCCCGAAGGCCTCAAGTTCGCTGAACGCCTGTGCGTGTACGACAGCGAAATGATCCCCAACGCCATCATTTACCCGATATGACCATGACTACCTGGATTGACGTGGCCGCCGAGGCCGATTTGTTTGAAGGCGCGGGCATCGCCGTGAGCCCTGAGGGGCAAGACATTGCCTTGTTCAGCGTGGAGGGGGAAGTGTTCGCCATCAACAACCTGTGCACACACGGCAATGCCAAGCTGTGCGACGGCTTTGTGGAAGGCGACCATGTGGAGTGCCCCTTCCACCAGGCCCAGTTCAGCCTGCGCGATGGCTCAGTGGCCTGCGGCCCGGCCACAGAACCCGCCAAGACCTGGCCGGTCAAGGTGGAGGGCGGGCGGGTGTTTCTTCAGTTGGGCTGATGCCAGCTGAGGGCCATTGCCATCAGTGGAAATCGTCTTCTCGCTGATGTCGCAATGCGAGGACGGTCACCGTGTGAGCGTCTTCAATTTCGAAAAGAGCCAGATACCCGGTCGCACCAAACAAAATGATGAGCTCTCTGAGCAGAGGGCCATGCGCACCCTCGGCTGCTTTGCGACACGAAAAAGGTGATTTGCGCAAAAAACCCAGACCGTTTTCAATGGCTTGCAATGCCCGTTCAGCGGTATGAATGTCAAATTCCAAAAGGAATTCATAAAGCCGATTCAGATCGGATTGGGCTTTTTCAGTGAAGCGAACCTGAAACTCATCCATGATCGAGACCGGCCCGACTCAAGAGGCCGAGGACTTGGCCTTCACCAGTTTGCGCTTCAATTCCTTCAGGACGTCTTCCGCTGAAAAGTAGACCTGACTTTGACGTGCTTCTTCTGCAGAACGCAAACCACGGGCGATGAACTCGTCCTCGGCTGCACGGTGTGCGATGAATCTTTCCAGTGAGGTTTCCATCAGCTTGGAAATGGTCTCGTTGGGGCGCAGTGCCTTTTCGGCGGCTTGTCTGAGATCCGGGCTGACACGAAGGGCCGGGAGTGTGGCGGTTTTCATAGGAGGCCTTTCAATTGCGATGCAATTGTAATGCGCGAGCGTTTCAACCCGTTCAATCGATCTGGGTGCGCGTCAACAGCATCGCATCCCCGTAGCTGAAAAACCGGTACTGCTGCGCGATCGCGTGGCGGTACAGGCCCATGATGTGCTCGTAGCCCGCAAAGGCACTCACCAGCATCATCAGCGTGCTCTTGGGCAGGTGGAAGTTGGTGATCAGGCGGTCCACCACCTGGAACTCAAAGCCTGGCGTGATGAAAATCTGCGTGTCGCCGCTGGCCTGGCTAAATTTGGCCCACGATTCCAGCGTGCGCACCGTGGTCGTGCCCACTGCGACCACCCGACCGCCACGTGCTTTGCAAGTGGCAATGGCTTGTTGCGTGGCCTCAGGCACTTCGTACCATTCGCTGTGCATGGTGTGTTCAGCGATGTTTTCGGTTTTGACGGGCTGGAAGGTGCCAGCGCCCACATGCAGCGTCACGCTGGCGGTTTGCACGCCTTGCGCTGTCAGGGCGTTCAGTACGCCTTCGTCAAAATGCAGCGCGGCGGTGGGCGCTGCCACCGCGCCAGGGGCACGCGCAAACACGGTCTGGTAGCGCTGGGCGTCTTCTTCGGTGTCGGTGTGTTCAATGTAGGGGGGGAGCGGCACATGTCCATGCTTTTCCATCAAAGCATGCGGCTCGTCGCTCAGTTGCAGGTGAAACAGCTGGCCGTTTTCATCGGGCCAGCGGCCCAGCAGCACGGCATCAAACCCACCGTTGCGGGCACCGCCTGCCAAAAACATCTTGCCGCCCACCAGTGGCTTTTTGCTGACTTTCATGTGCGCCACCACCTGGTGGCCGGGCAGCACACGCTCGATCAGCAATTCGAGTTTCCCGCCAGACGCCTTCTCGCCAAAGATACGCGCCTTCACCACCTTGGTGTCGTTGAACACGAGCAGGTCGCCTGCGTTCAGCAAGCCGGGTAATTCATGAAAGATACGGTCCACCACCTTGGCCGAAGAGCCATCGAGCAGGCGCGAGCCGCTGCGTTCGGCGGCGGGGTGCTGGGCAATCAGTTGGGGGGGGAGTTCGAAGTCGAAATCACTCAGGGTGAATTCGCGGGGGGCGGTGAAAGCAGTCATGGTGCAGGGCTGGACAGGCCCGAACAAATCAAAAGAAGCCCGGATTTTGCCTGAACGGTGCATTTCCCCGGGGAGGTTTTGGGCTGAGGCGCTCACGGCACAATCGGGGCATGCCCCCCAAGTCCGCGTCCACGCCCGCCAAAACGCTGTCCGCGCCCCAAAAGGCGCTGATCAAGCTCGGGCTGGTTCGTGACATCGATCTCGCGCTGCACCTGCCGCTGCGCTACGAAGATGAAACCCGCATCGTCAAGTTGCGCGATGTGCGCGAAGGCGATACCGCGCAGATCGAGGCGACGGTGACGGCCTGCGAGATCACGATGCGCCCGCGCCGCCAGCTGCTGGTGACGGTGGATGACGGCTCGGACACCTGCGTGATGCGGTTTTTCAGTTTCTACCCCTCGCACCAGAAGGCGTTGGCGGTGGGCAACCGCATCCGGGCGCGGGGCGAGGTCAAGGGCGGTTTCATGGGTCTGACCATGATGCACCCCACCTTCAAGGCGGCGGGCGGCCATCTGGCCGAGGCGCTGACCCCGGTGTATTCCACCGTGGCCGGGCTGGCCCAAGCCTATTTGCGCCGGGCGGTGATCAATGGCCTGAACCATGCCGACCTGAGCGAGACTTTGCCCCCGGGCGTGCCCTGGCCGGACCCGCGTGGGGCTTGGTCGCTGCGCGATGCGCTGCAGTTTTTGCACCACCCCACGCCCGATGTGTCGCTGGCGGCGCTTGAAGACCGCAGCCACCCGGCCTGGGTGCGTCTCAAATGCGAGGAGCTGCTGGCGCAGCAGTTGTCGCAGCTCACAGCCAAGCGCGAGCGCGAATTGTTGCGGGCCCCGGCGCTGAAGCTCAAGACCAAGGGCTTGTATGGGCAGCTTTTGACCGCCTTGCCTTTTGGGCTGACGAATGCCCAGCAGCGCGTGGGGCAGGAGATTGCCCAAGACCTGGCCCGCCATGTGCCGATGCACCGTTTGCTGCAAGGCGATGTGGGCGCGGGCAAAACCGTGGTGGCGGCGTTGGCGGCCATGGTGGCGGTGGATGCGGGCTGGCAATGCGCGCTGATGGCCCCGACCGAAATTTTGGCCACCCAGCACTTTGCCAAGCTGGTGGGCTGGCTGGAGCCTTTGGGCGTGAAGGTGGCCTGGTTGATTGGCAGCCAGAAGAAAAAAGAACGCGCCGCCATGCTGGCGCTGATCGAGTCGGGCGAGGCCGCGCTGGTGGTGGGCACGCACGCGGTCATTCAGGAGCATGTCAAGTTCAAAAACCTGGCGCTGGCCATCATTGACGAGCAGCACCGCTTTGGCGTGGCGCAGCGCCTGGCCCTGCGCGGCAAGATGCAGGCCGACGGCATGGAGCCGCACATGCTGATGATGACGGCCACCCCCATTCCGCGCACGCTGGCCATGAGCTATTACGCCGACCTGGATGTGTCGGTGATCGATGAGCTGCCGCCGGGGCGCACGCCCATCGTGACCCGCGTGGTGTCAGACCATCGCCGCCACGAGGTGGTGGAGCGCATTGGCGCGCAGCTGCAGCAGGGGCGGCAGGTGTATTGGGTGTGCCCGCTGATCGAAGAAAGCGAGGCGCTGGACCTGACCAACGCCACGCAAACCCATGCCGACCTGAGCGAAGCCCTGCCGGGCGTGATGGTGGGGCTGCTGCATTCGCGCATGCCGGTGGCCGAAAAAAAGGCGGTGATGGAACTCTTCACCGCTGGCGTGATGGGCGTGCTGGTCAGCACCACGGTGATCGAGGTGGGGGTGGACGTGCCCAATGCGTCGCTGATGGTGATCGAGCATGCCGAGCGTTTTGGTCTGTCCCAGTTGCACCAGCTGCGCGGCCGGGTGGGGCGGGGCGCGGCGGCTTCGGCCTGCGTGTTGCTTTACGGCACGCCAGAAGGTGGACGCCTGAGCGAGACCGCCCGCGAGCGCCTGCGCGCCATGGTGGAGACGAACGACGGTTTCGAGATCGCCCGGCGCGATCTGGAGATTCGGGGGCCGGGCGAGTTTTTGGGGGCGCGCCAGTCGGGTGCACCTTTGCTGCGTTTTGCCGATCTGGAGGCCGACGGCCATTTGCTGGACTGGGCCCGCGCCCTGGCGCCGCAGATGCTGGACCAGCACCCGCAGCTGGCCGAGCGGCACATCCACCGGTGGCTGGGCGGAAAATCCGAATATTTGAAGGCTTGATGTTCAAATAGCGCCCATGACCCTGACCGAACTCAAATACATCGTGGCCGTGGCCCGCGAAAAGCATTTTGGCAAGGCGGCCGAGGCCTGCTTCGTGTCGCAACCCACGCTGTCGCTGGCCATCAAAAAGCTGGAAGAAGAGCTGGAGGTCAAGCTGTTCGAGCGCAGCGCCAGCGAAGTGTCGGTCACCGCCCTGGGCGAAGAGATCGTGCGCCAGGCGCAAAGTGTGCTGGAGCAGGCCGCCGAGATCAAGGAGATTGCCAAGCGCGGCAAAGACCCGCTGTCGGGCACCATGCGGCTGGGGGTCATCTACACCATTGGGCCGTATTTGCTGCCCGACCTGGTGCGCCAGATCATCACCGACATCCCGCAAATGCCGCTGATGCTGCAAGAGAACTTCACCGTGCGCCTGCTGGAGATGCTGCGCACGGGCGAGATCGACTGCGCCATCCTAGCCGAGCCCTTCCCCGAGTCGGGGCTGGCAGTGGCGCCTTTGTACGACGAATCGTTCATGGCGGCCTTGCCGCTGAACCACCCGCTGGCCAAAGAGGCGTTCATCACCCCCGATCAGCTGAAAAACGAAACCATGCTGTTGCTGGGCACGGGCCACTGCTTTCGCGACCATGTGCTGGAGGTCTGCCCCGAATTTGCCCGCTACGCCAGCCAGACCGAAGGCATCCGCAAGACCTTTGAAGGCTCGTCGCTGGAGACCATCAAACACATGGTGGCCGCGGGCATGGGCGTGACCCTGGTGCCCCGCCTGTCGGTGCCCGAACTCAAGCCCGTGCTCAAGCGCTCGGGCGGGCGGCACGATGCGCCTGTGCGCTACCTGCCCATTGTCGATCCGGCGGGCGGCAAGCCGCCCACACGCCGTGTGGTGCTGGCCTGGCGCCGCAGCTACACCCGTTACGAAGCGATTGCCGCCATGCGCAATGCCATTTATGCCTGCCCGCTGCCGGGTGTGACGCGCCTGTCATGACCGACAAACTCAAGCTGTATCTGGATTTGATCCGTTGGAACCGGCCAGCAGGCTGGTTGCTGTTGCTTTGGCCCTCATTGGCCGCCTTGTGGGTGGCCGCCGGGGGCTTTCCGGGTTGGCATCTGGTCGTTGTGTTCACCTTGGGCACCATCCTCATGCGCAGCGCCGGGTGCTGCATCAATGACGTGGCCGACCGCGACTTTGACAAGCACGTCAAACGCACGGCCAACCGCCCGGTGACCAGTGGACGCATCGGCACGCGTGAAGCTTTGGGGCTTGGCGCTGTGCTGGCCTTGTGCGCGTTTGGCTTGGTGCTCACCACCAACGCGGCCACCATCGCCTGGTCTTTCGCGGCGCTGGCCGTGACCCTGGTCTACCCCTATGCCAAGCGTTATGTGTCCATGCCGCAGGCGGTTTTGGGCGTGGCCTTCAGTTTCGGCATCCCGATGGCGTTTGCGGCGGTGCAGGGGCAGGTGCCGCTTTTGGCCTGGGGTTTGCTGCTGGGCAACCTGTTTTGGGTGCTGGCCTACGACACCGAATACGCCATGGTGGACCGCGACGATGACCTGAAGATCGGCATGAAGACCTCGGCCATCACGCTGGGCGACAAGGATGTCCCCGCCATCATGGGTTTTTATGTGGCCTATTTGTGCATCTGGGCCTGGCTGCTGGACGCACTCCAGCAAGGCCTGTGGTTCTGGCTGGCCTGGGCGGTCTCGGCAGGCCAGGTGGTTTGGCACTATTTCCTGATCCGCCAGCGCAGCCGCGAGGGCTGCTTCAAGGCGTTCCGGCTGAACCACTGGCTGGGGTTCAGCGTGTTTGTGGGCGTGGTCTTGTCCTACGGCTGACGCTGCCGACCTTGTATGATTTTTCTCAATGCCTTTGGATGTGTTTTCCTCTGAAACATATTCAAGACATGGCCGAGGGGCACCTCGGTCTGAGCGCTTGGATGCCGTTGCCGACCTTGGGCTTGACCGCCCGTGACGTAGATTCCTTGCACCAAGCGTTCACCCTCGTTCCACGATCGGACAGTATCTTTGGCCCGCCCCTGGCGTGAGCCCGCATTCACAAAGTTGATCTTTCGAGTTTTTATGCACACACACTTTCTTGGCATCGACATCGCCAAATCAAAGTTCGATTGCGCTTTGCTGCGCCCTGACGGCAAAGTTCGCAATAAAGTTTTATCCAATAACGCTCAA
>NZ_NESF01000011.1 GCF_003063665.1 Limnohabitans sp. Hippo3
AGCTGCCAGTCCTCATCGAGGCGAACAAATTCCGACGGCTGCACCGAGCACTCCATGGCCTTCTCCTTCCATACGCAATGGAGAAGAGCATATCTCAAATTGATATTTTAAGTTAGCGCATATGCGCGAACGCGGGCATCCATGCTGGCCTGACCACTGAGCCTGTCTAAAAGATTGCCGCCTCACACAGCTGGACATCAAGTCAAACCGGGCGTGACGCAATAGGACAAATCAGTGCGCCTGCTCCCAGTTCGGCCCAAAACCGACTTCGGCCAACAACGGCACCTTCAAGTTCGCCACGCCCGCCATGATGCACGGCACCTCGGTGCGCACCCACTCGACTTCCGACTCGGGCACCTCGAACACCAGTTCGTCGTGCACCTGCATGATGACCTTGGTGGCCTTGCCCTGTTCGTCGAGTGCCTTTTGCACCGCTACCATGCTCAGCTTGATCAGGTCGGCCGCTGTGCCCTGCATGGGTGCATTGATGGCGGCGCGTTCGGCCCCGGCTCGACGCGGGCCGTTGGGGCTGTTGATCTCGGGCAGCATCAGGCGGCGGCCAAACACGGTTTCCACATAGCCCTTGGCCTTGGCCTGTTCGCGGGTGTCGTCCATGTAACGTTTGACGCCCGCAAAGCGCTCGAAGTAGCGGGTGATGTAGTTCTTGGCCGCCGTGTTGTCGATGCCCAAGGCCTTGGCCAAGCCAAAAGCACTCATGCCGTAGATCAGGCCGAAGTTGATGGTCTTGGCGTAGCGGCGCTGCTCGCTGCTCACCGTGTCGGGCGTGGCGCCAAACACCTCGGCCGCTGTGGCCTTGTGCACGTCCAGGCCTTCGTGGAAGGCCTTGAGCAAGGCCGCGTCGTCGCTCAGGTGCGCCATGATGCGCAGCTCGATCTGGCTGTAGTCGGCGCTGGCGATCACGCAGCCTGCGGGGGCCACAAAGGCCTCGCGCACCTTGCGGCCCTCGGCGGTGCGCACCGGGATGTTTTGCAAATTGGGCTCGTTGCTCGACAGGCGGCCTGTGACGGCCACCGCCTGCGCGTAGTTGGTGTGCACCCGGCCCGTTCGCGGCAAGGCCAGCTGCGCCAGCTTGTCGGTGTAAGTGCCTTTGAGCTTGCTCAGGCTGCGATGCTCCAGAATGCGGGCGGGCAGCGGGTAGTCTTCGGCCAGTTTTTCCAGCACCTCTTCGTCGGTGCTGCGTGCGCCCGTGGCGGTTTTCTTGATGACGGGCAAGCCCAGCTTGTCAAAAAAGATCTCGCCCAGCTGCTTGGGGCTGGCCAGGTTGAAGGGCTGACCTGCGATCTCGTAGGCCTCGGTTTCGAGCTGCACGATGCGCTCACCCAGCGCCTGGCTTTGCGCGGCCAGCGTGGGCGCGTCGATCAGCACTCCGTTGCGCTCGATGCGGTAGAGCGCTTCGCTGGTCTGAATCTCCAAGTCGTAGACAAACTTGAGGCCCGCATGCGCCTCGATCTGCGGCCACAGCGCCAAGTGCACGTCCAGGCACTGGTCCGAGTCTTCGCACGAGTAATGCGCCGCTTTGTCCACATCGACTTGTGCAAACGGAATCTGGTGCGCACCCTTGCCGCACAGTTCTTCGTAGGTCACGCCCCGGCGACCCACATGACGCTCGGCCAAGCTTGAAAGGCCGTGTGGCTTGTGCACTTCGAGCACATAGCTCTCCAGCATGGTGTCGTGGGCATAGCCCAGCACTTCGATGCCATGGTTGGCAAACACATGGCGGTCGTATTTGATGTTCTGACCCAGCTTGTGGCGGGCCGGGTTTTCCAGCCAGGGCTTCAATTTGGCCAGCACATCGGCCAGCGGCAGCTGCTCGGGCGCACCCGGGCCGTTGTGGGCCAGCGGGATGTAGGCCGCCTCGCCGGGCGTGACGCTCAGCGAAATGCCCACAATCTCGGCACGCATGGCGTCCAAAGAAGTGGTTTCGGTATCGATGGCGGTGAGCGGTGCTTGTTCGATGCGGGCCAGCCATTGGTCGAACGTGACCCAGTCGAGCACCGTGTCGTATTTGAGTTCGCCTTGCACCGCGCTGGCGGCTGTGTCCAATTCGGGCAATGCCGCGGGTTCTTCTTGAGCCGCGCCGAACAAATCGCCCATGCCCGTGTCTTTGGGTTTGGCTGCTTTTTTCGCCACAGGCGCAGGCATGGCCCCACCCAGCGATTGCACCAGCCCTTTGAAGCCGTATGTCTGATAAAAATTCAGCAGCTTGTCTTTGTCGGGCTCGTGCAGGTGCAGGCTGGCCAGCGACGGCAAACCGGGCACCCAGCCGTTCAGGTCGCAGTCGGTTTTCATGGTCACCAGCGCCCGGCCCTTGGGCAGCCAGTTCACCGCCTGGCGCAGGTTTTCGCCCGCCACGCCCTTGATCTCGTGGGCATGCGCCATCAAGTTGTCGAGCGAGCCGTATTCGAGCAGCCACTTGGCCGCTGTCTTGGGGCCGACCTTGTGCACACCGGGTACGTTGTCCACCGGGTCGCCCACAAGGGTCTGGTAGTCGATCATCAGAGACGGCGGCACACCAAACTCTTCGGTCACGCCCGCCACATCGCGAACCTTGCCGTTCATCGTGTCGATGATGGTGATGTGTGCGTTGACCAGCTGGCTCAGGTCCTTGTCCCCGCTCGACACCGTGACCTCGATGCCCTGCTGGGCGGCGGTGTGGGCCAGCGTGGCGATCACGTCGTCGGCCTCCACGCCGGGCACGTCCAGCACGGTCCAGCCCATCAGGCGCACCAGTTCGTGGATGGGTTCAATCTGCGTGCGCAGGTCGTCAGGCATGGGGCTGCGGTGGGCCTTGTACTCGGGGTACAACTCGTCGCGGAAGGTTGGGCCTTTGGCGTCGAACACGCAGGCCGCGTAGGTGGCCGGCACATCCTTGCGCAGCCGCTCCATCATGTTGATCATGCCGCGGATGGCCCCGGTGGCAGGGCTGCTCGGGTCACCCGGCACCGCCCGCAGGTCGGGCATGGCGTGGAAGGCACGGTACAAATAGCTGGAGCCGTCCACCAGCAAGAGGGTCGGTTGGGATGTGTCGGGGGTGTTGTCGCTCATCCCCCGATTGTGTACCGGGTTAATGCTTTTTCGTCTCCCACCAGATCGGGACCCGGGTTTGCGCCGGGGCGATGTGGCAAAGCGAAGCGCCTCTGAGCTCCGGCGCAAACCCGGGTCCCGATCCCCCAACCTCGGCCCAGGCCCCACACACCATCGCCCCACCAACAGGCAGACCCGCAAAGGGCTGGGTGCGCAGGGCCTCAGAGGCGCTTCGCTTTGCCACATCGGCCCTGCGCACCCAGCCCTTGGCGGGTCATTATTGAGTTTTCGCCCTCTACAATCGATGTTTTCCCACCCACGCCAGCACCACTTCTGGCTTTTGACCCTCTTCCCATGGCGGTATTCACCGAAGTCACCGAAACCCAGGCCAACGACCTGATGCAAGCCCTGAACCTGGGGACCTTGACCGAATTGCGCGGCATCGAGGGCGGCATTGAAAACACCAACTACTTCGCCACCACCGAACAAGGCGAGTACGTGCTCACCCTGTTCGAGCGCCTGACCCACGAGCAGCTGCCGTTTTACCTGTTTTTGATGAAACACCTGGCCGGGCGCGGCATCCCGGTGCCTGACCCGGCCGCCAACCGCGATGGCGATGTGCTGCACACGGTGAGCGGCAAACCGGCCGCCGTGGTCAACAAACTGGCAGGCAAAAGCCAGCTGCAGCCCCAGGCCGTGCACTGCGCTGCCGTGGGCGACATGCTGGCGCGCATGCACCTGGCCGGAAGCGACTACAACCGCAGCCAACCCAACCTGCGCGGCCTGCCCTGGTGGAACGAAACCGTGCCCGTGGTGCTGCCTTACGTGGACGAAGCACAGGCCGCCTTGCTGCGCAGCGAACTGGCCTACCAAAACCATGTGGCCGCCAGTGCCGCTTATGCTGGCCTGCCCCGTGGCCCGGTGCATGCCGATCTGTTCCGCGACAACGTCATGTTTGACGGCGAGCAGCTCACGGGCTTTTTTGATTTTTACTTTGCAGGCGTGGACACCTGGCTGTTTGACCTGGCCGTGTGCCTGAATGACTGGTGCATCGATTTGCCCAGCGGAGCACACCAAGCCGAACGCGCCCGGGCCATGGTGCAGGCCTACAACCAGGTGCGCCCCCTGAGTGCCGCCGAGCGCGACTTGCTGCCTGCCCTTTTGCGCGCAGGGGCTTTGCGTTTCTGGATTTCCCGCCTGTGGGACTACCATCTGCCCCGGGAAGCCTCCATGCTCAAGCCCCACGACCCCACGCATTTTGAGCGCGTGCTGCGTGCCCGGGTAAAACACCCTGTTTTGGCCTCTGCCCTCGTCTGACACCATGAATCTGCAAATTGTTCCTGCCCGCACCGGCCTGCATTGGGCCACCCAAGGCGTGCGCACGTTCTGGCAGCAACCCCTGGCCATGTCCGGCTTGTTTTTTCTGTTCATGGCCACCGTGTCGCTGGTGTCCATCGTGCCTTTCATCGGTGGCGCCTTGGCGCTGGTGCTGCTGCCAGCGCTGACGCTGGGCATGATGGTCGCCACGCAGACCGCGCTGCAAGGCAAATTTCCCATGCCCAGCGTCTTGTTCAGCGCACTCAAGGCCGGGTCCCAACGCAAAAGCATGTTCCAGCTGGGCGGCTGGTACGCCGTGTTGTTTCTGGGCGTGATGGTGGTGTCGATGCTGGCCGACGGTGGCACTTTTGCCAAGGTCTATTTCGGTGGTAGCCCCATGACGCCCGAAGTGGTCAACAGCCCATCCTTTCAGACCGCTTTGTGGGTGTCGATGGTGCTCTACATCCCGGTGTCCATGATGTTTTGGCACGCCCCCGCGCTGGTGTACTGGCATGGTCTGCCAGCGGCCAAAAGCCTGTTTTTCAGCTTCGTGGCATGCTGGCGCAACTTGAAGGCATTTGCCGTTTACCTGCTGGTCTGGATCGGCATTTTCACCGGCTCAGGCATTTTGGCCTTGCTGATCGCCAGCTTGCTGGGTGATCCCCAGCTGATGATGGCGGTCCTCATGCCCATGGCCTTGATGGTGGCAGCCATGTTCTTCACGTCCATGCTGTTCACCGTGCAGGACTGCTTCAGCGCCAGCCCCGAAGGGCCGGTTTGACCAACAGGGCCTCCTCCGGCCCTTGACTGCGCCTCAGTGGTGGTGGCCGTGCGCCCCATGCGCGTGGCGGTGCGTCACCTCTTCGGCTGAAGCCGCCCGCACGTCCAGCACTTTCAGACTCAAGGTCAGGTGCTGACCGGCCCAGGGGTGGTTGCCGTCCAGAATCACCTTGTCGCCCTTGATCTTGAGCACGTTGAACACCTGTTCGCGCCCATCGGCCGTGCGCCCACGCAGCTGACCGCCCACTTTGACACCGGGCGGAAACTCGCTTTTGGGGATGGTCTGCACCAGGCTCTCGTCGCGCTCGCCAAAGGCATCGGCCGGTGCCAACTTCAAGGTGGTGCTGAAACCCACGTCCTGCCCTTCCAGCGCGGCTTCGATTTTGGGGAAGGTGTTGTCGTAGCCGCCGTGCAAATACGAGGTGGGCTCTTGCGCCTTGTCCAGCAACTGGCCTTGGGCGTTGGTCACCTTGTACTGCATGGTGACGACGGTGTCTTGGGTGATTTTCATGGCGTCTTTCAAAAGAGACATCGGGTTTAAACCACGGTGAGTTTGGCCACGCTCAGCGCCAGCCATTTCACGCCGTGGCGAGGGAAATTGACCTGGGCGCGGGCGTCTGCGCCCACGCCTTCCACCGCCAGCACCTTGCCCTCGCCAAATTTGGTGTGGAACACGTTCTTGCCTGCGGTGATGCCATGCTCGGGTTCGGCTTTTTGGACTGGCACAGGTGGGCTTTTGTAGGTTTCGGTGCTCAAGCTGCTTTGGCCCCAAGCCGGACGGGCATGACGGTTGAAGGCCGGGGTTTGCGGCCAGCCACCGCCCGATGTGCTGGCACCCCCGCCTCCTGAGCTGCCCAGATTGGAGAAGCCGCCGTTTTTGGGCGTGACCCACTTGAGGCACTCCTCGGGCAACTCGTCCAGAAAGCGGCTTTTCAGGTTGTAGCGGGTCTGGCCGTGCAGCATGCGGGTTTGCGAATGGCTCAAATACAAACGCTTGCGGGCGCGGGTGATGGCCACGTACATCAGGCGGCGCTCTTCTTCCAGCCCGTCAAAATCGTTCATCGCGTTTTCATGCGGGAACAGCCCCTCTTCCAGACCGGTGATGAACACCGCATCGAACTCCAGACCCTTGCTGGCGTGCACCGTCATGAGCTGCACCGCGTCTTCGCCCGCTTGCGCCTGGTTGTCACCAGCTTCGAGCGAAGCATGGGTGAGGAATGCGGCCAAGGGGCTCATGATCACGCCGTCTTCGCTGAACTCGTCAACCGTGCCCAGGTCTGCGTTTGTTGAGTCGCTCAAGCCTTGGCTGGCCGGGCTTTGCGACAAGGCTTGCGGCAAAGCCACCGCGCTGCGGCCAAAACCCTCTTGCGTGACAAAACTCTCGGCGGCGTTGACCAGTTCTTCCAGGTTCTCGACACGGTCCGCACCTTCTTTTTCGGTGCGGTAGTGGTTCACCAGGCCGGTCTTGTCGAGCACCAGGTCGATGATCTCGCGCAGCGTCAGCCCTTCCGTCTGCTCGCGCAGCACATCGACCATGGCCACAAACGCCGCCAGATTGGCCCCGGCCTTGCCGGTGGTGGCGCTCACTGCGTCGTGCAGCGAGCAGCCAGCGGCGCGGGCCGCGTCTTGCAGTTGCTCGATGGAACGCGCCCCGATGCCACGCGGCGGAAAGTTGACCACCCGCAAAAAGCTGGTGTCGTCGTTGGGGTTCTCCATCAGGCGCAGATAGGCCAGCGCGTGCTTGATCTCGGCGCGTTCAAAAAAGCGCAAACCGCCATACACGCGGTACGGAAACCCGGCGTTGAACAGCGCGGTCTCCAGCACCCGGCTTTGCGCGTTGCTACGGTACAGCAGCGCGATTTCCTTGCGCTCAAAACCGTCTTGCTTGACCAGTTGGCGCAGCTCCTCCACCAGCCACTGGGCCTCGGCAAAGTCGGACGGCGATTCGACCACCCGCACCGGTTCGCCCGCGCCCTGATCGGTGCGCAGGGTTTTGCCCAGGCGCGTCTTGTTGTGGCTGATCAGCTGGTTGGCCGAGTCCAGGATGTTGCTGAAACTGCGGTAGTTCTGCTCCAGCTTGATCTGGTGCTGCACCTGAAACTCGCGCACAAAGTCGGCCATATTGCCCACACGTGCCCCGCGAAAGGCGTAAATGCTTTGGTCGTCATCACCCACCGCCAGGATGGCACCCTCGGTGCCCTCGCCCGGCAAGCCCACCAGCAGCTTGAGCCAGGCGTATTGCAACTTGTTGGTGTCCTGAAACTCGTCCACCAGCACATGCCGAAAACGGTGGCGGTAATGCTCGCGCACATGCGCGTTGTCGCGCAGCAATTCATACGAGCGCAGCATCAGCTCGCCAAAGTCCACCACGCCTTCGCGCTGGCACTGCTCTTCGTACAACTGGTACAGCTCCACCTTGCGGCGGGTTTCGTCGTCGCGCACAGGCACATCACCCGGACGCTGACCGTCTTCTTTGCAGCCTGAGATGAAATACTGCACCTGCTTGGGCGGAAAGCGGTCTTCGTCCACATTGAACTGCTTGCACAGGCGCTTGATGGCCGACAGCTGGTCTTGTGTGTCAAGAATCTGAAAGGTCTGCGGCAAACCCGCCAGCTGGTGATGCGCCCGCAAAAACCGGTTGCACAGGCCGTGGAAAGTGCCGATCCACATCGCATTCACATTGACCGGCAGCATGGCTTGCAGGCGCAGCTTCATCTCCTTGGCGGCCTTGTTGGTGAAGGTCACCGCCAAAATGCCGCCGGGCGAGACCTGAGAGGTTTGCAGCAGCCAGGCGATGCGCGTGGTCAGCACACGGGTCTTCCCCGAGCCTGCGCCCGCCAAAATCAGCGCATGCTCGGCAGGCAAAGCCACCGCACGGTGCTGCTCGTCGTTGAGCTGGGCCAGCAAGGGGGAAGAAGTATTCGAGGCGGTGTCTGACTGCATAGGGGGAGATTGTAGGAACTAAGTGGCTCGCCGCTTTGTCCGAAACAAGCCGTCAGGCAATGCGGGTAGAATCAGACACCGGGCCCAAGATTCTTGCGCCCGGTTTTTTTTGCCCTGAACCTGCAACGGGTTCCCTCCAAGGGCCAGAAAACCGGCCAGGCCAAGCGCTCACTCGTTCTTTCAACGAATCCCTTTTTGGAGCTTGGTTTTCTCATGGAAATTTTTGACTACGACAACATCCTGCTTTTGCCACGCAAGTGCCGCGTGGAAAGCCGTTCAGAGTGCGACGCGAGTGTCACGCTGGGCAGCCGCACCTTCCGCTTGCCGGTGGTGCCTGCCAACATGAAGACGGTGGTGGATGAGAACATCTGCCTGTGGATGGCGCAAAACAACTACTTTTATGTCATGCACCGCTTTGACCTGGACAACGTCCAGTTCGTTCGCGACATGCACGCCCAGGGCGTTTACGCCTCGATCTCGCTGGGCGTGAAAGCCCCCGACCGCGCCACCGTGGACGAATTGGCTGCAGCGAAGCTGGTGCCCGAGTACATCACCATCGACATCGCCCACGGCCACGCCGACAGCGTGCGCGACATGATCGCATACATCAAAGGGAAGCTGCCCACCAGCTTCGTGATCGCGGGCAACGTGGCCACCCCCGAGGCCGTGATCGATCTGGAAAACTGGGGCGCTGACGCGACCAAAGTGGGCGTGGGCCCGGGCAAGGTCTGCATCACCAAGCTCAAGACCGGTTTTGGCACGGGCGGCTGGCAGCTGTCGGCCCTCAAGTGGTGCGCCCGCGTGGCGACCAAGCCCATCATCGCCGACGGCGGCATCCGCAGCCACGGCGACATCGCCAAGAGCATCCGCTTCGGTGCGAGCATGGTCATGATCGGTTCGCTGTTTGCTGGCCACGAAGAGTCCCCCGGCAAGACCGTGGAGGTCGATGGCGCCTTGTTCAAGGAGTACTACGGCTCGGCCAGCGACTTCAACAAGGGCGAGTACAAGCACGTGGAAGGCAAGCGCATTCTGGAGCCCATCAAAGGCAAGCTGGCCAACACGCTCATTGAGATGGAACAAGACGTGCAAAGCTCGATCAGCTATGCCGGTGGCACCAAGCTGATGGACATCCGCAAAGTCAACTACGTGATCCTGGGCGGTGACAACGCGGGTGAACACCTGTTGATGTAAGTCGACTTAGGTCATGCCCGCGCACACGGGCATCCATCGCAGCCAAAGCCATGGGCCCCCGATAAAGTCCGGGGCGACAACACCTCTTTGTCATACCCGTGCACACGGGTATCTAGGACAGCCGAAGCCATGGGCCCCCGATCAAGTCGGGGGTGACGACTTCAAAAAATGCCCCCCGATCATTTCGGGATGACCAAATTGCTTTGGCCATTCAGCGCAAGGCCCCCAGCGCCAGCATCAGGCCGCTGATGACCAGCAGACCGCAGATGATTTGTCGCAAGCGTGCTGCGGGCACCCGGTGTGCCACGCGGTGACCCAGCCACACACCGACCAGGGCCACCCCCATCAGCACGGTCCAACGTTGCCAGAGCAGCCCACTCGACAAACGCCCCTCCCAAGCCATGCCGAGCAGCACCGTGGCGGCTGCGGCCGTAATGATCATGGGTGTGCTAGCCCGCATCTGCTGCACGTCACTCAAGCGCCGGTTGAGCCAGGCCACCACCAAAGGCCCTGCTGTGCCAAACAGCATCTCCACCAGCCCGATCGCCGTGCCCACCGGGTATGCCCACCCCATGGCCACCGTCGCTTGAGAAGCTGTACGGGGTCGCAAAGCATTCAACCCGGCAGCCGCCACGTACAAACCCAGCAACAGCAGGGGCCACCGGGCACTCATGTGCTGCATGAGCCACAAGCCGACCAGCGTGCCCACCACCATGCCCGGCAACAAGCGGCGCAGCTCACGCCACTGCACCCGTCGCCAGTTGAGGCCACTGTGAAACGCCGATGCGGGCACATCCATCAGCAGAGTCAAGGCCACCACCTCGGGCAAGGGCCAGTTCCAGGCCAGCAAAGGCACCACCACCAAGGCCGAGCCAAAGCCGCTCAGGCCCAGCACGGTGTACCCACCCAAAACCACCGCGATGGGCAGCAACCACTCTTGCATGTGAAATCCTTGTTGTTCTCAATCGGTGAGCTGACGGGTCACAAACTCCCTGAAGACCGACATGATGGGCAATTCGGTGCGGCCCGCCAAGGTGATCAGCGCCAGAAGTGCCCCTGCGCGGAAAGACGGGTCCATGGTCAGCTCCACCAGCGAACCGCTGGCCAGTCCCTGCCGCGCGGCCCCCAAAATCCCCAGATAAATGGCATCGGTCTGCTGCACCACATCGATCAAGCTGGGAATTTCCTCGCACTGTAAGGTGGTCATGTGGGCCGGATTGGCGCGCGGACCGTAATGGTCCACCATGATGCGGGCCACCTCTTGCGACAAAGGGGTAGACGCCATCGGATACGCCAACAAGGCGTCAAAAGGCACTTGGTCAGGGAATTGAGCCAGGATCGGATGCCCCCGGCGACACACAAAGCCGGCCCGCAGTTCAACGATGTGCGC
This sequence comes from Limnohabitans sp. Hippo3, assembly GCF_003063665.1. Taxonomy (GTDB): domain Bacteria; phylum Pseudomonadota; class Gammaproteobacteria; order Burkholderiales; family Burkholderiaceae_C; genus Limnohabitans_A. Next base: position 10,667 of record NZ_NESF01000011.1, read on the forward strand.
CATATTCAGATCGGGTGCGGTCGCCACCCGCCGCACGTCCACGACCAAGGCATCCAGTTGCCGCTCGCGCAGTTGCATGAGCTGCAATTCGGTGGAACCACGGGACACGGCCACCTGCACGCTCGGGTGGTGCTCGGCCATGTATTTCAACCAAGGCGTCATCAACATGGCCCCCGGCCCCGAACCCAGCCCCACCCGCAAGCTGCCCATGCCCCCTTGCTGCAACAGCGCAGCACCCTGTTTGAGCTCTTGTGCTTCGTGCACGATGCGCCGCGCCCGCTCCAGCACCGATCGGCCCAGCGGCGTCAGTTCATTCTTTTTGCCCACCCTGTCGACCAAGGGACCACCCAAGTCGTCTTCCAGCACCTGGATGCTGCGACTCAATGCCGATTGGGTGATGTGCAGCTTCTCGGCCGCACGGCTGAAAGAACCGGTCTCGGCCAGGGCCAGCCAATGCGCAAGGTGCTTGAGGTTCATGTATTCATTTTATGAATGAAAACGAGAAATATAAGTCATTTGACACATAAATACTGTGTTTCTAGTATCCATCCTGCGTTATTTTTCATATCCATAACCCAACGGAGACAAAACATGCACAAGACTTCATCTTTTCGCCGCCTGCTGCTGGCTTCACTGGCTGGCTTGACCGTGCTGGGCGCCCAAGCCCAGACTTTCCCCAACAAACCTGTGAGCCTGATGGTGCCCTACCCTGCAGGCGGCCTGTCGGACGTGATCGCTCGCATGGTCAACGTGCCGCTGGGCAAGCAATTGAATCAGCCTGTGATCGTTGAAAACCTGGGCGGCGTGAGCGGTGCGATTGCCGCACAAAAGGTGCTCAGTGCCCCGTCGGACGGCTACTACCTGTTCCAAGGTTCACCCAATGAGCTGATTTTGTCACCACTGGCCAACGCAGCGGTCAAGTTCAAGAGCGAGGACTTCCGCCTGGTGCAAATCGTCGGTGCCGCCCAGATCGCCTTTTTGGCGCGCAGAGACATCCCGGCCAACTCGGTGGATGAATTCCTCGATTACGCCCGCAAAATGGCCAAGGAAGGCAAGCCTGTCACTTATGCCTCGGTCGGCCCGGGCTCCTTTTACCACTTGCTGGGCGAGCAATTGTCCAAAGTGACAGGCATCCCGATGACGCACATTCCTTACAAAGGCGGAGCGCCTGCCAACCAGGACCTGATCGGCGGTCAAGTGGACATTTTCCTGGCCCCCTTTGGCAAAGCCTACAGCGATCTGGCCAAAGACGGCCGCATCAAGATTTTGGCCATGCTCAACAAGGAGCGCCTGGAAGGCGTCAAGCAGTACCCGGCCATCACCGAAAGCAAGCAGCTCAAGAACTTTGACTTCAACATCTGGACTGGCTATTTCGTGAAGAAAGACACACCAGAAGCGGTCGTTCAGTCTCTGCACAAAGCGCTCACGGAAACCCTCAACGACGCAGGTGTGCGCACAGGTCTGGACGCGAACAGCCTGCTGGTCGCCAAGCCCTTGCCTTTGTCCGAGCTGAGCAAGGTCTACAGCGACGGCACCGCCCAGTTCCGCGCCATTGCCAAATCGATCAACCTGCAACCGCAGTGATCGAACGGGGGGCGTCCCAGTACGCCCCCCTTGACGCTTACAGGCGTGAGCAACTGCACGCCGCATCTGGTTTTTAAACCCCAGCGCTCTTTTGAGCCTTCAACAGAAAACATCATGAAAGTCAAAACCCTTCTCAGCGAACTTGTTCTGGTCGCCAGCAGTTTCAGTGCGGCATGGGCGCAAACCTACCCCGCCAAAACCATCAGCCTGATCGTGCCCTACCCGGCCGGGGGGCCTTCTGACTTTTTTGCCCGCAGGGTGCAACCTGACGCATCTGCCAAGCTGGGGGCGACCATGATCATCGAGAACGTGGGTGGTGCCGGTGGTGTGATCGGCATGAGCCGTCTGATCAATGCACCCGCTGATGGCCACACCCTGAGTGCGGGCAGCCCCATGGAACTGGTGCTGGCACCGATGGCGATCCAAGGCGTGAAGTACAAATCCGAAGACTTCAAATTGGTCGCGCAATTCACCACCACCAACACCATCCTGGTGGTGCGCAACTCGCTCAACGTCAAAACGGTAGATGCCCTGCTGGCTGCGGCCCGTAAAAATCCGGACAAACCGATGAGCTTTGGCAGCGTGGGGCCTGGTTCCCTGTACCACCTGATCGGTGAAAAATTCTCCCAGGTGACCAAAGTCCCGATGTTGCACGTGCCCTACAAAGGCATCGCGCCCTTGTTGTCCGACCTGATGGGTGGCCAGATCGACATGGCTTTTCTGCCCATGGGTGGCTCCATCCCTGCCACCATCATGGAAGGCAAAATTCAGGGCCTGGCCGTGACCTCCAAAACACCACACCCCCTGTTCAAGCAATTCCCCCCAATGGCCGCCATGAAGGGCCTGGAAGCCATGGAATTTGACATCTGGGCCGGCATTCAAGTGCACAAAAACACCCCGGACCATGTGGTCTCCGCTTTGAACAAGGCTTTTTATGCCGCGGTTGAAGTGCCCGAGACCCGCAAAGCCTTTGAGGCCAACGGCAACGTGATCCTGCCTTCACGCACCCCCGCCGAGCTGGCCCGTGTGTACCAAGGCGAGATCGAGCGCTACCGTGCGATCGCCAAATCGATTAACCTGCAACCTCAATAAACCTTTCACACCGCAAGAGGTCAGCCCATGAATGCACCCAGTGACGCTTTTTTGCACGACAAGCTCCAATCCCTGCAAGCGCAAGCGGATGAGTTCATCGCGGTGCGCCGCGACATCCACAAGCACCCGGAGATGGGCTACAAGGAGTACCGGACCAGCGACCTGGTGGCCGAGCAACTGAACGCCTGGGGCTATCAGGTCACGCGCGGCCTCGGCGGCACGGGCCTGGTGGGGCAGATCAAAAAAGGCACGGGCAGCAAGAGCATCGGCATCCGTGCCGACATGGACGCGCTGCCCATCGACGAAGCCACCGGTCTGCCCTATGCCAGCTGCAACGTGGGCATCATGCATGCCTGCGGCCACGACGGGCACACCGCCATGCTGCTGGCAGCGGCCAAGCACATCGCGCAAAAAGGCCATTTTTCAGGCACTGTGAACCTCATCTTCCAACCGGCAGAAGAAGGCCTGGGCGGGGCCAAGAAGATGATGGAAGACGGCCTGTTCAAGCAGTTCCCCTGCAACGCCATCTTCGCCATGCACAACATGCCTGGTCAACCGCAAGGTCACTTGGTCTTGCGTGACGGCTCAGCCATGGCGTCTTCTGACAACGTGACCATCACCTTGCACGGCAAAGGCGGGCACGGCGCCATGCCCCACATGGCCGTTGACCCGGTGGTGGCCGGCTCGGCCATCGTCATGGGCTTGCAAAGCATCGTGGCGCGCAACGTCGATCCGCAACAGATGGCCATCATCACCGTGGGTGCCTTCAACGCCGGGGTGGCCAATAACGTGATCCCGCAAACCGCCACGCTGCGCCTCAGCGTGCGCTCGCTCGACCGCGATGTGCGCATCCTGCTCGAAAAACGCATCACCGAGCTGGTCCATGCGCAAGCGCAAAGCTACGGCGTCACCGCCGAGATCGACTACCAGCGCGGCTATCCCGTGCTGGTCAACCACCTGCAAGAGACCGACTTTGCACGCGCGGTGGCCGAAGAACTGGTGGGCCCCGACAAGGTGGTGCGCCAGGGCCGCGCACTCAACGGCAGTGAAGACTTTGCCTTCATGCTCGAAGAGGTGCCGGGCAGCTATTTGCTGATCGGCAACGGCGACGGCACAGGTGATGGCCACGGGGCGTGCATGGTGCACAACCCCGGCTACGACTTCAACGACAAAAACGTGGCCATCGGCTCAGCGTTCTGGTCGCTGCTGGTGGAGCGGTTCTTGCCGGCCTAAACTTTCAACAAGGTTCAAGCAAAAGGGCAAGCCAATTGGCTTGCCCTTTCTTTTTGGAGCGGTTCCTGCCAGCCTGAAGTCGAAGGTCTCCTTGTGGGAGGCTGCCCCTGCGGCCGAATGAAAACCGTCGGCTCAGGTGGGTGTCTGATGAATCAAAGTTTGGGCCAGTGTGTTCAGCCGAGAGCCCACACGCGTCAGCTCTGTCACCACGCTGAAGTGGTTCAAACCCGGCAAGTCTTCACACACTGGGACTGTCTTGGGGCCCCAGGCTTGGTGAATCAAGCGGTTGTGTCGCAAAAACTCGGGGCTCTCATCGCCTCCGACCACGGTGAACAAGACGCCCTTGCGGGGGCGTTGCCATTTGGCCGGGCTGGCCATGCGGACATGGGCGGGTGTGATGCGCAGATCCGCTTGCACAAATGGGGTCTTGCGCACAGGCTCCAGATCAAACAAGCCCGAGATGGACATGCTCTTGCGCACCAAGCCTGCGGGCAAATCGCGCCCCAGTTTTTTCCAGTCGCAAGCGAGCAACATGGCGGCCAGGTGACCGCCCGCCGAATGTCCGATGGCGGTGATGTTGCTGCGGTCACCGCCATGCTCGGCAATGTGCCGCCAGACCCAGGCCGTGGCACGGGCCGTCTGCAAGGCGATATCGGGAATCGTGACGGGTTGCTCGGGCGTGCCCGGGCACAGGGCGTAATTGACCACCACCACGCAGGCCCCCATGTCACGCAGCGCAGGGGCGACAAAGGAGTGGTCGGACTTGTCCAGGCTGCGCCAGTACCCGCCGTGGATGAAAACCACCACAGGTGCGTTGGCGCGGGCCGCCGGAAAAATGTCCAGCGTCTCATTGGGGCCGTCGCCATAAGGCACGTCCAGGAGAGGCTTGAGCGTCTCACGTGCTTGGACTGAAGCGTTTTTCCAGTGCGCAAAGTGGTCGGCAAAATCGGGCACCAGCGCCCGGTTGTTGTACATGCGGTCGTGCCAGGCGGCGTCTTTGATGGGCATGGATGTCTCCTGTTTTAGATTTAGATTTAGATTTTCATTTCCAGACGCAGCTGGATGTTGCGCCAGTTGCGGTCGGTGGTGCGGGCGGTCTCGCTCTGGGTGCCCGTGTTGAATGTGGTGGCAGTCTCGTAGTCACGCGGCAGCAAGTTGCTGACCGTTAACCGCAAGGCGGTCCCGGCCGAAAAACGCCACAGACCGTACACATCGACCACACGTTTGATGCCTTGGTAGGACAGCTGTTCCTGGCTGCGCCGCGTCTCGTAGTCCGGGTTCCAGTTGACATTGCCGCCCAAGGTCAAGGGCATGCCGCGCAGCCGGTAATCGGCCCCCAGATTGGCGGTCATGCTGGGCTGTTGGTCCAGTCGGTTGTCGGGGCCGGGCACATCTTTCACCTTGGATCGGAAAAAGCTGATGTTGCTGCGGATGTCCACAGGCCAAGCCTGAGTCCAGGCCTGGTTCAAGCGGAACTTGGCTTCCAGCTCAAGACCTTGGGTGACGGCATCACCCACGTTTTGGGGAGAGGAGACACAACGCGCTCCGCCGTTCACACAAGTGGTGGTGGTTTGGTAACGGATCAGGTCTTGAATGTTGCGCCGGAACACATTGGCGCTGAGCACACCACCACCCTCCAGATAACGCTCAAAACCCAAATCAATGCCTGTGGCCAACTCGGGTTTCAGATCAGGGTTACCCACACGGTCAGGCTGGGTCGGCACGTTGTTACCTGGAACAGGATAATCGCGCGAATAACGCAGTGGCGCCACCATGTTGTAGAGCGTGGGCGTCTTGTAGCTGCGGGTCAGACTCATGCGCACTTGGTCGCGCTTGGCCGGGTCAGGCTTCCAAAGAGCATGGATCAAAGGTGTCCACACCTCGCTCTTGTTGCGCTTGAATTCTTCGCTCACCTGCCCCTCGGTCAGGATGCGCTCGTATCGAACGCCTGCATGAGCCGACCAGTTCGGGTTGATCTTGAATTCATCCTGGGTGTACATCGCCCAACGTGATGTGCGGGCCTTCAGGTTGCCACTGTCGTCACCCGCGCCAGCGCTGGCCTCTTCGACGCGGCGAACCCCTTCGTGCTCCACACCGCTGACCCACTGGTGGCCATTGTCCAGAACACGGGTCCACTTGCCATTCAGGCCGGTACTGCGGTCAGTGAACCGTTGCTCGTCCAGCGCATTGGACAAGAGCCCAGTGCGGTTGACAGCGGTCTGCGTGATCTGCTGGTTGTACTTGGCCTGGCCCAAGCCGAAACGCACTTCCAGCCGGTCATCGGCCGACAAGCGCTGGCTCCACTGGCCGTTCAATCGGGCTGCGGCGTAGCGGCTGTGGTTGTCGGTCAGCGCGGTGTCGGTGATGCTGGCGGACGTCAAACGCCGGGCATCGATCCGCCCTTGTGCCGCGTATTCGGAATAAATCAAAAAAGGCGTCAAGGTCAGGTTCTTGCCCTGCTCGCCTTTCCATTGCAAACGGGCATTCGCATGCACCCCTTGTCGGCGGCCCGACGAGTCGGACAGGCGCACTTGGTCATCCCGGTAATCCGAATCGATCGCGGTCACGCTTTCATCAGCACGTTGGTTGTCCATGGCCGACAAGGTGAAGGTTCCGTTCACCGGCTCGGTCTTGAGGTTGTGCACCCAATTGACCATGGTCGAGCCCTCGCCGTGCTCCTGGCTGCGGGTGAGTTTCAGATCATCGGGGTTGGCTTTTTGGCCCTCGCGCAGCACGATGTTGATGGTGCCGGCGATCGCACGGGCCCCGGTTTCCGCGGTCGGCGCCCGCAGGATCTCAATGCGCTCGACCTGTTCAGGGGTCAGTGAATCGACCGAAAAACCCGGCGGCATGCGTTCACCGTCCAGCAGGATCTGGGTGTAGCCACCCCCCAAGCCGCGCATCCGGATGGCCCCGCCACGGCCGGGTGCGCCTTGCACCGTCACGCCCGGCAAGCGCTTGAGGACGTCGCCGAGCGTCGCATCGCCTTGCTTGTCGATCTCTTCACGGCCAATCACGATCTTGGAGGCCGTGGACTCGCGGCGCACCTCAGAGTCGTTGTTGCGGTTGCTGCGGATCTCGACCTGCCCGAGATCGGTGGCCGCAGGCGTGGCTGAATCGCTTTGCGCCAAGGCGGTGCTGGACATCGCCAGAAACACAATCGCCGGACCCAAGCAGGTCCGTGGCAAAGGCCCACTGGGCCAGATCAAGGCATTGGAAACCAGAGAAAACGGAGGGTTGGAGCAGGTATCGCGCATGGGCCGATTTTGACAGTGTCAAATGACCGTTGTTCGACGCCTCTGCAAAGACCGGGCTTCACACCCGATCAATCACCCGACTTGAACAAGGCGGCCACCTTGCGCTTGGGTTTGATGTTGGCCGAGATGGCGGATCGAACCACTTTGGGGCCGCTGGGCTCCCAGCTGGGTGCAACGTCAGCGGCCGGAGCCTCGTAAGGTTTTTCAAAAAACGGATCGCGGTTGATCGGCGCGGGCCGGAAACCGCCACGGCGCTCATGCGGCGCATCCAGGGCATCACGGGGATCGTGCTCTCGGCGACGGCCTTCGTAAGCACGCGAACGGGGGCGATCCTCGGACCTTTCACCCCATTTTTCAGGCGCGGGACCCGTGGGGCGGGTGTCCAGCTGCAGGGTTTCAACCTCCAGCTTTTTCTTGATCAGCTTTTCAATATCGCCCACCAAACGCGTGTCGGAGGGGCTCACCAAAGTCACCGCCAGACCGGAGGCGCCAGCACGGCCTGTGCGGCCAATGCGGTGCACATAGTCTTCGGCGTTGAAGGGCACGTCAAAGTTGAAGACGGCAGGCACGTCCTTGATGTCCAGACCACGCGCGGCCACGTCGGTGCACACCAGCAAATCGACTTCACCTTGTTTGAAGGCTTCCAGTGCCTTGAGGCGCTCGTCCTGGCTCTTGTCGCCGTGCAAAGCGGCTGTGCGCAAGCCCTCGCGCTCGAGTGATCGGGCCAAACGGCCGCAACCGAGCTTGCTGTTGACAAAGATGAAGGCCTGCTTGATGCCCCGGTCGGTCAGCACCTTGCGGATCACGCGGCGCTTATCATCGTCTTGCGCGGCGTAAAAACGCTGCTCGACGGTGGAAGCGGTTTCGTTGGGACGCGCCACCTCGATGGTGATCGGGTTTTGCAAATAGCTGCCAGCCAGCCGCTTGATCTCGGGCGAGAACGTGGCGGAAAACAGCAATGTGGTGCGCTGCTTGGGCAGGTAGCTCAGGATGCGTTGCAGGTCGGGCAAAAAGCCGATGTCCAGCATGCGGTCGGCTTCGTCCAGCACCACATATTCGACCTGGTTGAGCACCGCGTTTTTGGCTTCGATGTGGTCGAGCAAGCGACCCGGCGTGGCGACCAGCACCTCAACGCCTTTTTTCAGCTCCAGCGTCTGGGGCTTCATGTCCATGCCGCCAAACACCACCGCGCTGCGAAGCTGGGTGTATTTGGCGTACATCTTGATCTGCTGGGCTACCTGGTCGGCCAGCTCACGGGTAGGCAGCAACACCAGGGCGCGCACCGGGTGACGAGCGGGCGAAGTAGAGGGGTTTTCGTGCTTGAGCAGTCGCTGCAGCAAAGGCAGCGAAAACGCGGCCGTCTTGCCCGTGCCCGTTTGGGCTGCACCCATGACGTCCTGACCTGTCAACACCACCGGAATGGCTTGGGCCTGGATAGGGGTCATGGATTCGTAGCCCATTTCGGCTACGGCTCGTGCCAGCGTGGGCGCCAGCGATAAATTGGAAAAAGAGTCGGTCATTAACCCGCTATTGTCTCATTTTGGGCTGACGACCCCGAAATCCGGTTTCGGCCCTCGGGTTTCAGGCCTCAGGTCTTGGGCAAAGTCACGCCCACTTGACCTTGGTATTTGCCGCCGCGGTCTTTGTAACTGGTCTCGCAGACCTCATCGCTTTCGAGGAACAGCACCTGCGCACAGCCTTCGCCCGCGTAGATTTTGGCGGGCAGTGGCGTGGTGTTGCTGAACTCCAGGGTCACATAACCTTCCCACTCTGGCTCGAAAGGCGTCACGTTGACGATGATGCCGCAGCGGGCGTAGGTGCTTTTGCCCAGGCAAATGGTCAGCACATTACGGGGAATACGGAAGTACTCCACCGTGCGGGCCAGCGCAAAGCTGTTGGGCGGAATGATGCAGACATCGCCTTCGATGTCCACGAAGCTGCGGTCGTCGAAATTCTTCGGGTCCACCACCGTGCTGTAGATGTTGGTGAACACCTTGAACTCAGGGGCACAGCGGATGTCATAGCCATAGCTGCTGGTGCCGTAACTCACAATTTTCTGACCTGCGGCGTTTTGACGGATCTGTCCCGGCTCAAACGGCTCAATCATGCCGTGCTGCTCGGCCATCCGGCGGATCCATTTGTCGCTCTTGATGCTCATGGTGTGCCTTTGTATCGATCGCGCTATTTTAGGGTCTCGCCCGGACACCCGGTCCGGGCTGGCGGCTCACCGGGCGATCCGCCCCACAACCCCCTGCACCAGGTAGTTCATGTTCAAAATTTGGGGATCGCTCAGAGTCTGTCCTGCGGGCAACACCAACTTGCCCTCGTTGTCAGAGATCGGACCGGCAAAAGCTTGCAGCTTGCCTGCGCCCACGGCTTTTTGTTTGGCCAGAATTTCGTCTTGCACAGGCTTGGGCACCTTGGGGCCAAAATCACCCACGCGGATCATGCCCTCCTTCACGCCGCCCCACAGGCTGCCCGATTTCCACTGACCGGCCAATGCCGCCTTGACGCGGGCCGTGTAGTAATCGCCCCACTGGTGGGTGACCGCGATGATCTGGGCATCGGGGCCGATCTTGCGCATGTCGGAGTGGTAGGCCACAGCCATCTTGCCGCGCTCTTGCGCAGCCGCCATCACCGCCGTGGAGCCGGTGTGGAAGGCGATCACGTCCACATCCTGGTTGAACAAGGCCATGGCCGCTTCGCGCTCTTTCGGTGGATCAAACCAGGCGTTGAGCCAGACCACCTTCACCGTGGCTTTGGGGTTGACCGAGCGCATGCCCAGCGTGAAGGCGTTGATGCCTTGCAGCACTTCGGGAATCGGGAAACCCGCCACATAACCAGCCACATTCGATTGCGTCATGCGACCCGCCGCGATGCCCGCCAGATAGCGACCTTCGTAATAGCGGGCATTCGAGGCCGCCACGTTGGACGCGGTCTTGAAGCCAGTCACGGACTCGAACTTCACATTCGGAAACTCTTTGGCCACCTTGAGCGTGGGCTCCATGTAGCCAAAACTGGGGGTGAAGATGATTTGGTGGCCCTGCTGGGCCAGGTCGCGGATCACGCGCTCGGCATCCGCACCCTCGGCCACATCGGCCACAAAGGTGGTCTTGACCTGATCGCCCAAAGCCCGCTCAACGGCCTTGCGGCCCTCGTCGTGCTGACGCGTCCAGCCCGCTTCGGTGATCGGCGAAACGTAGACAAAACCGGCCTTGATGGGCTCGGTGGATTGGGCGGGGGTTTGAGCCTGAACGGCGGGAAGAAAAAAGCAGGCGGCCACGAGCGCGGCAGCGAGGTTTTTATACATGGTAGTCCTCTACATGGCCCCGGGGATGAAAAAACAAAGCCCGCCGGGGCAGCGGGCTTCGGGGTGAATTTTACCAAGAGCGGCAACGCCCTCAATCCTGCTCCGAAAACCCCTGAAAACACGCTTTCAATTCATGCATCCAACGGTGCTTGTCGGCCTCGGGGGCAAAGCTCGCTTCGATGCTGTTGGCGACCAGTTTATAGGCTTGCTGGGCGTTCAGGTGCAAGGCGGCAAAGGTCTGCAGGTAGTTGTCGTTCAGGTAACCACCAAAGTAGGCCGGGTCGTCCGAGTTGATCGTCACACACAGGCCCGCATCCAGCATCTGGCCCAGGTTGTGATCGGTCAGGTTTTTGAAGACGCACAGCTTGAGGTTGGACAGCGGGCAGACCGTGAGGGGCATGTGGTCGTCGGCCAGGCGCTTCATCAACGCCGCGTCGTGGATAGCCTGCACGCCGTGGTCGATGCGCTCGACCTGGAGCACGTCGAGTGCGCCCCAGATGTAGGCGGGCGGGCCTTCTTCGCCTGCGTGGGCCACGCAGTGCAAGCCCAGCTCGCGGGCGCGGGCAAACACACGCGCAAATTTTTCAGGCGGATGGCCCAACTCGCTGGAGTCAAGCCCCACGCCGATGAAGTGCTCACGCCAAGGCATGGCTTCCTCCAGGGTGGCCAGGGCCTCTTCTTCGGACAGGTGGCGCAAAAAGCACAGGATCAGATCGGCGCTGATGTTCAGCCGGGTTTGCGCATCGCGGCAGGCGCGGCTCAGGCCTTCGATGACCGCGCCCATGGCCACGCCACGCGCCGTGTGGGTCTGCGGGTCAAAAAACAATTCAGCCCGCACCACATGGTCGGCTGCAGCCTTCTCGAAATACGCCCAGGCCATGTCGTAAAAGTCCTGCTCGTGCAGCAGCACGCTGGCCCCGGCGTAATACAGGTCCAGAAAACTTTGCAGGTTGGTGAAGGCGTAGGCGCTGCGCAAGGCGGCCACATCGGCATAAGGCAACTGCACGCCGTTGCGCCGGGCCAGGGCAAAGATCAGCTCGGGCTCCAGCGAGCCTTCGATGTGGATATGCAGCTCGGCCTTGGGCATGACGCGCAGCAACTCGGGCAAGCGGGTGGGCGGTATGGCGTGGACTTTGAACATGGTCACTCCTCAAAAAATCGGGCGCGGATGGTGGCTTCATCCAATTGCGCGAAACAAGCGTTGTGCCGGTCGGTCAAAGGCCCATGACCCGGCATCACTTGGCCTGCAGGGCCATAGCCCACGGCCTTGAACTTCCATTGGCCATTCACCCATTTGAAGTGGCCCACATGCAGGCCCGACGGGTCATGCAGCGCGCAAACGCCTTCGCTCACGGGTTTCAAAAACTGGGTGGACATGGCTACACCAACTTCTCAACGCCGCGCGAAAAGCACACGGTCTTGTGGCTGAAAGCCTCGTGTTGCTCTTCCACTTTGTCCAGCTCGTACAGGTAATTGACCATGAGGCCGCCCGACTGTTGCAGCCCTTTTTTGGACAGATCGGCCGCCCAGTTGATCTGGTGGAGCGTCGCCCCATTGCTCAGGTGGAATTTGCCCACGGCGTCGCCCCGCGCCTCAGGGGTTTGGTACATCAGGTACAGGGCGCACAGGCGCATGAGGGTGGCCCGCTCGGCCTCCTCACTGCGCTCGGGGTGCCAGCCTGACTTGAGGCGTTCTGCCCAACTCAAGCCGCCGACCGCCAGGCTTTTCTGCGCTTCCTGCCACTTGCGCAGGTGCGTGGGGCTCAGGCGCTCTTCGGGCAGAGACGCACCCGCGTCCAGCCACTGGGTGAAGCCCGGAATGGGGGACAAGGTGCAAAAGGTCTTGAGCGAAGGCATTTCCTCGATCAACTTTTGCGCCACCTGCTTGATCAGGAAATTGCCCAGCGACACCCCTTTGAGGCCCGGCTGGCAATTGCTGATGGAGTAAAAAATCGCCGCCTTGAAGCTTTTGGCATCACCCACCGGGGCTTGTTTGTTGATGAGGCCTGCCACGTATTTGGCGATGCCCGGCACCAAGGCCACCTCGACAAAAATCAGCGGCTCGCCGGGCAGCTGGGGATGGAAAAAAGCGAAGCAACGGCGATCCGGCTGCAAGCGGCGGCGCAAGTCGTCCCAGCCGTCGATGGCGTGCACCGACTCATGCGCGATGATTTTTTCGAGCAATTGCGCAGGTGAGTTCCAGGTGATCTGGTGCAGTTCCAAAAAGCCCGGGTTGAACCAGGAGCTGAGCAAATGGTGCATGTCCGCGTCGGTGGCGCGAAAAGCCGGATGGTCCTTGAGGTAAGACAGCAGCGTCTGGCGCATTTTCAAAATCGTGCTCGTGCCCGCAGGTGCGCGGTTCACCCGGCGCAGCAGCTCCTGACGGGGTGGCTCCACCGTCTGGAACAAATGGATCAAGCTGGCCTCGTTGCGCTCGGTGTTGTAGCGGTTGGCCGCATCCACCACCAGGGACGGGTCAGGATTGAATTGGCTGGACAAGAAATGGAAAAAGTCGATCTGGCTGCGCTTGTCCAGATGTTCGTAATGGTCGATCAACTTGACCGCCATGCTTTGCGCATTGGCCTCACCCCGGGCGCTGAGCAATTTTTTGGCGCTCAGCCTGGCCGCATCAAGTTTCTTGTTTTGAATGAAACGTTCCAGCATGTGAGGCCCTTTGAGACGCGTTGGAGGACATCGGCGAGCTTGCACACGCCTTCAGCGCCAGCTTACACGCACAAGCCCAACGACACCCGCACACACATCAAGTTTTCTGGAAATCACCCCGCTCCATCCACCACGACACCGCAAACCCGGCGACCAGGCCCCAAAAAGCCGCGCCGATGTTGAACAACCCCATGTCAGCCACTGTGACCAACAGACTGACCAATGCCCCGAGTGAAAATTTGCCCGCACCAAACGAGGCCACAAAGGCCCCCTGCAACACGCGCAGCATGGCCAAGCCGCCCAGCACCATGATGAACTCCTTGGGCGCGGCCAGCATGAGACCTGTGAAAGTCGGTGCCATCAAGCCGAACAAGATCGCCAGCACACCCACCATCAGCGCCCCGGTGTAGTGACGCGATTTCTCGCCGGACGAGGTGAGCAAGCCATTGGTTGGCCCCGTGAGGCAGGTGCTGACCGCGCCAAACACCGCGCTCACAGCCGCGCCCAAGCCGCAGGCCACCGCGATCATGTTGACGGGCGGCTCGTGCCCGGCGTTTTTGAGCACAGCCACCCCCTGCCCGTTTTGCACCACCAGCACCGTGATGGCCAGGGGCACCACCAGCTCGAGCATCGCCGCCAAGGACCAGAACGGCGCCTGGATGACGGGCTGCGCCAAGGTCAATTGCCCCACAGCCGAAGAATCCAGGCGGCCCGACACCGCCACCGCCAAAGCCCCGACCAGCAAAGCGCCAATGACCGGCGGCAAGCGCTTGCCCCAGTCGGCGCGGGCCGACAGCAACAGAAACACGGCCACCATGGGGGCCGCAATCGCGACATCGCTGTGCAGCGCCCGCACGATGTCCAGACCAAACCGCAAAAACACCCCGGCCACCATGCCCATGACGATGGGCATGGGCAGCGCCGCCATGACGCGCTTGACCCAGCCGCTCAGGCCGAGCAACAAAATCAGCGCACTGGTCACATAAAAAGCGCCGATCACCTCGGCAAAACTCAGGTGCTGCAAGGCCGGCCCCACCAGCACGGTGCCCGGAATCGTCCAGCCAAACGCCAGCGGCGTGGTGTAGCGCCAGGTCATCCACAAGGTAACCAGACCGTTGACGAAAAACACGCCGAACACCCAGGACGCCAGCTCTTCGGGGGACAAGCCGCCGCGCGTGCCCACCGACAAAATGATGGCCACCGGACCGGTGGCGGCAAAGATGAAACCGATCAGCGCGTTGGCAGCGTAGGTGCTGCCAAAGTCCGAAAGCATTTGCGGCCAGGTCCTGGGCGCTGCGGCGGGGGATTCGAGGTGTTTGGACAAAGCGGGCCTTTGCGAAAGACGAAACGATGCCAGCGTATCAAACCTGCTGGGCTTGGCCGTCACCAAGGGGCCAGCGCCATGAAAAAAAGCCGCCTGACTTGCGTCAGGCGGCCTTCGGATTACAGGAGGATGGATTCCCGATCAAGTCGGGAACGACAGGCCCTAAGGGCGGCCCACCCCGTCAAACATGACAGGCCGGGGGAGTTCCTTCAAGTCGGGGACCCATCTTGCCCCGATCACTTGCCCGGAATCTTGCCTTCCACGCCCTTGACGTAGAACATCACGCCACCCAGGAACTTGTCGTCGGCCACCGCATCTTTGGCCAGCACTTCCTTGCCAGCCTGGTCCACGATCGGGCCTTTCCAGATGGCGAAGCTGCCGTCTTTCAGACCGGCCTTGATCTCATCGATCTTTTTCTTGGTGTCTTCAGGCACATCCGCGGCCACCCCGACCATGTCGATCGCGCCTTCTTTCACGCCCCACCAGCTTTGGCCAGTGCTCCACTTGCCTTCCAGGGCTTCACCCACGGCCTTGACGTAGTAAGGGCCCCAGTTGATCACGGCCGAACCCAGGTGGGCCTTGGGGCCGTAGGCGGTCATGTCGGAATCCCAGCCGAAGGCGCGCTTGCCCATTTTTTCGGCGGTCTGCAGCACAGCCGACGAGTCGGTGTTTTGCATCAGCACGTCCGCGCCGCCGTTGATCAGCGAAGTGGCGGCTTCGGTTTCCTTCGGTGGGTTGAACCACTCATTCACCCAGACCACCTTGGTCTTGATCTTGGGGTTGACCGACTGGGCACCCAGGGTGAAGCTGTTGATGTTGCGCACCACTTCAGGGATTGGGATGGAGGCGACCACACCCAGGGTGTTGGTCTTGGTCATCTTGCCCGCGATCACACCCGCCATGTAAGCGCCTTCGTAGGTGCGGCTGTCGTAGGTGCGCATGTTGTCGGCGGTCTTATAGCCGGTGGCGTGCTCGAACTTGATGTCCTTATGGTCAGCGGCCACCTTGAGCATGGGCTCCATGTAACCGAAGGTGGTGCCAAAAATCAGCTTGTTGCCTTGGGCAGCCATGTCACGGATCACGCGCTCGGCGTCAGCGCTTTCCGGCACTTTCTCCACGAAGCTGGTGACCACTTTGTCGCCGAAGGCTTTTTCGATTTCCTTGCGGCCGTTGTCGTGCGCAAAGGTCCAGCCGCCGTCGCCCACCGGGCCGACATAGGCAAACGCGATCTTCAGAGGCTCGGCCTTGGCCGCAGCGGGCGCCTCGGCCTTGGGGGCCTCTTCCTTCTTGCCACAGCCGACCAGTGCGGCGGCGGCCACAGCGGTCAGGGCCACCATCTTCACGATGGTGCGCTTGGAGATGTCTGTCATGTCAGTTCCTTTTTTGTTGAACAGGGTTACAGGGGTTGGAAAAAACTCATTATGAACCGGGATAAAACGGCTTGCCCAGGGAAGCGGGCATGTTCACGCGGATCCAGGTCGGGTTGCGCGAAATCAGGGCCAGCACCACGATGGTGGCGATGTAGGGCAGCGCCGTGAGCAACTGGCTGGGCACCTGAACGCCCACACCCTGCAAATGGAACTGCAGCATGGTCACACCGCCAAACAGGTAAGCACCGAGCAAGACCCGTGCCGGACGCCAGGTGGCAAAGGTGGTCAGCGCCAGCGCAATCCAGCCCTTGCCCGCCACCATGCCCTCGACCCACAGCGGGGTATAGATCACCGAGATGTAAGCCCCAGCCAGACCGCACAAAGCGCCCCCGGCCACCACGGCCGCCAGGCGGATACGACGCACCGGGTAGCCCAATGCGTGCGCCGATGCGGGCGATTCACCCACGGCGCGCAGCACCAAACCGGTGCGGCTGCGGTACAAAAACCAGATCAGGGCCAGCACCAGCAGCATGGCCAGGTACACCAGCGGATGCTGTTTGAACAAGGCGGGGCCCAGCAAGGGGATATCGGACAGGCCGGGAATCTCGAACTGTGGCCGCTCGGGCAACTTTTCTTTCACATAGCCAATGCCCACAAAAGCTGAAAAACCCACGCCAAACAGGCTCAGCGCCAGCCCCGTGGCGTACTGGTTGGTGTTCAGCCAAATCACCAGCACCCCAAAAATAGCGGCCAGCAACGCCCCGGCGCCCATGCCCGCCGCAAAGCCCAGCCAGTCGTTGCCGGTGTGCACCACGGCGGCAAAGCCCGCGATGGCCGCACACAGCATCATGCCCTCGGCCCCCAGGTTCACCACCCCGGCTTTTTCGTTGATCAGCAAACCCAAAGCGGCAATGGCCAGCACCGTCCCCGCGTTCAGGGTCGCGGCGATCAGCAATGCATACGACTCCATCACACACTCCCCATTTTCTTGGCCACCCAGCGCAGGCGGTAAGCCACCAGCGTGTCACACGCCAGCAGGCAAAACAACAACAAACCCTGGAACACGCCCGTGATCGACTTGGGCAGGCCCAGGCGCGATTGCGCGAGTTCGCCGCCAATGTAGAACATGCTCATCAGCACCGCCGACAACACCATGCCCGCCGGGTGCAAGCGCCCGACAAAGGCCACGATGATCGCGGCAAAGCCGTAGCCCGCAGGCACATAAGGCGTCAGCTGCCCGATGGGCCCAGCCACCTCCAAAGCGCCCGCCAAACCCGCTGCGCCGCCCGAGACCAAGAGCGCCACCCACAGCGCCTTGCGCGAAGAAAAGCCTGCGTAGCGCGCCGCATCAGGGGCCAAACCGCCCACTTGCTGGGCAAAGCCCGCCCGCGTGCGGAACAAAAACACCCACAGCAAGCCTGCGCCCACCAGCGCCAATAGCAAGCCCACGCTCATACGCGAGCCCGTCATCAAACGCGGGATCTGCGTGACCGCCTCGAAAGTTTTGGACTGCGGGAAATTGAATCCAGCTGGGTCTTTCCAAGGGCCATAAACCAGGTAACTCAGCACCATGTCGGCCACGTACACCAGCATCAGGCTGACCAGAATCTCACTGGCGTTGAAGCGGTCGCGCAGCAGCGCCGTGATGCCCGCCCACAGCATGCCACCCAGCACACCCGCCAAGAGCACGGCCAACACGATCCAGCGGCCCGTGTCCTTGTCCGCCAGCAGCGCCACGCCCGCCGCACACACGGCACCGATGACAAACTGCCCTTCGGCCCCGATGTTCCAGACGTTGGAACGGAAACACACCGACAAGCCCAAGGCGATCACCAGAAGCGGTGTGGCCTTGACCATCAACTCACCCAGGGCGTAGCCGGTTTTGACGGGCTCCCAGAAAAACATTTGCAATCCGCGCACCGGATCTTTGCCCAGCGCCATGAACAGCGCCACACCCAACAGCACCGTGAGCACCAGCGCCAGCAGGGGCGAGGCATAAGTCCACAGGCGCGAAGCCTGGGGACGGGGTTCAAGCCGCAGCATGTTGGGCTCCTTGTTGGGCGGCTGCAGTCGGGGTGGCGTCGGGCCACAAGCCGCTCATCCACTCGCCAATGCGCTCTACCGTGGCCTCGGTCCGCGCCACCGATGGCGACAAGCGCCCCTTGGCGATCACATGCAATCGGTCAGACAATTCGAACAATTCTTCCAGCTCCTCACTCACCACCAGCACCGCACAACCCGCGTCGCGCAGCGCCAAAATCTCGGCGCGGATCTGCGCCGCCGCGCCCACGTCCACGCCCCAGGTGGGTTGCGACACGATCAGCAGCTTCGGGGCTGCGCTGATTTCGCGCCCCACAATGAACTTTTGCAAATTGCCGCCCGACAGCGACTGCGCTGCGGCATCCGGCCCGGAGGCCTTGACTTTGAAGCGGTCGATGATGCTGCGCGCTTGGTCGGCCAATGCCCCCATGCGCACCCAGCCGCCCGTACCCACGGCCTCGCTGCGCGTGAGCAGCAGGTTTTGCGACAGGCTCAGCGACGGCACAGCGCCCCGGCCCAGGCGCTCTTCGGGCACAGAGTGCAGGCCCATTTGCCTGCGTGGCACCGGCCCCAAAGCCGCAACCGGCTGACCGGCCAAACTCACGCTGGCCGCGCCACACTGCACGCCTGCCCGGGTGTCTTCACCCGACAAAGCCCACATCAACTCTTTCTGGCCATTGCCCGACACCCCGGCCAAACCCACTACCTCGCCCGCACGCACCTGCAGGCTGATGCTGTCCAGGTCCACGCCAAACGGGTCTTGCCGTGTGAGGCTCAGGCCCTTGACCGACAACACCACCTCGCCCGGCGAACGCGCCACATGCTGCAAAGTCGGGGGCTCGGCACCGATCATCAAGCGGCTGAGCGAGGCGTTGGACTCTTCACGCGGGTCGCACACGCCCGTGAGCTTGCCGCCGCGCAGCACCGTGCAGGCGCTGCACAGCGCCCGAATTTCGTGCAACTTGTGCGAGATGTACAAAATGCTCACGCCCTGGCTGACCAGCTTGTGCAGCACCACAAACAACTTTTCAACCGCCTGCGGCGTCAGCACCGAAGTGGGCTCGTCCAAAATCAAGAGCTTGGGCTCGGTCAACAAGGCGCGGATGATCTCGACGCGCTGCATCTCGCCCACGCTCAAGGTGTGCACCGGGCGCTCGGGCTCCAGGTCCAGGCCGTATTCGCTGGCCTTGGCCACAATGCGCTCGGTCACCTCGGCCAGGCTGAGCAATTTGTCCAGCCCCAGCCAGACGTTTTCGGCCACGGTCAGCGTGTCAAACAGGCTGAAGTGCTGGAACACCATGCTGATGCCCAGCTTGCGCGCTTCCTGCGGGTTACGGATCTGCACGGGCTGGCCGTTGAACACCACCTGGCCCTCATCGGGCTTGACCGAGCCATAAATGATTTTCATCAGGGTGGACTTGCCCGCGCCGTTTTCGCCCAGCACGGCATGGGCCTGGCCGGGCATCACGGTCAGCGACACGTCCTGGTTGGCCACCACGCCCGGGTAGCGCTTGGTGATGCCTTGCAACGACAAAAGGGGTGTGGTCATGTCAAATGAGAATTCTGAGGATGAGGCAATTGGGATGCACTGATTTTCACCTGCTCCCGCAGCCACTTGGCGGCGGCCGAGCTGTGGCTGCGTTCATGCCAAAGCTGGTAGTACACCATCTTGGGAAACGGCACGGGGCAAGGCAGCAAGGCCAAACCGCTGTGCGATTCAGCGCCTTGTAAAAACCGCTGGCAATACTGGCGGCCCGTGGTGAGCACAAGCAAACTCGATGCCACCATGCGCGGCATCAGACCGAAGTGGGCACAACGCGCGGCGATGTGGCGCGACAGGTGCAGGCGGTCCAGGTGTTCATCGATCACGCCTCGCCAGCCGGGATAGGCCGGGGTGGGCGCAATGTGTTCACAAGCGAGCCAATCGTCTGGCGTCCAGCCACGGCGCACGGCAGGGTGCTTGCTGCTGACCAGGCACACCACCTCGTCCTCAAACAGCTCGGCGCGATGCAGCTCTTCGCTGGGCTGGGCCCAGTTGCCAATCACCACGTCGATCAGGCCCTGACCCAGGTCATGCGCGTATTGCGCCTGGGCCGACAGGGCATGCACCTCGACCCGGCAGCCCGGGGCCAGCGACTTGATCCGGGCCATGACGAACGGCAGGAACAAAGGGTCCAGCGTGTCGCTGGCCGCGATGCGGAAAGTCTCGCGGGCCTCAGACGGGTCAAACGGCCGGGCAGGAGAGAACAGGCTTTCGGCCGATTGCAAAATCTGCGTGACCGGCCCCAGCATCTTCAAGCCCACATCGGTGGGCACCATGCCGGTGCCCGAGCGCACCAAAATCGGGTCGCCCGTCAACTCGCGCAGGCGTTTGAGCGCCACCGACACGGCCGGTTGCTGCTGGCCCAGCCGCATGGCGGTTTTGGAGACACTGCGTTCGGTGAGCAAGGTGTGAAGGGTGCGAATGAGTTGAAGGTCGATCTTGTCGAAAAGATGCGGCTGCTTCATATCCATTTTCAGATAAGCGTTATGGCGATTTACCCATGGGTAAACATCGGGTTTGCCCTAGGATCATCCGATCCTCAAGGACACATGGGCCATGTCAAAAACGCTTGTCTCCCCTCTTAAATCGGCGCCGCTGCCATCGAGCCCCTTGCGGTTCTGGCATCGCGGTCAAATGATGAATCCGGGCAATGTACCACCAGACCGCACCCTGCTGGACCTGCTGCGCGAAGACCTGCGCCTGACCGCCACCAAGGAAGGCTGCGCCGCAGGCGACTGCGGGGCCTGCACGGTGGTCGTGGCCGAAGCGGTGAACGGACGCTTGCAATACCGCGCTGTCAATAGCTGCATCAAGCCGGCGCACGCCATCGACGGCCAAGCCCTGTGGACCGCCGCCGATCTGGCCCAGAGCGATGGCACGCTGCACCCGGTGCAACAAGCCATGGTCGCGTGCCACGGCTCGCAATGCGGTTTTTGCACGCCAGGCTTTGTGATGAGCCTGTTCGCGCTTTACCAGCGCACGGTGGCCCAAGGCCAGACCGTGGACAGCCACCGCGCACACGAAGCCTTGTCGGGCAACCTGTGCCGCTGCACCGGCTACCGGCCCATCATGCAAGCCGCTTGCAGCTTGGAAGCCGATGCCGCGCAAGCTGTGGATGAAAAACCCATCGTGGCGGCGTTGCAAAAACTGGCGGCCACCGAAAAAACCGGCGGCAACTACCTGCGCCCGAACACCCTGAGCGCTTTGCTGCAAGCCCGCGCCCAGCACCCGCAAGCACAGCTGATCGCCGGGGCCACCGACGCCGGGCTGTGGATCACGCAGGGCCTGCGCCGCCTGCCGCAGATCATCGACCTGACGCGCGTGGCCGAGCTGCGCCGGGTGGAGCGTTACCCACACCACATCGCCATCGGCGCCGCCGTGAATTTGCAAGACGCTTTTGAGGCGCTGGCCGCCGACCGGCCGGTGATCGCGCCCTTTGGCGAGCGCTTCGCGGGCTGGCCGGTGCGGCAGTCGGGCACGCTGGGCGGCAACGTGGCCAATGGCTCGCCGATTGGCGACAGCATGCCGCTGTTGATTGCGCTGGGCGCGCAGGTGGTGCTCATGGCTTGGCGAAAAGGCCGCGCTGTGCACCGCCATGTGCCGCTGGACCGGTTCTACACCGGCTACCGCCAAAGCCTGCTGGCCCCCGACGAGGTGCTGGCCTGGGTAGTGGTGCCGCGTCCTGCCCCCGGCGAATGGCTGGGCGCTTATAAGGTGTCCAAACGGCAGGAGGACGACATCTCGGCCGTGTGCCTGGCAGTGGAACTGCATGTGGAGGGTGGGCGCATCACGGCCGCCCGCATCGGTGCAGGCGGTGTGGCCGCCACGCCCGCACGCGCCGTGAAGACCGAGGCCGCGCTGATCGGCCAGCCTTGGAACGAAGCCACTTTGGCGGTGGCTCAACAAGCCATCCAGCAAGAGTTCGCGCCACTCAGCGATTTGCGTGCCAGTGCCGACTACCGCCGCCGGATTCTGGGGCAACTGCTGCGCCGAGCCTGGCTGGAGAGCACCGGGCAAGCCACGGTTCGTTTGGAGGACCTCGCATGAACACGAATGCCCCAACCGCCAGCACCCACCGCTTCCACGAAAGCGCCACCGCGCAGGTGCAAGGCCGCGCCAGCTACATCGACGACCTGCCACTGGTCGAAGGCACGCTGCACGCCGCCCCACTGATGAGCCCCTTGGCCAACGCAAAACTGATCGCCATGGACCTGGAGGCGGTGCTGGCCGCGCCCGGTGTGGTGGGCACGGTCACCGCACAAGACATTCCGGGTGACCCACTGCTGGCCACCTTTGTGCACGACGAGCCCATTTTTGCCGGGCCGCAGCTCATGCATGTGGGCCAGGTCATGGGCCTGGTGGTGGGTGACAGCCACACCCGGGCGCGCCAAGCCGCCCGCCAGGTGCGGCTGCAAACCACCCAACAGCCGCCCCTGCTGCACGCCCGCGAGGCCCAACAAGCGGGCAGCTTTGTGCTGCCCCCCATCACGGTGCAGCGCGGCGATGCCGCGAAGGCCTTGGCACAAGCGCCGCACCGCCTGCAAGGCACTTTGGAGATCGGCGGGCAAGAACACTTTTATCTGGAAAGCCAGATCGCTTACGCCATTCCGCAAGACAACGGCCACTGGCTGATCCACAGCGGCACCCAACACCCCGGCGAGGTGCAGCACTGGGTGGCGCACGCGCTGCACATCCCGCTGTCACAGGTGCGCGTGGTGTGCCGGCGCATGGGTGGCGGCTTCGGCGGCAAAGAAACACAGGCCGGTCATTTGGCCGTGTGGGCGGCGCTCGCCGCGCACAAATTCGGTCGGCCGGTCAAGATGCGACTGGACCGGGGCGACGACATCCTGATCACCGGCAAGCGCCACCCCTTCAGCCACGACTGGGAAGTGGGCTTTGATGCGAGGGGCCGCGTGCTGGGTTTGGATTCGATGCAACTGGTCCATTGCGGCCACAGCGCCGACCTGAGCGGCCCGGTGGCCGACCGCGCGATCTTCCACACCGACAACGCTTACTTTTTGAGCGACCTGCACATCACCTCGCACCGCTGCAAAACCCACACCCAAAGCCACACCGCGTTCCGCGGTTTTGGCGGGCCGCAGGGCGTGCTGCTGATCGAAACCGTCATGGGTGACATCGCCCGCCACCTCGGCGTGGACGCGCTCGATGTGCGACTGGCCAACCTGTACGGTGTGGCGGATGGTGAGAACAAGCGCGACACCACACCTTACGGCATGAAGGTCGAAGACAACATCCTGCACCCGCTGATGACGCAGCTGGCCGAGCGCTGCGACTACCGTGCGCGGCGACAAAGTATCACCGACTGGAATGCCCAGCACAGCGTGATCAAAAAAGGCCTGGCGCTCACACCGGTCAAGTTCGGCATCAGCTTCACCGCCACGCAGTTCAACCAGGCCGGGGCGGTGGTGTCGGTCTACACCGACGGCAGTGTGCGCGTGAACCATGGCGGCACCGAAATGGGCCAGGGCCTGCACACCAAGGTGTGCGGCTTGGTGGCCCGTGTGCTGGGCTTGCCCGCCGCCCAGGTGCAAGCCAGCGCCAGCGACACCGACCAAGTGGCCAACGCCAGCGCCACGGCAGCGTCCAGCGGCACCGACCTCAATGGCCGCGCCGCCGAAAACGCTGCGCTGCAGGTGCGCCACAACATCGCCTCCTGCATTGCCAAGGCCGATGGTTGCATTGCCGAGGCCGTGCGCTTTGAAGGCGGCCAGGTCATCACACCGGTGCGCCAGCGCAGCTTCACCGAGGCTGTGCAATACGCCTACGGCCAGCGCGTGCAGCTGTGGAGCGACGGCTTTTACGCCACACCCAAAATCCACTACGACCGCAGCACCCTGACCGGCAGACCCTTCTATTACTTCGCCTATGGCGCAGCCTGCAGCGAAGTGGCCATCGACACCCTAACGGGCGAATACCGCGTGCTGCGCACCGACATCCTGCACGACGTGGGCCATTCGCTGCACCCCGAGATCGACATCGGCCAAATTGAAGGCGGCTTCGCCCAAGGCCTGGGCTGGCTCACCACGGAAGAGCTGGTCTGGAACGCCAAGGGCGAGCTGCTCACCAAGGGCGCGAGCACCTACAAAATCCCCACGGCCGCCGACATGCCCGCGCAACTGAACATCGACCTCTGGCACGAAGCCAACCGCGAAGACAATGTGGGCGGCAGCAAAGCCGTGGGCGAGCCGCCCTTCATGCTGGCCATCAGCGTGTTCGAAGCCCTGCGCGACGCCATCGGTGCCACCCGTGCGGGCCGCACGCCCATCCATCTGGACACCCCCGCCACGCCCGAGCGCGTGCTGCGCGCTATCCTTGCCCCATGACGCTTTCTGCTGTTTCCCATCTGCAAGGCTGGCGCGCAGGCCTGTTGTGGTTTCCCGACCCGCAAAGCCCCAAGGCCCGCCACGAAACCGACGGCTTGCTGGTCACCGCACGCGAGTCCGACGGCGTCGTGCGCATCCAGGCCATTGGCCCCTACCGCGAGCTGGCCCCGCAGTACCCCGACCTGCCTGTGACCCACTGGCCCGGCCTGTGCATCGCGCCGGGCTTTGTGGACCTGCACATCCACTACCCACAAACCGATGTGATCGGCTCGCCCGCCGACGGCTTGCTGCCCTGGCTGGAGCACTACACCTTTCCGCACGAAATGCAGTTTTCAGACCCGGCCTATGCGCACGAAGTGACCGCATTTTTCATGGACGAGCTGATGCGCCACGGCGTGACCACGGCCCTGTGCTTTGCCACCGCGCACCCCGAGTCGGTCAACGTGTTCATGGCCGAGGCGCAAAAGCGCCGCTTGCGCATGGTCACCGGCAAGGTGCTGCAAGACCGGCACAGCCCCGACGGCCTGCGCGACACCGACACCGCCTTGAGCCTGCGCCAAACCGAAGAGTTGATTGGTCGCTGGCACGGCGTGGACCGCCTGGGCTACGCCATCACGCCGCGCTTTGCGCCCACCAGCACATCTGAGCAGCTGCACGGTGCGGGCGAGATCGCGCAGCAATTCCCCGATGTGTGGATCCAGTCGCATGTAGCCGAGAACGTGGATGAAATCCGATGGGTGAAAGAACTGTTCCCCGAAGCGCGCAGTTATCTGGATGTGTACGACCGCGCAGGCCTGCTGCGCCAACGCTCGGTGTACGCGCATTGCATCTACCTCGATGAAGCCGACCGCAGCCGCATGACCGAAGTGGGTGCAACCGCCGCCGTCAGCCCCACCAGCAACCTGTTTTTGGGCAGCGGCTTTTTTGACTACACCGCCTCGGACGCGGCCGGCTTGCGCTATGGCCTGGCCAGCGATGTGGGCGGCGGCACAAGCTTCAGCCCCTTCCACACCATGCACGCAGCCTACACCGTGGCCCGGCAAAGCGTGGGGCAGCCGGGCATCAGCCTCGCGCCCGAACACCTGTGGTGGCAACACACCGCAGGCGCTGCCGCCGCGCTGGACCTGGGCGGTAAGGTGGGCAACCTGCTGCCCGGCTGCGAAGCCGACTTCGTGGTGCTCAACACGAAAGCCACGCCCCTGCTGGCCCGCCGCACCGCGCAAACAGAAACCCTGGCCGAATGGCTGTTCGCCATGATCGTGCTGGGCGATGAGCGGCTGATTGCACACACGGTGGTCCAGGGCCAGACAGTCACCATCGACCTACAAAAACCAAAGCAGAGCTCAACGACAATAGGGTATGAGCGAAGGCAACGAACACCCCATCATTGATCCCAACCAAGCCCAGCGCGAGTCCGTGCGCAGGGGCATCGCACAATTCCAGGCGCGGCTGCAGGCTGCAGGCCACGACTTCCGCGAACCACCACCCGAGCCCACTTCATGCTGCGGGCGCGGCTGCAATGGCTGTGTATGGGAGAGTTACGACGACGCCCTGATGTTTTGGTACGAAGACGCCGCAGCCTTGCTCCATTGAATCCGCGCCAATGTGAACCTCACCTGTACAGCTTGCGCGCATTCACAAACGCCAAGAACCCGCTGGGCACGGCGCGTTAAAACAGGCCCATCTGCCCGACCGCGGACGGCGGCCTGAAGCCTTCTACGTTCCATTCGTGCCGCTGGCGGTTCAGGCCCAAGCGCCTGCAGGCCTTGTCAAAGCGCTGGGCGATCAGGTCGGCCCAGATGCCCTGACCGCTGCGGCGCGTGGCAAAGCTGGCGTCGTAGTCCTTGCCTCCGCGCAGGTCGTGCATGCGGGCCATCACACGTGCAGCGCGGTCCGGGTAATGCAGGTCCAGCCATTGCCGAAACAGCGGTGCCAGCTCCCACGGCAGGCGCAGCACCACATAAAAAGCGCTGGTGGCTCCGGCGTCGCGGGCCGCTTCGAGCACCTGCTCCATGTCGTCGTTGATGAACGGGATTTGTGGCGACACGCTCACGCCCACCGGGATGCCCGCATCGGCCAGCGTGCGGACGGTGCGCAAGCGCCGCCAAGGGGCGGCGGCGCGCGGCTCCATGCGTCGCGCCAGCTCTGCGTCGAGCGTGGTCACGCTCACATACACACCCGCCTGCCTGCGCGCGGCCATGGGTGCGAGCAGGTCGATGTCGCGTTCGATGCCGCTGCCCTTGGTGACCACGGCCATGGGGTGGTGGCAGTCGTGCAAAACCTGCAGCACCTCGCGGGTCAGGCGCAATTCGCGGTCCAGGGGTTGGTAGGCGTCGGTCACAGTACCCAATGCCATCATGCCGGGGGTGTATCGCGGGCTGGTCAGTTCTTGCACCAGCCGGTCGGCCAAGCCCCGCTTGGCGATCAAACGGGTCTCGAAGTCCAGTCCGGGCGACAAGCCCAGATAGCTGTGCGAGGGGCGGGCATAGCAGTAGCTGCAACCGTGCTCGCAGCCGCGATAAGGGTTGAGCGAGCGGTCAAAGCCGATATCGGGCGAGGTGTTGCGGCTGATGGCGCTTTTGGCGTCTTCCCAAGTCCAGGTGGTGGCGATGCGCGTGGCCTCCTCGGGGTCGACCGTCCAGCCGTCGTCAAACGGCTCGCGGGCATCGCACTCGAAGCGGTGCGCCAGGCGCGTGGCGCTACCGCGGCCTTTGATCTGGCTGATCGGGATGGCGATCGGTGGTTTCTGCATAACTGTTCATTTATACAGTATTTGCATGCCAGCGCCCTTCTGCAACCCGGATGTTGGCCCTCCTCCCTTCGCATGAGGACTGGCAGGAACCCGCCATCGGCCTTGCGAATGAAACCATCTTTCTCGGGGGCCAGCGTTAGCGCCCGGAGTCAAAAACGGTCATGGCATGACTCAGGCCTTTGCCATCACGGTCTGAATTTCCTGCGCAGCTGCAGGTCGCACCAGCCGCCCCACTTTCTGACCATCCCGCAAGACCACCAGGGTGGGCCAGAGCTTGACGCGGTAATGGCGACCCAACGCACGGCCCGGGCCGTCTTCCACTTTCAGATGCTGCCACTGCGGCCGATCGGCCAGCGCCTGCGCGATCAGGGGCTGGGCAGCGCGGCAGTGGCCGCACCATTCGGTGCCAAATTCCAGGAGCGTGAGGCCGGGCAGCGCCTGCACCTCGGCCAAGCTAGGCGCTTCGATGGCGCTCAAGTAGGGTTTGAAAGTGCTCATGGCTTGACCTCGGTGGTGCTGGGTGTGGGGTTGTGGGTGGTGCTGAACAAACGGGACACGGTGCCCCGCAGCCACAACAGACAGGGGTCTTTGTCAAAGCGGGCGCTCCAGTGCATGGACACGGTGAAATCGCGCAAGGGCAACTCGGGCTCGATCAGGGCCAGCGCCCCCGCCTCGGCAAAGCCTTGCGCAAAATTGCGGGGCATCAACACCGCCAGATCGCTGCTGCGCACAATGCCGGGCAGCGACAAAAAGTGGCTCACCGTCAGGCGCAGGCGGTGCTGCCAATGCATCCGCTCCAGGATGCGCAAGGTGTCTGAATGGGTACGCACAGCGGCAAACTCCAGCTCGGCCAGAAGTGCGAGCGTTTCCTCGGACTGCGGGCTGCCGATTTTCTGGAGTTGGGCCCAACGCTTGGCCACTGGGTGACCTTGGCGCATCAGCACCACATAGCGGTCACTCAACAAGGCTTGTTGCAAGGTGTCGCTCACCTCGGGCAAGAAACCGATGGCCAGATCCAGCTGCCCATTGTCCAGGGCGGGGGCAATTTTTTCGTGTGGCAGAGGCATGGTTTCGAGCTGCATGCCCGGCGCGTGGTGCTGCAGCGCCAACACCAGCTCGGGCAGAAAACGCGCCTCGCCAATGTCGCTCAAGTGCACACGCAGCACGCGGACCGAGCGCTGCGGGTCAAACACCTGCGAGGCATTGAGCGCATCCTCGATCGTACCCAGTGCCAACTGCACCGCCTGCGCCAGCCGGTCGGCACGCGGCGTGGGCCGCACACCCGCGCCGCTGCGCTCGAACAAGGCGTCGCCCAACACCGCCCGCAAACGCGCCAGCCCCTGGCTGGCCGCGGGCTGCGACATGCCCAATTGCTGCGCGGCCAGGCTCACGCTGCGCGTGCGCCACACCGCGTCGAACAAACGCAAGAGGTTCAGGTCCAGGTCTTTGATATTCATTTAAAGCATACCGTTTATTCTGAATATTTTATGTACTTATACGTAAGATGGTCTGCGCAGGTCTGCAGAAGCCCACCCCGTGGGCGAAGGTTTTCAAGGGCTTGTGCCACGCCCATCGCCCACGGGGTGGGCTCCTACAAATGCAAATAGACGGCAACAACGCAAGGAGCGTGCTTTGGAAGTTTCATTTCACGAAGAAATCAAGGCCCTGCGCATGGGCGCGGGCGAGGTCTTTCATGGCGAGGGCATCCTGGCCATCACCAAAGGCCTGCTGCAATCGGGGGTGAGCTATGTGGGCGGCTACCAAGGCGCGCCGGTCTCGCACCTGCTCGATGTGATGGTGCAAGCCAAGCCCTACATGGACGAGCTGGGCGTGCATGTGGAAGCCTGTTCCAACGAAGCCTCGGCCGCGGCCATGCTGGGCGCGTCCATCCATTACCCGATTCGCGGCGCGGTGACCTGGAAGTCGATTGTGGGCACCAACGTGGCGGCCGATGCACTGTCCAATTTGTCATCACCCGGCGTGACGGGCGGGGTGCTGATCGTGGTGGGCGAAGACTACGGCGAAGGCGCGAGCGTCATTCAGGAGCGCACACACGCCTATGCGCTCAAATCGGGCATGTGCCTGCTCGACCCACGCCCCGAGTTGCGCCAGATGGTCAACATGGTCGAACACGGTTTCAGGTTGTCCGAAGCGTCCAACATGCCGGTGATGATGGAGCTGCGCATCCGCGCCTGCCATGTGCGCGGCCAGTTTGTGGCCAAGGACAACCAGGCCCCCAAGCTGTCCAAAAAACACCTGATCGACGAGCCGGCGGGTTTCAACTACATGCGCCTGGCGCACCCGCCCGTGACCTTTGCGCAGGAAAAGCGCAAAGTGGAGCACCGGCTGCCCGCCGCACGCCAATACATTGCCGAGCAGCGCCTGAACGAGCACTTTGAGGGCAGCACCCACCGCCACTTGGGCCTGATCGTGCAGGGCGGCCTGTACAACACGCTGATGCGCACCCTGCAGCAGTTTGACCTGGCCGATGCCTTTGGCGTGACCAGCCTGTCGGTGCTGGTGCTGAACGTGACCTACCCGCTGGTGCCTGACGAGCTGGTGAATTTCTGCAAAGACAAATCGGCTGTGCTGCTGCTCGAAGAAGGCCAGCCTGAATACATCGAGCAAGAACTGGCCTTGATGCTGCGCCGCCTCGATCTGCAAACCCCGCTGCACGGCAAAGACATGCTGCCCTCGGGTGGCGAATACACCGCCGAGGTCATGGCCCAGGGCCTGCTGAAATTCATGGACCGCCACCAAGCCGACGCCGTGCCCGAGGCCACACGCCAATGGCTGACCACCAATGGCGAGCGCCGCCAGCAAGTGCAAGCCCTGCTGGGCAGCCCGGTGCCCGCGCGGCCACCGGGCATGTGCATTGGCTGCCCCGAGCGGCCGGTGTTTTCAGCGCTCAAACTGGCGCAACAAGACGTGGGCCCGGTGCACATCGCGGGCGACATCGGCTGCCACGCGCTGGCCACCTTCGAGCCGTTTTCTTTTGGCCACTCCATCCTGGGTTACGGCATGAGCCTGGCCAGCCGGGCGGGCGTGTCGCCGGTCATGAAGCGGCGGGTGCTGTCGGTCATGGGCGATGGCGGTTTCTGGCACAACGGCCTGCTCACGGGCGTGCAAAGTGCGCTGTTCAACGGCGACGATGCGGTGCTGCTGATCTTCAAAAACGGCTACACCTCGGCCACCGGCACACAAGACATCATCAACACCCCCAGCGACATCGCCAAGGAGTTGGCAGGTGACAAACGCCAGAGCATGGTGCACACCAACCAGACCATCGAGTCCACGCTCAAAGGCGTGGGCGTGCAATGGCTGCGCACGGTGCACACGTATGAAGTGAGCCACATGCAGGCCACACTCACGGAAGCTTTCACCACCGAATTTCAGGGCCTGAAAGTCATCGTGGCCGAAGGCGAATGCCAGCTGGAGCGCCAGCGCCGCATCAAGCCCTGGCTGGCCTCGCTGCTGTCCAAGGGCGAGCGCGTGGAGCGCGTGAAATACGGTGTGGACGAAGACGTGTGCAATGGGGACCACGCCTGCATCCGCTTGTCGGGCTGCCCAACCCTCACGCTCAAAGACAACCCCGACCCGCTGAAAGTCGACCCGGTGGCCACCGTGATCGACGGCTGCGTGGGCTGCGGCCTGTGCGGTGAAAACGCGCACGCGGCCACGCTGTGCCCCTCGTTTTACCGCGCCGAAGTGGTGCAAAACCCCAAATGGCACGAGCGCCTGTGGGCCCGCTGGCAAGGCCTGGCCACACGCTGGCTGCAACCCGCTTGATTCGCCCCATTCCGAGACACACCATGACCCAACCGATTTCGATTTTGCTGTGCGCCCTGGGCGGCGAAGGTGGCGGCGTGCTGGCCGACTGGCTGGTCGACGTGGCCCGCCACGCAGGCCACCCGGCACAAGCCACCTCCATTCCTGGCGTGGCGCAGCGCACCGGGGCCACCACCTATTACCTCGAGGTCTACCCCCTGCCCCACAGCCAGCTGCAAGGCCGCTTGCCCGTGCTGGGCCTGAACCCGCTGCCTGGGCGTCTCGACGCACTGGTGTCGTCCGAGTTGCTGGAAACCGCCCGCCAGATTGGCAACGGCCTGGCTTCAGCCGACCGCACGCTGGTCATCAGCGCCTCGTCGCGGGCACTCACCACCGCCGAAAAAATGACCATGGGGGACGGACGCCGTGCCGAAGGCCCGCTGCTCGATGTGGTGGCCGCGCACAGCCAACGCCACCATGTGATGGACATGGCCAGCCTGTGCCAGCAAAGCGGCACCATGGTCAGCGCCGTCATGCTGGGTGCCATTGCGGGCTGTGGCTTGCTGCCTTTTGAGCGGGCGCATTACGAAGCCGTGCTGGCTGGCCCAAGCAGCTCGGCCAAGGCCAGCTTGCGCGGCTTTGCGCTGGCCTTTGATTTGGTGACGCGCCAGCGCGAACAGGCGCAGTATGTCGAGCAAGTGATGAAACCAGTTGCGACTGAACCTGTCGTGTCGGCGGCATTGCCTGCCGACGTAGCCGTGAAATTTCCAGCGGTGCTGCACCCCTTGATGGGCCTGGCGCACCAGCGCCTGGTGGAGTATCAAGGCCCGGCTTATGCCCGCCTGTATGTGCAACGGCTCGAACGCTTACTCAGTGCAGAAGCCAGTTCAAAAGACGCCACCTACCCCGTGACGTTGGAGGCCACCCGCTGGTTGGCCCTGTGGATGGCGTTTGACGACATCATCCGCGTGGCCGACCTGAAAAGCCGTGCCAGCCGCTGGACGCGCGTCACGCAAGAAGTCAAGGCCAAAGAGGGCGATGTGCTCAAGGTGTATGACCACTTCAAACCCGGCGTGCCCGAGCTGGCTGCGCTGTTGCCACAGGGCTTGGCTAACCGGTTGCTGCGCTGGGACCGCGCCCGTGTAGCCAATGGCAAAGCGCCTTGGTCCATGCCGCTGAAGGTGGCGCGGCACGCGCTGTGGGGCATGGCCAGCTTGCGCATCTTGGCCAGCTTGCGTGTGCTGCGCCCGCTGGGTAGCCGCTACGCCACCGAACAAGCCCTGATCGAAGAATGGCTGGGCGGCATCGAAGCGGCCACACGCCAGTCACCCGCGCTGGGTCTGGAGCTGGCGCGTTGCGGGCAGCTCATCAAAGGCTACGGCAGCACCAACGAGCGCGGCAAGGACAACCTGCTGCACATCCTGCGCCATGTGTGTGGCCCAGCTTCCAAAGTGCCTGTGGCCGAGCAAGCTCAGGCCGTGGCCCGCATCCGTCAAGCAGCATTGCAAGACGAGGCCGGTCAAGCGCTCGACCAGGCTTTGCTGCAACATGGTGCGCCAGCGCGTCCAGTCAAGGAGCAACCTGTGCTGTGGATGAAAAACCCCCGGTTGCAAAAGTCCTGAAACCGGCTCACCCTGACCACCGATACACTCAGCAACTTCAAGGAGACAGACATGAAAAAAGCCGGATTCATCTCACGCCGTGCACTCGGCACCGCGCTGCTGGCCATCGCCGCAGGGCCAGCGCTGTGCCTGAACGCCGCCGCGCAAAGCTGGCCCACCAAGCCGGTCAAGATCGTGGTCAACTTTCCGCCGGGCGGCGCGGCCGACCAGATTGCCCGCGCCATTGGCGTGCCCCTGGGCGAGGCGCTGGGCCAGCCTGTCATCGTGGAAAACCGGGGTGGTGCCAACGGCAACCTCGGCGGGGAGATGGTCGCCAAATCACCCGCCGACGGCTACACCCTGCTCATGAGTTCGGGTGGCATGGTCTCGGTCAACCCGCACATCTATGCGCGCATGCCTTTTGACCCGGTCAAAGACCTGGTGCCCGTGGCTTCGGCCGCACGGGTGCTGGTGTTTCTGGTGGCCAAGCCCAACTTCCCGGCCAACACCATCCAGGAATTTCTGGCCCATGTGAAGGCCAACCCAGGGCGTTTGTCCTATGGCTCCGCAGGTAACGGCAGCTCGCCCCACCTGGCGGGTGAAATGATGAAAAGCCAGGCCGGTTTGTTTGCCGTGCATGTGCCCTACCGCGGTGCCGCCCCTGCTTTGCAAGACGTGCTGGCCGGTCAGCTCGACTATTACTTTGACCCGGGCATTGGTCTCGGTCAGGTGCGCGCCGGCAAGCTCAAGCTGCTGGCCGTGGGCAGCCTGAAGCGCTCGCCACTGTTCCCGAACGTGCCCACGCTGGATGAAGCAGGCCTCAAAGGTTTTGACGCTGACTCGGTGTTTGGCTTTTACGCGCCTGCGGGCACGCCCACCGATGTGGTCAACCGCCTGAACCGCGAGATCAACCGCATCCTGGGCACCCAGGCCTTGAGAGACCGCATCCAGAATTTGGGCGGCGAGGCACTGCCTTTGACCCCCGCTGAATTTGGCGCCCGCGCAGCCGACGACTCCAAACGCTTTGGCGCCATCATCCGCGAACGCAAGATCAGCGGAGATTGACGCACAAGATCCCTGTAGGAGCGGTCTCTGACCGCGAAGCGCACAGTCGCGGTCAGAGACCGCTCCTACTGGTGTGCGCCTGATCACGGTCAGAGACCGCTATTGAGGGTGTTGCTCACACCCCTGCCAACTCGCGCAGCGCTTGCGGATTGGGCAGGCCCAACACACGCCCGCCACCACTGATGAGTTGGCGCTCGCGCAGGTGGCGCAGCACGCGCGAGAAGGTTTCGGGCGCAATGCCCAGTTGTGCGGCGATGGTGCGTTTGCGCTCGGTGAGTTTCACGGCCAGGCTGCCACTCAGATCGACGGGTTCGGCATGGCGCAGCAACCATTCGGCGCAGCGCGCATCGGCGTCCTTGGCCAGACGGCTCACGGCCAATTCGGTTTGCTGGCGCTGCGATCGCGCCATGTCCGTGAGCAGGGTTTGGGAAGCCTCGGGCAGCGCCCGAACCTGGGCCACGAAATCGGGCACGCGCACATACTGCACCTGCACTTCGGTCTCGGCCACCGCGTCGACCACATGCGGCAGGTCCATCAAACCAGAAGCCGCTTCAAGCCAAAACGGACCCTCCACCACGCCCAGCTGGTGCGCCATGTCCCCGTGACCCATGGCGCCCATGACGCCCAACACCACACGCCCTTGCATGACATGCACGATGCGGTCCACCACATCGCCGCGGTGCAGCAACACCGTGCCAGCCGCCAAGGTGGCTGTGGGCTCGGACAAAGAGGGCAAAGAAGAATCCAACATGGTGAAGCGGAATGTGCCAGAGCCTCGGGTCTGCGTTTTTGACACAAATCAACAACACCCCCGACAAATGGCTACCCGCATACGCGGGCATGGCAGATCGTCGGCGTTTTCAGCGCATCGCGCGACAAACCATGCAGATCACACCACCAAAATAGCCCGGAAATCATTCACATTGGTGTGTGTCGGCCCGGTGATGACCAGATCGCCCAGGGGCGAAAAAAACCCATAGGCGTCGTTGCGCTGCAGGTGCTCATCCACTTTGTGCCCCAGCGCCGCAGCACGGGCCAAGGTATCGGGGCTCACTTGCGCCCCGGCGTTGTCCTCGATGCCGTCGATGCCATCGGTATCGGCCGCCAAAGCCCACACACCGGGCTGCCCTTGCAAACCCTGCGCCAGACCCATGCAAAACTCGCCTGCTCGGCCGCCGCGACCTTTGGGCGTGCCGGTAGGCTGCGGTTTGATGGTCACCGTGGTCTCACCACCGCTCAGGATCACACACGGCTTGGTGAATGGCCCGAGGCCTTTGGCCGTCGCACGGGCCAGTGCCGCATGCACCTTGCCCACCTCGCGCGACTCGCCTTCGATCTCGTCACTCAGGATGTAGGCATTCAGCCCCTGCGCATGGGCAGCCGCTGCAGCCGCCTCCAGCGACTGCTGGGGCGTGGCGATCATGTGCACGCTGTGCCCCGCAAACACGGGCGATCCGGGCTTGGGCGTTTCCCATGCGCCCGACTGCAAAGCCTGCAGCACCGAGTCGGGCACCGTGATGGCATAGCGCTTGAGGATGGCCAGCGCATCGGCACAGCTGGTGGCATCGGGCACGGTCGGGCCACTGGCGATGATGGACGGATCATCACCCGGCACATCGCTGATGGTGAGCGTGACCACCCGGGCAGGCGCACAAGCGGCCGCGAGGCGCCCGCCCTTGATGCGCGAGAGGTGCTTGCGCAGGCAGTTCATCTCGGCAATATTAGCCCCACTCGCCAGCAACTGGCGGTTGATGTCCTGCTTGAGCTGTAGATCGATGCCGTCGGCAGGTAAGGTCAGCAGCGACGATCCGCCGCCCGAGATCAGGCACAGCACCAGGTCGTGGGCCGTCAGGCCTTGCGTCAAGGCCAAAATGCGCTCGGCCGCTTGCAGGCCCGCAGCGTCAGGCACAGGGTGCGAGGCCTCGACCACCTCGATGCGCTCGGGCAACCCCGCAGGCCGTGGCGGCGTGTGCCCGTAGCGCGTGACCACCAGGCCCGACAGCGGGGCCTCAGCTGGCCACAGCGCCTCGACCGCTTGCGCCATCGCCCCCCCGGCCTTGCCTGCACCCAGCACCAGGGTGCGGCCCTTGGGGGGTACAGGCAAATGGACTGCGGTGTTGTGCAGTGGCAAGGCCCGTTGCACGGCCACGTCGTACAGCGCTTTCAGGAAGGCTTGGGGGTCTTGGGTCGAGGCAGGAATGTGGGGCTGGACGTCTTGCATGGACAAATTGTGCCCCAAGGCAGGTACAGTTCTTCACATGACCACCTTGCTCATCCACCGCGCACGCTGCATCGCCACCATGGACGATGCCAACACCGAATTACCCGGCGCCTCGCTCTTGATCCGCGACGGCCGCATCGAACGCCTCATCCCCGCCAGTGAGAATGTCGATGAACTGCTGAAACAGGTCGATGAGGTCATCGACGCCCGCCGCCATGTCGTGGTGCCAGGCCTGATCAACACGCACCACCACATGTACCAGTCGCTCACGCGGGCGATTCCGTCGGTGCAAAACGCCGAGCTGTTCAGCTGGCTCCAAGGCCTGTACCCGATCTGGGTGGGCCTCACGCCCGAGATGGTGCGTGTTTCGGGCCAAGTGGCCATGGCCGAGTTGCTGCTCAGCGGCTGCACCACCAGCTCTGACCACCTCTACATCTACCCCAACGGCGTGCGGCTGGACGACAGCATCGAAGCGGCACACACCATCGGCATGCGCTTCACGGCCACACGCGGCAGCATGAGCATGGGCGAGAGCCAAGGCGGCTTGCCACCCGACCGCGTGGTCGAGCAGGAACCCGCCATCCTCAAAGAAACCCAGCGCCTGATCGAGACTTGGCACGACGCCAGCTACGGGTCGATGACACATGTGGCCGTGGCCCCCTGCTCGCCCTTCAGCGTGAGCCAGGACCTGATGCGCGAATCGGCCAAGCTCGCCCGCGCCCACGGCGTGCGCCTGCACACCCACCTGGCCGAAAACGACCACGACATCGCCTACACCCGAGAGAAATTCAACTGCACCCCCGCGCAATACGCGCAAGATTTGGGTTGGGTGGGCGACGATGTGTGGCACGCCCATGGCGTCAAACTCGACGACGAGGGCACTTACCTGTTTGCCAAGACCCGTACCGGCATCGCCCACTGCCCTTGCAGCAACATGCGCCTGGCCAGCGGCATCTTGCCCTTGCGGAAAATGCTGGATGCAGGCGTGCCGATAGGCCTGGGCGTGGACGGTAGCGCCAGCAATGACGCGGCGCACTTGCTCAACGAAGCCCGCCAGGCGATGCTGCTGGCGCGTGTGGGTAAGGCCTTAGAGCCGTTCGGTTGTGACCACGGCCCCGCCGACATGACACCCCGCGACGCCCTGCGCCTGGCCACACGTGGCGGCGCCGAAGTGCTGGGCCGCGCCCACGAACTGGGTCAAATCAAAGAAGGCTATTGCGCCGACATCGCCATGTTCCGAACCGACACCCTGAGCATGACGGGTGGCGCGGTACACGACCCGGTGGGGGCGCTCTTGCTGTGCGCCAGTGACAACGCAGACTACACGATCGTGAATGGGCGCGTGGTGGTGCGGCAAGGCCAGATCACCACGGTGGACATGGGGCCGCTGATCGAACGGCACAACCAGTTGGCCGTGCAGTTGGCCTTGGCCAGCAACTCATCAGCCTGATCAGAGTCACAACTGTTGCAACTCGCCATCTTGCTGACGCTTGTCTAAACTGAGGCCATGATCCAAGGCCTCGTTCAACTCTTCCTTTTTCAGGCGCTGGGCGAGCTGCTGTCCAAATTCGCCCTGCCCTTCATCCCCGGGCCTGTCCTTGGCCTGGTGCTGCTGTTGGCGTTTTTGGCCCTGCGCGGACATGTGCCCGCGTCCATGGACGGGGTGGGCAGCAGCATCTTGCAGCACCTGGGGCTGTTGTTCATTCCCGCGTCGGTGGGCGTGGTGCTTTACCTGCCCCTGCTGCAGGCCAACGCCTGGGCCATCACGGGGGCGCTGGTGCTGAGCGTGGTAGCCACGGTGGCGGTGGTGGCGTTGGTGCTCAAACTGTTCGCCAAAAAAGACAGCACGCCATGAACAACACCCTGCCACCTATCTCCGAAATCTGGGTTTACCTCTCGGGCAGTCCGCTGCTGGCCTTGGTGCTCACGCTGAGCGCTTACCTGCTGGGCCTGACGCTGTACGAACGCAGCCAGCGCAACCCGCTCGCCAACCCGGTGCTGATCGCGGTGGTGCTGGTGAGTATTGGCATCAGCGTGATCGACATGCCCTATGCCCAATACTTTGAAGGCGCGCAGTTTGTGCACTTCTTGCTGGGCACGGCCACGGTGTCGCTGGCCATCCCCATCTACAAAGGCTTTGCCTCGCTCAAGGGGCGCATGGGGGTGTTGCTGCTCTCGCTGCTGGCGGGTGGCATCACCTCGGTGCTGACGGCCGTGGGCATGGCGCGTTGGCTGGGCGTGGACGAGGCGCTGGTGCGCGGTCTGGTCGCCAAATCGGTCACCGCGCCCATTGCCATGGGCATTGCCGAACGCGTGCAGGCCTCGCCTACCCTGACCGCCATCTTTGCGGTGAGCACCGGCATCTTGGGCGCGGTGCTGGGCCGCTATGTGCTGGACGCCCTGCGCGTCACAGCATGGTGGCAACGCGGCTTCGCCCTGGGCGTGGCCGCGCATGGCATTGGCACCTCACGCGCTTTCAGCGTGAACGCCGAAGCCGGGGCCTATGCCAGCCTGGGCATGGGCTTGCATGGCATCGCGGGGGCCATGCTGATCCCTTACGCGGTGGCTTGGTGGTTTTAGAGGCCAAACGTCCCGGCGAGTCCACCGCGTGACAGGGCCAGGCGGGCTTCTTTTTATGATGAAGCCCATGAACTACGCTGCCCCCGACCTCCTGGCCTTTGCCGATCAACTTTTGCAAGCCGCGGGCTTGCCGCCCGACAAGGCGCAAGCCGTGGCCGATGTGCTGCTCGAAGGTGATTTGCTCGGCCACACCACCCACGGTCTGGCCTTGCTGGCGCCTTATCTGGCAGAGCTGGAAACAGGCAAGATGCGCAAGGACGGCCAGCCTCTGGTGGTCTCTGACCACCCGGCCGCTGTGACCTGGGATGGTCAGCGCTTGCCAGGCCCCTGGTTGGTGCTGCAAGCGATTGACTTGGCCACCCAACGCGCACGCACACAAGGCACCTGCACGGTGGTCATCCGGCGCAGTCACCACATTGCCTGCCTGGCCGCTTACCACCAGCGCGTGACCGATCAGGGTTTCATGATGCTGCTGTACTGCTCGGACCCCAACGCCGCCAGCATCGCGCCTTTTGGCGGGCTGGACCCGGTGTTCACGCCCAACCCAATGTCGGTGGGCATCCCCACTTCGGGCCTGCCCGTGCTGATCGATGTGTCCACCTCGTCCACCACCAATGGCATGACCAACCGCTTGCACAAGGAAGGCGGCTTGTTGCCTGCCGAATGGGTGATGGACGGC
Organism: Limnohabitans sp. Hippo3; assembly: GCF_003063665.1. Classification (GTDB taxonomy): domain Bacteria; phylum Pseudomonadota; class Gammaproteobacteria; order Burkholderiales; family Burkholderiaceae_C; genus Limnohabitans_A. The sequence goes on from NZ_NESF01000011.1 coordinate 49,593, forward strand.
CACGGCCAGCCCAGCCGCGACCCGGCCGTGCTGTTCAAGGAACCCAAAGGCACGATCTTGCCGCTGGGCGGCATGGATTCAGGCCACAAGGGTTATGGCCTGAGCTGGATGGTGGAGGCGCTGACGGGTGGCCTGGCCGGACACGGCCGCGCCGATGCGCCCGAGGGCTGGGGTGCCACGGTGTTCTTGCAGATCATCGATCCGCGAGCGTTTGCGGGGGCCAGTGCCTTCAACACCCAAATGGACGAGGTCTCGCGCCAATGCCATGCGTCGCGGCCTGCGCAGGCCGACCGCTGGGTGCGCACGCCGGGTGAACGTGGCCTGAAGCTCAAAGCGGGCAGCGCTCGTGAAGGCGTAGCGCTGTACCCCAACATCATGCCCATGCTCTTGCCCTGGGCCGAGAAACTCCAAGTGGCGGCGCCTTCACCTCTTTGAAAAAACCAACCCGGCACGAAGGCCGGGTTGAGGCGTCTGGCGCATGCCCGAAAGATGCGCGTCAAGCAGGCGCGGCAGGTTTACGCAAAACCCGCAAGAGCAGGGGCGCAAACCACACCAAGGCGGTCAGTATGGCCAAGGTCAGCGCAATCGGACGACTGACAAAAGCCATCAGATCACCGTTGGACTTGATCATCGAGGTGATGAAGTTTTCCTCCAGCATGCCGCCCAGCACCACGCCCAAAATGGCAGGCGCCACCGGGAATTTATTGGCCTCCAACACATAAGCCAGAATTCCGGCCACCAACATCACACCCACCTGGAACACGGAATTGTTGATGGCAAAAGTGCCCACCACACAAAACAGCAAAATCATGGGCATGAGGATCTCGCGGGGTACACGCAGAATGCGCTTGGCCACCTTGATGCACAAAATACCCAGCGGAATCATGATGAGGTTGGCCACAATGAACAGCAGAAACACCGCATAAATGTTTTGCGGGTTGGTGGTGAACAAGGTGGGGCCGGGGTTCATGTTCTTCATGTAGAGCACGCCGATCACGATGGCCGTGATCGAGTCACCCGGAATGCCAAACACCAAAGCCGGAATCCACGCGCCCGCCAGCGCACTGTTGTTGGCCGAACCGGACTCCACAATGCCTTCCACGTGGCCCGTACCAAACTTTTCGGGCTCTTTGGAAAACTTCTTGCTCATCGCATACGACATCCAGGCGGCAATGTCGGCCCCGGCACCTGGCAATGCGCCCACGGCCGTGCCCAACACACTACCGCGCAGGATTTGCTTGGGGTATTTTTTGGCCAGCGCCCACTGCCCTTTCAGCACACCGCCCACTTCCTCCACCACCAACTCCGCTGGAGGGCTGGTGTCCACCACGTAGCGGATGATTTCAGAGATGGCGAACATGCCGATCATCATGGCGATCATGCCAATGCCGCCCGACATTTCGGTGTTGCCAAAGGTAAAACGCGGAAACCCCGCCGGATTGCCCAAGCCCACGCAAGCCACCAGCAAGCCCAGGCACAACATCATCAGCCCCTTGATCGGAGAACCTGTGGAGATAAAGACCGCACAAGTCAGGCCCAGCAGCACCAGCCAAAAGTATTCGAAGGAGCTGAAGTTCAGCGCGAAGTCGGCCAAGGCAGGTGCAGCGACGATCAGCACCACTGTGCCAAACAATCCCCCCACGGCAGAAAACACCAGCCCCGCACCCAAGGCTTTTTCAGCTTGCCCCTTGCGCGTCATGGCATAGGCTTCGTCGGTGTAGGCGGCCGATGCGGGCGTGCCGGGAATGCGCAACAGACAACCCGGAATATCGCCTGAAAAAATGGCCATGGCGGTCGCCGTCACCATGGCCGCGACGGCAGGGATCGGTGGCATGAAGAAGGTCACCGGCACCAGCAAAGCGGTGGCCATGGTGGCTGTCAAACCCGGCACCGACCCCACAAACAAACCATACAAAGAGGCAAACACCATCACCATCAAGGTGTACGGTTCGAACACCATCGAAAAAGCTTGGCCAACGGCGGTCCACATGGGATGAGTCTCCTCAGACTTTCAAAGTCATTTGGGTAAAAGCGGAAAGTGGACCCGAGGTCTTACCAGGCCATGGGCGTCAAAATGCCCCAAGGCAAGGGCACACGGAGCAATTTGTAAAAGGCAAAGTGAACCACCAAAGTGGCCACCACCGCCCAAAAGGCCGAGCGACCCCATGCGACTTGCAATGATCTGAAAAGCGCCATCAACATCAGCACTGCTGTGATCAAGAAGCCCAGCGCATCCGACACCAAGATGTAGAACACGACCGAGCCCAACAAGACGGCCAAAGCCCGGGCATGCTTGGGCGAGCGAACCCAATTTTCCCAAGCCAGCCAAGGACCATGGGCTCGGTCTCGCCAGCCTTGCCAAACCAGCAAAGCGCCTCCAGCACACAGGCCCAGCGCAATCAAGCCCGGAAACAAAGCAGGCCCAACTGGCTGACCTGGGATGTTGGGGTAGCCACGCACAGCCAAGAGCACCGCAGCGCCCAAGGCCATGAGCAGGACGCCCCAAAAAGCGTCGTTGATTTTCATGGGCTGGCTTACTTGACCAGACCCACAGCCTTCATGGTGACGCCCATTTCGGCGTCCGACTTGGCCATGAATTTGGCCATCTCATCCGGTCCACCATAGATCACGCCCAAGCCACGGCTGCTCATGAAGTCGTTGTACTCCTTGCTGGCCACAGCTTTGCGAACCGCCTCAGCGAGCTTGGTCTGGATGGGTGCGGGCAAACCTTTGGGCGCAAGCACACCGCGCCAGGCCGCCATGGTCCAGTTGCTGCCGGTGACCGATTTGAGCGTAGGCACATTGGGGTACAGCGTCGAAGGCTTGGCGTCCATGATGGCCAGGCTCTTGACCTTGCCCGCATCGATCAGCGAACGCGCCTCAGGCAAGGAGACAGGCGCGACTTCCACACCCCCGGCCACCATGTCCTGCAGACCAGGCGCGGCACCGTTGCTGGGCACCCAGGGCAGCGCCGCAGGATCGATTTTCTGGTCCAGCAACAAGCCGGCAATCGCCAGGTGCCAGATGCCGCCCTGACCCGTGCCCGATGCCTTGAACTTGCCGGGGTTGGCCTTGATGGCGGCCAGCAAATCGTTCACGTTTTTATAAGGCGCGTCCGCACGCACCTGAATGCCTGCCGGGTCGGCATTGACCAGACCGATGGGGGTGTAGGAGGCACCTGTCAACTGGGTCAGGCCTTGCCAATGCATCATGCCAATCTCGACCGTGGCCAGACCGATGGTGTAGCCATCAGGGGGTGCCGAGGCAATGGCCGCATGGCCCACCACGCCACTGCCACCCGTGCGGTTGACCACCGTGACGGGTTGGCCCAGGTCTTTTTCGAGCAAACTGGCCACGATGCGGGCGACGGCGTCGGTGCCACCGCCTGCGCCCCAGGGCACGATCATGGTGATGGGGCGTGTGGGATAGTTTTGTGCTGCAGCAGGCAGGGCAGCTGCCAAACAGGCCAGACCAGCAACAGCGCTGGCCACCAAAGTACGACGCGAGCGATTGAACATGGGTGTCTCCTTTTGATTTGAACAGCCGGGCCCGAATGGGCCTGCTGCATCAAAATTTATACCCATTCGAACGTCATACCAATAGGGTCAACCATAGCACCAGTAACTCTGGCGACTGCCTCGCCAGCCGTCCGCCTTCAATCCAAACGGGCCCCCGCCTGAAACCAGCGGCTCAACAATGCGCGGTCTTCTTCGGTCAATCCCGTGGTATTGCCCATGGGCATTTGCTTGGTCACCACCACTTGCTGGTACATGTTTTGCGCATGCTGTTTGATCAACTCGGGGCTGTCCAGGCGCACGTTTTTCATTTGCACTTGCGCACCATGGCAGGTCAGACAGTGCTGGCTCACCAGGCTTTGCACCTGTGCAAACGCCACAGGCGCAGCAGGAGCAGCCGACACTTTGGGCGCTGCAGGTTTCAAGGCCACGATCACACCCGCAATCAGCACCACGCCAACGGCCGCAAAAGGCCAGGGGTTGCCTGCGCGGCCCAGGTGGAAGGCATGGCGCTGCACAAAGAACTGACGGATCAGTGCGCCCGCCAACATCATCACAAACAGCAGCACCCAACGGTGTTCGTGCGTGTACAAAAAGCTGTAATGGTTGCTCAGCATCGCAAAGATGACGGGCAGCGTGAAGTAAGTGTTGTGCACGCTGCGCTGCTTGCCGCGCTTGCCGTGAATGGCCAAGGCGTTGGCGTCGTAGGCTTCACCGCTGGTCATGGCGGCCACCACTTTGCGCTGGCCGGGGATGATCCAGAAAAACACGTTGGCGCTCATGGCGGTGGCGATCATCGCGCCCACCAACAAGAAGGCGGCGCGGCCTGCGAATAACTCATTGGCCAGCCACGATGAAAAGCCGACCACCACAATCATCAAGCCCGCCACGATCAGTTCACCGTTTTTGCGGAAACCGAAGACACGGCACACGATGTCGTAAACAAACCAAAAGGCCACCAGCATCCCCACCGCGGCCGATCCGGCCATCACAGGGGTCCAGTCCATCAGCGATTTGTCGATTAGAAAGGTGCCTGCGTTGTACAGGTACAGCACCGTAAAGAGCGCAAAGCCGCTCAGCCAGGTGGAGTAGCTTTCCCAATAAAACCAGTGCAGCTTGGTGTGGATCTTTTTCGGGGCCACCATGTACTTTTGCGGGTTGTAAAAACCGCCGCCGTGCACCGCCCACATGGCACCGCCCACACCTTTTTCGAGCAGATCGGGCGAGTTGGGTTTTTGCAGGTTGTTGTCCAGAAAGACAAAGTAGAACGAGGAGCCAATCCAGGCGATGGCGGTGATGACATGCACCCATCGCAACAACAAATTGGCCCATTCCAGCAGATACGTTTCCATGAAGGAATCTCCAACCCCCTCACCACCGCGGGCCCTGTGAGCGGGTATTCGGTCGCGAACATGTTTCCGGAGAAACCTGCGCCGCTGCGACCAGTGCACCGAAGTGTATACAGTTTAAAGGTCCGAATCCAGTGCGCTGCACCTTTCAGTGCCTAGGGAAAACCAGCACCACACGCATGCGTCAGCCTCGATGCCGAATCCTCAACCCAGCTGCAAGAGCTGTGCCGCCACGGCCACGGCAATGACTTCGGGTTCTTTGCCCGTGATGCCCGGCACCCCAATCGGGCAAGTGATGCGCGAAATTTCCTCGTCCGTGAAGCCACGGTCTTCCAGGCGGTGGCGGAAGGTGGCCCATTTGGTTTGGCTGCCAATCAAGCCCACAAATGGCAGATCACCTCTCGCGCGCAGGCGCTTCAGGCAGGCCACCACGATGTCCAGGTCTTCGGCGTGGCTGAAGCTCATGATCAACACCCGACTGCCCGGGACCAAATCGGCCACGGCAGCCTGCACCGGGTTGGAATGCTCGCATGCCACTTCATCGGGCACATCGGGCGGAAAAATTTCGTCGCGGCTGTCGATCCAACGCACGGCAAAAGGCAAAGGGGCCAAGGTCTTGACAAGCGCTTTGCCCACATGCCCACCGCCAAACAGCGCCAGCGGGGTGCGCGGTGGCACCAACTGCGTGCGCAAACGCGCCACATCGTCGCGGCCCACCCGCTCAAAAACCAAGTCCACCGCACCGCCGCAGCACTGCCCCAAACTGGGGCCCAAGACCTGGCGCAAGGCAGTTTGTTCTGTTTGCCCGGTCAACAAACGCCGTGCGTGCGCCAACGCCTGGAACTCCAGATGCCCGCCACCGATCGTGCCCTCCTCGCCTTGCGCAAAGACCAACATGCTGGTGCCGGGTCCACGCGGCACAGAGCCCTGCACGGCTTGCACACGCACTACCACGGCCTTGTCGTTGTTCAACCGCTTCAGGGCTTTCTCAATCCAGTTCACGCTTTGGGGTCCATTCAAAGAAAAGGGTCGCTGTTGGCTTGCCCACCAAGCCGACTCAATGCCACAATCACGGCCACCACAGAGTATGCCAAGGACAAGGGCTCACCATGACCACACGCTGGATTCCTACCACTCACCACAAAGTCACCACCGCCTTGTTGGGCTTGGGTACAGCGGTCTTGGGTTTGTTGAGCGGCTGCAGCACACCGCCTCCTGCCGTGACGCCTCCACCCCCGCCGCCCCCGGCAGCGAAAGCGCCTGAACCCGTCCCTGCCCCCACAGGCCCCACATCGCTGGCCCGCAACAGCAAAGAGTACCGAAAAGATGCTGCAGGCCACCTCTATGGCATGCACGCGCACCGCATCTACAAAGGCCGCATGCCGCCACTGCTCGAAGCCGTGGGCGTGCTGAATGTGGACATCGACCACAAAGGCTCGGTGAAGGCGGTCAATTGGATGCGTGCGCCCAAGCATGTGCCCCATGTCATGGCAGAGATCGAACGTATGGTCAAAGCGTCCGCCCCCTACCCTGTGCCCAAACACATGAGCCAGGTCACCTACACCGATGTGTGGCTGTGGCACAAGAGCGGCAAGTTCCAGCTCGACACGCTGACCGAGGGGCAGGACTGACGCCTTGATCGGCTGAGCGCTTCAAACCCCCGACGTCTGCTCGTGCGACGCACCGGGCAGCAAGGTCAGAATCAGCGTGGTGGTCACTGAAAAACCAGCCAGCAACAAAAGCGAGTGGCCAAAGCCCATGGCCTTGACCACCGGCCCCAAGGCCCAGACCGACAGGGAACTGACCGCGAACGACACGCCCAGGCGCATGCCCGACACACGCGAGCGCAGGCGGTCGTCCACATAGCGGGCGATCATGAAATCGGTGAACGGGATGGCCCCGAAGATGAACACCATCACCCCGATCAGGGCGGCAAACAGCCACCAGCCCTGCGCCTGCGAGGCCAGCACCAGCATGGGGATCTGCGCCATCACCATGAACATGAAAAAGCGTTTGAGCGGAAAGCGGTTGATCAGGTGCCCCACCACCACCTGGGCGACTGAGGCCACGGCATAGACCACGGCCAGCAGCAGGCCCAAGGCGGCCGGGTCTTCCATCACGCCCGCAAAACGCTCGGCCAGCAAGGGGCCGTTGCCGTTGGTCGTGAAGTTGAACAGCACGCTGCTGGTGATGGCCGCGGCCGTCATGACCACCAGCGCACGCGCCAACATCGGGGCGGGCAGGGTGACCTTGGCACCGCCCTTGCGCTTGGCGGGTGACGACAGCTCTTGCGGGCAGCTTCGGGCAAACAGCCATCCGCACACCAGGGCCACCACGCCGGGCACCACAAAGGCCGCACGCCAGCCTTGCCACTGGATCAAAAAACCCGTGAGCAAAGCGGCCACCGCCACGCCCAAATTACCGGCCAGGCCATTGAAGCCAATGGTTGCGCCCGGGTTGGACGCACGCTCGAGCAGCATGGGAATGCCCACCGGGTGGTAAATGGATGCGAACACGCCGATCAGCGTAAGGCTGGCCGCCAGCTGCCAGGGCGTTTGCGCAAAAGCCGTGAGGATGGAGGCCGCACCGATGCCAAAAAAGAAAATGAGCATCATGCTGCGCCGACCCCACAAATCGCCCAAGCGCCCGGCAGGCAAAGAACCCAGACCGAACATGAAAAACGCACCCGCGCCATAGGGCATGAGGTCCTGCCATTGGGCCAGGCCCATGTCGAGGGCGATGGTGCTGACCGCTGCAGCAAAGATCAACAAGAACAAATGGTCCAGTGCGTGCGCGATGTTGAGCAAGCCCCGCACCAAGCGAGGGTGGTCGGCGGCTTGTTCGGGTACAGGGGCGGCAGAAGAGGTCAAGGTCGTCATGGTCGGTTCCAGCTTTCGGGCCGGGATGCGGTCAACCGGGCCAACATGCACCCGCACTGTGCAACCAAGCGCTTTGGCACGCTGTCGCCTTGGTCACATGGCTGCAGATGCCCCTCGATTCACAAAGACGCATTGGCAGGGGCTTTGGCGTCCCAGATGTGTGCCCGCCAGTACACCGCCATGGCCCCCGTCAGCAGCAGGCCCAGCGCCGAATACAAGCCTGCCGTGGCGGCATAGCCCCAGCGGTCGATCAGCGGGCCCGAGAGCAACAAGCCCAAAGGCAAGCCCCAAATGGCCAGCATGCGCATGCCCATCACCCGGCCCCGGTAGGCAGGCTCGGTCACACGCAGCATCACGGCCGCCAGCGGCGTCATGCACAAGCTTTGTGCCAGGCCCGCCACCCACAGCAAGCCCATGCCCACCCCCAGATGCGTGCTGAAAGCCAACATCACATCCGCTGCAAACCACACCGCCCCCGCCAATACCATGGTTTGCGCAGCGCGAAACGCAAAGCGGTGCGAACTCAGCACCACCGAACCGACCAGACCTCCGAAGGCAAAGCTCGCACCCAGCCAGCCCAGGCCCGTCTGGTCGGTCAGGTAAATGTTTTTGGCCACATAGGGCAGCAAGCCCAAAGAGAAAGGAAAGGCCAGCAGGTTGACCAGGAACGCCAGCGCCATGGCCGCCATCAGCACCGGGCGCGTCCACACATAGCCAAAAGCCAGTTGCAAATCGCGCACGGGCGACACACGCGGGGCATCTTTGGTGGCTGTTGGCGCAGGCCCATCGGACACGCCGCGCGAAAGCACAAAACTGAGGGTGTAGAGCGCGGTGATCAGGGCGTAAGCCCAGGTCATGCCCAGCCAGGCCACCACCCCTGCGCCCGCCAGTGCCCCCGCGATGCGGGCCGAATCCGAGGTGATGCGGGAGATGCCCAGCGCCCCCAGCAAATGCCGGGGTGGCAAGGTCTGCGCGATCAGCGCGTTGCGCATCATCATGTCCGACGGCCGCACCAGCCCGGCCAAAGCGGCCATCAGCAGCACCGTCATGGGCGTGAGGGCCTGCCCCCAGGCCAGCAGCATGAAGGTGGCGGCCAGCGCTGCATAGAGGGTACGCGACAGAACCAGCATGCGGCGGTAACCCAGCCGGTCGCCCACCACGCCAAACAGCGGCGAGACCAAAGAGCCCAGGTACTGCAGGGAGCCAAACACCACCAGCATCATGACCGAGCCCGACTCGACCAGGATGAACCAGCCCAGCACGATGGACTCCATCTCGAAAGCCCAGGAGGTGGCCAGGTCGGCAGGCCACTGAAAACGGAAACTCCGGACCCGGAACGGGTCGCGCCAGTGCATGGCGGGTGACGGTTCAGCAGTCGATGCGGCCTGACTCACAGCCGTGACCCTGCTCAAAACAAAGTGGGTGGAAACAGCGCACAGCAGCCGGGCTCGGGTGCAGGCCGCTCATGCGCTCAATCCTGCCCGGGGCGAGGCGACTGAAGGATGGTGTCGCTCTTGGCTGGGCGGTCGGGCTGCGCCGCAGGCTCGGGCATGAAGCACATCTTCTCGCCATCCCAACGCTGGCCGCACCAGCAAAGGCCTTCGGCATTGATGATGCAAGTGCCAGTGCCGCAGCACCGTGGATCGTCTGACATGGGCCTGCTCCTGTGGGCTATTGGGATCAAAGTGAAAGGATGCCTGAAAACGCTTCAGGCATCCTGTTCAGGCCCTCACAGCCCTGCAGTGGCCTTGGCTTTTTCGCAGGCCATCAGGATGCGCTCGGGTGTGGCCGGGGCGTCCATGTAAACCACCGCCTTGTGGTTGGCGCTGGCAGCCACCGCATCGCGCAAGGCGAAGAAGGCCGACAGGCCCAGCATCAACGGCGGCTCGCCCGTGGCCTTGCTGTTGAACGGTGTGGGTTTGATGTTGGCGTTGTCGAACAGGGACACCTTGAAGTGCTCGGGAATGTCGCCAGCCACCGGGATTTTGTAAGTGCTGGGGCCGTGCGTGAGCAGCTTGCCTTTCTTGTCCCAGATGCACTCTTCCATGGTGAGCCAGCCCATGCCCTGCACATACGCGCCTTCGATCTGGCCTTTGTCCAGGGCCGGGTTGATGCTGCGGCCCACATCGTGCACGATGTCCACGGCTTTCAGCCACCACTCGCCAGTGCGCGTGTCGATTTCCACTTCGCTCACGGCAGCGCCGTAGCAGTAGTAATAGAAAGCACGGCCGTTCAGTGTGGTGAAGTCGTATTTGATTTCAGGCGTCATGTAAAAGCCGGTGACGCTCAGGCCCACGCGGTCGAGCCAAGCCTGCTTGGTCACGTCCGACCAGTTGACCGACTTGCCGCCACCGTGCAGCTGGTTGTTCGCGAAGCTGACTTCATCGGCTGCGCAGCCCAGCATGCGGGCGGCCACAGGCTTCAAGCGCTCGCGCATTTGCGCAGTGGCGTTCATGATGGCTGCGCCGTTGATGTCGGCACCGCTCGACGCCGAGGTGGCTGAGGCGTTGGGCACTTTTTGCGAGTCGGTGGCGGTGATGCGCACATGGTCCACGCTGATGCCCAAACCATCGGCACAGACCTGCGCCATCTTGGTGTTCAGGCCCTGGCCCATTTCGGTGCCGCCGTGGTTGCAGCTGACCGAGCCGTCCATGTAAACCACCAGCAGCGCGCCGCCTTGGTTCAAGTGCGTGGCGGTGAAGCTGATGCCGAACTTGAGTGGCACCAAGGCCAAACCGCGCTTGCGGGTCTTGCTCTTGGCGTTGAAGGCCTGCACCTGAGCGCGACGCTCTGCGTAGTTCGATTCGCGCTCGACCTGGTCGATCACCTTGTCACCCACCCAGTCTTCGATGAGCTGGTTGTACTGGGTGGTCATGGTGTCGGGCGTGCCGCTGATGGCGGGGTCTTTGTAGAGGTTGAGCTTGCGCACTTCCAGGGGGTCTTTGCCCAAGGTCATGGCGATCTCGTCCATCACCGTCTCGATGCCGAACATGCCTTGTGGGCCGCCAAAGCCCCGGAATGCGGTGGCGCTTTGGGTGTTGGTTTTGCAGCGGTGACTGACCAACTTGAGCGCGGGCAGGTGGTAAGTGTTGTCGATGTGCAGGCAAGCGCGGTCATTGACGGGGCCTGAATAGTCGGTGCTGTAGCCGCAGCGCGACATGAGCGTGATGTCGGCGCCCAGCACGCGGCCGTTGTCGTCAAAGCCCACTTCATAGTCGATGCGGAAATCGTGGCGCTTGCCGGTGATGGTCATGTCGTCGTCACGGTTCACACGCAGCTTGACGGGCTTGCCCAGCTTGTGCGCGGCCAAGGCGGCGCTCTGGCTGAAGATGCTGGCGTTGCCCTCTTTGCCGCCAAAGCCGCCACCCATGCGGCGGCAAATCACCTCCACATCGTTGGTGTGCAGGTTCAGGGCGTGCGCGGCTTCGCGCTGGTTGCCATCGGGGTGCTGGGTCGACACGTACAAGGTCAGCTGCCCGTCTTCCTTGGGCACCGCGTAAGTGATCTGGCCTTCCAGATAGAACTGCTCTTGCTGGCCGGTGTTGGTGCTGCCCTTGATCTTGTGGGGCGCATTGGCAATGGCGGCAGCGGCGTCACCACGCGTGATGCCTTTGGGCGGCATGATGAAGCTGCCCGCCGCCATGGCTTCTTCGATGGTCAAGATGGGCGTGAGCTCTTTCACCAGCACCTTGGCTTTTTTGGCGGCTTCGCGGGCGTAAAGCATTTCACGCGCCACGACCACGGCCACGGCCTGGCCGACAAACTCGACCTTGCCAGCGGCGAGGAAAGGATCGTCGTGCACGATGGGGCCGCAGTTGTTTTCGCCGGGAATGTCTTTGGCGGTGTAGACCGCGACAACGCCGTGCTCACGCAAGATGGCTGCGCGGTCGATGCCGTCGCCAATCAACTCGCCATGGGCCACGGGCGACAGGATGAGCGCGGCGTACAAAGTGCCTGCGTGCTCAGGGATGTCGTCAATGTAGGTGGCCGAGCCCGTGACGTGCAGGTGCGCAGACTCGTGAACGACGTCCGTGCCCTGCTGAACGCCCGATGCGGGCAACAGGTTCTTGATGGGGGTAGGAGCGTTCATTCAAGCCACCTCTTTCTGTTCTTCGATAAATTCGAGCACCAGGTTGCGGGCGACCAGGGCGCGGTAGGCCCAAGTGGCGCGCAGGCCGTCGCGGGCGGTGAAGCTGGCGGCGATCGCGGCGTCCAGATCGGCCGCTTTCACGTCACCAGGCGCACGGCCTTCCATCACGGCTTCGAGCTTGGGCGCGCGGCAAGGCGATGGGGCCAGGCCGTTGTAGGCCAGCTTCACGCCACTCAACTTGCCACCTTGCAGCGTGTAGCTGATGGCTGCGCAGGTGGCCGAAATGTCTTGCTCAAAACGCTTGCTCACCTTGTGGGCGCGGAACACCTGGCCAGCCACGGGCTTCGGACATTCGATGGCTTCGATGAACTCACCGGGCTCCATCACGTTTTTCTTCATGCCGGTGTAGAAGTTGTCCAGCAGCACCTTGCGGGTCTTGTCGCCCCGGCGCAGCACCAAGCTGGCACCCAATGCCATCAGGCAAGGCATGGTGTCGCCAATCGGTGAGCCGTTGGCGATGTTGCCCGCCAGCGTGGCGGTGGATCGGATGGGCGGCGAGCCAAAGCGGCGCAACACCTCGGTGAAGTCGGGGTAAGCCTGGGCCACCAGCGCTTCGACCTGCGACAGCGACACGGCCGCGCCAATGCGCCAGGCGCTGGCGGTCTCGGTCACTTGGCGCAGTTCTTTGACGTTGCCCAAATACATGATGTGCTCGGGACGGCTGAACTGCTTGTTGACCTGCAGACCGATTTCGGTACTGCCCGCCAACAGCGTGGTGCTGGGGTTCTTGACCAGATAGTCGGCCACTTCGGCGAGGGTGGCGGGCGACACAAACTCGTTGCCTTTGCGGGTGCGCACGACCGGCTGCACGATGATGTCGCCGTCCAGGCTCAGCGTGGGCACACTGGCGCGCTGGATTTCCTTGAGCAGCGGCACATCGGCGCTGTCGTCGAGCTTGAGCGCCTCGGGCTTGGCGCAGGCCTTGGTGGCCGAATCGATGATCGGCTTGTAGCCGGTGCAACGGCACAGGTTGCCGCTCAATGAATCGGTGATCTGCTGGCGATTGGGCGTGGGCAGCACCTGCACCAGGTTCACCAGGCTCATCACGATGCCCGGCGTGCAAAAGCCGCACTGCGAGCCGTGGCACTTGATCATTTCTTCCTGCACCGGGTGCAGCGTGCCGTCGGCTTTTTTCAGGCTCTCGACGGTTTTGACCGATTTGCCGTCCAGCGAGGGCAACAGCTGGATGCAGGCGTTGGTGGCCACATAGTCCACGCCCGTGCCTGCGGCGTTGAGTTCACCCACCATCACCACACAAGCGCCGCAATCGCCTTCGGCGCAGCCCTCCTTGGTGCCGGTGCGGTGCAGTTGCTCGCGCAAATAGTCCAGAACAGTGGTGGTGCGGCGCTCGCCTTGGGCTTCGACGATGCGGCCGTCGAGCACAAAGCGCACGGTGTTGGTGACTTGGGTCATGGTGCGGGGGGTGGGGGTAAATAAACGGTAAGGCCCCGATTTTAAGGAACCGGGGCCTTCGCTGGGCGGCTTTTCGACGGATTAATCGGAATCTGACCCCAATTAGTCTGACCTCAAACGATGATTCTGTCACCCCGGACTTGATCCGGGGTCCATGCATGGATGCCGGATCAAGTCCGGCATGACAAGCTTAATGGGGGTCAGATCCCGATTGTTTTATGAGCCGCGATAAGTCGAGTAGCTCCACGGACTGGCCAGCAGGGGCACGTGGTAGTGCTGGTCTTCGTGGGCCACGCCAAAGTCGAGGCTGACTTTGTTCAAGAAGTTGGGCTCGGGCAGTTCCACGCCCTTGGCCTTGAAGTAGTCGCTCACATTGAAGACCAGGCGGTAAGTGCCTTTGCGCAGGCTGGCATGGTCGTAGAGCATGCCGTCGGGGTTGCGGCCGTCGTGGTTGAGGGTGAAGCTTTTGACCAAGGTGGCCTGATCGCCTTGCGTCGTGTACAGGGACACCTGCATGCCCGCAGCGGGGCAGCCGTGCATGGTGTCCAGAACGTGTGTGCTCAATCCCATGGTGTGCTCGCTTGTCTTGAATGGGGTTCAAAAAGGTGGTTGTGGCAAGGCTTTGAAAAACCCCTCCCAATCCGGTCGACCGAAGTGTATACAATTTTGATTTTGGTGGCTATCATTTGCGACCAAGACATAAAAACACCTGGGCAAACACCCCAAAGGGACCGCGAGACATGGAAACCTCCACCACGCACCACATCGTCGAATCGCTGACCCGCGCCATCGTGGAGCATCGGCTGTTGCCCGGCTCCAAATTGGCCGAACAAAAGCTGGCCGACCACTTCGGCGTGTCGCGCACACTGGTGCGCCAGGCGCTGTTTCAGCTGTCGCAAAACCGCCTGATCCGGCTGGAGCCTGCACGCGGCGCTTTTGTGGCCGCCCCCTCGGTCGAAGAAGCGCAACAGGTCTTTGCCGTGCGCCGCATGCTCGAAGCCGAGATGACCCGCGCCTTTGTGCAGCAGGTCACGCCTGACCAAATCGCAGCGCTCAAAGAGCACATCAAGCAAGAACGCGAAGCCGTGACGCAGGGCGACATCACGGGCCGTACCGAGTTGCTGGGCGACTTTCATGTGCGGATGGCCGAACTCATGAACAACGACGTGCTGGCCCAGGTGCTGGGCGACCTGATCTCGCGCTGCGCCCTGATCACGCTGATGTACCAGTCGCGCAACGAAGCCGAGCACTCCACCGACGAGCATGTGGCCATCGTGGCCGCGCTCGAAGCACAAGACTCGGACCTGGCCGTGCGCCTGATGCACGAACACCTGCTGCACGTCGAAGCCAGCCTGACCTTTGACCGCAAAGTGCCCACCCACGACATTTCTCTGGCCCTGGCCTGAAGCTTGAAAACGACCATGAGCACCTACGACTCCACCCTCCCCTACCCCCGCGACTTGAAGGGCTACGGCCGCCATGCGCCGCACGCAAAGTGGCCCGGCGGCGCCCGCGTGGCGGTGCAGTTTGTCTTGAACTACGAAGAAGGCGGCGAAAACTCGGTGCTGCACGGCGATGCGGGTTCAGAGCAATTTCTCTCCGAGATGTTCAACCCCGCGTCATTCCCCGAGCGGCACATCAGCATGGAAGGCATTTACGAATACGGCTCCCGTGCGGGCGTGTGGCGCATCCTGCGTGAGTTTGAAAAACGCAAGCTGCCACTCACCGTGTTCGGCGTGGCCACGGCGCTGCAAAAGCACGACGACGTGACCGCCGCATTCAAGGAATTGGGCTACGACATCGCCTGCCATGGCCTCAAGTGGATCCATTACCAAAACATCGACGAAGCCACCGAGCGCGCCCACATGGCCGAAGCGATGGACATTTTGCAAAAGCTCACGGGCGAGCGGCCCCTGGGCTGGTACACCGGGCGCGACAGCCCCAACACGCGCCGCCTGGTGGCCAACTACGGTGGCTTTGAGTACGACAGCGACTACTACGGCGACGACCTGCCCTTCTGGATGAAGGTGCGCAAATCTGACGGCACCGATACGCCGCAACTCATCGTGCCCTACACCCTGGACTGCAACGACATGCGCTTTGCGCTGCCCCAGGGCTATTCACACGCCGACCCGTTTTTCCAGTACATGAAGGACACCTTTGACGCGCTGTACGCCGAGGGTGACCCGAATGGCGAGAACGCGCCCAAGATGATGAGCATCGGCATGCACTGCCGCCTGCTCGGTCGCCCGGGGCGCATCACCGCGCTGCAGCGCTTTCTGGACCACATCCAGTCGCACGACAAGGTCTGGGTGGCGCGGCGCATCGACATTGCGCGGCACTGGAAGGCGACGCACCCATTCCAGGGCTGAATCCTTTGACAAAACATCCCTTGTCTTTGTGGGAGGCCGCCCCTGCGGCCGAATCTTCGCGCACCAGGGCGCGCTCCTGCATCCATAACCCAGTTTCGGCCGCAGGGGCGGCCTCCTAGAGAGACAGACATGCCGATCACGCTTGAAAAACTCAACAGCGCCAGCCATCACGATGCCGCGCAGATGCTCGACGGCCTGTACGAGCACTCGCCCTGGATCGCCGAGCAGGCGCTGGCGCAGCGCCCCTTCTCCTCGCTGGCCCACCTGAAGCACGCCATGTGCGAAGTGCTGGCCAAGGCCGGGCGAGACGCGCAGCTGGGCCTGATCCGCGCCCACCCCGAGCTGGCGGGCAAGGCCATGGTCAGCAAAACCCTCACCGCAGAGTCCACCAACGAACAAACCAAGGCGGGCCTGACCGACTGCACGCCCGATGAGTTCGCCAAGATCCAGAAGCTCAACGCCGACTACAACGCCAAGTTCGGCTGGCCCTTCATCCTGGCCGTGCGCGGCCCGCGTGGCCTGGGCTTGAACAAGCAGCAGATCATCGACGCGTTCGAGCGCCGCCTGCACGGCCACCCTGACTTTGAATTGGCCGAGTGCCTGCGCAACATCCACCGCATCGTCGAGATCCGCCTGAACGACAAATTCGGCGTGGAGCCCACACTCGGCCACCAGGTCTGGGACTGGCAAGAACAACTCGCGCAGCACTCTGACCCAGGCTTTGCCGAAGCGGGCCAGCTCACGGTGACCTACCTCACCGACGCGCACCGCGCCTGCGCCCAGCGCATCACGCAAAACATGCGCGACTGCGGTTTTGACGAGGTCTATACCGACGCCGTGGGCAATGTGGTGGGCCGCTACCACCCGGCTGTTGCTGGCGGGAAATATTTGCTGACCGGCAGCCACTACGACACCGTGCGCAACGGCGGCAAGTACGACGGACGCTTGGGCATCTTTGTGCCGATGGCATGCGTGCAACAGCTGCACCAACAAGGTAAGCGCCTGCCCTTCGGCATCGAGGTCGTGGCCTTTGCCGAAGAAGAAGGCCAGCGCTACAAAGCCACTTTCCTGGGCTCGGGCGCACTCATTGGCCAGTTCAATCCCGCCTGGCTGGACCAACAAGACGCCGACGGCATCACCATGCGCGCGGCCATGCAGCACGCGGGCTTGAACATCGACGACATCCCCAAAATCCAGCGCGACCCGGCGCAGTATTTGGGCTTTGTCGAAGTCCACATCGAGCAAGGCCCGGTGCTCAACGAGGTGAACATCCCGCTGGGTGTGGTCACGTCGATCAACGGCAGCGTTCGCTACCTGTGCGAAGTGATCGGCACGGCCAGCCACGCAGGCACCACCCCTATGGACCGCCGCCGCGACGCGGCCTGCGCCGTGGCCGAACTGGCGCTGTACATGGAGCAACGCGCCGCCCAAGACGGTGACAGCGTCGCCACCATCGGCCAGCTGCAAGTGCCCAATGGTTCGATCAACGTGGTACCGGGCCGCTGCCTGTTCAGTCTGGACATGCGCGCCCCTACCGATGCACAGCGCGACGCACTGGTGGCGGATGTGATGGCGCAACTCGACCAAATTGCCGAGCGCCGGGGTGTTCGCGTCAAAGCCGAAATGACCATGAGCGCGGCCGCCGCGCCCAGCGCCCCCGAGTGGCAAGCCCGCTGGGAACGCGCCGTGAGCGCCCTGGGCGTGCCGCTGTTCAAACTGCCCAGCGGCGCAGGCCACGACGCGATGAAGCTGCACGAAGTCATGCCGCAGGCCATGCTGTTCGTGCGCGGCGAAAACGCAGGCATCAGCCACAACCCGCTCGAATCCACCACCAGCGACGACATGCAGCTGTGCGTCGACGCCTTCACCCATGTTTTGAACCAACTCTCTCAGGAATTGTCATGAGCGCACCCCACGTCAACCACGAACAACAATACCAACAACTCGACGCCTGGATCGACGCGCACTTTGACGAGCAGGTCAAGTTCCTGCAGGCACTGGTGCAAGTGCCCACCGATACGCCACCGGGCAACAACGCGCCGCACGCCGAGCGCACCGCTGAACTGCTCAAGCCCATGGGCTTTGAGGCCGAAAAACACCCCGTACCCGCCTCCGAAGTCAAAGCCTACGGCCTGGAGTCGATCACCAACCTGATCGTGCGCCGCAAATACGGCGAAGGCAAAATCATTGCCCTGAACGCCCACGGCGACGTGGTGCCCCCCGGCGAAGGCTGGACCCACCCGCCCTACGGCGGCGAAATCCACAACGGCGCGATGTACGGCCGCGCCACCGCCGTGAGCAAGTGCGACTTTTCCACCTTCACCTTTGCCACGCGGGCGCTCGAATCACTCAAGGCCCCACTCAAAGGTGGTGTGGAACTGCACTTCACCTACGACGAAGAATTTGGCGGCGAAATGGGCCCCGGCTGGCTGCTGGCCAAAGGCCTCACCAAGCCTGATTTGATGATCGCGGCAGGCTTTTCCTACCAGGTCGTCACCGCGCACAACGGCTGCTTGCAAATGGAAGTGACGGTGCATGGCGAGATGGCGCATGCCGCCATTCCCGACAGCGGCACCGACGCGCTGCAAGGCGCGGTGCACATCCTGAACGCCCTGCACGCCCTCAACACGCAATACCTGAAGGTCACGTCCAAGGTGGAAGGCATCAGCCACCCCTATTTGAATGTGGGCCTGATTGAAGGCGGCACCAACACCAACGTGGTGCCCGGCAAAGTCAGCTTCAAGCTCGACCGCCGCATGATCCCCGAAGAGAACCCGGCAGAAGTCGAAGCCAGCATCCGTCAGACCATTGCCGACGCCGCTGCCAGCTTCAAGCCCCCACGCGGCGGGAACGGCCTGCAAGTGGACGTGCGCCGCATGCTGCTGGCCAACGCCATGAAGCCCCTGCCCGGCAACCAGCCGCTGGTCAGCGCCATCCAGAAACACGGCGAACAAGTCTTCGGCGAAGCCATCTCTGCCTTGGGCACGCCGCTGTACACCGACGTGCGCCTGTATGTGGAGCGCGGCATCCCCGGCGTGATCTACGGTGCCGGCCCCCGCACCGTGCGCGAGTCCAACGCCAAACGTGCCGACGAGCATGTGCAACTGGAAGACCTGCGCCGTGCGACCAAGGTGATAGCACGCACGTTGCTGGATTTGCTGGCTTGAGTGCAGCGGTGCCAACGCGCCGCTGTCCAAACCACTTGACCTTGAATCCCCGACCCTGCTACATTTGTAGCAATCAACTTCAAGGTGAATCACATGGGCATGCCTGTACGCATTGACGATGCGCTTTACGAACAAGCCAAAGCGCACGCCAGCGCCGAGCGCCGCACCATCGCAGGACAAATTGAATTTTGGGCGATGGTCGGCAAAGCCGCGCTGGACAACCCCGATCTGCCCATCGATTTTGTGCGCGAACTCATGGTCGCCCGAGCCGAAGGCCCCCTGCTGGCCACCCCGTTTGTGCCCCAGTCCGGCAACACATGAGCGTGCAAGTTCTGCAGAGCGCCGCTTTTGCCAGGGCGTACAAAAAACTGCACACACAACAACAAGCGGATGCCGACCATGCAGTGGTGGCGATCGTGGCCGACCCGGCCTTGGGTGAGCCTAAAAAGGGAGATTTGTCTGGTGTGTTCGTCTACAAATACCGAAGCCAGCAACAACTGATGCTCCTGGCTTATGAGTACGACCCTGGCACACGGATGCTTTTACTCTTGGGCTCTCACGAAAATTTTTATCAAAAACTCAAACGCTGATGGCGCAGGCCTTCATACTTTTTCAATGAATTTTTTGCCTTGATTTTGAACATGGCCACTGCGTACCCCATCGAACTTGAAACCCTGCGCCATCGCGTGCAGGCCTGCACCAGCGACCAGGACGTGGCCGACTACCAGCGCGATGGCGCGGTGTGCATCCGCAACTTGTTCACGCCCGAAGAAGTGGCCCTGCTGCGGGATGGCATCGAGGCCAACCTGGCCCACCCCAGCCCGCGCGGCATGGTGGCCAGTCGGCCGGACGACCCGGGGCGCTTTTTTGAGGACTTTTGCAACTGGCAGGACATCCCCCAGTTCAAGCGCTTCATCTTCGACACGCCCCTGGCCGCACTGGCGCAGCGCCTGATGCAAAGCACCACGGTGCGCCTGTACCACGACCACCTGCTGGTCAAGGAGCCCGGCACACGCCAGCGCACGCCCTGGCACCAGGACCAGCCCTATTACAACGTGGACGGTCTGCAAAACATCAGTTTCTGGATTCCGGTGGACCCGGTGCCCCGCGCTTCCACGCTGGAGTTCATCGGGGGCTCACACCGTGGCCCCTGGCTCATGCCGCGCACCTTCATGACGAACCAGGCTAAGTGGTTCCCCGAAGGCTCGCTGGCCGAGTTGCCCGACATCGACAACCACCGCGAAGACTTCCCCATCCTCGGCTGGGACTTGCAGCCGGGCGATCTGGTGTGTTTTCACATGCTCAGCCTTCATGCCTCAGCAGGCGTGGACGGAACCCGCCGCAGACGCGTGTATTCGGTGCGCTTTTTGGGCGACGACATGACCCACGCCCCACGGCCTTGGGTGACCTCGCCGCCCTTCCCCGGGCTGGACCAGGAACTGCCCGCTGGGGTACCGATGGACCACCCGCTGTTTCCTTTGATGGCGGTCTGAGTCCCCCTGGCTGAAATCTTTTTGGCGACTTTCCCCGAACAGAGGATTGGGGAGACGAGACGGAGCCTGGACAAAGACAGGGTTTTCACGCATCACACCGCCTCTTATTTTGTATACAGTTTAGAACACAAAGAAGCACACATCTAGCTTCTTTGCGGATTTCCCCTCTGTTTACTTTCCAGGAGACCTCTCCATGAGTTCAACCATCCACCCCGTGGACGAGAAATTGCCCAATGGCAAGCTCGCCGCTTTGGGCCTGCAACATGTGCTGGTGATGTATGCCGGCGCGGTGGCGGTGCCCCTGATCGTGGGCCGCGCCCTCAAGCTGAGCCCCGAGCAAGTGGCGATGCTGATCTCGGCCGACCTGTTTTGCTGCGGTCTGGTCACCCTGATCCAGTCGCTGGGTGCCACGCAGTGGTTTGGCATCAAGCTGCCCGTGATGATGGGCGTGACCTTTGCGTCTGTGGCCCCCATGGTGGCCATGGCCAACAACAACCCGGGCGTTCAAGGCGCGGGGCTGATCTTTGGCGCCATCATTGGCGCGGGGGTGATATCGATCTTGATTGCGCCCATCGTGAGCCGCATGCTGCGGTTCTTCCCGCCTGTCGTGACCGGCACCATCATTGCGGTCATTGGCATCAGCTTGATGCGCGTGGGCATCAACTGGATTTTTGGCAACCCCTTCGGCCCCACAGCCCCCAGCATCCCCAACCCGGAACACCTGGCCTGGCTGGAAGCCGCCAAACAAGCGGCCAGCACGGGCGCGGTGCCCCCGGTGCCTGCCGGCATGAACATCGTAGGCTCGGTGCCCAACCCCAAGTACGCCCAGCTCTCGCACATCGGCATCGCCGCCATTGTGTTGGTGTCCATCTTGCTGATCGCCAAGTACGCCCGTGGCTTTTTGGCCAATATTTCGGTGCTGCTGGGCATCGTGGTCGGCGGCGTGGTGGCCACGGCTGCTGGCCTCATGAGCTTCGAAAAAGTCGGCAAAGCAGGCTGGTTCGATCTGGTGCTGCCCTTTGAAATTGCCACGCCCATTTTTGACCCCATCCTGATCCTGACCATGACCCTGGTGATGATCGTGGTGATGATCGAGTCGACCGGCATGTTCCTCGCCTTGGGCGATCTGACCGGCAAAAAAGTCGATCAGAAAATGCTGACGGCTGGTCTGCGCACCGATGGTCTGGGCACGCTGATCGGCGGCATTTTCAACACCTTCCCCTACACCAGCTTCTCGCAAAACGTGGGCCTGGTGGGCGTGACGGGCGTGAAGAGCCGTTTCGTCTGCGTGGCAGGCGGCGTGATCCTGATCGTGCTGGGGCTGTTGCCCAAGATGGCAGCCTTGGTCGAGTCGCTGCCCACCTTTGTGCTCGGCGGTGCGGGCCTGGTGATGTTCGGCATGGTGGCCGCCACCGGTATCCGGATTCTGGCCAGCGTGGATTACAAGGGTAACCGCAACAACCTGTTCATCGTGGCGATTTCGATCGGTTTTGGCATGATCCCGCTGATCGCGCCGCGCTACCTGCAGTGGATGCCGCACAGCATCCACCCGCTGATCGAGTCGGGCATCTTGCTGGCCTCCATCAGCGCTGTGTTGTTGAACCTGTACTTCAACGGCTCCAAGGGCGACAGCAGCGAGGCCATCGAAGCGGCCAAACACGCCGACTCGCATTGAAGACGATCGCCTGAAGACATGGATACCCGGTCAAGCCGGGTATGACGCGCAATTGTCACCCCCGACTTGATCGGGGGGCCATGCCTTCGGTGCAGATGGATACCCGGTCATGCCGGGTATGACAGACATTTGTCTCGCAAAAGCCAAGCACGGTGCTTGGCTTTTTGCTTTTTATGCAGGTAATCCACAGCCTGAAACGGCGCTCAAATAGGTTACGCTTTCACGGCAACCCTCTCTTCATTTGATCTACCGAGACAAGAACAATGAGCCCAAAACCACTTTCCCCCGCCGAAGAAGCCCTGCGCGACGCCGCGCGCGACTACCACCGCTTTCCCACACGCGGCAAGGTCTCGGTCAACCCGACCAAACCCCTGTCCAACCAGCGCGACCTGTCGCTGGCCTATTCGCCTGGCGTGGCTTATCCCTGCCTGGACATCGAAGCCGACCCGTCCAAGGCGGCCGAATTCACCTCTCGCGGCAACCTGGTGGCGGTGATCACCAACGGCACCGCTGTGCTAGGCCTGGGCGACATCGGCCCGCTGGCGGCCAAGCCCGTGATGGAGGGCAAGGGTTGCCTGTTCAAGAAGTTCGCGGGCATTGACGTGTTCGACATCGAGCTGGCCGAGCGCGACCCGGACAAGCTGGTGGAGATCATAGCGGCCATGGAGCCAACGCTGGGCGGCATCAACCTCGAAGACATCAAGGCGCCAGAGTGCTTCTACATCGAGAAGAAGCTGCGCGAGCGCATGAACATTCCGGTTTTCCACGACGACCAGCACGGCACGGCCATCATCGCCTCGGCCGCCATGCTCAACGGCCTGGAGCTGGTGGGCAAGGACATCAGCAGCATCAAGCTGGCCGTCTCGGGCGCGGGCGCAGCCGCCATCGCGTGCCTGGACGTGATGGTGGGCCTGGGCGTGAAGACCGAAAACATTTACGTGTGCGACTCCAAAGGCGTGATCTACGAAGGCCGCCCCGGCGGTTACGACGAGTCCAAAGCCCGCTACGCACAAAAGACCGAGGCCCGCAGCCTGGCCGATGCGGTCAACGGGGCCGACGTGTTCCTGGGCTGCTCGGCCCCTGGCGTGATGACGGTGGACATGATCAAGACCATGGCCCGCGACCCGGTGATCCTGGCCCTGGCCAACCCCGAGCCCGAAATCCGCCCCGAGCTGGCCAAGGCCGCCCGCCCGGACTGCATCATCGCCACCGGCCGCTCGGACTACCCCAACCAGGTCAACAACGTGCTGTGCTTCCCCTACATCTTCCGGGGGGCCCTGGACTGCGGCGCGACCAAGATCACCGAGGCCATGAAGCTCGCCTGCGTGCGCCAGATTGCCGACCTGGCCAAGGCCGACATCAGCGAAGAAGTGGCCAGCGCCTATGCGGGCAAGGAGCTGTCTTTTGGCCGCGACTACCTGATCCCCACGCCGTTTGACTCGCGCCTGATCCTGCGCATCGCCCCCGCCGTGGCCCAGGCCGCCTTTGACTCGGGCGTGGCCACGCGCCCGATCACCGACATGGACGCCTACCGCCAGCAGCTGCAAAGCTTTGTGACGCAAACCGGCATCCTGATGCGCCCCATCTTCAACGCCGCCAAGGCCGTGCCCCAAGGCGCCAAGCGCGTGGCCTATGCCGACGGCGAAGACGAACGCGCTTTGCGTGCTGCCCAGATGGCCATTGACGACAAGCTGGCCCACCCGATCCTGATCGGTCGCCCCGGTGTGATCGCCGCCCGCATCGAAAAAGCCGGGCTGCGCATGCGCCTGGGCGTGGACGTGGACAACGTGAACCCCGAAGACGATCCACGTTTCCGCCAGTACTGGGAGCACTACCACCAGCTGATGAAGCGTAACGGCGCCACGCCCGCCGTGGCCAAGGCAGCGGTGCGCCGCTCCAACACCATCATCGGCTCTCTCATGGTCTCGCTGGGCGATGCCGACGCGATGATTTGCGGCCTGGCTGGCACCTACATGACGCACCTGGAGCGCATTGACAGCATCCTGGGCAAGCGGGCGGGTGTGGGCAACTACGCCGCCGTGAACGCCCTCATGACCAACCAGGGGCCGCTGTTCGTCACCGACACCTATGTCAATGAAGACCCCAGCGCCGAACAACTGGCCGAAATCGCCTGGATGGCCGCCCAGGAAGTGCAGCGCTTTGGCATCGTGCCCAAGGTGGCTTTCCTCTCGCATTCGAGCTACGGCTCGTCCAAGCGGGCGTCCGCCCGCAAGATGCGCCTGGCACGTGACCTGTTCGTGGCGCAGCACCCCGACATCGAGTGCGACGGCGAGCTGCATGGCGACGCGGCCCTTCAGCCCGAGATCCGCAGCGCCTACCTGGAAGACAGCAGCCTCACCGGCTCGGCCAACCTGTTGGTCTGCCCCAACCTGGATGCGGCCAACATCCTCTACAACGTGATGAAGACCACCACCAGCGGCGGCGTCACGGTGGGCCCGATCCTGATGGGCACGGCTGCCACGGCGCACATCCTGACGCCTGCGGCCACCGTGCGGCGCGTGCTCAACATGACCGCCTTGGCGGTGGCGCAAGCGCACCGCTGACGCCTCTGCCCAAGCCTTTCAAAAGCACAGCTTGCTGCACCGCTGGGCCACCCCACTGAGGTGGCTCTGTGCGCAAATGGCTTCAGCCCGAACAAAAGGCCTCATTTTGGTGCATCCAGCCGGTCCGACTGGCACCAAAAGTGGGGATTCCTAGGGGATGGACCTGACACGGCCCGTCAGCACCTTGGTCGATAATGGCACCGATTTTGCTAGACAAGATTCACCGTTTATTGACCCTGGAGCCCACCCATGAACAAGCGTTTCTTACTCAAGGCCACGGCCGCTTTGGCTGCTGTTGCCTCTTTTGGCTTGGCCCAAGCCCAAAGCACCCCCATCAAGTTCCAACTCGACTGGCGCTTTGAGGGCCCTTCGGCTTTCTTCTTGCTGCCTGCGGCCAAGGGATATTTCAAGGACGCCAAACTCGACGTGACGGTGGACTCGGGCAACGGCTCGGGTGGCGCGGTCACCCGCGTGGCTTCGGGCACTTACGACCTGGGCTTTGCCGACCTGGCCGCCCTGATGGAGTTCCACGCCAACAACCCCGATGCGCCCAACAAGCCGGTGGCCATCATGATGGTTTACAACAACACGCCCGCCTCGGTCATGGCGCTGAAGAAGTCCGGCATCAAGACCCCCGCCGACTTGGCTGGCAAAAAAATGGGCGCGCCCGTGTTTGACGCAGGCCGCCGCGCTTTCCCCATCTTCCAGAAAGCCAACAGCATCGGCAACGTGACATGGACCGCGATGGACCCCCCACTGCGCGAGACCATGCTGGTGCGCGGTGACGTGGATGCCATCACCGGCTTCACCTTCACCTCGCTGCTCAACATCGAAGCGCGTGGCGTGAAAGCCGAAGACGTGGTGGTCATGCAGTACCCCGACTTTGGCGTCAAGCTGTATGGCAACGCCATCATCGCCTCGCCCAAGATCCTGAAGGAAAACCCCGCCGCCGTGAAAGCCTTCCTGAGCGCTTTCGCCAAGGGCGCCAAAGAAGTCATCGCTGACCCGGCCAAAGCCATTGAATCGGTCAAGGCCCGCGACGGCATCATCAACGTGGCACTCGAAACCCGCCGTCTGCAGCTGGCCATCGACACCGTGATCAACAGCCCCTCGGCCCGCGCCGAAGGCTTTGGCCAGATCAACGGCCCTCGCATGACACTGATGGCTTCGCAAGTGTCGGACGCCTTCAACACCAAGACCCGCGTGAAGTCCGAAGACATCTGGAACGGCTCGTTCTTGCCCTCGGCCAAAGAGCTGGACATCCTGCCCAAGCCCAAGAAGTAAGTCCACAGCTTCCGGCGGCCCTGTGCGGCCGGAAGCTTTCGGCGCTGAGCGGTTTCCACTCGGCGCTGCGAGCCCACTGGGGTGTGCAACGCGTCTGTGGGCTTTTGCCAAGCCGCACGTGTATACACGCTCGAACACCATTTCAAAGTCACACCATGTCCCAAGACGCATTCGTTGATTTCCAGAATGTCTGGCTGGCCTACAACGACGAGTTGCTGGCGCAAAACCACTTCGCGGTCGAAGACATCAATTTGCAGGTCAAGCAAGGTGAGTTCATTGCCATCGTCGGTCCCTCGGGCTGCGGCAAGTCCACCTTCATGAAGCTGACCACTGGCCTGAAGATGCCCAGCAAAGGCCGCATCCTGGTGGATGGACAACCCGTCACCGGCCCACTCAAGATCAGTGGCATGGCGTTTCAGGCCTCTTCGCTCTTGCCGTGGCGCACCACGCTCGACAACGTGCTGCTGCCGCTGGAAATCGTGGAGCCCTACCGCTCCAACTTCAAGCAAAAAAAGGCCGAATACGTGGAACGCGCCCGCAAGCTGCTGAACACGGTGGGCCTGGGCGGTTACGAAGACAAATTCCCCTGGCAACTGTCGGGCGGCATGCAGCAACGCGCCAGCATCTGCCGCGCCCTGATCCATGAACCCAAAATGCTCTTGCTGGATGAGCCCTTCGGAGCGCTGGACGCCTTCACCCGTGAAGAACTCTGGTGCATCTTGCGCGACCTGTGGACCGAGCAAAAGTTCAACGTCATTTTGGTCACGCACGACCTGCGCGAATCGGTGTTTTTGGCCGACACGGTGTACGTGATGAGCAAGAGCCCCGGCCGCTTTGTGGTCAAGCGCGAGATCGACCTGCCTCGCCCGCGTGACCTGGAGATCACCTACACCCCCGAATTCACCAACATCGTGCACGAGTTGCGCGGCCACATCGGTGCCATGCGCAAGACCGGTGCAGCGATCAACCAATGAGCGGGAGCCGATTCATGAACAACAAAACCCTCGAACGCTGGGCACCCTGGGCCCTGTTGGTGCTGAGCATCCTGATCTGGGAGGGACTGTGCCGCGCCTTCAACGTCTCGGAATTCGTCTTCCCCAGCCCCTCGCGCATCGCGCAGCAAACCATCGAATTCAAGGACGTGATCGCCGGTCACGCCTGGCGCACCTTCTGGGTGACCATGGTGGGCTTTGGCATCGCGATTGTGGTGGGCGTGCTGCTGGGCTTCATCATCGGCAGCTCGCGCCTGGCCTATGCCGCCGTGTACCCGCTCATGACCGCTTTCAACGCCCTGCCCAAAGCGGCCTTTGTGCCGATCCTGGTGGTGTGGTTCGGCATCGGCATCGGCCCTGCCATCCTCACGGCCTTCCTCATCAGCTTCTTCCCCATCATGGTCAACATCGCCACCGGCCTGGCCACGCTGGAGCCTGAGCTGGAAGACGTGCTGCGCGTGCTAGGTGCCAAGCGCTGGGACGTGCTGGTCAAGGTCGGCCTGCCCCGCTCCATGCCTTACTTTTATGGCTCGCTCAAAGTAGCCATCACGCTGGCCTTTGTGGGCACCACCGTGTCCGAGATGACGGCTTCGAACGAAGGCATTGGCTACCTGCTGATCTCAGCCGGCTCGGCCATGCAAATGGGTCTGGCGTTTTCCGGTCTAGTGGTGGTCGGGGCCATGGCCATGATCATGTACGAGCTGTTCAGCGCCATCGAAAAACACACCACCGGTTGGGCGCACCGCGGTTCGCAAGGCGAATGAACGGCTTGCGGGTGAGCGCATGAGCTGGCTCGCCAGCCTGCAGCTGGACTACACGCGCGAATCCGATCGCAGCGTGGCCCGCTACCTGCATAACGGGCCACTGCGCATCCTGCAAAGCCTCTACCCCGAAGGCGATGCGGTCTGCCACAACGTGCTGGTGCACCCGCCCAGCGGCCTGGTGGGTGGTGACACACTTGACATGCACGTCACCGTGGGTGAAGGTGCCCACGGTTTGGTCACCACACCCGGTGCCACGCGCTTTTACCGGTCTGAAGCCGGGCTGGCCACGCAACAAGTGCATGCGCGTTTGGCGTCTGGCGCACGACTCGAATGGTTGCCTTTAGAGGCGATTGCCTACAACGGCTGCGATGCCCTCAACCGCGCAGTTTTTGAACTCGCCCCTGGTGCCGAGTTGATCACCTGGGACATCACGGCGCTCGGCCTGCCCGCCGCCGACCTGCCATTTGCCCAAGGCACCTTCCGCCAGCACCTGGAAATTCCAGGCGTGTGGCTGGAGCGCGGCACCATCAGCGCCACAGACACCCGATTGATGGTCAGCCCATTGGGCCTGGCCGGCCAACGCTGCATGGCCACGCTGGTGTTTGCGGCGGGCAGCGCCATTGCGGCTGAACGCAGCGAACGCGCCTTGGCCTGCGCCCGTGATTTGCTAGAGGCATCGTCATTGCGCTTGACGGCAGGTGCCACATCGCCACACCAGCAAGTCATCGTGCTGCGGGTGCTGTCGCCCGTCACCGAGCCTGCGATGCAACTGCTGCGGCAAGTGTGGGCGGCGTGGCGACATGAGATGTGGGGATTGCCAGGGGCGGTGCCCCGGTTGTGGAATATGTGAATTCAGCGGCTCCGTGCTGGAGCCGAATCGGCCGCCCCGCCGCGTCACCCCCCAACTTGATCATGCTTTCGTCACACACGACTTCATCAAGTTTTCGTCACCCCCAACTTGATCAAATTTTCGTCACCCCCGACTTGATCGGGGGTCCATGACTTCTACTGCTATGGATACCCGCATTCGCGGGTATCCATAGCAAGGATGTGTCAAATCGCCACCAACTACTGAATCTTCTTCGACAGCATCGCACCTCACGGCCTGCTGGCAATCATTGCGCTTCAGTAGAAATCGTGAATATGGTGTCAACCTGCCCAACAGTCACTTTGACATTCACTGGCAGAGCACCCCCTGGTACACCGAGGGTATTGAATGCACCTGTATTGGCATCGAATCTCAACCAAGAGGGCAATGGCAGTCCGTTTTCAAGGCTCACTTTAACTGCTGCACCAGCATTTTTCTGTTGAAGGATTTGTGTTGGTAGAAAAAATACGATCGTTTGTCCCGTATCGACCATTTTCTTGGGCAGAACGACGGAAGCCAGCCCAGATTGTTGTTCAGATGCAGGACGCTTCAGCGTCACACTGACACCCTCCCATGCAGGTGGCGCAGGAGGTGCGTCGTTGAGTTGCTCAACAGATGCTGTGACAGAAAATGGTGGCGCAGAAGAAGGCAAGGCCGCTGCCGTTGTTACCTGAGGGATCGGCGGAACCACAGGAATATTGCGATCGGTAGATGCCGTCAATGCTCGTCTACTCACCGTCAAAACCCCGTTATTGGCAGTGATCAGGTAGTTGGTATTGGTCAGGGCTGAGGCGTCAATCGTGTAGGTGCCAACGCTGCTGGTGTCTGTAGCCATTGTGCTCAGGCTCCCGCTGAGCGTATCGCCGTTGACCAGGCCACGGCTCGTGCCCACGCCGTCAGCTGCCACGGTATAAGTCAACGCTGGGTTGGCTTCGCCATAGGTCTTGTTCTTGGCTTCAGCTGAAACTGTGAGTGGTCGCTGGTTGATGGTCCAATTCACTGCGCTACCAGCGTTGAGTGTGTAGGAACTATTACCAAGGCTGATACCGCTCAAATAAGTCAAGCTGTAAGTGCTGGCGTTGGATGAAGAACTAAGCACTGTGCTCCACAACGGGGTACCCGTCGGGCTGGCATCGCTGACGAGGCTGCCAGCCGCGCTTGCGTCGTACAAGGCGTAGCTCAACGTGGGCGTGTCGCCGTAATAACTGCTACCGCCCACCAGGCGCAAGTAAATCGGCGTGCTGGATATACATGAAACGCCCACTAAGCAAGGGTACCCATTGTTCGTAGTCGCTTGAATCGCCCACACACCACTGCCGGAGGTAAAATCCCAACCAGGGTTTGAATTGCCGTTGGCAGATGTGGCGCTGGTGAAGTTGATCTGTGACTTAAGGTCAGCCGTACTCATGCCATATACGACGCCTGGTGAGTTCGCTCTGCCGTCGCCGTAACCCCTCATAGATGAGACGTTGACTTGGCTGTTATAGAAAGAGTGAGTGATAGCCGGTGCCCAATCAAGAGGTGGAGTGTTGTAAATATCGATAGCGACATCACCAATCAAACCACCAAGAAACGTGCCACCAGTGACTGTACCAACAGCATAACTTCGGCTAATAGATCCAAATGCTCCGTAACCCACCAAACCGCCGCCCGTATTACCAACAGCGATGACATTGCCCGTAGCGTAGCTGTCGCTGATGGCTCCACCAGAGGAATTACCGACTAGCCCGCCTACTCTACTTTCACCAAGAACATTACCCGATGCAAACGACCGCTGAATCGTAGAGTTTCCAGTCAGGCTACCGACTAATCCACCTACATTCTGAACACTCCTGCTACCCGCAGCAGCCAAGGACACTGCCACGCTTGACCAACTATTGACAATATTGACGTTACCGAATGCTTCTCCAACTAGTCCACCTATGGCAGACGTGGAACTGGAGGTGTCGCTCATGTCAAGCGCATCAACTGTGCCTGTTGAATAGCTCCTGCGTATATCAACAGTGTTGGCAAAACCTACAAGGCCACCCGCCCCCCCATATTTGCTCTTTACCGTGACAGCATGGGCATAACTGTCTTGAATACTGGAGTAATTGGCGTCACCGACTAAGCCACCGGTGGAATAATCTAATCCGTTAATGCTCGAAGCAGACACGTAACTATTAGTAATACTGCTGCTGCCGTCCGTAACACCGACAAGTCCACCGACTGCATATCTTCCCGTTATCGTCGCGTTCGAAAGCCCCAAATTGCGTACAGTAGCGTTGGAGACATTACCAAATAGACCCACGTAATCTTGCCCGCCGCGGTTGATGATCAACCCATTGATGGTGTGTCCCAGCCCTTCAAAAACGCCTGTAAATTGGTTGGACCAGTTGGAACCAATAGGCGTGAAGCCAGCACCACTGTTCCAAGTAGAAGTTGTACTGGCATGGATGTCGGCGCCCAGAGCGTAACGTCGGCTTAATCCACCATTCATACCTTGCAGGTCAGCTTCCGTAATGCTGCCTGGATCTCCCAAGCTCGTGATCACTTTGAAAGTTTGCGTGGCGCCTGTCGATCCAAGTTTGGTACTGAAGTTGTCGCCTGCAGGCAAAGAAATAGACACGCCCGACGCCAAGCTGTAATCCGCGCTGCCGCCATTGGCTGTAGCTTGACCGTATTCAAGCGCCAAGGAGGCTGTGCCAGAGCCATTGAGGTTGGCTTTGAACACGATGTTATTGGCGGCATTCAGAGTCAGCTTGTTAGCAGCCCATGTGATGGCGCTGTTGACAGTGATGTTGCCCGTGCTGCCACTTTCACCCGAAACTGTGCTCGGGGTGTTGCTGCCTGTGGTGCTGATGGTCACGTTACCGTTGTCAAGCGCAGTGTCAATCGTAGCTGCCAAACTGCTGTCGATGGTGATGTCCACCGGGTCAATCAGCCATAAGCCATCACGGCCTGATGGCGCTTTGGTGCTGACCTGAAAAGATTCGGCAATGTCCACATGTGAAGCCGATGTTTCGACAAATCCGCCATCCCCACCCAAACCGCCAGCGCGGGCACTGATGGCACCGCTGACCTGGGTTCGGCTGTCCAGGTTGTTCAGATCCGCGATGAGCACCACCGATCCACCGTTGCCAGTGCTCTCGGGCTTGGCGTCGGCCGTGATGCTGCCGCTGTGCCGAATGCTGTCGCTGGCGGTCAGGCGCACGGTGCCGCCGTCGTTGACCAAGCCACCGGCTTCCAGACGGCCGGTGTTGTTGACCACGCCGCCTTGCAGACGACTGGCCGCTTGGGCTGACAGGATGATCAAACCGCCAGGGGCATGAACGGCGTTGCCGTTTTCGACCAGCGCCGCGATGGTGGCGGGCTCAACGCGGATGTTGGTTAGGCGCGATCCATCAAACTGCAGCTCAAACACTTCGCCTGCGGCCAGGGCCACCGTGCCAGCTTGTGCGACCACCACACCCTGGTTGCGCACTTCTGGCGCCAACAGGGCGACGTAGCCACCCAGGTCTGCGGAGATGTGGCCTTCGTTCACCACACGACCCGTCGAACCGTTGCGGCTGAAGTTGAGCCGCCCCGCCATGAAGTCGTCGTTGCCAATGCTGTGTGTGGTGGCTGTGAACGCACCCACGTTGATGGTGGCGTTTTTGCCAAAATAGATGCCGCTCGCGTTGGTCAGGAAAACCTGACCGTTGGCGTTGATGCGACCCATAATTTGGCTGGGGTTGGCGTCAAGCACGCGGTTGAGGATGGTGCTATTGGCAGAGGGCTGCACAAAGTTCACCGAAGCGCTGGCACCCACATTAAAGCTGTTCCAGTCGACCACCGCGCGGTGGCTGGTCTGGTTCACATTCAAGGCCGCGCCGCTTTGCACCACACTGGCTTGACCAGCGACCACTCGCCCGCCAGTGGGCAGTTGGTTGGGTGCCGGTGCAGGCAGTGCTGTGGTGGCGTGTGCCAAGCCTATGCCCATCAAGGCCAGTGCCAGGGGTGTCAGCAGCAAACGTCTGCGGCGCGCACTGCCCGCTTGGCTGGGGGATACGGTGACTGCGCTGGAGCCTGTGCGCTTGCCGCACCCGCTGACCGTTTCTGCCACGGCCACAAAGGTGCCTGTGATGTCGTTCCAGATGCTGTGGAATGTTTTGTTCATGATGCGTCAATCCTTGCGGCCAAATCAGAAGTTCAAGCTGGCGGCGAGCCATACACGGTTTTTATGAAGGCTGCCGTCTTGATCGCTGCCTGTCGTCACGCTTGCGTTGGGGTTGGAGCCAATGCGGCGAGCCAGCGTGGCACTGAGGTTGAAGTCTGTGCTTGCTTGCCAGGCCAGGGTCAGGCCAGCGCCCTTGAGGCTGTAGCTGGGCGAGCCGTCGCGGTTACGAACGCGACCGTGGTCGTAAAAAAGGGCGCTTGACAGCGTGCTGCTGGTGCGCCAGCGCAGTTCAAGCTTGGCCAAATCGCCGCTGCTGCCATGGCCCTCGCTGGAGGGATAGGCCCGTACGCCGTTGGCACCACCCAGATAAAAGCTTTCAGAGGTGTCTAGGTTGTCCGACGAGGCTTGTCCGTTCCAACTGGCAAATGCTGACAAACCAGACGCGATGTTTTGTTGACGGGAAACGGCGTAGTGCCACTTGTTGTAGCGGCTGTCTGTTGTGCCCGTTTGGTTGTCGCGACGGCCGCTTACCCAACCCAACGTGGCAGTGCTGACACCGCCTCCGGCAGCATCGTCGAACGCGTTGCCGGAAAGCGAGACACCCAATGCTTCGGTGGTGTAACGGGTGTTGGACTCGCCAGCCCAGCGGTTATCGAACGACTTGCGGTCGGCTGTCAGTTCTAAAAAGAGATTTTTCAAGCGCGAGCGGATGACCGGATAGCGGGCCTCCAAACCCAGGCTGTGGCTGTTGCCGTCTGCGTCAGCGTTTACGAGTTTGTAGCCCAAGTAAGATGCGTTGGCGCCTACTCGCCAACCATCAGAGCCAACTGGCAGGCCGTAGCCCAAACGAGCGTAGCGCGTGCCCTCGGTAGCCATGACCGTGGCGTTGATCTGGTCGCCTGTGTTGGATGGATTGTTGACATAAAAGCTTGCAGTTGCACGGGCAGTGCCTGTCGAAAGAGCGCCATGGTTATCCGCAAGCATGTTTGCAATGAATACGGGCTCGTCGGTGATTTTCAAGACCAAGTCAGTTTGACCTTGCACCGCACCAGCGCTCAAAGCACCCGACACCGCAATCCCGGGCAGGTCATCGGCCAACAACTGGGCACGGTCCAGTGCAAAAATGTTCAGGGCTTGGCCTGGCGATTGTTGTGCCCCCACAATTTCTAAAACTTGCGCTGCGCTCACCCGTTGGGCTTGTCCTTCAATTTTTGTGCCGCCAAAAACAGCCTCCACCACTTCGATAGTGACCTTGCCGTCGCGAATATCCTGGGGCGGTAAAAAGGCATTGGCCAACCAACCCGCTGTGCGATAGGCCTGCGCGACGGCTGCTGCAGCTTCTTGCAGCTGGGTGTAATCGAGATTGCGGTTGCTATATGCAGACAGAACCGACCCAAGTTGCTCATTAGAGAGCAACGTATTACCTTTGAAAACAAATGTACCGACTGGAACGCTCAGGCTCGATGAGGGGGACGTTGCACCTGGACTGGCTGCGGGTTGGGGCGTGACGCGTGCAGGCAACGTGGCCTGACGTTCGCGCTCGATGCGTTGCTGGAGTACACCTGCGTCGGTGGGCACCTGCGCTTGCGCACCCAAAGACAAGGCGATAAGGGGCATGCTGAACCATGCTGTAGGCAAATCAACTTTAGGCATTGCATCTCTCTTTACGTCAAAACGATGCGGATGCTAGTTGCGGGCCTACAGCCTTCACTTACGATTACTT
This sequence comes from Limnohabitans sp. Hippo3, assembly GCF_003063665.1. GTDB lineage: Bacteria > Pseudomonadota > Gammaproteobacteria > Burkholderiales > Burkholderiaceae_C > Limnohabitans_A. Next base: position 83,939 of record NZ_NESF01000011.1, read on the forward strand.
ACAAAAGTGGTTATCCTTGACCGTGCAATAACGGTTCTGAAATTTCAATCAAATCACGGTGATCGGAATGCAGAGCTGATAACCGTAGCCACGCAGACCTTTGATGGAACCGGCCGGTGCGCCAATCATGTTCAGCTTCTTGCGCAAACGAACCATCTGAACTTCGAGCGTATTTTTGCCAACCTCGACTTCTGTGCGATGGGGGTGATTCATCAGTTGCCAAAATTCCAATTGACAGCCTACAGCCCTGGAAAGGGCCGACAAAATAGCCACTTCGTTGGCTGACAAAGAGACTGTTTGGTTTTCACCACGCCCACTGTGCAAAGTCATGGCTGTGGCGTCGAGGGTAAAGCCGGCCTTGCGATCGAAGTTTTCAGCCTTCAAGCGACGACCGAATACCTTGATCAAGGCTCCCAGCTCCTGCATGGAGGTCGGTTTGGTCAAGTAAAAGTCTGCGCCGCTGTCGTACGCTGTCATTTTCTCGGCCAATTGATGACGTGAGGACACAATGATCAGGCCGATGTGCGCATGGCTGTTCCGAATACGACGAGCCAAACTGATGCCATCTTCGCCTGGCAAATTCAGGTCGATGATAAATAGATCGGCCACAGGGCCTGGCAACTCATCCACGTCTTCTGCGCAAGGTATGCCCACAGCTTGACAGCCCATGTCGTTGAGTGCCTGAATCGTAATTTCACGAAGTGCATCATGGTCTTCGACAACGACGACTTTCAGGGAGGCATTCATGAGTGCAACCGCGACCGCAAGAAAAAAGGTTCACAAATTAAGGTATTCATTTCAATGAAATTTATCAAAGCGGCTGTCGAGCAGACTTACCAATCCTGACGACCAGCTGTTCTGACCTCGCAATGAATGGGCATTCAGAGTGGTAGCCAAAGATCGAAATGCACCTGATCAGTCGCACACTGAACTTCAACAGTGCCACCGAGCAGCTGAACAAACTGACTCACAAGGTACAGGCCCAAACCCGATCCGCTTTTACCGTGCGCAGATGGACTGCGGTAGAACTTGCTGAACACACGGTCCAGGTCCGGAAAGCCGGCCGCCCCGACTGGGTTGCTCACCCGAACACAAACGCCTGGCTGGTTATTTCTATCGGCTGGAAACACCGAAACTTGGACCTGCGCATGGGGTGGGCTGTATTTCAGAGCGTTGTCGATAAGGTTGGACAACAGCACTTTCAACAACTGCAAGTCAGTATGGATTTCGCAGGGTTGGGGGGCCGAAACTTGGACGCGTTGTGCTTCTAAATTGCTGGTGATCAAGCCTTGCACCACCGCATCAATTCTGCAATTTTGACGGTTGATCGTGACCGAAGCATGGTCAACCTGATCTGTATCAAGGCAGCGTTCGATGATGGCATCCACATCAGACACCGCTTGGCGAGCCTGTTCTCGGCTGCGCGGCGAAGCTTGGTCCATGCTGAGGTACATGCGAATGACCGACATCGGGGTGCGAACTTCATGGCTGAGCATATCGATGAGTCGCCGAAGTTCGTCCACCCGCTGAGACACCAGGTGCTTCAGGCGTTGCTCAGAACCCCGCAGTTCTTCCACAAGACTGGCTTGTAACTGGATGGCCAATTCTTGCGAGTGATCACGCTGGAGACGCACCTGATTCATGCGATCTGCGAGCGCCAAGGACAACAAAATCATCTCGAATCCAGACGCGACTTGAGCCGACCAACCCACGTCCCATACAAGGGGAATCCAGTCCAACCCAGCCAAGAGATTTGCGCAGGCCACGATGATCAGCCACGAATATGCCAACATGAAAAAATACGCACTGCGCTGGCGGTGCCAGCACAAATAAACACCCACCAACAGTTCTAAGCCAATGACCGACAAGGTCAGAAACTGCGTGAACAAGATGACTGACTGGTGAAACAGTGCAAGCGCCACTGGAACTGGCAGCAAAAAGACCCACATGGCCCCCCGTAGCCAACGATCGGCCCTCGGAACAACCGTGGCGGTGGAAAGCATTTGCCGCATGAAAAGCAAAAGCAGCCCAACAGCCACCGCATAGCCTACGCTTGCTGAGCTCAGTGACCATGCGGGTGAATCTGCAGCAATCATTTGCTTGACCAGCCCATTGTGCGAAAACACGGTGAACGTGATGCTGACGACCACCCCCACGTACACCAAATAAAGCTTTTCGCGCAGCGTATAAAATAAAAACAAGTTCAACACCGCGATGGCAATGGCCGCACCCAAGTACAAACCTTGCACGAGGTAATCATTTTTTTCGTAAAGCCGAAAAGCCTCGGGTGACCAGACACGGGCAGGGACAGACAAACTCGACGAGGACTCGACGCGTACATAAAAAGTGCCCACACTGTTCGGCGCGAGTTTGATTGGAAATACAAAATACCGATTGGCATAAGGTCGCGAATCGAATGACTTCAAGCTGCCAGTTTCTGTGCAGCGAAAGTCCATTCCGACATCGGGTCCACAGAAATCCAGCCTTGTCAATCGACTGTTGGCGATCTCGACATAGCGCTCAACGGGTTGATCCGTTTCGTTGCGCAAACTGAAACGCAACCACCACGGGCTTTTCGTGATGCCAAATTGCAGCGCATATATTTGTGTAGCTTCGCTTCTAAAAGACGCCTTGACTTCCACAGACTGCAAGTCAGCCAATTTCAATTGTGCACGGGCATCTTCCAAAAATTGAATGTGTTGGGTCAGCGGTATCGAAGCGTTTCCCATTTGGCCGACATCCACAGCTGCAAATGCATTTGAAAAGCCCAATACGATGGCCATCTGCAAAAACCGTCGATGCCAATACCGACGCACACAGAAAATGAATAGCAAATTCCTAAAAACGGATGAAAAATAGCTAACAAAAAAGTTGGGTGGCCTGCTTGCTGAATGAGGCCCTGAGGATGAAAAAACATATTCCATAAGCGGGAGTATGACAATCTCCACCGCGTTGTCGATGATCAGAGCTGAACAGGTTCAAAAAGCGGAGCTTGAGCTTGACCTTAACCAGATCAATTTCAAATCGCCACCAACTGCTGAATGTTCTTTTCTTTCATCTCGCGACCCGGCCCGCTGGCGATCACTTCGCCGCGCTCCATCACCAGGTATTGGTCGGCCAATTCTTCGGCAAAGTCGTAATACTGCTCGCACAGCAGCACCGCCATGCGCTGGCCTTGCAGGCCCACGTCGGCCAGTTGGCGGATCACGCGGCCAATGTCTTTGATGATGCTCGGCTGGATGCCTTCGGTGGGTTCGTCCAGTATCAAGAGGCGCGGCTTGGCGGCCAGCGCCCTGGCGATGGCCAGCTGCTGCTGCTGCCCGCCTGACAGGTCACCGCCTCGGCGGTGCAGCATTTGTTTGAGCACCGGAAAGAGTTGAAACAGCTCGGGCGGGATGTGTGTGCCGCCGGGCTGTGTGGCCAGGCCCATGCGCAGGTTGTCTTCGACCGTGAGGCGGGCAAAGATTTCGCGACCTTGGGGAACATAGCCAATGCCTACGGCGGCGCGTTCATAGGGTTTGGCACGGGTGAGGTCTTGGCCATTCAGGGTCACGCTGCCGCTTTTGATCGGCACCAGGCCCATGAGCGATTTGAGCAGCGTGGTCTTGCCTACACCGTTGCGGCCCAGCAGCACGGTCACTTGGCCGGGCTCGGCGCTCAGACTCACATCGCGCAGGATGTGGGAGCCGCCGTAGTATTGGTGAATGTTTTGGACTGTCAGCATATTTCACTTTTCATGTAGGTCGGACCTTCAGGTCCGACATCAGGTCTTTGGGCGCACTTGTCGGAGCTGAAGCTCCGACCTACAAAAACCTCGACGCATCAACGCCCCAGATAAACCTCGATCACCCGCTCATCGGCCTGCACCTGATCGAGCGTGCCTTGGGCCAGCACCGAGCCGTCGCACAGCACGGTCACCGTGCCGCCCAGGGTGCGGATGAAGCTCATGTCGTGCTCCACCACCATCAGCGAGTGCTTGCCCTTGAGGCTGAGGAACAGCTCAGCTGTGCGCTCGGTTTCGTGGTCTGTCATGCCCGCCACGGGCTCGTCCAGCAAGAGTAGCTTGGGGTCTTGCATGAGCAGCATGCCGATCTCCAGCCACTGCTTTTGGCCATGGCTGAGCACACCGGCCAGGGCGCTGACGCTGCCAGCCAAGTGGATGGTGTGCAGCACTTCGGCCAAACGGTCGCTCTGGGTCGAATCGAGCTTGAAGAACATAGAGGCTTTGACGCCCTTGTTCGTCTTCAGGGCCAGTTCCAGGTTTTCAAACACCGTGAGGTGCTCGAACACCGTGGGCTTTTGGAACTTCCGGCCGATGCCCAACTGCGCGATCTCGGGTTCGTTGTGGCGCAGCAAGTCAATGGTGCTGCCAAAAAACACGGTGCCTTCGTCGGGCCGGGTCTTGCCTGTGATGATGTCCATCATCGTGGTCTTACCCGCGCCGTTGGGGCCGATGATGCAGCGCAGCTCGCCCGGTGCAATATCGAGCGACAACTTGTTGATGGCCTTGAAGCCGTCAAAGCTCACGCTCACGTCTTCCAGATACAGGATGCGGCCATGGCTCACATCCACTTCATGGCGATCGTGCAGCACACGGCCGTAACCCGCATCGCGCCCACCCGATTCGGTCGACTCGCTCAGGTATTGGGCATGTTGTGCCACGCGCTGGGCGCCTTGCTGGAGCAGATCGGGCGTCATGCGGCACCGCCTTTCTGATCGGTAGAGGGCTGAGGGTCTGTCATCCCCGGCTTGACAGGGGATACGGGGTCTGGATTCCCGCCTTCGCGGGAATGACGGAAATATTTGAGCCAGCCTTGGCGTGTGCGCAGCAGACCAATCACCCCGTTGGGTAAATACAAGGTGACCACAATGAACAGCGCCCCCAAAAAGTACAACCAGAACTCAGGCGCCGTCACCGTGAGCCAGCTCTTGGCCCCGTTGACCAAAAACGCACCGACGATCGGGCCGATCAGCGTGCCACGCCCGCCCACAGCCGCCCACACCGCCATCTCGATCGAATTGGCTGCGCTCATTTCGCCGGGGTTGATGATGCCCACCTGCGGCACATACAAAGCGCCTGCAATGCCACACATCACGGCCGAGATGACCCAGATGCTGAGTTTGTAGGGCAGTGGCGAGTAGCCCGAGAACATGACGCGCGTTTCGGCATCACGGATCGCCATCAACACGCGGCCATACTTGCTGCTCACCAACCAGCGCGAGAACAAGAAAAAGCCCAGAAGCGTCAAACCAGTCAACACAAACAGCACCATGCGCATGCCCGGTGTGGCGATCGGCAAATCCAGAATCCGTTTGAAATCGGTGAAGCCGTTGTTGCCACCAAAGCCCGTCTCGTTGCGGAAGAACAAGAGCATGGCCGCATAGGTCATGGCCTGGGTGATGATGGAAAAGTACACGCCTTTGATGCGCGATCGGAACGCGAAGTAGCCAAACACGAAGGCAATGAATCCCGGCACCAGCACCACCAGGAGCAGCGTGGCCACAAAGCTGTCCGACAGCGTCCAGTGCCAAGGCAGCTCCTTCCAGTCAAGGAAGACCATGAAGTCGGGCAGATGGCTTTTGTAGTTGCCGTCCTGCCCGATCTGGCGCATCAGGTACATGCCCATGACATAGCCGCCCAGCGCGAAAAACAGGCCATGGCCCAGCGACAGGATGCCGGTGTAACCCCAGATCAGGTCCATGGCCAGGGCGCAGATGGCGTAACACATGATCTTGCCGATCAGGGACACCGCAAAGTCGCTCAGGTGCAAGGGGTTGCCCACTGGCACCCACAGGTTGAGCAAGGGCGCCAAAAAGCCCACGGCGATCAGCGCCAGCAAGAATGCAGTCCAGGCTTTGCGCCCGAGTAAAGGCGCGTGAGCGGGCAATTGAAATTGTTTCGTGTTCATGTTCATGCCCCTGTTCACGCTTCGGCGCTGCGACCCTTCATCGCGAAGATGCCTTGCGGCCGCTTCTGGATGAAGACGATGATGAACACCAACACGGCGATCTTGGCCAGCACCGCACCGGTCCAGCCCTCCAGCAATTTGTTGGCCAGGCCCAGGCCCAATGCGGCGTACACAGTGCCCGCCAGCTGGCCCACACCGCCCAGCACCACCACCATGAACGAGTCCACGATGTAGCTTTGCCCCAGATCAGGCCCCACATTGCCCACCTGGCTGAGCGCGCAACCGGCCAGCCCCGCAATGCCCGAGCCCAACGCAAACGCATAGGTGTCGATACGGGCAGTGTTGACGCCCATGCACGAAGCCATGGGGCGGTTTTGCGTCACGCCACGCACAAACAAACCCAAGCGTGTTTTGCCAATCAGCAGCGCCATGCCGATCAGCACCGCTGCGGCAAACACAATGATGAGCATGCGGTTCCAGGGCAATTGCAAATTGGGCAGCAGCTGCAGCGAGCCGCTCATCCACGAGGGGTTTTCCACACCCACGTTTTGTGCGCCAAACAGGCTGCGCACACCTTGCATCAGCACCAGGCTGATGCCCCAGGTGGCCAACAGGGTTTCCAGCGGGCGGCCATACAAATGTTTCAACACGGTGCGCTCCATCACCGCACCCACCAAGGCCGAGGTGATAAAAGACACCGGAATCGCCACCAGCAGATAAGCGTCAAATACGCCCGGCAGATGATCGCGAAACAAGGCTTGCACCACATAGGTGGCATAAGCGCCAATCATCATCAGCTCACCATGGGCCATGTTGATCACGCCCATCAGACCGTAAGTGATGGCCAGGCCGAGCGCCACCAACAACAAAATCGAACCCAGGCTGGCCCCGGTGAACAAGGTGCCCAGTCGCTCGCCCCAGCGCAGGCTGTCCTGAACAGCGGCCAGGGATGTTTGGATTTGTTTTTTGACCGAAGGCTCTTGTTCGTTGGCGAGTTGCTGGTTCAGCAAAAGCAATATTTCAGGTTGCTGGCTGTCGGCCAATTCACGCGCAGCGAGCAAACGGTCATTGGCTGCCTCACTGCCCAGCATGGCGGCAGCACGGGCCTGACGGACTAGCCTTTGCACCGTGGCGTCTTTTTCTGAGGCCAAGGCCTTATCAAGCAAAGGCCTGCGGCTGGCGTCGGGCTCTTTGAGCAGCGACAGGGCCGCTTGTCTGCGCACTTTCACATCCGGGCTGAACAACTTCAGGGCCGCCAGGGCCGTGTCAATCTCGCCACGCAGGCGGTTGTTCAACATCACATCTTCCGCATCGGCGGGCACGGTCAACGCTTGTCCGGTCACCGGGTCCTGGCCTTGGCCATCGCGCACCACCAGCACCTGGCCGTTGGCGATTTTGACCACATCATCGGTCAGCGCCTGCAGATAGGCGGCGGTTTTTTCATCCCCTTGACTCACGGCCTGGGCCAGCGCCTCGACGCGCGCATCGCTTTCCCCCACCGCAATGCCTCTGGCTTCGTCCATCGTCAGGGCTTGCGCGGCTGAGAAGCTGTACAGCGCACCCAAGATCAACGCGCCTTTCACCATCCATTTTTTCATCTTGCTCTTTTCTGGGATTCACACGGCTTTGGCCGCAGGTCACTGGCTTCAGCCCCTGCAAGCACCTTCGAACGTGAGATGGATTCCCGCCTGCGCGAGAATGACGGTTTTTATCCGTCGCATGCATGACAAGCTTGGTGTCATCCCCGCGAATGCGGGGATCCATCTCATTGACCGACATACATTCCCACCTGCACGGGAATGACATGCGGACCCGTTACTTCTTAACAGGCTCGTCAGGCTTCTTGTCGTTGCCTTCGATGAAGGGGCTCCATGGCTTGGCCTTGACGGGACCGGGTGTTTTCCACACCACGTTGAACTGGCCGTCGGCCTTGATCTCGCCGATGAACACCGACTTGTGCAGATGGTGGTTTTTCTCGTCCATCTTGCTGGTGATGCCGCTCGGTGCCTTGAAGGTCTGACCGGCCATGGCCGCGATCACTTTGTCGGTGTCAGTGGACTTGGCTTTCTCCACCGCCTGCTTCCACATGTTGATGCCGATGTAGGTCGCTTCCATCGGGTCATTGGTGAGCGGCTTGTCTTTGTGACCGGCGATGTTTTTGGCCTTGGCATAGGCCGCCCACTTTTTGGTGAACTCGTCGTTGGCCGGGTTCTTGATGCTCATGAAGTAGTTCCAGGCGGCCAGGTGGCCGACCAGCGGCTTGGTGTCCACACCGCGCAACTCTTCTTCACCCACCGAGAAAGCCACCACAGGCACGTCTTTGGCTTTCAGACCTGCGTTGCCCAGTTCCTTGTAGAAAGGCACGTTGGAGTCACCGTTGATGGTGGACACCACGGCGGTCTTGCCACCGGCACTGAACTTCTTGATGTCAGCCACGATGGTCTGGTAATCGCTGTGACCGAACGGGGTGTACTTCTCGTCGATGTCCTTGTCGGCCACGCCCTTGCTTTTCAGGTAAGCGCGCAAGATTTTGTTGGTGGTGCGGGGGTACACATAGTCGGTGCCCAGCAAGACCCAGCGTTTGGCCGAGCCGCCGTCTTTGCTCATGAGGTAATCCACTGCAGGAATGGCCTGCTGGTTGGGGGCAGCGCCGGTGTAGAACACGTTCTTGGACAGCTCCTCACCTTCGTACTGCACGGGGTAGAACAGCAAGCCGTTCATTTCTTCGACTACCGGCAACACTGATTTGCGCGACACCGAAGTCCAGCAACCGAAGATCACCGAGACCTTGTCCTGGCCGAGCAGCTGTTTGGTTTTTTCAGCAAACAAAGGCCAGTTGGATGCTGGGTCCACGATCACGGGTTCGAGCTTCTTGCCGAGCACACCGCCCTTGGCGTTGATCTCGTCGATGGCCATGAGCACCGTGTCTTTGAGCACCGTCTCGGAAATCGCCATGGTGCCCGACAAGCTGTGCAGCACGCCGACTTTGATGGTGTTGCCCGCTTGCGCTTGGGCTGGGTTTGCCAAGCTCAGGCTGCCAGCCACGAGGGCAGCTGCGGTCGCGAGGGCTTTGAGGTGGCCACGGCGGTTCATCATGAGATCACTCCAATCAGGAAAGTAGGTTGTTCAAACAGACGCAGGATTGCTGCGCTGCAACACCACTTGCAATCACCGTGCCAGCCTTTTGATCCCATGGCGCACCACAAGTGCGCAGGCTTGCGCATGGCTGCGCAGAGTCGCCTATACAAACCGCGCGCAAGGCAGGCACGTTATTTGCACCGCTTTGGGCATCTGCACCATCGAGCGAATTCACGCACCAATATGGAACTCACACCCCGCGAAAAAGACAAGCTGCTGATCTTCACAGCCGGCCTTCTGGCCGAGCGCCGCAAGGCCCGAGGCCTGAAGCTGAACTACCCCGAAGCCATTGCCCTCATCAGCGCGACCGTGATGGAAGGCGCACGCGACGGCAAGACTGTGGCCCAACTCATGAGTGAGGGCCGCACCGTTTTGACGCGAGCCGATGTGATGGACGGGATTGCCGAAATGATCCCGGACATCCAGGTCGAAGCCACATTTCCCGACGGCACCAAATTGGTGACCGTGCACCAACCTATCGTCTGAACACATCAAGGCTTACCCATGAAAAAAATCTCACTGACTCTTTCTCTGGCCCTCAGCCATCTGGGGCAAACCGCATTTGCCCATGATGGACACGGCCTGGGCAGCACGCATTGGCATGCGACCGATGCGCTCGGCTTTGTGGTCGCAGCCGCCGTTGTGCTCGCGTTCTACTTCGGTAAAAAGTGAGTCCCACATGACCCCCGGAGAACTTTTGATTGACCCCGGCCAGCATGCGCTGAACGTGGGCCGCCGCACCTGCACCCTGGTGGTGCAAAACGCCAGTGACCGCCCCATCCAGGTGGGCTCGCACTACCACTTTGCCGAGACCAACGCCGGTCTGCGCTTTGACCGGGCCACCGCGCACGGCATGCGGCTGAACATCGCCTCAGGCACCGCCGTGCGCTTCGAACCCGGCCAGCAACGCACGGTGGAACTGGTCGACTACGCGGGCGATCGCGTGGTGTATGGCTTTAGGGGTCTGACCCAAGGCCCGCTCGACAACGCCAAGAAAGCAGACTGACATGGCCCACATCGACAAACGTGCATACGCTGAAATGTTTGGCCCCACCGTGGGCGATCGGGTTCGCTTGGCCGACACCGCCCTGATCGTCGAAGTTGAAAAAGACTTCACGCTGCAAGCCGGGGGCTACGGCGAAGAGGTCAAGTTCGGTGGCGGCAAGACGATCCGCGACGGCATGTCGCAATCGCAGCGCATGAACAGCGAAGGCGCAATGGACTGCGTGCTGACCAACGCCCTCATCATCGACCACTGGGGCATCGTCAAAGCCGACATCGGCCTGCGCGGCAACCGCATCGCCGCCATTGGCAAAGCGGGCAACCCCGACACGCAACCGGGTGTGGACATCGTGATGGGCCCGGGCACCGAGATCATCAGCTGCGAAGGCCTGATCGTCACCGCAGGCGGCATTGACTCACACATCCACTTCATCGCGCCCCAACAGATCGACGAGGCACTGGCCAGCGGCGTGACCACCATGCTGGGTGGCGGCACCGGCCCGGCCACCGGCACCTTTGCCACCACCTGCACACCAGGCCCCTTCAACATTGAACGCATGCTGCAAACGGCCGACGCCTTCCCGATGAACCTGGGTTTTTTGGGCAAGGGCAACGCCAGCTTGCCTGCAGCTTTGCACGAGCAGATCAATGCAGGCGCGATTGGCATGAAGTTGCACGAAGACTGGGGCACCACGCCTGCGGCCATCGACAACTGCCTGAGCGTGGCCGAAGAAACCGACACGCAAGTGGCCATCCACACCGACACGCTCAACGAGTCGGGCTTTGTGGAAGACACCGTGGCGGCCTTCAAGGGCCGCACCATCCACACCTTCCACACCGAAGGCGCAGGCGGCGGGCATGCGCCGGACATTTTGAAGGTGGTCGGCGAAGCCAATGTGCTGCCGTCGTCCACCAACCCGACACGCCCCTACACCACCAACACGCTCGACGAGCATGTGGACATGCTCATGGTCTGCCACCACCTGGACCCGGCGATTGCCGAGGACCTGGCCTTTGCCGAGAGCCGCATCCGCAAGGAGACGATTGCGGCCGAGGACATCCTGCACGACCTGGGTGCCATCAGCATGATGAGCAGCGACAGCCAAGCCATGGGCCGGGTGGGCGAAGTCATCATCCGCACCTGGCAAACTGCGCACAAGATGAAGCAGCAGCGCGGCAGCCTGCCCGGCGACACCGACCGCCACGACAACGCCCGCGTCAAGCGCTACATCGCCAAATACACGATCAACCCCGCCATTGCACACGGCATCAGCCACGAAGTCGGCAGCATCGAGGTGGGCAAATGGGCCGATCTGGTGATCTGGAAGCCCGCCTTCTTTGGTGTGAAACCGGCCCTCATCATGAAAGGCGGGTTCATCGCGCTGGCGGCCATGGGAGACCCGAACGCGTCCATCCCCACACCACAGCCGGTGCACTACCGTCCCATGTTTGGCAGCTTTGGCGGTGCGCTCACGCGCAACTCGCTGACCTTTGTCTCGCAAGCGGGTTGGCAAGCGGGCATCGGTGCACGTTATGGTCTGCAAAAAAACCTGTCGGCTGTGAAGAACATCCGCCAGGTGGGCAAGAAAGACATGATTCACAATGACTACGCGCCCCGCATGGAAGTCGATGCCCAGACCTACGCGGTGCGCGCCGACGGACAGCTGTTGGTGTGCGAGCCCGCGACCAGTCTGCCCATGACGCAACGCTACTTTTTGTTCTGATGATCATTTGCTCCAAACTCATGCCGCAAGGCCGTGGCCTGGCCCGCGTTCTGGTCCAACGCGCCAACACCATCACGCTGGATTGGGATACCCGCCAAAAAAGCCGCTTTGATGCCACGGACAGCGCAGGCCGCCAGCTGGGCATCTTCTTGCCCCGTGGCACCGTCGTGCGCGGCGGCGATGTGCTGGTGGCCGAAGACGGCTCGCTCATTCGCGTGGAAGCTGCACCGCAAACCGTGTTGCGCATCACCGCTTGCAGCGAACACGGCTCCCCATTCGACCTGACCCGCGCCGCCTACCACCTGGGCAACCGCCATGTGCCCATCGAGTTGCAACCAGACCACCTCAAGATCGAACCCGACCATGTGCTGGCCGACATGCTGCGGGCCATGCACATGACAGTGGTGGCCGTTTCGGAGCCCTTTGAGCCCGAAAGCGGTGCTTATGGTGACCACGGTGGGCATTCTCACGATGGGCATGGGCATGGGCATGGGCATGGGCATGGGCATGACCACAGCCACGATCAAGCCCCGGTCGCAGCCAAGCGCATCGCCATCCCCATCCGTTCGGCCCTTGCGCAGCCCCATGTACACGGCCCAGGCTGCAAGCATGAGCACTGACACCGCGCCTTCGGGTTTGTTGCAACTGATCTGGCTCGCATCACCTGCTTTGCCGATCGGCGGCTTTTCGTACTCCGAAGGCCTGGAGGCCGCCATCGAACAAGGCCTGGTGCACGACGAAGTCAGCGCCACCGACTGGGTGGTGGACCAGCTGCACCTGACGCAGTCGCGCGGCGACATGGCGGTGCTAGCACAAGCCATCCCCGCTTGGCAGCAGCACGACACGGCCCGCTTGCAAACCTTGAACAACTGGGTCATGGCCACCCGCGAAACCGCCGAGATGCGCCTGCAAACCGAACAGATGGGCAGATCATTGCTCGACTGGCTGCGCAACCTGCAGCAAGCCAGCGAAGCACAACTGAGCTGCTGCGCCCAACTGCCACCCACCTACCCGCTGGCCATGGCGCTGGCTTTGTCACTGGCCCAGGCTTCACCAGACCAAGCTTTGCAAGCCTGTGCTTTTGGCTGGGCCGAAAACATGACCCAAGCCGCCCTCAAGGCCGTGCCGCTGGGCCAAAGCGCAGGCCAACGCATGTTGGCCCGACTGGCCCGAGAAATTCCGTTGGCGGTGCAAACCGCTATGCAATTGAACGATGAAGACCGCCAGGCCTTCAACCCCATGCTGGTCATCCTGTCCGCCCGCCACGAAACCCAATATTCACGCATCTTCCGATCATGAACAGCACATCCTCTTCTGCACTCCACCACATCCCCAAGCGCACCAAAAAACTGCCGCCCCTGCGCGTGGGCATTGGCGGGCCGGTCGGCTCCGGCAAAACCACACTGCTCGAGATGCTGTGCAAAAACATGCGTGAACGCTGGGACCTGATCGCCATCACCAACGACATCTACACCAAGGAAGACCAGCGCCTGCTCACCGTCAGCGGCGCCCTGCCTGCGGAGCGCATCATGGGCGTAGAAACCGGCGGCTGCCCGCACACCGCCATCCGCGAAGACGCGTCGATCAACCTCGAAGCGATTGACCGCATGCTCGAAAAATTTCCGAACGCCGACGTGGTCTTCATCGAAAGCGGCGGCGACAACCTGGCCGCCACCTTCAGCCCCGAGCTGAGTGACCTCACGATCTACGTGATCGATGTGGCTGCGGGCGAAAAGATCCCTCGCAAAGGCGGCCCAGGCATCACCAAAAGCGATTTGTTCGTGATCAACAAAACCGACCTGGCCCCGCATGTGGGGGCCGACCTGCAAGTGATGCGCGATGACACCCAGCGCATGCGCCCCAACTCCGAAACCCGCCCCTGGGTCATGACCAACCTGAAAACCCTGGACGGACTGGCCGAGGTGGTGGCCTTCATCGAAAAGCGCGGCATGCTGGGCCAAGCTTGAAGACCTTTTAAGTCGCTACAATTCACCCCAAGGAAGCGTGGCAGAGTGGTCGATTGCACCGGTCTTGAAAACCGGCGACTCGAAAGGGTCCGTGAGTTCGAATCTCACCGCTTCCGCCAAGACACAAGGCAAAACGCCCCTCTTCAGGGGCGTTTTGCATGGGGCAAGCCCTTCAGACCTTGCCCACCAGCATGGCCTCCACCAACTCCTGCACAGCCAAAGCCTCTTGCGCAGTGGCGAGTTTGTGCGGCTGGCCACGCAACCACAAGTCCGCCTCGCTCAACTGACGCTGCAATGCACTGGTGCGCGGGTCTTCGGTGGACCAGTCCAACGCTTCGACCCATGGGCCACCGTCCGAGCGCCAGAGTTGATAAAACTCCCTGAATTGGTGGTTCATGCGGCTGCCGCGCACGGTGACTTCCTGCCGATCCGGTTGCCGCCCCCCGGTGGTGGCCATGACCGTGACGGGCTTGCCGTCTGCGGTGGTCAAACGGGCCAACATGTCCAGCTCACACAGATCGGGGTCTTGCGGATAGCGCGGCAAGGCCTGCTGCAAGGTCAGTGGCCCGAGAAAACGCCCGGCCAAAAACAGAAAATGCGAGATCACTTCGCGGGTGTAGCCGCCTTCATGGCGCAGGCGCAGCCAATCGGCGTCTTTTTGCCAGGCGCGGGGCCACGCCGGGTAGTTCACCACAATGTCGATGCCGAGCAGCTCACCCGTTTCACCTGCAGCGATGGCGCGGTTGAGCTCCTCAAAGCCCCGCGAGGCGGCCTGGGTGAAATTGACCACGCCTGGCAAACGCGCTCGGCGCAGTTGGTCGACCAGATCGCGGCTTTGCGCGTTGTCGGTGCCCAAGGGTTTTTCCATGAAAACGCCCTGCCCGGCGGCAACCGCCTGCAAGGCGTAGGTTTTGCGGGGTCCGGGCGGACAGGCCAGATAGACCGCATCGGCCCCGGCCATGGCCGCCTCTGCGCTTTGCGCGACAGGGACGTTCGGCGCCATTTCGATGGTTTTGGCCACCGAAAGAGGCGACGGATCCCAGACCCCGCAAACTTCAAAAGCCCGGTGCTGCAAGGCGTTTTCGAGCATTCGGCGGCCCATGATGCCCAAGCCGATGATGGCCAATCGATGTGTCATGCGTTTCTCCTTTTGTAACAAGCTTAACGATTCTGCGGCCAGGTCGGTTTTGGGTTTTACAAAAATTCGATAAAATCAAATTTATGGAAAAAACCAACAGTCCTTTTGTATCTGCCTACCTGCGCTTTTTGCAGTTGGCCAGAGTCATCCAGGCCCTGCCAGACGGCATGGAGATGGACGCCAACGAGAAAGCCTTGTTGCAAGCCGTGGTTTTGCGCTGGTACGAAAACCAGCCGATGACGGTGCGCGAGGCCATCGCCTTGGCTGATTTGGGATCTCCTGCCACGCTGCACAAACGCATCACCCGGCTGCGTGAAAAAGACATGCTGAGCACCTTGAACCTGGAAGGCGATCGCCGCGCCAAGTTCTTGATTCCGACACAGCGGACCTTGGATTACTTCAGTCATCTGGGGCAGTCCATGCAAGTGGCACACCAAGATTTGCCTGCATGAGCCCTTTGATCCAAAGAACCTTACAAAAAACAGCACTGACTCTGATCAGTGCTGTTTTGTTTGTGGGCTTCTTCAAATTCAATGACTGGATTTTCCACACCCTGGAGCACAGCAAGGGGGTGAACTGGGTGTTCTTGCCCGCGGGTTTCCGGGTGATTCTGGTGTTGGTGCTGGGCTTGCCCGGTGCGCTGGGCCTGATGCTGGGCAGCTGGTTCATCGATTGGGAGGTGATTGATGGCTCCAATCCCTTGCTGGGCTTGCTGAACGGGGTGGCCGGCGGATTGACCCCTTGGGTGGTGATGAAATACCTGCACAAACACCACTGGCTCAGCGAACAACTGCAAAAACTGGACCCCTTGCAATTGCTGAATTTGACGCTGATTTCTTCGGCCGCCAGCGCTGTGGCCCACCAACTGGTCTGGCTCTTGATGGATCGACCCAACATCAACGTGTGGGTGGATGTTTGGCCCATGTTTTTTGGCAACGTGACAGGCGCCTTGCTGATGCTCTACAGCTTCAAGTTCGCCCTGGACCGACTGCGCATCAAAACCTGACGCACACCGGGCCAATTGCTGGCCTCAATCGCCCTCGGCCAAAAACAGCGCCTGCAAATCGCTCAAAAAATCAAAGCCCCTGTCGGTCGGCCAGACCCGGTGCAGGTCTCGGCCAATCAGCCCTTGTTTTTCCGCCTCTTGCAAACCCTGCTGGATGCTGGTCATGGCCAGGCCCGTGCGGTCTACGTAATCGGCCAGATCAAAACCACCGCGCAAACGCAAGGCGTTGAGCATGAACTCAAAGGGCAAGTCCTGGCGTGACACCTCGGTGCTTTGGGTGACGGGCTCGCCTTTCATGGCCTGCTGCATGTAGAGCGCAGGTTCACGGTAACGCACTTGCCGAAGCACTCGGTGCGCAAAACTGAGCTTGCTGTGCGCCCCGGCGCCAATGCCCAGATAGTCCCCAAACTGCCAGTAGTTCAGGTTGTGGGCGCACTGATGGCCGGGCTTGGCATAGGCCGACACTTCGTACCGCGCCAAGCCAGCCAACGCAGTCAGCTCGGTGATGCGGTCCATCATTTCGTAGGCCAGATCGTCTTCGGGCAAAGCGGGCGGGAACTTGGCGAACACCGTGTTGGGCTCGATCGTCAGGTGGTAGATCGAGATGTGCGGCGGCGCAAAGGCCAATGCAGTCTGGATGTCTTGCGTCAGGCCTTGCAACGTCTGGCCCGGTAAGGCGTACATCAGGTCCAGGTTGAAGGTGTCAAACACCTGGGCCGCTTCGGTCACGGCGGCCAGGGCCTGCTCGCGGTCGTGCACCCGGCCCAGGGCCTTGAGGTGCGCATTGTCAAAACTCTGCACGCCGATCGACAAGCGGGTGATGCCCGCCTGGCGGAAAGCCTTGAAGCGGTCTTTCTCGAAGGTGCCGGGGTTGGCCTCCATGGTGATCTCGGCGTCTGGTGCCAAACGCACACGGGCACGGATGCCACCCACCAAACGGTCTATCGCTTCGGGCGAAAACAGGCTGGGTGTGCCACCGCCCAAAAACACGGTCTGGATGCTGCGACCCCAAATCAGGGGCAGGCTCGCTTCCAGGTCGGCGAACAAGGCGTCGATGTAGGCGTCTTGTGTGGACGGCGCGTCGGCCCCGGCCCGGAATTCGTGCGAATTGAAGTCGCAATACGGGCACTTCTTGGTGCACCAAGGCAGATGCACATACAGCGACAGTGGCGGCAAAGCGTTCAGCTGCAACACGCCGGGCCGCATGGCATGCACCGGGTCAAGGTGTGGACTCATGCAGCGGAACCATCCAGCCAACGCTCACGCATCAGCGCCAGCATGGCTTGCGCGGCGCGACCCCGGTGGCTGTTGGCGTTTTTAACTTCGGTGGGCAGCTCGGCAAAGGTCTTGCCAAATTCCGGCAAGAACAACACCGGATCGAAGCCAAATCCATTGCTGCCCCGGCGCTCAGGCGCGATCTGCACCACCACCCGGCCGACGGCAATCAGGGGCTCCGGGTCGTCGGCACTGCGCACGGCCACCAAGGTGCTGACCATGGCGGCGCGGCGGTTGGTGACACCCTGCATTTGCGCCAGCAGCGCGGTGACATTGGTGTCATCGCCTTTGGGGTAGCCAAAGCGGGTGGCGTAATACGCCGTGTCCACACCCGGCTGCCCCCCAAAAGCATCCACACACAAACCCGCGTCATCGGCCAGGGCGGGCAAGCCGCTCAGCTGCGCGGCATGGCGGGCTTTGGCCAAAGCGTTTTCAACGAAGGTCTTGAAGGGCTCTGCCGCTTCGGGGATGTTCAGCTCGGACTGGCGCACCAGCGTCATGCCCAGCGGCGCCAACAGGGTTTGCAGCTCGGCCAGTTTGCCCGCGTTGTTGGAAGCCAGAACAATTTTCATGAAGCCACCCACCGCGCTTCAGGCGCTGAAAGTCAGGGTCTTGGGCTCATCGTGCGCCTGCTTTTGCAGCAGCACGAGTTGTGCAATGCCTTTTTCAGCCAGAGCCAGCATACGGTCCATCTCGACGCGGGTGAAGGCCACACCTTCGGCCGTGCCCTGCACTTCCACAAAATGGCCCGCGCCGGTCATGACCACGTTCATGTCGGTGTCACAGGCCGAGTCTTCGGGGTAATCCAGGTCCAGCAAGGCGGTGCCGTTTTTCAGGCCCACCGAGATGGCAGCCACACGGTCGATGATGGGCGACTCGGTCAATTTGCCCGTGGCCATGAGCCAGTTGACCGCGTCTTGCGCCGCCACAAAAGCGCCCGTGATGCTGGCGGTGCGCGTGCCGCCATCGGCCTGCAGCACATCACAGTCGAGGTGAATGGTGCGCTCACCCAGTTTTTTCAGGTCAAACACGGCCCGCAACGAGCGGCCAATCAGGCGCTGAATTTCTTGCGTGCGACCGCTTTGCTTGCCGCGTGCGGCTTCGCGGTCACCCCGGGTGTGGGTGGCGCGGGGCAGCATGCCGTATTCGGCGGTCACCCAGCCTTCGCCGCTGCCTTTTTTGTGGCCCGGCACCTTTTCTTCGACCGAGGCGGTGCACAGCACGCGGGTCTGGCCAAACTCAATGAGCACCGAGCCTTCTGCGTGCACGGTGTAACCGCGGGTGATGCGCACAGCGCGCAAAGCGTCGCTGGCGCGACCGGTTCGGACGTAAGAGACGGTGGTGTTCATGTTGGCACTGAAAGGGGGTTGTCTGCTGAGCCCGGCCATGCGCAGGCGGGGCGGGCCCAAGAGTTTGAGATAATGCCTCGTTTCATGTTCAGCTGTCAGGCTGGGCATTTGCAGCGCATCGCGGCCAGTCTGGCTTGGCGCTGTCACAAGGAACTTGATCGATGCCAGTTTACAGTATGACCGGGTACGCCAGCGTGCAGCACAGCCCGCTGGGTGCAGGCGGTGACACCCCTGCCCCCTTGGCCCCGACAGCCCGGATGGGCCTGGAAATCCGCTCGGTCAACAGCCGTTTTCTGGACCTGTCTTTTCGCCTGCCCGAAGAACTGCGCCAGCTCGAACCCGGCCTGCGCGAGCTGATCACCCGGCAAATCAAACGCGGCAAAGTCGAGGTGCGGGCCAGCCAGGATGCCGGTGACGGCGCGGCCTTGCAAGCCCCCAACCACCAGGCCCTGCAAAAAATCGCCGCCTTGCAAGGCAAGATCCAGGATTGGCTGCCCGATGCCCGCGCTTTGAGCGTGGCCGACGTGTTGCGCATGACCGCAGGCAGCTCTGGCCAGGCCGCACCCGACGAAGCCGCCTGGATGCAACTGGCCGTCCAAGCCGTGGACGCCCTGCGCGAAGCCCGCGCCCGCGAAGGCGCCCGCCTGACCGAGATGCTGCAAGGCCACATTGCCCAGCTGCGCAGCTTGGCCGATCTGGCCGTGCCGCTGGTGCCACAGTTGGTGGAACAACAGCGCCAGCGCTTTTTGGAGCGCTGGAAAGACGCCATGGCCCTGGCCGACGGCAGCCACCTGCCCGAATCTGCGCAAGACCGGGCCCTCACCGAGGCGACCGCGTTTGCCATCCGCATCGATGTCGCCGAAGAGCTGACCCGCCTGCGCTCGCACCTGGACGAAATCAGCCGCTTGCTGGACAAGGGCGGCGACATCGGCAAGCGCCTGGACTTTTTGATCCAGGAGCTGCACCGCGAGGCCAACACCCTGGGCTCCAAATCGGCCGTGCTGGAGATGACCCGCATCTCGGTGGACATGAAGGTGCTGATTGAGCAAATGCGCGAACAAGTCCAAAACATCGAATAAAGAGCCTGAACATGGATTACCCAGGAAACCTGTTTGTCGTGGCCGCCCCCAGCGGGGCTGGCAAATCCAGTCTGGTCAAGGCCTTGATGGAGCTGGATTCGCGCGTGCAGCCCACTGTGTCGCACACCACCCGCGCCCCCCGAGGCCAGGAGAAGCACGGCCGCGAATACTTTTTCGCCTCGGCGCAGGAGTTCGATGCCATGGTGCTGGCCGACGCCTTTGTCGAGTGGGCCCATGTGCACGGCCAGCGCTACGGCACCTCCAAAAAGATGATCGAAGACCGCATGGCCCAAGGGGCCGATGTGGTGCTGGAAATCGACTACCAGGGTGCCCTGCAGATCAAGAAGATGTACGCCAACGCGGTGCTGATCTTCATCCTGCCGCCCAGCTGGGAAGAGTTGCGCTCGCGCCTGGAGCGCCGGGGCGAGGATGCGCCCGAGATCATCGAGCTGCGCCTGCAGAATGCGGCGGTGGAGATGGCACAAGCCAAAGAATTCGACTTCGTTATAATCAACGAAGTATTTGATCGTGCCCTGTTTGACCTCAAAGCGGTTGTTCACGCCCAGCGGCTCAAATACCACGTCCAGCGCCGTGCCCGGCCTGACACCTTTCAAGCCCTCAAGATGGCTTAAACCCCGTACAGACATTTTCAAGGAACACACATGGCCCGCATCACTGTTGAAGATTGCCTGGAACAGATCCCCAACCGCTTTCAGCTGGTTTTGGCCGCCACTTACCGCGCCCGCATGCTGAGCCAAGGCCACACGCCCCGCATCGAAAGCAAAAACAAGCCCGGCGTGACCGCCTTGCGCGAAATCGCTGCTGGCAAGGTCGGCATCGAAATGCTCAAGCGCGTGGCCTGAAGCACGCCCCATCCGGCCGTGGCCGGATCCCATCAAGCCCCAGTCATGGGGCTTTTTTGTGCCCGCCAGAAACACCCGCCAACGCTTGCGTTACATTGACGTCATGAGCACTGCCATGCCCCCGTCCACCCCAGCAGGTCACAGCCGCCACAAGGCCGTGCCTCCTGCTGCGGCCAACGCGGCAGCGGCCAGCTTTGCGGTGCTGGAGGCCCAACTCGGTTACCTGAGCGAAGCCGAAACCGACATGGTGCGCAAAGCCTACAAATTTGCCGACGAAGCCCATTTGGGCCAGATGCGCAAAAGTGGCGAGCCCTACATCACCCACCCGATCGCGGTGGCCGGCTTGTGCACCGAATGGAAGCTGGACGCCCAGGCATTGGCAGCAGCCCTGTTGCACGATGCGATGGAAGACTGCGGCGTCACCAAGATCGAGTTGATCGAGCGCTTCGGCTCCCAGGTGGCCGAATTGGTGGACGGCCTGACCAAGTTGGACAAGCTGGAGTTCAACACCCGCGAAGAAAACCAGGCCGAGTCGTTTCGCAAGATGCTGCTGGCCATGGCCCGCGATGTGCGGGTCATCCTCATCAAGCTGGCCGACCGCACCCACAACATGCGCACCATGGGCGACATGCCGCGCAGCAAGTGGGGCCGCATCGCCTCGGAAACCCTCGAAATTTATGCCCCGATTGCGCACCGCCTGGGCCTGAACCAGATCTACCGCGAACTGCAAGACCTGGCCTTCAAGCACCTGCTGCCCTGGCGTTATGCGGTTTTGACCAAGGCGGTCTCGCGCGCACGCAACCGCCGCCGCGATTTGATTCAAAAGGTGCAGGCCGATGTCGAAGCCGTTTTTGCACAGGCCAAGATGGATGTGCGCATCAGTGGCCGCGAAAAAACCCTCTACTCCATTTACAAGAAGATGGATGAAAAGCACCTGAGCTTTGCCCAGGTGACCGACATTTACGGCTTCCGGGTCATCGTGCCTTCGGTGATTGACTGTTACACGGCCCTGGGCTGGTTGCACCAGATCTACAAGCCTGTGCCCGGCAAGTTCAAGGACCACATCGCCATTGCCAAGGTCAATGGCTACCAGTCGCTGCACACCACCTTGGTGGGGCCATCGGGCGTGAACGTCGAGTTTCAGATGCGCACCGAGGCCATGCACCTGGTGGCCGAATCGGGCGTGGCAGCGCACTGGCTTTACAAAGAACACGAATCGGCCAGCGCCCAATCGGAGCGCCTGGGCACACAGTGGCTGCAATCGCTTTTGGACATCCAGACCGAAACACGCGACGCGGCCGAGTTCTGGGACCACGTCAAAGTCGACCTGTTCCCGGATGCCGTCTATGTGTTCACCCCCAAGAGCCAGATCATGGCTTTGCCACGCGGCGCCACGGTGGTGGACTTTGCTTATGCCATCCACAGCCGGGTGGGCGACCACGCCATGGCCGCTCGCATCAACGGCGACCAGGTACCCCTGCGCACCGAGCTCAAAAACGGTGATGTGGTCGAAGTTATCACCGCGCCCGTGTCGTCCCCCAACCCAGCCTGGCTGGGCTTTGTGCGCACCGGGCGCGCCCGCTCCAAGATCCGCCACCACCTCAAGACCATGGCGCAAACCGAATCGGTCGAGCTGGGCGAAAAACTGCTGTCCCAAGCCTTGCGTGCCGAAGGCATCGACAAGCTCCCTTCTGACGAGGAGAACGACCAGATCATTTGGGACAAATTGCTGCGCTTCACGGGTAACCGCAACCGCGCAGATTTGTTGATGGACATTGGTCTGGGCAAACGCATCGCCAGCATTGTGGCCAAACGTCTGACCGCTTTGCTGTCCGAGCGGGGCCAAAAACCCGATGCCCTGCTGATGACGCGGGAACGATTCACGGCGCACGAATCCATCTCGCAAGGGGCCATCACCCTGGACGGCAGCGAAAACGCGTCGGTGGTCTATTCCCGCTGCTGCCGCCCACTGCCCGGTGACGACATCGTGGGCTACCTGGGCCGTGGTGAAGGCCTGGCTGTGCACACCCGCGACTGCGCCACCGCGCGTAAGCTGGAACATAAGGACAGCGAGCGCTTCATTGGTGTGGAGTGGTCGGACGAACTGAGCCGCAGCTTCGAGACTGCCATCAACGTCAGCGTGGTCAACGGCAAGGGTGTGCTGGCCCGTGTGGCGGGTGCACTGGCCGTCGCCGAGACCGACATCGTTCACGTGGACATGGGCAGCGATTCACCGCAAGACATGGCCGAGTTGAAATTTGTCATTGCGGTACGGGATGTGGCGCATCTTGAGCAAGTGCTGCGTCACCTCAAGCGCACCCTCTCGGTGGTCCGGGCTGAGCGCCAGACCCACAAAGGCAACGCCCCCGCCTGAAAAGCCTAGCCTGCCAGCCCAGATCCAACAGGGGCCGGATAGCGGACCTGCAACACCTCGATGTCCAGCACGCCTGCAGGCGTGACCAACTTGAGTTCATCGCCCTCGCGTGATTTGAGTAAGGTGCGTGCGATCGGCGAGACCCAACTGACCTGGCCTTGCAAGCTGTCGGCTTCGTCGATGCCCAAAATGGTGACCGTGCGCTCGACGCCTGAGGCCTCGGCGTAGGTGACCGTGGCCCCAAAGAACACCTGATCGCTGCCATGGTGCACGGCCGGGTCCACCACTTCGGCGATTTCCAGCCGCTTGGTCAGGAAACGGATGCGGCGGTCGATCTCGCGCAAACGCTTTTTGCCGTAGAGGTAATCGCCGTTTTCTGAGCGGTCCCCGTTGCTCGCGGCCCAATGCACGATCTCGACCACCTTGGGCCGCTCGTCATCGATCAAACTGAAGAGCTCGGCGCGCAGTCGGGCGTAGCCGCCTGGCGTCATGTAGTTGCGTGCACCTGAAGGCAAAGCCGGCAAACCCAGCTCGTCGTCATCGTCGCCGTCGGTCTCTTTGGTGAAGGCTTTGCTCATGTCCTGATGTTCAAGGGCAAAAATAGAAAAAGCCCACAACTCGCGTTGTGGGCTTTCTAATTTTTGGTGCGGCTGGCAGGAATCGAACCCACGACCCCTTGGTTCGTAGCCAAGTACTCTATCCAGCTGAGCTACAGCCGCATCATAGATCAAATTATAGCAAGCTTTTCAGGGCAGTTTTGGGCGGCCCCTCAATTTATTGCCAGGACACGGCCGACATGTCGTTGGCAAAAATCGGCGAGCTCGACCACAGACCTTTGAGGCCTTTGCGGTACACCGCGGTGTTGGTGGCGTTGAACAGGAACACGTTGACCGCATCCTTGGCGATCATGCGCTGCATGTCGCCAAACAGCTGCGTGCGCTCTTTGGCCGCCATGGTGGCCGCGTGTTTGGCCGCCAAGTCGCGGAAAGCCTTGCTGTCGTAACCCCAGTAGTACTGCGGGTTGGCATAAGCCATGTAGTCCAGTGGTTCAACGTGGTTGATCACCGTCAGGTCAAAGTTGCCCTTGAAGGTGCCGCCCAGCCACTGCGCCCATTCGACGTTTTCAATTTTGGCCACGATGCCCACTTTGGCCAACTGCGCAGCCAGGATCTCACCCCCCTTGCGGGCGTAAGGCGGCGGGGGCAAGGTCAGGGTCACGTTCAGCGGGGTTTGCACCCCGGCTTCCTTGAGCAGGGCCTTGGCTTTTTCGGGGTCGTAAGCGTAGGTGTTGCTCAACTCCACATAGCCCGCATCGGTGGGCGCCATGTGGCTGCCGATGGGTTTGGCCAGCCCTTCAAACACGCCATCGATAAAGGCTTTCTTGTCGACCGCGTGCGACAAGGCGCGGCGCACGCGCACATCGTCAAACGGCTTTTTGCGGTTGTTGATGGTCATGATGCCTTTGCCGGCCGTGCTGCCCATTTCAACCACAAAGCGTTTGTCTTTCTGAAACTGTGCCAAGCTTTGCGGCGACTGGAAACGCGGCATGCCGTCGATGTCGCCCGCCAGCAAGGCGGCCACCTGGGCAGCCGAATCGTTGATGAAACGGAAAGTGACTTTCTTCACTTTGACAGAAGCGGCATCGCGAAAGCCATCCCATTTGGACAAAGTCACCGCAGAGCCTTTGGCCCAGCTGTCGAGTTTGTAGGGGCCTGTGCCCACGGGCTTGGTGGCGGCGTTGGCGGCGCTGTCCGGGTGCAAGATCACGGCGGTGTTCTCACCCATGCGGAACAGGAAGTTGCCGTCCGGGTTGCTCAGCACCAGCACCACGGTGTGTGCGTCGGGGGTCGAGATGTGGCTGATGTTGTTGAACACCGCGCCTTTGGCTTTGTTGGTGCTCTTGGCGTCTTTGGCCCGCTCGAAGCTGAACTTGACAGCGGCAGAGTCGAATGGCGCACCATCAGAAAACTTCACGCCCCGGCGCAGCTTGAAGGTGTAGGCCTTGCCGTCGGCATCCATTTTCCAGCTCTCGGCCAGCAAGGGGCTGATGCTGCCATCCACATTGATTTTGGTCAGGCCCTCGAGGATGTTGTAGTGCACCACCTCGCCGATGGCGGCCGCCGGGGCCATGGTCGGGTCGAGGCTGGTGGGCTCCAGGATCATGCCCAGCGTGACGGTGTCCTTGCGCGACTGCGCTTGCGCCTGTAAAGGGGCTGCCACCCCAGTGGCGACCAACACGGCGACCGAGCTCAAAGCGAGGGTGCGGCGGGTCAAAGAAAAGACGTTTTTCATGGGGTCTCCTGCGTCAAAAATGAAGGGGGCTGGCCCGGAATGGCGGCCAATAACTTGCGAGTGTAAGGGTGCTCGGCCTGCTTAAAAATCTGTTCGACGGGGCCTTGTTCCACCACACGACCCAACTGCAAGACCAGCACATCGTCGCACATCAAATTCACCACCGCCAGGTCGTGGCTGACGAACAGATAACTCAGGCCGTAGCGGTCTTGCAGGTCCATCATCAGGTTCAGCACCTGGGCCTGCACCGACACATCGAGCGCACTGACCGGCTCATCGGCCACGATCAATGCAGGGCGCGTGATCAGGGCGCGGGCAATGGCAATGCGCTGGCGTTGACCGCCCGAGAATTCGTGCGGGTATTTGTCGAGGTCTGCGCTTCTGAGGCCTACCTCGCTCAAAGCCTGGGCAGCACGATCGCGCAGCTCCGTTCGGCCATCCGCAGGTTCGACCAAGGTCTTGATCGGCTCGGTCACGATGGCCAGCACTTTTTGGCGCGGGTCCAGCGAGCCATACGGGTCCTGAAACACCATCTGAAAACCACTGCGCAATTGGCGCAAGGCTGGGCCATGGGTCTGGTGCACGTCCACCCCTTTGAACACCACCTGCCCTTCGGTGGGCGTGTCCAGGGCCATGACCAAGCGCGCCAGCGTGGACTTGCCCGAACCCGATTCGCCCACCACCCCCAAGCTTTTGCCCGGCTGCAGCGTGAAGCTCACGTCGGACAAAGCCTGCAAAGCGCCTGCGGGTTGAAACAAACTCGTGCGGGGCAAGGCAAAGCGCCGTCCCAAGTGCTTCACCTGCAGCAGAGGCGCTGATATGGACATCGCGTTCATGACAGCCTCCAGCGCGGGCAACTGACCACATGGGGCTCATCACCAGTCGTTTCGCGGTCGATGCTTTCAGCCTGCGGCGGTGTCTGGCGGCAATCCTCAACCGCCAAGCTGCACCGGTCGGCAAACGCACAACCTGCCGGAAAATCCATCAGCTCGGGCACGCTGCCGGGGATGGTGATGAGGCGCGTGCCGCGTGCCAAGCCCAGACGCGGCCGCGCCGCAAACAGGCCCCGCGTGTAGGGGTGCGCGCGGTGCGCAAACAGCTCGGGCGTGGCCGCGCTCTCGACCACCGCGCCGCCGTACATCACCATCACGCGCTCCACCTGGTCCTGCATCAGACCCAGGTCGTGGCTGATCAAAAGCAGGCCCATGCCGTCTTCGCGCACCAGTTGCTGAATGAGCCGCAACACCTCTTTTTGCACCGTCACATCCAGCGCGGTGGTGGGCTCGTCGGCAATCAACAGGTCGGGACTGCAGGCCAGCGCGATCGAGATCATCACGCGCTGGCGTTGCCCGCCCGACAGCTCGTGCGGATAGGCGTCGAGCCGCTCACGCGCCCGAGGCAACTGCACGCGTTCGAGCAGTTGCAGGGCGCGGGCTTTCGCGTCGCTGGCGCTCATGTGCTGGTGCAGGCGCAAGGGCTCGGCGATCTGCTTCCAGATCGGATGCAAGGGGTTGAGCGCCGTCATCGGCTCCTGGAAGATCATGGCCATGCGGGCACCGCGCAGCTGGCACATCTGCGGCTCGGGCAGGCCCACCAACTCCTGCTCCTTGAACACGATGGAACCGCTCACACGGGCGCGTTCGGGCAACAAGCCCATCAGGGCCAATGCGGTGAGCGATTTGCCACTGCCACTCTCGCCAATCAGGCCTACCGTCTGGCCCCGCTCCATGCGCCAGGACACGCCACGCAGGGCCTGCGCCCAGCCCCGGGCCGTGGACAGGCTCACCCGCAAATCATCGACTTGCAGCAAAGGCTTGGCGCTTGATAAATCGCTCATGTTCACCTTTGCCGCGCCAACCGGGGGTCGAGCACATCGCGCAAACCATCGCCCAGCAAATTCAGACCCAGCACAGCCAGCGCAATCGCCGCGCCCGGGTACACCGCCAGCATGGGGGCCTGGAACATCTGCGACTGCGCCTCGTTGAGCATGCGGCCCCAGCTGGGCTGCGGCGGCTGCGTGCCCAGACCCAGATACGACAAAGCCGCCTCGGCCAGGATGGCGATGGCGAACTGGATGGTGGCCTGCACGATCAGCACGCTGGCGATGTTGGGCAGCACATGCGTGAGTGTGATGGCCAGCGGGCCCTGGCCTGCGGCGCGGGCAGCGGCCGTGTAGTCCCGCGCCCAGACCGCATTGGCCGCGCCGCGCGAAATGCGGGCAAACACCGGAATGTTGAAAATGCCAATGGCCACGATGCTCACCACCAGGCCTGGCCCATAGATCGCGGTCAGCATGATGGCCGACAACAAAGCCGGAAAGGCGAAGGTGAAGTCCGAGGCCCGCATGATGAGCTCCTCCACCACGCCGCGCCGCGCCGAGGCCAGCAAACCCAAAGGCACGCCCACACCCAAGCCAATGCCCACCGCAATAAAGCCCACCAGCAAGGAATTTTGACTGCCCACCAGGAGCAAAGAACCGATGTCGCGCCCCAGGCTGTCGGTGCCCAGCCAATGCGCCGCGCTGGGCGAGGCCAATTTGTTGGGGATGTCGATGTCCCCCACCGGGTAAGGCGACCAAAACAAGGACAGCACCGCGCACAGCACCATCAGCAGCACCATGGCCCCGCCTGCTACAAAACTCGGGTGGCGCAAGGCACGTCGCCAAAATGTGTTGTTATCCCGCATGGCCCGCCTTCAATCGCGGATCGATCCACGCATACAGCACGTCAATGCAGAAGTTGATGAGGATGACCAAGGCCGCCAACAACATGACCACGTCGCGCACCACGATCAGGTCGCGGTTGGCAATGGCCTGAAAAATCAGCCGCCCAATGCCCGGCAGCACAAACACGTTTTCAATCACGATGGCGCTGGTGATCAGGTTGCCAAACTGCAAGCCCATCACCGTGAGTACCGGGATCATGGCGTTGCGCAGCACATGGCCCCACAGCACTTGACGGCGTGACAGACCCTTGGCCCGGGCGGTGCGCACAAAATCCTCGCGCAAGGTGTCGAGCACGGCCGAGCGGGTCACCCGCGTCAGAATCGCCGTTTGCACCGCCGCCAGCGCCATGGCGGGCAAGAGCAAGGCCTTGATGCCCTCCATCACCCCGCCACCATCGTCTTCGAACCACCCCGGAAAACCGCCCGCGCTCACCCACTCCAGGTGCACCGCAAACAGCAAAATCAAAAGAATGGCCAGCCAGAAATTGGGCAAGGCCAGGCCCAGCTGGCTGAGCGTCATCACGCCCACATCACCCGCCTTGTTTTGCTGCGAGGCGGCGTAAATGCCCAGCGCCAACGCCAGCGCCACGGTCAGGCCCATGGCCATCACAGCCAGTGGCAGCGTCACCTGCATGCGCTCGGCCATCAACTGGGCGGTGGGGGTGTCGTAAGAAATGCTCAGGCCTGTCTGGCCCTGCAGCATGCCGCCCATCCAGCTCAGGTAACGGGTGACCGCGGGCTGGTTCAGGCCCAGCTTGTCTTCCATCGCCGCAATCGACTCGGGCGTGGCCGTTTCGCCCAAGATCACCTGCGCGGCATTGCCCGGCAGCAACTCCAGCACCGCAAACACCACCACCGAAGTGGCCAGCAGGGTCAGCACAAAGCTCAGCAGCCGTCTCAAAAAGAACAGGGGCACGCGCTATCCTTGGGGTCTGTGAGCAACGATGAAAAGAGTTGAGATGGCATCGCAAACGATTGTAAACAGCGCCCAAGACGCCCTTGTGGGCTCCATCGTGGATGTCCCCGGCCTGCAGGTCGGTCACTTCACACTGAGCGAGCGCCTGACCGGCTGCTCGGTGGTGCTGGCTCCCCAAGGCGCGGTGGGCGCGGTGGATGTGCGCGGCGCCGCCCCGGGCACCCGCGAGACCGATTTGCTGGACCCGGCCAACCTGGTCGACAAAGTGCATGCCGTGGTGCTCAGCGGCGGCAGCGCTTTCGGGCTGGACGCCGCCACGGGCGTGGTGCGTTGGCTCGATGAGCAGGGCATCGGCTTTGAAACCGGCTACGGCCGCGTGCCCATCGTGCCTGCGGCCGTGTTGTTCGATTTGCCCGTGGTGCGCCCGGGTGACGACCCCAAGGCCCGACCCGGCGCAGAAGCAGGCTATGCCGCCTGCCAAGCGGCGTCCACATCCACAGCCACACCCGCCGCAGGCAATGTGGGCGCGGGCGCGGGGGCCTGTGTGGGCAAATTGTTTGGCCTTGATCGTTGCATGAAAGGCGGCATCGGCAACGCCAGCGTGCGCGTGGGGCCCTGGGTGGTCGGCGCCTTGGTGGCCTGCAACGCGGTGGGCGATGTGATCGACCCGGCCACAGGCCAGGTGCTGGCGGGTGCCCGCACGGCCGATGGACACAACTTGCTGGACACCCAACGCGCCTTGCTGGCGGGTGAACGCGGCAGCCGCCCCCTGCCCGGCACCAACACCACCATCGGCGTGGTCGCCACCAACGCCACCCTCACCAAAGCCCAGGCCAAGCGCCTGGCCATGAGCGCCCACGACGGCCTGGCCCGCAGCATCCGCCCGGCCCACACCACCCTGGACGGCGATACCCTGTTTGCCATGGCCACCGGCACCGAAGCAGGCCCGGTGGATTTGATGCTGCTCACCGTGATGGCGGTCGAGGCCACGGCACTGGCCACAGTGGATGCCATTCGTCAGGCGCGAAGCATCACCACCCAATGGGGCAATGTGCCTGCGGCCCTGGACTGGGCCAATTGAGCCCAGAAACAAAAAAGCCCGCTGGGTTTTGAGCGGGCCTGGTTGTTGGTGTGAATGGTAGGGCGTGAGGGACTTGAACCCGCGACCAAAGGATTATGAGTAGACCCAGCCGCTAGGACCCCAGTAGACATGGCAGGTTGCAGCGGCCTGATCAACTTCGTGGAAAATTCCGTGGAAGCGAAGACGCACGTAACCCTATGTTTTTATTGAATATTTTTGGATAAATCTTTCGCGCAACTGTGTAAGCAAGAGCGCAACTTTTCAGAGGTCAGTGCTTCAATTTGAACTTGCCAATCCATGCCTCAAAGCCCTGAGCACTCATATGTCTAGGGTCAATCGTGTTGGCATGATGCGACGCCCATCTCACCCAACGTTCTAGATCTTTGATCGGTTGCTTGGCAGATTCAGACTTGACTTGCATGGCTGCAATGAGATTTCTGATTTGATCCGAATAGTTCATGCTCGCAACCGCCGTACTCATCATCTCTATCCGGCTTCGTAATAGGTCTTCCAAAGCCTTGCGCTTCTTCTCGGCAGCACGTTGGAGTTCTTCCTCGCGGCGTTCAATCTCCCGCTGACGTCTTTGAACTCGCCACTTGTAGGCGCTGACCACGCTGTCCCGATAGGCTGCCTCGTCATGCATGACAACATCCATCACGATCTGCTTGATGCAGTCTGCCTTGATGGCTTCAAACACGTAGTGGCTCTCCCCTTTACCGTAGTTGAATCGCCCCGGATTTTGAGGAGGCTCCACACTTTGAGAAGATGGAGCCATGAGCAAGAAATCAAACCGTTTTTCACCCGAGGTGCGCGAACGCGCTGTCCGCATGGTGCTCGAACACCGAGGCGA
>NZ_NESF01000012.1 GCF_003063665.1 Limnohabitans sp. Hippo3
AGCTGCCAGTCCTCATCGAGGCGAACAAATTCCGACGGCTGCACCGAGCACTCCATGGCCTTCTCCTTCCATACGCAATGGAGAAGAGCATATCTCAAATTGATATTTTAAGTTAGCGCATATGCGCGCATGCGGGTATCCACGGCCGGCGAAGGCATGGACCCCCGATCGAGTCGGGGGTGACTAGAACAGGGTGACACGAGTCTGTCATACCCGCGAATGCGGGTATCCATCTCAAACGAAGGCACAGCCTCAGCCATCACACCTTCTTCTTAGACGTCCGTCGACTTTGCAGCATGGCCACATTCATTTCGCCATCGAGCGAAGAAGCGTAAAAGCGCTCGACCATCTGGACCGAAGTTCGGGCATTTCGTGCCAAGGTCAACATGTCGATGCCTTGCCCGTACAACAACCTGAACATGATCGATGTATGCCGCAGGCAATACAAGGTTCGAGGTCTGTTCATGCTGTCGGTGAGTGGCAGCCCAGCTTCTCGCATGACCCATTTGAACCAAAAGCCCAAAACAGCCAAGGCATAACTCCTGTCCTTTTCGGCAGGCAAAAATACATAGTCATCCGGCCCGCCATAACCCTCAGCTGTGGTGTGCCTGAGCAGCGATTCGTACACATGAACAGCCGGTTGTAGCGTGACCATGGGTTTGTCATGTTTTTTGGTCTCCGGCAAATTCAAGCGCAAATACACCGCATCACCCCGAACCACCGTCACATGTTTGTGCTTGAGCTGCCTCAAGTCTCCCGGACGAACAAAACTGTTGACCATGAACCGAATTACCCAAAACATGTCCGGTGCCAACAACATGTTTTTAGGCGATACCCAAAACCGATCACGATGGCCGTCCGTTGACTTCAGGGGCGGTGCTATCACGCCATTGCGAGACATCTTCAGCGCAGTGCGAGCCAACTTGGCATACTCACTCACGGTCAACATGGACCGGGGCTGGGTAGACACCTTGACGCGAGGGAATTCGGGCACCTCTTTCAGCAAGCCCTTGCGCACAGCCAGTTTCAACAGTTTTCGAACCAGCACCAGGTACTGAGAAATCGTGGTCGTCGTCAATTGATGCTGCGTCAATCGCGACACAAAGCCTTCTAAGTCCACATGGGTGACTTGCGTCGGCGGTATGTATCGAAAGAACGGCAAGACATGCGCTTCCAGTCGATTTTTCTGAATCCCTACTGAAGCCGAGCTCAACTCCTTGCGGGAAACGCGCTCCCACTCGGCATCCAGCAACTCATCGGCCAAACGCGTGAATTTGTTCTGTTTTTCAAAACTCTTCTGATCGTCTGCCAACTCTCGCCTGGTCAGTCGTGCTTCAACCTCAGCCGCCTGATCCCACTCTGCAGGTCGTGCGCTTTGGACTGTTCTGGAAGCCGGGGAACCCTGACCCGTGCAGATCAAGTCCCAACCTTCTGGCGGAAGAACATAAAAAACGGGCTTGTTATCGTTGAGCACAACCAGTGGCGAGACACCACTTTTTTGAACGCGGTTCAGAGCATCCTCCAGGAAGTCCTGGAAGCTGACAATCTGATTTGAATTTATGTATTGAATGACCATGAATCTACGATATGACAGACTGACAAAAATGTCTGTTCAATAAACTGCTCATAGTCTCATTTCATTCTAGCTTCTCTGGCTACATTGGCAGCCACAACAGGCGCTTTCGCTCAGTCCACCGTGACTTTGTATGGCGTGTTTGACACTGGCTTCCAGTCCAACAAACTGACTGCTGGAGACACCACAGTGAAGCAAACTGCTGGCGTGCAAGGCGGCATGTCTGGCAACCGTATTGGTTTCAAGGGCACTGAAGACTTGGGCGGCGGCTTGAAAGCCAACTTCGTGGTCGAGTTGGGCCTTGACCCAACAGAAGCCAACAGCGCATTTGGCGACAATAACCGTCAATCCTACGTTGGCGTTGAAGGTGCATTCGGTACTTTCAACATGGGTCGTCAGTACTCCCTGCATCACAACAACCAAGCCGCTGGCGACATGTTGGGTAACCTGAATGGCCAAACAGGCTACTTGGGTGCCTTGGACAGCTTGGTTCGCGTGAGCAATTCCTTTATTTACACATCGCCTTCTTTCAGCGGTTTCACTGTTGCTGCTGAAATGGCTCTGGGTGAAACATGGAAAAATGCAGATGCAGCTGAGGGCACAAACAACCCAACTACAGTTGCTGCGAGCAACGAGAAGAAAAACGAAACAACTGGCGTTCGTTTGAACTATGCTAACGGTCCATTGGCTGTTGGTTACGCTTACGAGCAAACAAAGAACGGCACTTTCGCAGCTATCAAACTGCTGGGTGTCACAGCTTCTGACATCCCAGTCAGTGGGCTTGATTACAACAAGCGTAAAGCTAACAACTTGTCTGCCTCCTATGACTTCGGCGTTGCCAAAGTTGGTTTCGTGAACAACAGCACTAAGTACGACACTGTCAAGTGGACCAGCAACACACTATCTGCTGCTGTGCCAATGGGTGCCGCAACCTTGTTCGGTAGCACCAGCGCTGGCAAGATCAAAGAAGATGGCGAGTCTGTGAAAGTCTCCGCTTATCAACTGGGCGCTTCTTACGCTCTGAGCAAGCGCACCAACGTGTATGCTTTCACAGGTCAGCAAAAGTTTAAAGATGTTGAAATCAAGTACACATCCACAACTTTGGGCCTGCGTCACACTTTCTAATTCCCCGCCGGCGCAAGCCAGCTGAGAGTTAAAAGCCTAAAAACCCACCGTGGCAACGCGGTGGGTTTTTTTACGACTGCACGCTGGCGCTGCAGTCAGCAAAAAAGATCATCGTCTCGTTGCTGGATGTTCACCGTTTGGTTTGATTCAAACAGTGGCTGCCACTGCCCAGCAGCCACAGCCTCTGCCATCCTCTGCTGTTGAACTGAACGCCAGACGATGGGCTCAGTCATGGGCTGAACAATTGGGAATGTACCTACTGCTGTATTCTGGGTAAGGTGAGTTGCCTGTACCAACATTCGTGACACTCCACCCTTCATGCCATACCATTCACACGCTTGGCAGTGCGCCTGGCGTTGTATATGACCGAGAGCCTGTGTGTTGCTGGGAAAACCAATAAAAAACCCACCGTGTTGCCACGGTGGGTTTTCTATTCTTCGAAATCTTAACTGGCTTGCGCCAGCGGGGAATTAGAAGGAGTGGGACAGACCGATGTCGTAGCCCGAAGACTTCTTGCTTTGGGTTGTGCTGGAAGCGTTAGACACAGTGGCCAACGCTGCTGTTGCACCGTTCTTAGCTGTCAAGGTCGAGTAAGTTGCATAAAGTTGAGTGCGCTTGCTCAAAGCATAGTTTGCACCCACGGCCAACTGGTTGGCTTTCAAGTCCGCAGCGCCTGCTGTGGTGCTGTTACGGCTACCCCAGTTGTAAGACGCCTTGAGTGTGGTGGCACCCATGGGAACAGCCACGCCCAAGCCTGTGTGCTTGAGCGTTTGTGCCACAACTGCGGTGTCAACAATAGCGCCTGCTGCGTCGTAACCTGTGTTGGTGTAAGCAGCACGCTTTTGTGTACCGTACTGGAACATGGCTTTGGCAACGCCGAAGTCGTAGCTGGCACCAATGTTCATGGCTGTGTAATCACCCATGAAAGGAACGTTGCCGATTTGGGCAGGACCGTTGTTGATACCAACTTCTTGCACCATAATGGCGCGTGCTTCAGCTGTCAACTTGTTGGCATACTTGGTTTTACCAGTGGCAGCAGACAAGCTCAGAGGGCCTTGGTTGTACATCAAGCGGATGCCCATGTACTCGCCGTCGCCTTTTTGTGCATCGCAACCGTTGGCAACAGAGTCAGTAGCGCCGACGGTGTTCACGCCCAAGCAGTTGGTGCGCTGCTCAGAGAAACCGTACATGGCGTTGGCTTGGAAGCCATTCATTGTGGGTGTGAAGTAGTTGATGGCGTTGGAAGAACGCACGCCAGGAGCAGCAGATCCTGGAGGGGCGATGAAAGCGCCCACTGGGTGCATGGTGCCCAGGGAAATGTTGTGCGACTGGCCAACACCGTTGGTGCCAAACGGATCGTAAACGCTCAGGTTCCAGAATGTGGGTGCATAGTCACGGCCCAGACGCACTTCACCGAAACCACCTTCCAAGCCCACAAAGGCTTGACGGCCAAAGGTCAGGCCTTGCAAGCCACCCAAACCAGAAGAACTTGGAGTATTGCCTTGGGTGCGATATGTAGAAGCGTCAACCGTTTGACCAGCTTTCCAGGATCCAGAACCCACGCTCAGGTTCTGACCCATGTTGGTGTTGTTGGCGGTGGTGTTTTGACCAGCGCCAGTGTCATTGTTCATGCCCATTTCCAGCACAAACTTGGCTTTCAAGCCGCCGCCTAGGTCTTCAGTACCGCGGAAACCCAGACGCGAGCTGGCAGCGCCAGAGTTGTCCAAGCGTGTCAACGTGCCGTTGTTGTCGGTCTTGATGGAGTTGATACGGGCATCAACCACACCATAAATTTGAACAGAAGATTGGGCGTAAACGCCGGTGGCTGCCAATGTAGCCAGAGCAATCAGGCTGTACCGGAAGAGCGTACTCTGGCAACTGGTCCGGATTTCCCTAGTGCTTCGCGTTGTCGGATGACGACCTGGTGCATTTTCTGGCGTGTCGCTCGTCGGATATCAAAGGTCTCGACAAGCGTGGACCACTGATCCACCACTTCGAGCATGGCATCCAGTCTTTGAGCTGCCCACCTTGCATCGAGCCCACCTTGCTGTGCCAATTTCGTCAAATGGCTGCGGGTGATGTTCAGCCCTTCTCCGCAAACGTCCATTTGATGCTCCCCGCCGGGACCTTCGCTGTACGTGAGGTCAAAACACGGGGCCAGTTTCCAGTGCCGTTGCGCATCCATGCGGTAGGCCAGGTTTTTGGCATGGTCATCCCGGTTGTGAAACAACACATTGAAGACCGCACGCTCGAACGCTTTTTGCACCTCACGCTCATCGCGCGTGATCATGCGTGTGGCACGCAAGAAAGTGGTGTAGTCCACCGCCGACGGGATTCTGAAGTCAGCGTGCAAAAAACCGGCCAGTGAATGGATCGGAACACGCAAGCCCTGCGCCAGATCGAACCGTTCAATGCCCAGTGCCGCGTGTTGAGGGCTCAAATCGAACACGCGTGTGGTGGGCACATCCAGACCACATGCGCTGGCCAGTTGCGCATAAAACGCTTCGACGGCACACACTTCTTTGTGCTCACCCAGGGCCTGAAATTTGACCAATCAGCCTGAACCTGATGACATGGGTGTCGTGCTGATGCGAGACGTGACCGGATCATAGAACACCAAAACTTTGGGCCTGGCCTCCTGCGAGGTGCCAGTTTTCGCCCCATCCCTCGTAGCGGACTTGGACCTTTTTCATGGCTTGTTCTTCGGAAGGTGGCGCGTGCGAGAGACACGCTGCCGAGCCGGTTTTTGTTGCTGCGCCATGTCCGCAATGGACGCGACAACGGGTTTGAACAAGGGCTGCAATTGTCCCTCTTGACCGAGGCACTGGACCAGTTTGATCCAGGCGATCACCGAAGCTTTGCCCGTGTTTTCGAGCGTGTTGAGTGTGCTGCGAGACACGCCCATGCGCTCAGCCATGTCGGCTTGAGCAATCTCTTTTTGAATCCGCAGGCGTTTTAATCGCTGCGCCAAGGCCAGTGAAATCTCCTCGGCCGAAGAGAAGTTAAAGTCTAAAAATTCGGTCATTATTTGATTTTATTCGAACAATGACGGAAATTTCAATCTTTAAATCACCTTATGAAATCACACCACCGCATGACAAGCGATCTTGATGCCTTTGAAGTCGCGCAAAGCGGGACGTTCGGCGCGGCAGACATCGGTCGCCTGCGGGCAGCGGGGGTGAAAGGTGCAGCCGCTCGGTGGGTTGAGCGGGTTGGGCACTTCGCCTTGTACGGGGGTACGGGCGCGGCCGGTGTCGTGCATCTTGGGAATCGCGTCCAGCAGCATCTTGGTATAGGGGTGCTGCGGGTTGGAGAACAAGGTCTGTTTGTCGGCCAGCTCCACCAGACGCCCCAGATACATCACGCCCACCTGGTCGCTCACATGGCGTACCACGGCGAGGTTGTGGCTGATGAACAGGTAGGTCAGGCCCCGCTCGCGCTGCAGGTCTTTCATGATGTTGAGCACCTGCGCCTGCACGCTCACGTCGAGCGCCGAGGTCGGCTCGTCGCACACCAGAAACTCCGGCGCGGTGGCCAGCGCACGAGCAATCGAGATGCGCTGGCGTTGCCCGCCTGAGAACTGGTGCGGGTACTTGACCATGTCGAGCGGCGACAGACCGACCGATTTGAGCAATTCGGCCACGCGGGCTTTGAGCTCTTCGGCGTCGCTGATCAAGCCATGCTCCTTGAGTGGCTCGCCAATGATGTTGTCCACCGTCCAGCGTGGGTTCAGGCTGGCATAGGGGTCCTGAAAAATCATCTGGATGCGTTGACGCATTTGCCGGGCATCGGACGATTTGAAAGCGGCGTGGGCATCCTGCCCATCAAAGGTCAGGCCGCCGCGTGTGGGCTCATACAAACCCACCAGCAGGCGGGCCACGGTGCTTTTGCCGCAGCCGGACTCGCCCACCAAGGCCAGGGTTTTGCCACGTTCGATCTCAAAGCTCACGCCATCGACGGCATTGAGCATCTGGCGCGGTTTGCGCTCGATCACGCGGTTGAGCCACGGGGCCGAGACATCAAAGGTTTTGGCCAGGTCGTGCGCGACGACCAAAGGCTTTTTATCGCTCATGCCGCGCTCCCATCGTGCAGCCAGCAGGCAGCCTGGTTGGCCCCAGCCTGGACCAATTCGGGTCGGTCTTGGCGGCAGCGGTCAAAGGCTTTGGGGCAGCGCGGGTTGAAGGCGCAGCCTTGCGGGATGGCGTTCAGGCGCGGCATGGCGCCGTCGATCTGGTTCAAACGTTCGCGGTCACTGTCCATGTCGGGGATCGAGGCCATCAGGCCTGCGGTGTAAGGGTGGGCCGGGTGGTTGATGACCTGGTGCACCGGACCGATTTCGGCCACGCGCCCGGCGTAGAGCACGGCCACGCGGTCACAGGTCTCGGCGATCACACCCATGTCGTGGGTGATCAGCATGACGGCAGCGCCCCGGTCCTTGCAGACCTTTTTGAGCAGGCTGATGATCTGCGCCTGGATCGACACATCGAGCGCGGTGGTTGGCTCGTCGGCCACGATGAGTTGCGGCTCGGCAGCCAAGGCCAAGGCGATCACCACGCGCTGGCGCATGCCACCGGAAAACTGGTGCGGGTAGTGGTCGATGCGTTCTTCGGCAGCCGAGATGCCCGTGTCCTTGAGCAACTGGATGGCGCGCTGGCGTGCCTCCTGTGGCGTCACCGGCAGGTGCGCCAGAATGGTTTCGGTCAGCTGCCTGCCGATGGAATACAGCGGGTTGAGCGAGGTCAGCGGGTCCTGAAAAATCGCACCAATTTTGCGGCCCCGAATGTGGCGCATTTGATCGGCATTCAAGTGATCGATGCGCTGACCTTCGAGCAAAATTTGCCCCCCGGCCACGCGGCCAGGCGGCTCCAGCAGGCCAATGATGGCCGCGCCCGTGAGCGACTTGCCTGCGCCCGACTCGCCCACCACGCCCAGAATTTCACCGGGGGCGATGTCGAAAGAAATATCGTCCAGCGCACGCAGCGTGCCGTGGCGGCTGGGGAATTCCACCACCAGGTTTTTGACTTGTAAAAGACTCATCGCAATCTCGGATTCAGCGCGTCGCGCAACCAGTCACCCAACAAGTTGACGGACAAGGCGATCAGCACCAGCATCAGGCCCGGGAAAATCGTGATCCACCATTCGCCCGAGAACAAATAGTCGTTGCCCACACGAATGAGCGTGCCCAGCGAGGGCGAGGTGGGCGGTGCGCCCACACCCAAAAATGACAGTGTGGCTTCGGTGATGATGGCCGTGGCCACCTGGATGGTGGCCAGCACCATGACCGGGCCCATGACATTGGGCAGCACATGCTTGGCCATGATGCGCAAGGGTGCCACACCCGTCACGCGGGCGGCCTGCACATATTCTTTGTTGCGCTCGACCAAAGTGGTGCCACGCACCGTGCGGGCGTATTGCACCCACCCGGTGAGCGAGATCGACAGGATCAACACACCAAAAGCCAGGGACTCGTGCGCATTGGGGAACAGAGCACGCCCCACGCCCGCGATCAACAGCGCCACCAAAATGGCGGGGAAAGACAGCATCACATCGCACAAGCGCATGAGCAAGGCATCAATCCAGCCGCCTTTGAAACCCGCCAGCAAACCCAGGCCTACGCCCACGACCACCGACAAGACCACCGAGGCCAAGCCCACCACCAAAGAGATGCGCGAGCCGTAGATCAGGGCCGACAAAATGTCACGCCCTTGATCGTCAGTGCCCAGCAAAAACTTGGTGCTGCCGCCCTCCATCCAGGCCGGAGGCAAGCGGGCGTCGCTCAGCTCCAGCGTGGCCAGGTCAAACGGGTTGGTCGGTGAGACCCAGCCAGCAAAAATTGAACAAAAAAGACAAACGAAGGCGATGCCAGCCGCCACCATCGCCGTGGGCGATTGGC
Organism: Limnohabitans sp. Hippo3; assembly: GCF_003063665.1. Lineage (GTDB taxonomy): Bacteria > Pseudomonadota > Gammaproteobacteria > Burkholderiales > Burkholderiaceae_C > Limnohabitans_A. Next base: position 8,592 of record NZ_NESF01000012.1, read on the forward strand.
GGAAGCTGTAACCGACATCGCTGTTCAGCCAGCGTTTCAATGCGTTCATGGATTACTTGATGGTGATGGACTTGAACGGCATGTAGTTGTCGCCACGCTGCACCAGCGTGACTTTTTTGCTGGTGCCCCAGGCCAATGCCTGCTGGTGCAAAGGCAGGTGGCCGATGTCGGCACTGTGCAATTCGAAGACCTCCTTGATCATCGCGTTGCGCTTGGCCTGATCGGTCTCGCTCTGGATCTTGACCGTCAACTCGTCCACCTTGGGGTTGCAGTAAGCGCCCAGGTTGAACTGGCCTGTACCCTTGTCGTCCACGCAGCGCATCAAGGCATTGAGTGCGTTGTGCGCGTCGTAGGTGCTGGGGGTCCAGCCCAGCAGATAGAAGCTGGTGTCGCGGCGCAGAATTTTGGGGAAATAGGTGCCCTTGGTCTCGGCCTTGAGGTTAACCTTGATGTTTACGCGTGCCAGGTTGGCGGCCACGGCTTCGCAAATCTGACCGTCATTCACATAGCGGTCGTTGGGGCAGTTCATGTCCACCGAGAAGCCTGTGGGGTAACCCGCTTCGGCCAGCAACTTCTTGGAGGCCTCAGGGTCAAAAGGCAGGCGCTTGTTCAGGTCGGCGCTGTAGCCGTTGATGCCGGGGCCCACCATCAAGGCGCTGGGGTTGGAGGCGCCACGCATCACGGTGCGCTTGATGCCTTCGATGTCGATGGCCTGGTAGAAGGCCTGGCGCACGCGCTTGTCCTTGAAGGGGTTCTTGCCCTTCACGCTGGAGTACAGCAGTTCGTCACGCTTTTGGTCCATGCCCAAAAAGATGGTGCGCAGCTCGGGGGCCACCAGAGCGCGTGTGTTGGCGCCCGCATTGATGCGCGGCACGTCCTGCACAGGCACTGGTTCCATGATATCGATCTCGCCCGAGAGCAAAGCCGCCACGCGGGTGGGGTCGTTGGCAATCACGGAGAAGATCACCTCGTCCACGTTGCCCTCGATCTTGCCCCAGTAGCTGCCGTTGCGCACAAAGGTGGTGCGCACATTGGGCTGGCGCTCGCGCAAGCGGTAAGGGCCTGTGCCGTTGGCACGGAAAGAGGCTGCGTTTTCAATGCCTTTGCGGCGGTCCACCGGGCGCGTGGCCTGGTTGTCCTCACACCACTTCTTGCTCATGATGTACACGGTCGACAAGACGTTGGGCAAGATGGGGAAAGGGGACTTGGTTTCGATCTCGATGGTGTGGCTGTTGATCTTGCGCACTTCCTTGATGTCGTTGGTGTTGCTGCGCATGTCCGAGCCTTCGCCTGCAGCGCGGTTCAGTGAAAACACCACGTCATCGGCGGTGAATGGCGTGTCGTCATGGAAGCGCACGTTCTTGCGCAGCTCAAAACGCCACACGGTGGGCGATGTCTGCTTCCATGAAGAGGCCAAGCCGGGTTCAAACTTCAGGTCTTTGCTCACGGCCACCAGCGATTCGTAGACGTTGTTGGTCACGCTCAGTTGCAGTGACTCGTTGAGCGAATGCGGGTCCATCGACAAGGCGTCGCCCTGGTTGGCGATGCGCACCGTGGCCGCGTGTGCAGCGCCCAAGGACAAGGTCGAAACGATGGCCGCAGCCACCAGCGAGCGGGAGAGTTTGGAAGTGCGCATGAGAAAACTCCTGAGGTTGAAAGTGAAAACGGTCAAGGTTTGACCGTGGTGCCCAAGGGCAAGGCCTGCTCCACCAAACTGGCGTGCAAGGCCGCGCCCAAAGGCAGGATCTCGTCGTTGAAATCGTAACGGCTGTTGTGCAGCGGATGGGGGCCGGGGCCATGGGGCAGGCCTTGGCCGATGCGGATGTACGCACCGGGTTTGGCCTGCAGCATGAAGGAAAAATCTTCGCCGCCCATGCTGGGCAGCATATTGCGCCAGACCTTGTCTTCGCCCACCAAGCTGGCCGCCACATCGCAGGCAAACTGAGCTTCGGGCACGGTGTTCACCGTGGCGGGGTAGACGCGCTCGTAAGTCAATTCGGCCGATGCACCAAAGCCCTGGGCAATGCCGGTGCACAAAGAACGCAGACGGTCTTCGATCTGGTCTTGCACACCCTCGCTGTAGGTGCGCACAGTGCCCACCAAAGTCACCTCACCCGGGATGACGCTCATCGCACCCGGATGGCCGCCCTGCATCGAGCAAATGCTGACGACTGCTTGGTCAAAGGCCGACAGGTTGCGTGCCACCACGCTTTGCGCGGCGGTGATGATGTGGCCTGCCACCAGCACGGGGTCAACCGCCTGGTGTGGGCGGGCACCGTGGCCGCCTTTGCCGCGAATGTGGATCTCGATCCGGTCCACCGCCGCCTGCATGGGGCCAGGGGTGATGCCGATCACGCCCAAAGGCGTTTCGGGGGAGTTGTGTTGGGCGTAGACCTGCTCGCAAGGAAAGCGCTCGAACAAGCCGTCTTCCATCATGGCGCGGGCACCCGCATAGCCTTCTTCGCCGGGCTGAAAAATCAGCACGGCCGTGCCGTCAAAGCGCCGGGTTTCGGCCAAATAGCGCGCAGCGCCCATCAGCATGGCGGTGTGGCCGTCGTGGCCGCAGCCATGCATGAGACCAGGCTTGGACGATTTCCAGGTGCATTCGTTGAACTCGGTCAGGGGCAACGCATCCATATCGGCCCGCAGGCCAATCATGCGGCCGGGGTTGCTGGCCGAGCGACCTTGGCCGTGCACCAAGGCCACCACGCCGGTTTTGCCAATGCCCGTGTGGATGCTGTCTACACCGCAAACCTTGAGCATCTCGGCCACGCGGGCTGAGGTGTAGACCTCTTCAAAGCCCAGCTCGGGGTTGGCGTGCAGGTCGCGCCTGAAAGCTGTCAACTCCGGGTGGAATTGGGCGATGCGTGCAAACGCCGCGCCTCGCCCCAAGACCGACTGCAAAGAAGCGCCCATGCTCAGTGCCCCCCGGGCTTGCCCACGCGCAGGCGCGGATCGACCACAAAGTAAAGCAAGTCCACGATCAGGTTGATGACCACAAAGATCAAAGCGATCAGGCACAAATAAGCCGCCATGACCGGGATGTCGGCAAACGTGACAGCTTGAATGAACAGCAAGCCCATGCCCGGCCACTGGAACACCGTCTCGGTGATGATGGCAAACGCGATCAAACCGCCCAGCTGCAAACCGGTGATGGTGAGCACGGGTACCAGCGTGTTTTTGAGTGCGTGGCCAAAGTGGATGGCGCGGTTGGACAAGCCACGTGCACGCGCGAACTTGATGTAGTCGGTGCGCAGCACCTCCAGCATCTCGGCCCGCACCAGACGCATGATCAAGGTGAGCTGAAAAATGGCCAATGTGACGGCGGGCAGCGTGATGTGGTGCCAGCCCTTGGCCGTCATCAAACCGCTCGTCCACCAGCCCATTTGCACCACCTCGCCCCGGCCAAAGCTCGGGAACCAGCCCAGCATCACGGCGAACACCAGGATCAACAGAATACCGATGAGGAAGGTGGGCAGCGAGACACCCAGCAACGAGATGGTCATGATGAGCTGGCTGGCCCAGGTGCCCCGGCGCAGAGCGGCGTACACCCCCATGGGGATGCCAATGACCAGCGCCAAAGTGGCGGCCACCAGCGCCAGCTCCAGGGTGGCGGGCAGGCGCTCGGCGATGAGGCGCGAGACCTTGGCCCCCTGACGCAGGCTCAAGCCAAACTCGCCTTGCACCGCATTGGACAAAAAGTGCCAGAACTGCACAAAAAACGGCTGGTCCAGACCCAGATCGGCACGCAACATGTCGATCTGCTCTTTGGTGGCGTCTTGCCCCAACAAGAACACCACCGGATCGCCCACATACTGGAACAACAAAAACGCGATGAAAGCGACCGTGACCATGACGACCACGGCCTGGATCAACCGCTGCAGGATGAAAGCGAGCATCAGTTGACCTTGATCAGCGACCAGTCGAGGCGGTTGTCAGGGCGGTGCACCACTTCCACATTTTTCTTCATGGCCCAAGGGATGACCTGGTTGTGCAGCGGGATGTGCGACACCGTGTCGTTGGACAACTGCAAACCTTCGGTCAGCAGGCGGTTGCGCACAGGCAAGTCGGTCTCGGTCTTCACGCGGTCCACGATGTAGTCCATGCGCGGGTTGCTGTAACGGCCCACGTTGTAATTGCCGTCACCCCCTGTGCCCACGCTGCGAGTGAGCGATTGCAGGCTGTACAGCGCATCAAACGTCGGCACGCCCCAGCCCAGCATGTAAATGCTGGCTTCGTAGCGCTGGATCATGGGGAAATACGTCACCAAAGGCATGGTGCGCAGCTTGGCCTTCACACCCACTTTGGCCCACATGGCCGTGATGGCCTGGCAGATTTCTTCGTCGTTGATGTAGCGGTTGTTGGGGCAGGCAAAGTCCACCTCAAAGCCGTTGGGATAACCGGCCTCGGCCAGCAGCTTCTTTGAGGCGTCTTGCGAATAAGGGAAGCGCGTGTCCACCGCTTGGGTCCAGCCATTGACTTGCGGGGCCACCAGGGCGCCCGTGTTTTGCGACAGGCCGCGCATGGTCACGCGGTGGATGGTATCGATGTCAATGGCCTGGTACAGCGCCTTGCGCACTTTTACATCCTTGAGCGGATTTTTGCCCTTGACGCTGGAGCCAGGCAGCTCATCGCGGTGCTGGTCCATCCCCAGGAAAATGGTGCGGTTTTCAATGCCGTCCACCACCTTCAGGTTGGCGTTGTTGCGCATGCGGCCCAGGTCTTGGGGGCTGGGGTCCAGCACGAAATCGATCTCGCCCGACAACAAGGCGGCCGCACGTGTAGCTTCGTTCTTGATGGGGGTGTAGACGATTTCGGTCACATTGGTGGGCACTTCTGACCAACCCCACCAGTTGGGGTTTTTCACCAGCACCAGCTTTTGGTCGGGCTGCCACTCTTTGACCATGTAGGCGCCGCTGCCCATGGCATTGCGGTGGGCAAAGTTTTCGTCCTTGGTTTTGGCGTCTTTGGGCTCCACTGACTTGTTCTTCTCGGCCCAGGCCTTGCTCATGATGCGCAGCTCGGTCAGCTGGTTCAACAACACCGGGTTGGGGCCGCTCAAAATAATGTCCACGGTGTTGGCGTCGACCTTGACGATGCGGCTGAAACCCTGGGTGTAGACGTTGAAGTTGGAGGTCTTGGCGCGTGCGCGGTCCAGAGAAAACACCACATCGTCAGCGGTCAGTGCGCTGCCATCGCTGAACTTGACGCCTTTGCGCAAGTTAAAACGGTACTGCGTGGCTGACATCTCTTTCCACGAGGTGGCCAGCTTGGGTTCGATTTTGAAGGTTTTGCTGTTGTAGTAGACCAGCGAGTCAAAAATGGCGGCATGCACGCCATTGCCGAGGGCATTGTTTTGTGAATGGATGTCGAGCGTGGGGATGTCGCTAGCGCTGGACCATTTGAAGGGCTTGGCCTGCACGGTAGCAGCGCCCATGAGGCCCGCCAACCCCAATGACAACACCAGCGTGGTCGCGCGGACAGACAAATTGGGAACGTTTTTCATCAAATCACCTCGTTCATGGATTGCGATGTACAGAACTGCATACTATGCAACATTCAGGCCCGAGTCAGGGAGAGGGAATTCCCCCAAATAGCCTGTCGCGCACAGGACTGGTGCACGCATGGGTTCCTTAAGGAAACGACTTTAGTCCAGCCGAATGTCGCCGTACCAGGCCCGGACATGGCCACGGGTGTTGTCCGAGTCGGTCATGATGGCCATGCCCACCAAGGCGCCGGGGGCTTCACCAAATGCCTTTTCAAAATCAGCCCGCACATCGCGTTCGTACTGGCGCCACTGCCGAATGTGGGCAGGTCCAGTCTCCACGACCAGCTTGCGCACACGGTCGGTGCGCGGGTTGACGATGACCGTGTCGACTGGGCGGCGGTTGCACCACACATACATCAAGGTGGCGTAAGGCAAAGGCTCGCCCGTGAGCGCCTCGGTCAGGTCGCTGAGCATCGCGTTTTTGGCTGAAAACCGGCTACGGTCGCCCTCGAACGCCAGAATCAGCCGCACAGGCGCGTCCTCGCTGTCACGCTCGCCCATGTCAGCCTCAGCCAGCAAGTTGTCAATTTGCCAGGCAAATTGCAAGCGGCCCAATTGGTCCGCCGGCACATTCAGCCGCTGGCGCAGCATGCTGGCAGAGGCTTGCGCGTGGGCGCTCAAGGCATCCCGGCGGTCGTGTTTTTCCAGCCTGAAAGCCGTACGCAATTTGCCGGGCAAGGTCACAGCTTCCCATTGCGCTTTGTCTTGTGGGCTGAAATGCAATCCACCAACGGGCTTGGTCAACACAGATGTTTGGGGCGCATTCTCTTGGCGCGTTGCACAAGCATTCAGCCCCAAAACTAAACACAGAGCCCACCCCATTCGGATGCAACTGTTCCAATTATTCATCATCTGCATCTTACGACAAGGCAAGAAAAAACCCACCGTGTTGCCACAGTGGGTTTTATGTTTTAACTCTCAACTGGCTTGCGCCAGCCGGGAATTAGAAGTTGTGCTTCACGCCGATTTCGAAGCCTTTGGAACGCAAGCCAGTGAAATCGCTAGCTGCAGCGGAACCGACGCTCTTGCCAGAGCCTTCTTCGTTCTTCAGTGTCGAGTAAGTTGCGTAGGCAGAAGTGCGCTTGCTCAGGTCATACACTGCACCCAAGGCGAACTGATTTGCCATTTTATCCCCGTCAGCCTTAGCAGTGACGTAAGAAGCCTTCAAAGTCACAGCACCCATAGGGGCAGCAACACCGTAGATCATGGATTTCACGCTTGCGTTGTCAGCAAATGACAGCTTGTCAGTTTTGTAACCTAAGCTCAGCTTAGCAACGCCCAGATCATATGCACCAGCGAGAAAGTTAGTTGTCCACTTTTCAGTATCAGCAGCAGTAGTAGTTGCAACGCCACCTTTGGTAACTTGATTACCGTAAGCAACAGACACAGGGCCGTTAGCGTAAGCCAGTTTTACACTGGTCATGGTACCAGCAGAGCGAGCCTGATATGTGTTTTCGCCACCGAAGCTGTACATCAGACTAGCAGTGAAACCGTTGAATGCTGGTGAGTAGTAAGTCACGCTGTTGTTTGCGCGAACAGCGTTAGGGTCAGCATACACTACACCAGCAGCAACTTTGCTACCGGGAGCTGTAGCAACTGCTTGTGCAGTAGCGAATGAACCTGCTGCAGCGATAACTGTATCAACTGTGAGACCGTTAGCAACGTTGTAGGAGGAACCGACACCGTTGGTGCCGAAGGGGTCAGCGATACCTGCGATCGTGAACAATGGGGTGTAGTCACGGCCGAAGCGCACTTCACCAAAACCGCCCGACAAACCGATGGTGGACTTGCGTGTGAAGTTAAAGCCAGCAGAAGTGCCCACATCAGGAGCCATGCCGCCTTCGAAGTGGAAGCCAGCCTTCAAGCCACCACCCAGATCTTCAGTGCCCATCACACCCAAACGGCTGGAATAGATGCCGTCTTGCGACATGCCGCTGAATTTGTTGTCACCACTGGTGACATTACGGTAACCGAGGTCAGCGCCACCGAACAATGTCACGGTGGATTGTGCGAAAGCAGCGCCTGTGGCAGCAACAGCAGCCAGAGCAATCAGAGTTTTTTTCATTGCAAATTTCTCCAAAGTTTAAAAAAGAGCTTCGAATCCACCAAGTGAAGATCACCTGTCTGAACACTTAGCCAACCTCCAAATTCGGAAGGTTGCACGTATTGCACCAGAGCAAAGCGGCTTTTCCAAGACTTTCAAAGAATAAAGGTCTTTTCCGTTGCATCTCTGCAACAAGCCTGCAAAGGTTGTTTTCAATTGAATCAATTTAACTCTATTTTTATCAATGAATTCAACAACTTCCATGGATTGTCAAAAGCATCAAATCAACAGCTGCACTTTCCCAGCTTCTATAAATGACCCATCAGTCTCCCTTTGCACCCAAGATTTCAACGCTGTTTGATAAGCTACCCTCCATGAACACCGATGCTTTGATCCTGGCTGCTGACAGCGCATTGCGCACCCTGTGGGCCGAGCCCCGTGCCAGCCGCCCCACGCCCTTGGCCCCTGCTGCTGAGCTGGAATTGACCGACGCCGAGCGGCGCGAGGCCGCTGCGCTGATGCGGGTGAACCATGTGGGCGAGGTCTGCGCCCAGGCGCTTTACACAGGGCAGGCATTGGCCAGCCAAGACCCAGCCCTGCGCGCCCAACTGGCCGAGGCCAGCCGTGAAGAGACCGACCACCTGGCCTGGACGCAGCAGCGCCTCAACGATCTGAAAGACCGCCCCTCGCTCTTGAACCCGCTTTGGTACGCGGGGGCCTTTGCCATTGGGTATGCCGCAGGCAAGCTGGGCGGCGACAAGGTGAGCCTGGGCTTTGTGGTCGAGACCGAGCGGCAGGTGGAAGCGCACCTGCAAAGCCACATGGACCGCTTGCCCGCCGCAGACAGCGCCTCTCGCGCCATCGTGGCGCAAATGAAAGCCGATGAAATCGCCCACGCCCAAATGGCCATGAAGGCCGGGGCAGTGGAGCTGCCCGGACCGGTCAAGGCGCTGATGCAGGCTGCCGCCAAGGTGATGACGACGGTGGCGCACCGGGTTTGACGCCACCGGGGGCACGAGCCGCTTACAGATACCCCATGGGAATGGCCGTGACACTGGTTGACAAGGGCACGTCACGCGGTGTGAGGCAGAGCACCGCGCCATGCCCCACGGTTTTGCCCAAGTTCGCTGCGACTGAAAACGCTTTGCTGGCTTGTGTGGAAGGTGTGGCGGTTTTCTTGATTTCAATCGGGTAAATCACATCGTCCGATTCGATGAGCAGGTCAATCTCTTTTTGATCGGTGTCGCGGTAAAAGAACAGGGGTGCTTCTTTGCCGTTGTGCCAGTAGCTCTTGAGGATTTCTGCCACCGCCCAAGTCTCCAGGATGGCCCCAGACATGCTGCCAGCTTCCAGCGACTCGGGTGAACTCCATTTGGTCAAGTAAGCGGCCAAGCCCGTGTCCAGAAAGTACAGCTTGGGCGACTTGATCATGCGCTTGGTCAGGTTGCGGTGATAAGGCTGCAGCAAATAAACCAGGCCCGAAGCTTCCAGCACAGACAACCAGGCCTTGGCGGTTTTGGTGTCAATGTCAACCTCGTTGGCCAGATGGGTGTAGTTGAGCAGCTGTCCCGTTCTGGCTGCCACCACCCCCAGAAAACGGTGAAAACTCAAGGGGTCCGAGACTTTGAGCAGCTCGCGCACATCGCGTTGAACATAGGTTTGCACGTAAGAACGGTAGAACACATCGCGGCTTTGCGCACCTTGCGTTTGCAAGCGAGGGTAAGCGCCCAGCCAGATTTGTGCATACAAACTTTGCAGTGATTGAGGCTGAGCGGTGTTACGAGCCTGCGCGATCCAGTCGGTCGTGGGTAAAAAAGGCCGGGATTGCTGGGCGCGACCTTGTTGCTCGGCCTGGGACAGGCCCAACAAATCGACAATGGCCACACGACCCGCCAGGCTTTCGGTCAGACCCTGCATGAGCTGGAACTTTTGCGAACCTGTGAGCCAGAACTGCCCATTGCGCGGGTCTTTGTCCACGGCCATTTTGATGGCGCTGAACAGTTGGGGCGCGTATTGCACTTCGTCGATCGTGACGGGTGCAGGCCAGGTCTGTAAAAACAGCGCGGGGTCTTGCTGGGCCAGTTGGCGCATGTCCATGTCGTCCAGCGTGACGTAGGCCCTGGCGCCTTCACTGCACATGGCCAGCAAAGTGGTTTTGCCCACTTGGCGGGGCCCTGTGACCATCAAGACCGGGAAGTTCTGGCTGATGTGGTGAATGGCTTGTGCAAGGGTTCGATCCAGCATGGTTTTCCGAATTTATGGAAAGCAATTCCATTTTTTCGGAATTTTACGCCACTTCAAGCACCTCAAAACTGGTCGTGATTTCGGCCGTTTTGCCCAGCATGATGCTGGCCGAGCAGTATTTGTCGTGGCTCATGGCAATGGCCCGCTCGACCGCACTGTCTGGCACACCCTTGGCCGTGACGGCGAAGTGCATATTGATCTTGGTGAAGACTTTGGGGTCCACCTCGGCGCGTTCGCTGCTGATCTTGACGCTGCAGCCGCGCACATCGTGCCGACCGCGCTTGAGGATGAGCACCACGTCATAGGCCGTGCAGCCACCGGTGCCAGCCAAAAGCAGCTCCATGGGGCGGGGCGCGAGGTTCTGGCCGCCGTTTTCTGGCTTGGCGGCGTCGGGTGCACCGTCCATGTTGACAATGTGGCCCGAACCGGTTTCGGCCACAAAGCCCATGCCCGAGCGGGTACCGGCAGCGCCGGTCCAGGTGACTGTGCATTCCATTTTGATGTCCTTGTTGAGTGGCCAGCCTTACGCCAGCAAATGGGTTGTGCGTATGTTACCCAAGCGCACTTGGCTCTTGGTCATACCGGCTTTGTCTTGGGCATACCAACGATGTTCTTTGTCATACCCGCACAGGCGGGTATTCACCATAGACGAAGGCATGGCCCCCCGATCAGGTCGGGGGTGACAAGTATTTGTCATACCCGCGCAGGCGGGTATCCATTGCACGACATATATTTTTTGCATTTTGAGACACCCAACTTGCTGCAACGCAGCAAAAATACCCGTACAATAACGAACAGGCGTGCTTTTTTGCATGCACCCTTTGTCTCCTCCACCCTCTGAAAAGGTGGATTTGCCCCGATTCGCAAGGATCGGGGCATTTTTTTCGCCCAACGAAAAATGAACTATTTAATACTAAAAATGGTTTAATCTGTTGTTGGGACAAAAGGGGAGATATGCACATGGCCCACTTACTCGAAATAAGTCCAACAACGTGCGAATGGATTCATGGGGGCATCGCAAAGCGGGCAGTCCTCATCGCGTTAGGTCTTGAATTGACCAGTTTGACAGCGATGGCCCAATATCAAGTCACGATCTTGGACCAAGCTCCAGAATACCGCCAATTTGGAAGGATAGAGATCACTGGGTCGAGCGTGATCAATCCACGTAGCCGCGAGGCAATGCCTGTACGCGTCATTGACCGCAAGGAAATCGAACGCATGGGCGTTCAGTCGGTACCCGAGTTGATCCAGGGCCTGTCCTCAATGCATTCATACACCGAGTCAGGTGGAACCAACATTTCGGGCTTGGGCGGCTATCGGTCGGCAGCGATTCATGGCTATGAAGCAGGGACATTGGTTTTGATCAACGGCCGCAGAGCTCCTTCTTTTGCCAAACAGCGCCCACAAGTCGACCGTTCAGCTGTTGATTTGTCAATGGTTCCCTTGCGTGCCATCGAACGCGTTGAAATCCTGACCGACGGTGCATCATCTATCTATGGCAGTGACGCCATTGCCGGTGTTGTGAACCTGATCACACGACAGCAAGCCCCTGGCATCAGCATAAGTGCCGAAAAGCTTTCCACCCAGGGAACAGGCGATGGGCACAGCGCAGGCATCAGCCTGGGCAAAGGCAAATTGGATGTGGATGGTTATGCCTTTTCAATGCATCTGGAAATGCTAAAGCGTGACCCAGTGCGCATGCGTGACCGCAGCTACACAGACCTCCGCACACGACCTTATGGACAAGATGCGCAAGGCAATCCTTTGTATTTTGTCCCGCAAAACATGTTTCCACATAACGCGCCTGCACAGCTGCTCAATCAAAGTACAAACCCAACTTTATGCCCTTCGGGTTACGACTACAGTGTGACCCGCAGAGGGTCAACTTGGCCAACGCCTTACCAATGCCAAACAAGCCAACTGCGCGACACATACCTTTATCCGGGCTACGAAAACTCCACCTTGTGGCTCGCATTTGAAAAGCAAATTGATAGCACATTGGCTGTGTTCTCCGAGATCGGTTATCAGCAACAATTCAGCGACTATCGTCGCATCGTCAACGGCCGCGCTACCAATGGCAACATTCTTTATGATGCAGAAGACTTCAACCCGGGGTTTGCCAAAGAAAAACAAAACAACCACAGGGTCGTGATCGGTGTTCGCGGTGAATGGAATAACTGGCATTACACCGCCAGCCACACCCGTGCCGAAAATCACTTTGAAACCGTCAACCGAGGCGGATTCATCAATGCGACCAACTGGGGAACGATCCTGAATTCCGCAGAGCGTCAGCAAGACCCTAGCACTTACTCCGAGGCCACATGGGCCAAGATCAGAGCCAGGTTTGCCGATCCCATCACGGCACAAGAATACCGAACGCGCTTGCAAGACACGCAATTGCAAGCTTCACGTACTGTGGGTGAAACCGCTTGGGGAGACATCAAACTCGGGACGGTGCTGTTTCACACCCAATCACAATTGATCAATGAATTGGCCGCGAACCGCGAGGACTACCCTTTCACGCGAAACAACAACGGAGCAGGTCTGGAATTGCAAATACCTGTGTACGACCGGCTGGAGTTTGTATCGAGCTTACGCGCCGAGCGGTACAGCGACTTTGGGAAAGTCCTGACTGGCAAGCTGGGGGCCAAACTGGAAGTGGCCAACAACACCCATCTGCGCATGAGTACAGGCACAGGCTTTCGCGCGCCGACCTTGGCACAAACCAACGCGCGCAATTACAGCCGCTTCGCTGTTGCAGGCACAACCGACAGTTACTCTGTGGGAAACCCCGACCTGGAACCCGAAAAATCCAAGCAATGGAGTTTGGGCGTGCTTTCTCAGCCGATGCCTCAATTGAATCTAGGTCTGGACTATTGGGCAGTGGATGTGCGCGACGTTTTTGGTACATGGACAGCCGAACAAATATTGAATGACCCAGCGCTCAAAGCGATTTATTACACAAGCAACTACAACAACACAGGCAGAGCCCGCTACACATTCAAGCCGCTGAATCAAGGCGTGATGACCAAATCCGGCATTGACTACCAAATACGTTACCGCTGGCCCATCAGTCTCGGACGAATTTGGGCGGGAGTAGAGGGCACTTACAACCTGAAATCCAAACGCAGCAATTACCCTGGGCAAGAACCTATTTCCAATCTGGCCAAATACGACACCTCTACGGACACTGTGACGCCTCGCCATATCTTGCGGTTAACGACGGCTCTCGAATCTCGGAATTTCAGTGTTACTGCTCACGTCAATTACCACTCTGGCAATGATGAAACCCTTCCGGCACTGATCGATTCGCAGGGCTACTTCGTGGGTGACCAATTCACGCACCGCGTACCGGACCATTGGACACTCGATGTTTCGGGGGTATACAAGTTCACGCCAAACTTTAGCGTTCGGATGCATGTTGCCAATTTAACCAACCGCACCCCTCCGGTTCGTTACAACAGCCCCTACCTGGGATCGACCCTCTCCGACACACGTTATGACAACTACTACGGTCGTACGATACGGATAGCCATGGACATCAAGTTCTGAAACGCTGGCAATGTCAGGGACGCTATGATTAAACGATTGCCCTATTTTTATCCGGGCAAGTGACAGATGCAGACATGACCACCTCCAAACTCCACCCCGCCGACTACCTGATCAAAATCCTGAACGCCAAGGTCTATGACGTGGCCACCGAATCGGCGCTGGAGCCTGCCAAAAACCTGTCGCGCCGTCTGGGCAATCAGGTGCTGCTCAAGCGCGAAGACCAGCAGCCCGTGCACAGCTTCAAGTTGCGCGGGGCCTACAACAAGATGGCGCACCTGAGCCCTGAGCAGCTCAAAAAGGGCGTGATCTGCGCCTCGGCTGGCAACCACGCGCAAGGCGTTGCTCTCAGCGCCAGCCGCCTGGGCACCCGCGCCGTGATCGTCATGCCCACCACCACACCGCAAGTCAAGATCGATGCGGTCAAAGGCCTGGGTGGCGAAGTGGTGTTGTTTGGCGACAGCTATTCCGACGCGTACAACCACTCGGTGGCGCTGGAGAAAAAACAGGGCCTGACCTTTGTGCACCCGTTTGACGACCCGGACGTGATCGCGGGCCAAGGCACGATCGCCATGGAAATGCTGCGCCAGCACCAAGGGCCGCTGGATGCGGTGTTTGTGGCCATTGGCGGCGGCGGCCTCATCAGCGGCGTGGCCAACTACATCAAGGCGGTGCGCCCCGGCGTCAAAGTCATTGGCGTGCAGATGAACGACTCGGACGCCATGATCCAGTCGGTGAACGCCAAACAGCGCGTGACGCTGCCCGATGTGGGCCTGTTCTCGGACGGCACAGCCGTGAAGCTGGTGGGCGAAGAGACCTTCCGCGTGGCCAGCAACTTGGTGGACGACTACATGACGGTGGACACCGACGCCGTATGCGCGGCCATCAAGGACATTTTTGTGGACACGCGCTCGATCGTGGAGCCCGCTGGCGCATTGGCGGTGGCCGCCATCAAGCAGTATGTGGCCGCGTACAAATGCAAGGGCCAGACCTTTGCGGCCATCTTGTGTGGCGCGAACATGAACTTTGACCGCCTGCGCTTTGTGGCCGAACGCGCCGACGTGGGCGAAGAAAAGGAAGCCCTGTTTGCGGTGACCATTCCCGAAGAGCGCGGCAGCTTCAAACGTTTTCTGGAGCTGATCGGCAGCTTGCCGGGTGGCCCGCGCAATGTGACCGAATTTAACTACCGCATGAGCGACTCGGACAAAGCCCATGTGTTTTTGGGTTTGAGCACCCACGGCAAGGGAGAAAGCGCCAAGATCGCGGCCAAATTCAACAAGCAGCAGTTCAAGGCGATTGACCTGACACACGACGAGCTGGCCAAAGAACACATCCGCCACATGGTGGGCGGGCATTCGGCGCTGTCCCAAGACGAGCGCCTGCTGCGCTTTGAGTTCCCCGAACGACCCGGTGCCTTGCTCAAATTCTTGAGCCTGATGCGCCCAGGCTGGAACATCAGCCTCTTCCATTACCGCAACCAGGGCGCGGACTATGGTCGCATTTTGGTGGGCATCCAAGTACCGCCCAAGGACGGCAAGGCGTTTGACAAGTTTTTGCAGGCGCTGGGGTATCCGTATGCGGAAGAGACGGACAACCCGGTGTATCGTCTGTTTCTTCGCAGCTAAATTTCATACGCTGAATATGCCCGCATCCCTGGAAGGCCAACTCGTCGTCGCGATCTCGTCGCGTGCCTTGTTCGACTTCGAAGAAGAAAACCAGGTCTTCGAGCAAGGCGACGACCGGGCTTATATGCAGCTGCAGCTGGGGCGGCTGGAAGAGCCTGCCAAGCCGGGCGTGGCGTTTTCTTTGGTGCGTAAGCTTCTGGCGTTCAACGATGCCGATGCACAGCGGGTTGAAGTCGTCATCCTGTCGCGCAACGACCCGGTCTCGGGCATGCGGGTGTTCCGCTCGGCGCAGCATTACGGCCTGCCGATCCAGCGCGGCAGCTTCACACGGGGCCAGCCGCCATGGCGCTACCTCAAACCGCTGAACGCCAACCTGTTTTTGTCGGCCCATTTGTCCGATGTGCGAGCAGCCTTGGATGCGGGTGTGCCTGCCGCACAGGTGTACCCGCATTCGGCGCTGGCCTCTGAGGCAAACCCGCACGAAGTGCGCATCGCTTTTGACGGCGATGCGGTGCTGTTCTCTGACGAGGCCGAGCGGGTGTTTCAGGCCGAGGGCCTGTCAGCCTTTCAGGCCCACGAACGAGACAAGGCCGGGCAGCCTTTGTTGGCTGGCCCGTTCAAACCCCTGTTGGCCGCCTTGCACCGCTTGCAGCAAGAGGGCACGCCCGCCATGCGGATTCGCACCGCACTCGTCACAGCCCGCAGCGCCCCGGCGCACGAACGCGCCATCCGCACACTGATGGACTGGAACATCGAGGTGGACGAAGCCATGTTTCTGGGCGGCTTGCCCAAGGGTGAGTTTTTGCGCGAGTTCGAGCCGGACTTTTTCTTTGACGACCAGACCGGTCACATCGAATCGGCTGCGCGGCATGTGCCATCGGGGCATGTGGCTTCCGGGATATCGAACTCGGATTGAAACGCGTTGCACACATTCGCGATTTGAAGCCATTCGCGAGCGGGGGCTCGCTCCCACACAGCAGTCCTCTGAATAAGAAACCAGGTGCTGCTCCCTGTGGGAGGCTGCCCCTGTGGGAGGCTGCCCCTGCGGCCGAATGCCCGCAAGAACCCCTCTCACTTTTTCTCTGCGAACGGGGTCACTTGCTTGGCGTCGATGCGGTAACTGGACACGCCCATGTGCGAGTCGGTTTTGGTGGCGCTCAAGGGGCCGGTGACCCACAGGGTATCCATGAGTCGAAAGCGTTTGGTGGGTTTGTCCAGCACCACATGCACGATCTGGTTGGCGGGCGGTGGCGGCGAATGCACGCAAGCGCCAAAGTAAGGCACCAGCAAAAACTCCTTGGTACCTTCAGGCAAATCCTCCAGCGGCACCATGTAGCCCGGCAAACGTACACTCTGCCCCAGGATCAGCGGGTTGATGGGGGCGTTGTCCCACATCTTGCGCATCTTCTTCAACGCCTCTTCGGCCTTGGGATCGTTGTCTTTCAGGCCATCGAGGTTCAGCGCCTTGAGGTCTTTGTACGGATCCCAGCCCGCTGGGATCAGTTGCTCCCAGCCAATGGTGCGTGTGGGGCCGGGCACACTGGCACCGGGCGGCGGGGCCTCGCCAGACAAAGCCGGTTGGACCTGCGGCACGGTCTCGCGCACCGTGTCACGCACGCTTTGCGCCACGGCCTGGCCCGTGAGCCAAAGCGCCCAAGCACACAGCCCTGCCTTCATCATGGTGTTGCGGTTCATCCCTGGTCCTTTGTATTCATACGCGCGGCGACAAGCCGTCGGCCAAGGATAAACGGTAAGCCCGCCAAGCTGGCCCTAAACTGGCCAGCAAACCAGCCAGAAAGACCGCGCCCGCCAAAGCCAGTTGTGTCGGCAAAGGCACGGCCATTTGCAAACGAATGCCCAGCGACTGCTGCAGCCAAGGCGTGGCCAGCGCCATGCCCGCCTGGGCCAGCAGCACGCCCAACACGACTCCGGCGCAGGTGACCCACACGCCTTCGAGCGTGAGCAGGCCCAGCACATGGCGCGGCCCGGCACCCACAGCCCGCAGCACCGCCAGTTCACGGCGGCGCTCATTCAGACCCGCGAGCACCACCGCCATCAGCGAAACCACGCTCACCAAAGCGACCAGGGCCGAAACGGCCAGCAAAGCGTTCTCGCCCACACCCAACACCGACCACAGCTCACCCAGCGCCACGCCGGGCATCACGCCCATCAAAGCCTCGGCCTCGTAATGGTTGACAAAGCGCTGCACATTGAACACCGCCGCCCGGCTTTTCAGACCCACCAAGGCGGCCGTAACTTCTTCGGGCTCCAGGTTGAATTTGCGTGCCTGGTCGGCCGGGATCTGCCCACCCGGCATGGGGGTGCCGGCCACCCAGTCCAGATGCAAGGCTTGCAGGGCCTGCAGGCTCACATGCACCGTGCGGTCGACCGGGGTGCCCGTGGGCGCCAGAATGCCAACGACTTTGAAAGGCTTGTCGGCATGCTCGTCTGCTTCCTCGACTTCGTGGTCATGGTCATGGTCGTGCATCCCATGGCCCAGCGTGATGCGTTGGCCCAGGCCGTAGCCCATTTTGTGCGCCACCTCGGCACCGATCACCGCTTCGTACAAACCATCCAGATTGCCCGCAAACACTGCCCCTTGCTGCAAAGCCAGCGGCTGCTTGTCGCCATAGGCAAAGTGCTGAAAGTAAGCGGGCGTGGTGCCCAGCACCGGAAAACCCCGGTGCGAGTCACCCAGGCTCAAGGGCACGACCCAGGACACCGAACGGTGGTTCGACAAGGCCTGCACGCTGTCCATGGAC
The DNA here is from genome assembly GCF_003063665.1 of Limnohabitans sp. Hippo3. Lineage (GTDB taxonomy): Bacteria > Pseudomonadota > Gammaproteobacteria > Burkholderiales > Burkholderiaceae_C > Limnohabitans_A. The sequence continues at coordinate 26,364 of NZ_NESF01000012.1, forward strand.
ATGCTTTGCGGCACGCTGCCGATGTGGAACACCGAAAACAGCATCAGCTGCACCGGGCTGCTGCGGGCGCCCACAATCAGGTCGACGCCACTGACCGATTGCGAAAAACTGTGGCGAATGTCGTGGCGCAAACGCTCCAGCGTCCACAGCAAGGCGGTGGCCAGCGCCAGCGACACCACCACCCACGCCAGCGTGCTGCGCCGGTTCCAGGCACTGCGCCGCGCGATGCCAAGCAGGCTGTTCATGCGGGTACCTCGGCTTGCTGCAGGTCGGGCAAGGACCACTGCACATCAAAGCGCAGCGCCTGCTGCTCGTCATGGCTCACGCACACCAGGGTGCTGCCCGCGTCGCGTGCGGCCTGCAGCAACAAGTCCATGAAGCCTTGGCGCAAGGCAGCATCCAGCGCCGAAGTCGGCTCGTCGACCAAGATCAATTCGGGTTGCCCGATCAGGGCGCGGGCAGCAGCCACGCGCTGCTGCTGGCCCACCGACAAGGCATCGGCGCGGCGCGTCCACAAGCCCTCGGGCAAACCCATGCGCCCAAGCCAGCTTTGGGCCACCGCTTCGGCTCCGCCAGCCGCTTGGCAACGCGAGCGCCGCAGGGGCGAAAAGCGGCAAGGCAAGGTCACATTGTCCAGCACACTCAGGTAGGGCAGCAGATTGAACTGCTGAAAGATCAGGCCCACATGGTTCGCCCGAAAGGCGTCGCGTTGCCCTGGCTTCAAAGCCGCCCAGTCCTGCCCCAGCAGGCGCACACGGCCAGATTGCGGCAACAGCACACCCGCCAACAGGCCCAGCAAGGTGCTTTTGCCGCAGCCGCTGGGACCATGCAAGAAAACGGTTTGGCCTGGCGGCACATGCAAACGGCCCAAAGCCAATGTGTCAGCGCCCGCCCGGGTCCAAGCGAAGCGCAAGGGCTCGATGTCGATCACGAAGCTCTCCCTGAGTTGACGCGGCAATATACCCCGTCAATCGGGCACGACCAGCTTTCTCCGTCCTTCTCTGCGGGCAATCCAGACGGTTGCCCACAAAATGACAAACGCACCCAGCCAAGTCGATTGACTGGGCACATCGCCAAACACCAGCCAGCCCAACAAGGACGCCCAAACCAGGTCCAGAAAGCGCAGCGATTGGGTGGCCGAAATGTCGGCCAGGGCAAAGGCCCGCGTCAGGCAATAGTGGGCCAAGGTGCCCAGCACACCCGTGGCGGCAAAACCCAGCCACTGCATGGGCGTAGGCATTTGCCAATGCGGCAAGGCCATGGGCAGGCTGAGCACCGACACCGTCAGGGCTTGCCACAGCACAATGACACCGGGTTTTTCGTAACGGGTCAGCGCTTTGGTGATGAGAAAGGACGCCGCGAAAACGGGGGACGAAGCCAGCATGACCAGATTGAACCAGCCGCCCTCGCCCGACATTTTGGGCAAAACCACCACCAGAACGCCTGCAAAACCAATGATGGCGGCGATCCAGCGGTCTTTGCGCATGGGCTCGCCCAAAAACCAGGCCGCACCGATCATGATGAAAATCGGCCCGGTGAACCCAATGGCGGTCATGTCGGCCAGCGGGATTTTGGGCAAGGCGGTGAACCACAGGATCAGGCCCAGGGTGTGTACCCCACCGCGCCAGAATTGACCCACCATATTGACCGGCATGTAGGCACGCCAGCCGTCGCGCCAGACCCAGGGCAGGATGAAGATCAAGCCAAAAAGATAGCGCAGGAACTGGGACTGGTAAACGTCCAGATGCAAGGTCAGTTCGCGGGCGATGGTGTTGAGCAAGGAAAACAGCATCCCGCCCACAACCATCCAGACCATGCCCCGCACGGCCACAGGCCAGCCTGCAAACGAGCGCCGACTGCGATGGCGGGCGAGCAACCATTGACGCGGGGGAGAGAAAAAGGTTTTGCGCGGCTTCATGCGCAAACACCCAGGCAAAAATGAATCACCCCATCATCTTAAGGCGACTCCGCGAGAGCTCAGGTCACCTCGGTTACGCCCACATTCGCGAGCAGGGGCCCGCTCCCACAGGGGGCTTGGTTTGCTCGGTTTTTGTGGGAGGCCGCCCCTGCGGCCGAATGGCTGATTAACCGGCGCTGTTTTGCAAGGCAGCAATGCGCTGCTCAATGGGCGGGTGGGTGCTGAACAGCTGGCCGATGCCACCGGCAATGCCCATGGCGGCCATGCTCTTGGGCAACTCGGCCGTGTGCACACCGCCCAGGCGGGCCAGGGCGTTGATCATCGGCTGCTTACGGCCCATCAGCTTGGCTGCACCGGCGTCGGCGCGGAACTCGCGCTGGCGGCTGAACCAGGCCACGATCATGGCGGCGGCAAAGCCCAAGACGATGTCCATCACGATGGTGGTGACGTAGTAACCAATGCCGGGGCCGGAATTTTCGCTGTCCCCCTTGCGCAAGAAGCTGTCCACCGCGTAACCCACCACACGGGAGATGAACACCACAAAGGTGTTCATCACGCCCTGGATCAGCGTCATGGTGACCATGTCGCCATTGGCGATGTGCGCCACTTCGTGGCCAATGACGGCCTCGATCTCTTCGTGCGTCATGTTCTGCAGCAAACCGGTGGACACGGCCACCAAGGCCGAGTCGCGGAAAGCGCCCGTCGCAAAGGCGTTAGGGTCACCTTCAAAGATGCCCACTTCAGGCATGCCGATGCCGGATTTGTCAGCGAACTTGCGCACGGTGTCCACAATCCAGGCTTCGTCGGCATTGGCCGGTTGGTTGATCACCCTCACGCCCGATGTCCACTTGGCCATGGGCTTGCTGATGAGCAAGGAAATGATGGCACCGCCAAAGCCCATGATCAACGCAAAACCGAGCAAGGCGCCCAGGTTCAGGCCATTGGCTGTGAGGAAGCGGTTGACGCCCAACAAATTGGCGACGATGCCCAGCACGACCACCACGGCCAAGTTGGTCAAGACAAACAAGAAAATACGTTTCATGACAGGTTTCACTTTCACCCGAAGACGCGGGCACGTTGGGTCGAATATTAGGGTGTCAGTCTGCAAAATCAAGCCGGTGGCGTGATTTCCGCATTGGCGTACGGTTTTTCAGCCAAGTGCCGTCGCCTGCGGGGGCGGAAGACGCTGGCATCGGCGTAAAAAGCCGGGTCTTCGTTGGCGGGCCACCAGCCCGGCACACCCAGCAGCGGCAAGGGACTGAAAGGTTTGCGGGCCAGTTTTTCAGGCGTGAGGTCTTGCGCCAGCCAGGCATCGATGTCCGCCGCCGCCACGCCTAGCGGCACACGCCATAGGTGCACGGTGATCGACTTGTAGGGCTGCACCGCTTTTTCGAGCGCGGCGTGGCCAAAGGTCCAAAGCCGTGTGTGCGCCCACTCGCTGCGCAAAACCACCAGGGCATCGCGCCAACGGTGCTCGGTCAAGGCGGCCCACAAGGCATCGGAAGGCTGAATCAGCAAGGCGTTTTCATCGAACACGGTGGCGGCATCGCGCACCGGGCCGCGCACCTGTCCGACGCCCGCGCGGGCGATTTCCTGGGCTTGCAGCTGGTTCAGGCGTTTTTTGGCCAGCGGGAAGTGCATCCAGCACAGGGCGTTGAAGAAATCGTGCAAGCCCTCGCGGGTGGGCACTTGGCCGGTGGCAAAAATGAAATCTTCGTAAGCCTGGCCTTCCGGCAAGTCGGCTTGCGGCACAAAGCGCACCGGGGCACGGCCCGCCGCGTTCAAGGCCTCGGGCTGGGGCGAACCTGCCGCCACTTGCCGTGCGATGGGCTCACCCACCGCCCGCCAGTCGGCCAGCCAGGGGGCGTACCAATCGATGTCGGACACGCCCAAGTTGGAGGCCGGATCGCAGCGGTGCCAGGCCCGGTTGGGGCTCAGCCCGCCACCAGACGCCACGGCAGGCTTTCTCCGGAGCGCAGAGGCTTGAGTTCAGCCTCGCCAAAGGCAAAGCTTTCAGCGGGCGTCCAGCTCTCGCGGCGCAGGGTGATGGTGCCGGTGTTGCGTGGCAGGCCGTAAAAATCGGCCCCAAAGAAACTGGCAAAGCCTTCGAGCTTGTCCAGGGCGCCCGCATGCTCAAAGGCTTCGGCGTACATCTCGATGGCCGCGTGCGCGGTGTAGCAACCGGCACAGCCCGTGGCGTGCTCTTTGAGGTGCACTGGGTGCGGGGCACTGTCGGTGCCCAAAAAGAAACGGTTGTTGCCACTGGTGGCGGCCTGCACCAGCGCTACCCGGTGCGTCTCGCGCTTGAGCACCGGCAAGCAGTAATAGTGGGGGCGAATGCCGCCCGTGAAGATGGCGTTGCGGTTGTACAGCAGGTGGTGCGCGGTGATGGTTGCGCCCAGGTTGGCATCGCCCGCGGCCACGTACTGCGCAGCTTCTTTCGTGGTGATGTGTTCCATCACGATTTTGAGACCCGGGAAATCGCGGCGCAACGGGATGAGGTGCTGCTCGATGAACACGGCTTCGCGGTCGAACAGGTCGATGTCGGACGAGGTGACCTCGCCGTGCACCAACAGCAGCACGCCTTCGCGCTGCATGGCTTCGAGCACGGGGTAGATCTTGCGCAGGTCGGTCACACCCGCGTCGCTGTTGGTGGTGGCCCCTGCCGGGTAGAGCTTGCAGGCCACCACGCCAGCGGCCTTGGCGCGGGCAATTTCGGCTGGGGCCAGGTTGTCCGTCAGGTACAGCGTCATGAGCGGCTCAAAGGCCATGCCCGCAGGCACGGCGGCCAGGATGCGCTGCTTGTAGGCCAGCGCCTGCTCGGCCGTGGTCACGGGCGGCTTGAGGTTGGGCATGATGATGGCGCGACCGAATTGGGCGGCGGTGTGCGGCACCACCACGTTCAGGGCGGCACCGTCGCGCACATGCAGGTGCCAGTCGTCGGGGCGGGTGAGGGTGAGTTCTTGTGTCATGCCCGTATTGTCCCAAATCGGCCAAAGCCCCCAAAATCCGCGCCCCGCAGGCTGCCGCTCGGTGATAACCCGGGGTAAATGGGCGTTTTTTTCATGCAAGAATGAATTTTTAAATTCGATGAGGTTAATCCATGAAATTTGTCCAAAACCTGATTCAACGCCCTTTGCTGGCCGCATCCATGTTCGCTTTGCTGGGCGCCGTCGCCACACCGGCCATGGCGGGCAAAACCCTGGATGCCATCAAGTCGCGCGGCGCCCTGAACTGCGGCGTGAACCCCAGCCTGCCCGGCTTTGCCGCTGCGGACAGCCAAGGCAACTGGACCGGTCTGGACGTGGACGTGTGCAAGGCCGTGGCCGCCACTGTGCTGGGCGATGCCAACAAGGTCAAATGGACCCCCCTGAACGCCACGCAGCGTTTTGCCGTGCTGCAAGCCGGTGAAATCGACATCCTGTCGCGCAACACCACCTGGACCCTGAACCGCGACGCCTCGCTGGGCCTGCACTTCACCGGCACCACCTACTACGACGGCCAAGGCTTCATGGTGACCAAAAAGTCCAAGATCACCAGCGCCAAGCAGCTCAAGGGCGCTACCGTGTGTGTGCAGTCGGGCACCACCACCGAGAAGAACCTGAACGACTACTCCAAGGTCAACAAGCTGGGCATCAAACCCGTGGTGTTTGACACCCAGGAAGCCACCAACAAGGCCTACTTTGCAGGCCGCTGCCAGGCTTACACCACCGACGCATCGGGCCTGGCCTCGGTGCGCAACAAGGAAGCCACCAACCCCGATGACCACGTCATCCTGCCTGACCTGATCTCCAAAGAACCTCTGGGCCCGAGCGTGCGCCGGGGTGACGACGAGTTCTTCGCCATCGTCAAATGGGTGGTCTTTGCCCTGATCGAGGCCGAAGAGTACGGCATCACCCAAGCCAACGTCGACCAGATGAAGAGCAGCGCCGACCCCGTCGTGCAGCGCATTTTGGGCACCTCGGAAGACACCGGCAAGCTGCTGGGCCTGGACAAGGAATGGGCCTACCGAGCCATCAAGGCCGTGGGCAACTACGGTGAAATGTTCGAGCGCAATGTGGGTCCCAAGTCCACCCTCAAACTGCCACGCGGCCTGAACAACCAGTGGAACAAAGGCGGCCTGATGTACGCACCACCCGTGCGCTGATCGACCCCCTGGTGTTTTCTGATCCAGACAAACACTGACCCCAAGAAAGGACATCGGCCCGCCTCGTGCGGGCCGATGCACGATGATGATTCCACCCGCACCACCCCTTCCTCCCCGCGCCCGCGCCTGGTCCTGGCGCAGCCAGTCCTTTCGCGGTCTGGTCTACCAGATCCTGACCATCTTGCTGCTCGTGCTGGCCGTCAGTTACCTGATGTCCAACACCTTTGCCAACATGCGCACGCGCGGCATCCAGAGCGGCTTCGATTTCTTTTTGCAACCCGCAGGTTTTGCCATTGGCGAGAGCCTGTTCGAGTTCGACTCGGCCCAAGGCTACTGGGTCGCTTACCTGGTGGGTCTGTCCAACACATTGCGCGTGGCGCTGGTGGGCATCGTGCTGGCCACGCTGCTGGGCACACTGATCGGCATTGGCCGCTTGTCGAACAACCTGCTGGTGCGCGGCCTGTGCGCGGTGCACGTCGAGGTCACGCGCAACGTGCCCTTGCTGCTGCAGCTGTTCATGTGGTACTTCGCCATGACCGAACTGCTACCCACCATCGAAGCGCCGCTCAAACCACTGGCGGGCGTGTTCCTCAGCAAAAACGGTTTGCAATACCCGCTGCCCGAATGGTCGGCGGGCCACTGGGGCACGGTGGTCGGTTTGCTGGCCGGTGTGCTGGCCTGGCGATTCTGGGCACGCCGAGCCCTGCGCCAATTTGAAGCCACCGGGCAATACCACCCGGCCCGCACCCACTTCACGGGTCTGCTGATTTTGCTGGCCGTCACGGCCGTGGGCTGGCTGGCCGGGGGCGCCCCGGGCGAGCTCAGCATTCCTGAAGCCACCGAGATCAACGTGATCGGCGGCGGCTCGGTCACCCCCGAATACCTGACCTTGCTGATCGGCCTGACGGTCTACACCTCGGGCTACATCGCCGAGGTGGTGCGCTCGGGCATCCAGTCGGTCGCCTATGGCCAGCACGAAGCGGCTGTGGCGCTGGGCCTGCCCCGTGCGGCCGAATTGCGCCTGGTGCAACTGCCCCAGGCGCTGCGGGTGATCGTGCCGCCACTCACCAGCCAGTACCTGAACCTGACCAAAAACTCTTCGCTCGCCGTGGCCGTGGGTTACCCCGACCTGGTCTCGATCGGCTCCACCGCACTCAACCAGACGGGCCGCGCCATCGAGTGCATTGCCGTGGTGATGCTGTGCTACCTGAGCCTGAGTTTGCTGACCTCGGCACTCATGAACCTCTACAACCGCCGCGTGCAGATCAAGGACCGCTGATGAACCACGCTGTCTTTACCCCCATTGCGCCACGCCAGCCACCCGCCAACCAGGTGGGCCTGCTGCCCTGGTTGCGCAGCCGTTTCTTTGACGGTTGGGCCAACAGCCTGCTGACCCTGCTGGTGCTGGCCCTGCTGGCCTGGGTCTTGCCGCCCCTGCTGAACTGGACCGTGTTCAACGCCGTGGTGCAGCCCGACAACGCTGCCTGCCGCGCTGCCGAAGGCGTGGGCGCCTGCTGGGGCGTGGTGGCCGAAAAAGGCCGCCTCATCCTCTTTGGCCGCTACCCCTACGACGAGCAATGGCGCCCGCTGATCGCGTCCAGCTTGCTGGTGACGCTGCTGGTGCTCAGCTGCCTGCGCAGCTTCTGGCGTCCGGCCCTGGTGCTGGCCTGGGTGGCTGTGTATGCCGTGTTCTACCTGCTCATGAAGGGCGGCGTGGCCGGCCTCACACTTGTGGACACCGAGCGCTGGGGCGGCCTGCCCCTGACCTTGCTGCTGTCCAGCGTGAGCCTGGTGGTGGCGTTTCCGCTGGCGATTTTGTTGGCCCTGGGCCGGCAGTCCAAGCTGCCGGCCATCCGCACGCTGTGCGTGATTTTCATCGAGTTCGTGCGCGGCGTGCCGCTGATTTCGGTGCTGTTCATGGCCTCGTTCATCCTGCCGCTTTTCATGCCGCAGGGCACCAAGATCGATGTGCTGGTGCGGGTGCTGATTGGCATGACCTTGTTCACCGCCGCCTATCTGGCCGAGGTGATTCGCGGCGGTCTGCAGGCCGTGCCCAAAGGCCAGATCGAAGCGGCGCACTCGCTGGGTCTGGGCTACTGGCAGATCCAGCGCAAGATCGTGCTGCCCCAAGCGTTGCGCCTGGTGGTGCCATCCATCGTCAACACCTTCATTGGTGCCTTCAAGGACACCTCGCTGGTGACCATCGTGAGCCTGTACGACCTCACGGGCGCGGTGCAGCTGGCACTGGGCGATGCCGACTGGCGCAAGTTCTTCATCGAAGGGCAGCTGTTCGTGGCGGCCATTTATTTCATCGCCTGTTTTGCCATGTCGCGCTACAGCCAGTGGCTCGAAGGCCACCTCAACACCGGAACCCGGAGACAGTAACGTGAGCACCCCCATCATCGAATTTTCCAAAGTCAACAAGTGGTACGGCGACTTCCATGTGCTGCGTGACATCGACCTGTCGGTGGCGCGTGGCGAGCGCATCGTGGTCTGCGGACCTTCTGGCTCGGGCAAGTCCACCCTGATCCGCTGCATCAACCGCCTCGAAGAGCACCAGACCGGCCACCTCACGGTGGACGGTGTCGAGCTGACCGACGACGTGAAGTCCATCGAGTCGGCCCGCCGCCAGGTCGGCATGGTGTTCCAGCAGTTCAACCTGTTCCCGCACCTCACGGTGCTGGAAAACCTGACGCTGGCGCCCATGTGGGTGGGCAAGGTGCCTAAGGCCGAAGCCGAGGAACGCGCCATGCAGCAGCTCAAGCGCGTGCGCATCGCCGAGCAGGCGCAAAAGTACCCGTTGCAGTTGTCCGGCGGCCAGCAGCAACGTGTGGCGATTGCCCGCGCCCTGTGCCTGACGCCCAAGATCATGCTGTTTGACGAGCCGACTTCGGCGCTCGACCCCGAGATGGTGGGCGAGGTGCTCAACGTGATGGTGGAGATGGCCGATCAGGGCATCACCATGATCTGCGTGACGCACGAGATGGGCTTTGCCCGTCAGGTGGCCGACCGCGTGATCTTCATGGACCAGGGCCAGATCGTCGAGCAAAACACGGCCGCCGCGTTCTTTGACAACCCGCAAAACGAACGCACGCAAGACTTCCTGTCCAAGATCCTGGCGCATTGATCCCGCAAACGCCTGCGCCCGTGTTCGACATCGCCCAAGAAAGCCGTGGCGATGCTGCGGCACGGCCCTTTGGCAACAGCTATTGGCTGTGGACGGGCCGGGTGCTGGCGGGCGAACACCCGGGGCTGGTCGGTGTGGAGGCCCTGCCCGAACGTTTAGCCGCATTGGCCGATATGGGCATCACCCACTTTGTGGACCTGACTTCAACTGACGACCCGGTGCCGGTGTACCAACCCGTTCCCGGTCGGCAAGGTATTGGCCGACGAATCAACCACCCCATCACCGATTTCGGTGTGCCCAGCGAACAAGGCATGCAGGCCATTTTGCGCGACATGCAAGCCGCCTTGGACCAAGGCGGCAAGGTTTACCTGCACTGCCGCGCCGGCATCGGCCGCACCGGCACGGTGGCCGCCACCTGGCTCGTGAGCCAAGGCCTGCCACCGCAGCAGGCGCTGGACTTGCTGGCCCGTAAATGGCAAGCCGTCGATAAACACGTGCAGGAGCCGCACAGCCCTGAAACCGAAGCGCAACGCGAGTTCGTGCGGCGTTGGTCGTCTTTACGCATTTGAAAGTTCGTACTCAAGGCGAAAGGGGCCAGGGCTGGTGATTTGACAGTGAACGTTGAGTTCAGTGGTGGCCAGAGGCGGGGCCACGGGCCGGGGCTCACACTCGCAAGCTCGCAATATCGCCCCAACCCGTGGCCCCGCCTCTGGCGCAAGCGTCTTCGGTGAACTTGCAAGAAGAATGCAAAAAAACCTTTGAGCGCGCCTGAACTCCGGCCCGTTGGAATGCGTGAGGGCGAGCGAAGCAATGCCCCGTAGTGACTTCTCGCCGTTATGAGCCGGCGAGTAGCGCAGGCCTGAACGGATCAGGGGCGACGTGTGTTTGAGCGAAGCGAGTTTGCGGCGCACCCCGTTCAGGCCGAGCAACGCAGCGTGCCTGGAGCGCCAGCGGAGTGACGGCGAATCCGGCTCGCCTTTATTTGCTTACTTTCTTTGGCGAAGCAAAGAAAGTGAGTGCGCTGCCGGGCGCAATCCCGGCCAACGCACTCTAAAAAACACCAACCGACACAACTAAATCTTTAGAAATGGACACCCGAACAAGCCGGGTGTGACGAGCGGTTGAGTCTCTCAGTGCTGCAGAATCTTGTTCAAAAAGTCCTTGGTGCGCGGCTGGCGATTCTCGGGGTGGTTGAAGAACTCGTCCTTCGAGCAGTCTTCCAGAATGCGGCCACCCACGTCGATGAAGATCACGCGGTTGGCGACTTTGCGGGCGAAACCCATTTCGTGGGTGACCACCATCATGGTCATGCCCTCGTTGGCCAGTTGCACCATCACGTCCAGCACTTCGCCCACCATCTCGGGATCGAGCGCCGAAGTCGGCTCGTCAAACAGCATCACGATCGGGTCCATCGACAAGGCGCGGGCAATCGCCACGCGCTGCTGCTGACCACCTGACAACTGCCCAGGGAACTTGTCCTTGTGCGCCAGCAAGCCCACGCGGTCCAGCATCTTCAGGCCTCGCTCCCGGGCTTCCTCCTCGGATCGCCCCAGCACCTTGACCTGGGCAATCGTCAGGTTCTCGGTCACCGACAGGTGCGGGAAGAGTTCAAAACTCTGGAACACCATGCCCACGCGGGAGCGCAGCTTGGGCAGATCGGTGCCCGCGTCCATCAGCGACACGCCATCCACATGGATGCTGCCTTTCTGCACGGGTTCGAGGCCGTTGACGGTTTTGATGAGGGTGGACTTGCCCGAGCCCGAAGGGCCGCAGACCACCACCACATCGCCCCTGTTGATGCTCACTGAGCAGTCGTTGAGCACCTGCACCGGGCCGTACCACTTGGACACATTTTTGATTTCAATCATTTTCATTCCCCAAATTCAGCACGTGCATCAGCGCACGATGGCGATCCTGGCCTGCAGGCGCTTGACGCTCCAGGACAGTGCAAAACAGATCACAAAATAAACGACAGCCGCCAGGATGTAGGCCTCTTCCGAGCGGCCATAAATCTTGCCGGCATTGGTGAAGCCCTTGAGCAAGTCGTAAGCGCCAATCGCATAAACGAGCGAAGTGTCCTGGAACAAGATGATGGTCTGCGTCAGCAGCACCGGCAGCATGTTGCGAAAGGCCTGCGGCAAAATCACCAGACGCATGTTCTGGCCATAGGTCATGCCCAGAGCCTGCCCGGCAAATACCTGACCGCGCGGGATCGACTGGATACCCGCCCGCATGATCTCGCTGAAGTAAGCCGCCTCAAAAGCCACAAAGGTGATGATGGCCGACCACTCGGCCCCAATGGGTCGCCCGATCACAAAGGGCATGAGCAAATAGAACCACAGGATCACCATGACCAGCGGCACCGAGCGCATGCCGTTGACGTAGATGGTGGCAGGCAAGGCCAGAATTTTCGAGCCAGACAAACGCATCAAGGCCAGCAAGGTGCCAAAGATCACGCCGCCAATGGTGGCGGTGATGGTCAGTTGCACGCTGAAGAGCAATCCGCCCAGCACGAACTTGCGCAGGACTTCCAGATCGAAATAGGAAAAATCGAGTCCCAACATGTCAGTGCCCTCCCGTTCCGGCCGAAACGATGAAGCCTGGCACGCGCATTTTCTTTTCGATGACCGCAAACACGCGGTTCACGGCAAACGCCGACAAGGCATACAAAGCCGTGACGGCCAGGTACACCTCGATGCCGCGCGAGGTTTCCTCCTGCGCCTGCATCGCAAACATCGTCAGCTCGGCAATCGACACGGCAAAGGCCACAGAAGAGTTTTTCAGCAGGTTCATCGACTCGCTGGTCAGCGGCGGCAAGATGATGCGAAACGCCATGGGCAAAATCACATACCGGTAAGACTGCGCGGTGGTGAAGCCCATGGCCATGGCCGCATAGCGCTGCCCCTTGGGCAAGGCCTGGATACCCGCACGAAACTGCTCGGCAATCCGTGCCGAGGTAAAAAAGCCCAAGCCAAACACGACCAGCAAAAAGCCAGGCACCTGTTGAAAAGCCGGGAACACTTTGGGCACCACAAAGTACCACAAGAAAATTTGCACCAGCAGCGGAATGTTGCGAAACAGCTCCACCCAGGCGTTGGCCAAGGCCGCGACCGCCGGGCGTCCGGGCAGCGTGCGCAAGGTGCCCACCACCGCGCCCACCAGCATCGCCACCACCCACGAACTGGCCGCCACCATCAGCGTCCAGCGCCAGGCTTCCAGCATCCACTCCAGGTAGGTGCGGCCACTGCCGTCATCGCTTAAAAAAACCTGCCAATCCCACGTCATAGTTTCATTCCTGCAAAGAGGGGAATTTCAACACCCAAAAAAAGAAACCCCGCCCAAGTTATCCCCGGCGGGGTTTGCTCAGCGCCTTGAAAAATTACTTCTTGGCGTAGTCTTCAGCAGGCTTGTCGTTCAGGTTGGCCCATGCGGCCTTGGTGCTGTCGCTCAAAGCCAGACCAATCTTGACGTTCTTGGGTGGGATGGGCTGCAGGAACCACTTGTCCCACAACTTGTTCATCTCGCCGCTCTTGACCAGATCACGCACGGTGTCATCGGCCAACTTCTTGAAGGCGGGATCGTCTTTGCGGATCATGATGGCGATGGGCTCCACTGCCAGCACTTCACCCACGATGCGGAAATCGGCTGGGTTTTTGGCGTTGGCGATGTTGCCTGCCAAGATCGAGCCGTCCATCACGAACGCGTCGGCACGGCCGGAATCCAGCAGCAAGAAGCTGTCAGCGTGGTCCTTGCCAAACACTTCGTTGAAGTTCACGCCGTTGGCACGCTCGTGCTTGCGCAGCAGTTGCACCGAAGTTGTGCCTGTGGTCGTAGCCACATTCTTGTCTTTGAGTTGGGTAATCGAAGTGATGCCCGAAGCGACCTTGGTGGCAATTCGCACTTCTTCCACATAAGTGGTCACTACAAAAGCTACGTCTTTTTGACGTGCAGCGTTGTTGGTGGTCGAGCCGCACTCAATGTCCACGGTGCCGTTTTGCACCAAAGGAATGCGGTTTTGCGAGGTCACGGACTGGAACTTGACTTCGACTTTCTTGCCGACGGCTTTTTCCAGATTGCCAATGATGCGCTGGCAGATTTCATAGTGGAAACCGGCGTACTTGCCATCACCCAAGGTGTACGACAGTGCGCCCGACGAATCGCGCACACCCATGGTGATCGTGCCCGAGTTTTTGACTTTGGCGATGGTGTCGGCTTGCGCGGCCACACAGGCCAAAGCGGCGATCGCCGCAGCGAACAATTGTTTTTTCATTCATTTCTCCAAAAAATCGCCAAAAAGGCGAACGTTAAACCGTGCCGAACTTGGGCACGGATGCACCATCATGACACGGCGACAGACCATACAGAGCAGCAGCACAAAACATGCCTGTCACAGACAAGTCGTCACTATAGTGATTCGGAATGTATCCAGTCATCAGGGTGTACCCGCAAGATTAATGCAAAAAACGCATAACGGGATGCCAGAAGCCATCAACCACATGACGGCAACTGGTTTTCTTGCGTCAAATGCTGCCAAAGCTCGTGGGCCGGCTGCTGGGGACTGGTTTTGGGTCCTGGTTTGGCCCGGTAAGCCCGGACCTCCATGGTCAGGGACAAACTTTGCCCGCCCGGCAAATGGGCCTCCACCAGAGCGCCGTTTTGCACCTCCTTGCGCACGGCACTTTCGGGCAAAAACGCGATGCCATGGCCCTGCAAAGCCATGACTTTCAGGCCTTCTGCCATGTCGGTTTCGTACACCCGGTCCAGGTGAATCGGTGTGCCCGATTGCTTGAGTATCCAATCCGTCACACTGCCCAGATAAGCCCCGGGTGCATACCCCAGATAAGGCAAAGGCCGAGTGGGCGTCCCCGGCAGACTGCCCAGCTGGGCCCCTTCGGTTGGGGCTTTGACATAAGGGGCGATGGACTCGGCGCCCAACACCACCATGTCGTAACGCTCGGCATCGAGTTGCAAAGGTTGTGAAGGATGGTGGTACACGATCAGCAAATCGCAACCACCTTCGGCCAAACGCATGGCCGCGTCGTGCACGTTCAAGGCAATCAGACGGCTCTTGATCGGACCAAAGCTCTCGCGCAAACCCGCCACCCAAGACGGGAAAAAAGTGAACGCCAGGGTGTGCGGCACCGCAAACTCGATGAAGTCCTGCCCGGCCGAGTTATGCCCACGCAGCATGGCCCGGGTGTTTTGCAGGGATTGCAGCAGCTCCAGCGCCTGCGCATAAAGGGTCTCGCCCGCGGGCGTGAGTTTGGTGGGGTAGGAGCTGCGGTCCACCAGATCGGCCCCGGCCCAGGCCTCCAGCGACTGGATGCGCCGCGAAAACGCGGGCTGCGTGACATGCCGCAACTGGGCCGATCGGCTGAAACTGCGGGTTTCAGCCAAACTCACAAAGTCTTCAAGCCATTTGGTTTCCATCGCTGAAACACCCCTATCAATCTGCCGACTGCTGCAAGGCCCACATGCTGGCGTAGCGACCTTGTTGCGTCAACAACTGGGCATGGTTGCCACGCTCAATGATCTGCCCGGCCTCCATCACCAAAATCTCGTGCGCATCGACCACCGTCGACAAGCGGTGCGCGATCACCAAGGTCGTTTTGTTTTGCGCCACGCTGGCCAGCTCGGCCTGGATGGCGCGTTCGTTGGCCGAGTCCAGCGCCGACGTGGCTTCGTCAAACACCAGAATCGGCGGGTTCTTGAGCAAGGTGCGGGCAATCGCCACGCGCTGCTTTTCGCCCCCTGAAAGCTTCAGGCCCCGCTCGCCCACCGAAGTCTGGTAACCCTTGGGCGTAGAAGCAATGAAATCGTGGATGCGGGCCGAACGCGCCGCGCCCTCGATTTCGGCCTGGCTGGCCCCGGGGCGGCCATAGGCGATGTTGTAGGCCACCGTATCGTTGAACAGCACCGTGTCTTGCGGCACGATGCCCAGCGCCTGGCGCACACTGGCTTGCGTGACCTGCCGGATGTCCTGCCCTGCAATGCGAATGAAACCTTGCTGCACGTCATAGAAGCGGAACATCAAACGCGCCAGCGTGGACTTGCCCGAGCCCGAAGGGCCGACCACAGCGACCGTTTTACCGGCGGGGATCGTGAAGCTGATGTCTTTCAGGATCGGGCGGTCGCTCTCGTAGGCGAACGACACGCGGTCAAACACCACATCGGGCGCACCCTGCAAGGCCAGCGCAGGTGCGCCGGGCACATCGGCCACTTCGCGCTCGCGGTCCATCAGCACAAACATCTTGTCCAGATCGGTCAAGCTTTGCTTGATCTCGCGGTAAAGCACACCCAAAAAGTTGAGCGGAATGTAGAGCTGGATCATGAAGGCGTTGATCATGACCAGATCCCCCAAGGTCATGCGCCCGGCCACCACCCCCTCGGTGGCTCGCCAGAGCATGGCCACCAGGGCTGCGGCGATGATGAGCTGCTGCCCGGTGTTGAGCACCGATAAGGTGGTCTGGGCCTTGAGCCGCGCCAGGCGCAGGCGCTCCAGACTTTCGTCGTAGCGGCCAGCTTCGAAACGCTCGTTGCCAAAGTACTTGACGGTCTCGTAATTCAACAACGAATCGATGGCGCGGGTGTGCGCGGCCGAGTCGAACTCGTTGGCCTGCTTGCGAAACTGCGTGCGCCATTCGGTCACACGGACGGTGAAAAAGATGTACAAGGCCAAGGCCAGCAGCGTGATGCCCGCGAACCAGGCGTCAAACTTGACCGCCAGAATCGTCAGCACCAGCCCCACTTCGATCAACGTGGGGATGATGCTGTAGAGCGAATACGAAATCAGCGACTCGATGCCGCGCACGCCGCGTTCGATGTCGCGCGTCATGCCACCGGTTTGCCGTGCCAAATGAAAGCGCAGGCTCAGGGCATGCAGGTGCTCGAAGGTTTGCAAAGCAATGCTGCGTGATGCCCCTTGTGTGGCTTTGGCAAACACCAGCTCGCGCAATTCGGTGAATGCCGACGTCAGCAAACGCAAAGCACCATAACCCACCAGCAGCGCTACCGGCACCACCAACACCGCTTGCGGGTTGCCGGGCTTGAGGCTCATGGCGTCGACCAGCTCCTTGAGCAGCAAAGGCACGCTCACGTTGGCCAGCTTGGCCGCCACCATCAAGCTCAGGGCGATGACCACACGCCATTTGTATTGCCACAAATAAGGCAGGAGGCGCGACAGGGTCTTCCAATCGCCACCCGCTGGCGGCTGAGTCGCCTGGCCGGCAGGATTGGGAGAATGAGGAGAAGCAGAGGCGGCAGTTTCGCCGTGGTGGCGCATAAGGGACAATCCGGTTTTGATGTTAACCACCAATTGTGCCCATGTCTGACGCCCCACATACGAACACCGTGGCTTTGCCCACCGACCAGGAGCTGGTGCTCAAGGTCATCCCCATGCCCGCCGACTGCAATGCCAGTGGCGACATCTTCGGCGGCTGGGTCATGGCCCAGGTGGACTTGGCGGGTGCGGTGTTGCCTGCCCGGCGCGTGCGCGGTCGTATGGTGACCGTGGCAGTGAACGAGTTCATCTTCAAGCAGGCCGTCAAGGTGGGCGACATCCTGTCGTTTTTCTCGCGCATCGTGCGCGTGGGCCGCACCTCGGTCACCGTGAAAGTCGAGGTCTTTGCCGAACGCTTTCAGCTGCAGGGCCAGTACATCAAGGTCACCGAAGCGAACCTGACCTATGTGGCCGTGGACGACCAGGGCAAGCCCCGGCCCGTACCGGCCGAGTGATGGGGATGCTGGCGATCAGGACACGATGTAAGCTGCTGCGCCCGTGGACATCAAGGTGCCATCGGGCCCGCAAAACTCCATGCGGGACGACCCGACCCGCGAGCCCACGCGCAGGGCGTTGGCAGTGATGGTGAAGTGCTCGCCGATGCCGGGGCGCAAATAATCCACCCGCAAATCGATGGTGCCCAGCTTGGCAAAGCGCTCCAGGCGTTTGGCGGGCGGCTCGTCCATGTGCTTGGCCGCCAGCGCTGCCATCACGGCTGCGCTGCCGATGGCGTCCAGCACCGCGCTGATGACGCCGCCATGGATGCGGTTGTAGGCAAAGTGCCCCACCAATTCGGGCCGCATGTCGATGCGGGCCTCTACGCCCTCGGGCGTGACCTTGACGAGCTTCAAGCCCAAGGTTTGGTTGAAGACGATTTTTTCTTCGTAGATCTGGCGAAAACCCTCAATGTATTCGGGTTCCAGAACAACGGGGGAGGTTGTGCGATGGGGCATGTGGTGATTTTATCGATGCCCACATCAGCGACGACGGGCTGTATTTGCAGGTCGGGGGCTTCAGCCCCGACATGGGCCTAAGCCGAAGCCACACATGTCGGACCTGAAGGTGCCGACCTACGGAGAGATGCATGTCGGTGATTGAGAACCCCGACACTTGCATGCAAGCCGCCCATTGAAAATCAGGTCTTACAGCTTCGAAAAGTTGGGCTTTCGTTTTTCCATGAAAGCACCAAAGGCCTCTTTGGCGGCCGGTTCGCGCAGCATGCGGCCAAAACTTTGGCCTTCTTCGTCCATCTTTTGCAGCACTTCTTGCTGGCTGCCGCCCTTCATCAAGCGCTTGGTGGCGATCAGGGATGACAAGGGCTTGGCGGCGAGCTTGCGGGCTTGCGCCTGCGCGTAGCCATTGACCTCGGTGGGCGGCACGACGCGGTTGACCAGGCCGACTTCTTGCGCCGCTTCGGCAAAAAACGGCTCGCCCATCAACAGGGCTTCGGCGGCGCGGTGGTAGCCGAACATGCGGGGCACCAGCAGGCTGGACGCTGCCTCTGGGCACAGGCCCAGGTTCACGAAAGGCATGGAAAAAGCCGCGTTGTCACCGGCATAGACCAGGTCGCAATGGAACAGCATGGTGGTGCCAATGCCCACCGCAGGGCCGGCCACGGCGGCGAGCAGCGGTTTTTCGAAGGTGGCAATGCCGCGCAAAAAACGGAACACGGGCGACTCTTGCGTGGTCGGCGGCTGGTTCAGAAAGTCGCCAATGTCGTTGCCCGCGCTGAAGATGCTCTCATGCCCCTGGAACACGACCACCCGCACGGCGGTGTCGGCAGCAGCCTGGGCCAAGGCATCGGCCATGGCGGCGTACATGGCTGCGGTGATGGAGTTCTTTTTGTCCAGGCGGTTGAAGGTGATGGTCATCACCCCCGCGTCGGTGTGGTTCAGGATGTCAGACATGGTGCTTGCCTCAAAAATGGAAAGGCCGCCCCATGGGGCGGCTGTTTGGAATGTGAAAGGGTCAGGGGGCCTTGACCCACAACTGGTTACGCCAGAAGGGGCCCAGAAAACCGCGCACTTGCAGTTTCGCGCCCCCCTCGACCGGCGTCAGTCGCACGCGGTACAGCTTGCCCTCTTCCGGGTCGAGGATCTCACCGCCGTCCCAGTAGTCGTTACCGGCAGACTTTTTGACACCCCGGATGATTTCCATGCCCAAAATGGTCTGGTCTTTGCGGTCGTCCTTGCACAGGCCGCACTTGGCCGCTGGGTCGGCGTCCTTGCGCAGGATCTGGCTGACCTTGCCGCGCAGCAAGCCGCCCGCGTCTTCGATGGTGACCACGCTCTTGGTTTCACCGGTCTTGTCGTCAATCGTGTGCCAACGGCCCACCGGGCTGTTGGCCTGGGCTGCCACAGCCATACAGCCTAGGACGACCAGGGCGCTTGTGCGGAAAATGTTGTTCATGGTTCAACTCCTGAAGTTTCCGATCATGCCAGCGCAGCGTCGGTGTCCATCAGCACATCGCTGCCCGCACGGATGCGGCGCATCAAGGTGGCGGTTTCGGGCATCAGGCGGGTGAAGTAAAAACGCGCCGTCTGCAGCTTGGCCTGGTAGAACGGGTCGGGACGCTGTGCTTCTTCCTCGGCCTCGGCCAGCCTGGCCAGGGCGATCTGCGCCGAGCGGGCCCAGAAGTAGCCCAGCACCAGGTGGCCCACCACGCGCAGATAATCCACCGCGGCCGCGCCCACTTCGTCGGCGTTGCTCATGGCTTTCATGCCCACTTCGCCCGTGAGTTGCGTGAGTTTTTGGCCCAAGTCGGCCAAGGGCTTGATGAATTCGCCCATGGCTTCGTTGGCCATTTCGGCTTTGACCAATTGCTCGACCAGTTTGCCGAACTTCTTGAGCGTGGCACCCTGGTTGCCCAGCACTTTGCGGCCCAGCAAGTCGAGCGACTGGATGGTGTTGGTGCCTTCGTAGATCATGTTGATGCGGGCGTCGCGCACAAACTGCTCCATGCCCCACTCTTTGATGTAGCCGTGGCCGCCAAACACCTGCTGGCAGGCTGAAGTGGCTTCCCAGGCGTTGTCGGTGGTGAAGGCTTTCACGATGGGCGTGAGCAGGGCCACGACTTCGGCGGCTTCGGCACGCACGGCTTCGTCGGGATGGTTGAGCTCTTTGTCGAGGAGCAAGGCGCAGTAGCAAGCGAGCGCACGGCCACCTTCGGCATAGGCCTTGGCGGTCATCAGCATGCGGCGCACATCGGGGTGCACGATGATCGGATCGGCCGGTTTGCCGGGGGCCTTGACGCCGGTGAGCGAGCGCATTTGTACGCGGTCTTTGGCGTAGGCCAGGGCGTTTTGGTAAGCCACTTCGGTCAGGCCCAGCGACTGGTTGCCCACGCCCAGGCGGGCAGCGTTCATCATCACGAACATCGCGGCCAAACCCTTGTTGGGCTGCCCCACCAGGGTGCCCACCGCTTCGTCGAGCACCATCTGGCAGGTGGCGTTGCCGTGGATGCCCATCTTGTGTTCCAGGCCACCGCAGTAAATGCCATTGCGCTCGCCCATTCTGCCGTCGGCGGCCACCTTGAACTTGGGCACGATGAACAGGCTGATGCCTTTGCTGCCGGGAGGCGCATCGGGCAAACGGGCCAGCACCAGATGCACGATGTTGGGGGCCAGGTCGTGCTCGCCTGCGCTGATGAAAATCTTCTGGCCGCTGAGCTTGTAAGTGCCGTCGGCCTGCGGCTCGGCCTTGGTGCGCAGCATGCCCAAGTCGGTGCCGCAATGCGGCTCGGTCAGGCACATGGTGCCGGTCCACTCGCCACTGGTCAGCTTGGGCAGGTACAGCGCTTTTTGCTCGGGCGTGCCGTGCGCGTGCAGGCACTCGTAGGCACCATGGCTCAAGCCCGGGTACATGGTCCAAGCCTGGTTGGCCGAGTTGAGCATTTCGTAAAAGCACTGGTTAACCACAAAGGGCAGACCCTGACCACCGAACTCGGGGTCGCAGCTGAGCGATGGCCAGCCACCGGCCACGTACTGCTCATAAGCTGCCTTGAACCCATCGGGGGCTTTGACTTCGTGCGTGTCGCGGTTGAGCTGGCAGCCCTGGGTGTCGCCCGAGATGTTCAAAGGAAAGACCACTTCGGATGCGAACTTGCCGCCTTCTTCGAGCACAGCGTTGATGGTGTCCGCATCGGTCTCGGC
Source organism: Limnohabitans sp. Hippo3 (assembly GCF_003063665.1). Classification (GTDB taxonomy): domain Bacteria; phylum Pseudomonadota; class Gammaproteobacteria; order Burkholderiales; family Burkholderiaceae_C; genus Limnohabitans_A. The sequence goes on from NZ_NESF01000012.1 coordinate 46,986, forward strand.
ATGCTTGGGCAAGGCCTTGAGTTCTGCACTCACATTGAGCAACTCGTGCAAGACAAACTGCATGTCGCGAAGGGGGGGGTTGTAGACGGGCATCGGAGGACTCCTTGAATCGGTGTGTCAGTGAAGATCTTGGGGGAAATCAATCGTTCGCCGGCTTGCGGCGGGCTTTGGGCACGGCCACCAGCTTGGGCGACTTGGCCGCGCTGGCTGGCGCGGACTCGGGGGGTGTGCCTGGCCCTGCATAGCGGGCCAGAATGTGCTGAAAGCCTTGGCGGGCGCGGTCGGCTGCGTTCGGGTTGCGCAAAAAGCGGGCCTCGTAATGCAGCGCCAGAATCAGGCCATGGATTTCAAAAGCGATCTGGTGCGCGTCGGACGCACGGCTGAGTTGGCCCTCTTCCTGAGCCAGTTCAACGGCGCGGCGCAAGGCAGTTTGCCAAGTGGCCACCGAAGACGCCAGTGCATCGCGCACGGGACCGGTGCGGTCGTCAAATTCCACCGCACCGCTGATGTAGATGCAACCCGAATCGATCTCGGCCGAGGTCTGCACCATCCAGTTGTCAAACAGCGCCTGCAGACGTGGCACGCCACGGGGTTTTTGCATGGCCGCGTAAAACACCTCGGCCTCAAAACGGTCGTGGTATTCGCGGATGACAGAAATTTGCAGCTCTTCTCGCGAGCCGAAGTGGGCAAACACGCCCGACTTGCTCATGCCAGTGACTTCGGCCACTGCGCCAATCGACAAGCCCTCCAGACCAATCTGCGAGGCCAGGCCCAGGGCGGCGTCGATGATCACGGCCTTGGTTTGCTGGCCTTTGATGAGCACCCGCCGACCGGCTTCAGGCGCGGGCAATCTTTCGACTTTGGAGGGTTTTTTGGATTCGGTCATGGTGCACAAAAAAGAACGATCGTTCTATTTTGCACGAAAATCAACCGAAAACACAAACCACCCCGCCGATCAAGGGTAAATCAGGAGCTGCGGCCCGGTGCAAGCGCCGAAGTCCTAGACCCCCGATCAAGTCGAGGGTGACGAGGTTTTTGTCATACCCGGCTTGACCGGGTATCCATCGGCACCGAAGGCATAGACCCCCGATCAGGTCGGGGGTGACGAGGTTTTGTCATACCCGGCTTGACCGGGTATCCATGGTCAACGAAGACATGGACCCCCGATCAAGTCGGGGGTGACGAGTTCATGCGAGTCGCGGGTGACTCACCGGCGTCTCAGAAGCATCAAGCCTTGAAAGCCACAACCTTCTGGGTTTGCTCGCCCAGGCCTTCGATGCCCAGGTGCATCACGTCGCCGCGCTTCAAGAACACAGGCGCAGGCTTGCCGTCCTTCTTGACGCCCATGCCCACGCCGGGTGGTGTGCCTGTGGTGATGATGTCGCCCGGCTCCAGCGTCATGAACTGGCTCACGTAGCTGACCAGCTTGGCCACGCCAAAGATCATGGTCTTGGTGTTGCCAGTCTGGTAACGCACGCCGTTCACGTCGAGCCACATGCTAAGCGCCTGGGGGTTGGGCACTTCGTCGCGGGTGACCAGCCAGGGGCCCACGGGGCCGAAAGTGTCGCAGCCCTTGCCCTTGTCCCAGGTGGCGCCGCGCTCGAGCTGGTATTCACGCTCGCTCACGTCGTTGACCACGCAGTAACCGGCCACATGGTTGAGCGCATCCTTTTGCGACACATAGCGGGCACGGGTGCCGATGACGATGCCCAGTTCAACCTCCCAGTCGGTCTTCTTGGAGCCTTTGGGCAGCATGACATCGTCGTTCGCGCCCTGAATGCAGGAGATGGCCTTGGTGAACACAATGGGTTCGGCCGGGATGGGCATGTTCGACTCGGCAGCGTGGTCGGCGTAGTTCAGGCCAATGGCGATGAACTTGCTGGTGTAGGAGATGGGGGTGCCAAAGCGTTTTTTGCCACGCACCAAGGGGAGCTTGTCGGTTTTGACCTTGGCCAGTTTGGCCAGTGCCTTGTCATTCAGCACATCGGGCGAGATGTCTTTGACCACGCCGCTCAGGTCGCGCAAGCGGCCCTCGGCGTCGATCAGACCTGGTTTTTCTTTGCCGGGTTGGCCATAGCGAACGAGTTTCATAGTTGCCTTTCAGTTTTCAAAAAAATTAATACGTGGAGCGGCCACCGGACAGGTCAAAGACCGCGCCGGTGGAGAAGGAACAGTCTTCGGTGCTCAGCCAGGTCACCATGGCGGCGACTTCTTCGGGCTCGCCAAAGCGGGCCATCGGAATCTTGGAGAGCATGAACTGGATGTGCTCGGGCGTCATTTGATCAAAGATCGCCGTCTTCACAGCCGCCGGGGTGACACAGTTCACGCGCACGCCCGTGTCGGCCAGTTCCTTGCCCAACGATTTGGTCAGGCCAATGACCGCCGCCTTGCTCGCACTGTAAGCGCTGGCGTTGGGGTTGCCGTCCTTGCCCGCCACCGAGGCGATGTTGACGATGCGGCCGTAGTTGCGCGCCTTCATGTGGGCGCTGAGTTCGCGGCAGCAATGGAACAGGCCATGCACGTTCACATCGAACACCTGCTTCCACGCGTCCACCGGGTAGTCCCACACCTTGACATTGGGCCCCGTGATGCCCGCGCTGTTGACCAGCACGTCCACACCGGCCAAGGCCGTGGTTTGCGCGGTGGCATTCACCACCGAGGCGTGGTCGGCCACGTCCGCCTGCACCGTGTTGACCACGGCACCCAACTGCCCTTGGCGCAGCTGCTCAGCGGCTTTGGCCATGCCAGCTGCATCGCGGTCCCAGATGGTGACGCGTGCACCCGAAGCGAGCATGCGCTGCGCAATGGCAAAACCCAAACCGGTAGCACCACCGGTGATGACCGCGTGACGGCCTTTCATGTCGAGCAAGTTCATGTGTGTCTTTCTGAAAAAATCAAATGGTCATGCCGCCGTCGACCATGTAGGCATTGCCTGTGGCGAAGATGGACTCGTCGGAAGCCAGGAAAGTGACGATGGGTGCGATCTCGTGCGCCTGCGCCAGTCGCCCCATGGGTTGGCGGTTGATGAAATCCTGACGCGCTTGCACCGGATCGGCGTAGCTGTTGATGCGGTCCTGCAGCGAAGGCGTGTCCACGGTGCCGGGGCAAATGCAGTTGCAGCGGATGCCCTGGCGCACGTAGTCGGCCGCCACGCTCTTGGTCAGGCCAATCACGGCTGCTTTGCTGGCGCCATAAACGAAGCGGTTGGGCAAACCACGGACACTGGAGCAGACGCTGGCCATGTTGATGATGCTGCCGCCATGGCCGTCTTTCTGAAACTGCGCCACCATTTTGGGGATAGCCGCCTGAATCATCCAGAACTGCGAACGCACGTTCAGGTTGAAGGCAAATTCCCAGTCCTCGTCGGTGGCCAACTCGATGTTGCCGTTGTGCACAAAGCCTGCGCAGTTGAAGAGGATGTCAATGCGGTCCATGCTCGCCACCTGAGCGGTGATGGCTTTTTTGTCGAGCACATTCAACACCGCCGTGTGCACGTTGGCCACTCCTTGGTAGGCCTTGAGCAGCTCGGGATTCACATCGGTGGCGTACACCGTTGCGCCCTCGGCAGCCATGGCCAATGCGGCGGCCTGGCCAATGCCTTGCCCAGCGGCAGTGATCAGTGCGATTTTTCCTTTGAGTCTCATGGTGCTTGAATCTCCAGATGGGTGGTTTGTCTTGCTGTGATGGCGGTCCAGTCCCAGGCGATGCCCAGACCGGGTGTGTCGGGTGGCAAGGCAAAGCCGCCTTGCACCTGCATGCGCGAGGTGGTGATGTCGTCGAGTTGCGGGATGTATTCGACCCAGGTCGCGTTGGGCACAGCCGCGCACAGGCTCACATGCAACTCCATCAAGAAGTGCGGGCACACCGCCACGTCAAACGCCTCGGCCAGGTGCGCGGTCTTGATCCAGGGGGTGATGCCGCCGATGCGTGCCACATCGGGCTGCACGATCGAGCAGGCGCCTTGCTCCAGGTATTCACGGAACTGCATCGGGTGGTACATCGACTCACCGACTGCCACAGGAATGGGGGTGTGCTCGCGCAACTGCCGATGCCCCGAAACGTCTTCGGCAGGCAAGGGCTCTTCCATCCACGCCAAGCCTAGCCCATCGAAGGCCCGCGCACGGCGCACGGCCTCGGCACGGTTGAAGCCCTGGTTCGCATCGGTCATCAACTCAAAGCCCGGCCCCACCGCATCGCGCACGGCAGACAGACGCGCCACGTCTTCGCTGACATGCGGGCGACCGATCTTGATCTTGGCGCCTTTGAAGCCTTGGGCTTGCGCCTCGAGGGTTTGGTCCACCAGCGCCTCAGGCGATAAATGCAACCAGCCGCCTTCGGTGGTGTAGAGTGGCACACGCGCTTGCGCTCCGCCCAGCAACTGCCACAGCGGCAAGCCCTGACTTTGCGCACGCCAGTCCCACAAGGCCGTGTCGACACAGGCCAGCGCCAAGCTGGTCATGGCCCCCACCGCAGTGGCGTGGGTGTGGAAAAACAAATCTTTCCAGATCGCTTCGACCATCACCGGATCACGCCCGATCAGGCGCGGAACCAAATGGTCCTTGAGCAAAGCAATGACCGACGATCCCCCAGTGCCAATCGTGTAGGCATAACCCGTGGCCGAGATGCCGTCGCTGCAGTGCAGCGTGAGCAAGAGGGTCTCTTGCGTCACGAAGGACTGGATGGCGTCGGTGCGCAACACCTTGGGCGGCAGGTTGACTTGCCGAAGGCTCACGCGGTCAATGGTGACAAGGGGCATCTGGGACAGCTTGAGAAGGGGTGTTGATCAGTTGAAGTGGACAGGTCAGGCCTGCGGCAAAGGTCTCAATGAGCGCCAGCATGCGACAGACGCGGCCTGTCACAGGTCGTTTCTGCGACACGCCCCATGCGGGTTTGTGCGGAGTTGCAATGGCTTTTGAACATGTGATGATTCTGCAACTGGTCTGACCACTTGTCCAATTCACGTTATCCCTGATTCGCGCCATGCCCCTTCAAACCGTTGAACCCCAACGCCTTTACCGACAGATTGCCGAGCAACTGCGGCAACTGATGGCTTCGGGCGAGTTTGCGCTGGGTTCACGCTTACCCGCCGAGCGCGATCTGGCGGTGCAACTCGGTGTGAGCCGTCCCTCGGTGCGCGAGGCCCTGATTGCACTGGAGGTGGAAGGCATGATCGAGGTGCGCACCGGCTCCGGCATCTATGTGCGGCAACACTCGACCGCCAAACCGATCGCGGCCCCGGCCGAACTGGACGACAACACCCCCGCCAACTGGGGGCCACTGGAAGTCATGAGCGCCCGCATTCTGGTGGAGGCCGAAGTGGCAGCGCTGGCCGCAACCCATGCCAAAAAAGCCGACCTCAAAGCCATCAAAAACGGGCTGCAACAAATGAGGCTCGAAGCCGCGCGGGATGAAGTTCCGCGTCAGGGCGATGAAGCGTTTCACGAAGCCATTGCCCAAGCCTGCGGCAACAGCGTGCTACTGGACACGGTACAGCGCTACTGGATGGCCCGCAACGGCCCCTTGTTTGAGCGGCTGGGGGATTATTTTGAACACCCCGCCTCATGGCAAACCGCCATTGCAGAACACCAGGAAGTGATGCACGCTATCGAAGCGCGAGACAGCAGTGCAGCCCGCAAAGCCATGCAAAAACACCTGAAGCTAGCCCACAAAAGATACAGCGCGAGCTGGCGCCGCGCACCCGCCCGCTAGGGTGATTTTCTGTTCCCGCGTCAGCAACTTTTTCCAAACCCAACGAGGAGACAACGATGAGCAAACGATTCGCACTGAAGACCCTGGCCGCATTGGGCGTGATGGCCATGGGCACCTTGCTGATGAGCACAGGTGCGCAAGCCCAGCAAAAACTCAAGTGGGCCCACGTCTACGAGACATCAGAGCCCTACCACACCGAGTCGGTGTGGGCGGCTGAAGAAATCAAAAAGCGCAGCAATGGCAAGTTTGATATCCAGGTCTTCCCCGCCTCCACACTGGGCAAGGAAACCGACATCAACCAGGGCCTGACGCTGGGCACGGTGGACATGATCATCAGTGGACCTTCATTCGCTGCACGGACCTACCCCCGCTTTGGCATCGCCTACTACCCCTTCATCTTCCGCGATGGGGACCACCTGATCGCCTACTCCAAGAGCCCGGTGTTCCAGGAAATGGTCAACGAATTCCGCGCCAAGACCGGCATTCAGGTCACGGCCTACACCTACTACGGCGCACGCCACACGACAGCCCAAAAGCCTTTCACCAACTGCGCTGGCATGAAGGGCATCAAAATCCGCGTGCCCGATGTGCCAGCTTACCGCGCCACGCCTGAGGCCTGCGGCGCCAACCCCACACCCATTGCTTTTGCCGAGGTCTATCTGGCCCTGCAAAACGGCACCGTGGAAGCCCAAGAAAACCCTTTGACCACCATCGAAGCCAAAAAGTTCTTTGAAGTGCAAAAGGCCATCATGCTCACCGGCCACATCGTGGATGGTTTGACCACCCAAATCGCACCGCATCTGTGGAACAAGCTCAGCGACGCCGAGAAGAAGATGTTCACCGATGTGACCCAAGAAGCCGCCGTGCGTGCCACCGCCAAGATCAAGGCGCGTGAGGCCGAATTGGTGGACGAGTTCAAGAAAAAAGGCCTGCAAATCGTGCAGGTGGACCGCAAGTCTTTCCAGGACGCTGTCCTGAAAAACAAGCCCCTGACTTCGATGGGCTTTACACAGTCTGACTTCGACAAGATTCAGGCCGCCAAGTAAGTCGTTCTGTCTGAACACCGCAGACCGGGCGCATCGCGCTGGGTCTGCGGCTGTCGGCTGACCGCTGTCATCGATTTGAAAGACACCCCATGAGCAACCTCCCAGACCTCGACGCCATGCCCAAAGTCATGGGCGACGATGGCCAATTTCACGCCACCGATGAGGATGTCGATTTGTCAGGCACCCCCATCGAAGCCTGGTTTGCCCTGGCCTTCTTCTGGTTGTTGGGATTGACGGTTTTTTACCAATTTTTCACACGTTATGCCTTGAACAACTCGGCATCCTGGACTGAAGAAATTGCACGTTATCTGTTGATCGCCACCGTCTTCACGGGCGCCACGATCGGTGTGGCCAAAAACAACCACATCCAGGTGGACTTCTTTTACCGCTTCATGCCCGACTGGCTGGGTCGCGCCATGGGCCTGGTGGTCGATGCCATGCGCATCGCCTTCTTTGCCGCCGCCACCTTTCTCACGGGCCAGATGATGGAAAAACTGGGCAGCTACAAGATGACCATCATCGACTTGCCCATGAACCTGGTCTACGGCGTGGTCATGGCTGGTTTTGCCGCCATGTGCCTGCGCGCTGTGTGGGTAGCCCGCGTGCATTGGCAAAGGGGTTACACCGTGCTGCAACGCCCCGAATCTGAAATGACCGACCGCTGAACAGGCCCCTGGCCTCTTGAAAGTTCACCCATGCTGAAAATTCTTTTCCTGTTCCTCATGAGTGGCGGCATCCCGGTGGCCATTGCCATGGCTGGGGCTTCGCTGATTTACCTGCTGTTTGCACAAAGCTCCCCACCCTTTGTGGTGATCCACCGCATGGTCTCGGGCATCGACAGCTTTCCGCTGCTGGCTGTTCCCTTCTTCATTCTGGCCGGCAACCTGATGAACAACGCGGGCATCACCAACCGCATATACAACTATGCGCTGGCCCTGGTGGGCTGGCTCAAGGGCGGTCTGGGTCATGTCAACGTGGTGGGCTCGGTCGTTTTCGCGGGCATGAGCGGCACCGCCATTGCCGATGCGGCAGGCTTGGGCACCATCGAAATCAAAGCCATGAAAGACCATGGCTACAGCACGGAGTTTGCAGTGGGCGTCACCGCGGCTTCGGCCACGCTCGGCCCCATCATTCCACCCAGTCTGCCCTTTGTGATCTACGGCATGATGGCCAACGTATCGGTGGGCGCCTTGTTCCTCGCAGGCATCCTGCCCGGCATCCTGATGGGGTTGCTCATGATGCTGACGGTAGCCTACTTTGCACACAAAAATGGCTGGGGTGCTGACGTCAAATTCGAATGGCCCAAAGTCATCAAGGCTCTGGCTGAAACCGCTGTGGTGGTGGGCTGGCCGCTGGCCATCTGGTGGCTGGTCACCGTCATGGGCACACCGCCGCAAGTCACCGTGCTGGTGGCCTTGGTCGTTTTGTTTGCCGCTGACAAGTTTTTCAACTTTCAGGCCGTGTTGCCCATCATGACCCCCGTGATCCTGATCGGTGGCATGACCACCGGCGTGTTTACCCCCACCGAGGGCGCGATTGCCGCATGCGTCTGGGCCATTGCGCTGGGTTTTTTCTGGTACCGCACGCTCAACTTCAAGATGTTCGTGAAGATCTGCCTGGATACGGTAGAGACCACCGCCACCGTGCTGTTCATCGTGGCTGCAGCCAGTATTTTTGGCTGGATGCTCACCGCCACAGGTGTGACGACAGCCATCTCCAGCTGGGTGCTGGGCTTCACACAAGAGCCTTGGGTGTTCCTGCTGTTGGCCAATGCCTTGATGCTGTTTGTCGGCTGCTTCCTGGAGCCCACTGCTGCCATCACCATCCTGGTGCCGATCCTAGTGCCAATTTGCCAGCAACTGGGCATTGACCTGGTGCATTTCGGTCTGGTCATGGTGCTCAACCTGATGATCGGTCTGCTGCACCCGCCCATGGGCATGGTGCTCTTTGTGCTCGCCCGTGTGGCCAAGCTCAGTGTTGAGCGCACCACCATGGCCATTCTGCCTTGGCTCTTCCCGCTGCTGGGCAGCCTGGTCGTGATCACTTATGTGCCCAGCCTGGTGCTGTGGTTGCCTAAACAGTTTTATTAACCTGGCGGAACAGATCTTCGGCTCCGTCCCCAACCGATTCAAACCATGTCCAATCTCTTCATCCGTTTGCACCCTGCCGATGACGTGGTCATCGCGCGCAGCCAACTCATGAGCGGTAGCACCGTCGAGGGCGTGCCTGTGCGCGGCCTGATCCCGCCAGGCCACAAGGTGGCCACCCGCGCCATCGCCGTGGGCGAGCCGGTACGTCGCTACAACCAGATCATTGGCTTTGCGCACCAGCTCATCGCGCCGGGCGAGCATGTGCACACACACAACCTGAACATGGGCCCGGAAAAAGGCAACTTCGAGCGCGACTACGCCATTGGCCAAGACGTGAAACCCGAGCCCGCCCGTAAACAGGCCACCTTCATGGGCTACAAACGCTCGGACGGTCGTGTGGCCACGCGCAACTACATCGGCGTGCTCTCCAGCGTGAACTGCTCGGCCACCGCCGCACGCGCCATTGCCGACCATTTCTCCAAACGCAACAACCCGGCTGCACTCGCCAAGTTTCCGAATGTAGACGGCGTGGTCGCCTTGACGCACGGCACGGGCTGCGGCATGGACACCGAGGGCTTGGGCATCCAGCTGCTCGAACGCACACTGGCCGGCTATGCCACCCACGCCAACTTCTGGGGCGTGGTGGTGGTCGGTCTGGGCTGCGAAGCCAACCAACTCAACACCTGGCTGGCGCACAGCAGCCTGCGCGAGGGCGACACGCTCAAGGTTTTCAACATCCAGGACACAGGCGGCACACGCCTGACGGTGGAAAAAGGCATCCAGCTGATTGAAGAGATGCTGCCCCGCGCCAACGCCATCAGCCGCGAGCCTTGCAGCGCCGAGCACATCACCGTGGGCCTGCAGTGCGGCGGCTCGGACGGCTATTCGGGCATCAGCGCAAACCCTGCGCTGGGCGTGGCGGTCGACTTGCTGGTGCAGCATGGCGGCACCGCGATCCTGAGCGAAACGCCCGAGATTTACGGCGCAGAGCACTTGCTCACGCGCCGTGCGGTCAAGCCCGAGGTGGCGCACAAACTGATCGAGCGCATCAAATGGTGGGAAAACTACACCGCCATCAATGGCGGCGAGATGAACAACAACCCCTCGCCCGGCAACAAGGCGGGCGGCCTGACCACCATCCTCGAAAAATCCCTCGGCGCAGTGGCCAAGGGCGGCACCAGCAACCTGCAGGCGGTCTACGAATACGCCGAACCAGTGACTACCAAAGGCTTTGTCTACATGGACACCCCCGGCTACGACCCGGTGAGCGCCACGGGCCAGGTGGCGGGCGGGGCGAACCTGATTTGCTTCACCACAGGACGCGGCAGCGCCTACGGCTGCGCACCTTCGCCCAGCCTCAAGTTCTCGACCAACACCGCCCTGTGGAAAAAACAGGAAGAGGACATGGACCTGAACTGCGGTGAGATCGTGGACGGCGGTGTGAGCATCGCTGAAATGGGGCAACGCATCTTCGAGATGATGTTGGCTGCCGCCTCAGGCGAGCCCACCAAGAGCGAGCGCCACGGCTACGGCCAAAACGAGTTTGTGCCTTGGCAAGTGGGCGCGGTGATGTGAGTGAACCCCTTGTGATCCCTGACTCCCATTTCTCATCCCGAACTCGATCCGGGATCCATGTGGACCAACAACATGACCCCTGCCAAAGATGGACCCCGGGTCAAGCCCGGGGTGACAAAAATCAAACAATGACCGATAAGGACCATCATGAGTCAACGCATCCAAGCCGCAGCGCTGCGCACCAAAGTCGCCCACATCATTGAACAAGCGGGCAGCGCCCCGGCTGAAGCCGCGCAGGTGGCCGACAACCTGGTCATGGCCAACCTGAGCGGGCACGACTCGCACGGCGTGGGCATGGTGCCGCGTTATGTGGATGCGGTGCTCGAAGGTGGCCTGAGCCCCAACACGGGCGTCAAGGTCTTGCTCGACACCGGCCCCTTGCTCAACCTGGACGGCCAACGCGGCTACGGCCAGATCACCGGCGTGCAAGCCATGCACATGGGCATTGAACGCGCCAAACAGTATGGCGTGTGCACCGTGGCCCTGAGCCGCTCGCACCACCTGGGTCGCATCGGCCACTTCGCTGAAATGGCCGTGGCGCAAGGTCTGGTGTCGGTGCATTTTGTCAACGTGCTCTCGCGCCCTGTGGTGGCACCCTTTGGCGGTGGCGACGGGCGCTTTGGCACCAACCCCTGCTGCATCGGCGTGCCCATGGGCAACCGCGCCCCCTTTGTGCTGGACTTTGCCACCAGCCGCGTGGCCCAAGGCAAGATGCGCGTGGCGCACAACAAGGGCGAACAGGTGCCACCGGGTTACCTGATCGACGAAAACGGCCACCCCACCACCAACCCCGGCGTGGTGGTGGTGCCGCAGTCCAACGGCTTGTTTGGCGCGCTCATGACCTTTGGCGACCACAAAGGCTTTGGCATGGCCGTGGCCTGCGAATTGTTGGGCGGCGCACTCACAGGCAGCGGCACCTGGCACCGCGAAGCCGACCACCAACGCGCCGTGCTCAACGGCATGCTGACCCTGTTGATCGACCCGGTTCGTCTGGGTACACAAAGCATGTTTGAACAAGAAGCACTGGCCTTTGCCGACTGGCTGCACCAGAGCCCCGATGCGCCGGGCAGTGACGGCGTCAAGATGGCGGGTGAACCTGAACGCACCGCCCGCGCCGAGCGCGAAAAATCCGGCATATGGATCGACGACACCACCTGGGCCGAGATCGAAGCATCCGAGAAAAAACTCCAAACGTCACCCCGGACCCCATGAATATCACCCCGGACTTGATCCGGGGTCCATGCCTTCCGCAATCATGGATGCCGGATCAAGTCCGGCATGACAACTCAAATTCATCCGCCTCACCACCACGCATCGCTGTCAAGCCCCAATCACCCACTCGGTTGACCCCATGAAACTGTCCGCCTCCACGCTCACGGCATTGCCCGCCTCTATTCAAACCCCGGCGTACAAGCGCAAAGCCCATGCCCCGGGCGTGGTGCATCTGGGCCTGGGTGCTTTTCACCGCGCCCACCAGGCCATGGTGTTTGACCGGTTGCTGACCGCTGGCGACACACGCTGGGGTATCCACGGCGTGGGCATGACGCGGCCTGATCTGGTGGACCAGTTGCGCGCACAAGACGGCTTGTACGCCGTGCGCGTGGCCGATGGTCAGGGCGTGACATGGCAAGTGCCCGGCGCACTGTGGCGCATGAGTGTGGCGACCACCGAGCGCGATGCCGTGGTGCAAGCCATCGCTGCGGCCACCACACGCTGGGTCACTCTCACCGTCACCGAAAAAGGCTACACCCCGGCCTTGGGTCAACTGTTGCTGGACGGTTTGCGCCTGCGCCAGCAGGCTGGCTTGCCCGGCATCACCATCGCCTCGTGCGACAACCTGCAAGGCAATGGCCACAAGCTGCAGGCGCTGGTCAAAACCGCCGGCACAACACACGACGGTGAACTGCTGCGCTGGCTCGATGCGCAATGCGCTTTTCCGTGCAGCATGGTCGACCGCATCGTGCCCGCCGCCACGCCCGAAGTGATGGCCGCTGCACAAAAGGCACTGAGCGTGCAAGACCAATGCGCCCTGAGCACCGAAGGCTTTTGGGAATGGGTCATCGAGGACTGCTTCGCCGATCCGACAGACGCTGCCTTGCTGCAATCTTCGGGCGTGCGCGTGACGAGTGATGTACACAGCTACGAAGAAGCCAAGCTGCGCATGCTCAATGGCAGCCATACGGCCATGGCGCTCATGGGTGCGGTCACGGGCAGGCCTTACATTGCGAGCTGTATCGGTGTGCCCCACATCCGTACCTTTGTTCACCAGCTGATGAGTCGCGAAGTTGCGCCACACCTGAGTCGCACGGATTGGGCCGAGTACCGCGACGCACTGATCGCACGTTTTGGCAACCCGTATCTGAAGCACAGCGTGCACCAGATCGCCACCGACAGCTCGCAAAAAATCCCGCAGCGTTGGCCGCCCTCGGTGCTGGGGCAGATCGCCCAAGGTGCTTCGTTTGAGCACCATGCGCTGGGCGCAGCCGTATTCGTGCGCTACACCCTGGGCGTGGACGAAAACGGTCAGGCCTACGCCCTGAACGACCCGCAAGCCGACAGCCTGATGGCCCTGGGCGCCGCACAACGCACCGAGCCCGACGCCTGCGTGCGCGCCCTACTGGCTCGCGAAGACCTGTGGGGCACAACCTTGCCGCAAAACGCGACGTGGATCGCCCGTGTGACGCACTGGCACCAGCAGGTTCTGCAGCACGGTGTGGACGCTGCGTTCCAACAACTGCTGGCCACAAACACATGACAACCCGTTGCGGCATCCGCGTAGGACGGCACCTTCAGGTCCGACATGTTTCCCCACCCACCACCGATCAAGGTCTGCACCATGAAAATCACCGCCGCCCGCGTCATCGTCTGCAGCCCTGGCCGCAACTTCGTCACCCTCAAGATCGAGACGGATCAAGGCGTCACTGGCATCGGCGACGCCACACTCAACGGCCGCGAGCTGGCCGTGGTCAGCTACCTCGAAGACCATGTCATCCCCTGCCTGATCGGGCGCGACCCGCAGCAGATCGAAGACATCTGGCAATACCTCTACAAAGGCGCCTACTGGCGGCGCGGCCCGGTGACCATGAGCGCGATCGCCGCCGTGGACACCGCGCTGTGGGACATCAAGGCCAAGATGGCCAACATGCCGCTGTACCAACTGCTGGGCGGACGCAGCCGCACCGGGGTGATGGTCTACGGCCATGCCAATGGGCGTGACACCGCCGAAACGGTCGATGAAGTCTTGCGTCACAAGGAAGAAGGCTACTTGGCCATCCGTGCCCAAAGCGGCGTGCCTGGCCTGAACAAGGTCTATGGGGTCAGTGGCGCTAACCGCATGTACGAACCCGCCGACGGCAATCTGCCCAGCGAACACGACTGGAGCACTGAGAGGTATTTGCGCCACACGCCCGGCCTGTTTGAAGCCGTGCGCGAAGCCGTCGGCCCCGACATCCATTTGCTGCACGACGTGCACCACCGCCTGACGCCCATTGAGGCTGGCCAGCTGGGCAAGGCGCTGGAACCCGTGCGCATGTTCTGGATGGAAGACCCGACCCCGGCTGAAAACCAAGACGCGTTTCAGTGGATACGCCACCACACCACCACGCCGATTGCGGTGGGCGAGATTTTCAACAGCATCTGGGATTGCAAGACGCTGATCGAGAAACAGCTGATCGACTACATCCGCACCACCGTGGTCCACGCGGGCGGCATCACACACCTGCGGCGCATTGCCGACTTGGCGAGCCTGTATCAGGTGCGCACCGGCTGCCACGGCGCAACCGACCTGTCGCCCGTGTGCATGGGCGCCGCCCTGCACTTTGACACCTGGGTGCCCAACTTTGGCGTGCAGGAGTACATGCCGCACAGCGAGGAAATGCTCTCGGTCTTCCCGCACGACTGGCGCTTTGAGCGCGGCATGATGTATTGCGGCGAGTCCCCCGGCCACGGCGTGGACATCGACGAGCAGCTGGCTGCCAAGTACCCGTACCAAAGGGCTTATTTGCCGGTGAACCGGCTGCAACACGATGGGACGCTGTGGAATTGGTGAAAGGGCTGACCTTAGGAGGCTCCTCTGCAGCCAAAAGCGGCCGGAAAATTTCTCTGACTGACTGCTGTGGGCTGTTGACCGACCACTGGATGCAACGTACAGCGAAACCCCGATGATTGAATGGACAAAACTCCAACCTCCAACTAGGGAAGTCCGAGTTCAGCCTCACTATCGGCGTGGTGCTCACGTCAAAGGTCAGCTGCTGGCCCACCCCAGCCATGGAGGGAAACTTGGCGTGACAGTTGGCACACTTTTATGTGACTGATTCACGACAACTTGTCAATCACTGCGCTGTGTGGACCCAGTTCTCTGCTTCCAGCGCAGGCACCCGTGCGAACTCCGCCATGTTGTTCGTCACCAGCACCAAGCCTTCACTGCGGGCGTGCGCTGCAATGTGCATGTCGTTCACACCGATAGGCTGACCGAGTTTTTCCAAGGCGGCGCGAATGGCGCCGTAATGCTGCGCGGCCTTGGGGCCATAGGGCAATACTTCCAGGCGACTGCAAAAGTCTTCGATGGCGGCCAGGTTCTCGCTCACGCGACTGCTTTTCTCCGCACCGTGCAAAAGCTCTGAGAGGGTAATCGAGGACATGGCCATGCGGCTGGCATTGGCATTGAAAGTGGCAAGCACCTCGACAGGTCGTCGCTTCAACACGTAGATGACGATGTTGGTGTCCAGCAGATAACGCAGCATCAGAGCGTCTCCCGCTCGGTCTGGTTCTGGGTGGCGCGCTCGGGCAGGAAGTCGTCGCTCACTGTGGGGCCACCCAGAAAAAAGCTGTCCCAAGTTTGGCCCAGAGGGGCGATGATGCGCTCGTTGCCTTTGGCGCGTATCTCGACCTTTTGGACACCATCGGGTAGACGCACGTCCAAAGGCAGACGAACGGCCTGGGTACGGTTATTGACGAAAACAGTGCCGATGGCCATGATGCCTCCCAAAGAAAAGTATATAGCAATTGTATACAGCATCTCCGCAGTGGTCAATTTGGTGTTTTACAAACATATCGATTCCGCCACCGCACACGCTTTGCGAGCTCCATCGCAGGGTTAAAGCTCCCGTACAAGACGAAGCTGGCTGAGGCCATAAATACCCTGACGCGAATCCGCGACAATTGAGGCTCTAACGACGAACACCATGCACTCCAAGAATTTCTCTCTCCTCTCTGTTGCCCTGGCCATTGCCGTGGGCGCCCTGGTCCCTGGCTCTGGGGCTTTAGCCGCCAAACACAACAAAACCAAAGCCACGGCTTCCAAGCCCGCTGCCTCCAAAAAAGTGGCCGTGGCCGCCAATGCACTGCCCCCGCTGGCAGCACAGGTCGCGTTGGCGGCCAACCCGCCTGCCCTGCCCGCCAAGGCCTGGCTGCTGATGGACTATGACTCCGGAGAAGTGCTCGCCTCGGCCAACGCCGACGAGCCGCTGCCGCCCGCATCGCTGACCAAGATGATGACCAGCTACATCGTCGAGCAGGCGCTGCGCTCGGGCAAGCTCAAGCCCACCGACCTGGTCACCGTGAGCGAAAACGCCTGGTGTCGCGGCACCAGCGCCGAATCGTGCATGTACCTGCCGCTGAATAGCCAGGCGACGGTGATCGACATCTTGCGCGGCATCATCATCCAGTCGGGCAACGACGCGTCCAAAGCGATTGCCGAGCACATGGCCGGCTCCGAGGCGGGTTTTGCCAAATTGATGAACGCCGAAGCCCAGCGCCTGGGCATGACGCATACGACCTTCATGAACCCCACAGGCTTGCCCGATCCCGCGCACAAATCGTCTGCGCGAGATCTGGCCATCCTGGCGCGGGCCATCATCAAGGACGGTGCCGAGTACTACCCGCTCTACGCCGAGCGCGAGTTCAAATACAACGGCATCAAGCAAGGCAACCGCAACGCCCTGCTTTACACCGACCCCTCGGTGGACGGCCTCAAAACCGGCCACACCCAAGAGGCTGGCTTCTGCCTGGTGACTTCGGCCAAGCGCAATGACATGCGCCTGATCTCGGTCATCCTCAACACCCACAGCGCCCAGGCGCGGGCAGACCAATCCCGCACCCTGCTGGGCTGGGGCTTTGGCAGCTTCGAGAAAGCCACACCGATTGCAGCCAACGCGGTGGTCGGCACAGCCAAGGTCAGCTTCGGCAAGGCCGACACCGTGGCCGCTGGTCTGGGCACACCCTGGATGCTGACCGTGCCGCGTGGTACGCAGGTGCAGACCGCCGTGCAGCTCAACCCCGGTCTGGAAGCCCCCGTGGCCAAGGGCGCGGTGATCGGCAAGGTGGTGGCCACTGCCAATGGCAAGCCGGTGGGCGAGGCCCCGCTGGTGGCGCAAGCCGATGTGGAGCGCTCGGGTCTGCTGCTGCGCGGCTGGCAACACCTGCTCAAGCTGATCGGGCAATAAAGCGCGAAGGGCGCAGAGCCGGGGGCTCTGCCCGCCTTAAGCCCTCGCTTAAAGCATGCGGGCCAAAGCCGCTTGCAAATGCTCAGATGGCAATCGCTTGAAGCCGGAGCGGGCAAAGCGCTGCAAGCGGCCTTGCATGAAGGCCACCAACAAGGAGGCGGCCACTTGTGCGTCCGCGGTGGGGGTGACCGAGTCGTTGGCTTTGAGGGATTGACGCAGCTGCGCCTCCACCTTGTCAAACAGCAAATTGATGCGCTCTTGCAGGCGTTCATGCTCCAGCACCAGCGCGTCGCCAATCATCACGCGGCTCATGCCCGGGTTTTTCTCGGCGAACTGCAGCAGCAAGGCCACGATCCGACCCGCTTGCACGGGGCCTGCGGGTTCACGGTCTGTCACTTGCCGGATCAGGCCGATCACGGACTGGTCGACAAAATCAATCAGTCCTTCAAACATCTGCGCCTTGCTGGCAAAGTGGCGGTACAAAGCCGCTTCGCTCACGCCAATCTTGGCAGCCAGACTGGCCGTGGTCACGCGCTCGGCACCAGGCTGCTCCAGCATGGCGGCCAGGGTTTGCAGAATCTGCAAACGCCGCTCGCCCGGACGCGGGCGTTTGCGTGCAGGCGCCGTTTCATCGTCTGTAAAGCGTTCGCTGGCTGTTTCTGAGTCTGACATGTCTCCCCCTCACTCTTTCTGATTCGCCTGCTCGTGCAGCAACGCGAAGACCTCAGCGGCTCTTGATCATGGTGCCAAAGGCTTGCTCGGACAGCACTTCGAGCAGCATCGCATGAGGCACGCGGCCATCGATGATGTGCACCGCGTTCACACCGCTCTTGGCGGCATCCAGGGCCCCTGCGATTTTGGGGATCATGCCGCCACTGATGGTGCCGTCGGCACACAGCTCGTCGATGCGGGCGGGTGTCAACTCGGTCAGCAACTGACCTTGCTTGTCGAGCACGCCACGGATGTTCGTGAGCATGAGCAGCTTTTCGGCTTGCAGCACGGTGGCCAGTTTTGCAGCCACCACGTCAGCGTTGATGTTGTAGCTTTCGTTGTTGACGCCAAAGCCGATGGGGCTGACCACGGGAATGAAGGCGTCGTCTTGCAGGCAGGTCAGGATCGAGGGGTCGATGCTTTCGATCTCGCCCACTTGGCCCACATCGTGTTCTTTGCTCGGGTCCTGGCTGTCCACCAGGCGCAGTTTTTTGGCCCGGATCAGGCCACCGTCACGGCCCGTCAGGCCCACGGCCTTGCCGCCTGCGCGGTTGATCATGCCCACGATGTCTTGCTGCACTTCGCCGCCCAGCACCCACTCGACCACTTCCATGGTCTCGGCATCGGTCACGCGCATGCCCTGAATGAATTCGCCGGTTTTGCCCAGGCGCTTCAAAGCCGTTTCAATTTGCGGGCCACCGCCGTGCACCACCACCGGGTTCATGCCCACCAGCTTGAGCAGCACCACGTCTTCGGCAAAGGCTTGCTGCAAGGCCGGGTCGGTCATGGCGTTGCCGCCGTACTTGATGACCAGAGTCTTGCCATGGAACCTGCGGATGTAGGGCATGGCCTGCGCCAGGATCTGGGCCTGGTCATGCGGGGCAACGTTGGGGGCAGCAGTGTTGTCGGTCATGGTGCGTCGCGAAGTTTCAAAAAAGATTCAAAAGTCCAGGGGATTGTGCCGCAAGCCCATGGCAGTTCAGAGGATCTCGGCCAACATGCGGTTGACGCCTTGCTGCCACGGCGGCAGCACCAGCCCAAAGGCTTCTTGCAGCTTGTGGGTGTTCAGCCGAGAGTTCAACGGGCGCTGGGCGGGCGTTGGGAAGGCGGTGGTAGGTACTGGCGCGATCTCGCTCACTTTCAGGCCCGGCTCGGGCTGGATTTGACGGGCTTGTGCAATCACATGGCTGGCGTAGCCGTGCCACGTGGTCTCGCCTGCAGCCACCAAGTGGTAGATGCCGCCCAGCCCTGTCTTTTGCCCGGCGCTGCGGATGGCATGCGCCGTCACGTCGGCGATGAGATCGGCTCCTGTCGGGGCACCGTGCTGGTCGTTGATGACGGTCAGGCGTTCGCGCTCTGCAGCGAGCCGCAGCATGGTCTTGGCAAAGTTGCCACCCCGCGCCGCATACACCCAACTGGTGCGAAAAACCAGGTGTTTGCAACCACTGGCAATAATGGCCTGCTCACCTTCGAGTTTGGACTGCCCGTACACACTGAGCGGCCCCGTGGCGTCGCCCTCTCGCCATGGCTGGTCGCCGTGACCATTGAACACGTAGTCGGTCGAGTAATGCACCAACCATGCACCTATCTCGGCGGCGGCCTGTGCCAGCGCTGCGGGTGCGGTGGTGTTCAGACACCGGGCCAATTCAGGCTCGGATTCGGCTTTGTCCACCGCCGTGTGGGCGGCGGCATTGACGATCACATCGGGACGCCAGTCCCGCACCGTTTGCGCCAAACGCTCAGGCTGGCTCAGGTCGCCACAGAACTCGGTGCTGTGCCGGTCAAGGGCCAGCACCTGGCCCAGAGGTGCCAAGCTGCGCTGCAGCTCCCAACCGACTTGACCGTTTTTGCCTAACAACAAGATTTTCAAAATGTGTTCCTGTTCATGTTGTGCCGCCTGCTTGTCACCCCAGACCTGATCGGGCATCTCTCTTCTCTGTCATGCCTGACTTGATCGGGCATCCAAGGTTCTGAAGTCATGGATACCCGCATGCGCGGGTATGACAAAGGAGTATGCGGGTATGACAAAGGTGTATGCGGGTATGACACTTCTCCTTCGTCATCCCCGACTTGATCGGGGATCCATGTCTTCATGCGTATTGTTTGTTCACCCACTCGCGGTAAGCGCCGCTTTGCACGTGCGCCACCCATTCGGGGTTGGCCAGGTACCACTCGACGGTTTTGCGGATGCCGGTTTCAAAGGTCTCGGCGGGCTTCCAGCCCAGCTCGGCCTCGAGCTTGCGGGCGTCGATGGCGTAACGGCGGTCGTGGCCCGGGCGGTCTGTGACATAGGTGATCTGGCTGGCATAGCTGGAGCCATCGGCTTTGGGGCGCATTTCGTCGAGCAGTTTGCAAACGGTCTGCACGATCTCGATGTTGGGCTTTTCGTTCCAACCGCCCACGTTATAGGTCTCACCCAAGCGCCCGGCTTCGAGCACGCGGCGAATCGCGCTGCAGTGGTCTTTGACGTACAGCCAGTCGCGAATCTGCATGCCGTCGCCATACACCGGCAAGGGCTTGCCCGCCAGCGCATTGACGATCATCAGCGGGATGAGTTTTTCGGGAAAGTGGTAGGGCCCGTAGTTGTTGGAGCAGTTGGTGGTGAGCACCGGCAGGCCATAGGTGTGGTGCCAGGCGCGGACCAAATGATCGGATGCGGCCTTGCTCGCGCTGTAAGGGCTGTTGGGTTCGTAGCGGTGGGTTTCGGCAAAGGCCGGGTCGCCCTTGGCCAGCGAGCCATACACCTCGTCAGTCGACACGTGCAAAAACCGGAAAGCCGTTTGTGTCAGCTCTTGGTCATCCAAGAGCTTCATGCCCTTGTCATCCCCGCGAACGCGGGGATCCATCTCCGCTTTGGGCAAGGCCTGCCAATACCCCCGCACCGCCTCCAGCAAACGGAACGTGCCCACGATGTTGGTTTCAATGAACTCGCCCGGGCCGTGGATCGAGCGGTCCACATGGCTTTCAGCAGCAAAGTTGACCACGGCGCGGGGCTGGTGCTCGGCCAACAAACGGCTGACCAAAGCGCTGTCGCCGATGTCGCCTTGCACCAGCTGGTGGCGCGCATCGCCTTGCAGGCTGGCCAAGGTCTCGGGGTTACCCGCGTAGGTGAGCTTGTCGAGATTGATGATGGGCTCGTCGCTGGCGGCCAGCCAGTCGAGCACGAAATTGGCACCAATGAAGCCGGCACCGCCAGTGACGAGAAGGGTCATGAGTGGGATCGAGAATGGGGCCACGGGGTGCGGCACCTCTGTTTCGGGATTTTAGAAGCATTACCCCCACGCACAGGTTAAAGTGGCATCTTGTTCAGGAAGTTCAACATGGCCTCATCAGACAACTCCAAACGCAACAAATCCAGTCCGAAGACGACGCCGGTCAGCCCGGTCCTGCCCGCGCAGCAGGTGTGGCTGGCGGGTCTGGGGGCGATGGCCAAGGCTCAGGAACAAGGCAGCAAAGCCATTGAGGCCTTGGTGAACGATGGCTTGGCCTTTCAGCGCAAAAGCCAGGCCGAAGCCCAGCAACGCTTGCAAGAGGCCACCGAACGCTTGAGTCACATGGCCAGTGATTTTGGTCAACAAGCCACAGGCCGGGTCGACAAACTGGAGCACTTGTTTGAAGACCGCGTGGCCAAAGCCCTGCACCGCCTGGGTATGCCCACTCTGCTGGACATTCAGATGCTGAACGATCGGGTGGCGCAGCTGGAGGCGCAGGTGTCTGCGTTGCGCGGGACCAGCGCCAAAAAGGCGACGCCAGCCCCCAGCAAAACGGCCAAGGCCCAACCCAAAACTGCGAGCACCGCCCGGTCGGCCAAAAAATCCAGCTGATTGATCAAGGTCGCCTTCAGACATGGCCAAAAAAGCCCCCCGCCGAACAGCCGAGCGCATTGCCGACGTGACGCTGGAGCTGTTCAACCGCTTTGGTGAGCCCAACGTCTCGACCACGTTGATCTCTGCCGAGCTGGGCATCAGTCCGGGCAACCTCTATTACCACTTCCCATCCAAAGACGCCTTGGTCAATCGCCTCTTTGACCAATACGAGACCGCCATGCTGGGGCTGCTGGACGCCGCCCCCGATGTACGGGACATCGAAGACACCTGGTTTTTCCTGCATTCGCTATTTGAGCAGGTGTGGAGCCACCGCTTTTTGTACCGGGACCTGAACAACCTGCTCTCCGGCAACCGGCATCTGGAGACGCACTTTCATGCGGTGCTGGAACGCCAAACCCACGCGTTCAGGTTGATGCTGGAGTCACTGGCCGCCGCAGGTCTGATGCGCATCGGGCCGGACAGCATTGAAACGCTGTCAGCCAGCATGTCGGTCATGGTGACCTACTGGCTCAGCTATGAATACGTCCGCAACCCCCGCCAAGCCTTGGAGCCCGCCAGCGCGGGGCTGGCCCTGACACGGGGTGCCCAGCATGTGCTGGCCTTGCTGACCCCGTACATGGCCAGCCAGGACTTGCAAGACCACCTGCAAAGCTTGACGGCTGCATACAGCGCCAGTTGATGGCTTTTTGGGGAGCAGGCCTCGCCGAGCGTGTTGAATCTGAGCGAGGTCCGTGCCTTCGGCTGGGATGGATAGCCACATGCGCGGGCATGACAAAGATGGGCTCGGGCATGAAGCTTCACCTTTGTCGTCCCCGACTCGATCGGGGATCCATGCCTTTTGCCTTCGACTGCCATGGATATCCGCATGCGCGGGTATGACAAATACCGGGGCTGTGGACACGCCCATTTCTGAGCGCTCCCCCCACCGATCAGAACTTTCAGCTGAAACGCTGAGCGGCCAGGGCCAGCAGGCCGTCAAAAATCAGGTTGTCCACCAGCTCAAACTGCACAGACATGCTGGGGGCCATTTTCCAGCCCGCGCCGCCGGTCATGATGCACATGGGCTCTTCGCCCGTGCGCTCGCGCAGGTGCTGAACCATGCGTTCACAAGCCCCCGCAATGGCGTAGGTGCCGCCACTGGTCAGCGCGTCGCTGGTGTTGGTGGGGAAAGGTGTGACTTCTCCAGTGGGCACATGCAAGCCCGCTGTACCCGACTCGAGCGCACGCAGCATGATGCCGTGACCGGGCAAGATCAGCCCACCCAAAAACCGGCCTTCGGCATCGATGGCCTCGACCGTCACGGCCGTGCCCACCATGACCACCACCAAAGGGCGGGACGGGCCAGCGGCCAGCATGCGGTGACGCGCCCCGATCATGGCGACCCAACGATCCGAACCCAAGCGCGAAGGGTGGTCATAGCCATTGATCAGGCCCGCCTCTTGGGCGCTGGGCACCACCCACTGGGGGGTGAAATCCCAAATCTCCATTTGCTCCTGCACGCGGCGCTTGATGGCGTCGCCCGCCACCACACAGCCCAGCATCTGGTCCGGCTTGGGCAGATCGGCCCAAGAGCCTTCTGACAAGCGGTCGATGTTTTCCAAAAATTCGGCGCCATGCGCCAGCAGTTGCCCCTGAGGGCTCGGTTGGTCGTACAGCGCCCATTTCAGACGCGTATTGCCCACATCGATGGCTAAAAATGTCATCCGGCGATGATAATGACTTTCAAAACCCGCAAACGCCTATCGGCATGCGTCATTTCAGGCCCGTTTCAATACTGGGACGCACCACCGGCTGTACCGATTCATAAGCCCGCGCGGCGCGCAGCACCAGCGCATCGCCAAACATGGGCCCCACGATCTGCACGCCCATGGGCAGGCCCGCCCGGGTCACGCCACAGGGCACGGTGATGGCCGGTTGCTGCGTCAGGTTGAAGGGGTAGCTGAACGGCGTCCAGCCCAACATGCTGTGCGGGTCCATGGGGACCGTCCCCGAGGGCCTTGCCTCAAAAGCCGGAATCGACACCGAAGGTGTCACCAGCAGGTCGTAGCGCTGCATGAACTGGCGCATGTGCGAGCCCAGCACGCCCCGGCGTTGGTTCAACTGCTGGATCTGCTGCGCATTGAGCTGTGCGCCCAATTGCGCTTCAGCGCGGAAGTCCGGGTCGGCCAGGGCCTGCTGCGCTGCCGTGAGGCCGGACCAGACGGTGTAGGCGCCAAGGAACCACAGGCCGGTGGTGATTTCAAGCGGATCGTCAAAGCCAGGGTCCACCTGCTCCACGTGAGCCCCCAGGTCCTGGAGCTTTTTCACGGCCTGATCCACGGCTGCGGCAATCTCGGGGTGGACATTGTGGGCGTAACCGAGCGTCGGCGAATACGCGATGCGCAGGCCGCGAATGCCGTCTTCCAGCCCCACGGTGTAGTCGGTCGCCTCGGGCGGCAGCGAAGTCCAGTCTCGGGCGTCGGGCTTTTTGAGGACGTTCATCATCATGGCGGCATCGCGCACGCTCAGGGTGTGCGGCCCCAGATGCGCCACCGAACCAAAAGGCGACAGCGGGTAAGCCGGCACGCGGCCAAAGCTGGGTTTCAAACCCACGTTGCCACAAAACGCGGCCGGAATGCGCACGCTGCCCGCACCGTCGGTGCCCACCGCCAAAGGACCCAGGCCCGCAGCCACAGCCGCCGCCGCACCGCCTGATGAGCCGCCGGGTGTGTGGTTCAAATTCCAGGGGTTGCGGGTGATGCCCGTGGCGGGCGAGTTGGTTTCGCCCTTGCAACCAAACTCGGGCGTGGTGGTCTTGCCCAGCAACACCGCACCTGCTTCACGCAGGCGTGCTGTGGCCGGCGCGTCCACCTCCCAAGGCTGCTGGGGGTCGATGGTGCGGCTGCCGCGCAGCGTGGGCCAGCCTTGCGTGAGGATCAGGTCCTTGATGCTGGTGGGCACCCCGTCGAGTTCACCCACCGGAGCGCCTGTGCTGCGGTGCGCTTGCCAGCGCGCTTCACTGGCACGGGCGCTGGCCAATGCGCTTTTGGCATCGACCAGACAAAAGGCGTTGATCTGCGGGTTGAGGCGGTCCATGCGCGAGAGCACCGCCTGCGTGGCCTCCACCGGGCTGGCCTGACCACTGCGGTACAAAGCCATCAATTCATGCGCGGTGCATTGGGTCAGGTCGGTGGTGCTCATGCAAGTCTCCAATCGTTGAGAGTCAGGTCACACCCAGCCCATCAAGGCCGAGTTTCAGGGTCTGGTGCGGGTTTGGGGGCTGAGCTTTTTCCAGGGCAAATCGCCCGGGTCGGCGGCCATAGGGCCCGCCGCCTTGGCCACCAACACCCGGCTGGCGATGGGTGTGAAATCGGCGCGGAAATGGTTGGAGCTTTTGACCACCAGCAACTTCATTTGCTCGGGCTGAATGCCCACAGCACGGAACAGTTCGCGGTCGAGCATCTGCATCTTGCCGCTGGCCACGGCCACCAGCACGCCGTCGATTTCAAGGCAGGCGCTGGGACCGATATGGGCTTTCATGCCGGTCATCATCGGGCCTTTGAGCTCGCACTCGTCCCCGCCCAATGCACGCACCACAAAGCGCCCTTGCACAGGCGGGTCACTGGGCGCACCGGTGAAGGTGGGCACGGCCTTGCCCAAGGCCAACTCCAGCACCGCCCCCACGCCAGCGGCGTGCGCCTGGCGCGCCGCAGAGGGGTCGTACAGCATGCCCAGCGCCACTTGCCCAGGCCAGCGTTGACCGGCCCCCTGCTGCAGCAAGGCGTGCAGCATGCCCGTGGTGTTGCTGTCGCCGCCTGCGCCCGGGTTGTCTTGCGTGTCGGCCATGACCACGGGCGGGCCCGAGACCTCGGCGGTGGCCAAAGCTTGCGCCACCGCTTCGCGGGCGGGCAAGACATCGGGACGCCATTGGCCAGGTTCGGCCACAAGCGCAAACAAGCGCTGCACCACCGCATCGGCTTGCGGGCCGTGGCCCCACACCACAGGGCCGCACTCGTCAAAGTCAGAGGCGGGGAAGCCCATG
The DNA here is from genome assembly GCF_003063665.1 of Limnohabitans sp. Hippo3. GTDB lineage: Bacteria > Pseudomonadota > Gammaproteobacteria > Burkholderiales > Burkholderiaceae_C > Limnohabitans_A. The sequence goes on from NZ_NESF01000012.1 coordinate 72,408, forward strand.
CAAAAACTGAGCATGCAGCCGGTCTGCGCCTCCAGCGCGATCATTTCGTCATAGAGGTCTTTTGCCGGGGCCATCCAGGTGCTTTGCGCGTTGAGGGGAATCAAAAAGGGCAACCGCCGCGCTTGCATGGGCCGCTTGGCGCCTGCGCGCAGGTGTTCACGCAGCAGCAGGGCGGCCCGCTCACCGGTCTCGGCCATGTCGATGTGCGGGTAAGTGCGGTAAGCCACCAGACCGTCGGCCAGGCGCAGCATGCGTTCGGTCACATTGGCGTGCAGGTCCAGGCTGCCCACAATGGGCACGCGGGGTCCCACCACGGCACGGATGCGAGCAATCAACTCACCCTCGCTGTCGTCGGCGTTTTCGGCCACAGCAGCACCGTGCAAATCGAGGTAAACACCATCGAGGCCCTGCACCATGGCTGTACGCACATCTTCGACAATGGCGCCGCAGATGCGCTCAAAAGCGTCGCGTGTGACATAGGACGAGGGCGTGGCCCCGGCCCAGGCCGACGGGACGATCTGCCAGCCTTCGCGTCGGGCCGCGTCAATGAACCCACCCGCCGGGATGTTCACGCCAGTCATGGCATCGACCATGGCCTGTCCGCGCACAAAGGCCGGAAAGGCCTCACCGGTCTGAAAAGCGGCCCAATCGGCCAGGCTGGGGGCAAAGGTGTTGGTTTCGTGCTGGTAGCCAGCGATCAGGATGCGGGTCATGCCGTGTCAATCAGGGTGTTCGGTCGGCGGCAAGGCCGCAGGAGCGGCCTCCAAAAGCCGCCGTGTGTAGTCTTGCTTCGGGTTGGCGTACAGGTCGGTGGTGCGGCCTTGCTCCACGATGCGGCCTTGGTGCATCACGATCACGCGGTCGCACAGCTGGGCGGCCACGCGCAGGTCGTGCGTGATGAACAGCAGCCCCAGGCCCAGGCGCGACTGCGCTTCGCGCAGCAGGTTCAGGATCTGGGCCTGCACACTCACATCGAGCGCGCTCACGGCCTCGTCTGCCACCAGCACCTGCGGGCGACAGGCCAGCGCACGGGCAATCGCCAGGCGTTGACGCTGACCGCCGCTGAACTGGCTGGGGTAGCGCTTCAGGGCCTCCACCGGCAAACGCACCTGCGCCATCAATTCGACCGCCAAGGCTTCGGCCTGTTCACGCGACTGGCCAAAGTTCATCGCGCCTTCGACCATGGACTGGCCCACGGTGCGGCGCGGGTTCAGCGAGCGGTTCGGGTCCTGAAAGACCACCTGCACACGGTGGCGCAGTGGCCGCAACTGGCCCTCGGGCATGCGGGCTACGTTTTCGGCACCCCACAAAATTTGGCCTTCGGTGGGGTCGATCAGGCGGATCAGGCAACGCGCAAAAGTCGACTTACCCGAACCCGACTCGCCCACGATGCCCACTGTTTCACCGGCACGCACGGCAACGGCGGCATCCATGAGGGCGGCTGTGGGGCGGCTGCGGCCCAGCCAGTCGTGGCTGATGTAGGTCTTGCCCACGCTCTGACCCGACAGCAGCGCAGGGCCTTGGGGCTCGGGCTTGGCGGGCGGCGGCGTCATGCCCGGCACGGCGGCCAGCAGCTGGCGCGTGTAGTCGGCGCGGGGACGGCGCAGCACCTGTTCGCAGTCGCCGCTCTCCACCGCCTGACCCTGGTTCATCACCAGCACCTGGTCGGCGATTTCGGCCACCACGCCCATGTCGTGGGTGATGAACAGCACCGCACTGCCCTGCTCGCGCTGCAAGTCGGCGATCAATCGCAAAATCTCTTTTTGCGTGGTCACATCGAGCGCGGTGGTCGGCTCGTCGCAAATCAAAAGCGCAGGCTTCAAGATCACGGCCATTGCGATCACAATGCGCTGACGCTGCCCACCGCTGAGTTGGTGCGGGTAGCTGCGCAGCATGCGCGCCGGGTCGGGCAGCTTGACCCGCTCGAACACCCGCAAAATTTCAGCACGGCGCTGCTCGGCGGGCCAATCGGTGTGGGTGGACAGCAACTCGTCGACCTGGTCACCGCAGCTCATGACCGGGTTCAAGGCCGTCATGGGCTCCTGGAACACCATGCCCATGGCTTTGCCACGCAACTGGCGCAGCCGCAACTTGGACGCCTGCAGCAAGGACTCACCTTGCAGGACGATGTCACCCGCCACGGGCTGCAGCTCTTTGGGCAGCAAGCCCATCACGGTGGTGGCCATGACCGACTTGCCCGAGCCGGACTCGCCGACCACGCACAGGGTCTGGCCCGGCAGGATGTCCAGCGACACTTCGGTAATGGCATGCGCCCGGTCACCACCGGCAGGCAAAGCGACCGAGAGGCCACGAATCGACAGGACAGCTTCAGAAGCGGTGTGCGTCATGCGCCGCTCCGTTTCGCGAATTTGGGGTCCAGCACATCGCGCAGGCCATCTCCCAGCAGGTTGATGGCCAGCACCGTGGGCACCAGAAACAGCGCGGGGAACAGCACATTGCCCGGGTACTGGGTGAACTGCACCCGCCCCTCAGCCATGATGTTGCCCCAGGTCGGGATGTCGGCCGGCAGGCCCAGGCCCAGGAAGCTCAAGATGGCTTCGGTCAGCACGGCACTCGCCGCGATGAAGGTGCCCTGCACGATCAGCGGCGCCATCGCGTTGGGCAGGATGTGGCGCAACAAAATGACCGGCGTGGGTGTGGCCAGGGCCTTGGCGGCCTCCACAAAAGGTTCCTCGCGCAAGGTCAGCACGAGCGAGCGCACCAGGCGCGTGACGCGCGGGATCTCGGGGATGGCGATCGCCACCACCACGGTCCACAGCTGCGCACCCAGTGCCGCCACCAGCGCAATCGCCAGCAAGATGGCGGGGATGGCCATCAAACCGTCCATAAAGCGCATCAGCACCATGTCGAGGGCACGGAAGTACCCCGCCAGCATGCCCAAAGCACCGCCCACCAGCAGCGCCACCACGGCGGTGAACAGGCCCACCAGCAAGGACACACGGGTGCCATAGAGCACACGGCTGTAGATGTCACGGCCAAAGTTGTCACTGCCCATCCAGAAGGTGTGGGCCACACTGGTGCCGTCCAGCAAGCCAAACTGCCCCACCACGCCAGCCTGGGTGTTGATGTTGGCCGAGTCCATGGCCGCCGGGTCCACCGTGCCCAGCCAGGGGGCAGTCAAGGCGATCAGGATCAAAAGACCCAGCACCCCCAAGCCCAAACGGACGGTGGTGTGCGCCAGAAGTTTTCGGAAGAGGGTGTTCATCAGTAACGAATCCGGGGGTCCAGCCACAGGTAGCTCAGGTCCACCAACAGGTTGATCAACACGTACAGCACGCTGAAAAACAGCACCACACCCTGGATGACCGGAAAGTCGCGGTTGAGCACCGCGTCCACCGTGAGCGAGCCCAAACCGGGAATGGCATAAACCGTCTCGGTCACCACCACACCACCAATCAAGAGCGCGATGCCAATGCCGATCACCGTGACGATGGGCACCGCGGCATTGGCCAGCGCATGGCGCAGCAACACCACCTGCTCGGTCACGCCTTTGGCGCGGGCGGTGCGGATGTAGTCCTCGGTCAGCGCCTCGGACACGCTGGCGCGGGTGACCCGTGCGATCAACGCCACATAAATGGTGGCCAACGACAGCCAAGGCAGAACCAGCTGGTAAGCCCAGGCGCCCACACCTTGCGAAAACTCGCCAAACAAGCGGCGGTAACCCTGCACGGGTAGCCACTGCAACTGGATGGCAAAGATGTAGATCAGCACGTAACCGATCACGAACACCGGCACCGAAAACCCCGCTACCGCAAAGCCTGACAACAAACGGTCCAGCCAACCGCCCATGCGCCAGGCGGCCAGCGTGCCCAGCGGCACCGCCACCAGGACGGCCAGCACCATGGTGCCTGCCGCCAGGGACAGCGTGGGCTCGATGCGCTGGGCAATCAGCTCGGTCACCGGTTTGCCCAAGTAGAAGGAGTAACCCAAGTCACCCTGCAGCACCCCCATCAACCAGATGCCGAATTGCGCGAACAGCGGCTTGGTCAGGCCCAGCTGTTCGCGAATGCGGTCAATGTCTTCGTTGGTGGCGTTGTTGCCCGCGATCACAGCGGCCGGGTCCCCCGGCGTGAGCCGAAGGATCAGGAACACGATGACCGCCACCGTGAACAACACGGGGATCAGCGCCAGCAGGCGCTGCAGCAGGAATTTCAGCATAAAACTTCAGCTGTTCCAGGGTGCGAGAAGACGGTCAGTTCTTCTTGATGTTCCAGTACACCTGCGCACCACCGGGCACCAGGCCCGAGATGTTCTTGCGCAGGGCAGCAGGGTTGAAGTACTGGCCCAGCGGCACGTGGGTGGCGGTTTCCATGGCGCGCAACTGGATCTGCTCGGCGATCGCTTTCTTTTGTGCGTCGGTGGTCGACTGGGCGAACTTGACCTTCAGGTCTTCGATCTGCTTGTCGTCTTGCCAGCCGAACCAGCCCTTGTCACCGGCCGCGTTCATCATGGCCATGGTCAGCGGGTTCAGGATGTCGCCCGCTGTCCAGGCGGTCATGAACGCGTTCCAGCCGCCCTGTGCGGGTGCGTCTTTCTTGGCGCGGCGTGCCACCAGGGTGGCCCAGTCCATTTGCTGCATGTCGACCTTGAAGCCCGCAGCTTCAAGTTGTTGCTTGGCCACCAGGGGCAGCTTGGCAATGGCGGCCAGATCAGTCGGACGCATCAGCACCACGGGCGTGCCGTCGTAGCCGGCATCCTTGAGCATTTGAGCCGCTTTCTTGGGATCGGCCATGCCGGTGTAGATGCCGGTCTTGTCGCTGGCAAACGGTGTGCCGCAGGGATACATGCTCTTGCAGAAGGTGTACATGCCCGGTGCACCGACCTGTGTTTTGAGGTGCGCTTCCTGCCCCAGCGCCACCATGGCGGCCTGACGGATCTTCACGTTATTGAAAGGTGCATGCAGGTGGTTAAAGCGCAGGATGAACTGCAGACCTGCGGGCTGGGCGTCCACGATCTGGATGTCTTTTTGGGCCTTCAGGGAGGCGTATTGCTCAAAAGTGGGCTGCTCGACGATGTCGACCTCACCCGCCACCAAGGCATTGAACTGGGTTTGTGGGTCGCGGATGATGACCCACTCCACGCGGTCCACATGCACCTGCTTGCCGCCGGTCGTGCCATCAGGCGCTTCGCTGCGGGGCTTGTATTTGTCATTTTTGACATAGACCAGGCGCTCGCCGGGCTTGTATTCAGCAGGCACAAACTTGTAGGGGCCCGAGCCGATGTGTTCCTTGATTTGCTCGCTGCCGGGCGTGGCGGCAATGCGTGCGGGCATGATGAAGAGCACATTGGACGAGGGCTTGCCCAGCGCTTCGAGCATCACGCCAAAAGGCTGCTTGAGCTTGATGACAAAGGTCTTGGCGTCGGGCGTGGCGTAGCTGTCCACGCTCTTGGCCAGCACACCGCCAAAGCTGTCGCGGCTGGTCCAGCGCTTGATGGAAGCGACCACGTCTTCACTGGTCACCGCCTTGCCGTCGTGAAACTCCAAACCGTCACGCAGCGTGAAAGTCCAGGTCAGGTTGTCCTTGCTGACGTTCCACTTGTCCACCATCTGGGGCTTGGGCTTGCCGGCCAGATCGGTGCCGAACAAGGTGTCGTAGATCATGTAGCCGTGGTTGCGCGTGACAAAGGCGGTGGACCAGATGGGGTCGAGGATGGTCACGTTGGAATGCGGCACCACGCGCAGGGTCTTGCCCTGGGCTTGGGCCACGAAAGGGGTCAACAAGGCGGCCGCCAATGTGGCCACTGCAAAAAGGGAACGACGTTTCATGGGTTACTCCAGTCAAGACGGGGACATTGAACAACGGTCCGAAACACTATAAAACGAAACATGACCATTTCTTATCAGGACATTACCCAATGGGGTGCACTTGACTTGTCCCGTGCGGTACACAGCAGACAAGTTTCTTGCCGTGAGGTGATGCAAGCGACCCTGTCGCAGGTCGACCGCCTCAACCCACAAAGCAACGCCATCGTGAGCCGTGTGGACAGTGACGCCCTGCTGGCTCAAGCCGATGCGCGCGATGCGCAACTGGCCCGTGGAGAGTCGATGGGCTGGCTGCACGGCATACCGCAAGCCATCAAGGATTTGGCCAATGTGCAAGGTCTGCGCACCACCTTGGGCAGCCCCTTGATGAAAGACTTTGTGGCCAGCGAAGACGGCCTGATAGCGCAGCGCATGAAAGCGGCAGGCGCCATCGTCATCGGGAAGACCAACACACCTGAGTTGGGTTTGGGCTCGCACACCTTCAACGAAGTGTTTGGTGCCACACGAAACGCCTGGGACCCGAGCAAGTCGGCAGGCGGCAGCAGCGGCGGCGCGGGCGTGGCGCTGGCCCAGCGCATGCTGAGCGTGGCCGATGGCTCGGACTTCATGGGCAGCCTGCGCAATCCGGCGGGCTGGAACCATGTGTTTGGCATGCGCCCCTCTCAAGGCCGCGTGCCCATGTGGCCTGCGCAGGACGTGTTCATTGCCCAATTGGGCACCGAAGGCCCCATGGGTCGCCATGTGCGCGATGTGGCCATGTTGCTGTCCACGCAAGCCGGTTCGGCCCCATCCTGCCCCTTGAGCCTGAGCGATGACCCAGCCCTGTTCGCAGGCGCGCTGGACAGCGACCCGCAAGGCCAACGCATCGGCTGGCTGGGCGATTTGCAGGGCTACCTGCCCATGGAAGAAGGCATTGTGGCGCTGTGCGAATCGGCGCTGAAAAGTTTTTCCGGCATGGGCTGCCGCGTGGATGAAGCCCGACTGGGCATGCCACCTGAGCAGATCTGGCAAGCCTGGCTGGTCTGGCGTCAGGCCTTGGTGGGGCCGCGTGTGGCGCCTTTCCTGGTCAACCCGGCCAACCGTGCCCACATCAAGCCCGAGGCACTGTGGGAGCATGACCAGTCCCTCACCTTGACGGGCGCCCAGCTGATGTCCGCCAGTGCCAGCCGGACACGCTTTTACCAAAACATGCTGGCTTTGTTTGAAAAGTTCGATGTGCTGGCCATTCCGGTGGCGCAGGTCTGGCCGTTTGATGTGCATGCGCGCTGGCCGCAGAGCGTGGCAGGTCGCAGCATGGACACCTACCACCGCTGGATGGAGGTGGTGATTTACGCCACCTTTGCAGGCCTGCCCTCGATCAGCGTGCCTGCCGGTTTTGGCGAGAACGGCTTGCCTATGGGTCTGGCTTTGATCGGCAAGCCGCAAGGGGATCTGGCGCTCTTGAAATTGGCACACGCCTACGAGATGGCGAATCTGGACATGATCAGCCAGAAGCCGCCGGGCGTTTGAAAATCAAGCTGCCATGCGCGTCCAGCCCGTGAGGTCCAGAGACGCCAGCGCCATGATCTTGGCGGAATCGACCAGCTCCTGGATGCCCACGTACTCATCGGGCTGGTGCGCCAAATCCAGAATGCCCGGGCCATAAGCGATGCAGTCTTGCAACTTGCCCGTGCGCACGATGTGCTTTTGGTCGTAGGTGCCAGGGCTGGCGATGTAGCTCGGGGCTCGCCCCAGCACCCGGGCAATGGCCCGCGCCGTGGCATCCACCACGGGCGCATCTTTGGGCGTGGCGGTGGGCACAAAACTCATGATGTCGCGGATGCCGTAGTCAAAACCCGGCCGGGTGCGCTTGAGCTCGTCGAGCATGTCGATGATTTCCTGCTTGACGGCTTCGAGGTTTTCTTCGGCGATGAAACGGCGGTCCAGCACCGTGCGGCAGCTATGGGCCACCACTGGCGCGGGCGTTTGCGCCGTGGGCCAGCCGCGCTCGTCGTTGGCATAAACCTGCTCCACCTGGCCGCCGTGGATGCTGTTGATGTTGAGCGTGCTCACGCGTGCGCCGGGTGGCTCCACGGGCTCGGCCGTTTTGCGGCCTTGCAGGCGCGGCTGCAGCTGCGTCTCCAGCAAATGGATGAAGGCGCTCATGTGGTTGATGGCGCTGTCCCCCAAAAACGGCATGGAGCCGTGCGCGATGCGCCCCCGGGTTTCCACCTCGCCCCACCACACGCCCCGGTGCCCCAAGCAAATGCGGTCCACGCCTAAAGGCTCGGGGATGATCACATGGTGCACACGGGGTTTGCTGAAGTAACCGCGCTCGGCCAGATAGCCCACACCCGCAAAACCGCCAGACTCTTCGTCCACCGTGCCGCTGATTTCCAGAGCGCCCGGAATCGGCAAGCCCGACTCGATCAGGGCTTCGCAGGCGATGATGCTGGACGCCAGGCCGCCCTTCATGTCACAGGTGCCCCGGCCGTACACACGCCCATGGGCCACCTGGCCACCGAAAGGCTCGTAAGTCCAGCCCGAACCCGCCTCAACCACATCGATGTGGCTGTTGAAGTGCACGCACTCGCCCGGGGCCTGCCCTTGCCAACGCGCCACCACATTGGTGCGCGGGTGGCTGTCGCTGTCACCGGGTGCGCCAATGGCCCGCACGTACTCGACCGCAAAGCCTTTTTTGGCCAGACGTTCGCCGATGAAATGGGCACACGCCTCGTAAGCATCACCCGGCGGGTTGATGGTGGGGATGCGCACCAACTCTTGCGTGAGGGCCGTGACCTCGTCCCGCTTGGCCTCGATGCGCTCGAGCAGCTTTTGAACAGAAGAATTCATGGCTTCAGTCTATCGCCCGCCAACTGGGGGACGAAGTCACGCAGGGTACAGGGGCCCGTCTTCAGCTTTGCTGCCAAGGCAGGCCGCGAAACCGCCAGCCGCCCTTTTGACCCCGGTGCGCTTGCTCGTCGGGGTCGCCCTCAAAGCCTTCGAGGATGTTGTAGGCCTGCAGGCCCAGTTCGGTGGCGCGCTGGGCGGCGGCGATCGATCGCACACCGCTGCGGCACAACAACACCAGCTTTTTACCACCCGCGCCCAATGCCTGCACACCCGCGTCAAAACCGGGGTTCATCGCCATGCCGGGCCACTGCTTCCAGGCCAGGGCATGGGCGCCGGGCACAAAGCCCACCCAGGCGCGCTCGGCGTCGGTGCGCACATCGACCATCACCGCCTCGCCCGACTGGACCCAGGCCCAGGCCAACTCCGGCGAAATGTCGCCGGCATATCCGTTGGCAGCTTGTACATTGGGGATAGGGGTGGGTTGTGTGCTCATGTCAAGGCTCCTGTGGGCTGGGAAGCAGGAATGGGAAATCGGGTCTGAATCATAGCTTTTTGCATTTAGGCACGGCCCGGCCCCACTGTCAGTGACAGGACAGGCTGCAGCGGCTAAGATGCGGGTTTTGGTTGACGTTTACGTCAACGTCAAAGCCATCCAGATCGCCCGCCAACGGAGACCCCCATGACCGACCTGTCCGCCGAATTCAAAGCCCTGGCCGAGTACCGCCCCACAAACAAGGTGCGTTTTGTCACCGCCGCCAGCCTGTTTGACGGCCACGACGCCGCCATCAACATCATGCGCCGCATCCTGCAAAGCATGGGCGCCGAAGTCATCCACCTGGGCCACAACCGCTCGGTCGACGAAGTGGTGACCGCCGCGCTGCAGGAAGACGCCCAGGGCATCGCCATCAGCTCTTACCAGGGCGGGCACAACGAATACTTCAGCTACATGGTCGATTTGCTCAAGGCCCGGGGCGGCGAGCACATCAAGGTGTTTGGCGGCGGCGGCGGCGTGATCGTGCCTGCCGAGATCCGCGCCCTGGCCGAGAAAGGCGTGCGCATTTTCAGCCCCGAAGACGGCCAAAAAATGGGCCTGGCCGGGATGATCGGCGAGATGGTCATGCGCTGCGACCAGGACGTGAGCCCGCTGGCCCCCAAAACCGTGGACGCCATTCAGGGCCACGGCGAGATGAACTGGCGTGCCCTGGCACAGCTGATCACCGCTTTGGAGAACGACAAAGCCGATGCGGGCGTGGTGAAAGCCGTGCGCGAGCAGGCCGCCAGCAAAAAAGTGCCCGTGTTGGGCATCACCGGCACGGGCGGTGCGGGCAAGTCGTCGCTCACCGACGAGCTGATCCGCCGCCTGCGCCTGGACCAGGACGACGCGCTGCGCGTGGCCGTGATCTCCATCGACCCCTCGCGCCGCAAGAGCGGTGGTGCGCTGCTGGGTGACCGCATCCGCATGAACGCCATTTCGCCATGGTCCAACGGTTCGCGCGTCTTCATGCGCTCGCTGGCCACGCGTGACTTTGGCTCTGAAATTTCGGCCGCCCTGCCCGATGTGGTGGCGGCCTGCAAGGTGGCGGGTTTTGACCTGATCGTGGTGGAGACCTCGGGCATTGGCCAAGGCGATGCCGCCATCGTGCCGCATGTCGATGTGCCCATGTACGTGATGACGCCCGAGTTTGGCGCCGCCAGCCAGCTCGAAAAAATCGACATGCTGGACTTTGCCGAGTTTGTGGCCATCAACAAGTTCGACCGCAAAGGCGCGAGTGACGCCCTGCGCGATGTGGCCAAGCAGGTGCAGCGCAACAAGGAAGCCTGGACCGTGCCGACCGAGCAAATGCCGGTGTTTGGCACCATGGCCGCCCGCTTCAACGACGATGGCGTGACTGCTTTGTACCAAGCGCTGAAATCCCGCTTGGCCGAACTGGGCATGAAGACCACCGAAGGCCGCCTGCCCGTGGTGAATGTGCGCTACAGCACCCACCAAAACCCGGTGGTGCCGTCTTCCCGCACCCGCTATCTGGCCGAGATCAGCGACACCGTACGCGGCTACAAGAAACGCGCCATTGACCAGGCCCGCCTGGCCCGCGAGATCCAGCAACTGCGCGCAGCCGCCCGCATGCTCGAAGTGGGCAAATCCGGTCGCGCCAAGGCTGCCGAAGCCGCTATTGACCTGGCCGTGCAGCGCGAACAGACCCAGGACCCCACCGCCCGCAAACTGCTGGCCCAGTGGCCCGACATGCAAAAAGCCTACGCGGGCGATGAGTATGTGGTGAAGATCCGCGACAAGGAAATCCGCACCGCGCTGACCACCAAATCGCTGAGCGGCACCACGATCCGCAAGGTCGCGCTGCCCAAATACGAAGACGATGGCGAAGTGCTCAAGTGGCTGATGCTGGACAACGTGCCCGGCAGCTACCCCTATACCTCGGGCACCTTTGCCTTCAAGCGAGAGGGCGAAGACCCAACCCGCATGTTCGCGGGCGAAGGCGACCCCTTCCGCACCAACCGCCGCTTCAAGCTGGTGAGCGAAGGCATGCCCGCCAAGCGCCTGTCCACCGCCTTCGACTCGGTCACGCTGTACGGCAACGACCCGGACCTGCGCCCGGACATCTACGGCAAGATCGGCAACTCGGGCGTGAACGTGGCCACGCTCGACGACATGAAGGTGCTGTACTCGGGCTTTGACCTGTGCAACCCGACAACGTCTGTGTCGATGACCATCAACGGCCCTGCGCCCTCGATCCTGGCCATGTTCATGAACACGGCCATCGACCAGAACATCGACAAGTTCAAAGCCGACAACGGCCGCGAGCCGACCGAAACCGAGACCGCCAAGATCAAGGAATGGGTGCTGGCCAATGTGCGCGGTACCGTGCAGGCCGACATCCTGAAAGAAGACCAGGGCCAGAACACCTGCATCTTCTCGACCGAGTTCTCGCTCAAAGTGATGGGCGACATCGCTCAGTACTTTGTGCACCACGACGTGCGCAACTTTTACAGCGTTTCGATCAGTGGCTACCACATCGCCGAAGCCGGGGCCAACCCGATCAGCCAGCTGGCCTTCACGCTGAGTAACGGTTTCACCTTCGTGGAAGCGTACCTGGCGCGTGGCATGCACATCGACGACTTTGCGCCGAACCTGAGCTTCTTCTTCAGCAACGGCATGGACCCGGAATACACGGTGCTGGGCCGCGTGGCACGCCGCATCTGGGCTGTGGCCATGAAAGAAAAATACGGTGCGAACGAACGCAGCCAAAAGCTCAAGTACCACATCCAGACTTCGGGCCGCTCACTGCACGCGCAGGAGATCCAGTTCAACGACATCCGCACCACGCTGCAGGCGCTGATCGCGATCTACGACAACTGCAACAGCCTGCACACCAACGCGTTTGACGAGGCCATCACCACGCCCACCGAAGACTCGGTGCGCCGCGCCATGGCGATCCAGCTCATCATCAACCGCGAATGGGGCCTGGCCAAGAACGAGAACCCGAACCAAGGCGCCTTCATCATCGACGAACTCACCGAGCTGGTCGAAGAAGCGGTGCTGGCCGAGTTTGAAAAGATCGCCGAGCGCGGCGGTGTGCTGGGCGCGATGGAAACCGGCTACCAGCGCGGCAAGATCCAAGACGAGTCCATGCACTACGAGATGCTCAAGCACACGGGCGAGCTGCCCATCATCGGCGTCAACACCTTCCGCAACCCCAAGGGCGACGAAGTGCTGGAGAGCCTGGAGCTGGCCCGCTCGACCGAAGAAGAAAAGCAGTCACAACTCAAGCGCCTGCAAGACTTCCACACCCGCCACGCCGACAAGGCCCCTGCCATGCTCAAGCGCTTGCAGCAAGCCGTGATCGACAACGGCAATGTGTTCGAGGTGCTGATGGACGCGGTGCGGGTCTGCTCGCTCGGCCAGATCACCAACGCGCTGTTCGAGGTGGGTGGTCAGTACCGTCGCAATATGTGAACCTCAGAAGTTCACCTGATCCCCGCCCTTGAGTGCCAGCATGCTGCGGGCCTCGTCGGGCGTGGCGATCTCCAGGTTCAGGGCTTCGAGCACGGTGCGGATGCGCTGGACCTGCTGAGCACTGGACTCGGCCAATTTCCCTGGGCCAATCCACAGCGAGTCCTCCAGGCCCACGCGCACGTTCGAGCCCATGGCCGCACCGATGCTGGCCAGCGGAATCTGGCCTTTGCCTGCCCCCAAAATCGACCACTGGTAATCGTTGCCAAACAAGCGGTCGGCCGTGCGGCGCATGTGCATCAGGTCTTCGGGGTGCGGGCCGATGCCGCCCAAAATGCCGAACACCGATTGCACAAACAAAGGCCCCTTCACCAAGCCCCGGTCACGGAAGTGCGCCAGGTTGTACAGGTGGCTGATGTCGTAGCACTCGAATTCAAAACGGGTGCCGTTTTCGGTGCCCAAGCGCAAGATGGTTTCGATGTCCTTGTAAGTGTTCTTGAACACCAGATCACGGCTTTTTTCCAGGTGCTCGCGTTCCCACTCGTGCTCAAACGTCTTGAACCGGTCCAGCATGGGGAACAAGCCGAAATTCATCGACCCCATGTTGAGCGACGCCACCTCGGGCTTGAAAGTCAGGGCCGGCTGCATGCGCTCATGCACCGTCATGTGGGGGCTACCCCCTGTGGTCAGGTTGATCACGGCATTGGTGTGGGCCTTGATCTTTTTCAAGAAGGGCACAAAAAACGCCGGGTCTTGTGTGGGGCGGCCGTCTTTCGGATCGCGGGCGTGCAGGTGCAAGATCGCTGCGCCCGCCTCGGCGGCGGCAATGGCCGCGTCGGCAATTTCCTCAGCAGTGACCGGCAAATGCGGCGACATGCTGGGCGTGTGGATGGCCCCGGTGGGGGCGCAGGTGATGATGACTTTGCGTGCTTGGCTCATGAACCGTCTCCTGATAGTGGCTGGCCAGCATGGGCTGACCAGGGTTGCGCGACAGCATGCCCGACCTGTCGGGCTCTTGGGGTCACCAAGGCAACACTGCGCACCGAAGGGCGCAGCCAAAGGGTGGTGCCACACACCGGTCATGGTCCTGCATCAAAATCAAGCGTCACCGAGCCACTAAACTCGAAGAACCTGTCCAGGAACCCCCATGCAGCACCTGCCGCCATTCATCGCCCCCTCCGAGCACCACGATGCCGACAGCGCCTTGGCGCAAATCCAGCACATTTACCAGCACAGCGTGAACCACCTGCGCCAGGCCATGCGCGAGTTTGTGGCGGGTGCGGACATGACGGACACCCGGGTGCGGGCTTTTTACCCCTTTGTGCGGGTGCAGATCAGCAGTGCCAACCGCAAACCAGAGGGGTTGAACAGCCGCCTGAGCTACGGCTTTGTGGCCGAGCCTGGCCGGTTTGAGACCACGCTCACCCGGCCCGACCTGTTTGCCTTCTACATCCGCCAGCAACTGAGTTTGCTGCTGCAAAACCACGGCGTGAGCTTGCAGGTGGGCACCAGCAACCAGCCCATCCCCATCCACTTTTCCTTGGCCGAAGACGCGCACATGGAAGGCAGCCTGAGCCCCGAGCGTCAGGCCCTGATGCGCGAGGTGTTTGACCTGCCGGACCTGAACGCCATGGACGACGGCATTGCCAATGGCACGCACGAGCCGGCACCCTCCGAGGCCCGGCCGCTGTCGCTGTTCACCGCGCCGCGCATCGACTATTCACTGCAGCGCCTGCGCCACTACACCGGCACCTCGCCGCACTGGTTTCAGAACTATGTGCTGTTCACCAACTACCAGTTCTACATCGACGAGTTCATCGCGCTGGGCCGGGCCGAAATGCGCAAACCTGACAGCGAATACATCGCCTTTGTCGAACCCGGCAACATGGTCACCCGCCGCGTGGGCCTGCCCCCCGAAGACGTGGACGCCCTGGGCCAGATGCCACCTCGCCTGCCGCAAATGCCCGGCTACCACCTGGTGCGCGAGGGCCACAGCGGCATCACCATGGTCAACATCGGCGTCGGGCCCGCCAACGCCAAAACCATCACCGATCACATCGCCGTGCTGCGCCCACACGCTTGGCTGATGCTGGGCCACTGCGCGGGCCTGCGCACCACCCAGCAACTGGGCGACTACGTGCTGGCCCACGCCTATGTGCGCGAAGACCATGTACTCGATGAAGAGCTGCCGCTGTGGGTGCCGATCCCGGCGCTGGCCGAAGTGCAGGTGGCGCTCGAGCGTGCTGTGTCCGAAGTCACCGGCAGCCAAGGCCCCGAGCTCAAACGCCTGATGCGCACCGGCACCGTGGCCAGCACCGACAACCGCAACTGGGAGCTGCTGCCCACCCACAACGTGGCCAGTACGCCGCAGCGGCGCTTCAGCCAAAGCCGCGCCGTGGCACTCGACATGGAAAGCGCCACGATTGCAGCCAACGGTTTTCGCTTCCGGGTGCCCTATGGCACTTTGTTGTGCGTGAGCGACAAGCCGCTGCACGGCGAGATCAAGCTGCCCGGCATGGCCAACCACTTTTACCGTGAGCGGGTCAACCAGCACCTGCAAATCGGCATCCGCGCCGTGACGCTGCTGCGCGACGCAGGCCCTGCGCAACTGCACAGCCGCAAACTGCGCAGCTTTGCCGAAGTGGCGTTCCAGTAACTGCCGTCAACCATGTGCCCCCCGTAGGTCGGTGGCTTTAGCCCCGACAGGCGTTCGCGATCCATCATGTCGGGGCTAAAGCCACCGACCTGAGAAACGATACCCTTCTAGAATGAACCTCATGCACATCCTTTTCATTGCCGACCCCCTCGAGTCCTTCAAGATTTACAAGGACACCACGTTTTCGATGATGCGCGAAGCGCAAAAACGCGGCCACCAGGTCGTGGCCTGCCAGATGACCGATGTGCGCTGGCAACAAGGCGAAGCCGTGTCTGCCCAAGTGCGCGACATCACGCTCACCGGGCAAGCAGACACCTGGTTCACCCAAACCGGCACGCGCCGCGCCAACTTGAAAGACTTTGACGCCGTCATCATGCGCACCGACCCGCCGTTTGACAGCGAATACTTTTACGCCACCCACCTGCTGAGCCAGGCCGAGCGCGAAGGCGCCAAGGTGTTCAACAGCCCGGCAGCCCTGCGCAACCACCCCGAGAAACTGTCCATTCTGGAGTTTCCGCAGTTCATCGCACCCACGCTGGTCACCCGCAGCGAAGCCGACATCCGAGCTTTCCACGCCGAGCACGGCACCATCATCCTGAAGCCGCTGGACGGCATGGGGGGCACGGGCATCTTCAAGGTGGGTGCCGACGGTCTGAACCTGGGCGCGATCATCGAAACCCTGAACCGGGACGGTGCGCAGACCGTGATGGTGCAAAAGTTTTTACCCGGCATCGCGCAAGGCGACAAGCGTGTGCTCTTGATCGGCGGCAAGCCCGTGCCGTTTTGTCTGGCGCGCATTCCGCAAGGCGGTGAAGTGCGCGGCAACCTGGCCGCAGGTGGCAAAGGCGTGGCACAACCGATTTCGGCGCGTGACCGCGAAATTGCCGAAACGCTGGGCCCGATCCTGATGGCGCGCGGCCTGATGCTGGTGGGTCTGGACATCATTGGCGAGAGCCTCACCGAGATCAACGTGACCAGCCCCACCTGCTTTCAGGAAATCACCGACCAGATGGACTGCGACGTGGCAGCGCTGTTTTGGGACGCGGTGGAAGCGGCGCTCTGAGCGCCGAGCCCCGCTCAAACCGACTGTCGAACCTGAGGGTCCGACCTAGCCTTTCAGATCGCCGTCCTCAAAGGTGTACAAGCGCCCTGGCTCAAAGGCCACCCAGGCCTCGTCGGTGGTCAAAGGCGCGGTCACCACCACCGCCACCCGGTCGGTCTCGCGGGTGTGCTCGGCAAAGTTCACGCTCAAGTCTTCGTCGCTCAAGGTCGCACGGTTGAAGGGGTGTCTGCGCAGCACGTAATGCAAATGCGTGCTGGCATGCGCCCACAGCGCCTGCCCGTTGGACAACAAGAAGTTGAAGGTGCCAAAGCGGGCGATCTGCGGCACCAGCTCGCGCAAGGTCAGCGACATTTCCTGAACGCTCGGCACACTGGCGTGTGACTTGGCCAACTCTTGCATCAGCCAGCAAAACGCCCGCTCGCTGTCGGTCTGCCCCACGGGCTTGAAGCTGCCGTGCAGGCGCGGTGCGTAGTCCACCAGATTGCCGTTGTGCGCAAACACCCAGTAGCGGCCCCACAGCTCGCGCACAAAAGGGTGGCAGTTCTCCAGACTCACCACGCCTTGCGTGGCCTTGCGGATGTGGGCGATGACGTTCTGGCTCTGGATCGGGTAACGCCGAATCAGATCGGCAATCGGCGATGTGCTGGCGCTTTGGTGGTCCACAAAGTGGCGCACACCCAGCCCCTCAAAAAAGGCGATGCCCCAGCCATCGCCATGGTGGTCGGTGAGGCCGCCGCGCTGGGCAAAGCCACTGAAGCTGAAGGTCACATCGGTGGGGGTGTTGCAGTTCATGCCGAGCAGTTGGCACATGGTTCACTCCTTGTGGGGCGCAGCACCCGCGTCGCCCATTTTCCAGGCCGCCAGGAGGGCCAGCGCCGTGATCACGGCCAAAAACACAAAAGTTTCGTTGAACGCCCGCAAACCCACGCCACGGCTCAACGGTGACGATGCAGCCTGGGCGGCCAGGCGCCACTCCAGCACGATGGCGCAAATGCTCACGCCCGCCGCGCCGCCCAACATGCGCACAAAACCGATCACGCTGGACGCCTGCGGGATCAGGTCCTTGGGCAAGCCCCGCAAAGCGCCCAGATTGAGCGAAGGCAGGATGAAGCCCAGACCAATGCGCCCCAGAATCACCAAAATCCAGAGCAAGGCCAGGCCTGCCGCAGGGTGCACCAGCGGCATGAGCGCAAACGACAGCGCCAGCATGGCCAGACCCCAGCTCACCCAATAGGCGGGCGGGAACCGATTGGACAAACGCCCCACCACCGCGATGGTCACGGCCAGCAAAATACCCGCTGGCAACAAAGCCGCGCCAATGTAGGACGGCGACAGGCCCAGCCCCATCTGCATGTAGACCGGCAACAAATAAGTGGAGCCAAACAGCGCGATGCCGTAGGTGAAAGACACCAGCGACCCCATGGCGAAATTGCGGTGGCCAAACACACGCAGGTTCATGAGCGGCCCCCGCGTAGGCTGCCTCGAAGCGCTGCGGCTTGCGTGGCGACGGGCGCGCCGACCCGGCTGCAGCAAATGGCGTTGCCAAGCCACAAACACCGCCATGCCCACACCCGCCAGCGCCAGCAGCACCACCGCCACCGTGTCGTCATCGCCGCGCAACTGCACCAGACCGTTGAGCAGCATCAAGGTGGAAGCGCTGGCCAGCGCCAGCCCGATCCAGTCCAGGCCCGGGCTGCCCGCATCGGCCTGCACGCCGCCCGGGGCCGTGGTGGGCACATAACGGCGCGACAGCCACAGCGCCACCATGGCCAGCGGCACCACCATGAAAAAGATCGAACGCCAGCCGAACACATCGACCAGCACACCGCCGATGCTGGGGCCAATGGCCGGGGCCAGCACCACACCCATGCCAAACAGCCCGCTGGCACGGCCCTGCTCTTCGGGCGCAAAGGCGCGCAAGATGATGATCGCGGGAATGGGCTGCACCACGCCTGCGGCCAGGCCCTCGGCCACGCGGGCGGCCATGACCAGCGGGAAATCGTTGGCGAAGCCGCCCACCACGCCGCCGCCCAGCAGCAGCCACATGCACACCTCGTACACCCGGCGGTAGCCATAGCGCGACAACAACCAGGGCGTGGTCAGCATGGACACCGTCATCGCCACCATGAAACCCGAGGTGACCCACTGCACGCGGCTTTGACCCAGGGTGAAGTGCTGGCTCATGTCGGGAATGGCCACGTTCATGATGGTCGACGACATCACCGCCGCCATGGAACCCAGCATGACCGACATCAACAAAAGCCAACGGTGGCGCTCGCCGTAGCGCGCTTTCAGCGCCTGCAGGCTGTGGGGGCCTTGGGCCAGGCTCATGCGCCCTCGCCTTGGTTTTGGCCTTGGTTTTGGCCTTGTGATGGCGGCGTAGACGCCGCGACACAGGCCGCGCAAATGCAGGCTTTGTTGCGGGCCGCTTCAGGGACTTGTTTCAGCAAATCGGCACTGAACTCAACGCGCGTGCACCAGCACGGCCCGGGCGCTGCGGCTCCGGTGTTGGGCGCGGCCATGGCGCAGGCATTGGACTGCCCGCACAAAGGGCAGCGGCATGGGTCAAGGGCAGACTGCGGCATGGCGGTGAAATCTCAGTTGTTGCCCTCGCGGCGACGCTGCGCGTCACGCCACAGGCGAATGGCCAGCACCACCATGGGCGCGTTGTGCAGGAAAAAATCAAAGATGTCGATGGGCTTGCTCAAACTGCCCTCGGTGAGCATGCGCCACTTTTCCACCAGGTGCGGCTCGGGCACAAAAGGGGCACCCGCCAAATAAACGGCAATGGCCACCAGCCACCACTTCGGAATCCGGTCAATCCAGCGCATTGCGCCCTCCTGAAAACCCCTATTTTCAGGGATGACCGGTGCAGCAACGCATGACCCACAGCAAAACGGCTCCCGAAGGAGCCGTTTTTTCAAGTACCAGACCTGCCCGAAATCAGGCCGCCTTGACCTTCAGGCGCCAGGCGTGCAGCAGGGGCTCGGTGTAACCGCTAGGTTGCGCCTTGCCTTTGAAGACCAGGTCGCAAGCAGCTTTGTAAGCGGCCGACTTGGCGAAGTTGCCGGCCATGGGCTGGTAAGCCCCGTCGCCCGCGTTTTGCGCGTCCACCACAGCGGCCATGCGCTCCATGGTTTGCTTGACCTGCTTTTCGGTGACCACGCCGTGGTGCAGCCAGTTGGCCATATGCTGGCTGGAAATGCGCAGCGTGGCGCGGTCTTCCATCAGGCCCACACCGTTGATGTCAGGCACCTTGGAGCAGCCCACGCCCTGGTCGACCCAGCGCACCACATAACCCAGGATGCCCTGGGCGTTATTGTCGAGTTCTTTTTGCTTGTCTTCCTCAGACCAGTTGGCGGCGTCTTTGGCGACCACAGGGAACTGCAGCAAGGCGTTGAGCGTGTCTTCGCGCAGTTGTTTCGGGTCTTGCTTGGCCACCGCCTTTTCCATCTGCTTTTGCAGGGCAGGCACATCCACCTGGTGGTAGTGCATGGCGTGCAGCGTGGCGGCGGTGGGGCTGGGCACCCAGGCGGTGTTGGCACCGGCCATGGGGTGACCAATCTTGGCCTTAAGCATGTCGGCCATCAGGTCGGGCATGGCCCACATGCCTTTGCCGATCTGGGCGCGACCACGCAGGCCGCAGGCCAGGCCCACGTTGACGTTGTTCTTCTCGTAGGCCGCCAGCCAAGTGCTGTTCTTGATGTCGCCCTTGCGCATGACGGGGCCAGCCAGCATGCAGGTGTGCATCTCGTCGCCCGTGCGGTCCAGGAAGCCGGTGTTGATGAAGGCCACGCGGCTCTTGGCTGCGGCGATGCAGGCCTTGAGGTTGGCGCTGGTACGGCGCTCTTCGTCCATGATGCCCAGCTTGACGGTGGAGGGCTTCATGCCGATGACTTTTTCGACACGGCCAAACAGCTCGTCGGCAAAGGCCACTTCGGCCGGGCCGTGCATCTTGGGCTTGACGATGTAGACGCTGCCGGTGCGGCTGTTGCGCAGCGGGTGCGAAGACTTTTTCTGCAAGTCCACCAGGGCGCAGGTCACGGTGATCATCGCGTCCATGATGCCCTCGGGGATCTCTTTCATGCTGCCATCGGCGGCTTTGTAGAGGATGGCGGGGTTGGTCATCAGGTGACCGACGTTGCGCACAAACATGAGCGAGCGGCCGTGCAATTTGACCGTGCCCTTGCCTGTGGGTTTGGTGTACTCGCGGTCACCGTTCATGGTGCGGGTGAAGGTCTTGCCGCCCTTTTGCACTTCTTCGCTCAAGGTGCCTTGCAAAATGCCCAGCCAGTTGCTGTAGGCCAGCACTTTGTCTTCGGCGTCCACCGCGGCCACCGAGTCTTCCAGATCCAGGATGGTGGACAAGGCGCTTTCAGCGATCAGGTCGGACACGCCAGCCGGGTCGGTCTTGCCGATGGGGGTGTTCTTGTTGATCTGCAGGTCCAGGTGCAGGCCGTTGTGCACGAACAGCACCGAGGCGGGGGCCTTGGCATTACCGGTGTAGCCCACGAACTGCTTGGCGTCTGCCAGGGTCGTGCTCTTGCCATTGGCCAGGGTCACCACCAACTTGCCTGCCTTGACGGCATAGCCCTTGCTGCCCACGTGCGAGCCGGTCTTCAGTGGTGCCGTGCGGTCGAGCACATGGCGGCAGTAGTCGATGACTTTGGCGCCACGCTTGGGGTTGTAGCCCGAGCCTTTTTCGCAGCCATCGGCTTCGCTGATCGCGTCGGTGCCGTACAGCGCGTCGTACAAGCTGCCCCAACGGGCGTTGGCGGCGTTCAGGGCGTAACGGGCGTTCAAAATCGGCACGACCAGCTGCGGACCGGCCAGCTTGGCCAGCTCGGCGTCCACGTTGGCGGTGGTGGCCTGCGCATTCTTGGGCTCGGGCACCAGGTAGCCGATCTGGCTCAGGTATTTGCGGTAGGCCTTCATGGCCTTGCCCTCAAGCACGGGGCCGGGGTTGGCGATGTGCCATTCGTCCATGGCGGTCTGGATGCGGTCACGCTCGGCCAGCAGGGCGATGTTTTTCGGGGCCAGGTCGGTCACGATGTCGTTGAAGCCCTTCCAGAACTTGTCTTGGTCCACGCCAGTGGCGGGCAGCATCTGGTCGTTGATGAAACTCAGCAAGGGATTGGCCACTTGCAGGTTGTGGATCGCGGTGCGTGCAGTCATGGAAGCCTCGAAAGGATGTTGAAAAACGGAAGGAATGTCGCTCAGGGCATGGTCACCACAGAGCCTCGATCTGACGTGAAAGGACTTTATTCTAAGTTTGTATGCAGATAAACCCGTTCAAATGCCATAAACCCATGACTTTTCTGCACAAATCCGCTGTTGTCTAATCCTGTCATGACCCGCATTGACCCTCCAGCCGTCCTGATCAGCGAAGTCGGCCCGCGCGATGGCCTGCAATCGGTGACAGCTACCATGCCCACAGCCGACAAGCTGCGCTGGATCGACGCGCTCGCAGCCGCAGGCCTGCGCGAGATCGAAGTGGCCTCGTTTGTGCCCGCCCAACTCTTGCCCCAAATGGCCGATGCCGCGCAGGTGGTGCAGCATGCCCTGCGCCACTCGGGTGTGCGTGTGATGGCGCTGGTGCCCAATCTGCGCGGCGCACAGGCCGCACTGCAAGCGGGCGCGCAAAAGCTCACCCTGCCCGTGTCGGCCAGCCCCGCGCATTCCCTGGCCAATGTGCGCAAGACGCCCGAAGCCATGGTCGACGAGGTGCGGGCCGTCTTGCGCCTGCGCGACGAGATCGCGCCCGGCGTGCCGGTGGAAGTGGGCATGTCCACCGCCTTTGGCTGCACGCTGCAAGGCGCGGTGCCCGAGGACGATGTGCTGCGCCTGGCAGCGCAACTGGCGCAAGCAGGGGTGAACGAGATCGGCCTGTCGGACACCACCGGCATGGGCAACCCGGCCCAGGTGAGCCGGCTGTTCAAGCGCATGTTTCAGGAAATCGGCCCACTCACAGGCGCGGCCCACATGCACAACACCCGGGGCCTGGGCTTGGCCAATTGCCTGGCCGCTTACGAGGCGGGCGTGCGCACCTTCGACAGTTCTCTGGGCGGTTTGGGTGGCTGCCCTTATGCCCCAGGTGCTTCGGGCAATGTGGTGACGGAAGATCTGGTCTTCATGTTCGAGGCCATGGGCGTGTCGACCGGCATCGACCTGAACCGGCTCATGGCCGCACGCGCGCCTTTGAGAGCCGGGCTGCCCGGCGAGCCGCTGTATGGCATGACGCCCGAGGCGGGCTTGCCCAAGGGCTGGGTTTGATACAAGCATCCTCGCGCATCAATCACCCATCGCGACGGCGACATTGCAACCTTGAACCCGCATAATCGGGTCGCATGGACAAGCTCAAAGCCTTCGAAACTTTTGTCTCGGTTGCCACCAAGGGCAGCCTGACCGCCGCAGCCCGAGCCGAGGGCGTGGCTCCGGCCATCATCGGCCGCAGGCTCGATGCGCTAGAGGAAAGCCTGGGCGTGAAGCTGCTGGTGCGCACCACCCGGCGCATCACCCTGACCCACGAAGGCAGCGCTTTTCTGGAAGATTGCCAGCGCCTGCTCTCGGATGTGGCCAATGCCGAAGCCAGTGTGTCGGCGGGCGGCGTCAAGGCGAGCGGCCATTTGCGCATCACCGCCCCGGCCGGGTTTGGCCGCCGCCATGTGGCCCCGCTGGTGCCGCGCTTTCGCGAACTGCACCCCGATGTGACGATTTCGCTCAACCTGAGCGACCGGGTGGTGGACCTGGCGGCCGAGGGCTTTGACTGCGCCGTGCGCGTAGGCGACCTGCCCGACAGTTCGCTGGTCAGTGTGCGCATGGCCGACAACCGCCGCCTGTGCGTGGCCACCCCGGCTTATCTGGCGCGGCGCGGCACGCCACAACAACCCTCTGATTTGCTGCAGCACGACTGCCTGACCCTGTCGAGCGATGCCTCGCAAACCCGGGGCTGGGCTTTTCGCAACCCCGCAGACGGTGGCCAGGACGTGGTGCACCTGCGCCCGGGCGGGCCGCTCGACTGCTCGGACGGTCAAGTGCTGCACGACTGGTGCCTGGCAGGTTATGGCATCGCCTGGCGCAGCACCTGGGAGGTGGAGGGCGAAATCCGCTCGGGCCAATTGGTGGCGGTGCTGGAAGAGTTTGCGGCACCCCCCAACGGGATTTTTGTGGTTTTCCCTCAGCGCAAGCACCTGCCGCTGCGCGTGCGCTTGTGGATCGACCACCTCAAACACCACTACGCCCAGCCCGGTTACTGGCAAACGGCCCATCACTGAGCCCGAAAGCCACGGCAACCTGCCCTAAAGCCCAGCGCCTTGGGGCCCAAGCCGTAAAATCGCGCCCTATGCTTTCTGCCAAACAACATTTGCTCACGGCCCTGGCCGCCGAGCTTGAAAAACTCCAAACCGGCGCGGGTGCGCGTGCGGCCTTCGAATCGCCCAAAGTGGCCGCCCATGGCGACCTGGCCTGCACCGCTGCGATGCAGCTGGCCAAAGCCCTCAAGCAAAACCCCCGGCAGTTGTCCGAAACCCTGCGCAGCGCCTTGCTGGCCACCCCCGCTTTCGAGCGCTGGGTCGACGCCGTCGAGATCGCCGGGCCCGGCTTCATCAACATCCGTCTGAAAGACGCGGCCAAACAGGCCGTGGTGCACGAAGTGCTGCAAGCGGCCGAATGCTTTGGCGATCAGCCTGCCCAACCCAACAAAGTGCTGGTCGAGTTCGTCTCGGCCAACCCCACAGGCCCCTTGCATGTGGGCCACGGCCGCCAAGCGGCCTTGGGCGACGCGATTTGCAATTTGTTGGCCACCCAAGGCCAGCAGGTCTACCGCGAGTTCTATTACAACGACGCGGGTGTGCAGATCAGCACGCTGGCCAACTCCACCCAGCTGCGGGCCAAGGGTTTCAAACCGGGCGACGCCGAGTGGCCCGAGGCCGCTTACAACGGCGATTACATCCAGGACATCGCCAACGACTTCATGGCTAAAAAGACCGTCAAGTCGGATGACCGCGAATTCACCGGCAGCGGCGATGTGAATGACCTGGACGGCATGCGCCTGTTTGCCGTGGCCTATTTGCGGCGCGAGCAAGACCTGGACCTCAAGGCCTTTGACGTCCAGTTCGACAACTATTACCTGGAGTCGAGCCTCTACACCAGCGGCAAGGTGGATGCGGCCGTGCAAAAGCTGCGCGAAGCGGGCAAGACCTACGAACACGACGGCGCCTTGTGGCTCAAGTCCACCGATTACGGTGACGACAAAGACCGCGTCATGCGCAAGGGCGACGGCAGCTACACCTACTTTGTGCCTGATGTGGCCTACCACATCACCAAGTGGGAGCGCGGCTTCACCCGTGTGGTGAACATTCAGGGCACCGACCACCACGGCACCATTGCCCGTGTGCGTGCAGGCCTGCAGGCCGCAGGCGTGGGCATCCCCGAGGGCTACCCCGACTACGTGCTGCACACCATGGTGCGCGTCATGCGCGGCGGCGAAGAGGTCAAGATCTCCAAGCGTGCAGGCAGCTACGTCACGCTGCGCGATTTGATCGAGTGGACCAGCAAGGACGCGGTGCGCTTTTTCCTGCTCTCGCGCAAGCCCGACACCGAATACATCTTCGACATCGACCTGGCGCTGGCCCAGAACAACGACAACCCGGTGTACTACGTGCAGTACGCGCATGCGCGCATCTGCTCGGTGTTGGCCGCCTGGGGTGGCGATGTGGCCAGCTTGGCCAAAGCCGACCTGTCGCCGCTGCAAAGCCCGCAGGCCCACGCGCTGATGCTGGCCCTGGCCAAGTACCCCGAGATGCTGACGTCTGCGGCCAACGACTTCGCGCCGCACGACGTGACCTTCTATTTACGCGACCTGGCCTCGCTGTACCACAGCTACTACGACGCCGAACGCATTCTGGTGGACGACGACGCGGTCAAACAAGCGCGTCTGGCCCTGGTGGCCGCCACCGCGCAGGTGCTGCGCAATGGCCTGAAAGTGCTGGGCGTGTCGGCCCCGCAAAAAATGTGATGGGACGGATCATGCAACTCCACAGCCAACGCGGCGGTACTTTTCTGGGCTTCATCATCGGCCTGGTGCTGGGTCTCGCCGTGGCTTTGGCCGTGGCCATTTATGTGACCAAAGTGCCCACGCCGTTTTCCAACAAAAACCAGACCCGCAGCACCGACCAGGACGTGCAGGAAACCGAGAAGAACAAGGACTGGAACCCGAACAGCGTGTTCCAGCCCAAGCCACCCGCCGATGCCCCTGCCGCACCCAGTGCACCTGCGGCTGACGCGACCACCGACAAATCCGCTTCGGGCACCACGGGCAAAAGCGCTGCAGAAGCACCCAAAGCCGAACCACGCCCAGCCGTCACCGCCGATCCGCTGGGCGATTTGGCCAAGTCCAAATCCGGTTTGAGCACCCCTGCGACGCCCGCCAATGCGGCCGACCCCTTTGACTACGTGATCCAGGTGGGGGCCTACCGAACCAGCAGCGATGCCGACGCCCAAAAAGCCAAGCTGGCCTTAATGGGTCTGGACGCCAAGGTTTCTGAGCGGGATCAAGCCGGACGCACGGTGTATCGCGTACGCTTGGGGCCCTTTGCAGACAAAGCCGCCGCCGAACGCATCCGCGCCCGCCTGGAAGGCAGCGGCATTGAAAACACCCTGGTCCGGGTTCAGCGCTGAACCCGCCCCCTTATTTGGAGCATGTCCATGAAACGCCGTCTCTTCTCTTCCGCCTTGCTGAGCGCCAGCGCCTGGCTGAGCGCACCTGTGGCCTGGGCTCAGGCCGCCCTGTTCAAATCCGGCAAGGACTTTCTGACGCTGGACCGTGCCGTCGCCACCGAAGCCGGCGCGGGCAAGATCGAGGTCATCGAGTTCTTCTGGTACAGCTGCCCGCACTGCAACGCCTTTGAGCCCAGCTTTGCCCAATGGGTGAAAAACGCCCCGAAAGACGTGGTGGTGCGCCGCATCCCCGTGTCCTTCCGTGATGACTTTGCCCCCCAGCAGCGCCTGTTTTTCACGATCGAGGCCATGAACCTGATGGAAACGCTCCACCCCAAGGTGTTTGCTGCGATCCATGTGGAAAAGCTGATGCTCAACACCGACGCCAGCGTGCTGGCCTGGGCCGAGAAACAAGGCGTGGACAAAGCCAAGTTCAACGACATCTACAAATCCTTTGGCGTGGCCACCAAACTCAAGCGGGCGGTGCAGCTGCAAAACGAATACAAGGTCGAAGGCGTGCCTTCGCTGGGCGTGGCAGGCCGTTACTACATCGATGGCACCCTGGCGGGCAGCATGGACCGCGCCCTGAAAGTCGCGGAATCCCTGATTGCCCAGTCGCGCACCAGCCCGGCCAGCGCCCCGACCGCGAAAAAATAAAACCCTGCGGGCAGCCCCGAGGGGGTGGTGGCCCATCGCAGAGCCCGCCCGGCCCAGGCCAGTGCGGGTTTTTTTACGCCACAGGCATGCCTGCGCCGCCGATACAGCCTGGCTTGCGCCTACAATCAAAATTCGTCACCAGCAAGATTCATGCCCTCAATGAAAATCCTCCGCACCATCGGCCTCCTTGCCTCAGGGCTGGGTTTGTTCGGCATGCCCGCCTGGGCCGAAAAGGCCGACCGCGACAAACCCATGCTGATCGAGGCGGATGCCATGCGCCACGACGAGAACAAATTGCTCACCATCTTCACAGGCCAGGTGGTGGCCTTCAAAGGCACGATGGTGTTGCGTGGTGCCCGCATGGAGGTGCAACAAGACAAGGAAGGTCAACAAATCGCCCACGTTTGGGCCGCCCCGAATGAGCGGGTGTTTTTTCGCCAAAAGCGCGAAGGCGTGGACGAATTCACCGAGGGTGAAGGCGAAATGGCCATCTACGACAGCAAGGCCGACGTGGTCACTTTGATCCAGCGGGCCGAAGTGCGCATCTTGCGTGGCACGGTGTTGGCCGATCAGATCAACGGCCAGAAAATCGTGTTCAACAACACCACCGAAGTGATGACGGTGGACCGCCCCGCTGCAGGCACCAAAGCCACCGACCCGCGCGACCAACGCGTGCGTGCGGTGCTGACCCCCCGTAAAACCAATCCGGCCACCACGCCACCTGCGCCCAGCCCGGCCATTCCGGCCCTGCGGGTCAGCCCCGGCACAGCTGAAAGCAGCAAGCCATGAGCGAAGCTGTGCTCACCAGCCGACTGGAAGCCCACCACCTGCAAAAAGCCTATGGCAGCCGCAAGGTGGTGCATGACGTGTCGGTGCAAGTGGACAAAGGCGAAGTTGTCGGTCTGCTGGGCCCCAACGGCGCGGGCAAAACCACCTCGTTTTACATGATCGTGGGCCTGGTGCGGGCCGATGGTGGGCAGATCCTGATCGACGGCGAAGACGTCACCCGCATGCCCATCCACAAGCGCTCGCGCATGGGCTTGTCGTATTTGCCGCAAGAGGCGTCCATCTTCCGCAAGTTGACGGTGGCCGAGAATGTGCGCGCCATCTTGGAGCTGCAAACCAATGCACAAGGTCGGGGCTTGTCGTCTACCGACATCGAAAAACGCCTGACCGAATTGCTGAACGATTTGCGGGTGGACCACCTGCGCGACTCGCGTGCAGTGGCGCTGTCGGGTGGTGAGCGCCGCCGGGTGGAGATTGCCCGCGCCCTGGCCACCGACCCGCGCTTCATTTTGCTGGACGAGCCTTTTGCCGGCATCGACCCGATCGCGGTGATCGAGATCCAGCGCATCATTGCCTTCCTCAAGCAGCGTGGCATCGGTGTGCTCATCACCGACCACAACGTGCGCGAGACGCTGGGCATTTGCGACCACGCTTACATCATCAGCGAAGGCCGTGTGCTGGCCGAAGGCACGCCCGACGAGATCGTGACCAACGCCGATGTGCGCCGGGTGTACCTGGGCGAACACTTCAGGATGTGATGCACACCCAGCCCGTTCTCAATTTGAAAGCACAGCCATGAAGCCCGGCCTGTCGCTTCGCATGTCCCAGCACCTGGCGCTCACGCCCCAGTTGCAACAATCGATTCGCCTGCTGCAGCTGTCCACCCTGGAGCTGTCACAAGAGGTCGATCAGATGCTGAACGACAACCCCTTTCTGGAACGCGGCGAAGAAGAAGCGACTGCCGAGGCCTTTGGCCTGGACCAGGCCGACACCCATGTCAGTTTGGGCGACCGGGTCAGCGAAAGCGCCAGCACAACGAGCAGCAGCGACGACAGCGCCAGCGAAACCCGCGACGAAGCCGTGACCGATGTGGCCGAAAGCTGGGACGGCGACGGCAGCGTGGACATGCGACCCGACGACAGCGAATGGGGTGGCGACGCCGCACCGCGCCAAAACAACGGCGAAGAAACCGCCGACGCCATCGACCTGGCCCGCAGCAGCGGCTCGCTGACCGACTTTTTGCACCGTCAGGCGCTGTCGCTGCGCCTGTCCGAAGTGGACCGTGCCGCGCTGCGCTTTCTGATCGAATCGCTCAACGACGACGGCTACCTGACCGACACCCTGCCCGAACTGGCGGCCAGCTTGGCAGGCACAGACGACTACGAACAGATCGACGAACTGGTGCACCGTTTCACCGTGGCGCTGGGCTTGCTGCAATCGCTCGAACCCGTTGGCGTGGGCGCACGCGACTTGGCCGAGTGCCTGCGCATCCAGATCAAGGCCTGGCTGCAAGACGACCCTCAAGATGAAGCGGCCCAAGCGGCGCTGGCCATCTGCGCCCAACCTCTGGAAATGCTGGCCAAGCGCGACTTCAAACGGCTGGCGGTGGCCTGTGGCCTGAGCGAAGCCGTGGTCAAGTCGGCCATCACCTTCATCGCCCGGCTTGAGCCCAAACCCGGCCGCCCCTTTGTGCAGGCCGAGCAAAACATCATCATCCCCGACGTGCTGGTGGTGAACACCAGCAAGACGGCCACGCCCAAATTCCACATCCAGCTCAACCCCGACGTGATGCCCAAGCTGCGCGTGCACGACATCTATGCCAACGCCCTGCGCGGCGGCAAAGGCGACAACCATACGGGCCTGCAGCAGCGCCTGCAAGAAGCGCGCTGGTTCATCAAGAACATCCAGCAGCGCTTTGACACCATCTTGCGCGTGTCCACCGCCATCGTGGAGCGGCAGAAAAACTTCCTCACACACGGCGAGCTGGCCATGCGCCCGCTGGTGCTGCGCGAGATCGCCGACGAGCTGGGCATGCACGAGTCCACCATCAGCCGCGTGACCACGGCCAAATACATGGCCACGCCGCAAGGCACGTTTGAGCTGAAGTATTTCTTCGGCTCGGGCCTGGGCACCGACAGCGGCAGCGCCGCGTCCAGCACCGCCGTGCGGGCGCTGATCAAGCAGTTTGTCGCCGCTGAAAAACCCACCAAGCCGCTGTCGGACAACCAGATTTCCGAGATGCTGAAAGAGCAAGGCATCGACTGCGCCCGCCGCACGGTGGCCAAGTACCGCGAAGCCCTGAAGATCGCGCCCGCCAACCTGCGCAAAACCCTTTGAGAGTATTTGAGTGAATTCATTGAATCTGTTCATGCCTTGCGCCGCGGGCGTTGAGGGCTTTTTGGCCGACGAGGTGCACGCCATCACGGGCCTGACGGGCCACGACCTGCTCACGGGCCGTGGCGGCGTGATGGCCCGCGCGTCCTGGCGCGACGCCATGCGCATCAACCTGCACAGCCGTCTGACCCAGCGCGTGCTGGTACAGCTGTCGGTCACCGACTACCGCAACGAAAACGACCTGTACAACGCCGCCAGCGAAGTCGCCTGGGAAATCTGGTTCACGCCCAAGCAAACCTTCAAGATCGACATCACCGCGCAGCACAGCCCGCTCAACAGCCTGAACTTTGCCGCGCTCAAAATCAAGGACGCGGTGGCCGACCGTTTTCGCGCCAAACGCGGCGAGCGCCCCAGCGTCGACACCAGCTGGCCCGACGTGCGCATCTACGCGCACCTGACGCCCGAAACGGCCACGCTCTACATCGACACCTCGGGCGAGCCACTGTTCAAGCGCGGTTGGCGCACCGACAAGGGCGACGCGCCTTTGAAGGAAACCCTGGCCGCCGCCATGATCGCGGCCAGCGGCTGGGACGCCACCGTGCCCCTGTACGACCCCTGCTGCGGCAGCGGCACCATCCCGATTGAAGCTGCGCAAATCGCCTGCGGCATCGCGCCCGGTTTGCAGCGCCGCTTTGGTTTCGAGAAATTGCTGCCCTTCCAGAACCACGTCTGGCAAGGCCTGATCGAAGAAGCCCGCGACCACGAACACGAGCCCACCGCCCCCATCTTTGGCAGCGATGTGGCCTTCCGCATGGTTGACT
This sequence comes from Limnohabitans sp. Hippo3, assembly GCF_003063665.1. Taxonomy (GTDB): domain Bacteria; phylum Pseudomonadota; class Gammaproteobacteria; order Burkholderiales; family Burkholderiaceae_C; genus Limnohabitans_A. The sequence continues at coordinate 103,026 of NZ_NESF01000012.1, forward strand.
TTGCCGAGCGCAACGCAGAACGCGCAGGCGTGTCAGGTGTGATCGAGTTCCGGGGCGGGGATGCGCTGCAACGCATGCCACCCAGCGAGACGCCCGGCGTCATGCTGCTCAACCCGCCTTATGGCGAGCGCATTGCCGCAGCGGGTGTGGCCGGGCGCGGGCGCGACAGCTTCCAGCCGGGCGCACTGGCCGATGCGCGTTCAAGCACCCGAGCCGCCGCCCCCAGCCACCACCGCGAAACCGCCCAGACCGACGACGGCAGCGACTTTTTTGCCCAACTGGCCAGCCACTGGAAGAAAAACTACAGCGGCTGGAGCGCCTGGATGCTCACGCCCGACCTGAAGCTGCCCAGCAAAATGCGCCTCAAAGAATCGCGCCGCGTGCCCATGTGGAACGGCCCCATCGAATGCCGATTGTTCCGCTTTGACATGATCAAGGGCAGCTTGAAGCGCACACCAACCGACGCCTCTGCCGACAAAACAGGGGATGCCGGAACGCCTGCCCCATGAGTGTGAGCACCCCGGTGCGCCGCGTGCTGGACACCAACATCGTGCTCGACCTGTGGGTGTTTGAAGAACCCCAAGCCGAAGCCTTGCGCAACAGCTTAGAGAGCGGCAGCACGCAATGGCTGGCCACCGCCGCCATGCGCGAAGAGCTGGCCCGTGTGCTGGCCTACCCACAAATCGCCAAACGCCTGACGCACCGCCAACTGCCCGCCAGCGCCGTGCTAGGCCACTTTGACCGCTGGGCCCAACTGCAGCCCGACGCGCCCAAAGCCCCCTACGCCTGCAAAGACGCCGACGACCAAAAATTCATCGACCTGGCCGTGGTCCACGCCGCCGCCCTGCACAGCAAAGACGCGCAGGTGGTCTGCATGAAAAAGCGCCTGGAGCGCTGCGGCGTGGAACTGAACCCCAAGGCGCCCTGAAACCGCCGCTGGCTCCCTTGCGGGAGGCCGTCCCTGCATCACATCGTCTCCCCGAAAACCGCCATTCGTCTCAAGAAAACCCCACATAAATCCAAAATTTACGGCGCTTTATTCCCAAATTTACGCCAGAATTTTCCTGAATTTACGCTGGCATTCAGGCATGACCAATCCTGAAATGTTCCCGCGACTCATCGCGCCGCATCTCCTTGAAGCCATGAGCGACACGCCAGTGGTTCTTTTGGCTGGTCCACGGCAAGCCGGCCAGACGACACTGATCAAGCAAATCGCTGGCCACAGCGGCGAATTCCGTTATCTGACCCTGGATGACGCGCTCACCCTGTTGTCGGCCCAAGAAGATCCGGTGGGCATGATCCGCAGATTGGACCGTGCGGTCATCGACGAGATTCAGCGCGCCCCAGGTTTGTTGCTGGCGATCAAGAGTGCAACTACTCTCAACTCGGCAGCCAAGTGGGCATCGACAACAAGACAGCCGCCAAGTATCTCGGCATCTTTGAGCAAATGTATTAGCTCCAACGCGTGGACGTTTGGGCACGCAATCGCCTCAAGCGCATGGTCAAAATGCCCAAACTTCAATTCATCGATGCAGGTCTGCTGGCCACCCTCTTGGATTTGACCGCTGAAGCAACCCAAAAAGACAAAACACGCTTTGGCCATGTGCTGGAAACGTTTGTCTATTCCGAATTGCTCAAGCATGCCAGCACCGCCGAGGGCGATTACCAACTGCTTTACTACCGGGATCCCGACCAAGTGGAAGTCGATGTGGTGGTTGAAAACGCCGCAGGCCAGGTGGTCGGGGTTGAAGTCAAGTCATCGGCCACCGTCAAAGAAAGCGACCTGCGCGGACTGCGAAAGCTCGCCGGACTGGCAGGGGCTGATTTCAAAATGGGCGTGTTGCTTTATGACGGGGATGAAACCCTGCCGTTGGGCAACAACATCTGGGCGGCCCCGTTGTCGACACTTTGGGGCAAGTGATATGTCGCAGCCACCCGTGGCGAACCCATCGCGCGCAGGGGCGCGCTCCCACTGGGTAGACAGGCACTGTGTGGGCTGAGGCATGCGGTCCAACGCCCTCCTTACAATCCTCGCATTCAACAGGAACACCCCATGAACACGACCGCTGGCTTGGAAGCCGAAGACTTTGACACCCTGGACAACATCCTGGACGACCTGCGCGAGCGCTTTGAAGAAACGCCGCAGTGGGAATTTTGTGAGGGCTTCATGGCGGCGCTGGTGTGCTGCCGCCGCGCCATTCCCGACAGCGAGTGGCTGCCCATGCTGCTGGGCATTGATCCGGACGAGCCCGAAGGCGGCAGCTTTGCCGACGACGCCCAGCGCCAGCAGTTCATGGCCTTGTGGCAGCGCCGTTTTGACGAGATCAAGCTCGCGCTGGACACCCCGGTGGAAGCACTGGACGACGACAAGGCCTATGCGCCGGAGGTGATGGATGTGCGCGGTGCGATCGCCTCGCTGCCACCGGAGGAGCGCGAAGAAATCGAAGACAGCGAGATCCCGTCGTTTGCGCAGGTGTGGGCCTTGGGCTTCATGTTCGCGGTGGAAAACTGGCCCGACGAGTGGGCCACACCCAAGGACAAGGACGCCGCCAAGTGGCACGACCTGTCGCTCGAAGCCATCGTGGCGCTGACCGAAGACGACGACGCGGTGCCGACGCTGTCGGCCTTGTCGGAAGACGGGCCACCCAGCGTGAGCGAAGAGCGCCTGAACGCTTATGGCGAGGCGCTGTGGGCGGTGTACGACCTGCGCGAAATCTGGCGCAACATCGGGCCCCGGGTGGCGCAAGTCATCAAGGAAGCCACGCCTGGGCGCAACGATGCGTGCAGCTGCGGCAGCGGGAAAAAATACAAGAAGTGCTGCGGGGCCTGAAGCTCCGCGAAGATGGATCCCGGATCAAGTCCGGGATTACCCATCACTGCGTAATACCCGCGAAGGCGCATATGCGCTAACTTAATATCTTACGCAACGTTGCCCTCTGTGAGCGGCGTTTTCGGCTCGGTTCAGCCAAACGGTAGCGTAGGTCCTGCCATCGCCTGATCGCATCGGTCACCCGAAGATTAG
>NZ_NESF01000013.1 GCF_003063665.1 Limnohabitans sp. Hippo3
TCGCCTCGGTGTTCGAGCACCATGCGGACAGCGCGTTCGCGCACCTCGGGTGAAAAACGGTTTGATTTCTTGCTCATGGCTCCATCTTCTCAAAGTGTGGAGCCTCCTCAAAATCCGGGGCGATTCATCACTGTAGGGTTGAGCTCTATGTAGCGTTGTGTAGTTGCAATGCTTTTATGTCCAGCAAGTGCCATCAACACCCGCACCCCAACGCCTTTGTCTGCAAGCTTCGTAATGAACGTGCGGCGCCCACTATGCGAAGTAGCTCCAGTCATTTGTGAGTCTTTATAGAGCTTGTGGAAAAGCTGGCATAGGGTGTTTGCTGTGAATCCGCGCTGAGGGTTCTTCTGCGTTGGGAAGAGCGCACGTAGCGTATCCGTTTGCGTTACAGCCTGCAAGCTCGCAAGCCCAAAGCGCTGTTGCAAGTATTGGTGCAGTTCATCCCGTAGTTTTTTGGGCACTAATACTGTGCGAGCCCTGTTGCCCTTTGTTTGGGTGGCAGACAGCGAAATTTCTTCCTTGATTGCACCATCTGCCGCAAGTACATCGCAGATACGTAGCGCCGCAACTTCCCCTACACGCATGCCAGCCATGTGTGTGCACAACAGCATTGTGCGATTGCGTGATGCATGGGGCTGTGTGTTGCAGAAGTTCAAAACTTTGCGAAGTTCACGTTCAGTGAGCACACGGGCTTGAGCCATTGATTTTTCCTTAAATGTTGCGTTTACGTGCATAAAAGTATGTTTTCTTTGTTTTGTTTGGACAACCTCTTTTTGCCTTTGAAAAAAGTTGTATAAATTCAATGAGATACGCGATAACCAAAGCATTTATGTATTTCCTTTGTTTTGCGTGTGGCTCTTTTGCTACGAAGTGCATAGCAAGCCCTACAAGCTGTTTTTAACGGTGCCAGCTACCCAGCTGTACTTGCAACGTATTTAGCTTGCTGTAGGGTTGGCTTTTGGTATTTGTATACTTGGTATAGAACAGCACAAAACGACATGAATTCCCAAAAAATCTTAGTGCCGCTGTTGCTTGCATCTTCTGTTGCAAGTGCTGATGTGCATCTTCAGCAAGTCAACAACTCAAGCGACTACACAATAAAAATCTCAAAATCTGTACTGAAAGAAGATTTGAAGAAATTTGAGTCATTACTTGCTGACGTTGAAAAACGTAAGCTGAAATTGCATATGAACGCAATTCAGCTAGATGTGTATGGGGGAGAGCCATCAGTAGCCAAAGATATGGGGCGACTGATTAGAAATAGTAATCTCAATACATTTGTTGCACCTAAAGTAGATTGCGTTAGTGCTTGCATTTATTTGGCAATCAGCGGTATTCATAGAATGATTTATGGCAATGTCTTGTTGCATCGCTTGACATTGTTCAAAGAAGAACTAACAGAGGAGTCAGTGGCACGCTCAATTGGGGAACTTACAAAGGAGTCAAACCAATATATAGCTGAAATGGGTGGAAGTGTCCTGCTTGCTGAGGCAATAAATTTCACTCCTAATTGGGCGCTGAGACGTTTAAGCGAGAAGGAGATAAAAAATTGGGGAATATTTGGTACTGAGCATATCTATGATGAATTGATGTTCAGGCGTGGTGCAAAAGAATCCAATGTATCAAATAGCAAATTCAAGCAAGCCTATGTTGAGCACTTTGATGTTTGTAAAAAAGAAGAATATTCTTTTAAGAGTTTCGCTGTTGACTGCACAGTCAATCAATTAAAGAAGTTTGCAATAAAAAAGTAGTTCAATTAAAAATTGTCAACAGTTACACACTACTGGTGCCCTATGCACCAGCAGTCGTCGCAGATTGACAATCAAACTAACTTTAGTCTGTATTGATTGCGTTGCTGGGAATCCATGTGTTCAGCACATCCCATGTGCCGTTGGTATCCCAAGCTAACTTTCCACATTTGCTTGCGTCTTTAACAATGTAATCAAACCACTGCTGTGGATTGGCTGGGTAGTCGTTCTTGTGTGTCAGATAAATGTCATTGCTTTGTTTAGCTTTGACGTGCCATGCATGCCTAAAGAGAATTTCAATTTGTGTCGTATTAAGATTCTTTGGTAAATTACCTAAAGATATGTTGAAGTGAATTGTCTGTTCTGCATCTGTTGTCTCTTTGATGTTCTCAATTGTCACTAAAGACAATGGGCGATAAATTTCAGGTTTGCGGACAATTAAATTTGATTGATTTGGATAAAGTGATTTGGAGAAAATATTGAGTGCATAGCGCAAATTTCGTTTGGCTTCCTCAGCCATTGCATCAATTTTTGACTTGGTTGCTAAGTAAGGACGAAATTTGGTATGTGCTACCAAATTGTGCGTAACCATGCTTTCATGCTTGTTGAAAAATAGACTAATGTTTTGCGCTGTGTAGTTCATGCATTTATTTATGCAGAACCAAAGGTAATGTATAAAAACCAAAGCGTTTTTTGGTGAAATCAGCCTGGTTTTGGTTGTCCTTTATGACATCTGAAATTAAATTTAATGCACTCGTCAAAACATAAGGAGTCAAAATGAGTGCATTGAATGGTTTGAAATTTGTTAGCGCAAAGCGTCCCCAAAACGTTGCACCAATCGTGCAACGCCGCAACAAGCTCAGCAACCAGCTTTTTGAGCAAATGGAGTTGGCTCGTAATTTGGGTGAAGGTAAGGTTTACGCACCTACTCGTATGCGTAGCGTCAAAGACAAGTACACAGGCGAGCGCAAGCTTGTGGAAGCAATTAAGCTTGTGAAGCAATGGTGGTTCGTTGCTGAGAACGGACGTGTTTGCTTGCAAATCCGTTATGGAACAAAGGTGCTTGAGCTTGCCAAAGGCAAGAACAGCATTGACGTTGGTACTGTGGGCGAGCTTTTGCCTGTGCTGGAAACAGTCAAAAAGTGCGTTGAAAACGGTGAGCTTGATACGCAGATTGATGCCGCAAGTGCCGCTGTGCGTGAGCGCTTTGAAAAATAAGAAAGGGGGCTTATTCCCCCTTTTCTTACCAGCTTTGAATTTGCGATTCCAGTTTTGACGTCACAAGTGAAGCCGCATCTGCTGTATTTTGAGCGAGCTGAAAGTTGTTCTGCCCATAGCCGCCTTCAATGCCAACTGCATAAGGGGCATACATTGAATCAAAGACTACGAATACGGTGGCGGTGTTGTCAGCAGTGAAGGCAGTCACTTTGAGTGCTGGGTAGTTATGGACGTATGCCGTGTCAATTGTGGTGGCTACGTCATCACGCACCAGTACCTGTTGCATGTATGCAAGCGCATCACGCAAAGGAGCGCCAGCCAAGCTCAGATATGCGTCAAAGTGACGCGGACTTTTGCTGAATTCTTCTTTGAGGTTTCGCATTGGTTTGCCGTCTGCGGTTAATGGTGTGGGGGGATTAATCGCCATATTTGGGCGACTGTTTGGATTGCAAGGGCGTTGTTTGCCTTTGATGCTGTTTGGCGTCCGTTGTTCAGCAGTCGTCAATAAATATTTGCATGAGAATCGTAGAAATTACAGGCACCATCAAGCCACTGTCGCCAGAACAAGCGCGCGTCAAAGCATTGAAGCAGGGGGTAGCACGACAGAAGTCGCAACTTGCCGCAGAGAAGGAGCGCCAGCATGACGCAAAACACGCTGAGCAGATGCGTACCCTTCAAGCAAAAGCGGCTGGCATGTGAGCATCATTGCCACATAAGTGCGGAATCAGCCCAAAAACGCGGGTTTTTCAGCGAAAAGTAGTGCTGTTGCAAAAAGTGGCGAGGACGAACGAGAGGCTATGCACAAATGGTTGCTGTGCTGGCAGGGTATGTTTGATATACAAACGGCAAAAAAGGGGTGCCTACAGCCTAAAAAATTGCGGCGCAGTTTTTTGCGCTTTCCGTTTTCCCTACCCCCACCGCTTCTAATCTAACCCTTGCCAACTTGCTAAGATGGGCATACCTACAAATGGAGCCAATGATGAAAACTGACAATTACACAAAGGTTGTGCTGACTGTTATTGCCGTCGCCCTATCTGCAATAGCTATTCAAAGTGGTATCAAAGACGCTCACGCTCAATCAAATGGGTTCAAGTTCACACAAAGCGGCGCCCTTATTGTTGCCGTGTGTGACTCCAATGGAAATCCCAGTCGTTATAACTGTGCTGAAGTCAGCAGGCTTGAAAAGTAATAGCGATTTTGATACACTAAACGTGACACAAAATTCTGTGATTTTTCTGTAACACGGTTTGTAGCACGTAACACGCTTTTCGCTTGCAACCCGCATAAATGCTGGGATTTTGGCTAACGTGGCAATTGAAAATCCGCGTGTCGATGGTTCGATTCCGTCCCAGGCCACCAGTTCTACACCGCAAGTACGCAAGTGCTTGTGGTGTTTTACTTTGTGCGCGCTGTTTTGCACATGCCCAACCTTTCTTTTACACACTGGGCGCAGTCTTTGGCCAACGCAGTCTTAATACGGTGCAAAAAAGATTCGGCAGCTGGATGCAATGCGCTGGCGCCAAAGAAAAAGCCGCTCGAAAGCGGCTTTGTAGATGCAGCTGAAAGATCAGTTGCGTGTATCGCGGTAACCGCTGCCATAGCCGGTGCTGGGCTCTTTGGGCTTGGAAATGTTCACCACGATCGAGCGACCGCTGACCGACATGCCGTTCAGGCCGGTGATGGCGGCTTGGGCTTCTTCAGCGCTGGACATTTCAACAAAGGCAAAACCTTTGGAGCGGCCCGTGTCGCGGTCCATCATGACCTTGGCCGACATCACGCCGCCAAATTCAGAAAAGTTTTGACGCAAGCTGGCGTCGTCGATGGTGTAGGGCAGGTTGCCCACGTAAATTTTGCTGCTCATGGTTGAGCCTTTCAGAGAGGTGGCTGGCAGTTTTTTTGAAACAAACACTGCAAGCAGGACATGGCGGTTTCTGGAGGGATTCCGCCGGGAAAAGTGCGTGGCCTGACGGCGTCAGCACATTTGTTGGGGTGAGGGCACGGTTTGGAGCCAGGTTCGCGTCATGTCAATGACGCGGTGGGCTTGTTGTCGTGTGAAGCTGCACATCGGCTTGATGGCGCGTGTCGTGGGCAAAGTGACGTGTGAGCCCGAGGGTGTCAGAGAGGGAAAAATCAAGGTCAATCAAATCGCGAACCATCCAGGGGCCGCGCAGAGCTGTGGGAAAAATGAATGTCTTGCAGCTCAACAGGACATGGGGTTCGATGGCAATCGATCCGGCACAGAAATTTGAAGAAAATCTGCAGTTTGCAGACTTATCAATTTCTGTGCATTGAATTTTATTTCTAATTCAAATATAAGTCAATATTTTTATTTCCAACAGTTTTAAAGGCGGTGGCTCATGCGTCATGCAGGATGCCGTCATGCACTTCCAGTGCGCCGCTGCGCTCCAGTTCGGCCAACATCATGTCCAGCCAGGTGTGCAGGTCATGACCTTGGCCGAAGCGGCTGTGCAAATCGTTCATGTAGGGCACCTGCAGGGCCCAGTCGCTGAACTCGGTTTTGGAAATGCGTCCCCATTCGAGCAGTTTGAACTTGAGCAGCACTTTGGTGCCATAACGGGCGTGGCGTTCGGGGTTGCGCGCAAAACTTTCAAGCTTGCTGCGGGCCAGGGCCAGGGCGGGCGCCACTTCGGTGAACACCGCCCCATGCCCCGGGATAACGATGGCCGGTTGGAGCCGCTCGATCAGGTCCAGGGTCTGGCCGACTTCGTCAAACGCATCAACACCAACCAGTTCGGGGAACACCACGCCGAAGCCGTTTTGCCAAAGGGCATCGGCCGACATCAGCAGGCGGTGTTCTGGTGCGAACAAAATCACCGAATGCGGGTCGTGTCCGGGGGCCGCATGGACTTCCCATTCCATGTTGGCCCAGCGGTGGCTGCTGCCCGGTTGCAGCAAACCGGAGAATTTGAAGGGCGGGCAATTTTGCCCCGTGGGTTTGTAGCTGAGGGCGTCCTCACGCCAGGCTTGAACGTCCGGTGCCGAGCCGGGCGGTATCCAGGTTTGCAAGGCGGGGTAGCGCCCTTGCAGGGCCTGGTTGCCACCGCAGTGGTCGCTGTGCAGGTGAGTGTTGGCCAGTTGGTCCAGTGTGCGACCCTGCAGGGCGTGTTCAAGCAAGGCCAGCGTTTGCGCCTGGTGGGTGACGTAACCACTGTCCACCAGCGTGGCACTGTTTTCATCGCACAGCAGCACATTGTTGGCGGACAACCAGCCGCGCTCAAAAACGGTCACGCCCGCAGGCAAGTTGACGGGGGAGTTCATGCGATCGGGTGCAGGCGCTTCATTTGTGGCTGCGCAATTCACGGCGCAAGATTTTGCCCACGTTGGATTTAGGCAGTTCATCGCGGAACTCGATGTACTTGGGCCGTTTGTAGCCGGTCAGGTTTTCCTGGCAAAAGCGTGAGATGGCCTCTTCGGTCAGCAGCGGATCGTTGCGCACCACAAACACCTTGATGGTTTCACCTTGCATCGTGTCTGCAATGCCCACCACGGCGCATTCCACCACCCCGGGACAGGTCGAGATGACGTTTTCCAACTCGCTGGGGAAGACATTGAAGCCGCTCACAATGATCATGTCTTTCTTGCGGTCCACGATCCGAGTGAAGCCCTCCTGGTCCATGATGCCGACGTCGCCTGTGCGCATGAAGCCATCGGCGGTGAAGGTCTTGGCGTTTTCTTCGGGCTGGTTGAAATAGCCCGTCATCACGTTGGGGCCACGGATGCAGATTTCGCCAGAGTTGCCCACGGGCAGGTTGTTGCCCGCATCGTCCTTGATGGCGATGTCGATGCTCGGCAGCGGCAGGCCGATGTTGCCGCTGAAATGGGTCTGCGTGACCGGGTTGTTGGTGCCAATGGCGCAGGTCTCGCTCATGCCCCAGCCTTCGATCATCGCGCTGCCCGTGGCGGCCTGCCAATGTTTGGCCGTGCCTTCGGACGCGGCCATGCCGCCAGCCTGGGTGAGCTTGAGCGATGAAAAGTCGATGGTCTTGAACATCGGGTGTTGCATCAGCGCGTTGAACAGGGTGTTCACCCCGGGCAACATGTGGAAGGGGCGCTGCTTGAGCACCTCGATGAATTTGCCAAAGTCGCGCGGGTTGGGCACGAGTGTCATGTGTGAACCCTGACGGATGGCCAGCAGGCACAGCGTCAGCGCGAAGATGTGGTACAGCGGCAAGGCCGCGATGCTGTTGACTTTGCGCAGGTCGCCAATGCTGGCCAAGGCAGGAGCAAACCAGCCTTCTGCTTGCAGGATGGCGGCGACGATGTTGCGGTGGGTCAACACGGCACCTTTGGACAAACCTGTGGTGCCACCGGTGTATTGCAAAAACGCCGTGTCATCCAGGCTTTGGGGCGTGGGCTTGAGGTTCAGCTGGCGGCCTTGTGCGATGGCCTTCTTGAAGGGGGTGACGGTTCGTCCACCGGTCAGTGGCAACTCGAATTCGGGCACCATCTTGGCCAAGTGGCGGACGGCAAAAGTCATCCAGCGCCCATACCAAGGGCCCAGCAAGTCACCGATGGAGGCCACGACCACGTGCTGCACCTGGGTGTGCTCGATCACATCCTGCAAGGTGGCGGCAAAGTTTTCCAGAATGACAATGCTGGAGGCGCCGGAGTCCTTGAGCTGGTGCTCCAGTTCGCGCGCGGTGTACAGGGGGTTTACGTTGACACAGGCGTAGCCCGCCCGCAAGACAGCGGCCATGGTCACGGCAAACTGGGGCAGATTGGGGAGCATGATGGCCACGCGACTGCCCGCAGGCAGGCCCTTGGCTTGTAGCCAAGCGCCCAAGGCGGTGGAGAGCTCATCCAGTTCCTTGTAGCTCATCCAGCGGTCCATGCAGACCGAAAAGGGGCTGTTGCCGTGCTCCCGAAAGGCCCGCTCCAGCAGATCCGTCAAGCTGGTGTATTGATCGGGATCGATGTCGTGCGGGACGCCGGGGGGGTAATTCTTCAGCCAGATACGTTCCATCGTTTGGTCTCCTTGATGTCTTGATTGTGGCCAACTGTGCGTGAAAGTGTGATCGGGCAATTCCTCAGTGGAGCCCTCGCGGGTCTCACACGCGACAAATGGCATGGCCAATGGCCGCAGCTGGCAAGACCCGCGCATTGGGTGCAGAATAAGGGGAAACCCCTAATCCGAATGAACTCAAAGCCCAACCCCTCTCCTGGATTCTGGCAACAACTCTGGCGGCGCTGGGTTTCGCCTGTCGCCACGGGTGCATCGGCTGGTGCAGGGGCGAAGTCCTCATGGCATGGCTGGATTCCGATCCGTTCCCTGGCTCCACGACACAGGCCGCGCATCCTGAAGCATTTGTTGACCTTGAAGCCGGAGGACCGCTATTTGCGTTTCGGTTATCCGGCCACAGACGAGCAGATCGCGCGCTATGTCGACGGCTTGAACTTTGAGCGTGACGAGATTTTTGGCGTGTTCAATCGCCGCTTGGAGGTGGTGGCCATGGCGCATTTGGCGTTTTCGGTGGATCCGCAGTGGGCCACCTGCGCTGAATTTGGGGTGTCGGTCGCGTCCCACCAGCGCGGCAAAGGCCTGGGGGCGCGCCTTTTCAACCATGCTGTGATGCACGCCCGCAACGAAGGCGTGAGCATGATCTTCATCCACGCTTTGAGTGAAAACGTGGCCATGCTCAAAATTGCCCGCCACGCCGGGGCCACGGTCCAGCGGGACGGCAGCGAAAGCGAGGCCTTTCTGTCCTTGCCCGAGGCCAACCTGGACAGCCAGCTCAGTGGACTGATGCAAGAGCAGATGGCCGAACTGGATTACCAGCTGAAAATGCAGGCCCATCAGTTCCGCGAGTGGCTGACCACGGTGCAAGAGATCCGTCAAGGCGTACGCGATGCACGTCACACTTCACACAAGCCCTAGTTTGGCGGTTTGTCATCCGAATCCGCTATCCTAGAGGCTTGCCAACAACCGCATGTCCTGCATTTCCTGACTGTGTCCGACCCTTATCCTGCGCGTTCGGTTGAACGCGAAGACAAGCGCAGTTTTCTGCAAAAGCTCGCTGAATTCATCCATCCCGGCCCCGACTCGACCGACGAGTTGATCGAAACACTGGCCGAGGCCGAGGACAACCACATCATCAACGCCGAGAGCCGCCTCATGCTCGAAGGCGTCATCCGCATGGCCGACATGACCGCAGGCGATGTGATGGTGGCCGCACCCCGGATGGATTTGCTGAACATCGAAGACCCGTTTGACCGCCTGTTGCACCAGGTGATCGAAACCGCGCACTCGCGCTTCCCGGTCTACGAAGGGGACACCGAAAACATCATCGGCATCTTGTTGGCCAAAGACTTGCTCAAGCTGCAGCGTGCCCCTGAATTGAACATCCGCGCCCTGTTGCGCCCAGCCGTGTTTGTGCCGGAGAGCAAGGGCCTGAACGATTTGCTGCGACAGTTCCGCGACAACCGCAACCACCTGGCCATCGTCATCGATGAATTTGGCCGCACTGCAGGCTTGATCACCATCGAAGATGTGCTCGAGCAGATCGTGGGCGAGATCGAGGACGAATTCGACATCGCCGATGACGAGGGCGATATTTTTGGCTTGCCCGACCGCAGCTTCCGCGTCAGTGGCGACACGTCCTTGGAACGCGTGAGTGAAGCTTTCGGCGTGGACCTGCAAGAGGCCCGTGAGGACGCCGAGGGCCCGGACTTTGACACCATCGGCGGTCTGATTGCCCACGAAATGGGCCATGTGCCGCGCCGCGGCGAAAAACACCTTCTGGCGGGCCTGCAGTTTGTGGTCTTGCACACCCGTGCTGGCGCTGTGCGTTGGTTCAAGGTGTCGCCGGTGCCCACGGTGGCTGCCCCAGAGACCCAGGCATGAATGTCGGCCCTGAGCGCGCACGCGGTCTGTCGACCATGTGGCCCGCTTTGGCTGGTGCCGCACAAGCGGCGTCGATTGCCATGCCCGGCAGTGGCCAGGCTCAGGGTTGGCTCCAGGTTCTGAGCTTGGCTGCGCTGGCTGCAGGCCTGGCCCGCATGGCCCGCCACACGCCTTCGGTTCGTGCCCCTTACCGGCAAGCCGCTTGGTCAGGCGGGGTGTTTGCCACGACTTGGTTGGCGGGCAGTTTCTGGTGGCTGTATGTGTCCATGCACGATGTCGGGGGCTTGCCTGCACCTTTGGCGGCGCTGGCGGTATGCGCTTTGGCCGGAGCGCTGGCCCTGTATTACGCCGCCGCATCTGCCGCCTGGCTGGCTCTGGCGCGTGGTGTGTTGGTGCACAGACCGGGCGCCGCCAGTGTTTTGTTTGCGGCCCTGTGGACCTTGGCCGAACTCATGCGCGGTCGTTGGTTAACCGGTTTCCCCTGGGGCGCAGGTGGTTATGCGCACGTCGATGGTGTGCTGTCGGTTTGGGCGCCTTGGGTGGGGGTGTACGGCATGGGCGCTTTGGCCGCCTGGTTGGCCATGCGCTTGGCCTTGTCTGGATGGCGGCTGCGGGCCCTCAAGCCCCTGCTCGGTTTGGGTCTGGTGTCCTGGGGGCTGCAGGCCTGGGGGCCCAGTTTCACCACCTCGGCCGGGGCGGGGCAGGTGGCTTTGCTGCAGGCCAATATTTCGCAAAGCGTTAAATTTGACGCGGCCAGCGGTATTCGGGACGCGCTGCAGTGGTACGACGCCCAGCTGCGCGCCAACCAGCAGCCCTTGGTGGTGGCCCCCGAGACCGCCATTCCCCTGCTGCCGCGCCATTTGCCAGAGGGGTATTGGTCTGGCTTGCAGGCCCATTTTGCGCAGCCGGGTCGCCCTGTGGCCTTGGTGGGCGTGCCCTTGGGCAGTCTGGACGAGGGCTACAGCAACTCGGTGGTGGCGCTAGGGCCGCAGGGCGCTGCGCCTTACCGCTACGACAAGTCGCACCTGGTGCCCTTTGGCGAGTTCATGCCGCCGGGTTTTGCATGGTTCATCCGCATGATGAACATCCCCTTGGGCGATTTCAAATCGGGCGGCTGGGACCAGGCTTCCCTGGCCTGGCAAGGCCAGCGACTGGCCCCCAATGTCTGTTACGAAGACCTGTTTGGCGAGGAGTTGGCTATACGTTTCAAAGACCCGGCCACCGCGCCGACGGCCCTGGTGAACGTGAGCAACATCGCCTGGTTTGGCGACACGCTGGCGGTGGACCAGCACCTGAGCATCTCGCGGCTGCGGGCCATGGAGCTGGGCCGCCCCATGCTGCGCGCCACCAACACCGGGGCCACCGCCATCATCGACCACACGGGCCGCGTGACCGACCAGTTGCCCCGCTTCACCCGGGGCAGCCTGACGGGCTCGTTTGAGGGGCGTCACGGCTTGACACCCTTTGCCCGCTGGGCCAGTGCCTGGGGTTTGGCCCCCTTGTGGGCGCTGTGCTGTGTGGTGGTGGCTTGGGCATTTTGGCGACGGCAAAGGCCGTAAAATCAAGGGTTCGCGCAAAGCTTGCGCCCATCCAACCCTGGCCAGCTCGCAGCTGGCTCCGCTTCGGCCATGTTGACCTTCCAGCAAATCATTTTGAAACTGCAGCAGTACTGGGACGCCCAGGGCTGCGCCTTGCTCCAGCCCTACGACATGGAAGTTGGCGCGGGCACCAGCCACACCGCCACGTTTTTGCGCGCCATCGGCCCCGAGCCGTGGAAGGCCGCCTATGTGCAGCCGAGCCGCCGCCCCAAGGACGGCCGCTACGGCGAAAACCCCAACCGCCTGCAGCACTACTACCAGTACCAGGTGGTCCTGAAGCCTGCGCCCAGCAACATTCTGGAGCTGTATCTGGGCTCGCTCGAAGCGCTGGGCTTTGACTTGAAGAAAAACGACATCCGCTTCGTCGAAGACGATTGGGAAAACCCCACGCTCGGCGCGTGGGGCTTGGGCTGGGAAGTCTGGCTCAACGGCATGGAAGTCACGCAGTTCACCTACTTCCAGCAAGTCGGCGGCATCGACTGCAAACCGATCACCGGCGAGATCACCTACGGCCTGGAGCGCCTGGCCATGTACCTGCAGGGCGTGGACAACGTCTACAACCTGCAATGGACCGATGGCCTGACCTACGGGGATGTGTACAAACAAAACGAGGTTGAGCAATCGACCTACAACTTCGAGCACAGCGATGCCGAGTTTTTGTTCACCGCCTTTGGTGCGCACGAAAAGCAAGCCCAGCACCTGATGGGCGCACAGCTGGCCTTGCCTGCGTACGAGCAGGTGCTCAAAGCCGCGCACACTTTCAACCTGTTGGACGCGCGCGGCGCGATCAGCGTGACCGAGCGCGCCGCCTACATCGGCCGCATCCGCAACCTGGCCCGCAGCGTGGCCCAGAGCTATTACGACAGCCGTGAACGACTGGGCTTCCCGATGGCCCCGCGCGAGTGGGTCGCGCAGATGCCCAAGAAGGCCGCCTGAGAGGAACAAGAACAATGACAACACAAAACCTTCTCGTTGAACTGTTTGTGGAAGAGCTGCCGCCCAAGGCACTCAACAAATTGGGGGCTGCTTTTTCGGGTGTGCTGGCCGAACAACTCAAGGCCCAAGGCCTGGCTGCGGCCGACGCGCTGGTGACGGCCTTCGCCTCGCCCCGCCGCCTGGCCGCCCATGTGACGGGCGTGCTGGCGCAGGCCGCCGACAAGGCCGTGCAACAAAAACTGATGCCCGTGGCCGTGGGCCTGGACGCGGCGGGCAACGCGACACCCGCGTTGCTCAAAAAACTGCAAGCCCTGGGCGCTGACGTGAGCGACCCGGCTGCGGCCGTCGCAGCGCTCAAGCGCGCCCCGGACGGCAAGGCCGAAGCCCTGTTTTACGACAGCGTGGTCAAGGGCGCGACCTTGGCGGCTGGTTTGCAAAGGGCGCTTGATGAAGCATTGGCCAAGTTGCCGATTCCGAAAGTGATGCAGTACCAGCTGGAGACCGACTGCGAACTGCCCGGCTGGAGCAGCGTGAACTTTGTGCGCCCGGCGCACAGCCTGATCGCCCTGCATGGGAGCACCGTGGTGCCGGTCAAGGCGCTTGGCCTGACAGCGGGCAACAGCACCCAAGGGCATCGCTTTGAAGCCAAGGTGCCCAAGGTGGTGGTGCCGCACGCTGACCAATACGACGAGGTGCTCAAACGCGATGGCTCGGTGATTGCCAGCTTTGCCGAACGTCGCGCCGAGATCGTGCGCCAACTGAATGCAGCTGCGGCCAAGGTGGGTGGTGGTGCGTGCCCGATCGAGGACGAGGCCCTGCTCGACGAAGTGACCGCGCTGGTCGAGCGCCCGAACGTGCTGACCTGCCAGTTCGAAAAAGAGTTCCTCGATGTGCCGCAGGAGTGCCTGATCCTCACGATGAAGGCCAACCAGAAGTACTTCCCTTTGATCGATGCCTCTGGCAAGCTGACGAATCGGTTCCTGGTGGTGAGCAACATCACGCCCGAAGACGCTTCGTTTGTGATCGGTGGCAATGAGCGCGTGGTGCGCCCGCGCCTGGCCGATGCCAAATTCTTCTTTGACCAGGACCGCAAAAAGACCCTCGAATCCCGCGTCGAAGGCTTGTCCAAAGTCGTGTACCACAACAAGCTGGGCACGCAAGGTGAGCGCATGGCGCGTGTTTGCGCCATCGCCCGTGCGATCGGTCAGCAAGTGGGCGGCGACGCCCTGGCCGCGCAAGCCGAGCAGGCCGCACGCTTGGCCAAGACCGATTTGCTGACCGACATGGTCGGCGAGTTCCCTGAGCTGCAGGGCATCATGGGTGGCTACTACGCCCGCCACGATGGCCTGCCCACCGAGGTGGCCGAGGCGATTGAAGACCACTACAAGCCGCGCTTTGCGGGTGACGAGTTGCCCCGCAACCAGGTGGGCCTGGTGGTGGCGCTGGCCGACAAGCTCGAAACCCTGGTCGGCATGTTCGGCATTGGCAACGTGCCCACGGGCGACAAGGACCCGTTCGCCTTGCGCCGCCACGCACTGGGTGTGATCCGTATGCTGTTGGAGCGCTTGCCAGAGCAAGACATTGACGTTCTGCTGCGCATCGCCTTCGAAAGTTTTGAAGAAGCTGCGCATTCTTCGGCCCTTGCTGAGCGTGCAGTTGTTGCCGGCTCGGTGACGGCGTTTAATCTGGAAACACCTCAGCTTGTCGCTGACTTCATCTACGACCGCCTGGCCGGCAGTCTGCGCGAGCAGGGCTTCAGCGCGCAGGAAGTCGACGCCGTCATGGCGCAGCGCCCGGCCCGTCTGGGCCAGGTCAGCCAGTTCCTGTCGGCCGTGCGCGCTTTTGCCGCCTTGCCCGAAAGCCCCTCGCTCGCCGCTGCCAATAAGCGCATCGGCAACATCCTCAAAAAAGCAGGCGAGGTGGATGCCCACGTCAACCCCGCACTGCTGCAGGAAGAGGCCGAAAAGGGCTTGTACGCGGTGATGCAAAGGCTGCTGCCCGAATCCGAAGCGCAGTTCAAGGCGGGCGACTACACCGCCAGCCTGCAAACCCTGGCCGCGCTGCGCGCCCCGGTGGACGCTTTTTTCGACGATGTGATGGTCAACGCCGAAGAAATGGACCTGCGCCTGAACCGTCAGGGACTGCTCAAGTCGCTGCATGTGGCCATGAACCGCGTGGCCGATTTGTCGCGTCTGGCGGCCTGATCGCTGAACGGCCATGCCCCTCAAACTCGTCATCTTGGACCGTGACGGCACCATCAACCGGGCCAGTGACGAGTTCGTCAAATCGCCCGAAGAGTGGCACCCCCTGCCTGGTGCGCTGGAAGCGATCAGCCGCCTGAACCATGCGGGCTTCCATGTGGTGCTGGCGACCAACCAGTCGGGACTGGGGCGTGGTCTGTTTGACATGGCCGCGCTCAACGCCGTGCATGCCCACATGATCAAGTCGCTGGCGGCCGTGGGTGGGCGCATTGATGCGATTTTTTACTGCCCGCACACGCCCGACGAGGGTTGCGGCTGCCGCAAGCCCTGGCCTGGCCTGTTTGGCCAGATCGCCGAGCGTTATGGTGTATCGCTCGAAGGCGTGCCCTGCATCGGCGACAGCCTGCGCGACATGCAGGCTGCCGAAGCGTCTGGCTGCATCCCGCACCTGGTGTGCACAGGGCGGCACCCGGAATTGCTGGGGCAGCCACTGCCCGCAGGCTTTCCGGCCTCGACCCGCGTGCACGCCGATCTGGCGGCTTGTGCAGACCATTTGTTGGGCGCTGCAGCCTTGAACACGCCACGGGCCTGAGCCACCCTGTTTTATGAATTTCATCCGTTCTCTGGTTCATCTGCTGTGGATGGCCATCACCGTCATCCCATGGGCCTTGTTTGTGGTGGCGATTTCCTACTTTGTCAGCAGCACCCGCCTGTACTGGATTTGTGTGGGCTGGCTGCGTCTGGCGGTGAACAGTGGCACCCGGATTTTGGGCATTGAAAACCGCATCCAGGGCATGGAGAATCTGCCTTTGGGCACCAAGGACCCGGCGGTCTTGCTGGTCAAACACCAGTCGACCTGGGAGACCTTTGTGATGCCCGCGATCATGCCCCACCCACTGGCCTATGTGTTCAAGAAAGAGCTGTTGAGCGTGCCCTTTTTTGGGTGGGCCATGGGTCGTCTGGACATGATCCACATCGACCGCAAACAGCGCTCGCGCGCTTTTGCCAAGGTGGTGCAACAAGGCCGCCGCCTGATGCAAGAAGGTGTTTGGGTCATCATGTTCCCCGAAGGCACGCGCATTCCGCGCGGTCAAAAGGGCGAGTACAAAAGCGGTGGCGCCCGCCTGGCCATTGCCGCGGGCGTGCCCGTCATCCCGATCGCCGTGACGTCTGCGCGCTGCTGGCCCACACGCGCTTTCATCAAAAAGCCGGGCGTGGTGGACATCTCGATCGGCCGCGCCATTCCGAGCGAAGGCCGCAGCGCTGAAGAGTTGATGCTGGAAGTCGAGACCTGGATCGAATCCGAAATGCACCGCCTCGACCCCGAGGCTTATCCGGCAGCTTCCGGGCACTGAACGGCACTGGGCGAACCATGCGCGCGCCTTTGCAGTTTGTGTTGGACTTTTTCACTGGGGGCGATCCGGTTGTGCCCACGCCATCGGAGCGCGCTGCGTCCGATCCTGCAGCGGGTCACGCGGCACCCGGCGCAGTGCCAGTGGGCCTTGCGCCGCAGCCGACGGTCACTGGTTTTGGCCACCCCGCAGCCAACCGACATGCGCAGCTGCAGGGTGTGACCGTGTCTTTTCGTTTTGAGCGTTCACGCCGCAAAAGCATTGGCTTTCTGGTGGGGCCGGATGGTCTGGTGGTGCGGGCCCCCAACTGGGTGCCTTTGCGTGAGGTGGACGCGGCCGTGCAGGAGAAAGCGGGCTGGATTCTGGCCAAGCTGCAGCAGTTCAGAGAACGGCAAACCGAACAATTTCAAAAAGCCATCGAGTGGCGGCATGGTGCTGAAGTCCCCTTTTTGGGGCGCACGGTGCAGCTGTGCGTGCTCGAACGTGGCCTGGGGCGCGTGCAGGGGCAGGACTTGCCGCCCGAGCAGGTGCTGCCCGTGACCGTCCCGCCAGGTGCCTCGGTGACGCAGGTGCGCGATGCCGCGCAGGTGTGGCTCAAAAAACAGGCCAAGCTCTTGTTTGAGCAACGCCTGCACCACTTCGCACCGCTGCTGGGGGTGCGCTGGCAGAAGCTCAGTTTGTCGAGCGCCAGCACGCGCTGGGGCAGCGCCCGCACCGATGGGCACATTCGATTGAACTGGCGGCTCATTCACTTGCCGATCAGTCAGATCGACTATGTGGTGGTGCACGAGTTGGCCCATCTGCGCGAAATGAACCACAGCCCCCGCTTTTGGGAGACGGTGGGCGAGGTCATGCCGGACTATGCCCAGCGCCGTAAAGCCCTGCGTCAAGTCCCCATGGGTTTGGCCGAAGACTGAGCCGTCCTGAATCGGTAAATGCCGTCGGCATCGTGCTGGCGGATCAGCTGCCCGGCCAGCCAGAGCAAATTCAGGTGGGCCACGGCTTCGCCCAGCGCAAAAGTGGTCTGGTGCACATCGAGCGCGCGTTTGAACAGCACAGGCAACAGTTCATGGGCGCACCGCGCCTGTCCGGTGCAGGCGCTCAGCAGTTCGCTCAAGCGCTCGTCGTGGTGCGCCCGCAGTTGTGTAATGCGGGCAGCCGCGCCTTTGAATGGGCGTCCGTGCGAGGGCAGAACCAGTGTCTCATCAGGCAAGTGCAACATCTTGTCCAGCGAGTCTAGAAACAGCTGCAGCGGGTTGCTGTCGGGCTCCATGGCATACACGCTGATGTTGGTCGAAATCGAGGGCAGCAACATGTCGCCGCTGATCAGCACTTGGTTTTGCGCATCGTGCAGGGCCATGTGTTCGGGCGAATGGCCGTAGCCGCTGATGCAATGCCAGAGGCGATCGCCGATGCGCACCTGCGTTCCTGACATCAGGCGCACATAGGTTCCCGGAATCCGGGGCACCATGCTGGGGTAGTAACCAACCCGTGACTTGACCACGGCCAGGTCCTCGGCCTTGTTCCAGCCGTGGGCGGCGAAGAACTTCACCGTGGGCTCTCCGCCGAAGTTTGATAAGCCGGTGCATGCCAGCATGGCCGACTGGTATTCGCTGGTGCTCATCCACAGCGGCGCTTGCCAGCGCTCGCACAACCAATGCGCCAGTCCCATGTGGTCCGGGTGCATGTGGGTGACCAACACGCGCAAGACGGGCAGGCCCTGCAGTGCTTGTTGCTCCACCTGCAGCCAGGCTTCTCGTGTCGCTGGGTTGTCGATGCCACAGTCCACCACCGTCCAGCCCTCACGCTGCACCTCGGGCTGGGCCGGGTCGGGCAGGCGGTCGCGCAACAGCCACAGGTTGATGTGGTTGAGCGCAAAGGGCAGCCCCATGCGCAGCCAGAAAACGCCGGGCGCGACTTCGATGGCGGCGCCTGAAGCCGGCAGTTGTTCGCCCAAGGGGTAGCGCAAAGAGGCTGGGCTGACGCTGGCATGCGGCGTGGTCGTCACGCGGTCAGTGGACAAGTGGGACATGCCTCAGGTGGTTTCGGTTAGCATTCGGACCATTGACGTTAACGTTAACGTCAAACATGATTTGGCATTCTAGGGGGCGCCCCTTCACCGGGCTGTCCCCCTGGCGCAAGACGGTGAGGACCCCACGCCATGGCGAACACGTTCACGATCAGCGATTTGGCTCAGGAATTCGACCTGACCACCCGCGCCATCCGCTTTTACGAAGACATGGGCCTGCTCGAGCCCGAGCGCTCCGGCCCGGGTGGGCGCAACCGGGTTTACTCGTCGCGCGACCGCACCCGGCTGAAACTCACCCTGCGCGCCAAGCGCCTAGGCCTGTCGCTGAACGAGGCCAAGGACCTGATCGACATGTACGACAGCCCGCGCGACACGGTGCCGCAGCTCAAAAAATTCCTCGTGGTGCTGGCCGAACACCGCCAGCAACTGGAGTCGCAACTGGCCGACCTGGAGGCCACATTGGACGAGGTCAAAACGCATGAAAAAGAGACCCGCAGCCTCTTGGCCAAGGCCAACAAGGCGGGCAGTGCCGCCTGAAAGCCTGACGACAGCGCACTGGTTTCCAATTGACGTTAACGTAAACGTCAATTAAAGTCAGGGATTGTCCAAAACCATGGGATCCGATGTGAGCACAGTCCTTTCCGCCCACCAACGTGTCGCCCTCAGCCTGGCCCGTCAAGGCATGATGAACCACCTGGGTGTGCGGCTGGTGTCGGCCACCGAAGGCCGGGTCGAGCTGGCCTTGCCCTACAGCGACAAGGTCACGCAGCAGCAAGGCGGCTTCCATGGCGGTGCGATCGGCGCGCTGGCCGATATCGCAGGCGGTTATGCCGCCCTGACCGTGGCCCCCGAAGGCATGGAAGTCGTGACCATCGAATACAAGATCAATTTTTTGAACAGCCTGCAAGGCGGCGAAATCCACGCCATCGGGCAGGTGGTCAAGGCGGGCAAGCGCGTCATCGTGACTTCGGCCGAGGTGGTGCACACCAGCGCCGATGGCCAGCGAACCCCCTGCGCTGTGATGCAGCAAACCCTCACCACCGTCCCCCAAACCTATTGAACAGCGGGCAGCCGCACACCCCCTCAAACTCTGGAGAGACCCCATGAACAATTTGCCCGGCCTGAATTTCCAACTCGGTGAAGACATCGATGCCCTGCGCGACGCGGTGCGCGACTTTGCCCAAGCCGAAATCGCGCCCCGCGCTGCCGAGATCGATCGCAACGACCAGTTCCCCATGGACCTGTGGCGCAAGATGGGCGAGCTGGGCGTGCTGGGCATCACCGTGGGTGAGGAATACGGCGGCGCGGGCATGGGCTACCTGGCCCACATGATCGCGATGGAAGAAATTTCCCGCGCCTCGGCCAGCGTGGGCCTGAGCTATGGTGCGCACTCCAACCTGTGCGTCAACCAGATCAAGCGCAATGGCAACGAGGCTCAGCGCGCCAAATACCTGCCCAAACTCATCAGAGGCGAACATGTGGGTGCCTTGGCCATGAGCGAACCCGGTGCGGGCTCGGACGTGATCAGCATGAAGCTCAAGGCCGAAGACAAGGGCGGCTACTACCTGCTCAACGGCTCCAAGATGTGGATCACCAACGGGCCGGATGCCGACACCCTGGTGGTCTATGCCAAGAGCGAGCCCGAGCTGGGTGCACGTGGCGTGACGGCCTTTTTGATCGAAAAGGGCATGAAAGGTTTTTCCATCGCGCAAAAACTCGACAAGCTGGGCATGCGCGGCAGCCACACGGGCGAGCTGGTGTTCAACAACGTCGAAGTGCCCGCCGAGAACATTTTGGGCGGTTTGAACAACGGCGCCAAGGTGCTGATGAGCGGCCTGGACTACGAACGCGCGGTGCTCACCGGCGGCCCGCTGGGCATCATGCAGGCCGTCATGGACAACGTGATCCCCTATATCCACGACCGCAAGCAGTTCGGCCAGAGCATCGGCGAGTTCCAGCTGATCCAGGGCAAGGTGGCCGACATGTACACCGTGCTGCAAGCGGGGCGCTCGTTTGCCTACACCGTGGCCAAAAATCTGGACCTGCTGGGCACCGAGCATGTGCGCCAGGTGCGCAAGGACTGCGCCAGCGTCATCCTCTGGACCGCCGAAAAAGCCACCTGGATGGCCGGAGAGGGTGTGCAGATTTTTGGCGGCAACGGCTACATCAACGAATACCCCTTGGGCCGCCTGTGGCGCGATGCCAAGCTGTACGAGATCGGTGCGGGCACCAGCGAAATCCGCCGCATGCTGATCGGTCGCGAACTGTTTGCCGAAACTTGCTGAAGTCCGCTGTCATCCAACAGACGCCTTGCGCTGCGACAATGGCCCCATGAGCACTTCACTTCAGCATCTTTTTGACAACAACCGCGAATGGGCCTCGCGCATGGTGCGCGAGAATCCCGCGTATTTCTCCCGCCTGGCCAACCAGCAAAATCCCAAGTATTTGTGGATCGGTTGCTCGGACAGCCGGGTGCCCGCCAACCAGATCACGGGCCTGGACCCTGGCGAGGTGTTTGTGCACCGCAACGTCGCCAACGTGGTGGTCCACTCCGACCTGAATGCCCTGTCGGTCATTCAGTATGCGGTCGATGCCCTCAAGGTCGAACACATCATGGTGGTGGGCCATTACGGCTGTGGTGGCGTGCTGGCCGCCACGCGTGGCATGCGCGTGGGCCTGGCCGACAACTGGTTGCGCCATGTGCAGGACGTGCGCCTGCGCCACCGCCAGCGTCTGAACCATTTGCCGCAAGCCGAACTCGAATCCGTCATGTGCGAGATGAACGTGATCGAGCAGGTCGGCAACGTGGCCATGTCCAACGTGATGCAGGACGCCTGGAGCCGCGGCCAAAAGGTGACGGTGCATGGCTGGATTTACGGTCTGGACGATGGTCTGGTGAAAGACCTGGGCGTGAGCATGAGCGGCGCACACGAGGTGGTGGACGTGTTCCGCAATGCCTTCAAGCGTTACCCGCGGGGCGCCTGAGCCCCCATTGCCCATGAGCTTGGCAGATATCCTGGAGTTGGGCAGCTACGCGGTGACCGTGTTCGGTCTGCCCTACGCGGCCTGGGCCTTCTGGGTCGAGCAGCGCAAGGAGCGCGAGAACGAAGAAGAAGAGGCCTACCAGCACCTGTCGGACGCCTACAACGATTTCCTGAAAGTGGTGCTGGACCACGCCGATCTGCAGCTGCGCACCACGCATGCCTTGCCCAACCCGACGCCCGAGCAGCGCGAACGCATGATGACCATCTTCGACATGCTGATCGCCTTGTTCGAGCGGGCCTATCTGATCGCCTACCGCGCGGAAATGAGCGCCACCGAACAGCGGCGCTGGAACTCCTGGGACGACTATATGCGCGAGTGGTGCAGGCGCGACGATTTCCGCCAGGCTATGCCCCTCATGCTGCGCGGCGAAGACCCCGACTTCGTGGCTTATATCCGCCTCATTGCCGAAGAAGAAACCGGCGAACACCTCATCATTGCCGACATCCACCAAAACACTTGAAAGGCCTCTCCATGTCACACGACCCCATCGTCATCGTCAGCGCTGCTCGCACCCCCATGGGCAGCTTCCAGGGCGACTTTTCTGCGCTGGCCGCCCACGACCTGGGCGGTGCCGCCATCAAAGCCGCCGTCGAGCGCGCAGGCATCCGCCCCGAGCTGGTCACCGAAGTGCTGTTTGGCAATTGCCTGATGGCGGGTCAGGGCCAGGCCCCGGCGCGTCAAGCGGGCTTCAAGGGCGGCTTGCCCAAGAGCGCGGGCGCGGTGACCTTGTCCAAAATGTGCGGCTCGGGCATGCGCGCGGCCATGTTCGCCCACGACATGCTGGTGGCCGGCACGCACGATGTGCTGGTGGCCGGGGGCATGGAAAGCATGACCAACGCGCCCTACCTCATGCTCAAGGGGCGTGGCGGCTACCGCATGGGCCATGACCGCATCTTCGACCACATGATGCTCGACGGCCTGGAAGACGCTTACGAACCCGGCCGCAGCATGGGCACCTTTGGCGAAGACTGCGCCGCCAAATACAGCTTCACCCGCGCCGAGCAAGACCACTTTGCCACCACCAGCGTGCAGCGCGCCAAGGCCGCCACCGAGTCGGGCGCTTTTGCGGCCGAAATCACGCCCGTGACGGTGAAAGACCGCAGCGGCGAGCGCGTGGTGGCCATCGACGAAGGCCCGGGCAAAGTCAAGCTCGACAAAATCAGCAGCTTGAAGCCCGCCTTCAAGAAAGACGGCACCATCACCGCCGCCAGCAGCTCGTCCATCAACGACGGCGCCGCCGCGATGGTGTTGATGCGCGAGAGCACCGCCGCCAAGCTGGGCTGCAAACCGCTGGCCCGCATCGTGAGCCACGCCACACACGCCCAAGAGCCCGAATGGTTTGCCACCGCCCCGGTGGGCGCAACCCAAAAAGCCCTGGCCAAAGCGGGCTGGAAAGTCGAAGACGTCGACCTGTGGGAAGTCAATGAAGCCTTTGCCGTGGTGCCCATGGCGCTCATGAAAGAGCTGAACGTCTCGCACGACAAGGTCAACGTGAACGGCGGTGCTTGCGCCCTGGGTCACCCCATTGGTGCATCGGGTGCCCGCATCATGGTCACGCTGATCCACGCGCTCAAGGCCCGTGGCCTCAAGAAAGGCCTGGCCACGCTGTGCATCGGTGGTGGTGAGGGCACGGCGGTTGCGCTGGAGTTGGTGTGAATTCGGTTTTGGTAGGTCGGAGCTTCAGCTCCGTCGTTTGCTTGCAAACGCTCCATGTCGGGGCTAAAGCCGCCGACCTACGAGACTCAGACATTGATCGCCGCCAGTCGCGGCTCCTACGGAGAATGACATGGCAACAGTTTTGTTGATTGGTGCATCACGGGGAATTGGCCTTGAACTGGCTCGACAGTACCGAGATGCTGGCTGGCGCGTGATCGCCACTGCACGCAATACGGATGGTTTGGGGCGCTTGAAAGTCCTGGGCTGCGAAACCTTGCGTATGGATGTGGCCGACCCTGCGAGCAACAGCGGACTGTCATGGCAACTCGATGGCGAGAAGCTGGACTTGGCTGTTTATGTTGCCGGGGTGGGCGATCGGGACACTGCGGTTTCGCCGCCTACCCGAGACAAATTCGATCTGTTGATGCACACCAATGCCATGGGGCCCATGATGGTGTTGCCACAGATCGCACCCATGCTGGCTGAATCATCAGGTACGTTTGCGGTCATCAGCAGCCACTTCGGCAGTTTGACGTTGACCGAAACGAGTATGGCGGTGCTCTACCGTATGAGCAAGGCGGCTTCGAACATGTACATCCGAAGTGCTCAGCATGACTTCCCCGAAATTTGCTGTGTGGCCTTGCATCCAGGCTGGGTGCAGACCGATATGGGAGGACCGCAAGCGCCTGTCACAGTGCAAGACAGCGCCGCAAGCTTGCGTCAGACGCTGGAGACCGTGCGTAGCCAACGCGACCCGAAATACCGGGGCGCATTTTTGAACCACGACGGCCAGCCGCTGCCGTGGTGAACTGACAAAGAAAGACCGACATGCTGCTGACTCCCGACCAGGAAATGATCCGTGACGCCGTGCGCGACTTCGCCCAGCGCGAGCTGTGGCCGCATGCCGCCGAATGGGACAAAAAGCACCACTTTCCCAAAGACGTGCACAAGGGCCTGGCCGAATTGGGCGCGTATGGCATCTGCGTGCCCGAAGAGCTGGGCGGCGCGGGTCTGGACTATGTGACGCTGGCGCTGGTGCTCGAAGAGATCGCAGCCGGTGACGGCGGCACCAGCACCGTCATCAGCGTGACCAACTGCCCGGTGAACGCCATCTTGATGAAGTTTGGCAACGCGCAGCAAAAGAAGCAGTGGCTCGAACCGCTGGCACGCGGCGAGATGCTGGGCGCGTTTTGCCTGACCGAGCCGCATGTGGGCAGCGATGCGTCGTCTTTGCGCACGATGGCGGTGAAAGACGGCGACAGCTACGTCATCAACGGCGTCAAACAGTTCATCACCAGTGGCAAGAACGGAGACGTGGCCATTGTGATTGCCGTGACCGACAAGGGCGCAGGCAAAAAGGGCATGAGCGCCTTCCTCGTGCCGACCAATGCTCCGGGTTATGTGGTGGCGCGCCTCGAAGACAAGCTGGGCCAACATTCCAGCGACACCGCACAGATCAACTTTGACAACTGCCGCATCCCGGCCGAGAACCTGATTGGCAAAGAGGGCGAGGGCTATGGCATTGCGCTGGGCGGTCTCGAAGGCGGTCGTATCGGCATCGCTGCGCAAAGCCTGGGCATGGCCCGCAGCGCACTCGATGTGGCCATCGACTACGCCAAGCAGCGCGAGAGCTTTGGCACCGCCATCTTCAACCATCAGGCGGTGGGTTTCCGCCTGGCCGATTGCGCCACGCAGCTCGAAGCGGCGCGTCAGCTGATCTGGCACGCGGCCAGCCTGCGCGACGCGGGACGCCCTTGCCTCAAAGAGGCCGCCATGGCCAAGCTGTTTGCCAGCGAAGTGGCCGAAAAAGTCTGCTCGGCCGCCATCCAGACCCTGGGCGGCTACGGTTATGTGAGCGACTTCCCGGTCGAGCGCATCTACCGCGATGTACGCGTGTGCCAGATCTACGAAGGCACCAGCGACGTGCAGAAAATCATCATCCAGCGCGCACTTTGAGGGGGGTGACCGGGCGGCTGCCCCCAGCCGCTCACGTATGATTTCGGCTTATGAACATCATCATCCTGGGCGCAGGCCGCGTGGGCGAAAGCGTCGCTGAAAGCCTGGTCTCCGAGCAAAACGACATCACCGTCATTGACCAGGACCCGGCGCGCCTGCGTCTGCTCGAAGAGCGCCTGGACCTGCGCGGCGTGGTGGGCAACGGCATCCAGCCTTCGGTGCTGCAAGAGGCGGGTGCCAAAGACGCCGACATGCTGATCGCCTGCGCGGCGGCCGACGAATCGAATCTGGTGGTCTGCAAGATCGCCCACGACCTGTTCAACGTGCCCACCACCATCGCCCGGCTGCGTTCGCCCGAGTTCAACGAAGGCGACGAACTGCTGGGCAAATCGGGTTTCGCGGTGGACCATGTGATCTGCCCGGAAGAGTCGGTGATGCGCTACATCGAGCAGCTCATCCAGTACCCCGAGGCTTTGCAGGTGCTTGAATTTGCCGAGGGCCGGGTCAGCCTGATCGTGGTGCGCGCCGCGGCCGACAGCCTGCTGGTGAACCACACCATTGCCGAGTTCCGTGACCGTTTGCCCGATGCCCAGATGCGCGTGGTGGCCCTGTACCGCCAAGACGCCCAGGTCGACGCTGCGCCCGAGACGCGCATCCTGCCCGGCGACGAAGTCTTTGTGCTGGCCGACACCCGCAAGATCCGCATCGTGCTGGCCGGCATCCACAAAACCGACAAACCCGTGCAACGCCTGATGCTGGCAGGGGGCGGCAAAGTGGGCTTGCGCCTGGCGCGCATTCTGGCCAGCCAGTACGACGTGAAGCTGATCGAGCGCGACAAAAAGCGCTGTGAATACCTGGCCAGCCAGCTGCCCTCGAGCACACTCATCCTCAACGGCGACGGTGCCGACGAAGACTTGCTGCACGAAGAAAACGTGGGCGAGATGGACCTGTTTCTGGCGCTGACCAGCGACGACGAAGACAACATCATGTCCGCCATGCTGGCCAAGCGCATGGGCGCGCGGCGCGTCATGGCCCTGATCAACCGCCGCGCTTACGCCGACATGATGCAGGGCAGCACGATCGACATCGCGATCTCGCCCGCGCAAACCGTGATCGGCGAGCTGCTGGCGCATTTGCGCCGGGGTGATGTGGCGGCGGTACACAGCTTGCGCCGGGGCGCGGCCGAAGCGCTGGAGGGCATTGCGCGCGGCGACCTCAAAACCTCCAAGCTGGTCGGGCGACGCGTTGAGGAAATCAAGCTGCCCCCGGGCGTGAGCATGGGCGCCATTGTGCGGGGCGAGGGCAAAAAGTCCGAAGTCCTCATGCCGCACCACGACACCCTGATCGAGGCCGACGACCACATCATCCTGTTCATCCCCAACAAGCGCGATGTGCGTGCGGTGGAAAAACTGTTCCAGGTCAGCGCGACCTTTTTTGGCTGATGCTCAAGACCTTTTTCCCTGTGCTGTCGCTGATGGCGCGCATCCTGCTCGCGTTTTCGGTCACCTTTCTGGTGCCCGGCATCTGGGCCTGGTTTGAAGACCACCGCGACCTGCAGTGGATCTGGCTGGCGGGTTTCGGCCTGGCGGCCGTCAGCGGTTTGCTGTTGGCGGCCATCACCCAGCGCCATCGGCGCGAACTGCTGGCCAAAGACGGCTTCTTGCTGGTCAACTTGGTGTGGCTGGTGTTGCCCGCCTATTCGGCCTTGCCGCTCATGTTTCTGGTGCCCGAGATCACCTGGTTCAAGGCCTACTTTGAAGCCATGAGTGCGCTCACGGCCACCGGGGCCACGGCCTTGTCGGGGCTGGACCATTTGCCGGTGTCGGTGAACATTTGGCGCTGTTTTCTGCAGCTGATCGGTGGCCTGGGCATCATGCTGTTGGTGGTGGCGGTGCTGCCTTTGCTGGGGCTCGGCGGCGTGCAGCTGTACAAGGCCGAGACCCCCGGCCCCATGAAGGACACCAAATTCACCCCCCGCATCGCCGAGACGGCGCGGGGCCTTTGGGGCGTTTACTTCTTGTTTTCGGGCGCGTGTTGGCTGGCCTACCGCTGGGCGGGCATGAGCTGGGCCGATGCCTTCATGCACATGTGCACCACCATGGGCCTGGGTGGTTTTTCTTCGCATGACGCCAGCTTTGCGCACTTCAATTCACCCCTCATCGAAATGGTGGCCATCGTGTTCATGACGCTGGCGGGCATCAGTTTTGTGCGCTACTTCGTGGTGCTGCGCAGCCTGTCGCTCAAGCCCGTGACCGGCGACCATGAAATCCGCACCTATTTCGCGGTGCTGGTCTTGTCCACCTTGCTGCTCACTGGCCTGTTGCTGGCCCATGGGGTGTACACCGATGTGCCGCAGGCTTTGCGCGCCAGCGCTTTCCATGTGGTGTCGCTGGCCACCACCACCGGCTATGCCGCCACCGACTACGCCCAGTGGCCTGTTTTTGCACCGGTCATGCTGATGTTCCTGGGCTGCTTTGTGTCGTGCGCGGGCTCCACAGGCGGCGGCATCAAGATGGTGCGCATGATTTTGTTGATCAAGCAGGCCCGGCGCGAGCTGGTGCGCATCATCCATCCGCGTGTGGTCAACCCGGTCACCTTGGGCGGCGGCGTGTTGCCCATGTCGGTCATGACGGCGGTGCTGGGTTTCATGCTGATTTATGGCGCGGCCACCATGGGCCTGAGCATGTTGCTCTTGCTCAGCGGCATGGACATCGTCACCGCGTTCTCGGCGGTGATCGCCACCGTCAACAACATCGGCCCCGGGCTGGGCGAGGTGGGGCCGTCGGGCAACTTCGGCGGCCTGAGTCCGTTTCAGCTGGTTGTTCTGACTTTTGCCATGCTGCTGGGCCGACTGGAGTTGTTGTCGGTACTGGTGTTGTTCAGCGCCCACTTTTGGCGAAAATGACGAGGGCCCAAAGCCCCGATTGACAAGGAGACACACATGCCCATCACCAAAGGATTCCAGGCCCTCGTGGACGAGGCCATGGCCCAGGTCACCATGCACAGCGTGGATGACGTCCGCGCCCGCTTGAGCGACCCCCAAGTCCAGATCGTGGACATCCGCGACCCGCGCGAACTCGAACGCGAGGGCACCTTGCCCGGCGCCCTGCTCGCGCCCCGGGGCATGCTCGAATTCTGGGTAGACCCGGCTTCTCCCTACTTCAAGCCCGTGTTCGCCGACGAGAGCAAAGAGTTCATTCTGTTTTGCGGCGCAGGCTGGCGCAGCGCCCTGGCCACCAAAACCCTGCAGGACATGGGCATGACCAACGTGGCCCACATCGACGGTGGCTTTGCCGCCTGGAAAAAAGCCGCCGCTCCCACCGTCACGCTGGAGCAGCACAAGGCCGAAAGCGCAGCGCGCAAAGGCGCTTGATGCTGTTTTCCTGTAGGTCGGCGGCTTCAGCCCCGACAGACTGGAATGCCTCACCATGTCGGGGCTGAAGCCACCGACCTTCAAAAGAGTCCATGAATTTGTCCCCTTGCCCCTGCGGCCGTACCAATCCCAAAGGCCAGGCGCTGAGCCTGGCCCACTGCTGCGGCCCATTGCATGGCGGCGAGGCTGCACCCGATGCCGAACGGCTGATGCGCTCACGCTACAGCGCCTTCGTGCTGGGCAACGTGCCGTATTTGCTCGCCACCTGGCACCGCAGCCAGCGGCCTGCCGAATTGACACTCGAAGCAGGGGCCAAATGGCTGGGGCTGGACATTCGGCAGCACCGTGTCACGGGTGCCGACACCGCCGAGGTCGAATTTGTGGCGCGCTTTCGGGTGGGCGGTAAAGCGGTGCGCCAGCACGAACGCAGCCGCTTTGTGCGGGATGATGGGCGCTGGTTTTATGTGGACGGGGATGTGCTGTGAAGAGGGTGCAGAAGACCGCCCCGTATGATGACGCCATGAACTTTGAAGCCATTTTGTTTGACTGCGACGGCGTGCTGGTGGACAGCGAAGCCATCACCTGCGGCGTGCTGCGTGACATGTTTGAAGAGCAAGGCTGGCGCATGACGCTGGCCGAGTGCATGCAGCGTTTTGTGGGCCACACCGTCAAAAGCCAGCGCAGCACCATCGAAGCGCACACCGGCCAGCCGCTCACCGATGCGTGGCTGGAACAATTTTTTGCCCGACGCAACGAGCGCTTGACCCAAAGCATCACCGCCATCGACGGCGTGCACGAGGCGGTGGCGCATTTGCATGACCACTGCCAGGGCCGCATCGCGGTGGCCTCCGGTGCCGACCGCTTCAAGGTCGAGATGATGCTCCGGCAAGTGGGGCTGATGGATTTTTTTGAAGGCCGGATTTTCAGCGGGCATGAGATGCCGCGCAGCAAACCGCACCCCGACGTGTACCTGGCCGCTGCAGCTCATTTGAAAGTGGACCCGGCTCACTGCCTGGTGGTGGAAGACACCACGGTGGGCATCACGGCGGGCGTGGCCGCAGGGGCCACCGTGTGGGCTTATGCCGCGCCGCCCGCCGAGCATGCGCCGCTCTTACAGGCTGGGGCGCACCGGGTGTTCACCGGCATGCACGCGCTGCGCCTGGCTTGAGCCCGGATGGACGGGGATTTTCAAGGCAATCTGGCCAGCCTGAACTCTTCAGGCGTCTGCCCCGTCCAGCTCTTGAACGCCCGCATGAAACTCTTCTCGTTCTGAAACCCTACCTCGGCCGCGATCTGTTTGATCGGGCGCTGCGTGCGCAGCAGCAGGTCGGTGGCCAGGTCGCGGCGCACCGCGTCTTTGAGCTGCTGCAGGCTTGCGCCTTCTTCTTTCAATTGTCGGTGCAGGGTGCGGGCCGACAGGTTGAGCCAGGCAGCCAGGTCGTCGGCATTGCGGCTGTGCTCAGGGTGCTCGGCCAGGGTCTGGCGCACTTTCTCCACCAACAGGCGGTCGCGCCGGTAAGGCCGCACGGTGAGCAACAGTGCGCGCTGCAGCATGCGCTGCAGGGCAGCCTCGTCGCGGCGCACGGGCAGGCTCAGGTAGCCTGCGTCAAACTGCAGGCTGTGCTCGGGCGCGTTGAATTGGGTCGGTCCGTCAAACAGCACCCGGTAGCTGCCCGCGTGCGGCGGCGGGGCAAAACGCAAGGTGGTTTGCAGCAAGGGGATGCGCGAATCGGTCAGCCAGCAGGCCACGCCCAGCGCGTTGCGCAGCACCGAGACCACGGCAAATTCCTGCAAAACGCCCAGCTCGCGTTGCTCGGTCAATTGCAGGCTGGCCACGCCCTGGCTCTGGCTGACTTGCAATTGGATGTCGTCGGTCAGCAGGCCGTGGTGCCGGCACCATCGCGCCAGCGCCACGCCCAGGGTGGGGGAGGTCAGCGAGGCGCGCACCAGCATGCCGTAACTGCCCCAGGGCAGGCGGCGGCTGAACCAGCCCAGGGCCTCGTCGTCCAACTCGCGCATGGCACTGGCCGAGAGCCATTCCATTTGCAAAGCGGTGATGCGCGCATCGGGTTGGTCCAGTAAGTTTGGCGCAATTTGTGCCGAGGACAGCGCTGGCAAAGGGTCCATTCCCCGTTGGGCATAGGCCGCCACGATGGCTTTGACAAAAGCCATGGGCGTCTCGGCACGACCGGTCGTTCCGAGGCTGGCAAGGGGGGTGGCAGCAGGATTCATGGCAGCATAAATTGTGGCACGATTTGCAACCCATTTGACACCCCACTCTTGCCCAGCCGCCTTTAAGCTGGAGGGCATTGCACGTTCAATGCGCCCAGGCCAAGCCCTGCGGCGCAAGCCAAGGAAGCCCTATGACCGTTTTGCACTCCCAACTGAACCCGCGTTCTGCCGATTTTCAGCACAACGTCGCCGCCATGCGCGGCCTGGTCGATGACCTGCGTGCCCACCTCGAGCGCGTAGCCCAAGGTGGTGGCGAAGCCGCCCGCGCCAAACACACCGCCCGGGGCAAGCTGCTGCCGCGTGACCGTGTGCAGATGCTGCTTGACCCCGGAACGCCTTTCTTGGAAGTCGCGCCGCTGGCCGCGCTCAACATGTACAACAACGACGCGCCCAGCTCCGGGGTGATCGTGGGCATTGGCCGCGTGAGCGGGGTCGATTGCATGATCGTGTGCAACGACGCCACGGTGAAGGGCGGCACCTATTACCCGATGACGGTGAAAAAGCATTTGCGTGCGCAAGAGATCGCGCAGCAAAACCGCCTGCCCTGCATCTATCTGGTGGATTCGGGCGGTGCCAACCTGCCCAACCAGGACGAAGTTTTCCCCGACCGCGACCACTTCGGCCGCATCTTTTTCAACCAGGCCAACATGAGCGCACTGGGCATCGCACAGATCGCCGTGGTCATGGGCTCGTGCACGGCCGGTGGCGCCTATGTGCCTGCGATGAGCGACGAGACCATCATCGTCAAGAACCAGGGCACGATCTTTTTGGGTGGCCCACCTTTGGTGAAGGCCGCTACCGGTGAGGTGGTGAGCGCTGAGGACCTGGGCGGTGGCGATGTGCACACGCGCTTGAGTGGCGTGGCCGACCACCTGGCGCAAAACGATGTGCACGCGCTGGCGCTGGCGCGCCAAGCCGTGAAAAACCTCAATGCGCAAAAGGCCCCGAACATCGCCACGCACGCGCCTGTGCCCCCCAAGTTCGATGCGCAAGAGCTGTACGGCGTGATCCCGACAGACACGCGCAAGCCCTTTGACGTGCGCGAGATCATCGCCCGCATCGTCGATGGCTCGGAGTTCGACGAATTCAAGTCGCGCTTTGGCACCACCTTGGTCTGCGGCTTTGCCCGCATCGAAGGCATGCCGGTGGGCATCATCGCCAACAACGGCATCTTGTTCAGCGAATCAGCCTTGAAGGGTGCGCACTTCATCGAGCTGTGCTGCCAGCGCAAGACGCCGCTGGTCTTCTTGCAGAACATCACCGGCTTCATGGTCGGTCGCAAATACGAAAACGAAGGCATCGCCCGCAACGGCGCCAAGATGGTCACGGCCGTGGCCACCGCCGCAGTGCCCAAGTTCACCATCATCATCGGCGGCAGCTTTGGCGCGGGCAACTACGGCATGTGCGGCCGCGCTTACAGCCCCCGATTCTTGTGGATGTGGCCGAACGCGCGCATCAGCGTCATGGGCGGCGAGCAGGCCGCGAGCGTGCTGGCCACTGTCAAGCGCGACGGCATCGAAGCCAAGGGCGGCCAGTGGAGCATGGAGGAAGAAGAGGCCTTCAAGGCCCCGATCAAGCAGCAATACGAAGACCAGGGCCACCCCTATTACGCCACCGCCCGCATCTGGGACGACGGCATCATCGACCCGGCCGACACCCGCCGTGTGCTGGCGCTGGGCTTGAGCGCATCGCTGAACGCCCCGATTCCCGAGACGAAATTTGGACTTTTCCGCATGTGATGTGTATGATTTTGTAAATTCATACACATTGAAGGGGGTTCAAAATGCGCACCAACATCGTGATCGACGACAAGCTCATGGCCGATGTCATGGCTTCGGGAGATTTCAAGACCAAGAAGGAAGCGGTCGAAGAAGGCTTGCGTCTGCTCAAGCGCAAAAAGGCGTATGCCGCTTTGTTGGCCGCGCATGGCACCTTGTTTTGGGACGACTCCGACGAAGCATGGGCCAAGGCGCGCGAAGAAGGGCAACTTGCAGAGACCGTGCAAGAACCTGTTGCGACTTATGCGGTCAAGCCCGCTGTCAAAGCTCGAAAATCTCAAGCAGGCGCTGAATCCAAGCTGGGTGGGAAAGGCAAGTCAGCATGATTTTGGTGGACTCCAGCGTGCTGATCGATCACTTTCGAGGCACGATCAACCCACAGACCCAACAGTTAAAGCGCTGGCTCTCTGGGGAAGATGGGCCGCCCGACATTGGTGTAGCCGATCTGGTTATTTTTGAAGTGGTGCGAGGCTTCTCCACAGCCAGTGCCCAGGCCCGGGCGCGGGAGCTCCTGCTGGACTTGGAGGTGGTGGAAATTGGTGGCCTCGATAACGCCCTGCAGGCGGCCACACTCTATCAACGGTTGCGCCAATCTGGCCGCACCGTACGCAGCCCCATCGACGTGCTATTGGCCAGCTACTGCATGACGCACGGCCACACCCTGCTGCACCGCGACACCGACTTTGAATCGCTCAAAACTTTGGGAGGCTTGGACACATGGCCGCACTGAACAACGCATCGACTTGGCACACCCACTTCTCGCGCCAGGCCCGCTACCACGTCTGGGTCACGCACCGCCTGCTCGAAGCGGTCTCGCGCGTGTCCGATGCAGACTATCGGCGCGACGTGGGCCTGTTCTTCCAAAGCATCCACGGCACGCTGAACCACATGCTGGTGGCCGAGCACTTGCTCTGGTATCCGCGTTTTGCCAAAGGCGCATCGCCGGTGCTGGCGTTGAACAGCGAAATTGAACCCGATCGCGAACGCCTGGCGCAGGCACTCAAGGGCGGATCGGCCAACTGGACACCCCTGATCGCCAGCTGGAGCGCCGAGCGTTTTGATGGCCAACTGGACTACCGGACCAGCAAGGGCGACCCCCTGTCCTTGCCCTTTGCGGCCACTTTGTCGCATGTGTTCAACCACGCTACCCATCACCGTGGGCAAATCACGGCAGCCTTGACGGCCATGGGCCAGCCTTGCCCCGAGCTGGACATGGTGTATTTCCTTTTGGCAGAACAAACCCCCAAAGCATGAGCACAGCACTGAACATTTCCACCCAAGGCGGCGTGCACACCATCACGCTGTCGCGCCCCGACGTGCGCAACGCCTTCAACGACGAAGTCATTGCCGAGCTGAAAAACGCCTTTCTGGCAGTGGCCCAGGACAGCACGGTGCGCTGCGTGGTGCTGGCCGCCGAGGGACCCGCGTTTTGTGCCGGCGCAGACCTGAACTGGATGCGCCGCATGGCCGACTACACCCAGGGTGAAAACCTGGCCGATGCGGGCGAGCTGGCCGCGATGCTGCGTGCGATTTATGAATGCCCCCAGCCGACCATCGCCCGCGTGCAAGGCGATGTGTATGCGGGGGGCATGGGCCTGGTGGCGGCGTGTGACATGGCGGTGAGCGTGGACACGGCCCACTATTGCCTGAGCGAAGTCAAGCTGGGCCTGATCCCCGCCACCATCAGCCCCTATGTGATCCGCGCCATGGGTGCGCGTGCGGCGCACCGCTACTTTTTGACGGCCGAGCGCTTTGGCTCGGCCGAGGCGCACCGCATTGGTCTGGTGCATGAGGTGGTCAGCGCCGATGCGCTGGACGCGAAAGTGGCCGAGTTGACGCAAGCGCTGGTCAACGCCAGCCCCCACGCCGTGCGTGCCTGCAAGAAGCTGGTGCAGGATGTGGCCGAACGCGAGATCAACGATGCGCTGGTGCGTCAGACGGTAGAGGGCATCGCCGACATCCGCGCCAGCAGCGAAGGCAAAGAGGGCGTGCAGTCCTTCTTGCAAAAACGCAAACCCGGCTGGTTGCTGCCTTAAAAATGCGCATGACTTTGAAACTTTGGACCGTGCTGGTTTGGCTGCTGGGGCTGTTGCTGGTCCCTGTGCGTGCGCAGACCTCTTCGGAGGCGCTTCCGACGGCCATGGATTTGCACGAACAGGTTCATCGCATTCCGGTGTCGGTGCAGGATCTTTACGGTCGCCGTGAGCAACGTCAAATTCCAGTCACCGTGTTCAAACCCGCTGGGCAAGGGCCGTTTCCCATGGTGGTGTTGAACCACGGTCGTGCCACCAGCCGCGAAAAAATGGCCCAGCCTTCGCGTTACCGCTATGAACAGCAGGCCCGTTATTTCGTGGGCAAGGGCTTTGTGGTCATGGTCCCTACGCGGGTTGGTTATGGAGAAACCTTCGACGGCTTTGATCCTGAGTCCAGCGGTGGTTGCAGCCAACCACGCATTGAACCCATGAGCCTGGCCGCATCGGACCAAGTGATTGCGGTGGCCGAATTCGCGCGCAGCCTGCCATTTGTCGACGCCACGCGGTGGTGGGTCATGGGCCAGTCGGTCGGCGGCTTGACCACGGTGGCCACCGCCTGGCGCAATCCGCCCGGCTTGCAAGGGGCTGTCAATTTTGCGGGGGGAACGGGTGGCGATCCTGTGGCGCGACCCGGCCGATCGTGTTCGTCAACGCAGATTGAACAGCTCTGGAAGTCCCGTGCCGCTCAGGCCAAGGCACCCATGCTCTGGCTGTATTGGGAAAACGACCTGTTTTGGGGGGCACAGGCCCCCAAAGATTGGCACCGGGCTTGGGTCGAGGGCGGCGGGCAGGCCGAGTTTCATCAGCTGCCAGCGGTGGGCCAGGACGGGCACTCGGGGTTCAGCATCGACATGGACCGCTGGGTGCCCTTGGTCGACGCTTTTCTGGCCAAAGCCGGTTACACCCAGGCGGCATTGCCCCCTGTGCCGGGGCCCAGTGACTTTGCCAAGATCGATGAGATCGACAAAGTGCCCGTCGGGGCCGAGACCCGGCAAAACCTGTACACCCGTTTTCTGGCCAGCCCTTTGCCTCGCGCTTTCGCCATCGGCCCCGGTGGTGCCGGCTTTGCCACAGGCGACTGGGCTGTGGGTCGCGCATTGGGTTTTTGCCAGGCACGCCGGGGCATCACCTGCAAGTTGTACGCCGTAGATAACCAAGTGGTTTGGAGAAACTGACATGTTCAAAAAAATACTGATCGCCAACCGTGGCGAAATCGCCTGCCGTGTCGCGGCCACCGCCCGTCGCATGGGCATCCAGACCGTGGCCATTTATTCGGACGCCGATGCCGGGGCCAAGCATGTTCAAGCGTGTGACGAGGTCGTGCATGTGGGCGGCTCGGCCCCCAAAGACAGCTACCTGCGCTGGGAGCGGATTTTGCAAGCGGCCAAAGACACGGGCGCTGAGGCCGTGCACCCCGGCTACGGCTTTTTGAGCGAAAACGAAGACTTTGCCAAGGCCTGCGCCGCAGCGGGTTTGGTGTTCATCGGCCCGCCTGCCTCGGCGATTTTGGCGATGGGCCTCAAGGCCGAGTCCAAGCGCTTGATGGAGCAAGCCGGTGTGCCGCTGGTGCCCGGTTACCACGGGGCCGACCAAGACCCCGCGCTGCTGCAGCGCGAGGCCGACCGCATCGGTTACCCCGCCCTCATCAAGGCCAGCGCCGGTGGCGGCGGCAAGGGCATGCGGGTGGTCGAAAAGTCCGAGGACTTTGCGGCGGCTTTGGCCAGCTGCCAGCGCGAGGCCATCAACAGCTTTGGCAGTGATGCGGTGTTGATCGAAAAGTATGTGCAGCGCCCACGACACATCGAGATCCAGGTGTTTGGCGACACGCAAGGCAACTGCGTGTATTTGTTTGAGCGCGATTGCTCGGTGCAGCGCCG
This sequence comes from Limnohabitans sp. Hippo3, assembly GCF_003063665.1. Lineage (GTDB taxonomy): Bacteria > Pseudomonadota > Gammaproteobacteria > Burkholderiales > Burkholderiaceae_C > Limnohabitans_A. Next base: position 35,895 of record NZ_NESF01000013.1, read on the forward strand.
CCACCAGAAGGTGCTGGAAGAAGCCCCGGCCCCCGGCATGACCGAAGCCCTGCGTGCACAAATGGGCGCAGCGGCTGTGGCCGCCGCCAAAGCGGTGAATTACGTGGGTGCGGGCACGGTGGAATTCATCGTCGAGCAAACGGCGTATGACCAGCCTGAGTCGATGAAGTTCTATTTCATGGAAATGAACACCCGATTGCAGGTGGAGCACCCGGTGACCGAAGCCATCACCGGCCTCGATCTGGTCGAGTGGCAGTTGCGTGTGGCCAGTGGCAAGCCGCTGCCTTTGCGTCAGGAGCAGCTGCGCATCCAGGGTCACGCCATCGAGGCGCGCATTTGCGCCGAAAACCCCGACAACAACTTCTTGCCCGCCACCGGCACACTGCAGGTCTACCGCAAGCCAAAAGCCACCAGCTTCGAGCGCGGCACGGTGCGTGTGGACGACGGCGTGCGCGAGGGCGACACCATCAGCCCGTTTTACGACTCCATGGTGGCCAAGCTCATTGTGCATGGCGACACGCGCGAGCAAGCGCTGGCCCGGCTCGACACCGCCTTGGCACAGACCCACATCGTGGGCCTGAACACCAATGTGCAGTTCTTGCGCCATGTGGTCCGCAGTGACGCCTTTGCCACCGCCAAGCTTGACACCGCGCTGATCCAGCGCGAAGCCGCCGTGCTGTTCCAGCAGGAAACCGTGGGCTTGCCCGCCGCTGTGGCTGCGGTGGTGGCGCACACCCTGCACGCCGAAAAAGCCCTGCAGGGCGCAGACCCCTTCAGCCGCCGCGACGGCTGGCAGTCGCACGGCCTGTCACAACGCCGCTTTGAATTTGTCTGGCAAGATCAGCCGCGTTCGGCGCGTTTGAATTATTTGCACGACGGCGCTGTGAGCCTGTCGCTGGAAGGCGACGAAGCCGCATCTGGCGTGCTGACTTTTGCTGCCGATGGCGCAGGCCTGTGGGTGCAGTGGGGCAGCGCCCCGCGAGTTTTCACTCAGCTCGACTGGCAAGGCGAAACCGCGCACCTCTTCACGCCCCAGGGCGCGACGCGCATCACCGTGCTCGATCCGTTGGCGCACGCTGGCGAAGCCGCGCAGGAAGGCGGGCGGCTCACAGCCCCCATGCCCGGCAAGGTGGTGTCCTTTGCCGTCAAGGCGGGTGACAAGGTCAAAGCCGGTCAACCGCTGGCGGTCATGGAAGCCATGAAGATGGAGCACACCATCAGCGCGCCCAAAGACGGCGTGGTGGCCGAGCTGTTGTACGCACCGGGTGACCAAGTCGCCGACGGGGCAGAGCTGCTCAAGCTGGGCTGACAAAATCGGTCCATGAACATCACCATCTGCTTTGACAAGCTCGACCCAGCCCCCTGGGTGCAGGGCCTGCAACAAGCCTTCCCAGAGGCCACAGTGTCGGCCTGGGCCCCCGGTGTACCACCCGCCGATCACGCCATTGTCTGGGCACCGCCCCAGCAGTTCATCGACGAGCAGCCGGGCCTGCAAACTCTGTTCAACATCGGTGCGGGTGTGGACGCCTTGCTGAAGCTGAAGCTGCCGTCCAGCCTGAAGGTGGTGCGCCTGGACGATGCGGGCATGTCGGTGCAGATGGCCGAATATGTGTGCCATGCGGTGATCCGGCATTTTCGCGAGTTCGATGGCTACGACGCCGACACGCTAGCGGGCAAATGGTCTTACCGCAAACCACGCAGCCGCGCCGACTTTGCGGTGGGCGTCATGGGCCTGGGTGTGCTGGGCGAGCGCGTGGCCAAAGCCTTGCAGGTGTTTGAGTTCCCGGTCAACGGCTACAGCCGCAGTCCCAAAAACCTGCCCGGCATCCGCTGCTTCAGCGGGGCGCAAAGCCTGCCCGAATTCCTGCAGGCCACGCGCGTGCTGGTCAACCTGATGCCGCTCACGCCCGAGACCGAAAACATCCTGAACCGGGCCACCCTCGCGCAGCTGCAAAAAGGCGGCTATGTCATCAACGTGGCCCGTGGCAAGCATTTGGTGGACGAAGACCTGATCGCCCTGATCGACAGCGGCCATCTGGCTGGCGCCACGCTCGACGTGTTCCGCACCGAGCCCCTACCTGCCGATCACTCATTTTGGCGTCACCCGAAAATCACCGTGACCCCGCACACTTCGGCCCGTACCCTGCGCGAAGAAAGCATCGCGCAAATCGTGGGAAAAATGCGGGCGCTGCAGCGCGGTGAACCCATCCGTGGCGTGGTGGACCACCACCGCGGTTATTGAACATTCAGAGAACCCCATGACCCTCCCTTCACGCGTTCAACTCATCGAAGTCGGCCCCCGCGACGGTTTGCAAAACGAAAAGCAGCCGGTGCCTGCCGAGGTCAAAATCGGTTTGGTGCACCGCCTGCAGGCTGCGGGCCTGACCGAGATCGAGGTCACCAGTTTTGTGTCGCCGAAGTGGGTGCCGCAGATGGCCGATAACGCGGTCGTGATGGCGGGCATCGCGCGCCAAGCGGGTGTGCGCTACTCGGTGCTGACGCCCAACATGGTGGGCTTTGAGGCGGCGGTGGCTTCGAAGCCCGACGAGATCGTGGTCTTTGGTGCGGCCAGCCAGGCCTTCAGTCAGAAGAACATCAACTGCTCCATCGAAGAAAGCATGGAACGCTTTGCGCCTGTGGTGCAAGCGGCGCTGGCGGCGGGCATCGCGGTGCGCGGGGCCATGAGCTGCACCGTGGGTTGTCCTTACGAAGGCGAAGTTTCACCGGCCAGCGTGGCCCATCTGGCGGGTTTGATGAAACAGATCGGTGTGCAGCGTGTGGACGTGGCCGACACCATTGGCACGGGCACACCCCTCAAGGTGCAGCGTGCCATCGAGGCCACGCTGCAGCACTTCGACATCGACCACATCTGCGGCCACTTTCACGACACCTACGGTCAGGCGCTGGCCAACACCTTGGCCGCGTTGCAGATGGGCGTGTGGAACTTCCAGTCGTCGGTGGCGGGTCTGGGCGGTTGCCCTTATGCCAAGGGCGCCACGGGCAACGTGGCCACCGAAGACGTGGTGTACATGCTGCACGGCATGGGCATTGCCACCGGCATTGACCTCAACAAGCTGGTGGATGCGGGGGTGTTCATCAGCGATTTTCTGGGCCGCCAACCGAACTCGAACGTGGCCAAGGCCTTGTTGAACAAACGGGCGGGTTGAGCGTGTGGGGGCAGGGTGTGTGCCACGCCCATCGCTCACGGAGTGGGCTTTAAGACCCGTTGCCCGCCGACGGACCTCTTTCGGCTTGGGCCGCATCTTCTTCCACTGCGAGCGCCAGCGCCGCAGTCAGTTCGTCAAAGTGTGCGATTTCGGTCACGCCTGCGATGGTTTTGAGGCGGGGCGATTTGGGCTCGATCGTCCAGGCCCGGTCGGCTTGGCTGAGCATGTCCACGTCGTTGTCGTTGTCACCCACGGCCCAGATGGTGTCAAAGCGCGGCACGATGCGTTCGCTGCGAAACTGCGTCAGCACATGGTGCTTGGAAATGCCGATGTGCGCAGAGGCTGGGTCTGGCGCGTTACGGTCGGGCAAAAAGGCGCTGTTGATGCTCAACTCGCCCGTGCACACATCGCCTTGAAACTGCACCGTGTGCGCCAGCGCAAAGTCGGCAAAGATGCGTTTTCTCAGCACCTCGGCGGCCACAAAATAACTGTCGGACACCACACCCACCATGAAACCGGCCCGCTTGAAGGCCTTCACGCACTCGATCACGCCGGGCCGGATGGGCATGGCCTTGGCCAGAGCCTCGAACTTTTGGCGGTGCACAAATCGGAAAATTTGCGCGATGTTGGCACTGCGCGTCAGCGCGTCCGGGTTGCCGCCGTTCAGGTGCTTGTTCAGCTCCTCCACCTGGCCTGTGGCTTGCGCCAGCAAGGTGGCAAATCGGCTGGTAGTCACGGTGCCATCCATGTCCAGGAGCAGCAGTTTTGTGCGGTTTTTCTGGCGTGTGATGGCGTAGTCCCAGGAGGCGGTGGCCTGGCGCTGGCTTTCGTACATGGCCGTGATTTGCTCCACATGCAGTCGGCCCGATTCGCGGGCGCGGCTGTAGATCACGCGCGAGACCTCGTTGGCCATCGACGTCAGGTCCAGCAACGGCTGGCTGTCGTGTTCTAGGTGGCCTATGTCCACCTCGGCCAACTTGGCGTTGGCCCGCCAGGCATCGATCAGCAGGCCGATGTCCACGCCGTAGCCATCTTCGAACGTGAGTTGCTGCAGCAGTGACTTGCGTGCCGCAATGATGCCGCCCAGGGGTTGGTTGAAGTGCGCCAGTTCCGGGAAAAACACCTTGAGCATGGGTTTGGCCGTGAGTTCGGTCACGCGACCGCCGCCCCGGCCAAACCGGGCTTTCACAAATTCAGCCTGGCCCGCAATCAGGGGCCGGGCCAGGTCGCTGATGATGCCGCTGCGCAGGCCTTTGAGGTCACCATCGAGGTAGACCAGAATTTCGCTTTGCGCCACCCGCGCCCCATCGGCCATGGAGGCCCCCTTGCCCAGCAAACTGCTGGTGATCACGCGCGCGCCGGCCTCGCGGGCCAGGCTCACGGTGCTGTCGACCGAGCTGTCGTCTACCACGATCACCTCGGCTGTGGCCGAATCGCTCAGGGCATAACGCACCACATCGGCGATGCGCTTTTGCTCGTTCAAGGCGGGGATGATGACGCTGACGCACGGCTGCAGCGGGGCTTCGAGCCGCAACGGGGCGGGTATGGGTGCCGTGGGCACGGATGTGACCTTGTCCGGCTTTTGCCATGAGGCCAGGCGATGGCTGAGCCAGCGCCGGATGCTTTGCCATGTTCCTTGCCATGTGCGTTGCCAAATGTTCATGGATGTTCACCTTTCGGGTAGATGCAAGCTGGGCGGCGGGCGTCTGGTGGCCCGGTGCGGTGTCCGACACGGCCGCTGGCTGCGTGATGAACCTGAAGACTCAGGTGCGGGCCTGCCCGTGGGTGGCCCATCAAGGGCAATCGGCTGCCCATCGAAGGATCATTTTACATTTGAGCAAATGCAAATCCATTGAAAGCTGGACACAAAGCGGCTTGGCCTTTTGTCACCAAGGTGCCAGCTTGGACTGGGCAGAGTGCAAATTCCAGTGTTCGCAGGCCGGTGGCTCACATCATGGCGATGGGGGTGTGTGCGGCTTGCTCGTCCACTTCCAGGCGGTTGATCAGCGCCGACAGATTGCGCTCGAGTTGCAGCAGTGTCACCTCGTCCATGCGCTGCAAGGCGTGGGGCAGAACACCTGCAAACGGGCCGGGAATTTTTTTGAGCAGTTTCAGACCTTCGGGCAGCACATACAACTCCACCACGCGGCGGTCGCTGCTGGATTTTTCGCTGTGCAACAGGCCGCTTTTGATCAGAGAGCGCACCAGGTTGCTGGTGGTGGACTGGTGGATGTCCATCAGGGCGGCCAATTGCGTGACCCTTAGGCCTTGGTGCTGGGCTACCAGGCTTAAGGCCCAGACCTGCGCACCGCCGATGCCGGACTGCTTTTCCATGGTCTGGAAATGGCGTCTGACGGTGTTGAAAATCAGCCTGAATTGACGCAAGACGCGGGCGGCATGGTCATCCAAAGCGGGGTATTCGCCGGTGTTAGGCGGTGTACGCTGGGCAGTAAGGGGGGGCATGGTGGCACGCAAGCAGAAGTGAACAAAGCATACGCCAAAGCGTCCAGATCATCATGGCCCGTGAGCGGAAAAAAAGGGATGCAAGCCTCCCTGAAGCCTTGTTCTGGCCTTGAAAAGGGAGAGCTATTGCATTGGTACAAATAAAATGGGTTGAAGTTGAAAACCTGAGCATGGATGGGGCAAGTCCTCTCATGCACACCCGCCAGGTACTTGAGCATCTGCCCCATATCCGGCCGGGGCATCCACTTGCACGCACAATGGAGGTTCTGTTTTTTCAAGAGCCACACAGTGTCGCGAAGATGAGTCCATTCGAACATCAGCTTTTGCCCGAAGGGGTACAGCGCGTGAAGGCAGCCTTACAAGCTGCAAGCCATTCCCACGCCCCGGTCATGCTCGATGGTGCTGCCCGCACCGCGCAAGAAGCCGCAGACGGCTTGGGTGTGCAGCTGGGCCAGATTGCCAAGAGCGTCATCTTCAAACGCAAAGAGGACGGTGCGGCCGTGCTGGTGGTCACTTCGGGTGACCGCCGGGTGGATGAGAAGAAAGTTTCGGCTTTGGTGGGCAAGGTGGGCCGTGCGGACGCCGACTTTGTGAAGGCGCAAACCGGTTTCAGCATTGGCGGCGTTTCGCCTGTGGCGCACCTGAACCCGCCCGTGACCCTGCTGGATCAGGACCTGTGGCGTTTTGACGTGGTCTGGGCCGCCGCAGGGCATCCGCATGGCGTGTTCCAGTTGCAGCCCGAAGACCTCAAGCGCCTGACCGGCGCGCCCGTGGTGGATGTGGTCCAAACCCTGCAAGAGGCTCGTGCATGAGCGAACATTATTGGAAAAAGCTGGGTGAACGCGCTGCTCAGGTGTTGGCGCAGCCGTTGCCACCCGAACCCCATTCGGTGCCTTCACCTTGCGTGTCCCTTTGCCTGATGCACCCCAGCGCTGGCTGGTGTGATGGGTGCTTGCGTACCTTGTCCGAAATCGGGGGCTGGAGCCGTGCCAGCGAGGAAGAAAAACGGGCGGTGTGGGTGCAAATTCCGGAGCGCCTGCGCAAGCGGCAGGCGATGGCGCGCTGAGTGCGCACTGTTGTTGACATCGCAATTGACCATGAAAACCATTCACTTTTACCTGGACTTCATCTCGCCTTACGCTTGGCTGGCGTTCGACGCCTTGCCTCAGACTTTGCAGGGCATCAGTTGCCGGGTCGTGCACAAACCGGTGGTCTTCGGGGCCATGCTCATGCACCATGGGCAGCTGGGGCCTGCAGAGATTCCCGCCAAGCGCGATTGGACGTATCGCCAGGTGCAATGGCAAGCGCGGGCACAAGGCACGCCTTTGCAGCTGCCTGCCAGCCACCCCTTTTCTTCGCTGGGCTTGTTGCGCCTGGCCACCGCGTGTGATGCCGCAGGCGAGCCCAATCGCTGGGTCTGCGAGAAAATTTTCCGGCACGTCTGGTGCAGTGGTCTGGAGGCGGCCGATGCGCCGCGCCTGGCTGCCTTGACGGCCGATTTGGCACCCCCCAACGATCCGACCAGCGCAGACGTCAAGCAGGCCTTGAAGCGCAACACCGATGAGGCCCTGGCCTTGAACCTCTTTGGTGTGCCCAGTTTCGTGGTCGATGGGCAAGTCTTCTGGGGCAACGACGCCCTGCCCATGCTGCGCGCCTATTTGCTGGGCGACCCCTGGTTCCTGTCCGACGAATGGTCTGCAGCGGGGCAGTTGCCAGTGGGCATTCAACGCAAAGTGTGAAGTGCTCGCAGCCCTGATCGGCCACGTCCAGCTTGGATTGCACCACGAACTTGATGTGTGACAAGTTCGACGCCGGTCTGTGCTGGCATCATGCGCTTGGAGACACCCGATGAAGCTGGCCCTGATTTCAGACATCCACGCCAATTGGCAGGCTTTGCAGGCTTGCCTGGCGCATGCGCGTCAGCAAGGGGTAGATCAGCTGGCTTTCTTGGGCGATTTGGTGGGCTATGGTGCGGACCCGGTGGCGGTGCTCGATGAGGTGATGACACAGGTCGCGCAAGGGGCCTGGGTGTTGCGCGGCAACCATGACGAGATGGCCTTGAACCCCCCCGCGTCTTTGGCCGCAGATGCCAGCGTGGGCGCGCAAGGCGCGGCCTGGACCCACGCGCAATTGGGTGCGGCGCACCGGGCATTCTTGGCCGATTTGCCGCTGACGGTGTCCGGTGACGGGTTTTTGCTGGTGCACGCCAGTGCAGATCGGCCGGCGTCCTGGCGTTATGTGGACGGCGAGGGCGCTGCTGGGCGATGCCTGGACCAGGCCTTGGCGCAACAACAAGGTCCCCATGTTCTGGTGGGCCATGTGCACCACCAGACCTTGTACTACCAAGGCGCCGGGCGCAACTTGATGCGGTTTGAGCCGACGCCGGGCATCCCTGTGCCCACGCCTTTGCGCAGACCCATGGTGGCCTGCGTGGGCTCATGTGGTCAACCACGCGATGGCGACCCGCGTGCCATGTATGCGGTGTACGACCGAACGCTTCAGAAAATGACGTTTCACCGGGTGCCTTACAACCATGCCGAAGCGTCTGCAGCGATTCGCCGGGTTGATTTGCCTGAATATTTTGCACAACGGCTGGAGCTTGGACGTTGAAACTTCTCAATCCTGGACACCTGATCGACGGCTTTGAAATCCAAGCCTGTTTGCATGCAGGCGGCATGGCGCACATTTACAAGGTGGTGTATGCCCCTCTGGCCGATGGCAGTCGCCGGCAGGCCGAGTTCCCCATGGCCATGAAAATTCCGCGCATGACAGCGGCCGATGGCGCTGAGAACATCATCAGCTTTGAAGTCGAGGCGCAAATCCTGTCCGAGTTGAAGGGGCCCCATGTGCCGCGCTTTGTGGCCGCAGGCGATCTGTCCCGTTTGCCCTATCTCGTGATGGAGTATGTCGAGGGCCAGACACTGCAGCACTGGCTCGATCAGCGCCAGGACCTGACCGTGTCCAGGATGGCCGCTTTGGGTGCGGCCATGGCGCGTGCGGTGCACAGTCTGCACCAGCAAAATGTTTGCCACCTGGACCTCAAGCCTGCCAACGTTTTGATCCGCCCCGATGGTGTCGCGGTGTTGCTGGATTTTGGTTTGTCTTGCCACGCGCATTTGCCGGACTTGCTGGCCGAAGAGCTGCGCAAAGCCGTGGGTTCGCCCGTCTGGATATCCCCTGAACAGGTGGTGGGGGTGCGGGGCGATCCGCGCAGCGATGTGTTCGCCATCGGGGTGATGCTTTACGAACTGGCCACGGGCGAGTTGCCATTTGGTCAACCTGCAACCGCCGCGGGCCTGCGTCAACGTCTGTGGATGGACCCGGTCCCGCCGCGCAAGCACCGCCCGGACTAGCCCGAGTGGCTGCAGGAAGTGATCTTGCGCTGCCTGGCGCCGGTGGCCGCAGAGCGTTACCCCTCGGCCTCGCACCTGGCCTTTGATCTAACCCATCCTGAGCAGGTGAGGGTCACCGAGCGGGGCCGCAACACGCAGGGCACGGGTTTCTGGACGCATTTCAAACGCTGGGTTCGGGCCAGTGGCATGGCCTACACGCCGAGTCCCGTCCCAGTCCGGCAGATTGAGCAAGTGCCCATCATCATGGTGGCGGTTCCGCACCACGACGTCAGCGATGCCACCTTGTATTCATTGCGCGAAGCCGTGGCGCGTTCGCTGGGCATTCGCCCGGGTGCCCGTCTGGCCTGTGTGACCGTGATTTCACCGAGCCAGACCAGCACCACCGAGGCAGAGAAGGGCGAAACCCAAGTGCACCGGTGGCACCTGAGCCGCTTGCAGCAATGGGCGCAACCCCTCGATCTGGATGGGCACCAGACTTCCTTTCATGTGTTGGAGTCGGGTGACGTGGCGCAGGCCTTGCTGCGCTATGCCGAAGGCAACCAGGTCAACATGGTCATCATGGGGGCGGCGACGCATGGCTTGTCCATGCAGCGCGTGCTGGCGACCGTCCCGATCAAGGTGGCGATGCAGGCCCCTTGCACCGTGATTCTGGTCAAACAGAGCCTGCCCTTTGAACGCTTGGCAGACCTCGACGCCTGAAGCACTCAAGGCGCCGTGTTGGGCGCTGGGTCCTCGGCTTCGGTCGTTTCTTTCTCAAGGCGGTTGAAGTACCAGGCGTTCAAGATGGTGATCCCCAAAAAGATCAGCAAGCTGCCTTGCGCGGCCATCCAGAAGTTGATCGGCCATTCGCCGATTTTGATGTTCAGGTCTCTGGCAAACCAGACCCAGCCGAACGCGGCCAGAGACCATGACAGCAGCAGCACGCCCGAAAACAGACGAATTTTTTGACGGGTGGACATGGCGGAGCCTCTTTTCACAAAGGGGAAGTGACCGAATCACGTGATCCTGATCGCATTATCGGCACCGATGAGGCTAGGGATTACCCGCGAGATTCCGCTTGATTTCACATTGCGGCAAAAAAATCAAGGGTTTCTACTCGTTCTGTAAGTATGTGTTGGTTCGCTGTCAGACGCGGGCAAGTGCCGGGTCCAAGAATTACGGCAAGTTTCCGTGTCGGAGACTCTTTTTTGGAGACAGCTTTATGGCTACAACAGAAGCCCGCCCGATGTCGGCGGAAGAGAAGAAGGTGATTTTTGCCTCTTCTCTGGGCACCGTGTTTGAGTGGTATGACTTTTACCTGTACGGTTCGTTGGCAGCGATCATTGCCAAGCAATTCTTCAGCGGCCTGGACGAAGGCTCTGCCTTCATTTTTGCGCTGCTGGCGTTTGCTGCCGGTTTCATCGTGCGTCCTTTCGGCGCCTTGGTGTTCGGCCGCCTGGGCGACATGATCGGTCGCAAGTACACCTTCCTGGTGACCATCTTGTTGATGGGTGCATCGACCTTCATCGTGGGCATCTTGCCCAACTACGCCAGCATTGGCGTGGCCGCTCCCATCATCCTGATCTGCCTGCGTTTGCTGCAAGGCTTGGCTTTGGGTGGTGAATACGGTGGTGCCGCCACTTATGTAGCCGAGCATGCCCCTCACGGCAAGCGCGGTGCCTACACCGCTTGGATCCAGACCACAGCGACGCTGGGTCTGTTCTTGTCGCTGATGGTGATTCTGGGTACACGTACCGCCATCGGTGAAGAAGCCTTCGCCGACTGGGGCTGGCGTGTGCCGTTCATCGTTTCGATCGTGATGCTGATCATTTCGGTCTACATCCGCTTGAGCATGAACGAATCGCCTGCTTTCCAGAAAATGAAAGCCGAAGGCAAGACCTCCAAAGCTCCTCTGTCCGAGTCTTTCGGCCAGTGGAAAAACCTGAAGATCGTGATCTTGGCCTTGGTCGGTTTGACCGCCGGTCAAGCCGTGGTTTGGTACTCCGGTCAGTTCTACGCCTTGTTCTTCCTGACCCAGGCCTTGAAGGTCGACGGCGCTACCGCCAACATCATGGTCGCGATCTCCCTGATCATCGGCACACCGTTCTTCATCGTGTTCGGTGCGCTGTCTGACAAGATTGGCCGCAAGCCGATCATCTTGGCTGGTTGCCTGTTGGCCGCTTTGACTTACTTCCCTGTGTTCAAGGCATTGACCAAGGCTGCCAACCCTGATCTGGCCGCAGCCCAAGCCAAGTCGCAGGTGGTGGTGGTGGCCGATCCTGCCGAGTGCTCGTTCCAGTTCAACCCCACTGGCACCAAGAAGTTCACTTCTTCTTGCGACATCGCCAAGCAACGTCTGGCTGGCGCTTCGGTGAGCTACTCCAACGAAGCGGCACCTGCTGGCACACCCGCCATCATCAAGATCGGTGAAACCGTGGTGCCTGTGAAGTACAGCGCCGAAGACATCGCTGCAGCCAAGGCCAAGGCCGAAGCCAAAGTGGCCGAACTGACTGCCGCTCAACCTCAGGATGCCAAGGCCCTCGAAGCTGCCAACAAGGCAGTCAAGGACCTGAGCAACGAGAAGACCGCCGGTGCCACCCTGCTGGGCAGCAACCTCGGCGCAGCCCTGAAAGCTGCTGGCTATCCTGCCAAGGCTGACATGGCCAAGTTCGACAAAGTCACCGTCATCATCATCTTGTCTTACCTGGTGTTGTTGGTGACCATGGTGTACGGCCCGATCGCTGCCATGCTGGTCGAGATGTTCCCCACCCGCATCCGTTACACCTCCATGTCCTTGCCTTACCACATCGGTAACGGCTGGTTTGGCGGCCTGCTGCCCACCACCGCCTTCGCGATCGTGGCCCAGACCGGTAACATGTACAACGGTCTGTGGTACCCGATCATCATCGCCGGTGCAACCGTCGTGATCGGTGGCTTGTTCATCAAGGAAACCAAAGACGTCGACATCTACGCTGACGACTGATCTTTGTAAGCTACCCGGGGTGACTCGGGTGCTAAATTCAAGGCCTTCCCTCTGTGGAGGGCCTTTTTCATGAATGGAGATGAATGATGTGGAAAATTGCTGTGGGTTTCGCGGTCTTTGCGGCCTTGGCCCTGTACGTGATCGGTAAAGGTGGCGACAGCCTGGACATGAGCGGTGAAAAACACGGTGCCGATGCGGTGCACAGTGAACCAGCCAAGACCGATGCGCCAGCTGCACCGGCTGCCGACGCCAGCGCTGCCAAGTAAGCCAGCGCCGCGCTCGCCCGGGCTTGACCCGGGCGAGCCTTCCAAAGCCACGCCTGTGCGTGGCTTTTCTTTTGGAGGCCAGAAATGTCACGGTCTGCGCCCTAGAATGTTTGGCCTTCACCCGAAAAAGCCAAGCATGTCACAAGGTCTCATCCGCATCCGTGGTGCCCGTCAGCACAACCTCAAAAACATCGATCTGGACATCCGCACGGGTGAATTGACTGTGGTCACCGGCCCCAGCGGCTCGGGCAAGTCGAGTCTGGTGTTTGACACGCTGTACGCCGAGGGCCAGCGCCGCTATGTGGAGACCTTCAGCGCCTACGCCCGCCAGTTCCTGGACCGCATGGACAAACCGGCGGTGGACAAGGTAGAAGGCGTGCCTCCGGCGATTGCGATCGACCAGACCAACCCGGTGCGCAGCTCGCGCTCCACCGTGGGCACCATGACCGAGCTGAACGACCACCTGAAGTTGTTGTTCGCCCGATTGGGCCAGCTGTTCGACAAAGACACCGCACAGCCCGTGCGCCACGATAACCCCGACACGATTTACGCCGAGCTGGCCCAGCGTGCGGCGCAAGCAGGTGACCCGCGCCTGTACCTGACTTTTCCGGTCGAGCTGCCCGCGAACACCAGCACCGAACAGGTCGAGCAGTGGCTCTCGGCCAGCGGTTTCACCAAGGTGCAGGCCGAACGCGAAGTCGCCACCCCCACCGGTCCGCGCAAAGTGCTGGACGTGATCGCCGACCGTTTTCGTTTGGCCAAGGCCGAAAAAGCCCGCGTGGTCGAAGCCATCGAAGTCGCCCTGAAGCGCGGCGGCCGTCTGAATGTGTATGTGGAGACATCGGGTTCAGATCCCGATTTGTCCGCCACCTCCGAGCCTAGCTTCGACATCTGGCGTTTTTCCACCGGCTTGCATTGCCCCGACAGCGACCAGCGCTACACCGACCCGATCCCGTCGATGTTCTCCTTCAACTCGGCGGTGGGCGCGTGCGAAACCTGCCGGGGTTTTGGCCGGGTGATCGGCGTCGATTACGGCCTGGTCATTCCTAACCCCAAACTCACGCTGCGGGCCGGGGCCATCAAGACGCTGCAAACGCCCGCCTGGCAAGAAAACCAGGACGATCTGATGCGGCATGCCGAGGCCGCAGGCATTCCGCGCGACACACCCTGGGACAGGCTGACCCAAGCGCAGCAAGACTGGGTGATCCACGGTTCGCCCGAGTGGAAGGGGCGCTGGAACCACCAGTGGTACGGCGTGAAGCGCTTTTTTGAGTACCTGGAGAGCAAGGCCTACAAGATGCACATCCGTGTGCTCTTGTCCAAGTACCGCAGCTACACCGAATGCCCGACCTGCCATGGCGCACGCTTGAAGACCGAGAGTTTGCTCTGGCGCATTGGCAGCCACGCCGATGCCGATGGGGTCTTGCCAGTTGAAAAACGCTTCATGCCCGCAGGCGTGAAGTGGACCCGTGCGCAGTTGGAGGCGCTGCCGGGTTTGAGTCTGCACGACATGATGATCATGCCGCTGGACCGCTTGCGCTTGTTTTTTGATCGTCTGTCCGCTTTGGGGCATGCGTCCTTGGGGGCTGGGGAGGCTCCGGCCGAAGCCGTGGGGGACGGTGGAAAGCCACATGCAAGAACAGCGACAGAGATGTCGCGAGACGATCAATCGACCACAAGGGCTGCGTCAGAGCGGGGGGCGGGCGACGATTTTGGCGTATCCCCGCCTCATGAGGAGCCCGCCCCCCGCTCTGATGCAGACCGAACTTCAGCAGAAATCACCGAAGCAAACCAGGCAAAAAACCAAGGCCCAAGCGCCGAACAAAAAGCCTTGCAACTGCTGCTGGAAGAAATCACCACCCGCCTCAAATACCTGTGCGACGTGGGCATTGGTTACCTCACCCTCGACCGCCAAAGCCGGACGCTCAGCGGCGGCGAAGTCCAGCGCATCAACCTCACCACCGCCCTGGGCACCAGCCTCGTCAACACCCTGTTTGTGCTGGACGAACCCAGCATCGGCCTCCACCCGCGCGACATGCACCGCATCACCCAGGCCATGCACCGCCTGCGTGATGCGGGCAACACCCTGGTCGTGGTTGAGCACGACCCGGCCGTGATGCTGGCCGCCGACCGCATGATCGACATGGGTCCTGGCCCCGGCGAGCGTGGCGGGCAGATTGTGTTCGACGGCACCACCGCCGAACTGCGCAACGCCGACACGCTCACCGGCGCGTATCTGGGCGGACGCAAACAAGTGGGCTTGGGTTTCAAGCGCATGGTCACCGACAGCACGCCGCGTCTGATTTTGGAAGGCGCACGCGAGCACAACCTGCAAAACATCAGCGTGGACTTTCCGCTGCAGCGCCTGGTCACCATCACCGGCGTGAGCGGCTCGGGCAAGTCGAGTTTGATCCAGGATGTGCTGGCCCCGGCGCTGATGCGCCACTTTGGCAAAGCCACCGAAACCCCGGGCGCACACGACCGCCTGTTGGGGGCCGACCACCTGAGCGATGTGGTGTTTGTGGACCAGTCGCCCATCGGCAAAACCGCCCGATCCAACCCGGTGAGTTATGTGGGCGCGTGGGATGCGATCCGCGAGATTTTTGCGACCGCGCCTTTGTCGCGCCAGCGCGGTTACACCGCCAGCAAGTTCAGCTTCAACGGCGGCGATGGTCGCTGCCCCACCTGCGGCGGCTCGGGCTTTGAGCACGTCGAAATGCAGTTTTTGAGCGATGTGTATCTGCGCTGCCCCGACTGCGACGGCCAACGCTACCGCCCCGAAATTCTGGAAATCACCATCGAGCGTCAGGCCATCGGCGGTGCGGTGCGGCACCTCAATGTGGCTGACATTCTGCAGCTCACTGTGAGCGAAGCTGCGGCTTTGTTTGCGCAAGACCGCGAAGTCATCCGGGCCCTGCAGCCCATTGTGGATGTGGGCCTGGAGTATGTGCGCCTGGGTCAGCCTGTGCCCACCTTGTCGGGTGGTGAGGCCCAGCGCCTCAAGCTCGCGGGCTTTCTGGCCGAAGCCGCCAAGAGCGCGTCCAAGAGCCGCCAAAGTCTGGCTCGCAAAGGCACGCTGTTCCTGTTTGACGAGCCGACCACCGGCCTGCACTTTGACGACATCGCCAAGCTCATGCGGGCTTTGCGCAAGCTGCTCGAAGCGGGGCATTCGCTCATCGTCATCGAGCACAACCTCGACGTGATCCGCGCCAGTGACTGGTTGATCGATCTCGGACCCGAAGGTGGTTATGCCGGCGGGCTGATCGTGGCCGAGGGCACACCCGAAGATGTGCGACAGCATGCCACTTCGCACACCGGGCAGGCCTTGCGCGAGTACGCCGAGTCCATGGGCGAGGTGCATGGGGCACAAGAGGGGGCTGCGGCCTATTTGGCGGTCTTGAAAACCGGGGGCATGGATCCTCGGGTCAAGCCCGAGGATGACAAAGTCAAAAAGATCGCCGATGACAAGAGGAAAAAAGCGGTCCCCAACAACAACATCCAGATCGTCAACGCCAAAGAGCACAACCTCAAAAACCTGAGCGTCAACATCCCGCGTGGCCGCTTCAACGTGGTCACCGGTGTGAGCGGTTCCGGCAAGTCCACGCTGGCGTTTGACATCCTGTTCAACGAAGGCCAGCGCCGCTATCTGGAAAGCCTGAACGCCTATGCCCGATCCATCGTGCAACCGGCAGGCCGCCCCGAGGTCGATGCGGTCTATGGCATCCCGCCCACGGTGGCGATCGAACAGCGGCTGTCGCGCGGCGGCCGCAAATCCACCGTGGGCACCACCACCGAAGTCTGGCATTTCCTGCGTCTGCTGTATGTGAAGCTGGGCATCCAGCACTGCATCCACGACGGCACGCCGGTGCAGCCGCAAACGCCCGACAGCATCGTGGCGCAGCTGATGACCCAGTTCCGGGGGCAACACATCGGCCTGCTGGCCCCGCTGGTCACCAATCGCAAAGGCGTTTACACCGAGCTGGCCGACTGGGCGCGTCCACGCGGCTACACGCACCTGCGCGTCGATGGCGAGTTTTTGCCCACGCAGGGTTTCCCGCGCATTGATCGATTCAAGGAACACAACATCGAACTGCCGGTGGCCAGTCTGGATGTGCTGCCGTCGAATGAAACGGCCTTGCGCCAGGCGCTGACGCAGGCGCTGGAGCACGGCAAAGGCGTGGTGCATGTGCTGAGCGACCTGGGCGGTTTGCGTGAGGCCATGTTCAACGGCGAATCCACTGCCCGCATTGGCCAGCACCGCGTGTTCTCGACCTTGCGCGCTTGCCCGGCCTGCGCCACCTCGTATGCCGAACTTGACCCGCGTTTGTTCTCGTACAACAGCAAGCACGGTTGGTGCCCCGATTGTGTGGGCACGGGCGTCAAGCTCAGCAAGGACGAGCGCAAGGTGTTCGACGACTCTGTGCAGGACGACAAGGACAAAGGCCGCGAGCAAACCTTTGCCGAGCCGGAAATCGAAGACCTGGCCGATGTGGCTTGTCCCAGTTGCGAGGGCACCCGGCTGAACGCCACGGCACGTGCTGTGCGCCTGGGTGCAGCGCCTGGCCAGGGCTGGCGCATCACCGACATCGCCAGCCTGTCGGTCAGCGATGTGCGGCAGTGGGTCGAGAAACTGCAGCTCACCGGACGCGATGCCGACATCGCCCGCGACCTGGTGCCCGAGATCCAGAGCCGCCTCGAATTTTTGGAAGAAGTGGGCCTGGGCTACCTCACGCTCGACCGAGGGGCGCCCACCCTGTCGGGCGGCGAAGCCCAGCGCATCCGCCTGGCCGCGCAGCTGGGCAGCAACTTGCAAGGCGTGTGCTACGTGCTGGACGAGCCGACCATCGGCTTGCACGCCCGCGACAACCAGATTTTGCTCAACGCCCTGCACAAGCTGGGTGACAAGGGCAACACCCTGGTGGTTGTGGAGCACGACGAAGACACGATCCGCCGCGCCGACCACATCATCGACATCGGCCCGAGTGCCGGTAAACGCGGCGGCCGTCTGGTGGCCGAAGGCTCGGTGGCCGACATCACGGCGTCTGCCGATTCGCAGACCGGGCGCTACTTGTTGCATGCGATGAAGCATCCGATGCAGTCGCGTCGTTTCGTGGATCCTTCTTTGCGGGGCGCTGGCGCGGGCGCCTCATACGGCGGGGATACGCCAAAATCGGCGCCCACGCCAGCGCCCCACAAAGAAGCTGCGGGTGGTTCGGACGTGCATTGGCTCACCCTGACGGGGGCCAACCTGCACAACTTGCGCCAGGTCGATGTGCAAGTGCCGCTCAAGCGTTTGGTTGCTGTGACTGGCGTGAGCGGTTCCGGCAAATCCACGCTGGCCCGCGATGTCTTGCTGGCCAATGTGCAGGCCCTGGTCAGCCAGCGCTCGACCTTGGCAGGTCGCACCGCACAAGATGCCGGCCAGCGCGTGGCCCTGACCGCTTGCAGCGATGTGCAAGGTTTTGAGACGATAGACCGCGTGCTCGAAGTCGACCAGACCCCGATTGGCAAAACGCCGCGTTCCTGCCCCGCGACCTACATCGGTTTTTGGGACACGATCCGTAAATTGTTTGCCGAAACGCTGGAGGCCAAGGCGCGTGGCTATGCGGCTGGGCGTTTCAGCTTCAACACCGGCGAAGGCCGCTGTCCCAGTTGTGAAGGCCAGGGCATGCGCACCATCGAGATGAGCTTTTTGCCCGATGTGAAAGTGCCTTGCGAAACCTGCCGAGGTGCCCGCTTCAACCCCGAGACGCTGGCGGTCACCTGGCGTGGCAAGAGCATTGGCGATGTGCTGCAGATGGAGGTGGACGAAGCGGTGGAATTCTTCGCCACCATGCCCAGCATCGCGCACCCGCTGCAGTTGCTCAAAGACGTGGGCTTGGGCTACCTGACCTTGGGACAGCCCTCACCCACGCTCAGCGGCGGCGAGGCGCAGCGCATCAAGCTGGTGACCGAACTCACCAAGGTGCGGGACGACGTGGGCAAGCGCGGCAACAAGGCGCCGCACACCTTGTATGTGCTGGATGAGCCCACCGTGGGCCTGCACATGGCCGACGTGGACAAACTCATCAGTGTGTTGCACCGCCTGGTGAATGCGAGTCACAGTGTGATCGTGATCGAACATGACCTCGATGTGATCGCCGAGGCCGACTGGGTGATCGACCTGGGGCCAGAAGGCGGCAACGCCGGTGGACGCATCGTCGCTGCCATGACACCCGAGGCGCTGGTGCGCTTGGGCACCCATACCGGCAAGGCCTTGGGCCCGGTGCTGGCGAGGGTGTGATGGCGAGTTTTGTGGGAAGTTGCCCCTGTGGCCGAATGGTGGTTCGGCGCTGAGGCTGGCTTTGAGTGCTTGCGGTGGTTCAGCCATTCGCGAGCAGGGGCGCGCTCCCACAGGGGCAGTCCTTTGCTGGGCTGATGCTCAGTCAGCCACACCGAGCCGCCACAGTGAAGTCACTTCGGCTGAGCGTGCGGCGTGCAGTGGGTCGGTGGCATCCTGGGCTTTGGCATGTACGGGCTTCACATCCGTGCGGCCCAACACTTTGAGGCCTGCATCGGCGATCCAGCCCAGCAGGGTTTCACGGGTGCGCAGGCCCAGGTGCTCGGCCAGGTCGGACAGGATCAACCAGCCTTCACCGCCTTCGCACAGGTGTGTGGGAAGGTTTTTCAAAAACCCTTGGAGCATTTGGCTGCCTTCGTCATAAACCGCCTGTTCCAAAAGTGAGGTCGGGCGTGCAGGCAGCCATGGCGGGTTGCAGACCACCACCGCTGCTTGACCGGGCGGGAAGAGGTCGGTTTGAAGCAGCTGCACCTGGTTTTGCAGACCCAGGCGTTGCAGGTTGTCCAGTGCGCAGGCCAAAGCACGTTCCGACATGTCGGTCCCCACCACCTGCGTGGCACCTCGCCGCGCGAGCACGGCCGACAGCACCCCGGTGCCCACGCCTATGTCAAAAGCCACGGGGTGGGTTTTGAAGGCTTCGGGCAATGGGGCGTTGGCCACCAGTGCCACATATTCACCGCGAACAGGTGAGAACACAGCGTAGTGGGGGTAGATGCGCAAGGCCTCGCCCATGGCCGGGACCTCGACACCGTTTTTGCGCCACTCGAATGCGCCGATCACCCCTTGCAGGCTGCGCAGCGAGATCACCGATGATTGTCCATTGGCTGGACCAAATGCCTGCGTGCAAGCGGCTTTGACATCGGGTGCGCGCCGCAGCGCAATGCCGTAGTCGCCATCCAGCTCAATCAGAACCTGGCTCAGGATCCGGGTGCGCTGGGCTTGTGCCTGGCGGTGGGTGTGGAAAGCTGCACCGGGGATCACAGGGGCGTTCGGGTCTTGTTTTTTGGTGCGGACCTTTTTGGGTTTGTCGATGCGCCGGACCAGCGCTTGCAGCAGCTGTCGTGCGTTTTGAAAATCGCTGCGCCAGAGCAGGCCTGTACCGGCGCAGGCCAGGCGAAAGGCGGTGTCGGCGGTCATGGTGTCGTCGGCCAGCACCACTTGCTTGGGCAGTACTTGGTCGGATCGCCACAGGGCAGAGCGTGGGGTGTCGTTTTCAGACCAGGTCAATAGGGGGGTGGTGTTCATGCGCGAATCCTGTCGGTGTGGGCGGTGTATCGCGCAGCTTGCCGCGAAGAAGTGGGTGGGTGCTGGTTTCAGCTCAGTCTCGCCAGCAAATGTCGGGTCATTTCCGCAAAGCCTGCGCCGCGTTCACTGGGGGTGATGTAGCGCGGCGGGTGCGTGAGTTGCGCCTCAAAGCGCCGAATGTTGGCCACCCCCACACTGTGCGGGAAGTGTTCAAACATCACCTGGTCGTTGGTGGAGTCTCCCACATAAACCCAGCGGTCGATTTCGGCATCCAGATCGCGGCCCCACACCTCGCGCACGATCCAGCGGGCGCCTGTGAGTTTGCTGTGCGTGCCAAACCAGCCATTGATGTGGATGCTGCTGACCGTGGCGGTCATGCCTGCGCCTTGCATCACGCGCACCACTTCGTCGATGGCGCTTTGTGGCAGCTGCGTGAACTCGCTGTGGTCAATGGCGATATCGGTTTCCCGGCCTGCGCTGTCTTGTGAACGGCGAGCGCCAGTCACTTCTTTTTCAATCTGGTCCAGTACCGCTTGCATGCGGGTGAAGTGGGCTTGGCGTGTCCGGGCGTCTTGTTGGTACAACTTGCGCAGGCCTTGTGTGGTCGAGTGTTGCAGTCCCACGGCACCGTTTTCGGCCACGATGGCGTCGACCGGCCAGCTTTGGGCGAAGGGTTCGCTCCAGCCCACAGGCCGCCCGGTGATCGGCACCACATGCAGGCCAGCCAATTTCAGATCAGCCAGCGCTTGAAAGGCGTCAGAAGTGATCTCCCCTTCGGTGGTCAACGTGTCGTCGATGTCGGTGAAGACGCCGACGATGTGGCCGGGTGACCAGTGGCGCAGCAGCTGCATCTCTGTGGTCAGCCCGCGCTGCCCAACGCCAGACCCGCATGCTCGCGCAGCGGGTGGAAATGGATTTTGGGGAAGCGCTCTTGCGCCAGCCGCACGTCATACGGACTGGTGCACAGATACGCCAGCGTGCCTGCGGCGTCCAGCGCCATGCGCTGCGGGTAGGCGTTGGTGAATTCGCGCAGCTCGGCCGGGGTGTCGGCGGTGATCCAGCGGGCGCCGGTGTACTGACAGCCTTCTAGGCGTACATCGCAGTCGTATTCGGCCTTGAGGCGGTGCTGCACGACTTCAAATTGCAGCTGGCCCACTGCACCCAGTAGCATGGGGCCGCCGATTTCGGGCTTGAAGACCTGGATCGCGCCTTCTTCGCCCAGTTGGTCCAGCCCGGTTTGCAGCTGCTTGGTGCGCAGTGGGTTCTTCAGGATCACGGTCATGAAGAGTTCGGGCGCAAAGAAGGGCAGGCCGGTGAACTGCAGGTTGGCCCCATCGGTGATGGTGTCGCCCAGCTGCACGCCGCCGTGGGTGGTGAAGCCGATGATGTCGCCCGCATAGGCTTCGTCCACCGCTTCACGGCGCTGGCTCAGGAATGTGACGACGCTGGTGGGGCGCAGCTCTTTGCCAGTGCGCTGTACCTTGAGCTTCATGCCGGATGTGTATTTGCCGGACGCCATGCGCACAAAGGCGATGCGGTCGCGGTGGTTGGCGTCCATGTTGGCCTGCACCTTGAACACCACGCCCGAAAACGCGCTGTCTTCGGGCTGGATGTCCTTGACCACGGGCTGCTTGTTGACAATCAGGTTGCTGGTGCGGGGCTTGGGCGCAGGAGCCAGGTCGACCAGGGCGTCGAGCACTTCCATCACACCGAAGTTGTTCACGCCAGAGCCAAAGAACACGGGCGTTTGTTTGCCTGCCAAAAAGGCTTCTTCATCAAAAGCGGGCGATGCGCCGGTGGCCAGCTCCATGCTGTCCATGGCGGTTTGCCATTCCAGGGCAAAGCGCTCGGCCAGCTGGGCCTGCTCGGCGAGCGGGATGGTCTCAAAATCTTGCGGCAGGCGTTCAGAGCCGGAGTCGAACACCGTCATGGCCTGCGTGCGCAGGTTGACGATGCCGCCAAACGATTTGCCCTGACCCACGGGCCAGGTCATGGGCACGCAGGGCATGCCCAGCTCGCGTTCGACTTCGTCTAGGATGTCGAGCGGGTCGCGAACTTCGCGGTCCATCTTGTTCACAAAGGTGATGATGGGCGTGTCGCGCTGACGGCACACCTCGATCAGGCGGCGGGTCTGGGCTTCCACACCGTTGGCCGCGTCGATCACCATGAGCGCCGAGTCCACAGCGGTGAGCACGCGGTAGGTGTCCTCGCTGAAGTCCTTGTGGCCGGGCGTGTCGAGCAGGTTGATGACATGGTCGCGGTAGAGCATCTGCATCACGGACGACGCCACAGAGATGCCACGCTGCTTTTCGATTTCCATCCAGTCCGACGTGGCGTGGCGCGAGGCCTTGCGGGCCTTGACCGAGCCGGCAATCTGGATCGCGCCGGAGAACAGCAGCAGTTTCTCGGTCAGCGTGGTTTTACCCGCGTCGGGGTGGGAAATGATCGCAAAAGTCCGGCGGCGCCGGGTCTCGTTGGCGTAGGTCACAAGGGGTCCTGATTCGTGCGGGTGGCAAGCAGCACCCGTGGTGGCCAAGCCCGTCATGGGCTGGCGAAAGAAAGCGATTTTACCGGGCCCGCCCTCTGGATGGGATGCCAGCGGACGATGCAGCGCTCAGCGCTTGTCCATGGGGCATTTGAAGTCGTCGTCCCAGGGAATGGGGCGCACCTCGTCGATTTCACAGTCAGGTGCGTTGGCTTCGCAGCGGTTGCGCAGCTCCTTGAACTCCAGACGCAGTTCGACCCGGCGGCTTTTTTCGGGTTGGTTCAGGATGGCCGAGTTGAAGGACGAGCCCCCCACAAAGAAGAGTTCGCGGATCGTCTTGCGGTCTTCCTGGTCAAGAGCGTTCGGTGCGTTGGCGTCCAGCAGCACGCACAGCACCCGTTGGGAGCGCTCCAGGCTGAGGTTGAGGTTGTAGAGGTAGGAGCCCTCCGGGCTGGCGTAGCCTTCGAGCACCCAGCGTTTGAGCCAGTTCTGACAATCTGGCGTGCGGGCCATGTGCAACATCTGAGGTACAAAGCTGCGCAGGAATACCGCACGGTCAGTGGCCAGGACATGGCTGTCTTTCGGAAATTCGGCCAAGGTGCCCAGCTCCAGGGTTTGCCCACGCAGTGTCATCCCGGCGTATTCGGCTTTTTGGGTGATCTGGCGGATGCTGTTCAGGCAGGTCGATATGGCCTGGTCCCGGTTGGCGCGGCCATCGTCCATCTTGCGCAAACCTGTCGTGACGCTGAGCAGGGCGACCGCCATGGCCACCAGAAACAGCACCATCAGGGCGGTCATCAGGTCTGAGAACGAAATCCAGAAGGGTTTTTCTGCTTCGTCCCGGGACCTTTTGGCGGGCGGTTTTCTGGAGCCGAACATGCGCGTTCAATGCGGCTGGGTGCGTGGGCCTGATGGGCGCAATTGGCTCAGGATTTTGTAGGAGAGGGCCGTCTGCATTTCAGTGGCCAGTGTCAGACGCTCCACCCATTGAGCCCCGGCCTGAGGGGCGAACAGGGTGTCCAGCCACTGCTGCAGTTCTTCGACTTGCCGGTAGCGGCCAGTCAGCACGGACTTTTCAATCCAGGTGAACACCATGGCCAAAGTGATCGCCAAGGCCGACACCAGAAACGCGTGCCCCACGGTTTGGACTAATTGGCTCAATTCGGCCTGCACCCGTTCGGGGTTGGACACGTCAAAACCGACCAGGCCCGCGATCAAGCCGGTGAAGGTGCCGATGATGCCCACGCCGGTCAGGATGCCGGGTGTGTGTTTGTAAAAATTGGATTGAAGCGGTGAATCCACCAAGGCCTGCTCGGTGAAGTAGTGCTCAGCATGTGTGTGGGCTTGCCACTGAGCTGTGGTGCTTGGCGTGGACATTTCAAGCCGCTGGAGTTCTTCCACGGCCTGGTTGTATTCGGCCCAGAGTTTGGCCAGGCTGGGATCGTTTTGCGCCAGTTGTTCCAGGTTGGACAGGTCCATTCGGCTGCCTTGGGCGTTCAGGTCCAGACGCGAGAAAAAAGCTTTGGACAGCTGGCTGACCCGCTGCCTTGCTGCACCGACGGGGCCCTCATGGGCCGTTTGTGACTGCAGCTGGAGCGTGTTGGCGTATTGCAGCCAGGCGTGCTGCAAGGGGGCGGAGGCCATCACCTCGGTCTTGAGCCGAGTCAGGTCGATGTGGGGCTGAGGGCCCGACTGGGCCAACAAAGCCAGTTGTGCGTTGACCCTGGCCAAGTGTTTCTTCAGTTCCATGGCCGGTCCAATGAATTGGCGCACGTAATCCAGGGCAATGAGCACGATCACGGCGGATACCGTCCATACATGCCAATAGTGGGCGAGGTGGCGCATCAGTTCAGGCATGGGGTCCAGAGGTCGGGGTGCATGGGTTCAGTCTAGCAAATGCCGGAACTGGTGGCGGGCGGAGTGCGAGGTCAAAGGCCTGGCGAAGCGCGCAAAGGCGGACTGCGCTAGAATGCAGCATTCCGAGGAGCGTTGCAGCGCCCCCTGACTTGTCCGCAAGTCGGCAGCGGGGCGTGAGGCTCGGAACACTTCAACAGCAACGACGCTCATCCACACGACGTGCGGTGAGCCTGTTTTTCCCATTCAGTGCCGGCATCCACACGTGTGGCTTCTTCACATTTGCTTTGGAGCTGACAATGAATGCACGTTTGAACACCGCCGTGAACGCCGATTGCGTGATCGCCGACATCGGCCTGGCCGACTGGGGCCGCAAAGAAATCAAAATCGCCGAGACCGAAATGCCCGGCCTCATGGCCATCCGTGAAGAGTTCGCCAAGGCGCAGCCTCTGAAAGGTGCCCGCATCACCGGCTCCTTGCACATGACGATCCAGACGGCTGTGCTGATCGAGACCCTGCAAGCCTTGGGTGCCAGCGTGCGCTGGGCTTCTTGCAACATCTTCTCGACCCAGGACCACGCCGCCGCAGCCATCGCCGCCAAGGGCACGCCCGTGTTCGCCATCAAGGGCGAGACCCTGGCCGACTACTGGGATTACACCCACCGCATTTTTGACTTTGGCCCAGCCGGCACCGAGGGCGAAGGCCCCAACATGATCCTGGACGACGGCGGCGACGCTACTTTGCTCATGCACCTGGGCAAGCGCGCCGAAAAAGACGCCAGCCTGATCGCCAACCCCACCAGCGAAGAAGAGACCTGCCTGTTCAACGCCATCAAGGCCAAGCTGGCCGTGGACCCGACCTGGTACAGCCGCAAGGGTGCCCAGATCATTGGCGTGACCGAAGAGACCACCACCGGCGTGTTGCGCTTGAACGAAATGGCCGCCAAAGGCAGCCTGATGTTCCGCGCCATCAACGTGAACGACTCGGTGACCAAGAGCAAGTTCGACAACCTGTACGGCTGCCGCGAATCTTTGGTGGACTCCATCAAACGCGCCACCGACGTGATGATCGCCGGCAAAGTGGCTTGTGTGGCCGGTTACGGCGACGTGGGCAAAGGTTCCGCCCAAGCCTTGCGCGCTTTGAGCGCCCAAGTCTGGGTGACCGAGATCGACCCGATCAACGCCCTCCAAGCCGCGATGGAAGGCTTCAAGGTCGTGACCATGGAATACGCCGCCGACAAGTGCGACATCTTCGTCTCGGCCACCGGCAACAAGAACGTGATCCGCTACGAGCACATGGCCGCCATGAAAGACGAAGCCATCGTCTGCAACATCGGTCACTTTGACAACGAGATCGACGTCGCTTCGCTGGAAAAGCTGCAGTGGGACGAGATCAAGCCCCAGGTCGACCACGTCATCTTCCCCGATGGCAAGAAGATCACCCTGCTGGCCAAAGGCCGCTTGGTGAACCTGGGTTGCGCCACCGGCCACCCCAGCTTCGTGATGTCGTCTTCGTTTGCCAACCAGACCATTGCCCAGATCGAGCTGTTCACCAAGCAAGACCAGTACGAAGCCGGCAAGGTCTATGTGTTGCCCAAGCACTTGGACGAAAAAGTGGCTCGCCTGCACCTGAAGAAAGTCGGCGCACAGTTGACCGAACTCACCGACGAGCAAGCCGCGTACATCGGCGTGTCGAAAAACGGTCCTTACAAGGCCGACACTTACCGCTACTGAAAACCACGCATGCGCATTGACCAACTTCTCGTCGAGCGCGGCCTGGCCGCTTCTCGCTCCCAGGCTCAGCGACTGATTGCCGGGGGCGTGCAGTGGCAGCAGCCGGACGGGACTTGGCGTGCGGTGGTGAAAAACCGCGACGAGGTGCCCGAAAGCGCTGCCCTGCAGCTGCTCGACGACGCCGAGTCGCGCTACGTGTCACGCGGCGGCTTGAAGCTCGAAGGGGCCTTGAAGGCTACGGGTGTGAAGGTTGCGGGTATGCGCTGCCTGGATGTGGGCCAAAGCACAGGGGGCTTCACCGACTGCTTGCTGCAGCACGGCGCAGCGCAGGTGGTGGGCATTGACGTGGGTCATGCCCAGGTGCACCCACGTATCCAGGCTGACGAGCGCGTGGTCTGCATCGAAGGCGTGAACGCCCGTGAGCTGGAGCCCGGCGATGAGCGCGTCCCTGAAGCGTTGGAAGGCTTCGACCTGATGGTGGGCGATGTGTCCTTCATCTCGCTCACCCTGGTCTTGCCGGGCGTGGTGCATTTGCTCAAGCCCACGGGGCAGCTTTTGATGCTGGTCAAGCCGCAGTTTGAGTTGCAGCCGGGTCAGGTGGGCAAGGGCGGCATTGTGAAAGACGAAAGCCTGTACCCCTTCATTGAAAACCGCCTGCGCACAGCCCTGACCGAGTTGGGCATGCAGGTGACGGCCTGGTTGGACAGTCCAATTGAGGGCGGTGACGGTAACCGTGAATTTTTTGTGCAGGCCTGCTGGCCTGACCCGGCAGCGGTGCTGCCCGCGCGCGAGAAAGCGCGCCTGGCGCACGAGGCTGATCTGGCCGCCAAGACCTATGCTAAGGCCAACGACGATTGAATTTTGGAAAGTGTTGTGATGTCTGGTTTGAAATTGCCCATCAGCCTGGAGTTTTTCCCACCCAAGACGCCTGAGGGCGCAGAGAAGCTGCGCGGTGTGCGCGAGAAGCTGTACGCTTTGAAGCCTGAGTTTTGCTCGGTGACCTACGGGGCGGGCGGCTCCACCCAGGAAGGCACTTTTGCCACGGTGGCAGCGATTCAGGCCGAGGGCGTGGCAGCGGCTTCGCACTTTTCGTGCATTGGGGCCACCAAGGCCTCGGTGCGTGAAGAACTGGCCACGCTCAAGGCCATGGGCGTCAAGCGCCTGGTCGCCTTGCGCGGTGATTTGCCCAGCGGCTATGGCGCAGGCGGCGAGTTCCATTACGCCAGCGATTTGGTGGCTTTCATCCGTGCTGAAACCGGTGACGATTTCCACATCGAAGTGGCGGCCTACCCTGAAATCCACCCGCAAGCCAAATCGCCCGAAGCCGACTTGCAGGCCTTTGCCACCAAAGTGAAGGCGGGCGCCAATTCGGCCATCACCCAATACTTCTACAACAGCGATGCCTACTTCCGCTTTGTGGACGACGCCTACAAGCTGGGCGTGGATGTGCCCATCGTGCCGGGCATCATGCCCATCACCAGCTCGTCGCAGTTGCTGCGTTTTTCGGACGCGTGTGGCGCTGAGATCCCGCGCTGGATCAGGTTGCGCCTGCAGGCCTACGGAGATGATGTCGAGTCGATCAAGGCTTTCGGTCTGGATGTGGTGTCTGACCTTTGCGAACAGCTGATCAACGGTGGTGTGCCTGCCATCCATTTCTATACGATGAACCAGAGTGCTGCCACAACGGAGATCTGGCGTCGGTTGTGAAACGCACCGAACGATGAAGGCACTTGGATGGATTTGATCCATCACAAGTGCGGGTACGGTTGCAGACCGCAGTGCGCGGGCATTTGACAAAACGCAAACGCGTGCAGGTGGTTGAGACTTTCAATAGGACTGAGCAGAAAGCTCTTCGTTCATAAGGAAAGTCAACATGAAAAAACAAACCATCGTTGCAGCTGTACTGGCTGCTTGCTCTGTCACTGCCGCCATGGCGCAAGCCTCGGGCGAAGGCCCCTGGATGGTGCGCGCCCGCGCTGTGCACCTCGACATGGCCAACAAAGATGGCACGGGTTTGGGCTTGTCGGTCAATAACAAGACCATTCCGGAAGTGGATGTCAGCTATTTCTTCACCCCGAACATCGCTGCGGAGCTGGTTTTGACGGTGCCCCAAAAACAGACTGTCTATTTGGGCGGCGCATCGATTGGCACTTTCAAGCATTTACCGCCCAGTTTGCTGTTGCAATACCACTTCACCGGTTTGGGCGCTTACAAGCCCTATGTCGGTGCGGGCGTGAATTACACCCGCATCACCAGCGTCAATCTGCTGGGTGGGCGTGCTGACCTGGAAGACGACAGCTGGGGTGGCGCGTTGCAGGTGGGCATGGACATCCCATTGGACAAAAACTGGTCGCTGAATTTCGATGTCAAAAAGGTGTACATCCGCTCCAATGTGTTCGTCGATGGCGCGAACCAGGGGACCTTGAAGCTCGATCCGCTGTTGGTGGGCGTCGGTCTGGGTTACCGCTTCTGATGTGCGGGCACCCGCCATGAGAAACGCCCTGCACTGCAGGGCGCTTTTGATCGGGTGCTTTGCGCAGCGGGTCAGCGTTCGTCGAAACTGATCACCACGCGCTCGCTGGTGGGGCGGGCCTGGCAGGACAGGATGAAGCCTTGTTCGACTTCGGGCTTTTCGAGGGTGAAGTTCTTCTCCATCTCGGTCGTGCCTTCCATGACCTTGCAGCGGCAGGTGCAGCACACCCCGGCTTTGCACGAATACGGCAGGTCCAGACCCAGCGACAAGGCGATGTCGAGGATCTTCTCGTTGCGGTTCATTGGCATGTTGTAGGGCTTGCCGTCCAGCACCACGGTCAGCTGCACTTCGCCCTGCTCGCGCGTGGCGGGGTGGCCCAGCACGGCTTGGGCGCGGGCTTCAGGGGTCAGCGCATCGAGTGTTGGCGAGCTGAAGCGTTCGGTGCGGATGCGCTCGGGTTTGACGCCAGCCGTGAGCAGCGCTTGCTCGGTGGCTTCGATCATGGCCTCCGGCCCGCACACAAACACCTCGTCCATGCTGCCCACGGGCAAGAAGGCGTCGATGATGGCTTGCACTTTGGCCGCATCGATGCGGCCTTCGAGCAGGGGGACTTCCTGTGCCTGTCGCGAGAGGATGTGGATCAGCGTGAGGCGGTCCGGGTAGCGGTCCTTCAGGTCTTGCAAGGCTTCGTTGAACATCACGCTGTCCATGCGGCGGTTGCCGTAGACCAAGGTGAATTTGCTCTCGGGTTGCTCTTCCAGGGTGCTGGCCAGGATGGACAGGATGGGCGTGATGCCCGAGCCTGCGGCAAAGCCCACGCGGTGAATCGCTCGGGGGCGCTGCACCACAAAGCGGCCATCGGGCGGCATCACGCGCAGGGTGTCGCCCGCTTTCAGTTGGGTGGCCGCCCAGTTGGAGAACACGCCCCCTTCGACGGGGCGGATGCCCACTTCGAGCACACCTTGCTTTTGCAGCTGGCTGCGGGCCGAGCTGATGGAGTAGCTGCGGCGCACATCGGTGCTGTCGATGTCGGCGCGCAAGGTCAGGAACTGGCCGGGCTGGAAGTCGAAGTGGCTGCGCAGATCGGCAGGCACGTTCAGCGTGATGGCCACGGCACCTGCCGCTTCGGGGCTGATGCGTGCGATCGGGAGGTCATGAAATCGGGGTGCGGACATGGTGCTTCAGGGCGGCAAGGCCGCTCAGTAAGGTTTGAAGTAATCGAAAGGCTCCATGCAGGCCAGGCACCGGTAAAGGGCCTTGCAGGCGGTCGAGCCGAAATGGGAGGTTTCGGTGGTGTTGGCCGAGCCGCATTGCGGGCAGTTCACCACCTCGGGCTTGGCGCCACGCGCAGCAAACTGCACCACGTTGGCCGCACCCGAACTCGCGCTGCTGCACGCGTGTGGCGGGGCGATGCCATAGGCGCGCAGTTTGTCTTTGGCCGCTTCGCTCATCCAGTCGGTGGTCCAGGCCGGGGCCAGTTGCGTGACGACGCGGCCTTGCAGGCCGTGGGCTTGCAGCAGCGCTTTCACATCGTCCTCGATCACGCCCATGGCCGGGCAGCCGCTGTAGGTGGGCGTGATGACCACCTCCAGTCCCGCTTCTCCTGCGCGCACATCCCTCAAGATGCCCAGCTCGCGCAGGGTGACCACCGGAATTTCCGGGTCGGTCAAGCTGTCGAGCAGGGTCCAGGCGCGGGCCACATCGGCGGCGGTGGGCTGCGAAGTGAGGGTGGTCATGGCTTGGCTTGAGGATTACCAGGTGGCTTGCGGGTGGGCGCGGGCCAGGCTTTGCATTTCGGCCAGCACAAAACCCAGGTGCTCGGAGTGGATACCTTGTTTGCCTGTGGGCACAAAGCCACCATCGGCTGGGCGCTTCAGGGTGGCCTCTAGCAGGGCTTCATCCACGATCTGGTTCCAGTCGTTTTGCAAAGCCGCCATCTCGATGCCTGTGCCGTTGGCCAGCGCGGCAGTTTCATGCGGGCTGCTGGCCCAGAATTCCTGGGTGTAGGGCAGCAATTGGTCCAGTGCCGCTTGCGCCTTGGCGTGGGATTCGTCGGTGCCGTCGCCCATGCGCACCAGCCAGTCGCGCGAGTGGCGCAGGTGGTAGCGCACTTCCTTGAGCGACTTGGCTGCGATCGCGGCCAGTTGCGCGTCTTTGGAGTTTTGCAACTGGTCCCACACCAGCACCATCAGGCTGCTGTACAGGAAGTTGCGCACGATGGTCATGGCAAAGTCGCGGTCGCCTTGGGCCGTGGCCGACATCAAGGGCATGTGCGGCAATTCGCACAGGGTGTAGTTCTTGAAATCGGGCACGTCGCGGAAGTACGCCAGTGTGTCTTCGGTGGCGCCGCCGCCTTGCAGCTCGGCCGCGTGCTGGTAAAGCATGCGGGCCTGGCCGATCAGGTCCAGACTGTTGTTGGACAAGGCGATGTCTTCTTCAAGAATCGGGCCGTGTCCGCACCACTCGGCGTTGCGCTGTCCGAGGATCAGCGCGTTGTCGGCCAGGTGCAGCAGGTAATCGATGGGGGCATTCATGGTCGCGCTCACATGTGGCCCACTTCTTCGGGGATTTCGTAAAAGGTCGGGTGGCGGTAGACCTTGTCGCTGGCGGGATCGAAGAATTCGGGTTTGTCGTTGGGCTCACTGGCCGAGATGCTGGCCGAGGGCACGACCCAGATGCTCACGCCTTCCTGGCGGCGGGTGTACACGTCGCGCGCCATTTGCAAAGCGTGCTCGGAATCCGAGGCGTGCAGGCTGCCGCAGTGCTTGTGCTCCAGGCCTTGCTTGGAGCGGACAAAAACCTCCCACAGAGGCCATTCTTTCAATGCGGCGGTGCTCATGCTGCTTCCTTCATCTGACGTTGCTGTTGTTTCTTGGCGTGGGCCAGGGCCGCTTCGCGCACCCAGGCGCCGTCGTTCCAAGCCTTGACGCGGGCACCCAAACGCTCCTTGTTGCAAGGACCGTTGCCGTTGACGGTGGCCCAGAACTCGTCCCAATCAATTTGGCCGTAGTCGTAGTGACCACGCGCTTCGTTCCACTTCAAATCCGGGTCAGGCAAAGTGACGCCCAACACTTTGGCTTGCGGCACGGTGGCGTCCACAAACTTTTGACGCAGGTCGTCGTTGCTGATGCGCTTGATGCCCCAGCGCATGCCTTGCGCGCTGTTGGGGCTGTCGGCGTCGGGCGGCCCGAACATGGCCAGGCACTTCCACCACCAGCGGTTCACGGCGTCCTGCACCATGGCTTTTTGCTCGGCCGTGCCTTGCATCATGACCAGCAGGGCTTCGTAGCCCTGGCGCTGGTGGAAGGATTCTTCCTTGCACACGCGCACCATGGCGCGGGCGTAGGGGCCGTAAGAGCAGCGGCACAGGGGCACCTGGTTCATGATGGCCGCGCCATCGACCAGCCAGCCGACCACGCCCACATCGGCCCAGTTGAGCGTGGGGTAATTGAAGATGGAGCTGTACTTGGCCTTGCCGGAATGCAGGGCGTCCAGCATCTGGTCGCGGCTGGTGCCCAAAGTCTCGGCGGCGCTGTACAGGTACAGGCCGTGGCCGCCTTCGTCTTGCACCTTGGCGATCAGGATGGCCTTGCGCTTGAGGCTCGGGGCGCGGCTGATCCAGTTGCCTTCGGGCAGCATACCCACGATTTCGCTGTGGGCGTGCTGGCTGATCTGGCGCACCAGGGTTTTGCGGTAGGCCTCGGGCATCCACTCGCGGGGCTCGATGCGGCCATCGGCATCGATGCGGGCGTCAAAGGCCGCTTGCAGGGCGGCGTCTTGAGCGCTCAGGGCTTTGGGAACGGCCTTCAGGCCGGCCGACTTGGCGTCCTCGGTTCCGTCCGGGACGCTGAAAGATTGCGTGTACATGGGCTTCTCCTGCGCCAAACAGGATGGGATGATCGCGGCGCGGGTGCCAGTATATCAATTAACCGACCGTGCGGTCGGTTAATTTCAATGCCCTGCGCTCAGGTATTTCCCTGATGCCGTGTTTTCCGCCTTGAAATACCCGTTCGAGAGCCCATTGGGAGGGGCTTCACCCGTTCAAGACGATTCCACCGCCCAATTTTTGCCGGACCCGCGCGCCAAGGCGGGGCCGACCACATCCAGCGCCTGCCGGATCTGGTCTTTCAGGGTGAAGGGCGGGTTGATGACAAACATGCCGCTGGCCACCAAGCCGCCTTCGTCGCCAGGGCCCCGGCCAATCGCTAGGGTGGCGTTGAGCCAGGGCTTTTGTGACTGGTTGGCCAAGGTGCGCAGGCGTTTGGGCAGGTCATGCGCTTCCGGGCGCGGGATGATCGGATACCAGACCAAATAAGTGCCCGTCGAGAAACGCTTGAGGTATTCCTGGATGACGCTGGCGACCTTGCTGTAATCGGACTTGATTTCGTAGCTGGGGTCGATCAGCACCATGGCCCGCTTGGAGCCCGTGGCCGATGGCGGTGGGGGCAGCAGCTTTTTGAGGGCTTCAAAACCGTCTTCGCGGCTCACAGTGACCGTGCGTCCGGCTTCGAGCTGGGCGATGTTGGACATCAGGGCTTTGCTGTCGGTGGGGTGCAACTCGAACAGGCGCAGGCGGTCGCGCGATGCGTGGCGCATCAGGCGCTGCATCAAAAAGGGCGAGCCCGGGTAAATTTTGGCTTGCCCGTTGGGGTTGAAGCTGGCGATCTGTTCCAGATAGTCCTGCACGGGCTCGGGCAGGGCATCGAGCTTTTCGGCCGCGGCCAGCAGTTTGAACAGGCCGTCCTCGGCTTCGGCCCCTTTTTGCGAATAATCGCCGTCCAGACGGTACAGACCGGCCCCGGCGTGGGTGTCAATCAGGGTGATGCCGGCCTCTTTTTGCATGAGGTGGCGCAGGGTGGCAAGCAGCGTGATGTGTTTGAGCACATCGGCATGGTTGCCCGCGTGGAAAGCGTGTCGGTAACTGAACATGCGTCGATGGTAACCAATAACTTCTGCAAGTCCTTGATTTTTCGTATAATGGCAAGCTTCGCAGCGATTTTGTAGCCCCGCGGCGAAGACGCCCAAACCTGAAAAGGTGCGAGCAATCTCCCACCTAAGAGGTTCCCAAGAGAGGAACACCGACCGTGGAAAAGGGCTCAACAAACCTTTCTTCAAAGAGAAAACTCATGACAACAACTTTCAGCGCCAAACCCGCTGAGGTCGTGCACGAGTGGTTTGTGATTGACGCGACCGACAAGGTCCTCGGACGAGTAGCCAGCGAAGTTGCTCTCCGTTTGCGCGGCAAACACAAGGCCATTTACACGCCTCACGTCGACACCGGTGACTTCATCGTCATCATCAATGCTGCCAAGCTCAAAGTGACTGGCACCAAGACACTGGACAAAGTGTATTACCGTCATTCGGGCTATCCCGGCGGTATCACTGCCACCAACTTCCGCGACATGCAAGCCAAGCACCCTGGCCGCGCACTCGAGAAGGCTGTCAAGGGCATGCTGCCCAAGGGCCCACTCGGCTACGCCATGATCAAGAAACTCAAGGTGTATGGCGGCGCAGAGCACCCACACACCGCCCAACAGCCTAAAGTGCTGGACATCTAAGGAGCCTTGAGATGATTGGTGAATGGAACAATGGCACAGGCCGTCGCAAATCCAGCGTCGCCCGCGTGTTTCTGAAAAAAGGCACTGGCAAGATCACGGTCAACGGCAAGGACATCCAAGCCTACTTCGGCCGCGAGACTTCGATCATGATCGCCAAGCAACCCCTCATGTTGACCAACCATGCCGAAACTTTCGACATCATGATCAACGTGCACGGCGGTGGCGAATCCGGTCAAGCTGGTGCATCGCGCCACGGCATCACCCGCGCCCTGATTGACTACGACGCATCGCTCAAGCCCGTGCTGAGCCAAGCCGGTTTTGTCACCCGCGACGCCCGTGAAGTCGAACGTAAAAAGGTCGGCTTGCACTCCGCTCGCCGCCGCAAGCAGTTCTCCAAGCGTTAATCCGCTTTTCTGCTTCATCAAAAAGCCGCTCCGGTTCGCCGCAGCGGCTTTTTGTTTGGGCGCTTGGGATTTGAAAAGCCCATGAGGCCAGTAGCGTTACTGCAGAGGATGGGCGGTAATTCCCGACCAGCGCGCTATACTATTTGGCACTGAACCGGAGAAACACCATGAGTGCTGTTGCTGAAAATATCCAGACCGAAATGCCCGAACCGATTGTCTTTACCGACAGCGCGGCTGCCAAGGTGGCCGACCTGATCGCCGAAGAGGGCAACCCTGATTTGAAGCTGCGCGTGTTTGTGCAAGGCGGCGGCTGCTCGGGCTTTCAGTACGGTTTCACCTTCGATGAAATCACCAACGAAGACGACACGACCATGAGCAAAAATGGCGTCTCCTTGTTGATCGACGCCATGAGCTACCAGTACCTGATCGGTGCCGAGATCGATTACAAAGAAGACCTGCAGGGTGCCCAGTTTGTCATCAAGAACCCGAACGCCACATCGACTTGCGGCTGCGGTTCTTCTTTCTCGACCTGATTGGCGAGGGGGCCAGCTGGGCTGGCCGAATCACCGGGGGTAAATGGCCCCCAAGACACGGGCGCCTTGGGCGCCCGTGACGCTTGGCAAGCTCGATGTCTCGCGTCGCACGGTTTTGAAGGCCAGCCAGGCAAAAGCGGCGGCTTCCACTTGCAGGGGCGGTAAACCCCGTTGATCGCTGCCGATCACCTGCAAAGCTGGCAAATGGTGGGCCAGGAGGCGCATCAAATGGCTGTTCAAGGCGCCACCGCCACAAACAATCAAGGTCTGGGCATCGGCCGCGTGGCGCAAAACATCCTTGGCGCAAGCCCATGCCGTGAACTCGGTCAGTGTGGCCTGCACGTCTTGTGCAGGTTGCGCCGCTTTGGGCAAGCGTGCATGCAGCCAGGTGGGGTTGAAGAGGTCCCGCCCTGTGCTTTTGGGGGGCGAACGGTGCAAAAAGTCTTCGGCCATCAAGTCGGCCAGCAAGTCGGGCAAGACGCGGCCAGTGGCCGCCCAGGCGCCATCGCGGTCAAATGCGGCCCCAGTGTGTTTGGCGCACCAATGGTCCATGAGCGCGTTACCCGGGCCGCAGTCCCAGCCCAGAACCTCTCCCCCTGGCCGAAGCACGCTGAGGTTGGAAATGCCACCAACATTGAGCACCGCCACAGTCGCATCCATGCGCCCGAAGACGCCTTGGTGAAAAGCGGGCACCAGCGGTGCACCTTGTCCGCCTGCTGCCAGATCGCGGCTGCGAAAATCGGCCACCACGTCGATGCGGGTCAGCTCGGCCAGCAAGGACGGGTTGATGAGTTGCAAGGTGTAGCCCACAGCCCCATGGCCGGCTGCAAGGTCGCCATCGAACTCCAGGGGCCTGTGACGCACGGTTTGCCCATGCGCACCGATGGCTGTGATGTCCTGGGCTTGCAAGCCACTTTGTTGCAACAAGGCGTGCACCACCTCGACATAGCGGCGGGCAATCTGGTTACCTGCCAAGGCGCTGCGGTGCAATTCATCCGGGCCGCTCTGGTTCAGGGCGAGGAGCTCGGCTTTGAAGGGCGCCTCGAAAGCCACAAAGGCATGCGATTGAACCTCCACTTGACCTTGCGCGTTGATGCGGGCCAGCACGCCATCGACACCATCCAGGGAGGTGCCCGACATCAGGCCTATGAAATGCTCAATCGTTTGCATGGATGAAAAAATGTGCGCGTTGTGGTCTTCAGTGGCCATCTGGCAGTCAAAGTGTCCGTGGGGATGGCATGAAAAAAGGGCCTTGCGGCCCTTGAGATCATTGCGCGGTGACTTCTCGCATTTGCGCGGCAGCCAACAGCTGTGCTCTGGCCTGATCGGCCACCACTTTGAAGCGCGCCATCGCGGTAGGACTGAGCGGCACGCTCTGGGCTTGCTGGATCACTTTTTGGGGGTCAACGTGGGTGCCATTCACACGGAATTCGAAGTGCAGGTGAGGGCCTGTGGACCAACCCGTCGAGCCGACCGCACCAATGGTTTGGCCTTTTTGAACAGTCTGTCCCTTGCGCACCTGGATGCGGCTGAGGTGGGCATAGACGGTGGAGTGGTTGTTACCGTGGCGAACAATGACCGTGTTGCCATAACCACCTTGAACGCCAGCGAATTCGACCACACCGTCACCCACGGTCTGAGCCGGGGTGCCGGTCGGGGCCGCGTAATCCACGCCCAAGTGCGCTTTCATGGTTTGAAAGATCGGGTGCAGGCGCATGGCAAAACCGCTGGTCTTGCGCGAGAAAGCCACAGGCGATGCCAGGTAAGTGCGGCTCAGGCTTTTGCCGTCCATGCTGTAGTAGCTGCCTTTTTGCCCTGGCTCCTGGTGCCACACGGCTTCGTAGGTTTTGTTGCCGTTGTTGAATTCGGCGGTCAAAACGCGACCGGTGCGCACGGGCTCACCGTCGGCTTCCAGCACTTCGTAGACGACTGAAAAACGAGCGCCTTTGCGCAAGGTGCGGTGAAAGTCGATCTGGTTGGAGAAAATCTGCGTCAGCTGGGTGATGACGGCATCCGGCAAACGGGCCTCGTCTGCCGCGTCATACAAGGAGCTGGCCACGGTGCCGCCTGTCATGCGCAGGCTGGTGTTCATGGGGGACGTTTCGAGGGCGGCCTGCAGACCATCTGCTGTGCGTTGGATCGCCAGACGCTGGAAAAAGGTGTCGGTCTCGTTGTTGAGCCAGCGCACATTGAGTTTGAGCAGACGCTGCTGGCTGTCGGCTTCGGCCACAACGGAGCGGCCCCCTTGCTTGAGCGCTTGCTTGGCCAAGGGGTTCTTGCGCAGGTAAGCGGCCGCCTCCGGGTCAACCAGGCCCAAGCGACGCAGCAAACTCTCCGGAGTGTCGGAGGCGCGGGTGCTGTCCGTGCGCATCAGACTCATCTGGATCAGGTCGAGCGATTGGGCTTGTTCTTCCAGCTTGGCAATTTCAACAGGCACGGTGACCGTGACCACGGGCTGTTCTGCGATGTCCGGTCCCAGATTGGCGATGGCGAATGCACCGCCACCGCCAGCCAGCAGAACAGAGGCCAAAGTGGCGCTGATGGTTTTGGGATGACGGGCCAACCAGCGCGCAGTCGCCTGAAGCGCTTGAGTCAGTTGCGGGTGTTGGCCATCGAGCCAGGCCAGCGTGCGCTGGACAGCGATCAGCACCGCGCCCAGCACGGCAGTGCACAGGAACAGGAAGCCAACAAACAAAGACACCAGCCGAGACTGGATGAGAGCTAAAAATTGCATCAATTCGGGGGTAATTCGCGCCACCTGCCGTTCAGGCGATGGGGTGGCACGATCTGCACAGTCAGGCCGCCTCTAAAATGGGCGACTTGGAGTAATCGGGCCATTGTACTGGTCTATACCCATTTGACTTTAGAAAAAACCCTTATGAATCAAGCGCTTGTTACAAAATACCTGGTCACGGACAAGACCCGGGAGGCCCTGGCGGTCACTTTACGGGGCTGCGAAGAGCTGATTCCGCAGGAAGACTGGCTGCAAAAACTGGCCAAATCGGAGGCCACCGGGGTGCCTTTGCGCATCAAGCTGGGGCTGGACCCAACCGCGCCGGACATCCACATCGGCCACACCGTGGTGCTCAACAAGATGCGCCAGCTGCAGGACTTGGGGCACCAGGTGATCTTTTTGATCGGGGACTTCACCAGCCTGATCGGTGACCCGTCGGGCCGCAACAGCACCCGCCCGCCGCTCACGCCCGAGCAGATCAAGCTGAATGCCGAGACCTATTACAAGCAGGCCAGCCTGGTGCTGGACCCCGCGAGAACAGAGATTCGCTACAACAGTGAGTGGTCGCTACCTTTGGGTTCGATGGGCATGATCCAGCTGGCGGCCAAGTATACGGTGGCCCGCATGATGGAGCGCAACGACTTCCATGACCGCTTCAAGGCCGGGACGCCGATCAGCGTGCATGAGTTCCTGTACCCGCTGATGCAGGGCTACGACTCGGTGGCGCTCAAGAGCGATCTGGAGCTGGGCGGTACCGACCAGAAATTCAACCTGTTGATGGGCCGCCACCTGCAGGCCGAATACGGCCAGGAGCCGCAGTGCATCCTGACCATGCCGCTGCTCGAAGGCCTGGACGGTGTGGACAAGATGTCCAAGTCCAAGAACAACTACATCGGCATCACCGAAGACGCCAACACCATGTTTGCCAAGGTGCTCTCCATTTCGGACACGCTGATGTGGCGCTGGTACACCTTGTTGTCGTTCAAGTCGATGGCCGAGATTGAGGCCTTGAGAAAGGAAGTCGAAAGCGGCCGCAACCCCAAGGACGCCAAGGTCATGCTGGCCAAGGAAATCACGGCGCGCTTTCACAGCGCGGCGGCGGCCGATGCGGCCGAGCAGGACTTCATCAACCGCAGCAAGGGCGGCGTGCCGGACGACATCCCTGAAGTGTCATTGTCGGGTGCGCCCATGGGCATTAGCGCCTTGCTCAAATCGGCGGGCCTGGCCCCTTCGACCACCGAGGCCGGACGGCTGATCGACGGCGGCGGTGTGCGCGTGGACTCCAGCGTGGTCAGTGACAAGGGCCTTAAACTCGAAGCGGGCACCTACGTGGTGCAAGTGGGCAAGCGCAAGTTTGCCAAGGTGACGCTGGCTTGATCGGTGGCTGGCGCACGGACAGGTCATCCTCCGGGGGTATGCTGAGCGGATGAAAAAATTCGATGCCTGGATGACGCCCAGCCGCATGCTCTGGGCTTCAGTGGTGGTGGCGCTGGTCACCATCGCGCTCAAGACAGGGGCCTGGTGGCTGACCGACTCGGTCGGTTTGCTGTCGGACGCCATGGAGTCGCTGGTCAACCTGGCCAGTGCGGTGTTCGGTCTGATGATGGTCACCATTGCCGCACGGCCCGCCGACGATGACCACCCCTATGGCCACCACAAGGCCGAGTATTTTTCCTCCGGCTTTGAAGGCATCCTGATTCTGGTGGCGGCCCTGGGCATCATCTGGGTGGCCCTTGGGCGCTTGTTCGATCCTCAACCCATTGAACAGGTTGGCTGGGGTCTGGCCTTGTCGGTGGGCAGCTCGGCCCTGAACGGTTTTCTGGCCTGGCTGATGTTTCGCGCCGCCCGGCAGCACCGCTCCCTGGCGCTGGAGGCCGATGCCCGGCACCTGGTGACCGATGTGTGGACATCGGCCGGGGTGGTGGTGGGCATTGCCCTGGTCAGCGCCACGGGCTGGTTGTGGCTGGATGCCGTGGTCGCCATCGGGGTGGCGCTCAATATTTTGAAAGAAGGCTGGAGCCTGGTCTGGCGGTCTTCGCAGGGGCTGATGGACGAGGCGCTGGAGCCCGAAGTGTTGGCCGATGTTCAGAAGGTGCTGGCCGGGTTCGCACACCAGCGCGGCGAGACCGAGATCATCCGGTTCGACCACCTGAACACCCGCAAGGCCGGGCAACGCCGTTTTGTGGATGTGCACATGCACATGCCCGCCAGCTGGACGCTGGGCCGGGCTGCCGCCTTGCGCGCCAGTGTGGAGCAGGCGCTGATGAGCGAGGTGCCCGGTTTGCGGGCCACCATCCAGCTCTTGCCCAGCGATGTGGAAGCGCACTTTGACGATGCCCGGGATTTGAAATGATCGCGCTGCTGCAACGGGTGAGTGAGGCCAGTGTCCGGGTCGATGGGGCGGTGATCGGCCAGATCAATCCAGGCTTGCTGGTGCTGCTGTGCGCCGAAAAAGGCGACACCGAGGCCGTGGCCGACAGGATGCTGGCGAAAATTTTGAAGCTGCGCATCTTCAACGACGAGGCGGGCAAGATGAACCGGAGCGTGCAGGACGTAGGCGGTGGTTTGCTGGTGGTCAGCCAGTTCACCCTGGCCGCCGATGTCGCAGGGGGCAACCGCCCGAGCTTCACCCAGGCGGCTGCGCCCGAAGACGGTCGACGTTTGTATGAGCACTTTGTGGCGCAGGCCCGAGCTGCGCACCCGGTCGTGCAAACGGGCCAGTTTGCGGCCGACATGAAGGTGTCCTTGGTGAACGACGGACCCATCACCATCCCGATGCGCATGAGCGCTTGAGTGCCGACTGGGATCGCCGCCGATAATCGGCGCATGACTGCAAAACCCCAAGACGCGACATCCGCGCGCTTCGACCAGCTTCAGCTGGCACCCGCCACCCTCCAAAACCTCGAACAACTGGGCTACACCCAGATGACGCCCATCCAGGCGGCCAGCTTGCCGTTGACCCTGGCCGGGCAAGACCTGATCGCTCAGGCCAGCACAGGCAGCGGCAAAACCGCCGCCTTTGGTCTGCCCCTGATCGAGCGCCTGCAAACGGCGGGCTCGCCCAGCGCAGCCATTCAGGCCGTGGTGCTGTGCCCTACCCGCGAGTTGGCCGACCAGGTCACGCAGGAAATCAGGCGCCTGGCCCGCGCCCGCCAGAACGTGAAAGTCGTCACCCTGTGCGGCGGCGTGGCTTTGAGAGGCCAGACGCTGAGTCTGGAGCACGGCGCCGATGTGGTGGTGGGCACGCCAGGCCGCATCCTGGACCACCTGGAGCGCGGTTCTTTGAGCTTGGCGGGTGTGAACACGCTGGTGCTGGACGAGGCCGACCGCATGCTGGACATGGGCTTTTTCGACGACATTGCCAAGGTGGTGCGCCAGTGCGCCAAAGACCGCCAGACCCTGCTGTTTTCGGCCACTTACCCCGAAGGCATTGCCAAGCTGGCGGCGCAATTCATGCGTTCGCCGCAGACCGTGAAAGTGGAGGCGCAGCACAGCGCACACAAAATTCGCCAGGTGTTTTATGAAGTGAGCGAGACCCAACGGCTGGACGCCGTGTCCCGCTTGCTGGCACATTTCCGCCCCGAGCGCACGCTGGCGTTTTGCAACACCAAGCAGCAATGCCGCGATCTGGTGGCGGTGCTGCAGGCCCAGGGCTACAGCGCGCTGGCGCTGTTTGGCGAACTGGAGCAGCGCGAACGCGACCAGGTGCTGGTGCAGTTTGCCAACCGCAGCTGCTCGGTGCTGGTGGCCACCGACGTGGCTTCACGCGGGCTGGATGTGGAGGGCCTGGAAGCCGTGATCAACGTGGACGTGACGCCCGACCCGGAAATCCACATCCACCGCATTGGCCGCACGGGCCGTGGCGATGCCGAAGGCCTGGCGCTGACGCTGGCCAGCATGGACGAGATGGGCGCGGTCGGCAAGATCGAGGTCATGCAAGGTCGCGAGTCCAAATGGGAGCCGCTGTCTGCCCTGACGCCTGCGGCAGGCGGACCGCTGCAGCCTCCCATGCGCACGCTGCAGATCGTGGGCGGGCGCAAGGAAAAAATCCGCGCTGGTGACGTGATGGGTGCGCTGGCGGGGGAGTGCGGCTTGACCCGCGAGCAGGTCGGCAAGATCAACGTCAACGAGTTTTCGACCTATGTGGCGGTGCAGGCGGATTTGGCCAAAAAAGTGGAGGCGCAGCTGTCGCGCGGCAAGATCAAGGGCAAGAGTGTGAAAGTTCGCTTGCTTTGATTGTTTTTTTGAGAGCGGTGAATGGGGCGATGCGGCGGTCACCTCATGATGTGGTACCGAAAATCGGTGCCCGCCGCATCGTCCCATTCACCTTGGTGGGCATTCAAAAAATCAAGAGTGGTTCACGCGCACAACGGTGTCGGTTTGGGTAGGGCCGGGTGACGATTTTCGGTACCCCGTCATGAGGAACCCGGCCCTGCCCAAACCGACACCTCACCCAGTCACCGATAAGGATTCTTGATCCCCAACTCGGCCAGGATGTCAATTTCGTAGGCCTCCATCTCTTCGGCATCGGCCTCGCTGGTCTCGTGGTCCCAGCCCTGTGCATGCAAAGTGCCGTGCACCAGCAAATGCGCGTAGTGCGCCGCCAGCGTCTTGCCTTGCTCCTTGGCCTCGCGCGCGACCACCGGGGCGCACAGCACCAAGTCGGCTACCACCACCGGTTCTTGCGCATAGTCGAACGTCAGCACATTGGTGGCGTAGTCCTTCTTGCGGTAACTCAGGTTCAACGCACGGCCTTCTTCTTCACCCACGATGCGCACCGTGATTTCGGCGTCATCGGCCAGAGCATGGCGAATGGCGCGGGCCACCGCATGGCGGGGCAGGGCGGCGCGGTGGCGGGCTTTGTGAGGGAAGTCGCCAAATTGCAGGGACAGCTGGAGTTGTTGGAGGGCCATGGGATGAGATTCGGTGGTG
The DNA here is from genome assembly GCF_003063665.1 of Limnohabitans sp. Hippo3. Taxonomy (GTDB): domain Bacteria; phylum Pseudomonadota; class Gammaproteobacteria; order Burkholderiales; family Burkholderiaceae_C; genus Limnohabitans_A. The sequence goes on from NZ_NESF01000013.1 coordinate 78,397, forward strand.
TCAATCGTCGGTGGGTAAAGGCTTGCGGCGGGTCGTCACGCCCGCCCGCATGGCGGCGCTGCCTTGTGCGTCGTACGCGTCCACAATGCGGGCCACCAAGGGGTGGCGCACCACGTCGGCACTCGAAAACCGTGTGAAGGCGATGCCCTTGACGCGCTTCAAAACCCGCTCGGCGTCGATCAGACCACTCAACTGGCCCTTGGGCAAATCGATCTGGCTCACATCGCCCGTGACCACGGCTTTGGCGCTAAAGCCGATGCGGGTCAGGAACATCTTCATCTGCTCGGTGCTGGTGTTTTGCGCCTCGTCCAGGATCACGAAGGCGTTGTTCAGCGTACGCCCGCGCATGAAGGCCAGCGGCGCGATTTCGATTGAGTTGCGCTCAAAGGCTTTTTGTACCTTGTCGTAGCCCATCAGGTCGTACAGCGCGTCGTAAAGCGGGCGCAAATACGGGTCCACTTTTTGCGACAGGTCGCCGGGCAAAAAGCCCAGTCGTTCGCCCGCTTCCACGGCCGGGCGCGTGAGCACAATGCGCTGCACGCTGGCGCGCTCCAGTGCGTCCACCGCGCAGGCCACGGCCAGGTAGGTCTTGCCCGTGCCCGCTGGGCCGATGCCGAAGGTGATGTCGTGTGTGGCGATGCTTTCCAGATACGCCGCCTGCACCGGGGTGCGGGCCTTCAGGTCGGCGCGGCGGGTTTGCAAGGCGGGCAGGTCGGCTTCTTCGCCCCCGCTGTCGCCCACCAGCATGAGCTGAACCATGTCGGGCGCAATCGGGCGGTCGGCGCGTTCGTAGATCGCCTGCAAAATCTCCATCGCCCGCAGGGCCACGGCCTTGGGGCCGTCCACCTTGAACTGTTCATGGCGGTGCGCGATGCTCACCTGCAGGCCTGCTTCGATGGTGCGCAGGTGTGCGTCCATGGGGCCGCACAGGTGAGACAGGCGGGTGTTGTTGTGCGGCGTGAAGGTGTGTCTGACGATCAAGTTGATAATCCTGAATAGGCGCGGTGACGAGTGGTCAAAAACCGTGCATTTTCCCCCATGATAGGCATTTGAAGGCACCCTCTCCATGATTGGCAAACTCACCGGCATCCTGAGCGACAAGAACCCCCCCGAGGTGGTGGTGGACTGCCACGGCGTGGGCTACGAGGTCAATGTGCCGATGAGCACTTTCTACAATTTGCCCGCCACGGGCGAAAAAGTCAGTCTGGTCACGCACTTTGTGGTGCGCGAGGACGCGCAAATTCTTTACGGCTTTGCCACCTTGGCTGAACGCGAGGCCTTTCGCCAGCTCATCAAAATTTCCGGTGTTGGCCCTCGCACGGCTTTGAGTGTGCTGTCGGGCATGAGCGTGACCGACTTGGCGCAGGCCATCACCACGCAAGAAGTCGGTCGTCTGGTCAAGGTGCCCGGCATTGGTAAAAAAACTGCCGAGCGTTTGCTGCTCGAACTCAAAGGCAAACTGGGCGGCGACATCGGCGGCCTGTTTGCGGTGAATACCCCCGACGCGCAAAGCGACATCCAGCAGGCCTTGCTGGCGCTGGGCTACAGCGACAAGGAGGCCGCCGCGGCCCTCAAGAGCTTGCCTGTCGACGTGGGCGTGAGCGAGGGCATCAAGCTGGCGCTCAAAGCCCTGAACAAATGAAAATGAACTGAGCCATGAGCATCCGCACTGACGATTTCGCCCCCCAACCCGAACCCCGGGTCATTTCGGCGGCCCCCGTGTCGCACCAGGAAGAAGCGATCGAGCGGGCCTTGCGCCCCAAGCTGCTTGACGAATATGTCGGGCAGGTCAAGGTGCGCGAGCAACTGGAGATTTTCATCAGCGCGGCCAAGATGCGCGAAGAGCCGCTGGACCATGTGCTGCTGTTTGGCCCTCCGGGCCTGGGTAAGACCACGCTGAGCCACATCATCGCAGCCGAGCTGGGCGTGAACCTGCGCCAGACCAGCGGCCCGGTGCTCGAAAAACCCAAGGATTTGGCGGCGCTGCTGACCAATCTGGAGCGCAACGATGTGCTCTTCATTGACGAGATTCACCGCCTGTCGCCCGTGGTCGAAGAAATTTTGTACCCCGCGCTCGAGGACTACCAGATCGACATCATGATCGGCGAGGGCCCGGCGGCCCGCAGCATCAAGCTCGACTTGCAGCCTTTCACGCTGGTGGGCGCGACCACCCGGGCGGGCATGCTCACCAACCCGCTGCGCGACCGTTTTGGCATCGTGTCGCGCTTGGAGTTCTACACCCCCGAAGAGTTGAGCCGCATCGTGACCCGCAGCGCCGGTTTGCTCAAAGCGCCGATTGACCCGGAAGGCTCGTTCGAAATCGCTCGCCGCTCACGCGGCACGCCGCGCATTGCCAACCGCTTGCTGCGCCGGGTGCGTGACTATGCGGACGTGAAAGGCGACGGCACCATCCACAAAGGCATCGCACAAAAAGCCCTGGTCATGCTGGACGTGGACCCCGAAGGCTTCGACCTGATGGACCGCAAACTACTCGAAGCCGTGATCCACCGCTTTGACGGCGGCCCGGTGGGGCTGGACAACATTGCGGCGAGCATTGGCGAGGAGCGCGACACGATCGAAGACGTGATCGAGCCGTATTTGATTCAGCAAGGCTATTTGCAGCGCACCCCGCGCGGGCGCATGGCCACGCTGGCGGCTTTCAGGCATTTGGGTGTGACGCCGCCCAAGTCGTTTGGCGAACGGATTTAAAGACCGAAGCTGTTGTGTCTTTGTGGCAGCGAGCCCCGGCTCGCGAATCGCCGTTGAGCGAGAGCCCTCATTCGGCCGCAGGTGCGGCCTCCCACGGCGTCAAGAGGTTTGCATGTTGGTGGGTTTGAACCCTCGCCAATTCAGGCGGTCGTCTCGTCCTTGCCCAGCGCCTCCAGGTGCGAGGTGTCCCCCCAGCCCACCAGCGACAGGCCTTGCGGTGTCCACAGCAGCCGGTTCACAGCCGTGTTGGTCAATTGCCAGGTGCGTGGCGCTTGCAAGTCCAGCCGGGTAGCAGCGCGGTACAGGATGTCCAGCACACCGCCGTGCGCGACCATCACGATTTGCTGGCCGGGGTGTTGAGCTGCCAGCTCATCCACGGTGGTCACAATCCGCTCGCGCAAGGCGATCAAGGACTCACCGCCGTCTGGTGGCGTCCAGTCGGGCGTGCGTTTGCGCCAATGCCAGGCGTGTTCGGGCAGTTCGACTTCGATCTCGGCAAAAGTGCGCCCCTGAAACGCGCCAAAATGCCGCTCCCTCAGTCCGGGATGCGTGCTCACCATTTGGCCTGTGGCCTGTGCAATGGCTTGGGCCGTGGTGTGGGCGCGTGACAGGTCGCTCGCATAAATCGCATCGATGGCATCGCGCTGCACCAGCGCTTGGGCCAAGTGCTGCGCTTGGCGCAGGCCCACGTCATTCAGCGGGATGTCCAGATGGCCTTGCAGGCGGGTGTCGACGTTCCAGGCGGTCTCTCCATGGCGAATGGCCAGAATGCGGGTCGGTTCCATGCGGTCCTTGGGTCTCAGCGCGGCAGCTCGATGTTGACCCGACGCGGGCCAAGCGGTGGATTGGGGAAATTGGCCAGCGCGGCCTGGAACAGGGTGGCAAAAATCGGCACGCTGTCGCTCCAGGGTCCGGTGTGGCTGGCGCGGGTTTCATAGACCACCTGACCTGATTTCAGGTCGCGCATGATGAGGCTGACCTCGCGGCGGTAATGCGTGGGTGGCGGAAAGCGCATGCCCACACCCAGGCCAATGTGCGATCCAAAACCCGATCCGATGGCCACGCTGCCGTAAGGCGACCAGCCCGGCCCGATCGGGCGGCCCCAAGGGTCGGCCAGGTACTGCGTGCCGCTGAAGCCCACCATCACGCTCAGGCTGGCTGCGGCGTCGTCGCGCACCAGGCCCACGGCGGTCATGGCGGCCTGCGCTTGCTGTTCAGCCATTCCGGCCTCGGGGTTGTTGACTTGGGAGGGCAGACGTTCAAAACGGTATTTGGCGCCTTGCAAACTCATGCCCGGCGGCACCGCCGCCACGGACACCACATCGCTGTCGATCAGGCGCATGGAGGCGCAGCCCGTCAACCCGGTCAAAGCCAGGGCAGCCAAGGCCATCGAAAACCACCGTGTGAGCTGACGTGTGTCTGTGCGCATGCTTTGTCCCCTTAAGGTTCACATCGAGATGACCTGAATGCCCGGCAAAGACGGCTCCTTGAACTCTTCCTCGTCAAACGCCTTGTCGCCATCTTGGGATTCGATGCCGGTGATCTTCAGGTCCTTGAAGCCGTGCAGCTTGGGGTCCATCAAATGCGAAGGCACCACATTTTGCAAAGCCGCAAACATGTTTTCAATCCGGCCAGGGTACTTCTTTTGCCACTCGCGCAGCATGTTGCCCACCTGCAGGCGTTGCAGGTTTTCCTGGCTGCCGCACAGGGTGCACGGGATGATGGGGAACTGTCGGTGCTCTGCCCAACGGATCAGGTCGGATTCGGCCACATAGGCCAGCGGGCGGATCACCATGAACTCGCCGTTGTCGCTGACCAACTTCGGGGGCATGCCCTTGAGTTTGCCGCCAAAGAACATGTTCAAAAAGAAGGTCTGCAGCATGTCGTCGCGGTGGTGACCCAGCGCCAGCTTGTTGCATTTGAGCTCACGCGCCACGCGGTACAAAATGCCCCGGCGCAGGCGCGAGCACAGGCTGCACATGGTCTTGCCTTCGGGGATCTTGTCTTTCACGATCGAGTAGGTGTCTTGGGTTTCGATGTGGTATTCGACACCCAGCTCTTTGAGGTAAGCGGGCAGGATGTGGTCGGGAAAGCCCGGCTGCTTTTGGTCCAGGTTGACCGCCACCAGCTCGAAGTCCACTGGGGCGCGGGCCTTCATCTTGAGCAGGATGTCCAGCATGCCGTAGCTGTCTTTGCCGCCCGACATGCAGACCATGATGCGGTCGCCCGCTTCGATCAGGTTGAAGTCGGAAATCGCTTGGCCCATCTGGCGGCACAGGCGCTTTTCGAGCTTGTGGGTTTCGCGTTCGATCTTGACGGCTTTGGCGGCCTCTGAGTCGGCTTGTGCTTGTACCCAGGCGTTGTCTGCTGCTGTGTCTGTGTTCATGAGGTTCACCACTGTCCGGTTTCCATGCGAATGGCCACTTCGCAGTCTTCAAAAATTTCAAGTTTGGCAATCTTGACACGCACGCCCAACACGCCGGGCAATTGCATCAGGCGGTTCGAGAGCTTGCCGATCAGGGTTTCGAGCAGGTTGATGTGCTCGGCGGTGCATTCGTCGATGATGATCTTGCGCACCTTGCGGTAGTCCAGCACGTGGTTGATGTCGTCGTCGCTGGGCAGCAGGGGCTGCGTGCCCAGGTTCAGCTCGGCATCGACCTGGATCGGCTGCGGATCGGTTTTTTCGTGTTCGAGGATGCCCAGGTTGGCGTCAAAGCGCAAACCGGTCAGCTCCAGGGTTTGGTGTCCTGCGGGTGTTTTCATGGCGCGGGTTTGATCTGGAAAATTTCAACCCCGACCGCTTCGCAGTCTGGGTACACATCGGGCTTGCAGCTCGACAGGCGCACCGCCTGCACCTGCGGGTGGGCGATCAGCTCGCGCATCAGGTCGTCGCACAAAGTCTCTTGCAGCACGATGTGGCCTTGCGCCACGCGGCGGGCAATCACCTCGCGGATGAAGTCGTAGTCGACCACCTCGGCCAGATCGTCTTGCCTGGGGGTGGACGCGCTGTAAGGCACGAACAGTTCTACATTGAAGACGATGCGCTGGGGGCCGAGCTTTTCAAAGTCGTGTGCGCCGATGCGCACGTCCACTGTGTGGTTGCGCAAAAACAGGCGGCGGCAGTTCAGCGCCAAATCGGTCATCAAGTCGCTCATGCAGCACCTTTCGGCTCGGCGAGGAACATCACATCCCGCGCCAAAGGCACCAGATGTTGGCCGTTGTCCACGCACACCGTGGTGCCGGTGATGCAGGGGTTTTGCGCGAGGAACAGGCAGGTGGCCGCCACTTGTGTCGGGTCGATGGGCTCGCGCAGCAGATTCACCCGGCTGGCGCGGTCAAAGTTCTCTTGCGTTTGCGGACCGCTCAAAAACATCAGGCCCGGGGCCACGCCGCACACCCGCAAGGGGGTCAGGGCTTGGGCCTGCAAGGCCACGGCACGCTCCAACGCCAGTTTGGAGACGGTGTACGAAAAGTAATCCGGGTTCAGGTTGAACACCTTCTGGTCCAGGATGTGGACCACACTGCGCTGACCGGATTTGGCATCGGGCGCGACCTGCTGCGCCATCAAAGAGGCCAGCAGCATGGGCGCGATCAGGTTCACTTCCAGCTGCAAACGCGCGCCGGGCAGGTCCATTTGGGTGCCTTCGTCCGGCTCGAAGAGCGAGGCGTTGTTCACCAGGCAATCCAGCGGCCCGGTGGTTTGGGCGATGTGGGCCACCATGCGCTCGACTTCGGCACTTTGTGCCAGGTCGGCCTGCACCAGTTCAACGTGCGCCCCTTGTGAGCGCAGCGCGGCCTGCAGGGCCTGCGCCGCAGCCGCTGAGCGTTGGTAATGGCACCACACGCGCCAGCCCGCCGCCGCAAATTGGCGGACGATCTCGGCGCCCAGGCGGTGAGCGCCTCCGGTGACCAGAACTTGTTTCATGAATGTGAGCTGCTTGTGGTTCGAGCGATGATGGTCTGTCAGGAAGGGGTGGTTTTGGAAGTTTGTCACCCCGGACTTGATCCGGGGTCCATGCTGGCGCAACCACGGATGCCGGATCAAGTCCGGTATGACAGCCTTACAAGGAAACCATCAATTATCGGCCAAGCCATGAATTCGTCTCTCTGTGCTCCGGCAAACCCCTGCACGCCTTCGGCGACAATCGCCGCGTGACCTCGCCCAATCTCCAGTCCTCCGCCGAGCTGACCCAGCGCATCCACCACGCCATCGCCCAAGCGGGCGGCTGGCTGGGTTTTGACCGTTTCATGGCCATGGCCCTGTACGAGCCAGGCCTGGGCTACTACACCAACGCCCTGCAAAAATTTGGCGCCATGCCGTCTTCGGGCAGCGATTTTGTGACCGCGCCGGGCATGTCGCCCCTGTTTGGCCAGACTCTGGCGGTGCAGGTGGGTCAGGCATTGAGCGCCACGGGCACGGATGAGGTCTGGGAGTTCGGTGCGGGCACCGGGGCGCTGGCCTTGCAGCTGCTGGACAGTCTGGGTGACGCGGTGAAGCGTTACACCATCATCGATTTGTCAGGCACCTTGCGTGCCCGTCAGGCCGATACCTTGCTGCAACACGCAGGCAAAGTGCGCTGGTTAGACGCCTGGCCCGACGCCATCGAGGGCGTGGTGGTGGGCAACGAGGTGCTGGACGCCATGCCGGTGCAGCTGCTGCAGCGCACGCAGGGCGTGTGGCACGAGCGCGGGGTGGTCAGTTCTGGCGAAGATTTCGCTTGGCAAGACCGCATCACCGACTTGCGCCCGCCCATCGAGATCGAAGGCGAGCACGATTACCTGACCGAAATCCACCCCCAAGCTGATGCCTTCATCACCAGCCTCGCCGAGCGGCTGCTGGCCGGGCGGGGCGGGGCGGCGTTTTTTCTCGATTACGGCTTCCCCGAGGCCGAATACTTCCACCCGCAGCGCCACATGGGCACCGTCATGTGCCACCAACTGCACCAGGCCGACGACAACCCCCTGGTGGCGGTGGGCCAAAAAGACATCACGGCCCATGTCAACTTCACCGGGGTGGCGCTGGCGGGGCAAAACGCCGGGTTGGAGGTTCTGGGTTACACCAGCCAAGCCTGGTTTTTGCTGAACCTGGGGCTGGCCGAGCGCATGGCCGCCGCCAGCTTGGCCGAGCGCAGTCAGGCCCAGCGCTTGGTCAACGAGCACGAAATGGGCGAGCTGTTCAAGGTGATCGGTTTTTCCACTTCCACCGTCTGGCCGGCCCAGGGCTTTGCCCGGGGCGACCGCTCGCACCGCCTGTAAACGGCATCCAGGCAAGCTATGTTGCGTTGGCTCATCGTGGTGTTTCTGGCCCTGATCATTTTCAGTGGCCTGCAAAAATGGCTGCAAAAACTCGGCTTTGGCCGCCTGCCCGGAGACTTCCGCTTTCGCCTGTTCGGGCGCGAGTTTTTCATCCCCATCACCAGCACCTTGCTGCTGAGCATGGCGGCGGCTGGGATCGCGCGCTGGTTGTGAGCGGCAAGACCTGCCCAAGCAGGTCAGACCCGGACGTGTTACAGTGAGGCACGCCATTGGCGACTTATGCCCATCTCGCTCTTTCTGAGCCGATAGCGCATCCCGGCAGAGGGATGCCAGTCTTGTCCTCCACTGTGCACATCGCCCGCCATGCTTTTCCAAGCTGGGCCCAGACGATTTTTTTGCTTCCTTTTTGACGCACCTCTGCACGGTGCTGTTGTTGGGCAGGCCTTCAGGGCTGCTTATGGGGGCGCTTTTTTGGCAGCAGGACATGCCAAGACCCGTACCGCCGCACAGCCCCCAAGAGGGCCGAAAAAGCGGTTCGACCCCCTTCGTTAAAATACATGACTTTTTTCTATTGTTCACACCAACCCATCTCCATGGGAAAATTCCGAATTCAGCCGTGCGCCAGGGCTTTGCCCAATGGCGCATTTGGCGCACAAGTGTCCGTGGCCAGTGGCCGCGGCAGCGCCAGCACCGACCGCGTGATGCGGTTTGTGCCCGAATTCGCCACACCGGCGGCCGCCAGCCAATACGCCCTCGATGAAGGCAAGTTGTGGGTGGAGCGCCAGACGACGAAACCGATCCTGCTTTGAGAAAGACGTTTTAAATGGCTAAAGAAGAACTGATTGAACTGATGGGCGTGGTCAACGAGGTGTTGCCCGACACCCGTTTTCGCGTGACCCTGGACAACGGCCACCAACTGATTGCTTATTCGGCCGGCAAGATGCGCAAAAACCACATTCGCATTCTGGCGGGTGACCGTGTGACGCTCGAACTCTCGCCTTATGACCTGAGCAAAGGCCGCATCAGCTTCCGTCACCTGGCTGGCCGTGCCCCCATGGCCCCTCGTCGCCCCCCAACACGCTGACACGCGCTGGTTCTTTGCGTTGACCTGAGTCAACGCGCAAGGCTCTTGAATCGCCGAGCATGATCCCCACGTGAATTGCAACACAGGGGAATCCATGACCGCTTCTGCAGACGCCTTGCACATTGTTTGTCCGCACTGCCACACCACCAACCGGGTGCGTGTGGCCGATCTGCACAACGCCCCCGATTGCGGACAATGCCACCAAGCCCTTTTTGACGGTCACCCACTGGCGCTGGAAGGTGCCAGTTTTGACAAGCACATTGGCCGCAGCCATGTGCCGGTGCTGGTCGATTTTTGGGCGCCCTGGTGCGGACCCTGCCGCATGATGGCCCCGGCTTACGAACAGGCCGCTGGCCTGTTGGAGCCCCAGGTGCGGGTGGCCAAACTCAACACCGAAGAAGCGCAGGCCATCGCCGCCCGCTTCAACATCCGCAGCATCCCCACACTGGCCTTGTTTGTCGGCGGCAAAGAAGTCGCCCGTCAGGCGGGTGCGTTTCGCACCGCGCAAGACATTGCCGACTGGACGCGTTCGCACCTTTGAGTGCAGACGGGTGGTTCAGCGATTCCTCCAGCTGAGGTGTTGACTTTGTGGGAGGCTGCCCCTGCAGCCGAATGCCTGCACAGCCATCGCACACATTCGCGAGCAGGGGCTCGCTCCTACAAAGACAGCGTTACAGCGATGCCAGTGCGATGGCTTGGATTCGGGCTTGGGTGATCTGCGTGCCAATTTGAGGGCCCTTGAGGCCCTGAGCTGCCGCAGCTTGCGCAATGGGTGCGGTCTCGACGGACAGCGCGGCCTGTTGGGCTTTCAACAAGCGGTCGGCTTGGGGGTAAGCCGCATCGTCAAACCCCAGCCGACCTCGTGCATCGCACTCGCATGCCTGCAGCACCCGCGCAAAGCGCTCGGGCTGGCGAATCGCGTCACAACGCTCCAGCAAACGCATCAGGGCCTCCGGCCCCAGCTCGGCGCTGCGGTGGATGTTGCCGTGCTCACGCGCCACCACCTCGGCCAGTTCTTTGCAATCGGTGGGCACGCGCAGGCGCTCGCACACCTTTTGCAAGAGTTTGACGCTGCGCCCTTCATGGCCAATGTGGCGGGGCAGCACGTCGGCGGGTGTCGTGCCTTTGCCCAGGTCGTGCATCAGGCAGGCCACGCGCACGGGCAGCGGCATGTTCAGTCTGGTCGCCATGTCCATCACCAGCATCATGTGCACGCCCGTGTCGATTTCGGGGTGGTATTCCGGGCGCTGGGGCACATCCCACAGGCGGTCCAGTTCAGGCAGCAAGACTTTCAGTGCGCCACATTCGCGCAACACCTCGAACATGCGGGAGGGCTTGGGGGCCATCAGGCCTTTGGCCAGTTCCTGCCAGACGCGCTCGGGCACCAGGTGGTCCACCTCGCCGTCCTCGACCATCTGCCGCATCAAGGCCATGGTGTCGCCCGCCACAGAAAAGTCGGCAAAGCGCGCCGCAAAACGTGCCAGCCGCAGGATGCGTACAGGGTCCTCGGCAAAGGCCTCGGTGACATGCCGCAGCACCTTGGATTGCAGGTCGCGTAGGCCGCCGTAGGGGTCGACGATCTGACCTGTCCAGGTGGTGGGGGCTTGGTGGGCCAGCGCCTCGGGCACGGCCATGGCGTTCACCGTGAGGTCGCGCCGGGCCAGGTCTTCTTCGAGGGTGACTTCGGGCGCGGCTTGCACCGCAAAGCCCTTGTAGCCACGGGCGGTCTTGCGCTCGGTGCGGGCCAGAGCGTATTCCTCGCGGGTCTGCGGGTGCAAAAACACCGGAAAGTCCTTGCCCACAGGCACATAACCCTGTGCGCTCATGGCTTCGGGCGTGCTGCCCACCACCACCCAGTCGCGATCGTTGACGCGCTGGCCCATCAAGGCATCGCGCACCGCACCGCCGACGACAAAAACACCCATGGTGGCTTTCAGCGGTGAAGCCGAAAAGGCTCTTCAAAGTCGATGAAGTCCTGCTCGGCCAGTGCTTCGTCGATCCAGGACTTCACGCCGGGCAGGGCGCACACGCGGTCCATGTAGGCCTGCACATCGGCAGGCACGGGCAGGGCATAGGTTTTCAGGCGCATGACCACCGGGGCAAAGTAGGCGTCGGTCACGGTGAAGGGGCCAAACAGCATGGGGCCGCCGTGTTCTTGGAGCAAGTCGCTCCACAGGCTGCAGATGCGGTTCAGATCGGCGCGCACGGCGGGCTTGTCGCGCAGCGCCAAAGCGCCGATTTCGGGCAGGTGCGCCTCGATGTTCATCGGGCAGGCGCTGCGCAGACCCGTAAAACCGCTGTGCATCTCTGCGCAGATGCTGCGCGCGCGTGCCCGGGCGGCACGGTCTTTCGGCCAAAGCTGTTTTTCGGGGAACTGCTCGGCCACGTATTCGGCAATCGCCAGGGTGTCCCACACGGCCAGACCATCGTGCACCAACACGGGCACCTTGCCCACCGGGTTCACGTTCTTGAGCATGGCCTTGAATTGGGAATCGGGCGCAAAGCTGTCAAAGCGGACATAGACCTCTTCAAAGTCAATGCCCGTTTGGCGCAGCAACACCCAGGGGCGCATGGACCAAGACGAGTAGTTTTTGTTGGCGATGTAGAGCTGGATCATGTTTTATCTCCCGTGTGGCGAAACCCACATGTTAGCGACCACGGCTGTCAAAAAGAGACAAATTAGACCGCCAAGATGTGTGAGGGGATGCGGCGGGTGACGATTTTCGGTACCCCGTCATGAGGAGCCCGCCGCATCCCCTCACACACCCACCAAAGCGCATCGCCAGTGGGATCAGCGCCCAGCGCGTGAGCGCCAGCTGTTCAAGCGACTGCATGGCCCGCGGTGGCCCAGATAGCTGGGCGCTACACCTGCTGCAGAAGCTGCGCTGATGCCCAAGTCGGAAAGACCCGGCAGCTGGCCCGTGGCCACGTTGTCCACCTTCATCGAAGCCAGGTTGTCCCGGCTCATCAGCGGCTCGCCGGGTGCCATTTCCATGGCCGCAGCTTGCAGCCAGCCCACCCACATCGGCAAACCGACAACCGGCCGACCCCGGCCGTGGTTCACGCCCGCCCACTGGCCAGCCTTTTTGACCAGCTCGCCCAGCGTCAACACATCCGGGCCGCACAGCTCGTAAGTCTGGCCAATGGTGTCCGGCTTTTGCAGACAGACCGCCACGGCCCGCGCCACATCAGCCACCCACACGGGCTGAAAACGTGTGCCGCTGCCCGCCAAGGGCATGAAGGGCGCCACGGCCTGCAGATCGGCAAACAGGTTGAGGAATTTGTCTTCGGCACCAAAAATCACGCTGGGGCGCAAGATCGTTAGCTGCAGCCCCGCGTTGTGCAAGACCGTCTCGCCCCGCGCCTTGCTGCGCTGGTACATCGAAGGGCCTTGTGGGTCGGCACCCAAAGCGCTGACGTGGATCAGTCGCTGCACGCCTGCTTTTTTCATGGCGCTGGCGATTTTGCCGGGCAGCTGAACATGCACCCGTTCGAAGCGCTCTTCGTTGCCATGCAGCACGGCCACCAGGTTCACCACCGCGTCGTGGCCAGGCATCAGCCGGGCCAGATCGGCTTCCTGGTGAACAGAGGCTTCGATCACCGTCAGACCGGGCAGGCTTTGCACGCTGGCCGCATTCACGGCGCGACGGGTCGGCACCGTGATCTGCCAGCCCAGGCGGGTCAGTTGCTCGCAGACGTGGCGACCGACAAAGCCGCTGCCACCCAGCACCAGAACGCGCGGGGTGCTCATGGCGTGTCCAAACCCGTGACAGCCTGGTGCATCGCTTCCATCGCTTGATCAACGATCTGGGTGCGCCATTCGTCGGTGTCGACGTAAAAAGCGTCCATCAGGTCTTGTTTGATCTGCTTTTTCAAGGCTTCGGGGGCTTCGGGGTGCCCTTGCAACCAGTGGTCACCGCGCAAGGCGTAAAGCACCTTGTCCGGTGGCTGTGTGCCGTATTCCAGGGCGATGCCGGTGTATTGGGCTTGCCTGCATTCCTGGTAGGCCGCCATCCACATCAGTCCCGTCAGCATGGGTGAGCTGGAGGAGCCGTCATAAATCGAGGTGATGCCTTGGCCCCACCACGCTTTGGCACGCTGGTAGGCCGCTGCATCGTCGGCGCAGGCAAAAATGCGCTCGCCCACGCCATTCGGGCCCAGGCCTGTGTGCAGATCGATCCAGGCCAGTTTTTGGCATGACTGACCGTATTTTTGCAGCACCGAGCGCAAAGTGAGGTTGCTCCAGGTCGGTGCTTTCCCGCCAAAGAACAGACCTTCAGGAAACTCATGCTGCCCTTTGGAGATGGCTGCCTGATAGGCCTTCATGCCGCGTTCGGCAATGTACTGGGCGGTGGCTGCCGCGTTGGTCGCGTCAGGTGGCCAGACTTCGGGCAGGAGCAAGGGCTGGATTTCCCGGTAGGCCGGGTTGTCGGGCAGAGGCTTGGAGAAGTCCTGGAAATTGCGGTTGATGTCCACGTTTTCGTGGGTCACGCGCCGCACATGCGAGAAGCCGTGGGGGTTGAGCGCATGGATGTAGAGCACAGCAACACCCCGTGCACGGGCCGCTTCACGCCAAGCGCTGTTTTTCAGGGCATGGATCTGCACGCCGGAGCCGCAGTAGCCTTCCACGCCGTGGCAGGCACTGCTGATGACCAGCAACGCTTTGGCATCGGGCGCACCGTCGAGCACCACGTCCATGGCCAGGGTTTCGCCATCGCGCCCAGGCAAAGGGTGAATGTTGGAATCCACCTGCAGGCCGGCGCTTTGGGCGGCGCTCAGGAACTTCTCACGCGCTTGGGCGTAGCTTTTGGAAAAGCCGTTCTGGATGTCGTTCATGCGGAGCCTGATCAAGCAGTCTGGGTGGGTTGGGCCAGCCACTGTGTGGCCAATTCCACCCAATACGTACCACCCAGCGGGATCAGGTCGTCGTTGAAGTCGTAGCTCGGGTTGTGCAAGGTGCAGGGGCCGCCGCCGTGGCCCATTTCGCGGTGCGTGCCATCGCCGTTGCTGATGAACACATAAGCGCCCGGCTTGGCCTGCAGCATGTACGAGAAGTCTTCCGCGCCCATGGTGGGTTCCTGGTGCAGCACCTGCTCGGCCCCCACGATGCCGGTCATGACCTGGCGGGCAAAGTCGGCCTCGGCGGCGCTGTTGATGGTGGGCGGGTAGTTGCGCTCAAACTCGAACTCGCATTGCGCGTCAAAAGCGGCGCATATCGACTCGGCCACCTGCTTCATGCGAGTCTCGATCATGTCGAGCACCTCGATGCTGAAGGTGCGCACCGTGCCCTGCAGTTCGCAGAAGTCGGGCACCACGTTGGTGGCTTCGCCCGCGTGGATCATGGTGACCGAGATCACGCCCGCGTCCACGGGCTTTTTGTTGCGGGTGATGATGGTCTGGAAGCCCTGCACCATCTGGCAGGCGATGGGCACCGGGTCGATGCCGTTGTGCGGCAGCGCGGCGTGGCTGCCCTTGCCGCGGATGGTGATCTTGAACTCGTTGCTCGACGCCATCACCGGGCCTGCGCTGACAGCAAAGGTGCCCACCGGGGCGCCGGGCCAGTTGTGCATGCCGAACACGGCCTGCATCGGGAATTTGTCGAACAGGCCGTCCTTGATCATCTCGCGGGCACCGCCGCCGCCTTCTTCGGCGGGTTGGAAAATCAAATACACCGTGCCGTCAAAGTCGCGGTGTTTCGAGAAATGCTTGGCGGCTGCCAACAGCATGGCTGTATGGCCGTCGTGGCCGCAGGCGTGCATCTTGCCCTGGTGTTTGCTGGCGTGGGCGAAGGTGTTGAACTCCTGCATCGGCAAGGCATCGATGTCGGCGCGCAGACCAATGCCACGGCCACAAGCGCCGCCGTCACGCCCGTGCACGATGCCGACCACGCCCGTGGTGCCCATGCCCCGGTGAATGGGGATGCCCCAGTCGGTCAGCTGTTTGGCCACCACATCGGCCGTGCGCACTTCCTGAAAGCACAACTCGGGGTGGGCGTGGATGTCTTTGCGAATGGCCGCGATGCTGGCCGCGTCGGTGAGGATGGAGTCGATGATTTTCATAGGTACAGTCTAGCCACACTTGAGGGGGATTGCCAACACCCCTGTGCACATGGGGGACAACTTAAAACATCATCGCTGTAAGCACCCCAAGCGCCAACACCCCTGTGCACATGGGGGACAAGCTTGTCCCCCGGCACCTTGCGGGTTTGGGCCACAATCAGGCCGAATCTTCGCCCCTAGCCCCACCGCAGACCCAACCCATGACCGACTCCCTTTTGGCCCCCCAGACCGTGCGCGGTGCCTGCCCGCACGACTGCCCCGACACCTGCGCCCTGCTGACCACCGTGGAGAATGGCCGTGCCGTCAAGGTGCAGGGCAACCCGGCGCATGCGCCCACCGACGGCGTGCTGTGCACCAAGGTTTCCAGGTACACCGAACGCACCTACCACCCCGAGCGTTTGCTGCAACCCCTGCGTCGGGTCGGCCCCAAGGGCACGGGCCAGTTTGAGCCCGTGGGCTGGGACGAGGCTTTGGATGCGATTGCCGCACGCCTGAAAACCATCGCCGCTCGCGACCCGCAGGCCATCTTGCCTTACAGCTATGCGGGCACCATGGGCCTGGTGCAAAGCGAGTCGATCGCGGCGCGGTTTTTCCACCAGCTAGGCGCATCGCTGCTGGACCGCACGATTTGCGCCTCGGCCGGGGCCGAAGCGCTGACCCAGACCCTGGGCAACAAAGTGGGCATGAAGAACGAGTTTTTTGCCGAATCCAAACTGATCGTCATTTGGGGCAGCAACTCGATTGGCAGCAACCTGCATTTTTGGCGCATCGCCCAGGCGGCCAAGCGCAATGGGGCCAAGCTGGTGTGCATCGACCCCCGGCGCAGCGAAACGGCCGAAAAATGCCACGAACACATCGCCTTGCGCCCCGGCACCGACGCCGCGCTGGCGTTATCTCTCATGCATGAGCTGATCGTGCATGGCTGGCTCGATCAGGACTACATCGACCGCTACACCCTGGGCTGGGACGCTTTGAAGGCCCGGGCCCTGCAATGGTCACCCGAGCGGGCGGCCGAGGTGTGTGGTGTGCCGGTGGAGCAAATTCGCCAACTGGCCCGCGACTGGGGCACGACCCAACCCGCGGCCATTCGTTTGAACTACGGCATGCAGCGGGTGCGCGGGGGCGGCAATGCGGTGCGGGCGATTGCGTGTTTGCCTGCGCTCACCGGGGCCTGGCGGCACCGCGCGGGCGGGGTCTTGCTCAGCAGCTCGGGGCATTTCCCGGTGCGGCGGGCGGCTTTGCAGCGGCCCGATTTGTTGGGCGACAGACGCCCGCGCACCATCAACATGGCCACCATTGGCGACGATTTGCTTCGCCCGGCATCGCCCGCATTCGGCCCGAAAATTGAAGCCTTGATCGTCTACAACAGCAACCCGGTGGCTGTGGCCCCCGAGTCGGGCAAGGTGGTGCAGGGCTTTGGCCGCGAAGACCTGTTCACCGTGGTGCTAGAGCATTTCCAGACCGACACCGCCGACTACGCCGACTTCATCTTGCCCGCCACCACGCAGCTGGAGCACTGGGACATCCACACCAGCTACGGCCACACCGACGTGCTGCTCAACCGCCCGGCGATTGCCCCTGTGGGCGGTGCACGCACCAACACCGACATCTTCCGGGCGCTGGCTGCGCGCATGGGTTTTGACGACCCGTGTTTTGCCGAGAGCGACGAAAGCCTCTGCCGCAGCGCTATCGGTGATGCGCAGGATTTTGAGCAACTGCTGGCACACGGCTTTGCCTCTTTGCCCGTGCCCGATGCGCCGTTTGCGCAGGGTGGTTTTCCCACGCCCTCGGGCCGCTGCGAATTTTTCAGCCAACGCCTGGCCGACCAGGGCCTGGATGGTCTGCCCGACCACCTGCCCAACTACGAGCTGGCCGCGCCGGGTGGCCGCTACCCGCTGGCCATGATCTCACCGCCTGCGCGCAACTTTTTGAATTCGACCTTCGTCAACGTGCAAAGCCTGCGCGACATCGAGACCGAGCCGTTGCTGGAGATGCATCCGCAAGACGCAGCGTTTCGGGGTATTGCCGATGGCGCGGTGGTGCGTGTGTTCAACGACCGGGGCACTTACCACTGCAAGGCCCGGGTGAACCAACGTGCACGGCCGGGCGTGGTCAACGGCTTGGGCATCTGGTGGCGCAAGCTGGGCCTGAACGGCACCAACGTCAACGAGCTGACCAGTCAGCACCTGACCGATCTGGGCCGAGCGCCCGTGTTTTACGACTGCTTGGTGGAGGTGGCTTTGGACACCGCATTGGCCGCCCAAGGCACGAACCCCCAAGCCCAAGAAACGCACCATGCCTGAACTGAAGATCGAACGTGAACACACCTTGGGCTTGGCGGGCGCGCGCGCCGTGGCCGACCGCTGGCGCGAACAGGCCGAGCAAGACTGGGGCATGGCCTGCGTGTCTGAGCCTGGTGAGGCACAAGACCGCATGCGCTTTGAGCGCAGTGGGGTGAGTGGCGAGTTGAGGGTGAGCGACACCCGTTTTGACCTGCAGCTGAAACTGGGTTTTTTGTTGGGCGCCTACAGCGGCAAGATCGAAGCAAAAATCCGGGCCAATCTGGATGAGTTGTTAGGGCCCGAGGCCTGAGTTCGGATTCCACCTTTTTGGGTCGTGCCCAGCTTGATTGGGTAGTCACAGCGATCGGAGGCATGGACTCTCGATCGAATCGGAGGGAGAGACAAATCAAGTGTCGAGGACAACAAGCTCCCCTTGTCATACCCGCGCAGGCGCATATGCGCTAACTTAATATCTTACGCAACGTTGCCCTCTGTGAGCGGCGTTTTCGGCTCGGTTCAGCCAAACGGTAGCGTAGGTCCTGCCATCGCCTGATCGCATCGGTCACCCGAAGATTAG
>NZ_NESF01000014.1 GCF_003063665.1 Limnohabitans sp. Hippo3
AATCTTCGGGTGACCGATGCGATCAGGCGATGGCAGGACCTACGCTACCGTTTGGCTGAACCGAGC
Organism: Limnohabitans sp. Hippo3; assembly: GCF_003063665.1. Classification (GTDB taxonomy): domain Bacteria; phylum Pseudomonadota; class Gammaproteobacteria; order Burkholderiales; family Burkholderiaceae_C; genus Limnohabitans_A. Next base: position 67 of record NZ_NESF01000014.1, read on the forward strand.
CGAAAACGCCGCTCACAGAGGGCAACGTTGCGTAAGATATTAAGTTAGCGCATATGCGCATGCGCGGGTATGACAGGTAGAGTGGGTATGACAAGTGAAGCAGGTATGACAGATGAAGTCAACGCCCAGCGCGGTAGCGCTTCCACAGTGGTGGCAGGATCAGTAGCAGAGCCGCAATGGTCATCAGGCTGCCCGACAAGGGTCGCGTGAGGAAGGTGGACCAATCGCCCTGGCTGATGGTCAGCGCCTGGCGCATGGATTGCTCGGCCATGGGTGCCAAGATCAGACCCACAATGAGCGGAGCCGCTGGGAAGTCGAATCGCCGCATCGCGTAGCCGATCAGACCAAAAGCGAACAACAAGCCAACGTTGAAGACCGAGTTACCCGCGCCATAAACGCCTGCAGTCGAGATCACGATGATCCCTGCATACAACCAAGGCGGTGGGATCTTGAGCAGTTTGACCCAAAGGCCGACCAGGGGCAGATTCAGGATCAGCAAGATCACGTTACCTATGTAGAGGCTGGCGATCAGAGTCCAGACCAGACTGCTTTGAGATGCGAACAGTTGCGGGCCGGTTTGAATGCCGTAGCCTTCAAATGCTGACAACATGATGGCTGCTGTGGCAGATGTGGGAATACCCAAGGTGAGCAGTGGCATCAAAACACCTGCGGCGGCCGCATTGTTAGCGGCCTCTGGGCCAGCGACTCCTTCGATCGCACCTTTGCCAAACTCTTCCGGGTGCTTGCTGAGTTTTTTCTCGGTGTAGTACGACAGTAAGGTGGGTAACTCGGCTCCACCTGCGGGCATGGCACCAATGGGGAAACCATAAAACGCACCACGCAGCCAGGGTTTCCAAGAGCGGGACCAGTCGTTTTTACTCATCCACAGGCTACCGGAGACTTTCATCACTTCGCCTGTTTTGGTTTCGCGTCCTTGCCAGGCCAGATACAGGGCTTCACCTACCGCGAAAATGCCGACCGCTGCTACAGTGACTTCAATGCCATCGAGCAGTGACGCATGTCCAAATGTGAAGCGGGCCTGACCGGTTTGCAGGTCAATGCCCACCAGACCCAGCAAGGCCCCGACGGTCAAGGCGATCAGGCCACGCAGCATGGAGTTACCTAGCACTGCCGAGACGGCAACCACCGACACGATCATGAGGCTGAAGTATTCGGCAGGGCCAAAGGCGAGCGCTGCGTCAACCACCAAGGGCGCAAAAAAAGTCAGCGCCAAAGTACCAATGGTGCCTGCCACAAAGCTGCCAATGGCGGCCGTGGCCAGGGCCTGACCGGCCCGCCCGTTGCGCGCCATTTTGTTGCCTTCCAGCGCGGTCATCATGGAAGAGGCTTCGCCGGGTGTCTTGATCAAAATGGACGTGGTGGAGCCGCCATAGGCTGCGCCGTAGTAAATACCGGCGAACATGACGAACATGCTGGTCGCCGGGACGTGGTAAGTCAGGGGCAGCAGCAGGGCAATGGTGAGCGCTGGGCCAATGCCCGGCAATACGCCCACCAGGGTGCCAATGAAGCAGCCCACAAACCCCCACATCAGGGTTACGGGCTGCAGCGCATTGGCAAAACCACCCATCAGGGCGTCAAAAGAGGACATGGTGTGAATCCAGCAAGGGCTCCGGGCGGGTGCCCGGAGACGGGAACAAATCAAAACAGGGTTCTGTGGCTGTCTCTCAGAACCACGCGGGTAGCGCTGGGCCCAGACCCACGCCCAGAATGCGCGCAAACAACAACCAGAAGGTGCTGGCAATCAAGGCACAGATGATGAGCGATTTGGCATTGAGCGGTGCATCGAACGACCGCGCCACGCCCATGCCGCACAGCGTGCCCGGAATGACAAAACCCAGCGGCATCACCAGCAAAATGAAAGCCAGCCCGCCCCCGAGCAAAGACAGAAGACGGCGGTTGGCCCCGGGCAGGGGCGTCTGGTCTTCGGCCAGGCTTTCGTCGGTCTGCTCGCCACGCCAGGCGCTGATGCCGTAAATGAGGGCCAGCAAGGCCAGCCCACCCACCACGACCGCAGGCACCAGGGTGGGGCCCACGGTCATTTGCATCAGCGACTCCGGGATCAGGCTGACTTGCCAGGCTGCTACGCCGCACAGGCTCACCAGTGCCAAGGCCACATGCAACGGTGTCATGCCAGACCCAGCTCTTTCATGAGCACTTCTTTTTCGGCGATATCCTTCGCCAGATCACGCTCAAAGGGGCGTTCGGTCATGAAGGCATGGGTCCATTTGCGGGTTTCGAGCTCCTGCTTCCAGCCAGCCGACTGGGTCAGTTTGGTGATGAAGTCGATCAGCAAGTTGCGCTGCGCCTCGCTGATGCCAGGCGCTGCAAAGACACCGCGCCAGTTGGACTCGGTGACATTCACGCTCAGCTCGGTCAATGTGGGGACATTGACGCCCGGAATGCGGCTCTTGCCTGATACGGCCAAGGGGATCATCTTGCCCGCTTTGATTTGTTCTTCAAATTCAGAGTAGCCTGAGATGCCGGCCACGACTTGGTTTCCCAAAATCGCCGCATTGGCAGGGCCGCCGCCCGCGAAGGCCACATAGGCGGCTTCGCGTGGGTTTTTGCCCAGCGCCTTGATCAGCATGCCCAGGATCAGGTGGTCCGTGCCACCTGCGCTGCCCCCCGCCACCGACACGGCCTTGGGATTGGCCTTGATAGCAGCCTCGAGTTCTTTCCAGGTTTTGATTTTGCCCGCAGTAGGGACCACAATCACGCCCGCCTCTTCGGTCAGGCGGGCAATAGGCGTGACGTTTTTGATGGTGACGGGGCTCTTGTTGGCAATGCCTGCGCCAATCATGACCGAGCCGCCAACCATGAGGCTATTGCCTTGACCTTTGCGCTGGTTCACAAAGCGGGGCAGACCCACCATGCCGCCAGCGCCGCCGACGTTTTCAAAAGCCATGTTGCCCACCAGGCCAGCAGCCTTGGCTGCGCGTTCGATGGCACGGGCAGTGCCATCCCAGCCACCGCCCGGAGCGGCGGGGACAAACATGTTCAAGGTGTCGAACAGGGGTTTGGCCTGTGCCCAGGCGGGCAGGGTCAAGGATGCGCCAGCGGCAGCGCCGAGGGCCAGGAAGTCGCGTTTGGAAATGGACATGCAGGTCTCCTGTGTGAAAATAAAAACACCACTGCCGGGCACGCACCACGGACAGATGGCACGATTTTGGTGCCGGGCCGGGCACCAAGCTGTCAATCACCTGTCAAATCCATTCAGTAATTACCCTCAACCGCCCATGACGCCCCGAATCCTGCTGGTGGAGGACACCCCCGACATTGCCCTGTGGTTGGGCACCGCATTGCGCCAAGGGGGCATGCAGGTCGAATTTGCCACCGACGGCCATGCGGCCGACCGTTGCCTGCAGCCGGGCCACGGCTTTGACGCGGTGCTGCTCGATTTGCAGCTGCCCGGGCAAGACGGCTTGAGCGTGTTGCAGGCCTTGCGGGGGCGGGGTGATGAGGTGCCGGTGCTGGTGCTCACGGCGCGGGCCAGCGTGCCCGACCGGGTGCTGGGCCTGAACATGGGCGCTGACGATTACTTGCCCAAGCCTTTTGATCTGAGCGAACTCGAGGCCCGGCTGCAGGTGCTGCTGCGCCGCCATGGCCGCGCCAAAACCACCGCGCTGCGGTGGGGGCCGCTGGAGATGCAGCCGGAAAACGGCACCGCACAACTGCACGGCCAGGTGTTGGCGCTGACCCAGCGCGAAGCCGCTGCGCTTCGGGTATTGCTGTCTTCCCCGCAACGCACCGTGAGCAAAGAGCAGCTGCACACCGAAGTGTTCGTGGGTGACGACACCGGACTGGATGCGGTGGAGGTGCTGATTTACCGCCTGCGCAAAAAGCTCGAATCGTCTGCGGCATCGCAAGGGCGAGTGCCCGAGGTGGTGATCACCACCTTCCGTGGCATGGGCTACATGTTGACTTCTCCGGTCGGCACCCCATGACGCCGACACCTGCGCCATCGAATCGTGCCGTGGCATCGCTGCGCAGGCGTTTGCTCAGCTGGATCTTGCTGCCCTTGGCTGCACTGATTGGCGTGAACGCCTGGGTGGGCTATGGCAACGCGGTGCAGGCGGCCAACGAGGCCTACGATCGGTCCTTGTACCTGGCTGCCCGCACCTTGGCGGAAGAGCTGGCTTGGCGCGATGGCCGCGTTCAGCTGGACGTGATGAAGGCCGCGGGCTACCTGTTCGAGAACCACACCGGATCGCGTTTGTTCTACAAAGTCACCACCCCCGGCGGTCAGTGGCTGGCGGGGGTGGCGGCCTTGCCCGATGCCCCCGTGCGTGCGCAGTCGGCTGTGAAGTACTTTGCCTTGGTGCAGTTTGACGATGGGGTGTACCTGAACCAGCCCGTGCGTCTGGCGCAGCTCACACATGTCATGGAAGACGCGGGCCTGGCCGACCCGTTGATCAAGATCACCGTGGCCGAGACCATGGAGGCGCGACAGCAACTGATCCAGCATATTTTGTGGGACACCTTGGGCAGCCAGGGCTTGTTGCTGCTGGCCGCTGCGGGCTTGGTGGTCTGGGGTGTGCAGCGCGGCATCCGGCCGCTGGAGGCCTTTCGCCAGCAACTGGCGAGCAAGGCCGACGATGATTTCTCGCCCATTCAGCCGCCAGACTTGCCGCGCGAGTTGCGGCCCCTGATCGAGACCCTCAACAGCTATCTGGACCGGCTGGGGCGCTTGATCGACATTCGCAAACGTTTTCTGGACAACGCCGCGCACCAGCTGCGCACACCGCTCACGGCCCTCAAGACGCAGCTGGCGCTGGCCCAACGCAACACCGAGCCTGAACAGGCGCAGACCTTGTTGACCGCTGCGCGCCAAACCACCGAGGATGCCGTGCGCCTGACCGAGCAGCTGCTGGCCATGACCCGTGTGGAGCACGCCCGGGAAATGCACAGCCCTCAAACCGTGGACCTGGTGGCGTTGGCACGGCGCGTGACGCAAGAGCATCTGGTGCGGGCCCACCAGCTGGGCGATGACCTGGGGCTGGAGGCACAGGTGGTGCAATGTGAAGTGCAAGGCGTGGACCTGCTACTGCATGAAGCCTTGAGCAACCTGATTGATAACGCGATTCACCACGGCCCTGTGGGCACGCACATCACGGTGCGTGTGGGCCATGGTTGGTTCGAGGTGGAAGACGATGGCCCGGGCATCGCGCCCGAGCACCAGGCGCATGTGTTCGAGCGCTTTTACCGCGCGGCCCCTTCAGGGGTGACGGGCAGCGGTTTGGGTTTGGCCATCGTGAAAGAGATCGCCAGCCAGCACGGCGCGCAAGTGCGTGTGCGCAGTCCTTTGCGCGATGGTCAGGGCACGGTCATCCGTATGGCTTGGGTGAGTCACGGTTGATCTTCGTGACCGAGCGCCACTGCGCCTTTGTTTGTCACGCCCGATTGGATCGGGCGTTTATGCCTTCGTTAGCTATGGATACCCGCATGCGCGGGTATGACAAACCCTCATCAAGCCTGGTCCAAAGCCTCTTCACGCCCGATTTGATCGGGGGTCTATGCCTTCGTCAGCCATGGATACCCGCATGCGCGGGTATGACAAATTCTCGTTACGCCTGACCCAAAGCCTCGTCACCCCTGACTTGATCGGGGGTCTATGCCTTCGTCAGCCATGGATACCTGCATGCGCGGGTATGACAGGTAGATCGGTGTGACGGGTGCTAGCTCAGGTATAGCGTTTGCTACGCAGGTTGTTTTTCATGTCGCGCAGCACGGGTTGCAGTTCTTCGCCAATGCGCAGCGCCACCGTGGTGGCCAGGATATCGATGATGAGCAGGTGCAGCAATCGCGAGACCATGGGGCTGTATTTGTCGTAGCCCTCGGGGTGGTCGGCCGTCAGGTGGATGTGCCCTGCGCTGGCCAGGGGGGAGCCGCTGGCGGTGATGACGATGGTTGTTGCGCCTTGCTTTTTGGCGATGTCGCAGGCGTCCATCAGGTCACGCGTGCGGCCGGAGTTGGAGATGATCACCGCGCAGTCGCCGGGCCTGAGCATGGACGCGCTCATGACCTGCATGTGGCCATCGCTGTAGGCGATGGCGTTCACGCCGAGGCGGAAGAATTTGTGCTGTGCGTCCTGCGCCACGATGCCGGAGTTGCCCGCACCGTAAAACTCGATGCGGCGGTTGGTTTTTTGTGTGGCGGCCAGGGCTTGGGCCGCATGCTCCAGCGCGAAAGAGCTGGCGTCGTTGCGGTATTTCAAGAATGCGGCCACGGTGTTGTCAATCACCTTGACTGCGATGTCACTGGTTTTGTCGTCTACATCCACACTGCGGTGAATGAAGGGCACGCCCTCGCTGACGCTGCCCGCCAGCTTGAGCTTGAAATCGGACAGGCCGTCGTAACCCATGCTGCGGCAAAAACGCACCACGGTGGGTTTACTCACATGGGCGCGGTCAGCCAGCTCGGTCACGGGCAGGTTGGCAAAAGCCCGGGGGTCGGCCAGCACGAGTTTGCCCACACGTTGCTCGGCCGGGGCCAGGGAGGGCAAAGAGGCTTTGATTCGGTCGAGCATGGTGTGCCTTTCGTGTGGTGTCAATTTGTCATCCCAGGGCTTGACCCGGGGATCCATGGATTCCCGATCAAGTCGGGAATGACGTGAAAGAGGGTCGGGAATGACTGCGTGTCAGACCTCTTCGCTCCAGCAAAAGCCGTCGCGCGCGATCATGGCGCTCGATGCGCTGGGGCCCCAGGACCCGGCGGCGTAGGGCCGTGGCCCGATGGTGTCGCTGGCCCAGTGTTGCAAGATGGGTTCGACCCAGCGCCAGGCTTCTTCCTGTTCGTCGCTGCGCACGAACAGGTTCAGGCGGCCATCGAGCACATCGAGCAGCAAGCGTTCGTAAGCCCCCACGCGCTCGCTGCCAAAGCGTTTGTCAAAGTCCAGGTCCAGGTGCACCGGGCTCAGGGTCTGTCCGCCTGCACTCTGACCGCGTTTGCTTTGGCCTTGGGCAAACAGGTGCAGCTCCAGCCCGTCTTTGGGCTGCAGGTGGATGACGAGTTTGTTCACCTGGCCCACGGGGGTTCTGAAAATATCGTGGGGTGTGGGGCGGAAGTTGATCTCGATGTGCGCCTCACGCGAAGCCATGCGTTTGCCCGTGCGGATGTAAAACGGCACACCCGCCCAGCGCCAGTTCGCGATTTCGGTGCGCAGGGCCACGAAAGTTTCGGTGTTGCTGTCGGGGCTCACGCCGGGCTCGTCGCGGTAGCCGGGCACCGCTTTGCCTTCCACATTGCCCGCGCTGTACTGGCCGCGGATCACATGCTGGCTCAGGGTTTCGGGGGTCCAACGTTTCAGGGCACGCAGCACCTTGAGCTTTTCGTCGCGGATGGCGTCGGCGTGGGCGTTGATGGGGGGCTCCATCGCAATGGCGCACAGCAGTTGCAGCGCATGGTTTTGCACCATGTCGCGCAGGGCACCTGTGGTTTCGTAAAAGCCGCCGCGCTTTTCCACGCCCAGCTCTTCGGCCATGGTGATCTGGATGTTGGCGATGTGCTCGCGCCGCCACAGGGGCTCGAACAGCGCGTTGCCAAAGCGCATGGCAAACAGGTTTTGTACGGCGGGCTTGCCCAGGTAGTGGTCGATGCGGAAGACCTGCTGCTCTTTGAAGGCCAGGCCCACCGCATGGTTGATGGCACGGTTGGAGGCCAGGTCGTGGCCCAGTGGTTTTTCGAGCACGATGCGCGTTTTGGGCGTGTTCAGGCCGCTGGCCGCGAGCTGTTCGCAGACGGTGGTGAACAGGCTGGGCGCGGTGGACAAATACATCACCACATGGTCGGTTTCGCGCTCGGCCAGGCGGCTGGCCAGCGCCGCATAGGCTTCGGGTTGGGACAGGTCCATGCGCACGTAGCACAGCAGGGCGGCGAAACGGGCGAACTCTTCAGGGTTGGGGCGCTTGTCGCCCTCGACCTGCTCAAAGCGCGACTGGATTTGCTGGCGGTATTGCTCGTCACTCAAATTGTCACGACCCACACCGATGATGCGGCCCCCTTCGGGCAAACTGCCGTGGCGGTAGGCCTGAAACAGGGCGGGCATGAGTTTGCGCCAGACCAGATCGCCTGTGCCGCCGAAGAAAACCAGATCAAAAGCCATGATGTTCTGAAATTACATGAAAAATTGGTTTGTAATGTAACTTTGTTTCATCGATAATTCAAGCCACACCTCCTGAAAACCGCCATGAACCAACTCGACGCCCTCAAACAATTCACCACCGTGGTGGCCGATACCGGTGATTTCAAGCAGCTCAGCGCTTTCCAGCCGCAGGACGCGACGACCAACCCGTCACTGATTCTCAAAGCGGTGCAAAAGCCCGACTACGCGCCTCTGCTGGCCGAAACCGTGGCGATACACCGGGGCCAACCGCTGGATGTGGTGATGGACCACTTGCTGGTGCGTTTTGGTTGCGAAATTTTGAAAACCATTCCCGGCCGTGTCTCGACCGAAGTGGACGCTCGCCTGAGTTTTGACACCGCCGCCACGCTGGCGCGTGCGCGCCGCCTCATGGCGCTGTACGAGGCGCAGGGCATCGGCCGCGAGCGCGTGCTGATCAAGATCGCCTCGACCTGGGAAGGCATTCAGGCCGCAGCCGAACTCCAGCGCGAAGGCATCCGCTGCAACCTGACGCTGCTGTTCGCTTTTTGCCAGGCGGTGGCCTGTGGCCAGGCGGGTGTGCAGCTGATCTCGCCTTTTGTGGGCCGCATCTACGACTGGTACAAAAAAGCCGCAGGCCCCAACTGGGTGGAAGCCGACAACGCTGGCGCGAACGATCCCGGCGTGCAGTCGGTGCGGGCCATCTTCAACCACTACAAAAAGCACGGCATCGCCACCGAGGTGATGGGCGCGTCATTCCGCAACATCGGCCAGATCACCGCGTTGGCCGGATGTGACTTGCTGACCATCAGCCCTGAGTTGCTGGCGCAGCTGGCCGCGACCGAGGCACCTTTGGGCCGCGCACTCGATGCCGATGCGGCACGCGCCATGGACCTGCCCGCCATCACTTATGACGAAGCCTCTTTCCGCCTCGCCTTGAACGAAGACGCCATGGCCACCGAGAAATTGGCCGAGGGCATTCGCGCTTTCTGTGCCGATGCGGTCAAACTTGAAGTGCTGATGCAGCAAGCCTGATTCGCGCCAAGTTTGGCTTGGCCCATCTTGTTTTTGTGGGAGGCCGCCCCTGCGGCCGAATGCACGTTGGGTTCGTATAGGCATTCGCGAGCAGGGGCTCGCTCCCACATAGTCAAACGCCTTGATGAAGCATTTTTGTAGGAGCGAGCCCCGCTCGCGAATCGCTGAATCCACCGCTATTTTTGAAACCGCTCGATTGAAAGCCCTTATGCGTTGTGACCAGACCCTCGCCTGGAAAAATCTACAAGCCCATGCCCAAGGCTTCGCGGGCTTTGATTTGCGCACCGCTTTTGCGGCCGATGCACAGCGTGCGCAGACCCTGAGCCAGTCGGCACCGCATGTGTTTGCCGACCTGTCGAAAAACCACACCGACAGCGCCACTGAAGCTTTGTTGATGGCGTTGGCGCAGCAGACAGGCCTGGCCGCGCACCGCGACGCCATGTTCCGTGGTGAGCACATCAACGCGACCGAAGACCGCGCTGTCATGCACTGGCTGCTGCGCCAACCCGCGGGCAGCCTGCAGGGGGCGCTGGCAGCGCCGCTGGCACAGGTGCATGAAACGCAGGGTGCCATGCTGCAGTATGCCGAGCAGGTGCGCGCCGATGCGCAGATCACCGACGTGGTGAACATCGGTATTGGCGGCTCGGACCTGGGGCCGCAGATGGCGGTGCTGGCGCTGCAGGACTTCGTGATCCCGGGCAAGCGCTTTCATTTTGTGTCGAATGTGGATGGGCATGAACTGGCCGCGGTGCTCCAAGGCCTGAAGGCAGAGAACACCCTGTTCCTCATCGCGTCTAAAACCTTCACCACCATCGAGACCATGACCAACGCCCGCTCGGCGCTGGCCTGGTTCCAGGCGAAGGGCGGTACCGATGTGTCGCACCACTTTGCGGCGCTCACCACCCACGTGTCGGCAGCAGCCGCGTTCGGCATCACCACCACTTTCGGCTTTTGGGACTGGGTGGGCGGGCGTTATTCGGTGTGGTCGGCCATTGGGTTGCCTGTGGCCATCGCCATCGGTGCACAGGGCTTCAAGAATTTTCTGGCTGGGGCGCACGCGATGGACCAGCACTTCCAGACCGCGCCGCTGGAGGCTAACTTGCCGGTACGCCTGGGCTTGCTCGATGTCTGGTACCGAAATTTTCTCGGCTACACCAGCCGAAGCATTGCGCCCTACCACAGCGCCTTGCGCCGGGTGCCTGCGTATTTGCAGCAGTTGGAGATGGAGAGCAACGGCAAGCGTGTAGACCGCAACGGGCAGGCGCTTTCTTACGGCACCTCGCCTGTGCTCTGGGGCGAGCCCGGCACCAACGGGCAGCACGCTTACTTCCAGATGATGCACCAAGGGACCGATGTGGTGCCGCTAGAGTTCATCGCCGTGAAAAAGCCCACGCACAGCCTGAAAGACCACCACGAACTGCTGTTGGCCAACGCGATTGCACAGGCGCAGGCGCTGATGCTGGGCCAGGCCGATGAAGGTGGTCACAGGCACTTCACGGGCAACCGGCCCAGCACCTTTTTGTTGCTGGACGAACTCACGCCTGCCAGCCTGGGGGCGCTGATCGCCTTGCAGGAACATCGCGTGTTCACGAGCGGCTCGGTCTGGGGCATCAACAGCTTTGACCAGTGGGGCGTCGAGCTGGGCAAGGTGCTGGCCAAAGACATCCATGCGCGCATGCTGTCTGGCGATGCCTCGGGGCTGGATGCTTCAAGCGCCGAGTTGCTTCGCCGGGTCCGCTGAGGGGTTTGCCTGCCAGCGAGTCCAGCTGGGTGATCCTTGGCTTATGATTTGACCATGCGCCGACTTTTCCTTTGCTTTCTGCTGTGCCTGATGCCCCTGCGGCTGTGGGCGGGCGCATGGATGCCTGTGGCGGAAAGTGGTGCGCGCCATCCCTCTGCAGTGACGGTGCTCAGCTTGGCGCAATACGCGCCAGCGGAAGCTGTGCATGACTGCCATGACGCCATGGCAGATTTTGTGCCCGAGGTGCACGCCAGCCATGCGCAGCCAGCCGCGCAGACCGATTCAGGCGTTCAAAATGCCGATTGCCAAGATGGCACCTGCCAACTCTGCGGCGTTTGCCACCAGAGCGCGAGCCTCACGGCATGGCCTTTGGTGCTGCCTGTTTTTCAGGCCCATCCGCTGCCTGTCGGTGCTTCTGTGGCGCATCTCGCCCTGACAGCGCCGCCGCTCACCAAGCCCCCCATTTCCTGAACCTCACGCCACAGGTGCGTCCGTTGGCCGTCAAGGCGGGCGGGTGCCGTGTTCGTCTGTTTCAGGAAATTGACATGAATCCCCTTTTGAAACGTGCCCTGGGTCCTTGGGCCTTGGGTGCCGCGCTGGCGGCAGGCCTGGGGCCTGCTGCCTGGGCGCAATCGAGCAACGCGCCATCACCCCTGACTTGGCAGGATGCCAACCGGGCCGTGGCGCAGTTTCCCCGTGGCCATGCGGATGTGCTGCGTTGGGAGCAAAAAAACCTGCCGCCCTTGCAGGAAGCACCCGCGCACCCCGATACGGGGCAGCTGACGCTGGCTGTGGCCCAGCGCCTGGCGCTGCAGGACGAAGCCCAGTGGCTCAAACCCGGCATGAGCGTCGTGGAGGAGGCCGAAGTGCGCCAGCAGATGGCGGCTGTGCGCCGTGATGTGCAAAAGCTTTGGGTCGATGCGGTGGCCAGCCGCCAGTCGGTGGCGCACAGCCGAGACATTCTGGCCGTGGCGCAAGCCGGGGCCGAACTGGGCCAGCGCATGGCGCAGGTCGGCAACTGGAGCCGTGCCCGGCAAATCCAGGAAGAGCTGTCGCTGTGGGACGCACGCGCCCGGCTGGACAAGGCGCTGCTGCAAGCCGACCGTGCGCTGCAGGCCTTGTGGCAGCGCATCGGAGCAGGCATGACGCCCCAGACCCTGGCGCAGCAGTTGCCTTTGCATCTGCCCTTGGGCGCACCCACAGAGGGTGCGGTTGAGGTCTTGAGCGGCACGCCGGCACAAGGCAGTGTTCCTGCGGATGCTCTGGCGGCCTTGCAGGCGCGGGCGTTGCAGGCCCATTTGCGCTGGCCTCTGGAGGACCTGCAGGCGCGGCGTTTGATGGCCGGGCTGGGCTTGAGTGCGCAAGATTTGCAAGCCGCGCAAAAAGCCATGCAAGAGCTGGCCGGGCAGGAACGGCCGATGTGGGACCCGCGCAACATGCGCTGGGGCCATGCGTTTGAAAAGGCGTGGCAAGCCCGCCTGCAAGCCGACCGGCTGGCGCGGCAGGTGCGTGCCGATGTGCAGCTGGCGGTGAACGCTTACCAGCTGGCACGCCAGACGGCGCAGCACACGCAGGCGCAGGTGCTGCGCTTGCACACCGAGCTCTCGCAGGAGACCCTGCTGCGCTACAACGGCATGCTCAAAAGCACCTGGGACCTGCTGGCCAGCGCCCGCACGCGCATCGACAGCGTAGACGCGGCCCTGCAGGCACAGCGCCAGCTCTGGCTGGCCCATGCCGATCTGATGACCGTGCTGGCGGGCTTGCCTTATCCAGCCGTGGCCAGCGATGCGTCTGGCGCAACCGGCCCTACCACCAACTCCGCAGGACACTGACCATGCAACGCCGAGATTTTTTCCAGAAAGCCATGGCCGCTGCAGGCTCTATCGCCGGTGTAGCGGTGGCCACCACCGCCGTCAGCCGCAGCGCGCTGGCTGGCCTGCCCGAACCCGTGATCCAGACGCGCCCCGACACCGCCCCGCCCTGGACGCCCCCGGGCGTGACCGGGGCCGGACGCCCCTACAACCCGGTCGTCACCCTGAACGGCTGGACCTTGCCTTTTCGCATGAAAGACGGCGTCAAGGAGTTCCATCTGGTGGCCGAGCCGGTGTTGCGCGAGATGGCACCGGGCTTTGTCGTCAACATGTGGGGCTACAACGGCCAAAGCCCCGGCCCGACCATCGAAGTGGTTGAAGGCGACAAGGTGCGGATTTTTGTCACCAACCAACTGCCCGAGCACACCACCATCCACTGGCACGGCCAGCGCCTGCCCAATGGCATGGACGGCGTGGGCGGCCTGAACCAGAAGCAGATCCCCGTGGGCAAGACCTTTGTGTACGAGTTTGTGGCGCGCAGGCCGGGCACCTTCATGTACCACCCGCATGCCGACGAGATGACGCAAATGGCCATGGGCATGATGGGCCTGTGGATCACCCACCCCAAGGGCCAACACCCGCTGATCGCCGAGGTGGACCGCGACTACGCCTTCCTGTTGAGTGCCTACGACGTCAGCCCGGGTGCCAAAACCCCCAATGTGAACACCATGCTGGACCAGAACATCTGGAGCTGGAACAGCCGGGTGTTCCCGGGCATCAGCCCGCTGGTGGCTCGCCTGAACGACCGGGTGCGGGTGCGGGTGGGCAACCTGACCATGACCAACCACCCGATCCACATCCACGGCATCGAGTTCGAGGTGACCGGCACCGACGGCGGCCCCCTGCCCAAAACCGCGCGTTGGCCCGAGGTGACCACCGACGTGGCCGTGGGCCAGATGCGGCAGCTGGAGTTCATCGCCGACGAGCCCGGCGACTGGGCCATGCACTGCCACAAGAGCCACCACACCATGGGGGCCATGGGCCACGACGTGCCCACCATGATCGGTGTCGACCACCGCGGCCTGGTGCAAAAAATCCAGAAGCTCATCCCGGAGTACATGGTCATGGGCGAGCGCGGCATGGCCGACATGGGCGAGATGGAAATGGAGCTGCCCGAGAACACCTTCCCCATGATGACCGGCACCGGCCCTTATGGCCCCATCGAGATGGGCGGTATGTTCACCACGCTCAAGGTGCGCGCCGAGCAAAAACCGGGCGACTACAGCGACCCGGGCGATTACAAACAACCGCCCGGCACGCAATCTTTCGAGTACACCGGACCAGTGGCGGCGACTCCTCATGCCACGCGTGCACCCGAGGCGAACGCCCAAGCTGCGGCGGCACCGGCAAGCCAGGTGCGCAAACCGCAGGGCCATGCACACCACTGAGTGCAGCCCGCATGCATCTTCGATATCGACAAAAAGGACTTTTCATGAACACCACACTGAACACCACACTACTGATCGCTGGCCTGCTGGCGCTGCCGCTGGCGCAGGCCCATTCGCCTTCGGCCCATGCCAGCCATTCGAACCACCACGCCCGGGCAGCTGCCGAGCAAAAAGATTGGGGCATCGCAGGCGACCCGAAGAAAGCACAGCGCACCATTGAGATCCGCATGACCGACGACATGCGTTTTGCCCCCAAGGAGATCCAGGTCAAGCTGGGCGAGACCGTGCGCCTGGTGGCGGTGAACGCGGGCAAGGTCTTGCACGAGATCGTGATCGGCACGCCACAAGAGCTCAAGGCGCATGCCGAGATGATGAAAAAACACCCTGGCATGGAACACGACGAGCCCTACATGGCGCATGTCGATCCCGGCAAAAAAGGCGACATCGTCTGGACCTTCAACCGCGCGGGCACGTTTGAATTTGCCTGCCTGATCCCCGGCCACTTTGAAGCGGGCATGATCGGCCGCATCACTGTCAAGTGAGGGTATACACCATGCAAAGACGTCAATGGCTTCGTGCCGCAGCCCTGGTGGGGCTGTTGGCCGCCGGTTTTCAGCGCAGCGCGCTGGCGCAGGCCACCACCGTTCAGGTCTGGAAAGACCCCAACTGCGGCTGCTGTCACCTGTGGGTGGAGCACCTGCAGGCCAGTGGCTTCAAGGTCGAGGTGCGCGATGTCGGCAACACCGCTGCGCGCAAACGCCTGGGCATGCCCGAGCAACTCGGCTCCTGCCACACCGCGTCGGTGGGCGGCTACGTCATCGAGGGCCATGTGCCTGCTGCCGACATCCACCGCCTGCTGAAGGAGCGGCCCGTGGCTTTGGGCCTGTCGGTGCCGGGCATGCCGATTGGCAGTCCGGGCATGGATGGCCCGGAGTACAAAGGCCGCAAAGACGCTTACGACGTGTTGTTGGTGCAAAAAGACGGCAGCACCAAAAGGTTTCAGCGCTACCCGGGCCAGGCGCGCATGGCGCAGCGCGGGGGTGTGCAACGGGTGAGCGACACGGCGGCGGCCCTGCCTTGGGCCACGGCCGAGGTGCGGCGCATCGACAAGGCTGCGGGCAAGGTGTCGCTCAAGCACGGCGACATCAAAAACCTCGACATGCCGCCCATGAGCATGGTGTTCCAGGTCAAAGACCCCAGCCAACTCGATGCCTTGCAGGTCGGCCAGCAAGTGCGTTTTCAGGCCGTGCAGGAAAAAGGTGCTTACTGGGTGGTGAAGATCGAAGCGGCGGCGATGTGAAGGACCATGGGGTCAATCAAAGACCTTTCGCCCAAGAAAAAGCCCTGCAAGATGTGAACCTTGCAGGGCTTTTTGAAGTCATGGACCCCGGGTCAAGCCCGGGGTGACAGACTTGGCCGGGGTTACCTGCCAAGTCCTTTTGACCGGTTGGGCATTTACATGCCCATGCCGCCCATACCACCCATGCCGCCCATGTCAGGCATGCCGCCGCCCATGGGGGCGTCGTCTTTCGGGGCTTCCGAAACCATGCACTCGGTGGTCAGCATCAAAGAGGCCACGGACGCTGCGTTTTGCAAGGCAGTGCGTGTCACTTTGGTGGGGTCCAGGATACCCATTTCGATCATGTCGCCATAGGTGTCGTTGGCGGCGTTGAAGCCGTAGTTGCCTTTGCCGGCCAACACCGCGTTCACCACCACCGATGGCTCGCCGCCAGCGTTGTACACGATCTCGCGCAGAGGCGCTTCGATGGCCTTGAGCACCAGCTTGATGCCGGCGTCCTGGTCAGCGTTGTCGCCTTTGATGGTGCCAGCAGCCTGGCGTGCGCGCAGCAGAGCCACGCCGCCGCCAGCCACGATGCCTTCTTCCACGGCAGCGCGGGTGGCGTGCAGGGCGTCTTCCACGCGGGCTTTCTTTTCCTTCATCTCGACTTCGGTGGCAGCGCCGACCTTGATCACGGCCACACCGCCAGCCAACTTGGCCACGCGCTCTTGCAGCTTTTCGCGGTCGTAGTCGGACGTGGCTTCTTCGATTTGCACGCGCACTTGCTTGACGCGGGCTTCGATGTCAGCAGCAGCACCAGCGCCGTCGATGATGATGGTGTTTTCCTTGCCCACTTCGATGCGCTTGGCTTGGCCGAGGTCAGCCAAAGTCACTTTTTCGAGGGTCAGGCCGACTTCTTCAGCGATCACTTTGCCGCCGGTCAGGATGGCGATGTCTTCCAGCATGGCCTTGCGACGGTCGCCGAAGCCTGGAGCCTTGACAGCGACAACTTTCAGGATGCCACGGATGGTGTTCACCACCAAAGTGGCCAAGGCTTCGCCTTCGACTTCTTCGGCAATGATCAGCAAAGGACGGCCGGCTTTGGCCACGGCTTCCAGTGTGGGCAGCAGATCGCGGATGTTGCTGATCTTCTTGTCGAACAACAACACGAAGGGATTGTCCAGCAAAGCAGCTTGCTTTTCGGGGTTGTTGATGAAGTAAGGCGACAGGTAGCCGCGGTCGAATTGCATGCCTTCCACAACGTCGAGTTCGTTGTTCAAGGACTTGCCGTCTTCCACGGTGATCACGCCTTCTTTGCCCACTTTGTCCATGGCGTTGGCGATGATTTCGCCGATGCTGGAATCAGAGTTGGCAGAGATCGAGCCGACCTGGGCAATTTCCTTGCTGGTGGTGGTGGGCTTGGAGGCCTTCTTCAGCTCTTCGATCAGGGCTGCAACAGCCTTGTCGATGCCGCGCTTGAGGTCCATGGGGTTCATGCCTGCGGCCACGTACTTCATGCCTTCGCGCACGATGGATTGAGCCAGCACGGTGGCGGTGGTGGTGCCGTCGCCTGCGTTGTCAGACGTCTTGGAAGCGACTTCCTTGACCATCTGGGCACCCATGTTTTGCAGCTTGTCCTTGAGTTCGATTTCCTTGGCCACGGACACGCCGTCCTTGGTCACGGTGGGGGCGCCGAACGAGCGCTCCAGAACCACGTTGCGGCCTTTAGGGCCCAGGGTGACTTTGACCGCGTTGGCCAAGATGTTCACGCCTTCAACCATGCGTGCGCGGGCTTCGCCGCCGAAAATGACGTCTTTTGCTGCCATGTGAGTAGCTCCTGAATGTATTTAAAAAATGGAAAAGTGAGACTTATTCGACAACGGCGAACAGGTCTTCTTCTTTCATGACCAACAGCTCGTCGCCGCCGACCTTGACGGTCTGGCCGCTGTACTTGCCGAACAAGACGCGGTCGCCGACTTTGACGGTCAGGGCCTTGGTTTCGCCTTTGTCGTTGGTTTTGCCAGGGCCGACGGCCAGGACTTCACCTTGATCGGGCTTTTCAGCGGCGGAGTCGGGGATCACGATGCCCGAGGCTGTTTTGGTTTCGCTTTCGACACGCTTGACGATCACGCGATCGCCCAAAGGACGCAGTTTCATGGAATCTCCTGGATTTGAAACAAGGGTTGAAAAACAAAAGCACCAGAAAACGGGTGCAGCTGAAATCTGAGGAGGGGTGCTGTTAGCACTCAACTCCATCGAGTGCTAATGATAAGGGCTTTTGGGCATATTTCAAGCCCGGGGCGTTTTTTACTGGTGGACGGGGCGGGGCGCGTCGGTGCTGCTGGCCTGCGAACTGCCGAGCATGTAGCCATAGACCAGGTCGGTGCTGATGTCGCCTTCGAACAGGTTGATCTTTCGAGCCAGGTGCAAAGGGCTGTTGGCTGGCAGGTGAGCGCTGTTGTAGACCACGATGTGGGCGTTTTGCATCAAGTTGTCTTGCAGGTGCAGCGGGGTCGTGTGCAGCTATGGAATGCGCGCATCGATGAAAAACACCCCCACCGCCTGGTGAGTGCCCATCAAGTCCAGCGGGTGGGTGATGACCTTGACGTGCTCCCAGTGGTTCATCTTCTCGAGTGCGGGCGGCAGATGCTGGCTGTCGTGCAACACACAGACCCAAGGGGCGTCGGACGAGCTCAGCAGGCCCGGAAACCCCTTTTGCTTGCAGTATTGGTTCAGGGACGAGGACAGGATGCGTCGGTGCCCACCTTGGGTGACAAAAGCCTTGAAAACGCCGTTTTCCACCATGCGCTGGATGGTGCCGACCGACAGGCCCAACATTTTGGCGGCTTGGCTGGTGCTGAAGTAGTTGGGGTGAATTGGGTGATTTTTCATGGTGAAGGCCTTGTGTGCGCTGAAAAGAATGAAATGGGTGTTTTCAGGCTCTGCAGCCATGGTAGGGCCCGCCGGGCGAGCTGGGCTTGGCATGAACCGGTAGCGGACCAGACTGAAAACAGGTAGCGCACGGGCCGGGTCCGCGCTTGTGCAGGGCCGGGTGTGACACGCCCAGAAGCAGGGCCTGCCAGGTCGCTGGCGGTTCAGGGCAAAATCACCCCCCTATGTTGCGCTGGTTCCGTTTTTTTTCCCGTTGGCCTTTGTGGGCCTTGCACCTGCTGGGCAGCGCGGGGGGATGGCTGGCCTGGTGTTTTTCAGGGCGTTACAGAAGCCGTTTTTTGCACAACGCACGCCAAGCCGGTCTGGGGTGGGGTGGGGTGTGGCGGGCCGTAGGACAGGCCGGGCGCATGTCGGCCGAGTTGCCCCGCTTGTGGCTGGGCCGCACGCCACCTGTGGTGTGGGCCGACGACCGCGCTGCGGTAGAGGCCTATGCCAGCGGCCAAGGGGTGTTGTTTTTGACCCCGCACATGGGGTGCTTTGAAATCACGGCCCAAGCGCTGGCCTTGCGTTTTTCGGCCGAACACGGCCCCCTCACGGTGCTTTACCGCCCCGCCCGTCATGCCGGACTGGGCGAAGTCATGACGCTGGCGCGCCAGCGGCCAGGCCTGGAGGCTGTGCCCACCACCTTGGCGGGGGTGCGGCAAATGATCAAGGCCCTGCGTTCGGGGCGTGCCGTGGGTTTGTTGCCCGACCAGGTGCCCCCCGAGGGCATGGGTCAATGGGCACCGTTTTTCGGCCAATCCGCCTACACCATGACCTTGGCGGCGCGTTTGGCCTTGCAAACCAGCGCCCGGGTGGTGCTGATTTGGGGCGAGCGCTTGTCCTGGGGCCGTGGCTACCGTCTGCACACCCAGGCGCTGGGGCACGCCTTGTCCCAAGACCTGGACACCGCGGTGGTGCAGATCAACCAGGCCATGGAGTCGCTGATTCTCCAGTGCCCATCGCAATACATCTGGGGCTATGCCCGCTACAAAAACCCCAGACAGGCCTGAGCGGACCCGAATAACCATGGTGAATGTGCTGATCGCTGTTTTGCGCCTGTTTGCGCGCTTGCCTTTGTCCTGGGTCCGGGTTGCGGGCCATGGCTTGGGCTGGTTGCTGTGGCATCTGGCACGCAAGCGCCGCCGCATTGTCCTGGTCAACCTGAAGCAGTGCCTGCCCGAGTTGTCTGCGCCTGAGCGTGAGGCCCTGGCCTACCGCCACTTTGTGGCCTTCGGTCAGTCGGTCATGGACCGGTCCTGGCTTTGGCATGCGCCCGAGGCACTGGTGCGGCAGCGCCTGCGCTGGGTGGGGGATGTGCAGGCTTTGCAGCAGTCAGGCCCCTTGGTGATGTTTGCGCCGCATTTTGTCGGGCTGGATGCGGGTGGCATGGCGGTGTCTTTCGATGTGCCTGGGCCGGTGGCTTTCATTTTTGTGGGGCAGTCGCGCCCGGCGGTCGAGGCTTGGGTGCGCCGGGGGCGCGAGCGTTCGGGTAATGTGCGGCCGTATTTCCGCCACCAGGGCATGCGCCAGATTTTGGCGGGCATCAAAAAAGGCGAGCCCTTGCACCTGTCGCCCGACATGGATTTCGGACGCGAAGAGTCGATCTTTGTGCCCTTCATGGGGGTCGAAAAAGCAGCCACCGTGCCGTCACTGTCGCGCTTGTCACGCGTGGTCGGGGCGCGGGTCGTGCCTGTGGTGACCCGCATGACGCCTGCGGGTTACGACATCGAGGTGCATGCCGCGCTGCAAGACTTTCCCACCGCCGACCTGGCTGAAGACACCACCCGCATGAACCGCCTGCTGGCCGAGTGGGTGCGCACCATGCCCGAGCAGTATTACTGGGTGCACAAGCGTTTCAAGACCCGGCCCGAGGGCGAGCCGGCTTTTTACTGAGGTGGCCGGGCAGCCTGCGGCTGCAAAAAGTCAGCGATTTCGGTGATGACGCGCTCGGCTTGCTCGTGCACCACCCAGTGCGTGGCCTGTTCAATGGGCACCAGCTTCATCGTGGGGACGTGCGCGTCCAGACCTTCGGTCAGGCAAGGCAGCAGGGCCACGTCGTCCTGGGCCCAGAGCACCAGCGTGGGCACCTCGATGCGCAAAGCCTCGAGCGGGATCTGTACTGCATTGGCGCCCGGGTCGGCGGCGGTGGCCGGGCGCAGGGGCGATGCGCGGTAGTAGTTGAGGCCACCTTGCAGGCCGTGTTGCCAGACCTCGCGGTATTGCGCCTTCACGGCGGGTGTGAGCCAGTGCGCCGGGGCTTTGGCGGTTTGCGCGGTGAGCGATTGCAGCGAGCGGTCCTGGCCCGTCAAAAAACCGAACAGGCGCTCAAAATCGTTGGCCGCCAATTGCGCGGCCGCATCGGGCTGCACCAGAAAATTCATGTAGGCACTGGCCGCTTGCTGCGCCGGGTCGTGTTGCAAGGCCCGCAGGAAGGGGCCGGGGTGGGGCGAGTTGACGATGACCAGCTGGCGCAGCCGCTCCGGGTGCTGGTTGGCCAGGCTCCAGGCCACGGCACCGCCCCAGTCGTGGGCGATCAGGGCGGCCAGCGGGGCTGGACTTGATTCGAGTGCGATCAGGGCCACGATGTCCTGCACCAGGTGTTTGGCACGGTAGGCCTTCACGTCTTGCGGGGCGCTGGAGCGCTCGTAGCCGCGCAGGTTGGGGGCCACACAGCGGTAGCCGCCGTTTTCGGGTTTCGAAAAGTGCAGCAAAAGAGGGTCCCAGACCCAGGCCCCTTCGGGGAAGCCGTGCAAAAACAGCAGTACCGGGCGTCCGGGCTCGCCGCAGGCGCGGCAGCTCAAGGTGATGCCGTGGGGCAGGGCTTGCTGCCAGGTCTGGATGTCGGGATGCACGGCGGATCACTCCATGAGGGACGGTGAGCCGTGGCGGTTTCAGCGCGGGCTCACTCGTCCAGGGCTTCAGGTTCTTCTTCGGGTGGCTCGGCAGCAGGGGCAGCAGACGCTGCAGCGCCCGCAGGGTGTGTCCAGTCCCACAGCAGTTGGGCCACTTCGTCCACCCCTTGCTTTTTCAGGGCCGAAAAGAGTTTGACCTCGCCGCCCCCAGCTTGCAGTCGCGCAATCGACAAGGCCTTGGCCTGTTCCGATCGGGTGAGCTTGTCGGCCTTGGTCAGGATGATCAAAAACTTCAGGCCCTGCTCCACCCGGGGGCGGATCACTTCCAGCAGGATGTCGTCCAGCTCGGTCAGGCCGTGGCGCGGGTCGCACATCATGACGATGCCGGTCAGGTTCTCGCGGCTGACCAAATAGTTGGCCATGACCTGCTGCCAGCGCAACTTGTCCATCTTGGCCACAGCGGCGTAGCCGTAGCCGGGCAGGTCGGCCAGCACCGCGTCGGTGACGCCCTGCTTGCCCAGGGCAAACAAATTGATGTGCTGGGTACGGCCGGGTTTTTTGGAGGCAAAGGCCAGTTGTTTCTTCTGCGTCAGGGTGTTGATGCAGGTGGATTTGCCCGCATTGGAGCGGCCCACAAAAGCGATTTCGGGGGTGTCCATCGCGGGCAGGTGGTGCAGCTGCGCGGCGGTGGTCAAAAAGCGGGCCGTGTGCATCCAGCCCATGGGGGTCACGGCGGGGGCAGCCTGAGCGGGTGCTGAAGGCTTGGGGGCCGAAGAGGGGGCGGGCGAATGGGCGGTCATAAATCGGGGTGGCCTTTGGGCGTCAGGAAACTGGCGCAGGACGCATTGTAGAATCCTTGGGTTTTGCGCCAACTCTTGGATCACGCCATGAAGTCGATTAATTCTTTTCTGATCACCGCCCTGTCGGCCGCGTTTGTGGCCGGTTCTGCCTTGGCTGCCGGCCCTGCGCCCCAAGCTGCCAAACCCGACCTGGCCAAAGGCGAGGCCATTTACAGCGCAGCCTGTGTGGCTTGCCACGCCGCTGATGGCAACTCCGGCACCCCCGTCAACCCCAAATTGGCGCAACAGCACCCCGAGTACCTGCTCAAGCAATTGCAGGAATTCAAGTCTGGCAAGCGTGCCAACGCCGTGATGAGCGGCATGGTGGCTGGTTTGAGCAACGACGACATGCGCAACATCGCTTATTGGCTCGCCTCCAAGCCTGCCAAACCCGGCTTTGCCAAAGAGAAAGACACCGTGGCCCTGGGTGAGCGCATCTACCGCGGCGGCATTCCGGATCGCCAGATCGCGGCTTGCGCCAGCTGCCACTCGCCCAATGGCGCAGGCATGCCTGCCCAGTACCCCCGCATGTCGGGTCAGCACGCCGACTACACCGCTGCCCAGTTGATCGCCTTCCGTGAAGGCGTTCGCAAGAACAGCGTTCAGATGACCCAGGTCGCCTCCAAAATGAACGACCGCGAAATCAAGGCTGTGTCCGACTACATCGCAGGTCTGCGCTGAAGCGCTCAGCACGTCTCTGACCCCGGGCAATCCCTTGGGTCAAGGGGGGTCTTCAGTCTGTCTTCAGCAGACTGCGCCACAATCGGGCTCCCGACTGCGACACCACCACCAAGGCCGGATTTCCGGCCTTTTTTTCGGGTAACGGGCCAGCGGCCCGCTTTTCTTTGCCTGTGGACACCTTTGCACCATGATGCCTGCCGCTTCCAGTCCTGAATCCGAACGTGGCTCGTCTCGCTGGGAAGCCGTGCTGGAGCTTCTGTCGTCAATGCGTTTTGCGATCTCGCTGTTGACGGTCATCTGCATCGCCTCGGTGATCGGCACCGTCCTCAAGCAAAACGAGCCCACCAACAACTACATCAACCAGTTCGGGCCGTTTTGGGCCGAGTTGTTTGCCACGCTCAAGCTCAACACCGTCTACAGCGCCTGGTGGTTCCTGCTGATCCTGGCGTTTCTGGTGGTCAGCACCAGCCTGTGCATCGCCCGCAACACGCCCAAGATCCTGGTGGATCTGAAGAACTACAAGGAAAACATCCGCGAGCAAAGCCTCAAGGCCTTTCACCACAAAGCCGAGGGCCATTTGAACGAAGCGCCCGAAGCCGCCGCCAAGCGCCTGGGGGCCTTGCTGGCCACGGGCGGCTGGAAGGTCAAGCTGCAAGCGCGCGATACCCCGGCCGGCAAAGGCTGGATGCTGGCGGCCAAGGCGGGCGCGGCCAACAAGATCGGCTACATCGCGGCCCACTCGGCCATCGTGCTGGTGTGTGTGGGCGGTTTGCTCGATGGCGACCTGATGGTGCGCGCCCAGATGTGGTTTGGTGGCAAGGAAATCTACAACGGCGGGGGCTTGATCGCCGATGTGCCTGCGCAGCACCGCCTGTCCGAGCGCAACCCGGCTTTCCGGGGCAATTTGCTGGTGGCCGAAGACACGGCTTCGGGCACCGCCATCCTGAACCAGTCCAACGGCATCTTGCTGCAGGAGCTGCCCTTTGTCATCGAGCTGAAAAAGTTCATCGTCGAGTATTACTCGACCGGCATGCCCAAGCTGTTTGCCAGCGACATCGTCATCCACGACAAAGCCACGGGCGAGAAGCGCGAAGCGCGGGTCGAGGTGAACCACCCGGCCAGCTTCAAGGGCATCAACATTTACCAGTCCAGCTTTGACGACGGTGGCTCCAGCGTCAAACTGCAGGCCGTGCCCATGTCGGCCGCCACCCAATCTTTTGAGGTGGAAGGCACCATCGGCGGCAGCACCGACTTGACCAATGGCAACGAGAAGATGAGCCTGGAGTTCACCGGGCTGCGCGTGATCAACGTGGAAAACATGTCCGGTGGTGCAAGCCCCGAGGGCTCGGGGGTGGATGTGCGCAAAGTCGATTTGCGCAGCGCCATCGACGAGCGCCTGGGTGCCGGGCACAAAACCACCCAAACCAAAGAGCTGCGCAATGTGGGCCCGAGCGTGAGCTACAAGCTGCGCGATGCGGCCGGCCAGGCGCGTGAGTACAACAACTACATGCTGCCCGTGGATGCGGGCGATGGCGTGCCGGTGTTCTTGCTCGGCATGCGCGAGACCCCCAGCGAACCTTACCGTTACCTGCGCCCCCCGGCCGATGAGAACGGCGAGTTGAACGGCTTCATCCGCCTGCGCGCGGCGCTGGAAACGCCCGCGCTGCGCGAGCGTGCGGTGCAGCGTTACGCCCGCAAGGCGGTCGATCCGCAGCGGCCCGAGTTGACGCAGCAGCTGGCCGATTCGGCTGAGCGTGCGCTGAGTTTGTTTGCGGGTCAGGAAGAAGTCAAGGGCAAGAAAGTGGCGGGCCTGCAGGCCTTGGCAGACTTCCTGGAGGCCAATGTGCCCGAGGCCGAGCGCCCCCGTGCGGGCGAAATGTTTGTGCGCATTCTGAACGGCACCTTGCTGGAGCTGGACACCGTGGCCCGAGAGCAGGCGGCGGCCAAGCCCTTGCCCGCTGACAAGGTGCAGGGCTTCATGTCGCAAGCGGTGCTGGCTTTGTCAGACGCCCCGTTTTACCCCGCACCCATGACGTTTTTGCTGAAGGACTTCAGGCAGGTGCAAGCCAGCGTGTTCCAGGTGGCTCGGGCGCCGGGTCAGTCCATCGTTTATTTGGGCTGTGCCCTTTTGATCCTGGGTATTTTTGCAATGCTGTATGTTCGGGACCGTCGCTTGTGGGTCTGGCTGTCGCCGCAGGGCGAGGGTGCCCAGGCGAGCGTGGCCTTGTCGTCCAACCGCAAGACCATGGACGTGGACCGTGAATTTGACCAACTGAGTGCCCGTTTGCTGGGTCGCTCCGAGAAAACAACATGACGACTGTCACTTTGAATCCGGGCTATTTTTCCAGCCGCTCGCTGCTGGACTGGGGCTTTGCCGTGTTGGCGCTGTTGGGTACTGTGTTTGCCTTCAGCCGCTACCAGCACGCCATGGACGTGTACGAGCAGGCCATCCTGATTGGCAGTTTGCCGGCGGTGGTCTGGCTGGCCTGGTTCTGGCGGCCTTTGCGTACCTTGATGCTGGTGGTTTCGGGCCTGTCGCTGTTGGCCATTTCTCTCTACCAGGGTGATCTGGCACGGTCCGAACAAGTCTTTTTGCTCAAGTATTTCCTCTCCAGCCAGTCGGCCATCCTGTGGATGAGCATGCTGTTTTTCATCAGCACCGCTTTCTATTGGGCGGGCATGTTCATCCGTGGCCAGGGCGATGCGCTGGAGTCCTTGGGCTCGCGCATGGCCTGGGTGGCGGTGGGCCTGGCCCTGATCGGCACCTTGGTGCGCTGGTACGAAAGCCACCAACTGGGCCCGGACATCGGCCACATCCCGGTGAGCAACCTGTACGAAGTCTTTGTGATGTTCTGCTGGATGACGGCGGCGTTCTACCTGTACTACGAAGCCCAGTACAAGACACGCGCTTTGGGGGCCTTTGTCATGCTGGTGGTCAGTGCGGCGGTGGGCTTCTTGCTTTGGTACACCCTGGTGCGCGAGGCGCACGAAATCCAGCCCTTGGTGCCCGCGCTCAAAAGCTGGTGGATGAAGCTGCATGTGCCGGCCAACTTCATTGGCTATGGCACTTTTGCCTTGGCTGCCATGGTGGCCTTTGCCTACCTGATCAAGCAGCAAGCGACCGAGACCCGCTGGTACAAGCTGGCGCCTTTGTGGCTGCTGGGCATTGTGTTGTGCTTCGAGCCCGTGGTGTTCCGCCAATCGGCCAATGACCAGACCAGCAGCTACTGGATGGTTTACTTCGGGGTGTCCGCCTTCATCGTGGCGGGTATTTTGCTGGGCCGTCGCCGGATTGCCGAGCGTCTGCCGTCCTTTGAAATCCTGGACGATGTGATGTACAAGTCCATCGCCGTGGGTTTTGCCTTCTTCACCATCGCCACCGTGTTGGGCGCTTTGTGGGCGGCCGAGGCCTGGGGCGGCTACTGGAGTTGGGACCCGAAAGAAACCTGGGCCCTGATCGTGTGGCTGAACTACGCCGCCTGGCTGCACATGCGCCTGATGAAGGGCCTGCGCGGCACCGTGGCCGCTTGGTGGGCCCTGGTGGGCTTGGGCATCACGACCTTTGCTTTCCTGGGGGTCAACATGTTCCTGAGCGGCCTGCACAGCTACGGCACGCTGTGATCTGGAGCGAGCAAGCCCCGCCCGATTCAAGGGGCTGGGGCGTCGCTCAGCACTTGGTCGATCACGGCCAGCATTTCCCGGGTGTTGAAGGGCTTCCATAAGAAATGCACCGCGCCCGAGTCTTGGGCTGCTTGCGTTTCATGGGGCTGACTTTCACCGCTCATGAAGATCACGGGCATCAGATTGCAATTGGCTTTCATGCGGGCATTCAATTCCAGCCCGCTCATGCCCGGCATGCGCACATCGAGCAGCATCACATGGGGCGGCTGTGTGGGGGGCGCATTCAAAAAAGCAGCGCCGCTGTCGTGCACCTGTACGGTGTAGCCATGCGCCTGCAGAACCAAGGCCAGCATCTTGCGGATGTCGGCGTTGTCATCAACCACATGGATGAAGCCTGTTTTTTTCATTTTGAACTGTGAAAATCGTACGAATTGATTTTACAGTTCGCGCCTGAACCGGCCCCGCTGGGCCCATCAGAGGCCGCAATCGCCGTTTTGTGGCCTGCTCAGGCGGATGCCTGGCCGGGTGTGGGTATCAACCACAGTTGCAAAATTGCGCCGGACTCACCGTGCACCGCCAGGTTCTCCATCACGGTCTGTCCGCCCCAAAGTCGGACCATGCTTTGGGTCAACAACAGGCTCAGACCCGAGCCTTGGGCCTTGCTGGACACCACAGGCCCGCTCAGCTGTTGCAAGAGGTCTTTGGGAAAGCCCGGGCCGTTGTCCTGAATTTGCAGCACCACCCAATCCTGCCCTTCTCGCTGGCGCTCCAGAAGTTCGATCAGGATGCGGGGGGGTGAACGCATGGGCGTTGGCAGGCTGCTCATGGCGTCCATGGCATTGGCCGCCAGGTTGAACACGATTCGCTGCAGCATCACTTCGTTGGCCTGTACCTGCCGGGCGCGCGTCAGCTGGTTGATCGACTGAATGTCGATGCCCCGCTGGTTGGCTTCGCCTTGCAGGATCGGGAAAACAGACGCGATGGCCGACTGCAAGTCGACCGGCTCCATCTGGTCCTGCCCCCGGATCATCAGCCGCCGCAAGCTGCTGACCATGTCGCTGGCTTTGCCCGACAAAACCATCAAGTCGTCAATGCGCGACTGCAACGCGGGCTTGTCTGGCACGGTTTTGACCTGGCTTTGCAGGTCGTACAGGCCCAGCTCCAGGGCCTGCAGGGGTTGGCTGATGTCGTGCACCAGCATCGCCGAGAACGACGACAGGCTGCTCAGCGCAGACACGCGGGCGTTGAGCATCAGCAATTGGTCCCGCTCCTTGACCAAGTTGCGCATCGCGTCGCTTTCAGCCAGGGCTTGCAACTGCCCGGCTTGCGCTGTGGTTGTCTCCTGGTTGGAGCGTTCGAGGGCAAAACCCCAGTAGCCAAAACAGATCAGGATCATGGCCAGAATGCTGGTCAAGGTCACCAGATTGCTGACCCAAGAGAAAGAAAAAACGTTCAGGTAGTCGACGTTGCCAGTGACGGCATAGTGGTACATGCGGTTCAGGTAGGCCCCGGCATGGATGGCAAACGCCACTTGAATCATCATCAAGCTGCGGCTTTGGACCGTGCGCCGCAGTTGCCAGATCAGCCATGACAGGACCGTGTTCAGCAGGATGAAGGTGGCCGAATAAACCAACACGCCTGTGGTGTTCAGATCCTGGGTTTGGTACAGCCAGATCAGAAAAATGACCCAGGCACCCACCACTGCCCCCATGCCGGGCCAGCGCCAGGGCTTCATGTTGAGTTCGCGCCGGAGCGCTTCGACCATGATCAGCCAGGATGCAAACACCCCTGACCACGCCATCAGATAAGACAGGTACCCGGAAACATAGGGCCTCAAGGCGATGGAGCACAGCGACAGGCTGTAAATCGAGATGCTGATGAACCACAGGCGTGTTTTGTCGTTGCGGCGGCCGGACAAGAGCAACCAGGTGCCCAAGGGCAGGGCGATGTGGACGGCGATCACAACCTGGATCAGCAAGCCAACGGCAGGATGCATGGGGGCTCCTTGGCAACAGAGGCCCTTTGGGCGAGGGTCTCTGAAAAAGTTCAGAATACACAGCTATTTTCCGCCTTCTCCAGGGACCCCCATGATCATCCAGTCAGACACCTCCGGTTTTCAGCACCCCGTGCCCAGCGAAATCACACCCCAGTCGGTATACCTGACGCGGCGCGACATCATCCGCCAGATGGCCACGGGCTCTGCGGGCTTGGCCCTGACCGCTTGGGGCCTGCGCGAAGCCCACGCGCAAACCCCGCGCGCAGGCCAGTTGGCGGCGCTCGCAGCCGTGCCTTCGACCGTGCCCGGGGCTTTGACCATGGACCGGCTCACGGCCTACAAAGACGCGACCACCTACAACAATTTTTACGAATTTGGCACCGACAAATCCGACCCGGCCAAGCGTGCCCACACCTTGGTCACACAACCGTGGACGGTCGAGATCGAGGGCCTGGTGAAAAAACCAGGCCGCGTGAACCTGGAAGACCTCATGAAATGGGGCGCCATGGAGGAGCGCATTTACCGCCTGCGCTGCGTGGAAGGCTGGTCGATGGTGATCCCATGGATCGGGTATTCGCTGGCCGAGCTGATCCGTCGCGTGGAGCCCCAGCCGGGCGCCAAGTTTGTGGAGTTTGTGACCCTGGCGGACCCCAAGACCATGCCGGGTGTGCGGGGCGGGGCTTTGGATTGGCCTTATGTCGAGGCCTTGCGCATGGACGAAGCCATGCACCCGCTCACCCTCTTGGCTTTTGGCATGTACGGCGAAGTCATGCCCAAGCAAAACGGCGCTCCGCTGCGCCTGGTCGTGCCCTGGAAATACGGCTTCAAGAGCGGCAAAAGCCTGGTCAAGATCCGTTTCACCGACAAGCAGCCTGTGTCGTCATGGGAAAAAGCCGCGCCGCAGGAGTATGGTTTTTATTCCAACGTGAACCCGAATGTGGATCACCCCCGCTGGAGCCAGGCCACCGAGCGTCGCATTGGCGAAGACGGGCTGCTGGCCAAGAAGCGCAAGACGCTCATGTTCAACGGCTATGAAGCGCAGGTGGGGCAGCTGTACGCGGGCATGGATTTGAAAAAGTTCTTCTGATGCCGGCTTGCCTCAAGGGGGTGGCGGCATGAGGGCGGCGCTGCGCCACCCCGCCGCTTGGTGGGTCGTGCTGGTGCTCGGGTGCATGCCCTGGGCCTGGTTGCTCGCCCAAACCCTGCTGGACCAGCTGGGGCCCAATCCCGCCGAAACCCTGATCCGTTCGACCGGGGACTGGACACTGCGCAGCTTGTGCGTGGTGCTGGCCGTGACCCCTTTGCGCACCTGGTGGGGTTGGCCTGAGCTGTTGCGCTTTCGGCGTTTGTTGGGCTTGCTGGTGTTTGGCTATGCCAGCTTGCACCTGCTGTGCTACGCCTGGCTGGACATGGGCTTTGACCTGGCTGACACGCTCCAAGACCTCTTCAAGCGCCCCTTCATTTGGCTGGGCTTCAGCGCCTTTGTGATCCTGCTGGCGCTGGCGGCCACCTCGTTCAACCGGGCTGTGCGCTGGCTGGGCGGCAAGCGCTGGCAGCTGCTGCACCGGGGTGTCTATGCGGTGGCCGTGCTCGCCGTGCTGCACTTTTGGTGGATGCGTGCGGGCAAGCAGGACTTTGCCGAGGTGCTGGTGTACGCGGGCATCTTGGCGGTTCTGTTGGGCTGGCGCTGGGTGCGGGCAGCACGGCGAACCTGAGCCTGCAGGAAGCGCTTGTGCAGCCGGTTCAGGCTGCGCCGCCTGTTTCAGACCAGCTGCTCCAGCGCAAAGGTATCGAACGCCGACTCGCGCTGGCGGATCAAATGGGCCTTTGTGCCATCGACCAGGATTTCGGCGGCGCGGCCCCGGGTGTTGTAGTTGCTGGCCATGCTCATGCAATAAGCGCCTGCCGACAGCACGGCGAGCACATCCCCGGCTTGAACCACCAGTTGGCGGTCACGGCCGATCCAGTCGCCGCTTTCGCACACCGGGCCGACTACGTCGTACACCACACCATCACCAGAGTGCTGCGAAACCGGCACGATCTGGTGGAAGGCCTGGTACATGGCCGGGCGGGGCAGGTCGTTCATGGCCGCGTCGACGATGCAGAAGTTCTTTTGTTCGCCGGGCTTCAGGTACAGCACCTCGGTCAGGCACACGCCCGCGTTGCCTACCAAAGAGCGGCCGGGCTCGATCATCAGCTGGCGCTGGCCGTAACCCCGGGCATCGAGCTTGGCCAGCAGCTGCGCCCACAGCGCATCGGCCTCGGGCGGCGTGTCGCCGTTGTAGTTGATGCCCAGGCCACCACCAAAGTCGATGTGGTGGATAGCGATGCCCGCCGCTTCGATGTCGGCCACCAGGTCCAGCACGCGGTCCATGGCGTCCAGGTAGGGCGTGCTGTCGGTGATTTGCGAGCCGATGTGGCAGTCGATGCCCACCACCTTCAGGCCCGGCAGGCTGGCTGCGTGGCGGTAAGCACGCTGCGCGTCTTCGTGGGCGATGCCGAATTTGTTGCCCTTCAGACCGGTCGAGATGTAAGGGTGCGTCTTGGGGTCGACATTGGGGTTCACGCGCAGGCTGACCGGGGCCACCTTGCCCAGGTCCGCGGCCACGGCGCTCAGCACATCGAGTTCGGCTTCGCTTTCCACATTGAAGCAGCCAATGCCCACTTGCAGCGCTTGCTTCATCTCGTGGCGGGTTTTGCCCACGCCGGAAAAAATCACCTTGGCCGGGTCGCCGCCCGCAGCCAGCACGCGGGCCAGCTCGCCGCCCGAGACGATGTCAAAGCCGCAGCCGGCATCTGCAAAGACCTGCAGCACCGCTAGGCTGGAGTTGGCTTTCATGGCGTAGCAAATTTGCGCGTTCCGACCGGCAAAGCCGCGCTGGTAGGCGGCCAGGGCCGAGAGCATGGCGGCCTTGGAATAAACGAACAAAGGCGTGCCGTGTTCGCGTGCCAGCTCGGACAGGCAAACGCCCTCGACATGCAGCTGATCGCCCGCATAGGCGACCTGGGGCTGGCCGGGCAGGCCTTGAGGGGTGGTGGGAGCGTTCATGGTGGGGTGAGTTGGGGGGGCGTCGGCGCCGGGGTGTTTGTCGTTGGGTCTGACGGCACGGTGGTTGTAGCGGGCGCGGTTTTGGCGGGCCAGACCTTGAGCGTTTCGGGCAAGGTGGCACGTCCGGCAGACTCCGGGGTAGTGGGCAAAAACAGGGGGCCTTTTTGACCGCATGCGCTCAGCATCGCCGCACCGCCGACAAGGGCATGCGCCGTGACTAGAATCTTCAAGACCTTCAACATGCACCGATTGTAATGACCGACCTTGAATTTCTGGACCAAGCTGAACGCCTGCTGGCGGGCGTAGAGATCAGCAGTGACCGTTTGAACGACGACACCGACGCCGACATCGACAACCAGCGCGTGGGCGGCATGGTCACGCTCACCTTTCCCAACCGCAGCCAGATCGTGGTCAACTTGCAAAAGCCCCTGCACGAGGTGTGGTTGGCGGCCCGTTGCGGTGGCTTTCATTACAAGTTTGATGGCACGCACTGGATGGACACCAAGGGTCAAGGGGAGTTCTGGGAGAGCCTGTCACGCTACGCGTCCGAACAGGCGGGCCAAAACTTGTTGTTCAAGCCCTGACAAGACCAGAGCAGGTCGCCCCATACAGGCCACCCGGCGCCAGGGTGGCCAGGGTTTTGCGGCCGCGACTCAGTTCCTGAACAAATCCAGAATCCGGTTGCGCTCTTCGCCCGGAGGCGTGGCGTTGGGGGACTTGCCTGAGCCCTCCTGGCCTGTGCCCAGTGTGCTGACGCCGCCTCCGCGGGCGTATTCTTCGTACACCCAGTCGCCACCCACGTTCACCAAACCTTCGGGCACAGGCGGCTCCGAGACCGGCATGCCGCGCAAAGCGGTTTCCATGAAGCTGATCCACACGGGCAAACTCAGGCCGCCGCCAGTTTCGCGGTCACCCAGTTTGCGCGGCGTGTCGTAGCCAACCCAGACCACAGCCGCCAGATTGGGCTGGTAGCCCGCAAACCAGGCGTCCATGGCGTCGTTGGTGGTGCCGGTTTTGCCGTATATGTCCGGGCGACGCAGTGTGCCCTGCGCTCTGGCGGCAGTGCCGGAGCGCGTGACCTCTTGCAGCAAGCTGGTCATGACAAAGGCGTTGCGCGGCGGGATGGCCGGCGCTTCGCTCATTTGCACCACGGCGGGGCTGTCCACCAGCACCCGGTCCTTGAAATCGGTGATGCGCGTGATCAGATGAGGCTGAACTTTGTAGCCGCCGTTGGCAAACACCGCATAGCCTGTGGCCATCTGCATGGGGGTGACCGATCCTGCGCCGAGCGCCATCGTCAAAAAGGCCGGGTGCTTGTCTTCGTCAAAGCCGAAACGGGTCACCCATTCCTGGGCGGGGCGAGGGCCGACCGCCTGCAAAACGCGAATGGACACCATGTTCTTGGACTTCGCCAAACCTGTGCGCAGGCTCATGGGGCCGTCAAACTTGCCGTCGTAGTTCTTGGGCTCCCAGGGCTGACCGCCCGTCACGCCGCTGTCAAAAAACAAAGGCGCGTCGTTGACCACCGTGGCGGGCGTGAAGCCTTTTTCAAGTGCAGCCGAATAGATGAAGGGCTTGAAGCTCGAGCCCGGCTGTCGCCAGGCCTGCGTCACATGATTGAATTTGTTTTTGGCAAAGTCAAAGCCGCCCACCAAGGCCCGAATGGCGCCCGTTTGGGGCGTGATGGCCACCAAAGCGCCCTCCACTTCTGGCAGTTGGGTGATCTCCCAAGCCCCTTTGGGGGTTTGGGTGATGCGGACCAGGGCGCCTTTGCGCACTTGTTTGGCGGGGGGCGTTTTGTCGGACAGGCCCGATTGCGCAGGTTTGAGGCCGTCGCCCGTGATGGTGATTTGCTCGCCGTTCTGGCGAATCACCACCACCTTGCGGGGCGAGGCTTCCAGCACCACGGCCGACAGCACGTCGCCATTGTCAGGGTGGTCTTCGAGCGCGTCGTCTATGGCGTCTTCCATCTTTTTGGGGTCTGCAGGCAGATCGATGAACTTCTCGGGGCCACGGTAAATCTGGCGGCGCTCGAAATCCATGATGCCCTGGCGCAAGGCTTTGTAGGCGGCCATTTGCTCGGCCGATTGCACGGTGGTGTACACATTCAGGCCTCGTGTGTAGGTTTCCTGGCCGTATTGTGCAAAGACCATTTGACGCACGGTTTCGGCCACATATTCCGCGTGCAGGATTTTTTTGTCAGCAGCCGAGCGCAGTTTGAGCGGTTCGGCCTTGGCCGCCTTGGCCTGGGCGGCCGTGATGTACTTGTTGTCCTCCATCCGCTCGATGATGTAGAGCTGGCGTGAACGGGCGCGCTTGGGGTTGTTGATCGGGTTGTAGGCCGAAGGGGCCTTGGGCAAGCCTGCCAGCATGGCCGCTTCGGCAATGCTGATGTCCTTGAGCGGTTTGCCGAAATAAGTTTCGGCCGCCGAAGCAAAACCATAAGCCCGGTTGCCCAGAAAAATCTGGTTCATGTAAATCTCAAGGATCTGGTCCTTGGTCAGCATGTGTTCGAGTTTGTAGGTCAGCAAAATTTCATAAATCTTGCGTGTGTAGGTTTTTTCGGACGACAGGTACACGTTGCGGGCGACCTGCATGGTGATGGTGGAGGCCCCCTGGCTTTTCATGCGGCCCACGTTGGCAATGCCCGCACGCAAGATGCCCAAGTAGTCCACGCCGCCGTGTTGGTAAAAGCGGTTGTCTTCGATGGACAACACCGCATCTTTCATGACTTGGGGAATGTCCTGGATGGGCGTGAGGTTGCGCCGCTCTTCGCCGAATTCGCCCATCAACTGCCCGTCCTCCGTGAACACACGCAGCGGCAACTTGGGCTTGTAATCGGCCAGGTCGGAAATGTCCGGCAGGTTGGGGTAGGCGATCACCATGGCCACACCCACCACCAGCAAGATGGACGCCAGTCCAGCGGCAGCCAGGCCAACGGCCCATGCGGCCAGTTTCAAAACCCACGACAAAAGGTCAGGTGTGGCGCCCTTCGCTGGGGCGTTTTGTTTGTCTGGGGAGGCGGTGTCTTTGGAGGGCATAGGTGGGCTGTTGGGGCAGCCAACAAGGCGCGGGCTGCGGGTCATTATAAAAATTCCGGCCTCTGTGCTTGGAAAATTCGAAGAACTTATTAAACACTTTGGTTTTCAAAAAATTGCCACCTCGGCCGAATCATGTTACAAAACCTTGCAGTGAAGACCATTCAGGTCGTTTCAGGGGAGGCTCGACATGCAGGCATGGGTGCAGTGGTGGCAACGGTGGGCCCGGGGATCGGTCCGCCATGCCTGGGGCCTGGCACCACTCGACGGTGCCTGGGTGTTGGGCGGCTTGACGCGACCCATCCACAACCTGGCCAAAGTCCAGACCCTGGTGGCTTTGCCCGCACCCGCTGATGTGGACGCTTCAGACCTGAGCTGGCTGAGTCAGCACTTGCGCCAGCATGGGCGCTTGGGTGGCGGGGCGCGTCATCGCCTCAACATGGCCTTGCCTTTGGCGCTGATCCAGCAGGGGTACATCGACTTTCCCGCCGACTTGCCCGAAGAAGACTGGGTCTACGAGGTGCAGCTGGAAGTAGCCCAGGCCTTGCAGCTGGAGCCCGACGCGGTGAATTTCGATTTTGAACCCGCGCCACTGACCGATGGCCTGGTCCAGCGCGTGCACTGGATGGGCTGTGCGCAAGCCCGGATGGCGGACTTCAAAAGCTGCACCCGCGCGGCAGGCTGGCGACTGGCCGCCGTCGAGTCCGAACTGCAGGCCGCACAGCGGGGTGCGCGTGCGTTGCGCGGCGGGGTGGCCAGTCTGTGGACCCAGGCGCCGCAGGACTGGCAGTTTAGGCTGGACAGGCTGGGCGGACCAGTTGCTCGGTCAGAACACGATGCCGCTCAGGTGTCGGTGGACTCCGAAGCCGACATCGAAGAAGCCCTGCGGCAGGTGATGGCCACGCCCGGTGGCCCACGCCTGGTGGCGGCAGGCTTGGCCCTGAAGGCGTGGCAGTGATGCGTGCGCTGAATTTGCTCCATCACCCAGGCCTGGCTCGGCAGCAAAAGGTTTTTCACCGCTGGTGGAGCGGCTTGGCCGGGCTGCTGGTCGGCACTTCGCTGGCTTGGGCTTGGCACCATGTGCAGGTGATCGAGACGGCGCAGCTGCAGTTGGCGCAAAGCCGTTTGCAAGGGGCATTGCGGGCGCAGCAACAGCAGGCCCAGGAAGCCGCACGCCAGCAAACCCGGCTGCGCGGGCAAGCCGAACAAGCCCGCCAGCTCCAGCAGATCGCCGAGCACCAGCACACCTGGGTGAGCCTGCACGAGAGCTTGCAGCAAGAAGCCAGGGAGCGGGGCCTGAAGCTGCTGCGCTTGCACTCTGATGCAGAAAAAATCGAGTTGCACGGCACCCTGCAGCGCGCTGACGCTGTGTCTGAAGTACGGCAAAGCTTGTCGGCGCAATGGCCGCAAGCGCTGGCCTTGACCAGTATGACAGCCGGTCCCGCAGGTGAGGTGAACGTTGTCTGGCAAACCCAGTGGCCACAGGCCCAAGCGGTGGTGGCCACTTCGCCTGCGCGCAGCCAGAGGGCCAAACCATGAAGCGTTGGGCTGTGTCGCAGCTGGGCGCTTTGCACTGGCCCCACCTGCAGCGGCTGGCCGCACGCTGGTGGCGTCGGTGGGTCTACGCCCTGACCGGCTGCTCGCTGGGCGTGGCGCTGGTGTGGCTGGCGCAGCCAGAGGTGCGCGAAGAACATGCACAGGCCGAACAAGCGGTGACCAATTTGGCGCAGCAGTTGGGCGCCTTGCCTGTGGCCGCAGCCATGCCCCCAGCCCAGGCCATGCCAAGCGATGTGCAGGGCCGACTGGCCAGCTTGCCTGCCGTGACACAGCAGGGGCAAATCTGGACCGATTGGCAGCAGTTCTTGGCGGCGCATGGTTTGCGCTTGCAATCGCTGCGCCCCTTGGCCGCAGAGTCCATCGTCTCGTCCGCGTCCGCCAGTGGCGGTGCCGCGCAGCCTGCCAGCTTGCCTCATCAGGTAGCGGCTTTGCGTGTGCAGGGTCGTTTCGAGAACTGGACCCGGGCATGGGCGGCCTGCGCCGAGACAGGGCCGGTCTGCAGCCTGGACCGCATCAGCGTGGCGGCCCTGCCACAAGCGGCCGAAGTCCAGATCGATGTGGTGCTGCGCATCTGGATGCGTCCGGCCGAAGAAGGCGCTGGTGAACAGGCAATGCAAACGGCCTTGATCGTGCCCTCGTCGACGTCCCCCCTGTCCCGTTCGGCGCCTGCATTGTTTGCTGCAGAGGCGGCTGTTTCCGGGGCCCTCGCGGGCGCTGCCGCGCGTGCGGAAGGCGCGCGTTCGGAAGATGAGCGGCAAACCACTGGCGCAGCGGCAACGGGCACAGGGCTCGTCAGCGCAGCCGCCGAAGACTTGTCGCCGGACCCTCGTCATTGGCCACTGGCCCGGGTGCGTTGGGTGGGCTTGTGGCAGCAGGGCAGCGATCGGCACGCGATTTTGTCGGCCGGACCGCACGGGGCCAAGGTGCGTCTGGGGCAACGTGTCACGCAGGAAGGCCATCGGGTGGTCGCCATCGCCGAGGACGGCGTGAGCCTGCGCTTGGCGCAAGAACCGGTGATCAAGCTCGACGGTATGCGGCCCGCTGCAGAGGGTCACAGCATGGGGAGTGGGAAGCCATGAAGGATTTCAAACGGTACGGACTCCGCAGCAGCGTGTGGTTGGCATGCGTTTGCAGCGCAGGGTGGGTGGCGGCGCAAATGCCGGACAGCCCCGAACGGGCCTCGTCACCGTCAGGGTCACAAGCGGGTGTGGTGGCTGTGCCCGACGACAAACCGATCAGCCTGAATTTTCAGAACATCGACATCAAAGCCCTGTTGCAGGTGTTTGCCGACTTCACAGGGCTCAACCTGGTGCCGACCGACAGCGTGAGCGGACCCGTGACCGTGCGTTTGAACGAGGTGCCGTGGCAGCAGGCTTTGAGCATCGTGCTGCAGTCCAAGGGACTGGTGTCGCGCCAGGAAGGCCGTGTGCTGTGGATCGCACCGCAGGGCGAATGGGCCCTGCGCGAGAAAAAGCAGCTCGATGCCCAAGCCGCTTTGGAGGCGGTCAGCCCCTTGCAGATGCTGTCCTTGCGTTTGCAATATGCCCGTGCCACCGAGGTGGCCCAGCGCCTGCAAGGCGGTGCGGCGGGCAGCACAGGGGGGCGCTGGTTGAGTGCCCGGGGCAGTGTGCTGGCCGAGCCTCGCACCAACCAGCTTTTCATCTCGGACCTGCCCGCACGCGTGCTGGACCTTCAAAAAATGTTAGCGCAACTGGATGTGCCCGTTCGGCAGATCCTGATCGAGGCCCGCATCGTGGAGGCCGATGACCAGTTTGGGCAGTCGCTCGGTGTGAAGCTGGGCACGGGTCTGGCGATCCCCATGAAGGTGCAGGGCCGCTCCAACACGCTGGCCGTGGGTGCCAGCAACCAGCCCACAGCAGCCGGTACGGTGGCCGGTAACCAGGTGAATTTGCCTGCAGGATCGGCTGGGCAAACGCTCAACACCCCGGCCACCTTCGCCGTCTCGTTGTTCAATGCCGCAGCCGACCGTTTCATCAACGTGGAAATTTCGGCCCTCGAAGCCGCAGGGTTGGGCAAGGTGGTGTCGCGCCCCCGGGTGGTGACAGCCGACCAGACCAAGGCCTTGATCGAGCAGGGCACCGAGTTGCCTTATCAAACGGCCATGGGCAATGGCGTGACCGCGATTTCCTTCAGAAAGGCCAACCTCAAGCTGGAGGTGACGCCCCAGATCACGCCCGATGGTTCGGTGGTGCTGGATGTGGATGTGAACCGCGACAGCGTCGGGCAAATCACTCCGGCGGGTTACGCCATCAACACCAAGCATGTGAAGACCCAGGTGCGCGTGGAGGATGGCGGCACCGTCGTGCTGGGCGGCATTTACGAAGAGACCAACCGCAACGACGAAGCCAAGGTGCCGGGTCTGGGCGATGTGCCTGGCCTGGGGTGGCTGTTCAAAAACCGGGACCAGACCCGGCGCAAAAGCGAGTTGTTGATTTTCCTCACGCCCCGCGTGGTGGCCGATGGCCCGGCCACTCTGCCGCCCTGAAGCACGCTGCCCTTTGACCCCAGCGCAGCGCGCTTCAAGCTGGGCCAGGCTGGTCGAATACACTTGCAGGCTCTGAAGTGCTGGCCATTTTTTTGGGTGGACCAGCCCATATTCCCAGTGTGAGACTTTCTTGAGCATCATCTTCGTGGGCCTACCGGGCTCGGGCAAAACCACCATTGGCCGGCAATTGGCACGCCGCTTGGGGCTGCCTTTTGTCGACTCTGACCATGTGATTGAGCACCAATTGGGCTGCTCGATCCGGGAGTTCTTTGCCCGTGAAGGCGAAGACAGCTTTCGCGATGTGGAGCAACAGGTGCTGGACGAGCTGACCCAAACCCATGAGGGGGTGATCGCGACAGGTGGCGGGGCGGTCTTGCGCGAAGCCAACCGTCGTCATCTGCGTGAGCGCGGCCACGTGGTTTACCTGCGCTCGACGCCCGAAGACGTTTTTCGACGTGTGCGCCACGACACAGCCCGCCCTTTGTTGCAGGTGGACGACCCCTTGAGCCGCCTGCGTGCCTTGTTTGAGGCGCGTGACCCGCTGTACCGCGAGGCGGCCCATTTCGTCATTGAAACTGGCCGCCCCTCGGTGGCCACGCTGGTCAACATGATCATCATGCAGCTGGAGCTGGCCGGACACCTGCCCGCAAGCACGCCAGCGCCCTTGCAGCCCGCACACAAACCCTGAAACGCCGGGATCCCCTCTCGGACCCCCTACACTTGGGGGCTATGTCCGAGTCCACATTCCCCATTGAGAAGGTCGCCATTTCGCTGGACGACCGCAGTTACGACATCCTGATTGGCCAAGGCCTGCTCGGCCGCCCTGACACCTGGGCCGGCCTGCCCAAGGCGACAACAGCCATGATCGTGACCAATGACACGATTGCCCCGCTGTGCGAAGCCGCTTTGCGCAGCGCCATTGCCCCGCATTACAAACAGGTGCACACCGTGGTCCTGCCCGATGGCGAGGCGCACAAGGACTGGCCCACCCTGAACCTGATTTTTGACGCGCTGCTGGGCCAAGGCTGCGATCGCAAGACGGTGCTGTTTGCCTTGGGCGGTGGCGTGGTGGGCGACATGACCGGCTTTGCAGCCGCCAGCTACATGCGCGGCGTGCCCTTTGTGCAGGTGCCGACCACGCTCTTGTCGCAGGTGGATTCGTCGGTGGGAGGCAAAACCGCCATCAACCACCCGCTGGGCAAAAACATGATCGGCGCGTTCTACCAACCCGTGCGCGTGGTCTGCGACCTGAACACCCTAGGCACTTTGCCCCCGCGCGAGCTGAGCGCCGGCCTGGCCGAAGTCATCAAATACGGCCCGATTGCCGACATGGCTTTCCTCGACTGGATCGAGGCCAACATCGATGCGCTCATCGCCCAAGACCCGTCCGCGCTGGCGCACGCCGTCAAGCGCAGCTGCGAGATCAAGGCCTGGGTGGTGGGGCAAGACGAGCGCGAGGCGGGTCTGCGGGCCATCCTGAATTTTGGCCACACCTTTGGCCACGCCATCGAGGCGGGTCTGGGTTTTGGCGTCTGGCTGCACGGCGAAGCCGTGGGCTGCGGCATGGTCATGGCGGCAGAACTCTCGCAGCGTCTGGGCAAAGTAGACGCCGCTTTTGTGGCGCGTTTGCGGGCCTTGATCGCGCGTGCGGGTCTGCCCGTGCGCGGCCCGGTCATTGACGCGGCTGACAACGCAGGCCATTACATCGAACACATGCGCCTCGACAAAAAAGCCATCGGCGGCGATATCCAGTTTGTGGTGATCGAGGGCCCCGGCAAAGCCACCGTGTGCGGTGCGCCCGACGCCATGGTGCGTGAGGTGATCAACGCCTGCTGCGCCTGAACCATGTACGCCGAGTCATTGGATCTGTCAGTCGGTTCCAGCCAGCCATTGGCCAGCTTGTCGGCGCTGGCGTGTGACCCGCCGCAAACTCGGGGCCGACGGTTTGCCGAGCCGCCAGCGCCCACGCGCAACGCTTTTCAGCGGGACCGTGACCGCATCGTGCACTCCACCGCGTTCCGGCGGCTGGTCTACAAGACGCAGGTGTTCCTGAACCACGAGGGCGATTTGTTCCGCACGCGGCTCACCCACTCGCTTGAAGTCGCGCAGCTGGGCCGCTCGATTGCCCGGGCGTTGGGGCTCAACGAAGATTTGGTCGAAGCCGTGGCGCTGGCGCACGACCTGGGCCACACACCTTTTGGGCATGCGGGGCAAGACGCGCTGAATGAATGCATGGCGGAGCACGGCGGCTTTGAACACAACCTGCAAAGCCTGCGTGTGGTCGATCAACTCGAAGAGCGCTACCCGGCGTTCGATGGCCTGAACCTGAGCTTTGAAACCCGCGAAGGCGTGCTCAAACACTGCTCCCGGGTCAATGCCGAGCGTCTGGAGCTGGCCGAGCCCGGTGGTGTCGGGCGGCGCTTCATCGACCGCACCCAGCCCAGCCTGGAGGCGCAACTGTGCAACCTGGCCGATGCGATTGCCTACAACGCGCACGACATCGACGACGGTGTGCGCTCCGGGCTGATCAGCATCGAGCAACTCCTGCAGGTGGAACTGTTTGCGCACTACCACCAGCAGACTTTGGCCGAGCATCCGGGCTTGTCGGAAAAGCCGCGCCGCGTTCTGTACGAGACCATCCGCCGCATGCTGAGTGACCAGGTGTACGACGTGATCGACACCACCCGCCAGGCCGTGTTTCAGGCGGGTGTTTCTTCGTTGGAAGAAGCTCGCCTGGCCGGGCCGTTGGTGGCGTTCAGCCCGGGCATGAAGGCGCGCACTGGCGAGCTCAAAAAGTTTTTGTTCGCGCAGCTCTACCGCCACCCGCAGGTCATGTACACCACCGCACAGGCGCAACAGGCTGTGCGCGAGTTGTTCGCCGCTTACGTGGCCCAGCCCTCCGAGATGTCCGCCGACTTCGCGGCCAGTGCCGATCTGCACCGTTCGGTGGCCGACTACATCGCCGGCATGACCGACCGCTTTGCCTTGCGCGAACACGAACGCCTGACGGGCCGCAAGCTGCTGTGAGCCAGTGGAGCGGTCTTGGTGGGAGCGAGCCCCTGCTCGCGAACGGGTGATCGGAGGCTTTGCAGCATGACCACCCCGCCCCAACATCGCACCGCCTGGCTCGTCGTCCTCGCGGGCGGCGTGGCGGCCTTGCAGGTGGGTAAGCTGCCGCCCGCCTTGCCCGCGCTGCAGGCCGAGCTGGGTCTGACGCTGCTGCAGTCCGGTTTCCTTTTGTCCATGGTGCAGCTGGCTGGTTTGAGTCTGGCCGTGTTCATGGGCTTGTGGGCCGATGGCATGGGTCTCAAACGCAGCATGGTGCGGGGCCTGTGCCTGTTGGCGTTGGCCAGCGGTTTGGGTGGGTTCGCCACCTCGGTCACTGCGTTGCTGTTGCTGCGGGCCATCGAAGGCCTGGGCTTTTTGCTGGTGGCCTTGCCCGCGCCCGCTTTGATTCGCCGCCTGGTGCTACCAGTACAGCTGCCCGGCATGTTGGGCGTGTGGGGCGCGTACATGCCCACCGGCACGGCGCTGGCTTTGCTGGCTGGGCCGCTGTTCATTCCGGCCTGGGGCTGGGGCGCTTGGTGGTGGCTGTTTGCTGCCGTGTCGCTGGCCATGGCCGCGTGGTTGTGGCGCAGCGTGCCCGCCGACCCAGTGGCCCACACAGCCGCCGCTGGGCAAGGTGCCTGGCAGCGCCTGCGCCGCACCTTGAGCGCCCCCGGCCCATGGCTGGTGGCCCTCACTTTTGGCATGTATTCGGGTCAGTGGCTGGCGGTGGTGGGTTTCCTGCCGTCCATTTACGCCGCCGCTGGTGTCGGCGGTGCGTTGCTGGGCGTGCTCACGGCCTTGGCGGCGGCTGTCAACATCGTG
The DNA here is from genome assembly GCF_003063665.1 of Limnohabitans sp. Hippo3. GTDB lineage: Bacteria > Pseudomonadota > Gammaproteobacteria > Burkholderiales > Burkholderiaceae_C > Limnohabitans_A. Next base: position 42,443 of record NZ_NESF01000014.1, read on the forward strand.
GGCAACATGGCATCGGGCCGTTTGCTGCAGCGCGGCTGGGCACCCCGCAGCACGCTGTGGCTGGGCTTTGGCGCGATGGCATTGGGCAGCACGGTCGCCTTTGCGCCCTTCACCGAAAGCCTGCCTTGGTTGCGCTTTGCCGGGGTGCTGTTGTTCTCGGGCATGGGTGGTTTGGTGCCGGGCACGCTGTTCAGCCTGGCGGTGCGTCTGGCCCCGGGCGAGCAACAAGTGGCCACCACCGTGGGCTGGGTGCAGCAACTCTCGGCCCTGGGCCAGTTCGTCGGCCCCCCCGTGGTGGCGGCCGTGGCCGCCCGTGCAGGCGGCTGGCAACTCACACCGCTGGTCACGGTGGGGTGTTGTGTGGTGGGGGCGGGCTTGGCTTGGGTGGTGCAGCGCTTGCTTGCGCAGGCACAATCTCGCCCATGACCGACATGAACACCCCCGAAATTGCCGACACCGTGCGCTGGCTCGAACGCGCCGTGATTGGCCTGAACCTCTGCCCCTTTGCCAAAGCCCCGCACGTCAAGGGCCAGATCCATTACGTGGTGAGCGAAGCCAAAGGCCTCGAAGGCTTGCGCGACGAATTGATTGAGCAGTTGCAGGCGCTGGCCGCCATGCCCGCCGAAGAGCGCGAGACCGTGCTCTTGATCGTGCCGCAGATGCTGCAAGACTTTTTGGCGTTCAACGACTTTCTGGACGAGGCCGATGCGGTGCTGCAAGAGCTCGACATGGAGGGCGTGTTCCAGGTCGCGAGTTTTCACCCGCAGTTCCAGTTTGCCGACACCGAGCCGGACGACATCAGCAATTTCACCAACCGTTCGCCTTACCCCACGCTGCACCTGCTGCGTGAGGAAAGCATCGATCGGGCGGTGGAGGCGTTCCCTGAAGCCGAGATGATCTACGAAACCAACATCGAGACCATGGAAAAGTTGGGAACCGAGGGCTGGAAAAAGCTCGATGTCGGCCCGCACTGAAACCCTGGTTGGTGATTCCTGCATCCGTTGTCATTCCCGCGCAGGCGGGAATCCATGCCCGCACCCACTTCGCTCCACGCCATGAAAAGCCCGAAACGCGCAACCCAGTCGCCCGCCGCCAACCCTGACGCACTGCCCCCCGAGGTGCGCCCCGGCCAGTCGGTTGAGTTGCTCAAGCAGCTGCACATCCTCACGCGCGAGGGCAAGCTCAACCAGGACTCGCGCCGCAAACTCAAGCAGGTTTACCACCTGTTTCAGTTCATTGAAAAGTTGTTGCTGGAATTGCCCGCGAGCGTCAGCGACCCCACCTTGGCCGACCACGGCGCGGGCAAGTCGTATCTGGGCTTCATCATTTACGATCTGTTTTTCAAGGCGCTGGGCCAGGGCACGATCTACGGCATCGAAACGCGCAGCGAGCTGGTGGAGTCATCCAAAGCGTTGGCCCAGAAGCTGGGCTTTGAGCGCATGCGCTTTTTGAATGTGAGCGTGGCCGAATCGACGCAAAGTGATGAACTGCCCGCACAGATTGACGTGGTCACCGCACTGCACGCTTGCGACACGGCCACCGACGATGCCATCGCCTTCGGTCTGCAAAAGAAAGCCAGATACATGGTGCTGGTGCCTTGCTGCCAGGCCGAACTGGCCCGGGCGCTCAACCAGAACAAGGCGATCAATCTGCAGCGCACCCCGCTGGCCGAGCTCTGGCGTCACCCCCTGCACACCCGCGAAGTGGGCAGTCAACTCACCAACGTGCTGCGCTGCCTGTATTTGGAGTCACAGGGTTACCAGGTCACGGTGACCGAGCTGGTGGGCTGGGAGCATTCCATGAAAAACGAGCTGATTCTGGCCAAGTACACCGGTCAGAAAAAACGCGCCTCCGGCGAGCGCCTGCTGGCGCTGCTTCAGGAGTTTGGGGTGGAAGAACTGATGGGCGGGCGTTATCCACGGGTCGCCAGATCAGCAGCGGTCTGATCTGGCGCCCAGCAGACATCAACCGCCTTATTGCGGCTCAATTTTCGCGTCGCGAATGGCCTTGGCCCATTTGGCGGTTTCGGCTTTGGAGCGTTGCGCCAGTGCTTCGGGTGAGGCGGGGGCGGTCTCAAAGCCCAGGGCCGAGAAGCGCTCCAGGATGGTCTTGTCGTTGGCCGCAGCGTTCACCGCGGCGTTGAGCTTGTTGACGATGTCGGGTGGCGTGCCGGCCGGGGCAAAGACCGCAAAATAGGCGATCAGTTCATAGTCCTTCAGGCCCAGGGCTTCGTTGACGGTGGGCAGCTCGGGGATGGCCTTGGAGCGCTGTGTCGAGGTGACGGCCAGGCCGCGGATCTTGCCCGCCTTGACCTGGGGCAGCATGACGGCAAAGTCGGCGGTGAACATGTTCACCTGGCCGCCAATCAGGTCGGTCATGGCCGCCGGGCCGCTTTTGTAGGGCACATTGGTCATCTGGATGCCCGCCATGCTGGCGAGCATTTCGCTGGACACCAGTTGCGAGGTGCTGGCGCTGGCGAACGTCACTTGTGTGGGCTTGGATTTGGCCAGGTCCACAAATTCTTTGAGGGTTTTGGCGGGAACATCGTTGTTCACCGCCACGATCAGCGGCACCGAGCCCATGTAGGCCACGGGCGCAAAGGCGGTGTCCTGGTCATAGGGCAGCTTTTTCATCAGGCTTTTCAGGGCCGCGTTGGTGCTGTTGGTGCCAATCAGGATGGTGTAGCCATCGGGTGCCGACTTGGCGACCGCGTCCGCACCCAGCATGCCGTTCACCCCAGCGCGGTTGTCCACCACCACGGGTTGGCCCAGAACTTCCGACATTTTTTGGGCAAAGGCGCGGCCAATTTGGTCGGTGGCGCTGCCCGCCGCAAAGGGCACCACGGCCTTGATGGGTTTGTTGGGGTAGGCCTGTGCCAGGGCTTGGGATGCCACAAGGCCAAGGCCCAAGGCGGCAGACAACAAAGAAGCGATGCGCAAACGTTTCATGGGTTCTCCAGTGGGTCAAAAAATCATTCAATCACAAAGTTCAGCAGGTGCGCACTCAGGCATTTCCCGTGGGCGTCCAGAGCCAGCGAGCGGGTGACCCCGCCGCCCAGCGCTTGGTGCATGACAAAGTTGAGGGCGCCCAGTTGGGGCAGGGCGTAGCGTTCCACCGGGCCGTGCACGGTGCCTGCAAAGTGGGCTTGCACCCGTTCGGCGCTCAGGTGTTGTTCCAGCAGGGCAAAGTCTTTTTTGTCGTAAGCGATGACCGACAAGGTGGACCGGTTGCCTTTGTCGCCGGTGCGGGTGTGGGCGATGTCGCGCAGCAGCATGTCAGTCTCCTTCTGCGTTGAGCAGCACGGTGGTGGTGTGCACGGCATTACGCGGCATGAGCACGGCGGCAGCGGCGATGACTTCGCGCACGGTGCGTGTGGCGCCGCCGCCACCGGCCGGGCCGTTGGTGTAAAGCGCTTCGACCTCGTGCGCCACATGCTGGGCTTGTGTCAAGGTGGGCACGCGCAGGGCCACGCGGGCACGCACTTCGGCGGGTTCTGTCATTGCTGCGCTGGAGGGGCCGAAGATCGCGTTCACGCCGATCAGGTCGTAGCGACCTTCGAACTCGGCATAACCGGCATCGGCCAGCCGTTGTCGCACCAGCTCCAGCGCCAGTTGGCCCCGTGCCTGCGCGCCCGGCCCGGCATAGCTGATTTGGCCCTCGCCAATGAAGCCGTCGCGGTAGCCCAGGGTGACCTTGAGCGTGTCGGTTCGGGTATGGCCGCTGCCACCGGTCACTTGAACGCGATCTGGGGCCAGCTGCGTCAGCTGCACCTGAGAAAAATCGGCCACCACATCGGGCTGCAGGTAGCGGGCGGGGTTCTCGATTTCGTAGAGCAGTTGTTCCGTGCAAGTGACCACCGTGACGCAGCCGCCAGAGCCCGCCACTTTGGTGATGACGGCTTCGCCCGAGGCGCTGACTTCGGCCAGCGGAAAACCCAGTCGGGCCAGGTGGGGTACATCCTTGTAGCCCGGATCGGCAAAGTAGCCGCCTGTGATCTGCGCCGCGCATTCCAGCAAATGCCCGACCAGGACGCCTTGGCCCAGCCGCGTCCAGTCATCGGATGCCCAGCCAAAGTGGTGCATCAAGGGGGCCAAAAACAGCGCCGGATCGGCCACGCGGCCGGTGATGATGACCTGGGCGTCGGTTTGCAGCGCGGGCAGCAGGGCTTCGGCCCCCAGGTAGGCGTTGGCCGAAATCAGTTGGGGTTGCAGATCGGCCAGGATTTGCGTGCTCTCCAGCACGGGCAGCGCCAAGCCGGTTTGGCTCAGGGTGGCCAGCACATCGTCGCCCAGCACCACCGCCACTTTGACTTGGGACAAACCCAATTCACGGGCCACAGCCAGCACCGCGTGCCCGGCCTGCAGCGGGTTGGCCGCACCCATGTTGCTGATGATGCGGGTCCCATTGCGAATGCAGGCGGGCAGCACGGCACGCATGCGGGCTGGCAGCATCAGGTCAAAGCCTGCATCCGGGTCTTTACACCGCTCCAGTTGCGCCAAGGCAATCGTCCGCTCGGCCAGGCACTCGAACACCAAATAGTCCAGCTGGCCTTTTTCGGCCAGCTCCACGGCAGGCGCAATGCGGTCGCCGGCATAACCCGCGCCTGCGCCGATGCGAAGAGTTGTTTTGTGCATCCTGCAAGCTTAATGGAGTAGGCATCCACAGGCTGTCTCGAGGGAGCTTGGATTTAATTGGGGTCAGATCCCAATTAAACTGCTTGTCCTCTTCAAGGAGTTCCCATGGCCCGCCAACCCCGCCTCACCGTTGCCGCTTACCCGCACCACGTCATCCAGCGCGGCAATGACCGCCAAGCCATCGTGCGCGACGATGCGGACCGCGAGCGTTTGCTGGCGCTGTGGCAAGAGCATGCACAAACTTTCAAGGTGGCCATCCATGCCTACGTGATCATGGACAACCATTTCCATCTGCTGGTCACACCCGAAACCGACACGGGTCTGCCGCAGATGATGCAGGCCGTCGGCCGGGCCTATGTGCGCTATTTCAATCTGCGGCACCAGCGCACCGGTACGCTGTGGGAAGGCCGCTACCGCAGTAACCTCATTGAGAGTGAGCGCTATCTTTTGGCGTGTATGGTCTACATCGATCTGAACCCGGTGCGGGCAGGCATGGTGGGACAGCCTGCGGATTACAAATGGTCCAGTCACAGGCACTGTATTGGGCAGGGCAGCGACAAGTTGGTGACGACGCATGCCCTGTTTTGGGGCTTGGGCAATACCCCGTTTGCGCGCGAGGCCGCTTATGCCGAGTTGGTGCAGGCCGGTCTGGCGCAGTCAGATAAAGAACAGTTGACTCAAAGCGCCTTGTCAGGATGGGCGTTGGGTTCAGCCAATTTTGTCCAGGCATTGCAGCAGTCCACGAATCGCCGACTGCAGCCGGGAAAGGCTGGGCGGCCTTTCAAGAAAACCGTCGAATCTGCATCCGATTAAATCTGTCCCCAATTAATCCTAAGCCAATTCAAAAGCCAAATTAATTGGGATCTGACCCCAATTAAAAAGTTTGGCACGGTTGCTGCAGTGCACTACACTCTTCGATCTGCGTGAAAACCCTTAGGAGCGCCCATGACTTCGGCCAGTGCAAAAGAACACTTCCAATCGACCGGTCTGTATGACCCGGCCAATGAACACGATGCTTGTGGTGTCGGCTTTGTGGCCCACATCAAAGGGCATAAGACCCACGCCATCGTGACGCAGGCGCTCAAGATCCTTGAAAACCTGGACCACCGGGGTGCGGTGGGTGCGGACGCGCTCATGGGCGATGGTGCCGGTATCCTGATCCAGCTGCCCGATGCGCTGTACCGCGACGAAATGGCCAAACAAGGCGTGGCCCTGCCACCCTTTGGTGAATACGGCGTGGGCATGGTCTTCTTGCCCAAGGAACATGCTTCACGCATGGCTTGTGAGCAAGAGCTCGAGCGTGCCGTCCGGGCTGAAGGTCAGGTCGTGCTGGGTTGGCGCGATGTGCCCGTCAACCGCGACATGCCCATGTCGCCCCGCGTGCGCGAAAAAGAGCCGGTCATGCGCCAGATCTTCATCGGCCGTGGTGCCGACGTGATCGTGCAAGACGCCTTGGAGCGCAAGCTGTACGTGATCCGCAAGACCGCCAGCGCCGCCATCCAGGCCCTGAATCTGACGCACAGCAACGAGTACTACATCCCCAGCATGTCCAGCCGCACCGCGGTATACAAAGGCCTGCTGCTGGCCGACCAGGTCGGCACCTATTACCTGGACCTGCAAGACGAGCGTTGTGTGTCGGCCCTGGGCCTGGTGCACCAGCGCTTCTCCACCAACACCTTCCCCGAGTGGCCTTTGGCTCACCCCTACCGATATGTCGCGCACAACGGCGAGATCAACACCGTCAAGGGCAACTACAACTGGATGAAGGCCCGCGAAGGCGTGATGTCTTCGCCCGTGTTGGCTGCCGACCTGCAAAAGCTTTACCCCATCAGCTTCGCCGGTCAGTCCGACACCGCCACTTTTGACAACTGCCTGGAACTGCTGACGATGGCGGGCTACCCCATCAGCCAGGCTGTGATGATGATGATCCCTGAGCCTTGGGAGCAGCACACCACCATGGACGAGCGCCGCAAGGCCTTCTATGAATACCACGCTGCGATGCTGGAGCCATGGGACGGCCCCGCATCGATCGTGTTCACCGACGGCCGCCAGATTGGCGCCACACTGGACCGAAACGGTCTGCGCCCCTCGCGCTACATCATCACCGACGACGACATGGTCATCATGGGTTCGGAAACCGGCGTGCTGCCGATTCCCGAAAGCAAGATCGTGCGCAAGTGGCGTCTGCAGCCCGGCAAGATGTTCCTGATCGATCTGGAACAAGGCCGCATGATCAACGACGAAGAGCTGAAGGTCGGTCTGGCCAGCGCCAAGCCCTACAAGCAGTGGATCGAGAACCTGCGTGTCAAGCTGGACGACGTGGCCGCGGCCCCCGTGCAAGCGCCCGCATCCGATGTGCCTTTGCTCGACCTGCAGCAGGCCTTTGGCACTACACAAGAAGACATCAAGTTCCTGTTGGCCCCGATGGCGTCTGCCGGTGAAGAAGCCATCGGCTCCATGGGCAACGACAGCCCACTGGCCGTGTTGTCTGACAAAAACAAACCGCTGTACAACTACTTCAAGCAGTTGTTCGCGCAAGTGACCAACCCGCCGATCGATCCGATCCGCGAAGCCATCGTGATGTCGCTGGTGTCCTTCATCGGCCCCAAGCCCAACCTGCTGGACATCAACCAGGTCAACCCACCGATGCGTCTGGAGGTGAGCCAGCCGATCCTGAACTTCGCCGACATGGCCAAGCTGCGCAACATCGAGCAAGCCACCAAGGGCAAGTTCAAGAGCGCCACACTCGACATCACCTATCCTGCGCTGTGGGGCCGTGAAGGCGTGGAAGCCAAGCTGGCATCGCTGTGTGCCGAAGCGGTGGACGCCATCAAGGGTGGCCACAACATCCTCATCATCAGCGACCGTGGCGTGAACGCCACCCAGGTGGCTGTGCCCGCGCTGCTGGCGCTGTCGGCCATCCACCAGCACCTGGTGACCGAAGGTCTGCGCACCACCGCAGGTCTCGTGGTCGAGACCGGCACCGCCCGCGAAGTGCACCACTTTGCGGTGCTCGCCGGTTACGGCGCCGAAGCCGTGCACCCCTACCTGGCCATGGAAACCCTGGCCGCGCTGCACAAAGAGCTGCCGGGTGATTTGTCGGCCGAGAAAGCCATCTACAACTACGTCAAGGCGATTGGCAAGGGCCTGTCCAAGATCATGTCCAAGATGGGCGTATCGACTTACATGTCGTACTGCGGTGCGCAGCTGTTTGAAGCCATCGGCATCAACAGCGAGACCATCAACAAGTACTTCACCGGCACCGCCAGCCGCGTGGGCGGCATTGGTGTGTTCGAAATCGCCGAAGAAGCCTTCCGCATGCACGCCGCCGCCTTTGGCGATGATCCGGTTTTGGCCACCATGCTGGATGCGGGCGGTGAATACGCCTGGCGCGCCCGTGGTGAAGAGCACATGTGGACACCCGACGCGATTGCGAAGTTGCAGCACTCTGCCCGTGCCAACAACTTCAGCACTTACAAGGAATACGCGCAGATCATCAACGACCAAAGCAAGCGCCACATGACGCTGCGTGGTCTGTTTGAGTTCAAGATCGATCCGTCCAAAGCCATCCCGCTGGAGCAGGTCGAGCCTGCGGCCGAGATCGTCAAGCGGTTCGCCACCGGCGCGATGTCCTTGGGCTCGATCTCCACCGAAGCCCACGCCACCCTGGCCGTGGCCATGAACCGCATCGGCGGCAAGAGCAATACGGGTGAGGGCGGTGAAGACGCCAACCGTTACCGCAACGAACTCAAGGGTATCCCGATCAAATTGGGCGACTCCTTGAAGAGCGTGATCGGTGCAGAAAACGTTGAAGTCGACATGCCTTTGGCCGCCGGTGACAGCCTGCGTTCGCGCATCAAGCAGGTCGCTTCGGGCCGTTTCGGTGTCACCGCCGAATACTTGTCGAGCGCCGACCAGATTCAGATCAAGATGGCCCAGGGCGCCAAGCCCGGTGAGGGCGGTCAGCTGCCCGGCGGTAAGGTCTCCGATTACATCGGCAAGCTGCGCCACTCGGTGCCCGGTGTGGGCCTGATCTCGCCACCTCCGCACCACGACATCTATTCCATCGAGGACTTGGCCCAGTTGATCCACGATCTGAAGAACGTGGCCCCGCACAGCGACATCAGCGTCAAGCTGGTGTCCGAAATCGGCGTCGGCACCATCGCCGCCGGTGTGGCCAAGTGCAAGGCCGACCATGTGGTGATCGCGGGCCACGACGGCGGCACGGGCGCATCGCCTTGGTCGTCGGTCAAGCATGCAGGTTCGCCTTGGGAAATCGGTCTGGCCGAAACCCAGCAGACCTTGGTGCTCAACGGCTTGCGCGGTCGCATCCGTGTGCAGGCCGATGGCCAGATGAAGACCGGCCGCGACGTGGCCATTGGCGCCTTGCTGGGTGCGGACGAGTTCGGCTTTGCCACTGCACCGCTGGTGGTCGAGGGTTGCATCATGATGCGCAAGTGCCACCTCAACACTTGCCCTGTGGGTGTGGCCACTCAAGACCCGGAACTGCGCAAGAAATTCACCGGCAAGCCCGAGCATGTGGTGAACTACTTCTTCTTCATCGCCGAAGAAGTGCGCCAGATCATGGCCCAGCTGGGCATTGCCAAGTTCGACGACATGGTGGGCCGTGCCGACCTGCTTGACATGCGAGCCGGCGTGAGCCACTGGAAGGCCCGCGGCCTGGACTTCTCCCGCCTGCTGGCGGTGCCCCAAGTCACGGTGGACGCCGACGTGCGCCATGTGCAAACCCAGGACCATGGTCTGACCAAGGCGCTCGACAATGTGCTGATCGCCAAGAGCCGTACGGCCATCGACAAGGGTGAAAAAGTCCAGTTCATGGAAACCGCCCGCAACGTGAACCGCTCCGTGGGGGCCATGCTCTCCGGCGCGGTCACCAAGGTGCACCCCGAAGGTCTGCCCGACGACACCATCCGCATCCAGCTCGAAGGCACGGGTGGTCAGTCCTTTGGCGCTTTCTTGTGCAAGGGCATCACGCTGTACCTGATCGGCGAAGCCAATGACTACACCGGCAAAGGCCTGTCGGGCGGTCGCGTGGTGGTGCGCCCGAGCCTGGAGTTCCGTGGCGTAGCCGCGCAAAACATCATCGTGGGCAACACCGTCATGTACGGGGCGACCACGGGCGAGGCCTTCTTTGCCGGTGTGGCTGGCGAGCGCTTTGCGGTGCGTCTGTCGGGTGCCACCGCCGTGGTGGAAGGCACAGGCGACCACGGTTGTGAATACATGACCGGTGGCACCGTGGCGGTGCTGGGCAAGACTGGCCGCAACTTTGGCGCGGGCATGAGTGGCGGTATCGCCTATGTGTACGACGAAGACGGTGAGTTTGCCTCGCGCTGCAACACCGCCATGGTCAGTATGGAAAAAGTGCTGACAGCGGCCGAGCAAGAAGCCCAAGTCGACCGCAAAGTGTGGCACCGCGACCAGGCCGACGAAGTGCAGCTCAAGAAACTGCTGGAAGACCACCACAAGTGGACCGGCAGCCAGCGTGCCCGTGAGTTGCTGGACAGCTGGGCCACGGCCCGTGCCAAGTTCGTGAAGGTGTTCCCGAACGAATACAAGCGCGCTCTGGGCGAAATCAACGCCAAGAAAGCCGCCAAGGCCGCTCAGCCTGTGGCTGCCTGAGCCCCACGTCAAGAAGCTAAGGAAACATCATGGGAAAAATCACAGGTTTCATGGAATTTGAGCGCATCGAAGAAGGCTACAAGCCCGTCACCGAGCGCCTGAAGAATTACGGTGAGTTCGTGATCGGCTTGACACCCGAGCAGTCCAAAACCCAGGCAGCCCGCTGTATGGATTGCGGCACGCCGTTTTGCAACAACGGCTGCCCGGTCAACAACATCATTCCGGACTTCAACGACCTGGTGTACCAGGGCGACTGGAAGAACGCGATCGAGGTGCTGCACAGCACCAACAACTTCCCGGAGTTCACGGGGCGCATTTGCCCCGCGCCTTGCGAGGCCGCTTGTGTGGTGAACTTCAACGGCGATGCCGTGGGCATCAAGTCCATCGAGCACGCCATCATTGACCGCGCCTGGTCCGAGGGCTGGGTCACACCCCGCCCCGCCAAGGTCAAAACCGGCAAGACCGTGGCCATCATTGGGGCTGGCCCCGCTGGCCTGGCTGCAGCCCAGCAGCTGGCGCGTGCAGGCCACGACGTGACCTTGTTCGAGAAGAACGACCGCGTGGGTGGTTTGCTGCGCTACGGCATCCCCGACTTCAAAATGGAAAAGTCGCACATCGACCGCCGCGTCAAGCAGCTGGAAGCTGAAGGCGTGAAGATCCGCACCAGCGTGTTGGTGGGCGAGTGGCCCAAGGACTCCAAGGTCACCAACTGGGCCAAGGAAACCATCAGCGCCGAGCAGCTCAAGAAAGACTTCGACGCTGTCCTGCTCACCGGTGGTTCCGAGCAGTCGCGTGACCTGCCCGTGCCTGGCCGCGACCTGGATGGCATCCATTTCGCGATGGAGTTCCTGCCCCAGCAAAACAAGGTCAACGCAGGCGACAAGCTCAAAGGCCAGCTGCGTGCCGATGGCAAGCATGTCATTGTCATTGGTGGCGGTGACACCGGCAGCGACTGCGTGGGCACCAGCACACGCCACGGCGCCGTCAGTGTGACCCAATTCGAGGTGATGCCCGAGCCCCCCGAGAAAGAAAACAAGCTGATGGTCTGGCCTTACTGGCCCATGAAGCTGCGCACCAGCTCCAGCCACGACGAGAGCGCCGAAAAAGGCCTGCTGCAGCGCGAGTTCGCCATTTCGACCAAGGCCTTCATCGGTGAAAAGGGCAAAGTCACCGGTCTGAAAACCGTGCACGTCGAATTCAAGGACGGCAAGATGGTCGAAATCGCCGGTACCGAGAAGGAATACAAAGCCGATCTGGTCCTGCTGGCCATGGGTTTCACCAACCCGGTCGCCACTGTGCTCGACGCCTTTGGCGTGGACAAAGACGCCCGCGGCAATGCCAAGGCCAGCACCGACTTCACGGGCGGCTACGCCACCAACGTGAACAATGTGTTTGCCGCAGGCGACATGCGCCGGGGTCAGTCGCTGGTGGTGTGGGCGATCCGCGAAGGCCGCCAAGCCGCACGCGCCGTCGACGAATTCCTGATGGGGCAAAGCGACCTGCCGCGCTGAGGCTACCCGGTTATAGGTAAAATCCCTTAATCTCACGGATCGGCCCAGCGCCGACCCGGTTAAAACAACACCACAAGAGCCGGATCCATCCGGCTCTTGTTTTTCATGAACGCCACAGCCACACCACCGCCTCTTGTTGAATTGCGCGACCTGACTTTCGGGTACGGCGACCGTGTCATCCTGAAGAACCTCAGCTTCAAGGTGCCGCGAGGACAAGTCACGGCCCTGATGGGCGTTTCAGGGGGCGGCAAGACCACGGTGCTGCGCCTCATTGGCGGGCAGATCCGTGCCAGCCATGGGCAGCTCTTGTTTGATGGCGACGACATCACCCCGATGCGCCAAACCGAGCTGTATGCCGCACGCCGCCGCATGGGCATGCTGTTCCAGTTCGGCGCGCTGTTCACCGACATGAGTGTGTTCGACAATGTGGCGTTCCCCTTGCGCGAACACACCCGTTTGTCTGAAGATCTGATCCGCGACATCGTGCTCATGAAGCTCGATGCGGTGGGTTTGCGCGGTGCGCGGGACCTGAAGCCTTCCGAGATTTCCGGGGGCATGAGCCGCCGCGTGGCCTTGGCCCGCGCCATCGCCTTGGACCCTGACCTGATCATGTACGACGAGCCCTTTGCAGGCCTCGACCCGATCTCGCTGGGCACGGCCGCGCGATTGATTCGCCGCTTGAACGACAGCCTGGGCATCACCAGCGTCGTGGTCTCACACGATGTCACCGAAACCTTTGAAATCGCCGACCATGTGGTCATCCTGGCCAATGGCGGTGTGGCCGCGCAGGGCACGCCTGCCGAGTTGCGGGCCAGCACGGATCCGCTGATCCACCAGTTTGTGCATGCCCTGAGCGACGGGCCGGTGCCTTTCCATTACCCGGCCCCCACGGCCGCGCAAGACTATGACCGGAGGTCGGCATGATCGCCGCCATGTTGGGCGCTTTGGGCGCATCCACCCGACAGCTGCTGGCCGACTGGGGCTTTGGCGCCCGTCTGTTTTTCAAGCTGCTGGGCATGTCGGGCGCTGCGCTCAAACGCTTCGGTCTGGTGCGTGACCAGGTGCATTTTCTGGGCAACTACTCGCTGGCCATCATCACGGTGTCGGGCCTCTTTGTGGGCTTTGTGCTGGGTTTGCAGGGCTACTACACGCTGCAGCGTTATGGTTCGGCCGAGGCGCTGGGCTTGCTGGTGGCCCTCAGCCTGGTGCGCGAGTTGGGCCCGGTGGTGGCCGCCTTGTTGTTTGCCGGTCGCGCCGGGGCATCGCTCACGGCCGAGATTGGCCTCATGCGTGCCGGTGAGCAGCTCACGGCTCTCGAGATGATGGCGGTGGACCCGGTGCAGCGCATCTTGGCGCCGCGCTTTTGGGGTGGCATCATCGCCTTGCCCTTGTTGGCGGCCGTGTTCAGTGCGGTGGGCATCTTGGGTGGTTATGTCGTGGGCGTGTTGCTGATCGGCGTGGATGCGGGTTCTTTCTGGAGCCAGATGCAAGGCGGCGTCGATGTGTTCAAGGACGTGGGCAACGGCATCATCAAAAGTGTGGTGTTTGGCGTGGCGGTGACCTTCATCGCCTTGCTGCAAGGCTATGTGGCCAAGCCCACGCCCGAAGGTGTGGCCAGTGCCACCACGCGCAGTGTGGTGGTTTCTTCTTTGTCGGTGCTGGGGCTGGATTTCATCCTGACCGCGATGATGTTCAGTATTTGAGGAGGACGGCATGCAACGTTCAAAAAATGATGTGTGGGTGGGTTTGTTTGTGCTGCTGGGGGCTGTGGCCATCCTGTTCCTGGCGCTCAAGGCCGCCAACTTGCTGACCTGGAGTTTCAGTCAGGATTACGAAGTCAGCGCCAAGTTCGACAACATTGGCGGGCTCAAGCCCGGTGCGGCCGTCAAGAGTGCCGGTGTGGTGGTCGGGCGTGTCAAGAAGATCGAGTTCGATGGCGAGTCTTTTCAGGCCAAAGTCACACTGGCCTTGCAGTCCGAGCATGCCTTTCCCCAAGACAGTTCCTTGAAAATCCTCACCAGCGGTTTGTTGGGCGAGCAATACCTGGACGTGTCGCCTGGTGCTGACGAGAAAAATCTGGTCGCAGGCGACAAGATCGCTTCGACCCAGTCGGCGGTCATTCTGGAAAACCTGATCAGCCAATTCCTTTACAGCCAAGCAGAAAAACCTGCGGCAGAAAGTCAAAAACCATGAAGTTCCTGACCCGACGAATCAGCCTGATGCTGTTGGGCTGCGTGTTGCTGGTTTTGCAAGGTTGCGCCACGGTCACCAATCCTGACTCACGCGATCCTTGGGAGTCCATGAACCGCAGCGTCTACAAATTCAACGATGCACTGGACACTGCGGCCATCCAGCCTGCTGCCAAGGCTTATGTGGCTGTGTTGCCCAGTCCGGTGCGTACCGGGATTCACAACTTCCTAGGCAATCTCGGCGACGTGTGGTCCATGGCCAACAGCGCTTTGCAGTTGAAGGGCCAGGCCACGGCCGAGACCTTCATGCGTATCACGGTGAACACATTTTTGGGCTTGGGCGGCGTTCTGGACGTGGCCTCCGAAATGCGGCTTGAAAAGCGCAAGGAAGACTTTGGCCAGACCTTGGGCTATTGGGGTGTCAAACCCGGGCCTTACGTCGTGCTGCCCATTTTGGGCCCGTCTACCTTGCGTGACACCTTGGCCACACCGTTGGACATGAAGGGGGATGTGGTTCAGCAATTCAACGATCAGGCTGCCCGCAATGTGTTGTCAGTCACCCGTGTCATGGATGTGCGCTCAGGTTTGCTGCAGACGGTGGATGTGATCAAGGCGGCGGCTTTGGACCCTTACACCTTTGTGCGCGATGCCTATTTGCAAAAACGCGAAAACGATGTGCATGACGGCAATCCGCCAGCCAACTTTGATTACACAGAATCAGAAACACCCTGAAACAAGGCCATGAAATTCGACCCTGGTCGCGTTACAGTTGTTCACAAGACCCGGCGCGGCTGACCGTATAGTGCACCCATGAAAAACATGCTCTCCATGCTTTTGCCCCGTCGCCATATGCTGGTGATGGCCTCTGCCTTTGCCTTGCTCGCCAACGTGGGGCCGGCTTGGGCCGCAGACGAATCGCCGGATGCGTTCATCAAGCGCATCACCAATGAAACCCTGGACATGATCAAGGCCGACAAGGCCTTGCGCAATGGCGACATCGGCAAAATCATCCAGCTGGTGGATTCCAAGGTCATGCCCCATGTGAACTTTCGCCGCATGACCGCTTTGGCGACGGGCCCCGCCTGGCGCAAAGCCACACCGGAACAGCAAAAGCGTTTGCAGGAAGAGTTCAAAATTTTGCTGGTTCGGACCTATGCCGGGGCGCTCACCCAAGTCAGTGACCAGGTGGTGGTGGTCAAGCCCCTGCGTGCAGGCCAGGAAGACAAAAACCTGGTGGTCAACACCGAGGTGCGCGGCAAAGGTGACCCGATCCAGCTGGATTACAGACTTGAAAAAACCCCGGGTGAAGGCGCTGGCTGGATGATCTTCGACCTGAACGTCCTGGGCGTTTGGTTGATCGAGAACTACCGCACCCAGTTCACCAAAGAGATCAATGCCGGAGGCATTGATGCGCTGATCGCCAGCCTGGCCGCGCGCAACAAATCCAACGCCAAGCCCGCCTGAATCGTCTGCCCATGATGAGTGCCTTGAAGCTGCCTGCCACCTTGTTGCACGATCAGGCCGATGCCTGCCTGGCACAGTGGGTGGCGCAGTTGGCTCAATGGCCCGCACCCTGGCCGTCTGCTGTGGCGCTCGACGCCTCGGCCCTGGCCGACTTTGACTCCTCGGCCTTGGCCGTGCTCCTGGGTTTGCGCCGGGTGGTCACACAAAAGGGCAGCGTTTTGCGGGTGGAAGGCATGACATCTCGTTTGCGAGAACTCGCCAGTTTGTACGGCGTGCTGGAGCTGCTCGAGCCCGCCTGAGGGCATGGTTCCCAGGTCTTTGGGGGTAGATCTCCAAGTCGCGCCCGGGGCCTGCGGGCCAGCACTTAAAATAGACCTCTTCCATGCCAGCGCTCTCTTTCCAATCCGTCTCCAAGATTTACCCGGCCAAACAGGCGGGCGCAGCCGCGTTCAAAGCACTGGACCAGGTCAGCTTTGACGTGGAGGAGGGCGAATTCTTCGGTCTGCTTGGTCCCAATGGGGCGGGCAAAACTACCCTGATCAGCACCCTCGCGGGCCTGAGCCGCCCCACCAGCGGGCGTGTGCTGGTTCATGGCCACGATGTGCAGACCGATTACGCTGCTGCCCGCCGCTTGTTGGGCGTGGTGCCACAAGAGCTGGTGTTTGACCCGTTTTTCACGGTGCGCGAGTCTTTGCGCATCCAGTCGGGTTATTTCGGCGTGAAGAAAAACGACGCCTGGATCGACGAGTTGCTGGACAGTCTGGGCCTGGCCGACAAGGCGGGTGCCAACATGCGCCAGCTCTCGGGCGGCATGAAGCGCCGTGTGCTGGTGGCGCAGGCCCTGGTGCACAAACCCCGCGTGATCGTGCTCGACGAGCCCACCGCCGGGGTCGATGTCGAGCTGCGCCAGACCCTGTGGCAGTTCATCGCCAAGCTCAACAAGCAAGGCCACACCGTCTTGCTCACCACCCATTACCTCGAAGAAGCCGAAGCCTTGTGCGGCCGCATTGCCATGCTCAAGCGCGGCCAGTTGCTGGCGCTCGAGCGCACATCCGACTTGCTGCGTTCGGCCACCAGCCAGGTGCTGCGCTTCAAGCTCGACGGCGACTTGCCGCCTGCCGTGGCGGCCATGGCCCGGGTCACAGGCCGCATTGTGCAGTTGCCTGTGCACAACGCGGTCGAGATCGAAAATCATCTGGCCACCCTGCGCACAGCGGGCCTGGTGGTGGAAGACGTGGAAATCCGTCAAGCCGACCTGGAAGACGTGTTCCTGGAAGTCATGAACCGCAAACAATCCGCCTCGGGAGCCCTGGCATGACCGGCTGGCAAACCCTGCTCTACAAAGAGGTGCTGCGTTTTTGGAAAGTCGCTTTCCAGACGGTGGCCGCACCCGTGCTCACTTCGGTGCTGTACATGCTGATCTTCGGCCATGTGCTCGAAGACCATGTCAAAGTCTACGACCAGGTGGCCTACACCTCGTTTTTGTTGCCGGGCCTGATGATGATGGGCGTGCTGCAAAACGCTTTTGCCAACAGCTCGTCGAGCCTGGTGCAAAGCAAGATCATGGGCAGCCTGGTGTTCTTGTTGCTCACGCCCCTGTCGCACCGCAGCTGGTTTGTGGCCTATGTGGGCTCCTCGGTGGTGCGTGGTCTGGCCGTGGGTTTGGGCGTGTTCGTCATCACCGGATGGATGGTCAACATCACGTTTGTGAACCCGCTGTGGATTTTG
Organism: Limnohabitans sp. Hippo3; assembly: GCF_003063665.1. Lineage (GTDB taxonomy): Bacteria > Pseudomonadota > Gammaproteobacteria > Burkholderiales > Burkholderiaceae_C > Limnohabitans_A. The sequence continues at coordinate 59,609 of NZ_NESF01000014.1, forward strand.
GCTTTTGCCGTCATGGGCGCGGCCATGATGGGCTCGCTGGGCGTGATTGCCGGGCTGTGGGCTGAAAAGTTCGACCAGATGGCCGCCTTTCAGAACTTCATCATCATGCCCATGACGTTTTTGTCGGGCGTGTTTTATTCCATCCACTCGCTGCCGCCGTTTTGGCAAAAGCTCAGCCATCTGAACCCGTTCTTCTACATGATCGACGGCTTTCGCTACGGCTTCTTTGGCCAAAGCGATGCGTCCCCCTGGGTCAGTTTGGCGGTGGTGGGCACCACCTTGGCCGTCATTGGCGGCCTGACCCTTCACCTTTTGCGCATCGGCTACAAAATCCGAAGCTGAACCCCATGAACGCTGAGCAACTCAAAGCCATCATCGCCGCAGGGCTGGACTGTACCCATCTTGAAGTGGATGGCGATGGCCGCCACTGGAGTGCCGTGGTGGTGTCCGAAGCCTTTGCCGGCCTGCGCCCCATTGTCCGCCACCAACGGGTGTACGCCACGCTGGGGCAAAAAATGCACACCGACGAGGTACACGCCTTGTCGATGAAAACCTACACGCCCACCGAATGGGCCAAGCAAGCGCAATGAACCGAAGGCCCTCGGGCCGCAACGCACCTACCTGACCCATGGACAAACTGAAAATTCGCGGCGGCCACCGCCTGCAAGGCACGCTCGATGTGTCGGGTGCCAAAAACGCGGCCCTGCCCGAGCTGTGCGCCGCTTTGCTGAGCGCCGAGCCCGTCACACTGGCCAATGTGCCGCGGCTGCAAGACGTCTTGACCATGCTCAAGCTGATCCGCAACATGGGCGTGACGGCCGAGCACCACGAAGACGGCCGGGTCACACTGGACGCCGGAGGACTGAACAACCCCGAAGCGCCTTACGAGCTGGTGAAAACCATGCGCGCTTCGGTACTGGCGCTGGGGCCTTTGCTGGCTCGTTTTGGCCACGCCAAAGTGTCTTTGCCCGGTGGTTGCGCCATTGGTTCGCGCCCGGTCGACCAGCACATCAAAGGTCTGCAGGCCATGGGTGCGGTCATCACGGTGGACCACGGCTACATGCTGGCCAGCCTGCCCGAGGGCCGCACGCGTCTGAAAGGCGCGCGCATCACCACCGACATGGTCACCGTCACCGGCACTGAAAACTTCCTGATGGCCGCTGCTTTGGCCGAAGGCGAGACGGTTTTGGAAAACGCTGCGCAAGAACCTGAGATTCCCGACCTGGCCGAGATGCTCATCAAGATGGGCGCGAAGATCGAAGGCCACGGCACACGCCGCATCCGCATCCAGGGTGTGGAGCGCTTGCACGGTTGCCAGCACCAAGTCGTGGCCGACCGCATCGAGGCGGGCACCTTTTTGTGCGCCGTAGCCGCCACGGGCGGTGACGTGGTCTTGCGCCACGGTCGCGCTGACCACTTGGAAGTCGTGATCGAGAAGCTGCGCGATGCCGGTGCCACCATCGAGGCGGGTGATGATTTCATCCGTGTCAAAGCCGATGGCCGTCTGAAAGCTCAGAGCTTTCGCACCACCGAATACCCGGGCTTCCCGACCGACATGCAGGCGCAGTTCATGGCGCTCAACTGCATCGCGCAGGGCGCGAGCAAGGTGACCGAAACCATTTTCGAAAACCGCTTCATGCACGTCAACGAACTGGTGCGCTTGGGCGCGCACATCCAGATCGACGGCAAGGTGGCGGTGATCGATGGCGTGGAAAAACTCTCGGGCGCGACCGTCATGGCCACCGATTTGCGGGCATCGGCCAGTTTGGTGATTGCCGGTCTGGTGGCCGAAGGTGAAACCACGGTGGACCGCATTTACCACCTGGATCGCGGCTATGACCGCATGGAACTGAAACTGCGCGGCCTGGGGGCCGACATTGAAAGAGTGAAATGATCACGCTGGCCCTGTCCAAAGGACGCATCTTTGACGAAACCCTGCCGCTGCTCAAGGCCGCTGGCATCGAGGTGCTCGAAGACCCCGAAAAATCGCGCAAGCTGATCTTGCCCACCAACCAGCCCAATGTGCGCGTGGTGCTGGTGCGCGCCAGCGATGTGCCCACCTATGTGGAATATGGCGGTGCTGATTTGGGCGTGACCGGCCTGGACACTTTGATCGAGCACGGCGGCCAGGGCTTGTACCAGCCGCTGGACCTGAAGATTGCCAAATGCCGCATGAGCGTGGCGGTGCGCGCCGATTTCGACTACGCTGCGCAAGTGCGCACGGGCGCGCGACTGAAGGTGGCCACCAAATACACCACGATTGCGCGCGACTTTTTCGCGACCAAGGGTGTGCACGTGGACCTGATCAAGCTCTACGGCAGCATGGAGCTGGCCCCGCTCACGGGTCTGGCCGATGCGATTGTGGACCTGGTGTCGACCGGCAACACGCTCAAGGCCAACCATTTGGTCGAGGTTGAACGCATCATGGACATCAGCTCGCGTCTGGTCGTGAACCAGGCTGCGCTCAAGCTCAAACAGGCGCCGATCCGCGCCATCATCGACGCCTTTGCGGGCGCCGTGAAGAAAGACTGAACATGGCCCTTTACGCCAAACCATTGCAACTGAACACGGCCGACGCCGGTTTTGAAGCGGCCTTCGCGGCCCGCCTGCATTGGTCTGCCGATACTGACGCCGCCATTGAGCAGCGCGTGGCCGACATCCTGGCCGATGTGCAAAAGCGTGGCGACGCGGCCGTGCTGGCCTACACCCAGCGCTTTGACGGCCTGCAAGCGCCTGATGTGAAGGCTTTGGAAATCACCCAAGCCGAGCTGCAAGCCGCTTTGAACAGCCTGCCTGCCGTCCAGCGCGAAGCCCTGCAGGCCGCAGCCAGCCGTGTGCGCAAGTACCACGAAGCGCAAAAGAAAGCTTCTGGCGAGAGCTGGTCTTACCGCGACGAAGATGGCACGCTGCTCGGCCAAAAAGTCACGCCGCTCGACCGCGTGGGCATTTATGTGCCCGGTGGCAAAGCCGCGTACCCGTCGTCGGTGTTGATGAACGCCATCCCCGCGCATGTGGCCGGGGTGCAAGACATCATCATGGTGGTGCCCACGCCGCAGGGCGTGCGCAACCCGCTGGTGCTGGCCGCCGCCTGTGTGGCCGGTGTGAGCCGCGCCTTCACGGTGGGCGGCGCGCAGGCCGTCGCCGCTTTGGCTTACGGCACCGCCACCATCCCCAAAGTCGACAAGATCACCGGCCCGGGCAACGCCTATGTGGCCAGCGCCAAGAAACGTGTGTTCGGCACGGTGGGCATCGACATGATCGCGGGCCCGAGTGAAATTCTGGTGCTGGCCGACGGCACCACGCCCGCCGAATGGGTGGCGATGGACCTCTTCAGCCAGGCCGAGCACGACGAGCTGGCGCAAAGCATTTTGCTGTGCCCCGATGCGGCCTACATCGCCGAGGTGCAGGCCGCCATCGACCGCCTGCTGCCCGAGATGCCCCGCCGCGAGATCATCGCCAAATCGCTCAACGACCGTGGCGCATTGATTTTGACCCGCAGCATGGAAGAAGCCTGCGCCATCAGCAACCGCATCGCGCCCGAACACCTGGAGGTGTCGAGCCGCGAGCCGCACCGTTGGGAGCCGCTGCTGCGCCACGCGGGTGCGATCTTTTTGGGCGCCTTCACCAGCGAGTCGCTGGGCGACTACTGCGCTGGCCCCAACCATGTGCTGCCCACCAGCGGCACGGCACGTTTTTCGTCGCCTCTGGGTGTTTACGACTTCCAGAAACGCAGCAGCTTGATTGAGGTGAGCGAGGCCGGTGCCCAGCCCTTGGGCCGCATTGCCGCCGAACTGGCCTACGGCGAAGGCCTGCAAGCGCACGCCCGTGCTGCCGAATTGCGTTTGAACCCTGTTCCCCCGATGCGAGAGTCCAAATGAACACTGTGAGTCCGACATTGATGCAGCGCATCCGCCAGGACGTGCAGTCCATGCACGCCTACGCCATCCAGGACTCGGTCGGCATGGTCAAGCTCGACGCGATGGAAAACCCGCACAGATTGCCCGTTGATTTGCAAAAGGCTTTGGGCGATCGCCTGGGCGCACTGGCGCTCAACCGTTACCCCGATGGCCGTGTGAACGACTTGCGCCACGCGCTCGCGGCTTACGCTGGGATGCCCGAAGGTTTCGACATCATGTTGGGCAATGGTTCGGACGAGTTGATCTCGCTCTTGGCCATGGCCTGCGACGTGCCCGGCGCTTCCATCCTCGCGCCTTTGCCTGGCTTCGTGATGTACGCCATGAGCGCCCAGCTGCAAGGTCTGGCCTTCCACGGCGTGCCGCTGACGGCTGACTTTGAACTCGATGAAGCCGCCATGCTGGCGGCCATTGCCGAGCACAAGCCGTCCATCGTGTACTTGGCTTACCCCAACAACCCCACGGGCAATCTGTGGAACGACGATGTGATCGAGAAGATCGTCCTCGCCCAAGGCGCACAAGGCGGGCTGGTCGTCATGGACGAGGCCTACCAGCCCTTTGCCAGCAAGAGCTACATGGACCGCATCACGCGCCACACGCACGTGCTCTTGATGCGCACGCTCAGCAAGTTTGGCCTGGCCGGGGTGCGTCTGGGTTACATGATCGGCCCCAAGGCCTTGGTGGCCGAAATCGACAAAGTGCGCCCCCCCTACAACATCAGCGTGTTGAACACCGAGTGCGCACTGTTTGCGCTGGAACACGCCGAGGTGTTTGCAGCGCAAGCCAAGGACCTGCGCGAACAGCGCGCCCGCCTGCAACGCGAGCTGGCCGCCTTGCCCGGCGTGACCCCCTTCCCGAGCGAAGCCAACATGATCCTGGCCCGCGTGCCCGATGCGGCCAAAACCTTCGACGGTCTGAAGGCGCACGGTGTGCTGATCAAGAACATTTCTAAAATGCACCCGTTGCTGGCCAATTGCCTGCGCCTGACGGTGGGCACCGCCGCAGAAAACGACCAACTCCTCGCCGCCCTGAAAGCCTCTTTATGAACCGCACCGCTGCCGTCACTCGCCAAACCGCCGAGACGAACATCCGCGTCGCCCTCAACCTGGACGGCACAGGCCAAGCTAAACTGGCCAGTGGCATCGGTTTTCTGGATCACATGCTCGACCAGATCGCGCGTCACGGCCTGATCGATCTGGACATCGCCTGTGATGGCGATCTGCACATCGATGGCCACCACACGGTCGAAGACATCGGCATCACCCTGGGCCAGGCGTTTGCGCAAGCGATGGGCGACAAAAAGGGCATCCGCCGTTATGGCCACGCCTACGTGCCGCTCGACGAAGCATTGAGCCGTGTGGTGGTGGATTTTTCGGGCCGCCCCGGATTGCACATGGACGTGAAGTTCACCTCTGGCTCTTTGGGCACGCTGGACACGCAACTGGTTTATGAATTCTTCCAGGGCTTCGTGAACCACGCGCTGTGCACGCTGCACATCGACAACCTCAAGGGCGTGAACGCGCACCACCAGTGCGAGACGATTTTCAAGGCCTTCGCCCGCGCCGTGCGTGCCGCGCTCGAGCTTGACCCACGCTCGGCGGGTGTGATTCCCTCCACCAAAGGCAGTCTCTGAACATGAGCGTCAACCGCGTCGCCGTCGTGGACTACGGCATGGGCAACCTGCGCAGTGTGGCGCAGGCGGTGGTGCATGCGGCCTCCAGCGTGGACCATGCCGAGGTCACCGTCACGTCTGACCCGCAAGTGGTGCGCGACGCGCACCGCGTGGTCCTGCCGGGGCAGGGCGCCATGCCCGACTGCATGTGCGAGCTGCGCGAGTCGGGTTTGCTGGACGCGGTGCTCGAAGCCGCTGCCAGCAAACCCCTGTTTGGCGTGTGTGTGGGCATGCAAATGCTGCTGGACCACAGCGACGAAGGCGACACACCCGGCCTGGGTTTGATCCCTGGCCGCGTGGTCAAGTTCGAGTTGGCTGGGCAAATCCAGCCCGATGGCACCCGCTACAAAGTGCCGCAAATGGGTTGGAACCAGGTCTGGCAAGACGCCCCTGCGCACCCCTTATGGCGTGGCATTGCCGACGGCAGCTGGTATTATTTTGTGCACAGCTTCTACGCCAAAGTGGCCAATCCGGCCCACAGCGCGGCCCAGACCGATTACGGCGGCCGCTTTGCCTGTGCCATTGCCCGTGACAATATTTTTGCGACCCAGTTTCACCCCGAAAAAAGCGCGGCTCAGGGCCTGGCCTTGTTCCGCAACTTCCTCCATTGGCAGCCTTGAGAAGTTTTCACTGCCGCTTTTCAGTCCCTCAGCCTTTTTTAATTCGCCATGATTCTGATCCCCGCCATTGACCTCAAAGACGGCCATTGCGTTCGCCTCAAACAGGGCGATATGGACCAAGCCACGACCTTTGGCGAAGACCCCGCCGCCATGGCCCGCACCTGGCTCGAAAAAGGCGCACGCCGCCTGCACCTGGTGGATCTGAATGGCGCGTTCGCGGGCAAGCCGCAAAACTTCGGGGCCATCAAGTCCATCCTCAAGGCCGTGGGCGACGACATCCCGGTGCAGCTGGGGGGTGGCATCCGCGATCTGGACACGATTGAAAAATACATCGACAGCGGCCTGCGCTACGTCATCATCGGCACCGCCGCCGTCAAGAACCCCGGCTTTTTGAAAGACGCCTGCACCGCCTTTGGCGGCCACATCATCGTGGGTCTGGACGCCAAGGACGGCAAAGTCGCCACCGATGGCTGGAGCAAGCTCACGGGCCACGAAGTGGTGGACCTGGCCAAGAAGTTCGAAGACTGGGGCGTCGAGTCCATCATCTACACCGACATCGGCCGTGACGGCATGCTCAGCGGCATCAACATCGATGCCACCGTCAAGCTGGCCCAAGCCCTCACCATCCCCGTGATCGCCTCGGGCGGTTTGTCCAACATGGCCGACATTGAGCAGCTGTGCGCCGTGGAAGACGAAGGCGTGGAAGGCGTGATCTGCGGCCGCGCCGTGTACTCGGGGGACCTGGACTTCGCGCTGGCGCAACAACGCGCCGACGAACTCAACGGTTGAGCATGAGCGCTGGTGCCACCTGTCGCGAGCTGTCTTTTGCAGGCTTGCCTGCGACCGAGCTGCAGCTGCCGGGTGGTGACCGTGTGGTGGTCGCGCACCACGGTGCCCACGTGCTGTCCTGGGTGGCCCAAGGGCGTGAGCGCCTGTACCTGAGCCCGAACAGTGTCATGGATGGCCGTGCCGCGATCCGGGGTGGCATTCCGGTTTGCTTTCCTCAATTCAACCAGCGTGGCGATCTGCCCAAACACGGCTTTGCACGCAACCTCTCGTGGCATGTCAAACCTGCACGGCTGGAGGGTGACCGGGCCCATCTGGTGCTGAGCTTGAACGACAGTGCGGCCACGCGCCAGTGGTGGGACCAGGCCTTTGAAGCGCTGTTGTTGATCGAGTTGACGCCCGGTGCCTTGCAGGTTGAACTGGCCGTTCGCAACACCGACAGCCAAGTGCTGCGTTTCACCGGAGCGCTGCACACCTACTTTGCGGTCAGCGATGTGGCGCAGGCCCGATTGTTGGGCTTGGGTGGCAGTGCCGAGTGGAATGCCGTGACCGACCGCCACGCCACCGCTGCGCCCGAGCTGCGCTTTGTGGGCGAATTTGACCGCGTGTATGCCGCGGCCCCTATGGGCTATGAATTGCTGGACGGGCCCCATGCCCTGTCGATTGAGCAAGACATGGACTGGGCCCAGACCGTCGTCTGGAATCCGGGTGCGGCCAAGTGCGCGGCGCTCAGCGACATGCCCTCAGACGGCTGGCAGCACATGCTGTGTGTTGAAGCCGCCCAGGCCTATGAGCCGATCTGCATCGAGCCCGGCGATTTCTGGCAAGGCGCCCAGCGCTTGGCTGTGGTTTAAGGTCCGGGTCTCACTGCTCGCGTTCAACACGCCGCCACTTTACTTTTCAAACGAATAATCAATTTTCATGCTCGCCAAACGCATCATCCCTTGCCTCGACGTGACCGGCGGTCGCGTGGTCAAGGGCGTCAACTTTGTCGAACTGCGTGACGCCGGAGACCCGGTCGAAATCGCTGCCCGCTACAACGAGCAGGGCGCTGACGAACTCACGTTTTTGGACATCACCGCCACCAGCGACGGGCGCGACGTGATCCTGCACATCATCGAAGCCGTGGCCAGCCAGGTCTTCATTCCGCTGACCGTGGGCGGTGGTGTGCGCACGGTGGAAGACGTGCGCCGCTTGCTCAACGCCGGGGCCGACAAAACCAGTTTCAACTCGGCCGCCATTGCTAACCCGCAAGTCATCCGCGAAGCGTCTGCCAAGTACGGTGCGCAGTGCATCGTGGTCGCCATCGACGCCAAGCGCCGCAGCGCCGAAGACGAACAGCGCATCGGCCCCAACGGTCTGCCCATGGGCCCCGGCTGGGACGTGTACAGCCACGGGGGCCGCAAAAACGTGGGCCTGGACGTGGTGGCCTGGGCCACGCAGATGGCCGAATACGGCGCAGGCGAAATCCTGCTGACCAGCATGGACCGCGACGGCACCAAAAGCGGCTTTGACCTGCAACTGACCCGCGCCGTGAGCGACGCCGTGAGCGTGCCCGTGATCGCATCGGGCGGTGTGGGCAACCTCGACCACCTGGCTGATGGCGTGAGCATTGGCGGTGCGGATGCCGTGCTGGCGGCGAGCATCTTCCATTACGGTGAGTACACCGTGCATCAGGCAAAAGCTCGGATGCGGGAGCGCGGAATTCCTGTGCGGTTGTAAGGCCTGCACAGACGTGAAGAAGTGAATCTAAAGGGCTGCCGTGCCGCTCGTTTCCAGCGCGGTCACACCCTCCAGTTGTTGCAATAGACCAGTTACCGTGTCATTGACCAGCATTGACAAAAACGCTTACATATTGGGCACACCCATCTCGCGCGAGTGACGCATGCCATCTGACTGCATCGCACTCCATCGGATAAAAAATTCACTCCAATACAGTTAGTTCATCCCGGTTTTGAGTCTATAGTGCACATTTAAACCGCTTGCGCACTTGATCAAGTAAGCGAGTGGACTGCTAGGAAGGGGCGCCGAGTTTCATGGCAAATTCATACCAGTATGAAATCACGGCATACAGACAGGAATTCATAGTAAAAATTAATTTTTTACTTATTTAAAAATATAGAAAAGACTGGATATATCCACCGGGTTATGCGGTCTACATAATGTTAGAGGGCTTTTCCGCCATGAGTGAAGACGCAAGGATTGAGTTCGCAACTACAAGAGACGACTACGAAGCCAGACGGAAAACGAAAAACGGCATTGTCTATGCAGCGGCGCTGAATCTTCCCCAGGATGTAGCGTCTTTGTGTGCCGAACTTCGTGAGTTAACCGCAAGGGCGACTTCTGTAAATGTCCTATACCCTTTTTCGTCCTTCAAGCTCCTTCGCCAGATTCGATCAAGCTATGCGGATAAGGTCAAGAGGGTTCAGGCGCTACATGCTTCAAGCATAGTGAATCGCCCCGGGTTTCGTGGAGGCCAGTTGGTTTAAGTTGAGACCTCTGTCTCGTTCTTTCCGGCTAGCTGCCGGTAGTAGTTCACCTCAGCTTCGGCCGGTGGAATATACCCAATCGAGCTGAG
>NZ_NESF01000015.1 GCF_003063665.1 Limnohabitans sp. Hippo3
TCGCGCCTAATCTTCGGGTGACCGATGCGATCAGGCGATGGCAGGACCTACGCTACCGTTTGGCTGAACCGAGCCGAAAACGCCGCTCACAGAGGGCAACGTTGCGTAAGATATTAAGTTAGCGCATATGCGCATGCGCGGGTATGACGAATTCACCAAGATTGGTTTGTTGTGACTCTGTCACACCCGATTTGATCGGGTGTCCATGGTTTTCAACGGGTTTAAAGAGGCATCGTCAATCATTGCGCCCGCAAGGAAGCCCACAAAGCCCGTGCCGCCTTGATATTGCGTTCCTTGACATGGCCAAAGCCTTTGATGTTTTCAGGCACTTGTGCCATGCGCAAAGCCTGAGCATGGTTTTCAAGGTTCAGACCTTGAATGGCATGCCTCATGTGCTGCATGTATTCCTGGATCAAGGCGCGCTCGGTTTGTCGTTCTTCAGTGCGTCCAAACACATCAAACCAGGTGCCACGCAAGCCCTTCAATGAGGCCAGCAATTTGAAGCCCGTCAACATGGCGGGTCCAAATTTCTGTTTGATCAACTCACCTTTGTTGTTTCGTTTGGCCAAGAGCGGTGGGGCCAGGTGGTAATGCACTTTGAAGTCACCTTCAAAGCTGTTTTGAATGCGCGCCAGAAAACCTGTTTGGGTGTGCAAGCGGGCGACTTCGTATTCATCCTTGTAGGCCATCAGCTTGTACAAATGACGTGCCACGGTTTCGGTCAATGTGCTCTTTCCCAAAGGGGCTTCGGCTGATTGAACCTGGGCGATGAATGCCTGGTAGCGTTTGGCGTAATCGGCATTTTGGTAATCGGTCAAGCGTGCCATGCGGTCGGCGATCAGGTCTTCCAGTGATTCACGTTTTTTGAACTGGATCACTTGGGCAGGCTGGAGGGTTTTCATCAGCGCATCGGGCTGGTGTGCGGCGTGGCGACCCCATTCAAAAGCAGCGAGGTTGTTTTTGACCTGCACGTCGTTGAGCTCGATGGCCCGCACCAAAGACTCACGGCGCAATGGCACCCAGCCTTTTTGCCAGGCGTAGCCCAGGATCATGGGGTTCACATAAATCGTGTCGCCCATGAGTTGCTTGGCCAGGGCATCGGCGTCAAAAGCGCCCACGCCTTCCACGCCCACTTGTGCGGTGATTTCGGCCACGCATTGCTCGGCCGGGTTTTGCCAGTTGCCGTTTTTCACAAACGCGGCGGTGGGTGTGCTGTTGCTGTTCAGGGCCACATGGGTGCGGCCTGCACGCATGCGCAATGTCGTTTCCTTGGAGGCGCTCACGATTGGGTCACAACCGATGATCAGGTCGGCAGCGGCCATGCTCACGCGGGTGGTGCGGATCTCGTTCTGGCTGTTGGCCACCAGGATATGGCTCCAGGTCGCGCCGCCTTTTTGCGCCAGACCGGCCGAGTCTTGTGTGACGATGCCCTTGCCTTCGATGTGTGCGGCCATGCCCAGCAGCTGGCCGATGGTGATGACGCCTGTGCCGCCCACGCCTGCGACCACCATGCCCCAGGGTTGGGTGATGAGGGGCAGTTCAGGTTCTGGCAAAGCGCCCAAATTGGCAGGGTTCAGCGTGCTTGTGCTGGACGAGGCTTTCTTTTTGAACGTGCCGCCTTCCACCGTGACAAAGCTGGGGCAGAAGCCTTTGAGGCAGCTGGTGTCCTTGTTGCAGGTGCTTTGGTTGATGGTGCGCTTGCGGCCCAAGGGTGTCTCGAGCGGTTCGACCGACAGGCAGTTGGACTGCACACCGCAGTCGCCACAGCCCTCACACACTTCTTCGTTGATCATTACGCGCACCGCAGGGTCGACCATGGTGCCGCGCTTGCGGCGGCGGCGTTTTTCGGTGGCGCAGGTCTGGTCGTAAATGATGACGGTGGTGCCTTTGATCTCGCGCATTTCGCGCTGGATGCGGTCGAGTTCATCGCGGTGGAACACCCGCACGCCTTCGGCCAAAGCCACGCCATCGTATTTGTCCGGTTCGTCGGTCACGACCACGATGCGCTGAGCACCTTCGGCCTTCATGCTCATGGCAATTTGCACCACACTGTGACCTTCGGGGCGCTCGCCGACTTGCTGGCCGCCGGTCATGGCCACGGCATCGTTGTACAAAATTTTGTAGGTGATATTCACACCCGAGGCCACGCTTTGGCGCACCGCCAAAATGCCGCTGTGGAAATAGGTCCCATCGCCGATGTTGGCAAAAATGTGCTGGTCGGTGCTGAAGGGTTGTTGGCCCGTCCATGGCACGCCTTCGCCGCCCATCTGCGTGAAGCCTACCGTGCTGCGGTCCATCCAGATGCTCATGAAATGGCAGCCAATGCCCGCCATGGCGCGTGAACCTTCGGGCACCTTGGTGGAGGTGTTGTGCGGGCAGCCTGAGCAGAACCAGGGGGTGCGCTCGGCGGCCGCGCCCAGGGTCAGGGTTTGGAGCGATTTTTCCTTGGCGTCCAGAACGGCCAGGTGCGCGTCGATGCGGGCGGTGGTGTCGGCGTCCACACCCATTTTCTTCAAGCGCTTGGCAATGGCCCGCGCAATCAGGGCCGGGGTCAGGTCGGCGTTGGCTCGCAGCAGCGTGCGCTCGGTCGGGTTGGGGATGGACCATTCACCACCCGAGATGTCGCCGTCGGCTTCATCGAATTTGCCCAGGATGTTGGGGCGCACATCGTCACGCCAGTTGTACAGCTCTTCTTTCAGCTGGTATTCGATGACTTGGCGCTTTTCTTCGACCACCAAAATTTCGCGCAACCCGGTGGCGAATTCGCGGGTGGTTTGTGCTTCAAGCGGCCAGACCACGCCCACCTTGTGCACCCGGATGCCCAGGCGCTGGCAGGTGGCGTCATCCAACCCCAGGTCCAGCAGGGCTTGGCGCGTGTCGTTGTAGGCTTTGCCGCTGGCGATCAGGCCAAAGCGGTCATTCGGTCCCTGGATGACGTTGTGGTTGAGTTTGTTGGCGCGGATGTAGGCGAGAGCCGCGTACCACTTGTAGTCGAACAGACGGGCTTCCTGCTCCAGTGCGGTATCGGGCCAGCGGATGTGCACGCCGCCAGGGGGCATGACGAATTCGGGCAACACGATTTGCACACGCTCGGGGTCGATGTGCGCGGTGGCACTCGACTCGACGATTTCCTGAATCGTCTTCATCCCCGACCAGATGCCCGCAAAGCGGCTCAAGGCCAGGGCGTGCAGACCTTGGTCCAGGATGTCCTGCACGCTGGCCGGGAAAAACACGGGCAGGCCGCAGGCCTTGAAGATGTGGTCGCTTTGGTGCGCGGCGGTGGAGCTTTTGGCCACATGGTCGTCGCCCGCCACCGCCAGCACGCCCCCCCAAGGTGTGGTGCCCGCCATGTTGGCGTGCTTGAACACATCAGAGCAGCGGTCCACACCGGGGCCTTTGCCGTACCAGATGCCGAACACGCCATCGAACTTGTTGGTGCCGGGTGGCGCAAAGCCCAGTTGCTGTGTGCCCCACAAAGCAGTGGCAGCGAGTTCTTCGTTCACGCCGGGCTGGAACACGATGTGCTGGGCCTTGAGGTGGTCCTTGGCTTTCCACAGCGACTGGTCGTAGCTGCCCAGTGGCGAGCCCCGGTAGCCGCTGATGAAGCCGGCGGTGTTCTTGCCTTGCAGGGTGTCGCGCTGGCGTTGCAGCATGGGCAGCTTGACCAGGGCCTGCACGCCGCTCATGAAGGCGCGGCCGACATCGAGGCTGTATTTGTCGTCCAGCGTCACGGTTTCCAGAGCCTGGCGAATCGATTCGGGCAAAGGGGCGTTCATGGTGTGTCCTGCGGCAATCAATGGAAAACACAGTGTAGGACGGCCAAGCCGACAAGTGCTTGCTTTCTGTGACAGGATTTGCCCTATGATTTGAAAGAATCTTGCTCAATGAGGCCTATTTTGGAAACACTGGATAAATTCGACTGGGCGATATTGAATGAACTGCAGCGTGATGGGCGCTTGACCAACGCCGAGTTGGCTCAGCGTGTCGGCCTGTCGGCAGCGCCGTGTTGGCGGCGGGTGCGGGCGCTGGAAGAGGCGGGCGTCATCAAAGGTTATCGCGCCGAAATCGACCGTCAAAAAGTGGGGCTGGACGTGTTCGCCTTCGTACGCCTGGATGCCGAGCGCAACCGAGGCGACATCACACGCCAACTGGAGGAGGCGATCCTCAAGATCCCGGAAGTGATCTCTTGCCACTACATCAGCGGCACTGGCACCTTCGAGCTGCAGGTGGTCAGCAAAGACCTGAACACCTTCAGCCAGTTTGCCCGCGATGTGTTGATCAATTTGCCCAATGTGAAAGACTTGCACACCAGTTTTTCGCTGGGCGAGGTCAAGGCCGTAGGGGCCTTGCCTTTGAAGCCTTGAACGCCTTGCTTGATGGACAAACGGTCTTTTGGGTCTGTGCGTAAAAACCGGATGTCAGGGGTATAAACCGCGCAATTCGCGTGCTTGCAAAATGCGCGTGCAAGCCACGATGAAGGTGGCTGTGCGCAGACTGACGCGGTGCTCGTCGGCCACTTGCCAGATGGCGGCAAAAGCTTCGTGCATGATACGCACCAAGCGGGTGTTGATGTCATCTTCGCTCCAGAAAAAGCTGGAGAAATCCTGCACCCATTCAAAGTAGCTGACCGTCACGCCGCCCGCGTTGGCGATCACATCGGGCACGACCAGGATGCCGCGTTCGTGCAGGATGTCGTCGGCTTCGGGGGTGGTGGGGCCGTTGGCGCCTTCGATCACCATGCGGGTCTGGATCTGGTGGGCATTGGCGGCGGTGATTTGCTGCTCCAGTGCGGCCGGGATCAGGATGTCGCAGTCCACCCCCCAGAACTGCGCATCAGGCAGGGTCTCTGCAGGCGCGAACCCCTTGACGCTGCCGTTCTCCCCAACATGGCTCAGCAGGGCGGGCACGTCCAGACCAGACGCCTGATAAACCGTGCCGCCGTGGTCCTGCACCGCGACCACCGTGGCCCCGGCCTGCGCAAACAGCTTGGCCGCAATGCCGCCCACATTGCCAAAGCCTTGCACGGTGATACGGGCCTTGGCGATGTCCAGACCGATGTGTTGCGCGGCTTCCTGACCCACCGTGAAGACACCCCGCCCGGTGGCTTCGCGTCGCCCCAGAGAGCCGCCCAAGGCCAAGGGCTTGCCGGTCACCACGCCCGAGGCGGTGGCGCCTTCGTTCATCGAATAAGTGTCCATCATCCAGGCCATGATCTGTTCGTTGGTGTTCACGTCCGGGGCCGGAATGTCCTTGGTCGGGCCGATGATGATGCCGATCTCGCTGGTGTAGCGGCGTGTCAGGCGCTCCAGCTCGCCGCGTGACAGGGTTTTGGGGTCGACCCGGATGCCGCCCTTGGCGCCGCCAAAAGGCAGGTTGACGGCCGCGTTTTTCACCGACATCCAGGCCGACAAGGCCATGACTTCGGACAGCGTCACATCCTGGTGAAAGCGCACGCCGCCTTTGCCCGGGCCTCGGCTGGTGTTGTGCTGCACGCGGTAGCCCTCAAAGTGGGCCATGGTGCCGTTGTCCAGCTCGATCGGCACGTCCACGATCAGGGCGCGTTTGGGGCGTTTGAGTGTTTCGACCCAGCGCGACAAGCTGCCCAGATAGGGCGTGACGCGGTCGACTTGCTGCAGGTAAATCCCCCAGGGGCCAAGGTGCTCTGGGTTCAAATAAGAGGGCAGTGCATGGGCGCTTGTGGCGGTGATGCCTACAGGTGAATTGGACATGTTTCGTCGCCTTTCTTGAAACTGACGGTTTTTCAGTGGTGCAAATGGTAGGGCGGGAACACGCCGCCGTCCAAGGCCGCTTGGCTGTCAGGTCATGCGTTTGGTGCATAACCGCAAGGGCCGCAGGTCTGACCCCCTGCCTGTAAAATCAGCCGCTTCAGCTGACCCCGTGGCAGGGCGGCCCACGGCGCAGGCGGCGCCCATTTTTGGCCTTCATTCAAGGCGGACTTCTCATGCTTTACCCTCAAGAATTCGATGTGATCGTGGTCGGCGGCGGCCATGCCGGAACCGAGGCTGCACTGGCGGCTGCGCGCATGGGTTGTAAAACGATCTTGCTCACCCACAACATCGAGACGCTGGGCCAGATGAGCTGCAACCCCAGTATTGGCGGCATTGGCAAGGGGCATCTGGTCAAAGAGGTGGATGCCTTGGGCGGCGCCATGGCGCTGGCCACCGACGAAGGCGGTATCCAGTTCCGCATCCTCAACAGTTCCAAAGGCCCGGCCGTGCGCGCCACCCGCGCCCAGGCCGACCGCATCCTCTACAAAGCCGCCATCCGTCGCATGCTGGAGAACCAGCCCAATTTGTGGCTGTTCCAGCAGGCCGTCGATGATTTGATGGTGGAAGGTGACCGGGTAGTGGGCGCCGTGACGCAGGTGGGCATCCGTTTCCGTTCGCGTACCGTGGTGCTGACCGCAGGCACCTTTCTGGACGGCAAGATCCATGTGGGCTTGCAGAACTATTCAGCGGGCCGAGCGGGTGACCCCCCGGCGGTGAGCCTGTCGGCGCGTCTGAAGGAACTGAAGCTGCCGCAAGGGCGCCTGAAGACCGGCACGCCGCCGCGCCTGGATGGGCGCACCATTGATTTTTCGAAATGCACCGAGCAGCCCGGCGACGGCGTCCCCGGTGGCATGAACCCCGAGGGTGGGGTGCCGGTGTTAAGCTTCATGGGCAAGGCGAGCATGCACCCGCAGCAAGTGCCGTGCTGGATCACCCACACCAACGAGCGCACACACGAGATCATCCGCTCCGGCTTTGACCGCAGCCCCATGTTCACCGGCAAGATCGAAGGCGTGGGCCCGCGTTATTGCCCGAGCGTCGAAGACAAGATCAACCGCTTTGCCGACAAGGACAGCCACCAGATTTTTCTGGAGCCCGAAGGCCTGACCACGAACGAGTATTACCCCAACGGCATCTCGACCAGCTTGCCGTTTGACATCCAGTACGATCTGGTGCGGTCGATGAAGGGGCTGGAAAATTGCCACATCCTGCGCCCGGGCTACGCCATCGAATACGACTATTTCGACCCGCGCTCACTCAAGAACAGTTTTGAGACGAAGCAGATCAACGGCTTGTTCTTTGCGGGTCAGATCAACGGCACGACCGGTTACGAAGAAGCTGCGGCCCAGGGCCTGTTCGCGGGCATCAACGCTGCGCTGCAATGCCGGGGCGAAGCCGCCTGGACACCTGCACGCGACCAGGCGTATTTGGGTGTGCTGGTGGACGACCTGGTGACCCAGGGCGTGACCGAGCCTTACCGCATGTTCACCAGCCGGGCGGAGTTCCGCCTGCAGCTGCGCGAAGACAATGCCGATGCCCGTTTGACTGAAGTGGGGCGACAAATGGGCCTGGTCGATGACGCCCGTTGGGACGCGTTCAGCCGCAAACGCGATGCTGTTTCACGTGAAACAGAGCGCCTGAAATCCACTTGGGTGAACCCGCGCAACCTGCCCGCAGCGGAATCCGAGCGGGTTTTGGGCAAGGCCATTGAGCACGAGCACAACCTGTTCGATTTGTTGCGCAGACCGAATGTGTCATACCCTGACCTGATGTCTTTGGATGGTGGGCGCATGGCAAGTGCCGATGTTTCACGTGAAACACTGGGCGATTTGAGCGCCCCGGTGATTGAACAGGTCGAGATCGCGGCCAAGTATTCGGGTTACATCGACCGCCAAAAAGGGGAGGTGGAGCGGGCTGCGTTTTACGAGCACCTGCGCCTGCCCGAGAATCTCGACTACATGCAGGTCTCGGCCTTGTCGATCGAGGCGCGGCAGAAGTTGGCCAAGCACCGTCCTGAAACCCTGGGTCAAGCCTCACGCATCTCCGGCATCACACCGGCCAGCGTGTCTTTGTTGTTAATTCACCTGAAAAAGGGTGGTTTCAAAGGCTTCATGCAAGCGGCTGAGGAAGGCGTGCAGGCATGAGCGTGAATCTGGAGGCTGGGCTGCGCTCGGGTGCGCAAGCCTTGGGTTTGGCTTTGACGGATGCGCAAATCCAGCATTTGCTGGACTATGCGGCGCTGATCCAGAAATGGAACAAGGTCTACAACCTGACCGCGTTGCGCGACCCGGCGGACATGCTCACGCACCACCTGTTGGACAGCCTGACCGCCATTGCCCCTTTGCGCCGACATAACCAGGGCCAGCCTGTTCGGGTGCTGGATGTGGGTTCGGGTGGTGGCCTGCCTGGCGTGGTCTTGGCCATTTGCTTGCCAGAGTTGAACGTGAGCTGTGTCGACACGGTGGCCAAAAAAGCCGCCTTTGTGCAGCAGGTGGCGGTGAGTTTGAAGCTGCCCAATTTGCGTGGTGTGCACGCTCGGGTCGAGTCCCTGACCGATCCGTACCAGATCATTTGCTCCAGGGCCTTTGCCTCTTTGCCTGACTTTGTCACCTGGTCCCGTTCGGCCCTCGCCGACGGCGGGGTCTGGATGGCCATGAAGGGCAAGCACCCACAGGGTGAAATTGACGCACTGCCGACGGATGTTCAGGTGTTTCACGTGGAACCTTTGAAGGTGCCTGGCCTGGACGTGGAGCGTTGCATGGTCTGGATGAAGCCCCAAACGCCGTGAATGCGGGCGTGTTTCACGTGAAACACGCTGTTTGAGGGGTTGCCCGAAGGGCATCACGTACACTCGCCACATTCCCCCTGAAAGTGCAGATATGTTTGGTATCTCGGATTACGGCGCATTCGCTGCGGCCTTTGTCCTGCTTTTGTTTTTGCCTGGTCCCGGTAACCTGGCACTGATCAGCTCGGCCAGCAAAGGCGGAATGCCGGGTGGCCTGGCTTCGGTGATGGGCCTGCTTTTGGGGGACCAGATTTCGCTGTGGCTCACGGTGGCCGGTGTGGCCGCCATGCTCAAGACCTACCCGCCTTTGTTCATGGCCTTGCAGTGGTTGGGGGCGGCTTATTTGTTATGGCTGGGTGGCAAGATGCTCATGTCCAAGCCGGGCGAGGTGCCCAGTCTGCAGATCACGCCCGGGCATTATTTTCGGGAAACATTGCTCATCACCTTGCTCAACCCCAAGGCGATCATGTTTTATTTGGCGTTTTTCCCGCAGTTCATCGACCCGGTCCAGCATCAGGGTTGGGTGACTTTTGGTGTGATGGCCGGGACCATCGCAGCGCTGGGATTTGTGTACTGTTTCGGGGTAGTCTGGGTCACCCACCACATGGCCGAACGCCTCCGCGCCCATCCCAAGTTGTCATCCTCCTTGCAAAAACTGGCGGGTTTGTGCCTGGTGGGTTTTGGTTTCAGGATGGTGTTGGCCAAATAAGGCGCGCACCAGACGTTCTCGTTTTTCGGAAAGCTCCTCATGTTCTTTGGCATCTCGGATTACGGCGCATTTGTGGCGGCCATCGTGGTGTTTCTGGCCATTCCCGGCCCGGGCAATCTGGCCCTCATCACCTCCACCAGCAAGGGCGGCGTGGCCGGTGGCCTCATGGCCACCCTGGGCGTGATCGCCGGGGACCAGGTGCTCATGTGGCTGGCGGTCGCAGGTGTGGCGGCGGTGCTGACCACCTACCCGGCGGCATTTGTGGCCATCCAATGGTTGGGCGCGGTGTACTTGGCCTGGCTGGGCTGGAAGATGCTGTCTGCCAAACCGGGGGATGCGCCTGTGCTGAACATCCGGCCCTGCCAGTATTTTCAACAGGCCCTGGCTATCACCTTGCTCAACCCCAAGGCCATCGTCTTTTACATGGCCTTCTTTCCATTGTTCGTAGACCCCCAAACCCATTTGGGTTGGGTCAGCTTTGGCGTCATGGCGGCCACCATTGCCGCGTTGACCTTTTTGTATGGCCTGGGCATGACCTTGCTCACGCACCACCTGGCCGAGCGCATGCGCGCCAACCCTTTGGTGGGGCGGGTGCTGGAAAAGGTGGCCGGCATTTTTCTGGTCGGCTTTGGCATCAAGCTGGCCATGTCCAAATAACCCCGAAAGCGCAGTATGGCCAAGGTTTTCTGCATTGCCAACCAAAAGGGTGGCGTTGGCAAAACCACCACCACCGTGAACCTGGCCGCAGGCTTGGCCAAAGTCGGGCAGCGGGTGCTGCTGGTGGACTTGGACCCGCAGGGCAATGCCACCATGGGTTCGGGCATCGATAAACGCGCGGTTGAGTTGAGCGTTTACGATGTCTTGCTGGAGTCGGCCTCGATCGCCGAAGCCGTGGTCAAGGCCGACAAATGCGGCTACGACGTGCTCAGCGCCAACCGCGAACTGGCCGGGGCCGAGGTCGAGCTGGTGCAGCTGGAGCACCGCGACCAACGCTTGAAAAATGCCTTGGCCGTGGTCGATGCCGATTACGACTTTGTGTTGATTGACTGCCCACCGTCCTTGTCCATGCTCACGCTCAACGGCCTCTGCTCGGCCCATGGCGTGATCGTACCCATGCAGTGCGAATACTTCGCGCTCGAAGGCCTGACCGATCTGGTCAACACCATCAAGCAGGTGCACGCCAACCTGAACAAGGACCTGAAAATTATCGGCTTGCTGCGTGTCATGTTTGACCCGCGCATCACCTTGCAGATGCAAGTCAGCGACCAGCTCAAGGCCCACTTTGGCGACAAGGTCTTCGACACCGTGATCCCGCGCAATGTGCGCCTGGCCGAAGCGCCGAGCTACGGCTTGCCGGGCGTGGTATTTGATCCGCCTGCCAAGGGCAGCCAGGCCTATGTCGACTTTGCGCGTGAACTGGTGCTGCGCGCGCCCACGCTCTGAGCGGTTTGACGATGTCGTTTCAGGCGCAATCCCTGCCGCTCGATGGTGCTCTGGCCCAAGCGGCCACGGTGCTGATCTTGCCGGGCTGGCAAGGCAGTGGTGCCGAGCATTGGCAAATGCGTTGGGCGCGTCTGCATGGCTATGCCGTGGTCGAGCAAAACGATTGGCTGCACCCCTTGCGCGGGGACTGGTTGGCGCGTCTGGACGAGACCGTGATCGATGCGCCAGGACCGGTGGTTTTTGCCGCCCACAGTCTGGGCTGCATTTTGGTGGCCGCCTGGGCCTCTGTGTCCCGGCACACGGCCAGAGTGCGAGGGGCTTTGCTGGTGGCTCCGGGAGACACCGAAGCCCCTGAATTGAACCACCGCCTGCCCGGCTGGTCGCCCATCGTGCGCCAGCCATTGCCGTTCAAAAGCATCCTGGTGGGCAGCCAGAACGACCCCTATTGCGCCGCCCGGCGTGCCCAAGGTTTGGCCCACGCTTGGGGCGCCACTTGGGTGGACTTGGGTGAAGCCGGGCACATCAACGCCGATTCATCGCTGGGCGATTGGCCGCAGGGCCATGCGCTGTTGCAAACATTACTGAAGGATTGACCATGGTCACCAAAAAACCCAAAGGCCTGGGCCGCGGACTTGAAGCCCTGCTGGGCCCCAAAGTGCAGGACGCACCCGTTGCCGACATGACCGCCGAAACGGGTGTGCCCACCCAGCTCAAGCTCGACCAGATGGTGGCCGGCATGTACCAGCCGCGCACCCGCATGGACGAGGGCGCTTTGTACGAGTTGGCCGAATCCATCAAGGCGCAAGGCATCATGCAGCCGATCCTGGTGCGTCAGCTGAGCGAGGGCGACAACGCTGGCAAGTACGAGATCATCGCGGGCGAGCGGCGTTTCCGCGCTTCGCGTCTGGCGGGGCTGGAGTCTGTCCCTGTTTTGGTGCGTGACGTGCCCAACGAGGCCGCCGCGGCCATGGCCCTGATCGAGAACATCCAGCGCGAAGACCTCAATCCGCTCGAAGAAGCCCAAGGCCTGCAACGCCTGATCAAAGAGTTTGGGCTCACTCACGAATCAGCCGCGCAGGCGGTGGGCCGCTCACGCAGTGCCGCCAGCAACCTCTTGCGTCTGCTGAATCTGGCCGATCCGGTCCAGAGCATGTTGATGGCCGGTGACCTGGACATGGGCCATGCCCGTGCTTTGCTGTCGCTCGACAAGGCGGCCCAAATCACCGCCGCCAACCAGATCTCGGCCAAAAAACTGTCGGTGCGCGAAGCCGAAAGTCTGGCCAAAAAGCTCGGTGCCGAATTCAACCTGGTGCATCAAAAACCCAAAAAGGAAAAATCCCGCGACATCCGGCGGGTGGAAGAAGAGCTGTCGGATCTGCTCATGGCGGAGGTCGAGGTGCGTGTGAAAAAGCGCGTCAAGCGCTTGGGCAAGATCGAAGAGATGGGCGAGTTGTCGATCCAGTTCGGCTCGCTCGATGAGCTCAATGGCCTGATTGAAAAATTGCGCGGATAAGCTGGTGCTGCGCGGTACGCAAAAACTGTCCAAGGCCTTTTGGCGAACCTTGTTTCGTCCAAACGGGTTTTTGCGTCAGGAAATGCTCACCATCTATTTGATCCTGGTGGGCTTGACGACATTCTTTGGTTATTTGTTCACGCCGGTTGAGCGGATATCGCAGGCTTGTCTGATGGTGTCGGTGTTGTCGGTTTGCCTGTTTTCAGTGGTGCGTGTTCGGGCGATCTTTGAGCTTATTGTCCACACCGTCACCGCACTCACGGTGCTGTTGACGATTTACACGGCCATGCACACAGGGGGCATCAATTCCACCACCGTGGTTTGGCTCAATGTCTTGTCGGTACCGGTGTTGTTGTTGCTGGGACGCGCCGCCACGCTCGTCTGGATTGGCATCATGCTGCTGTCGATTCTGTTGCTCACCTGGATCACCTGGATGGGCTGGGTCGGCAGCCATGTGACTGTGTCCTCGTCGGTGGTGACCTGGGCTTATCTGAACCATTTGCTGGCGCTTCTGAACCTGATGATGGGGGTGCGCATTTATGAGCACCTGCACAAAGTGCAACTGCGCAAACTCAACCAGCGCAATGATGAACTCAAGGCCACCCATGAAGCGCTGATCCGGGCACAGGCGCACAAGGACGAATTTGTGGCTGCTGTGGGCCACGAGCTGCGCACCCCGATGAATGTGATTCTGGGTTTCAACGGGGTGCTGCGCCGTGAACTCTCGGACAACCCCGAGCAGTTGGCGGTGGTGGGGCACATTCGCCGCTCGACCGAACATTTGTTGCAGGTGGTCAACGACATCCTGGATTTTTCACAGCTGCAAGCGGACAAGTTGCGCTTGAACTGCGCCGACTTTGCCCCCCAAACCTTGATGGATGAACTGCAGCAGCGCCATGCCGACAAGGCCTCGAGCAAGGGCTTGGCTTTACGTTTCGAGCTGGATGCCGCTGTGCCTTGCCGCGTGCACGGGGATCGAAACCGCCTGCTCCAGATCCTGAACAACCTGGTCGACAACGCCATCAAGTTCACAACCGAAGGTGCCATCCATGTCCGTTTGCAGGCCCGTGGAGAGTGCCTGCGATTCGAGGTGCAGGACTCGGGGCGGGGCATTGCGCGGCAGCGGCAGCAGCACATTTTTCGACGCTTTGAGCACGCCGATGTCCAGACCAACCGCGCGTATGGCGGCACGGGCTTGGGGCTGACACTGTGTGAAAAGCTGGTCACCCTGCATGGGGGCCGCATCGGTGTGGACAGCCAGGAGGGGCATGGGGCATTGTTCTGGTTTGAAATTCCTTTGCAGGCCGCGCAGGACACGGACGTGTCCAACACCCTGGCGGACGATGGTCTGGTCGACGAGGCCCTGAACATCTTGGTGGTGGACGACAACCGGGTGAACCTGATGGTGGCCCAGTTGCAACTGCAAAAATGCTGGCCCAATGCCCACATCACCACCGTGGACAGCGGCGCCAAAGCCTTGGCCCTGCTCGACCAGCAGGTGTTTGACGTGGCCTTGATCGACATGATCATGCCGGACATGGATGGCATGCAGGTGACGCAGCAAATACGCCAACACTTTCCGGCGATGGTCGCGCACATGCCCATATTGGCTTTGACGGCCAACACCAACCCGGTCGATCGTGACCGTTGTTTGGCTGCAGGCATGAATGAGGTTTTGCATAAACCCATGGACACGGCCGAGTTGATGCGCACCGTGGGCCGTTGCGTGCGCCTGGCCCGGGAGGGCAAGTTGTGAACCTCAGTGCTTGGCTCCAAACCCGGATGCTGCAGTTGTCTGCGCGCCTGCCTGTGCGCTTCCAACAGGGCAAGATGCCCTACGTGTTCTTTTTTGCGGTCATGGTCATCGTGGTGTTGTTGACCTATGCGGTGATCAGCCCCTATCCGTATGCGCAAGTCACGTTCACCACGTTTGCCTTTTTCCTGTTTGTTTTGCTGCTCTTGGTCAACCAGGGTTTTTCATTGCAGTGGGCCATCCATTTGGGCACGGGTCTGGGTGCGCTGATCCTGTTTTATGCCGTGTGGGCCACGGGCGGCGTTCATTCGCCTCGATTGGCCTGGTTGCTGATATTGCCGCTCACGCCCTTTTATGTCATCAGCCGCAAAGCCGGCATTTTCTGGCTGTTGATCACGATGGCTTTGCAGTTGGTCATGGTGTTGGCCAACCACTTGGGCTGGGTGCCAGCGTTCGAGACGGGCATGCGGCATGTGCCATCTTCTTTCATGACCTACACGCTGGTGACCTGCGTGCTGATCGTCGTTCCTTTGATGTACGACCACCTCTACCGTCAGGCACTGGAGGCCAGCCGCAACCATCAGCGTGAGCTCGAAGCGCGGCGTCAAGAGCTGGAGCAAACATCGGAGATGCGTGAGCATTTCATCGCCACCGTGAGCCATGAGTTGCGCACACCCATGAACGCCATTTTGGGCTTCAATGCGCTTTTGCTGTCCCGTGTGGAGGGCAAGCCCGAGGCCCACAAGGTGCTCAAACACACGCAGCAATCGGCAGACCACCTGATGACGGTCATCAACGACATCCTGGATTACTCACAGCTTCAGGCGGGTGAGTTGGTCATTCAGTCGGAGACCTTTGACCTGCGACAGACGGTTACGCATGCTTTTGAGCTGTTTTGGCCCCGCGTTAAAAGCATGGACATCGATTACCGCATGGTTCTCGATGACGACTTGCCCGTGTGGGTGCACACCGATCGGCACCGCCTGATGCAGGTGTTGGTCAACTTCTTGGGCAATGCGCTCAAGTTCACCCACCAGGGCTCGGTGGTGTTGCGCGTGCAGTGGCAAAACCCCGGGGTGATTTTCTCGGTGCAGGACACCGGCATTGGGATCGCACACGAGCGGCAGGCCACGATTTTCAATCGTTTCAGCCAGGCCGAAAGTGACACGCAGGCGCTTTACGGCGGGAACGGTCTGGGCCTGGCGATCTCGCGCAAGTTGGCGCAATTGCTCGGCGGCGAAATTGGTTTTGAAAGTGAGCCGGGACAAGGCGCGCACTTTTGGCTGCGCTTGCCGCTGCATGCCGAAGCTGCACCGGCACAAAAAGGGCACGCCACCAGCGCCACATTGTTAACCGCTCAAATGCCTTGGCGTTTTCTGATCGTGGACGACCATCCGGTCAATCGCTTGCTGGTTCAGCAGGTTTTGAAAAATGCCTGGCCCCAGTGCCAGACCGTGGAAGCGGGCAATGGTCTGGATGCCTTGAACGCATTGCACGATCAAAGTTTTGACCTCGTCTTGATGGACATGGTGATGCCGGTGATGGATGGCATTGAAGCCACGCGCAGATTGCGCACCGAATGGCCTGAGCCCGCCTCTGCGGTGCCTGTGATGGGGCTGACGGCTAACGTGAACCCCGTGGACCTCTCCGCCTTCAAGGCCTCCGGCCTTAACGATGTGATGCTCAAACCGTTCGAGCCCGAATTGTTGTGTCAGCGTGTAGAGCAGTTGTTGTTCCGGCGTTTTGATCACACATGAAGCACATGCGCAACACCTGGATGCAATGGGCCCCCATGAAAGGCTTGCATGACGACACCGCCAGTGGACGCCGTCGCTGGTTTTTGAAGCTCGGCATGCTGTCCCTGGTCGTGTGCTCCTTGTTGTTTTACGGCGTGGCACAACCTGCGTATGACCACGACATTCACCTGCTGGCGGCGTTGGTGTATTTGCTCCTGTTTGTGGCTGTGCAAGCGGGTGCTTCGTATGTGCCTGTTGCCAACCTGGGATTTTTTGTCTCGATCGCCTATGTGTTGTCGGTCTCCTGGACCACAGGCGGCATCAACTCGACCACCATGGTCTGGATGACGGTGGTCACCTTGCCTTCCATTTTGCTGCTCAGCCGCGTGGCGGCCGTGGTTTGGGCGGGTGTGGCGGTGGCCGTCAATTTGCTGATGCTGGCCTTGACCCAGACGGGCGTGCTGAGCAGCCTCACGCTCATGAACCATGAGGTGCTGGCCTGGACATTGTTGAACAAGGTGCTGGTAGTTTGCATGGCGATGGGGGTGGTGTTCCTCACTGATTACATGCACCGCCAGCAAAGCGATGAATTGGACAAGCACAACCGCTCTCTGGAGCATACCCACCTGGCCTTGCGTCAGGCGCAAGCCCACAAGGATGAATTCGTCGCCTCGGTGGGGCATGAACTGCGCACCCCCATGAACGCGATCCTGGGGCTCAATGGCATTTTGCGCACGGAGCTGGCGGGCAGGGCTGAAGACGTCGAAGTGGTGGACCACATCCGGCGCTCGACAGAGCAGTTGTTGCAAGTGGTCAATGACATCCTGGATTTTTCGCAGTTGCAGGCGGGCCTTCTGGTTTTGAACGAAGAGCGGTTTGCCTTGTGTGAAACGCTGCAGGAGGTGATGGATCGTTACGCCGACAAGGCCGCAGCGAAGTCCCTGGAACTGACGCTGGACGCTCGCCAGATTCAGGGCATGTGGGTCAAGGGCGATCGGCAACGCCTTGTGCAGATCTTGCGCAATATGCTGGACAACGCGCTCAAATTCACCTTGCACGGGCGCATTCAGGTGCGCGTCAAAAGTGTCGGCTTGGGTGTGCTGTTTGAGATCGAAGACACCGGCATCGGCATTCCGGCTGACCGTTTGCAGCAAGTGTTTGACCGATTTGAATTTGCCGACCTGCAAACCAACCGCCAATTCGGCGGTACAGGCTTGGGTTTGTCCATCAGTGAGCGTTTGGTGAGCCTGCAAGGGGGCCGCATTGGGGTGAGCAGTGTGCAGGGCCAGGGCACCACATTCTGGTTTGAGTTGCCTTTGACCATGACGGCCGCGCAAGGCGATGGCGTCACCGACGCCGAACGGACCGAGTTGATGAACCGGCGAATCCGAATTTTGTTGGTCGACGACAACGCGGTGAACTTGATGGTGGCGCGTTTGATGTTGCAAAAATTCTTCCAACACGCCGAGGTGACCGAGGCCCAGGGCGGCGTTCAGGCGCTGGCCTTGCTTAAAACACAGTCCTTTGATTTGGTCCTCATGGACATGGTGATGCCGGATGTCGACGGTCTGGAAGCGACGAAGACCCTGCGCAGCCGTTTCCCGGCCCCTGCGCGTGACGTGCCCGTGCTCGGCCTGACGGCCAGCACCAACCCGGTTGACCGCGACCTTTGCATGGCCGCGGGCATGAACGGTGTGCTTCTCAAGCCGCTGGATGAAGCGCAACTGGTGGCCCAGATTTCCAGTGTCGGGCAACGTGCGTCGAAGGGGGCTCGATGAAGCCGTATTCAAGCCGTTGGGATACCGCGCTGGAACGGGTTGTGCACTGGCTACCGGCCCGTTTTCAGCAAGACCGCATGCCTTATTTGTTTGGCTTGGTGGTGGTGATGGTCATTGCGCTCGGTCTGGTGGCTGCGGTCACGCCCTATACCAATGGGGTGCCTGTGCCGCTGGCGTTTGCTTTGGTGCTGGTGGTGTTGGTCGTGGCCTTCAGTCTGGGCATGCCGATGTCCCTGGCGGTCCAACTGGGGGTGGCGTGTGCGCTCATGCAGGTCAGTTACGCCGCTTGGGTGTCGGGTGGTATTTTCTCTCCTCGGCTGGCCTGGTGTACGGCCATTCCGCTTGTGGCTTTTTATGCCTTGAGTCGACGCGCGGGTTTGCTCTGGCTCTTGGTGGTGCTGGCCTTGCTGTGCGGTCTGTCTTATGCCACTTGGCATGGCTGGTTGCCACCCAACCCCACGGTGGGATTGGCGCAGGTCAAATCTTCATTTGCCAGTAACACGGTGTCCATGCTGGTCACCATCTCGGTGGTCTTTTTGTATGACAGCCTTTACCGTAAGGCTTTCCGAGCACGGTTGGACCGCCGTGCACAGCTGGAGGAAAAGCGCCAAGAACTCCTGCGTGCGGCCGCGCTGCGAGAGCAATTCATTGCCACCGTGAGCCATGAGCTGCGCACACCCATGAATGCCATCCTTGGCTTCAACACCATGCTGCTCGGCCGCGCCAACGACCAGGCTCAGGCGTTGAAAATCCTGAACCACACGCGCCAGTCGGCCGAGCATCTGATGACCGTCATCAACGATGTGCTGGACTATTCACAACTGCAGGCGGGCAAGATCAAAGTCCAGTTCGAGACCTTTGCCTTGCACGACACGGTGAACAACGCCTTCGGCCTCTTCAGTCCGCGTGAGCAAAGCATGAACCTGACGTACCACCTGGATATCGCCGACGATGTGCCCCAGTGGGCGCACACCGATCGACACCGCTTGATGCAGGTGCTGGTCAATTTGTTGGGCAACGCCATCAAATTCACGCACCAGGGCCATGTCAGCTTGCGGGTGCAAAAGTTGGCGGAGGGCGTGAAGTTTTCGGTACAAGACACCGGCATTGGCATCGAAGACGCGCAAAAGAAACGGATTTTTGAGCGCTTTGCACAAGCTGGGGGTGAAATCCAGGCCCGTTATGGTGGCAATGGCCTGGGCCTGTCCATCACCCGCCGACTGGTGGAATTGATGGGGGGGCAGATTGGTTTTGAGAGCACCGTGGGTCAAGGCTCAACCTTCTGGTTCACGCTGCCCCTGGATCCCCGCGATCCGCCGCAACAGCAGGACTGTGCACCCCAGAAAGTACCGGCCATGGACAGCACTGGCCCATTGCATTTTTTGGTAGCGGATGACCACCCACTCAACCGCTTGCTGGCCAAAAAGGTGCTGCTCAATGCTTGGCCCGACAGCTTGGTGGTTGAAGCCGAAGACGGCGCTCAGGCCCTGGCGGCACTGCAAAAGAACCGTTTTGACCTGGTGTTGATGGACATGGTGATGCCGCTGATGGACGGCATTGAAGCGACCTCAGCCTTGCGCAACACGCTGCCTGCACCCGTCTGCGACACGCCCGTCATGGGCCTGACGGCCAACGTCAATCCGCAGGATCTGGAGCGTTTCAAGGCCGCGGGCCTGAACGCTGTGATGCTCAAGCCTTTTGAGCCTGCCCAGTTGTATGCGCAGATCGAATCCCTAATCCGTGTTGATCAGGATGACAAGCCCAAAGCCTGAGGCGTCACATCGAGAAAATTTTCCCAGGGTTCATGATGTTGTGCGGGTCCAGCGCCCGTTTGATGGTGCGCATCATGTCCACCGCACCCTCGCCGGTTTCGGTGCGCAAGAAGTCCATCTTGTGCAGGCCAATGCCGTGCTCGCCGGTGCAGGTGCCACCCAAGCGCAAAGCGCGGTTGACCAATTGCTGGTTCAAGGCTTCTGCGGTTTCGCATTCTTGCGGGTTGTTCGGGTCGATCAGATAGCCGAAGTGGAAATTGCCATCGCCCACATGGCCGACCAAAAAGTAAGGGATGCCGCTCGCGTCGGTCTCGGTGATGGAGTCGAGCAGGCAATCGGCCAGGCGGCTGATGGGCACGCAGGTGTCGGTGCTGATGGCGCGGCAGCCGGGTTTGCTCTGGATGGCCGCAAAGTAAGCGTTGTGCCGTGCGGTCCACAGGCGCGTGCGCTCTTCGGGCGTCACCGCCCATTCAAACGCGTTGCCACCGAATTCGCTGGCGATTTCTTGCACGGTTTCGGCCTGTTCCTTCACGCCCGCAGGCGAGCCGTGGAACTCCATCAGCAGCATGGGCTCTTCGCGCAGGCCCAGCTTGGCGTAGGCGTTGACCATGCGCACGGTGTTGTGGTCGATCAGCTCCACACGGGCAATCGGCACGCCCAGCTGGATGGTCTGGATGACGGTGCGCACCGCCGCTTCGATGCTCGGGAAAGAGCAGATCGCCGCCGAGATGGCTTCGGGCAAGGGGTACAGGCGCACGGTGACTTCGGTGATCACGCCCAGCGTGCCTTCGCTGCCCACCATCAGGCGGGTCAGGTCGTAACCGGCGCTCGACTTTTTGGCGCGGGTGCCGGTGCGGATGATTTCGCCCGCTGCGGTGACCACTTCCATGGCCAGCACGTTCTCGCGCATGGTGCCGTAGCGCACGGCGTTGGTGCCGCTGGCGCGGGTGGCGCTCATGCCGCCAATGGTCGCGTCTGCACCCGGGTCGATCGGGAAGAACAAACCCGTGGATTTGATCTCTTCATTCAGTTGCTTGCGCGTCACGCCCGGCTGCACCGTCACCGTCAGGTCTTCGGCGTTGATGGCCAAGACTTTGTTCATGCGCGTGAGGTCAATGCTGATGCCGCCTTGCACCGCCAGCAAGTGGCCTTCGAGAGAAGAGCCCACGCCAAAAGGAATGACCGGCACTTTGTGCTCAGCGCACAGTTTCACCGCGTCGGCCACGTCCTGGGTGTTTTCGGCAAACACCACGGCGGCGGGGGGCGGCACATGGGTGAAAGCCGACTCGTCGCGGCCGTGTTGTTCGCGGATGACCAGCGCGGTGGAGCAGTTGCCGCCAAAGCGGGCTTTCAGGGCGGCCAAAAAGGCTTCAGGCACAGCGCGTTGTGCGATTTCGGGGGCCAGGTGGGCGGCGGCAACAGGGGCGTTCATGGGGGTGTCTCCGTTAATGGCGGGCCAAATCCGCCAGACATGCTGAACAGCAGTTTACGCCGCAAACAATGGCCTTGCTGTCTTTTGTCAGACAAGCCAAGGGGACTTGGTCGACAATCAAGCCTCTTTGTAGGAGCCCACCCTGTGGGCGATTCATTCAGACTCCGCACGCTTGAGCGAACAAAATAGAGAGCAACACCATGGGCAACCGACTCACACAAATCGCCACCCGCACCGGGGACAACGGCACCACGGGGCTGGGCAACAACCAGCGCGTGTCCAAAAACAGCTTGCGCGTGCACGCCATGGGCGAGGTGGACGAACTGAACTCCCACATCGGTGTGCTGCTGTGCGAAGACATGGCCGCAGACGTGCGTGAGGTGCTGGTGGAGGTGCAGCACCAGTTGTTCAACCTTGGCGGCGAGCTGTCAATTCCCGGTTTTGAATTGCTGAAAGATGAGGCCGTGGCGGCACTCGACGCCGCCCTTGAAAAGTACAACGCCCAACTGCCCAAACTGGAAGAATTCATCTTGCCTGCAGGCACCCGTGGCGCGGCACAAGCGCATGTGTGCCGCACCGTGGCCCGCCGCGCCGAACGTGCTTGCGTGGCACTGGGTAACGAAGAGGCCATCAACGAAACACCGCGCCAATACCTTAACCGTCTGTCGGACCTGATGTTTGTGCTGGCCCGCGTGCTCAACCGCATGAACGGTGGTGACGATGTGTACTGGAAGAGCCAGCGCATGGCCCAAGACACGGGGGCCTGACATCGTGCGCAGGCTGGCACATGTTGTGGGATGGGCTGCCTTGTGCCTGGCCGCGGTGGGCCCCGCCATCGCCGCGCCGTCGTCGGTGGTGCTCAGTTGCGCTGTGGCCTATTTGCCGCAGCGCAGCACCTGGGTGCGCGAGGTGCGCATCGACTGGGACAAAAAAGCCGTTCGCCGCCTGCGCATCGATGGTGTCGAGCCGTATGGTTTTTCGCTGCTGCCCGGTGGCGTGATGACCGCGATCGACAACGAGCGCATCCAGATCGATCTGGTGGCGAGGCAGTGGCAAAGCGATTTTCGCGGTCAGGCCACGGGTCAGGGCCGCTGCGAAACGGTGCCCGGTTAAACCCGGCCCACGCTGTCACCTAGGTGTACGTTTCAGGGTTGTTGCGCGTGACAGCGCAGCGCAGGCGCTGCTACGCTGCAAGCCATGAACAATGTGAACCATCTCTCCGCTCCCGCGCCTCATCTGCCTCAAATTCGTTTGTATCAAAACTGGCTGCGCGATGAGCGCGGCCTGAGCTTTGCCACTTACAACGACCTTTGGCGCTGGTCGGTCACCGAGCTGGATGCGTTCTGGCAAAGCATCTGGGATTACTTTGATTTTCAGTCGCCCACGTCGCACACCGCGGTGCTGGCGAACAATGTCATGCCGGGCGCCAAGTGGTTTCCCGGAGCCCAGACCAACTACGCGCACCAGGTGCTGCGGCATGTGCAGCCCGCGCACGAGGCCGGGTTTTTGGCAGTCATCAGCCACAACGAAAAAGGTTTGCGCCGTGAGATGAGCTGGCCCGAACTGCGCCGCCAGGTGGCCGCCATGGCGCTGCACCTGCAGGCCCAAGGCGTGCAGCCCGGTGACCGGGTGGCGGCTTATTTGCCCAATATTCCCGAAGCCATGGTGGCGTTTTTGGCCACCGCCAGCGTGGGCGGTGTGTGGAGCATTTGCGCGCCCGACATGGGCACTAACGCCGTGCTCGACCGCTTCAAGCAGATCGAGCCCAAGGTGCTGATCGCGGTGGATGGCGTGAGCTACGGCGGGCGCGATTTTGACCGCATGGGCGTGGTGCAGGAGCTGCGCGATGCTTTGCCCAGCGTGCAACACGTCATCGTGCACAATAACCTGGGCACACTGGATCTGACCAACTGCGACGTGGGCAGCAGCGTGCAGATGTCGGCCATCATCGCGCGTGACGATGCCGAGGTGCAGGCCTTCGAGCCGATGTGGCTGCCGTTCGACCACCCGCTGTGGATCGTCTATTCGAGCGGCACCACAGGTCTGCCCAAGCCCATCGTGCACGGGCACGGCGGCACGGTGATCGTGGCGCTGGCCAACAAAATTTTGCACAACGACATCGGCTGTAGTTACCACACCAACAGCTGGGGCGAGCGTTTTCATTGGTACAGCTCCACCGGCTGGGTCATGTGGAACGCCCAGGTGGCGGGCTTGCTCAATGGCGTGACCTGCGTGATCTACGACGGCAACCCCGGCGGCAGCAAGGAACACCCGGACTGGGGCATTTTGTGGCGCATGGCGGCGCAGGAAAAAGTCACGTTTTTTGGGGCAGGCGCGGCCTACTTTGCCAACTGCCACAAAGCCGGGCTGGACATTTCGCGGTGCGGCGATTTGTCGCGGGTGCGGGCCCTGGGCACCACCGGCTCGCCCTTGTCAGCCGACACCCAAACCTGGGGGGTGGAGCAGTTCAAGGCCATTGGCACCGACATCTGGTGGTGCAACATCTCGGGCGGCACCGACTTTGCGGGCGCCTTTGTGGGCGGCCACCGCGAGCTGCCACAAGAGCCCGGCGTGATGCAGTGCCGTGAACTCGGTTGTGCGGTCGAGGCCTGGAACGAGGCGGGTGAGCCCGTGCTGGGCGAGGTCGGCGAGTTGGTGTGCACCCAGCCCATCCCGTCCATGCCGCTGTATTTCTGGAACGACAAGGACAATGCCCGCTATTTGGCGAGTTACTTTGAGATGTACCCCGCAGGCCATGGTCGCCAACCCGGCGGTGGCGACGGCCCGGCCAGCATGGGCGGCGTCTGGCGGCATGGCGACTGGCTGCGCATCGGGGATGCACAGGGCCAGGGCGAAGGCTGCGTGATCTTTGGTCGCAGCGACGCCACCATCAACCGCTACGGCCTGCGCATGGGCACCAGCGAGCTGTACAGCGCTGTCGAAGCCCTGCCCGAAGTCATGGACTCGATGGTGGTGGACCTGGAGTACCTGGGTAAGGAAAGCTACATGCCGCTGTTTGTGGTGCTGCGCCCAGGCACCACGCTCGACGACGCGCTCAAGGCCAAGCTCAACAACGCCATCAAGGTAGCGCTGAGCCCGCGTTTCATCCCCAACGACATCTTCCAGGTGGCCGAGATCCCGCGCACCCTGTCCGGCAAAAAGCAGGAGTTGCCGATCAAGAAGCTCATGTTGGGTCAGCCGCTGGAAAAGGTGGTCAACAAAGACGCCATGGCCAATCCGGGGTGTCTGGATTGGTATGTGGATCTGGCCAAGCGGCATTTGGCCAAGGCGTGAACTGGCCGAGGGATGGAAAACCTGGGATCCCGCATCACTTTTAACCATTCACGGGAAAAGCGTTAGACAAGAGAAAATGTTCAAAAATTATTGAATGACAACAGCTTAGAAAAACCGTATTATCGGCATATCTATTCAGTTATTCATTCAATGACCACCGAAAACCTGATCTCCGCCCTGCGACGCCACAACGGCCACGCCAGCAGCCCTGAGCTGCAGGCGCAGCTGGGCGTGAGCCAACCCACGGTGTCGCGCCTGTTGGCGCCTCTGCTGGCGTCGGGGCAGGTGGTGAAGGTGGGGGCGGCCAGGGCGCAACGCTATTTGCTGCCGCGTGATGTGCCTGGCGCAGGGCGGCAGGTGCTGATCCACCAGGTGCTGCCCAGTGGTGAGCTGCAACGCTTTGGCACGCTCTACCCACTGGCTGGTGGCGGCTTCTGGATGGACGAAGCCGACAAGAGCCATGGCCAAAGCGCATTTCACCCCAGCTTGCCTTGGTTCTTGATGGACACCCGACCCCAAGGCTTTCTGGGTCGTACCTTTGTGCAGGCGCATGCCGAGCTGGCCCTGCCCCCGCATCTGGCGCACTGGAGCGATGACCACATTCTGCTGGCGCTGGTGCGTGCAGGTGAAGACCTGCCGGGCAACTTGCTGGTGGGCGGCGCTTCATTGGACCGCTATCTGAGTTTGCCGCCCGGGCGCTGCGCTGCTCCGGCGGTGAGCGATCCGGCGCAAGACTACCCCCGTCTGGCCCTGCAGGCTCTGGGCAGCGCTGCTCCGGGTTCCAGCGCAGGAGGCGAGCAGCCGAAGTTTTGCGCGGTGACGGATGGCGTGCCCGTGCTGGTCAAGTTCTCGCCCGCAGGTGACGCTCCGGCCGACCAGCGATGGCGCGACCTGCTGGTGTGCGAGGCATTGGCCCTGCAAACGCTGCAGGCCGCAGGCATTGCCGCCGCGCAGACCGACATCGTGCAGGCCGGTGGCCGCGTCTTTTTGCAGAGTCGTCGTTTTGACCGCACTCCCCAGGGCCGTGTGGGCATGGTGTCGCTGGAGATGTACGACGCGCACTACATCGGCATCGGATCGCAGTGGGCGGCGACGGCCATGCAGACCGGTCGCGCAGGCACTGAAAGCCTGAGCGCTGCCGACATCCAGACGCTGTGCCTGCTGGACGCCTTTGGCGCCCTGATCGCCAACACCGACCGCCACCATGGCAATGTCTCACTGTTGTTGCACCAGCACCGTTGGCAGTTGGCCCCAGCTTACGACATGTTGCCCATGTTTTATGCGCCGGTGGCGGGCGAGGTGGTGGTGCGCGATTGGACCCGCCAACTGCCACGCCCCAATGCGGACACTCTGGGTGTGTGGCTGCATGCGCGGATGCTGGCGATCCAATTCTGGCAAAGCGCAGCGGGTGATGGCCGCATCAGTGCTGAATTCCGTGAACTGGCCCGGATCAACGGTGCGCTGGTTCAAGGGCTTTGAATCCGTGGTGCAGTGGGGCAAGCTCGGTGCCCGGTATCAAGGCGCTTTGCGTTTCAAAAAACGCCCAAACGGCGCTTGAACGGCCGCTTTGACACGGCGCAGCATGGCCTGCAAATTGGCCATGAGAGCCCCTCTTTTCACAAAGATGCGGCGCTGTGAGTCGACCGCTGGGTTTGGTAGATTCCAACGGCTTCCAGGCCCCCAGATGCTGGTCACCACCAAGTGCAGTGCCGCCAGCAACAGCATCACTTGCAAGCCAAACAGCAAGAGAAAGCCCCATGAAATGTCTGGCCACAGTTGGCGCAGAAGCACCATCACCACAGGCAGCAAAAAGCTGCCCATAGCGGTCAACTTCCAGTTCAAGGGCAGGCCTCGGCGCATGGCATCAGTTCTTGTGCAACTCGGCGTTCAACTCGCCCCAGCTCTTGTTGCGCGGAATGGCGTGCAAGGCGCCGGATTGTGAATCGCGGCGGAACAGGATGCCGTTTTTGCCGGACAGTTCCTTGGCCTTGATCACGCTGCCGTCGGGCAGCTGCACGCGGCTGCCGCCGGTGATGTAGCAGCCGGCTTCGACCACGCAGTCGTCGCCCAGCGAGATGCCGATGCCGGCGTTCGCGCCCAGCAGGCAGCGCTTGCCGACCTTGATGACTTCCTTGCCGCCGCCCGACAGCGTGCCCATGATGGACGCGCCGCCGCCGATGTCGCTGGCGTCATCGACCACCACGCCTGCGCTGATGCGGCCTTCGACCATGCTGGCGCCCAGGGTGCCAGCGTTGAAGTTGCAGAAGCCTTCGTGCATGACGGTGGTGCCGCTGGCCAGGTGCGCACCCAGGCGCACACGGTCGGCATTGGCAATGCGCACACCGGACGGGATCACGTAGTCGGTCATCTGCGGGAATTTGTCCAGGCCCTTGACCTCCAGCACGCGGCCGGTGCCACGGGCTCTCAGGCGCGCGGCGGGGACATCGGCCAGGGCACAGGGGCCGAAATTGGTCCAGGCCACATTGGGCAACAGGCCAAAGATGCCGGTCACGTTGGCACCGTGTGGCAACACCAGGCGGTGGCTCAGCAGGTGCAGGCGCAGGTAGGCGTCGTGGGTGTCGGCGGGTGCGTCGGCCAGGCTTTTGATCTCGGTGCGCACAGCGACCACGGTGACATTGCGCACCGCGCATGGGGCAAGCGCCTGGGCTACGTCAGCGCCCAAGGCGGCCACGGCTTCGGCCTGGCTCAGGCGGGTGCTGCCGCTGGCGGCCACATCGCCTGCCAGTTCGGGGGCTGGGAACCAGGTGTCCAGCACGGTGCCGTCGGCGGCGATGGTGGCCAGGCCCGTGGCGCGTGCGCCGGTGGTTTGGAAAGTGCTCATGTTTGCTCCGGGAAGAGGGCCTGCGAAGGTGCAAGCCGTTGGAAATCAGAAGGCGTGATTATCGGTGACATGCTGACAATCCTCAGGGTCTTTCAGCGGTTGACGTTCACCACCACCCGCCCACGCACCTGCCCCGCCAAAATCTCCGCGCCCAAGCCAATGGCGTCGGCCAAACCCACTTCACGCGTCATGCGCTCCAGCTGCGATGTGTCCAGGTCCTGCGCCAGGCGTGCCCAGGCCGCTTCGCGCACGGCACGCGGGGCCATCACGCTGTCGATGCCGACCAAGGTCACGCCACGCAGGATGAAGGGTGCCACGCTCGACGGAAAGTCCATGCCTTGGGCCAGGCCGCAGGCAGTGACCACGCCGCCGTATTTTGTGCTGGCGCAGGCGTTGGCCAGGGTGTGGCTGCCCACGGTGTCAACCACGCCGGCCCAGCGCTCTTTGGCCAAGGGTTTGCCGGGGGCTGACAGTTCGGCCCGGTCCATCACGTCGGCCGCGCCCAGCTGGCGCAGGTAGTCGGCTTCCTGCAGGCGGCCGGTGCTGGCCACCACGCGGTAACCCAGCTTGGCCAGCAGCGCGATCGCCACGCTGCCCACGCCGCCGCCAGCACCCGTGACCAACATGTCGCCTTTGTCGGGCGTGACGCCGTGCTTTTGCAGCGCCATCACGCACAGCATGGCGGTGTAACCGGCCGTCCCGATGGCCATGGCCTGGCGCGGGGTGAAGGCGGCGGGCAGCTTCACCAGCCAGTCGCCCTTGAGGCGTGCCTTTTGCGCCAGACCGCCGCTGTGGCTTTCGCCCACGCCCCAGCCGTTGAGCACGACTTGATCACCCACTTTGAAGAGCGGGTGCTGGCTGTCGGTCACCGTGCCCGCCAGGTCGATGCCGGGCGTGAGCGGGAACTTGCGCACCACGGGCGATTTGCCGGTGATCGCCAAGCCGTCTTTGTAATTGACGGTGGAATAGTCGACCTGTACGGTCACGTCACCTTCGGGCAAGGCGCTGTCATCCAGCGTTTGCAGGGTGCAGCGGTAACCAGCGTCGTCTTTTTCAATTTGGAGGGCTTGGTAGGTCATGCGTGTCTTTCAGAAAGGAGGTTCAAGGGGTGGAATTGGTGTGAGGTTTTTTTACCGATGGGGAATGGAAGATGGATTCCCGCCTTCGCGGGAATGACAGATCGGGCGGGTACGGCTGACAGAGCGAAAAACCCATGCCGCGCTCAGCCAGGTTTGCGGTTGACCAACACGATGCCGACCGCCACCAGCGCCAAGGACAGCGCCAGCGTCAGGGTTACGGCTTCGCCCAGCCAGAGCATGCCGAAAAGCAGCGCGAACAGCGGCGTCAAAAACACAAAGGCGGAAATTTTGGTGGCCGGGTAGTGGCCCAGCATCCACATCCAGGCCAGGTAGCTGGCGAATGCACCCACCACGGTTTGCAGCGCCACCGAGCCGATGGCAAAGTGGCTCCAGTCACCGCCCCAGGGCTCACCCATCAGGTGTGACAGCAAGACCAGCACCACGGTGCTGACGGCCAGTTGGTAGAAGAGCAGTTTTTCGGCGGCCAGACGCGTCAGGTTGGCAGCGCGGATGGCCACGGTGGTCAGGCCCCACAAGGCTCCGGCCGCCAGGCCCATCAGGTCGCCCGTGGCACCGCCGCCGCCAAAACCTTCGCGCAAGGCAAACACCACGGCGGCAAACGCGCAGGCCATGCCCAGCCATTGCACAGGGCGCAGCCGCTCGGTGCGGATGAACAAAGGCACCAGCGCCGCGACCCAAAAGGGCGAGGTGTACAAAAACACCGTCAGCCGCGAGGCCGAGGTGTGCTGCAGGCCGATGTAGATGAAAGCAAACTCCGCAGCAAACAGGCAGCCCACCAGCAAACCGGCCCACAGGCTGCCGTCGCGTGCAAACAGGCGCACCCCGCGCCATTGGCACCACAGCCACAGCAGCAGCGTGGCCCCCACGCCGCGCACCGCGGACTGGAACACGGGCGGCAATTCGGCCACCGTGGCCTTGACCAGGACCTGCTGAAACCCCCAGAACATGCAGCAGACCAGCAGCATGCTCACGGCCAGGGTGTCCAGGTGGTCTTTGCGGATTTTTTCGGGCGGGGTCATGCCGTTCATTGTGCCGCCGTCTGGCGTGCCCGCCTGTCACCGCTTGGCAAGCGGCCACTGGCGCAGGCCAGCCGAAGCGCCCCGGTTAACATGCCTGCTGAATTTTGGTCATCCCGCCCTGAACGCTTTGCAGACATGAACCGCCCCCTTGTTTCCCGCCGTGATGTGCACCGCCGGGCCTTGGCCCTGGCCTTGATGCCTTGGTTGAGCGCCGCCGCCCAAGCGCAGTTGTTGCAGGGCTCGCCTTCGGGCAACGGGCTGCGCTGGCAAGTGGACCCCTTCGGTTTGGGGGTGGCCAGCGGGCAGCCCCAGCCGGGCAGCGTGGTGCTGTGGACGCGCCTTCGCATCAGCGAGGCCGATGCGGCGCTGAAGAGCCAAAGCGTGCCCGTCGTGTGCGAGGTGTTTGCCGATGCGGCATTGCGCCAGCCTGTGCGCCAGTGGCACGTGCAGACCGATGCGAGACGTGGCCACAGCGTGCATGTGCTGGCCAGTGGTTTGCAGCCCGGGCGGCCTTATTGGTACCGCTTTGTCTGCGGCAACGCCATCAGCCCGGTGGGCCGTGCACGCACCAGCCCTGCTGCCGAGGAGGCCGTGGCGCGTTTGCGCATGGGCCTGGCCTCTTGCCAGCATTACGAGCAGGGGTTTTTTGCCGCCCACCGCGAGATGGCCCAAAGCGATCTGGACTTGGTGCTGTTTGTGGGGGACTACATTTACGAAAGCTCCAACCCCCAGTACATGTTGCGCAAGCACCAAGGGGGCGTGCCCAAGTTGCTGGAGGAATACCGCGAGCGTCACGCGCAATACAAGACCGACGCGGATTTGCAAGCCTGCCACGCCGCGCACACTTGGGTCATGACCTGGGACGACCACGAAGTGGTCAACGATTACGCCAACGACCTCGATCGCCAGTTCACCGACCCACAGGTGTTTTTGCGCCGCCGCGCGGCGGCTTACCAAGCTTATTTTGAACACATGCCGCTGCGCCTGGGGCCAGACCCGGTCAACGGTAGCCAAATGCGCATCCATGACCGCATGGCTTGGGGCAAACTGGCCGATCTGTGGACACTCGACTGCCGCCAGTACCGCGACCACCAGGCCTGTCTGGACCCGAACCGGGGCGGTGGCCGGGTGGTGGTGGGGTGTGACGCCCTGAGCGATCCGGCGCGCAGCATGCTGGGCGCGGCGCAAGAGCAATGGTTGACCGAGGGCCTGACGTGCAGCACCCGGCGCTGGAAACTGGTGGCGCAGTCCACACAAATGAGTTCGAGTGGCGTCAACACGCCTTTGGGGCGCAGTGCCTTCACCGATGGCTGGGACGGCTACCCGCAAGCCCGCGCCAGACTGCTCGGCACGGTGGCGCAGGCAGGGGTGTCCAATGTGGTGTTGTTGGGCGGCGATGTGCACATGAACGTGGCAGCCCAATTGCGCGTGCAAGCCAACGACGAGCGCTCGCCTGTGGTGGCCAGCGAGATCGTGACCACATCGGTCACCTCACGCGGTCTGGGTGAGAAGTTGTTGG
The DNA here is from genome assembly GCF_003063665.1 of Limnohabitans sp. Hippo3. Lineage (GTDB taxonomy): Bacteria > Pseudomonadota > Gammaproteobacteria > Burkholderiales > Burkholderiaceae_C > Limnohabitans_A. The sequence continues at coordinate 30,485 of NZ_NESF01000015.1, forward strand.
CCCAAATCCGCGAGAGCAACCCGGACATCCTGCATGCCCGCTCGGACGAACGCGGTTACACCGTGCTGGATGTGCGGCCCGAGGGCGTGGCGGCAGAGTTCAGAACTACCCCCAACCCGGCCCAGGCGGACGGGGTTTTTCGCTCGCAGGGGCAGTGGGTTGTTCGCGCGGGGGTGCCAGGCTTGCAAAAAGCCTGACGCCCACCGGCCCGTGTGGATAAACGGGACTCTCGCGGTTTGAATTGAACAGGCTTAGGGATGACCGCAGGGTCTTTTTTTGGTCTGCCGGGCTAGAATCCGCCGATGAATACAGAAGCCCGTACACCGCCCAAAAAATCCTTCAAGGTCCAGATGCTCGCCGCCCGAGAGACGGCCATCATCCAGTCGGTCAACCGATTGCTGGCCGAAAAAGGCTTTGATGCGATGACTGTGGACGAAGTGGCGGCCGAGGTGGGCATTGCCAAGGCCAGCTTGTACAAGCACTTCACCAGCAAGGAAGAGCTGGCCTGCGCGGCCATGGTGACGGCCATGCGCAAGGCGCAAGAGTTCATTTTGACTTTGCCTGCCGAACAGGCGGCCATCGACAAGCTCAAGGCGGTGACCCGCTGGACGATGACCCTCAAACTGCAAGGTCTGATGCCTTCCTTGCCCAGCCAGAACTCCAGCCTGCGCGCCACCTTGATGGCCAGCAAGGACTACATGGATGGCTTGATGGAAGTCAGCGATGCGCTGGGCGGCTGGATTGAAAAAGCCCAGGCGCAAGGTCAGATCAACCAAGCCCTGCCTGCGGTGGCGGTGCTCTACACCCTGTTTGCACGGGCCTGCGACCCGGTGCTGGAGTTTCTCAAAATGGGCGAGCAACACACCGACGAACAAATCCTCGACCTGGTGATGAGCACCTGTTTCGACGGCCTGAGCGCCCGCTGACGCGGTCTGAAGTGGGAGCGAGCCCCTGCTCGCGAATGCTGGCTAAGGGCTGGGCTGATACCCCAATGCTCAGCGCACCAACAGCACGGGCACTTTGCAATGTGCCAGCACCTGGGTGGCGACCGAGCCCATGACCAGGTTGCCCAGCGTGCCGTGGCCGTGTGAGCCCATCACCACCAGGTCAAACTTGCCGCTGTCGGCGGTCTTGGAAATGGTCTCGCCCGCATGGCCCACCTTGGCCACGGTCTTGGCGTCGATGCCGTGACGCAACAGGAACTTGGTGACCGGGCCGAGCACTTTTTCGGCTTCTTCACGTTGGTAGGCGTCGACCACTTCTTTGCCCACGGCTGCGCGCGCACGGGGGGGCAGTTGTGGATTCACCGTCAGCAGGGTGTAGCTGTTGTTCGCGCTGAACAGTTCGTCATGCGTGGTCAGGTAGGCCAGCATTTTTTTGGTGTATTCGCTGCCATCAACGGCCAATAAGATTTTCATGAAGGTCTCCTGTTGCGGATCAAAGAAGTCTTGACTTTAACCGCAGCCTCAGAGCCCTGTCTTGACTTGGGTCATGAAATTTGACGGGATGCCGGGGCGTGTATGACCCCATGTGATCTGGCATTCATTCAGATTGCGAGCAGGCAGCCAGGCTGGAATTGCAGCTGCTCGTTTTTGTGCGCATAACCCAGCGGATTGGCCACCACGCGGCAGCCGTGTTGGGTGTAGTCGCTGGCGCAATGCAAATGGCCGTGCAGCCACAACTGGGCGTGTGGCAGCAAGTGGTCCAGTGCATTGCAAAAACCGGCCGTGCCCGGCACGTGGCCGTAACGCGGATCAGCGCTGTGCAGGCTGGGCGCAAAGTGTGTGATGACCACGGTGGGTCCGTCAAACGGCTGGGCCAAGGCCTGGCTCAACCAGACTTGGCATTGCAGGGCCTGCTCGCGCAGGCCCTCGGCCAGCCAGGGCTCGCCACGGCGTGTGGTCAGGGTTTTGCGCAGGTAATAGTTGGCCGCCCGAAAAGCCTTGTCACGTGCCTTGAGCTGGCGTGTGTACTGGCTGTTGGGATGGTGAAAGTGGGCTGGAAATTTGGCGGATGTGGGGTCTGGCAAGGTCTGGCCTGCCAACGGTCCCAGTGCATCGAAATCGGTCCACAGCGTGGTGCCGACAAAACGCACACCGTCCAGCTCCAGCACTTCGCGCTCCAGCCAGGTGATGCCCAAGCGTTGGCAGGTGCCCTGCAAACGGGTGTGGGCTTGGTCAAAGTCCAGGCCGTCGTATTCGTGGTTGCCCGGTACAAACAGCACAGGCGTCGGCCAGCCGTGCAGCGGCGAAAACCGCGCCAGGCCAAAGTCGTCATCGCCGGACGCGGCCAGTGCCGAGCCGGTTTGGTACGAGCCGATGTCACCGGCCAGCACCAGCACATCGGCACCCGGCGCGGGCGTGGGCATGAAGCCGGGGTTGGACTCCAGATGCAGGTCCGACAGGAGCTGGATGTTCATGCCATTACCCCCGTGGCTTCGGTGTCGAAAGCCGCTTTCGCCACTTGCAGCAGCTGCTCACGCAGCCATTGGTGCGCGCTGTCGTGTTGCAGCCGCCGATGCCACAAAGCCTCGACATGCACGGGGGGCACGTCCAGCGGCAGCTCACGCAGCAGCAACTGATCGCCCATGCCGGTGGTGGGCACAAAGTGGCGTGGTAGCACGGTGAGCAGGTCGGAGTTGACCACCACCTGCCCGGCGGTGAAAAACTGGTTCACCGTCATCACGATGCGGCGCTGTCGACCAATCGTGGCCAGCGCCTCGTCCACAAAGCCATAGGGCCGACCTGAAAAACTCACCAACAGGTGCCGGGCGGCGCAATACCTGTCCAGTGTCATGGGCTGCTTGGCCAGGGGGTGGCCTTGTCGCATCACGCACACATATTCACCGGCATACAGGCGCTGGTGTTCAAAGGACACGGCTTCACCCGCTTGTGCGCGCCCGGTCAAGTCGGTCAGCACAGCGGGAAAGTAGCCCAGTGCCATGTCGGCCGCGCCATCGCTGAGCAGACTGCGGGGGTCCCGCGTGGTCAGCGGCACCACCCGCAGCGAGACGCCCGGTGCCTCGGATTGGATTTGACGGGCCAGCCCGCCCATCAATTCAGCCGCCGTGGCGTCGGCCATGGCCAGAATGAAGGTGCTGCTGGCCTCTTGGGGGACAAACGTTTGGGGCACGATGGCTTCTTGCAGCTGGCGCAGCGCCTCCCGCACGCTGGGCCACAGCACCAAGGCGCGTGGGGTGGGTTCGATGCCGTGCCCGTGGCGGCGTACCAGTTCGTCGCCCAGTGCATCGCGCAAGCGGCGCAAGGCGTTGCTCACGGCGGGTTGGGTCAGCGAGAGGTTGCGCGCCGCCCTTGTCAGGCTGCGTTCGGCCATGACCTCGTCAAAAATTCGGAGCAAATTCAGGTCGAGCGTGCGAAATGAGGCCGGGATGGGGGAGTTCATGCAAATACCGGTTATATATCACCATTATGAATGATGAACATCATGAATATAAAGTTGAATCGCATGAGTAAAAACCCTATGATTCAAGTCATGGTTTTGCTGGTTTGGATTGCCAAAGCATACAAAATCAAATCAAGGGAACTCAAAATGAACACGACCACTTCTAAATCTGTCTTGGGCCAAATGCCTGCCCCCTCTGGTGCACCGTCAGCACCGACGACCTCGACCAAAACCCTGGCCACCTGGATGCTAGCCGCTGGCGTTGCGGGTTTGGTGGTGGTGACCGACCACCTGATTGACGACTGGGCCGAAACACATGTGATCGCGGCCTGGATGGCGCTTTGGGCCGTGGCGGTGGTCGCCATTGCCGCCTTGCGCGGCGTGAGCCGTCTGTTGGCGCAGGCCGTGATGGCGAATCTGGACGCCTGGTCGGCCAACTTGGCGCGCAACCGTGCGGACCAGCGACTGTGGGCCATGGCCCAAACCGACAGCCGCCTGATGACCGAGCTGCAAACGGCCATGGACCGCGCCGAAAACACTTCCGCCCCAGCCGCCGACTTGACCACTTACATGACCCGCCGCGCTGCCCGCATGGTCAACAGCCGCATGTATTACATCTGAGGCTTCTGCCAGGGGCGATGATGCCCAGAACCCAACAGCCTCCTTCGGGAGGCTTTTTTGTGCCGGCAGTCCGCAAAGCCCTGCGCTTGTGGAACGCCAAGCGGCGTTAGATCTCTGGGCTGGCGGGGGCTTGGCGTGAGGCCAGGTAGATGCCGGGCAAGATCAGGCCCGCGCCCATGACGTGGTGCCATCCCAGAGATTCGCCCAGCACCACCCAGGCGGTCAAGCCGCCATACAGCGGCCCCAGGTACAAGCTGGCTGCCACGCGGCTGGCGCCCAGCACTTTCTGGCAAAACCCATAAGCCCAGTAAGCCCCGACGCCGGGCACCAGACCGGCACCCACTACCAGCCAGGTGGCTTGCATGCTCCACAGGGGTGTTTCGGCTTGCTGCCATTCCCAGGCTGCAAAAGGCAAAAGCACCAACACGCCGCCCATGCAAATCGTGGCCAGCCGCGCAGTGGCACCCAAAGGCGAGGGCCATTTTTTTTGCAGCAAAGAAAAGCCTGCCCAAGCGATCATGGCGACCACAATCCAGCCGTCACCCGCCACCCATTGCACTTGGCCCAGCGCCGCCCATTGCCCCTTGACCACCACATGGAAAACGCCCGCCATGGCCACCAGCACGCCCAAGCCTTGTCGCCAGGAAAACCGTTCGCCCAGCCACAGCACGGCACCGAGTGCGATCAGTACCGGTGATGCGGCATAAATCAGCGCGATGTTCATGGCTGTGGTGGTCTGTGCGCTCAGGTAAACCCAGGCCCCGCAAATCAGCATGCCCAAAGCGCCCAGCACCAGGTATTGCCAAGCCACCCGCAGGCTGCTGCGGCGTTCGCGCCAGAGTTCACTGCGTGCAATGAAGCCCAGTATCACGCCCGCCAGCGCCCACCTGCCCAGCGCCAGCATGTGCGGCTCCACCACCCCGGGTGCGGTGCGGGCCACGATGTAATTGACGGACCACAGGGCCGGTGTGATCCAGAGCAGCCAAAGGGCCCGGCGTTCGCGGGATTCAGGGGAGTTCAAAATGAAGTCAATTCAGAGTGTCGCTGAAGCCGTCAGTTAAATCACTTGATTTCAAAATCAAGTGACTTGATGCCCTGGCGGCCTTGCAGGTCTTCAATGCTGATCAGAAGTCGGTGCGTGCCTTTGGGCAAGCTGGCCTCTTTGACGTTGATGCCTTCGGCGGTGACCTTGGCCACGTTGATCAGGCGCTGCGTGATGTCAATGCGCAGACGGCCATACAGGACTTTGAAGGTCTCTGGACGGACAACGCTGGAGGCAGCAGGCACAAACATCAACTGAATGGCCGTTGGCGAGGCCACAGGCGCGTCCAGTTTGGGGTACACGATCTCGATTTGAGGAGCGCCTGGCACCGCAGCCGTTTTAGCGCTTAACGGTTCAGCTGCCGCCAAAGAGGCCTGCATTTCTTGCACAGAGACCAACTCAAAAGCCTGCACATGGATGGCCGGTGCGCACAGCCCCAACGCCAGGACCGGTGTTGGCAGCCAAGAGACCCAGCGCATCATGGCAACAGGCTGATCCGCACGCGGCGGTTTTCACTGGCCAATGGCTTTTCGGGGACCAGCAATTCGCTGGCACCTTTGCCTTCGGCCTGCAAGCGTTCGGCAGTCACGTTCTGACCGATCAGGTAGGCCTGCACAGCCGCGGCCCGTCGTGCTGACAGCTCCTGGTTGTATTCGTTTTTGCCTTTGGCATCGGTGTGACCTTCAACCTTGAATTTCAGTTGGGACAGACGCTCGCTGTTCATGGCCTGGGCCAGGTTGTCGAGCAAGGGCTTGCTGCTGGCCTGTAAACGCGCGGAGTCAAAATCAAAGTTGATGGATAAATCCACATTGACTGGTTTGGGCACCAGGTTGCGCAGGCTGCGCGTGGTGGGTGGTGCAGGTGGTGTGAGCTTTTCGATCAGGTCTTCTTTGGAGGCCTGCTGCACCAACTGGGCCGATGCAGATGCCCCCATCAAAACGAATGCCAAAGTCAGGGTAAAGCGTTTCATAAGACTTCCTTCAGGGTCAGCAGTTTGGCACCAAAGCGTTCGGAGCCCTCACCATCTTTGTTGTGAACCAAAAAGTTGATCAGCGCAGTGCGGCCACCAATTTCATTGAGGGCAAAAGTGAACGGGTTGGTGGCCGAGGGCTCGGCCATGGTCAAGCGGTCGATTTGCCGTGGGCTTGAAGACACCATCACCAACAGGTGGTCTGTGCCGGGGGGGCCAGCAGCCTCCAGTTGCCAGTCAGGGCGTGGCAGCCGACGTGTTTGACCGGCCTTGATCCGGTTGTCTTTGTCGAGACCATTGGGATAGAGCACATAGAAGCTCTTGCGGTCACTGCCCAGCAAGACCATATAAATGTAGCCATCGTGGCTGGATTTGATGCTGAGGTCCAAAGCGTCTTTGCCGATCTTCAGTACCGATTTGCTCAGTTTGACATCGAGCACGATGCGTGGATCGCGTTGCTGTTCGATATCGGTCAATGTGGCCAGTGATGCCAGCATCGGCTCGGGTGCTGCGGGTGCAGGTGTGGCTTGCGCCAGTGCAGGGGTGCTGGCGGCAGGTGGCGTGGCTGCTACCGCTGAGCTGGGCTCAGGGCGTTGTGCCGCAGGGGTGACTGCAGGGGTGACTGCAGGGGGTGGACTGGTTGCTGGGGCTGGGCCAGGGGTGGCCGTTGCTGTGACCGGTGGCGCGGCTGGTGTTTGAATGACCGGCACGACGGGTGTGGAAGGGGGCCGTGAAGCTGTATTGGGCGGGGCTGCAGGAGGAGGTGACGGTGACGTGACAGGTACCGCTGTGCTGACCGGTGTCGTGTTCGCGGCCATGGTGGCAGGGGGTCGTGCCGGTGCAGTCGGTGCCGGTGTTGCCGCGGTGGTCGCCGCTGGCGCAGACGTCACTGCGGGCGCCGGACTGGGCGTGGCCGCTGCCACTTGTGTTGTGGTCGGACGTTGCACAGCCACAGGAATCAGGTTTCGGTTACCCGATACCGACACATGGTGCGGCGTCAGGTCTTTCGCTCCCTTGAGCCTCAAGTCAATGAAAGATTGTGCGCATTGCTGAATCTCTGCCAGCGAGACCGCACCGGAGCCGTCCTTGTCGACGGCTTTGCCCAGCAAACAATCCCGTACACCTTGCGTCGCCAGTCCACCTTTGCCCGGTTCGTCAAAACTGACTTCATCAGGCCGGGAAGACGTGATTTGCACCACGTTTTCTTGCAGTGCCCCCAAGCGTGTCGCTTCACCCAAGAGGCTTCTGGTCTTGAGGTTCGAGGGCTGGCTGCAGGCGTCGGCAGCGCTGCTGGCCTTGAAGGTGAATTTGGGTTTGAACTCAATGCCGCCGATCGACCGTGTGGCCGCCTTGCTGGAAGTCACGCCACCCGAGTGGCAGGCATCGATCATGGTGATGACTTTGTCCGCACCAGCAGTCACTTTTTGTGTGGCCTGTGCCAGTTCTGCATTGGTGATGGCTTGACCATCGTGGGTCAGCAGGCCTTCCACGCAACCGTTGACCGCCGGGTCCCAATAACGCGTGCCGTGTCCGGAAAAGTAGATGAAGCTGCGTCCGCCATCGCGCGTGCGTTCTCCCAATTGCCGAATTTCCTGGAGGATTTTTTCTTTGGTGGCCTCCTGGTCTCGCACCAGGCGGATCTGGTTGGCCGGAATGCCCATGGCGGCGGCAATCCGTTTGGCGCTCTCCACGTCATGGGGTACACCTTCGAGCGTGGTTGCGCCAGTGTTGGCTCCGTATTGGCTCAGACCGATGATCACTGCAGATCGCAAAGCCTGTGTCTGTGATTGTGCAGGCCATGCCGTGAACAAAGCCAGCATCAGCATGAGCGAAGTGTTTATTTTCATGAGAGTAAACCCATTCAAGCGGGGACAGTTCATGAGCCCGTGAAGGCCTTGAGTCCGGAGTAGAGTGCCGCACCCGCAGAGACCAAAGGGGCGGTGGCCGTGATCAGGCTTTGAACCTGGTTGGAGATTTCCGTGATCTTGAATTGACCGGACTCATCGCGCGCCAGCAAAACCCTCAGGCTGATCTTGTTGCGCTGTTGGCGCGCCCATCGGGCCAACAGATGGTGGGTCAAGTAGCCTGTGAAAAATGACAAAGCGATGGCGGCGGTGTATTCCAGTGTTTCGCGCCAATCCCTCGCAGTCTCGGGCCACAGAGGCACCCCATCGAGGCGGGCTGTGATGGTCAGCATCAAGGTGACGGACAAGCCACCCACCAGCAAAGCGGCCAGGAGTTGTGTGAACCCACCGAAACCACTGCGACGGGCACAGGCATAGCCGGTCCATGCGGGCAGTGTGATGGTCAAGAGACGCAGAAACAAAGGCGGTGCGTCGTAGACAAAAAGCAGGACCCAGTGACAAAGTCCCATGGTGGCAATGGTCACTACCACCATGCCCAGCAGATGGAGCCAGGACCGTTGGGGCGCGATGGTGTCAAAGTCGCTTGGTGATGGCGGTGAAGTGTCGTGCTTTTCGGCATAGCTCAGCGCGGCAGCCTGGATGTCCCGCGATTGCAACTGCGTGAGTGTCTCGGCCTGATGCTGCACCAGCGCTTTCAGTTGCGTCAGTTCATCGCTCAGTGTTTGAAGTTGGAGCGCCAGGGGTTTGAAGAGTGTGAGATCCCGCGTGCAATGGCTGCACACCGATGCCTGGACAGGCACACTGCTCCAGCAGTAAGGACAGTTGAAGGTGGAGTGGCTCACTTGGCGCTCAAGTGGATGATGGTCTTGCCTTCACGGCCTTCGCTGTCGCGCACGGAAACGCGGATCGGGTGCGTGCCTGCGGGCACGCTGGCTTGAGGCAATTCAAGCTGATTGCCGTTCAAACCTGTTTTGAATCGAGCGGTTAGATCGACGACAGGTTGCTTTAAGTATTCAAATTTGACCGAACTCGGATCGATTTTGGCGCCGCCTCGGGGCTCAAAAACCATTTTGAATGCGAAAGATTTACCTGAGACTTCTGTCGGCGACAGCAAGTTGATACCCGGACCCCGGGTGATGGCCCGCGTGGCGGGCACTTGCATGTTGGGTGCCTGAGCCTCGGCTTCGGTGATCAACTGGGTTTGAGCCATGGCGCTCCATGGCGAAAGCACCAGGGCCATGATCGTGGTCGAGAAAAGGAAGCGCATATTGGGTGTTTCCTACAGTGGTGTAGACCGGGTCATCAGTGTAACAATTGGAACGGTTTCTGCGCAGACGCTTTGTGCTGAGTCTGTCAAACCATGAACGCCAAGAGATTTCAGGAACAAACATGTCGACCATTTCATTTACCAAGCGGGCTACTTTGATACAGCCCAATTTGTTTTTCACTGTAGTTCAGCGTTGGCTTTTGGTTTTTGTTGGGCTTATGGCTTGTGTCATTCTTCCTGCTACGGCGCAGCCTGCCAAGGGTTCTGTTTACAGGGATTTCTTGCCCATGGGATCGGGTGCCAGTGTGGCTTTGCCAGAAGGTGTGTGGGAGGCGACTCAAGTCACCACCATTGATTATCCCGGCAGCAACTGGGAGGTATACACACTTAAAAATCAGCAGCCCGATGCGAAAGTGCCCTTCTTGATCGTTCGACAGACAACTACAGTGGGTCGGTGGGGAAATACGAATTGCTTATCAAACGCGCCCAATCAATTCATGGTCAGCGAGCATGGCACCACCAGCAGTCAGACCTTGAATAAATGCTCCAGGATGTTTGCATTTAATTTTGATAGCTGGAGGACCTTGAGCTGGGCTGATCAAAACGCCAAAAAATGGTGGTCGGGTGCATTAGAGGGGTTGCCGGAGAAACTGGGCAGATCGAGACCCAGTGTCTTTCAAGTTGAATTGACTGTTCAACAATTTAACGGCAAGAACCTGCGTATTGATGCATTTGTTTTGCCACCAAAAGGCATGACAGCGGTCAAATTCAGGGACGATTTCAAAACAGGTCAAGTTTTGGCAGAGCATCAAATATTGTCCGGTTGGACTTCGATTTACATCGAGTCCATGCAGCAAAGTTATTTCAACAAAAAGCCACAACCGATCATGGCGTTGGCCTACCCGGTGAATACGGGTGAGCAGCTTGCCGCAGCGCCAGAACCACTGGTTGTTGCTGCGCCCAGAATCGAGTCTGAAACGTCGAAACCTGTTCAATCCACTGCCTTGCTGCCTGCTGTGGCATTGGCACCCGCCAATCAAGCGAGCCCATCGGCAAGTAAACCGACCCCAGCAGCAGTTGTACCGCCTGCTTCCGTACCTGCTCCCGCTGTGGTCGTTGACAACTCCGCCCAACTCAAGTTGGAGCAGGAGCGTCGGGCCATGGATGAGGAAAAGCGCAAGATGGCGCAGCAGCTCGAAGCCATGACGCAGATGCTCGCCAAACTCCAGCAAGAAAATGCAGCAGCAGTTGCTGCGGCGAAAGCCAAGGAAGTCGCAGCGGCAACGCCTGAGCCGCCAGCCAAACCCAGTCAACCTGTGACTTATGCCAACCGCAAGGCCTTGGTGATCGGCAACGATTTGTACACCCATGTGCCCAAACTCAACAATGCGGGTGCCGACGCCGAGGCCATGGCCAAGTCATTGGAGGCGGTGGGTTACAAGGTATTCAAGCACTTGAACCTGGATGAGAAAAAATTCAAGCAGGCCATTCGGGACTTTCGTCAAAACCTGAGCGGCGGCGATGAGGTGTTGTTCTTCTACGCCGGTCATGGCGTGCAATTGGGCAACGCCAATTATTTGTTGCCTACCGATGTGCAAGGCGATCAGGAAGACCAAGTGAAGGACGATGCCATCTTGTTGCAAAAGGTGCTGGACGACCTGGAAGAGAAAAAAACCAAATTTGCCCTGGCCGTGATCGATGCTTGCCGCGACAACCCGTTCAAGAGCAAAGGTCGCGCCATTGGTGGCCGAGGCTTGGCCCCCACTTCGGCTGCGACCGGTCAGATGATCATGTTCTCGGCGGGTTCGGGGCAGCAGGCGCTCGACCGCTTGGGTGACAACGACAAGGAAAAGAACGGCCTGTTCACCCGTATTTTTGTGAAAGAAATGGTCAAGCCCGGTCTTTCGGTGGACCGGGTCTTGCGTAACGTTCGCAATGAGGTCGTCCGTTTGGCCCGCACGGTGGGGCACGAGCAAACCCCGGCGCTGTACGACCAGGCGATTGGCGAGTTTTATTTCCGGCAGTAAGTCGCCAGTGCTGCTGACATGAAAAAGCCCCGGCGCGCAGCCGGGGCGTTGTGCAGATCAGGTCTTCGCCTGATCCCTGTTCAGACAAGATGAGTCGACTTGGCCTTTGCTCACCATGGATACCCGCATGCGCGCATATGCGCTAACTTAAAATATCAATTTGAGATATGCTCTTCTCCATTGCGTATGGAAGGAGAAGGCCATGGAGTGCTCGGTGCAGCCGTCGGAATTTGTTCGCCTCGATGAGGACTGGCAGCT
>NZ_NESF01000016.1 GCF_003063665.1 Limnohabitans sp. Hippo3
AGCTGCCAGTCCTCATCGAGGCGAACAAATTCCGACGGCTGCACCGAGCACTCCATGGCCTTCTCCTTCCATACGCAATGGAGAAGAGCATATCTCAAATTGATATTTTAAGTTAGCGCATATGCGCATGCGCGGGTATGACGAGGAGCTGCGGGTTGGACAACTGTTCAGGGCTGCCGCTGTCAATCTTTCGTCAAGCCCAGTGTCAAAATCGCATGCAAATTGAAAATATTAAAGCATTCACTTTTAGTTTTTTCAATGCTTTTTAAATCCATTTAAATCTGGCACAAGGGTTGCTTGGTAGGTTTCATCTGAACATGAGACCAACACCGTGAAGTCACACCCCGTTTCCACCGCTCTGGCCCTCTGGCTGGACCCCGAAGCAGCCCTGAGCCCCGAGCACAGCCATGCCTTGCAGGTGAGCGGCTGGGCTGTGATGCCCGTCACCACGCTCGACAACCTGCTCACCCACGCTGCGGACGCAGCCATGGTGGTCTTGCACCTGACACTCGACGCGACACGGCTCAAGGCGGTTCAACAACTTTTGCAAGAGGCCGGTTTGAGCACGCCCGTGGTCTGCCGCGTCGATCGCCACGAGTTGGACTTGGCTGTGGAAGCCACCCAAGCAGGCGCCTTGACGGTGCTGGCCGCACAAGACGTGCGCACGGCCTCATGGCAGCGGCTGCACAACCAGATCAACCCCAGCACCCCCCGTTTGTCGCCACAGCCTGTGCGCAACGTGGTGTTTGTGGACCCTGCCAGCCAGCACCTGCTGGCCTTGGCGCAAAAGGTGGCCCAGGCCGATGTGACCGCCTTGCTGGTGGGCCCCACAGGCTCGGGCAAGGAAGTCTTGGCCCGCGTGCTGCATGAGGCCTCGGGCCGCGCACACGGCCCCTTCGTGGCGCTGAACTGCGCGGCCATGCCGGAAAATCTGATCGAAGACATGCTGTTCGGTCACGAGAAAGGTGCTTTCACGGGTGCCCACCGCGACCAAAAAGGTTTGTTCGAACAAGCCCAGGGCGGCACCTTGTTCCTGGACGAAATTGGCGAGATGCCCATGCACCTGCAAAGCAAGCTGCTGCGCGTGCTGCAAGAACGCCAACTCACCCGCCTGGGTGGCCAAAGTGTGATCCCCTTAAATGTGCGCATCGTGGCCGCCACCAACAAGGACCTGAAAAAAGCCATCGCCGAGCGCGAGTTCCGCGAAGACCTGTACTACCGCATTGCCACTTTCCGCATGCGCTTGTTGCCCCTGGCCGAGCGCCCGGGCGACATCATTCCTTTGGCCATGCAGTGCCTGCTGCAGCACGACAAGAAACCTTGGCAGCTGCACCCACAGGCGCAGATGCAGCTGCTGCAATACCCCTGGCCCGGCAATGTGCGCGAGCTGGAAAACGTGATGCGCCGCGCCATGGTGTTGTGCACCGACCACGTGGTCACCCCTGCACACCTGATGTTTGACGACTGGCTGACCGCCAGCGCTCCCGCAACAACTTCGACGCCCGCACCTGCCCCAGCGCAGTCGTCGGTGAACGCTGAACCTGCAGCCCTCTCGGCCCCAGCCCAGCCTGTGGCGGGTTTCGATGAATTCATGAACGCCGCCAAGCACACCTTCGGTCTGCAAGCGCCGGTCATCACCGACGAGGCCCCCAGCTTGCACGCCGAAGTGCCCACCGACCTGCACAGCGCTGCCCGCATGAACGAACACCAGGTGATCATGGCCACCTTGGCCAGCACCCCGAGCAAGACAGAAGCCGCCAAGCGTCTGGGCATCAGCCCGCGCACCTTGCGCTACAAATTGGCCCAACTGCGTGAGCACGGCTTGGGCATGGCCAACGCGGCCTATTGACGGAGACACGCATGATCGACAAAGCCATCTCTCCTGCCAGCATCCAGTCGATGCTGCAAACTCTGCGCAGCCACCAGGCCGAAGCCTCTGGCAAAACCGCAGGCATGCCCGGCGCGACCGAACTGGCCGGCAGCGCAGGCGGTGTCCAAAAAACCGGTTTCTCCGATCTGGTCTCGGGTGCGCTCGGGCAGGTCAACGACCTGCAAGTCCAATCCGCCGAGATGCGTGCCGCCTTTGACCGAGGCGAGAACATCGCACTGACCGATGTGGTGCTGGGCATGCAGAAATCTTCGCTGGCTTTTGAAGCCACCTTGCAAGTGCGCAACAAAGTACTCAAGGCCTACGAAGAAATTCTGAACATGCCGGTCTGACCCTCTCAACTGAAGAAGAACAAACATGGCCACAGCAAGCGCAACGATGAACACCGGCGTGATGACAGCACCGCCCGCGTCCAGCAACACCCCAGCCACCACGCCCGCCAATGCTTCCGGCAGCACGGCCTTGGCCACCGCCCAAGGTACCAATGGTGCAGCCAACGGCGCAGGCGGCATGCTCAGCCCCTGGCGCACTCAGGGTATGGCCGAGACCTTCAAGACCGTGATCAACCAACCGGCCGTGCGCCGTGTGCTGCCGCTGATCATCATGCTGGCCGTGCTGATCATCTTTGGTCTGGTTTACGCCTGGATGCAGGCCACCCCCTACCGACCCGTGATGCCCGGGCTGCAGGAAGCCGACCAGCAAAAAGCTTTTGAGTCGCTCAAGGCCGCCGACTTCAGCCCCAAGATCGACCCCGCCACAGGCCAGCTCACCGTGCCCAGCCAGCGCTTCCATGAGGCGCGGATTTTTCTGGCCTCTCAAGGCTTGCCCAAGGCCGGTGCGACCGGTCTGGACGGCTTGAAAGAACAGTCGTCGATGACCACCAGCCAATTCATGGAGCAGGTCAAAGTGAACGCGGCCATGGAGCAGGAGCTGGCCCGCAGCATCATGCAAATTGGCAGCGTGCAAAGCGCCCGCGTGCACCTGGCCACACCCAAGCAAAGCGTGTTTGTGCGGGACCGCACACCACCCAAAGCCTCTGTGGTTTTGGCCCCCTACCCTGGCCGCGCCGTGTCCGCTTCGCAGGTGCAGGCGATCGTGCACTTGGTGTCCTCCAGCGTGCCTTATCTGGCACCCGACCATGTGACCGTGGTGGACAACGTGGGCAAGCTCATGACCGAGTCGGCCACCGAACAAAAATTGGGCTTGACCTCTGCACAGGAGCAGCACAAACAGCAACTTGAAGAGGTCTACAGCAACCGCATCATGCAAATTCTGGCCCCCATGGTGGGCGAAGCCAATGTGCGCTCGCAAGTGAATTTGACGCTGGATTTCACCCAGATCGAGAGTACGACCGAAGACTTTGACAACCGCGACAAAGGCCCCCGCACCCGCTCTGAAGTGCTGGCCGAAGACCGCGCTGCCAGCCGGGCCGCCGAAGGCATTCCCGGGGCATTGGCCAACACGCCCCCCGCAGACCCCACCACCACCAACGCCACCCAGGTGGACGCCAACAAAGGTCAGGGTGAATCCGGCAGCAAACTCAGCAGCCGTTCCACCCGCAATTTCGAGCTGGACCGTACCGTGCGCCATGTGCGCAACGCCACAGGCGGCATCATGAAAGTCAGCGTGGCGGTGGTCGTGAATGAACGCCCCGCACCGCCACCCGCCAAGGACGCCCCAGTGGCTCCCAACGCGCCGACCACAGTGGCCTACACACCCCAAGAGCTGGAGCAAATGCTGCAAGTGGTGCGCGGCGTGGTGGGTTACGACCAGCAGCGCGGCGACAACGTCTCGGTGGTGCCCGCCAAGTTCGAGCCTGCGACAGCGCTGGAAACCATCCCGTGGTACCTGGAAGATGCGGTGCAAACCGGCATCAAAGGCGGCTTGCTGGCCATCAGTTTCATCGTGTTCATGCTGATCGTGGTGCGCCCCATCATGCGCAACATGTACGCCAGCGACGCTGCCACCGATGCCGATCAGGCCAAGGCCGCTCTGAGCGATGGCGAGTTGAGCGAAGACGACATGCGCATGATCCAGATCGGCGAAGGCGAGAGCCTGGAAGAAATCAAGGCCAAGCTCAAGCCCAAGAAATCGAGCATCTCCATGGACATGCTGGACACCGCCAACACCTATGACGATAAAGTGGCGCTCATCCGCATGCTGGTGGCCGAAGACTCCGGTCGCGTGGCCAACGTGCTCAAGGGCATGATCAAGTCCAGCTGAAGCTATTGAGGAAAAAACACCATGGCCACCAAGAAACCTGACGACAAAGACGCCAAAGCCGACAAGCCCAAAGACGGCAAGGACGCTGTGCCCGCCCTGCTGGGCGATGGCTCCATCCCGATGACCGAAGAACTGGCCAAGGAATTGGCCGAGTTGACCAGCACACAACGTGCGGCGGTGCTGATGCTGCTGCTGGGCGAGCAACAAGCCTCCGAGATCATCCGCTTCATGAACCCCAAGGAAGTGCAGTCGCTGGGTGCTGCCATGGTCTCGGTGTCGGATTTGTCACAAGAGGCGGTGAACATCGTTCTGGATGAGTTTGTCACCATGCTCAAGAAGCAAACCAGCCTGGGCCTGGGCACGGGCGACTATGTCGAAAAAGTGCTCAAACGCGCCTTGGGCGAAGACAAGGCCGCATCGGTGCTCAGCCGCATCATGCCCGGCCAGGGCAGCAAGGGCCTGGAAATCCTGAAATGGATGGACGCCCGCTCGATTGCCGAGATGATCCGCGGCGAACACCCCCAGGTGGTGGCCATCATCTTGTCGGTGCTCGAATACACCGTGGCCGCCGACGTGCTGAACTTCCTGCCTGGTGAGTCGCGCCCCGAGATCATCCAGCGCATTGCCAGCCTGGAGACGGTGCAGCCCTCCGCCATGGAAGAGCTGGAGCAGATCATGATGAAGCAGTTCGCCACGAACTCTTCGTCCAAATCGTCCAGCTTCGGCGGCGTCAAGGCGGCGGCCCAGATCATGAACTCGGTCAAGGTCGAGCTCGAATCCTCCATCATGGCCGGCCTGTCGCAAATCGACGGCGAGTTGATGCAGAAGATCCAGGACAACATGTTCACCTTCGAAAACCTGGTAGGCGTGGATAACCGCGGCATCCAGGCCATCATGCGCACGGCCGAACCCGATTTGCTGATGGTCGCCCTCAAAGGCGCACCCGACTTCGTCAAAGACAAGTTCCTCGACAACATGTCGGCCCGTGCCCGCGTCATGTTCGTGGACGACATGGAAAGCAAAGGCCCGCTGCGCATCACCGAAGTGGAAGAAGCGCAGAAGAACGTCATGCGCCTGGCACGCAAGCTGTCCGATGCCGGCGAGCTGGTGTTGGCAGGAGGCGGCGATGGCTTTGTCTGACCTGAACGAAAAGCCCGCCCCCTGGAGCCCCAACCCCTTGCTCAACAGCAAGGCCGAGGCCCCCCGTTTTCTGCGCACCCAATGGGACGAGGCCACGGCCCGTTCGTTTGGTCCATGGCGCGTGGCCGACAAAGCCGAACCCACCGAAGGCTTGCTGACCGAAGCTGCCGAGCCCGACGCCAACGAAGCGACCACAGAAGTACCCGCCGATGCGGCCGCAGCGCAAGAGGCTGCGCCCACGGCCGAGCCGGAATCGCCTTGGACCGAAGCAGCTTTGGACCAGTTGCGCGACGAAGCGTATCAGCGCGGCCTGCTGGAAGGCCAAGCGCTGGTGCGCACCGAATTTGAAAATGAACGCAGCAAAGAGCGCGAGCTGATGCGCCACTTGGGCATCGAGTTGCGCAGCATCAGCCAGGACCCGCAACGGTTTTTTGAACCCCTCAAGCGCCTGTCACTGCACTTGGCCGAACAACTGGTGCGGGCCGAGCTTCAACTCTCTGGCCAAGCCATCCACAACCTGATTCAGCAGTGCATTCAGCAGCTGGACCACGCGGTCGAGCCTGTCCATGTCAGCGTCAACCCCGAAGACCTGCAGCGCCTGACCGCCATGGGCGAATCCGTGACCAAGCACATGCAGCTCGAAGCCGACGCCTTGCTGCGCCCGGGCAGCGTGCGGGTGCGCGTGCAAGACAGCGTGGTGCAAGACCTGATCGAAACACGTCTGGAGCCCTTGGCCCGTCGCTTGCTGGCCCAGC
Source organism: Limnohabitans sp. Hippo3 (assembly GCF_003063665.1). Lineage (GTDB taxonomy): Bacteria > Pseudomonadota > Gammaproteobacteria > Burkholderiales > Burkholderiaceae_C > Limnohabitans_A. The sequence continues at coordinate 6,007 of NZ_NESF01000016.1, forward strand.
CCGAGGCCTGGATGCAGCAGTCTTCCTTGGTCAAGGACCGGGCCGAAGCCTTGCCTGCCGACACCCCGGTGCGTGACTGGCAACGCCAGGTGGTCGATGTGCAAGACACCGAAATCAAACCCGCAGCCAACCCGGACGACGACACACCATGATGGATTTTGACGCCGAGGTCAGCCAACTGATCGGTGAGCTGCACGCCCCCGAGCCCCAGCGCAACGGCACCTTGGTGCGGCTGGTGGGCATGCGGCTGGAAACCCGGGGTCTGATGGCACCGCTGGGCGCCTGCTGCGAAGTGGTGGGCCAATTTGGCCACCGGGTGGAGGCCGAAGTCGTGGGCTTCAACGACGACACCCTCTACCTCATGCCCTTCACCGAGCCCAACGGCATCGGCCCGGGCGCTCGGGTCACGGTGCTCAACCATTCGTCCAACGTCCAGCTCGGCCCCGACTTGCTGGGCCGCATCATCGACGGGCGCGGTCAGCCGCTGGACGGCAAACCCGCACCCGACTGCCCCGATGTGCTGAGCCTGCTGGGTCGCCCGCTCAACCCGATGGAGCGCGGCCCCATCCACCAGATCCTCGATGTGGGTGTCAAGGCCATCAACGGCGTGCTGACCATTGGGCGCGGCCAGCGTCTGGGCCTGGTGGCCGGCTCAGGGGTGGGCAAAAGCGTGCTGCTGGGCATGATGACCCGATTCACCGAAGCCGACGTGGTCGTGATCGGCCTGATCGGCGAGCGGGGCCGCGAAGTGCAGGCCTTCATCGAAGAAACGCTCGGCCCGGAAGGCCTTGCCAAGTCGGTGCTGGTGGCCGCACCCGCCAACGTGTCGCCCGTGCTGCGCCTCAAAGCCACACACATGACGCATGTGATCGCCGAATACTTCCGCGACCAGGGCAAGAATGTGCTGATGCTGGTCGACAGCCTGACCCGCGTGGCCCATGCCCAGCGCGAAATCGGCCTGGCCGTGGGCGAACCCCCTACTGCCAAGGGTTACCCGCCTTCAGTCTTTGCACTGCTGCCCAACCTGATCGAACGCGCAGGCGTAGGCCGCCATGGCTTTGGCTCCATCACTGCCATCTACACCGTGCTGGCCGAGGGCGACGACGCCAACGACCCGATCGTGGACATCGCCCGCGCCTCGCTCGACGGGCAAGTCATGCTCTCGCGCAAACTGGCCGATGCCGCCCACTACCCGGCGATTGACCTGAACGGCTCCATCTCGCGGGTCATGCAAAACCTGTTGAGCCCGGAAGACCTCAAGCAATCCAACCGCTTCAGACGGCTGTGGTCGCTGTACCAACAAAACCAGGACCTGATCCAGGTCGGCGCCTATGAGGCCGGCAGCAATGCCGAACTCGATCAGGCCATCCGCTTGCGGCAAAGCATGGAAAAGTTCCTGCAGCAAGACATGCACACCAGCATGGATGTGGCCTCCACACGCCACGAACTCCAGTCACTGATGGCTGGCTGAACGAAAGGACCACGCTGTGCGACAAGCCCGAAACTGCTGGCCCGCCCTGGTCAAGAAGGCCAGCGACGAGTTCACGCAAACCCAAACTGAGCTGGCGGCGGCACTCGCTCGCGTCGACCAGCTCCAGGCCAGCCACCAGCGCCTGTGCCGCCTGTATGACGAATACCGGATCAAGGAACAACAAACGCAAACCGAATTCATGGGCATGCAAGCGAGCATGAACCAGCGCCAGTTCATGGCCCAACTGCTGAACTTGCAGCAACGTGTGGTGCTCGACATCAGCAAAGCCGAGGCTCTGGTGGCCAGCTTGCGCAAAAAACGCCTGCTGGCCGAGATGGAACTCCAGAAAATGCGGGCACTGGAAGAGCAAGACCTGCAGGCCGTGCGACGTGACCAGGAAAAATACGAGCAACGCCAAATGGACGAACTGGCCATCAGGCAGTTCAACTTGCGCATGCAAGGCTGAACGCCTGGCCGCCCCCAACGAAACTCACTCGGCTGCTGAACGGCAGTTTGGGCTCAGGACTTTCCCCTAGGAAATGCCCTGTCTGGGTGCCACATAATGGTTTGATCGGTTGGCTGCACAGTGCAACCAACCGGTTTGCATCATTGGAGACACACATGACATCCCGACGTTCCGTTCTGACCCAAGGCGCAGCCCTCTTGGGCGCCACCTCCTCCGGCCTCTTGATCCCCCAAAGCGCACTCGCCCAGTCCGGCAAAATCCGCGTCGGTTTCATGTTGCCCTACACCGGCACGTTTGCACAGCTGGGCGTGGCCATTGAAAACGGCGTGCGCATGGCCATCAACGAGCAAGGCGGCAAGCTCGGTGGCCGCGAGATCGAATGGTTCAAGGTGGACGACGAATCCGAGCCTTCCAAAGCGATTGAAAACGCCAACAAACTGGTGCAACGCGACAAGGTCGATGTGCTCATCGGCACCGTCCATTCGGGCGTGCAAATGGGCATCCACCGCGTGGCCCGCGAGAGCGGTGTGATCAGCCTGATCCCCAACGCGGGCGTGCATATTGCCACCCGCGCCCAATGCGCCCCCAACGTGTTCCGCACCAGCTTTTCCAACAGCCAACCCACCATGGCGCTGGGCGAAGCCATGGTCAAGCGCGGCCACAAAAAGGCGGTGTGGATCACCTGGAAATACGCCGCAGGCGACGAAGCCTTTGAAGGCTTCAAAGAGAGCTACACCAAAGCCGGGGGCACCATCGTCAAAGAGTTGGGCCTGCCCTTCCCCAACGTCGAGTTCCAGGCGCTGCTGACCGAAATCGCGGCACTCAAACCCGACGCCGTGGCCTGCTTCTTTGCCGGTGGCGGCGCGGCCAAGTTCCTCAAGGACTATGCCGCTGCGGGCCTCAAAGGCAAGATTCCCTTGTACGGCTCTGGCTTCCTGACCGAAGGCGTGCTGGACGCCGCAGGTCCGGCGGCCGACGGCGTTTTGACAGCCCTGCACTATGGCGACGGCATCGAAACCAAGCGCAACAAGGAATTCCGCCTGAACTACGCCAAGACCTTCAAGATGCAGCCCGACGTGTACGCCGTGCAAGGCTACGACACAGGCTTGCTGCTGGTGCAAGGGGCCAACGCGGTCAAGGGCGATGTGAGCCAGAAGGCCACCATGATCAAAGCCATGGAGGCCGCCGTGATCGACAGCCCGCGTGGCAAGTGGACCATGAGCAAGTCACACAACCCGGTGCAAGACATTTACCTGCGTGAAGTGTCTAACAAAGAGAACAAGGTCATCGGCATCGCTGCCAAGGCGTTGGCCGACTCTGGCGCAGGTTGCCGCATGTAAACTGCAGGCAACGGGCGCTGGGGCTTGCCCCAACACCTGTGCTTGCCAGCCGTGCCACGGCGGATTTCGGTCCGCCGTTTTCAATGGTGCGCATCCTCCAGGCTTCGGCCACCCTCCTCCATTGAAAGTGTGATCCCCGATGGACTTTGTGAATTTCTTGATTCAGCTGCTCAACAGCGTCCAGTACGGGCTGCTGCTGTTCATGCTGGCCGCTGGCCTGACGCTGATCTTCGGCATCATGGGTGTGGTCAACCTGGCACATGGCAGCTTTTACATGCTGGGCGCTTACCTGGCCTGGTCCTTGGCCGCGCAGCTGGGCAGCTTTGCGCTGGCCATCGTGGTGGGCACGGCTTTTTCGGTGGCTTTTGGCTTATTGATTGAACGCTTGCTGTTTCGCCACTTCTACCACCGCGACCACTTGGACCAGGTGCTGCTCACGTTTGGCCTGATTTACGTGTTTGAAGAACTGCGCTCCATGATCTGGGGTGACGATGTGCACGGCCTGCCCGTGCCCGAGCTGCTGGCCGCGTCCATCCCCTTGACCGAGAATCTTTCCTATCCGGTCTACCGCCTGTTCATGTCGGGCGTGTGCCTGGTGCTGGCTTTGGGCTTGTATTTGCTGATCTCCAAAACCCGTCTGGGCATGAAGATCCGTGCGGGTGCATTCAACCGCGAGATGACCGAGTCCTTGGGCATCAACATCAAACTCATCCACTCGGTGGTGTTTGCCTTGGGCATTGGCCTGGCCTCGATCGCGGGCATGATCGCCGCGCCTGTGTCGAGCGTCTACCCCAACATGGGCTCACAGGTCTTGATCATGTGCTTTGTGGTGGTGGTCATTGGCGGCATCGGCTCGGTGCGGGGCGCCTTGATCGCCGCCTTGCTGGTCGGCCTGGTCGACACCTTTGGCAAGGTGCTGCTGCCCCAGGCCTCGGGCATGTTGGTGTATGTGCTGATGGCCGCCGTGCTGCTCTACAAACCCGAAGGCCTGTTCAAGCAATGACGATGAGAAAAACAACATGAGCATGCCCCAAATCCACCTCGAAACCCTGCCGCGCAGCATCCAGCTGGTGATGTTGCTGGGCTTTTTGGCGCTCGCCGCCTTCCCCTTTGTAGGCACCGATTTCTACACGGCCATGGTCTTGCGCATGATGATCCTGGCCATCCTGGCCATGAGCCTCGACTTGCTGCAAGGCGTCACGGGCCTGGTGTCGCTGGGCCATGCGGCTTACTTCGGCCTGGCCGGTTATGTGCTGGCGTTTGTCACACCACAAAACGAACCCATCAGCCTGCTGGCCAGCTTGCCGTTGGCCGTGGGCGGCTCTGCCCTGGCGGCTTTGGTCATCGGCTTTTTGGTGGTGCGCACCCACGGCATCTACTTCATCATGGTGACCATGGCTTTCGCGCAGATGATTTTCTACATCTTCTTTGACAACAAGGCGCTGGGCGGCTCGGACGGTTTGTTCCTGAACTTCCGACCCGATGCGGGCGTGATCGACCTGGAAAACAAGCGGGTGTTTTATTACTTCACGCTGGGCTGTTTGCTGTCGGTGTATGTGTTCTTGCGCCGCCTGCTCTGGAGCCCCTTTGGCCGGGCACTGTCAGGGATTCGTGTGAATGAACACCGCATGCGGGCTCTGGGTTTCAACACCTTCAGCCACAAGCTCGCCGCCTTCACGCTGGCCGGGGCCCTGGCGGGTCTGGCGGGTTATTTGTGGGCTGCGCAAACCGGATTTGTGAACCCCGAGCTCATGGGCTTTCACATGAGCGCCCACGCCATCATGATGGTGATTTTGGGTGGCATGGGCAATTTCGCGGGCGCCATTGTGGGGGCCTTCAGCTTTGAGTATTTGCTGCACGTCTTCAAAGACCTGCCCGATGTGGGCAGCTTCAAAACCGGTAAGCACTGGCAAATGTGGATGGGCCTGTTCATCGTGGCTTTGATCATCTTTGCACCCAAAGGCATTTTGGGCCTGATCAACCGGTTTTTCGGCAGCAAAACAGCCATGGAGGCGGGCCATGACTGATCGCCATGCTTTGCTGTCCGCCCGTGGTTTGACCAAGCGCTTTGGCGGTCTGGCAGCCGTCAACGACGTGTCGCTGGATTTGTGGCTCGGCCACATCCACGCCGTCATTGGCCCCAACGGCGCGGGCAAATCCACATTGACCAACCTGCTCTCGGGCGACCTGCCCCCCACCAGCGGCAGCATCACCTTGGGCGAACAGTCCATCACCGGTTGGACCTCCGAGAAAATTTCGCGCCACGGCTTGGGCCGTAGCTACCAAAAGACCAACATCTTCAGCACCTTCAGCGTGTGGGACAACGTGCGCTTGTCTGCGCAATCGCGTGTGCAGCCTTCGCCTTTCAACCCGCTGGGTTGGGTGCGGACAGCCGCCCGCATGCAGGCCGTCAACGCGCGGGCCGAACGCGCCATTGAACTCACGGACCTGCAAGACCGCCGCCAGGCCCTGGCCGGAGCCACCAGCCATGGCGAGCAACGCCAGCTGGAAATCGCCATGACCCTGGCCACCGAGCCCCGCGTGCTGCTGCTCGATGAACCGCTGGCTGGCATGGGCCAGGCCGAGGCCGAGCGCATGGTGCAGCTGCTGCTGCGCCTCAAAAAAGACCACGCGATTTTGCTGGTCGAGCACGACATGGACGCCGTGTTCACCCTGGCCGACCACCTGACGGTGATGGTCAACGGACAAGTGATTGCGAGCGACACGCCTGCGGCCGTGCGCGCCGATGCAGGTGTGCAGGCGGCGTACTTGGGTGAGGAACATTGAGATGAGCGATTTGTTGATCCAGGCCCAAGACCTGAACACCTACTACGGTGCCAGCCACATCCTGCGCGGCGTGAACTTTTCTGTCGGCCGGGGCGAGACGATCGGCCTCATGGGCCGCAACGGCATGGGCAAAAGCACCCTGCTCAAATCCATCATGGGCATCGTGCCGCCGCGCTCGGGCACGGTGGACATCAAGGGCCAGCGTATGAACGGCCGTCCCACGTTTGAAGTGGCGCAGCTGGGCATTGCCTATGTGCCCGAAGGCCGAGGCATTTTCGGCAACCTGAGCGTGGTGGAGAACCTGAAAATGGCCGCCCGTGCAGGCAGCCAAGGCCAACGCGACTGGACCTACGAGCGGGTGCTCGAGACCTTCCCGCGCCTGAAAGAACGCCTGGGCCACGGCGGGCAGCAACTGTCGGGCGGCGAGCAACAGATGCTCACCATCGGCCGCGCCCTCATGACCAACCCCGATGTGCTTATCCTCGACGAAGCCACCGAAGGTCTGGCCCCGCTGATCGCCCGCGACATCTGGCGCATCTGCAGCCTGATCAAGGCCAGCGGCATCAGCTCGATCATCGTCGACAAAAACTGGAAACACGTCACCCAGATCACCGACCGCAACATCATCCTGGTCAAAGGCCAGGTGGTGTTCGAGGGCTCATCGCAAATCCTGCTGGACGACCCCAGCGTGCTGGAACAGCATTTGGGCGTTTGAGTCGACATGCGGTGTGGGAGGCCGCCCCTGCGGCCGAATGCGTGCTGAACCACGACCTGCACCATCACAGCAAAGGCCGCAACTCCCGCGCTGCGTCCAGCAGCAATGGCAGCCACTTGCGCTGCACAGCGGCGTCGCTCAACTGATCGGCCGTGCCCACCACGTTCAGCGCGGCCAGGGTCTGGCCCTGCATGTTGCGCAGGGGCACCGCCAGCGCGTGGATGCCCAGCTCGTGGCCATCGCGCGCCAGGCAATGGTCCGCCTGCCTCACCTGCTCGACCAAGGCCTTGAATCGGGCGGCATTCACCTCGGTTTGCGGCGTGATGCGGGCCAACTCCCGGCCTTTGAGCCAGGCCGTGAAATCGGCCTTGGGCAAACTGGCCAGCAAAACCCGCCCGGTGGAGGTGGCGTGCGCGGGCAAGCGTGCCCCGAGGTGCAGACCATAGGCCAGGTGCCGCACCGGTTCGGCCACGCCTGCACTTCGGGCCACGATCACGCACTCGTCGTGGTCCAGAACCACCGCGCTGAAAGCCGCCTGCGTTTCTGCCGCCAGACGGTTGAGTGTGGGCTGCAGCGTGCGTGGCAGGCGGGAGGTGGCCATGTAGCTACCTGCCAAACGCAGCACCCGTGGCGACAGCCAGTAGTGCGAACCATCGGTTTCCAGATAACCCAACTCGGCCAAGGTGAGCAAATGCCGCCGTGCCGCCGCCCGCGTGATGCCCGTGCGCTGCGCGGCCAGCGTGGCGTTCAGGCGCTGGCGTTCGGTGTCAAACGCCTCCAGCACAGCCAGGCCCTTGGCCAGTCCTTCGATGTAGTCAGCTTTGGCAATCGTCATGTGAACCGGAGTGAAGTAGGAGCGAGCCCCCGCTCGCGAATGACTGCAGCGGGGACACCACCATTCGCGAGCGGGGGCTCGCTCCCACAAAAAATGCAACGAAGGCCCTTGGGTTGTAGTGAGAGGCCACCCCAACGGCCCAATGATTTGCGCGATCATCGCACAAATCATCTTTTTACCGCACAAACTCGAATGCCATGCCCTTCTGCCCTTGGGCCTGCCCCCTAAGCTTGCAGGCATTGCACAGACAAACTCCAGGAGACACCCATGAAAACCACCCGCACCCAAGTGGCCATTGTTGGCGCAGGCCCCTCCGGCCTGTTGCTCGGCCAATTGCTGTTCAAGGCCGGCATTGACGCCATCATCGTCGAACGCCAAAGCCCCGACTATGTGCTTTCGCGCATCCGCGCGGGTGTGCTGGAGCAAGTGACCATGGACCTGCTCGATGAGGCGGGCGTGGGCCAGCGCATGCACAAAGAAGGCTTGGTGCACACAGGCTTTGACCTCTTGTTCAAAGGTGCACGCCACCGCATAGACATGGACCATCTCACGGGCGGCAAAAAAGTCATGGTGTACGGCCAGACCGAAGTCACCCGCGACCTGATGGACACGCGCCAGGCAGAAGGTCTGCCCACGGTCTACGAAGCCCAGAATGTGCAGGTGCACGAGTTCGACACTGCCAAGCCCCGCGTCACCTACGAAAAAAATGGCCAGCTGCACACCATCGAATGCGACTTCATCGCGGGCTGCGATGGCTTTCATGGCGTTTGCCGCGCCAGCGCCCCCAAAGGTGCGATCAAGGAATACGAGAAGGTCTACCCTTTTGGCTGGTTGGGCGTGTTGTCCGACACACCCCCTGTGCACCATGAATTGATCTACGCCAACAGCACCCGCGGCTTTGCCCTGTGCTCACAGCGCAGCGCCACGCGCAGCCGCTATTACCTGCAAGTGCCCTTGACCGACAAGGTCGAGCAATGGTCTGACGACGCCTTCTGGGCCGAGTTGCGCAAGCGCCTGGACCCCGAAGCCCGCGAGCATTTGGTGACTGGCCCCAGCATTGAGAAAAGCATCGCCCCGCTGCGCAGCTTCGTGACCGAGCCCATGCGCTTTGGCCGCATGTTCCTGGCGGGCGACGCCGCACACATCGTGCCGCCCACAGGTGCCAAGGGCTTGAACCTGGCCGCTACCGATGTGAAGTACCTGTCCACTGCTTTCATCGAGTTCTATGCCGACAAGACCGAGGCGGGTATTGACGCGTATTCGGAACGCTGCCTGCGCCGCATCTGGCGTGCGGAGCGCTTTTCCTGGTGGTTCACCAGCCTGATGCACCACTTTCCGGAAAACGGCGACATCGGCCAGAAATTCCAAGACGCAGAGCTGGACTACCTGATTCACAGCGAAGCCGGTTCGCGCACCATGGCCGAAAACTATGTGGGCTTGCCACTGGACTTTGGCGACCGGTAAACCATCTCTGAGGGGCTGACGCCCCTTGCTGGTTGCCCCTGTGGGAGGCTGCCCCTGCGGCCGAATGCGGGCTGAGCCCATGCCACCATTCGCGAGCAGGGGCTCGCTCCCACAAAATACCCAGCTACGCTGGCAGTCCTTGTGGGAGGCCGCCCCTGCGGCCGAATGCCTTGGGTGTCGCGCATTGGCAGCCATCGAACAAGTGCCCTCCTAAAATGATCAGCACTATGAGCACCAACAAACCCCTGCGCGGCACGCGCGTCTTGAGTCTTGCCCTCAACCTGCCCGGCCCTGCCGCGCTGATGCGACTGGCCCAGATGGGCGCCGCGTGCACCAAGATCAACCCGCCTGCGGGTGACCCGATGCAGCACTACACGCCCAGCGGTTACGACCTGCTACACAAAGGCGTGAAGCTCAAAACGCTGGACCTCAAGACAGAAAAAGGCCAAGCCGAGTTGCACAAACTCTTGTCCAACACCGATGTGCTGCTGACCTCGTTTCGCCCATCGGCCCTGACCAAGCTGGGCTTGGGTTGGAAGAAGCTGCACAAGCAATACCCTGCGCTCAGCCTGATCGAAGTGGTCGGCGCTCCTGGCCCCTTGGCCGAAATCCCTGGCCACGATTTGACTTACCAGGCCGAAGTCGGTTTGGTCAATGGCATGGACTTGCCACCCAGTTTGTTTGCCGACATGGGGGGCGCCATCATGGCCAGCGAAGCTGCGCTGAAGGCGCTGATCACGCTCAAGACCACGGGTAAAGGGTCGCACCACGAAGTCGCCCTGTCCGACGCGGCAGCTTGGCTGGCCTTGCCCAGACAGCTGCGCATGACCACGCCCGAAGGTGCGGTGGGCGGTGCGCACGCGGGCTACCGCATCTATGCCTGCAAAAACGGCCGGGTGGCCGTGGCAGCTCTGGAGCCGCACTTTGCCATCAGCCTGTGCGAAGCCGCAGGTGTGGCGTTGACCCACCCGGTCAAGGACTTGTTCAAACCCGCCACGCGGCAGGCCATCGAAACATTTTTGGCGGGCCAGAGCCGAGCGCAGCTCGACAAACTGGCCGCAGCCAAAGACATCCCGCTGATGACGCTGCCGCGCTGAATCAGAGCAACGAAGGCCGCAGCCCCGAGGGCTTATTGAATACTGACAGGGGCCAGTGCGCGGGTGATGCTCGCCTCACCACGGCCGTGTGTGGCGGGGTTGTAACCCGAGATCGTGTCCTGGCGGGCCGTCTTCAACAGCTGGTTGGCGATCTGGGTGGGTGTTGATTTGGTGAACTTGCTGCCCAGAATGGCCGCATAACCGCTGATGATGGGCGCTGCAAACGATGTGCCATACAAACCCGTCTTGGCACCGTCCACGCCCACCACCACAAATTGCTGTTGAACCACCGCGTCTGCACCCGGCGTGTTGGAGTAGCTGGCCAAAGAGGCTGGTGCGCTGGTCGTGCCGTTGGTGTTCAGGGCACCGACATAAATGGCCGACTGGGCCCCTTTGAGCGCGAGGTTCAGGTAATCCACCTGCCCGGAGGCGTTGGCCGAACCGATCACGATGGCATCGTTGCCAGCGGCTTTGGAAATCACAGCCTTGCCATTTTGGGCGTGCGAAATGATGGAGGACTCCTGGCTGCTCCAGCCGATTTGCGAAGCGGTGTAACCCGCAGGCGCATACATGCCATAGCTCAGGTTCAGCACATTCAGACCACGGCTCAGGCCCACCGAGGTGCCCGAGTTGAAGTCATGTGCCCGCATGGTGGCCGACGGTGCAATCATGCTGGCCTCTTTGAGCGTCCATTCGCCATGGCGCAAGAGCTGGGTGCCCTGCCCCAGATTGCCGTACAGACCCTGGTTGCTGCGGAAGTCGTCCACCACCGTCACGGTCACGCCCGAACCCTTGTAGCCCTGCTTCCAGGCATCGGCCACTTCTGGGCTCATCCAGGTTTGCAGCTGCGGCGCAGGCGCGGTCTTGGAGGGACCGGATTTTTGGGCATGGGCGACAGACAGGGCCAGCAAACCGATGGCGGCCAAGGCAACAAGTCGAATGGTTTTCATGGTGTTCCTCTCAGGGTGGGGAATTCAAAAAATGTAGGTGTATCGGATCTGCGCCTGGTGCCGGTCGGGTGGCAGAGCGTTGATCAGGTATTTCAGGGTTTGGTCGGGGGCCAGCTCGGTCGCGGCCAAACGGCAATGGACCTGCTGGATGCCGCCAATCTCGCCATAGTCGGCTGTGCAGGCTCGCTCCTGCAAGCGCCCGCCAATGACCGAAGTCGCCCGGATCGACAAATGCGAACGCGGACCGGCCTTGATCTGGTAGACAAAACCCAGCTTCAGACTGGGTGCAATGGTGTATTTTTCAGCCCGCTCGCCCGTGCTGGCGCCCCACAGCACGCCAAACTCTGGCGACAGCTGCGTCATCCAGGTCAGGCGGGTGTCCACCATTTTCGGGCGGTACCACTTGTCAAAACCAACCCATTGACCACCCGCAGACTCAAAACCGCCCGAGCGGTAGCCCGCCACCAGTTTGGACAACTCCGAGCCCTGAGTGAACTCCACCCAATGGGTCGTTGCAGCAGGCACCAGCTGCCAGTCCCTGTCCTGAAAAGCCAAGGCAGGCGCGGACACGCCAGCCAGAAGGCTCCACAGCACGGCAACAGGACTGAGGCGTTTGAAAAACATCGATCAATTATATGTCGATATAGTCACTTATAGGTACATATTCGACAAAAACAACAATGCAAATGCGCAACCAAATGCGCAACCGACAGCCTTGGCAGACCCTTGCTGAATGTGGTGCAGCGCACAGTGCCCCGGTCCTTCGCGCCATACCCTTGCCGAACACCCACCAACGCGAGGCACGCCATGACCGCCACTTTTCAACGCTGGCTTTCCCTCTTTTTGATCGGCACCACGCTCGCCCTTTCGGGCTGCGGCTACAACGAGTTCCAAAGGGGGAACGAACAGATCAAGGCCAGTTGGTCCGAAGTGCTGAGCCAATACCAGCGCCGGGCCGACCTGATTCCCAACCTGGTCAATGTCGTCAAAGGCCAGGCAGACTTCGAGCAAAGCACCTTGCAAGCCGTGGTGGAAGCGCGCTCCAAAGCCACGGCCATCCAGGCAACGCCCGAACTGGTCAACGACCCGCAAGCGTTCCAGAAATTTCAGCAGGCCCAAAAGGAACTCTCGGGCTCCTTGTCCAGGCTCTTGGTGGTATCAGAAAACTACCCCGCTCTGCGGGCCAACCAAGGCTTCATCGACCTGCAAGCCCAACTCGAAGGCACAGAAAACCGCATCACCGTCGCCCGCAACCGCTACATCAGAGCCGTGCAGGACTACAACGTCACCGTCCACTCATTCCCCTCCAACCTGACGGCTTGGGCATTGGGCTACAAAGAAAAACCCAACTTTTCAGTTGAAAACGAGCAAGCGATCGCCCGGCCACCGACCGTCGATTTCGGGACTGCACCCGCCACACCATCTGCCACCGTACCGGGTGATGCCAAGTGAACCTGTGGCGCATCCGCTGCGTGGGCTGGCTCTTCGGGGCCTTGCTGGTCGGACAAGTCTGCAACGCCCAGTTGCCCGTGCCGCCCTTGACAGGCCACTTGATCGACCAAACCCGCACACTCACCCCGGCGCAGCAAGCCACGATCGAACAAAAGCTGACCGCCTTTGAGGCACGCAAAGGCAGCCAGCTGGCCGTCTTGCTGGTGCCCACCACCCAGCCTGAAACCATCGAGCAATATGCCCTGCGCGTGGCCGAGCAATGGAAGCTGGGCCGCACCAAGGTCGACGATGGGGCCATTCTTGTGGTGGCCAAAAACGACCGCGCTGCGCGCATAGAGGTGGGCTACGGACTGGAAGGCGCCCTCAACGACGCCACCAGCAAACGCATCATCGAGGAAAGCATCACGCCTGCTTTTCGGCAGCAAGACTTTTTCGGCGGCATCGACATCGGGCTGCAGCGCATGATGGGTGTCATTGACGGCGAGGCCCTGCCCGCGCCGACTGCTGCGCCAGCGGTCAAGCCGTGGATGGACATCAGCTGGATCATTGCCGTTGGCGCCCTGCTGGGCTTTGTGTTGCGCGCCGTGCTGGGCCGATTTCCTGGCGCGATCATGACCGCCGCCCTTGTGGGCGCCGTCTCGTGGTTCCTGCTTGGGGTGCTGTCTTTGGCACTGATCGCAGGTGGCATCACGGGGCTGACCACCTGGGTGGGCTTGGCCGGATTGCTGCGGGCCCGGTATGGCGGGCGCGGTGGCCCCGGTGGCGGCTTCAAAGGCGGGGGCGGCGGCTTTGGCGGCGGCGGTGCATCCGGGCGCTGGTGAACGCAGCGCGTCATCGCGCTGCGTTGGTTGACGCACTGATCACACAAGGCCTGGCGTGTGCTAATGGGTTCTCTTCATCACCTCAAAGGGGAAACCTTCATGCAAAAACTCAAGACCTTCACCGCCGCACTGCTGTGCGCCAGCCTGCTGCCCATCTCGGCCGCCTATGCCCAAACCATGAGCAAAGCCGACTACAAAGCCAGCAAAACACGCATCAGCGCGGACTACAAGGCCGACAAAGCCGCTTGCGGTTCGCAGTCAGGCAATGCCAAAGACATCTGCGTGGAAGAAGCCAAAGCCAAGGAAAAGATTGCACGCGCCGAGCTGGAATACAGCTACACAGGCAAAGCCGCCGACCGCACCAATATTCTGGTGGCCAAAGCCAAAGCCGCCTACGAAGTCGCCAAAGAGCGCTGTGACGACCTCGCGGGCAACGCCAAGGACGCGTGCCGCCAGGAAGCCAAGGCCGTCGAGAAAAAAGCCCTGGCCGACGCCAAGATGAACAAGGAAATCGGTGAAGCCAAAAAAGACGCGGCCACCGAAAAAGTCGACGCCGACTACAAAGTGGCCATCGAAAAATGCGACGCCCTCGCAGGCGACGCCAAAGCCAGCTGCGTTGCGGCTGCCAAGGCCAAGTTTGGGAAGAACTGACAAGCCCTACTGAGGGAAATACACCACTACTAAAGCAGATCGAAACCCGTACAGCCGGATTTGATCAATGATTCAACTGCCCCCAAGCCTTCTCCAGCCGCTTGATGCTCACAGGCTGTGGGGTGCGCAGCTCTTGCGCGAAGAAGCTCACGCGCAGTTCTTCCAGTAGCCAACGGAACTCCAGCATGCGGGCGTCTTGGGCGCCTTTGCGTTCGGCCACCAGGCGCCAATAGCGCTGCTCTTGCGGTTTCAGCTCGGCCAAGCGTTGGGCGTCGCGGGCAGGGTCGGCGCGGACTTTGTCCAGGCGCAGGGTGATGGCCTTGAGGTAGCGGGCGTAGTGCTGCAGCTGCGGCCATGGGGTGGCGGCCATGAAGTTCTTAGGCATCAGGCGCTGCAGTTGCTGGGTGCAGTCGGCTGTCGCATCGGGGGCGTTTTTGGTGTCTTTGATCTTGCGGGTGGCCGCGCCAAACTCCAGCAAGATGGTGCCCGCCAATCGGGCCACTTCGTTGGCAATCAGCGTGAGGCGCCCCCGGCCCTCTTCGATGCGGCGCTTGAAGGTGATTTCATCGTTGGGCAGCGGGTCGAGCAAGAAAGCGCGGTCGAGTGCCACGTCGATGATCTGGGTTTTCAGCTCGTCCGCCGTGCCCAGCGGCATGTAGGCCACGGCCATTTTTTGCAGGTCGGGGATGTTTTTTTCCAGGTACTTGAGCGCGTCTTTGATCTGCAGCGCAAACAGGCGGCGCAGGCCCGAGCGGTTTTTGCTGGCGGCCACGTCGGGTTCGTCAAACACCTCGATGGTCACGGCGTCTTGCATGTCCACCAGCGCCGGGAAGCCGATCAGGGTCTGGCCGCCTTTGCTGATTTCCATCAGCTCGGGGAGTTCGCCAAAGGTCCAGCTGGTGTAGCGCTGGGGGGCGATGGGGGTCTGTTTGGCGGGGGTGGCTTTGGCGGATGTTGTGCCTGTGCGGGGGTGGATACCCGCGTTCGCGGGTATGACATCTTGTCTTGTCACACCCGACTTGATCGGGTGTCCATGGGGGGCATGGATACCCGCCTGCGCGGGTACGACAGATGGCGTGGCCATGCCTGAGGGGGCGGCCATGACAGAAGACGCCACCTTCAACTGCGCCAACGCCTGGAACGCACCACGTGCTTTGGCGCCCAGCTCGCCTTTGAGTGCGCCCAGGTTGCGGCCCATGCCCAGCTGGCGGCCGTGCTCGTCGACCACCAGCAGGTTCATGAACAGGTGCGGGCTGAGCATGTCGTGTTTGAAGTCAGTGCGCTTGACGTCCAGACTGGTTTCGTCGCGTACTTTTTTGAGCAGCACGTCGGTCAGCGATCCGGCACCAAACAGCTCGGGGGCCGACAACTCGGCAGCCAACCGCGTGGCCGATTCGGGCAGCGGCACAAAGCGGCTGCGCGGGCGCTGCGGCAGGCTTTTGAGCAGGGCCTGGATTTTGTCTTTGAGCAAGCCGGGCACCAGCCATTCGCAGCGGTCTTCGCTCACTTGGTTGAGCACAAACAAGGGCACCGTGACCGTGACGCCATCGCGGGCATCGCCCGGCTCGTGCAGGTACGTCGCTGCGCAATCGGTACCGCCCAAACGGATGTGTTTGGGGAAAGCCTGCGTGGTGATGCCTGCGGCCTCGTGGCGCATCAACTCTTCGCGGGTCAGCATCAGCAGGCGCGGTTGCTTGACGCTTTCGTGCCGATACCACTCTTCGAGCAAGCGGCCGCTGCACACCTCGGGCGGAATCTGCTGGTCGTAAAAGGCGTAGATCAGTTCGTCGTCCACCAACACGTCTTGCCGGCGTGACTTGTGTTCCAGCTCCTCGACCTTGGCGATCATCTTGTGGTTGGCGGCCAAAAACGGCAGCTTGGTATCCCACTGGTCGCCCACCAGGGCTTCACGAATAAAGATCTCGCGTGCACCGTGCAGGTCCACCCAGCTGTAGGCGGTGCGCCGCCCGCTGTAGACCACCAAGCCGTAAAGCGTGGCCCGCTCCAGCGCCACCACTTCAGCGGACTTCTTTTCCCAGTGCGGGTCGAGCACCTGTTTGCGCAGCAGGTGCGCACCGACTTGCTCCAGCCACTGCGGCTCAATCGCGGCAATGCCCCGGCCAAACAGGCGCGTGGTTTCGACCAACTCGGCCACCACGATCCAGCGGCCCGGTTTTTTGCTCAGGTGCGCGCCGGGGTGTTTGTGGAACTTGATGCCGCGTGCACCCAAATAAGCTTCTTCGTCTTCAAGTTTGTAGCCCACGTTGCCGAGCAGGCCCGCCAGCATGGACAGGTGCAGCTGCTCATACGTGGCGGGCTGCGTGTTGATGCGCCACTTGTGCTCGGCCACCACGGTGAGCAACTGGGTGTGCGTGTCGCGCCACTCGCGCACACGGCGAATGTTGATAAAGTTCTGGCGCAGCAGCTGCTCGTATTGGCGGTTGCTGAGTTTGTGGGTGGATGCGGGGGCATGGATGCCCGCCCCCTTTGTCACACCCGGCTTGACCGGGTGTCCATGGGCCGATGGGCCGCCCCTTGCATCATGAATCCACTTCCACAGCTTCAGATAACCGGTGAATTCGCTCTTGTCGTCGTCGAACTTGGCGTGCGCCTGGTCGGCCTGGGCCTGGGCGTCCATGGGGCGGTCGCGCACGTCTTGCACGCTCATGGCGCTGGCGATCACCAGCACTTCGTCGAGGGCGTTGCGGCCACGCGCCTCCAAAATCATGCGACCCACGCGGGGGTCCAGCGGCAGGCGTGCCAGCTCTTGGCCAATGGGCGTGAGCTCGTTGTCGTCATCGACCGCACCCAGCTCGGCCAGCAGCTGGTAGCCGTCGGTGATGGCGCGTTTGGACGGCGCTTCGATGAACGGGAAGTCTTCCACCACGCCCAGGTGCAGCGACTTCATGCGAAGGATCACGCCCGCCAAAGACGAGCGCAAAATTTCCGGGTCGGTGAAGCGCGGACGGCCTGCAAAGTCTTTTTCGTCGTACAGGCGGATGCAGATGCCGTTGGCCACGCGGCCGCAGCGGCCCGCACGCTGGTTGGCCGCCGCCTGGCTGATCGGCTCGACCATCAGCTGCTCGACCTTGCTGCGGAGGCTGTAGCGCTTGACCCGCGCCGTGCCCGCGTCGATCACATAACGGATGCCGGGCACCGTGAGCGAGGTTTCGGCCACGTTGGTGGCCAGCACGATGCGGCGGCCGTTGGACGCTTCAAAAATCCGGTCCTGCTCGGCCTGTGACAGGCGGGCAAACAGCGGCAGCACCTCGGCGTTGCGCGTGAGCGGCTGGTGCGCCAGGTGCTTGCGCAGGTGGTCGGCGGCTTCGCGGATCTCGCGCTCGCCCGGCAAAAAAATCAGGATATCGCCGCCTGCCCCGCCCTGCCAGAGTTCGTCCACGGCATCGGCCATGGCCTCGTTCAGGCCGTAGTCACGCGACTCCTCAAACGGGCGGTAGCGCTGCTCCACCGGGAAGGTGCGGCCCGACACCATGATGACCGGGGCCGGGCCGTTGCGGGAGGCAAAGTGTTTGGCAAAACGGTCGGCGTCGATGGTGGCGGAAGTGACCACGATCTTCAGGTCCGGCCTGCGCGGCAGGATTTGTCGCAGGTAACCCAGCAAGAAGTCGATGTTCAGGCTGCGCTCGTGCGCCTCGTCGATGATGATCGTGTCGTAGGCCTGCAGCAGCGGGTCGGTCTGGGTTTCGGCCAGCAAGATGCCGTCGGTCATGAGCTTGACCGAGGCGTTTTTGGAGAGTCGATCCTGAAAGCGCACCTTGAAACCCACCACCTCGCCCAGCGGTGTCTTCAATTCCTCAGCAATGCGCTTGGCCACCGAGCTGGCCGCAATGCGCCGGGGCTGGGTGTGGCCGATCAGGCGGCCCTTCTCTCCGGGCTTGGCATTCAAGCGTCCCCGCCCCAGCATCAGTGCGATTTTGGGCAGCTGGGTGGTCTTGCCCGAGCCGGTTTCACCGCACACGATGATGACCTGGTGCTGGTCCATGGCGGCCATGATTTCGTCACGCCGGGCCGAGACGGGCAGGCCTTCGGGGAAGTCGATTTGGAGGGGGGTGTCAGACAAGGCGAAAACTTCTGTGAAAATCAAGGCAAGAACAGCCTGGGATTATCCCAGCCCGACGCCCCGCCACCTTTGCCGCCCCCAGATTGCCCATGTCCACTGTCTTCAACTTCACCTTTGTGCCCTGGTTCCGGTCGGTGGCGCCTTATATCCACATGCACCGGGGCAAGACCTTTGTGGTCGGCATCGCGGGCGAGGCGATTGCGGCGGGCAAACTGCAAAACCTGGCGCAAGACCTGGCCCTGATCCAGAGCATGGGCGTCAAGATCGTGCTGGTGCACGGTTTTCGCCCACAGGTCAACGAACAACTGGCTGCCAAGGGACACACCCCGAAGTATTCCCACGGCATCCGCATCACCGACAGCGTGGCGCTCGACTGCGCCCAGGAAGCCGCAGGCCAGCTGCGCTACGAGATCGAAGCGGCCTTCAGCCAGGGCTTGCCCAACACACCCATGGCGGGGTCTACGGTGCGGGTGATTTCGGGCAACTTCATCACCGCACGCCCCGTGGGCATTGTGGATGGCGTGGATTTCCAGCACTCGGGCCTGGTGCGCAAGGTGGACGTGGACGGCATCATGCGCACACTGGACATGGGGGCGATGGTGCTGCTGTCGCCCTTTGGCTTCTCACCCACGGGCGAGGCCTTTAACCTGGCCATGGAAGAGGTCGCCACCAGTGTGGCTGCCGAGCTGCAGGCCGACAAACTGATTTTTGTGACCGAGATTCCGGGCATCCGCATGCAGCCGGGCGAGCCCGCCAGCGACGACAACCCCATCGACACCGAGCTGCCGCTGGCAGCGGCCAAACAGTTGCTGGCCTCGCTGCCCTCGCCGACCGAGCCGACCGACATTGGTTTTTACCTGCAGCACTGCGTCAAAGCCTGCGAAGAAGGCGTGGAGCGCTCGCATATCCTGCCTTTTGCGGTGGACGGCTCGCTGCTGCTGGAGGTGTATGTGCACGACGGCATCGGCACCATGGTGGTGGACGAGAAGCTCGAAGAACTGCGCGAGGCCACCGCCGACGACGTGGGCGGCATCTTGCAGCTGATCGAGCCGTTCGAGAAAGACGGCACCCTGGTCAAGCGCGACCGCACCGAGATCGAGCGCGACATCGACCACTACACCATCATCGACCACGACGGCGTGATCTTTGCCTGCGCGGCGCTCTACCCCTACCCCGAAGCCAAGACGGCCGAGATGGCGGCGCTGACGGTGTCGCCCCAGTCGCAGGGCCAAGGCGATGGCGAGAAAATTTTGAAGCGCGTGGAGCAACGCGCACGCGCCATGGGCCTTAAAAGCATCTTTGTGCTGACCACGCGCACCATGCATTGGTTCATCAAGCGCGGCTTTGTGCAGGTCGACCCCGACTGGCTGCCCGAAGCCCGCAAACGCAAGTACAACTGGGACCGAAAGAGCCAGGTCTTGGTCAAGAAGCTCTGACCGCTGGGCCTGCGACTGCCATGGATACCCGCGTGCGCGGGCATGACACATCGACGTCAACCCAGGCTTGATAGGGGGGAGATTCCTCTTGTCTCGTCACCCCCGACTTGATCGGGGGTCTATGCCTTCGACTGCCATGGATACCCGCGTACGCGCATATGCGCTAACTTAAAATATCAATTTGAGATATGCTCTTCTCCATTGCGTATGGAAGGAGAAGGCCATGGAGTGCTCGGTGCAGCCGTCGGAATTTGTTCGCCTCGATGAGGACTGGCAGCT
>NZ_NESF01000017.1 GCF_003063665.1 Limnohabitans sp. Hippo3
ACGCTTTGGCAGCACCGCCGAACTTGGCAGCCAGCACGGTGGTGATGGCGGCAGTCAGTGTGGTTTTGCCGTGGTCAACGTGACCGATGGTGCCCACGTTCACGTGGGGTTTGGTCCGTTCGAATTTCTCTTTTGCCATTTCTTCGACTCCGAAAAGTAGTGGTCAACAACCAAGACAGAGGGCGCACAACTCGCATTGCGCGCCCCAAAACTGGTGCCCTTGGCGGGAATCGGACCCGCGACCTCTCCCTTACCAAGGGAGTGCTCTACCACTGAGCCACAAGGGCGAAATCTTCTGACAAACTCAACCGGACGACTGGAGCGGGAAACGGGAATCGAACCCGTGTCATTAGCTTGGAAGGCTAAGGTTCTACCATTAAACTACTCCCGCACTGATTGCATTGCACGAGTGGATGCAACGCCAATGCTTGGAAACCATTTCCAATTGCTCAAATCATTCCGGCCTAAGCCAGTTTGCTGGTGGAGGAGACTGGATTCGAACCAGTGTAGGCGTAAGCCAACAGATTTACAGTCTGCCCCCTTTAGCCACTCGGGCACCCCTCCAGAAGCGAGTCTTAGATTATGCCATCCTTTTGTGACACGCCGCAAGTTTGCTCACAACTTTTTCACCATTCGATGGCTTTTTCGCCGTGCTGTCTCAAAAAATCGGCCGCCTGTGCGAAGTGACCGCACCCCATGAAGGGCATCGGCGGCCTCATGGCCGATAAGGGAGAGGGATGATTGGCCAATAAAACCAAATGCCGCGCCTGCGTATCAGCGGCTTCGATCAAGGCCCTTTTGGTCTGCGCATGCGCCCCCCAGAGCATGAACACCACAGGATGCGAACGCCTGGCCACAGCGGCAACCAGCGCATCGGTCAACACCTCCCAACCCCAGCCGGCATGGCTGGCAGGTCGCCCGGCCTCCACCGTCAGGCAGGTGTTCAAGAGCAAAACGCCTTGCCGGGCCCAACGCACCAAGGAGCCCTGCTTTGGGATGGCGACACCCAGGCTGTGCTGCAGCTCCTTGAAAATATTGCGCAAGCTGGGCGGCAGGCGCACGCCAGGGGCAACAGAAAAGGCCAAACCTTCGGCTTGCCCCGGACCGTGGTAAGGGTCTTGCCCCAGAATCACCACACGCACCTGACTCAATGGGGTCAAGCTCAGCGCTCGAAAAGGCTCTGGCGGGTAAATGGTTTGTCCTGCGGCCAGCGCCTGGTCCAGGCGCAAAGACAAAGCACGCCCGGCGGTTGAAGTCAGAAAGTCGGCAACCAAAGGCCCCCAACCATCACCCAGGTCTTGCATGTCAGGCGGCCAAGACACCAATTGACCGGGTTCTAAGGGTTCTGACTCAAACCCCAGACTTTGCTGACCCGTCGTGCGAGACATCAGGCAAAGAGTTTGGCCAGGACCTCGCCGGGCTCGCTCGCGCGCATGAACGCCTCGCCCACCAGAAAAGCGTTGACCTTGGCCTCGCGCATGCGGCGGACATCTTCCGGGGTTTGAATGCCGCTTTCGGTGACCAGCAAGCGGTCAGCCGGCACATCGGGCAACATGTCCAGGGTGGTCTGCAAGGACACCTCGAAAGTTTTGAGGTTGCGGTTGTTGATGCCGACCAGACGCGTTTTCAGTTTCAGCGCGCGTTCCAGCTCGGCCCTGTCATGCACCTCGACCAGCACGGCCATGTCCAGGCTACGGGCCACGGCCTCCATCTCGGCCATCTGAGCATCGTCCAGGCAGGCGGCGATGAGCAAAATGGCATCGGCCCCCATGGCCCGGGCTTCGTAGACCTGGTAGGCGTCGATCATGAAGTCCTTGCGCAGCACCGGCAAGTCGCAACTGGCGCGAGCTTGCTTGAGGTAATCCACACTGCCCTGGAAGAACTGTTTGTCCGTCAACACCGACAGGCAAGCCGCGCCGAATTCGGCATAGCTTTGGGCGATGTCGGCCGGAATGAAATCGGCCCGCAACACACCTTTGGACGGGCTGGCCTTCTTGATCTCGGCGATCACCGCCGCCTGGCCTGCAGCGATCTTGGCGCGCATCGCACCTTCGAAGTCGCGGGTCAGTACGCGGCTTTCGGCATCGGCCCGCACCACAGCCAAGGATTTCTGCTTCAATGCAGCCGCCACTTCTTGGCGTTTGACCGCGACGATTTTGTCCAGGATGTCACTCATGATGTTCTTTCTGTTCGGGCGTGGTGGCACCGTATTTCAAAATGCAAACAAAGAGGCGGCACGTGGCCCAAGCCCCTTCGCCAAATCCGATCGCTCACGCGGCCTTCTGGCCAAAGGCGACAAACTGCGCCAGCTTGGCTTTGGCCGCACCCGACTCGATGGCCACACGCGCACGCGCCAGACCATCGGCAATGCTGCTGGCCACATTGGCCGCATACAAGGCTGCGCCTGCGTTGATCATGACGATGTCCCGCGCCGCGCCGGGTTCATTGTCCAGCACGCCACGCAACATGGCCATGGATTGTTCGGGTGTGTCCACTCTCAAAGCCCGGTTGCTGGCCATGGTCAGGCCAAAGTCTTCCGGGTGGATTTCGTATTCGGTGATCTGCCCGTTTTTGAGCTCGCCCACCAAGGTGGCCGCACCCAGGCTGATTTCGTCCATGCCGTCGCGCCCGTACACCACCACCGCATGCTCGGCCCCCAGGCGTTGCAAGGCACGCACCTGAATGCCCACCAGGTCGGAGTGGAACACGCCCATCAAGATGTTGGGCGCGCTGGCCGGGTTGGTCAAGGGGCCCAAAATGTTGAACATCGTGCGAACCCCCAGCTCCTTGCGCACCGGGGCCACGTTTTTCATGGCCGGATGGTGGTTGGGTGCAAACATGAAGCCGATGCCCACCTCTTCGATCGAGCGCGCAATCTGCTCGGGCGACAGGTGGATGTTGCCCCCCAGGGCTTCGACCACGTCGGCGCTGCCCGATTTGCTGCTGACGCTACGCCCACCGTGCTTGGCGGTTTTGGCCCCAGCGGCGGCGGCCACAAACATGGCGCAGGTCGAGATGTTGAAGGTGTGGGCCCCATCGCCCCCCGTGCCCACAATGTCCACCAGGTGTGTGGCGTCGGCCACATACACCTTGGTGGAGAACTCGCGCATCACTTGGGCGGCGGCGGTGATTTCGCCAATGGTTTCCTTTTTCACGCGCAAGCCTGTGACAAGCGCTGCGGTCATGACGGGCGACAACTCGCCATTCATGATCATGCGCATGAGGTGGAGCATCTCGTCGTGAAAAATTTCGCGGTGCTCGATGGTGCGTTGCAGCGCTTCCTGAGGGGTAATGGGCATGGTGGGTTTCCTCTCGGAGGGTGGGATTCGTTGAAAATTCAGTGCGATGGCGCGTCGGTCAAGGCGAGCTTCAGACCAAAGCCGATGAACAGCAAGCCCGCCAGCCGATCCAGGTGACGCATGCCACGCTGCAGCCGGTGGGCCCGGTGACTCAACCAGGCAGCCGCCAAAGCCCAAGCCATGCACACCAGCAGACTGTTCAGATTGAACAAGCAGCCCAGAAGCACAAAGGACCAAGCCGGATCAGCCGCCTGAGCCGGGATGAATTGCGGCACAAAAGCCAGGAAAAACAGCGCCACTTTGGGGTTCAGCGCGTTGGTCGCGAAAGCGCCGAAGAACACCGCACGCATACGGGGCACCTCCTCAGGCGAAGATTCGCTCGGAAGGGCCGCCATGGCCTGAGGACTTACAGCGACCTCATCACCAGCCGCCTGGGAAGTGCGCCACAACAAACGCGAGCCCATCCACAGCAAGTAGGCCGCCCCCATCCACTTGATCAGGTTGAACGCGTCTGTTGAAGTCGCCAGCACGGCCCCCAGCCCCAGAGCGGCTGCAGCCACATGCACGAAACACCCGGCCGTGATGCCCCAGGCCGCCACAAGCCCCCGCCGCACGCCGCCGCGCAGCGACTGGTTGACGATGTAGAGCACATCCGGTCCGGGCGTGAGGTTAAGCAGCACACCGGCCAGCATGAACATCCATAGTTGGGACGCGTCGGGCATGGCTTCAGTAAACGCCTGTTCGGGTGGACGCCGGGCTGGTCTGTGCGGATGCGTTCGCCATGAAGCGCCGGATGCAGTCAATGGCGTGGTCAATACCCGCTGCATCCACGTTCAAATGCGTCACAAAGCGCAGGCCGATCAAGCCTGTGGCCAAAACACCCTGGGCCTTCAAATCATCGAGCAGCGCCGGGCCACGTCCATCGGCCACATCCACAAACACGATGTTGGTTTGCGCCGAGCGGACGTTCAGGCCCGGCACGCCTTTCAGGCCTTGGGCCAGCCGTTGAGCCAAGGCATGGTCATCGGCCAAACGCTGAACATGTTGGTCCAGCGCATGCAAGGCCGCCGCAGCCAGAATGCCGGACTGACGCAAGCCGCCACCCAAAACCTTGCGCCAGCGCAACGCCTTGGCGATCAGTTCGCGTGAGCCGCACAAAGCCGAACCCACGGGTGCGCCCAGACCTTTGCTGAAGCACACCGAGACGCTGTCAAAGTGGTCCACGATGCGCCGCACGCTGGCCATGACCGACCCGCCTTCGACTTGCGCCACGGCCGCATTGAACAAGCGAGCACCGTCCAGATGCACTGCCAGACCGTGCTGACGGGCCAGACCTGTGGCTTGCGCCAGATAAGCCTGCGACATGGGGTGGCCGTTCCAGGTGTTTTCCAGCGCCAGCAAGCGTGTGCGTGCAAAGTGGCAGTCGATGGGTTTGATGGCCGCCGCGATGTCGGTCAGCGCCATTTCACCTGAAGCATTTTGCGCCAGCGGTTGCGGCTGGATGCTGCCCAGCACGGCCGCGCCACCGCCTTCGTAGCGGTAGGTGTGCGCGTTTTGACCGACGATGTACTCGTCGCCCCGCTCGCAATGCGCCATCAGGGCGCACAGGTTACTTTGTGTGCCCGAAGGCATGAACAGCGCGGCTTCTTTGCCGGTGATCTGCGCGATGCGTTCTTGCAAAGCGTTGACGGTGGGGTCATCGCCAAACACATCGTCGCCCAAAGGGGCGTTCATCATGGCTTCACGCATCGCTGCTGTGGGTTGCGTGACGGTGTCGCTGCGCAGGTCGATGGTCATGGCCGCTCCAGGAAATTCTTGAGCATGGCGTGGCCGTGCTCGGTGAGGATGGATTCGGGGTGGAACTGCACGCCCTCGATGTCCAGCTCGGTGTGGCGCACGCCCATGATTTCGCCGTCGTTTGTCCAGGCCGTGACTTTCAGGCACGGCGGGCAAGTGGCCCGCTCAATGGCCAGGGAGTGGTAACGGTTGACCGTGAACTGCTGGGGCAAGCCCGCGAAAACGCCCTCTTGCGTGGTGGTGATGACACTGGTCTTCCCGTGCATCAATTCCTGCGCCCGAACAATCTGGCCGCCAAAAGCGGCGCCAATGCTCTGGTGACCCAGGCAAACCCCCAAAATGGGCAGCTTGCCTGCGAAGTGCTGGATCGCCGCCACCGAAATACCCGCCTCGGCAGGCGAACACGGGCCGGGCGAGATCACCAAACGGTCAGGCTGGCGTGCCGCAATGCCTTCGAGCGTGATTTCGTCGTTGCGAAAGACCTCGACTTCCGCGCCCAGTTCACCAAAGTACTGCACGATGTTGAAGGTGAACGAGTCGTAGTTGTCGACCATCAGGAGTTTGATTTTTTTCGCCATGATCACTCCAAGCCCTCTTCGACCAATTCACTGGCCCGCAGCAAGGCACGCGCCTTGTGCTCGGTTTCTCGCCATTCCATTTCGGGCACCGAATCGGTCACCACGCCAGCAGCAGCCTGCACATACAGCGTCTGGTCCTTGATGACGGCGGTGCGGATCGCAATCGCCACATCCATGTCGCCCGCATAGCTGATGTAACCACACGCGCCGCCATAGATGCCGCGCTTGACGGGCTCGAACTGGTCGATCAGTTCCATGGCGTGCACCTTGGGGGCCCCCGTCAAGGTACCCGCCGGGAAGGTAGCTTTGAGCACATCCATGTTGGTCATGCCTTCATTGAGAACACCCTCGACGTTGCTCACGATGTGCATGACATGGCTGTACCGCTCCACCACAAAGGCCTCGGTCACCTTGACCGAACCGATCTGGGCGATGCGACCAATGTCGTTGCGGGCCAGGTCGATCAGCATCACATGCTCGGCCCGCTCTTTGGGGTCGTTGATCAGCTCCTGCTCAGCAGCCTTGTCTTTCTCGGGTGTGGCACCCCGGGGGCGTGTGCCCGCCAAGGGGCGAATGATGACTTTGGCCCCCTCTTCGGTTTGTTCCTGGCGCACCAGAATCTCGGGGCTGGCCCCGACGACATGGAAGTCCCCGAAGTTGTAGAAATACATGTAGGGGCTGGGGTTGAGCGAGCGCAGCGCCCGGTACAACGAGAGCGGACTTTCGGTGTAGCGCTTTTTGATGCGCTGACCCACCTGAACCTGCATGAAGTCGCCGCCTGCGATCAGTTCCTTGGCCTTTTCCACGGCGGCGATGTAATCGGCCTTGGCGAAATCCCGCTCAGCCGGGTAAGACTGGGTGGGTTTGACGACCGGGGCACTGACCGAGTACTTGAGCTGCTCTTTCAGGTCACGCAGGCGCTTTTTCGCCCCCACATAGGCCTCGGGCGTGGCCGGGTCGGCGTACACGATCAGGTACAGCTTGCCCGACAGGTTGTCGATGACGGCCAGCTCTTCGCATTGCAGCAGCAAAATATCGGGCGTACCCAGGGTGTCGGGCGGGCAGGATTTTTCGAGCTTTTTCTCGATGTAACGCACCGCGTCATAGCCGAAATAACCTGCCAAACCGCCGCAGAACCGGGGCAGACCCGGGCGCAAGGCGACCTTGAACCGCTTTTGGTACTGCTCGATGAAGTCCAACGGATTGCCTGTCGCACTCTCGATCACCGCGCCATCGCGCACCACCTCGGTCTTGGCCTCGGCACCAAAACCGCTGGCACGCAGCAAGGTGCGTGCGGGCAGGCCAATGAAGCTGTAGCGGCCAAAACGCTCACCGCCCACCACCGATTCGAGCAAGAAGCTGTATTTGCCGTTGTCTTTGGTGTGGGCCAGCTTCAAGTAAAGCGACAGGGGAGTTTCCAGGTCCGCAAAGGCCTCCAGCATGAGGGGAATGCGGTTGTAGCCTTGGCTGGCCAGGCTTTTGAATTCAAGTTCGGTGATCACGGGCAAGAGCCTCCAAAGCGCTCAGCGACCTCGGGCGAGGTGCTTTTCATTCATCCAGGTGCCCAGCCGATGCTGGGCGCGGGTGGCGGGCAAGGCCGCACGGTCAAGGGTGTCAGGCTGGCTGACGCCAGGGCCAGGCTCCCCGGCCTTCCGCAAGGGAATGGCTCGGCAGGCTGGCTGCGCTGATGAGGCTGTGGACGATGAACATGGTGTTGCAAGTGTAGCAAAGCCTGTGTGCCGGTTTTCACCGGGTCTGCGGCCTGCCTTGCCTCACATCATGGATTTGTGGTGTGCAAGCATGCTGTCAAATCGGCCAGCGTATCCAACCAAGCGGCGGCAGGCGTGTCTTGCACACGCTGACCGTGGTTGTAGCCGTATGTGACCAGCACCACCGGGCAGCCCGCTGCGTGGGCGGCCTGCGCGTCGTTGGTGGAATCGCCCACCATCAAGGTGCGTGCGGTGTTTGTCCCCAGCGCTTCACAGGTTTTCAGCAAGGGCAAGGGGTCGGGCTTTTTGCGCTCGAAACTGTCACCGCCAAACACCGGGCCAAAAAAGTGCGCCAGTGACTTCTCTTTCAGCAAGGCCTGGGCAAAAGCCAAGGGTTTGTTGGTCAGGCAGGCCATGGGCATGCCCTGCGCAGCCAACGCCTCAAGGGCCTCCAGCGCGCCAGGATAAACATCGGCAAACTGGCCATTGATCGCCAAATAGTGGTACTGGTAGCGCTGCCAGGCGCGGCCGAAAAGGGCCTCCACCGACAGGGCCGGGCATGCTGGGCCCACGCCTTTGATCTCGGGCCGGTTGATTTGATGCGCCAGCAAAGTGCGGATCAGGTGCTCTGAGCCTTTGCCAATGGTTTGCGCGATGAGCTCGTCGGACACCGGGGGCAAGTCCAGATCGGCCATGGTTCGGTGCAAGGCCACCTGGAAATCTCCCAAGGTGTGCACCAGGGTGCCGTCCAGGTCAAAAATGACCGCGTCAATCTGCGTCAGAGCCTGCATGGGGCTTCCCCCCTTCAGGACAAAGCGACGCGCATCTGGTCGATCACGGCTTTGTAATCGGGTTTGCCAAAAATGGCACTGCCCGCCACAAAGGTGTCGGCTCCAGCATCGGCCACGCGGCGGATGTTGTCGGCCTTGATGCCACCGTCCACCTCCAATCGAATGTCCCTGCCGCTGCGTTCGATCCACTGGCGCGCCAGCTCCACCTTGCGCAAGGCCGAATCGATGAAGCTTTGGCCACCAAATCCCGGGTTCACGCTCATGATCAGGATCAGGTCGATCTCGTCGATGGTCCACTCCAGCACATCCAGGGGTTCGGCCGGGTTGAACACCAGCCCGGCCTTGACGCCTTTGCTCTTGATGGCCTGGATGCTGCGGTGCACATGCGCGCTGGCATCGGGGTGAAAGCTGATGAGGTCGGCGCCAGCCTCGGCGAAAGAAGCGGCCAATGCATCGACGGGCGAGATCATCAAATGCACATCGATCGGCACCGCAACGCCCATGGCTGTTTTGGCATGCGGCTTGAGCGCCTGACAAATCATGGGGCCGAATGTGAGGTTGGGCACGTAATGGTTGTCCATCACATCGAAGTGGATCCAGTCGGCGCCAGCGTCGATGACGCTTTTGACTTCGTCGCCCAAGCGTGCGAAATCGGCCGAGAGGATGGAAGGGGCAATGCGGTAGGTCGTCGTCATCCCCGAATTGTCGCAGTTAACATGTGCGCATGTCCGCCTACACTGTTCAAATTGACGTGCTGCCCCAGTACGTGGCCCAGCAAAGTGACCCCCTGCAGGATGTGTTCGCTTTCGCCTACACCATCACGGTCACCAACACTGGCCGCATGCCGGTGCAACTCATCTCGCGCCACTGGGTCATTCAGGACGAGCGCGGGCACACCGAGGAAGTCAAAGGTCTGGGCGTGATGGGTCAACAACCTTTGCTGCGCCCCGGCGAATCCTTCCAGTACACCAGCGGCTGCCGCCTGCGCGCACCCAGCGGCACCATGAACGGCAGCTATTTTTTTGTGGCCGAAGACGGCCATCGATTCGATGCACCCATCGACACTTTTGTGCTCGATTCATCGGATTCAGGCCTCTCCGGCCGAACACTCCACTGAATCTGTTCGCTTGGCTTGCGGTTAAGCTCTTGGCCATGGGCGAATTTGACCTGATTGAACGCTTTTTCAAACGACCACCGACCCGCGCGGATGTGGGCATTGGGGACGACTGTGCCATCTGGTCACCACGGCCTGCCCATCAACTCGCTGTTTCCACCGACATGCTTGTGGAAGGCCGACACTTCCTGTCCACGGTAGAGCCGCGCCGTCTGGGACACAAAGCCTTGGCCGTGAACCTGAGTGATCTGGCGGCTTGCGGGGCCCAACCCCAAGCCTTTTTGCTGTCGCTGTCTTTGCCCCGTGCCGATGAGGCGTGGTTACAAGGTTTCTCCGAGGGCCTGTTCAAGTTGGCCGATGAACATGCCTGCGAATTGATCGGCGGTGACACCACGCAGGGTCCTTTGAACATCGCCATCACCGTGCTGGGAGATGTGCCCGTCGGCCAGTCGATTTTGCGCAGCGGCGCTCAGGTGGGTGACGACTTGTACGTCACCGGGCACGTGGGTGATGCCCGGCTGGCTCTGGAAGCTTTTCGCGGTCATGTCAGCCTGCCTCAGGCCGTTTTTGAGCAAGCCCGGCTGCGCATGGAAACCCCCACACCCCGTGTGGCCCTGGGACAAGCGCTTCGCGGCATTGCCCATGGCATGGCCGACATCAGTGACGGCTTGCTCGGCGATTTAAAGCACATTCTGAAGGCCAGCCATGTCGGCGCCGACATTGAATTGAGCGCCACCCGCACACTGATGGCCGCCTCCAGCGCATGGCCCTGCCCAGAATCTTTGGCCCTGACTTGCGTTCTCTCTGGCGGCGATGATTACGAATTGTTGTTCACAGCCTCGCCTGCTGCTGCTGCACAGGTTCAATCTGTGGCACAAGCCACCCGTACCCGGATCACACGGATTGGTTGCATCACCGCGTCGCCTGGCATCGTCTTGCGTGATGACAGGGGACAGGCTGTGGACCGCCACTTCCCATCGTTTGATCATTTCGCTTCCCCATGATTCGCCCTTTGGACGCCACGGCCGACAGCCGACCTGTTCGCCCTTCTGCGGCCTTCATGTTGTCACACCCTGCACACCTGATCGCCTTGGGTCTGGGGGCGGGCCTTGCGGCC
This sequence comes from Limnohabitans sp. Hippo3, assembly GCF_003063665.1. Lineage (GTDB taxonomy): Bacteria > Pseudomonadota > Gammaproteobacteria > Burkholderiales > Burkholderiaceae_C > Limnohabitans_A. The sequence continues at coordinate 10,406 of NZ_NESF01000017.1, forward strand.
AAAGCACCAGGCACTGTGGGCAGTCTGTGGGCTTGGGCCGCATGGTTGGTGATTCAGCATTACCTCTCCATTCCCGCGCAGGCGGCTTTGATTGCACTCGCCCTTTTGCTGGGCTGGTGGGCCTGCACAGTCACGGCCGATAACATGCGCATCAGCGATCCCGGCGCCATCGTCTGGGACGAGGTGATCGCTGTTTGGTTGATTTTTTTCCTCATCCTGCCCACGGGCTTTTGGGGTCAACTGGCCGCTTTTGTCTTGTTCCGTTTTTTTGATGCCGTCAAACCCGGCCCCGTCGCCTGGGCTGATCAACTTTTCAAAGGCTTTGGTTGGCGCGGCGGCTGGGGGATCATCTGGGACGACCTGGTGGCCGCTTTTTGCACCTTGTTGTGCATCGCTCTTTGGAGGTGGTTTTGATGCTGGATGTATGCACACAACTTGCTGAACGCCTGCTGCGATTGAACTGGATGCTGGTCACGGCCGAAAGTTGCACAGGCGGCATGATCGCCAGCCGTTGTACCGACCTGGCGGGCTCCAGCGCCTGGTTTGACCGAGGATTTGTCACTTACTCCAACGCGGCCAAAATGCAGATGCTGGGCGTCCATGAGGCCTTGATTGACGTTCACGGGGCTGTCAGTGAACCCGTGGCCCGCGCCATGGCACTGGGCGCCGCGTACCAGGCACAGGCCTCGGTCTCTGTGGCCGTCACGGGCATCGCGGGTCCGAGCGGGGGCAGCCCTGACAAGCCCGTTGGCACAGTTTGGTTGGCTTGGTGCATCGAGGGCCGGGTGAGCGCGCAATGCCAACGCTTTGCTGGTGATCGGCGTGCGATCCGGGAAGCCACCACACTGCACGCCTTGCACGGATTGCTGGAACGTCTACCGCATTGACCCAACGGCCCCATGGCCAAACAAGATCCAGAAACGAAAAAACCCTCCGAAGAGGGTTTTTTTGATGTTCAACCGCAGTTGAAATTTGGTTGCGGGGGCCGGATTTGAACCAACGACCTTTGGGTTATGAGCCCAACGAGCTACCAGACTGCTCCACCCCGCGGTAAGATGTTAATTATACCTTATTCTGCTGCCTGCTCAGCAGAAGAATCAGCGCGATCGACCAATTCGACCAAAGCCATCGGTGCGTTGTCGCCCACACGGAAACCCATTTTCAGGATACGTGTGTAACCGCCTGGACGCTTGGCAAAACGAGGGCCCAGATCGGCGAACAATTTCACAACGCTGTCACGGTCACGCAGGCGGTTGAAAGCCAAACGCTTGTTCGACAAATTGTCTTCCTTGGCCAATGTGATCATGGGCTCAATGACACGACGCAGCTCTTTGGCTTTGGGGAGTGTGGTCTTGATGACTTCGTGCTCGATGAGCGAGTTCATCATGTTGCGCAGCATGGCGAGGCGGTGCTCGCTGGTGCGGTTCAATTTACGGAGGCCGTGTCCGTGACGCATAGTGCTTTCCTTTCTTTATTTAACAGGCAGCCGTATCAGGTACTGCCCGTGCACACCCCGGATTTTCCGGGAACTTCGTATTATCGCTTTTCCAGACCCGCTGGCGGCCAGGCTTCGAGCTTCATGCCCAAAGTCAAACCGCGGGAAGCCAAAACTTCCTTGATCTCGTTGAGTGACTTGCGACCCAAGTTAGGGGTCTTGAGCAACTCGTTCTCGGTGCGCTGAATCAGATCACCGATGTAATAAATGTTTTCTGCTTTGAGGCAGTTGGCCGAACGAACCGTGAGTTCGAGCTCGTCCACAGGGCGCAGCAAGATCGGATCGAAGCTGCCGGCACCACCACGCTGCGCTGGCTCGTTGAATGCAGACAGTTCGCTGCCTTCAAGTTGCGCAAACACCGCCAATTGCTCCACCAGAATCTTGGCCGAAGAGCGCACGGCATCTTCTGCCGTGATCGCGCCATTGGTCTCGATTTCGATGACCAATTTATCCAGATCGGTACGCTGCTCAACACGCGCGCTTTCGACGGTGTAGCTCACACGCTTGACGGGCGAGAATGAAGCGTCGAGCACGATGCGGCCCAGAGCCTTGGTGGGCTCATCGGCAAAACGGCGCATGGTGCCAGGCACATAGCCACGGCCCTTTTCGACCTTGATCTGCATGTCCAACTTGCCGCCTTGCGACAAATTGGCAATGACGTGATCAGGGTTGATGATTTCCACGTCGTGGGGTGTCTGGATGTCGGCGGCCGTCACGGCGCCTTCGCCGTCTTTGCGCAAACTCAGCGTCACTTCGTCGCGGTTGTGCAGCTTGAACACCACACCCTTGAGGTTCAACAGGATGTTGACCACGTCTTCTTGCACGCCGTCGATGGACGAGTACTCATGCACCACGCCCGCGATGGTCACTTCGGTAGCGGAATAACCCACCATGGAAGACAACAAAACGCGACGCAGCGCATTGCCGAGCGTATGGCCATAGCCACGCTCGAATGGCTCCAACGTGACTTTGGCACGGTTGGCAGCCAGTTGTTCGACTTGGATGGCTTTGGGTTTCAACAGATTGGTTTGCATTCAGACTTCCTCTCAATACCCCCGGTTCGTTACACCGGTAAGGCTGATGAAGCACCCGACCCACAATGCCTTGTGCGCCGGGAACGATTGAAACGACGTATTAACGTGAATACAGTTCGACGATCAACGATTCGTTGATGTCTGCAGCGAATTCATCGCGATCAGGTACTTTCTTGAAGATACCTTCGGCCTTGTCGGCATTGACTTCGACCCAAGCGGGCATGCCCACCTGCAAAGCCAATTGCAAAGCTTCAACCACGCGGTTCTGCTTCTTGGACTTTTCGCGCACAGCGATCACGTCACCGGCCTTGACCAGGTAAGAAGGAATGTTCACCGATTGACCGTTCACAGTGATGGCCTTGTGAGACACCATCTGGCGTGCTTCAGCACGTGTGGAACCAAAGCCCATGCGGTAAACGACGTTGTCAAGACGGCACTCCAGCAGACCCAAGAGGTTGGAACCTGTGTTGCCCTTGCGGCGATCGGCTTCGGCAAAGTAGCGGCGGAATTGCTTCTCCAGCACGCCGTACATGCGCTTGACTTTTTGCTTTTCGCGCAGCTGCAGACCGTAGTCAGATGTGCGCTGACCCGAAGTGCGGCCATGTTGACCAGGCTTGGAGTCGAATTTGGACTTGTCCGCAATGGAGCGGCGTGCGCTCTTGAGGAACAGATCGGTGCCTTCGCGGCGAGAGAGTTTGGCCTTGGGGCCGAGGTAGCGTGCCACTTGATTTTCCTTTATGCATCTGCCGCATCAGAAATGCGGGAGCCAGGCGATGCAAGCATGGCCTGGCGGTGGGCTTGGTTTGAAATTAGATACGACGACGCTTCTGAGGGCGGCAGCCGTTGTGCGGGACCGGTGTCACGTCGGCGATCGAAGTGATGCGGATACCCAATGCACCCAGGGCACGAACCGAAGACTCGCGACCAGGACCTGGGCCCTTGATTTCGACGTCCAGGTTTTTGATGCCTTGTTCTTGTGCAGCACGACCTGCGACTTCAGATGCGACCTGGGCTGCAAAAGGTGTCGACTTGCGCGAACCCTTGAAGCCTTGGCCACCCGAAGAAGCCCACGACAAGGCATTGCCCTGGCGGTCGGTGATCGTGATGATGGTGTTGTTGAAAGACGCGTGCACGTGTGCGATGCCGTCGGCAATGTTCTTGCGGACTTTTTTGCGAACACGTTGTGATGCGCTGTTTGATTGTGCTTTAGCCATGGTGGTCTCTCAGTCCTGCTTATTTCTTCAGAGCCGCTGCGCCTTTGCGCGGACCCTTGCGAGTGCGTGCATTGGTGCGTGTACGCTGACCGCGCATGGGCAAGCCGCGACGATGACGGAAACCGCGGTAGCAACCAATGTCCATCAAACGCTTGATGTTCATGGTAGTTTCGCGGCGCAGATCACCTTCGATGGTGAAAGCTGCGATCTGGTCGCGGATTTTCTCGAGATCAGCGTCCGTCAGATCCTTGATCTTTTTGGAATAAGCGATGCCGGAGGCTTCGCAGATTTGTCGAGCGCGGGTGCGTCCAATACCGAAAATGGCGGTCAGGCCAATTTCAGCATGTTTGTGCGGCGGAATGTTGATGCCAGCGATACGTGCCATTTTCGTCCTCTAAAACTAATTCAATCAGCCTTGACGCTGCTTGTGACGTGGATCTGTGCAGATCACACGAACAACGCCTTTACGGCGAATGATTTTGCAGTTGCGGCAAATTTTTTTCACCGAAGCCGAAACTCTCATGATTCTCTCCTAAAACTCGTCTAACCCTGGACTTTGCTGACCAGGTGAAAATTGTGGCCCTGCGCAAAACACAGGGATCTTTACCAAACCCGAACCAAGTCACTCAGGACTTGAAACTCGCCTTCTTCAAAAGCGAATCGTATTGTTGCGACATCAAGTAATTTTGTACTTGTGCCATGAAATCCATGGTCACGACCACAATGATCAGCAACGAGGTGCCGCCAAAGTAAAACGGAACATTGTATTTCAGAATCAGAAACTCGGGCAGCAAACACACGAAAGTGATGTAAGCCGCACCCACTGCTGTCAGTCGCAGCAAGATCTTGTCGATGTACTTGGCCGTCTGATCACCTGGGCGAATGCCTGGAATGAAGGCCCCGCTTTTCTTCAAGTTGTCTGCTGTTTCACGGCTGTTGAAAACCAACGCGGTGTAGAAAAAGCAGAAAAACACGATGGCTGCGGCATAGAACATCACATAGACAGGTTGTCCAGGCGCCAAAGCATTAGCCACATCCTTGAAGAATCGAACGACCACACTCTCAGACGAGCCCGAACTGAACCAGCCAATCAGGGTTGCAGGCAACAAAATGATCGATGAAGCAAAGATCGGGGGGATCACGCCTGCCATGTTCAGCTTGAGTGGCAAGTGCGATGACTGTCCGCCATACACCTTGTTACCCACCTGACGGCGCGCGTAATTGACCAGAATCTTGCGCTGTCCACGCTCCACGAAGACCACGAAGTAAGTGACCAACGCCACCACCACAATGATCATCATCGAGACCAAGGGGTTCATGGCTCCCGTGCGCACCAGTTCAAACAAACCGCCCAATGCACTGGGCAATCCAGCGGCAATGCCTGCAAAGATCAGGATCGAGATGCCATTGCCCAAGCCGCGCTCGGTGATTTGTTCACCCAGCCACATCAAGAAGATGGAGCCAGCAGTCAAACTCACCACAGCTGTCATGCGAAAACCCATGCCAGGATTGATGACCAAACCTGCAGAAGCCTCCAACGCTACGGCGATACCGAACGATTGAAAGATGGCCAGACCCAAAGCACCAAAACGTGTGTATTGGGTGATTTTCCTGCGGCCGGCTTCGCCTTCCTTCTTCATCTGCTCAAAGGTAGGCAAGACATAGGTCAGCAACTGCATCACGATGGACGCAGAAATGTACGGCATGATGCCCAAGGCAAAAATGGTAAACCGCGACAGCGCACCACCCGAGAACATGTTGAACAGGTTCAGGATGCCGCCCTGCTGACCATTGAACAGCTGCTTGAGCTGCTCAGGGTCAATGCCGGGAACCGGAATGTGAGCGCCCGCACGGTAAACCACCAGCGCGAGCAGCAAGAACAGGAGTCGGCGACGGAGGTCTCCGAACTTGTCTGTCTTGGCTGTCTGATTAGCGCTGGTTGCCACGGTGTATCTCGCCTCTCAACATTCAGGCCACGGAGCCACCAGCAGCTTCGATCGCTGCTTTGGCACCTGCAGTCGCACCAATGCCTGTCAGTTTGACGGCTTTGGCGAGTTCGCCTGACTTGATCACCTTGACCACTTTGGCCATTTGCGACACCAAACCGGCTTGTTTCAATGTCAACACATCCACTTCGGCCAAGTCCAGACGGGACAAGGTCGTCAAAGTGATTTCTGCGTTGTACTTGAGCAAATGCGACTTGAAGCCACGCTTGGGCAGGCGACGCTGCAAAGGCATTTGACCGCCTTCGAAACCCACCTTGTGGTAGCCACCCGAACGGGACTTTTGACCTTTGTGACCACGGCCGGCGGTTTTACCCAGACCCGAACCGATACCACGGCCTACGCGACGTGCGGCGTGCTTGGAGCCTTCTGCGGGCTTGATGCTATTGAGTTCCATCATCGGCCTCTTAGAGAACTTTGACCAGGTAGCTGATCTTGTTGATCATGCCGCGCACAGCGGGCGTGTCTTGCAACTCGCTCACAGAGTTCAGCTTGCGCAAGCCCAGGCCACGCACAGTGGCGCGATGGGACTCTTTGGTGCCAATCGGGCTGCGAACCAGTTGGACTTTCACGGTAGATTGTGTCGTCATGTTCGATCTCCAGTTCAGCCGAACAACTCTTCAACCGACTTGCCGCGCTTGGCCGCCACGTTGGAAGCTGTTGTGCAATTGGACAAAGCGTCCAAAGTGGCACGAACCATGTTGTAAGGATTGGACGAACCATGGCTCTTGGCCACGATGTCGGTGATGCCCACCACTTCGAACACAGCGCGCATAGGACCACCAGCAATGATGCCGGTACCTTTGGGGGCTGGTGCCATCATGACGCGGGCAGCGCCGTGGTGACCGTTCACCGCGTGGTGGATCGTGCCGTTCTTGAGGTGAACTTTGGCCAGGTTGCGACGGGCTTCTTCCATCGCCTTTTGCACGGCAGCAGGCACTTCTTTCGACTTGCCCTTGCCCATGCCGACTTTACCGTCGCCATCGCCGACCACAGTCAAAGCGGCGAAACCGAGGATACGGCCACCCTTGACCACCTTGGTCACGCGGTTGACCGCGATCATCTTTTCGCGCAGACCGTCTTCAGGACCGTCGCTCTGCGGTTTTGCTGTAAATTTAGCCATTTGTAACTCCGATCCGTTTAGAACTGCAGACCTGCTTCACGGGCTGCTTCGGCCAAAGCCTTGACACGACCGTGGTAAGCGAAACCTGCGCGGTCGAAGGCGACCTTCTCAACGCCAGCAGCTTTTGCTTTTTCAGCAATGCGCTTGCCAATGACTGCGGCAGCAGCGGCATTGCCGCCTTTGCCTGTAGCGCCCAGAGCCGTGCGCACTTCGGCTTCGGCTGTAGAGGCACTGGCCAACACTTTGGTACCGCAGCCAGAAATAACGCTGGCGTAGATGTGCAGGTTGGTACGGTTCACGGTCAAACGGGCCACGCCTTGCTGTGCAATGCGGATGCGTGTTTGACGTGCACGACGGAGACGCTGCTCTTTCTTGGTCAACATGATGCAGCTCCTTATTTCTTCTTGGTCTCTTTGATCGTGATCTTCTCATCCGAATAACGGATGCCTTTGCCCTTGTAAGGCTCAGGAGGACGAACAGCACGAATCTCAGCGGCAATTTGGCCAACACGTTGACGGTCAGCACCCTTGATCACGATTTCAGTCGCGCTGGGGGTGGCCACCGTGATGCCCGCAGGCATGTCGATGTTGACGGGGTGTGAATAACCAACAGCCAGGTTCAATTTGGCGCCAGAGGCAGCCGCCTTGTAACCCACACCGACCAGGCTCAACTTCTTCTCGAAGCCCTTGGTCACGCCAGTCACCATGTTGTTCACCAGCTGACGCAAGGTGCCGCTCATGGCATTGGCTTCGCGTGAGTCGTTGGCTGGGGCAAAGCTCAGCTTGCCGCCTTCGTTGCTCACTTTCACCAGGGTGTTGGCTGCAATGGCCAATTGACCACCGGCACCCTTCACACTGATTTGATCTTGTTTGATCGACACATCCACGCCAGCGGGGATGGTCACAGGCATTTTTCCTACGCGGGACATTCTTTTTCTCCCTTTAAGCGACGTAGCACAGCACTTCGCCGCCGACACCGGCTGCACGTGCTTTGCGATCGGTCATCACGCCCTGAGGGGTGGTGACGATGGCCACGCCCAAGCCGTTTTGGACTTGAGGAATAGCATCACGGCCTTTGTACACACGCAGGCCAGGACGGCTCACGCGCTCGATGCGCTCGATCACAGGGCGACCGGCGTAGTACTTCAGGGCGATTTCGAGAACGGACTTGCCGTCTTCGGACTTGACTTGGAAGCCGTCAATGTAGCCTTCATCTTTCAGCACTTGGGCGATGGCCACCTTCACTTTGGAAGATGGAACCAACACGTTGGCTTTTGAGACCATTTGTGCGTTGCGGATGCGGGTCAACAGATCGGCAATAGGATCACTCATGCTCATGTTGTTCTCTCCTGCCGATTACCAGCTGGCCTTGGTCACGCCCGGAATGTTGCCTGCGAAGGCAAGTTCACGGATCTTGGCGCGGCCCAGACCAAATTGACGGAACGTACCGCGTGGGCGACCGGTGATTTCACAGCGGTTGCGTTGACGGGTCGGGTTGGCGTTGCGCGGAAGCTTTTGCAGACCCAGACGGGCAGCTGCACGCTCTTCATCACTGCGCTTGGCATCGTTGGCGATGGCTTTCAATTCCGCGTATTTTTTCGCGAATTTGGCCGCCAGTTTTTCACGCTTGAGCTCACGCTCGATCAAAGCTACTTTAGCCACGTGACACCTCAGTTCTTGAAGGGGAAGCGGAAAGCCGCCAGAAGAGCTTTGCACTCTTCGTCTGACTTGGCCGTTGTGGTGATGCTGATGTTGAGACCACGCAAGGCATCGACCTTGTCGTACTCAATCTCAGGGAAAATGATCTGCTCTTTGACGCCGATGTTGTAGTTGCCACGGCCATCGAAGGCGCGGCCAGAAATACCACGGAAGTCACGAACGCGAGGCAGAGCCACGGTCACGAAACGGTCCAGGAATTCGTACATCTGAACGCCGCGCAGGGTGACCATGCAGCCAATAGGCTGTTGCTCACGGATCTTGAAGCCAGCAATCGCTTTCTTGGCCTTGGTCACCACAGGCTTCTGGCCTGCGATTTTGGTCAAGTCGCTCACGGCGTGGTCCATGACTTTCTTGTCAGCCACCGCCTCAGACACACCCATGTTCAAGGTGATCTTGGTGATGCGAGGAACCTGCATAGGCGACTTGTAGCCAAACTTGGCTGTCAGGTCAGCAGCGATTTTCTCGCGGAAGAGTTTTTGCAAACGTGCCATGCTCATGCCACCTTGATTTCTTCGCCGCTGGACTTGTAAACGCGAACGCGTTTGCCGTCAGCTTGCAGCTTGATACCCACACGATCAGCCTTGCCAGTTGCGGCGTTGAAAATCGCCACATTGGATTGGTGAATCGGCATGGCCTTTTCGATGATGCCGCCAGTGGTGCCCTTCATGGGGTTTGGCTTGGCGTGCTTTTTGACGATGTTGATGCCGTCGATCAACAAGTGCGAGTCGCTGGCGCGCGACGACACTTTGCCGCGCTTGCCTTTGTCACGACCTGTGATGACGATGACTTCGTCGCCTGTGCGAATCTTGTTCATGGCGCGTCCTTACAGTACTTCAGGAGCCAGGGACACGATCTTCATGAACTTCTCGGTACGCAGTTCACGCGTGACCGGGCCGAAGATGCGGGTGCCGATGGGCTCCAACTTGGCGTTCAGCAACACAGCGGCGTTGCCATCGAATTTGATGAGCGAGCCATCGCCACGGCGAATGCCCTTGGCAGTGCGAACCACCACAGCACTGTAGATCTCGCCTTTTTTGACGCGACCACGTGGGGCGGCTTCTTTAACGCTCACTTTGATGATGTCGCCAACACTTGCATAGCGACGCTTGGACCCGCCGAGCACCTTGATGCACAGCACGGACTTGGCGCCGGTGTTGTCGGCCACATCCAACCGAGATTCTGTCTGGATCATTTCTTTGTTCCCAACTTGTATTTCTCGCCCACAAGCCTTGCAGCCCGCACACAGAAATCAGTCTTGGACCCGTCATTCACACCGCAAACCACTCGCAGCGCTTCAGATTGGGCAGATACTTACGCCTTTTGCAAGGCGAAGCCCACGATTATGCTCGAAAAGCGAGCGTCACGCAACAGGTTTTGCAAAAAATTTGCAAGGAATCGGCCCACAGGCGTCCATTCACCTGATTTTTTGACCATTTGGGCCGATCCATCAGCCGCCGCGCCTGCCCTCACTCAAGGACAGTAGGCATATTCAGCGGCCAACGCTTCAAAGGCCGCCTGTCCCGGATCGATGGCCAGCTCCTGCCTCAGGATCTGAGCAACTGTGGGTGCCAGCGCCTTGGCCAATGTGGCATCCAGAAAAAGACAACGGGACCGCCTGGCCAGGACATCTTCTACGCTGCGCGCATATTCATAACGCGCCGCAAACCTCACCATGGCCTCGGTCAACCCGGGGGCCAACACCACTTGAGCACCCGGCAAGCCCTCTAGCCAGCCCTGCTCAGACCCGTACAGGTGCGCACCCGCAGGCCTGGTCAGCTGTGGATGCCACTCGCCCGCGTTGGGTGCACCGATCAGCCGCTCATTTTCTGTCACCGCACGCCCAGCAGGCTTCAGCCCCGCCAAGCGTCTGGCTTGTTGCATCACGTCTTGCGCCATGGCACTGTAAGTCGTCCATTTGCCCCCTGTGACCGTCACCAAGCCAGCTCTGGACACCTCGATGTGGTGTTCCCGACTGATTTTCTGGGTCAACCCACTAGCATCAGAGGACGACGAATCGGCACGCACCAAGGGCCTCAGTCCAGCCCACGCACTCAAGACATCGCTGCGTCGGGGTGCTTTTTTCAAATAACGCCCAGCCTCCTTCAGGATCAAATCCACTTCTTCACTGGCCGGACGGGGTTCGATGGGGGCATCAGGGCGCGCCGTATCCGTGGTCCCGAGCAAGACCTTGCCCAGCCAAGGCACCGCAAAAAGGACGCGGCCGTCGGCCGTTTTAGGGACCAGCAAAGCCTTGTCGCCCGGCCAAAACGAAGCATCGACCACCAAATGAACCCCTTGGCTGAGCGTTACCAAGCGAGTCATCGCCTGCTTTTGCTCGTGACCATCGGCCAAACGCAGGTCATCCACCCAGACACCCGTGGCGTTGATGACACAAGCCGCTTTCAGGTCGAATGCCTGGCCTTGTTCGGCGTCTTGGGCACGCACGCCCGCTACACGGCCATTCTCATAGAGGAGATGCTGGACAGACACCCGGTTGACCACGCACGCCCCCTTGCTGGCGGCTGACCGGGCCAAGGCCAAGGCCAGACGCGCGTCGTCAAATTGACCATCCCAATACTGCACACCACCACGCAAACCCTCCACGCGAACACCCGGTATCGACGCCTGCGTCATCTGGGCATTCAGAAAGCGGGTTTTGCCCAAACTGACCGAAGCGGCCAGGCACTCATACAGTTTGAGTCCCGCACCATAAAACGCCTGTTCACCACGACGATAGGTGGGCATGACAAAGGCCAAGGGCTGGGCCAGATGGGGGGCCCGCTCAAGCAAGCCGCGCCTTTCGTGCAGCGCCTCCCTCACCAAAGGCCAATGGCCTTGCGCCAAATACCGAACGCCGCCGTGCACCAGCTTGGTCGATCGCGAGGACGTGCCCTGGGCAAAGTCACGGGCCTCCAGCAAGGCCACTTTCAAGCCTTCTCGCGCAGCCTGCCAAGCAACGCCCAATCCGGTCGCGCCGCCGCCCACGACCAGCAAGTCCCAAACCTGGGGTTCGGTCAAACGGGCCAGCAAATCTTCGCGGCGGGTGGGCAAAGGCGCGGCTGAAGCCGCCAAGAGATGATTCGACACCTTCATGCCCTGGCCCAGGATCGGGACCGATCGACCGCCTCACGCCAGCGCGCGGCAAACTGCTGGCGCTGCGCCACGTCCCATTCAGGCTCAAAGCGGCGCTCCTCCTGCCATTGCGCCGATATTTCATCGGCACCCGACCAAAAGCCCGTGGCCAGTCCCGCCAAATAGGCGGCGCCCAGCGCGGTGGTCTCGGTCACACGGCTGCGCACCACGGGCACGCCCAGCACATTGGCCTGGATTTGCATGAGCAGATTGTTTTGACAGACCCCGCCATCCACACGCAACTCGGTCAAGGCCAAACCACTGTCACTGGCCATGGCCGAGAACACATCGGCGGTTTGCAAGGCAATGGCCTCCAGTGCCGCTCGTGCAATGTGGGCCCGCCCGGTGCCCCGCGTCATACCGACCAAGGTACCGCGGGCATGTCCGTCCCAATCGGGCGTGCCCAAGCCCGTAAAAGCCGGCACCAAAAACACGTCCCCGGTATCCGCCACACTGGCTGCCAAGGCCTCCACCTCCGGCGCGCTTTGAATGATTTGCAAACCGTCACGCAGCCACTGCACCGTCGCACCCGCCATGAAAACTGAGCCTTCCAGGGCATAAGCCCTTGAACGCGCAGACCCGGCCGGGCCTTGCCAGGCGACCGTGCTGAGCAGTTGGTGGCGGCTGGCCACAGGGCGATCGCCTGTGTTCATGAGCATGAAGCAACCCGTGCCGTAGGTGTTTTTGGCCATGCCAGGGGCAAAACAGGCCTGCCCAAACAAGGCCGCCTGCTGGTCACCCGCCCACCCGGCAATCGGGACAGGGGCTCCCAATAACGCGGCATCGGTTTCGGCCACAACGCCGCACGAGGGTAGCACCTGGGGCAAGACGGCCGCAGGAATGTTCAACAAGGCCAGCATCTCGGCATCCCAAGCGCCGGTTTGCAAATTGAACAGCAGCGTGCGTGAGGCATTGCTGGGGTCGGTGGCGTGCACACGCCCACCCGTGAGCTGCCAGACCAGCCAGCTGTCGATGGTGCCAAAGGCCAGCTCGCCCCGCTCGGCGCGGGCCCGTGCGCCGGGCACATGGTCCAGCAACCAAGCCAGCTTGGTGCCCGAAAAGTAAGCATCCAACACCAGCCCGGTTTTGCGGGCAATGCGGCGGGCATGGCCTTGGGCTCGCAAGGCCTCGCACCGATCCACGGTGCGGCGGTCTTGCCAGACAATGGCCGGGGCGACCGGCTGGCCTGTTTGGCGGTCCCACAGCACGGTGGTTTCACGCTGGTTGGTCAGCCCTATCGCACGCAACTGATGCGCCGAAATTCCCGCTTGGGCCATGGCCGCTTGCATGACCGCGTATTGGCTGCGCCAGATGTCCAGTGCATCGTGCTCAACCCAAGCGGGCCGAGGGAAATATTGGGTAAATTCGCGCTGTGCCATGGCCACGGGCTGGCCTGCGTGGTCAAAAACCACCGCACGCGAGCTGGTGGTCCCCTGGTCGAGAGCAAGGATGTAGTCCATTTCTGTGAGGCTACCCCAAACTCATGACAACAAAAAGCGACAATTCCCGGATTGACTTTCGGTATCAGACACACAAGGGACACCCGACATGACCACCTCACACCACATCGCCTTCATCGGCGGCGGCAACTTGGCCAGCGCCATCATTGGCGGCCTGATCCGCCAGGGCATGACGCCCGCTCAGTTCACTGTGGTCGAGCCCTTTGCCGACACCGCGGCCAAGCTGCAGCACGACTTCGGCATCACCGCCTTGCCTGCCGCTGGCCCCGCTTTGGCCCAGGCGGACCTGGTGGTCTGGGCGGTCAAGCCGCAAGTCTTCAGCGAAGCCGCCGCCCCCGTCATGCCGCACACCCGAGGTGCGCTGCACCTGTCGGTGGCTGCTGGCATCCGCACCGACAGCATTGACCGCTGGGTAGGCACCGAGCGCGTGGTGCGCTGCATGCCCAACACCCCGGCGCTGGTGGGCCAGGGCATCACCGGCTTGTTTGCCTGCCCATCGGTCACCGCTGGCGACAAAGCACTGGTGGAGCAAGTGATCGGCACCACCGGACAATACCTGTGGGTGCAACAAGAGTCGCACCTGGACGCCGTGACCGCCTTGTCGGGTTCCGGTCCGGCCTATGTGTTTTATTTCCTTGAAGCCATGACCGAAGCGGGCGTGGGCATGGGCCTGAGCGCCGAGCAGGCTTACCAGCTGGCCGTGGCCACGTTTTCGGGCGCGTCTTCGCTGGCGGCCGCCTCGAGCGAATCACCCGAAGTGCTGCGCCAGCGCGTCACCTCCAAAGGCGGCACCACTTATGCAGCCCTCACCGCGATGGAAGCGGCCGGGATCAAACCCGCTTTTGTCAAAGCCATGCAAGCGGCCGAGCACAGGGCGCGTGAATTGGGCGACGAATTCGGCAAAGTCTGAGCGGTGCCCTGTGCAGATACTGTGATGCGTGTCAAGCGCAGTGAAGTGCCGAGTTGAACGGTTTGTTCGACTTGAGCACACCAACAGCCACATGAACGAGCTTGCGCATCATGGCACCAATGATCAGTTTGGGCGGTTTGC
>NZ_NESF01000018.1 GCF_003063665.1 Limnohabitans sp. Hippo3
TGATGCCAGGTGACAACGTGTCGATCACTGTGAAGCTGATCAACCCCATCGCGATGGAAGAAGGTCTGCGTTTCGCTATCCGCGAAGGTGGCCGTACCGTCGGCGCTGGCGTGGTTGCCAAGATCATCGCTTAAAGAGGTTCAAGTAGGGGTATAGCTCAATTGGCAGAGCGTCGGTCTCCAAAACCGAAGGTTGTAGGTTCGATTCCTACTGCCCCTGCCACCTGAAAAGGTGGATTTTCAAGCCCGCTAGACACTAGCGGGCTTCCTTGTCTGATAAGAGTCTTCATGAGCGAAGGCTCAACAAAGGTTTCAAGCCGTATGGCAACGACTGAAGTTCAAACTGTGAATGCTGCTGGTGACAAGATGCGTCTGGCATTGGCTGGCGCATTGGTCATTGCCGCATTGGTGGCCTTCTACATGTTGGCTGGTAAAGGCAGCTTGGCGCAATGGGCGGGGCTGCTCGCAGGTTTGGCTGCCAGCGTGGCGGTGTTTTTCACCTCCGAGTCCGGACGTCAATTGGTGGCTTTCGGCCGCGATGCTGTTCGCGAAGTCAAAAAGGTGGTCTGGCCCGAGCGTAAAGAGGCCATGCAGATCACGGCTTATGTCTTTGCCTTTGTGGTGGTGATGGCTTTGTTCTTGTGGCTCACCGACAAAACTCTGGAATGGGTTTTCTACGATCTGATTCTTGGGTGGAAAAAATAATGAACGATGCTGTAGTCAACGCCCCAATGGCGGGCTCCTCGACCAACCCGGACCTGAAGTGGTACGTGGTTCATGCCTATTCGGGCATGGAAAAAGCCGTCGAGCGCAACATCATTGAGCGCATCGCCCGTTCGGGCATGGAGTCCAAATTTGGTCGTATTTTGGTGCCCACCGAAGAAGTGGTCGAAGTCAAAAACGGTCAAAAACGCACCACCGAGCGCAAGTTTTTCCCCGGCTATGTGCTGGTGGAAATGGTGATGGACGATGAGACTTGGCACTTGGTCAAGCACACCAACAAGGTGACGGGTTTTGTGGGTGGCGCTAAGAACCGCCCCGCGCCAATTTCTGAAGCAGATGTTCAGAAAATCGTGAGCCAGATGCAAGAAGGCACGGACAAACCACGTCACAAGGTGGAGTTCGAGGTGGGTGAATACATCCGCGTCAAGGAAGGCCCTTTCACTGACTTCAACGGCACGGTCGAAGAAGTCAATTACGAGCGCAACAAGATGCGTGTGTCCGTCACCATTTTTGGTCGCGCCACCCCCGTTGAGTTGGAATTCGGTCAAGTCGAAAAGACCTGATCGGTTTAAAAAATTCTGTCAGGCACTTACCGACTCGGTGCCCGGCAATATTTCAGAGTCGTTAACCCCGGGGAGCCGAGGGCCTGATGGTCCAAAGCGTTACAACCCGCAAGGAGAAAAGCATGGCGAAAAAAATCGTCGGCTTCATCAAGCTGCAAGTGCCAGCTGGTAAAGCCAATCCATCACCGCCCATTGGTCCTGCACTGGGCCAGCGTGGTTTGAACATCATGGAATTCTGCAAGGCGTTCAACGCCCAGACCCAAGGCGTTGAGCCGGGCCTGCCATTGCCTGTGGTCATCACAGCGTTTGCAGACAAATCCTTCACCTTCATCATCAAGACGCCACCTGCAGCAACCTTGATCAAGAAGTCCATCAAGATCGACAAGGCTTCGACCAAGCCAGGTCTGGAAAAGGTCGGCAAGATCACCCGCGCTCAACTGGAAGAAATCGCCAAAACCAAGATGAAGGACCTGACTGCCGCCGATCTGGATGCAGCCGTTCGCACCATCGCTGGTACTGCCCGTTCCATGGGCGTGAATGTGGAGGGTGTGTAAATGTCCAAGCTCGCCAAAAAACAAAAAGCCCTTGCTGGCAAAGTGGACAGCTTGAAGCTGTACCCATTGGCCGACGCCTTGACCATCGTCAAAGAGTGCGCAACTGCCAAATTCGATGAGTCCATCGACGTGGCTGTGCAGCTGGGCATCGATGCCAAGAAATCCGACCAAGTGGTCCGTGGCGCTGTCGTGTTGCCCAACGGCACCGGCAAAACCGCCCGTGTGGCTGTGTTCGCCCAAGGCGCCAAGGCTGAAGAAGCCAAGGCCGCTGGTGCCGACGTGGTCGGCATGGACGATCTGGCTGCCCGTGTGAAAGCTGGCGATATGCCTTTCGACGTGGTGATTGCTGCGCCTGACGCGATGCGCGTTGTGGGTACTTTGGGTCAAATTTTGGGCCCACGTGGCCTGATGCCCAACCCCAAAGTCGGCACTGTTACCCCTGATGTGGCCACGGCTGTCAAGAACGCCAAAGCCGGTCAAGTGCAATTCCGTGTGGACAAAGCCGGTATCGTGCACGGCACCATCGGTCGTCGTTCGTTCGACACCGACAAGTTGCAAGGCAACTTGGCTGCGCTGGTGGAAGCCTTGGTCAAAGCCAAGCCTGCAACCAGCAAAGGTGTTTACCTGCGCAAAGTGGCCGTGTCTTCGACCATGGGTGTGGGCGTTCGCGTCGACACACAATCCATCGCAGCTTGATGGCAAGAATTTGAGACGGACGAGAGTCTGTCTCAATGTGGTGGGCCGCTGATCTTGTAAAAGATCAACGGGCCATCCAAGACCGTTGGTGCACATCCCGTGTGCTTAATCAACAAAACCTCAAGGGTTCTTGAAGTTTTGGGCCAACGCAGATGGCGATCCCGCTGCAGATGGATGAAGATCCAAAACAGTTGGTCGCTGCAAATAGGCGTGTTTAAGGGGCAACCCGAACAACACATACAAAGGAGTAGACCTTGAGTCTGAATCGCAGTGAGAAAGAAGCGGTCATCACCGAAGTGACCGACCTCGCCGCTAAAGCTCAAACGCTTGTGATGGCGGAATACCGTGGTATCACGGTCGCTGACATGACCAACCTGCGCGTCAAAGCACGCAGCCTCGGCGTTTCGCTGAGCGTGTTGAAAAACACCTTGGCTCGCCGTGCTGTGACAGGTACGCAGTTTGAAGTTGTCGCCGACCAGATGACCGGTCCGCTGATCTATGGCTTCTCTGAAGATGCAGTGGCCGCCGCGAAAGTGGTGGCCGACTTTGCGAAAACCAACGACAAGTTGGTCATTCGCGCAGGTGCATTTGCAGGCAAAGCCTTGGACGTGAACGGCGTTAAGCAATTGGCCAACATTCCTTCGAAAGAAGTGTTGCTGGCTCAGTTGTGTGGCTTGCTGATGTCGCCAATGTCCCGCACCGCCGTGGTGTTGGGCGCTCTGGCGGCCAAAAAAGGCGAAGGCGAAGCTGTTGCCGCTTAAGGCCAGTGTTCGTGTTTTAACCAATTGTTAGGAAATCAAAATGGCATTCGATAAAGACGCATTTTTGACCGCGCTGGACAGCATGACGGTCATGGAACTCAACGAGCTGGTGAAAGCCATCGAAGAGAAGTTTGGTGTGAGCGCTGCTGCTATGGCCGCTCCTGCTGCTGGTGGCGCTGCCGCCGGTGGTGCTGCCGCTGAAGAGAAGACCGACTTCAACGTCGTTCTGGTCGAAGCTGGCGCCAACAAAGTGTCTGTGATCAAGGCTGTGCGCGAAATCACCGGTCTGGGCTTGAAAGAAGCCAAAGACCTGGTGGACGGCGCTCCCAAGGCTGTCAAAGAAGGCCTGCCAAAAGCTGACGCTGAAGCAGCCAAGAAGAAGCTGGAAGAAGCCGGCGCCAAGGCCGAACTCAAGTAATTCGGTTTTGTTCCAAGGCTGGAGTGCCCGCAAGGGCCTCCAGCCTTTGGTGCTTGAAGAGCACACCGAAAAGCAGCCATTGTTGAGCTGTTTTTCAGTGTTTTAGCGAAACACCGGAAAGTGGATTTGAATAAGTCTACTTTCCAGTGTTTTCTGACCCGACTGCAGAAGACCCTTGGTTCGGGTTGCGTGCAATGCGCAATCGTCCGCCAACGCTGGTAGAGGCCAGCCGCCAAGCCCGTTGAGAGAGTGCAACAGCTCGCTCAACATACAGTTCTGAAAGATCAAGCCCGGAGATCTCATGGCCTATTCATACACCGAACGCAAGCGAATCCGCAAAAGTTTCGGCAGCCGCGAAAGCGTGCTCGAAGTTCCTTACCTGCTGCAAATGCAAAAAGACGCTTACACGTCCTTCTTGCAGGCGGGGGTGGTTCCATCCAAACGCACACACGAAGGCCTGCAGGCCGCATTCGAGGCGGCCTTCCCGATCGTGTCCCACAATGGTTTTGTGGAGATGAAGTTCGTCGAGTACAACCTGGCCAAACCTGCGTTTGACGTGCGCGAGTGCCAGACCCGTGGTCTGACTTTCTCGTCGGCTGTGCGTGCCCGTGTGCAACTCATCATTTACGACCGTGACTCTTCGACCTCGCAAAACAAAGTGGTCAAGGAAGTCAAGGAGCAAGAGGTCTACATGGGCGAAGTGCCCTTGATGACCGACAAAGGCTCTTTCATCATCAACGGCACCGAGCGTGTGATCGTGTCCCAGTTGCACCGCTCGCCTGGTGTGTTCTTCGAGCACGACAAGGGCAAGACCCACAGCTCGGGCAAGCTGCTGTTTTCGGCACGCATCATTCCTTACCGCGGCTCTTGGCTCGACTTCGAATTCGACCCGAAAGACATCCTGTACTTCCGTGTGGACCGTCGCCGCAAGATGCCGGTGTCGATTCTGCTCAAGGCCATCGGCCTGACCCCCGAATCCATCCTGGCGAACTTCTTTGTCAACGACAACTTCCGCTTGATGGACAGTGGCGCACAAATGGAATTTGTGGCCGAGCGTCTGCGCGGTGAAGTGGCCCGTTTCGACATCACCGACAAATCCGGCAAGGTGGTGGTGGCCAAAGACAAGCGCATCACTGTGCGCCATACCCGTGAACTCGAGCAATCGGGTACCACGCACATCAGCGTGCCCGAAGATTTCCTGATCGGCCGCGTGGTCGCTCGCAGCATCGTTGATGCCGACACCGGTGAAATCATTGCCAAGGCCAACGAAGAGTTGACCGAAGCCTTGCTGAAAAAGCTGCGCAGCGCCGGTGTGCAGGACCTGCCTTGCATCTACACGAACGAACTCGATCAGGGCGCGTACATCTCGCAAACCCTGCGCATCGACGAAACCGTGGACGAATTCGCTGCCCGCGTGGCCATCTACCGCATGATGCGCCCTGGCGAGCCACCGACAGAAGACGCTGTGCAAGCCCTGTTCCAGCGCTTGTTCTACAACCCCGACACCTACGACCTGTCGCGCGTGGGTCGCATGAAGTTCAACGCCCGCGTGGGTCGCCCCGACTCCACAGGCCCCATGGTGCTGACCAACGAGGACATCCTCGCCGTGGTCAAGATCCTGGTGGACTTGCGCAACGGCAACGGCGAAGTCGATGACATCGATCACCTGGGCAACCGCCGCGTGCGTTGCGTCGGCGAATTGGCCGAGAACCAGTACCGCACCGGTTTGGCGCGCATCGAAAAAGCCGTCAAAGAGCGTTTGGGTCAGGCCGAGCAAGAGCCGCTCATGCCGCACGACCTGATCAACTCCAAGCCGATTTCTGCAGCCCTGAAAGAGTTCTTCGGTGCTTCGCAACTGTCGCAGTTCATGGACCAGACCAACCCGCTGGCCGAGATCACCCACAAGCGCCGCGTGTCGGCCTTGGGCCCAGGTGGTTTGACCCGCGAGCGTGCAGGCTTTGAAGTGCGCGACGTGCACGTGACCCACTACGGTCGTGTGTGCCCGATTGAAACACCCGAAGGCCCGAACATCGGTCTGATCAACTCGCTGGCGTTGTACGCCCGACTGAACGAGTACGGTTTCATCGAAACCCCCTACCGCCGCGTGGTCGATGGCAAAGTCACGATGGACATCGACTACCTGTCGGCCATCGAAGAAGGCAAATACGTCATTGCCCAGGCCAATGCGGCCTTGGACAAGGATGGCAAGCTGACCGGTGACCTGGTTTCTGCCCGTGAAAAAGGCGAATCCATCCTGTGTGGTGCCGAGCGCATCCAGTACATGGACGTGTCGCCCGCCCAGATCGTGTCCGTGGCCGCATCGTTGGTGCCGTTCCTCGAGCACGATGACGCCAACCGCGCTTTGATGGGCGCCAACATGTCGCGTCAGGCCGTGCCTGTGCTGCGCCCTGAAAAGCCCATGGTCGGTACCGGTATCGAGCGCGTCGCAGCGGTCGACTCCGGCACTGTGGTAACTGCCACGCGTGGCGGCATCGTGGACTATGTGGACGCAACCCGCATCGTGATCCGCGTCAACGACGCAGAGGCGGTGGCAGGTGAAGTCGGTGTGGACATCTACAACCTGATCAAATACCAGCGTTCCAACCAGAACACCAACATCCACCAGCGCCCCATTGTCAAGCGTGGTGACAAGCTGGCCAAGGGTGATGTGATCGCCGACGGCGCATCGACCGACCTGGGCGAAATCGCCATTGGTCAGAACATGCTGATCGCCTTCATGCCCTGGAACGGCTACAACTTCGAAGACTCGATCTTGATCAGCGAGCGCGTGGTGGCCGAAGACCGCTACACCTCGATCCACATCGAAGAACTCGTGGTCATGGCCCGCGACACCAAGTTGGGCGCTGAAGAAATTTCACGCGACATCCCCAACCTGTCCGAGCAGCAG
Source organism: Limnohabitans sp. Hippo3 (assembly GCF_003063665.1). Classification (GTDB taxonomy): domain Bacteria; phylum Pseudomonadota; class Gammaproteobacteria; order Burkholderiales; family Burkholderiaceae_C; genus Limnohabitans_A. The sequence goes on from NZ_NESF01000018.1 coordinate 6,623, forward strand.
CTGGGTCGCCTCGACGACTCCGGCATCATCTACGTGGGTGCCGAAGTGCAGCCCGGCGACGTACTGGTGGGCAAGGTCACGCCCAAGGGCGAAACGACCCTCACCCCTGAAGAGAAGCTGCTGCGCGCCATCTTCGGCGAGAAGGCGTCCGACGTGAAAGACACCTCGCTGCGCGTGGACCAGGGCTCGCAAGGCACTGTGATCGACGTGCAGGTCTTTACCCGCGAAGGCATTCAGCGCGACAAACGTGCCCAGCAGATCATTGACGACGAACTCAAGCGTTTCCGTCTGGACTTGAACGACCAGCTGCGCATTGTGGAAGCCGACGCATTTGACCGCATTGAGAAACTGCTGGTGGGCCGTGTGGCCAACGGTGGTCCTCAAAAGCTGGCCAAAGGCACCAAGATCGACAAGGCCTACATGGCCTCGGTCGAGAAGTTCCACTGGTTCGACATTCGTCCTGCAGAAGACGATGTGGCCATGCAGCTCGAGTCGATCAAGAACTCGCTGGAGCAGACCCGCCACAGCTTCGACTTGTCGTTCGAAGAAAAGCGCAAGAAGCTCACACAAGGCGACGAGTTGCCAGCTGGCGTGCTCAAAATGGTCAAGGTGTATCTGGCCGTCAAACGCCGCTTGCAGCCTGGCGACAAGATGGCCGGCCGTCACGGCAACAAGGGTGTGGTCTCCAAGATCGTGCCTGTCGAAGACATGCCTTACATGGCCGACGGCACACCTGCCGACATCGTGCTGAACCCGTTGGGCGTGCCTTCGCGCATGAACGTGGGTCAGGTGCTGGAAGTCCACCTGGGCTGGGCAGGCAAGGGCATTGGTCAGCGCATTGGCAACATGCTGCAAGCCGAAAGCCAGCGTCTGGAAAAGATTGCCGAGCTGCGCAAGCTGTTCGAGCAGTTGTACAACAGCATGGGCCGCAAGGAAGACTTGTCGCAGCTGACGGACGATGAAGTGTTGGCCATGGCCGACAACCTCAAAGAAGGTTTCCCCTTCGCCACGCCCGTGTTCGACGGTGCAGCCGAAGAAGAAATCCGCGCGATGTTGCACCTGGCTTACCCCGATGACTTGGCCAAGGCCAAAGGTCTGACAGCCACACGCACACAAGCGAACTTGTTCGACGGTCGCACGGGCGATGCCTTTGACCGTCCCACCACCATTGGCTACATGCACTTCCTGAAGTTGCACCACCTGGTGGACGACAAGATGCACGCCCGCTCGACCGGTCCTTACAGCTTGGTCACGCAGCAGCCGCTGGGTGGTAAAGCGCAGTTCGGTGGACAGCGTTTTGGTGAGATGGAAGTGTGGGCGCTCGAAGCCTATGGCGCTTCTTATGTTCTGCAAGAGATGCTCACCGTCAAGTCGGACGACGTGCAAGGCCGTACCAAGGTGTACGAGAGCATCGTCAAAGGCGAACACTCCATCGAAGCGGGCATGCCCGAGTCGTTCAACGTGCTGGTCAAGGAAATCCGTTCGCTGGGCCTTGACATCGAGCTCGAGCGTTCTTAATTCACAGGCAAAGGATTCAAACCATGAAATCACTACTCGACCTGTTCAAGCAGTTCACGCCCGATGACCACTTCGATGCCATCCGCATCGGTCTGGCATCGCCCGAGAAGATCCGTTCGTGGTCTTTCGGCGAAGTGAAAAAGCCGGAAACCATCAACTACCGTACCTTCAAGCCTGAGCGCGATGGTCTGTTTTGCGCCAAGATTTTTGGCCCCATCAAAGACTACGAATGCCTGTGCGGCAAGTACAAACGCCTCAAGCACCGTGGCGTGATCTGCGAGAAGTGCGGCGTTGAAGTCACACAGACCAAAGTGCGTCGCGAGCGCATGGGCCACATCGACCTGGCCGCGCCTTGCGCCCACATCTGGTTCCTGAAGTCGCTGCCTTCGCGTCTGGGCCTGGTGCTCGACATGACGCTGCGCGACATCGAGCGCGTGCTTTACTTTGAAGCTTACGTGGTGACCGACCCCGGCATGACCCCGTTGAAGAAATTCAGCATCATGTCCGAGGATGACTACGACGCCAAAGTCAAAGAATACGGTGACGAATTCACCGCCAAGATGGGCGCCGAAGGCATCCGCGAGTTGCTCGAAGGCATCGACATCGAAAGCGAGATCGAACGTCTGCGTGGCGATCTGACTGGTTCCGAATTGAAGGTCAAGAAAAACTCCAAGCGCCTCAAAGTGCTGGAGGCCTTCAAGAAGTCGGGCATCAAGCCTGGCTGGATGGTGCTCGAAGTGCTGCCCGTGTTGCCACCGGACCTGCGTCCGCTGGTGCCGCTGGACGGTGGCCGCTTTGCGACCTCCGACCTCAACGACCTCTACCGCCGCGTCATCAACCGCAATAGCCGTCTGCGTCGCCTGCTCGAGCTCAAGGCCCCAGAGATCATTGCGCGCAACGAAAAGCGGATGCTGCAGGAAGCCGTGGACAGCTTGCTGGACAACGGCCGCCGTGGCAAGGCCATGACCGGCGCCAACAAGCGTGCTCTGAAGTCCTTGGCCGACATGATCAAGGGCAAGAGTGGTCGTTTCCGTCAGAACTTGCTGGGCAAGCGCGTGGACTACTCCGGTCGTTCCGTGATCACCGTGGGCCCAACCCTCAAGCTGCACCAGTGCGGTCTGCCCAAGTTGATGGCGATTGAGTTGTTCAAGCCCTTTATCTTTGCGCGTCTCGAAGCCATGGGCATCGCGACCACCATCAAGGCCGCCAAGAAAGAAGTCGAAGCCGGCACCCCGGTGGTGTGGGACATCCTGGAAGAGGTCATCAAAGAGCACCCCGTGATGCTCAACCGTGCGCCGACGCTGCACCGTTTGGGTATCCAGGCGTTTGAGCCCTTGCTGATCGAAGGCAAAGCCATTCAGTTGCACCCCCTCGTTTGCGCGGCCTTCAACGCCGACTTCGACGGTGACCAGATGGCCGTTCACGTGCCCCTGTCGGTGGAAGCCCAGATGGAAGCCCGCACCCTGATGCTGGCTTCGAACAACATCCTGTTCCCCGCTTCGGGCGAGCCTTCCATTGTTCCTTCGCAGGACGTGGTGCTGGGTCTGTACTACGCGACCCGCGACCGCATCAATGCCAAAGGTGAAGGCCTGATCTTCTCCGACATCGGTGAAGTGCAGCGTGCTCTGGACGCCGGTGCCGTGGAGTTGACCGCCAAGATCAACGTTCGCATGACCGAATGGACCAAGGACAAAGCCACCGGTGAATTCATCCCGTCGGTGTCGATGGTGGAAACCACCGTGGGCCGCGCCTTGCTGTCCGAGATCCTGCCCAAGGGCCTGCCCTTCAGCAACCTGAACAAGGCGCTGAAGAAAAAGGAAATCTCCAAGCTGATCAACACATCGTTCCGCAAGTGCGGTCTGAAAGAGACCGTGGTGTTTGCCGACAAACTGTTGCAAAACGGTTTCCGTCTGGCCACACGCGCCGGCATCTCGATCGGCATCGACGACATGCTGGTGCCGCCTGAGAAGCCCGCCATCATCGAAGCCGCCGAAAAAGAAGTCCGCGACATCGAGCAGCAATACGTCTCTGGTCTCGTGACCGCTGGCGAGCGCTACAACAAGGTGGTGGACATCTGGGGCAAAGCCGGTGACGTCGTTTCCAAGGTGATGATGGACCAGCTGCGCAAGGAAAAGACCATTGACCGTCACGGCAAGGAAGTCGATCAGGAATCGTTCAACTCGATTTACATGATGGCCGACTCCGGTGCCCGCGGTTCTGCAGCGCAGATTCGCCAGCTGGCCGGTATGCGTGGCCTGATGGCCAAACCTGACGGCTCCATCATCGAGACCCCCATCACGGCGAACTTCCGTGAAGGCCTGAACGTGTTGCAGTACTTCATCTCGACACACGGTGCCCGTAAGGGTCTGGCCGACACGGCTTTGAAGACTGCCAACTCGGGTTACCTGACCCGTCGTCTGGTGGATGTGACCCAAGACTTGGTGGTGACCGAGCTCGATTGCGGCACTTCGGATGGCTCGCTGATGCGCGCGATCGTTGAAGGTGGTGAAGTGATCGAATCGCTGCGCGACCGTATCCTGGGCCGCACCGTGGCCGAAGATGTGTTGCACCCCGAAACACGTGCTGTTCTGGCTGCTGCGGGCGTGATGCTCGAGGAAGACCTGATCGACGAACTCGAAGCCGCTGGCGTCGACGAAGTCAAGGTCCGTACCGCATTGACTTGCGAGACCCGCTTTGGTTTGTGCGCCAAGTGCTATGGCCGCGATTTGGGCCGTGGTGGTCTGGTGAACAACGGCGAAGCCGTGGGTGTGATTGCCGCTCAGTCGATTGGCGAACCTGGCACGCAGCTGACCATGCGGACTTTCCACATCGGTGGTGCGGCTTCGCGTGCAGCGGTGGCTTCTAGCGTGGAAGCCAAGTCCAACGGCATCATCGGCTTCAATGCCACGATGCGCTATGTGACCAACTCCAAGGGCGAGCTGGTGGTGATTTCCCGTTCTGGCGAAATCGTGATCCACGAGCATGGCCGTGAGCGTGAGCGTCACAAGGTGCCTTACGGTGCCATCTTGTCCGTCAAGGCCGACCAGACCATCAAGGCCGGCACCATTTTGGCCAACTGGGACCCATTGACCCGCCCGATCATCACGGAATTCGCCGGTCAGGTGAAGTTCGAGAACATCGAAGAAGGCTTGACCGTGGCCAAGCAGCTCGACGAAGTCACGGGTTTGTCCACCTTGGTGGTCATTGACCCCAAGCGCCGTGGCGCGGCCAAGGTCGTCCGCCCCCAGGTCAAACTGATCGACGCGCAAGGCAAAGAAGTCAAGATCCCCGGTACCGACCACTCGGTGACGATTGGTTTCCAGATCGGCTCACTGATCCAGGTGCGCGACGGCATGGACGTGGGCCCAGGCGAAGTGCTGGCCCGTATCCCGGTCGAAGGTCAGAAGACACGAGACATCACCGGCGGTTTGCCCCGTGTGGCCGAACTGTTCGAAGCCCGCACCCCCAAAGACAAGGGCATGCTGGCCGAGATCACCGGTACCGTGTCGTTCGGCAAGGAAACCAAAGGCAAGGTCCGCTTGCAGATCACCGACCCTGAAGGCAAGGTCTGGGATGAACTGATCCCCAAAGAGAAGAACATCCTGGTGCACGAAGGCCAAGTGGTCAACAAGGGCGAGAGCATTGTGGACGGCCCGGCCGACCCACAAGACATCTTGCGTCTGTTGGGCATCGAAGAGCTGGCCCGCTACATCGTGGACGAAGTGCAGGACGTGTACCGTTTGCAAGGCGTGAAGATCAACGACAAGCACATTGAAGTGATTGTTCGTCAGATGTTGCGTCGTGTGGTGGTCGAGAGTGTCGGTGACTCCAACTACATCTCCGGTGAGCAGGTGGAGCGCTCCGAAATGCTCAACACCAACGATGCGCTGCTGCGTGAAGGCAAGATTCCCGCGACTTTCAGCAACTTGCTGCTGGGTATCACGAAGGCTTCCTTGTCGACCGACTCGTTCATCTCGGCCGCTTCCTTCCAGGAAACGACCCGTGTGTTGACAGAGGCGGCCATCATGGGCAAGCGCGACGAGCTGCGTGGTCTGAAGGAAAACGTGATCGTGGGCCGCTTGATTCCTGCCGGTACCGGCTTGGCTTACCACCAGGCCCGCAAGGTCAAGGACGCCATGGACGACGCCGAGCGTCGTGCCATTGCAGACGCTGAGGCCGCCGATCTGGCGGGTCCTGCGACCGAAGACACCGTCACCGATGCAGGCGAAGCTGCCTGAGTGACGCGTTCACCCTTCATCCGGTGAACAACGTGAACAGCCCCTGCACCGTTTGGCGGTCAGGGGCTGTTTTTATGGCGAGGAATGGAAAGAGGTGACAGCATGGGGGCGTTGATTTTGGGTCTGCTGCTGGCCATCGCTGTGTTTTGGGCGGTGGGCGCACACAACCGTCTGGTGCGTTTGCGTGCCGAGGTGGTTCGGCAATGGAGCAGTGTCGATGCGGTTTGGCTGCGTCTGGTGGTTCGCATGCAAGGCGGCATTGCCGCCCGACAGTCCATGGCTGGGGCAGAGGGGGGCGATGATCTACAAGCCCTGCAATCGGCGTGCGATGAGTTGTTGGAAGCCTTGTCCCAAGCGCGTTTGCAAGCGCTCGATGCGGAAAGCCAAAAGCAGGTTTTGGTGCAGCACCAAAAAGTGGTGGCCGAAATCCGACGGATGTTGCAAACGGAAAACGATGCGGTCAAGCCGGACCTGGAGATCGCCTTGAATCGCATGCGGCAGACGCTGCCTGCAGCGCTCATCCCCTACCACGTGGCCGCAGTCGCCTACAACGAGGCCTTGGCCATGCGCCCAGCTTCCTGGCTGGCCAGGCGCTTGAAACTTCAACCCGCGATGCGGATGGATTTGTCCATGGGGGCCGCTTGAGCCCCGCCTGAAAGCAACGATGACAGCAAACGACCCGTCCCAGGCTCCCCGCACAACGGCTCAGTCAGCACCGTTGTGGCGTCTGCTGCAAGCCACGGCGGCGGCTGTGCAGGCGACACGTCAGGGTCGGTCGCTGACTGCACAGCTTGACAGCGTGCCACACGAGTTGCGGCCAGGTGTGCAGGCTTTGAGTTTTCAGGTGCTCAGGCAACTCGGGCGTGCCACGGCCTTGCGCGAGCGCTTGGCGGCCAAAACGCCACCGCCAGCGGTAGACGCTTTGTTGTGCGCTGCGCTGGCCTTGTGCTGGCGCGATGAGGATGCGCCTTACCCCATCCATACATTGGTCAACCAGACGGTGGAAGCCGCGCGCAAGCAGAGGAGCACCCAAGCTCAAAGCGGGTTCATCAACGCCTGTTTGCGACGCTTCATGCGTGAACGAGAGGCCTTGGTTCTGCAAACCAACCCGGACCTTCAGGCCCAATGGAACCATCCACGCTGGTGGGTGGAGCGTTTGCAAACAGACCACCCCTTGCATTGGCAGCTGCTCCTGACGCAGGCACAACAGGCTGCGCCCATGACTCTGCGGGTGAACACCCGCCATCACACCGTCGCCGCTTATCAAGAGCAACTTCAAGCCATAGGGCTGCAGTCCAAGCCAGTGGGTGCACAAGGCTTGCAATTGGTCAAGGCGGTGCCCGTGCACCAGTTGCCTGGTTTTTCAGCGGGCCATGTTTCGGTGCAGGACGCTGCGGCCCAAGTGGCCGCGCCGCTGTTGATGCTAGGTCTGGATGTCGCCAAACCATGGCGAATTCTGGACGCTTGTGCCGCGCCGGGTGGAAAAACCGGGCATCTGCTCGAGGTTTGTCCCCAGGCGCAAGTGCTGGCGCTGGACGTGGACGCGGCGCGCTGTGAGCGCATCCATCAGAATTTGCAGCGTTTGGGGCTGCCCGCCCAAGTAAAGGCGGCCGATGCTGGAGAGCCTGCATCCTGGTGGGATGGCGTGCTGTTTGACGCGGTTTTGCTGGACGCGCCTTGCACGGCTTCGGGCATTGTGCGCAGGCACCCGGATGTGCGCTGGCTGCGCCGTCCCACGGACAGCGCACAATTGGCCCGCACCCAGGCAGCGCTGCTCAAAGCGCTTTGGCCCTTGGTCAAGCCGGGTGGGCGCCTGCTGTATTGCACTTGTTCGGTCTTCAAAGCCGAGGGCGACGAGACGGTGCAAGCGTTTCTTCAGCGCAACACCGACGCCTTAATGCGGCCCTCTCCAGGGCATTTGATACCCGGGCAGCACCCGGGGAGCCTGCCAGTCGAGCACAATCCACTGGGTGAACATGACGGGTTTTATTACGCATTGCTGGAAAAGCGCCTGGGCTGAGCCTTGGCGCTGGTGTGGCTGGGCCTTGGGCGCCTGGCTGTTTGTCACGTCTTCTGCCTGGGCGCAAAGCTCCACGGCGGAGCTGACCGAGTTGCGCGCCGAGCGGCGTGAAGCAGCGCTGTACCTGACGGCACAGCTGAAACTTGAGCTGGGACCTGCTGTCGAAGACGCCTTGGTCAAAGGGCTGGCGGTGCATTTTGTGGCCGAGGCCGAGGTCTTGCGGGACCGCTGGTATTGGTATGACCGCAAAGTGGGCGCAGCGACCCGTTATTACCGGCTTGCTTTTCAGCCTTTGACACGGCGTTGGCGCTTGAACGTCTCGAACGAACCGATTTCCGGCACAGGCTTGGCGGGCAGCATCTCACAAAATTTCGAGACCCTCTCTGAAGCCTTGGATGTGGTTCGGCGGCAATCGGGTTGGAAAGTGGCTGACATGGCCGAACTGGACGCGGAGGCGCGTCAATACCTGACTTACCGTTTCCGGCTGGACATTTCGCAGTTGCCGAGGCCTTTCCAGATCGCTGCCGGCAACCAGTCCGAATGGAATGTGTCCGTGGCGCGGCAGTTGCGCCTGACCGCAGACATGGTGCGCTGAGATGGGGCTGTCGATCAACCGGTCGGAAATGCAGGCGCTGCGGGCATCGCGCGCCAGCCGCTGGTTGCTTGGCCTGGGCGCACTGGCGATGGTGGTGATTGGATTGGGCCTGCTGGTGCTGATGACCCAAGCCACAGGCAATCGAGAAAGGTACAACCAGAATTACGAATGGTTGGCACTGATCAACGCCGTGGTGGCCAGTGGTTTGTTGATCACCATCTTGTGGGGCGCCGTCAAACTGCTGTTGCGATTGAGGCGTGGTCAATTTGGCTCCCGATTGCTGGTCAAGCTCGCAGGCATCTTTGCGCTGGTGGGCGTGGTGCCAGGCGTGCTGATCTACGTGGTGTCTTACCAGTTTGTCTCGCGCTCGATCGAGAGCTGGTTTGACGTGAAAGTCGAGGCGGCGTTGGTGGCCGGTTTGAACCTGGGGCGGGCCACACTCGACACATTGAGCACCGACCTGTCCAAGCAAGCCCGAGTCGCTGCGACGCAATTGAGTGATGTGCCCGATGTGAGTGCCGGTATCGCGCTGGAAAAAATGCGGGAACAGATCGGTGTCAGTGATGCGGTGCTCTGGACGGCGAGTGGTCGCATGGTGGCCAGTGCCGGTCAATCCCGATTCCAGATTCGCCCCGAACGCCCCCCGCTTCAACAACTCAAGGATGCACGTCAAAAAGGCAGCGTTGAATGGGTCGAGGGTTTTGACGAAGCCACGCCCGGCAGTGACAAGGGCCGCATCAAGGTGCTGGTCTTGTTGCCTCAAACAGGACTCGCATTCGACGAAGACAGACGCCTGCTTCAAGTGACGCAAGACTTGCCGCCAACGTTGGTCAACAACGCGCTGGAAGTGCAGGCGGCCTATCGTGAATACCAAGAGCGGGCTCTTGCACGCGAAGGCCTGCGCCGCATGTACATCGGCACCTTGACCCTCAGCTTGTTTCTGGCGGTGCTGGGAGCCATCTTGCTGGCCGTGGTCTTGGGCAATCAGTTGGCGCGGCCGCTGCTTTTGCTGGCGCACGGCATGCGTCAGGTGGCTTCTGGCGATCTGACACCCAAGCTGGCCTTGCAAGGCAAGGATGAACTCGGTGGTTTGACCCGCTCTTTTGCAGACATGACGCAGCAGCTGCTGGACGCCAGAACCCATGTGCAGCGCAGTCTGGTGCAGTTGGACACGGCGCGGGGTAATTTGCAAACCATCCTCGATAACCTGACGGCGGGCGTCATGGTGCTCGACGCGCAGGGCGTGATCCAGTCGGCTAACCCTGGTGCAACACGCATCTTGCGTGTGCCCGTGGCGGCACACCAAGGCTTGCCTTTGCCTCAATTGCCCGGGCTGGAAAGTTTTGCCCAGGGTGTGGCGGATCAGTTTGCGATGTTGCGCTTGGACAAGGATGCACACGAGCTGGACCATTGGCAAAAATCCTTCGAGATCCACGCCACAGGCCAGGGTTTGACCGAAACCGCTGTGACCTTGCTGGCCCGTGGCGCTGTGCTGCCGGATGGCATGCGCCTGTTGGTGTTCGATGACATTTCTGAAATCGTTTCTGCAGAACGCGCGCAAGCCTGGGGTGAGGTGGCCAGACGCCTGGCCCATGAAATCAAGAATCCGCTGACCCCGATACAGCTGTCTGCAGAGAGACTGCAGCGCAAACTGATTGGCAAGCTCGATGCGCAAGACGATGCGGTGCTCCACAAATCGGTTAAAACCATCGTGGACCAGGTGGACGCCATGAAGCGCTTGGTCAACGAGTTCCGTGACTACGCCCGACTGCCCTCGGCCGATCTGAAGCCTGTGCAGCTCAATGCGCTGATTTCAGATTTGATGGTCTTGTACACCAACGAACCCGCCGATCAAATTCCATATGCGCCTGTGATCACTGCGCTGGACCCTGCATGCCCGCCCATCTTGGGTGACGAGCAGCAGCTCAGGCAGGTGATTCACAACCTGCTTCAAAACGCACAAGACGCGTGTGAGGTCAAAGGCGTGGTGCCACAAGACGCTCGGGTGGGATTGCGTACCGAATGGCATGCTTCACGGAACAGGGTTCGCTTGATCGTGACCGATACAGGCACCGGCTTTGAGCCCAATATTCTCAAGCGTGCGTTTGAACCGTATGTCACGACCAAAGCCAAAGGTACCGGTTTAGGGTTGGCGGTGGTGAAGAAAATTGCCGACGAACATGCCGCCAAAATAGAGCTTGGCAATGTGATGCAGGATGGCGAAATCAAAGGCGCGCAAGTCTCGTTATCATTCGCACTGGAATCCACGGTGGGCAACACGCATCAGCCCGCCCATTGAACAGAGACAAGACAGACACTATGGCAAATATTTTGGTGGTTGACGATGAGCTGGGCATACGTGACCTGCTCTCAGAAATCCTGTTTGACGAGGGGCATCAAGTTGAACTCGCCGAAAATGCAGCCATGGCACGTGAAGTGCGTCTGCGCATGCGTCCCGATCTCGTGCTGTTGGACATCTGGATGCCGGATACCGATGGCGTCACCCTCTTGAAAGAGTGGGCAACGGCGGGCTTGCTCAATATGCCCGTCATCATGATGAGCGGACACGCCACCATCGATACGGCGGTTGATGCGGTCAAGATTGGCGCGCACGCCTTTCTGGAAAAACCCATCACCTTGCAAAAACTGCTGACCGCTGTAGAGCAGGGTCTGGCCCGTGACCAAGTGAAGCAGGCGGTGGCTTCCGCCTCGGCATCGCAAGCAGTGACCTTGTCATCTGCTTTGGCAAACGGTGAAGCGATCGGTGCGGCGCTGGCGGTCCAGCAAACCTTCGACCTTGATCGCCCACTTCGCGAAGCGCGCGATGCGTTTGAGAAGGCCTATTTTGAGTTCCATCTCGCCCACGAAGCAGGTTCCATGACCAAGGTGGCCGAAAAGACGGGTCTCGAGCGTACGCACCTCTACAGAAAACTCAAGCAGTTGGGCGTTGATTTGTCCCGCAGCAAGCGCCTCGTTTGATTTGTCTGAACTTCCTTCAAAAAGACCCCATTGGCTCTGCTATAATTTTTGTTCCGGCCCGGTAGCTCAGTTGGTAGAGCAGCGGATTGAAAATCCGCGTGTCGATGGTTCGATTCCGTCCCAGGCCACCAAATAGCAAGCGTAGCGCGTGAAAACGTGCTACGCTTTTCTATTGCACAGTTGTCGCACGGTTCTTTGTGCGCTTAGGTAGCAAAAGCTGTGGTTATCCCCTCCTCACGCTACCCCCCCCCTCCCCACCATGTTTGATATACAAAGCCCCAAAAGGCACACGTACGTCTGCAACAGCGTAAAAAGCCCTACAGCAGGGGTAAAGAAGGCGCTTAGTCCGTCTCGTTAAAGGCGCTGAGGGTAGGGTGCTTGTAGGGCTTGCTAACCATCCAGCCCCTCTCAGTGTTTTCCCACGTGCAGGCAGAAATCTGTCGCACGGTTCTGTTTTTGACAATAAACTGCAAGTAATAACACCAAAAAAGGTATTGCTTTGTGAAAGTTGATGTCGTCCTCAAATCTGAGAATTTGGCACACGCAAGGGGTGGGGAAGTTGTCCTCTACAAGCGCGGCGACAGCAAAAAGTGGCAAGCCCGTTTCAAGCTGAAAGATTTGAAGTGGCACAGGCTGGCTACCAAACAGCAAAATTTGCAGTACGCGGCGCAGACAGCCTGCGAGGCATACGACAGGGCAAGGTTCCTGTTTGACGAAAAAATCCCAATTTCCAGCAAGCGCTTTGACGTAGTTGCGCGGCTTGCAATAGACGAAATGGAAGCACAGATTGCCAGCGGGCATGGCAAGCCTGTTTACAACGACTACATCACAGTCACCAAAAAATACCTCATTCCGTTTTTTGGCAACTATCACCTCAACACCATTGGCTATGAAGAGCTGAAGAAATTTGGCACGTGGCGTGTCAAAACGATGGGGCGAACTCCAGTCCTCAGCACAGTTACGACGCACAACAGCGCAATGAACCGTGTTTTTGACTTGGCTGTTTGAATCGCCCCGGGTTTCGTGGAGGCCAGTTGGTTTAAGTTGAGACCTCTGTCTCGTTCTTTCCGGCTAGCTGCCGGTAGTAGTTCACCTCAGCTTCGGCCGGTGGAATATACCCAATCGAGCTGAG
>NZ_NESF01000019.1 GCF_003063665.1 Limnohabitans sp. Hippo3
CTGTTCATCGCCATTCGGCCGCGGGGGCGGCCTCCCACAAAGTGCCTCAGATCACTTTGGCCACGTTTTTCAGCTTGTCCACCAGCGTGGCGACGTCAGGCACCTTGATGCCGGCGCTGCGCTTGGCAGGTTCGGCCACTTTCAGGGTCTTGATGCGGGGGGCCACATCGACACCCAGGTCTTCAGGCTTGAAGGTGTCGAGTTGTTTTTTCTTGGCCTTCATGATGTTGGGCAGCGTCACATAACGCGGCTCGTTCAGGCGCAGGTCGGTGGTCACCACCGCAGGCAGGCTGATGCTCAGCACTTCCAGGCCACCGTCGATCTCGCGGGTCACCTGGGCTTGGCCGTCCACGATCTCGACCTTGGAGGCAAAGGTGGCTTGGGGCAGGTCGGCCAATGCGGCCAGCATCTGGCCCGTCTGGTTGCAGTCGTCGTCAATGGCTTGTTTGCCCAGGATGATCAGGCCGGGTTGCTCTTTGTCCACCAGGGCCTTGAGCAGCTTGGCCACGGCCAGGGGCTGCAGGTCCAGGTCAGCGGGGGTCTCGACCAGGATACCGCGGTCGGCACCGATGGCCATGGCGGTGCGCAGGGTTTCCTGGCACTGGGCCACGCCGCAAGAGACCGCGATCACTTCGGTCGCCAGACCTTTTTCTTTCAGGCGCACAGCTTCTTCAACGGCGATCTCGTCAAAGGGGTTCATGCTCATCTTGACGTTGGCAATGTCCACGCCCGAACCATCGGACTTCACGCGGACCTTGACGTTGTAGTCCACCACCCGCTTGACGGGAACAAGAATTTTCATGACTTCACTCCAATGAATTTGTAGGCTGCAAGGGGCTGCGCTCAGGCTGTGCGCAGCAGCTCGCGGCCGATGATGATTTGCTGCACCTGGGTCGTGCCTTCGTACAGGCGCAGCAGGCGGGCGTCGCGGTAAAAGCGCTCGACCGGGTATTCGTTGATGTAGCCCGCCCCGCCATGGATCTGCACACCGCGGTCGGCCACGCGGCCCACCATCTCGGTCGAGAACAACTTGGCGCAGGACACCTGCATGGAAATTTCGGGGTCGGACACGTGCGGCGGCTTCAGGTCAAAACGTGCGGCCACGTCCTTGACCAGCGACCAACCCGCCAGCAGTTCGGCCTGGCTGTCGGCCAGCATGGCCTGGATCAACTGGAACTCGCCAATCGGTTTGCCAAACTGTTTGCGGTCGCGGGCGTAAGTGCGGGCCTCATCCAGGATGCGCGAGGCCAGTCCGCAGGAGACAGCCGAGATGTTCAGACGGCCACGGTCCAGCACTTTCATGGCGGTCTTGAAACCTTGACCGGGCAGGCCGCCAATGATGTTGGCGGCGGGCACGCGCACGTTCTCCAGAATCACATCGCAGGTCTTGGTGCCGCGTTGGCCCATTTTCTTGTCGAGCTTGCCCAGCTTGATGCCCGGTAAATCGGCCGGCACGATGAAGGCCGACACGCCACTAGCCCCTGGGCCGCCGGTGCGTGCCATCAAGGTGAAGGCGCCGGCACGGGGTGCGTTGGTGATGTAGCGCTTGGTGCCGTTGAGCACATAGTGGTCGCCGTCGAGTTCGGCGCGGGTCTTGAGCGAGGCGGCGTCGGTGCCGACATCGGGCTCGGTCAGGGCGAAGGACATGATCAGCTCGCCGCTGGCCACGCGGGGCAGGTAGGCGGCTTTTTGCTCGGGCGTGCCGTCCATCAGGATGCCCTGCGAGCCGATGCCAATGTTGGTGCCAAAGACCGAGCGGAAGGCGGGCGCGGTGCGGCCGAGCTCGTAGTTGACCAGCACCTCTTGGCTGACCGACAAACCGATGCCGCCAAATGCCTCGGGCACCGTCAGGCCAAACAGGCCCATGTCCTTCATGTCCTGAACGATGTCCAGTGGCACGTCATCGTGCTCTTCCAGGTGGTTTTCGGCCGGGATCAAGCGCTCGCGGATGAAGCGCTGGAGGGTGGGCAGCAAGAGGTCAAAGGATTCGGTGTCGAGGGCCATGGTGGTGAAGGGTCAACGATGCTGGAAAACAGGTTTGCGCTTGTCCAAGAAAGCGTGCATGCCCTCATGGGCGTCATCGCTGGCAAAGCGGGCATGCAGCGCACGGCGCTCGAACAAGATGCCCTCGCTCAAGCTGGACTCGTGCGCACGGTTGACCGATTCCTTGATGGCCATCAGCGCGGGCAATGAGTAGCCTGCAATTTGTGTGGCGAGCTTCAGGGCAGTGGCTTGCAGCTCGGTATCTGGCACCACGCGCGAGACCAGGCCATAACGGTCGGCCTCTTGTGCGCTCAGCATGCGGGCCGACAAGCACATGTCCATGGCCTTGGCCTTGCCCACGGCACGGGGCAGGCGCTGCGTTCCGCCCGCGCCGGGCAGCATGGCCAGCTTGATTTCGGGCAAGGCGAATTTGGCCGAATCGCCCGCAAGGATGATGTCGCAGGCCAGTGCCAACTCACAGCCACCCCCCATGGCGAAGCCGGCCACGGCCGCGATCACGGGCTTGCGCACCTGGCGGATGATCTCCCAGTTGCGGGTGATGAAGCCGCTTTGGAACACGTCCATGTACGACCAGTCGGCCATGACAGGGATGTCGGCCCCGGCCGCAAAGGCTTTGTCGCTGCCCGTGATGAGGATGGCCCCGATCTCGGCGTTGGCGTCAAAGGACAACAATGCCGCGCCCAGCGCGTCCATCAACTCGTCGTTGAGCGCATTCAGCTGGGCCGGGCGGTTCAGGCGGATCAAACCCACCCGGCCGTGTGTTTCGGTCAGGATGGTGGAACTGGCGTTGGATTCGGACATGGTGCGTTTTCTCGTGGTTCAGCGTGCGCTCAGCATGGCTTGCAGTTGCTCGCGCAGCTTGAACTTCTGGATCTTTCCTGAGGGCGTGGCAGGCATGGCATCCAACAGCTCCAGACGCTCGGGGATGTACTGGATCGCCACTTTTTGCTCCTTCAGGTAGTCCACCAGAGTGGGCATGTCGAAGCTTTGGCCGGGCTTGGTCACCACCACGGCGCAGGCGCGCTCACCCAGACGCTCATCGGGGTAGGCTACGATGGCGGCCATGGCCACGGCCGGGTGGCGGTACAGCAGCGACTCGATTTCAACGACAGGGATGTTTTCGCCACCGCGGATGATCACGTCCTTGCTGCGTCCGGTGATGCGGATATAGCCTTGCGCGTCCATGCGGGCCAGGTCACCGGTGTCAAACCAATCGTCAGCGTCGGTGCCGTTCAGGTGCTGACGGCGCAGGTAGCCACCAAAGTTGGAGCAGGCACGCACAAACAGCTTTCCCGCTTCGCCGGGCGGTAGGCTTTGGCCATCCTCACCGGCCACTTTGAGCTCGACGCCGGGCAGCGGCAGGCCGTCGGTGGTGAAAGCGCGCTCGTCCGAATCGTCCAGGCGAATGAGGGTCACGGCACCGTTTTCGGTCATGCCCCAGGCCGAGACGATCTTGGTGCCCAAAGCGGCACGCGCCTGCTCGACCAGCGGGCCGGGAATCGGCGCGCCAGCACACAGGAAGGTCTTGAGGCTGGGCACCGGTGTTTTGTTTTCCGTGACGGCGCGGGTCAGGTCGGTCAGGAACGGCGTCGATGCCATGGTGAAGCTGGCTTTTTCGCGGTTGATGATCTCGACCGCTTTTTTCGGCTCCCAGATGTCCTGCAGCACGGCGCTGGCCTTGAGCATGATGGGCATCATCAGGCCGTACATGAAACCCGTCTGGTGCGCCATGGGTGAGGCCATCAGCACCACGTCTTCGGCGTTGAGTTGCAGGCGCTCAGCATAGGGAATGATGTTGGCCATCACGGTGTTGGCCGAGTGCATCACGCCCTTGGGCTCGCCGGTGGTGCCGGAGGTATAGATCAGCTGCGTGATGTCGTCCGGACCAGGGCGGTGCGCGCCCAAGATGGCGGCGGCATCGGGCTCGTTTTCCCAGGCGGGGCCACTCAGCAGGGCTTCGAAGCTATTGGAGCCTTGGCCGTCAATCACCACCACGTGTTTCAGATGCGGCAGCCCCGGCTGAATGGCGGTGATCATCTGCTCGAAGTCAAAACCCCGGAAGCTCTTGGGCGCGATGATGACCTTGGCCTCGCCGTGCTTGAGCATGAAGTTCAGCTCGCGCTCGCGGAAGATGTGCATCAGCGGGTTGATGACCGCACCGATGCGCGAGCACGCCAGATAGGTCACGGTGAACTGCCACCAGTTGGGCAACTGGCAGGCCACGATGTCGTTCTTTTGCACGCCCAGGCGGCTCAAGCCCACGGCCACGCGGTCGGCCATTTGCGCCAGTTCACGGTAGGTGAAGCGGCGCACGTCATCGGCTTCCACGCGGTAGGCGGTGAGCGCCAGCTTGTCGGGGCAGGCGGCCATGCACGCATCCAGCTCATTGTTGATGGTGCGGTCATGCCAGAGGCCTTGCGCGATCATGCTGGCGCGACGTTGGGGCAGTAAAACGGCATCGAATTCCATGGTTGTCTCCTTGAAAGTGGGATGAAATGTTTTTGTTTTTCTGAAACTCAGGCAGGGACGTTTTTGCGTCCTGCACGGGTGCGTGCAATGATGGTTTTCATGATCTGCGCCGTGCCGTCTCCGATTTGGAAGCCCAGCACATCGCGCAGTCGTTGCTCCATCAGGCCGCGGTCATAGCCGCCGTGTCCAAAGCACAGCAGGCACTGGTGGATCACGTCGTAGGCCAGCTTGGGGCCCCACCACTTGGCCATGCCTGCTTCGGCAGAATGGGGCAGCCCCTGGTCCTTGAGCCACAGGCCTTGCAGGCAGACCAGGCGTGCACCTTCGACCTCGGTGTCGTACTGGGCCAAGGGGTGAGTCACGCCCTGAAAAGCCGACAGCGGCTGGCCAAAAGCCTGGCGCTGGGTG
The DNA here is from genome assembly GCF_003063665.1 of Limnohabitans sp. Hippo3. GTDB lineage: Bacteria > Pseudomonadota > Gammaproteobacteria > Burkholderiales > Burkholderiaceae_C > Limnohabitans_A. Next base: position 4,882 of record NZ_NESF01000019.1, read on the forward strand.
ATGTACTCCCAGGTTTCTTCGAGCGCCACACGCGCCACGGCCAGGCATTGCAGGCCGATCAGCGAGCGCGAATAGTCAAAGCCGTGCATGACCTGCACAAAGCCCTTGTTCTCATCGCCCAGACGGTGGCTCACAGGCACGCGCACGTTCTCAAAAAAGATCGAGCCGCGACCGATCGAGCGCTGACCATGGCAATCAAACCGGCTGGTGGTCAGGCCCGGCGTGTCCATGGGCACCAGCAAGGCGGTGACACCATGCGCGCCCGACTCGGGTGTGCCGGTGCGGCCAAAGACCACGGTGATGTCGGCCTGGTCGGCGGCCGAGATGGAGGTTTTCTCGCCATTGATGACGTAAAAGTCGCCATCGCGCTCGACCCGCAAACGCAGGTTGGCTGCGTCCGAGCCGCCGCGCGGTTCGGTCAGGGCGATGGCGCAAATGGCCCGGCCCTCGCGGATCTTGTCGAGCCAAGGGCGCACCACATCAGGGTTGCCGTATTTGTAAAGAATCTGGCTGTTGAGCGAGGCCAACAGGTTGAGGTAGGAAAAGCTCAGGTCGGCACGGGCGATTTCCTCATGGATCACCCCTGCGGCCACACAGCCCATGCCCAGTCCGCCAAATTCTTCGGGAACTTCGGGGCAGATGAAACCCAAATCGCCCATCTCGCGCAGCAAGGCGCGGTCAAACTCGCGCGTTTTGTCGCGCTCCAGAAAACCGGGTTTGATTTTTTCATCGGCAAAGCGGCGCACGGTCTCGGCCAGTGCCTGCAGGTCTGCGTGGATGTACGGATTCGGGCTCATCGTTTCTCCTAGGCTTTGCTTACTTGGCGTACTTGCGGAAGTCGGGTTTGCGCTTTTCCTGCAAAGCCTTCACGCCTTCGCGCGACTCTTCCGTGTCGTAGTACAGCTTGAGCGCGTACATGCCCATGCCCGCGATGCCCGATTGGTGGGCGGTGTCCATGTTGAAGCTGCGCTTGGCAATGGCAATGGCCGTGGGGCTGCGCTCGCAGATGGTCTCGGCCCACTCCTGAACGGTGGCGTCGAGTTGTTCATGCTGCACGCAGATGTTGGCCAGGCCCATGTCCACGGCCTCTTGACCGGAATAGCGCTTATTGAGGTACCAGATTTCGCGGGCTTTTTTCTCGCCCACCACACGCGCCAAAAAGGCGGTGCCGTAGCCGGGGTCCACCGAACCCATCTTGGGGCCGACCTGGCCGAAGATGGCTTTGTCGGAGCAGATGGTCAGGTCGCAGATGGTGCACAACACATTGCCGCCGCCAATGGCAAAGCCTTGCACGCGGGCGATCACGGGCTTGGGCACGTCGCGGATGGCGGTGTGCAGCTCTTCCATGGGCAGACCGATCGTGCCGCGGCCGTCGTAGTTGCCGTCGTGGGCCGACTGGTCGCCGCCTGTGCAAAACGCGCGGTCACCGGCGCCGGCCAGCACGATGCAGCCGATGTCGCGGTCGTAACCGGCTTTGTTCAGGGCCTTGATGATTTCGTCGCAGGTGGTGCCGCGAAAGGCGTTCATCTTCTCGGGGCGGTTGATCGTGATCCAGGCTACGCCGTTGCGGTTTTCGTACAGGATGTCTTCGAATTGCATGTGTTTCTCCGGTTGAATGGGGGTGATCGATCAGCCGTGCATGGTCAGACCGCCCGAGACGCTCAGGACCTGACCGGTGATGAAGGCCGCATCGGCGCTGCTCAGGAAGACGATGGCACCCGCGAGGTCATCGGGCTGGCCCAGGCGACCCAGCGGGATGGCCTTCTTGAAGGCGTCCATGAGTTTTTCGGGGTTGGATGCGCCTTCGGCGAAACCGGCCAGCAGGGCGGTGTCGGTCGGGCCGGGGCAAACCACGTTGACAGTGATGTTGTGGCGGGCGTGCTCACGCGCCAGGGTTTTGGACAGGGCCACCAGACCGCCTTTGCAGGCGGCGTACACGGCTTCGCCGGACGAGCCGCCACGGGCCGCGTCGGAGGCGATGTTGACGATGCGGCCACCGCCGCGCGCCACCATGCCCGGCAGCACGGCGTGGTGCATGTGCAGTGCGCCTGTGAGGTTGATGGCGATCAGCTTGTCCCACTCGGCGGGCACGGTTTTGGTGAAGGGCTTGAAGATGTCCCAGCCGGCGTTGTTGACGAGCACGTCGATGGGGCCAAGCTGTGCTTCAGCCGCGGCCACGGCGGCGTCGACCTGCGCGCGGTTGGTGATGTCGCACTGGAAGGCCTTGGCCTTGCCGCCTGCGGCGACAATGCCGTCGGCCACCTTTTGGGCGGCTTCCAGGTTCATGTCGAACACCGCAACCTGAGCGCCTTCTTCGGCGAAACGGCGGCAGGTGGCCCCGCCAATGCCGCCACCGCCACCGGTCACAATCGCTGTTTTGCCTTTGAGGTCTTTCATGACTTTCTCCGTGAATTGAAATGGTTTGGAAAATTCGGAATGTCAAACATATGACAACATGTTGACTTATTTTAGGGTTTTCCACCGTTCCCCCTCAAGTCTTTTTCGTGTTCAATAACCTATCGTTTTCCCTATGTCAAAAGCCAAAGAAGCACGCATGGAACTGGCCAACAGGATTTTCTTCAAGCTATATCAGTGTGCCAATATGTTGCATAAAACTGGCAGCCGCGCGGTGCAGGACGAAGGCCTGACCACGCAGCAATGGGCGGTGCTGGGGGCGCTGTCACGGCCCGAGGCGGCCAAGGGCATGGGCGTGGGCGAGCTGGCGCGCTACCTCATGGTCAGCCGCCAAAACTTGTCAGGACTGATCACCCGCATGACGCGCGATGGCCACATCGAGATGAGCACCGACGGACGCGATCGCCGTTCACGGCTGGTGGTGATGACCGAATCGGGGCGCCATGTGTGGATGGACTTGGCGCAGCCTAAGATCAAGGCCTACTACGAGCAGGCCCTGCAGGATTTTTCGATGGGCGACATGGCCCACACCCTGCATTACTTCCTCAAACTCCTGGATAACATGGAGAAGATCGACCACGCTGCGCCGCAAGAGGAAGCATCGTCAGAAGATCTGAATGCAGAGGATGAAGCCCAACCTCAACACAGTCAGCGTATGGTTCCGTAGGTTCATGCTGGCTTTGATGTATGCGTCATCTTTCGCAAAGCCAAACAGGATTTTTCATGCAATTTTTAACTTGAAGTTAAAAATTGCATGGATTCAAGGCGTCGAGTTTTTGCCGTCAATCACTCCACCGTGACCGACTTCGCCAGGTTCCTCGGCTTGTCCACATCCGTCCCCCGCGCACACGCCGTGTGATAGCTGAGCAACTGCAGCGGCACCACATGCAAGATCGGTGACAACACGCCATAGTGCTCAGGCATGCGGATCACATTGACGCCTTCGCTGCTTTCGATCTTCGTGTCGCCGTCGGCCAGCACATACAGCACACCGCCGCGGGCGCGCACCTCTTGCATGTTGCTTTTCAGCTTTTCCAACAGCTGGTCGTTGGGGGCTACGGTCACCACGGGCATGGCGCTGGTCACCAAAGCCAAGGGGCCGTGTTTGAGTTCACCCGCCGCATAGGCTTCGGCGTGGATGTAGGTGATTTCTTTGAGCTTCAAAGCGCCTTCCAAGGCGATGGGGTAGTGCGTGCCCCGGCCCAAAAACAGCGCGTTTTCCTTGCTGGCGAATTCCTCGGCCCACGCGATGATCTGCGGCTCCAGCGCCAGCACGGCTTGCAGGGCGGCGGGCAGGTGGCGCATGGCTTTGATGTGCTCGGCTTCCTCGGCCTCTGACAAGCGGCCTTTGGTCTGGGCCAAAGCCAGCGTGAGCAAAAACAAACCGGCTAACTGCGTGGTGAAGGCCTTGGTGGAGGCCACGCCGATCTCTGCCCCGGCGCGGGTCACGTAGGCGTGTTTGCATTCGCGCACCATGGCGCTGGTGGACACGTTACAGATGGTGAGCGTGTGCGTCATGCCCAGGCTTTGCGCGTGGCGCAGCGCGGCCAAGGTGTCGGCGGTTTCACCGCTTTGGGTGATGGTGACGATGAGGGTGCCCGGGTTGGGCACCGATTCGCGGTAGCGGTATTCGCTGGCGATTTCGACCTGACAGGGCACTTTGGCAATGGCTTCAATCCAGTACTTGGCCACGCACCCGCTGTAGTAGCTGGTGCCACAGGCCAGGATCAACACGTTGTCAATCGCCTTGAAGGTGCTGTACGCCCCGTCGCCAAACAGCTCGGGCGTGATGCCTTCGACGCCTTCGAGCGTGTCGGCAATAGCGCGGGGCTGCTCGAAGATTTCCTTTTGCATGTAGTGGCGGTAGGGCCCAAGTTCTGCCGCGCCGCTGTGGGCGTGCACGGTTTTCACGGCGCGGGTCACGGCCTTGTGGTCGCGGTCCACCACCCAGTATTTGCCGAGCTGAATGTCGACCACATCACCTTCTTCCAGATAGACGATCTGGTCGGTCACGCCCGCCAGCGCCATCGCGTCGCTGGCGAGGAATGTTTCGCCCTGTCCCACACCCAGGATGAGCGGCGAGCCCGCACGCGCACCGATGACGCGCTGCGGTTCGTCTTTGTGGAACACCGCAATCGCATATGCACCGTGCAGTTGGCGAATGGCGGTTTTGACAGCTTCAAACAAATCACCGTCGTACACGCTGTCGACCAAATGGGCGATGACCTCGGTGTCGGTCTGGCTGGCAAAGACATAGCCCTTGGCCTGCAGAGCGGCGCGCAGTTCTTCGTGGTTTTCGATGATGCCGTTGTGCACCAGCGCGACCTTGCCGGGCTTGGCGTCTGCTGCGCCTGTGCCGTGGCTGAAGTGCGGGTGCGCGTTGTGCACGGCGGGTGCACCGTGTGTGGCCCAGCGGGTGTGGGCGATGCCGGTGCCGCCTTCGATGTGATCGGCGCTGACTTGGTCCATCAGCTCGGCCACGCGCGCGGTGCTGCGCGCGCGTTGCAAGCCACCCGTGCCGCCGCTGAGGCTCGCCGCGTGCACGGCCACGCCGCAGGAGTCATAGCCCCGGTATTCGAGACGTTGAAGGCCCTGAACGAGAACAGGAACGATGTTGCGGGAAGAAACGGCGCCAACGATGCCACACATGAAAGGCTCCTCAATTGGGGGAATGGCACCGATGGTAGGCATGCCCTGTAAAAATATCAGATCAATATTTTTCTATTTACGGTTTTTTATTTCACAAAACAAGTGAAGTGGAATTAAATTTCACTAAAATTCAATATATGGAATCAAACGAACTCGACGCCATTGACTTGCAACTGCTCGACAGTCTGCAGCGCGACGCCAGCCTGAGCAATGTGGCGCTGGCCGAAAAAGTCAATGTCTCGCCGCCCACCTGTCTGCGCCGCGTCAAACGCTTGATCGAGGGCGGCTGGGTCGAGCGGCAGATGGCCGTGCTCAGCACCGACCGGCTCGCCGCCACGCTCGGCCACGGGCTGACCGCCTTGGTCGAAGTGTCTTTGGACAAGCAGGGCAGCGAACACCTGGACGCCTTTGAAGTCCGCGCCGTGGCGCACGACGCGGTGCAGCAGTGCTGGCGCGTGTCGCCCGGGCCGGACTTCATGCTGGTGGTGCAGGCACGCGACATGCCGCATTACCTCACCATCAGTCAGGCGCTCTTCACGCAGGATGCGAATGTGCGCAATGTGAAGGCGTTTTTTGCGACCAAACGGGCCAAGTTCACGACGACCTGGCCCTTGCTCGGATAAGCCCACATCTTTTGCCGTCATCACCGACAGCGGTAAGCTGTCATTCCCGGCAGCGTCAAGTCACCTTACCCGATACCGTGAAGTTGTCATGCCCGACTGGATCGGGTATCCATGGTCTGCTGGCATGGATACCCGCATGCGCGGGTAAAGCAAAACCAGGAGCGAGATGCTTCAGGCTTTGGGCTTTTTGGTGGGGCGCGCCCAGTTGGCGATGCTGATCTGCTTGCCGCGCGCCACGGTCAGCGAACCGGGTTCGGTGCTCTTGGTGATGGTGGAGCCGCCGCCCACCGTGCCGCCTGCGCCAATCGTCACAGGGGCCACCAGCACGCAGTTGCTGCCGATGTGGACGTCGACCTCGATCACCGTGCGGTGCTTGTTGGCCCCGTCGTAGTTGGCCGTGATGCTGCCCGCGCCGTAGTTCACCCGCTCGCCCACGGTGGCGTCGCCCAGATAGGCCAGGTGGTTGGCTTTGGCACCCTGGGCCAAGGTGGAATTTTTCACCTCGACAAAATTGCCGATGTGCACTTCAGCCCCCAGCTGCGCACCGGGGCGCAAGCGGGCAAACGGGCCGATCAAGGCGCCCTCGCCCACGCTCACGCCCAATTTTTCGCCGTCGATGTGGGTGAAAGGGTGGATGACCGCACCCGCCGCGATGGTGCAGTTGGCAATCACGCAGTTCGCGCCGATCTTCACGCCGTCGCCCAAGGACACCTGGCCTTCAAAAACGCAGTTCACATCGATCTCGACGTCTTGCGCGCAATCGAGCTGACCGCGCAGGTCAAAGCGGGCAGGGTCTTTCAGGCGCACGCCTTGTTCCATCAGGCGATGCGCCTGGCGCAACTGGTGGGCACGCTCCAGCTCGGCCAGTTGCACCGGGCTGTTGATGCCGGCCACCTGCAGCGGGTCGGCGATCTTGTGCGCCACCACAGGCACGCCATCGGCCACGGCCAGCTTGACCACGTCGGTCAGGTAGTACTCACCCTGGGCGTTCTGGTTGTCGATGCGGCCCAGCCAGCCTTTGAGCAGCTTGGCGGGCACGGCCATGATGCCGCTGTAGACCTCCTGGATCTGGCGCTGCGCATCGGTCGCGTCTTTGTGCTCCACGATGGCTTGCACGGCTTCACCCTTTCGGACAATGCGGCCGTAACCCGTGGGGTCGGCAAAATCGATGGTGAGCAGCGCCAGCTGGTCGCCACCACAATGGTCAATCAGCGCCTGCAGGGTGCCCGCCTGGGTCAAAGGCACATCGCCCGACAAGATCACCACCACACCATCGTCGGCCAGCACGGGCACGGCCTGCTGCACAGCATGGCCTGTGCCCAGCTGCGGCTCTTGCCGCACGCACTGCACCGCCAACGCCTGGGCCGGGGCCAGCAACACGGGCTCCACCTGGTCAGCGCCGTGCCCGGTGATGACCACGGCCGAACGGGCATCCAGCTGCGCGGCCGTGTTCAGCACATGCTGCACCAGCGGCACACCCGCCAGCCGCTGGAGCACTTTGGGCAAGCGGCTTTTCATGCGGGTGCCTTTGCCAGCGGCCATCACGACGACATCGATGGGAAACGGGGTATTCAAACTCATGGAAATCTTTCAAAAGCGGGGCCGGGTTCGGGGCGCGGCGCACTTCAAGATTATCGCCAGACTGAAACCCACTCCCTGCCACTTGAGCCCGGTCAAGTCACGGGTTTGGCATTGGGTGGACAATGTCCGTGGGTCTTGGCCGCCAAAGCCGATCCAAGCCCCATACATTTCGGAGTTTTGCATGCGATCCATGAAAGTTGAAGGCTTGGAATGACCCGCTACCTCCTTGCACTGCTGGCCTTTCTCGCCTTACAAGGCTGCAGCGCCATCAAGCTGGGCTACCAACAGCTTCCTACGCTCTCGTATTGGTGGCTGGACAGCGCGATCTCGTTCAACAGCGAACAGTCCTTGCGCGCCAAAGAGGCGCTGGAGCAACTGCACCAATGGCACCGCCGCGAAGAGTTGACCAGTTATGCCGACTTCTTGAATCGATCGGCCCAGTGGAGCCAAGGCACCGTGGAGAGCACCCAGGTGTGCAGCGCCTTTGCCGAAGTGCAAATCCGGCTTGACCGTCTGATGCGCGAGGCGGTGCGTCAAGCTGCCCCGGTGGCCATGATGCTGGGTCCACGCCAACTCAGCCACTTGGCGCGACAGTGGGACAGCAAGAACGAAGAATGGGAAAAAGACTGGCTGCGCGGCGATGAACAGGCACGCATGGAGCGTCGGGCGGAACGGGTGGTGAACCGTTACAAGGATTTTTATGGCGGACTCCAGACTGAGCAAACCGCCTTGATCAAGGACCATCTGGCACAGTCTCCGTGGACCGCCGAGTGGGGCCGCCATGACCGCCAGCGACGCCAAAAGGATCTGCTGGCGACGCTGCAACGGGTGTCACAAGGCCAGATGCCCGTGGCCCAGGTCGAAGCCGAGTTGTGGAGCGTGTGGCAGCGCTGGCTCAAGCCTCCAGACGCTGCAGGTGCGGCCTTGATGCAGGCCATGTCTCAGCAGGCCTGCAACAACTTGACCCAGCTGCACAACACCACCAGCGCTGAACAGCGCCAGCGTGCCGTACGCCGCATCCGTGCCTACGAACGCGACTTGCGCGACCTGATCCTGCCTTGAGGCGCTGCCCCAACTTGCCCCGACTGCCTGCGCTCCGTCAGCTTTGCAGCGCCTTCCACATCTCCATGTCGCGCTCAGCCGTCCAGATGCGGGGGTTCTGGATGCCGCTGGCTTCGTCATAAGCGCGGGTCACGTCAAAGGGCAAGCAGTGCTCGTAAATGAACACATGACCGAAGACGGGGTCCATGGCCTTGCGGGTGTGGGCCATGGCGGCTTTCAGGTCCATCTTGGCGGCCACAGCTTCCTTGCCCGCTTGGTACAAGGTCTCCACCCAGCGCTTGGTGTAGTCCAGCGCCTTGTTGACGTTGGCGTTGCCTTTCATCGCTTCGCCGCGGCCGGGCACAATGAACTCGGCCTTCAGGGCGCGCAAGGCTTCCAGCGTGGCGGGCCACTCTTCGAGCTGGGCGTCGCCCGTGTAGACCCCGGCTTCATACTCGACCAGGTCGCCTGAGAACAGCACTTTTTCTTCTTCGACCCAGGCGATCGTGTCGCCACGGGTGTGGCCAGGACCGGGATGCCAGATCTGCACCACCACGCCGCCCAGGTTGATGCTGAGCTTGCCGGGGACTTCGCCTTTTGTGGGGTTGCCACCGCCGACCACCATGGTGGGCCAGGTCAGGCCGGGCACGCTGTCTGCACCACGGAACAGACGCGGGAAGCGCTCCATCTCGCTCTTCATGTCCTGCGCACCGCGCTCCTTGATCAGGTCCAGGGTGCCTTCACTGGCGATGATCTCGGTCGCGCCTTCGGCGGCGTAGGCGTAGGCGCCCAGCACGCGCACCGCGTGGTAATGGGTCAGCAGCACATATTTGATGGGCAGGTTGCTGACGGTCCGGATCTTCTTGATCAGGTCTTGCGCCATGGCCGGGGTGGCGGTGGCGTCGCTGACCATGATGAAACGGTCCCCAATGATCACGCCCGAATTGGGGTCACCCTCAGCGGTATAGGCCCAGCAGTGCTGGCTGAGTTGCTCGAAAGTGATCTTCTTCTCCTCCAGATCGGCTTGGCTGGCGAAGGCTTTTGTAGGGGCGTTGGACATGGAAATTTCTCCGGTCAATGAATGGACTGGATTTTACCTAAACGAAATGCGTTACGCATTGGTAAATTTCAATCGTCAATGTCTTTGCAAAGAACTGTCTTGTGGGAGGCCGCCCCTGCGGCCGAATGCGTGAACGGGCTCCGGCCAATATTCGCGAGCAGGGGCTCGCTCCCAGATGGAAGTCCCCCAAAAAGATGGCATGAAACTCAGCCGAGTCCCTTTTCCAGCATGGCAATGACCTCTTCGGCAAAAGCCGCATAGCTGATCGGTCCGCCCGGGCGCAGCCAGGTGAAGGTCCAGTTGATCATGCCCAGCAGCATCATGGTCAACGCCGTCTGGTTGGTCGGGGTGAGCCGATCGGGGTAGGCCCGTTTCATGAAACGGGTCATGGCCGCGACGATGTCACGCTGGCGGTTCAGGATCAACTCGCGCGGTGAGACGGTGCCGGAGGGCAATGCCGCGTCGGGGGCATCGCTCAAAAACTGCGTGTCATTGAGCAAGGCCGCGTGCCGGGTTGCCGAGGTTTCGTATTCCTGCAAGAACGCCCGCACCAGCTCATGCAGCGTGGCGCGCTCGTCCAGATTTTTGCGCTGTGCAATCGCCTCGGTCTGCGCAATCAACGCCAGCAAACGCTGGGTGTGCCGATCCAGCAAGTCGAACAAGATCGCTTCCTTGCTCTCGTAATAGTGGTACAGCCGCGCCTTGGAGGTGCCGCAGGCGGTGGCGATCTCGTTCATGCTGGCCGCAGGGTAGCTGCGCTGCGCAAAGCATTGCGCGGCGATGTCGAGGATCGCATCGCGCTTGATGTCGTGGGTGGCGGATTTGGGTCGGGCCATGGTTTTACTGCTGCTCGCTCAAACCGGCCAGACCACGCCGTTGTCGTTCAGGATGGCGTCCAGCGGCTGGTCATGGTCTTCGGGTTCCAGGTCGTCCACAAAGCCGTGGGTGAAACCCAAACCGACGGTGAAGGGCTTGGGCTGCAGGGTGGCCAGGGTTCGGTCGTAAAAGCCGCCGCCGTAACCCAAGCGGTAACCGCCCGTGCCATAGCCCACGCATGGCACAAACAGCAAGGTCGGCACGATGACTTCGGTGTCTTTGGGCTTGGGGATGCCGTAGGCGTCTTCTTCCATCGCACAGCCGGGGTACCAGGTGTGGAAAGTCAGGGTTTTGTGCAACTTGTTGACCACAGGCAGGCCGATGCGGCGGCGCTGGGGCTCGCCGTTCAACTCACCGTCTTCCTTCCAGCGATGCAGCACCGGTAACGGGTCGAACTCGCCCTTGATGGGCCAATAGGCGCCGATCACGGTGTCCCGTCGGTCAAACAGCCAGATGCGCATGACGCGCTGCAAGGCTTCGGCCCGGGCCAGTCGGTCCGGCAGATTCAACCTTTCTTCAATCAAGGCTTTTCTCAAGGCGCGTTTTGCTTCGGCTTTGTCCATAATCGACCCATGAAATTCACTCAGATTCTGACACTGGTTTGTGCCTTGGCCGCGACAGGCCTTTGGAGCCCCCTCGCCCAGGCCCAAGTCCAGGCCCCCAACAAAGGCGATCAGGTCATCCTGGAGATGCACCAGGCCTTCAAAAAAGGCGACAAAAACCGCTTGGCCGCCCTGCTGCCCCAGGCCCGTGGCCATGTGCTGGAGCCCCTGGCCGCGTATTGGGACATGCGCGTGCGCCTGGACACCGCGCCCGAGTCGGAAATCCGCAGTTTTTTGAACACCTACGCGGGCAGCTACTACGAAGACCGCCTGCGCAACGACTGGTTGTTGCAGCTGGGCAAACGCCGCGACTGGACCACTTTCACCGCCGAATACCCGCGCTACCGCATGCGCGATGACCGTGAATTGCGCTGCTACGCCCTGGCCACCGAGGCCATGAACAGCAAAGCCGACGTGGCCGAGGAAGCCAAGCGCCTGTGGTACAGCCTGCGCGAGGCCGACGACGGCTGCACCTATGTGGCCGACCACTTGCACTCGGGCAAACAAATGAACGGTCTGGATCTGTGGCGCAAGGCGCGCATCGCCATGGACGCGAACCGCCCCCGCGCAGCGCAAGCGGCCGTGGACATCGAAGCCCCCCGCCTGTCGGAACAAGTGGCCCTGATCCACGCCGACCCGGCCAAATACCTGGACAAACGCATCATCGCCATCACCCGCAATCGCAAAGAGCTGGCGGTGCTGGCCCTGATCCGGCTGGCTGCCAAAGACCCGGACGAAGCGGCCGATCTGCTGAACAGGCGCTGGGCTCTACAGCTGAGCCAGGAGGAGCGCAACTGGACCTGGGGCGTGATCGGCAAACAGGCCGCCCAAAAACTGCAGGACAACGCCGCCAGCCACTTTGCCAAAGTGCAAAAAGACAGTGACCTGAACGACGATTTGCTGAGTTGGAAAGTGCGCGCCGCCTTGCGCCAGGGCCAGTGGCGTCAGGTGCTCTCGGCCACCCAGGCCATGAGCCCGGAATCGCAAAAAGACCCCGCCTGGGTTTACTGGCGAGCCCGCGCCCTGATGGCCACCGCGCAAGACACGGCCCAACGGCAAGAGGCGCAAGGCCTGCTGCGCAGCATCGCCAGTGTGAAGGGCTTTTACGAACAACTCGCACTGGAAGACCTGGGCCAGCCCATCACCGCGCCTGAACGCCCCATGGCGCTGACGCCCCAAGAGAAAGCCGCCGCCCTCACCAACCCCGGTCTGCAACGCGCCCTGTACGCCATCCAGATCGGTCTGCGCCCCGAAGGCAACCGCGAGTGGAACTACAGCACCAACTTGCACACGCCCGGCGGCATGAACGACCGCGAACTGCTGGCCGCCGCCGACCTGGCTTGTCAACGCCAGGTCTGGGACCGCTGCATCAACACCAGCGACCGGACCAAGGACGTGATCGACTTTGACCAACGCTTTCCCATGCCGCTGCGCGAGATCGTGGTGCGCCGCGCGGGCGAGATCCAACTCGACCCGGCCTATGTGTACGGCCTGATCCGACAGGAAAGCCGCTTCATCATGGACGCCCGCTCGCATGTGGGCGCGTCTGGCCTGATGCAGGTCATGCCCGCCACCGCCAAATGGACCGCCAAGAAAATTGGCTTGAACAATTTCACCCCGGACCAGATCACCGACCGGGAAGTGAACGTGGCCATTGGCACGGGTTACCTGAAACTGGTGCTGGACGACTTTGAGGGCTCCATGCCCATGGCCACGGCCGCCTACAACGCAGGCCCCAGCCGCCCACGCAATTGGCGCAACGGCCCGGTGCTCGAAGCCGCCATCTGGGCCGAAAACATCCCGTTCCAGGAAACGCGCGATTACGTGAAGAAAGTGCTGTCCAACACCACCAACTATGCCGCCATCCTCACGCGCCAGCCGCAGTCACTCAAGGCGCGTCTGGGCCAAGTGGGCCCGCGCAACTCCCCCATGGCCGAGGTGAACAAGGATTTGCCCTGAAAGAGCGCCGGCACTTGATGTGTCACCCTTGAATCGATCGAGGGTCCATGCCTGCGATGGGGATGGATACCCGGTCAAGCCGGGCATGACAAATGGAGGCACAACCTCCTGTCTCATCACTCCTCTCTCGTCACCCCCGACTTGATCGGGGGTCCATGCCTTCGCCGGCCGTGGATACCCGCATGCGCGCATATGCGCTAACTTAAAATATCAATTTGAGATATGCTCTTCTCCATTGCGTATGGAAGGAGAAGGCCATGGAGTGCTCGGTGCAGCCGTCGGAATTTGTTCGCCTCGATGAGGACTGGCAGCT
>NZ_NESF01000002.1 GCF_003063665.1 Limnohabitans sp. Hippo3
TCGCGCCTAATCTTCGGGTGACCGATGCGATCAGGCGATGGCAGGACCTACGCTACCGTTTGGCTGAACCGAGCCGAAAACGCCGCTCACAGAGGGCAACGTTGCGTAAGATATTAAGTTAGCGCATATGCGCATTCGCGGGTATGACAGCTGAGTTGTCATTCCCGACTTCATCGCACCGCCATCAACTTTGTCATTCCCGACTCGATCGGGAATCCATCTTGGTCAAGCTGGATCCTCGGAGCAAGCCCGGGGATGACAAAATCTGGGGGCCATGTGCATGAGGCACCACCCAGCCTCATGAGGCACCGCCCAAAACGCACAAGCTCTCAGCCTTGACCCAGCCCACCCGCCGCATCGCCCACCTCGACATGGACGCGTTTTACGCGTCATGCGAGTTGCTGCGCTACCCGCAGCTCAAGGGCTTGCCCGTGGTCATTGGCGGCGGCAGGCGCAAAGAAGATGATTTGCTGAGCAAGCTGCAAGCCGCCTACCCCGAGGGCGAATGGTCCGAAGACACCTTTGCCGAGCAATTGGACCGCATCCCGGTCGACTTTTTCCCGCGCATCGAGGGCTACACCGGGCGCGGCGTGATCACCACCGCCACTTATGCGGCGCGGCAATTCGGCATCGGATCTGCCATGGGGCTGATGAAAGCTGCCAAGCTGTGTCCGCAGGCCATCCTGCTGCCTGTGGACTTTGACCGTTACCGGCATTACTCGCGCACCTTCAAAAGTATCATCACCGACATCGCGCCCGTCATGCAGGACCGCGGCGTGGACGAGGTCTACATCGACTTCGCCGAGGTGCCCGGTGGCCAGCGCGAAGGCGGGCGCGTGCTGGCGCGCCTCATCCAGAAAAGCATCTTCGACGCCACGGGCTTGACCTGCTCGATTGGCGTGGCGCCCAACAAGCTGATCGCCAAGATGGCCAGCGAATTCAACAAACCCAACGGCATCTCCATCGTGCTCGAGGCCGACCTGCAAACCCTGATCTGGCCGCTGGCCTGCCGCAAGATCAACGGCGTAGGCCCCAAGGCCGATGAAAAGCTCAAGGGCTTTGGCATCCACACCATCGGCGATCTGGCCGCCCGCGAGCTGTCCTGGCTGGTGGACAACTTTGGCAAAAGCTACGGCGCCTGGCTGCACGAGGCCGCCTGGGGCCGCGACGACCGCCCGGTCGAGACCGAGAGCGAACCCGTGAGCATGAGCCGCGAAACCACGTTTGAGCGCGACCTGCACGCCGTGCGCGACCGCGAAGAACTCGGGGCCGTTTTCACCCGGCTGTGCGAACAGGTGGCAGCTGATTTGCAGCGCAAAGGCTACGAAGGCAAAACCATCGGCATCAAGCTGCGCTATGACAACTTCCAGGCCGTGACGCGCGACCAAAGCCTGAGCGACTACACGGCCGACGCCAAACGCATCCGCCAAGTGGCGGGCCAATGCCTCAAACGCGTCGACCTGTCACGCCGCATACGGCTGCTGGGCGTGCGGGTGGGCTCGCTGGTCAAGGCGGGGACAGCGCCTACCCCCGGCGCCTCTTACAGTGAAGCCATTGCCAACCCACCACCCCAAGTGAATGACCATGGACAAACTCAACTGCTTTTCTTTGACGAATGAAGGCCACGTTGCACACCTGGTGATGAATCGCCCCGAGGCGATGAACACCATGCACCCCACGTTTTGGCGCGAGCTGCACGAGGTGCTGACCGACATCCACAAGGCAGGCACAGCCCGGGCGCTGGTGATCTCCAGCACAGGCAAACACTTCAGCGCGGGCATGGACCTGCAAACCTTTGGCAGCGCCATCCAGATGGACGACAGCAGCGCCGAAGGCCGCTCGGCTGTGTACGACCTGCTGACCGACATGCAGCACACCTTCACCCTGCTCGAAGAACTGCGCATCCCGGTGATCGCGGCTATCCACGGCGGCTGCATTGGCGGCGCGGTGGACATGGTGACCGCCTGCTGCATGCGTTATGCCTCAGCCGATGCGTTCTTCTGCATCCAGGAAATCAACATCGGCATGGTGGCCGACGTGGGCACGCTGCAGCGCCTGCCCAAGCTGCTGCCCATGGCGCTGGTCAAAGAACTGGCCTACACAGGCAGGCGCCTGGGCGCCGACAAGGCGCTGGCCCACGGCCTGGTCAACGACGTGCTGCCCACCCACGAAGCGGCTGTGGCCGCCGCCCTGCAAGCCGCTAAAGGAATCGCCAACAAACCGCCCGTGGCCATCTGGGGCACCAAGCAAGTGCTGCACTACGCCCGCGACCACAGCACCGAAGACAGCCTGCGCCACATGGGCTGGCTGCAAGGCGCGATCTGGAGCAACGCCAACGTGCGCGAAGCCATCAGCGCCTTCCAGCAAAAACGCGAAGCGAACTTTGCGCCGCTGCCAGCGCTCAAGGGGTTTCGGGAGTTTAGGTGAAGGCTTAGCCGAACCCCATGCAAAGTGTCTGATTACACCGGTGCAAACGGGTTAAACACCTCGAATCCCAGCGCCTGAAAGTCCGCCACATTCCGCGTCGCCACGGTCAGCCCATGCACCTTAGCTGTGGCGGCAATCATGGCATCTTCATACAAGGTGTCTGACTTTCGGTACATCAATTTCGCCCAAGCCGTGAAGGCTCCCGCGTCCATGGGTAAGACGTTGTAAGCGCCCGCCACCAAGGCCAGCCAGTCTTCAATTTGCTGAGCCTTGGCTGGGTCTTGTTCACGCGTCAGTTCGATGCCCGCTTGGATTTCCCCCAGAGTGACCGCCGACACGTAAAGCTGAGCATCATCCAGCGTTTCCAGCCAAGCCACAACGCCTCCATGCGGGCGTGGCTTGCGCAACTCTGACACCACATTGGTGTCCAGCAAATAGCGCTGCGTCACAGCAGCGGCTCCACAGGTCGCCGCTTGGCTTGCCCACGTGTCGGCACGATCAAATCGGTACGGGCCTGATCAGAGAGCAGCAGTTGCTTGAGAGAGGGGCGCGCTGCCGACTGCATACGCCGCCACTCATGCACGGGCACCAGCACGGCAGCTTCGGCACCGCGGCGGGTGACCATTTGAGGTCCCTCGACCAAGCACGCATCCAAAAACTCACTGAACCGCGCTTTCGCGTCTTGTACTGGCCATGTGTGCATCTCAGCCCCCTTAAACTAGTCAGCCATCTAGTCTGCTCATAAATCTTACCCCTGTCAAGGCAAACAACGGTTTGCCCTCCTTGGGCACTGGCACACTTGACCCCCAACAAGTCACAGACCCATGAAAATCTTCCACAACACCCTTCACAACCAACATTCAGGCCGCCAGGAAATGTTCAGGGGCCGCTTGGTCGATTGCCACGAAGTGCCGCAGCGACTGCAGCATGTGCTCGATGAACTGAACAAGCGCCCTGTCGGCACCTTGGTGCAGCCCGCAGCCGACCTGCCGCTGGACGCGGCTTTGCGCCGTGTGCACAGTGCCGACTATCTGGACTTTTTGGCCCGTGCATGGGGCGATTGGGTGGCGCTGGACCCAACCAATGCGGCGGTGGACGTCCTGCCCTCGGTCTGGCCGCTGGCTGCCGGGCACGGTTTTCGCACCGATGCGCCGCCGCTCAACTTTGCGGCGCGACTGGGGCAGTTTGCGTTTGACTCGGGCACGCCTTTGACGGCGGGCAGTTGGGTCGCCGCGCGCGAAGGCGCCGCCTGCGCATTGGCGGCCTCGCACGCGGTGCTGGGTGGCGACCGTTTTGCCAAGGCGCTGACCCGCCCACCGGGCCACCATGCAGGCCCCAACTACATGGGCGGTTATTGCTTCATCAACAACGCCGCCGTGGCGGCGCAGGCCCTGCGCGATGGTGGGCTGCAGCGCGTGGCCGTGCTGGATGTGGACTACCACCACGGCAACGGCACGCAGACTATTTTTTATGAGCGCAGCGATGTGTTCACCGCGTCCATCCACGGCGATCCGCGCACCGAATACCCGTTCTTTCTGGGCCATGCGGACGAGCGCGGCGCGGGGACAGGCGAGGGCTTCAACCTGAACCTGCCACTGCCGCGAGGCACCGGGTTTGAAGTCTGGTGGGCCACGCTGCAAACCGCCATGCAAGCCGTGAGCGACTTTGCACCGCAGGCACTGGTGGTACCACTGGGGCTGGACACGTTCGAGGGCGACCCGATCTCGGGCTTCAAGTTGCGCAGCGCGGATTACCTGCAGGTCGGCCGAGCGATTGCGCAATTGGGCTTGCCGACGGTGCTGACCTTTGAAGGCGGGTATGCGGTGGCCGAGGTGGGGGTGAACACGGTGAATGTGCTGGAAGGTTTGCGCGGCTGACCACCTGTCGTCAGCTCCTGTCATGGAACCTTCTATACTCCCAAAGTATTCACACCGTCATCGGAGAACAACGCCATGTTCCATCGGCTTTCCTGGCTCACAGGCCTGTTTTTGTCCTTGCTGCTGCACAGCGCAACGGGCTGGGCGCAATCGAAAAATCTGGCCCCTGGGTTCACCCGTCTGCCGGAACAAGCCCGGGTGGTGATCATGCCCGCCGATGTGGAGTTGTTTTCCATCAGCGCGGGCGGTGTGCAGGAGCCCCGTGCCGACTGGACCGAGCAAGCCCAAAAGCACCTGCAGCAGGAATTGCTGCACCAGCGCAGTAACCTGGCCCGGCAGGTGAGCCCACTGAAATCCGAACTGCAAGATCCCATGGCCGAGCTCAATGGCCTGCATGGCGCGGTGGCCCAGTCCATCTTTTTGCACCACATTCAGGGCATTTCCAAACTGCCTACCAAAAACGGGGAACTGCGCTGGACACTGGGTGAAGCCGTGAAAGACTTGCGCGACCAGACCCAGGCGGATTACGCCTTGTTTGTCTGGATACGCGACAGCTACGCCAGCGCCGAGCGCAAGGCTGCCATGATCGCCATGGCGTTTCTAGGTGTGGGCCTCACCGGTGGTGCGCAAGTGGGTTATGCCTCCCTGGTCAATCTCAAGGACGGCCAGGTAGTCTGGTTCAACGCCTTGAACCGCGCCAGCGGCGACTTGCGCGAAGCCAAAGCGGCCGAGGAAACGGTGCAGGTCTTGCTGAGGAACTTCCCAAGGGCGCCATGATGGAGCGGTCGCACATCCACCGACGTGGTTTTTTGCGGGCCACTTGCTGCCAAGGTTTGGGGCTGACGGGTCTGCTCGGGGCCAGTGGCGCTTGGGCGCAAAGCATTGATGCCCAAAAGGCCAGCCAAGCCCCATGGCAGTCGCTGCTGACCAGCCGCTTTGACCGCCCCCCTATCGACACGGACGAAGGTGGCCTGTGGGCCATGATGGACCGGGAAGAAGCCCGCCTTCGTCGCAGCTCGCAGGTGGTGCGCGACAGCCGGCTGCAAGACTACCTGCGAGACATGGTGTGCCGCCTGGTCGGCGACCACTGCCCGGACATCCGGGTGCACATCGTGCGCACACCGTTCTTCAATGCCACCATGGCCCCCAACGGCATGATGCAGATCTGGAGTGGCCTGTTGCTGCGCGTGGACAACGAAGCCCAGCTGGCGGCCGTCATTGGTCACGAAATAGGCCATTACCTGGAGCGGCATTCTCTGGAGCGGCTGCGCGATATGAAGTCTCGTGCGGCTTTTGGCCAGTTCATCGGCATGTTTGGCGCGGTGGGTGCACTGGCGCAGTTGGGCGTGTTGGCCGGAGCCTTTGCATTTTCGCGCGAGCACGAAACCCGGGCCGATGTGTTGGGCATGCAATTGCTCAAGCGTGCAGGCTACCGCGCCCAGGAGGCGGCCCAGGTCTGGGACAACCTGCTCGGCGAATTGCAGATCCGCGGTGGCACCGATGTGGGCCAGCGCAGCCCCATGATGGCCACACACCCCCCGGTGGCCACCCGGCGCGACGACCTGCTCAAGCTGGCAGGCGATGACACGGGCGAAACCCGAGCCGAAACGCTGGCGCAAATGTTGGCACCGCACCGACTGGACTGGATCCATGACGAAATCCGGCGTGGTCAGCACGAAGAAAGCCTGGTCCTTTTTGGGCGCATGGTCAAAACCCGACCCAGCGATGCGCAGGCTTGGTACGGGCGGGGAGAAATCTACCGCCAACGTGGTCAGGACATGGACTTGCCGCTGGCCCTGAAGGATTTGCAGCAAGCTGTTCAATTGCCCGATGCGCCTGCGGTGACGCACCGATCTTTGGGCCTGATCCACAAGCAACAGGCTCAAAAACCCGAGGCCTTGGCTTCGTTTGAAAAATACCTCCAACTTGCCCCGCAAGCACCAGACTCGGCTTTGGTGCGCAGCTACATCACGGAACTCCAGTCATGAAAAAAATCGCCGCATTGAGCCTGGCGCTGATCCTGAGCGCTTGCACCACGGTCACGCAAATCGAGGGCGAGCAACGCTTGGGTAACCGGCTGAGCCTGACACTGCCCAGCGCTTGGAACAAGTTTTCTCAACCTGCGAGCGTGCCCTTCGAAGTCTGGACCCAAGAAGGGATCATGCTCGATCAGCTGCGGATCTGGGCCGCTGTCAAACCCGATCAAGCCCTGATCATCAAGCCTGCATCCGATGGCACCAAAGCTGCCAAAGCACCTGTCTTTAAACCGGGCCTGCGGCCAGACCAATGGGTGGCGCTGCTGGAGACGAGCTACGCGTCCGATGGCTCCACCGTCCATGTTGACAAAGTAGAGCCCTCCACATGGGCAGGGATGAAAGCCGTTCGGTTTGAGTTTTCAATGACCCGCAAACACGATGACCTGGCTTTCAGAGGCGTGGGCTGGGCCACCGAGCAAGACCAGCATTTCTTTGCAGCTGTGTTCACCGCGCCCCGCCTGCACTTTTATGGCCAGTTGCTGCCCAAAGTGGAAGCCGTGGTCCAGACCGCCCGCTTCAGCAAGTGAGGGCGCTCACTGCCGAGCCGTGCGCACATTGGGCGGCAACGCACCCGGTGCGCTGGTACGCCAGGGGTTGATGTCCAGCCCGCCGCGCCGGGTGTAGCGGGCATAGACCGTGAGTTTGGTGGGTTTGCAGCGTGTCCAGATGTCCATGAAGATGCGCTCGACGCATTGCTCATGGAACTCGTTGTGGTTGCGAAAACTCACGATGTATTGCAGCAGGCCCGCCTGGTCGATCTGCGGGCCGCTGTAGCTGATCTGCACGCTGCCCCAGTCGGGCTGGCCTGTCACCAAACAATTACTTTTGAGCAGGTGACTGACCAGCGTTTCGGTGACCGGCTGCTCGTCCTGGTTGGCCGTGAGCAAATCGGGCGCGGGCTGATAGCGGCTGCATTCGATGTCCATGCGGTCCAGGTTCAGGCCGTCCAGCTCGTGCACGGGCTCGGCGTCAAATTGCTCATGCAGCAGCAGCTTCACGCCCACGCTGGCTTGCACCGCACCGCCGTGCCAGATGGCCGCGCTGATGTCGCGGCGGATCATGTCGCGCGCCACATCAGCGCTCTCCAGCCGCGTGTTGTTGAAACTGTTCAGATACAGCTTGAAAGACTTGCTCTCCACAATGTGTGTGCTTTCAGCGGGCACCGTGATGTGCGCCAGCGCCACTTGCGGCTTGCCTTTGGGGTTGAGCCAGGACAGCTCGAACGCGGTCCATAAGTCAGCCCCAAAAAACACGGGCTGCCCGGTGACGCCGATCTCGGCCCGCTTGGTGGCGCGGGGGATGGGAAACAGCAGACTCGCGTCGTACTGGTCCACATAGGCGCTGGACTTGCCCAGCTGCGATTGTTCGGGGGTGTTCATGCTTGCACTTTTCTGCGAAAGACCAATCGGTCCGGCTCGGACACGGCCGGGTCGTAGGCATAGCCTTCCAGGTCAAAACCCAGTAAACCTTCGGGGTGGCTGATGCGGTTTTGAATCGCATACCGCGCCATCAAGCCACGCGCCCGCTTGGCGTTGAAGCTGATGATCTTGTATTTGCCGCCCTTGAAGTCCTCGAACACGCACTCGATCACCCGGGCTTTGAGGGTTTTGAGGTCCACCGACTTGAAGTACTCCTGCGAAGCCAGGTTGACGATGACCGGGGTTTTGTCTTTGGCCAGTTGCGCGTTCAGGTACTCGGCAATCTGCGGCCCCCAGAACTTGTAGAGGTTGCTGCCCTTGTCGGTCTGCAGCGTGGTGCCCATCTCCAGGCGGTAGGGTTGCATCCAGTCCAGCGGGCGCAACACGCCGTACAAACCACTCAAAATGCCCACATGGGCCTGGGCCCACTCCAGGTCTTGCGCAGACAGGGTCTTGGCGTCCAGGCCCTCGTACACATCGCCATTGAAGGCCAGCACGGCTTGCTTGGAATTTTTGGCGGTGAACTTCGGGCTCCAGGCTTCGTAGCGGGCCACGTTCAGGGCCGACAGCGCGTCCGACAGGTCCATCAACTCGGCGATTTGCTGGGGAGACTTTTGGCGCAGCACCTCGATCAGGGCCTGCGATTGCGGCACGAACTGCGGCAGCGTGTGGGGCACGCACGCTGCGGGGGTTTCGTAGTCCAGAGATTTGGCGGGTGACAATAAGAACAACATGCTCGACATCCTTTACCTGGACGATTATCTTGCAGCCGTGACCAAGCCGCCCGGCCTGCTGGTGCATCGCACTGGTTTGGACGCGGGTGAAACCCGGTTTGCCCTGCAAATGTTGCGCGACCAACTCGGCCGCCCGGTCTGGCCCGCGCACCGCCTGGACAAAGGCACCAGCGGCGTGCTGCTGTTTGCCCTGAACCCCGAAACCGCCCGATCGCTGGGCCAGGTCTTTGAAAGCGGCGATGGCCTGCAAAAAACCTACCGCGCCGTGGTGCGTGGCTGGCCCGCCGATGAGGGCTTGATCGACCACCCCTTAAAGCGCATGCCCGACGACATGCGCACCGAGCGCCTGGAGGCGCAACCCGCCCAAAGCCGCTTTACCAGTTTGCGCCGCTTCGAGCTCCCCCTGCCCCAGCAAGGCTTTGCCAGCACCCGCTGCGCCGAACTGGCCCTGCACCCCCTCACGGGCCGCCGCCACCAGCTGCGCCGCCACATGAAGCACATCGCCCATCCCATCATTGGCGACGCCACCCACGGCAAAGGGCCGCTCAACCGGGCGGTGGCGGGTTTGCTTGGGCTGCAGCGCTTGTGGTTGCATGCAGAGAGTCTGACACTGCCCCACCCGGTGAACGGGCAGCGGCTGCAACTGGAATCGCCCTTGCCTGAAGAATGGGCACTTTGGAACGCTTTTGGCTAACGAGAAGTGATTCCAGACTTGACCCATCAGCCGTCATCCCGGGCTTGACCCGGGATCCATCCCCTTTTTATATCTTCCCCTGAATACATGGACCCCGGATCAAGTCCGGGGTGACAGGGGTGATGTCACCCAACGGATAAGCGTCTTGCCAGTTTTCCATAAGATGCACGGCTGCGCTTGCTACCGCGAGCCAAGACTTAACCGACCGCGACAAAACACCCCATGAGCCTGCTTTTCACGCCTTTCACCTTCCACGCGCCCTCCGGCCCCCTTACCTTGCCCAACCGCATCGTGATCGCGCCCATGTGCCAGTACTCGGCCCACCACGGCCAGGCCACCGACTGGCACCTGACGCACTGGACCAACATGCTCAACAGCGGCGCGGGCCTGTTCACCATCGAGGCCACGGCCGTGTCGGCCGTGGGCCGCATCAGCCCCGGGTGTCTGGGCCTGTGGGACGACGCCACCCAAGCGGCGCTGGCCGACAAACTGCACCGTGCCCGACGCCTGGCCCCCGCCATGCCCGTGTGCATCCAGATCAGCCATGCGGGCCGCAAGGCATCGAGTGCAGCCCCGTGGAACGGCGGCATGCTGATCGCCCCCGAAAACGGCGGCTGGCAAACCGTGGCCCCCAGCGCCCTGCCCCACCTGCCGCAAGAAGCTGCGCCCACCGAACTGAGCCTGGCCGACATCGCGCAAATCAAGGCCGACTTCGTCAACACCGCCCGGCGCAGCCAAGAGCTGGGCATCGAGGCGGTGGAGCTGCACGCCGCGCACGGCTATTTGCTGCACCAGTTTTTGTCGCCTATTTCCAACCAGCGCACCGACGCGTATGGCGGCTCGTTTGAAAACCGCATCCGCTTTCCGCTGGAGGTGTTCAAAGCCGTGCGCGAGGCCTTTGGCGGCACGCTGGGCATGCGCATCTCGGGCACCGACTGGGTCGACGGCGGCTGGACGGTGGAAGAAACCGCCGAGCTGTCCGTTCTGCTCAAGCAAGCCGGGGCGCAGTTCGTGCACATCTCGTCGGGCGGTGTCTCGCCTCAGCAAAAAATTGCCATTGGTCCCGAGTACCAGGTGCACCTGGCCAAAGCGGTCAAAGAAGCATCGGCCCTGACCACCATCGCCGTGGGCCTGATCACCGAGCCCGCCCAGGCCGAGGCCGTGCTGCAACGTGGCGACGCCGATCTGGTGGCGCTGGCGCGCTCTTTCCTGTACAAGCCACGCTGGGGCTGGGAAGCCGCTGTGGCCTTGGACGGCACGGTCGATGCCCAACACCAGTACTGGCGCAGCTTGCCCCGCGAAGCCAAAAACATTTTCAACGACGCCAAAATTGGCATGCGCTGATTTCCAAACCTCAAAAAGAAAGAGACATATGAACACTCGCCGTCAATTTTCCAAACTGCTGGCCGTGGCCAGCTTGTGCGCCCCCATGGCCCTGATGGCCCAGGCCTTCCCCAGCAAACCCATCACCCTGGTCGTGCCCGTGCCGCCAGGCGGCTTGGTCGACACCTCAGCCCGCCTGATTTCTGAGCCTCTTAGCCGCCTGATCGGCCAGTCCATCGTGGTGGAAAACAAGGGCGGCGCCAGCGGCAACCTGGCTTATCAACAAGTGGCCCGCGCGCCCAAAGACGGCCACACATTGCTGGTGTCGTACTCGGGTTACCACGTGGCCAACCCGATCCTGATGAGCAAGCTGCCCTGGGAGCTGAAAGACCTGACGCCCGTGGGCCTGATCACCGTGGCCACCAACGTGGTGGCGGTGCACCCCTCGGTACCGGTGAACAACATGAAGGAGTTCATTGCTTACGCCAAACAAAACCCCGGCAAGCTGAACTACGCCTCGCAGGGCAATGGCTCGGTCTCGCACATTGGCACCGAAATCTTCAAACAGCAAACCGGGGTGAACCTGGTGCATGTGCCTTACAAAGGTTCGGGCCAGGCCATTGCCGACGTGTTGGCTGGGCAAGTGCAGGTGTTCATGACCACCCCGCCTTCGGTGATGCAGCACATCCAGGCAGGCAAGCTCAAGGCGCTGGCCGTCACGGGTAAAAAACGCCATACCGGCATGCCCCAGGTGCCCACCATGGCGGAGGCCGGCTACCCCAACTTTGACCTCGAATCCTGGGTGGCCCTGTACGCCCCAGCAGGCACACCTGCTGCTGCAGTCAATCAACTGGCCGATTCTGTCAAACGCAGCCTGGACCTGCCCGAGAGCAAACAACGCGCCGACCAGGCAGGTATCGAGGTGCGCTTTGTGGCCCCGGCCGACATGACCAAAATTCTGGACCGCGACATCTCCGACTGGACCCAAGCCATCAAAGCGGCCAACATCAAGCTGGACTGAGCGCCAGACATCAAAAAGCCGGAGCAGGCCATGGGGCCTGCTCCGGCTTTTTTGTTGGCGGATCGGTGCGGCTTACTTCAGGTCGCCCGCCAGGCTGGCCAAAGTATCGGCCGCGATTTCGATGTGCGAGGGGTAGTGCGTGTGGTCGCAGCCGAGCTTGACACCCGCACCCGCTTTCACGGCCGCACGCATGGTCGGCGTCAATTCAAAACGCACAAAGTGCACGGCCGAGGTCTTTTCATCGGTCTCACGGTCCAGGTCTTCGTCGGCAATGGCGTACACACGGCCATGGCCTTCCACTTCGACAAACATGCGGTCTTCCACGCCGATCAGTTTGGCCAGCTCGCGCTTGCGCTCGTTGATGTCGGTGTACTCGATCATCATGGTGGCTTTCCAGTTGCTGCCGTCCGGCACGAGAGGGGCGTAGGCCTCGATCTCCTGCAGGATGCCCTCCTCTTCGAAGACTTTTTCGATGCGCAGCATCTCCTGAATCTGGTAGCGGATGGTGGTCTCGCTCTCGAACTGCATGTTGATGTGCTCACCCAGCTGCACGCTGCGCAGTTTGCGGTGGGCAATCACCTCGGGCTTGTGGACCTTGCGCCACTTGGTGTAGGCCTCCAAAGACATTAGGGTCTCGGGCGTGATTTTTCCGGTCAGTTGCATGGCGGTGTTCCTTATTTGAGACCGTAGGCTTTGCGCACCAGGGTCAAGGGGTGGTTCAGTTCGGGCGCGCCCAGGCCATTGACCTCAAAGCCCTGGGCAATGTGGTGGCCGCCCAGCGGGCAGTCGGAGCTGATGAAGTCGGGCTTGGAGCCGTCCTTCATGGTGGCCATGGCCTTGAACACCGGTTTGCCGATCTTCATCGCCATCTCGTGCGAGCCTTTTTTCACGCCGTAGGTGCCGGCATGGCCCGAGCAGCGCTCGATAGTGTTGATCTCGGTGTCCGGGATCATCTTGAGCATTTCTTCGGTTTTGCGGCCGATGTTCTGCACCCGGCCATGGCACGGGATCTGGTAGCTCACATTGCCCAGCTTTTGCGGGAATTCGGTCTTGAGCAAGCCATCGCGCTTGCGGGCCATGAAGTACTCAAACGGGTCCCACATCGCGTCCTTGACCAGCTGGGTGTCGGCGCAATCCGGGAACATCAGCGGGATTTCCTGCTTGAACATCAAGGCGCAACTGGGCACGGCCGCCATGATGGCGAAGCCGTCCTTGGCGTACTTGGCCAGCACCGGGATGTTGGCTTCTTTGGAGGCCTTGACCGAGTCCAGATCACCCAACTCCAGCTTGGGCATGCCGCAGCACTTTTCTTTCTCAACCAGCACGTACGGGATCTCGTTGTGGTCCAGGATTTTGAGCAAGTCGTGGCCGATGCCGGGCTCGTTGTAGTTGATGTAGCAAGTCGAATAGATGGCGACTTTACCGGGCGTCTTTTCGCCATCCACCACTTTGGACGCCTTGGCATCGGGTGCGCTGGAACGGAACTTTTTGGTGGCCAGCGAAGGCAGCCAGGCGTTCTTGTCCACGCCCGCCACGCTTTCCATCACGCTGCGGGCCGCTTCGGTCTTGTTGATGGCGTTGACCGCCTGCACCACGATCGGGATGCCCGCAAACGAGCCGTGTGTGTCGGTGGAGGCCAAAAACTTTTCGGCTGCGCCCACTTCACCCTTCTTGAACTTGATGGCCTTGGCCCGCAGCATGGTGTGCGGGAAGTCCAGATTCCACTCGTGCGGCGGTGTGTAGGGGCATTTGGTCATGTAGCACAGGTCGCACATGAAGCACTGGTCCACCACTTTCCAGTAGTCCTTCTTGTCGACGCCATCGACTTCCATGGTGCTGCTTTCGTCCACCAGGTCGAACAAGGTGGGGAAAGAATTGCACAGGCTCACACAGCGGCGGCAACCGTGGCAGATGTCAAAAATGCGCTCGAGCTCGTCGAAGCATTTTTCTTCGTTGTAGAAATCGGGGTTCTCCCATCCGAGGGCATGTCGTGTGGGGGCTTCGAGGTTGCCTTCTTTGGCCATGTTGTGCTCCTTTGGGATTTTTTTAGGGTTTTTCTGAAGACTCTGCAGCCGAGCCCTGAGAAAAACCCGCTGCACCTTGCGGGGCAGCGGGTGACGTCATGGGGGAATCAATCCACCAATTCGTTCAGGGCCTTCTGGTAACGGTTGGCGTGTGAACGCTCAGCCTTGGCCAGGGTCTCGAACCAGTCGGCGATTTCGTCAAAACCTTCTTCGCGAGCGGTCTTGGCCATGCCGGGGTACATGTCGGTGTACTCATGGGTTTCACCCGCCACAGCCGAAGCCAGGTTCTGGCGTGTGGAGCCAATGGGCAGACCGGTTGCGGGGTCGCCGGATTGCTCCAGGAACTCCAGGTGACCATGGGCGTGACCTGTTTCACCTTCTGCGGTGGAACGGAACAGGGCTGCCACGTCGTTCTGACCTTCAACGTCAGCTTTGTTCGCGAAGTACAAATAGCGACGGTTGGCCTGGGATTCGCCTGCGAAGGCGTCTTTCAGGCATTGTTCCGTGCGCGAGCCTTTGAGTGCTGCCATGGATATCTCCTTGTGGGTTTTGATTGAATGGCTCTGGCAGGATCGCCAGAGACGACATAGATTAACTCTGTACTGTCCAGTCTGCCCAATAGATTGATGCAATGACTCCGATTAGTCAGCGCTATTGACCCGGAGGATTGATAAATATCAACAAAGCACCGAGGGCGCCGCCATCGGCCTCCTGTTCCGGGGCGCAGCCCGTGATCAGCGTGGCCTCACGGTCCCCACGGAGGGCCTGCATGGGCTGGGTAAAATCAATCCTTTGGGACCGCACACGGTCCTGCACGGCATCTGCTGAGCTGCCGTTTTCTTTTGGAAAAAGACCCCGCCATGAGCAACGCCCCCGCCACCCCGGTCCACCAGCCCGGGCTTGAGAGCCTGTCCAAATCGTTCGAACCTGCCGCCCTCGAAGCGCATTGGGGCCCCGAATGGGAAAAGCGCGGCTACGGCGTGGCCGGTTTCCGTGGCACACAGGCCGCCAAAGACGGTGCGCCAGCGTTTGCCATCCAGCTGCCCCCGCCCAACGTGACGGGCACCCTGCACATGGGCCACGCCTTCAACCAGACCATCATGGACTCGTTGACGCGTTACCACCGCATGATGGGTTTCAACACCGCCTGGATTCCCGGCACCGACCACGCGGGCATCGCCACGCAGATCGTGGTCGAGCGCCAGCTCCAAGCCAAAGGCATCAGCCGCCACGACATGGGCCCCACGCCTGCCGAGGCACGCAAGAACTTCGTGAGCAAGGTCTGGGAGTGGAAGGAAGAATCCGGCAACACCATCACCAGCCAAATGCGCCGCATGGGCGACAGCGTGGACTGGAGCCGCGAATACTTCACGATGGACCTCAAGCTGTCCCAAACGGTGACCGAGACCTTTGTGCAGCTGTACGAGCAAGGTCTGATCTACCGCGGCAAGCGCCTGGTGAACTGGGACCCGGTGCTGATGAGCGCGGTGTCCGACCTCGAAGTCGAGAGCGAAGAAGAAGACGGCTCGATGTGGCACATCCGCTATGACTTGGCCGATGGCAGTGGCTCACTAACCGTAGCGACCACCCGCCCCGAGACCCTGCTCGGCGACGTGGCCGTGATGGTGCACCCCGAAGACGAGCGTTACAGCGCCCTGATCGGCAAGCAAGTCAACCTGCCCCTGTGCGGCCGTACCATCCCTGTGATTGCCGACGAGTACGTGGACAAGGCCTTCGGCACGGGCGTGGTCAAGGTCACGCCCGCGCACGACACCAACGACTACCAAGTCGGCCAGCGCCACAAACTCGAGATGATCTGCGTGCTGAACCTGGACGCGACCATCAACGCCAACGCACCCGAGAAATACCGGGGCCTCGACCGCTTCGTGGCCCGCAAGGCCGTGGTGGCCGACTTGGAGGCCGCAGGCGCTTTGGTCGAGGTGAAAAAACACAAACTCATGGTGCCCCGCTGCGCCCGCACGGGCCAGGTGATCGAGCCCATGCTGACCGACCAATGGTTCGTCGCGATGAACCAGGTCGGCAAAGGCGACGCCACCGGCAAGAGCATTGCGCAAAAAGCCATTGACGCGGTGCAATCCGGCCAAGTGAGCTTTGTGCCCGAGAACTGGGTCAACACCTACAACCAGTGGATGAACAACATCCAGGACTGGTGCATCTCGCGCCAGTTGTGGTGGGGCCACCAGATTCCCGCTTGGTACGACGAAGATGGCAACGTGTACGTTGCACGCAACGAAGCCGAAGCACAAGCCAAGGCCCCAGGCAAAACGCTCAAGCGTGATGAAGATGTGCTCGACACTTGGTACTCGAGTGCACTGGTCCCATTCAGTACCATGGGCTGGGGCAATGACGAGAACACACGCAACGCAGCTGGCGAGCGTGCCGGGACCGGACGCCGCGACATTGCGAGCGAAGCGAGTGGGAGCAAGACCGGTTCCGGCACGCTCGCCAGCGGAACCAACGCCACAACGAATAGCAACACCAACAACAGCCCAAGCGACTACGACCTCTACCTCCCCAGCAGCGTCCTGGTCACCGGCTACGACATCATCTTCTTCTGGGTCGCCCGGATGATCATGATGACCACGCACTTCACAGGTCGCGTCCCCTTCAAGCATGTCTACATCCACGGCCTGGTGCTCGACGCCCAAGGCAAGAAGATGAGCAAGTCCGAGGGTAACGTGCTCGACCCGGTCGACCTGATCGACGGCATCACGCTCGAACCCCTGCTCGAAAAACGCACCCAAGGCCTGCGCAAACCCGAGACCGCGCCCAAGGTCCGCAAGCAAACGGAAAAAGAGTTCCCCGAAGGCATCCCGGCCTACGGCGCCGACGCCCTGCGCTTCACCTTCGCGGCGCTCGCGTCGTTGGGCCGCAGCATCAACTTCGACTCCAAGCGCTGCGAGGGCTACCGCAACTTCTGCAACAAACTCTGGAACGCCACCCGCTTTGTGCTGATGAACTGCGAAGGCCAGGACTGCGGCCTCAAAGAGCACACGAAAGCCGAATGCGAAGTGGGCGGCCCGGTGCACGGCTATTTGGCCTTCAGCCAGGCCGACCGCTGGATCAGCTCACAGCTGCAGCGCATCGAGGCCGACGTGGCCAAAGGCTTTGCCGAATACCGCCTCGACAACGTGGCCAACACGATTTACGACTTCGTCTGGAACGAATTCTGTGACTGGTACCTGGAAATCGCCAAAGTGCAGATCAACACCGGAGACGACGCGCAAAAACGCGCGACGCGCCGCACCCTGATCCGCACGCTCGAGACCATCATGCGCCTGGCGCACCCGATCATCCCCTTCATCACCGAAGAGCTTTGGCAAAAAGTGTCGGTCGTCGCTGGCCGTCCGGGTGAGTCGGTCAGCATCGCGGCCTACCCCGTGAGCCAACCCGAGCGCATCGACGAGGCCGCCGAGGCCCATGTGGCCAAGCTCAAGACCCTGGTCGACGCCTGCCGCAACCTGCGCGGCGAGATGAACGTCTCGCCCGCCACCCGCATGCCCCTGTATGTGTTGGGCGACACCGCCTTCATGCAAAGTGTGGCACCTGTGCTGCAGTCGCTCGCCAAGCTGAGCGAAGTCAAAGTGTTTGACACCGAAGCCGAATGGGCCGCTGCCGCGCAAGCCGCGCCTGTGGCGGTGGTCGGCGAAGCGCGTCTGTGCCTGTTCATCGAAGTGGATGTGGCTGCCGAAAAAATTCGCCTGGCCAAAGAAGCCGCCCGCCTCGAAGGCGAAATCGCCAAAGCCAACGCCAAGCTAGGCAACGAGGCCTTTGTGGCCAAAGCCCCGCCAGCCGTGCTGGACGAAACCAAGAAGCGCGTGGCCGACTTCGGGGCCACGCTCGACAAAATTCGCCAACAACTTCAGCGCCTGGGCTGATACAGCCTTGACCATCGGAGACACCATGAGCCAGAACGTCATTCGCAAAGCCGTCTTCCCGGTGGCAGGCCTGGGCACCCGCTTTTTACCCGCCACCAAAGCCGCTCCCAAAGAGATGCTGCCGGTGGTCGACAAACCCTTGATCCAGTATGCGGTGGAAGAAGCCTACAGCGCGGGCGTGCGCCACATGATCTTTGTCACGGGCCGCAGCAAGCGGGCCATCGAAGACCATTTCGACACCGCTTACGAACTCGAAAACGAACTCGAAGCGGCCCACAAGGACGAACTGCTGGCCCTGGTGCGCTCCGTCCAGCCCGACGACATGGTCTGCGCCTATGTGCGCCAGCCCCGCTCGCTGGGTCTGGGTCACGCGGTCTTGTGCGCCGAAGCCATGGTGGGGAACGAGCCTTTTGCTGTGCTGCTGGCCGATGACCTGATGGTGGGCTTGCAAGGCGGCCCTTCGGTGCTCAGCCAAATGGTGGCGGCGCATACCCAGCAAGGCCACTCCATTCTGGCTGTGCAGGAAGTACCGCTGGAACACGTCAAACGCTACGGCATCGTGGCGGGCGAACCCGCAGGCAAACAGCTCATCCGCGTTGAAAAAATCGTGGAAAAACCCAGCCCGGACAAAGCGCCATCCCGCATGGGCGTGGCGGGCCGCTACATCCTCACGCCGGGCATCTTCGAGGAAATCCGCAACCAACCTACCGGTGTGGGTGGCGAGATCCAGCTGACCGATGCGATTGCCCGGTTGATGCAGCGCGAAGCGGTTTACGCCTTCCAGTACGAAGGCAAGCGCTACGACTGCGGCAGCAAGGAGGGTTTTCTGGAAGCCACAGTGGAACTGGCCTTGCAACACCCGCAAGTGGGCACGTCGTTCCGCGACTACCTCAAGGGTTTGACCCTCTGATCAGCTCCCTGTGGGAGCGAGCCCCCGCTCGCGAATGGTGCTTAAGCCATGGCCATCATTCGGCCGCAGGGGCGGCCTCCCACAGAAGAAGTGAGAGTGTCGGTTCTTCAACGGCGTTTGAGTGCAAACACAAATGCCGTCTCGGTCTTTTCCTGCATGACCAGCTCATGGCCGGTCTGCCGGGCAAAGGCCTCGAAATCGCGGGCCGCACCCGGATCGGTCGCGATCACCTTGAGCACTTGACCGCTGCTCATGTCGTTCAGGGCCTTCTTGGCCTTCAGAATGGGCAAAGGGCAGTTCAGGCCGCTGGTGTCGATTTCCTTGTCGATGTGCATCATGTGTCCTGACTTTGTTCTTGGCTTTGCGCGGCACGCTCTTCCCAGGTCATGAACTTGGGCTCGATGCCGATGGTGCGCAACCAGTCCCCCAAGGCGTAGCCCGTGCCGGCAGGCCAACAGATCAGATCCTGGAAGTCGAACATCTTGTACTCGGCCAACTCGGGCGACAAACGCACCTCGCCCTCGGCCACGGCATGGTAGGCGATGATCACCTGGTTCATGCGCTGGAAGTCGTACACGCCAATCAGCTTGAGCGCTGACACCTTCAAATTGGTTTCTTCGGCAATCTCGCGTTTGATGCCTTCTTCGGGTGTTTCTCCCGCCTCCATAAAACCAGTGATCAGCGCAAAACGCCGCCCGGGCCATGCGGCATTGCGTGCCAGCAAAATCTGGTCGCCCACCTGAACAATGCCCGCCAGCACGGGCGTGGGGTTGTTCCAATGGGTGAAGTCGCAAGCGGTGCAACGCAGGCGCATCGTCTCGCCCCCGTCTTCCATTTGCGAGAGCCAAGCCAGCGGATTGGCGCACTGGGGACAAAAACGGTATTCAGCCATGAAAACTCCGGTCAGGCGGGGAAAACGCCCGTGGACAGATAACGGTCACCGCGATCACACACGATGAAGACGATGGTGGCGTTTTGCGCCGTCTTGGCCACCTGCTGGGCGACCCAGCAAGCCCCTGCTGCCGAGATGCCCGCAAAAATGCCTTCGGTCCGGGCCATCTGGCGGCAAGTTTCCTCGGCGTCGTTCTGGCTCACATAAATCAGCTCATCCACCTGGCTGGGGTCGTAAATTTTGGGCAGGTACTCCTGGGGCCACTTGCGGATGCCCGGAATGCGCGAGCCTTCGCTGGGCTGGGCACCAATGATGCGGATGGCCGGGTTCTTTTCTTTCAAAAACCGCGACACCCCCGTGATGGTGCCGGTGGTGCCCATGGCGCTCACAAAATGAGTGACCTTGCCGCCGGTTTGCTCCCAAATTTCGGGGCCAGTGGTTTCGTAGTGGATGCGCGGGTTGTCGGCGTTGGCAAACTGGTCCAGGATGCGGCCCTTGCCTTGCGCAGCCATGTTGTCCGCCAAATCGCGGGCGTATTCCATGCCACCGCTCTTGGGTGTGAGGATCAGCTCGGCACCAAAGGCTTTCATGGTCTGGGCGCGTTCAATCGACAGGTCCTCGGGCATGATCAAGACCATGCGGTAGCCCTTGATGGCCGCGGCCATCGCCAGCGCGATACCGGTGTTGCCGGACGTGGCCTCGATCAAGGTATCGCCCGGCTTGATTTCGCCCCGCTCTTCGGCCCGCCGGATCATCGACAGGGCAGGACGGTCTTTCACCGATCCGGCAGGGTTGTTGCCCTCCAGCTTGCCCAGGATCACATTGTTTCGAGCCGCCATGTCGGCAGCCCCCAAACGCTGCAAAGCCACCAAGGGGGTCTTGCCGATCGCATCTTCAATGGTTGGATAAATCATCCCAATAATGTGCCATAATTTGGATCTTCACAAATACCGCCCGGGTGGTGAAATTGGTAGACTCAGGGGACTCAAAATCCCCCGCCGCAAGGCGTGCCGGTTCGAGTCCGGCCCCGGGCACCAGAGCAAAGCCGCAAGTTCTCGCAACTTGCGGCTTTTTTCTTGGGCACTTCGATCGCCCCCGCACCCTCAATCGATCCCCGCACTCCAGCGGTCGTTCCAGTTGCGATCGATTTGCCTGCGGTCTCGCTTGGTCGGGCGGCCTTGCTCGATGCTGAGTGCGGGTTCGCGGGCCAGACGGTGTTGCTCGGCGGCTTTTTGGCGGGCCGCGATGCTTTCCGGGGTTTCGGTGTACAGCAGCTGCGCCACCGGGGCCGGACCGCGCACACCACTGAGGCCTTGCACCACCACCGTGCGCTCCACGGCCCCTTGTCGCAAACGCACCGTGTCGCCGGGTTTGACCTCCTTGGAGGGCTTGGCATCCTGACCGTTGACCTGCACTCGACTCTTGCCGATCTCATCACTGGCCAGGCTGCGGGTTTTATAAAAGCGGGCTGCCCACAGCCATTTGTCGATGCGCAAGCAATTCATCGCGTACCCGAAAACAAAGCGCCTTGCGGGCTCAGGCCGTCGCGCACATGCGGGTAGTGCAAACGGATTTTCAACTCGTGCTTCATGCGGGTGTTGTCCAGACGGCGAGACTCGCTCATGAAGCTCAGCAGCATCAAGGGCAGCGCGGTGTTGGCGTCATGGCGCGAGATGCGAGGCGGTTTGGGCAAACCATACAGGCTGGCGGCCAGGTCAAAGTAGTCGCCCATTTTCAGATCGGTGTCGTCGGTGACGTTGACCACGCGCTGCGGCTTGCCGCGCCACAAAGCCGCAGCGCAGGCACGGGCCAGATCGTTGGCATGGATGTGGTTGGTGTAGACGTCTTCCTTGGCCACCAGCACGGGCGTGCCTTTGAGCAAGCGCTCACGCGGCGTACCGCCTTCGCGGTCGGGGGCGTAAATGCCTGGGATACGCAACACACTCATCCGCACGCCGCTGCGTCCCAGAAAACGCATCAGGTTTTCGGCATCGACACGGCGCTGGGCGCGTGGCGTGTGCGGGTTCACGGTCCGGGTCTCGTCGACACGATGGCCCCCGCAGTCGCCATAAACTCCCGTGGTGGAACCGTAGACCAGCGCTTGCGGTGGCGTGCGCAAACGCAGGGCACGCACCAAAGCCAGGCTGCGCGGATCGCGCTCGGATTCGCCGCGTCGGTCGGTGGGCGGTGGTGCCAGATGGATCACCCGGTGCGCAATGCCCGCCAGGCGCTTCAAGCTGGCCGCATCGTCCAGATTGCCCTGCAAAGGGGTGATGCCGCAGGCCCGCAGCAGCCGCACGCGCTCGGGCGATGACGTCAGGGCCATCAGGCGCACGCGTTGGCTTTGCGGAGCCCCCAATTGGCCCGCCGTGCGCAGCCCCACATCGCCGCAGCCGACGATCAAAACACGCTGGCGGCGAAAGCGGGCAGGCAGTGCGCCCAAGGGGGTTTGGTTTGAAGGCAAAATCAGGGGTTCCGGGTCAGAAACAAGCCCTCAAGGATACCGAAAAGATGAGCTTTCAAATTTCCGTGCAGCCCAGCGGCCGCAGCTTCACCGCCGACGACAACGAAACCCTGCTCGCAGCCGGCATTCGCCAGGGCATTGGGCTGCCCTACGGCTGCAAGGACGGCGCTTGCGGTTCGTGCAAATGCAAAAAAATCTCGGGCACCGTGGTGCACGGTCCGCACCAGGCCAAAGCCCTGAGTGACGAGGAAGAAGCCCAAGGCTTGGTGCTGACCTGCTGCGCCACCGCCCAGAGCGATGTGGTGCTCGAATCCAAACAAGTGACCGCAGAGGGCGGCCTGCCCGTCAAAAAGATGCCGGTGCGCGTGGTCAGCCTGGAGAAAAAGTCGCATGACGTGATCGTGCTGAAGCTGCAACTGCCCGCCAACGACGTGATGAAGTTCCACGCGGGCCAGTACATCGAGTTTTTGTTGCGTGACGGCTCGCGCCGCAGCTACAGCATGGCCAACGCCCCGCACACCCTCGAGGTGGCACCGCCCACGGTGGAGCTGCACATCCGCCACATGCCCGGCGGCAAGTTCACCGACCCGGTGTTCACCACCATGAAGGAAAAGGACATCCTGCGGGCCGAAGGTCCGTATGGCAGCTTTTACCTGCGCGAAGACAGCAACAAGCCCATGGTGCTGTTGGCCTCGGGCACAGGCTTTGCGCCCATCAAGGCACTGATCGAGCACATGCAGCACCGGGGCATCACCCGCCCGGCCACTTTGTACTGGGGCGGCCGCCGCCCGGCCGACCTGTACATGAGCGACTGGATCGAAGCGCGCCTGGCCGAGATGCCCAACCTGCGTTATGTGCCTGTGATCTCGAATGCTGAAGCCGAAGACCAGTGGACCGGCCGCACCGGCTTTGTGCACCAGGCCGTGCTGCAGGACTTCCCTGATCTCTCGGGCCACCAGGTCTATGCCTGCGGCGCGCCCATCGTGGTGGACTCGGCCAAGCGCGACTATGTGGCCCAAGGCGGTTTGCCTGAAGAAGAGTTTTATGCCGACTCGTTCACGTCTGAGGCGGACAAAGCGAAAGCCTAGTCGACAGCTTGGGGGCAGCCCCCAAAATTTACCGTGGGAGGCTGCCCCTGCAGCCGAACGACCGCACCAGCCATGGCAAACATTCGCGAGCAGGGGCTCGCTCCCACAAAAAGCCTTTGCACTGATCTTCTTTCGCCAGGAGCCTGAAATGACTTTGATCACCCGCCGCCAATTTGCTGCCGCTTCACTCGCATTCACTGCCCCAACATGGGCGCAAGGCAAGCCGATCCGCATCATCGTGCCTTACGCACCCGGCGGCCCGATCGACGTCACGGCGCGGGCCTTGGCCGAGCGGGTCAAAGACAGCTTGGGCACCGTGATCATTGAAAACCGGCCCGGCGCAGGCGGCAACCTGGGCGCTGACCTGGTAGCCAAGGCTGCGCCCGATGGCCTGACGATCGGCATCGCGGCCACGGCCACGCACGCCATCAACCCCTGGCTGTTCGCCAAGATGCCCTACGACGCCAGCCGCGACTTTGCGCCTATCACGCAAATGCTGCGCGTGCCCAATGTACTGGTGATGAACGCCGAAACCGCACAGCGCCTGAAAATCAACACCCTGGCCGATCTGGTGGCGTATGCCAAAGCCAACCCGGCCAAGCTGAACTTTGGCTCAGGCGGCAACGGCAGTGCCGGCCACCTGGCGGGTGAGATGTTCAAGCGGGCCGCTGGCATTTTTGCGGTGCACATCCCCTACAACGGTGGCAACCCCGCGCAACTGGCCTTGTTGTCGGGTCAGGTCGATTTCAACTTCGACAACCTGGCCACGGCTGCAGCCAACATCAAAGCGGGCAAACTCAAGGCGCTGGCGGTCACCACCGCCCAACGCAACAGCGCCTTGCCCGATATCCCGGCGATGAGCGAGACGCTCAAAGATTTTGAAATCGACACCTGGTGGGGCCTGGTCGCCCCAGCCGCCACACCGCGCGATGTGGTTGAGCGGCTGAACAAGGCCTTTGCGGCAACGCTGCAAGCGCCCGAAACCAAAACCCGTTTCGCCCAACTGCTGGCAGAACCTGTCGGCAACACGCCTGAACAGTTTGGCGCCTTCATGAAGAAAGAGTTGGCACGCTACGAAAGCGTGGTCAAGGCCAGCGGCGCACGGGTGGATTGAACCCGTTGCTGTAGAGGCAAGAAGATGGACCCCGCGGATCAAGTCCGGGGTGACAACAGAGCGTTGTCATACCGGACTTGATCCGGTATCCAGACTGCGATCACTCACCCAAATAGGCTGCACGCACTTTGGGGTCTTCCAGCATGTCCTTGCCCACGCCGGTCATGGTGATGAGACCAGAGTCCATCACATAGCCGCGGTCGGCAATGGCCAAGGCGCGGCTGGCGTTTTGTTCCACCAGCAGCACCGTGACGCCCTGGGCGTACACATCGCGCACCACCTCAAAGATCTTGTCGACCATGATGGGCGACAAGCCCATGGACGGCTCGTCGAGCAGCAAGACCTTGGGGCGGCTCATCAAAGCACGGCCCATGGCCAGCATTTGCTGCTCGCCGCCGGACATGGTGCCCGCCAGCTGGTCCTTGCGTTCACGCAGACGCGGGAAGATGGTGAACATCTTCTCGATGTCGTCGGCAATGCCTGCAGCGTCCGAGCGGATGTACGCGCCCATTTGCAGGTTTTCGGTGATGGTCATGCGGGTGAACACGCCGCGGCCTTCCGGCACCATGGCCAGGCCTTGCTTGACCAGGTCCCAAGGGCCCTGGCCCTGGATGCTTTTGCCCAGGTACTCGATGTCACCGGCCTGCAGAGGCAAGGTGCCGGTGATGGCTTTCATGGTGGTGGTTTTGCCCGCGCCGTTGGAGCCGATGAGCGACACCAGTTCGCCCTCGCGCACCTCCAGGCTCACACCCTTCACGGCCTGAATGCCGCCGTAGCCGACCTGCAGGTCTTTGACTTTCAAAAGAACATTGGCCATCTCAGTGCCCTCCTGTGCCCAGATAGGCTTCAATCACTTTTTCGTTTTTCTGCACTTCAGCAGGCGTGCCCTCGGCAATCTGTTTGCCGTAGTCCAGCACCGTGACCCGGTCACACAAGCCCATGACCAGCTTCACATCGTGCTCGATCAGCAAGATGGTGCGGTTGTCCTTGCGGATCTGGTCGATCAGCTCGCGCAACTGCACCTTCTCGGTCGCGTTCATGCCGGCAGCGGGCTCATCCAGCGCGATCAATTGCGGGTCGGTGGCCAAAGCACGGGCGATTTCCAGTCGACGCTGGTCGCCGTACGACAGTGTGCGGGCCTTGTAGTCGGCGTATTTGCCAATGCCCACGTAATCGAGCAACTCTTGCGCACGCTTTGCAATCGCGGCTTCTTCGGCCTTGAAACCGGCAGTGCGGAAAATCGCACCCAGCAAACCCGAGTGGGTGCGCACATGGCGGCCCACCATCACGTTTTCGAGCGCCGTCATTTCGGCGAACAAACGGATGTTCTGGAAGGTGCGGGCAATGCCCGCCTTGGCCACTTCGTGCACGGCTGTGGGCTGGTAGGGCTTGCCGGCCAGCTCAAAAGTGCCGCTGTCGGGGGTGTACAGGCCCGTGATCACGTTGAAGAACGTGGTCTTGCCTGCGCCGTTGGGGCCGATCAGGCCATAGACCTGACCGCGTTGAATGGTCATGCCCACGTCGGTGAGGGCTTGCAGACCGCCAAATCGCTTGGAAATGCCCGAGACGTTGAGTACGGTGTCTTGGTTGGCTGTTGGGTTCATGTTCTGCTCCTTCATTTCGTCTTGAGCGATTTGCCATGCTCAGGCGAAGGCCACAGCCCACGGGGACGCATCAACATGATCACGATCATGGCCAGCGCCACCAGCAGCTGGCGCAAAATGGCCGAGTCCAGTCGGCCCCCGGTCATCTCTTGCAAGGGACCCGCCACGTAGCGCAACACTTCGGGCAAAGCCGACAACAAGATGGCGCCCAGAATCACGCCCGGCAAATAGCCGAGGCCACCCAGCACCACCATGGCCACGATCATCACCGACTCCATCAGGCTGAAGGACTCGGGCGAGATGAAGCCCTGGAAGCCGGCAAACATCGCACCCGAAACGCCGCCGAAGGTAGCGCCCATGCCAAAGGCCAGCAGCTTGAGGTTGCGGGTGTTCAGGCCCATGGCTTTGGCTGCAATTTCGTCTTCGCGGATCGCCATCCAGGCGCGGCCAATGCGGGAAATTTCCAGTCGGTGCGAGATCAAAATCGTGACCAGCACCAAGCTGAGGAACAGGTAGTAATACAGCGAGACCGAAGCGATTTCAAAATCGCCAATCATCAGTTTCTTGCCCAGGTTCAGCCCAAAAATCGAAATCGGATCGATCTGGTCCAGGCCCTTGGGGCCGTTGGTGATGTTGACCGGGTGGTCCAGGTTGTTCATGAACACGCGGATGATTTCGCCAAAGCCCAAAGTCACGATGGCCAAATAGTCACCGCGCAGCTTGAGTGTGGGCGCACCCAGCAACATGCCGAACAAACCGGCCAGCGCCGCACCCACCGGCACGATCAGCCAGATGGGCATGTGCATGCCGGTCGGATACGCCGCAGCGATCCAGGCAAAGGTGTTGGTCAGGTGCGGCGAGGACAGCAGACCGTACATATAGGCCCCCACAGCGAAGAAGGCCACGTAACCCAGGTCCAGCAGACCCGCATAGCCCACCACGATGTTCAGGCCAATGGCCAACAAAATGTAGAGCAAGGCCATGTCGGCGATGCGCACCCAGGCGTTGCCGAACATCTGCAGGATCAGGGGCAAGGCGATGAGCGCTGCACCGATCAGGATGTATTGAAGTGTCTTGTTGTTTTTCATGTTCGGCTCCATCAAGCGCGATCGGCCACACGTTCACCCATGAGGCCCGAGGGACGCAAGGTCAACACGACGATCAAGACAATGAACGCAAAGATGTCGGTGTAATGGCTGCCCAAAATACCGCCCGTGAGGTGGCCGATGTAGCCCGAGCCAATGGCTTCGATCAGGCCCAGCAAAATGCCGCCAATGACCGCGCCCGACAAGTTGCCAATGCCGCCAAACACCGCCGCGGTGAAGGCCTTCAGGCCTGGCAAGAAGCCCATGGCGTGTTGCACCGTGCCGTAGTTGGAGGCGTACATCACACCCGCAATGGCCGCCAAAATGGCACCGATCACGAAGGTGGCCGAAATCACCATGTCGGGCTTGACGCCCATGAGACCCGCCACACGCGGGTTCTCAGCTGTGGCCCGCATGGCGCGGCCCAGACGTGTGTAATTGACCAGCCACATCAGGATGGCCAGCGACACGGCCGTGACGCCCAAAATCATGATTTGGGTGGGCGTGATGACCACGCCACCCATGTTGATGGGGGTGCTGGACAGCAAGGTGGGGTAAGCCTTGTAATTGGGCTTCCAGATGATCATGGCTAGGGTCTGCAGCAAGATGCTCATGCCAATCGCGGTGATCAGGGGGGCCAGTTTGGGGCTGTTGCGCAAGGGCCGGTAAGCGATTTTTTCAATCGAATAGTTCAAGACCACGGCCACCACACACGCAATCAGCGTGGCCAGGATCAGGATGACCCATCCTGGTGCACCCGGCATGGCGTCACGCATCATGCCGATGGCGGACCAGCTCGTCAGAGCCCCCACCATCAGCACTTCACCGTGTGCAAAGTTGATCAGGTTGATGATGCCGTACACCATGGTGTAGCCCAAGGCCACCAAGGCGTACATGCTGCCCATGACCAGGCCGTTGATGACCTGCTGGAAGAAGACGTCCATGTATTTCTCCGTTGTTGATCTGCGCTTAGCGGATCTTCGCGTCGGTTGTTGTTCTCATGTCAAGAATCACCTTTTGGGTGAGGGCTGACAACTAGCAAAAACCCCGCCAGATTTGCGCAGCATCTGGCGGGGGTGGCGGGATTGTAGTGAAAGAAAGTATCCCCTCAGTATTCATTCCCGTCCGGAATTACCCTGTGGCCGAATTTTTCTTTCGCAGTTCTTCCAGTTTGTCGGCAATTTTGATTTCCAGGCCCCTGCGCACGGGTTTGTAAAAACCGGGTTCGGGCATGCCTTCGGGCAAATAACGCTCGCCCGCAGCGAAACCGTCCTCTTCATCATGGGCGTAACGGTAGCCCTTGCCGTAGTCCAGCTGCTTCATGAGCTGGGTGGGCGCATT
The DNA here is from genome assembly GCF_003063665.1 of Limnohabitans sp. Hippo3. GTDB lineage: Bacteria > Pseudomonadota > Gammaproteobacteria > Burkholderiales > Burkholderiaceae_C > Limnohabitans_A. Next base: position 27,952 of record NZ_NESF01000002.1, read on the forward strand.
GCGCAAATGCATGGGCACCGGGCGGGTGCCGTCTTTTTTGACCCAGGCCTTGGCCTCGTTGAAGGCCTTGTAAGCGGCATTCGATTTGGGGGCCACGGCCAGGTAAATCACGCACTGGGCCAGCGTCAGCTCCCCCTCAGGGCTGCCCAAGCGCTCGTACGCCTCGGCGGCGTCCAGCGCCATGCGCAGCGCACGCGGGTCGGCCAGGCCAATGTCTTCGCTGGCCATGCGGATCAAACGCCGCGCCATGTAGCGCGGGTCTGCACCGCCGTCGAGCATGCGCACGAACCAATACAGGGCGGCATCGGGGTCGGAGCCGCGCACCGATTTGTGCAGGGCGCTGATGGTGTCGTAGAACTGCTCGCCACCTTTGTCGTAGCGGCGCATGCGCTCGCCCAGCACACGCATCAGCCAAGCGTCGGTCACCGGGTCGATGCTTTCCTGCTGGGCCGCCATGGCCAGGGTTTCCAGGGTGTTGAGCAAACGCCGGGCATCGCCATCGGCATAGGCCAGCAAGCGCGCCAGAGCCTCAGGCTCGATGGCGGGGATGGCTTGAATGGCCTGCGCCCGCAACACGATGCTTTGCAGATCTTCTTCGGTCAGAGGCTGCAGCACATACACCGCCGCCCGCGACAACAAGGCCGAATTCACCTCGAAAGAAGGGTTCTCGGTGGTGGCCCCGATGAAGGTGAACAGGCCGCTTTCCACATGCGGCAAAAACGCGTCTTGCTGGCTTTTGTTGAAGCGGTGCACCTCGTCCACAAACATGATGGTGCGCTGAGGGTGCAAGCCTGTGCGGGCGGCTTCGGCTTTTTCCACCGCTTCGCGGATGTCCTTAACGCCGCCGAGCACCGCGCTGATGCTCAAGAATTGCGCATCAAACGCATCGGCCATCAAGCGGGCGATGGTAGTTTTGCCCACCCCTGGCGGCCCCCACAAAATGCAGCTGTGCGGCTGACCCGACTCAAACGCCAAACGCAAGGCCATGCCCTCGCCCAACAAATGCTGCTGGCCGATCACCTCCCCCAAGTGGCGCGGGCGCAAGCGCTCGGCCAAGGGGGCATGGGGCGACAGACTGGCGGCTTTCATCGGCACTCGAACGGCATCAAGGCCGAATGACGTCCACGCCCGCCGGAGCCTTGAACACAAAAGTGCTGACGGGCAAAACCGGGTTGAGCTCAAAAGCCGTGAAAGTCAGCAAGGAGCGCTGACCCAGGCTGTCCTGCACATCGAGCACGGCCAGCTCGGGGCCGGAGGGCGCTGCACGCAAACCCACCATCACCGAGCGAATTTGCCCGTCCGGCGATTGGGGCGTGGCCCGCACCCATTGCAGACCGTCACGGTCAGGCTCGGGCGTGAACTGAAAGTCGTTTTTCAGGGCCTGCAAATCCGAGGCCCCGGTGAGCAAAGCGGCCGGGGTTGAGCCCAGCGCCTGTGATTGCTGGCGGGCCGTGACCTGGTTCAGGTCCACATCGTGCAGCCACAAGGTCTGCCCATCGGCCACGAGGGTTTGCACAAAAGGCTTGCGGTAGTCAAAGCGGAACTTGCCAGGTCGCTGGAACTCGAAACGGCCACTCGATGTTTTGGTTCGCGGGGTCTGGCCCGCGCGGCTGGGCGAAGTGACCACCTGGGTGAAGTCGGCGCGGCCGCTGCGGGCCTGCTTCATGAACTGGGCCAGCAGGTCCAAACTGCTGGCCTGTAGAGGTGCGATCCAAACCCACAGCGCCACAGCCAGCCAGCCCTTGCCCAGAAAAGCCAGCGCCATGCGACGGGTGAAAAACAGGCGGGTCATCGCACTCACTCGGCCCGTGCGGGCACCAAAATTTCACGCTGACCACTGCCGCTCATGGCGCTGACCAGACCGGCTTTTTCCATGTCTTCCACCAAGCGGGCAGCGCGGTTGTAGCCAATCTTGAGGTGGCGCTGCACCAGCGAAATGCTGGCCTTGCGGTTCTTCAAGACCACTTCCACCGCCTGGTCGTACATCGGGTCTTTCTCGCCGCTGTCGCCCTCGCCCAGCATGCCGCCATCGTCGTCCACCGTGCCACCTTCGAGCACGCCCTCGATGTAGTCGGGCTCGCCCTGGCTCTTGAGGTAGCTCACCACGCGGTGCACTTCTTCGTCGCTGACAAAAGCACCGTGCACGCGAATTGGGAAGCCCGTGCCCGAGGGCATGTACAACATATCGCCCATGCCCAGCAGGGCTTCGGCACCCATCTGATCGAGGATGGTGCGGCTGTCGATCTTGCTCGACACCTGAAAGGCAATGCGGGTCGGGATGTTGGCCTTGATCAGGCCCGTGATCACGTCGACGCTGGGGCGTTGGGTGGCCAAGATCAAATGGATACCGGCCGCACGGGCCTTCTGGGCCAAGCGTGCAATCAGCTCTTCAATCTTCTTGCCGACCACCATCATCAAGTCGGCCAACTCGTCAATCACCACCACGATGTGCGGCAGGCGCTTGAGCGGCTCCGGGTCATCGGGTGTGAGGCTGAAGGGGTTGTAGATGAACTCTTCGCGGGCAGTGGCTTCGTCGATTTTCTGGTTGTAACCGGCCAGGTTGCGCACACCCATCTTGCTCATCAGTTTGTAGCGCTTTTCCATCTCGGCCACACACCAGTTCAGGCCGTGAGCGGCCTGGCGCATATCGGTGACCACCGGGGCCAGCAGGTGCGGAATGCCTTCGTACACCGACATTTCCAGCATCTTGGGGTCGATCATCAACAGGCGCACATCGCGTGCTTCGGCTTTGTAGAGCAGCGACAAAATCATGGCGTTGATACCCACCGACTTGCCCGAACCCGTGGTACCGGCCACCAAAACGTGCGGCATCTTGGCCAGATCAGCCACCACCGGGTTGCCAATGATGTCTTTGCCCAGGCCCATGGTCAGCAGGGACTTGGCCTCGTTGTAAACCTGTGACCCCAAAATCTCGCTGAGCTTGATCGACTGGCGCTTGGCGTTGGGCAACTCCAGCGCCATGAAATTCTTGCCGGGAATGGTCTCGATCACCCGGATGGACACCAGACTGAGCGAGCGCGCCAGGTCTTTGGCCAGATTCACCACCTGCGAGCCTTTGACGCCCGTGGCCGGTTCGATTTCGTAACGCGTGATCACCGGGCCTGGGGCTGCGGCCACCACACGCACCTCGACACCAAAATCCTTGAGCTTTTTCTCGATCAGGCGGCTGGTCATTTCCAGCGTCTCAGGGGACACCGTTTCTTGCCGCACGGACAAGCTGTCGAGCAAATCCACTTGCGGCAGCTTGCTGTCGGGCAGTTCGGTGAACAGGGGCTTCTGGCGCTCCTTGACCACCCGGTCGCTGCGCGGCACCTCCATCACGGTGGGCTCAATGACCCTGGGGACAGGGGGCGGCGCAGGCAATGGCACGGGCTCCAGATCGAGTTGACCTTCGGGTGCGGCCGTCAGAGGGTTCAGGTCCCATTGCGGCTCAATGGCCTGCAAGGGTGTGGTTTGCTCGCGTTCGCGCAGTGCCTTCTGGCCCAGGGCCAGATCCTCCTCAATTTCCCGCTTCACATGGCGGGACTGGATCAGACCGTCAATGCGGGCACCGATCGATTCGGCCAACTGCCCCCATGAAAACCGGAACACCATGGCGACACCCGCCACCACCAAGGCGATGCCCATCAAGGCCGCGCCCGTGAAACCGAGCCAGCGCACGCTGGCGGAGCCGACCAGATAGCCCAGAACGCCGCCACTGTGCCCGGGCAAATGGGCCTCCAGCCGGTACAAGCGTGCCCACTCCATGCTGGCGCTGGCGGTCAGCAGCACCAGCAGGCCGAGCCAGAAAATCCAACGGCTGCGCGGGCCAGCCGCCACTTGGCCTGACGACTCTTCGTCGGAAGGACCGCGCATCCAGCGGGCCAAGCCGACCAACCAGGCACGGCCAGCGGCCGCCAGGCACCACCAGACGGAATACCCCAAACCGAAATAAGCCAAATCGGCCAGCCAGGCGCCCAAAGGCCCCACCCAATTGCGCACCCCCTGGCCGCTGCCCGAGGTAGACCAAGCCGGATCGGCAGGGTGGTAACTCATCAAAGCCAGCAGGCACAGCAGCAACAAGGCACCGCCCATCAACAAAACGATTTCCTGGGCGAATCGGGCCCAGAAAGTCTGAGGCGCCTCCAGCGCCTTGTCCCGGGCCGTCGGGTTGGTCAATGTGTGCAGGGAATAGGTCATAAATTAAGCCTCAAGCTTACCCGATCAGGCCCCATCCAGACCGCGGACAGCGCAGGCGCAAGACCTCTTTGCGCTTTGTCTTTGACGGTTTCTTACAATCAGACGATTCGGTGCATTGCACTGGCTTTCCTTTCAACCGTCCGCCCAACCTGATCGCTCACCATGTCTGCCTCTGCCAAACACGCCCAAGTCCTGATTCTGGGCTCCGGCCCTGCCGGCTACACCGCCGCCGTCTACGCCGCCCGCGCCAACCTGAAACCTCTGCTGATCACCGGCATGGCCCAGGGTGGCCAGCTCATGACCACCACCGAAGTGGACAACTGGCCCGCCGACGTGCACGGCGTGCAAGGCCCGGACCTGATGCAACGCTTTCAGGAGCATGCCGAGCGCTTCAACACCGAAATCGTGTTTGACCACATCCACACCGTCAAGCTGGAGCAACGCCCCTTCACCCTGATCGGTGACAGCGGCACCTACACCTGCGACAGCCTGATCATCGCCACGGGCGCATCGGCCAAATACCTGGGTCTGCCCTCTGAAACTGCCTTCATGGGCCGCGGCGTGAGCGGCTGCGCCACCTGCGATGGCTTCTTCTACCGCGACCAGGTCTGCTGCGTCGTGGGTGGCGGCAACACCGCCGTCGAAGAAGCCCTGTACCTGTCCAACATCGCCAGCAAGGTCTATTTGATCCACCGCCGCGACAAGTTCAAGGCCGAGCCCATCTTGGTCGACAAGCTCATGGAGAAGGTCGCCGCTGGCAAGATCGAGCTCAAAACCTTCCAGACCCTGGAAGAAGTGCTGGGCGACGCTTCGGGAGTGACTGGCGTTCGCCTGAAAAGCACCAAAGATGGCTCCCTGCACGACGTCGAACTCAAGGGCTGCTTCATCGCCATTGGCCACGCCCCCAACACCGACATCTTCCAGGGCCAGCTGGAGCTCGAAAACGGCTACATCGTGACCCAAAGCGGCCTCAAAGGCTTTGCCACCCAGACCTCGGTGCCGGGCGTGTTCGCTGCGGGTGACGTGCAAGACCACGTCTACCGCCAGGCCATCACCAGCGCAGGCACGGGCTGCATGGCCGCGCTCGATGCGCAGCGTTTTCTGGAACAGCACAACGGTTAACGCCTTGCGGACCTGAGTTTTCCTGCCAACGGATTGCAAATGGGCGCAGGGGGGTGCCTTCCGGGGTTCAGAGGCGCTTCGCTTTGCCACATCACCCCGGCAGCCCCCCCTGCGCCCACCCACCAGGGGCAAAACTCCCCAGGCTTCAAGGCATTCAACAAAAAAGCCCCCGCTTTCTAGCTATAATTCAAAGCTTTGCTGGAACTGCCCGGGTTGTCATTCGGGATCACGGAGCCAGCGATCTGGGATACCGCCACCCATCTTGGCGAGGTGAGGCTGGAACGCCAGGCCCCATGCAAATCTGCATGAGGCCCATCGGCACCGGCTGTTTGAAAAGTATCGGAGTGTCCACATGGCACGCGTTTGCGACGTAACGGGCAAAGGCCCAATGACCGGGAACAACGTTTCCCACGCCAACAACAAAACCAAGCGCCGGTTCCTGCCGAACCTGCAATACCGTCGTTTCTGGGTCGAGAGCGAGAACCGTTGGGTGCGTCTGCGCGTCTCCAGCGCCGCCCTGCGCCTGATCGACAAAAATGGCATCGATGCCGTTCTCGCTGACCTGCGCGAACGCGGTCAAGCCTAAACCCAGAACATTAGGAGTCATCTACCATGGCAACCAAAGGCGGACGCGAAAAAATCAAGCTGGAATCCACAGCTGGCACTGGTCACTTCTACACGACCAGCAAAAACAAGAAAACCATGCCCGAGAAAATGTCGATCATGAAGTTCGACCCCAAAGCTCGCAAGCACGTGGAATACAAGGAAATCAAGCTGAAGTGATTCGGCCTGAGCCTTGCAACAAAAAACCCGCTGTTCATGCAGCGGGTTTTTTTATGCCTGAAATGGGCGAATGTGGCACTCTGTTCAGCTACGCACTGCCAGCTACGACACATCAATAGCCATACCAACCCGGCCCTAAGAGCCTTCGACCGGCATGGATACCCGCATGCGCGGGTATGACACCTCTGCCCACGCCAACACATCCCCGTGCCCCAAAAGCAAACAGGGCCCGAAGGCCCTGTTTGGAACGACTGCTGGCAAAGATCAGGCCGCCTGGCGAACGGCGCGCAACTTGACCGAGAAGTCGCGCAAGGCGGCGATGCCGCTTTCTTCGGCGCGGCGACACCAGGCTTGCAAATCAGCGGCCAGTTGCTCGCGTGAGTGCGAGGTGTTCAGCCAAATCTGGCTGAGCTCTTCACGCATTTGCACCATTTTGTCGAGCACAGGGCTCGCGGCGCGAGCTTGTTTGAGCTGGGCTTGAGCAGACACAGGGACTTTGGCCGCATCGCGGTGCAACCAGCGTTGCGCCGTCTTCAGGGCATGGGCATCCAGTTTGATCTTGCTGGCTTCTTGCTGCATGACGGTTTTCACGTTACGGGCGTAACCGGCCATCACTTCGTAGCGGTTGGCGATCAGGGCTTCCAGCGTCTTCTCGTCGGCCACAGGGCGGATGTCACCATAAGCCAAGCGGGGCGGTGTCTTCTTGACGGTGGCCAGACCCAGCGTTTCCAGGGTGCGGATGTACAACCAGCCGATGTCGAACTCGTAGGGCTTGACCGACAGCTTGGCCGAGGTGGGGTAGGTGTGGTGGTTGTTGTGCAACTCTTCGCCACCGATCAGGATGCCCCAGGGCGAAATGTTGGTGCTGGCGTCGTGCGCCTCAAAGTTGCGGTAACCCCAGTAGTGCGCTGCACCGTTGATGATGCCAGCGGCCGTGATCGGGATCCAGGCCATTTGCACGGCCCAGACGGTCAGACCGATGAAGCCAAACAGCGCCACGTCGATGATCAGCATCAGGGCCACACCTTGCCAGGAAAAGCGGGTGTAGAGATTGCGCTCGATCCAGTCGTCAGGCGTGCCGTGGCCGTAGCGCTGCAGGGTTTCCTTGTTCTTGGATTCCTTGCGGTACAGCTCGGCCCCGGTGAACAACACGGTCTTGATGCCATGCACATGCGGGCTGTGGGGGTCTTCGGCCTGCTCGCACTTGGCGTGGTGCTTGCGGTGGATGGCCGCCCACTCCTTGGTCACCTGGCCGGTGGTCAACCACAGCCAGAAACGGAAAAAGTGCGAGGGAATGGCGTGCAGGTCCAAGGCGCGGTGCGCCTGGTGGCGGTGCAGGAAAATCGTGACGCTGGCGATGGTGATGTGGGTCAGGCCCAAGGTGATCAACACCATTTGCCACCAAGCCAAATCGAACAGGCCGTGGCCCATCCAATGAATGATTGCATCGAGAAAAGCCCAATCAGGCAACAACATGAGTTCGTCTTTCTACTGACGCCTGATTTCAGGCAATTTGTTGATTTTAAGTTTTCCAGCCCCAAAAGGACAGCTGTTTCGACCGTTTTCAAACAGAATGAAACAGAAAATTCACTTTCTGACCCAAGCCGCGGCGAAAAATCCGTCCGTCGCATGGCGGTGAGGCCAAAGTCTCAGGAATGTGCCGGCTGGCGGGGCATCGGGGTGGGTATCGCCCGATGGGGCCAGTGAGCACAGACTGGCGGCGTGGGGCACTTTGAGCCTGTCGAGCTCTTGAGCCACATTCAAAGGGACAAAGTCCGGGTTGGCGGCACTGAAAGCTTGCGCAATCAACTCGTTTTCCTCGGGCAACACGCTGCAGGTGGCATACACCAGGCGACCGCCCGATTTGACCATCCGGGAAGCACTTTGCAGGATGGCTTGCTGCTTTTCAGTCAGCTCTTGCACAGCTTGGGGCTTTTGCCGCCACTTCAAGTCGGGATTGCGGCGCAAGGTGCCCAGACCCGAACACGGGGCATCGACCAGCACGCGGTCAATCTTGCCCGCCAGGCGTTTCACGCGCTCATCGCGCTCGTGCGCAATGGCCGCGGGGTGCACATTGGACAGACCGCTGCGGGCCATGCGGGGTTTGAGGGCATCGAGGCGGTGACCCGACACGTCAAAGGCGTACAAACGGCCCGTGCTGCGCATGGCCGCGCCCAGCGCCAGCGTTTTGCCGCCCGCGCCCGCGCAAAAGTCCACCACCATCTCGCCACGGTGGGCGTCCACCAGCAAGGCCAGCAGCTGCGAGCCTTCGTCCTGCACCTCGATCGCCCCCCGGGTGAATGCGTCGGTCTTTTGCAAAGCGGGTTTGCCTTGCAGGCGCAGGCCCCAAGGCGAGTAAGGCGTGGGCTCGGAGGCGATACCCGCTTGCGCCAGCTCTTTCTGGATGTCGCTGCGCTTGGCTTGCAGCATGTTCACGCGCAAGTCCAGCGTGCCAGGTTGCTGCAAATGCTCGGCCAAGTCCCAAAAATCCTCGCCCAGCTGGGCTTGCAGGGCTTGCGCCATCCAGTCGGGCAGGTTGTGGCGGTGCGGGGCCATCAAGGCGTCGGCCGGGATGGCGTCGCAAGTGGCCAGCCACTTTTTCTCGGTGTCGTTGAGCGCAGAGGCCAGAAAATCGCGCGGGCCAAAAAAGCCCAAAATCGCCAGCTTGCGCTCTTTGGCGCCGGAGCCCGAGCGGGCCAGTTGTTCAAACAGCAACTTTTTGCGCAGCACCGCAAAAGCGGTTTCGGCCAGGGTGGCACGCTCACGGGGGCCCAGCGAGCGGTGTTCACGGAAATAGCGCGACACCACAGCGTCGGCAGGATGTTCAAATTGGAGGATCAGCCTGACCAGATCGGCGCAGGCGTCTAAAAGGGCTTTTGGATGCATAGGGCTGCATTGTCCCATCCCCGCCCCTGGATCAGACACACAACACAGGAAAGACATGTCAGAACCACTGCCACCGATGATCGAAACGCCCAAAGGGCTGTACCGCCATTACAAAGGCGGCCAGTACCGCGTGCTGGGCACCGTGCGCCACAGCGAAGACCTGCAGCCCATGACGCTGTACCAGGCGCTCTATGGCGAGCAAGGCCTGTGGGTGCGGCCCGCAGCCATGTTTGCAGAAGTGGCCGAGTTCAATGGCAAAGTCCAGCCCCGCTTCACCCGGATCGGGGACTGACGAGGGATTGGCACGTCGGTGGCTTCAGCCCCGACAGGCATGGCTGGCCTGAAGCCCATGTCGGGGCTGAAGCCGCCGGCCTAAGAAGGCAGGCCACGCAGAAATTCAGCCACCGCCCGCGGGTAAATGATGTGCTCTTGGCCCAGCACCCGCTCGGCCAGGCTGTCGGCCGTGTCATCGGCCAAAACTGGCACCACCGCCTGCGCCAGGATGGTGCCATGGTCCAGCTCGGCCGTAACCTGATGCACCGTGGCCCCGGCAAAACGGCAACCGGCATCGATCGCCCGCTGGTGCGTGTTCAACCCCGGGAAGGCCGGCAACAAGGACGGGTGGATGTTGAGCAAGCGCCCGGCATAGTGCGCCACAAAACCAGGGGTCAGGATGCGCATGAAGCCCGCCAGCACCACCAAAGCGGGCGCATGCCGGTCGATCTCGGCCATGAGCGCCGCATCAAAGTCTTCGCGGCTGGCAAAAGCCTTGTGGTCCAGCACCTGGGTCGCGATGCCGTGGTCTTGGGCGAAAGCCAGACCCGGGGCATCGGCCCGGTTGCTGAGCACGGCGGCCACCCGGGCGTTCAAGCGTTGGGCCCAGTGGCCCCGCTCTGCGGCACGCACGATCGCAGCCATGTTGGAGCCCGAGCCCGAAATCAGAATGACGATGTTTCTCATGAAGGGCTGGATTATCCCTGCAGGCCCCGGGTCTGCCGACATTTGTCGCACCAAGGACAAGCCGGATCGCCCTGCGCGTGATAAAAAGCACGGTCGTTTGATTTTGAGAGAAAACCCCATGGATTTGGCATTCACCCCCGAAGAGCTCGCATTCCGCGACGAGATTCGCACCTGGGTCAAGGCAAACTTGCCCGCTGACATTTCGCACAAAGTGCACAACGCCATGCGCCTGACGCGTGACGACATGCAGCGCTGGGCCAAGATCCTTGGCAAAAAAGGCTGGCTGGGCTGGGGCTGGCCCACGCAGTTTGGCGGCCCCGGCTGGACCGCCGTGCAAAAGCATTTGTTCGAAGAAGAATGCGCCCTGGCCGGTGCCCCCCGTGTCGTGCCTTTTGGCCCGGTGATGGTGGCCCCCGTGATCATGGCTTTTGGCAACGCCGAGCAGCAAAAACGCTTTTTGCCCGGCATCGCCAGCGGCGAAGTCTGGTGGAGCCAGGGCTACAGCGAGCCGGGCTCCGGCTCGGACCTGGCCTCGCTCAAAACCCGCGCCGAGCGCGTGGGAGACAAATACATCGTCAACGGCCAGAAAACCTGGACCACCCTGGGCCAATACGGCGAGTGGATCTTCTGCCTGGTGCGCACCAGCACCGAAGGCAAACCCCAAACCGGCATTTCCTTCTTATTGATCGATATGAAGTCGCCCGGCATCACCGTGCGCCCCATCAAGCTGCTGGACGGCGAGTGCGAAGTCAACGAAGTCTGGTTTGACAACGTCGAAGTGCCCGCTGAAAACCTGATCGGTGAAGAAAACAAGGGCTGGAACTACGCCAAGCACCTGCTGGCCCACGAGCGCACCAACATCGCCGACGTGAACCGCGCCAAGCGTGAGCTGGAGCGCTTGAAGCGCATCGCCAAAACCGAAGGCGTGTACGACGACCTGCGTTTCCGTGACGAGATCGCCAAGCTCGAAGTCGACATCGTGGCGCTGGAGATGCTGGTGCTGCGCGTCTTGTCGGCCGAAAAATCCGGCAAAAACTCGCTCGACATCGCAGGCCTCTTGAAGATCAAGGGCAGCGAGATCCAGCAACGCTACACCGAGCTGATGATGCAAGCCGCAGGCCCCTTTGCCCTGCCCTTCATCTTCGAAGCCATGGACGCAGGCTGGCAGGGCAACTTCCCCGGCGGCACGCTGGCCAACGCCCCCCTGGCCGCCAACTACTTCAACATGCGCAAGACCACCATTTACGGCGGCAGCAACGAAGTGCAACGCAACATCGTCGCCCAGACAGTTCTGGGTTAAGGAGACACACATGGATTTCGATTTTTCTGACGACCAGGAACAACTGCGCGACGCGGTGCGCAAATGGGTGGACAAGGGCTACGACTTTGACCGCCGCCGCGCCATCGTCGCTGCAGGCGGTTTTGACCGCGCTGCTTACGGCGAAATGGCCGAGCTGGGCCTGACGGGCCTGTACGTGAGCGAAGAGCACGGCGGGATGGGCATGGGCCCCACCGAAGCCATGGTGGCCATGGAAGAACTCGGCCGCGGCATCGTGCTCGAACCCCTGACCCAAACCCTGATCACCAGCGCCACGCTGCAAACCCACGCCCCGGCTGCCCTGCAAGCCGCTTGGTTGCCGCGCATCGCGGCAGGCGAAGCCATCGTGGTGCTGACGCATCAAGAGCGCGCTGCCCGCTACCAACTGAACCGCTGCGCTGCGCTTGCCAGCGAATCGGGCGGCGCCTGGACCGTGACCGGCACCAAGAGCGTGGTGGCTGTGGGTGACCAGGCCGATGCCTTTGTGGTGCCCGCCACCGTGAACGGCCAGATCGCCCTGTTTTTGGTGGAGCGCAGCGCCAGCGGTGTGAGCACCCAGGCCTACGGCACGCAAGACGGCTCACGCGCTGCCGAAGTCGTGCTCAAGCAAGCCCCCGCGCAGCTGATTACCCTGAACGGCCTGAGCGCTTTGGAAGAAGCCGTGGACATCGGCATCGCCTGCACCTGCGCCGAAGCCGTGGGCGTGATGGACAAAACCATGGCCATCACCGTGGACTACATGAACACGCGCAAGCAGTTTGGGGTGGCGATTGCCAGCTTCCAGGCCCTGCGCCACCGCGTGGCCGACATGAAGATGCAGCTGGAGCTGGGCCGCTCGATGAGCTACTACGCCAGCCTCAAGCTGCACGCGCCCGCCGACGAGCGCCGCCGCGCCCAGGCCCGTGCCAAGTACCAGCTGGGCGTGTCCATGCGTTTCATCGGCCAGCAAGCGGTGCAGCTGCACGGCGGCATTGCCGTCACCGACGAGTACATCGTGAGCCACTACTTCAAGAAATTGACGCAGCTGGACATGACCTTTGGTGACACCCTGCACCAGCTGGGCGAAGTGTCGGCCCGCATGCAGGAGACGGCAGGCGTGTTCGCCTGAAGAGAACCAGGAACCCGAGCAAGCGGGGAGGGCTGCACTGGCCGGGCGATGTGGCAAAGCGAAGTGCCTCTGAGCCCGACCCGTGCGCCCTTCCGGCTTGCGGCTAAAAATCAGATTCTTCTGAATGAGCAGCCCAACAAGCAGGCCCCGAGTGGGGCCTTTTTGATGCTCAAAACTTCCGGTTGGCTACACCGGAGAGTGGGCTCGCACCCAGTCACGCATGGCGTCATTCATTCGGGTCTGCCAACCCTTACCGGTGGAACGGAAAGCTTCCAGCACATCTGCATCCAAGCGGATGGTGATGCGTTCTTTGACGACCTCAGAGCGGGGTCGCCCGCGTGGCTTGAGCATCGTCTGTACGGCCTGGTTCCCGAACAGCTCGGGCAACACCTCTGCTGCAGGGCGGGCGCGGGCAAAGTCTGCATCCGTCCATTCCGGGTTGTCGGAATCAATCAGTTCTGGATTTGGGCGTTTTGGCATATCTCTTGACCTCTCTCGAATTGGCCTTGCGCAAACTGATGACATGCACCCTGCCTTCGCGCGGCGTGAATACAACGACGTGAACCGCCCCCCGATGAACCCTAGCACCTGAAATCGCCGCTCTCCATAGGCTTTGCGGGTGTCTTCCTCCATCAGCGCATGGGCCCAGTCAAGCTGCTCGACAAGCTCAAACGGCAAACCTCGGCTCGCTATGTTGGTGGCGTTTTTGGCTGGATCGAATCCAATCTTCACCATTTTATTGTATGCACATTAAATTAAGGTTGCAAATTTTTAGAGGTTCTGAATAGCCTTGATGGCTCACTCCGACTCGCGCACCCGCAAAAAAGAAGCAAAACGCGGCAAACCCGAGGGTGTGCGCTCGCGGTAACGGTAAGTGACCCAAGCCCCCACGGGCGGCGGGTTGCGGCGCTGAGCATCGCTCAATCCAGACCCCAAGGCAAAGCGCTGGCCCGACGGCATCTGCACCAGCAAAGCCCCGGTCATGCCCGCCAAACGCCCCTTGCCCGGCTGGTGGCCCACCACCAAGCCCTCTTCATCAGGCTCGGGCTTGAGCTTGAAGAGCGCATCGCTGCGGCCGGGCTGCCACATGGCATCGGTCCGGTGCAGCATCAGCCCCTCGCCGCCTTGGCGCACTGTGTCCTGCAACAAGGCTTGCAAAGCGCGGGCATCGCTCACCTCGCGCTGCGCCACGGGCACCAGCCAGGGCTGCTGCGCTTGCGCCAGTGTGGATTGCACAAAAGCTACCCGCTGCGCAAACGGGGCGGCATGGCCAGGCGCGTCAAACACCAGGTACTTCACCGCCCGCCAGGCCTCGTTGTCGGGTTCGGCCTGGCGCACCACACCCGAGAGCCGGTCAAACGCCCCGCGCGCCATCCACAGCTCGCCGTCGAGCGCCACCCGGGGCAGCGCCGACAAGAACCAAGCCGGGGCCGCAATCACCCGGCCACTGCGAAAACGCAAGTCCTGCCCATCCCAAACCGCCCGAACACCGTCAAATTTTTCGCTCAACAGAAAACCTTGCGGGGAGCGTCCTGGAGGCCAGGGCATGGCCAGCTGAACGCCACGCGATCCCCCAGACTGAACCGGCCCCGAGGCCTGGGCCCGAACACTTGGCATCAGCCAAGGCGACAGGACCAGGACCGACAAGCTGGTGCGTCGGCTCAGGCTCAAAGTGGGGGGCTGAATCAGAGGCAGTTGTGAGGTACTGGCCTTAAGGCCTGCTGCGTCGCTGCCCGGCAAAAAAGCCAAGAGTGGATGGTGCATGGTCAGTCTCCCTGAAAGCCCCAATACCCGGGCGTAGCCTTGGAAGCCAGCGGGTATGTGTTTTTTTGTTTTCAGGAAGTGATGATGCGGCGCTTTGCCCGCCAACGCAAGCCGCCTGGCCAAGCTGCCCGTTCAGGCCATCAAACGTGAATTCTTGGGGACATGTGCCATCAAAAACGCCATCTGGTCAGCCAGGATGCGGCGGTTGCGCAGGATGAAGTCCTCCCACAGGCTGGGCACATAGGGCGCGTACAGCAAAGGCATCTTGGCTTGTTCGGGCGTGCGGCTGCTTTTGCGGTGGTTGCAGGAGCGGCAAGCCGTGACCACGTTCATCCAGTGGTCGGGACCGTTCTGGCACAGGGGCACGATGTGTTCACGGGTCAACACCGACTCATGGAAATGCCCACCGCAATACGCGCACAGGTTGCGGTCGCGCACAAACAGTTTGGTGTTGGTGAGGCCCGGGCGCATGTCAAACGGGTTGATGCGAGGCACGCCCTGGGTGCCGATGATGCTGTTGACGGTGATGATGGATTGCTGTCCGGTGAGCGCGTTGTGTCCGCCATGAAAAACGGCCACTTGCTGACCCGCTTCCCAACGCACCTCATCGGCCGCGTAATGCGTGACCGCCTGCTCCAGCGTGATCCACGATTGCGGCAAGCCTTGGGCCGAGAGTTTCAAAACCTTCACAGACGCCTCCATCCAACAGTTCAAAAAAACCACTGACACGAAAAGTTCCGTCTCGATTGGGCCCCGAGCGCTGGGGTGCCACCGCTGGGGAATCGGGCTCAGTCACAATATACCCTCTTACATTGACAAATCCGTGAAAGCTGGCGCTTGCCCAGCGCACAGGCAGGACATGAGCAGCGACATGAAGGTTTTCCGAGGCTTCCACCACCCCGACTTGGCCCCCGCTTGCGCTCTGACCATTGGCAACTTCGACGGTGTACACCGTGGCCACCAGGCCATGCTGGCCCTCTTGCGCAGCGAAGCCGCGCACCGCGACGTGCCCAGCTGCGTGATGACCTTCGAGCCCCACCCCCGTGACTACTTTGCCAAGGCCCTAAACAAGCCCGATCTGGCCCCGGCCCGCATCGCCACGCTGCGCGACAAACTGCAGGAGCTCGAGCGCTGTGGCGTGGACCAGGTGGTGGTGCTGCCTTTTGATGCGCGGCTGGCCAGCCAGTCGCCCGAAGACTTCATCCAGCAGGTGCTGGCCCGGGGCCTGGGCGTGCGCTACGTGCTGGTGGGCGACGATTTCCGCTTTGGCGCCAAACGCGCGGGTGACTACGCCATGCTCGACGCCGCAGGCCAGCGCCTGGGCTTTGACGTAGCCCGCATGAACAGCTACGAGGTGCATGGCCTGCGCGTGTCCAGCTCGGCCGTGCGCGAGGCACTGGGCCAGGGCCGCATGCAGGACGTGGCCGCTCTGCTGGGTCGCCCCTACAGCATCAGCGGCCATGTGGTGCATGGGCGCAAATTGGGCCGCGAGTTGGCCGCCACAGCGCAAGGCGCTGGCGACGGCTTTCGGACGTTGAATTTGCGTTTCTCGCACTGGAAACCAGCCGCCAGCGGCATCTTTGTGGTGCAGGTGCATGGCCTGGCCGAACAGGCCCTGAAGGGCGTAGCCAACTTAGGCATCCGGCCCTCGCTGGACCCGAACGATGTGAATGGCGGGCGCGTGCTGCTCGAGACCCACGCCTTCGACTGGCCCGCCCATCTGGGGGCCGAGGGGGGCTACGGTAAAATCATCCGCGTGGACTTGCTGCATAAATTACACGACGAGCTCAAATACGACGGTCTGGACGCCCTGACACAGGGCATTGCCAAAGACTGCGACGATGCACAAGCGTGGTTTGCCTCCCGCCATGGTGAAACCAGCCGCCAAACCACCCGCGACCGAATTTGACGCTCCGGCCCTCGTTTGCTGCCCTTCGACAGGCTCAGGGCGAACGACCTCCACGGCCCACCCCCTCTTGATCTCTCCGAACGGCCCGCCGCTCGGGCTGAGCTTGTCGAAGCCCTCTCGACCCGACGCACCATGACCGACAAAACCCAGAACCCCGACACCCGCATCAACATGATGGACACCCCCTTCCCGATGCGCGGCGACCTGCCCAAGCGCGAGCCGAGCTGGGTGAAAGAATGGAACGACGGCGGTCTGTACAAAAAACTGCGCGCCGCCCGCCAGGGTGCCCCACTGTTCGTGCTGCACGACGGCCCGCCCTATGCCAACGGCAAGCTGCACATCGGCCACGCACTCAACAAAGTGCTCAAGGACATGATCGTCAAGTCCAAGCAGCTCGCTGGCTTTGACGCGCAATACATCCCCGGCTGGGACTGCCACGGCCTGCCGATCGAAAACGCGATTGAAAAACTGCACGGCCGCAACCTGAGCCGCGATGACATGCAGGCCAAGAGCCGCGCATTTGCCACCGAGCAAATCAGCCAGCAGCGCGAAGACTTCAAGCGCCTGGGCGTGCTGGGCGACTGGGAGCGTCCTTACCGCACCATGGACCCGGCCAACGAAGCCGGTGAAATCCGCGCCTTCAAACGCGTGATCGAGCGCGGCTTTGTGTACCGGGGCCTCAAGCCCGTGTACTGGTGTTTTGACTGCGGATCTTCGCTGGCCGAGTTCGAGATCGAATACCAGGACAAACAAAGCGACACGCTGGACGTGGCCTTTGAAACCGATGACGCAGCCAAGCTCGCTGCCGCCTTTGGCTTGACGGCACTGCCCGCGGGCCAAAGCGGCTTTGCCGTGATCTGGACCACCACCGCCTGGACCATCCCCGCCAACCAGGCCCTGAACGCCCACCCCGAGCTGACCTATGCGCTGGTGCAAACCGACAAGGGCTGCCTGGTGCTGGCCGAATCGCTGGTGGAAAAATGCCTGGAGCGCTTTGGCCTGCAAGGCGGCACGGTGCTGGCCACCGCCAAAGGCACGGCGCTGGGCGGCCTGAACTTCCGCCACCCCTTGTACGACGTGAACGAGGGCTACAAGCGCCTGACTCCCGTGTACCTGGCCGAATACGTCAGCGACAGCGACGGCACAGGCCTGGTCCACTCCTCGCCCGCATACGGCGTGGACGACTTCAACTCCTGCATCGCCAACGGCCTGAAGTACGACGACATCCTCAACCCGGTGCAAGGCAATGGCACCTACGCGGCCGACTTCCCCCTGTTCGGCGGCCTGCACATCTGGAAAGCCATTCCGATCATCCTGGACGCCCTGCGGGGCGCGGGCCGCTTGCTGTCCACCGTGACCATCACCCACAGCTACCCGCACTGCTGGCGTCACAAAACGCCCGTCATCTACCGCGCCGCCGCCCAGTGGTTTGTGCGCATGGACGAGGGCGAGGGTGTGTTCACGAAGGACAAAGCGCCCAAAACCCTGCGCCAGCTGGCGCTCGACGCCATCGAGCAAACCCAGTTCTACCCTGAGAACGGCAAATCGCGCCTGCGCGACATGATCGCCAACCGCCCGGACTGGTGCATCTCGCGCCAGCGCTCATGGGGCGTGCCCGTGCCTTTCTTCCTGCACAAGGACAGCGGCGAGCTGCACCCGCGCACCATGGAAATCCTGGACCAGGCTGCGGACATCGTTGAAAAAGGCGGTATCGAAGCCTGGAGCCGGGTGACGGTGGAAGAGATGCTGGGCGCACAAGACGCGCCCCACTACACCAAGAGCACCGACATCCTGGAGGTCTGGTTTGACTCGGGAAGTACCTTCCAGCATGTGCTGCGCGGCAGCCACAAGTATGCTTACGGCGTGCCGCCGTTTCACAACGAAGGTCCTGAGGCCGACCTGTACCTGGAAGGCCACGACCAGCACCGCGGTTGGTTCCACTCTTCGCTCTTGCTGGGCTGCGCCCTGTACGATCGCGCGCCTTACCGGGGCCTCTTGACCCACGGCTTTGCCACCGACGGCCAGGGCCGCAAGATGAGCAAGAGTTTGGGTAACACGGTGGACCCGCAAACCGTGACCAGCAAAATGGGCGCTGAAATCGTGCGCCTGTGGGTGGCGTCCACCGATTACTCGGGCGACCTGAACATCGACGACAAGATCCTGGCCCGCGTGGTCGATGCCTACCGCCGCATCCGCAACACCTTGCGTTTTTTGCTGGCCAACGTGAGCGACTTCGACCCGGCGCTTGATGCCGTGCCCGATGACCAGCTGCTGGAAATCGACCGCTTTGCGCTGGCCCGCGCTGCCCAGTTGCAGGCCGACATCCGCGCCCACTTCGACATGTACGAATTCCACCCCGTGGTCTCCAAGCTGCAGATCTACTGCTCGGAAGACCTGGGCGCGTTCTATCTGGATGTGCTCAAGGACCGCCTGTACACCACCGCGCCCAAGTCGCTGGCCCGCCGCAGTGCGCAAACCGCGCTCTACCGCATCACCCACGGCATGCTGCGCTGGATGGCGCCCTTCCTGTCCTTCACCGCCGAAGAAGCCTGGAGCACCTTTGGCCAGTCGGAGTCCATCTTCCTGGAAACCTTCAGCGACTTCGGTGCGGCCGATGCCGCGTTGCTCACCAAATGGGCCCGCATCCGCGAAATCCGCGACCTGGTGAACAAGGACATCGAAAACCTGCGCTCTGCTGGCCAGGTGGGGGCCTCGCTGCAAGCCGAGATCACGCTCACCGCGCCTGCCGCTGACCACGCCTTGCTGGCCAGCCTGGGCGCGGACATCAAGTTCGTGTTCATCACCTCCAAAGTCACTTTGCAGGCGGGCGATGCATTGGCCGTGCAAGTAACGCCCAGCCAAGCCACCAAATGCGAGCGCTGCTGGCACTACGCGGACGACGTGGGTGTTGATACCGCCCACCCCACGATCTGCGGCCGCTGCGTGAGCAACCTGCACGGCGCGGGCGAAACCCGCCAGGTCGCCTGAAATTCAAGCACCCACCACACAAGGCAAACCCATGGCCAGCTCCAGAAAATTCGGCAAAGGCGGCTCCGGCAAAAGCCCCGGCATGGCGCTCTGGCTGGGCATCGCCCTCTTGGTGCTGTTGATCGACCAGTTCACCAAGGTGCTGGTGCTGGGCGCCTTTCAGCTGGGCGACAGCACGCCCATCACCTCGTTTTTCAACCTGGTGCGGGTGCACAACCACGGCGCGGCGTTTTCGTTTCTGGCGGGTGCTGGCGGCTGGCAGCGCTGGTTTTTCACCGGCATCGGCGTGGTGGCGGCCCTCTTCATGGTCTGGATGCTGCGCTCGCACGCGGGCCAAAAACTCTTTTGCCTGGCCATCGCGCTCATCCTGGGCGGAGCCATTGGCAATGTGATTGACCGCCTGCTGCACGGCTACGTGGTCGACTTTCTGGATTTTTACTGGGGTGGCTGGCACTTCCCGGCCTTCAATGTGGCCGACAGCGGCATCAGCGTGGGTGCGGCTCTGCTGATCCTGGACGAAATTTTGCGGGTCCGGCGCGGGCGTTGAGCCACACCGCCTGCACCTTCAACCCCACCGAGTTGGCCAATGGGCGGTGCGGAGGGCCGATTTGCTGGCGGGAAGCGACTGATGAGGCCATCTGCACCGCCCGGTGGCCAACACCCACAATGGCCAGATCTCATGTAAGCTGGTCGACCTGATTGAAAAACACGGAGATCCCCATGCCCGGATTGCTGCCCCACATCGACCCCGATGGTCTGCTCGAATTCTCGGTGGTCTACACCGACCGCGCCCTGAACCACATGTCCAAGCGCTTTGGCGGCGTGATGACCGACATCTCGCGCATGCTCAAAACCGTGTACGGCGCGCACTCGGTCGCGCTGGTCCCCGGCAGCGGCACCTTCGGCATGGAGTCGGTGGCCCGCCAGTTCGCTACTGGCCAGCATGTGATGGTGATCCGCAACGGCTGGTTCAGCTTCCGCTGGACGCAGATTTTTGACATGGGCCAGATCCCCAAGAGCCACAGCGTACTCAAGGCCCGCCGCATCGCAGACGGCGCGCAAGCGGCCTGGGCTCCGGCCCCGATCGCCGAAGTGACCGCCGCCATAGCCGCCGAAAAACCCGCCTTGGTGTTTGCCCCGCACGTCGAGACTGCGGCCGGCATGATCCTGCCCGACGATTACCTCAAGGCCGTGGCCGATGCGGTGCATGCCGTGGGCGGCCTGTTCGTGCTCGACTGCATCGCCTCGGGCGCGATGTGGGTGGACATGAAGGCCACAGGCGTCGATGTGCTGATCAGCGCCCCGCAAAAAGGCTGGAGCAGCTCACCTTGCTGCGCCATGGTCATGATGAGCGCACGTGCCCGCCAGGCCATCGACAACACCACCAGCACCACCTTTGCCATGGACCTCAAAAAATGGCTGCAGGTGATGGAGACCTACGAAGGCGGTGGCCACATGTACCACACCACCTTGCCCACCGACGCGCTGCAGCGCCTGCAGGAAGCCATGCTGGAAACCGAGGCCTACGGCTTTGCCAAGGTGCGCGAAGAGCAAATGACGCTGGGCCGCGCGGTGCGCGCCTTGCTGCTGGAGCACGGCTTCCCCAGCGTGGCCGCGCCCGGCTTTGAAGCACCCGGTGTGGTGGTGAGCTACACCACCGACCCCGAGATCCAGAGCAGCAAAAAGTTCCTGGCCTTGGGTCTGCAGACGGCCGCAGGGGTGCCCCTGCAGTGCGACGAGCCCGCCGACTTCCGCACCTTCCGCATGGGCCTGTTCGGTCTGGACAAGTGGCACCAGGTGCCGCGCACGCTGCAGCACCTTCGCGATGCGCTGGAAACCATTGCACCGAAGGCCAAGTTGGCGGCCTGATTCAGGTCAATCGCCCAATAAAAAAACCGCTGCCCTCTCAGGTCAGCGGTTTTTTCATCTTGGGCCGACGCTGGTCAGCGCCAACGCCTCGACCATCACAAAGTGATGATGGTGCAACCCGTGGTCTTGCGGGCTTCCAGTGCCTTGTGGGCCTCCTGGATCTGCGCCAAAGGGAAGGTCTGTTCGATATGGATCTTGACCTTGCCGCTGGTCACTGCCTCGAACAGTTCATCGGCCATGGCCTGTGTGTTTTCGCGTGTGGTGATGTGGCTGAACAAGGTCTGGCGTGTCACATAGATCGAACCCTTGTTGCCCAGGATGCCGGGGGGGAACGGCGGCACAGGGCCTGAGGCATTGCCAAAGCTGGCCATCAGGCCAAACGGGGCCAGGCAGTCGAGCGACTTGTCCCAGGTGTCTTTGCCCACCGAGTCGTACACCACTTTCACGCCCGCGCCGCCCGTGATCTCTTTGACCTTGGCCTGAAAGTCTTCGGTGGCGTAGTTGATGCAGAACTCCGCGCCATTGGCTTTGGCCAGTGCGCACTTGGCATCGCTGCCCGCCGTGCCGATCAGGCGCAGGCCCAAAGCCTTGGCCCACTGGCAGGCGATCAGGCCCACGCCGCCAGCAGCGGCATGGAACAGCACAAAGTCACCTGCTTTCAAGCCGCCCTGGGGCAGCGTGCGCTTGAGCAAATATTGGGCTGTCAGGCCCTTGAGCATCATGGCCGCGCCTGTTTCGAACGAGATCGCATCGGGCAGCTTGCACACGCACTTGGCAGGCATCACACGCACTTCGCAGTAGCTGCCGGGTGGCTGGCTGGCGTACGCTGCGCGGTCACCCACCTTCAGGTGCGTCACGCCTTCGCCTACGGCCTCAACCACACCCGAGGCTTCCATGCCCAACTTGAGCGGCATGGGCAGCTGGTACAAGCCGCTGCGCTGGTAAACGTCGATGAAGTTCAGGCCAATGGCCTTGTGGCGGATGCGGATCTCGCCGGGACCGGGTTCGCCCACGGTCACATCGACCAGTTTCATGACTTCGGGACCACCGTGTTGATCGATCTGGACTGCAAGGGTCATGTGAATTTCTCCTGAAAGTGTGAAAGCAAACGATGCGTGACTTTGCCACGAATCACGAGCCGGCGTTCGGGGTGGGGACAGGTCGGCGACAGCGGGAAAACCCGAATGCCGATACAGTGCCGCATGTCCCAAAAACTCTCTCCCGGCACGGCCTTGATGCTGACCGTGCCCCCCCTGCTGTGGGCTGGCAACGCGGTCATCGGCCGCTTGGTCAACACCCTGGTGCCGCCCATCACACTCAACCTATTGCGCTGGGCCGTGGCCTTCGTGATTTTGTTGCCGCTGGCTTCCTGGGTTTTGCGCCGCAGCAGTGGGCTATGGCCCCACTGGCGGCGTTTTGCCTTGCTCAGCTTACTGGGCGTGGGCTGCTACAACGCGCTGCAATACCTGGCGCTGCAAACCTCCACCCCACTGAATGTGACCTTGGTGGCCGCCAGTGGCCCGGTCTGGATGCTGGCCATCGGGGCGCTGTTTTTTCAGGCTCCGGTGCGCCGCGCCCAGGTGTATGGCGCAGCGCTGTCAATCGTTGGAGTGCTGGTGGTGCTGTCGCGAGGCGACTGGGCGCAGCTTTTGGCCGTGCGCCTGGTGATTGGCGATTTGTTCATCTTGCTGGCCGTGGCGTGTTGGTCCTGGTACAGCTGGCTGCTCAGCCGCAAGGACGAGCCCGAAGCCATTCGCCAGGACTGGGCCGCATTTTTGCTCGCGCAAGTGGTGTTTGGCCTGGCCTGGTCCGGCCTGTTTGCGGGCCTGGAATGGGGTTTGACCGATGCCCACATCACCTGGGGCTGGCCACTGATCAGCGCCTTGGCTTTTGTGGCCATCGGCCCGGCCGTGCTGGCCTACCGCTGCTGGGGCCTCGGCATCCAGCGGGCAGGCCCCGCAGTGGCCGGCTTTTTTGCCAACCTCACACCGCTGTTCGCGGCCATCTTCTCGGCGGCTTTTCTGGGCGAGCTGCCACAGTTGTTTCACGCGCTGGCGTTTGCAATGATCATCGGTGGCATTTGGGTGTCGTCACGGCATTGAAAGCACGATGCCAGCTGAGATTCGCGAGCAAGGGCTCGCCACGCAGGGATGACCCGCCGGGCTGCCCCTGCAGCCGAATGTCTGAACCCGGACAAGGCACCCGGGCTTAAAACGTCCCGGCGTAAGACCCACCATCGGCCAGCACGTTCTGGCCCGTCATGTAGGCCGCATGCTGGCTGCACAGAAAGGCGCAGATCGCGCCAAACTCCTGCGGGTTGCCATAACGGCCCGCCGGGATTTGCGCTTGCTGGATCGCACGCAGCTCTTCCACCGTCTTGCCCACCTTTTGCGCCATGACGGGCAGGGTCGAGCGGATGCGGTCGGTGTCGAATTTGCCGGGCAGCAGGTTGTTGATGGTCACGCCTTTGGCGGCGATGGCGCTGCGTGAAGCCCCGGCCACAAAACCCGTGAGGCCACTGCGGGCACCGTTGGACAGGCCCAACACGTCGATGGGCGCTTTGACGGCGCTGGAGGTGATGTTCACGATGCGGCCAAAACCACGGGCAGCCATGCGGTCCACCGTGGCTTTGATGAGTTCGATGGGCGTGAGCATGTTGGCATCGATCGCCTTGATCCAGGCCTCGCGATTCCAGTCGCGGAAGTCGCCGGGCGGTGGGCCGCCTGCGTTGGTGACCACGATGTCATAGTCCTTGCCGGGGCCGCCGGGCACATTCCAGATGGCTTCGCGGCCAGCTTCGGTGGTGATGTCCACCGCCACGCCGATCAGCTGAACCTTGCCGCCTGTTTCGGCACGCAAGTCATCGACGGCTTTGTTCAGCACCTCGCCGCCACGTGCCACCATGACCACATTCACGCCTTCCTGCGCCAAAGCCCGTGCGCAACCCCAGCCCAAGCCTTTGCTTGCGCCACCGACCAAAGCCCATTTGCCTGCGATGCCCAAATCCATGTCAATCTCCAAAAAGTTGATGTTGTGCGACCCACGGGCCTCATGACGGTACACGGCCAGCAGGCCGCGTGACCCAAAACACACCGCTCAAGACCAGCAAGGTCCCGGCAATGATCCAGATGTTAAAGGGTTCGTCCAGCAACCACACGCCCATCAACAAGGTGGACATAGGGCCAATCATGCCGGTTTGCGCGGTGAGCCCCGCACCGATGCGCTCGATCGCCATCATGACCAGAAGTACCGGCAGCACCGTGCAGGCGATGGCGTTCAACAATGACAGCCACAGCACCTGTTCGGGCACCTGGGCACTGGCCATCGGCTTGAGCAGCGCAAACTGCAGAATACAGAAAAAACAGGCCACGGTGGTGGCCAACCCGGCCAGGCGCAAGGCCCCCAGGCGCTGCACCATTTGCCCGCTGTAGGTCAGGTAGGTGGCATAGGTGATGGCACTGAGCAACACCAAAAACGCCCCCAGCGCGGCATGCGTTCCGGCCAGACTAACTTCATGACCAAACACCAACAACACCCCGGCATAGCTGATGGCCATGGCCACGCCTTGGCGGTGTGTGATGCGCTTCTTGAACAGCACCCAACCCAGCACCAGGACCAAGGTGGGGTTGAGGTAAAGGATCAAGCGCTCGAGTGAGGCGCTGATGTACTCCAGCCCCCAGAAGTCCAGAAAGCTCGACAGGTAATAACCACAAAAGCCCAAACCCACCACGCCCAGCCAGTCGCGCCGGGTCAAGGCCGCTTTGCCACGCCCGGCCCACCAGGCCATGAGCACAAACCAGGGCAATGCAAACAGCATGCGGTACATGACCAAGGTCACCGCATCCACACCATAGCGGTAAGCCAGCTTGACGATGATGGCCTTGCCGCTGAATGCGATGGAGCCAGTCATCGCCAGCAAAAGTCCTGTGCTCAGTTGCGGGGCTGGGCTCACCGCCATCAAAAGCCCACTGCTTGACCGTCGCGCCGCGGGTCACTGGCTACTTGGTAGCCTTGCACGGCCGGATCGCCCATGCGCCAAATGAACTGGCCAGCGCCAAAGTCCTGGTAGGAGTCGTTGATGATGTCGAGCTGGTGGCCGCGTGCGATCAGCTCTTGCACGGTCTGGCCATTCATTGCCGCTTCGACGTTGATGTTCAGGCCCGTGTTGAAGCGCCAGCGCGGTGCGTCGCAGGCCGCTTGCGGGTTCTGCCCGTAGTCGAGCATGCGCACCAGGGTTTGCATGTGGCCCTGCGGCTGCATGTTGCCGCCCATCACACCGTAGCTCATCACAGGCTGACCGTCTTTGGTGAGGAAGGCCGGGATGATGGTCTGGAACGGCCGCTTGCCTGGCATGACCAGGTTGGCGGGGTTTTGGCCTTGCAGGTCGGTGCTGAAACCATGGCCCCGGTTTTGCAAGCTGATGCCGTAAGTGGGTTCGACCACGCCCGAGCCAAAGCCCATGTAGTTGCTCTGGATGAAGCTGATCATCATGCCGTTTTCATCGGCGGCCGTGAGGTAAATCGTGCCGCCCTTGACCGGGTTGCCCGCCTTGAAGTCTTGCGCCTTTTTCATGTCGATCAGCTTGGCGCGGCTGGCCAGATAAGCTGGGTCGAGCATTTGCTCGGGCGGCAGCTCCATGAAGCGCGGGTCGGCCACGTAGCGGTACACGTCGGCAAAAGCGAGCTTCATGGCCTCGATCTGCAGGTGCTGCGAATCGGCGCTATCGACCTTGTGGCTGGCCAGATCGAAGTTGGACAGGATGCCCAATGCGATCAAAGCGGCGATGCCTTGGCCGTTGGGCGGGATCTCGTGCAGGGTGTAGCCCCGGTAGTCTTGCGCCATGGGCTTGACCCACTCGGGCTTGAAGTCGGCCAGGTCTTTGGCGGTGATGCTGCCGCCGTTCTCTTTGGCGAATTTTTCAATCGCTTCGGCGATCTCACCGCCATACAGCGCCTGGCCTTTGGTGGCGGCAATGGCCTTGAGTCCACGCGCCGCGTTCTTGAACTGGAACAACTCGCCCACTTGCGGCGCACGGCCCCAGGGCAAAAAGCTTTGTGCAAAGCCCGGTTGCGACTGCAACTCTGGGGTGGCGGCCGCCCACTTTTGCTGCACCACCACGGGGATCAGATAGCCGCGCTCGGCCACCTCGATGGCGGGCTCCATCAAATCGGCAAAAGGCAGCTTGCCAAAGCGGTCGCTCAGGGCCACCCATCCAGCGACGGCACCAGGCACGGAGACCGAGTCAAAGCCGCGCTTGGGCGGTGTTTTGGTCTCGGCGCCGTATTTGTGGTGAAAGTATTCCGGTGTCCAGGTGGCGGGCGCGGGGCCAGACGAGTTGAGGCCGTGCAGTTCTTTGCCGTCCCAAAGAATGGCAAACGCATCCGAGCCCAGGCCGCAGCTGACCGGCTCGGTCAGGGTGATCACGGCGGCAGCGGCGATGGCGGCATCGACCGCGTTGCCACCCTTGAGCATCATGCGCAAACCCGCTTGCGCGGCCAGCGGGTGAGAGGTGGACACCACATTGCGCGCAAACAGCGGCAAGCGGGTGCTGGTGTAGGGGAACTGGTAGTCGAAGTTCATGTCATTCCAAGGTGATCTTGCGTTCGGTGATGATCTTTTTCCACTTGGCCGACTCTTTGGCCAGCATGGCGCTGAACTGAGCGGGCGTGCCCCCCACGGGCTCAATGCCCAGGCGTTGCAGCTTGTCGATGACTTCCGGGTCCTGCAGCACTTGGTTGGCCGCTGCGTTCACACGGCTCACCACTTCGGGTGGCAAACCTTTGGGACCAAACAAACCAAACCAGGTGTTGGACTCGTAGCCGGGCAAGACTTCGGCAATCGGTTGCACACCGGGTGCCAAGGCGGTGGGTTTGAGGGAGGTCACACCCAAGGCACGCAAACGGCCATCGCGCACATGCGGCAGTCCAGTGGGCAAGCTGTCAAACAAGACATCGACCTTGCCACTGACCAGATCGGGAATGGCCAAGGCTGTGCCCTTGTAGGGGATGTGCACGACAAACAGATCGGCCTGCGCCTTGAACAGCTCCGCCGACAACTGCACGATGGTGCCGTTGCCGCTCGACGCGTAGTTCAAACGGCCAGGGTTCTTTTTGGCGTAGTCGATCCACTCCTTGACCGTTTTGGCCGGAGAGCTGTTGGGCACCAGCATGATGCTGGGCGCATTGCCCACCTGGCTGATGGGGGTGAAATCCTTGACCGCGTCGTAGGGCATGCGCGGGTTCAAGTTGGGACCGATCGAGTGGGTGCTGGAGGTGGACAGCAGCAAAGTGTAGCCATCGGGGCTGGCCTTGGCCGCCAGATCGGAGCCCAGCGTGCCGCCAGCACCCGGGCGGTTTTCCACCACCAGGGAAGCGCCCATTTTTTCGCTCAGCTTTTGGGACAGCGTGCGGGCAAACAAATCGGTGGCCCCGCCCGCCGGGAAGGGCACGATCAAGCGCACAGGTTTGGTCGGGTAGTTCTGGGCTTGCGCACCGCCCCAAACCAGCAAAACAAGTGCCGAAGCGCACAGGCTGCGGAGCCAATTTCTTTTTTCCATGGGAACACTCCTCCAAGGGACCAATTTGCCAAATATTGAACAGGCCATTTTGGCAGACGCCGCACGCCGGCGCTGCGCCCAAGTGACAAGACCACGCAGCCTGAACACGAATTGCAGCCACCAAAGACAACGGCCTCCGAAGAGGCCGTTGACTGCGTTCAGGCCCAAGCCATCAGTCTTCGACGAAAGCCTCTTCGCGTTTGGACTTGATGGACGGCAGCGTCACGATGATCAGCAGCAGCACAGCCGCCGCCAGCAAACTCGCTGACAAAGGACGCGTGACGAACACGCTCCAGTCGCCACGCGACAAGAGCATGGCACGGCGCAGGTTTTCTTCCATCATCGGGCCCAGAATGAAACCCAGCAGCAAAGGCGCGGGCTCCATGCCGAGTTTGATGAAGCCGTAGCCCACCACACCGAACATGGCCACCATCCAGATGTCGAAGGTGTTGTTGTTGGTCGAGTACACACCGATTGCGCAAAACAGCACGATGGCCGGGAACAACCAGCGGTAAGGCACCGACAGCAGCTTGATCCAGATACCGATCAGAGGCAGGTTCAAGATCACCAACATCGCATTGCCGATCCACATCGAGGCGATCAGACCCCAGAACAACTCGGGGTTGCTAGTCATCACCTGAGGGCCAGGCTGGATGTTGTGGATGGTCATCGCACCCACCATCAAGGCCATCACGGCGTTGGGCGGGATGCCCAGGGTCAGCAAAGGGATGAAGGAGGTTTGCGAAGCCGAGTTGTTGGCGGATTCGGGCGAGGCCACACCACGGATGTTGCCTTGACCGAAAGGCACTTCGCCTGGACGGAGTTTGGTTTTCTTCTCGATGGTGTAGGCCGCAAAAGCTGCCAACAAAGCACCGCCACCGGGCAAGATACCCAGAGCCGCGCCCAGGGCGGTACCACGCAAAACAGCAGGCGTCATATTTTTGAAGTCTTCAGCAGTGGGCATCAAACCCGTCACTTTGGCGGTGAAGACTTCTCGATCTGCTTCTTTTTGTGAAAGATTAGAGATGATTTCGCCGTAACCGAACACGCCCATGGCGATGGTGATGAAACCTACACCGTCGGTCAGCTCAGGAATATCGAAGCTGAAACGGGCCACACCCGAGTTCACGTCGGTACCAATCAAACCCATCAACAAGCCGAGCACGATCATGCCCACGGCCTTGACCAAGGAACCCGAAGCCAGCACCACGGCACCGATCAGGCCCAAAACCATCAACGAGAAGTATTCGGCAGGGCCGAACTTGAAAGCCACTTCGGTCAGGGGGCCAGCGAAGGCGGCCAAAACCAAGGTGCCTACGCAACCGGCAAAGAAAGAACCCAGACCCGCCGCTGCCAAAGCAGGACCGGCACGGCCTTTGCGTGCCATCTGGTAACCATCGATCATGGTCACGACCGAGGAAGCTTCACCCGGCAGGTTGACCAGAATCGCAGTGGTCGAGCCACCGTATTGGGCACCGTAGTAAATACCGGCCAACATGATCAGCGCAGCCACAGGGGGCAGCGCATAGGTGGCAGGCAGCAGCATCGCGATGGTCGCGACCGGGCCAATGCCTGGCAAAACGCCAATCAGCGTGCCCAAAAGGCAACCGATGAGCGCGTACAGCAGGTTCTGAAAGGTGAATGCGACCCCAAAACCCAGGGCGAGGTTGTCAAACAATTCCATGGTTTTCTCCTCAACCTGTAATGAATGTGGGCCAGACGGGGAACTGCAACTTCAGCAGCAGCACAAAAGCGCCATAACTGCCGATGGACAGGATCGTGGCCAGGATCAAGACTTCTTTGAGATTGAAGGTGTCACCCGCCAGGCTCACCACCAAGGTGGTACCAAAAATCGCGACGATCAGGCCCATGGCTGGCACACCGATGCTCGGCAGACCGCCCAACAAAATGCCGAACAAGACGTTGCCAGCGATGATGAAGAACAAGGGCTTCCAGGCCCAGGAACCGATCTTGTCCCCGTCCTGTGTCTCCACCGTCAAGGATTTGAACATGACGAAAGCACCAATCACTGCCAGCAAGATGCCCAGGAGCAAGGGAAAGTAACCAGGACCCATGCGGGCACCTGTGCCCACGGTGTAATTGGTGGCACCGTAAGCGAAAGCCGAGCCTGCAACGGTGTAGAACAGGCCGGAAAAAAAGTCTTTTTGACTCTTGATGTTCACGAGATATCTCCTCTGATTTGAGTTGGAGTGATTCTCCGCGAACAAGTCCTCAGGCTGGATGTGGGTTACACCTACGCAAGCAGCCCTTCGGACTCATGGTTTACCCTTAATTTTTCAACTTATGCACCCCAACCGGGCGGGCGTGCACTCATTTGGCGAGGGGTTTGAACACCTTGAGCCATTTGCTGGCAGGCAGGCCCCATTTTTCTTCGATCGCGCTGGCGGCCTCCAGCAAAGCATCCCGCGTAGGCCGGCTGGCGGTGCGCTGCGCCAGCACGATGGCGTTGCCCTCTCGCGTGGGTTTAAAAATCCAGACCGCGTCTTCGCCAAAGGCGGCGCAGATTTTCTCCACGCTCTCAGCGTAACTCGACGAGCGCCCAAACAGGTTGACCGTCATGCAGCCTTGCGGGGTGAGCAGCTCGCGGCAATGGCGGTAAAAGTCGGGCGTGTCCAGCACCGGGGCGGCGGCTTCTTCGTCGTACAGGTCCACCTGCAGCGCATCGACCGTGCCGTGCCATTCGTCTTTCTGGATTTCCAGCAACGCGTCGGCCAGCACCACGCGCAGGCGTTCGTCGTCAGGCGGCAAACGGAACCAGCCCCGGCAAGCGTGCAGCACGCCCGGGTTCAGCTCCACAGCGGTGCAGGTCATCTTGAGCTTTTTGTAGCAAAACTTGGTGATCGTGCCCGCCCCCAGCCCCAGCTGCATGGCGTGCGCGCCTTTGACCTCGTCGTGCGGGAAAAACAGCAACCAGCCAAACATGCGCTGCACATATTCCAGCTCGATGTCGAAGGGCCGGTCCAGAAACATGGAGCCCTGAATCCACTCGGTGCCCAGGTGTAGGTAGCGGATGTCGCCGTCTTCCGAGAAATTGACTTCGGGCAGTGCAAGGGTGGAGGCAGAGGATTTTTTTGGGGTCATGGGGTCAGCACCGCCCGCCAGGCGGTGAGTTTGTGTTCAAAGATCCAGGACGCATTTGCGGGACTGGTCGATGGTAGGCGATGCAGCGAGACACGCCCGGCCAGACCGGCTTGGGCCAGTGATTTTTCGACCGCTTTGGCGTGGCGGTAACTCTCGCCGCCGTTGTGGGCGATGGCACTCAATTGCGGGCAGCGCTGCAACAAGGCCGGAAAGTCGTTCAGCTGCGCATGGCGGATGACGCTGTCGAGGCTGCCTTGGCGCTCGCACTCGGCGTAGACATCCCACACCCCCACGCCCTGGGCCAGCAGGCACTGACAGCGGCGGGCGTAGTCCCGGTCTGCAGGCCAAGGGGCATCGGGCCACAGGGCCTGGACGATGCGCCAGAAATGGTTTTGTGGGTGGGCGTAATACTGCTGCAACTGCAAAGACTTGACGCTGGGAAAACTGCCCAGCACCAGCACACGCGTGCCCGGCCCCACCAAGGGAGGCAAACCCTGCAAACGGGGGCTGGCCGATGACACGGTTGGCGCAGAGCTGCTCATGCGGCCGCCAGTTGGGGCAAGGCACGCTGCGCGTTGGCGCTGGTGGCGACTGCCAGATCGGCCAGGCTCAAGCCCCGCAACCCAGCCAGCACCTGCGCGATGCGCGGCAGCTCGGCCGGGCTGTTGCGCCCCTGCGGCACACCCAGCGCCCGCTGCTCGGCGGTCTGGTAGAGCCACTGCGGCGGGATGTCGGGCGCATCGGTCTCCAGCACCAGCGCGCTCAGGGGCAGTTCGCTGGCCAGGCGACGCAGCTGCAATGAGCGCTCGTAGGTCAGCGTGCCACCAAAACCCAGCGCGAAGCCCAGGTCCACAAAGGCCTCGGCCTGTTGGCTGCTGCCATTGAAGGCGTGCGCGATGCCGGAGATCACCGGGCACTGGCGCAAACCTTTGAGCAACAAATCGGCCGAGCGCCGCACATGCAGGATGACGGGCAGGCCGTGCTTTTGGGCCAGCTTCAGTTGCGCGGTGTAGAACCCCCATTGCCGCTCGCGCATGGGGGGCTTGCACAGTTCGGTCACAAAAAAGTCCAGCCCGATCTCGCCCACGGCCACCAGGCGCGGGTCATCACGGCGCTCGGTCAATGCGCGGTCCAGCGCCTGCAAGTCGGCTTCTTGCGCTTGCGGCACATACAAAGGGTGGATGCCCAAGGCGTAGGCGTCGCCATGCCGCTCGGCCAATCGCGCCACCTGGGGCCAGTGCGCGGCGTGCACCGCCGGGATCACGCAGCGCGTCACACCTGCAACGCGAGCCGCTTGGCGCACCGCATCGCGGTCGGCGTCAAATTCGGCCGCGTCCAGGTGGCAGTGCGTGTCGATCCACATCCTGTCAAACAGGCGCTTGCAACACGCCCTTGACCAAATGAAGCTGCCGGTCGCAACGCGCCGCCAGAGCCTGGTCGTGCGTGACCACCACAAAAGCGGTGCCGCGCTCACGGGCCAGTTGCAGCATCAGCGCAAACACGCCGTCGGCGGTTTCGCGGTCCAGGTTGCCCGTGGGCTCGTCGGCCAGCACGCAGGCCGGGTCGTTGACCAAGGCGCGGGCCAGCGCCACACGCTGGCGCTCGCCGCCCGACAACTCCGAGGGGCGGTGGTGCAAGCGCTCACCCAAGCCCACGCGCTGTAACCAGCCCGTGGCCACGGCTGCGGCTTGGGCTCGGTCAAGCCTGCGAATCCACAGCGGCATGGCCACGTTGTCCAGGGCGCTGAACTCGGGCAGCAAATGGTGGAACTGGTAGACAAAGCCCAAATAACGGTTGCGCCACTGGCCTTGCTCGGACGCGCTCAGGGCCGACAACAGCTGACCTTTCAGTTGGACCGCCCCTTGCGTGGGGACATCCAGCCCACCCAGCAAATGCAGCAAAGTGCTTTTGCCCGAGCCCGAAGCGCCCACGATGGCGAGTGTTTCGCCCGCGTGCACGGCCAGGTCCACACCTTGCAGCACCGTCACATCCAGGCGCCCTTCGGAAAAGCGCTTGGTCAGGCCCTGGGCCTGCAGCACCACGGGGTTTTGCATCTCATTCATAGCGCAGCGCCTCCGCCGGGTTGACCTGGCTGGCACGCCAGCTGGGGTAGAGCGTGGCCACAAAAGCCAGGACCAAAGAAATGATGGCCACAGGCAGGATGTCGCTGGCCAAGGGCTCGCTGGGCATGCGGCTGATCAGGTAAATGTCGCGCGGCAAAAAGCTGGCGTTGAACAGCTTTTCCAGCGCAGGCACGATCACATCGATGTTGAAGGCCACCAGCAGCCCCAAGCCCAAGCCACTCATGGTGCCGATCACGCCCACGGTGGCGCCCTGCACGACAAAAATGCCCATGATGCTGCGGGGGCTGGCCCCCAGCGTGCGCAAGATCGCGATGTCGGCGCGTTTGTCCGTGACCGTCATCACCAGCGTGCTGACCAGATTGAAAGCCGCCACCGCCACGATGAGTGTGAGGATGATGAACATCATGCGTTTTTCAACCTGCACGGCGGCGAACCAGGTTTTGTTTTGCTGCGTCCAGTCGCGCACAAAAAACTGCGGTCCCAAGTCCAGCTGCAGATCCCGCGCCACCTCACGCGCCTGGTGCAGGTCGTGCAACTTCAGGCGCACGCCGCTCGGTCCTTCCAGCCGGAACATGCGGGCAGCATCCTCAACGTGCATGAGTGCCAGCGCCGAGTCGTATTCGTAGTGGCCAGACGAGAAGGTGCCGACCACGCCCATTTGCTTCATGCGCGGCACCACGCCTGCGGGCGTCACCTGGCCAGAGGGTGACACCAGGGTCACCGGGTCGCCGTTTTGCAAACCCAGGTTGTTGGTCAGATCGCGGCCCAGCACCAGACTGAACGCGCCCGGCTGCAGGCGCTGCAGCACCCCGGCTTGGGTGTCGTTCGACAAATCGCTGACTTCGGGCTCCAGCGCCGGGTCGATGCCGCGCACCAGCACGCCCTTCATATCCTCGCCCCGCGCCAGCAAGGCCTGCGCGGTGATGAAGGGGGCCGCGCCCAGCACCTGCGGGTGCGCCTTCAAGCGGGACAGCAAGGCAGGCAAATCGGCCACGGCCGCGCCATCGGCGGCATAGACCTCGATGTGCGAGACCACGCCCAGCATGCGGTCGCGCACCTCTTTCTGAAAGCCATTCATCACGCTCAGCACGATGATGAGCGCCGCCACCCCCAGGCCAATGCCCATCATGGACACCCCCGAGATGAAGGAGATGAAGCCGTTGCGCCGGGTGGCCCGGCCTGCTCGCGTGTAGCGCCAGCCCAGCACCAGCTCGTAGGGGATGTTCTTGAAAAAAGCCATAAGCCACTATTGTGCAATGCCAGCCCGACAAGCCCCCACCGGGGGCCCGTGAAATGTGAACGCGCAGCCCCCATTGAGGACAATGGCCCGATGAAAACCCTTCCAAACTCCGCTGTCGCACGCTTTTTTGCCCAAGAGTCCGCCCCAGGCATCGTCCTGGCCCTGGCTGCCTTGGCGGCTTTGCTGGTCAGCAATTCGCCCTGGGGGGCCTGGTACCAGTTTTTTCTGAGCATCCCCGGCCAGGTGCTCATTGGCGATCAGGCCCTGGTGCTGTCCAAACCTCTGGTTGTGTGGGTCAATGACCTTTGGATGGCGGTCTTCTTCTTTTTGGTGGGGCTGGAAATCAAACGGGAGTTCCTGGAAGGCGAGCTCTCAGGGCCAGGCCAGCTGTTGCTGCCCGCTGTGGCGGCACTGGGGGGCATGCTCATGCCCGCATTGATTTACACCACCATCAATTGGGGGGACAGCACGGCCTTGCGCGGCTGGGCCATACCGGCGGCCACCGACATTGCGTTTGCTTTGGGCATCGTCGCCTTGCTGGGCTCGCGGGTGCCTGTGTCGCTCAAGGTGTTTCTGACCGCTGTGGCCATCATCGATGACCTGGGCGCGATCGTTGTCATTGCGCTGTTCTACACCGCCAACTTGTCCTGGCCCATGCTGGCGGGCGCACTGTTGTCGGGCGCAGTGCTCTTCGTGCTGAACCGCCTGCGCATCACCCGGGTCGATGTTTACATCGTGGTGGGCCTGTTGATGTGGGTGTGCGTGCTCAAGTCCGGGATCCACGCCACGCTGGCCGGGGTCATCACGGCGCTGGCCGTCCCCATGCGCGATGCGCGTGGCCAGTCACCTCTGGCCAGCATCGAACACGGCCTGCACCCCTGGGTGGCCTTTGGGGTCTTGCCGATGTTTGCCTTCACCAACGCGGGTGTGGTGCTGGACGGGGTCAGCTTCAGCACCTTGATGTCACCTGTGCCACTGGGCATCGGCCTGGGTCTGGTCGCGGGCAAAGCCATCGGGGTCTTTGGCGCGGCACTCCTGATGGTCCGCAGCGGCCTGGCCCAAGCGCCTGCCCATGCGTCAACCCTGCAACTGTTGGGAGTGAGCATGTTGTGCGGCATCGGTTTCACCATGAGTTTGTTCATTGGCGGTTTGGCTTTTGCCGGGCTCGGCCCGCAGTTTGAACTCCAGCTCAAACTGGGGGTGCTGGGTGGCTCGCTCGTGGCAGGTGTGTTGGGCACTTGGCTGTTGCGCACCCACCACCGCTCGCACGCCCGATGACCTCAAGGCACAAAACCCGGCATGGTGTTTCCACTTAAAAAGTCGCAGCGGTGACGATTTTCAGCACGGCTCCGGTCTGAAATTCCGATGGCCCCATGAGACATCGGGCCCCACTGCACCACCAAGGAGACCCCTGTGATCACACGCCTGATGCCCCTGTGCGCCCTGGCCGCTGCCGCCCTGCTCTGCGCCTGCCAAACCGCCCCAGTCCAAACCGCTGTCCCACCGACCTCACCCGAAGTGGTGGGCGAATTCCGCAAAGGCTCAGGCTACCTGCACGGCTACATCGACCGCAAGGAGCTGCCCGACAGCCTGGCCCTGGTGCCGCCCCCACCCGCCCCCGGCTCGGCCCGCCAGGCGGCCGATCTGCAACTGCACCAGCAAACCCGGGCCCTGCGCGACACGCCGCGCTGGACCTACGCTTTCAAGGACGTGAACCTGAAGTTCCCCGAAGCCGCTGGGGTGTTCTCATGTGCCCTGGACATGCCCATCTCGCAAGAGGCCACGCCCCACCTGAACATGCTGCTGCGCCGCAGTCTGGTGGACGCGGGCTTTGCGACTTACAAAGCCAAGGACCACTACAACCGCAAGCGCCCCTTTGCCGAACTGGGTGAAACCACCTGCGCCCCCAAGGAAGAAGCCCACTTGTCGAAAGACGGCTCCTACCCCT
Organism: Limnohabitans sp. Hippo3; assembly: GCF_003063665.1. GTDB lineage: Bacteria > Pseudomonadota > Gammaproteobacteria > Burkholderiales > Burkholderiaceae_C > Limnohabitans_A. The sequence continues at coordinate 63,789 of NZ_NESF01000002.1, forward strand.
CGGGCCACGCGGCGCTGGGCTGGGCCTGGGGCCTGATCCTGGCGGGCCTGGCCCCGGACAAGGCCAATGCCTTGCTGCAACGCGGCCACGCCTTTGGCGATAGCCGCATGGTGTGCGGCGTGCACTGGCAAAGTGACCTGGAAGCCGGGCGCGTGGTGGGCGCTGCCGCCGTGGCCCGACTGCAGGCCGACCCGGTGTTTCAGGCCCAAGCCCAGCTGGCCAAGGCCGAGATTGCGCAGGCCCGGGCCAAAGGCCTGAAATCAGACCGCCAGGATTGCGCGGCCGAAGCTGCGGCCCTCAAGCGCTGACAAACCAAGGCCTGTGGTTTTCACAGCTCGATGGCTCCAGCCCTGACCAGTGCTTTTGCCAAGGCTGTTCAGCGGCTGGCCTTGTCCAGCGCCTGGTCGATGTCCCACAGGATGTCGTCCAGATTCTCCAGACCCACCGAAATGCGCACCATATCGGGCGGCACGCCTGCGGCCAGTTGCTGGGCTTCATCGAGCTGACGGTGCGTGGTGCTGGCCGGGTGGCTGATCAGGGTGCGGGTGTCGCCGATGTTGACCAGGTGGCTCATGAACTGGGCCGACTCGATGAACTTCACGCCTTGCGCCAAGCCGCCTTTCACGCCGAACGAAAACAGGCCCGAAGCGCCGCGCATCTGCCGCTGCATCAGGGCGTGCTGTGGGTGGTCACTCAGGCCGGGGTAGTTGACCCAGGCCACGCGCGGGTCGGCCTGCAAAAACTTCGCCACACCCAAAGCGTTGTCGCAGTGCTTGCTCATGCGCAGCGGCAAGGTCTCAACACCCTGCAGAATCTGCCAGGCGCTCATGGGGCTGAGCGATGCGCCAAACACGCGCAGGCTTTCCATGCGGCAGCGCATGGTGAAGCCGAAGTCGCCAAAGGTCTCGTAAAACTTCACGCCGTGGTAGCCCTGCGAGGGCTCGGTCATGCCCGGATACTTGCCGTTGTCCCAAGGGAATTTGCCGCCTTCGACCACCACGCCGCCCAGCGTGGTGCCGTGCCCGGCCAGGTATTTGGTGGCCGAATGCACCACGATGTCGGCGCCCAGCGCCAGCGGGTTGCACAGCAGAGGGCTGGGCACGGTGTTGTCGATGACCAGCGGCACACCGTGCGCATGGGCCACCTCGGCCACGGCGGCGATGTCCAGCACCACCATGCTCGGGTTGCCCAGACTCTCGGCATACACCGCTCGGGTGTTGGGACGCATGGCAGCGGCAAAGGCCTCAGGCTTTGTCGCGTCCACAAAAGTGGTTTCGATGCCAAACTTGGCCAGGCTGGTCGCCAGCAGGGTGACCGAGCCGCCGTACAAGGCCCCGGCCGCCACCACATGGTCACCCGATTGCAAGATGGTCATCAGCGCCATGGTTTCGGCCGCCATGCCCGAGGCACTGGCCACCGCAGCGCGCCCGCCTTCGAGCGCGGCCACACGCTCTTCGAGCACCGCCACCGTGGGGTTGCTCAGGCGCGAATACACATTGCCAAAGGTCTGCAGGTTGAAGAGCGATGCCGCATGCTCGGCGCTGTCAAACACAAAGCTGCTGGTCTGGTAGATCGGCAAGGCGCGTGCGCCTGTGGCCGCATCGGGGATTTGCCCGGCGTGGATGGCCAGGGTCTCGGGGTGGAATTGGCGGTCGGTCATGGTCTTTTTATACCAGCCGCCGCGCCGAGATGATGCCGGTGTTCACGCCCACCCAGTTCAGGCCGCCAAACAGCCGGGCGTGTTCGATCTTGACGCAGCGGTTCGTCACCGAATCCATGCCCGCCTGCTGGGCCAGCGCATCGGCTTGCGTGTTGGCCACGCCCAGCTGCTGCCAAAGACATTTGGCGCCGATCTGCACCGCCTGCTCGGCGATTGGCAGCACATCGTCGCTGCGGCGAAACACATCGACCATGTCCACCTGGAAGGGGATGTCGCCCAGGCTGGCGTAACAGGTCTCGCCCAGCACAGGCGTGCCCGCATAGCGGGGGTTCACGGGCACGATCTTGAAACCGTGCGACTGCATGTACTTGGCAGCAAAGTAACTGGGCCGATGCCATTCGGCTGACAGGCCCACCACCGCGATGGTGTGGCAGCTTTTGAGGATGCGCCGCAGCGCGTGCAAATCGTTGTGCATCAGGTGCTTCTTTCTCAAAAATCAATACCGCGCTTGGCCGCAGCGTTTCATTTGCCGTGAGGCCCAGGTGGCCATCAGCGACAGCACGCCGCACACGGCCATCACGCCCAGGTAGTGCCCACTGAAATCAAAGGCTGCCCCAGCCAGCACAGGGCCCAGCAAATTACCCAGCGCCGCGCCGCTGTAGAGCGTGCCCACCACGCTGGCCACCGAACGGCCACCAAAATAATCCATGCAAATGGCGGGCAAGAGCGACACGATGGAGCCATAGCTCAGGCCAAACCACAGCGCAAACACCAGCAGCAGGGCCTGCCCGCCCGCCGCGCCCCACAGCAGATACGACGCGCCCATGGACAGTTGCATCAGCACCAGCGTCTGCGCCCGGCCCAGCCGATCGGCCACCACACCGATGGCAAAGCGCCCCACCAGACTGCCCACGCCAATCAAACCCACCAGACCCACGGCAAAAGCTTCGCCCAGGCCCAGATCGCGCGCCGAGGCGGACACATGCGCAAAAGGAATGAACATCACCGGTGAGGCCAGCACCGTGGCCAGGTAGAGCCATCGGAAAGTGGGGCTGCGCAAGGTCTCGCGCAAGCTCAGGCCTGTGGCCGAACCGCCCGCACCGCTTGAGGTGTTGCTCGGTGCACGCTTGAGCAAACCCGCCGCCAACAAGCCCAGCACCAACACGGCCAAGGCCAGCAGCTGCATGGCCTCGCGCCAGGGCATGGGCCCAATCGCCATGGCCACCAGTACAGGCACCAGCAAAGTGCCCGCCCCAACCCCCGAGCTAGCAATGCCCCCGGCCAGACCCCGGCGGGTGGTGAACCAGGGCTGCACGCTGGCGATCGACGGCGTGTAAACCAGCGCAATGCCGAAGCCCACCAGCAAGCCGTAGCTGACATACACCGCCAGCAAGGACGAGGCCCAGCTGGTGGCCAGCAGGCCCAGCGCAATGAACATCATGCCTGCCGAGCACACGATGCGCGGCCCGAAGCGGTCGGCCAGCATGCCACCGCCCGCGCCCAGCACAAAGTAGACAAAGCCTGACAGGCCAAAAATCCAGGACACATCAGCCCGCTGCGCCGAGAACTCGGTCGCAAACGACTCAAAAAACGCCGCAAACGAGTACGACACCCCAAAGATCAGCGCCAGGCACACAAAGGTGGCCCAAACCACCACCCAAGCATAGGGGGTTTCTTTCATGCGGTCTCCGTACTTTTCAAAGGTGTTGGCCATTGTGCCTTCAAGAGATCGGCAGGTCTGTCCGCCATGGATCATCCCAATGCCTATTTGGAGCCTGCGACAATCCCACCCCATGCACCTGATCATTCCTTATGCGGCCAGCCAGGCCTTCACCGGCCCCGAGGTCTGGGCCGGTTTGCAGTTGCCCAAGCTGCAAACCCTGCTGGGCCAGCTGCAGCGCCAGCAGGTGTTGCAAGACCGCCGCCCCACCCCCTGGCACCTGCCGCACGAACGCCTGCAAGCCCAAGCCCTGGGCTGGTCACCGGATGCCAACACCTTGCCCTGGGCAGCTTGGCACCAGGCGCAGCAAGGCAGGCACAGCACCGCCCCCCAAGCCTGGATGACGCCCTGCCATTGGCAAATCGGCATGGACGAGGTGGTCATGGCCGACCCGGCGCATTTGCACCTGTCCGACGATGAATCGCAGCAACTGCTGCAAGCCATGCAACCGTTCTTGCAGGAAGACGGCCTGCACGTCACCTGGCACAGCGCCTTGCTCTGGCATGTCCAGGGGGCGCTGCTGGCCGACGTGCCCACCGCCTCGCTGGACCGGGTGATTGGCCAGAACGTGAAGCCCTGGATGCCCGATCATCCGGCAGCCCGCCCCTTGCAGCGCCTGCAAAGCGAGATGCAAATGCTGCTCTACAACCATCCGGTCAACGATGCCCGAGAAGCCAAGCGGCAGTACACCGTGAACGCTTTCTGGCTGCACGGCGCGGGCATGCTGCCCGACCACACAGTCGCCGCTGAACAGGCCGTGACTTTGTCGCACGCCTTGCGCAGCAGTGCTTTGCATGGCGACGTGCAGGCTTGGCAGCAAGCCTGGCAGCAACTCGATGCCACGGCCGTCGCCGACCTGTTGCAACACGTCAAGGCCACGGGCCAAGGCACGCTCAGCCTGTGCAGTGAGCACACAGCCCACACCTACACCGCTGCACCTGCCGCTTGGTACCAGCGCACCACTCGCACATTAACCCAGCTGTTCAACAAACCCTCTCCTGCAGCGGCACTCCAAGCCCTCATCACCTCCTGAACATCCCTGAATCGCCCCATGAATTTGCTCACCCGAGATGTGCCCCCCCGCAGCGCCTGGGCGCTGGAACAAGCAGGCATCCACCCCCTGCTGGCCCGCCTGTACGCCGCCCGTGGCGTGCAGTCCAAAGACGAACTCGACGACGCGCTGAACCTTTTGCTGCCCCCGGCGGGCATGCTGGGCACAACGGAAGCGGCCAAGCTGATGGCCGACGCCATCGCGCACAACAAGCGCATGTGCATCGTGGCCGATTACGACTGCGACGGCGCGACCGCCTGCGCCGTGGGCGTGCGTGGCCTGCGCATGCTGGGGGCGCAGAACGTGAGCTACCTGGTGCCCGACCGCGTGGTGGACGGCTATGGCCTCACACCCACCATCGCCCAGCGTGTGCACGCGCAAGGCGCCGATATGCTGATCACCGTGGACAACGGCATCGCCAGCGTGGCGGGCGTGCAGGCGGCGCAAGCCCTGGGCCTGCAGGTGCTGGTGACCGACCACCATTTGCCCGGCAGCGAACTGCCCACGGCGGAGGTCATCGTCAACCCCAACCAGCCCGGTTGCGGCTTTGCCAGCAAGTCCATCGCAGGCGTGGGCGTGATGTTTTACGTGCTGCTGGCCCTGCGGGCCGAGCTGCGCCAGCGCGGCGTGTTTGACGCCAGCAACCAGCCACGCCTCGACGCCCTGCTGCCCTTGGTGGCTTTGGGCACCGTGGCCGACGTGGTCAAGCTCGACGCCAACAACCGCCGCCTGGTGGCACAAGGCCTGCGCCGCGTACGTGCAGATGCCCTGCCCCCAGGCATGGCCGCGCTCATGCGTGCGGCCAGCCGCGAAACCGCCAAGGCCACGACCTTTGACTTTGGTTTTGCCCTGGGGCCACGCATCAACGCGGCAGGCCGCCTGGCCGACATGACGCTGGGCATCGAGTGCCTGCTGACCGACGACGCAGGCCGCGCCGACGAGTTGGCTAAGCAGCTGGACGCGATCAACCGCGAGCGCCGCGTCATCGAAGGCGACATGCGCGAGATGGCGATGGAGATGGCCGAATCCCTGTTTGACGAAGGCGACGAGCCGCCGCCTGCCATTTGTGTGTTCGACCCGGATTTTCACGAAGGCGTGGTGGGCATCGTGGCCTCGCGCATCAAGGACAAGCTGCACCGCCCCACTTTTGTGTTTGCGGCCAGCAGCGCCCCGGGCAAGGAGCACGAACTCAAGGGGTCAGGCCGCTCGATCGCTGGCTTTCATTTGCGCGACGCGCTCGATCTGGTGGCCAAACGCGCCCCGGGCGTGCTGCTGCGCTTTGGCGGCCACGCCATGGCGGCAGGCTGCACGATTGCCGAAGAGCATCTGGATGTCTTCGAGGAAACGCTGAACCAGGTGGCCATGGAATGGCTGGACGCGGCCACGCTGCAGCGCCGCCTGGAAACCGACGGCCCGCTGCCTGCCGAATACCGCCGGGTCGATCTGGTGGACATGCTGCACCACGAGGTCTGGGGCCAGGGCTTTGCACCGCCCGTGTTTTGCGAAGAGATCGAAGTGGTGTCGCAGCGCCTGGTGGGCGAAAAACACCTGTCCCTCAAGATGAAGCACCAAGGCCAGCCGGTGGACGGCATCTGGTTTGGCCGGACTGAACCTTTGCCAGCGCGGGTGAAATTGGCTTACCGACTGGACGCCGACGAGTGGCAGGGGCAAAAACGGGTGCGCTTTTTGGTGGAAGGCGCGGAGATTTGAAAAAAGTCGGACCTGAAGGTCCGACCTACAGGGAGCGTCTCTGGTAGGTCGGCGGCTTCAGCCCCGACATGCCTCTCAGTGCTTGGTCGCGACCTTGCTCTGCAAGGCGTTGAGCACAGGTGCCGACACCAAGCCCGACACATCACCGCCGAGTTTGGCGATTTCGCGAACCAGGGTGCTGCTGATGTGCTGCACACCCGCGCTGGTGTGCAAAAACACGGTGTCCAACTCGGGGGCCAGGTGGCGGTTCATGCCCGACATTTGCGTTTCGTAGTCGTAGTCGGTCACCGAGCGCAGGCCGCGCACGATGACCTGGGCGTTTTGCGCGCGTACAAATTCCACAATCAGACCGTCAAAGGGCAGCGCCTTCACGTTGGGGCAATCGGGCAAAGCGGCTTGCGCCAAGGCCACACGCTCGTCCAGGCTGAACAGGGTTTTTTTGTGGTGCGCCACGGCCACCGCAATGATGACCTGGTCAAACATTTTCGCGGCCCGTCGGATCGCGTCTTCGTGCCCCAGCGTGAGCGGATCAAACGTGCCCGAATAGACGGCGGTCACAAGGGTGTTGGCAGAGCGGCTCATGGAGGATCCTTGAAAGGCGGGAGCGGGCTTGAAGGGTTTGACCCGTCAATTATGCGGTTCGTTGCAGCAGATGGGCGTGGACAGCGCCGGCTTTGAGGTGGCGTTCACATTGAAGGCCAAAGGCACCCAAGGCCTCAGCGGTCCAGGCCACAGGCGCTTCCAGATAAATCCACCCACCCACGGGCACGGCCTTGGCTGCCGCGATGAGGGCGGGCTCAAACCAGGGTCCGTCAAAAGGCGGGTCCAGAAACACCAGGTCCACACTGGCCGCGGGCAAACGGCCCAAGGCGGTCACGGCGTCACCGCGCTGCACGCTGACCATGCTGGCTTTGAGGCGGGTGGCGTTGTCCTGCAAGTCGCGCACCAGCACGGCATCTTGCTCGACCATCAGCACATGGGCTGCGCCACGCGAGGCGGCTTCGAGACCTAACACGCCTGTGCCTGCAAACGCATCCACACAGCGCCAACCGCTCAAGTCCTGGCCCAGCCAGTTGAACAAGGTTTCGCGCACACGGTCGGGTGTGGGACGCAGACCGGGTTTGTCGATCACCTTCAGCCGGGTGCGGCGCCATTGACCGCCGATGATGCGGATCTCGTGCGAAGGCGGGCCTTTGGGCGCTCGGTGCTGAGGCTTTTTGGCGTCAACTGTGCGGGAACTGCCGCTGGCCGACTGGCGTGAAGAAGAGGGTGAAGACATAGGCCACAAGTGTAAAGGCCAGGACGACGAGCCCCCGGACATGCGACCCCTGCTCGGGCTTGAGGCGCCGACAGAAAAAAACCAGCGAACCGCTGGTTTTTTTCATCTGCGCTGGCTAGGCCAGAAGCCTGGCCATGGCGCTCACTTGGGCTGGGCGACTTTGGCGTCCACTTTGGCTTCGGCTTTCACCACCGACGCATCGGCTTTGGCTGCAACTTGGGCCGCTTTTTTGTCTGTTTTGGTGGCGGCCTTTTTCTCGGCTTTGGCATCGGCTTTCAAAGCGGCCTTGGCATCTTTGGCTTCTGTTTTGGCCGTGGCCACTGCAGCAGCAGGGGCAGCCGCAGCTGCAGCGGGCGCAGCAGCAGGTGCTTGGGCGAATGCGCCAACAGCAAAAAAACCGGCGACGAGAGTGGCGAGCAGCTTGTTCATTTGAAAGATCCTTGGTTCAGGTTGCAAGTCCAACACCTTGCTGGACTTGCAACTACAACGCGGTCGAATACCTGGCTGATGACCCGTGAAGCACTGCAGTTGTAACGCCTTGTGTTTTCCTGTGTACCGAAAATCGCCTCGCACCCGATGCCCATTTAACTGGCATCAAGGCGCTGTACCGACCACCACCGTGACCATGCGCTCGGGTTGCAAGACCCGGGCCATGGCGCGGCGCACATCGCTCAGGCTCACCCGCTCGACTTGCTGGGTCCAGGTGTCCAGGTAAGTGAGCGGCAAACGGTTCCAGGCGATGTTGGCCACGTTGTCCAGCAGCTTGCGGTTGCTGTCAATGCGCAGCGCAAAGCCGCCCACCAGATTGGATTTGGCCGCCTGCAACTCGGCCTCGGTGGGGCCTTCGCGCACAAAGGTTTGCACCACCTCGTGTGCCACCGCGACCGCTTGCGCGGCTTGATCCGGGCGGGTTTGCAGGCCCACAGTGAAAGCCCCCGCATGCAAACCGGGTGAAAAGTAGCTGTACACGCTGTAGGACAAACCCCGCTTTTCGCGCACTTGCTCGGTCAGGCGCGACACAAAGCCCCCACCGCCCAGAATGTGGTTGCCCACCAGCAGGGCAAAGAAGTCGGGGTCGCTGCGTGGGTAGCCGGGCTGCCCGATCAGGACATGGGCCTGGGCCGAATCGAAGGGCACGGTCAGGCTTTGCGCTTGGGTCAAAGCCGCCACTTCGGGCACAGCGGGCAAGGGCTTGCACGCCGCATTGTTGGGCCACAAGGCCAGCAAACGGGTGACCAGCGCATCGGTCTGCGCCCGGGTGAGTGCGCCCACCACGCTCACCGTTGCACGGCAGGTCTGCAGCGACTGGGCATGCAGCTTTTGCAAGTCCTGCACACCGATGCGCGACAGGGTCTCGGGGGTGGTGCGGTAGCCATAAGGGTGCGTGCCGTAGACGGCCGAGGCAAAGCGGTGCTGCACCAGCGTGGCCGGTTTGGTCAGCGACTCGCGGATGGCCGCGCTCATGCGCTCGCGGTCGCGCACCCACATGGCCTCGGGAAAGGCGGGATGCGCCATTTGCCGTGCCGCCAAGGCCACGGCCTTGTCGAGCAGGTCGGGGTAGCTCAGGCTGCGCAGGGCAAAGCTCATGCGGTCTGCACCCGCACTGCCGCCAAAGCTGGCGCCTAGGTCGGCCCAGGCTTCACCGATCTGGTTTTCATCCATGGCCTGCGCATACGGCCCCTGGCCCTGGGGATGGGCTCGCATGCCACTGGCCATTTGCCCGGCCATGACCGAGGCCAGCCCAGCTTGCGCAGCCGGATCACGTCGGCTGCCCGCATCCAGATCGATCTGCACATCGACCATGGGGATGGCGTTGCTCTCGACCAGGTACACGCGTGCACCGCTGGGCTGGGTCCAGTGCTGGATGGGCAAGGCCGCTTGGGCCCAGCAGGACGCGCCCCAGCAGGTCAGCGCCAAGGCGGACCGCAGCAAAGCCTTGGGGGTCTTGAACAGGGAGGGCATCGGGGACATGGGGTGATGAACTTTCATGACTGAATCGCGGCTCAATGCCGGGCACCCGGCAAGGCACGGCGTGCCCGGGGCTGGCCCGAGAGGGGTTGGGGCCGCAGGGTGGCAACGGTGAGGCTGTCATCGCCAAAATATTTTTGCGCCACGGCCTGCACCTGGGCGGGGGTGACTTGCCGCAAACGCGCGATCAACTGCGCGCCGTAGTCGGGAGGCAGGCCCAGTGTCCAGGCCACGCCCAATTCCCGGGCCTGGTTGAACACCGAGTCGAGCTTGTAGATTTCACTGGCCACCCATTGGGTCTTGACGCGCTGCAACTCGGCCTCGGTCACGCCTTCTGTGGCCACGCGCTGCACCTGGGCACGCAAGGCCGCCTCCAGAGCTTCGGGGCTTTGGCCTTTGGCGGGCACGCCGTCCAGGTAAAAGAACTGCGGGCCGCGACCCATCAAGCCATTGTGCGCCCCCACACTGTCGGCCAGGCGGTTCTCGCCTTGCGTCAGGGCACGTTCCAGCCGGGCACCGCTGTAGCCATCGAGCACAGCGGCCAACACCGTCAAGGCCAGGGCATCGTCATGCTCGGGCGAGGCCGCGAGGTTCGCCAAGCGCGGCACCTTGAAGGCCAGCGCCACATACGACTGCTCGGCAGGCGCTTTGAATTCGAAACGGCGCAGGCCTTGCTGCGCGGGTTCATCCCGGGGTTTGCGCTCGGGCACGGCGCGGGTCGGGATGAGGCCATAGGTTTTCTCGGCCAAGGCCTTGACTTGCAGCGGGTCGACATCGCCCGCCACCACCACCACGGCGTTGGCTGGCGTGTACCACTTGCGGTAAAAGTCGCGGGCATCCTGCGCCGTCATGGCTTCCAGATCGCTCATCCAGCCCACGATGGGGCGGCGGTAGGGCGAGGCGATCAAAGCGGTCGCGGACAACATTTCGTGCAGCTGGGCACGCGGGTTGTCCTCGGTGCGCAGGCGACGTTCTTCTTTCACCACTTCCAGTTCTTTGGCGAATTCGGCGTCGGGCCATTGGTTGTTGGCAAAGCGGTCGGCCTCCAGACGCATCACGGCTTCGAGCTGGTTCGACGGGATTTGCTGGAAGTAGCCGGTGTAGTCCTTCGATGTGAACGCGTTGTCACGCCCACCCAAAGCGGCCACCCGGCGAGAGAACTCGCCCACAGCCAGGGTGGGCGTGCCTTTGAACAGCATGTGCTCCAGCACATGGGCCACGCCGCTGGTGCCGTCCACCTCGTCCATCGAGCCCGCACGCAGCCAGACCATGTGCACCGCAGTGGGCGCGCGCCGGTCGGGCTTGACCCACAACGCCATGCCGTTGGCCAGGGTGAAGGTGTGGGCCTGGGCCGCTGCAGCGTGGCCGGGCTGGGCCTGGGTCTGCTGCAAGCCTTGTGGTGCCTGCGCCCAGACGCTGCCGCTGCTGGCCAGACAGGCGGTGGCCAGCGAAAGTCCCAAGAGAAAGTTCGGTTTCATAGAATGCATGATCCTTGAAATCCACACCATGTTCAGTTTTTTCAAAAAAAAATCCCCGCCCACCGAGGTACAATCGGCCGCTGCGCCTGTCCCGGCGGTGCCTGTTGCTGCCCCTGTCACGGCTGTTGAGCCCACCGCCGCCCCGGCCGCTCGCCAGGGCTGGCTAGACCGCCTGAAGGCCGGGCTGCGCAAGACCGGCTCCAGCATCACCACCGTCTTCACCGGCACGCGCATCGACGACGAGCTCTACGAAGAGCTGGAAACCGCCTTGCTCATGGCCGATACCGGGGTCAAAGCGACCGAGCATTTGCTGCAAGACCTCAAGCGCCGCGTGAAAGACAGCAAGGCCACCGACCCTTCGCAGGTCAAAACCTTGCTGGCCGATGCCATCACCGACCTGCTGCAGCCCTTGCAAAAGCCGCTGGCCATTGGCGACCACCAGCCCACGGTGATCATGGTGGCGGGGGTCAACGGCGCGGGCAAAACCACCTCGATTGGCAAACTGACCAAGCACCTGGCCGACGAGGGCCTGAGCGTGCTGCTGGCTGCCGCCGACACCTTCCGCGCCGCCGCCAAAGAGCAGCTGGCAGTTTGGGCCACCCGCAACACGGTGGAGATCGTCAGCCAGCAAGGCGGTGACCCGGCGGCCGTGAGCTTTGACGCGGTCAGCGCTGGCCGCGCACGGGGGCGCGATGTGGTGCTGGTGGACACAGCCGGACGCCTGCCGACGCAGCTGCACCTGATGGAAGAACTGAAAAAGATCAAGCGCGTGGTGCAAAAGGCCGACGGCACCGCCCCGCACGAGGTGCTGCTGGTGATCGATGGCAACACCGGCCAAAACGCCCTGGCCCAGGTCAAGGCCTTTGACGATACGCTGGGCCTGACGGGCCTGATCGTGACCAAACTGGACGGCACGGCCAAGGGCGGGGTGCTGTGCGCCATCGCCCGGGAAAAGCCGATTCCGGTGTATTTCATCGGCGTGGGCGAAAAACTGGAAGACCTGGAAACCTTCAACGCCCGCGAATTTGCCCAGGCGCTCTTGAGCTGAAGCGTTCAGCAGAGCACAGACGCAGCCTCGCCTTGCGCGCATCATTGCCTTGTAATTAAGGGAAAACCCTGATGCCCATGTGGTATCGGGCTCGCTTTAGCACTCACGGCTGGAGAGTGCTAATATTGCAGTATTCTGAAAGGAGTTCTGGTATGAACATTCAAACTGGTTCCCCCGCCACAGCCCTCGCGCTGAGCAACCCCTGGGCGGTCGTGCCCTCGCTCGGCCACCTCGACGCCTACATCTCTGCGGTCAACCGCATGCCCATGCTCACCCTCGAGGAAGAGCAGGAAGCCGCCCGCCGACTCAAAGCCAACGACGACCTCGAAGCCGCCCGCAAGCTGGTGCTTTCGCACCTGCGTCTGGTGGTGTCGGTGTCGCGCCAATACCTGGGCTACGGCCTGCCCCACGGCGACCTGATCCAGGAAGGCAATGTGGGTTTGATGAAGGCCGTCAAGCGCTTTGACCCCGAGCAAGGCGTGCGCTTGGTCAGTTACGCGCTGCACTGGATCAAGGCCGAAATCCATGAGTACATCCTGAAAAACTGGCGCATGGTCAAGGTGGCCACCACCAAGGCCCAGCGCAAACTTTTTTTCAACCTGCGTTCGATGAAGCAGGGCTACAAAGCCGATGCCGACGAAGGCACGCACCGCGACACCCTGACGCCCGACCAGGTGGACGCGATGGCCAGCAGCCTGAACGTCAAGCGCGAGGAAGTGCTGGAGATGGAAATGCGCATGGCTGGCGGCGATGTGCTGCTGGACCCGGCCCCCTCGGACGACGGCGAACAGGCTTTTGGCCCCATCGCCTACCTGGCCGATGTGAACCACGAGCCCACCGCCATGATCGAAGCGCACCAGCGCGATGTGATGGCCAGCGATGGTCTGGCGACCGCACTGGATGTGCTGGACGCACGCAGCCGCCGCATCGTCGAGGAGCGTTGGCTCAAGGTGAACGACAACGGCTCGGGCGGCATGACGCTGCACGAGCTGGCCGACGAATACGGTGTGAGTGCCGAACGCATCCGCCAGATCGAAGTCGCGGCCATGAAGAAGATGAAGAAGGCTTTGGTCGAATTCGCCTGAAGCCCCTGCAGACAACCGCCCTGCGCCTACCCGGTCTTTGACCGGGTATTTTTTCGTTTGCCGTGCGTTAAAGTGAAACTTGTTTTGTCTTGAAAGACCCTGCCATGACCACTCGCCACCCCGCCTGTTTTTCCCGTCGCCACTGGGTCCAAGCCGTGGGTACGGCTTTGGCTTTGGGCCTGGCACCCGCTTGGGCCGCCTCGCCAACAGCGTCCTGGCCCACGCAAACCGTGCGTCTGGTGGTGGGCTTTCCGGCAGGCTCCAGCCCCGACCTGACAGCGCGTGCCTTGGCCGAACCGCTGGCCAAAGCCCTGGGCCAGAACGTGATCGTCGAGAACAAGGTGGGCGCGGGCGGCAACATCGCCGCCGACTTTGTCGCCAAGTCCACCGACGGCCACACCCTGGGCCTGATGATCAACGGCAACATGACCATTACCCGCATCCTGAACCCCAAGGTGCCTTATGACCCGCTGAAAGACCTGGCGCCCATCAGCCTGATCGGCAAAGCGCCACTGGTGCTGGCAGTACCGGCCAACGCGCCGGGTCAAACCGCTGCCGAATGGCTGAGCCAGGCCCAAAAAGCGGGTGACCAACTCAGTTATGCCTCGCCTGGCGTGGGCACGGTGGCGCACCTGGGCATGGAGCTGCTCAAGACCAAAGCTGGCATTGCGCCCGTGCATGTGCCCTACCCCGGCAATCCGCAAATCATCACTGCCATGATCGGTGGCCAGGTGCAACTGGCCTTGCTACCGCCCGCCATGGCCGCCGCCCAAGTGCGTGGCGGGAAATTGCGGGCCATCGGAACATCCAGCACCGGGCGCAGCCCCTTGGCTGCCGATGTGCCCAGTCTGAGCGAGATCGGCGTGAAGGATTATCAGCTGGAGATCTGGAACGCGGTGGCCGCTCCGGCCTCAATGCCCGCAGCTGTGGCCAGCAAGCTGTCGGCCGTGGTCAGCGAAATCGTGCGTGCGCCCGAGATGCGTGCGCGGCTGTTCCAGCAGGGCTGGCAGGTGGTGGGTTCGTCGCCCGAAGGTTTGCGCAACCGCATTCAGTCCGACACGAAAGCCCTGGGCGACATCATCCGCAGCCAGAAAATCGAGTTGAACTGAAGGACCTGAAGCGGGACACCTGAAGCTGTGTGTTCAGCCCCGGGCCCATCAGCCCGGACTCATTTGCCGCTGAGCAAGATCTTCACATCGGCGGCCAGCGCTTCGGCGCCGCTGGCATGGCGGTTGTACAGGCGAATCCGCCCTTGCGGGTCAAAGGTGAAGCTGCCCGCCGAGTGGTCCATGGTGTAGCTGGTGGGGGTTTTGCCTTCGACCTTTTTGTAATAGATCTTGAAGTCCTTGGTCACCTGGGGCAGCTGCTCCAGCGTGGGGCGCAAGGCCACAAAATCCGGACCGAAATTGGCCATGTAGGCCTTGAGCAACTCCGATGTGTCGCGCTCAGGGTCCACCGTGATGAAGATGCCCTGCAGCCTGGCCCCATCGGCCCCCAGCAATTGTTTGGCCTGCGCCATTTCCTGCAAGGCGGTGGGGCAGACGTCGGGGCATTGGGTGAAACCAAAAAACACCACCACGGCTTTGCCCGCAAAGTCCTTGAGGGTGCGCACCTGACCGTCCTGGTCGCTCAGCTCCCAGCCTTGGGCATAGTCAGCGCCTGTGATGTCCACCGCGCGGAACGCCGGTTTGTCCTGACCGCAACCCATCAGGCCACCGACCACGGCAGCCAGGCCCAAAGCCAAAGCGGCGCGTGAAAAAACTCTGCGTTGCAACATGCTGGGGTCTCAAAAAATGTAATGGTCGATCAACAAAGCGGCAAACAAGGCGCTCAGGTGGATCAGCGAAAAACGGAAGGTCTTGCGAGCCAGCTCGTCCGAATATTCGCGGTACAAAGCCACCGCATAGCCGATGAAGCCGATGCTCAGCACCACCGCCGCGGCCAGGTACAGCCAGGAGCTCATGCCGTACACAAAGGGCATCAGGCAGGACGCCATCAGCACGATGGTGTACAGCAGGATCTGCAGACGGGTGAATTCGTTGCCGTGCGTCACCGGCAGCATGGGCAGGCCCGACTTGCGGTAGTCCTCCACCCGGTACAGCGCCAGCGCCCAAAAGTGCGGGGGTGTCCACAGGAAGATGATGAGGAACAGGATCAGCGCCTCGGGCCCGACCTGGCCCGTCATGGCCGCCCAGCCCAGCACGGGCGGCATGGCCCCGCTGGCCCCGCCGATCACGATGTTTTGCGGCGTCAAGGGTTTCAGGATCACCGTGTAAATGATGGCGTAGCCCACAAAAGTGGCAAAGGTGAGCCACATGGTCAGCGGGTTGACCAGCACGTACAGCACGGCCGAGCCCACCGCGCAGAGCACGGCCGAGAACAGCAAGGCCTGTCGGTCACTCAATTCGCCCTTGGCGGTAGGTCGCCAGGCGGTGCGCTTCATTTTGGCATCGATGGTTTTTTCGACCAGGCAGTTGAAGGCCGCTGCGGCACCCGCCACCAGCCAGATGCCGATGCAGGCCCACAGGCCGAGCTTCAATTCAGCGAAACTGGGCAGGCCGGGCACAGCCAGCACCATGCCGATCAAGGCACAAAAGACGATCAGCTGAACCACGCGGGGCTTGGTCAGCGCGTAATACTGTTGCCAGGCGGACAGGGGCAAACGGGCAGTGGCGGCGGTCATTCGGCAGGCCTTGATGGATTGGAAAAACGCAAGGCATTATCGGCCCGACTGATGGAGAGCACCCAAGTCAGCGTGACGACCATCGCCGCAGCGCCCCCGGTGTGCAGCACAGCGGCCAGCAGGGGCCAGTCAAACACCACATTGCTCAAACCTGTGAAGAACTGAAGGGCCGACAGGCAGAGCAAGAGTCGGCCCGCCGTGTGCAGTTTTGCTTGCTGACGCAAGCGCCAGCCACACCACAGCAACACCGCCAACACCAGCCAGGCCGCCGAGCGGTGCACAAAATGGATGGTCGACAGGGCCACAAAAGGCAGGACCTGACCCTCGGGCGTGAGTCCCAACTCCCGCCAAAGGCTGAAGCCCTGCCAGTTCATGTCAGGCACCCACTCGCCGTTGCAGGTCGGAAAATCAGGACAGGCCAGCACCGCATAGTTGGTGCTGACCCAGCCGCCCAAAGCGATTTGAAGCCACAGCAAGCCAAAACCCCACCACAAACCACTGCGCAAGGCCGACGGGATGGGCCGGGATGCAGCCCCTTCGTAACGCACTGCCTGCGCCATCAGCAAGGCCAGCAAGCCGATGCCGAACATCAGGTGCAAGGTCACGATGGCGGGGAACAGCTTCATGGTCACCGTCAACGCCCCGAATGCCCCTTGCAAGCACACCCAGACCAGTGTGAAAGT
Source organism: Limnohabitans sp. Hippo3 (assembly GCF_003063665.1). Classification (GTDB taxonomy): domain Bacteria; phylum Pseudomonadota; class Gammaproteobacteria; order Burkholderiales; family Burkholderiaceae_C; genus Limnohabitans_A. The sequence continues at coordinate 80,154 of NZ_NESF01000002.1, forward strand.
GGGCCACCAGGGGCTGAGCACGCGGCTGTGACGACGCTGCCACCAGGTCATGGCCGCCAGGCTCATGATCAACACCCCCACGCCCGTGGCGAGGTAGCGATGCACCATCTCGATCCAGGCCTTGCCGTGCGTCACGGGCCCGGTGGGCATGGCGGTCTGCGCGGCCGTGATTTCGGTTTTGGCCCCGAGGGGTGTGGCACTGCCATAGCAGCCCGGCCAATCGGGGCATCCCAGGCCGGAATCGGTCAAGCGGGTGAAAGCGCCAAACAGCACCAAATCGAAGGTCAGGAACAAGGTGATCAGGGTCAAGGCCTTCAAACGGCTGGCGGGCGTGGCACTGCGCTGCCGCCAGAACCACCAGGCCAGGGGCAAGGCGGCCACGGCCAGGCCCACGGCCATCAACTGGAAAACAGGTGCCAGGTTGTACAGGTCCACTTCGGTCATGTGTCAGCGCCCCGCTTGGTCCCAGGACGCTGAGGCCTTGAGCAGCCGCTCCAGATCGCGTTTGGCTTTGGACGCGCTGGGCACATCCATGTTGGCGGGAAAACGCATCATGAAGTTGCCCATCGGGTCGACCACGTACAGATGGTCTTGCAGTTGCTGGCCCGGGGCCGGGCTGATCCAGCTTTGCACCGTGGCTGCATCCAGGCGCAGCACGTGCGCCATGTTCAGGGCCGGCAACAAGGTCTCGGCCACCGGCGCATCGTCGGTGATCAACCAGACACGATCGAGACGGTCCTTGTCACGGCCCAAAATTTCGCGCAACTGGCGCTGGAAGTACAGGTTTTGCTGGCAACGCTCGGCGCACGCACCCGAGCCCACATTCACCAGCAGCCACTGGCCTTTCAGGCCGGCCAGGGGTACCGACTCGCCCTGCAGATTTTGGGCCGAGGCCTTGGGCATGTCTTTTTGGGGCTGGATCAGTTCGCCATAATTGCGGCGTCCTTCTGGGCGCACCACGTAGTAGGTGAAATACGACGCGATGACCGGCGAAGCGCAGATCAGCAGCATGGCGATCATCTTCCAGCGGCCCATGCGCGTGCGCTGTGCATCGGCCTGTACGATATCGCCCGGTCGGGGCATCTCGTGCACGGTCATGGCCAGGGGACTGTCAGGCAGGTCGTTTTTGGCGGCGGGGTTGGACAATTTGGAACCAGACATAAAGTAGAGCGATCAGGCCACTCAGGCCAAACCATTGAAAAGCGTATCCGTGGTGCTTTTCAACACCACTGGCCACCACAGGCCACTCGCGCAGCAAGCCTTCAGACGCTGCACCCGATTGCAACAAGGTGACTTCGAACAAAGGCAGTGCCGTCTCACGCCGAAATGCTTGCAGGTCGAGATTTTGCCGTATCGGGCCTTCCTCGGCCCCGCCAAAGTCATAGAGCCTTGATGGCCATGGGGCCAAATGGCCTGGCACTTCGACTTGCCCGGCCGGGGTCTCGATGGGAGGCAATGCGGTGCGGTCGGTGAAGGCGCGCTGCGCCCAGCCGCGCTGCACCAGCATCACCGCGCCCGTGCCCTCGATTTGCAGCGGGGTCAGCACAAAGAAGCCGGGCTTGCCGTTCATTTGCCGATTCTCCAGGTACACCGTGTGTTGGGGCAGCCAACGCCCTGTCAGCACCATGCGCCTGTGGATCAGCGCGGCACGCGAGGCTGCGTCGCCCGGTGCCGAGCCCAGGCTGCGGCCGTCCAGCGCGGCCATGGCCGATTGCTGCGTTCTGGCGTCTTGCAGCGCAGTTTTCTCGGCCGCTCGACCGAGCTGCCACAGACCGAGAGAGAAAGTCACAGCCACACCCAGCAGCGCCATGCCAAGCAACAGCCATCTTTGCCAGCCCGGGGTTTTCTCAGTCATTGGATAATGTGTCCATGAAAATTCTGGTTGCCATCGCCTTCGTTGCCATTTTGTTGAGTCTGGGTGCGGCCCTGATGTACATGATGCGAGGCAGCGCGCCCCCTGCCGAAGGCCAGGCACCCAAAAAAGGCAACATGGCCACCGCTTTGGCTTTCCGGGTGGGCTTTTCGATTGTCCTCTTCATTTGCGTTCTGGTGTCCTGGAAGATGGGTTGGATCCAACCCACGGGCATTCCACCGGGAACCTGAACGCATCCCGCTGGCTTGACCGCTGCCACTTCGATCTGGCACTGCACACCACTCCAACGAGGCCAACCCGCAACAAAAAAGCGCCCTTGGGCGCTTTTTTGTTGTGCCATCGGCTCTATCACATCCAGTACACCAGGATGTACAAGCCCAGCCAGACCACGTCCACAAAGTGCCAGTACCAAGCCGCACCCTCGAAGCCGAAGTGGCGGTCTTTGGTGAAGTGGCCTTTTTGCAGACGCAAGGTGATGAACAAGAGCATCAACATGCCCACGAACACGTGGAAACCGTGGAAGCCGGTCAACATGTAGAAAGTGGAGCCGTAGATGCCGGACGACAGCTTGAGGTTCAAGTCACCCCAGGCGTGGGCGTATTCATAGCCCTGAACAAACAGGAAGGTCACACCCAGCAACACGGTCAACCACATGAATTTGATGGTCTTGCTGCGGTCACCCACTTGCAAGGCATGGTGTGCAATCGTCAAAGTGACGCCCGATGTCAGCAGCAAAGCCGTGTTGATGGTGGGCAACCAGAAAGGGCCCATGGTCTGGAAGGGCTCGACGATGCCCGCTGGCGAAGAGGTGGCACCGGCCACCACACTGGGCCAGGCCGCTTTGAAGTCAGGCCACAGCAATGCGTTTTCAAGGCTGCCCAAGGCTGGCACCGAATGCGAACGCGCCCACCACAAGGCCGTGAAGAAAGCGCCGAAGAACATGACTTCCGAGAAGATGAACCAGGTCATGCTCCAGCGGTAGGACAGGTCGATCTTGTGACCGTACATGCCGCCTTCGCTTTCACGAACGGCTTCCGAGAACCACTGGTACAAAACGATGAGCCACCAGGCCAAGCCAAAAAACAAGCAATACATGCCCCACTCGGAGCCATTGATCCACTGGCCTGCGCCCAGGATCACGAAAAACAAGCCAATGGCCGACATGACCGGATGACGTGATTCGTGCGGTACGAAGTAATAAGGCGTGCTGCCGTGTGCTGCTGAACTCATGGGGACTCCTGCTCTCTCTTCTTTCGAAATCTAATTTTGATGGATCAAAGGCCCGTTGGCTGGACCACAACCCAATTGACCAGGGCGATCAGCCCCAGGACAAACAACAATGCTGCGCCGATGGCCACACCGATGATGTGGAACGGATTCAGCTTCTCAATGTCTTGCTGATATTCGGCGTTCTTGCGAAGACCTATAAAGGACCAAAGAACGGCCTGAATGGTACGCAACCAGGACGTTTTGGACACGGGAAGCTTTGGCCCGCTCATGAACCCAGACCTGTTTTGACCGGCAAGGGTTGTACGGCAGCCGCCAAGGGTGCTGTCGGCGCAGCCGGTGTCTTGCCACCCACTTCAAAGAAGGTGTAGGACAGCGTGATGGTGGTCACGTCTTTGGACAACTTCGGGTCGATCACAAAGGCAACAGGCCAAGCCTTCTTTTCGCCAGGCTCCAGGGTGTACTGGTTGAAACAGAAACACTCGAGCTTGTTGAAATGGTTGGCCGCCTGCCGTGGTGCATAGCTGGGAATGGCTTGCGCTGCCATGCGGCGGTTTTGCACATTCTGGAACTCGTACATCACCGTGCTCAATTCACCGGGGTGAACCTGCATGGATCGCTTTTCAGGCTTGAACTGCCAGGGACCGCGCACGTTGGCATCGAATTCGACGGTGATGGTGCGCGTGGTGTCCACTTGGCTGTTGCGCAAGACCTCGGCCGCTTTACCCGCCTTGGCATTACCAGGGATCTGGGTTTCGGAAATCGACAGGATGTTGATGCCTGTGATCTCGCAAATGGCCTTGTAAATGGGCACCAGCGCGTAACCGAAGCAGAACATGCCCGCGGTCACCACCGCCAGCTTGCCCACCATCTTCAGGTTTTCACCACGCAGGTTCATTGGAGGTCTTTCAAGGGTTCAACAAAAGCAACTTGGCCACAAAACCCAGCAGCACCGCCAGTGCGACCGAAGCCAGGATCAGGCCCAGGCGCACATTGCTTTTTCTTTGCTCAGGTGTCATGGCCATGTTGATCAACCGATCACGCGAGTCGCGGTGGCGTCCAGCTTGGGTGGGTTTTCAAAGGTGTGGAAGGGCGCTGGCGAGGGCACTTCCCACTCCAGACCTTCGGCAGCTTCCCATGGCTTCTGAGCGGCTTTCTCGCCCTTGCCCATCATGGTCGGCAAGACCACGAACAGGAAGAAGTACACCTGGGCAAAACCGAAGAAGAATGCACCCACCGAAGCGATCATGTTGAAGTCGGTGAACTGCATGGGGTAGTCGGCATAACGACGTGGCATGCCGGCCAGACCCAGGAAGTGCATGGGGAAAAACGTGATGTTGAAGGAAATCAGCGACCACCAGAAGTGGATTTTGCCGCGTGTTTCGTTGTACATCACACCGGTCCACTTGGGCACCCAGTAGTAGAAACCGGCAAACAAAGCGAACAAGGAACCAGCCACCAGCACATAGTGGAAGTGGGCCACCACGTAATACGTGTCCTGCAACTGGATGTCGATGGGGGCCATGGCCAAAATCAAGCCGGTGAAACCACCCATGGTGAACACGAAGATGAAGCCCACTGCGAACAGCATGGGGGTTTCAAACGTCATGGAACCGCGCCACATGGTGGCGATCCAGTTGAAGATCTTCACAGCGGTCGGCACGGCAATCAACATCGTGGCGTACATGAAGAACAGCTGGCCGGTCACTGGCATGCCGGTCGTGAACATGTGGTGGGCCCACACAATGAACGACAGGATGGCGATCGACGATGTCGCGTACACCATGGAGGCGTAGCCGAAGAGTTTCTTGCGCGAGAACGCGGGCACGATCTGGCTGATGATGCCGAAGGCCGGCAAGATCATGATGTACACCTCGGGGTGACCGAAGAACCAGAAGATGTGCTGGTACATGACCGGGTCACCACCACCAGCGGGGTTGAAGAAGCTGGTGCCGAAATGACGGTCGGTCAAGGTCATGGTGATCGCGCCAGCCAACACAGGCATCACGGCGATCAGCAAGTAAGCGGTGATGAGCCAGGTCCATGCAAACATGGGCATCTTCATCAAGGTCATGCCGGGGGCGCGCATGTTCAGGATGGTCACGATGATGTTGATCGAGCCCATGATGGACGAAGCACCCAGGATGTGCATGGCAAAAATACCCGCATCCATGGAGGGACCCATTTGCAGAGTCAAAGGTGCGTAAAGCGTCCAGCCCGCAGCAGGTGCGCCGCCAGGCATGAAGAACGAACCGACCAGCATCAGGCCAGCAGGAATCATCAACCAGAAGCTGAAGTTGTTCATGCGGGCAAAGGCCATGTCGGAAGCGCCAATTTGCAAAGGCAGCATCCAGTTCGCAAAGCCCACGAAGGCGGGCATGATCGCGCCGAACACCATGATGATGCCGTGCATGGTGGTGAACTGGTTGAACAGCTCGGGGTTGACCACTTGCAGACCGGGCTGGAACAGCTCGGCGCGGATGCCCAGCGCCAGCACGCCACCGATCATGAGCATGGCAAAGCTGAACAACAGGTACAAAGTACCGATGTCTTTGTGGTTGGTGGCATACACCCAGCGACGCCAGCCCGCAGGCGCGTGACCGTGATCGTCATGGGCGTGATCGTGATGGTCTAGAACGGCACTCATCTTGATTTCCTTTGATTTGAATACGGTACGGCTTATTTGCGAGCGGCCAGAACTTCAGCCGGTTGCACGATTTGACCGGTCTTGTTGGACCAGTTGTTCTTGGTGTACGTGATCACAGCGGCAATCTCGGTGTCCGACAACTGCTTCCAGGCAGGCATGGCACCGTTGTTCTGGCCGTTGAGCAAAATCGCAATTTGCTTGGATTTGTCAGCGTCCAGCACCACGGCAGAACCGTCGATGGCCTTGATGGCACCCGCACCTTTGCCGTTGGCTTGGTGGCAAGCAGCGCAATTGGCGGCATACACTTTTTCACCACGCTTGGACAAGTCGTCCAGTGCCCACACTTTGGCTGGATCGTCAGCTTTGGCCGCTTGCTTTTTCTTCTCGGTGTCAACCCAGGCCGCGTAATCGGCAGCAGACAATACTTTCACATGGATGGGCATGTAAGCGTGTTCCTTGCCGCACAGTTCCTGGCACTGGCCGTAGAAATCACCGGTCTTCTCGGCACGGAACCAGGTGTCGCGCACGAAACCGGGAATCGCGTCTTGCTTGATGCCGAAAGCAGGCACGGCAAAAGCATGGATCACGTCGTTGGCGGTGGTGATCACGCGCACTTTCTGACCCACAGGCACCACCAAGGGGTTGTCCACTTTCAACAGGTAGTTGTCGCCTTCTGGCTTGCCCGCGTCAGACATGGCACGCTGGGTGGAGTCCAGGGTGGAGATGTAGCTCAGGCCTTCGCCCTGGCCCTTGATGTAGTCATAGCCCCATTTCCACTGGTAGCCCGTGACCTTCACGGTCAGGTCGGCGTTGGTGGTGTCTTTCTGGGCCACCAGCACTTTGGTGGCGGGCAAGGCCATCAGGATCACGATCAGGAAAGGCACAGCCGTCCAGACGACCTCCACGGTGATGGACTCGGTGAAGGTCGCAGGTTTGTGACCCACCGACTTGCGGTGCTTCCAGATGGAATAGAACATGACCGCAAACACGGCAATGAAGATCACCGTGCAGATGATCAACATCATCCAGTGCAGCCAGTGCTGCTCTTCCGCGATTTTGGTCGCTGCAGGTGCGAAGTTGAGCTGGTTGACCGCAGGGCCGCCCGGCAAATCATTGACGGCATGGGCTGCCGTAGCCACCCAAGCGCCTGCAAAAATGCCCGCGCGGGATAGCAGCGAAGCCAATTGGTTGGAAATATTCTTCATGGTTCTCACTAACTTCCAAGACTCTGTTGAACTCACACCTTTGGCAAACCAGGCCCAGCCCTGTCTACCGCCAGGCATCACGCGGAACGCAATGCCCTTCTGATTTCTCGCGCCAAAACCTGACGCAGCTCGGGGCGCACAAAGCGCCCCACCTCGATCGAGCGACCCTGGCCTGACAACTCGATCAGGCTGTGGTCACCGGATTTGGGCTCAACCCTCACCCATTGACGCGCAAACTCAGCACGCTCACGGCGTCCGGCAGACTCTTTCTCCACCACCAGGCTGGTGCCCTGCAATGAAATCCATTCGCCATCGGTCGCATGCCGGGCGTAGGCCAAAAAAGCCAAGCCCACCAGCGCGATTTCAAGCCCAGCGAAAGCCAGAACCAAAGTGGCCCCCTGCATCCAGAAGAACACCCCAATGCCCAGCGACAAGGCACACAAGGACAGGTAAAGCCAACCCAGCTGGGCGGGCGTCACCGAGCAATTGCGCCGAAGCTGCCATTGAATGGCCGGTCCGGACTCTTGTGCAAACTGGTAAGTTGGATTTGACACGCGTCAACTTTCAATAACCTAACATGCTGGCGGCACGCAATCTGGCCAAAACCGGGCGGATTTTACCCGAGTTAACTCGGGGTTTTGATTCAACTCAAACTTTGTCGGATATCCGGCTGCCACTGCGCAGCATTTGACGCATCTGATCCAAGCCGATTTCGGTTTGGGCACTCACAGCGGCTCGTGGCTGGGGTTTCAGCGCATGGCCATACACGATCTCGAAACTGAGCGACAAACGCCCGCCCTCTTCAGGTCTGGCCAGTGCCATCAGCACCTGATCCAGCTGCGCTCGCCAGCGACGCCCTCGCAGACCTGCAAAACGCTGGACGTGCAAATTTCGGCCCCAGGCACGCAAATCGGCCAGCAGGCGCTCAGGCGTTTCATAAGTCAGGGTGATCCGCTCCATGTCCATGACCGGTTCGGCAAAACCAGCCTCCACCAGCATGTCACCCCAGTCGTGCATGTCGGTGAATTCATGGGCAGGTGCGGGCCAGCCCTGACGGGCATAGGCCTCGCGCAATTCCCTCAAGCTGTCAGGCCCCAAACAAGAAAACATCAAAAAGCCATCCACAGCCAGGGTGTTGTGCCAAATTTTCAGAATTTGTTGAGGTTGGGCACAGGTGTGCAGCAGCATGTTGGCCCACAGCATCTGGGCCTGGCCTGCTGGCGGCAAGCCCAGCGCGATGCGGGGCCCAAGCCAACGCTCGGCCTGCCACCAACGGGCCTGCGCCACCTCTCGCGCGGTCATGGCCTCAGCTGGCTGTTCGCTGGTCAACCAGACTTCGGCTTTCGGGTAACGCTTTTGCAAAGCCCGCTGCGCCTGCAGCCCACCGCGCCAAGGCTCCCAATGGACCCAGCGCTCGGGCTGCAACTTGATGAAATCCAGCCGCTCCTGCATGCGAGAAGCCACTTCTTCGTGCAGCCAAGGCGAAGCCTTGCCCACCGGATGCACCGACCAGCGGGCAGCGGCAACAGGGTCCAGCGAGGGGGGGCGTTCAGGTGCAGACATGGCCAAGGCTCAAAAGATGAGGTCCTGCTTCAGGCCAACGACAGGTTCGCCTTGTGGTCAGGGGGTGGCGGCAGTATATTGATTTCATGTGGCCCAAATGGTTTCAAGGGATAGGCTCAAAGTTCAGGTCGCCGCACCTCGACCCTGTTTGGGGCTGGCTGCCCAGCCGCTGCGCCATTTGCCAAAGCTGGCCCCAGTCACCGCTGTGCGAAGCCTGCATCAGCCGCTTTGCCCAGCCACAACACCGCTGCTCGGGCTGCGCCCTGCCCTTGCCCCACCCCAGCGAGCGCTGCGGCGCCTGCATCCAAACCCCGCCGCCACTGGACCGGTGTCTGGCAGCCACCGCCTATGCCTGGCCCTGGGTGGACCTGATCGCCCGCTACAAGTTTCAGCAGCAACCTGGCTGGGCCGGACCTTTGGCCACCCTGATGTTGAGCACCCCCTGGGCCGAAGACACGCTGGACGCGGCCGACTGGGTCCTGCCGATTCCGCTGTCGGCCCAGCGCCTGGCCGAGCGCGGTTACAACCAGTCCTGGCTGCTGGCACGCCAGCTCAGCCCCTACAAAGCCGACGCCCAATTGCTGCTGCGCACCCGCGACACGCCTTCGCAGCGCACCCTGCCCCGTGCGCAGCGGCTGGCCAATCTGGTGGGCGCTTTCGCGGTAGAGCCCTTGCGGGCCGCACAACTGCGCGGCAAAAAAGTGCTGCTGATCGACGACGTCATGACCAGCGGCGCCTCCCTGCACACCGCAGCCCGGGTGCTGCGCGAAGCCGGGGCTGCGCAGGTCAGCGCCCTGGTGCTGGCACGCACCGAAGCAGGCAGCGACGTCTGAAGGCCAAGGCACAATACCGGCCATGTTCCATATCGTCCTGGTTGAGCCCGAAATCCCGCCGAACACCGGCAACGTCATCCGCCTGGCGGCCAACACCGGCTGCACACTGCACCTGATCGAGCCGCTGGGCTTTTCGATGGACGACAAGCACATGCGCCGTGCGGGTCTGGACTACCACGAGTACGCCGACTTGCGCCGCCACGCCGACTGGGCCAGTTTTCTGGCACACGAACAACCCGACCCCGAGCGCATGTTTGCCCTGACCACACGCGGCAGCCGCGCTGCGCACGGCGTGGCTTTTGCACCCGGCGACTGGCTGGTCTTTGGCTCGGAAACCCGGGGCCTGTCACCCGAGCTGCGTGAACAGTTCGGCCCAGCCCAGCGCATCAAACTGCCCATGCGCGAGGGCCAGCGCAGCCTGAACCTGTCGAACGCGGTGGCGGTGACCGTGTTCGAAGCCTGGCGGCAAAACGGCTTTGCCGGGGCCAGCCCGGCACCGGGCCTGCCGACTCAGGCGTAAATGCGCACCAGCGACTCGGCCGCACACACTGGTTTGTCGCTGCCTTCGCGCTCCACCGTCACATTCCACTGCAGCTGCAAGCCATTGCCTTCAATGGGCGTGGCCGAGTACAAATGCAGGTGCGCGCGCAAACGGCTGCCCACCGGCACCGGCGCCATGAAACGCACCTTGTTCAGGCCATAGTTGACCCCCATGCGGGCCGACGAAACCACAATGGTTTTGTCAAAGAACTGCGACAACAGGGACAAGGTCAGGAAGCCGTGCGCAATGGGCGCGCCAAATGGGCCCTGCTTGGCCCGCTCCACATCGACGTGGATCCACTGGTGATCACCCGTGGCTTCGGCAAACTGCTTGACCTGTTGCTGGGTGATGGTCACCCACTCGGTCGCGGCCACATCCTGGCCCACGCAAGCGGCCAGATCGGCCAATGTTTGAAATGTTTTCATTCGGTTACTTTATTCACCTTGCAAAACCCGGGCTGTCGACGAAGAGACACCACTTTGCGGTATGGTGAAAAACGACAACCACAACCCCTTTACCGCATGCCCTCTCCACCGACCCTGCTGAGCCTGACACAACAACTGATGCAACTGCCCCACAGGGTCGACCGTCACCTGTGGCTCAACGATGTGGTCCAGTGGGTGCGTGGTGACCGGCAATCGCCCGGGGAAGCGGCGGCCCGGCTGGGCCTGCTGGTCGACGCTTTGCTGGCCCGCCCCGACTTGACGGCCGCCTGGCAAAGCTGGTGGTGGGCGTTTCTGGACGACACCGATCCCACGCCTTTGCTGGCCGACTTGGGTTTTGCACCGCGCACGGCGTTCATCAGCGACATGGGCCAGCGCCTGCGCATGAAGCTGTTGCCCGCCACCCCCGATACAGGCGATCTGGGTTCACTGTTCCTGTTTCTGCAGCCAGAACCTTTTGATGTGCAATGGCTGCAAGCCCTGGACGAGCACACGCTGGGCGGTTTGACGCGGCTGATGCTGCCCCAGGCCCCTGCGCAAGCCCCGCCGGCATTGCAAGAGAATCTGATGGACGCGCTGACCTATTGCGTGGGCCAGATCAATGCCACCGGCCACTCGGCCGAAATCCGCACCCGCATGAGCAGCCGGGACGAGAACACCCGGCCGTTTCACGATCTGCCCATGGCGCTGGAGGTGTTTCGCCAGGCCTTGCAGCAACACGGCCCGCACAGTCAAGCCTGCCAAACGGCCGCACAAGCCCTCAAGCTGCAACTGGACCATTGCAGGCATGCGGCCTACACCGTGTATGCCCATCTGCAGGAACACGGCATTTCGGTGGGCATCGTGTTCCGGCTGCGGCAGTTGCGGCATCTGGTGATCCGCTGCAAATACCTGATGGAAGCCTTGCTCACGCACGAACCCATCCCGGCCATGCTGGCTTTGCTGGCGCACCTGGCGCAGGTCTGCCACGACAGCCGCAGCATCCGCAGCCTGTGGGCAGCCAACAGCCACATGCTGGCCGAAAAAGTGGCGCAGCGCAGCGCTGAAAACGGTGAGCACTACATCACCCGCAACGCTGTGGAATACCGACGCATGCTGGGCAAGGCCCTGGGCGGTGGCGCGGTCATCGGCCTGACCACCTGGGCCAAATTCGCGATCGTGGGTCTGGCCCTCTCCCCTTTCTGGGCAGGGCTGGCCGCAGGCACCAACTATGCGGCGTCGTTTGTGCTGGTCATGCTGCTGCACTGGACCGTGGCCACAAAACAACCGGCCGTGACAGCGCCTGCCATGGCCGCCAAACTCAAATCCATCGACAACGACGAGGGCGTGCAAGGCTTTGTGGACGAGGTGGCTCACCTGTTCCGGTCCCAGATTGCGGCCATTTTGGGCAACCTGCTGGCTGTGGTGCCGATGGTGTTGCTGATTTGCCTGGCGCTGTCCCAACTCGGACTGGCCCCCATGGCCAACGAGGCCGAAGCCCGGTATGTGTTGTCCTCGGTCAGTTTGCTGGGCCCCACAGCCTTGTTCGCCGCCTTCACAGGCGTGCTGCTGTTTGTCTCCAGCATCGTCGCAGGCTGGGTGGAAAACGCTTTTGTGCTGCACCAGCTGGGCTCGGCTTTGCGCTACCACCCGCGTCTGCGCCGCTGGATCGGGGTGCAGCGGGCAGAGCGCTTGGGTCTGTATCTGCAAAGCCATGTTTCAGGCCTGGCCGCCAACATCTCGCTGGGCTTGATGCTCGGGCTGGTGCCGGTCATTGCCCAATTTTTTGGACTGGGTCTGGACGTCCGGCACGTGACCCTCTCGGCCGGTCAAATCGCTGCGGCAGCGTTCACGCTGGGCCTGCCCGCGCTCGGCACACCGGCCTTCAGCTGGGCCTTGGCGGGTTTGCTGGTGATCGGGCCGCTCAACCTGGGCGTGAGTTTTTACCTGGCCTTCCGCGTGGCCTTGACCTCACAAAGTGTGAGCATGGCCAACCGGGGGCGCATCCGCCAAGCCATCGTGCAACGCATCCGCACACAACCGATGTCGTTCCTCAGGCCACCCGCAACTGCTGCGGCATCAGAGGTCTGAGTTCGAAGCGTCCGTGCGCATCTGCATCAGTTCGGCCCGCAAACGGGCCAATTCGGCGCGGTAGTTTTCAGCGTCGCCGTAATCGGCAAAGCCATGGTAGTGCGCATGCGTTTGCATCATGCGGCGTGCGTGCTTGATCGGGCACCAGTATTTTTCGGTCAATCCCACCACCTCACGGCCATAGGCCATCAAGCCATTGCCATACGAGCAGTAGGCGCAGTTGATTTTTTCCAGCCAGTTCAAATAGGCCAAGTGTGTGCGATCGTACACAAAATAATCCGAGCGCTTGACGCGGGGAATGCCGCACAGAGGAAAGCACACCCATTGGTAGAGCGTGACAAACGCGTCAAGCAGCAGCATGGGCAAGAGCACCGGGTAAATGAAGGGCACACACAACACATGCCGCCACTCGGCCGTGAGCACATAACCGAGCAAGCCCTCCTTGAAGCGCTTTTGCTGCGCCAGCACCTCTTTTTCAAAGCGCACCTTGTGTTCTTCAAAATCGGCTTGCCGCTGTTGTCGGCGGCTTTTGGCTTCTTGCTCAATGGCCGCTTCCAGCTGCTGAATGCGGTCCAGAAATTCCTGAATTTTGGGGTTCATGGGGCCTCCTTGGGCGAACGCAGATGGACAAAGGGCGAGGCCATCGGCTTCACTTGACTTGCGTCAAAACGCGCCCGTATGAGCACCCGCAAACTGAGCGATGACCATGGCAATCGATCATCCACCCGATCACCTTAACACCGCACCAGGCTTGACCACAGCCCAAGCCCAAGTGCGGCTGGCCGCGGATGGCCCGAACGAAGTGGCGCAGGGCACGCGTCGCTCCGTTTGGCGACGCCTGGCCGACATGCTGCGCCAACCCATGTTCGCCTTGCTGGTCGCGGCAGCCCTGCTCTACATGCTGCTGGGCGACCTGACCGAAGGTCTGACGCTGTCGGTCTTTGTCTTGGCCGTGCTGGTGCTCAGCTTTTACCAGGAGGGGAAATCCGAAGCCGCCATCGAGGCCCTGCGCCAGCTCACACAAGCGCAGGCCCGCGTGCTGCGGGACGGTCAAACACAGCTGATCCCCGCCAGCGACGTCGTGGCAGGCGACTGCTTGCTGCTGTCAGAAGGCGACCGGGTGGCCGCAGACGGCTGGTTGCTGCAGGCCAGCAACCTGCAAATGGACGAATCCCTGTTGACGGGCGAATCGGTGGCTGTGGACAAAAGCCCGCTGGAGCCACAGCCAGGCGGCACTGGGTCGCCAATGCCCAAGCCGCCACCCCAGGCCTGCGTGCATGGCGGCACGTTTGTTGTGCGCGGCAGCGGCCAGGTGCGGGTCACGGCCACCGGCATGCGCAGCCAGATCGGACAAATTGGTCTGTCATTGGGCCAGGTACAAGAAGCCGACACCCCCTTGCAACAACAGACCGCCCGATTGGTCAAGGTGCTGGCCAGTCTGGTGGCGGTGCTGTGCGTGGTGATGGTGCTGACCCTGGTATGGCGCACCGGTCAATGGGTGCCCGCCTTGCTGTCGGGCATCGCGCTGGCCATGGCCATCCTGCCCGAAGAGTATTCCGTGGTCCTCACACTGTTTCCGGCCATGGGTGCGCGTCGCCTGACGCGTGAAGGCGTGCTCACCCGCCACATCAACGCCATCGAAACCCTGGGGGCCATCAGCGTTTTGTGCACCGACAAAACCGGGACCCTGACGCAAAACCGCATGACCGTGACCGCACTGGCCGTGCCCCGGGTGGCTGGCAGCTCAGAACCTGGCGAGGTGCTGCAATGGCACACACCCACACTGGGCCATGCGTCGTCCACGCCGGCCCCAGCCGCTGCAACACTCTCAGCGGCTTTTCACCCCTTGATCGAGCACGCCATTTTGGCCAGTGCCCCTACACCTTTCGACCCGATGGAGAGTGCCTTCCATGCGATGGGCAAAGACCATCTGAGCGAGGCCGATCGGACTTTTGGCGAGGGCCAGCTGGTGCAAACCTACGCCCTCAGCCCCAGCCTCAAAGCCATGTCGCATGTCTGGCAGTTCGACCCGGATGACCCACATGTGGTTTCGGTCAAAGGGGCCCCCGAAGCCGTCATGGACCTGTGCCACCTGAGCCCGGGTGCACGCGCGCACTGGCTGGCCCGCGTGGCAGACATGGCCGCACAGGGCTTGCGCGTGCTCGCGGTGGCACACAGCCGGTTTGAAGGCCAAAGCTACCCCGACACCCTACACGACTTTGACTTTGAATGGCTGGGGCTGATCGGACTGACCGACCCCTTGCGCCCCGAAATCCCTCAGGCCATGGCCGACTGCCAATCGGCCGGCATTCAGGTCATTGTGATCACGGGCGACTTCCCTGCCACAGCGCGCGAAATCGCCCGGCAAGCCGGACTGCCCGAGGGTGAAACCCTGACCGGTGATGTCCTGGAAGGCCTGGATGACGCCGCTTTGCGCGAGCGGCTGCGCCACGTCACCGTCTGTGCGCGCATCTCGCCGCACCAGAAGCTGCGCATTGTGCAGGCGCTGCAGGCCCAGGGTCAGGTGGTGGCCATGACGGGCGATGGCGTGAACGACGCCCCGGCCCTGAAGGCCTCCCACGTGGGCATCGCCATGGGCGCACGGGGCACCGACGTCGCCCGCGAAGCCGCCGACCTGGTGCTGGTGGACGACAACTTCGCCTCGATCGTTCGGGGCATCCGTTTGGGCCGCCGCATTTTTGGCAACCTGCAAAAGTCGATGCAGTACATTTTTGCGATCCACATTCCGATCGCAGGCATGGCCTTGGTGCCCATGCTGATGGGCTGGCCTGCACTGATGCTGCCCTTGCATGTGGCTTTGCTGGAGCTGGTGATCGACCCGGCCTGTTCGCTGGCCTTCGAGAACGAGCCCGCTCCGGCCAACGTGATGCGGCAAGCACCCCGCGATACCCGCACGGCCCTGTTTGGCGCTCGGACCATCGGCCTGGCCTTGGGACAAGGACTGGCCGTGCTGGCCTGTGTGGCCCTGGCGTACGCCATTGCCAAGCTCTGGCCTGGCGCAGGTGAGGGGTTCCGGTCCATACCGTGGACACCTGTGCTGGATGCGATGGCTTTGACTGTGGAATTGAGCGAAGCGCAAATCCGCGCCATGCTGTTCATCACACTGATCACTGGCAATGCCGCCTTGATCCTGTCCAACCGTGCAGGCGGTGGTCAGTTCTGGCGCAGCTTGCGCACCCCCAACGCCGTGGCCTACGGGGTGATCGCCCTGGCCGGTTTATTTCTGGTTTTGGCCATCCATTGGCCCTGGCTCTCAGGTCCGCTTCAGTTTGAGCCCCCGCCGCTATGGCCGTGGCTCATCGCGGTTGCTTCAGGTGTGCTCAGCGGTATCGGCGTCTCGGTTTTGCACTGGGCCATGAGCGCAAGGCCAAGCCCACCCCAGGGCCGTGGCTGAAGCTGAGCGCACAAGCCGCTCAGTTGTGCGCTGGCACGGCAGGCCAGCGCACGACGACGCTCAACCCACCCAAGTCTGGACTGTGCCCCAACGTCACCTGCAAGCGGTAGCGCTGGGCCAAGCGCCGAACAATCGACCACCCCAAACCACTGCCATCCGCGCCATTGCCGGGGACCCGAAAGAAACGGTCCCCCAATCGGTCCAGATCGGCAGGACTCAAACCCGGGCCACTGTCTTCGACACTAAGGCATGGGGTTGGTGATGCTTCCCAACGGACACGGATCTGTGCACCCACCGGGCTGTAGCGCTGGGCGTTGTCCACCAGATTGCCCACCAGCACCCCCACCAGACCCGGCGGCATGGGCACATGCAAGGAAGCAGGCGCGTCAAGACTCAAGACTTGCTGTTTGGCCCGTGCCTGCGGACCCAGGTCCGCCAACAGGGCCCGGGTGTCGGCGACGGCATCGCTGACCACAGCGCCCTGCGCGGCGTCATCGGCATCGAGTCTGGCCAACTGCAAGAGCTGGGTCACCAGCCGTGTGGCACGGTCACACCCTCGCAACACGGCATCCAGGGCCATCTGGCGATCGCTGTCGGAATCGCTTCCACGCGCCACTTGTGCCTGCATGCGAATGGCCGCAATCGGTGTTCGCAACTCATGTGCAGCATCGGCCGTGAAACGGCGCTCGCCATCCATTTGCTGGGCCGTCTGCTCGAACCAACGGTTCAGGGCCTTGACCAGCGGCCGCACTTCGGCCGACACCTCTTCACTCAGAGGCTCGCGGGCATCGGCCTGGCGCTGCGAAACCGACTGGCTCAGCTGGCGAAGCGGCGCGAAGGACTTGAAAATCGCCCCCCAGATCAGCAAGGCCAAAACAGGCAAAGCCAGCAGCATGGGGACGATGGCCGACTTCAGGCCCGCTTTCAGGATGTCGTTGCGGGCCGATTGCAACTCGGCCACCATGACCTGAACATCGCGCTCGCGCCCGGGTGTGGCAAAGACACGCCAGGCTTGGTCACCGAGCCGCTGGTCGGAGATGCCGGTTTGGTCCCAAGGTGCCAACGGCGACACAGGGGCCTCGGCCGAACGAAAGACCAGCTTTTTTTCATGCCAGACCTGAAAGGCGACCCGGGGCTGGTACTTGTGCAGCACCGGTGCGGTGGTGAAGTCGTCGTCGTGCTCATCGCTGGTCTGCACCGCGAGCACCGCTGCGGTTTGCGCCAGATGGGCGTCCAGCAACTCGTTGAGCTCGTGCTCGGTTTTGAGCCATGTCATGACCAGCACCAAAGTCCAGACCAGCCCGGTGACCACCAACAGGCTAAGCGTCAGCCGCCATTGAAGCGAAGAAGGTCGCCAGACTTTCATGCCTTGACTTGCTGGGGCAGCATGTACCCCACGCCTCGCAGGGTTTCGATCACGTCCGCATGCAGCTTCTTGCGCAAGTTGTAAATGTGAACCTCGACCGTGTTGCTGCTCACCTCGGTGCCCCACTGGTACAGGTGCTGTTCGATCTGTCCACGGGTCAGCACACGGCCCGCGTGCAGCATGAAAATGTGCAGCACCTCGTACTCACGCGAGGACAATTCGACCGCCCGCTCGCCCAACCATACCTGGCGCGAGGCCGGGTCCAGGCGCAAAACCCCGGCCTCCAGAATGGGCTCTGCGACGCCATGGGCACGGCGCACCAGTGCCCGCAGGCGTGCGGCCAGCTCCATCAAATCCACCGGTTTGACCAGGTAGTCATCGGCACCGGCATCCAGTCCGGCGATGCGGTCGGGCACGCCGTCCCGCGCCGTCAAAATCAACACCGGGGTGGTGACTTTTTGGCGGCGCACCGCCGCCAGGCACTGCATGCCATCCTGGCGAGGCAAGCCCAGGTCGAGCACGCAGGCTTCGTACACACCGGCCAACAGCTCACGCTCAGCCGCCACGCCGTCGCGGACCCAGTCCACCCAAAAGCCTTGTTGCTGCAAACCGGCTTTCAGGCCGGAGCCCAGCAACTCGTCATCTTCCGCCAATAAAACGCGCATGTGTCCAGCCTGAATGGGGGTCTGAAAAATCAATCGTCATCGTCATGATCGTCGCTCTGCATCGATTGTGCCTTGCCAGGTGCAGGGTGCAACCAGGCGGCCACACCCTCGCCCTGTCCCTGAGGTGAGGCCTGCCACTGCCACACCCAGAACGACACAACCGCAGCGAGCAACACAATAGCCCACCACCTCTGGTTGGATCGGATCAAATCGGGCCCGGCACCTTCCACACGCCCGGTCAACATGGGCGCGGCCAGATTACGTCGACGCAGCAGGCTGAGGACCACCACTCCGGCGATGTGCGCCAGCACGGCCACCAACATGAAGTTGCCGAAAAACTCGTGCACTTCTTCCATCCACTCACCCGTCCACTCTTGGTAGGTGACGTAGCCTGAAAACACCACCGGGGCAATGGCCAGCAACACCGCCACAACCGTCAAGGCCATGTACAGGTTTTGACCCTGACGCCATGAGGCCTGCACGCCACCAAGCCCATTAGCAAGCCCATGACCAAGCCCCTGCAGCCAGGCACCCAAGCCGCGCAACTTGCCCAGCAGCGCAGACAGTCGCGCATGGCGCGGCCCCAGCAAACCCCAAACCACACGCACCAGCAACAAACCGCCCAGCGTGTAGCCCAGGGTCACGTGCACCAACCTGAAAATTTCGCTCTCGGCCGTGATGTAGGCCCCCAAAAAACTCATCGCCAACAAAGCGTGCAGCGTACGCGTGAACGCATCCACCGTGCGACGGGTCGGCATGGGTGCCTCAGTGCGGGCGGCGGTACCGAGAGAAGCATGGGTCATCATTTCAAATTCCTTGTGTTCAAACCCCCGCCGTTTGCACGGCCGGTTGGGGCCCAGTTCAACGGGGGATTCGCACCTGGTGTTCGTCAAACTGGCCTTGCTCGGCCTGGGTGTGGCAGGCACTGCACTGGGCCGCACTCTGGATGCTGGCGCGTTGCCAGACGGCGGGCGCGATTTCGCGGTGCTTGCGCGCAAACCAGGCAGAACGCGTGATGCGGTCTTGTGGCGGCTCTTCGCGCACGCGCTTGTAGGTACCAGCATGGGCCAAGAGCCATGCAGACACTTGCTGCACCTGGGCCGGCTCTAGAGAGGCGTCACTGCCGTAATGCCGGTCCAGCCCACCCATGATGCGACGCCACGACGCCGCAGGCAACAAGCCCGGCGGGTAGGCCGTGTGGCAAGCCGCACACTCCTGCTTGTAAACAGACGGCACCTGCGCGGGCATCAGCGGTCCATCGGCCATGGCCGGCGCAGTCAGGCCAAGACACAACGCGCCGTACCACGCGCACAAAGCCGTCAATTTGGAAAGCGTCAGCCCGCTCATTTCAGACCCGCCAGATAAGCCAGCACATCGGCTTTTTCAGCGGGTGTGCATTCACGCGACAAGACGTCCTTGCAATTGCGCTTGAACCACTTGTCGACCTTGGCGCTGTCGGTCAAACGTTCGGCATTGAAGGCTGGAGCCAAAGCAGCGATCTTTTTACCGGTGGCCGCATGCTTGGCTTCGCGGGTCGGTGGCTGTCCATGGCAGGACGCACACGACCACTCGCCGCCATGGCGCTGCTGAAAGAAGGCCTGACCTTTGGCCGCATCGCCCGCTTGCCCTGCGGCTTGCTGCCAGCGCTGCAGTTCCGACTCGGGCGTGGCCGCCAGCGCATGTGCGCCTGAGCCCCAGGCCAAGAAGGCAAGCGCCCAGGTAATCAGGCAGCTCCATTTTTTGAAGTTCAACACGGCATCGACCTTTCATCCCGTCTCAAACTCGAGATTAAAGGTCTTACCTGAAGCGACTCTTAAGCCATACCGCTGGGGCACCCCTGCGCGACAAACCCATACGGCCTGCCAAACGGCGATGCCCGCCGTCAATCCTTCAAAGGCACCACCCGACTGGCCGGGAAAGTCAGCATGAACTTGGAGCCTTTGCCCACCTGGCTTTCAATGCGCAACTCACCCCCATGGCGTTGCACCACATGCTTGGCAATGGCCAAGCCCAAACCTGTGCCACCCGTCTCGCGTGAGCGGCTGCGGTCGACCCTGTAAAAGCGCTCAGAAAGTCGCGGCAAATGTTCAGGGGCAATGCCCGGACCGGTATCGGTCACGGAAAATGTCGCGCCCTCGGGGGTCCTGATCCAGGATGCATGGACCGTGCCGCCCGCAGGGGTGTAGCGCACGGCATTGCTGACCAAATTCGAGATCGCACTGAACAACTCGGAGCGCACACCCAGCAAGGCCCAATCCGCCTGGGTGTCAAAATTCAGCACATGGACGGGACCACGCTCGTCCCCCTCTTGACCCGAGAGAACCGCCGACAAAGCCGCCGCATCGGCGGCAACTTGCGTCATCAACTCTGGCAAAGGCACCTGCTCGTGGTTACCTGGCGGCGAGCTGCCTTCCAGTTGTGACAGGGTCAACAAATCCGCCACCAGGCTTTGCATGCGCGCGGCCTGCACCGACATCAGATGCAAGTAATTCAGGCGCTCTTGCTCATTCAGAGGAATGGTTTGCAGCGTTTCCACAAATCCACTCAACACGGTCAAGGGCGTGCGAATTTCGTGCGACACATTGGCCACAAAATCGCGGCGCATGGCATCGGCCAAGGTCACCGAGGTGATGTCCCGACTGAGCAACAAAAGCTGCGCCTCACCATAGGCATGCAGCTGAACTGAGAGCTTCGGTGCTTGAATCAGCGAGTTGGACCGACCATCGATGATGACTTCTGCATCGTGCTGGCCTTGCGCAAAATACTTGGAAAAGACCGGATCACGCAACAGATGAACAATGTGCTGTTTGACATCGCGCTTGGGGTCCAGTCCAAGGTGGTTGCTGGCCGTGGTATTGCACCATTCAATGCGGCCCTCGGCGTCAAGCAAGGTCACGCCGTTGGGAGAAGCCTGAATGGCCTGGAGAAAATACTGCAGGCGCTGTTCGCTGGTGAGCAACAGTTTGTCGTTCTGACGCAATTGACGCTGGATGCGCTGCGCAATTTCTGCCCACACACCCTTCCAGGGCAATTCAGTGCGCCAATCGGGCTGAGACAACCACAGCTCCAGCCGCCGGATTTTCCAAATTTGTTGAAGCAGAATCCACAGCAACAAGGCGCATGCCGCGAGTGCCGCCCAAAGCGGCCCACCCCAGAACCAGGCAGGCGCTGCCGCCAGCAGCACCAGCATCAGGATTTCAAGAACAGGAACCCACATCGCTCACGCTGCAGGTGCAGCAGTCAAGCGGTAGCCTGCGCCCCGCACAGTCTCGATCATGCTACCGGCATCGCCCAGCGATTCGCGCAGACGCTTGACGTGCACATCCACGGTACGCTCTTCGATGTAGACATGATCGCCCCAGACCTTGTCGAGCAGCATGCCCCGGGTGTGTACCCGCTCTGGGTGCCGCATCATGTATTGCAGCAATTTGAACTCTGTCGGCCCGACCTTCAGGGGCTTGTCCTGCCAGCTCACCCGGTAGGTGTCGGCATCGAGTTGCAGATCGCCAATCTTCACGGCACCACCTGCAGACTCGGGCACACGCCGACGCAAGACCGCACGGATGCGCGCCAGCAATTCACGCGGTGAAAACGGCTTGACGATGTAATCGTCCGCACCCGCGTCCAGGCCGGCCACGCGATCAGCCTCATCACCACGGGCTGTGAGCATGAGGATGGGCACGGTCTTTGTTCTTGCAGACGCTCTCCAGCGGCGCGCCAGGGTCAGTCCGCTTTCGCCGGGCAGCATCCAATCGAGCAAGATGACATCCGGCAGGATCTCATCGAGCTCACGTTGCGCCGATTCCGCGTCCATCGCCCAGACTGGCTGGAAACCGTTGTGTCGCAAATTCACCGAAATCAATTCGGCAATCGACGCTTCATCCTCGACGATCAGAATTCTCGGCAAGCTTCTCATTGGACCGCTTTTTCGATGTCCGTCAGGGCCGTGTGGCGCACGTCGGCACCCTTGACCACGTAGATCACAAACTCGGCGATGTTTTTGGCATGGTCGCCGATGCGCTCAATGGCCTTGGCCACAAACAGCAAGTCCAAGCTGGCCGAAATGGTGCGCGGGTCTTCCATCATGTAAGTGACCAGCTTGCGCACAAAACCGTTGAACTCCGCGTCGATCAGGTCGTCCTCTTTCAGGATGACCAAAGCCGTGTTCACATCCAGCCGTGCAAACGCATCCAGGGCCTTGCGCAACAGCCCGGAGGCCAGGTCGGACGCCACGCGCAATTCCGACGATGGCAAATTGCGGGGGCTGCCCTGCTCCAGGATCAGTTTGACCATGCGGGCAATGCGCTCGGCCTCATCGCCGGCACGCTCCAGATTGGCCGTGATTTTGGAGATCGCCATCAGCAAGCGCAAATCGCGTGCCGTGGGCTGGCGACGGGCAATGATGGAAGCCAGTTCGGCGTCGATCTCGACCTCCAAGCTGTTGACTTGTTTTTCGGTGGCAATGACCTGGTTGGCCACTTCCAGACTGAACTGGGCCAAGGCATAGACCGCGTGGCGGGTCTGCGACTCCACCAGGCCACCCAGCTCCAGAACGCGGGAAGAGACGCTGGTCAGGTCCGCATCGAACTGACTTGAAATGTGTTTTTCCATGGTGTGCTCCTGATCAGCCGAAACGGCCAGTGATGTAGTCTTCGGTCTCTTGGCGGGCGGGCTTCATGAAGATCTGCTCGGTCTGCCCGAATTCGACCAACTCGCCCAGGTACATGTAAGCCGTGAAGTCGGACACACGGGCCGCTTGCTGCATGTTGTGCGTGACGATGGCCACGGTGTAGTCCTTCTTCAACTCACTGACCAGCTCTTCGACCTTGGCAGTCGAGATCGGATCGAGCGCCGAGGTGGGCTCGTCCAGCAAAATGACCTTGGGCTTGACCGCCACGGTGCGTGCGATGCATAGGCGCTGCTGCTGGCCACCGGACAGCGACAAACCGCTTTGGCCGAGCTTGTCCTTCACCTCGTTCCAGATGGCCGCCTTGGTCAAGGCCCACTCGACGCGCTCGTCCATGTCGGCACGGCTGAGGTTTTCATACAAGCGAATGCCGAAAGCGATGTTGTCGTAGATCGACATCGGGAACGGTGTCGGTTTCTGGAACACCATGCCCACCTGGGCACGCAGCAAGTTCAAATCCTGTTTGGGGTCCAGAATGTTCTGGCCATAAAAGTTGATCTGACCCTCAGCGCGCTGACCAGGGTACAGGCTGTACATGCGGTTGAGCGTGCGCAGCAGCGTGGACTTGCCGCAACCCGAAGGCCCGATGAAGGCGGTTACCTTGTGCTCGGCGATGTTGAGGTTGACGTTTTTCAGGCCCTTGAAGGTGCCATAGAAAAAGCTGAGGTCGCGGATTTCAATGGCATTTTTGAGTGGCACAGAAGCGGTATTGGGCATAGGAAACCTTGTCTTTCAATCAGGCTTTGACTTTTTCGCGGAAGAACACGCGGGCCAAAATGTTCAGGACCAGCACCGTCAGGGTGATCAGCAGTGCGCCACCCCAGGCCAGTCGGACCCAGTTGTCATAGGGGCTCATGGCGAACTGGAAAATCACCACAGGCAAGTTTGCCATGGGCGAGTTCATGTCCCACGAGAAGAACTGGTTGTTCAAGGCGGTGAACAACAGCGGTGCGGTTTCACCGCTGATGCGGGCCAGCGCCAGCAGCAAACCGGTCATCACGCCTGCTTTGGCGGCACGCAAAGTCACGAAGGTCGCGACTTTCCAGCGCGGTGCGCCGAGTGCAAAAGCGGCTTCACGCAGACTGCCTGGCACCAGGCGCAGCATATTTTCGGTGGTGCGCACCACCACCGGAATGGCAATGAGCGCCAGCGCCAGCGAGCCCGCCCAACCCGAAAAGTGCTTCACCTGCGCCACCAGAATGGCGTACACAAACAGGCCCAGCACAATGGAGGGCGCGGACAGCATGATGTCGGTGACAAAACGGGTCAACTCGGCGGTCTTGCTTTCGTCCCCGTATTCGGCCAGGTACACGCCCGCAAAAATGCCAATGGGCGTGCTGACCAGGGCGGTGACCAGCACCATCATGACACTGCCCACGATGGCATTGGCCAAGCCGCCGCCCTCGGAGCCGGGGGCTGGCGTGGATTCGGTGAACATGGCCCAGTTGATGGCCGAGATGCCGTTCTTGAACAGCACAAACAAAATCCACAAGAGCACAAACAGGCCCAGGGCCATGGCCAGCATCGACAAGGTCAGGCCGATCTGGTTGACGCGCTTGCGGCGTGCGTAAATGGTCAGATTCATGGTGTCAGGCCTTTCAGGTCTTGGTGCCTTTGGCTTTTTCGGCCCGGATGATCATGATCTTGGCCAAGGCCAACACCACAAATGTGATCACGAACAACAAAAAGCCCAGCGCAAACAGGGTGGTAAGGTGGAAGTCATCGGCTTCGCCAAACTCATTGGCCAGCGTCGAAGCGATCGACGTGCCTGGCGAAAACAGCGAAGCGCTGATGCGCTGCGAATTGCCGATCACAAAGGTCACGGCCATGGTCTCGCCCAGAGCCCGGCCCAGGCCCAGCATGATGCCGCCAATCACGCCTTTTTGGGTGTAGGGCAAAACGATGTTGCGCACCACTTCCCAGGTGGTGCAACCCAGGCCATAGGCCGACTCGCGCAGGATGGGCGGCACGATCTCGAACACATCGCGCATCACAGCGGCAATGAAGGGCAAGATCATGAAGGCCAAAATGATGCCGGCCGCCAAAATGCCAATGCCGTTCATGGCACCACCAAACAAACTGCCAATCAGGGGCATCTGACCCAAGGTGGACTGGAGTGCAGGCTGGCCATATTCGGCAAACAAAGGCGCAAAAATGAACAAGCCGAACATGCCGTAAATGATGGAAGGCACCGCCGCCAGCAACTCAATGGCCGTGCCCAATGGGCGGCGCAGGTAGGTCGGGCAGGTTTCGGTCAAAAACAGGGCAATGCCAAAAGACAAAGGCACGGCGATCACCAGTGCAATCAGCGCACTGACCACCGTACCAAAGATGGCAATCGCTGCACCGAACTCACCGTTGATGATGTCCCATTCGACGCGCCAGACAAAGCCGACACCGAACTTGGCAAACGAGGGCCAGGCATTGATCAGCAGCGAAATGATGATGCCCATCAAGGCACACAACACCAGGAGAGAAAAACCCATGGTGATCTTGTGGAAGAAAAAATCCTGCAAGCGTTGGCGCTTGACCACCGCCATCATGTTGGCTTGGGTCGCACTGTCCGCCACGGCCATCGGGTCCATATTGATTCCTTGAGACAAAGCAACGTGTTCACTTTCAACTTGCATACCCCGGCATCCTCCGATGGCGGGGCTGCATGGCAGGGTGTCGCCAGCGACACCCTTCAAAGGCTCATCAGTTCTTGATCTGTGTCCAGACACGTTCGCGGATTTGCTTGGTCAAAGCGTCAGGCAGGGGCACATAGTCCAGCTCGGCAGCCATGCCTTTGCCACTTTTGAAAGCCCAGTCAAAGAACTTGATGGCTTCTTTGGACAGGTTCTTGTCGCTCGGGTCCTTGTACATCAGGATGAACGAAGCAGTGCTCACAGGCCAGCTGGTGGCGCCTTTGGCGTTCACCATCGAGATGCCCATGCCGGGCACGCTGAACCAGTCGGCACCGGCCGCAGCAGCAGCGAATGTCAAATCGTCAGGGCTGACGTATTTGCCATCGGCGTTTTGCAACTGCAGGAAGTTCATGTTGTTTTTCTTGACGTAGGCGTATTCCACGTAGCCAATCGCACCCTTGACGCGGTTCACGTTGGCGGCCACGCCTTCGTTGCCCTTGCCACCCACCGACGAAGCGGCAGGCCATTTGACAGCAGCACCCTTACCCACAGTGTCGGCCCACTCTTTGCTCACAGCGGTCAGGTAATCGGTCCAGTTGAAGGTGGTGCCGGAACCATCAGCGCGGTGCACCACGGTGATGGCTTGATCAGGCAAAGACTTGCCGGGGTTCAAAGCGACAAACTTGGGATCGTTCCACTTGGTGATCTTGCCCATGAACATCTCGGCCATCACAGTACCGGTGATGCGCAACTCGCCGGGCTTGAAACCGTCCAGGTTCACCACAGGCACGGTGCCACCAATGATGGCCGGGAACTGCACCATGCCGTCCTTGTCCAGATCCGCACCGGGCACGGGTGCATCGGTAGCACCGAATGTCACGGTCTTGGCGCGGATCTGACGAATGCCACCAGAGGAGCCAATGGACTGGTAGTTCAAACCGGTGCCGGTTTCCTTTTTGTAGGCCTCAGCCCACTTGGCATAGATGGGGTACGGGAATGTAGCACCGGCGCCTGTGATGTCGGCAGCCCATGTGGTGGCAGCCACAACGCTCAGGCCCACAGCGGCCATGACGGATTTCAATTTCAACATGTCAACTCCTGGTTCAGGGTGATAAAAATTCTGCTCTTCAAAAGGTGCGCAAGATCGTTTCCTGCTCCCTTGTTTCAACTCTATCCGCCAATTGTGACAACTGCGTGTCAATTCGCCACTTGTTTTGGTGACGCGCCACGTGTCAATGCAACAAAGACTGGCCCCGATCAATCGGGCAACCGGCTTGAACACTGGGGTTTGAGGTGCTTTTGCAGTTAAAAGCACCCAAATGTTGCGTTTTCCTTCCGATTTCAACCTTTGGGCCTGTTCACCGCCATCGCTGCGGTGTGGCTCTCTTGGAGGGTCATGCAGCGCCTGAATTGAAAAGGCCACGCGCGGTGGCGTGGCCTTGGACTCACCCGACAAGCGGGCAGAGGTGATTTCCGCGCAGCATCACAAGCCAATCACGCCACCATCCTTGCGCGTGATGACGATGGTGGCCGAACGTGGGCGACCGGCCACGCCATAACCCTGATTACCTGGCCAGACGCTCTGTGGCGCTGCGCCTGAGGAAAGGGGCTTGGACAATTCGCCGGGGTGCTGGATGTTGACAAACAAGGTACGGCCATCTGGCGTTTCGGTGATGCCCGTCACTTCAGCACCGGCTGGGGCCACCAGGAAGCGGCGCAATTGGGCCTCACCCAAAGCGGCACCGAGGAAAGTTTCCTGCGTGCCGGTCTGCTCGACACCGCCCACCACCATCTTGTTTTTCACGGTGACTTTGCCACCGTCGCCCACCTGGCCGGGAATAGCGGCCAGCATCATGCAGTTGGTTTCGTCGGTGAAGGCCCCATCGTCGGTCTGGATCCAGCAAATG
This sequence comes from Limnohabitans sp. Hippo3, assembly GCF_003063665.1. Lineage (GTDB taxonomy): Bacteria > Pseudomonadota > Gammaproteobacteria > Burkholderiales > Burkholderiaceae_C > Limnohabitans_A. Next base: position 107,223 of record NZ_NESF01000002.1, read on the forward strand.
CCGGTGGCTTTGCTGAACCACAGGCCGTCGGGCGAAGAGAAAGAATTCTTGGCGGTCAGGCCCGACAAATTGGCATCACCCATATCCTCTTCGGCACCAAAGAGGAAAATGTCCCATGCAAAAGTTTTGGCGGTGGCCGTCTGCCCGGCCTCTTTGAAACGGATGATGTGCCCATTGGGGTTGCCTGCGATTTTCTTGCCGTCCATGTCCATGTAGGCGCGAGGGTTGGCGGCATCGGTTTTTCCAGGGGTGCGGTTGGCCGCGCTGTTGTTGGTCAACGCAAAATAAATTTCACCATTGCGGTGGTTGACAGCGCCCCACTCCGGGCGGTCCATCTTGGTCGCACCTACGGCATCGGCGGCATGGCGGGCATGGACCAACACATCCCCCTGGCTGGCGAATGGGTAGGCGCTGTGCTTGGCGATACGTGGGTCGGCGATGGTCAGCTCCAGCCATTCGCCCTGGCCCGAAGCATCAAAGCGGGCGGCATAGAGCTTGCCCTCGCTCAGGTACTTGTCGCCAGCGGCCATGCCACCACCCACGTCACGTGGGTCCCACACGGCAGTGGTCACAAATTTGTAGATGTATTCGTTGCGCGAGTCGCAGCCCATGTAAAACGCCAAAGGCTCGCCCGCCTTGGGCACACCGCAGACGGCCGCCTCATGGGCGAAACGGCCCATGGCCACGCGCTTGGCCGGTGTGGAGTTGGGAGCCAGGGGGTCGATCTCCACGTTGAAACCAAAGGTGTTGGCTTCGTTGCGGAAATCCTTTTCGGCATTCGCTCCCACGGCCGCGAGGTTCCAGCGGGCAAAGCGGTCATCGGTGGACGACACCGTATGCCAGCCCTGGCTGACTGACTTGGTCGAACCGGCAGCAGGCGCGGCAGCGGCCACACCGTAGCGCTTGCGCGAGGCCAACTCTTTCGCTGTCAAGGCTAAGCCTTCGCCAGTGGTCTGGAAGTAATAGGCCCAATTTTCTTCGCAGCCCAAATACGTGCCCCACGGCGTTTTGCCATGGCCGCAGTTGTTGAGTGTGCCGCGAGCCATGGCCCCGGCCGTGTCCCAGCGGGTCACCATCAGACTGCGAATCTGCTCGATCGAAGCGCGGGGGCCGCTGATACGCACAGGCGTTTGTGCGGTGATACGGCGGTTCAGGGGCGAATCTTGCTTGATTCGCCAGCCTTGCGGCGTTTTCACGATCTCGACCACAGAGACGCCGTGGTGGTTGATTTCCTTGAGCACTTCCAACTCAGGGCGGACGCCCAAATCCCAGTCGCCAAATTGGGTAAATTTCTTGCCGCTGACCTTGTTGGAAGTTTGGCCATTGGGGTGCATGAAGTGCGCATCGGCCGAGCTTTCGTGGTTCACGCACAGCACGGCGCGGCCCGTGTCCTTCTCGAAATAGCGGCCATTGGCGTCGATGTAATAAATGTCCATGCCATCGTGGTGATCGCCAATGCGGCGCGACCAGTCGTCCGACTCAAGGCCGCGGTTGGAATAGGCCGCCAAGGCCGAATCGAGCGCATCGCCAGTGGCGTGCAGCACGCTGTATTGGTAGCCCGGCGGCAAGATCACGTTGTCGAGCAGGCTTTTTTCCACAGCGGCAAAGCCCAAGGCTTTGGGCGCAGCAGGCGCACCTGTGGTCAAGCTGGCGCAGCCGGGCAGCATGGCCAGCCCTGCCAAACCCAAACCACCACGCAGCAAACCCCGGCGTGCGGGGTTTTGCAGGGACTGGCTCAGGACGTCCTGAAAGTGGGGGTTGTCAGAGGTGTTGCAAATCGGGTCAAGGTCGTGGTGAGACATGTGAAGCTCCTGGGGAAAAGTCCGATTGAAGGGCTTTCACGTGACAGTTTGATGGCGAAAATCTGAAGTTTGAATGACAGATCCTCGGCCGGCTGCCTCTGAAATCTTGTCATGAATGCGTCACAAATGCATGGCAAAGTACCGAAAATCACATTTCCAGAAGCATTGAAAGATCAGCCATGAAAATCGGTATCAACGGTATGGGCCGCATTGGCCGCTTGGCCTTGCGTGCAGCCATGGGTGCTGCCGAGCGCCCCTCGGACGACCCCCGCGCAGGCAACCGCCTGGAGGTGGTGCACGTCAACGAACTCAAAGGCGGCGCAGCCGCCACAGCGCATTTGCTCGCGTTTGACAGCGTACAGGGCAAATGGCGCGAGCGCATTGAAGACGAAAGTGACACCCAGATCCGCATCGGAGATCGCACCCTTGGCTTCTCGTCGCATGCCAATCCGGCCGACATCCCTTGGGGCGAGATGGGGGTGGATGTGGTGCTGGAATGCACGGGCAAGTTTTTGACCCCCGAAACGATTCAGGGCCACCTGGACCGGGGCGCCAAGCGCGTCATTGTGGCCGCGCCTGTCAAGGTGGGCGATGTGCTGAACATCGTGGTCGGCATCAACCACACTCTCTACAACCCGGCCAAGGACCGCATCGTCACGGCCGCATCGTGCACCACCAATTGCCTGGCCCCGGTGGTCAAAGTCGTGCACGAAGCCATTGGCATCCGCCACGGTCAGATCACCACCATCCACGACCCGACCAACACCAACCTGGTGGTGGACGCGCCGCACAAAGACCTGCGCCGCGCCCGCAGCGCCATGATGAGCCTGGCCCCCACCACCACGGGCAGCGCCACCGCCATTGCCTTGATCTACCCCGAACTCAAAGGCAAGCTCAACGGCCACGCGGTGCGTGCCCCGGTGCTCAACGCATCGCTGACCGACTGCGTGTTCGAGATGAAGCGCGAAACCAGCGCCGAAGAGGTCAACGCCTTGTTTGCTGCGGCGGCGCAAGGCCCATTGGCCGGCATCCTAGGTTATGAAACGCGCCCCTTGGTCAGCGTGGATTACGCCCGCGACACGCGCAGCGCGATCGTGGACGCGCTGTCTACCCTGGTGACCGACGGCACACTGCTCAAGGTCTACGCCTGGTACGACAACGAAATGGGCTATGCCTGCCGCATGGTGGACCTAGCTTGCCACATGAACGAAGTCGGCATCTGAGATGAACGCGGCTGAGCGCAACGACGGCGGTATCACCGCCGCAGAACGTCAATACGGCATCGTGACCGCCGCCTATTGGGGCTTCACCCTGACCGACGGCGCTTTGCGCATGTTGGTGCTGCTGCACTTTTACAAGCTGGGTTACTCCCCTTTCACGCTGGCCTTTTTGTTCTTGCTCTACGAAGGCGCGGGTGTGCTGGCCAACCTGATCGGCGGCTGGCTGGCCACACGTTTTGGCATCGCCCGCATGCTCACCGTGGGGGTGGTCACGCAGATCATCGGCTTTGGTTTGCTCTCGGCCTTGCAGCCCGAGTGGACGGCGACCATGTCGGTGGCTTGGGTTGTGCTGGCGCAGGGCGTGTGTGGCGTGGCCAAAGACCTGACCAAAACCGCCAGCAAATCGGCCATCAAGATCACTCAGGCGCAAGCCAAAGACCAAGGCAACGGCCAACTCTTCAAGTGGGTGGCCTGGTTCACGGGCAGCAAAAACGCCATGAAGGGCTTTGGCTTTTTTCTAGGCGGTTTGCTGCTGGAGACGCTGGGTTTCCAGGGGTCGCTGTGGGCCATGTCGGGTCTCCTGGCTTTGGTGCTGATCGGGGTGGTGACGAGCTTGCCGCCCATGATGGGTAAGAGCAAGCCATCGGGCTCGGCCAAAGAGTTGTTCGCCAAAAACGCAGGCATCAACGCACTGGCCGCCGCCCGCGTGGCTTTGTTTGGGGCGCGTGACGTGTGGTTTGTGGTGGGCGTGCCGGTGTTTTTGTATTCGGTGGGCTGGACTTTCACCATGGTGGGCGGCTTTTTGGCGACCTGGACCATTGGCTATGGCCTGGTGCAAGCACTGGCCCCGCAGCTGGTGCGCCGCAGCGCCGACGGCCTGAGCCGCGAAGTGCCTGCAGCCCGCTGGTGGTCGGCAGTCCTCACGCTCATTCCGTTGGGCATCGCCGCTGCGCTTTGGCTGCAAGCACCGCAGCTGCAATGGTGGGTGGTCGGTGGCCTGAGCCTGTTCGGCTTTGCCTTTGCCATCAACTCGTCGGTGCACAGTTATTTGGTGCTGGCCTATGCAGGCTCTGAAAAAGCGGCCGAAGACGTGGGCTTTTACTACGCCGCCAATGCACTCGGCCGCTTCATGGGCACGCTGCTGTCGGGCTTGCTCTACCAATGGGGCGGGCTGCTGTATGCCCTCTTGGGATCGGCGCTGATGCTGCTGCTGTGCTGGCTGACCACACTGCGCCTGCCCTTGGGCTTGCTTGAAAACACCACCCCTTCAGAAAAGACAGGCACCCCATGACCACCGACACCGTTTTGAACGCCATGGACGAAGACCTCGCCGTCAAGGCGCTGGCGGCTTTGGCACAAACCTCTCGCTTGCGCGTGTTCCGCGCCATCGTGGGCGCAGGCCCTGAAGGCATGCAACCGGGCCAGTTGTCGCAAGCGCTGGCGGTGCCTGCCAACACGCTGTCCTTTCACCTCAAGGAACTACACCATGCGGGCCTGGTGAGCGTGCAACGCGAAGGCCGGTTCATGCGTTACCGCGCCGACATGCCGACCATGCAAAACCTGGTCGGCTTCTTGACCGACCACTGCTGCCAAGGTGTGCCTTGTGTCGACATGCCTTGTGTGGCCTGCCATGACAAGCCGTCATCAAACGTTCATGCAGACGTCACATAATCAGCATTTTTCTGGTCCACGTCGTTCACCACATGCAAACCAAGTCCCTTTACGCTGCCATTGACCTGGGCTCCAACAGTTTTCGCCTCGAAATCGGTCAGATGGATGCGGGACAACTGCGAAGGGTCGAATACATCAAGGAAACCGTGCGGCAAGGTAATGGACTGGACGTCGAGCGCCATCTGACAGAAGAGGCCATGGTCAGGGGCTGGGAATGCCTGGCCCGATTTGGCGAACGCATCGCAGGCTTTTGCCCCAGCCAAGTGCGGGCCGTGGCCACGCAAACCCTGCGCGAAGCACGCAACCGCGATGTTTTTCTGAGCAAGGCCAAACGCCTACTGGGCTTCCCGATCGAGGTGATCGCCGGCAAGGAAGAAGCCCGACTCATCTATCTGGGCGTGTCACACCTGCTGCCGCAATCCGATGAGCATCGCCTGGTGGTGGACATCGGAGGTCGCTCGACCGAGATGATTTTGGGTCAACGTGAAAAAGCCAACACGCTGGAGTCTTACCGCGTGGGTAGCGTGGCCTGGTCCATGAAGTTCTTTCCCGACGGGATTTGGACGCCGGCCTGCTTCAAATCTGCGGAAATTGCAGCCAAGGCGGTGCTCGATGAAGCCCAGATCCTGTTCAACCGCAACCACTGGGACAAATGCTATGGCTCGTCCGGTACGGTCGGTGCTGTGGCCGATGTCTTGACCGCTTCCGGGTGGCCAGAGGGACTCATCACCCGCGAAGGCCTCGCCTGGCTCAAGGACCGCCTTCTCAAAGCCCAAAAGCCAGACAACCTGCGGCTCGAAGGGGTCAAGGAAGACCGCAAGCCCGTGATTGGTGGGGGGCTGGCCGTCTTGCAAGCGGTGTTTGACCTGCTGCACATCGACGAGATGCAAGCGGCCCAAGGTGCGCTCCGGCACGGTGCGCTTTACGATCTGATCGATCGGGAAAGCACACAGGATGTCAGGTCATCGATGGTGGACTGGCTGGCGCAACGCTTTGGTACCGACAAGCTGCAGGCCGAACGGGTATCACGCACGGCCCAAAGCCTGTTGCAATCGCTCATCCCGGAAAGCGGCAGCACTTCAGCGCAAGATCGTCAGCGCTATCTGCAAAAACTTCACTGGGCCTGCCAGTTGCACGAAACCGGCATGCGCATCTCGCACAGCGATTACCACAAGCATGGCGCTTACATCCTGGACAATACAGACTTGCCCGGCTTCACCCTCGATGAGTTGCACCGCCTGAGCCAATTGGTGTTGGGGCATCGGGGCAAATTGCGCAAACTTGAAATCGAGATGGATGACGCGAGCTTTGTCCAGCAGCTCATGGCGCTCCGATTGGCGGTCATTTTGTGCCATGCCCGACGCGACCCGGACCTGTCGGGTTTGACCATCCACTGCGATGCTCTGGAGCGCACCGCGCGTTTGACGCTGCGCAGCGACTGGGCCGAAGTCTGGCCGCAGTCGGCCCATCTCTTGCGTGAAGAGAAAACGGCTTGGCAAAAAACCGAATGGGCGTTAGAGGTCCACCAGGACTGACATGTAAAATATTTCGCATGCCACAAAGCAGTCGCGCCACTTTTTTGATCCTTGCAATTCTTTTGCAGGTGGTCGTGTGGCTCACGCCTTGGGGTCAAGAGCAAAGAATTGCCGACTTGGCCAATACCGTGGCACACGCCCAAGCCACGGCACACCACCATCATGACGATCACTCGCTGCACATGGATGACCATGTCACGGAAGCTGCACAGCATCAGCATGCCAGTGAAACCTTTCAGCTGGTCGGACTTGTGCCTCTAGTCAATGGCTTTGCTCTGGACCGGGCTCGGTCAACACGGTTTTCAAACAGTGCAGCGCCCATCGCCGCCGTCTTTCTTCAAGGGCCACTGCGCCCACCCCAACCAACAGCCGTCTGACCACAGACGACTCGTTTGAAGAACTTAACCGGCCCAGCCGGGTCAACACACATCTTTCAGATGGGCAGGCCGCGTTGTGCTGCAGCCACTCTTAAACGTATTTCTGCGTGATTCCGCTGATCGGCAGGATGCCCAAGCCGCACAAACCCTTCTTTCATTTCACTTTTTGACCTATGAAAAACATCTTTTCTGGGCGACTGATGGCTTTGTTCTTTTTGGCCATGACCCCATTAGCTTGGGCGCATGGCATTTCTGAAGAAGACCGCCAGCGCATGCTTGACGGCAGTTATTTCCAATACGTGGGCCTGGGTGCCAGCCACATGCTCACGGGATATGACCATCTGTTGTTCTTGTTCGGTGTGGTCTTCTTCTTGACCACCTTCAAGGATGTAGCCAAATTTGTCACGGTGTTCACACTGGGGCACTGCATCACGCTGATCTTTGCGACCTACTTCAAGATCACTTGGAACTTCTATCTGGTGGACGCCATCATTGCCATCAGTGTGATTTACAAGGGTTTTGACAACAACGGGGGATTTCAAAAGCACTTCGACATGAAGTCCCCCAACTTGTTGATGGCTGTTTTTGGATTTGGCCTGCTGCATGGTTTCGGCCTGTCCACGCGCTTGCAGCAACTCCCCCTGGGAGATGACCCTGTGGCTATGTTGTGGCGCATTCTGAGCTTCAATGTGGGCGTAGAAGTCGGTCAAATCGCGGCGCTGACCGTGATGGTGGCTGTACTGGCCTTCTGGCGCAATCGCCCCTCGTTCAAACGCTTCAGCCACATGGCCAACCTGGGCCTGATCTACGCCGGTATTTACTTGTTGTTCACGCAACTGCATGGCTATCAGCATGACAGCCACCCCAACGACTTCCGCTTTCCAGCGCAAGAGCACCAGCATGCCCATGAAGACATGGCCATTGACAACACCACCGACGACAGTCGCAACACCCTGAAATAGACCAACGCTTCTGTTTTTAAAACCGTAACTCAAGGAATCATCATGAAAAAATCTATCTTCGCTGCACTGACCTTGACCACTACTTTGTGGACACCTGTTGTTTTTGCGTCTGCTGGCGGCAGCTGCCATTTCCATGGCAACAAGCCAGCCGCTGAAGCCACCGTGAGCGGCTGTGCAGCTCAACGTAAAGACGCCTTGGTTAAAAGCGGCAAACTGGACGCCTCTTGGTCCGCTGTCAAACAAGACAAGATCGAGTCGGTTGACGGTAAAAAAGGCAAAGAGTGGAAAGTGACCTTCAAGGACCCCGCCGCCAAAGACAAAACCAAGGAAACGCTGTACATGTTCTTTACCCCGGTAGGCAACTTCATCGCGTCCAATTTCACAGGCCAGTAATCGATGAGTAACGAGTCAACGCCACCAGCCCTGAAAGGCGGTCTGCTGGCATTGCTGGCTTCTGCATTGTTCGGGTTGAGCACCCCGATGGTGCAAAGCCTGGGCAAGGGCGTTGGCTCGTTCACGACTGCGGCCCTGCTTTACGCAGGTGCTGCTGTCGTGGCTTGGGTTTTAAAACAACCTGCGGCACAAGAGGCAAGCATCAAGAAAAGCGATTTGCCCAGACTGTTTGCCATGGCGGGGACAGGCGCTGTGATCGGACCCGTCGCATTGGCCTGGGGTTTGCAGCACACCAGCGGCTCCAGTGCGTCCTTGATGCTCACGCTTGAAGCTGTTTTCACCGCTGTTTTGGCATGGCGATGGTACGGAGAGACCTTAGACAAGAGGGTCATTGCTGCTGTTGTTTTGATGCTGGCTGGCGGCGTGGTTTTGGTGGTCGAACAAGGCACTTTGGGTCAAGTTCAGCTGTGGGGCTTGCTGGCGGTGATGCTGGCCACGGTGGCCTGGGGAGTGGACAACACGCTCTCGCGCGGGGTTGCCTATCGCGATCCCGGACAGGTGGTCTTGGTCAAAGCCACATTGGGTGCGATATGTACGCTGGCCTTGGCTACATTGTTTGATGAACCGATCCCACTGGCAACAACCGCGATGGGGTTGGTAGCTGTCGGTGCTACGGGTTATGGCTTGAGCCTGCGGTTTTACTTGCTCGCGCAACGTACCTTCGGCGCAGCCCGCACCGGCTCTGTTTTTGCTTTTGCCCCGTTCATTGGGGCCATTGGCGCATTCGTCTTGGGAGAACGTTCAGGCAGTGCTTTGATGGTCGTTGCGGGTGTGTTGATGATGCTGGGTGTTGTGTTGCACTTGATGGAATCTCATGCGCATGAGCACACCCACGATGCACTGGAACATGAACATGCCCACCGGCATGACGATGGACATCACACCCATGTGCACGACACCATGCCAGAGGGCACCCACAGCCATTGGCACACGCATGCGCCTGTCACGCACTGTCACGCCCATGTGCCAGACGCACACCACAGGCACGGTCATTGACCGCGTGAGTTTTACTCATTGGCTGGCTGATAAAACGCACAATGAAACGCAACTTGTCATGTTTCATTTAACGGTATAAACTGTATGCACCGTTAAATCTCAACTTTCACCTTCAATACCCATGACACAGACAACAGCCACGCCAAGCAAAGGAAGAAGCCAGGCCGCAAAAACGCCAGCGCCTCGCAAAGCCAAAGTCGCAGCCCCTAAAAAATCTACAACCACTTCAAGCGGTGCGCCCAGCCAAGCTGTCTCCAAGAACCCACGCGCCAAGCCCGTGACGCCCAAGCCTGTGGCCAAGCAAGCTACTGCCGCACCCGCCAAACCCCTGAAAGACAAGAAAGTCAAAGTTGTGCGCGACAGCTTCACCATCCCCAAGACCGAATTGCTGCAAATTGCAGACATGAAAAAACGCGCTTTGGGTCTGGGTGTCGAGATCAAGAAAAGTGAACTCATCCGGGCAGGGTTGCAGGCGCTTCTTGGCCTGACTGATGCGAGCTTCAAAAAGGCGCTGAGCAGCGTTCCCACCATCAAAACCGGTCGGCCCGCCAAGGACTGAGCCTGCTCACAGACGCTCTGGGGCGGTCACGGTCAGCAAAACGGTTTGATCCTGACCATCACGGCTGCGCCTGCGCAACCACCATACGGCCCCCTTGCGCACCGCGCACGCCGCAGTGGGCATGCGCAGCAACTGTGAAATCACCGCCCCCAGTCCGGGCTGGTGCCCAACCAGCAAAACCGGGTACCTGGCATCGGGCCAACCCGCTGTTTCCAGAATATCCTCCACCGAAGCGCCCGGTGACAAGGCATCGCGAACTTTGTATTTACGCCCCAGGGCGCGCACCGTCTGCTCAGCCCTGACTGCAGGGCTGCTCAAAATGCGCGTGCCTTCTGGAAGCTGACTTTCGAGCCAGACCGCCATCCGCTCAGCCTGCTTGCGGCCACGCGGCGTCAGAGCCCTTTGCAAGTCATCTTCTGCGGGTTCGGCCTCGTGGGCTTCGGCGTGACGCCACAAAATCAAGTCCATCGCCCTCAGTCCCCTTTGGTAGACGCCCCGTAGCGCAGCATCAAGGCGTTTTGTGCTCCGTGTCCCGGTGCCGTCAGACCGACCCGGTGGTATTGACCGTCTGCCGCCAAATCCCAGGCGTCACGGCCATCATGCAGGTAGGCGATCAGGCATTCGTCGATGATGCGCTGACGCAAAACCGGGTCGGTCACAGGCCAGGCCAGCTCGATCCGGCGTGTCATGTTTCGACTCATCCAGTCGGCGCTGGACAAATACAGCGACTCTTCCTGACCGGCGCAGAAATAAAACACACGGGAATGCTCCAGAAAGCGGCCAATGACCGAGCGCACGCGGATGTTTTCGCTCAAACCCGCCACACGCGCAGGCAACATGCAAGCGCCCCGCACGATCAAGTCAATCTTCGCACCCTTTTGCCCGGCTTCCAGCAAAGCCTCGATCAGCGGTTGGTCGGTCAGGGCATTCATCTTGATGACAATGCGTGCAAAGTCACCACGCGCCGCTGCTTCGCCCACCGCCGCAATGCGCGATTGCAAGTCGCTGTGCAGCTGAAAAGGCGCGACCAGCAAGCGCTTCATTTTGGGCAGGCGGCTTTGGCTGGCCAAGTGACCAAACAATTGATCCATGTCGGATGTGATGCCAGCGTCTGCCGTGAGGTAGCTGATGTCGGTGTACAGCGCTGCGGTGCGGCGGTTGTAATTGCCGGTCGACAAATGTCCGTAGCGCTTGAGCGAGCGGCCTTCGCGGCGAGTCACCAAAAGCATCTTGGCGTGCGTCTTGAGGCCGACAATGCCGTACACCACCTGCACCCCAATCGATTCGAGCTGCTCTGCCCAGTTGATGTTGGCTTCTTCGTCAAATCGGGCTTTGAGCTCCACCACAGCTGTGACTTCCTTGCCCCGACGCACCGCCTCGCGCAGCAAATCCATCATCGTGGGATCGCTGCCTGCTCGGTAAATCGTTTGCTTGATGGCCAGCACGTTCGGGTCCATCACGGCTTCGCGCAAGAATGCCAAGACGCCGTCGAAACTCTCAAAGGGCTGGTGGATCATCACATCACCCGTTTTGAGGCGCGCAAAGATCGAGCCGTGCTGCGGCACCTGCGCAGGGAAACTCGCCTTGTAGGGCGGGAACAGCAACTCCGGCGCATCGATCAAATCGATCAACTGCATCAGACGCACCAGATTGACCGGACCGTTGACCCGAAACACCGAGGCTTCGGGGAGTTGGAATTCCTTGCGCAAAAATTCTGCCAAACGTGGCGAGCAATTGGCCGAAACCTCCAGCCGGACCGCCTGACCGTAGTGGCGATGCTGCAAACCCTGCCGCAGAGCCATGCGCAAATTGGCAATCTCGTCTTCGTCAACCGCCAGCTCGGAGTTGCGCGTCACCCGAAACTGTGAGAACTGCCCCACTTCACGGCCCGGAAACAATTCGGCCAAATGCGCACGGATCACACTGGACAGCATGACAAAGGCGGTGGTGCCGTCACACACCCGCTCGGGCAGTGGAATGAGGCGGGGCAAAACGCGGGGCACTTTGACAATCGCGATCTCATTGGAGCGACCAAAGGCGTCCTTGCCCGACAGCTGAACGATGAAATTCAGAGACTTGTTGGCCACCTGCGGGAACGGGTGCGCCGGGTCCAACCCCACTGGCACCAGCAAAGGCTGGACTTCGCGTTGAAAATAACTGCGCACCCATTGTCGCTGGGCCGCATTGCGCTCGCCGTGCGACAAGATCCGGTAACCCTTGCGCTGCAAAGTGGGCAACAAGTCGTCGTTGTACAGGGCGTATTGCCGCGCCACCATGGCGCTGATTTTTTCAGCCAAGGCGGCAAGACTGGCTTCTGTGTATTCCCCTGACTTCAGGCCTTGCAGGCTGCCCATCACATGGGGCTCTGCCCGTACCTCAAAAAACTCGTCCAGGTTGGAAGACACGATACACAAATAGCGCAAACGCTCGAGCACTGGCACTTCCGGGCGGTGAGCCCAATCCAGCACCCGCTCGTTGAAGGACAAGATGCTCTGATCGCGGTCGAGCAAGGCTGGCCGCTCGTTTGCAAAGGAAGTCTCGACTTTTGAATGAACCATGACCGTGCCTGAATAGATTGAAAATCATTCTAGGAATTCGCTGTGTCAATTTGATGACAACACCGTGAATCAGCCGCCCGTGCTTGCAGCGCCCGATACCGGCACCAGATGGGACACGAACAACTCGACCGTCTTGGGCCAGGCGAAGGCCTCAGCCCGCTGTCGGCACTCGGCCCTTGGAAGGGTCAGGCATTGGCGAAACGCCTCGGCCAGGTCTTCCGACAGCACGCCCCCCATCGTCTGGCCTTCGGTATGACCGAGCACTTGCAAAGGGCCATCGACCGGGTATGCGGCCACAGGGGTGCCGCAAGCCATGGCTTCGAGCATGACCAAGCCAAAGGTTTCATTGCGCGAAGGAAAGACAAACACATCGGCTGCAGCATAGACCTTGGCCAACTGTTGGCGCGGCAACACTCCCATCCAGACCACATTCGGGTAACGCGCCTTGAGCTGCGCTTCCAAAGGCCCCACACCACACACGATGCGGGTTCCATCCAGCTTCAAGTCCAGAAACGCATCGATGTTTTTCTCGTAAGAAACTCGCCCGACAAACAAGGCGTAGGGGCGCGGAAACCCTTCCAATTCCGGCATATCCAGCGGCTCGGCGTGGTGGTCAAACAAATCCAGATCCACCCCGTGGGTCCACGGCTTGAGTGATTGGAAGCCACGGCTTTTCAGCATGTTCAGTACGCCTTGGGTCGGCACCATCACCCCCGAAGACGGGCGGTGAAAATGGCGAAACAGGCCGTAGCCCAGAAACAAGGGCACGCGCAGCGCTGCTTTCAGGATTTCTGGAAACTTGGTGTGGAAGGCGGTGGTGAATTGCCAGCCTTTTTTCAGGCAATGCTTGCGCGCTGCCCAGCCCAAAGGACCTTCTGTGGCGATGTGAACCGCATCGGGCTGCAATGTGTCCAGCACTTTGGCCAGCGCTTTGTAAGGGCGCACCGCCAGATCAATGCCCGCATAACCCGGGCAGGGGCGGTTGCGGAACTGTCCGGGGTGGATCACCGTCACTTCGACGTCCCCCATGCTCAGGGCTTGCACCAGCTCGTGCAGCGTGGTCACCACGCCATTGACCTGAGGGTGCCAGGCATCGGTGATGAGGGCGAGCTTCATGCGGGCACCACCTGAGCTGCAGCCCCCCGTTGGCTCACCACCGCATGCGAACCCCAATGGACGATTTCGAGATGCCCGTCGGCATGCTCCACCAAGGCGGTCCGGCTTTCTACCCAATCGCCATCGTTGCAGTACAAGGTGCCATTCACATTCCGTATTTCTGCATGGTGGATGTGCCCGCACACCACGCCATCAAAGCCTCGGCGCTTGGCTTCGTGCGCTACGGCCACTTCGAAATCGCTGATGAAGTTCACCGCCTTCTTGACCTTGAGCTTGAGGTACGCGGACAAAGACCAGTAGGGCCGCCCCACACGGGCCCTGAAGCTGTTCAGGTGCCGGTTGATTCGGAGGGTCAACTCGTACAACCAGTCACCCACATACGCGAGCCACTTGGCGCACTGGATCACGCCATCAAAATGGTCTCCATGCACCACCCACAACTTGAGCCCCTGAGCGGTGGTGTGGGTCGTTTCATGCACCACCTCCACGCCGCCAAAAGCATGGCCCACAAAATGCCGGGCAAACTCGTCGTGGTTACCAGGCACATAGACCACGCGGCAACCTTTGCGCGCCCTGCGCAACAGTTTCTGCACCACATCGTTGTGACTTTGCGGCCAGAACCAGCGCCTGCGCAGCTGCCATCCGTCGACAATGTCACCCACCAAATACAGCACATCACTCGGGTGGTGCTTCAAAAAGTCGAGCAAGGCCTCGGCCTGAAATCCCGGTGTGCCGATGTGCAGGTCTGAAATGAAAATCGCCCTCAAACGAGGGCGGTCTGCAGCGTCGTCATCCTCGTCCTGTGCGGACGGGGACGACACATGGACGGGTGAGCCATGCACCCCATCCTGCGCCAGACTGGCGTCAAAGGTTTTCAGCAGCAGCGCGTGCTGCAAGGAGGTTGACGACACAGTCATCTGACAGCCGCTGAAAAATGCTTGCAGTAACGCGCTGGCAAGTCTGCGGTGCACATCATCATCGGCAAATCGGCCGTGTTGAAATCCGGGTCCCAGGCGGGCGCACCCAGCACCTTGGCACCCAAGCGCAGATAGCCCTTGATCAGCGCGGGCGGCTCGATCGGCAAGTTGCTGTCCAGCTCATCGATGGGCAATGGCAAACGCGGCCGGACATGGTATTGGATATCGGCCAGATGGCTCTGACGCAACTGGTTCCAGATGCTGGCTGCGGCATCACCCGTCACCACACCGTTGTGGAGCATGGGAATACTGGCGCAACCGATCATGGTGTCCAGGCGGTTGCGGTCCATGAATTCAAACAAAGCCCCCCACAGGGCCATGATGACGCCACCCTGGCGGTGCTCGGCGTGCACGCAACTGCGGCCCAACTCCACCATGCGTTGGCGCATGTCGCGCAGACGGGTCAGGTCGAATTCGGTGTCGCTGTAGGTGCTGCCCACGCGTTTGGCCTGGGCCGGCGTGAGTACACGGTAGGTGCCAATCACCAAGCCCGACTCGCCGTGTCGGACCAGCAAATGCTCGCAGTAATCGTCGAACAGATCGATGTCATGGCCGGGCACCTGGGTCGACAAGCGTGCGCCCATTTCAGTGCCGAAAACATCAAACCTCAGTTTTTGTGCTTCGCGCACTTCGTCTTGATGTTTTGCCCAAGTGACGTGAATAGCATTTTGGGCACGTCGAGGCAGGAAATCCACAGGGGTTTGGACCTGCGCCGGATGAAGTAACCCCCTGGGCAAACTCACCGGGGACAACGCGAACGTGGGGTTCGGCAACTCTTTCATGACCAGTTCTCCTTTGGATCAATGCAGCCATGATCCAAAAGCGAAATGACATGAAAAAGTCAATGGCGTGAATTCTTCGTGACGCGGAACGTGCAGAGTGCCGGTCAAGAGCGGGGATCAATGCGCTCGCAAGGCCTTGTTGAGCTGATCGACCTGGTGCGTCCAGTCGGAGTCCTGTTGCCAAGTTTCTCGCAAGAAGTTGGCTTGGGCCACTGTCCAAAAAGCAGCGTCGGCCAAGGCGATATCGCCCGACAAGGGGCTGTGCGCCCGAATGAACTGCGCAATGCTGCGCGAATCACAAGGCAAACCCAGCTGCGCAAACAACTCATGAAACGGGTGGTGAACGGGGTCCATGGGCAGTACCTCCTCATTTCTTCAAAACGTAGTGTCCGGGCGCGTCAGCCAGCGGTGACAAACCCATGTCGGGCGCACCCATGTTGGGCAGTGGACCCGCTTCACCGGAATGGTCCTGCAACCAGCTCAGCCAGTGCGTCCACCACGAGCCCTCGTGTCTGCTGGCTGCACGCAACCAGACGTCCGGGTCCAGATAGGCCCCATCGTGCGGACGTGTCAGCGCCTGGAAGCTGCGCCCCGGGACACCCGGCGGATTGACGATGCCCACATTGTGCCCCCCTGATGTCAGGACAAAGGTGGTGTCCACATTGGTGAGTAAGTGAAGCTTGTGCACCGATCGCCATGGGGCCACGTGGTCACGCACGGTGCCCAAGGCATAAATCGGACACTGGATCGCGGTCAAGGCCACAGGTTTGCCGTGCACGGGATAGCGGCCACTGGCCAGGTCGTTGTTCAGGAACATGCGCCGCAAATACTCGGCATGCATGCGGTATGGCAAGCGCGTGCCGTCTGCGTTCCAGGCCATCAGATCGCTCATGGGTGCGCGTTCACCCAGCAAATAGTGCTTGAGCAGGCGCGACCAGATCAGATCGTTCGAATTCATCCACTGGAAAGCACTGGCCATCTGGCTGCTGTCCAGATAGCCCCGGTCCCACATGATGTCTTCGAGGTGCGCCACCTGGCTCTCGTCGATGAACAGCTCCAACTCGCCAGGCTCGGTGAAGTCGGTTTGTGCCGCCAGCAGCGTCAAGCTGGCCAGGCGGTCATCGGCGTCCCTGGCCATGGCGGCTGCTGCGATGGCCAGCAGTGTGCCGCCCAGGCAATAGCCCAGCGCATGCACTTTTTGTCTGGGCACCACAGCGCACACCACCTCCAGAGCGTCCATCACGCCCATGCGCAAATAATCGTCCATATCCATATCCAGATCCCGGTCATCCGAGTCCGGGTTGACCCAAGACATGGCGAACACCGTGTGGCCTTGATCCACCAAGAAGCGGATCAAGGAGTTGTGCGGCGACAAATCGAGGATGTAGTACTTCATGATCCAGGATGGCACGATCAACACCGGCTCGGGCCGCACCTGATCGGTGGTGGGGGCGTACTGGATCAACTCGATCAGGTGGTTGCGGTAAACGACCTGACCCGGCGTGATGGCCACCTGCTGCCCCACCTGGTACGCCTCGGTGCCTGCGGGTGGCTGGCCTCGCTGCCAACGCTGGGCGTCTTCCAGCCAATTCTGAAAACCCTGACGCAAATTCGCCCCCATGGTTTCCTGGGTGCGTTGCCACACCTCGGGGTTGGTCAGCACGAAATTGGCGGGTGACACCATGTCCAGGCACTGACGAGCCGCGAAATTGACCACCGATTCATGGTGGGGCGACACGCCACGCACACCGGTCGTGGCCTCTTGCCACCATTGCTGTGTGAGCAAGAAGGCCTGGCTGATGGCATTGAAGGGCCAGGCCTGCCAGCCGGGGTGCGAAAAACGGGTGTCATGCACCATGGGCTCGATGCAGGGTTTGCAGTGTTGGTCGTGTGCCTGCGCTGCATAGTGCGCCCACTCCTGCGCGCTCAACACCCCCAGCTGCAGCAGTTTGAGTTGCTCGGCCGGGTTCATGGCCAGGTGGCTCGCCCAGTCGTCGAAAGCCATGCGCAGGGAGACGGTCGAAATACCTTGCGTGAAAGGTGACAGCTGCGTGTGCGCCCAACGGTCCAGAATCGGACCGGGACGCGGGGCGCTCACAGAAAGGGGATGGCCAAAAATGTGCACGCTGCCATGCTAGACGGCAGCGTGCCGCTTGAACATTCACCTTTCGGTGTAGTCCAAGCCAGGCCTGTGGGCACAGGCCCGCAGCTCAACTTCAGAGCATCATGCTCAACTGGAACACTGAATTGGGTGCTCGCGGCATGACCGGCGCAGGCAAGGGCTTGAGGCGGAATTGGCCCAGCATGGAAGTCACGCGGGCGTCGCGTGGCATGAAGGGCACGGCGACATCGTCCAGGGTCTGCGAGGCCAGTGTTTCTTGCAGGTGGCGTTGGATGTCGGCTTCCAATGACTTCATCGGATGGCCATCGTCGGGGTACAGCTCGTCAAAGCTGTGCACCACTTCAAAGTGCTTGACCACATCCCACAAGCTGATGTCTTCGGGGTTGCCGCGGATCTGGTAGCCGCCGCCCGGGCCACGGTGTGCCCGGATCAATCCGGCCTCGCGCAGCTCCTTGAGTATCGACTCCGTGTAAGAGGACGACAACCCCAGGCCCGAAGCGATCTCTTCGGTCGTCACGGGCTCCACGGCTGAACGAGAAGTGATGAAAACCGCGATGTCGACGGCTTTGGCTGTTTTCTTCAGGATCATGATGCGCTCCTCATTTGAATCGGTATTGTATGGTTTAAACGCATAAAATCCACTCATATCCTGTTTTATTTCTCAATAAACCTATTTTTACCTTAAAATATCTACTCAATACATAAACAAGACAATGCCCAACACCCTCGATCCCCGTCCAGCGCTTTACCGCATCGGTGCCGTTTCCAAGCTCAGCGGCGTGCCTGTGCCCACCTTGCGGATCTGGCAAACGCGCTACAGCGCCTTCTCGCCCGCCACCACCCAAGGGCAGCACAGGCTCTACGACGAGGAAGACCTGCGCAAAGCCACATTGCTCAAGTCACTGACCAGCCAAGGACACGGCATCAGCTTGATTGCCGGGCTGAGCACCGCACAGTTGCAGCAGTTGTTGCAAACTGGCTCCCAGATGGCACGCGGGTCAGCGCCAGCGCCGCGATCCCCTGACAGCCAGCGCCATCGCTGGGTGCTGGTCGGTCACCACTTGGCCGAGCGTTTGCAATCCGAACACTTCAGATCCACCCACCCAGGACCCGCTGTGCACATTCAAGCGGTGTGGGCCGATTTGAACGAAGCCCGCCAGAACCCCGAGGCCGCCGACACCGATGTGCTCATGGTCGCGGTGAACAACCTGAGCGACAGCAGTGCCCAGCAAATTCTCGATTTGTCCGCGCAATTGAGCGCACGCCAGACCGTGGTGTTGTATGGCTTTGGCCAAATGAAAGCCATCGACAGCCTGGCCCGCACGGGCTGCCTGCTGCACCGTGAACCCCTGAACGATGCGGCTTTGGCCAACATCGTGCGCAGCACACGCCCAGCACTGACTGACGCCTCCTGGGGCCTGCCCCATCTGAACGACCCCGTGCCGCCACGCCAGTTTTCAGATGCGGTGCTGCAGCGGGTGGCCAATATTCCCAGCCAGGTGCTGTGCGAATGCCCTCGCCATGTGGCCGAGCTGATTGGCCAGTTGGGCCGTTTCGAAGACTACAGCCTGGACTGCTTGCAACAAAGCCCCAAAGACAGCGAGTTGCACACGCAGCTCCACAAGATGGCAGGCACAGCCCGTGCCTTGCTTGAAAAGGCCCTGCAGATGGTGGCCGACCACGAAGGCATCTCCCTGCAGGACCCGACCTGAACAGCACGCGCGGCTGAACTGCACATGAAACGACACGTGGCCGCCACCTTGCTCGGCGTGACCGGCTTTTTGGTCATGGACAGCCACATCGACTGGGTTCGCCAGGACCACGGCATCCTGCTGGAGATCAACGGCCAAAAGTTCGATCCTCAAGGCTGGATGGCCGAGCACTGGCGGCCGTGGCGACAAGACTGTCAGCGCGTTCGCGCCGAAGCCCACGATACGGCCACGGCCCAGGCGGTGCTGCAAACCATTCAGCAACACAGCCTGCCGGACTCATTGGAAGCCCAACTCTTGCAACTGCACCTGCAAGCAGACTGGGCCATTGCCGAAGTCGCATTCAAAACCCTCAACCCCAGCATCGTGGTGTTGCGCCTAGAAGGTGATGCTTGGCTCATCCAAGACAGCGCCGTGTGGAGCGGCTCCACAGCACCTTGGCAACCGGCCCATTTTGTACGCCGTTATTTGCAACAACAAGCCCCGGAGATGCCTCAGGCCCTGATCGACTGCGTGCCCATTGAAGCCCGCCGCTATGCGGCCCTCTCTGATGGGGGACAGCTGTGACTTACCGCGTGGTCTGGTTAAAACGCGACCTGCGGCTGCACGACCATGCGGCACTGACCCATGCGGCAACCCAAGGCCCAGTGCTGTGCCTCTACATCGTCGAGCCCGGTTTGTGGGCGCAGCCCGATGCCGCCTTGCAACACTTCGAGTTCGTTCGCGAATCGCTGAATGAACTGCACGAGGAGCTGCAGGCGGTGGGCGGCAGCCTGCAAGTGCGCGAAGGGCCTGCGGTGCAGGTGCTGGCCGCGCTGCATGCCCAAGCGCCTTTTGCCGAATTGGTCTCACACGAAGAAACCGGCAATGCCTTCACCTACGAGCGCGACCTGCAGGTCGGCGCGTGGTGCCGCAGCATCGGCCTGCCCTGGACCGAACTGCCGCAGTTTGGCGTGGTGCGCCGCCTGAAAAGCCGCAACACCTGGCAAGCCCGCTGGGAGTCACACATGGCCGCGCCGCAAGCGGTCTTGCCCGAGTTGTACTTTGTTCATGCGCCTGAAAATGTTGGCCCCGAGGTGATGACACCGCCACCCGGCCTGCAGCACAACCCCACCCAGCGCCAGCACGGAGGTCGCCGCCTGGCGCTCGAGACCTTGCACAGCTTTCTGGATGCGCGTGCGCTGAGCTACCGGGGCGGCATCTCGTCACCGTTGTCCTCGCCCACCGCATGCTCACGTTTGTCGGCGTACCTGGCCTATGGCTGCATCAGCCTGCGCGAGGTGGTGCAGGCCACCCGCGCTGCGCTGGACGCCCTGCCACCGCAAGCAGGTCGCCACCGTGCGGGTCTGGTGGATTTCATGAGCCGCTTGTATTGGCACTGCCATTTCATCCAGAAGCTCGAGAGCGAGCCCGAAATCGAATGGCGCAACATGCACCGGGGTTACGATGGCCTGCGCGAAGACGACTGGAACGACGCCCACTTTGCAGCGCTGACATCGGCCCGCACCGGCTGGCCCATGGTGGACGCCTGCGTGGTCATGCTGCACGAGACCGGCTGGCTGAACTTTCGCATGCGGGCCATGCTGGTGTCGGTGGCAGCCTACCCGCTGTGGCTCGACTGGCGGCCCGTGGGCCATTGGCTGGCCACGCAGTTTCTGGATTACGAGCCCGGCATCCACTGGAGCCAGCTGCAAATGCAGTCGGGCACCACCGGCATCAACACCACGCGGGTCTACAACCCCATCAAACAAGCGCAAGACCACGACCCCAAAGGCATCTTTGTGCGCCGCTGGCTGCCGCACATGCGCCGAGTGCCCGACACCTGGTTGTTCGAGCCTTGGCTCATGCCGCCCGAGGTGCAGCGCCACTGTGGCCTGACGGTGGGCGTGGACATCCCAGAGCCGCTGGTGGACCTGGCCGAGGCCACACACACCGCCAAAGCGGCGCTGCACGCCCGCCGGGCTGAACCCGGTGTCAAGGCGGGCAAAAAAGCCGTCATCGACAAGCATGCATCGCGCAAAACGATAGCTCCGAATCCACGCAACACCCGAAAAAAATCGCCTAACACCAACGTGTCCAGCACACAGCTGGGCTTTGACTTTTAAACCATGCGCACCACCCTCTTCTGGTTCCGAAACGACTTGCGCCTGCACGACCAACGCGCCTTGAAGCAAGCCATTGAGCACGCCCAAACGCATGGCCAAGCCCTGTTGCTGGTCTATGTGCACGAACCCGTGCAAGACGCGCCCACCGCTTGGGACTTTCGCCGCATGGGCGAGCACCGCAGGCGTTTTCTGGCTGACACGTTGCAAGACTTGCAAGCCTCGCTGCAGGCTTTGGGCCAGCACCTAGTGTTGCTGCACGGCCCCGTGGCCGAGGTGCTGCCCACTTGCGCCAGCCATGTGGGCGCAGACACCGTGTTTTGCGAAGACATCGCCGCACCCGAAGAAGAAGCGCAGGTGCAGGCCCTGATCAACGCAGGCCTCACCGTCAAAACCCTGTGGCAGTCCAGCCTGATCGAACCCGACGCCCTGCCCTTTGCGACCGAAGACATGCCGCAGGTGTTCACGGTGTTTCGCCAACGCATCGAATCGGCGAAGCTCCACCCCCTGGCACCGCTGCCCGCGCCCACCCAGTTGCCTGCGCCTCCGAGCGACAGCTTGACCGGCTTGCCCGGCTGGACTGAAGACCCGTTCACGCTGCTGCAAGCCCACACCGAATACGATGCGCACCCGCGCTCGAACTTTCCGTACACCCAAGCCGCCTGCCGGGGCGGCGAAACCAGCGCCTTGGCCCACCTGCAAAGCTACCTCACCCCGCCCTGGCCCGACCGCTACAAACAAACCCGCAACGCCCTGCAAGGTCAGCACACCAGCAGCCACTGGTCGCCCTGGCTGGCCACGGGCGCGGTGTCGGCCCGCCGCATTTGGGCCCAGTTGCAGGCCTACGAACAAGCGCACGGCAGCAACGACGGCACGTATTGGCTGTGGTTTGAGCTGCTGTGGCGTGACAACTTCCGCATGCTGCACCTGCAGCACGGTCCGCAGCTCTATGCAGCGCGGGGTTTGTCGAACCTGCCCAAGCCCTCGCACTTTCCGAAAGACTTTGCACGCTGGTGCAGCGGCCAAACGGGCGAGCCCATCGTGGACGCGGGCATGCGCGAGCTGGCCGCCACCGGCTTCACCTCCAACCGCATGCGCCAAATCGTGGCCAGCTTTCTGGTGCACGACCTGTCTTGCGACTGGCGCGCGGGCGCGGCCTGGTTCGAATCGCAGCTGGTGGACTTTGATGTGCAAAGCAACCAGGGCAACTGGCTGTATGTGAGCGGCCGGGGCACCGACCCGCGTGTGGGCAGGCGCTTCAACCCCGCCAAACAGACGCAAGACCACGACCCGCAGGGCCGCTACCGACAGGTCTGGCTGGCCTGATAATCGGGTGCATGTATGCCATTCAATCCTGGGGGGACACCCTGCGCCTGCTGGTCGAGTTGTCGGCCACCGCCGCCTTTGCGCTGTCGGGCCTGATGGAAGCGGCCCGCAAGCGGCTCGACGCGGTGGGCGTGTGCGTGGTTGCGTTTCTGGCGGCCTTTGGCGGTGGCACGCTGCGCGACTTGCTGCTGGACTACCGGCCTTTTTTCTGGGTGCAACACACCGAAATGCTCTGGGGCGTGCTGGCCCTGTGCGTGGCGGCCATGCTGTTCATGCGCCAGCGCCATTTTGAAGTCACCGAAAAAGCGATCCTCTGGCCTGACGCCCTGGGGCTGGGCCTGTTCACCGCAACGGGTGTGCACCACGCGCTCCTGTCCACCATGCCCCCGGTGGTGGCCGTGCTCATGGGCCTGATCACGGGCGTGTTTGGCGGCGTGTTGCGCGACATGGTGTGCAACGAAATCCCCACCGCCTTCAAGGACCACCGTCCTTACGCGGTCTGCGCCTTTGCGGGCGGCTGGACTTATGTGGGCCTGTGGTCCACCGATGCCCCCGGCTGGGTGGCGCTGCTGGGTTGCGTGGTGGTCACGGTCGGGCTGCGTGGCCTGGCCCTGTGGCGCAACTGGCAGCTGCCCGCGTGGCGGGCCTGACAAGACTTTTTTGCAAACCATGCCTCAAAACCCTACCGCCTTCTGGGGCGGCATCTTCTTTTCTTTGGCTGCGGGCATGATGTGGGGCCTGGTGTTTGTGGGCCCGCTGATGCTGCCCGACTACCCCGCCGCGCTGCACACCTTTGGCCGCTATCTGGCCTTCGGTCTCATCGCGCTGCCCCTGGCCTTTGTGGACCGCGCCGAGATGCGACGGCTCTCCCGGGCCGATTGGGTGGCCGCGCTCAAGCTGGCGGCCATCGGCAATGTGCTGTATTACCTGTTTCTGGCCAGCGCCATCCAGCGCGCAGGCGGGGCGCTGCCCACCATGATCATCGGCACGCTGCCGGTGGTCATCGCCATCTCGGCCAACCTGCTCAACCACCAGCGCGACGGGCGTTTTCCGTGGCTGAAACTCGCACCGCCTCTGGTGCTGATCCTCCTGGGGATCGCCTGCGTCAACCATGTGGAGTGGACAGCCCTGGTACAAAACCCGGCGGCCGACACCACCCGTTACATCACGGGCGCCGTGCTGGCCGTGGGCGCCGTGGTGTGCTGGACCTGGTACCCGCTGAAAAACGCCGACTGGCTGCGCGGCCACCCCGACCGCAACCCCCGTGTCTGGGCCACAGCACAAGGCATCGCCACATTGCCGCTGGCCCTGCTGGGCTATGCCGCCTTCTGGCTGTGGGCCATCGCCACGCATGACCCGATGCCCATGCCGCTCGGCCCGCGCCCGCTCGAATTCATCGGCCTCATGATGGCCATTGGCCTGTTCGCCTCCTGGCTGGGCACCCTGTGCTGGAACGCCGCGAGCCAGCGCCTGCCCACCGCCCTGGCCGGACAGCTCATCGTGTTCGAAACGCTGGCAGCGCTCAGCTACGCCTTCTGGCTGCGCGGCCAGTGGCCCGAACCGCTCACGCTGGCGGGCATTGCATTGTTGGTGGCGGGGGTGATTGGCGGGGTGCGGGTCAAGGCGGTTTGATTCGTTATCCGAATATTTGGCATTTATTCGATTTGCGGGTATATTACATTTATTCGTTTTACGGATAAACGCCATGCCGCACACGCTCGTCACCCCCACACAAATGGGGCAAATTCTCAAAACAGCCCGCAAAAACAACCAGCTCAGCCAAACCGAACTGGCGTCCCGGGTGGGTCTCAGCCAAAGCCGCATCTCGGCTTTTGAACAACAACCCGAGAACATCGGTCTGGGCCAGTTGCTGTCCGTGCTCAATGCGCTGGGTCTGGAACTCACGGTTCAAGCACGTCAAAGCACCGCGCCGCAAGCCCTGCTGGCGCGGGACAGCGACGCGCCGGAGTGGTGACATGGGCCGCCCTGCACAAACCCAGGCACTGTCCATCTGGACGAACGGTGAGCGCGTAGGCACTTGGCGCATGGGTGGCCGCAGCGGCATGTCGCTGCAATACGACCCCACCTGGATGCGCGCCCCTGCAGGCAGACCACTTTCACTGTCGCTGCCTTTTGGCCTGGATGACAGCCCGCTCAAGGGTCCAGCGGTCGCACATTTTTTTGACAACCTGCTGCCCGACAACGAGGCCATCCGCCGTCGGCTGGCGACACGGTTCAAAACCGGCTCAACCGATGCGTTTGATTTGTTGCGCGCCATCGGCCGGGACTGCGTCGGGGCTGTGCAATTGCTGGGCGAAGACGAAGCGCCGCACAACGTGACCCAAATCGAAGGCACCCGCATGAGTGAGTTCGACGTCGAACAACACCTGCTGCGTGTGGTCAACGCCACCAGCGCCTTGGGCAGCCCCAACACCGATGACGATCTGCGCATCTCTTTGGCGGGCGCACAGGAAAAAACAGCGCTGCTCTGGCATCAAGGGCAATGGATGCGGCCCCAAGGCACCACGCCCACCACCCACATCCTCAAAATGCCGCTGGGCCTGGTGGGCAACCAGAAAGTGGACCTGAGCAGCTCAGTCGACAACGAATGGCTGTGCCTGACGCTGCTGCGTGAATTCGGTCTGCCGGTAGCGCGATGCGCTGTGCTCACCTTTGGTACACAACGCGTGTTGGCTGTGGAGCGCTTTGACCGCCAACTGCATTCATCCGGCCAATGGTGGATGCGGCTGCCGCAGGAAGATTTTTGTCAGGTCCTGGGCCTCCCATCGCACCTGAAGTACGAAGCCGATGGTGGCCCCGGCGTGCGCGACATTGCCCAAGTGTTGATGCGCTCAACCCAGGCACAGACCGATCTGCGTCACTTCATGAAAAGCCAGATTTTGTTCTGGCTGCTGGCCGCACCCGATGGCCACGCCAAAAACTTCAGCATTCAGATCTTGCCGCAAGGCCAATTCAAGCTCGCCCCGCTGTACGACGTCATGTCGATCTGGCCGATTGAAGGACCTGGCCCCAACCAGTGGTCCATTCACAAGCTCAAATTGGCCATGGCTTTTTGGGGCAAGAACAAGCATTACCAGCACAAAGAAGTGCTGCAACGGCATCTGGTCAGCACCGCAAAAATCTGCGGCCTCAAAGCCGATGTGGCATCCATGATCGAAGAAATCGTGACCCAAGCACCGCAAGCCATCGCCAACACCCAAGCCCAACTGCCACACGGGTTCAAGGCAGCCGTACTCGACAAAACCCTGGCGGGATTGCAAGCCACTTTGGGCAGGCTCAGCTAAAAGCGGGACACTGCGGCTCATGCGCACCGCTCACTCCAAAGCAACTCTTACTTCTTCTTGGCCGGTGTATCTGGCACGCCGTTGGCCTTGGCAAACGTCAGGATCACCTCGCGAATGATCTTGCGTTGGGCAGCGGGGAGCTGCAAAAAAGCGTCGAAGGTTTCGCGCTCCACGTAACCGACACCCTCGTCCCAACGTTTTTTGTGCTGCTGCACCGACAGACGCACGGCATCGCCAAAACGCAAAACATCAGGCTCCACCTTAAGCCACTCTGCCAAGACTTTCATTTTGTCTTGTGTTGGGATTGAACGGTTGTTCAACCAACCCCACGCGGCTTGATTGCTGATCGACTTGCCCGGCCAGCGCAAATTGAACTCATGCTCTAAAACCGACGGGCTGGCCACATAGCCCGCCTGAACCATGGCGGTACGCAAACGCTCGGTGAATTCGATTTTTTCATTCATCCAAGCAAACTACAAACCGCTTGATGATTTTCTCAAATAGCTGTTGAGTATGATTACAACAATCAGTTGAAAACTGAATCAACAGCTTATTGAGTCCATTGCATGCCCAAGTCCCTCCTCGAACAACTCCCCGACATCGTGGCCAATGGCCGCAAACAAGCCGAAAAAATCCTGGAAGGCATCGAGAGCCGCCACCGTGTGGGGCTGCAAACCCGAGAAGTGGTGCTGCCCGCAAGAGACACCAAGGCACAAGACTGGATCGCCCAGCAAAACCGGGCCAGCCAGCGCGAAGTGTTTGCACCGGGGCAAGCCAGCCTGATCGATGGCCCACAAGCGATGCTGGGAGCGACGACTGAGGCACCTTGGGCCAATCGGCTGATTTATGGCGACAACCTGCTGGCCATGGCGGCCTTGCTGGCGGGGGACGACAACACGCCCAGCCTGCGCGGCAAGGTGGACCTGATCTATATCGACCCACCTTTTGACTCCAAAGCCGACTACCGCACCAAGGTCACGTTGCCTGGTGTGGAGATCGAACAAAAACCCACGGTCATCGAGCAGTTCGCCTATTCAGACACCTGGAGCGATGGCACTGCCTCGTACCTTGCCATGATCACGCCGCGCCTGATCCTGATGCGGGAGCTGCTGGCAGATACCGGTTCCATCTACGTGCATCTGGATTGGCATGTGGGGCATTACGTGAAATTGGTTTTGGATGAGGTGTTTGGAAAAGCAAACTTCGTCAATGAAATTTGCTGGTGGTACAAGCGCTGGTCGGCTGCGGCTAGCACATTCCAGCGCATGCATGACACTCTCTATTTCTACCGTAAGACTGAGCGGTATAAATTCAATCAACTGTTTCAGCCATTAGCGGCCTCGACCGCCGCTATTCATGGCGACACCCGCCGTATAAATGTCCCTGACGAGACTGGAAAGCTAGTAACCATTAGGACAGATGAGCCAAGTAAGGGCGTCCAGATGCATGACGTTTGGGAGGTTCCGTTCGTCGTGGCGCACTCACAAGAACAGGTTGGTTATGGAACGCAAAAGCCAATCGAATTGATTTCCCGAATACTTGAGGCTTCATCGGATCCAGGGGACTTGGTTGCCGACTTTTTTGGCGGTAGCGGCACCTTTGCTGCAGCAGCAGAAGGGCGCCGAGTCACAAAAGAAGGTAATAAGAGCGTCTACACAAAAGCCCCGTCTCGCCGCTGGATCACCACCGATCTCGGCAAACCTGCTTGCATGATCATGCGCAAACGCCTGATCGACCAAGAAGCGAAACCCTTCCTGTACCAAGCCATCGGCGACTACCAAGTCGAAGCCGCCAAGGCCACGCTGGGCCGCGACTTCCGCATTGGCGATTTGTCCCAAATTGTGTTGTCACTCTACGGGGCACTGCCCTTGCCTGCCGACGTCAATCCCCAGCGCAATTTGGGCCAGATTTCGGCTTACGCCTATGG
This sequence comes from Limnohabitans sp. Hippo3, assembly GCF_003063665.1. GTDB lineage: Bacteria > Pseudomonadota > Gammaproteobacteria > Burkholderiales > Burkholderiaceae_C > Limnohabitans_A. The sequence goes on from NZ_NESF01000002.1 coordinate 134,722, forward strand.
CAATTCCAAAGGCAGCAAGACCCTGGTGCTGGCCGACTCGCCCAACAAGCTCACCGGCATGGCCACGCTCAAAAAAGCCATCGCACAGCGCGACAACCTCATGGGCGGCTGGGACCGCGTGGTGGTGCTGGGCTGGAACTTTGAGCCCTCGATTGGCGAGACCATCACCGCGCTCAACGACAGCCGTCTCGAAGTATTGGTCATCCCACCCGACCTGATGGACCGGCTCAAGAAGAAAGGCGGAATCGACAAGCTGCGCGGTCAAGTGCGGTTCTCGTCGCTGCAATACCTGACCATTGATCCGATCACGCGCCAAGTATCAAACAGCGCAGGCGAGGAATCGCCTACCGAAACACTCACGGTCAAGCTCAAAAACTATGTGCTGCTCTCGCCCGAAGCGATCAACCTGGATGACGCCAACCGCCAAGCCTTGCAGCAAGTGGCCAACAAGGAGCCGCTGGCTCTGATCGAGTATTGGGCGGTGGACCCAGACTACGACGGCAAGGTGTTCCGCTCGGTCTGGCAAGACTACCGGGGCAACACCGCCAACGATGCCGATGTGCTGCGTGTGGTCACGCAGGCGCAAGTGACCGTGCCGGTAAAGAGAGGGCCACGCAAGGTGTGCGTGCGCGTGGTCGATGTGTTTGGCTTTGAAGCCGAGGTGGTGGCCACTGTGGAGGCCGTATGAACAGCACGGCCAACAAAGTCGATGACCAACTGGCCTTGGCCGCAGGCCTGACCGCCAAAACTAATCAGCTCTGCCTGGGCCTTGAATCGGGTGCAGCAGACATTCTGGAACTGGTCACACCCACTACTGCCGACTTGCTGGCCTGGTGGTTTGACGAAGACATGGTGATGGCCCGGGGTGGTTTGAACTTCCATGCCGGACAAAAGCAGGCCATATTGAACGCCATCGTGGCGCACGAGGTGCTGGGCGCTGGCCTTGACAGCTGGACGCTGCTGGACCTGTACCGCGCCGCCGCCCCCGATGCGTTGCTGACAGGCACGCGCTTGAACGAAGTGTCTGCCGACAAACACGGCCACCCCAAGTACTGTCTGAAGATGGCCACGGGCACGGGCAAGACCTGGGTATTGCAAGCGCTGATGATTTGGCAACTTCTCAACAAAAACGCTGCACTGGCTGATGGGATTGACGACCCACGATTTACCCGCCAGTTCATGGTGGTGGCACCGGGCCTGATTGTTTATGAGCGCTTGCTCGATGCGTTTTGCGGCAAGCTCGTTGCGGGTGGCAATGGCTCGCGTGACTTCGCCAGCTCGGACATGGCCAAGTTTGCCGACCTGTTCATCCCCGAGGCGCACCGCGAATCGGTGTTTGCCTTTGTGCGCGGCAACGTGTGCAGCAAAAACGAGATCGGCCTCAAAGCCACGGGCAACGGCATGATCGCCATCACCAACTGGCACTTGCTGGCCGAAGGGGATGTGAACGAAGACATTGAAGAAGTCGAAACACTGGGCGCCCCCCTGGACCCGCAAGACGTGGTGGCCCAGGTGCTGCCGCTGACGCCCGGTCGCGCCACGGGCAACAGCCTGGACGTGCTGGACCGCCGCTATGCACGCGGCAATGTGCTGGAGTTTTTGGCCCAACTGCCCGAGCTGATGGTGTTCAACGACGAAGCGCACCACATCCACGAATTCAAGCGTGAAGGTGAGACCACCGAGGTGGAATGGCAAAAAAGCCTGAGCCGCATCGCCCAAAGCAAGGGCCGCCGCTTTGTGCAGGTGGACTTTTCGGCCACACCCTACAACGACGTGGGCTCTGGCAAGAACAAGCGCAAGGTGTACTTTCCGCACATCGTGACCGACTTCGACCTGAAAAGCGCTATGCGTGCCGGGCTGGTCAAGTCGCTGGTGCTGGACCGTCGCAAGGAAATTGGTGCATTGCCGCTGGAGTTCAAAGCCGAGCGCGATGAATCGGGCAACCCTGCTCTGAGCGAAGGCCAGCGCGTGATGCTGCGGGCAGGCCTGGCCAAGCTGCGTAAGCTGGAAAAAGACTTTGCGGCTATCGACCCGCACCGCCACCCCAAGATGCTGGTGGTTTGCGAAGACACCACCGTGTCGCCGCTGGTGGCCGAATTCTTGCGCGCCCAGGAAGGCCTGAACGAAGACGAAGTGATGACCATCGACTCGGGCAAAAAGGCCGAGCTGGGTGAAAAGGACTGGGCACCTGTGCGCGAACGCCTGTTCAGCGTTGACCACCACGCTACCCCGCGTGTGATCGTGAGCGTGTTGATGCTGCGCGAAGGCTTTGACGTGAACAACATCTGCGTCATCGTGCCGCTGCGCTCCAGCCAAGCGCAAATTCTGCTGGAGCAAACCATTGGGCGTGGCCTGCGCCTGATGTGGCGCGATGCGGAATACAACGACATCAAACGCGAAAACCGCGAACTGATCGAGGCCAGCAAAGAACCGGGCAGCTTGCTTGATGTGCTGTCCATCGTGGAGCACCCGGCGTTTCAGTCTTTCTATGACGATCTGATCAACGAAGGCTTGGCGGGCACCACAGGCGATGACGACGGTGACGGCAGCTCGGCCACGGGTGACGTGATCGCAGCAGAACTGCGCGAAGACTTTGAAGCCTTTGACTTCGGCATTCCGTTCATCCTGCAAGAAGCCGACGAACTGCGCGACCACAACCAGATCGACGTGACCGCCCTGCCCGCCTTCACAGCCATGACGGCGGACCAGCTCAAGGGCATGCTGGGCAAGGGTGACACCTTTGTCTCGCAAGACCTGCAAAGCGCCACGCTGTTTGGTGACTACCGGGTGGACGGCGCGGTGATGAACGTGAGCGGCTACAACGATTACCTGTCGCGCCTGACGCGGCGCATCAGCCAGGCGCTGAGCGAGCCACTGCCCAAGGGCAACAAGATCGCCACCCACCTGGCCAAGCCCTATCTGCAAGTGAACACCGCCGAGCTGACGGGTTGGATCGACGACTACGTCTGGACGCAACTGTTTGCAGGCACCTTCAACCCTCTGGAAGATGAGAACTGGCGCTTGCTGCTGTTGCAGCCCGTGGTGGACCACATCACCAAAGTGTTTGCGGTGGGCTTGCTTGAATCGGAAGAAAAACACACCACAGGCCAAACCGAAGTGCATTTGCGGCATTTGAGCGAAGTGCCCAAGCTCATGGTGCGCGAGAGTGCATCGCTGGAAGTGTCTAAATGCATCTACACCCGGCTGGGCTGGCCCAGCCGCAACGGCGGTCTGGAACGCGTATTCATCCACTGGGCGCAAGCCGACACGCAAGTGCTGGCGTTTTGCAAGATCAGCGAAAACCGCCACACCTTTGCCCGCCTGCGCTATGTGAAAGACGACGGACTGCCCGCCTTCTATTCACCCGACTTTTTGGTGCGCACCGCTGGCGCGGTCTACCTGGTCGAAACCAAAGGCCAAGAACAAACCATCCACCCCAACGTGCAACGCAAACTCAAAGCCGCACTGGCTTGGTGTGAGCGCATCAACAACCTGACCGAAGAACAGCGCGGCGGACCGCCTTGGCAATACGTGCTGCTGGGTGAGGCTGTGGTGTATGAGTGGCAGGGCAAAGGTGCACGGCTGGCGGAGCTGCTGGACTATGCACGGCTGCGGCCACTGGGGGAGGCATCGTTGCAGCAGCGGTTGATTTGAGGAGGGGCTACAAGTAGGGATTCGGGCCAATGCGTCTGAAGTCAGCTGTGCGGCGTTTGCCATCCTTTATGAGGGTGTAACGAACGGTCGTATTTTTCATAAACAGGGACGTACTACATGGATCTCCAGGATGCCTCTGATATCGTGCATGACTCATTCCGAGTTTGATTGAAAACGGTAATCATGCAGCAAATCACCCGCGACAACCACTATGTTCCTCAGTGGTACCAAAGTGGCTTTTTGTCCAAGAACAAGCACAAACTGCATATCCTCAATCTGCAACCTGGCACCAAGAGCATGCCTAATGGCCAGATCTTTGCGGAGCCTGAGATAGCAGAGCTTGGCCCGAAGCTGGCCTTCATGGAACGCGACCTTTACACAATTCGTTGGAGGCACTTGCTGAATGACGAGATCGAGAGATTACTTTTTGGAAAGCTCGACAAGAATGGTGCCGATGCCGTGCGCGGGTGGATTTCCGGTAACCCCATCCAAATACACCGTAAGTTCCTAAACTTCTTTGAGTACATGGATGCTCAGAAGCTGCGCACACCCAAGGGCCTTGATTGGATCCTGAAACATTTCAACGGCCTGCCTCACATCGAGCTCATGCGGCAAATGCAGGCGGTGCGGCAGATGCATTGCACCATGTGGTCTGAGTGCGTGCGTGAGATTGTGTCCTCCGGGGACTCACCTGTGAAGTTCCTTATGAGTGATCACCCGGTGACCATCTATAACCCCAAGTTAGCTCCTGACGCCGAAGAATGCGCGTATCCAGATGATCCGGGCATTGAGCTCGTAGGCTCACAAACGATATTTCCGTTGGACAGGAATCACTGCCTGATCCTTACCAACCTGGAATACGCCAAAGACCCCCGGGGTGTCGCGCACCTCTCGCGCCGAACTAATGCCAGATTCCGTGGTGAATCGATGACTAGCACCGACAACTTTATACGGGGCCGGAAGCTAAGCGAAATAGAAGTAAATGCTGTCAACCGGATCATTAAATCTCGGGCGAGAAAGTACGTAGCGGCGGGCAATCCAGACTGGCTATACCCCGAGAGGCACTGTGATTGCCCTTGGGAAGACATTGGCAACATACTCTTACCACGTAAAGATCTTTGGCGGTTCGGCGGAGAGATTTACATTGGCTACAAAGACGGCAGTACAGCCTACCGCGACCAATTTGGACGGACTTCTAAGGCGCATGAGTTTCTTGTCAAACCAGCGCTTAAGAATGACCCGTCGCCCAACTCAGACTGCGGTTGCGGCTCAGGCATTGCGTTTGAAGACTGTTGCGCGGATGTCCCACCCACCATTCGTCCTTCCTGGCGCGTCATGGGGATTCGCGAGCGCAATCTCGTACTCATCCGCGCAATTCACGACATTTTCCTCAAGGGCGGGGAAAGGACCTGGCTTGATGTGCGCCGTGATTTGTCTGATGATCAAGTGCGCCGCATCCATGAGATATATGCATCACTTTGGTCAACAGATACCCGTTTGATCGACCTACTACCCAGCCCGCAGCGAAAACGTTCTCGTGCGCTATTCCTAGGCATGACTGACGCTCGCACGGTTTGCACCCTAGTAGTGGGTATGTTGGCTTATGTGGATGAGGTTGTGTTGGTTCACCCCTTCATCAACGCAAACGGCGTGCGGCCAGAATTTAGTCCAACAAAGCACCCTGCTCAGTATCGCGACCAGACCCTACGAAATGTCTTCACAATGCTTGTGCTGGAGCCTTTCATAGCAGCAGGTCGGATCCACCTCATCCCTGACCCCTTGGACTACGACGCAGGCTTTCGCAAGGAGATCATGGCGATCACCGATCGCTTTGGCGATGAGGTGACATCCGGGCCTATCGACAAGGTGTTGATCGATGCACTTGGTAGAGATGAACTCATGCGCTTTATGCAGCGCCTTCCACTGGAGAGTTTGAAGGAGCAACTTAAGAGAAATGTGCCGGAAGGCGCAACGGAGATGACGGGTGCCGATCTTGACGCGGCGGCCAATTTCATGAAGAAGGAACTGGAGCTTGATCCTCTAGCCTTGTTGGATCCTCCGCCGATGACTGAAGGCAATGGCGAGTTCAAGGTAATGAAGGGGTTTTCCAGAGAGACAGGGCTTTATATCGCCACACTGACCGGCGCCATTGTTTACACCAATTCAGACACAATGTGGGCGAGATTGCACGAGACAGATGGCGTTAACACCTGCGCGCCGGATCCCGGTGCCGTAAAGGCGATGGGCTGCCTAGAAGGTTTGCGTATCCATGTACCTAATATGCTCGTGGCGGATCCTGTCGAATTGAAGTCTGCAGACTCCATTCGCGAACTGCTGCGCACGATCTCAGTGGCTCTACGCTGGAGCAGGTCTTTGGATACTTACTCGTCGGTGGCAGACGATTCAGACTCAGTCCGAGATGATGACAAGATGCGCACCTTCGAGCTCCGGTTATCCACGCCGTTGAACGGTTTCCAACGCACGGATGTCTCACGTTTGGTATTGACGTTTGGACGCCTGAAGGAGGTGGCGCCTGTACGCCTAGCGATATTCCTGCAACCCGTGCAGGAATTAAACTCTAGACCCGAGTTATTCCAATAGAGCGGGCATTAAGCCAAAGAATATCCGGTATCGGCGTCACAGCGGTCTCAAGGCAGCCAAATTTGAACAGAAGCAAACAGCCTAAACACGACAGAGCACCTAACTCTTGAAAGGCGGACTCTCTTAGCCCAAAGCAGCCTCAACCGCCTTCACCGCCCCCATCAAAAAACGCAGCCACCTGGTCACCCAAGCGCTGCGTTTTATTTTGCAAGCCCTCTCGGGTCTGTCCGTCAATACACCGGCTGATGCTGCTTCAAACTCGCGATCACTTCCACCGTCAGCACAAACCCCGCACCATACAACGCTGCCAATTCACCACACCGCTTGGCAAACGCATCCACGCCCTGCCCATAGATGAACTGCAGCGCCCCACCCGTCCAGGCCGGAAATCCAATACCGAAGATCGAGCCGATGTTGCCGTCGTGCACCGATGTCAGCACGCCTTCTTGCAGGCAGCGGGCGGTTTCCACGGCTTGGCGGTACAACAGGCGGTCTTTGATGTCTTGCTGGCTGTAGGCCACATCGGCTTTTTCAAACCGGGTTTTGAGTTCAGGCCACAGCGCTTTTTTCTGGCCAGCGGGGTAGTCGTAAAAACCACCACCTGCGGCGCGGCCGGGGCGCTTGAGTTCCTTGACCATGCGCTCGACCAGCAGCTCGCCGGGTGTGGCCTGGTAGGTCTTGCCTTCCTTGGCGAAGTCTTCGCGGGTCTGGTCCAGCACATGGACCGACAGCGACAGCGCCGTTTCGTCCAGCACAGCCAGCGGCCCCACGGGCATGCCCACTTGCATGGCCAGGTTCTCGATCACGGGCGCGGGGATGCCCTCGCCCAGCATGGCCGCGCCTTCCATCACAAAGGTGCCAAAGGTGCGGCTGGTGTAAAAGCCACGCGAATCGTTCACCACGATCGGCAGCTTGCCCAGGGCTTGCACGTAGTCGTAGGCTCGCGCAATCGTCTCGTCGTCAGTTTGTGCACCGCGAATGATCTCCACCAGCTTCATCTTGTCCACAGGACTAAAAAAGTGGATGCCCACGAATTTCTCGGGCTTGGCGCTGGCCGTGGCCAGGCCGCTGATGGGCAAGGTGGAGGTGTTGCTGGCAAAGAAGCCGCCTTCGGCGAGCATCGGCTCGGCCTCTTGCGTGACACGGGCTTTGAGTTCGCGGTTTTCAAACACGGCCTCAATGATCAGGTCGCAGCCCTTGAGGTCTACGGCGCTGGCTGTGGGGTGAATCAGTGACAACAAGGCCGCTTGTTTGTCAGCCGCCATGCGACCTTTGTCCACGCGTTTTTGCGTGAGCTTGTGGCTGTAGGCTTTGCCTTTTTCTGCGGCTTCCAAGCTCACGTCTTTGAGCACCGTGGCGATGCCCCGGCTGGCTTGTGAATACGCAATGCCCGAGCCCATCATGCCCGCACCCAAGATGCCCACTTTTTGGGGCTTGTAGCGCGGTGCAGCCTTGGGGCGGCTTTGGCCACCCTTGATGCTGTTCATGTTGAAGAAGAAGGTGTTGATCATGTTGCGCGCCACCTGGCTGGTCATGAGACCGGCGAGGTAACGGCTTTCGATGCGCATGGCGGTGTCAAAGTCCACCATCGCGCCTTCGACCATGGCAGCCAGTGCCGCTTCGGGCGCGGGGTACAGACCGCGTGTTTTTTGCTTGAGCACGGCAGGCGCCACACTCAGCATGCCCGCGATTTTGGGGTTGCTGGGCGTGCCACCGGGCATTTTGTAGTCCTTGCGGTCCCACACATGCTGGGCAGCTTCGGGCTGGCCTTGCGATGCAGCGATGAAAGCCAATGCGCGGGGGCGCAACTGATCGTCACTGTCCACCAGCTCATGCACCAGGCCCAGCTTGACGGCTTCGTCGGGGCCAAAGAGTTTGCTTTCCAGCACATAGGGCTGCGCGGCCAGCAAACCCAGCACGCGGGTCATCTTGGTGATGCCGCCGCCACCGGGAATCAAGCCCAACGTGACTTCGGGCAAGCCGAACTGGGTTTTCGGGTTGCGGGTGGCGATGCGGTGGTGGCCGATCAACGCCACTTCCCAGCCACCGCCCAGCGCCGAACCATTGAGGCAGCTGACCACTGGCACGCCCAGCGTCTCGATGGTGCGGAAACTTTTCTTGATGCTTTCAATTTCTGCAAAGACGCGCGGGCCGTCCGAGGCTTGCGAGCGCATCACGCCCTTGAGGTCTGCCCCCGCAAAAAACGACGTCTTGGCCGAGGCCAGCACGATGCCCTTGAGTTGGGCCTTGTCTTGGGCCACCTGCTCGGCCGTCTGGGCCAGGTCGGCTTGCCATTGCAGGCACATGGTGTTGACCGGCGAGCCTTGCTCGTCAAAGGTGATGGTGGCGATGCCGTCCGCCAGTTCGTAGCGCAGTGTTTTCAAAATCATGGTGCTGTCTCCCTGGTCAAACGCGTTCAACGATGGTGGCAATGCCCATGCCGCCGCCCACACACAAAGTGGCCAAGCCGTAGCGCAGTTGGCGGCGGTGCAGCTCGTCGATCAGGATACCCAAAATCATCGCGCCTGTGGCCCCCAGCGGGTGGCCCATGGCAATCGCGCCACCGTTAACGTTCACCTTGTCGTGTGGCACGCCCATCTCTTGCATGAACTTCATGGGCACGGCGGCAAAGGCTTCGTTCACCTCGAACAAATCGATCTGGTCAATCGTCAGGCCCGCCTTGGCCAGCGCCTTGCGTGCGGCAGGCATGGGGCCTGTGAGCATGATGGTCGGATCGGCGCCTGACAAGGCCACCGACACGATGCGCGCAAGCGGCGTGAGGCCATGGGTTTTGCCTGCGGCTTCAGAGCCGATGAGCACTGCCGCTGCGCCGTCCACGATGCCGGACGAGTTGCCCGCGTGGTGCACATGGTGGATGCGCTCGACCTGCGGGTAACGCTGCAAGGCCACGGCGTCAAAGCCCATGGCCCCCAGCTGTTCAAAGGAGGCTTTGAGGCCGCCCAGCGTTTCCACCGTGGTGCCGGGCTTGATGAATTCGTCTTGCGCCAGGATGACCTGGCCCAGCTTGTCTTTGACCGGCACGACCGAGCGGTCGAAGTAACCTGCCGCACGCGCAGCCGTGGCGCGCTTTTGCGACTCGACCGCATAGGCATCCACATCGTGGCGGCTGAAACCGCTCATGGTGGCGATCAAGTCGGCACCAATGCCTTGCGGCACAAACAGCGTGGCGCTGTTGGTCTCGGGGTCTTGCGCCCAGGCACCGCCGTCCGAGCCGATCGGCACGCGGCTCATGCTCTCCAGGCCCCCGGCCACGACCAGTTCTTCCCAACCGCTGCGCACTTTCATGGCGGCCATGTTGACCGCTTCCAGGCCAGAGGCGCAAAAGCGGTTGAGCTGCACGCCCGAGCAGCGCCAGTCCCAACCGGCCGCCAGCGCCGCCACCTTGGGGATGACCGAGCCCTGCTCGCCAATGGGCGAGACCACGCCCATGACCACGTCGTCTACCGCAGCGGTGTCGAACTGGTTACGGCTTTGCAGCTCGCGCAGCACGCCGCTCAAGAGGCTGATCGGCTTGACCTCGTGCAGGCTGCCGTCTTTTTTGCCTTTGCCACGCGGTGTGCGTATGGCGTCGTAAACAAATGCTTCGCTCATGAATGTCTCCTGGGTGTCATCAGGGGTTTGCCCTGTGTTGTGGATTTTCGCATTCAGTATAGACTTTTACCAAGCAAACGCTTTGTATAAATAGCAACCCCCAAGTCCTGAAGGTGACACCATGATTGAACGCACACTCTTTTCCGCCGACCACGAAGCTTTTCGCGACAGCTTTCGCCGCTTCATGGACAAGGAAATCGCCCCCCACCACGACGCCTGGGAAGAGCAAGGCTACGTGGACCGCGCCGTGTGGGACAAGGCCGGGGAGAACGGCTTTTTGTGCATGACCCTGCCCGAGGCCTATGGCGGCTCGGATGCGGACAAGCTGTATTCGGTGGTGCAGATGGAAGAACTGGCACGCGCAGGTTTCAGCGGCATTGGCTACGGCCTGCACAGCGAGATCGTGGCCCCTTACATCTTGCATTACGGCACCGAAGCACAAAAGCAAAAATACCTGCCCAAGCTGGCCAGCGGTGAGATGGTGGGCGCGATCGCCATGAGCGAACCGGCAGCGGGCTCGGACCTGCAGGGCGTTAAAACCACGGCGCTGCTGCAAGCAGATGGCACCTACCTGATCAACGGCAGCAAGACCTTCATCACCAACGGCTGGCACGCCGATCTGGTGATCCTGGTGGCCAAGACCGACCCGGCCGCCGGGGCCAAGGGCACCAGCTTGTTTTTGATCGAGCGCGGCATGCCCGGCTTTGAAAAGGGCAAACGCTTGAAGAAGCTGGGCCTCAAGGCGCAAGACACGTCCGAGCTATTTTTTGACAACGTGAAGGTCAGCGCCGACCAGCTGTTGGGTGGCACGGCCATGCAGGGCAAGGGCTTCATTTGTCTGATGGAGCAGCTGCCCTGGGAGCGCCTGCAAATCGCGATTGGCGGCATTGCGGCGGCGCAAGCGGCCATCGACTGGACGGTGCAGTACGTGAAGGACCGCAAGGTGTTTGGCCAGGCCGTGGGCAATTACCAAAACACCCGCTACACCCTGGCCGAGTTGCAGACCGAGGTGCAGGTGGCCCGCGTGTTTGTAGACAAATGCTGCGAGCTGATCGTGCAAGACAAACTCGACACCGCCACCGCCAGCATGGCCAAGTACTGGTGCTCGGATTTGCAGTGCAAGGTGATGGACGAATGCGTGCAGCTGCACGGCGGCTACGGCTACATGTGGGAATACCCCATCACCCGCGCCTATGCCGACGCCCGCGTGCAACGCATCTACGGCGGCACCAACGAGATCATGAAAGAAGTGATCTCGCGCAGCATGGGTTTGGCGGGGCGTTGAAGCATTAACACCGTGGGCGAACAATCCAAGTACCCCCCCGTCACCCCGGGCTCGACCCGGGGTCTATGCCCCTTCACACATGGATGCCGGATCAAGCCCGGCATGACATCAAAAAAATGACCAGCGCTCCCACCCTCGTTGAGCCCAAACGCACACGCGGCCGCCCCCGCAAGACCGAGGGCGAGCGTGACGATGGCAATCGGCGGCAAGCGCTGATTGCGGCGGCGGCGCAGCTGTTTCACCGCCAAGGCTATGACGCCACCAGCACGCGCGAGATCGCCGCGCAGGTCGGCATGCAGCCGGGTTCGCCCTTCTACCACTTTGGCAACAAGCAGGACCTGTTGCTGGCCGTGATGGTCGAGGGCATGAAACAGGCCAGTGAGCGCCAACGCGCAGCCTGCGCCGGTTTAAGTGGTGATGAAAGCGCACGCGAGCGGCTGCGCGTGCTGATCCGCAACCAGTTCGATGTGCTGCTGGGACCCGACAGTGACTTCATACCGGTGATGCTGTACGAATGGCGCTCGCTGAGCGCCGAACAACGCCAGACCATCACGCAGATCAAGGACGAGTACGAAGCGGCCTGGATACCCGTGTTGCAAGCCTTGCACCACAGTGGTCAGCTGCAGGCCCCGGTGGCACTGGCACGACTGATGATTTTTGGCGCTTTGAATTGGGCAGTGCAGTGGTACCAGCCACCCCCCAAAAAGGCGGCGAAGAAAAGCCCACCACGCGCCTCGCTGGACGAATTGACCGAGGCCGCCCTGGCCCTGTTTTTGAGAGACCCCGCATGAAGCCCACCACACCCTACCAATCCGTCTTTGCGCCCGGCCTGCTGCGCGGGCAGGTCATCCTGGTCACCGGCGGCGGCTCGGGCATTGGCCGCTGCACCGCACACGAACTGGCCAGCCTGGGTGCGCATGTGGTGCTGGTGGGCCGTAACCCCGATAAGCTGAGCACCACAGCGCAAGAAATCACCGGTGACGGCGGCCAAGCCAGTTGGCACAGCACCGACATCCGGCGCGAGGACGATGTGAAAGCCCTGGTGGCGCAGGTGCTGCAGCTGCACGGCCGCATCCACGGTTTGGTGAACAACGCGGGTGGGCAATACATCTCGCCACTGGCCAGCACCAGCGCCAAGGGCTGGCAGGCGGTCATCGACACCAACTTGACGGGCGGCTTTCTGGTAGCGCGTGAATGCTTCAACCAAAGCATGCAACAGCACGGCGGCGCGGTGGTCAACATCGTGGCCGACATGTGGGGCTCCATGCCCGGCATGGGCCACAGCGGCGCAGCGCGGGCGGGCATGGTCAGCTTCACCGAAACGGCTGCATTGGAGTGGGCAGCGCACGGTGTGCGTGTGAATGCCGTGGCCCCCGGCTACATCGCCAGCAGCGGCATGGACCATTACCCACCCGAGGCGGGCCCGATGCTGCGCGAGATGCGCAACACCGTACCGCAAGGCCGCTTTGGCACCGAAGCCGAAACTTCCGCAGCGATTGTGTTTTTGTTGTCGCCCGCCGCCAGCTTCATCAGCGGCAGCGTGCTGCGTGTGGACGGCGCCCGCCCGCAGATGCGCATGGGCTGGCAACAAACCGTGGCCAAGCCCGATGTGCAAGACCGCGATGCGGTCAAACCGTTCAACGGCTTTCACCGTGCCGTCACCCCCAAGGTATTCCAATGACATTCGAATCCACCTGGAACCCGCACAGCCCTGTGGCGCAGCAACGGCGCGAGGCGGCACTGGCCCGCCTGGCGCAATGGCAAGCCTTGCAAGACCGCGCGGCTCTTGCCTCGGCCCAGTCCAAACCCGTGTTCGACAAACGCGGCCAGCTCCTGCCGCGTGAGCGCGTGGCCTTGTTGCTCGACCCCGGTGCGCCCTTCTTGCCGCTATGCGCCTTGGCGGGCTTCATGCAGGACACGCCCGACCCGGCCAAGTCGGTGCCCGGCGGCGGCATGATCGCGGGCATCGGTTTTATCAATGGCGTGCGCTGCATGGTGGTGGCCAGCGACTCGGGCATCGAGGCCGGGGCCATTCAGGCGCGGGGCCTGGAAATGATTTTGCGTGTGCAAGAGTTGGCCCTCGAAAACAAACTCCCCTTTGTGCACCTGGTCGAAAGCGCCGGGGCCAACCTGATGCAGTACAAGGTTGAGGGCTTTGTGCTGGGTGGCAGCCTGTTCCGCAACCTGGCCCGCCTGTCGGCAGCGGGCTTGCCGGTGCTCACCGTGCAACACGGCTCGGGCACGGCAGGCGGGGCTTACATGCCGGGCCTGAGTGACACCGTGATCATGGTGCGGGGCAGATCACGCGCCTTTCTGGCCGGGCCGCCTTTGCTCAAAGCTGCCACGGGCGAAGTGGCCACCGAAGAAGAACTGGGCGGGGCTGAGATGCACACCAGCGTATCGGGCCTGGGCGAGTACCTGTGCGAAGACGACCGGCATGCGCTGGGCACGGCCCGCGATGTGGTGGCGCGCTGGGACTGGCCAGCACACAAGACACAGCGAGAAGCCAAACCCCCGCGCTTTGACGCCGAGGAACTGCTGGGCCTGATGCCCGCTCACCACCGCGAACCGATCGACATGCGCGAAGTCATTTTGCGGCTGGTGGACGATTCGGATTTTCTGGAATTCAAGCCGCTGTTTGGCGCGGCCACCGTGTGCGCACAGGCGCGCATCGGAGGGCATGCGGTCGGCATCATCAGCAACAACGGGCCCATCGATGTGGCCGGGGCCAACAAGGGCACGCATTTCATCCAGTGGATGTGCCAGCTGGGCCACCCCATCGTGTATTTGCAAAACACCACCGGCTACATGGTGGGCAAAGACAGTGAACAAGGCGGCATGATCAAACACGGCTCCAAGATGATCCAGGCCGTGACCAGCGCCACCGTGCCCCAGATCACCATCCAGTGTGGGGCCTCGTTTGGGGCGGGCAACTACGGCATGTGCGGGCGCGGCTATGCACCGCGCTTTTTGTTCAGCTGGCCCGGTGCCAAAACATCGGTGATGGGGGGCGAACAAGCGGCCCGCACCATGCAAATCGTGGCCGAGGCCGGTATGGCCCGCAAGGGCATCACGCCCGACCCCGACAAGATGCAGGCCCAGTTCGACAAGATCGTGGCCTTGTTCGAGGCCCAGGCCGACGCCTTCTACACCAGTGGCCTGGTGCTGGACGACGGTGTGATCGACCCGCGTGACACGCGGGCAGTGTTGTCGTTTTGCCTGGACACCTGCACTGAAGCAGCTGCCCGCCAGCCCCGTGCCAGCACGTTTGGCGTGTCACGGATGTGAGTGCCATGACCATGCACATTCCGCTTTATCACCCCGGGTTTGACCCCCTTCTCTGTCACCCCGGGCTTGACCCGGGGTCCATGCCTGTTCACACATGGATGCCGGATCAAGTCCGGCATGACAGGCGCTTACATCATCCCCGGCATGACAGACCTTGGCGTCAGCCGGCATAACAGATAACCCAACAAAGTACCAGGAGACAAGCCATGCAATACACCCACGAGCACCGCGAGATCCAGAACACGCTCAAGCGTTTCATCGAATCTGAAATCAACCCCCATGTGGACGAATGGGAAGCCGCAGAAATTTTCCCTGCGCATGAGGTCTTCAAGAAGATGGGCAACTTGGGGCTCTTGGGCCTGACCAAGCCCGAGGCCTTTGGCGGTGCAGGCCTCGACTATTCCTACAGCCTGGCCATGGCCGAAGCGCTGGGGCACATTGACTGCGGCGGCATTCCCATGGCCATTGGCGTACAGACCGACATGGCCACACCCGCGCTGGCGCGTTTTGGCAGCGATGAACTGCGCGCGCAGTTTCTGGCCCCGGCCATTGCGGGCGACATGGTGGGCTGCATCGGCGTGAGCGAGCCCGGTGCGGGCAGCGATGTGGCGGGCATCAAGACCGTGGCCCGCAAGGACGGCGACGACTATGTGATCAGCGGGCAAAAAATGTGGATCACCAACAGCCTGCAGGCCGACTGGATGTGCATGTTGGTCAACACGGGCGAAGGACCGATTCACAAAAACAAAAGCCTGGTCATGGTGCCCATGCGCGAAAACGGCAAGTTGAGGCCCGGCATCGAAGTGGGCAAGAAGATCAAGAAGATCGGCATGAACAGCAGCGACACGGGCCTGATTTATTTTGACGAGGTGCGGGTGCCGCAGCGCTACCGCATCGGGGCTGAAGGTCAAGGCTTCATCTACCAAATGCAACAGTTTCAGGAGGAGCGCCTGTGGTGCGCGGCCAGCACCCTGCAGTCACTGACCAACTGCATCCAATGGACGGTGGAGTGGGCGCAAGAGCGCAAGCTGTTTGGCAGCACGCTGGCCGACCAGCAGTGGGTGCAGTTCAAGCTGGCCGAACTCAAGGCCGAGGTGGAAAGCCTGCGCGCCCTGACCTACCAGGCCTGCGAACATTACATCGCGGGCGAAGACGTGACCGAATGGGCCACCATGGCCAAGCTCAAAGCCGGACGCCTGAACCGCACCGTGCCCGACACCTGCCTGCAGTTTTGGGGTGGCATGGGCTTCACTTGGGAAAACAAGGTCTCGCGCATGTACCGCGATGGGCGCTTGGCCTCGATTGGCGGCGGCGCAGACGAAGTCATGCTGGGCATCCTGGCCAAGATGATGGGCATTACCAAGCGGCCCCAAAAATGAGCAGCACTTTGTTGATCGAACGCCAGGGCGCGGTCGAGACCTGGACCCTGAACGACCCGGCCACGCGCAACGCCTTGAGCGACGCCATCTTGGACGGCTTGCTGAGTGCCTGCGCGCGGGCCGCACAAGACAGCGCACTGCGCATCGTGGTGCTGACTGGCGCAGGCGGGGCCTTTTGCGCAGGCGGCAGTTTGGGTGGCTTTGCCAGCCTGATCGGTCAGCCCTTGCGGGACGGGCAAACCGACCCCCTGCTCGCCATGAACCGCAGCTTTGGTGACCTGCTGCATGCCTTGAGCACCCTGCCCCAGCTGCTGGTCTGCCGGGTCGATGGCGCGGCCATGGGCGGCGGCTTTGGCCTGGTGTGCTGCGCCGACCATGTGGTGGCCACAGCGCGTTCGGTGCTGGGCACGCCCGAAGTCACGCTGGGCTTGCCGCCTGCGCAAATTGCGCCATTTGTGTGGCAACGCCTGGGCGAGAGCGCCGCACGCCAATGCCTGCTGCAAGGGCTGAGCTACAGCGCAGCGCAAGCGCTGCAAGTGGGTCTGGTGCACGAAGTCATCGAAGAGGGCAGCGATGCAGCTTGGCAAGCGACTTTGCAGCGCCTCTTGCGCGCCGCGCCCGGCGCGGTGGCCAGCACCAAACAATTGCTGCGCAGCTTGCGCGGCCCGGTGCCCGACTTGCGTGATACCGCAGCGCAGGCTTTTGCCAGTGGCTTGCGCAGTGCCGAAGCCGCCCAAGGCCTGGCCGCGTTTGCACGCAAACAGCCAGCACCCTGGGCCCAAGCTACCGGAGGCCAGCCATGAACCGAACCGTCACCCGCCTGCTGATCGCCAACCGGGGCGAGATCGCCCGCCGCGTGATCCGCACAGCCCGCCAGATGGGCATCCAGACGGTGGCCGTTTATTCAGACGCCGACCGCGACGCCCTGCATGTGCAAGAAGCCGACACGGCCGTTGCCTTGAGCGGTACGCTATCGGCCGATTCGTATTTGCGCATCGACAAGCTGCTGGAGGCAGCGCAGGTCAGCGGAGCTGACGCGGTACACCCGGGCTATGGCTTCCTGAGCGAAAACGCCGAGTTCGCCCAAGCGGTCATCGATGCAGGTCTGACCTGGGTCGGTCCGCCGCCCGAAGCCATCCGCGCCCTGGGCAGCAAGTCGGCCGCCAAGGCTTTGGCCCTGCAGCACGGCGTGCCTTGTCTGCCGGGCTACTTTGGCGCGGACCAAAGCGATGCCACCTTCACTGCACAAGCTGAGCAGTTGGGCTTGCCGCTGATGGTCAAAGCCGTGGCCGGAGGTGGCGGGCGTGGCATGCGCCTGGTGACCGACATGGCCCAGCTGCTGCCCGCCTTGCACAGCGCCCGCTCCGAAGCTCTGGCCGGTTTTGGCAACGGCGACTTGCTGCTGGAGCGCGCCTTGCTGCGGCCCCGTCACATCGAGGTGCAGATCATGGCCGACACACACGGCCACTGCATCCACCTGGGTGAGCGCGACTGCTCGGTGCAACGCCGCCACCAAAAGATCATCGAAGAATCGCCCAGCCCAGCCGTCAGCCCCGCACTGCGCGAGCAGCTGGGCCAGGCGGCCATTGCGCTGGCGCAATCGGCGGGCTATGTGGGCGCGGGCACGGTGGAGTTTTTGCTGGACGAAGCACAAGCCGAAAAGCCGTTTTATCTGATGGAGATGAACACCCGCCTGCAGGTGGAACACCCGGTGACTGAAATGCTGACCGGCCTCGATTTAGTCGAGTGGCAGCTGCGCATCGCACGCGGCGAAGCGCTGCCGCTGGCACAAGCCGATGTGCAGCTGCAAGGCCACGCCATCGAAGTGCGGCTGTGCGCCGAGGACGAAAACTTCACGCCGCAAACCGGCACGGTGCAAGTCTTTACTGCGCCTGCAGGTTTGCGCTTTGACCATGCATTGCAGGTGGGCAGCGTGGTCACGCCGCACTACGACGCGATGCTGGGCAAGCTGATCGCGCACGCGCCCACCCGCGCAGAAGCCATCGACCGCCTGCGCACAGGCCTGGACCAGACGGCCGTGCTGGGCCTGCCCACCAACCGGGCGTTTTTGGCCGCGTGTTTGCAGCACCCGGTGTTCCGCGCGGGCGAGGCCTTGATCCCTTTCCTGGCCGAACAAGCCGATGCGGTGCGCCAAAGCCTGCAGGCGACGAGCGATGCCCGTGCCGTGTCCGCTCTGGCTGTGTTGTATACCAACCAAGCGCCTGCAACCACCATGCCCAGCCCCTTCACGCGACCGGTGCGCTTGGGGCTGGGCTCAGACACCCTCTCGCTGAACTTGCAGGAACTCGGGCAAGGCCGAGTGCGCGTCCAGACAGGCGAGGCCACACACGAGGCCCGCGTGGAGCGCAGCGCTGAGTTGCTGCACATCGACCTGAACGGCAGCCGCTGGCACGCCCGTGCCGTGAAATGCCGAGGCACGAACACCACCACGCAGTGGCATGTGCAGCTGCAAGGCCCCGAAAACCTTGAGCTGTGGCTCACCGAACAAAGCTACAACCCCCCGAACACAGGCACCAGTGCGCAAGCCGCGCAATCGTTGCGCGCCCCCTTCAACGGCAAGCTGATCGCACTGCATGTGCAAGAAGGCCAATCGGTCCAACAGGGTGATGCCGTGCTGGTGATCGAGTCGATGAAACTGGAACACACGCTGAGCGCCCCACGCGATGCGGTGGTGCACAGCGTCTTGGCCAGCGTGGGCCAACAGGTGGGTCCCGGCCAGTTGCTGGTGCAATGGAAGGACGCTGTATGAACACCGCCGGCATCTCACCCACATTCACCGCCGAAGAACTGCAAGGCCTGCAAACCACGGTGGAGCGCTTTGCCAAACAAGCCATCGCCCCACATGTGCCCGCGTGGGAAGAAGCTGGTCAGTTTGATCGATCACTTTATACCCAAGCCGCCGAGTTGGGCCTGCTGGGCCTGGGCTATCCCGAACACCTGGGTGGCACACCCGCGCCCTGGCGTGCGCGCAACCTGCTGTCGCAAACCCTGGCGCGTTACGGCGGCAGCGGTGGCGTGATGGCCAGCCTGTTCTCGCTCAACATCGGCCTGCCGCCGGTCATGGCGCACGGCAGCGCCGAACTGCAGGCCGAAGTGGTGCCGCCTGTGCTGCGCGGCGAACGCATCGCGGCACTGGCTATCACCGAGCCCGGTGGCGGCTCGGATGTGGCCAGCCTGCGCACCACCGCCCGCGCCGATGGCGCGGACTACGTGATCGACGGCGAGAAAGTCTTCATCACCTCGGGCCTGCGCGCCGACTGGATCACGCTGGCCGTGCGCACCGACCCGGCCAGCAAGGGTGCCAGCTGCATTTCGATGGTCGTGGTGCCGGGCGACACACCCGGTATTTCGCGCACACGCCTACACAAAATGGGCTGGCACAGTTCGGACACGGCTCAGCTGCGTTTTGACGGCGTGCGCGTGCCCCAACGTTACCGCATCGGCGACGAAGGCGCGGGCTTCAAGATGATCATGGGCAACTTCAATGGCGAGCGCCTGGCCATGTCGGCCATGGCACTGGGTTTTGCCCAGGCTTGTTATGACGAAGCACTGGCCTGGAGTCGCCAACGCCAGACCTTTGGTGCGGCCCTGATCGAGCGGCAGGCAATTCGCCACAAGCTGATGGACATGCAAATGCGCATCTCGTCCACCCAGGCCTGGGTGGATGCCGTGACGCAGCAAGCCGATGCAGGACAAACCGGTGCCGAGTGGGTGGCGCAGGTGTGCCTGCTGAAAAACCATGCCACCCAAACCATGCAGTTTTGCGCCGATGCTGCAGTGCAGATGCTCGGCGGCATGGGCTATATGCGCGGCACCGTGAGTGAGCGGGTTTACCGCGAGGTCAAAGTCATGATGATCGGCGGCGGTGCCGAAGAGATCATGAAAGAGCTGGCTGCCAAACAACTGGGCATTTGAGCGCCCAGCCCACCGCGCCATCGCAGAGCCGACAGCAGACGCCTGTGCAACAACGGGTGGGTGGGGCGTGCAAACTCAGTCGAAAATTTCGTGCAACCAGGACTTTTTGCGTTTGTAGCCGTCTCGGTCGCCGTAGCCATAACGCCCGTCACCGTAAGCTTGCGGGCGCTGCATGCCTGGTGCTGGCTGAGTGGGCTGCTGCGGTGCTGCGGGCACAGGGGCGGCCGCTGCAGCGCGGTCCAGCAGTTTGTCCAGCTCGCCCCGGTCCAGCCAGATGCCCCGGCAGGATGGGCAGTAATCGATTTCGACGCCTTGGCGCTCGGCCATGACGAGGGGGGTATCGGCACAAGTGGGACATTTCATGGTGATTCCTTTGAATTTGGACAAGCGCAACATGTGAATCAAACCTTCATCCATTCCACCGCACCGTCTGGCAACGCACGCCCTTCGGCCGCAGAGGGCAACCAGACGCTGCAGCCCACGGAATGCAGGTGAAATGTGGACTGACTTTACGGCTGCCATGAATCTGGTAAAAGCAGATAATCGCTGATCAACCCTCTCAAAAATTCTGTCCATGCGCACCACGTTCAACTACAAGCACCTGTACTACTTCTGGGTTGTGGCCAAGGAAGGCGGCATCACACGGGCGGCCGACAAGCTCGACATGGCGGTACAAACCGTTAGCGCCCAGGTGCGGGAGCTGGAGCGCTCGCTGGGCTATGCCCTGCTCAAACCCGCCGGGCGCGGCCTGTCCTTGACCGATGCAGGACTGGCGGCCATGCAGCAAGCCGATCAGATTTTTCAGTTGGGCGAAAACCTGCCGGCCAAGGTGCGCGACGCGGTGAGCTCGCCCACCGTGCGGCTGGCCGCAGGCATCTCGGATGGTTTGCCCAAACTGGTGGTGCGCCGCCTGATGCAGCCCGTGATGGGCGAGCCGCATTTGCGCTTGCTCTGCCACGAGGGGGAGTTCGACGACCTGCTGGGCGACCTGGCCCTGCACCGCCTGGACGTGGTGCTGTCAGACCGACCTGCACCGGGCAATGCCAACATCAAGCTCTACAACCACGCACTGGGCTCGTCCGCCGTGTCCTGGTACGGCAGCGCGGCGCTGGTCAAATCGGCCAAGAAGAAATTTCCGGCCAGCCTGGCCGAGGTGCCTGTGCTGCTGCCCACCGGCCACACCGCCGTGCGCACCCGGCTGGACCATTGGTTTGAACACCACGCCATTCAGCCACGCATCGTGGGCGAATTCGAAGACAGCGCCTTGCTCAAGACCTTTGGCGAAAGCGGCATGGGCGTGTTCCCAGCCGCCGAATGGGTGCACGACGAGTTGCTGGCGCACTACGATGTGCAACGCCTCGGACCTTGCGAAGGGGTGAAGGAAAACTTTTTTGCCATCGGCACCGAAAAGAAAGTGCAGCACCCGCTCGTACAGCGGCTCTTGCAGGCCAGCGACGCAGCCCATTGAGACGTGCGCTCCAGATGTGAAAAAGCCCCCAGGGCTTAGGGCCCTGGAGGCTGGTTCACGAACACCGCGTGTCAGGCTTTGGCTGAACGCACACTGAGCAGCATGGTCGTGGCCAGGATGCCGACCACCACGGCCAGCGAGATGCCCACCGGGATCTTGAACACATCGATCAGGCACATCTTGGTGCCGATGAACACCAGGATCACGGCCAGGCCGTAGTTGAGCAGGTGGAACTTGTTGGCCACCGCCGCCAGCAGGAAGTACATGGCACGCAAGCCCAGGATCGCGAACACGTTGCTGGTCAGCACGATGAAGGGGTCCGAGGTGATCGCGAAAATCGCCGGGATCGAGTCCACCGCAAAGATCACATCGGTCAGCGCGATCAGGCAGATCACCATGAACAGTGGGGTCGCGATTTTCTTGCCGTTCTCCACCGTCCAGAAGTTTTCACCGTCGTAGTTCTTGCTCACAGGCAGCACCTTGCGCAGCAACTTGAGGGCCGGGTTGTCTTCCAGGTCAGGCTCTTTGCCCGCCGCCCACCACATCTTCACACCGGTGAGGATCAGGAAAGCACCAAACACATAGAGCACCCAGTGGAATTCGGCCAGCAGCCAGCCACCGACCAGGATCATCACGGTGCGCAGCACGATGGCGCCGATGATGCCGATCATGAGCACACGCTTCTGGAAATTCGTGGGCACCGCAAAGTAGGTGAAGATCATCAGGAAGACAAAAATGTTGTCCACCGCCAATGATTTTTCGATCAAGTAGCCGGTCAGGAACTCCAGCGACTTGGTGTTGGCCAGTTCCAACGATCCGGTCGTGTCCTTGATGGCCCACCAGAACAAGCCGTTGAACAGAAAACTCAGCGCGATCCAGATCAGGGACCAGTTGAGCGCTTCCTTGACGCCGATGTCATGGGCGCCCTGCTTTTTGAGCACCACAAAGTCCACGAACAGCGACACCAGCACAATGGCCACAAATGTGGCCCAGAGCCACAGGGGGGCAATGGTTTCCATGAAATTCCTCTTTTGTTATCGAAAACACCGATCAGCCGGACCGACCTGCCAACTGCCCAGCGCATGAATCCGGACACTTGGCCTGCACGGCCGTTTGAAGGTCTTTATTTTTATTGAATAAAACGATATTTCTTTCCTAAAAAACAAGAATGTCACACTGAAATTTCTTGCTGTTTCCACCAGGACCCGGCAGGCAACATGCGCCCATCGACACACTGGACGCGTCATGCCTGTTTTCCACACCTTAAGAGCCTCCCTACAAAAAGCGCTGCCCACCCGCGAATCCCTGGCGCAACACGCCTGGCTGCGCCCGGTGGCACACCAGCTGCTGCACCCCCAGCTGTGGCGGCTTCAACACGAGTCGGTGGCACGGGGCGTGGCCATTGGCACTTTCTGGGCCTTCGTGATCCCCTTGGGTCAAACCTTTGTCGCTGCGGCCCACTGCACCTGGTGGCGCGGCAACATTCCGGCAGCGGCCGTCATGACCATGCTGACCAACCCACTGACTTTCGGTTTCTGGCTGTGGTTGGCCTATCCCGTCGGCAACCTGTTCCTGGGCACGCCCATGTCCGCAGACAATGGGCCAGACAC
Source organism: Limnohabitans sp. Hippo3 (assembly GCF_003063665.1). Classification (GTDB taxonomy): domain Bacteria; phylum Pseudomonadota; class Gammaproteobacteria; order Burkholderiales; family Burkholderiaceae_C; genus Limnohabitans_A. The sequence continues at coordinate 157,555 of NZ_NESF01000002.1, forward strand.
GGGCTGGGCAAGCGGCTTGCAAGAAGTCGGCGGCCCGGTGCTGCTGGGCATGGGCATTTTTGGCGTAGGCGGCGCCGCAGTGGCTTATGGGCTGGTCAAACTCGGCTGGCGTGTGCGTGTGGCACTGCGACGCCGCCGTTCCAACGCTGGGGGATGACAGCCCCCTGGGCACTTGGAACGCTCAAGAAAAAACCGCCAGGCCCTCTCGGGCACTGGCGGTTTTTTTGTGCAGCGGGCGCTGCAGGTTTTACTTCTTGTCGCTGAAGTAGTCCGAGGTCACTTTCCAGCGGCCGTCGGTGATCTGCGACATGCGCGACGCATTGCTGCCCAAGCGCTTGGTCGGGCTGAAGGTCATCTCGGACGTGCCAAAGATATCGGGTGGGATCACCATGGTGTCCATGGCCTTGATGATGCTTTCGGTCGTCACATTGGCACCGGACTTTTCAACCGCGCGCAAGAAGGAATCGATGGCGTTGTAGCCATACACCGAGAACACGGTGGGGTCTTCGTTGAACTTGGTCTTGTACTTGTTGGCCCAGAAACGGATGGGCTGCGAGGCCTCGTCCAGATAGGGGTGCTGGGTCGACATGGTGGCGTAAAAGCCGTTCATGGCAGGGCCACCGAGCTTGTGGATCAGGTCGGTGTAGGCCGCGCTCGAACCCAGGAAGGTGGGGTTGAAGCCCAGGCGGCGTGCGGTGGCGATGCCGCCAATGGTTTCACGGATGATGGTGCCCATGACCACGAAATCGCACTTGGACGAAGCCAGTTTTTGCATTTGCGATGCAAAGTCGGTCGCGCCGCGCTTGTAGGTGGTGACTTCGGCGAACTGCATGCCGATGGTTTTCAGGCCCGCCTCCGCACCACGGAACACCTCCAGACCGAACTCGTCGTCCTGGTGCATGGCGCATATTTGTTTGGCGTTCTTTTCCTTCACCAGGATCGGCACGCCCAGGCGCATCTGGTCGTAATAGGTGGCGGCAAAGGAGTACTTGAGCTTGTGGAAGGGCTCGTACATTTCACGCGCAGCCGTGACCGGGAAGAAGTTGATCACGTTCTTCTGAAACTGCACAGGCATCGCCGCCATGTTCTGCGCGGTGCCGATGTGGCCGATCATGGCAAAAATCTTGTCCTGGTTGACCAGCTTTTGCGCGGCCAGCACGGCGCGGCGCGGGTCATAGGCCGAGTCTTCGACCAGCAGCTTGAACTTGCGGCCATTGATGCCGCCTTGCTCATTGGCTTCGTCCACGCGCAGCATCATACCCAGGCGCACCTGCTTGCCAAAGCCGGCCAGCGGGCCCGACAAATCCTGGATGGAGCCGAGCACGATTTCGTTTTTGGACACGCCCTGCGTTTGGGCCATGGCCGCGCCAGCGGTCAGGGCCATCGCAGCAGCGACAAGACTGAGTTTGAGTTTCATGGTGCAGGTCTCCTGTGGTGATGATGGGTGATGAAATCAGCGGTACATCGCCTCGATCTGGGGCGCGTATTTGTTCTCGACCAGTTTGCGCTTGAGCTTCATGGTCGGGGTCAGTTCTTCGTCTTCGGCACTCAGTTGCGTGTCGAGCAGCCAGAATTTCTTGATCTGCTCGACGCGGGCAAACTTCTTGTTGACGCGGTCCAGCTCGGCCTGGATCAGGGACTGCACCTCGGCGCTGTGCGTCAGGCTGGCGTAGTTGGAGAAAGGCACGTCGTTGTCCTGCGCGTATTTCTCCACGTTTTCCTGGTCGATCATGATGATCACAGTCAAGTAGGGCCGCTTGTCGCCAATCACCACCGCATCGGTGACGTAGGGCGAGAATTTCAGTTCGTTTTCCAGCTCGCTCGGGGTGATGTTCTTGCCCCCGGCTGTGATGATGATGTCTTTCATGCGATCGGTGATGCGGAAAAACCCTTCCTCATCGACCACGCCCACGTCGCCCGTGTGCAGCCAACCGTCGGCGTCGATGGTCTCGGCGGTTTTCTCGGGGAGGTTCAGGTAACCCATGAACACATTGGGGCCACGCACCAGAATCTCGCTGGTCACCGGGTCCAGACGCATTTCGTTGTACTCGGCGGCCGGGCCAATCGAGCCGGGCTTGATGCGGTCAGCAGGCACACCCGTGGCCGCACCGCAGGTCTCGGTCATGCCCCAGACTTCGAGCATGGGCACACCCAGCGCCAGGTACCAACGCACCAATTCGGGTGAAATGGGTGCAGCACCCGTGACCAAAAAGCGTGCGCGGTGGATGCCGATCAGTTTGCGCACGTTGTTGAGCGCCAACAGCCGCGCCAGATGAAAGCGCAGTTTCAGGCTGGCAGGCACCGGCTTTTGCGCCAGCACCAAATCGGCCACCTGCTGGCCCACGCCAATCGCCCAGCCGTAAACGGCTTGTTGAAAGCTGCCTGCTTCCTTGAGCGCGATCATCACACCCGAGTAAAACTTTTCCCACACGCGGGGCACGGCCGTGAACACGGTGGGCGCTATTTCGCGCACGTTTTCGGGCACCGTCTCGGGGTTCTCGACAAAGTTGAGTTTGGCCCCGGTGTAGAGCGAAAAATACTCACCGCCCATGCGTTCGGCAATGTGGCACAACGGCAAGAAGCACATGCATTCGTCGCGCTCATCGCGGGCGATCAGGGTGTTGTAGCCGCGCACCGTGTAGACCAGCCCACGATGGCTGTGCATGCCACCCTTGGGCTTGCCGGTGGTACCCGAGGTGTAGACCAAAATGGCCAGGTCCTCCGGTTGGCAAGCGGCGCTGCGCTGCATCAACGCATCCGAGTGTTGCTGAGCGTGTTCGCGACCCAAGGCCTGCAGCTGTTTCAGGCTGATGACCATCGGGTCGTGGAAGTCGCGCAAACCCTCCATGTCGAACACCACGATTTTTTGCAGCAAGGGCAAGGTCTCGCGCACGGCCAAGGCCTTGTCGAGCTGCTCGTCGTCTTCGACAAAGAGCACGCGGGTGCCCGAGTCTTCACACAGGTAGTGGACCTGCTCGGCCGCATCGGTCGGGTAAATGCCATTGGACACGCCACCTGCGCTGAGCACAGCCAGGTCGCACAGCACCCATTCGATGTTGGTGTTGGACAAGATGGAGGCGGTGTGCCGCGCCTCAAAGCCCAGCGCCATCAGGCCGTGGCCGATCTCTCGCACGGCTTGCGCGGTCTCGTTCCAGGTCCAGCTGCGCCAGATGCCCAGGTCCTTCTGGCGCATCCAGACATTCGGGCCACGCGCGGCCACCGCGTTCCAGAAAATGGCGGGGATGGTCTCGCCCGCCATGACGACATTTTTTTGCGGCGTGATGCCGGAGGTGTCCCAGAGTTGGCTCATGTCTTATCTCCAGGTCTTCTTCTTTTTCCAGCGGCGGTCGGCTCGCACGCCCTCTTCCTTCATGCCCAAATAGAACTCCTTGATGTCGTCCTTTTCACGCAAACGGGCGCAGCTGTCTTCCATGACGATGCGGCCGTTTTCCAGCACATAACCGTAGTCCGAGGCGTTCAGCGCCATGTTGGCGTTTTGCTCGACCAGCAAGATGGTGGTGCCGCGCTCGCGGTTGATGCGCACCACGATTTCAAAAATGTCCTTGGTCAACTTCGGGGACAAGCCCAGGCTGGGTTCGTCCAGCAAGATCAGGTCCGGGTTGGCCATGAGGGCGCGGCTGATGGCCAGCATCTGCTGCTGCCCGCCCGAGAGCAAGCCCGCGTCTTGCGCAGCCCGCTCGCGCAGGATGGGGAAGTAGTTGAATACCGCCTCCATGTCACGGGCCACGCCATCGCGGTCCTTGCGGGTGAAGGCGCCCATGAGCAGGTTGTCGCGAATCGACAGCAGCGGGAACACCTCGCGGCCTTCGGGCACATGCATCAAGCCACGCTGCACGATGATGGCCGGGTCTTGCGCGGTGATGCTCTGGCCCTTGAACTCGATCGAGCCCTTGCGCGGGTCGATGATGCCGCTGATGGTTTTGAGGATGGTGGTCTTGCCTGCGCCATTGGAGCCGAGCACGGTGGCGATCTCGCCACGGCGCACCTGCAGGCTCACGCCACGGATCGCCTTGATCGGGCCGTAGGCGCTCTCCACGTTGAGCAGCTTGAGCATCACCTTGCCAGCCACGGGCTCAGCCACCGTGTTCAGGGTTGAAGTTGCGGCGCTCATGCGGCACCTCCGGGTCTGTAGTTTTCGCGGCGCAGGCTGGACACATCGTCTACCGTGCCCAAATACGCCTCGATGACGGCCGGGTCGCTTTGCACCTGGCTGGGCGTGCCAGTGGCGAGTTCTTCGCCCTGGCTCATGGCCAGCACGCGGTCCGACACTTTGGACACCAGGCTCATGTCGTGCTCGACCATGAGCACGGTGATGCCCAATTCATTCTTGATGTCCGAGATCCAGAAGGCCATGTCTTCGGTTTCCTCGACGTTCAGGCCCGAAGAAGGCTCGTCCAGCAGCAGCAGTTTCGGCTCGGTGCACAGGGCTCGCGCCAGCTCGACCACTTTGCGCACGCCATAAGGCAGGCCTGCGACCATCGAGTCGCGGTGGTGCTGCAGGTCCAGAAAGTCGATGACCTCTTCCACTTTTTCACGCGCTTCGATCTCGGCCGCACGGGTTTTGGACGAGAAAAACATCTCGCTCCACAGCCCCGTCTTGCGGTGCGTGTGGCGGCCGATCAACAGGTTTTGCAGCACGGTGGCATGCTCAAACAACTCGATGTTCTGAAACGTGCGGGCAATGCCCAGCCCCGCGATCTGGTGCGGCGGCTGCTCGGTCAGGCGCAAGGGGCCTTGTGGCCCGGCGTAGTCGATCACGCCCGTGGTGGGCGTGTAGATGCGGCTGATCAGGTTGAACACGGTGGTCTTGCCAGCGCCGTTGGGGCCGATCAGGGTGAAGACCTCGCCGCGCTTGACGTCGAAGCTGACCTTGTTCACGGCCAGCACGCCGCCAAAGCGCACGCTCAGGTCCTGGGCGGATAAAAGGGTGTCTGCGTTCATTTCAGGCGGTCCGATTTCTGGAACGATTTCTGGCGCTTGAACAGGCCACGGCGGTAAAACGGAAAGAGCTGGAACCAGGTGCGCACCTTGAGCCAGCGGCCATACAGGCCCATGGGCTCGAACAGGACAAAAGCGATCAGCACCATGCCGTAGACCGTGCCCTGCAAACCTGCCGCACCGCCAATGGCCGCAGGCAAAAAGTCCTTGCCCAGCGCAATCAACTGCGGCATGACGATCAGGAAAATCGCGCCCAGGAATGCGCCGTGGATCGAGCCCAGGCCGCCAATCACCACCATGAGCAAGAGGTCAATCGACTGGATGATGCTGAACTGCTCGGGCGAGAGGAACTGGATCTTGTGCGCATACAAAGCACCGCCAACGCCCGCCAGCGCAGCCGACAAGGCAAAAGACAAGGTCTTGTAACGCGCCAGGTGGATGCCCATGCTTTGCGCCGAAATCTCGGAGTCGCGGATGGCCACAAAAGCGCGGCCCGTGGACGAGCGCAGCAGGTTCACGATGGCCAGCGTGGCACCGACCGCCACGACCAGGCACAGGAAATAAAACGACTCGGTGGTGTCCAGTGTCCAGCTGCCAATGGCGGGATACCCCACCATCAGGCCCGCATTGCCGCCCGTGACGCTTTCCCAGCGGGCCATGCCTTCCTCCACAATGAAGCCAAAGGCCAGTGTGGCCATGCCCAGGTAAATGCCTTTGACGCGCAGCGCAGGCAGGCCCACGATGACGCCTGCGATGGCCGAGAACAAACCCGCGCACACCAGCGCCAGCGGAAACGGCACCCCGGCATTGACCATGACGGCCTGGGTGTAGGCCCCCACGCCCAGGAAGGCGGCATGCCCCAGCGAGAACAAACCCGTGAAGCCCGCCAGCAGCATCAGGCCCAGGCCCACCACGGCGTAGATCAAGACAAAGGTCAGCTGGGCCAGCCAGTATTCAGGCACCACCCAGGGCGCGGTCACGAGAAACAAGCCCAGAAGGCTGTACCAGAACACATGGCCGCCGTGCTTGGCCAGCTTGACGTCCTGGTTGTAGTCGGTTTTGAAAATGAAACGCATGCCGGGGCCTCAGACTTTCTTGCGCAATTGCTCGCCAAACAAACCATTGGGCTTGAGCACCAGCATGAGCAAGACCACGATGTAGGGCGCGATGTCCTTGAAGCCTTCGGGCAGATAAAAACCCGAGAACGATTCGACGATGCCGATCACCAGCCCCCCCACAATCGCGCCGGGCAGACTGCCAAACCCCCCCACCACCGCAGCGGGAAAAGCCTTCAGGCCAATGAAGCCCATGTTGGCGTGCACAAAGGTGATGGGTGCCAGCAGCAAGCCCGCCACCGCCGCCACCGATGCCGCCAGGCCCCAGACCAGGCCGTTGATCTGCTTGACCGGAATGCCCATGTAGTACGCGGCCAGCTGGTTTTGCGAAGCCGCCTGCATGGCGATGCCCAGCTTGCTGTACTTGAACATGGCAAACAGGCCCAGACACAGGATGGCTGTGGCACCGATCACCACCATTTGCTCGGCGGCGATCACCAAACCGCCCAGTCGCAAAACCTCGCCCGCATAGGGCACGGGCATGGTGTGGGTGTCGGTGCCGACATCCGGGATCATGGTGATCAGGCCGCGCAGCACATAGCCCACACCGATGGTCAGCATGACGATGGAAAAAGCGGGTTGTCCGAGGATGGGGCGAATGACCAGACGCTCCAGAAAAGCACCGAACACACCCATGGCCACAATGGCGGAAGGCACCGCAATCCAGAACGGAAAGCCCAGCAAGGTCATGGCGGCCAGGCCCGAAAAAGCCCCCACCATCATCAGGTCACCCTGGGCAAAGCTCACCGTTTCGGTGGCTTTGTAAATCAGCACGAAACCCAGGGCGATGAGTCCGTAAATACAACCCTGGGCCACACCGCTGATCAGCAGTTGCAGCAATTGCACGCCTGTCTCCTTTTGTTTTTTCTGTCTGGCCTCTGTTCGCTTTCAGGTCAGCTTTGTCGGTGACGACACCGAGCAAAGGCATTTGCGAACGACCGTGCGATTGTGCATGTCTTACACGAGACTTTCCCTAGGGGTTGTCCCCCATTCGAACTCATACGCAAGGCTTCAATATCCCTTCATGACACATGCCATTCGCATCGGTTCCGGGCTCGGGTTTTACGGGGACAACTGGGAGCCTGTCGCTGCCAGCATCGAGCGCGGCCAGGTGCAATTCATCGCCAGTGACCACCTGGCCGAGTTGACACTGGCCATCCTGCAAAAAGACCGCCAGCGCGATCCCGCTTTGGGCTATGCCCGTGATGTGGTGCCCATGCTGCTGCGCCTGTGGCCTTTGATGCAAACGCGTGGCGTCCGATTCGTGTGCAACGCGGGCGGCCTCAACCCCATGGGCGCGGCGCAGGCGGTGCGCAAGGCTTTGGCCGCCGCAGGCTGGCACCCGCGCATCGCGGTGGTGAGTGGCGATGACGTGCTGCCCCTGCTGCAAGACCCTGCAGGTCGTTATGACCACATGATGAACGGTGCCGACGTGGCCAGCGTGCGCGAACGGCTGGTGTTTGGCAACGCCTACCTGGGCGCACAGCCCATCGTGGATGCACTGGACCAGGGGGCCGACATCGTGATCACCGGACGCGTGGCCGATGCGGCGCTGTTTCTGGGGCCGCTGGTGCACGCGCTGGGCTGGAAGCTCGCCGATGCGAGCACACCCGAAGACTTCCACCGCCTGGCACAAGGCCTGACGGTGGGGCATTTGCTCGAATGCTCAGGCCAGGGCAGCGGCGGCAACTTTGGCAGCCAAGGCAGCTGGCAAAAAATCCCTGACTTGGCGCACATCGGCTACCCGATTGCCGAGGTCTGGCCCGACGGCACGGCCTACATCACCAAAGCCCCGGGCACAGGTGGTCTGGTCAACTTCGACACCGTGCGCCAGCAACTGCTGTACGAAGTGCACAACCCGCACGCCTATTTTTCGCCCGATGTGGTGCTGGACATGGGCCAGATCCAGTTGCACGACGAAGGACAACACCGCGTGCGTTTGACCGGCGCCCAAGGCCGCGCGCCCACCGATCAGCTCAAGGTGGTTGCAGGCTTCAAGGATGGCTTCAAGGCCGAGGTCAGCTGGGGCTTTTCCTGGCCCGATGCGTGGGACAAGGTGCAGGCGGCAGAAAGCATGATCCGCAGCCAATTGAAAGAACGCCAAATGCCTTTTGACGAGCTGTTTGTGGAATACCCCGGGCTGAACTCGGCACACGGCCCACTGGCGCCCCTGCCGCCTGCGGCCGAGTTGAACGAACGCGCCGAGATCTGGGTGCGCATGGTGCTGCGCACGCCCTCCAAAGCCGTGGCCGATGGCTTTGGCAGGTTGTTCCCCTGGATGGCTTTGAGTGGCCCGGCCTACACCTGCGGCTTTCAGGGCATGAACAGCGCCAGCGAATTGCTGGGCATCTGGCCCACCCTGATCCCACGCCACCAGGTCCGGGCCCGCCTGGAGATACTGGAGCCCAACGCATGAACCACACCGCTCTTGTGAAGATTCCCCTGGCCCGCATCGCCCACGCCCGCAGCGGCGACAAGGCCGACTGGGTGGACTTTGGCCTGTTCGCCTGGAACGAAGCAGGTTATCGCCTGCTGGAGCGCGAAGTCACTGCCGCCAAGGTGCAGGCGCACTTTGCGCCTTGGCTGCCAGGCCAACTGGACGCCTGGCCTTTGCCGAACATTTTGGCCCTGAAGTTCGTGCTGCACGGCGCCCTGCAAGGCGGCGGCGCACACAACCTGCGCCTCGACAACCTGGGCAAAGCCATGGGCGCTGCGCTGTTGCGGCTGGACATCGAAGTCAGCACCGAAGAACTCGAGCAGGCGCAAAAAAGCCCCCGAAGGGGCTGGTGGCCGGAGATGTCACCCCGGACTTGATCCGGGGTCCATGCCTCACACGCGCTCGATGATCAGCGCAATGCCCTGGCCCACGCCGATGCACATGGTGCACAGCGCGTAACGACCAGCGGTTTGCTGCAGACGGTTGATGGCCGTGGTGGCCAAGCGGGCACCGGATGCACCCAGGGGGTGGCCCAGGGCAATCGCGCCACCCCAGGCGTTCACCCGGGCGTCGTCGTCTTTCAAACCCAACATGCGCAGCACGGCCAGGCCTTGCGCGGCAAAGGCTTCGTTCAACTCGATCACGTCCATGTGGTCGAGGGTCAAGCCGGTTTGGGCCAGCACCTTGAGCGTGGCGGGTGCGGGGCCAATGCCCATGATGCGCGGTGCCACGCCCGCAGTCGCCATGCCCACGATGCGGGCCTTGGGGGTCAAACCGTTTTTGGCGGCAGTGGCTTCGTCGGCCAAGAGCAAAGCGCAAGCGCCGTCGTTCACGCCCGAGGCATTGCCTGCGGTCACGGTGCCGTCCGGGCGCACCACGCCTTTGAGCTTGGCCAACGCTTCGAGGCTGGTTTCACGTGGGTGCTCGTCGGTGTCAACGATGATCGCATCGCCCTTTTTCTGGGGGATGCTCACGCCCACAATTTCGCGGGCCAGGTGCCCGGCCTTGATGGCAGCGACCGCACGCAGCTGGCTGTTGTAGGCCATCAGGTCTTGCGCTTCGCGCTCGATCTTGAAGTCGGTGGCCACGTTTTCGGCGGTCTCGGGCATGGAGTCCACGCCGTATTGGGCTTTCATCAGCTTGTTGACAAAGCGCCAGCCGATGGTGGTGTCGTACACCGCGTTGGCGCGGCTGAAGGCGCTCTCGGCTTTGGGTATCACAAACGGGGCGCGGCTCATGCTTTCCACACCACCGGCAATCATCAAGCCGGCTTCGCCCGCCTTGATGGCGCGGGCGGCGGTGCCAATGGCGTCCAGACCCGAGCCGCACAGGCGGTTGATGGTGGCGCCGGGCACGTCGATCGGCAGACCAGCCAGCAAGCTGCTCATGTGGGCCACGTTACGGTTGTCTTCACCGGCCTGGTTGGCGCAGCCGTACAGCACGTCGGTCACTGCCGCCCAGTCCACTTTGGGGTTGCGGGCCATCAGGGCACGCAGGGGCACCGCACCCAAGTCGTCGGTGCGTACGCTGCTCAAAGCACCGCCGTAACGGCCAAAAGGGGTACGGATCGCGTCGCAAATGTAGGCTTGGTTCATGTTTTAGGGTTCCAGATGAAAGTTTTATGCATTTTATTGCATGTTTCAGTGCATTGCTGAATTGATTCTAGGTGTTGAATCCGCCATGGGCACGAGCGGCGCTGCCCGGGCTCAGAAGCGCTTCGCTTTGCCACATCGTGCGGACAGGGCCATGCCCTCTACAGACTCGGTGCCCGCTGACCCGTGCCATCATGCCTGCGATGGGGCCATGGGGATGGGGCGATGTGGCAAAGCGAAGCGCCTCTGAGCCCGAGCCCCATGGCCCCATTGCAGGCAACCCCATGCAGACATGAAGGACAATTGCTGCCATGCTGATCCAACCTTCACAAGCCGATGTACGGCGCTTTTTTTGCGGTGTTTACGCCAAGGCCAAAACCTCAGCTCCCCTCGAGCCCATGGAAACGCTGGTGAGCCAATGGATTGAGGAACACCCCGAATACCACGCCGAACTGGCCGATGTGGACGCGGCACTGGCCAACATGCACACAGCCGACCCGAACCGGGAAAACCCTTTTTTGCACTTGTCGATGCACCTGTCGATCAGCGAGCAATGCAGCATTGACCAACCCCGTGGCATCCGCCAGGCGGTGGAGTTGCTGACCCACAGACTCAACTCCCTGCACGATGCCCACCACCAGGCCATGGAATGCCTGGGTCGCATGGTTCATGAAAGCCAGCGCTCAGGCCGCATGCCCGATGGCGAGTCCTACATCGCCTGCGTGCAACGCCACGCCACGCAAGACTGATCAGTCCACCGCCTGCAACCAGCGCCGCTGGGCCGTCTGCACCGCATCGGGATAGGCCGCTTGCCCTCGGGAGCCGTTGTAACGCCCTAAACCCATGAACAGATCACCCCCCTCGCGGTCGAGGTAATGCCGCAAGATCACGCAGCCAAATCTCAAGTTAGTTTGCATGTGGAACAAGCGGCTCGCATCGCCATCGCCGATCGAGCGGGTCCAAAAAGGCATGACCTGCATGTAACCCCGAGCACCCGCAGGGGAAACCGCGTGCTTGCGAAAAGCGCTCTCCACCTGGATCAGGCCCAGCACCAATGACAGTGACAAACCGGCTCGGCGGGCTTCGTACCACAGCGTTTGCAAAAACTCTTGCCGCTCTGTGGGGTGGCTTTTTGAAACGAGCGAGGAGACGGCTCGTGGCGGCCAGCCAGTCGGCGTAAGCTTGTTGGTCAGCCGCAGTGGCCAGCACTGGATCGGGCGGCGCGGCATGGGCCACGGCAGCGCTCAGGGCCGTGCGCACGGCATGCGACAAACGCTCCTCCACCTGTGCCCCCGCAAGCGCTGGCTGCGCGGTCAAAAGGCCAAGACCACTGCCCACGACCGCCACCTTCGCCAAGCGCCTCAGAGCTTGACGCCGAGAACGCCATTCAAACGGCAGGGGGATGGCGGACGGCATGGCCCGAACGCATCAGACTGTCATGCGAGAGCGGATATGCGCCAGGATGTCCGATACCGCCACCTTGCTGGCTTCGGCATCGCGGCGGTGCTGGTATTCGACCAGGCCATCCTTGAGGCCTTTGTCGCCGATGGTGACGCGGTGCGGCACACCGATCAATTCCCAGTCGGCAAACATGGCACCCGGGCGCTCGCCACGGTCGTCCAGGATCACGTCCACACCCTCGGCCAGCAAGGCGGCGTAAATCCGCTCGGCTTCAAGCTTGACGGCTTCGCTGCGGTCCATGCCGATGGGGCAGACCACCACGGTGAACGGTGCAATCGCGTCGGGCCAGATGATGCCGCGCTCGTCGTGGTTTTGCTCGATGGCGGCGGCGGGCAAGCGTGTGATGCCAATGCCATAGCAGCCCATTTCCAGAAATTGTGGTTTGCCGGTTTCGTCCAGAAACGTGGCGTTCATGGCCTTGGAATATTTGGTGCCCAAATAGAACACATGGCCCACTTCGATGCCGCGCTCAATGGCCAGCTCGCCTTGGCCGTCGGGCGATTGGTCGCCCGCCACCACGTTGCGGATGTCGGCCACCAAAGCGGGCTCGGGCAGGTCGCGGCCCCAGTTGACGCCGGTGATGTGGAAGTCTGGCTCATTGGCGCCGCAAATCCAGTCGGCCATCACCGCGACCTCGCGGTCGGCCACCAGGTGCACAGGCTTCTTCAGGTTCAGCGGGCCAAGGTAACCCGGCTTGCAACCGAAGTGGTCTTCGATTTCGGCCAAGGTGGCAAAGCGGAAGCCGCCTTCCATGCCGGGCAACTTACAGACCTTGACTTCGTTCATGTCGTGGTCGCCGCGCAGCAGCAAAAGCCAGACTTGCGATTTGACGATCTCACCCTGCTCGTTCAGGGCGTCGGTGGCCAGCACCAGTGACTTGACGGTGGTGGACAGGGGCACGTTCAGCAAGGCGGCAACGTCTTCGCAGGTGCTCTTGCCGGGCGTGGGGGTTTTGGTCAGGGCCTGTGTGGCTGCAGCGCGGGGCTGGCTCGGGGCCAGGGCCTCGGCCTTTTCCATGTTGGCGGCGTAGTTGCTGGTGGGGCAATAGACGATGGCGTCTTCACCCGTGGCGGCGATCACCTGGAATTCTTCACTCAAGTCCCCCCCGATGGCGCCGCTGTCGGCGGCGACAGCGCGGTAGGTCAAACCAAAACGGTCGAAAATCTTGCGGTAGGCCCCGGCCATGACCTGGTAGCTGGCCTTGGCGCTGGCCATGTCGCGGTCAAAGCTGTAGGCGTCTTTCATGGTGAATTCACGCCCGCGCATCAGGCCAAAGCGGGGGCGGCGCTCGTCGCGGAATTTGGTCTGGATCTGGTAAAAGTTTTTGGGCAGCTGTTTGTAGCTGCGCACTTCCTGGCGCACCACATCGGTCACCACCTCTTCGCTGGTGGGCTGGATGACAAAGTCGCGGCCGTGGCGGTCCTTGATGCGCAAGAGCTCTGGGCCCATCTTGTCAAAACGACCCGTTTCCTGCCACAGTTCGGCCGGCTGGACCACGGGCATGGTCATCTCGATGGCCCCTGCGCGGTTCATCTCTTCGCGCACGATGGCTTCCACCTTGCGGATGACCCGCAGGCCCATGGGCATGTAGTTGTAAATACCCGCGCCCAGTTTCTTGATCAGGCCCGCCCGGGTCATCAGTTTGTGGCTGACCACCTCGGCATCGGCGGGGGCTTCTTTGAGGGTGGAAATGAGGAACTGGGAGGCTTTCATCGCAACGGACTAACTTGACAAGGGCATCAGGGAAACATCCAAGAGCAAGCGGCAGTGCGCCGTGCATAATGGACACAATTTAAAAATTTGAGGTTGATTATGCTTGACCGTGAAGGCTTTAGGCCGAACGTCGGCATCATTCTGCTCAACCAGAAAAACCAGGTTTTCTGGGGCAAGCGCATCCGCACCCACAGCTGGCAGTTTCCGCAGGGTGGCATTGACCGGGGCGAAAGCCCTGAACAGGCCATGTTCCGCGAACTCCATGAAGAAGTGGGGCTCCACCCGGAGCATGTGCGCATCGTGGCCCGGACCCGTGACTGGTTGCGCTATGAGGTGCCAGACCGCTTCATCCGCAGGGATGCACGCGGTTTTTACAAGGGCCAGAAACAAATCTGGTACCTGCTGCAGTTGGTCACCCACGACCACCATCTGAACCTGCGCGCCACCGACCACCCTGAGTTCGACGCCTGGCGTTGGAACGATTACTGGGTCCCGCTGGATGTGGTGGTGGAGTTCAAGCGCGGTGTCTACGAGATGGCGCTGACCGAGTTGGCGCGCTTTCTGCCGCGCCAGGACCGCCAAAACCGCTATTTGCGCAGTGGCCACCGCTCGCCTCGAGAAGGCAGCGAACCAGAAGGTCAGCGACCCGACATGCAGCCCCCCATGCACATGGAGTTACCGCCTGGGGCCAGCTTCGACCCCAATCCGCAAGGCTGACACCTCAGGCGGCCGCACCCGGCAGCACCTGCGTTGTCAGCGGCTCAGGATCAGGTTGTCGCGGTGCACCATCTCGGGCTCGGCGGTGTAGCCCAGCAAAGTCTCGTACTCGTGTGAAGGCTTTCGGCACAGCAAACGGGCCTCGGCACTGGCGTAGTTGGCCAGGCCCCGGGCGATTTCGGCACCTTGTTCATCCCGGATCGCGATCACATCGCCGCGTGAAAAATCACCGGCCACGCCCGTCATGCCAATGGGCAACAGGCTTTTGCCTTCGGTCAGCACTTTGTGGGCTGCACCCGCATCCACTGTGACTGAGCCGCGCAGCTGCAGGTGGTCGGCCATCCACTGTTTGCGGGCCTGCTGCTTGGCCGTTTGCGCCACCAGCAAAGTGCCCATGTTGTCGCCCTGCGCCAGGCGCAGCAGGGCGTCGGGCTCGCGCCCCCAGGCGATCACGGTGGACGCGCCCGAACCCGCAGCCCGCTTGGCAGCCAGGATTTTGGTGATCATGCCGCCCTTGCCGATGCTGGAGCCCGCACCACCCGCCATGGCTTCCAGCGCCGGATCACCGGCACGGGCTTCATGGACAAAAGTGGCCGAGGGGTCTTTGCGCGGATCGGCGGTGTACAGCCCTTTTTGATCGGTCAGGATGACCAGCAAGTCGGCTTCGATCAGGTTGGCCACCAAAGCGCCCAAGGTGTCGTTGTCGCCAAACTTGATCTCGTCGTTGACCACCGTGTCGTTTTCGTTGATGACCGGGAGCACGCGGTGCTGCAAAAGGGTGAGCAAGGTCGAGCGGGCGTTGAGGTAACGCTCGCGGTCGGCCAGGTCGGCGTGGGTGAGCAGCACCTGGGCGCTGCCCATGCCGTTTTCTCGCAGTTTGGTTTCGTACATCTGCGCCAAGCCCATCTGGCCCACGGCAGCGGCTGCCTGCAGGGCCGGCACTTCGCTCGGGCGGGTGGTCCAGCCCAGGCGCTTCATGCCTTCGGCGATCGCGCCGCTGGAGACCATGACCACTTCCTTGCCCTGGGCACTGAGCAACGCCATTTGGCGGCACCATTCGCCAATCGCACCTTCGTCCAGACCGCGTCCCTCGTTGGTCACCAGGCTGGAGCCCACTTTGACGACAATGCGGCGCGCATCGCGCAAGAGGGTGGAAACGGCGGCAGAGGTCATGCTTCGGGGGGTGCTGGACGTGAGAGGCAAAGGATCTTGGGCGCAGGCCGCCAATCAATCGAGATCAGAGGGCAGTGGCTTGAAACGCGGGTCATCGGCATCGGGCTCTTGCGGCTTGTCCTGCTCCTTGAAGCGGGGGTCGATGTCCACCACGCCCTGCTCGATGATTTGCTGAGCCCGGATGTGCTTGTAAATCTCTTTGATCAGCGGTTCGCAGCCTTCGCGGGTCAGGGCCGAGATCTGGAAAACCGGGCCTTTGTAGCGCATGCGCTTGATGAAGTCCTTGACGCGGGCTTCGCGCTCATCAGCAGGCACCATGTCCAGCTTGTTGAGCACCAGCCAGCGCGGCTTGTCATAGAGCTTGGCATCGTATTTTTTGAGCTCGGCCACGATGGCTTTGGCTTGTTGCACCGGGTCGACGTTCTCGTCGAACGGGGCAAAGTCGACCACATGCAGCAGCAAGCGCGTGCGCTGCAAATGGCGCAGGAACAAGTGCCCCAGACCTGCGCCCTCAGAGGCGCCCTCGATCAAGCCCGGCACATCGGCCACCACAAAGCTTTGCTCCGGGCCCACGCGCACCACACCCAGGTTGGGGTGCAAGGTGGTGAAGGGGTAATCGGCAATTTTGGGGCGGGCGTTCGACACGGCCGCAATGAAGGTGGATTTGCCTGCATTGGGCATGCCCAGCAGCCCCACGTCGGCCAGCACCTTCAGCTCCAGCTTGAGCTCTTTCTTTTCACCGAGCCAGCCGGGTGTTTTTTGGCGCGGGGCGCGGTTGATCGCGCTTTTGAAGCGCATGTTGCCAAAACCACCGTCACCACCCTTGGCGATCATGATGGTTTCACCGGGCACCAGCAATTCGTAGAGCACTTCGCCGGTTTCGGCGTCGCTGATGATGGTGCCCACGGGCATTTTGAGGATGACGTCGTCACCCGCTGCACCAAACATGTCAGAACCCATGCCATGCTGACCGCGTTTGGCCTCGTGGCGGCGTGAATAGCGGTAGTCGACCAGGGTGTTCAGGTTGATGTCGGCATAGGCGTACACATGGCCGCCCCGACCGCCATCGCCCCCATTGGGGCCACCGAATTCTTTGTACTTTTCATGGCGGAACGAGACGCAGCCGTTCCCGCCGTCACCTGCGGCGATGTCAATATAGGCTTCGTCAACGAACTTCATGAGATTTCCAGTGTAGCTTGGGGATCACTGTCAAAAGATCAGCGGTCCAGAATGCGAAAAGCCCCGGCTTGCGGGGCTCCTCTTTGCCATGGGCGAGACAGGCTTAAACAGCCGGTGTCACGTTGACCATGTGCTTGCTGAGCTCACCTTTGGTGGAGAACGACACGTGGCCGTCGACCAGGGCAAACAAAGTGTGGTCTTTGCCGATGCCGACATTGTTGCCAGCATGGAATTTGGTGCCACGTTGACGAACGATGATCGAGCCAGCGCTGATCAGTTCACCACCGAAAGCCTTGACGCCGAGCATTTTTGGCTTGGAATCACGACCGTTGCGCGTAGAGCCGCCGCCTTTTTTCTGTGCCATGACCTATTCTCCTCAGGCAGCGATTGCACCGATTTGCAGTTCGGTGAACTGCTGACGGTGACCCTGACGTTTCTGATAGTGCTTGCGACGGCGCATCTTGAAGATGTGCACTTTGTCGTGCTTGCCATGAGCCACCACAGTGGCTTTGACTGTGGCGCCGGACACCAGGGGCGTGCCGATTTTCAGGTCTGCGCCGTTGCCGACTGCGAGAACTTGATCGATCACGATTTCCTGGCCAACGTCCGCAGCAATCTGTTCTACTTTAATTTTTTCGCCAGCGACAACACGATACTGTTTGCCACCGGTTTTTATGACCGCGTACATATTTGACCTCTTTGAATGGAAGTTTCCAAGGGCTAATCCCCAAGGAACCGCCGATTTTAGCACGAGACCGCCTTGCCAGGCAAATGTTCTGGCAGCCACAGGCCTCGGAGGAGCGGAACCGCGCAGTGCGGTCCCTATAATGCGTATAGTCATAAAACCTCACCGTTCACCGCCCTCGCCGCCCCGGTCATGCCGGGACACCCAGCCGGAAACTCCATTTGTCTGCCTCAGAACACAGCACAGCCGCCGTCCTTGAACTGGTGGCCCCCGACATGGCCGAAGTCGATCGGGTGATCGCCCAACGACTCGACTCAGGCGTGCCTTTGGTGGGTGAGGTGGCGCGCTACATCATTTCGGCTGGTGGCAAACGCCTGCGTCCGGTGCTCTTGCTCTTGACTTGCGGTGCCTTGGATTACTCCGGTAGCCAGCGCCACAATCTGGCCGCTGTCGTCGAATTCATCCACACCGCCACCCTGCTGCACGATGACGTGGTGGACGAATCGACCCTGCGCCGGGGCAGGCCCACGGCCAACGAAAACTTCGGCAACCCAGCCAGTGTGCTGGTGGGCGATTTTTTGTATTCCCGCGCCTTCCAGATGATGGTGGACGCGGACAGCATGCGGGTGATGCAAACCCTGGCCGACGCCACCAATGTGATCGCCGAAGGCGAAGTGCTGCAATTGATGAACATGCACGACGCCTCGCTCGACGAAGAAGGCTATTTGCGCGTGATCCGGTCCAAAACGGCGAAACTGTTTGAAGCCAGCGCACGCCTTGGGGCCATCCTGGCGGGCAGCCCCGCCGCCACCGAGGCCGCTTGCGCCCAGTACGGCCAGGCTTTGGGCACGGCATTCCAAGTGATCGACGATGTGCTGGATTACGACGGCAACACCGCCGAAATGGGCAAAAACCTGGGAGATGACCTGCGCGAAGGCAAGGCGACATTGCCTTTGATTTTGGCCATGCAACTGGGTAGCGACAGCCAAAGACAAACCGTGCGCGAAGCGATCGAGACGGGCAGCGTAGAGCGCTTGGCCGACATCGTGGCCATCGTGCGCGAAACCGGCGCACTGGAAGCCACACGCAACGCAGCGGCCTCCGAGGCACAGCGCGCCATCGATGCGGCCATGCAGCTGCCTGACAATGCCCATCGCCAAGCCATGGTGGTGTTGGCATCACAGTTGCTGAACCGCAGAACCTGACCGGGCGGATCGGCCATGAAACTGCCCAGCCACTTTGTTCGTGCCCTCGCCACCTTGGCCTGCTGCATGTGCCTTGGCACGCAAGCCAGCCCCAAATGGGAAGCGGTCATGCTCAACGACCAAGGCTTGTTCTACATCGACCCGAAGTCCATCACCGAAGAAGACGGCCGGAAAAAAGTGTGGAGCGCCCTGGATTACAAAAAACCGCAAAGCACAGGCGATGGCAAGCCTTACTTGTCGATCCACTCACAAATTCAGCTCAATTGCAAATTGAAGATGGCGCGGGTGCTGCATTTGACGTATTACACCGGTCCGATGCTCACAGGCCAAGTGGTCAGCCGCCAGGGCATGTTGCACGAATGGCTGGACATTGATCCCACCTCACCCATTCAGAAAATCGCCCGACGCGTTTGTTGAGTGTTCAGCGGACAAGTAGGCACCTGTGCAGCGCAGACAGGTGGTCTCAAGTCAGCTGATGAGCTCACTCGACAACCAGACGGCAAGGCTCCTTGATTTTGAGCTCTTGCCGCTTTTCTTCGCAGTAGCGCATGGCCCGGCGAGCACCCTCCGCCGCCATTTTGATGTGCACAGAACACTGCAAGCTCATTTTTTCAATGTCACTGTGGTTGTCAAAAGCAGCCGCACAGCGGCTGTTGGCCGTCATCTCCGGCTTGGTTTGTCGCCAAACCATCTTCAGGCCTTCCGGGATATCCCGCACCCGCACGGTGGGGTAAACCTCAGCCGCCATCAGCTGCGCAGCGCACGCCCACAGCAAAACCGTCAGACCCGGATTCATCGCGCAAATTCTGGCTTTCATGGTTGTCCTCCTCGATGGCCTAAACCCGTCCTTCACAGGGCCTTCAATGCCGCGCATCCCTCAGCCGGATTATCTCTTCACGCAAATCATGGGACCATGCACGGCGGTCGCGACCTTGGGCCCATTGCAAGTCACCGAAACGAACCACCGCCGTGATCCTTGGTGCTGTCAGGGTACGCCAGATCGACCCCAGCAAGGTGTCATCGCCAATATAACAAGGCGCAAAACTCGGCTCGCCACTGCGCGCATCCAGAAACTGAAGGGACATGGGTTGAACCGGGGCTTCGGCCTGAATGGCCGACTGGATCAGGTTGGCATGGAAAGGCAACACATCACGCCCATCACTGGTTGTGCCTTCCGGGAAAACCGCCACCACATCGCCGTTCTTCATGGCATCGGCCATGTCCTTGACCATGCGCAAGGCATCTTTTCGGCTGGTGCGTTCGATGTAGAGCGTGCCCGCCCCCGTGGCGAGCATGCCCACCAAAGGCCAGTCGCGGATGTCGGATTTGGACACAAAACGGCAATGCCGGGCCGCATGGATGACCGAAATGTCCAACCAGGAAATGTGGTTGGCCACGATCAAGGCCGGGCCGTTGGACACAGGCTGCCCCAGCACCTTGAGGTGAATGTCCCACAAAGCGAGAAACTGCAGTGCCCACGCCTGCACACGCATTTCACGCTGCTCGGCGTTGAACTGGGGAAAGCGGACATAAATCGTCCACATGCCGACCAACACGTGCCATAGACCACGCAGCAACTTCCAAATCGCACGCAAGGTCCGCATCACGCACTCATGCCCTGGTCATCCACAGCTTGGAACAAGGCATCCTCAACGCCTGATCCGCTCGGGCCTGACAGCGCCCGCTCGGGTGACCACATGGCGCAACACCCCTCAAGCCTCGAACGCCACATGCCCGCCAACCACAGTGGCCAACACGCGACCAGGCAGCTCGTAGCCGGAAAACGGCGTGCTCTTGCCTTGGCTGCGCAGCGAATCTTCCGTCACCAGCCAATGGCCCTCGATCGACAGCACACAGACATCGGCCACACCACCCACCGCCAGATGACCGACAGAGTCCCGCAGGCTGCCCAGCGTCGCCCCGAGCACACGGGCCGGGTCGGCCGTGATGCGCGACAACACTTGCGACAAAGGCAGCCCGGACTCTTGTCCCCACTTGAGCGCCAGGCTCCACAGCAGTTCCATGCCTGTGGCGCCTGGTTCGGCTTCGGCAAACGGCAGCGCCTTGGCGTCGGCATCCACCGGGGTATGGTCGGACACCAGCACGTCCAGCGTGCCGTCGGCCAGGCCTGCACGCAGCGCATCGCGGTCGCGCTGCTGGCGCAACACGGGCACCAGGCGCGCGCGGCTGTCGAAGTAGCCCATGTCGGCATCGGTCAGGTGCAGCGAGTTGATGCTCACGTCGGCCGTGACCGGCAAGCCCTCGGCCTTGGCCTGGCGGATCAGCTCAACACCCTGGGCGCTGCTGATGCGGCACAAGTGCACACGGGCACGCGTGCTGCGCACCAGCTCAAAAATCGTGTGCAGGGCAATGGTTTCGGCCGCCACCGACACGCCCGACAGGCCCATGCGTGTGGCCAAAGCGCCGCTGGCGGCCACGCCTTTGCCCAGGTGCAGCTCTTGTGGACGCAGCCAGACCGTGAAGCCAAAGGTGCTGGCGTATTGCAAGGCGCGCTGCAGCACCTGGGTGCTGGGGATCGGCACCTCGGCCTGAGAAAAACCCACACAACCCGCGGCAGTGAGCTGGCCCATTTCGGTCAGCACATCGCCTTTCAGGCCCAGGGTGAGTGCACCCAGCGGCAGCACACGGGCCTGGTGCAGTTTTTCGGCGCGGTAGCGCAGCATTTCGACCAGACCGGGTTCGTCCAGCACGGGATCGGTGTCGGGGGAGCAAACCAGGCTGGTCACGCCTCCGGCCACGGCGGCGGCCATTTCGCTCTCCAGCATGCCTGCGTGCTCCTGGCCGGGTTCGCGCAAGCGCGCCGCCAGGTCCACCAGGCCTGGGGCCACTATGCTGCCCTCGGCGTCGATCACGCGGTTGGGTGTGAAGTCGGCGGGCGCTTGGCCGATGGTCACGATGCGACCGGCAGCGATCGCCAGATCGGCGGTTTGGTCAAAGCCGCTGGCCGGGTCAATCAAGCGGCCGTTTTGGATGAGTAGTTTCATGGTGTCAGTCCTCACGCCTCATTGCCGGCCACGATGCTCATCACCGCCATGCGCACGGCGATGCCGAAGGTCACTTGCGGCAGGATCACGCTTTGTTGCCCATCGACCACGGCGGAATCAATCTCCACGCCCCGGTTGATCGGCCCCGGGTGCATGACGATGGCATCC
This sequence comes from Limnohabitans sp. Hippo3, assembly GCF_003063665.1. GTDB lineage: Bacteria > Pseudomonadota > Gammaproteobacteria > Burkholderiales > Burkholderiaceae_C > Limnohabitans_A. The sequence continues at coordinate 178,964 of NZ_NESF01000002.1, forward strand.
GGCTTGGCCAGTTGGAGTTTTTCGGGCGTCAGGCCAAAGCTCTCGAAGTATTCCTGGCTGGAAGGCAACAGCGCACCGCTCATGCGCTCGTTTTGCAGGCGCAACATGATCACGACATCACAGCCCTTGATGCCTTCTTCGAGGTTGTTGAACACGCGCACACCCATTTGCGCCATGTCGGCGGGCACCAGGGTTTTAGGGCCCACCACACGCACTTCGGCGCAGCCCAAGGTGGTGAGCGCGTGGATGTCAGAACGCGCCACGCGCGAATGCAGCACGTCGCCCACGATGGCCACGGTCAGGTTGGAAAAATCCTTCTTGTAATGCCGGATGGTGTACATGTCCAGCAGGCCCTGGGTGGGGTGAGCGTGGCGACCGTCACCCGCGTTGACCACGTGCACATGCGGCGCGACATGCTGGGCAATCAGGTAGGGCGCGCCCGATTCGCTGTGGCGCACCACAAAGATGTCGGCGGCCATGGCGCTCAGGTTGGCGATGGTGTCAAGCAGCGACTCGCCTTTGCTGGCCGACGAACGCGCAATGTCGAGCGTGTAGACATCGGCCGACAGGCGGGTGGCCGCGATGTCGAAGGTGGTGCGGGTGCGGGTGCTGTTTTCAAAAAACAGGTTGAACACGCTCTTGCCGCGCAAAAGGGGCACCTTTTTCACCTCGCGGTCGCTCACGCTGACGAAGCTCGCCGCCGTGTCGAGGATGTGCGTCAGGATGTCCTTGGACAGGCCCTCGGTGGAGAGCAGGTGGATCAGCTCGCCGTTTTTGTTGAGTTGGGGGTTGTTGCGTTTGTAGAGCATGTTGTTTTCACCTCAATCAGGCTTTGTTCTCCACTTCAAAACTGAAACGGCCTGCCGCATCGCGCGCCAGCGCCAGCGATTGCGTCTCCGGCAGGGCCACGCGGGCGGCAGCAAAGTCGGCCTGGATGGGCAGCTGGCGACCACCCCGGTCCACCAAAACGGCCAACTGCACCCGGGCGGGTCGGCCGTAGTCAAAGATTTCGTTGAGCACCGCGCGAATGGTGCGGCCGGTGTAGAGCACATCGTCGAGTACCAGAATGTCGGCCCCATCGACCTCAAAAGGCAAACTGGTCTGGCCGCCTGCAGACAGGCCGCGCTGGGCAAAGTCGTCGCGGTGCATGACCGAGGACACCTGACCTGACTCACCGGGCAAGCCCAGTTCACGCTGCAGGCGCTCGGCCAGCCAGGCGCCGCCCGAGGTGATGCCCACCAGGCGGGTGTGGGCCCTGCACAGGCTGCGCACACCGCGCAGCAGCTCCAGGTACAAGGCCTCGGCGTTCAGGGCCAGTGCGCTCATGGGATGTTCCTTAAAAATTGGTCCAGGATGATCGCCGCCGCCGCCGCATCGGCGTCTTTGGCGCCATAAGAATGGGCTTCGGTGGTCGTGTAGCGCTCATCCACCTCGTACACCACCAGGCCAAAGCGACCGCGCAACTGGCGACCGAACTTGCGGGCACGCAGGGTGTTTTCGTGCTCGCCGCCATCGGGGTGGGTGGGCACACCGATCACCAGCGCGTCGGGCTGCCACTCTTGGATGCGTTTGGCGATGTGCTCAAACCGGGCATCCCCCTCGGCGGCAATCGTGCCTTGCGGCGTGGCCGACTTCATCAGCCGGTTGCCCACGGCCACGCCAGTGCGCTTGAGGCCAAAGTCAAAGGCCAAAAAACTCTGGTGGTTGGCGGGAACGGTGTTCTCGGGGGTGCTGCTCATGCGTGCCCCGCGTCTGGCGAGAGCATCCAGCTTTTGAGCCCCAACAGGTCCAGGGCGCGGTCATAGCGCTCGGCCATGGGCACCTCAAACACCACATCGGCCGAGGCAGGCACCGTGAGCCAGGTGTTTTCGCTCAATTCGGACTCCAGCTGCCCCTCGCCCCAGGCCGCATAACCCAAAGTGACCAGCACGCGGCGTGGCCCCGCACCCGAAGAAAGAGCTTCGAGCACATCGCGTGACGTGGTCATCTCCAGCCCACCGGGGACAGTGAGGGTGGAGGCGTAAATGGAGCCGCCATCCAGTTCAGGCTTGTCCATGCGCATGGGGTCGTGCAACACAAAACCGCGCTCGGTCTGAACCGGGCCGCCATGGCCCACCGGGTTTTCCACCAGGTCTTCGCGTCGCAGAGGCAAATCGACCTTGTCAAACAGCAAACGCATGCTGATGTCGGCCGGTTTGTTGATGATCAGACCCATGGCCCCACGGGGGCTGTGCTCGCACATGTAAACGACACTGCGGGCAAATGTCTCGTCCTCCAACCCGGGCATGGCGATCAGGAAATGATGCTTGAGGTCAATCGAGGCAGAATCGGCGGTCATGCACCGATTTTAGCGGCCCTGTCTCTGCGGACGGGGTCAAGGGTGCATTGTTTGACCCAACCCGGCATACCCCGATGGAAACCCCTTTTTCTTGTGGCCTGGTCTGGCTGCGGCGCGACCTGCGCGTGAGTGACCATGCCGCCCTGCACCAGGCCCTGAAGCACTGCCAACGGGTGCATGTGGCCTTCGTCTTTGACACCGAGATTCTCGACGCCCTGCCCCGCGCTGACCGGCGGGTCGAATTCATCCGCGAGTCGCTGGTCGAGGTCGATGCCCGCTTGCGCGAACTGGCGGGCCACCCCAAAGCTGGCCTGATCGTGCGTCACGGCGTGGCCAAGGACAAAATCGTCAAACTGGCCCAGCACCTGCAGGCGCAGGCCGTGTTTGCCAACCACGACGACGAGCCGCAGGCACTGGCCCGCGACATCCAGGTGCGTGGCCACCTGGCCGACCACGGCATCGTGCTGCACACCTTCAAGGACCATGTGGTCTTTGAACGCAACGAAATGCTGACCCAGTCGGCCAAGCCTTTCAGCGTGTTCACGCCCTACAAAAACGCCTGGCTGAAGAAAGTCACGCCCGAAGACCTGCAGGCTTTTGAAGTGGCAGCGCTGGACCAACGCCTGGCACCACGCCCCGATGACCTGGCGCACCCTGTGCCCAGCCTGGCAGACATCGGCTTTGAGCCCACCAATTTACAAGCCCTGAAAATCCCCACAGGCGAGTCGGGCGCGCAGGCCTTGCTGCAGGACTTTTTGATCCGCATCGACCATTACGAAGACACGCGCAACTTTCCGGCCGTCAAAGGCCCCAGTTATTTGAGTGTGCATTTGCGCTTTGGCACCGTGTCGATCCGCCAGCTGGCCCGCGAGGCGCATGCCCGCATGCAGGCGGGCAGCACGGGGGCGAGTGTGTGGCTGTCGGAGCTGATCTGGCGCGACTTTTATGTGCAGGTGCTGCACAACTTTGCGCATGTGGGCCAAGGCCAAAGCTTCAAACCCGACTACGACGCCATCCGCTGGGAGCACGGCCCGCACGCCCACAAGCTGTTTGACGCCTGGTGCGAAGCGCGCACCGGCTACCCCTTGGTGGACGCGGCCATGCGCCAGATCAACCAGACGGGCTACATGCACAACCGCCTGCGCATGGTGGTGGCGAGCTTTTTGGTGAAGGATCTGGGCATCGACTGGCGCTGGGGCGAAAAGTACTTCGCCACGCACCTGAACGACTTTGACCTGTCGGCCAACAACGGCGGCTGGCAATGGGCCAGCTCCAGCGGGTGCGACGCGCAGCCTTACTTTCGCATCTTCAACCCGATCAGCCAAAGCGAAAAGTTCGACCCTGAAGGCAAATTCATTCGCCGCTATGTGCCCGAGCTGGCGGCCTTGCCCACGGCCGCGTTGCACGCGCCTTGGCTGGCCAAACCCATGGAATTGCAAGCGGCGGGGGTGGTGATCGGCAAAACCTACCCGGCCCCCATCGTCGACCACGCCGAAGCGCGGGAAAAAACGCTGGCGCGGTATGCGGTGGTCAAGAAAAGCGCGGACTGATCAGATGGCGACCATCTCGAAATCTTCCTTGCGGGCTGCGCATTCGGGGCAGGTCCAGTTCATGGGCACATCCTCCCATTTGGTGCCGGGGGCAATGCCGTGCTCGGGGTCGCCTGCAGCTTCGTCATAGATCCAGCCGCAAATCAGGCACATCCAGGTTTTGTGTTCCATCACAGTGTCGCAATCAGAGAGTCGAATAGAATGATTTGATTGTATCGGGCGAGCCCGGTGCCCGGCTGAAGACCTTCTGAAGCACACTGCCATTCGCCTTTCATGACCGATCACAAGCCCGAATTCCCAACCGAGACCGACGTGCTGGATGCCGAGGACGCTGCGGGCTTGGCCTGCGTCCTGTCCTTCAATGCCAACGACCCCAGCGGCGCGGGAGGCCTGAGCTGTGACGCGACCGCCATGGCTTCGGTCGGGGCACATTGCATGCCGGTATGTACCGGTGCTTATGTGCGCGACACCAGCAGCATCACCGACTTTTACCCCCTGGACGAAGAAGCTGTTCACGACCAGGCCCGCGCCGTGGCCGAAGACGTGCCCGTGCAGGTCATCAAAGTCGGCTTTGTGGGCACACCGGAGAGTCTGGCGGTGATTGCTGAACTCTCGGACGACTACGACGGTGTTCCGGTGGTGGCCTACATGCCCAACCTGTCCTGGTGGGAAGACGACAAGATCGACGCTTATCAGGACGCTTTTCGCGAATTGGTGCTGCCGCAAACCAGCGTGCTGGTCGGCCACCACAGCACCCTGCGCCGCTGGCTGCTGCCCGAATGGTCGGGCGAGCGCAACCCCGGGCCGCGCGACATCGCCAAAGCTGCCGCTGAGTTGGGCGTGCCCTACACCCTGGTGACCGGCCTGCCCTTGCCCGACCAGCACATTGACAACGCCTTGGCCTCGCCCGAAACCGTCTTGGCCCACGAAAAGTTTGAGCGCATCGAGGCGGTGTTTGCCGGCGCAGGTGACACCCTGACCGCGGCCCTCGCCGCTTTGCTGGCCACCGGCATGGACCTGCCCGAAGCCACCAGCGAAGCTCTGCATTACCTCGACCGCTGTCTGGACGAGGGCTTTCGGCCCGGTATGGGCCAGGTCATTCCAGACCGCCTTTTTTGGGCACTGCCTGAAGGCGAAGAAACCGACGGCGAAGAAGGCCCCGAAGTTCATCCCGGCGCCGATTACTTTGAAGTGCCATTCAACGAAACCAAACACTGAAGCCAGAGACAAGCCGCATGACCGACCGTAACCAAACCCTTTTTGACCGCGCCGCCCAAGTGATCCCCGGTGGCGTCAACTCGCCTGTGCGCGCCTTCCGCGCCGTGGGGGGCACCCCCCGCTTTGTGCAGCGTGCCCAAGGCGCTTATTTCTGGGACTCCAACGGCCAGAAATACATCGACTACATCGGCTCCTGGGGTCCGATGATCCTGGGCCACGGCCACCCGGCCGTGCTCGAAGCGGTGCAAAAAGCCGCGCTTGACGGCTTTTCGTTTGGCGCCCCCACCGAGCGCGAAATCGAACTGGCCGAAGAGATTCTGAAACACGTGCCGTCTATGGAGATGGTGCGCCTGGTCAGCTCGGGCACCGAAGCAGGCATGAGCGCGCTGCGCCTGGCGCGTGGCGCGACGGGCCGCAGCAAGTTCATCAAGTTCGAAGGCTGTTATCACGGCCATGCCGACGCCCTGCTGGTCAAGGCCGGCTCGGGCCTGGCCACCTTTGGCAACCCCACCAGCGCAGGCGTTCCGCCCGAAGTGGTGCGCGACACCCTGGTGCTGGAATACAACAACATCGCGCAACTCGAAGAGGCTTTCCAGTTGCACGGCCAAGAATTGGCCTGCGTGATGATCGAGCCGATTGCGGGCAACATGAACTTTGTGCGGGCCAGCGTGCCCTTCATGAAACGATGCCGCGAGCTGTGCAGCGAATACGGCGCACTGCTGGTGTTTGACGAAGTGATGTCGGGTTTTCGCGTGGCTCTGGGCAGTGCGCAAAGCGTCTACGCCCAAGCCATCCCCGGCTTCAAGCCCGACATGACGGTGCTGGGCAAAGTGATCGGCGGCGGCATGCCACTGGCGGCCTTTGGTGGCCCGCGCGAGATCATGTCCAAACTGGCCCCCACCGGCCCGGTCTACCAGGCCGGCACCCTGAGCGGCAACCCGGTGGCCACCGCCTGTGGCCTGGCCACGCTGCGCGAGATTGCCAAACCCGGCTTTTTTGATGCCCTGGGCGCCCGCACCAAAAGCCTCGTGGACGGGCTGACGGGCGCTGCCGCTGCGGCGGGTGTGCCCTTTGTGGGCGATTGCCAAGGTGGCATGTTCGGCTTTTTCCTGCTGCCCGAGCTGCCACAAAACTATGCCAAAGTGATGACCAGCGACAGCCCCAAGTTCAACAAACTGTTCCACGGTTTGCTCGATGGCGGTGTCTACATCGCGCCTGCACTGTACGAAGCCGGTTTTGTGAGCGCGGCCCACACCGATGCCGACATCGCCGAGACCGTGCGGGTGGCGGCAGACGTGTTCAAGACACTCTGATTTGAGTCACTGACCGGGCAAAACCAAGCAGCGCTCCAGCCCAAATCGCTCAAAGTCGCGCTCAAACGTGACCATGCGCAGGCCAGCGCTTTGGGCTGTGGCCGCCACACACACATCGGCCCACAAGCGAATGGGTTGAGGCTCGCCCCGACGCCCCAGCAGCTGTGCAATGGCGTCATCCAAACCGGGCGGATCGGCCAGCAAACCCACGGCAGGTGTGTCAACCCATTGGCGGTACATGGCCATGGCCTGCGTCAGATTCAACACATTGGGGCCCATCGCGCGGGGCTGAGACAGCACGCGCACCAAACCCATCATTGTTGTTCGACAAAACCACAAAGGCGTTGCGGCCACGCAGGCCGATTCCCAGTAGCGCATGGCCTGTGCGTGAAACGGATGCGCTGCGCTGCACAGCCCCACCCACACATTCACATCGGGCAAATCGCCCGGTGCCAAACGCCAGTTGGCCGAAACCTCAGCCACGCCCCAGGGGCCGGATGGTTCGCTCATCGTCTTCCTCGTTGATCAATTCATACAAATCGGCGTTGGTCCATTTACCCAGATCCAGGGGCAGAGGCCCCTGGTTTGGAATGACCGGGGGCCGGGCTTGGAACCGCTTTTGCGGGTCCACCACCTCGCGGGCGGACAAGCCACGTTCGACCAGCTCAATGACCAGGTCGCGCAGGGTTCGGCCCTCTTGGGCGGCCCGGGTTTTGAGGTGCTTGAAGAGCGGATCGGGAATGTCAATTGAAGTGCGCATATTTGCAATTTTGCATAAAAGCATCGATGCGCACAACACCAACCACCTGCCGGGCGCCAAAGCGCCAGACAAACCGGCGATAATCCGCCCCTGCATTCACGTCCGGACCGGGCGCTTGCCTCTTCCCTTGGACTCCCGATGAAAAAGAACTTCCCCCTGCAAGCCGAAGGCAAGCACCCCGACCGCGTGCTCGAAGCCGTCAAGCACGACATCCGCAAATACTTCAAGCGTGAGCGCAACCGCGACCTGCCCAAGGGTGCAGATTTTTGGGACTTTGACTGCAAAGTGGGCCTGACCGCCGACACCGCCGAAGTGGTCCGCGTGAGCGGCGTGATCGAAGCGGTGGACGCTGCTGCCAAGTCAGGCGCAACGTCGGTCTATGTAGAGATTTTGAGCAAGCACGGCGTGCGAGTGCTCAAGCCACAAGACCACAGCGGCGGTGAAGACCTGTTGAATGATCAGAGCCACGCCTGATTTTTAGACACCTACAGAAAGCCCGAAGCAATGGATGCCCGATCAAGTCGGGCATGACGAGAAACTGTCATAACCGCGCATGCGGGTATCCATGAGCATGCAAACCTAGATCTCCGTTCAAGTCGGGCATGACAAAACCGGGGGGGGCGTTTTTTCGCTCTAATCGGGCTTGTTGGCGTCGGCAGCTGCGGCGGCCCGCAACTTGTCCTTCTTGCTGGGGCGTGAACCTTTGACACCCCCATTGCCGGATGACGGCGGTGGCGGGGTTTCGGTGGGCTCAAAGCCTGGAATTTCCTCCAAAGCGAGTTCCAGGCTTTCGCGTTTCTGGATCAACTTCCAGTGCGCGAGCGCAGCGGCGGTGACAAAGCTTACCGCGTCGCCGTGCGCCCCGGCCCGGCCCGTGCGGCCAATACGGTGGGTGTAGTCGGTGGCCGAGCGCGGCAGGTCGTAATTCACCACCACCGGCAGCATGGCGATGTCGATGCCGCGTGAGGCCAGATCGGTGGTCACCACCACATCCCAGCGGCCCGCCTTGAATTCACTCAAGACGTCCTGGCGTGCGCCTTGGCTCATCTCGCCATGGAATGGCGTGGCATAAATGCCCGCTTTGTACAGCTTGTTCGCCACATGCTCGCAGGCGTAGCGCGTGGCCACAAACACCAGCACCTGTTTCCAGCCATTTTCGGTGATCAGGTGGCGCAGCAAAGCGGTGCGGCTTTTCTCGTCCACGCGGATGGCACGTTGGGTGATGTCAGGCTGATGGCCTTCAAACGCTTCCACCGTGATGCGCACAGGCTCGCGCAGCAGCTTGGCCGCCAAGACTTCAACCTCGGGCGCGAACGTGGCTGAAAACAGCAAAGTTTGGCGCTTGGGCGGCAGCAGCGCCAGTACGCGTTGCAACTCGCCGGCAAAGCCCAGGTCCAGCAGGCGGTCGGCTTCGTCCAGCACCAGGTGCTGCACATCGGCCAGGCGTACAGCGTTCTGGTCGATCAAGTCGAGCAAACGGCCAGGCGTGGCCACCACGATGTCGGCCCCGCCGCGCAGCGCCATCATTTGCGGGTTGACCGAAACACCACCAAACACGGTGTTCACCTTGAGCGACTGCGGCAGCTTGTAAGCCAGATTGGCCAGCACATCGCCCACTTGCACCGCCAGCTCGCGCGTGGGCACCAGCACCAGCACGCGCACTGGGCGGCGAAAGTTGGTCTGGCGTGGCGAAGCCAACAAGTGCTGCAGCAGCGGCAGCGCAAAAGCCAGCGTTTTACCCGAGCCGGTGGGCGCGGTGGCCCACACATCGACCGACTTCAACACTGCCGGAATGGCCTCGGCCTGGATGGGGGTGGGGGCATACAAGCCCATGTCACCCACAGCGCGCAAAAGCGCAGGAGTCAAGCCGAGTGAATCAAAGGCCATCAGGGGCTTTCTGTAGGAGGCCGCCCCTGCGGCCGATGAACTCTGGCACAACAAACATTCGCGAGCAGGGGCTCGCGCCCACAGGGCACACCGATGGGCACGCCATCAATGCCGGAAGTGCCGCACACCCGTGAACACCATGGCCACGCCGCGCTCGTTGGCGGCGTCAATGACTTCCTGGTCGCGCATCGAGCCACCAGGCTGGGCCACACTGGTCGCGCCCGCATCGACCACCACATCGAGGCCGTCGCGGAAGGGGAAGAAGGCGTCGCTGGCGACCACGGTGTTTTGCAGGCTCAGCTTCGCGGCTTCTGCCTTGATGCTGGCGATGCGGGCTGAGTCCAAGCGGCTCATCTGGCCTGCGCCCACACCCATGGTCATGCCGTTTTTGCAGAACACGATGGCGTTGGACTTGACGAACTTGGCCACTTTCCAGGCGAACAACAAGTCGGTCAGCTCTTCAGGGGTGGGTTGCTTGACGGTGACGATCTTGAGATCAGCCAAAGCCAACTCGTGGTTGTCGGCGCTTTGCAGCAAGAGGCCCGAGCCCACGCGCTTGGTTTCCAAAGCGTTGCGCACGTTGCCGTAATCAGCGGGCAAAGCGATTTTCATCAAGCGCACATTGACCTTGCTCTTGAACACTTCCAGCGCTTCAACGCTGAAGTCGGGGGCCATGAGCACTTCAACGAATTGCTTGCTCACCGCTTCGGCTGCAGCTTTGTCCACGGGACGGTTGAAGGCGATGATCCCGCCAAACGCGCTGGTGGGGTCGGTCTGGAAGGCCTTGCTGTAGGCTTCGAAGGGGTTGGCACCCACGGCCACGCCGCAGGGGTTGGCGTGTTTGACGATCACACACGCGGTGGTCTCAAAACTCTTGACGCATTCCCACGCCGCATCGGCGTCAGCGATGTTGTTGTAGCTCAGCTCTTTGCCTTGCAGCTGCACACCTGTGGCCAGCGAGCCTGCGGCAGGGGCCAAGTCTCGGTACCAGGCGGCTTGTTGGTGGCTATTTTCGCCGTAGCGCAGGTCTTGCACCTTGACGTATTGCTCGTTGAACTGGCCTGAGAACTGGGCGCGCTCGGGCATGTAGGTTTCGCTCAGCTTCTCGGCTTCAAAGTTCACGCTGGACAAATAGTTGCTGATCGCACCGTCGTATTGGCTGATGTGGTTGAACGCGGCCACCGACAAGGCAAAACGCAGTTTGTCGCTCAGTTTGCCGTTCGCTTTAAGTTCGGCAATCACATCCGCGTATTGGCTGGCGTCGGTGACGATGCCCACGTCTTTCCAGTTCTTGGCAGCAGAGCGCACCATGGCGGGGCCGCCGATGTCGATGTTTTCAATCGCGTCGGCCAGCGTGCAACCGGGCTTGGCCACGGTGGCTTCAAACGGGTACAAGTTCACGATCAGCAGGTCGATGGTGTCGATGCCATGCGCCTGCAAAGCGGCCATGTGCTCGGGTGTGTCGCGGCGCGCCAGCAAACCGCCGTGCACTTTGGGGTGCAGGGTTTTCACACGGCCATCGAGCATTTCGGGGAAGCCGGTCACTTCGGCCACTTCGGTCACGGGCAGGCCCTTGTCGGCCAGGAGTTTGGCGGTGCCGCCAGTGGAGATCAGGCCCACGCCCAAAGCGTGCAGTTCTTTCGCCAGATCGACGATGCCGGTTTTGTCAGAGACAGAGATGAGGGCTCTCATGGGGGCTTTCTTCAAAATTCAAAGGTGTTCACAGCGAGGCCGGGTAAAGGGTTCCGGCAGGTATTCAGCGGGGCTTGGCAACGCCAAGCCTCCATAGGCTCATTTCAACAAATCGTGCTCGAGCAATTTCTTGCGCAGGGTGTTGCGGTTCAGGCCCAGCCACTCGGCCGCGCGCGACTGGTTCTGGCCAGACTGGGTCATCACCACGTCCAGCAGCGGCTTCTCGACCAGCTTGACCAGCATGTCGTACAGACCGGTCGGGTCGGTACCGTCCAGATCGCGGAAATAGGTTTCCAGGTTGTCGCGGATGCAGTTTTCAATCGATTGGGGTTCGCTCATGGCGTGGTCTCTAAATCGGTGCAGGCCTCAGGGCGTGAGGGCTGGCGCGCAGGCAAACGCTCCATCTGATCGGCCAGGCCGTCCAGATAGGCGGCCACGGCGGTCAGTTGCCCGGCTGCAGTCTCCAGGGTGTTCATGTGTTCACGGAAGGCCTCGCCACCGGGCAAGGCACGCACATACCAGCCGATGTGTTTGCGCGCCGAGCGCACACCGGTGTATTCGCCATAAAGACCATAGTGGTCTTGCAGGTGCTCCAGCAAGGCGCGGCGCACCTCGGCGACCAAAGGCGGGGCCTGGTGTTCGCCCGTGGCCAGAAAGTGACCGATCTCGCGAAAAATCCAGGGGCTGCCCTGCGCGGCGCGGCCAATCATCACGGCGTCAGCCCCAGTGAACCGGAGCACATCGCGGGCTTTTTCGGGCGAATCGATGTCGCCGTTGGCGACCACCGGAATCTTGAGCGCGGCTTTGACGGCGGCCACGGTGTCGTATTCGGCCAGGCCCTTGTAGCCTTGCTCGCGGGTGCGGCCATGCACGGTGACCATTTGCACCCCAGCGCTTTCAGCGGCACGGGCCAGGCTCAAAGCGTTTTTCTCGGCATCGCACCAGCCGGTGCGCATCTTCAGGGTCACGGGCACGCCGTGGGGCAAAGCCGCTTCAACCACCGCGCTGATGATTTCCAGCGCCAGCGGCTCGTCCTGCATCAGGGCGGAGCCGGCCCATTTATTGCAGACTTTTTTGGCCGGGCAACCCATGTTGATGTCGATGATTTGCGCGCCCCGGTCGATGTTGTAGCGTGCGGCGTCGGCCATCATCTGCGCCTCGGTGCCCGCGATCTGCACTGCGATCGGGCCGGGCTCACCGTCGTGGTTGGCGCGGCGCGAGGTTTTGAGCGAAGCCCACAAGTCAGGCCGCGAGGTGACCATTTCGCTCACGGCATAACCCGCGCCGAACTGCCTGCACAGCTGGCGAAACGGCCGGTCCGTCACCCCCGCCATGGGGGCCACGAACAAGTTGTTCGGCAATGGGTAAGGGCCAATCTGCATGACTGGTGGGTACTGAAATTTGGGGGAACCTGAATAGGATGCACGATTGTAGTTGCTCAATATTTCAGCAGCTGACATCGAAATGTGCTAGCGAAAGGGATGGGCATTTCTGCGCTTGGCACGGACAGGTGCAGCCAACTCACCACCCACCTGCCGCTAAACTGCCCGCATGGAACTTTGGCTCAATCAATTGCTGCAGTGGCTGGCCTTACCGGAACATGGCCTGAGCACGGTGTTTGTGGTGGCCTTCATGTCTGCCACTTTGCTGCCCATGGGCTCGGAGCCAGCCGTATTTGGCTTGGTGAAACTCAACCCTGAATTGTTTTGGCAGGCGATTGTGGTGGCCACCGCGGGCAACACCTTGGGTGGTATGGTCAGCTGGTGGATGGGCTGGGGAGCACACAACGCGGTCAACAAGTGGCGCGACTCCAGCACACACATCCGCGCCCTGGCCTGGCTGGAAAAACTGGGGCCCAAGGCCTGCTTGCTCAGCTGGTTGCCCGGCGTGGGCGATCCTTTGTGCGCGGTGGCCGGCTGGCTCAAGATGCCACTGTGGCCCTGCACGCTCTACATGGCGATTGGCAAGTTTTTCCGCTACCTGTTCATGACAGGCGCTTTGCTCTGGCTGTTTCCATCCTCATGAACATGACCAAAATCCTTTTGACGGGCCTCTTGCTGTTGCTCATGACCGTGGCGGTCGGGATCGGCCTGACTTGGGCACCCGATCGGTCGGTGGACACCTTGAAAACACGTTGGGCCGCTGCGCCCTCACGGTTCATTGAACTGCAAGGGATGCAGGTGCACCTGCGCGACGAAGGCCCTCGGGATGACCCCGAGCCCATCGTGCTGATCCACGGCACCTCGGCCAGTCTGCACACCTGGGATGGCTGGACCGCCGCGCTCAAAAACCAGCGACGCGTTATCCGCATGGACCTGCCCGGATTCGGCCTGACCGGACCCGCCCCTGATGGCGACTACCGGATGGAACGGTATGCAGACTTCATCGTGGCCCTGATGGACCAACTGGGCGTTCGCAAAGCCGTCTTGGCTGGCAACTCGCTGGGGGGCGGCATTGCTTGGCGCACCGCCGTGCAACACCCCGACCGTGTCAGCCGCCTGGTGCTGGTGGATGCCACGGGCTACCCCTTGCAATCCACCTCGGTGCCGCTGGGCTTTCGGCTCGCGCAGATTGAGGGGCTCAAACCGGTCATGCGCCAACTCCTGCCCCGCCGCATGATCGAGGCCAGCGTGCGCAATGTGTATGCCAACCCGGACCAGGTCACGCCCGAACTGGTGGACCGCTATTACGAATTGACGCTGCGTGCGGGCAACCGTGAGAGCCTGACCCAGCGCATGAAGCTGCGCGAGACCGATGCCTTGTCTGCCGGGCTGATCCCCGGCATCCGGCAACCCACCCTGATTCTGTGGGGTGCACAAGACAGGCTCATCCCTGAGCCATCTGGCCAACGCTTTCACCAGGACATCGCAGGCAGCCAATATGTGGTGTTCGAAGGCCTGGGGCATGTGCCCCAGGAAGAAGACCCGCAGCACAGCGTGGCGCCGGTGCTGAAGTTTCTGGCGCTCAAGCCCTGACCCAGCAACATGTCCAAACAAAAAACCGCGCCATGGCGCGGTTTTTTTGTTGCAGCTGTGACAGGGTCAGGAGCTGAACAGGAAGTTCATCACATCGCCATCCTTGACGACGTACTCCTTGCCTTCGGCGCGCATCTTGCCCGCGTCCTTGGCGCCTTGCTCACCCTTGAAGGTGATGAAGTCGTCGAACGCGATGGTCTGGGCGCGGATGTAGCCTTTTTCAAAGTCGGTGTGGATCACGCCAGCGGCCTGCGGGCCGGTGTCGCCTTTGTGGATGGTCCAGGCACGCACTTCCTTCACGCCAGCGGTGAAATAGGTTTGCAGGCCCAACAAGTCATAGGCCGAGCGGATCAGGCGGTTCAGGCCGGGCTCGTCCTGACCCAGCTCCTTCAGGAATTCCAGGCGGTCGGCGTCGTCCATCTCGGACAACTCGGCTTCGATCTTGGCGCAAATGGCGACCACGGGCGCGTTTTGCTTGGCGGCAAAGGCCTTGAGGCGATCCAGGAAGGGGTTGTTCTCGAAGCCGTCTTCCGACACGTTGGCCACGAACATGGCGGGCTTGGCCGTGATGAAAAAGAACTGCTTGAGTTCGGCGCGTTCTTCCTTGCTGAAGTCGATGGTGCGCACCGGCTGGGTGTCGTTCAGGGCGGCCTGGCACTTTTCCAGAATCGCCATTTGTTTGACGGCGTCTTTGTCGCCAGAGCGGGCAATTTTGCTCACGCGGTGGATGGCTTTTTCCACAGCCGCCAGGTCGGCCAGGCACAGCTCGGTCTGGATGACCTCGATGTCGGCGATCGGGTCCACCTTGTTGGCGACGTGGATCACGTTGGGGTCTTCAAAGCAGCGCACCACGTTGACGATGGCGTCGGTCTCGCGGATGTGGGCCAAAAACTTGTTACCCAAGCCTTCGCCCGTGCTGGCCCCGGCCACCAGGCCCGCGATGTCCACAAACTCGACGATGGCCGGCACGATGCGCTCGGGCGAGATGATGTCGGCCAACTGCTGCAGGCGCGGATCGGGCACCTCCACCACGCCGGTGTTGGGCTCGATGGTGCAAAAAGGGTAATTCTCAGCCGCGATGCCGGCTTTGGTCAGGGCGTTGAAAAGGGTGGATTTGCCCACGTTGGGCAAACCCACGATGCCGCATTTGAGGCTCATGAAAGGCTTTCGGTGATTCGGGAAGTAACGGATGATTTTAACGAGTGCCCCGGCACTGCTGACTTTGGCTGGATGCCATCGGGTATCCATGGTGGCCGAAGGCAGCAGGCATGCCCCCGATCGCGTCGGGGGCGGCAAAAGCCTATGTCTGAGGAGGCAAAGGCCCAAACAAGGGCCCCCACCTACAATACAAACCATGGCAAACCCTCCCGATATTTGCATCCGTGGCGCTGGCATTGTGGGCCGCACTTTGGCCTTGCTGATGGCCCGCGAACGGCTGAACGTGGCCTTGGTCGAGTCGCCCATGGCCACCGCCATGCCCGACGTGCGTGCCTACTCGCTCAACGGCGCGGCCATGGCCTTGCTGCAAGACCTGCGCTGCTGGCCCGAGCATCCTGCCGTGACACCGGTGCACCAGATGCAGGTCTGGGGCGACCACGGCGGCCACCTGAACTTTGGCGCCCACGAACAGGGCGTGGCTGAGCTCAACTGGATGGTCGATGTGCCCGTGCTGCAAGAGCGACTGGCCCAGGCCGTGCAGTTTCAGCCCCAGATTCAAGTGGTGAATGCCCCGGTGGGCGCCCCCCTCACCGTGGTGTGCGAAGGCCGCGCGAGCCAGACACGCGCCGAGCTGGGTGTGGGCTTTGACACCACGCACTACGAACAACATGCCGTGGCCACACGCCTGCAGTGCGAACGCCCGCACGAAGGCATCGCCCGGCAATGGTTTGGCTGGAGCCACGCCCCCGGCCTGTCACAGCCGCAGGCCGAAGTGCTGGCTTTGTTGCCTTTGGGCGGTGAAGGTGCACGCGAAGTCGCGCTGGTCTGGTCGGTGCACCCGCTGCGGGCACAAGAGCTCATGGCCCTGAGCGCCAAAGACTTTGGCGCCGCGCTGACCGAAGCCTGCGGCCACGCACTGGGCGGCATGCAGCTGTCGGCCGAGCGCGCGGTGTGGCCGCTGCAACTGGCCCGTGCCGAGCGCTGGATCGGCCCGATGCCGGGCGCTGCCAAGCAATCGTTCGCCTTGGCCGGCGATGCGGCCCACGCGATGCACCCCCTGGCAGGCCAGGGCCTGAACGTGGGCCTGGCCGATGTGGCCGAGCTGGTGCAGGTCATCCGTGCCAAGGAATTCTGGCGTCCCTTGTACGACCTGAAACTGCTGCGCCGCTATGAACGCGCCCGCCAGGCCGATGTGCAGGCCATGGGCTGGGTCACCGATGGCCTGCAGCGCCTGTTTGCCCAGCCTGGTCCGGTCTGGCAAAACCTGCGCAACTGGGGCATGCGCGGCTTTGACCGCAGCGGTCCGCTGAAACACTGGATGACGCAACGCGCCATGGGCCAAAGTGCGGACAAAGCCCACCTCGCCAGTTGACCCCAAACCCTTCACTTTTCCCGAACCCGAAAGCCTCTGCGATGAAGTTTGTTTTTTCCAAGTGGGCCCTGATCGTGGCCACCACCGTCCTGTCGCTGGGCAGCGCGGTGGCCCAGGAAGCGGCCATTCGCAAAAACCTGAGCGAACGCCTGCCCAATCTGCCCAAGATCGACGAGGTGAGCAAAACCCCGATGAATGGCCTGTTCGAAATCCGCATGGGCAACGAGGTGATGTACAGCGATGCCGACGGCAGCTTCCTGATCCAGGGTGCCCTGATTGACGTCAAGCAAAAGCGCAACCTGACCGAAGAACGCATGGAGAAACTGTCGGCGATTGCCTTTGACCAATTGCCGATGAAAAGTGCCTTCACCCAGGTGCGCGGCAACGGCAAGCGCAAGCTCGCCGTGTTTGCCGACCCCAACTGCGGCTACTGCAAGCGCTTTGAAAAAGACCTGCAAAAACTGGACAACGTGACCATTCACCACTTCCTCTACCCCATCCTGGGCGAAGACTCGAAGACCAAGTCGCGCAACATCTGGTGCGCCAAAGACAAGGCCAAAGTCTGGAACGACTGGATGATCAACGGCACCACGCCTCCCACAGCCAACTGCGATGCATCTGCTGTGGACACCGTTGTCGAATTTGGCAAAAAGAACCGGATCACGGGCACGCCCATGCTGCTGTTCGCCGATGGCACCCGCGTGCCCGGCGCGGTGCCCATGGCCCAAGTCGAAAAAATGCTGGCTGACCTCAAATGACCCCACCACTGACCGAAGACCCGACCTGGCGGCTGATCCGTCGCCTGGGCTATGCCGGACTGATCCCCTTTGTGTTCCTGGCCCTGTGCCTGTGGCTGGTCGGCCCCGATCTGCACCCGTATGTGGCGCTGTCCATGCAAGGCTATGGCGCGGTGATCGTGTCGTTTTTGGGGGGCATCCATTGGGGTGTGGGCTTTCGCAATGCCCTGATCACACCCAACGCGCCGCGCATCCACTTCACCTGGGGGGTCGTGCCTTCGCTGCTCGCCTGGGTGGGCGTGATGATGCCCGCCTTTGCCGGTTTGCCCCTGCTGGGCTTTGTGCTGATCGGCTGCTACCTGATGGACCGCCGCACCTGGCCTGCCGCGGGCCTGGCCCCCTGGCTGCCCATGCGCCTGCAGCTGACCACCGTGGCCAGCCTGAGCTGCTTTTTGGCGGCGGGCGCAACCTGACCATTCACACGCATGACCGCCATCCACTACACCGTTGAAGCCGCCGACCTGCATGCCCACCTGTTTCGGGTGACCTTGACGGTGCCTGAACCTGCGACGCAGCAAACCGTGTCGCTGCCGGTCTGGATTCCGGGCAGCTATCTGGTGCGCGAGTTTTCCAAAAACCTGCAAAACCTGAGCGCCAAACAAGGCCGCCGCAGCGTGCCCATCACCCAGCAAGACAAGTGCAGCTGGGCCATGACCTGCAAGAGCGGTCAGCCCCTGGTGCTGAGCTACGAGGTCTATGCCTTTGACCACTCGGTGCGCACCGCCTGGCTGGACAGCCAGCGCGGTTTTTTCAATGGCACCAGCTTGTGCCTGCGGGTGCATGGACAAGAACATGCGCCGCACCAGTTGCAGTTACAAGCCGTCAAAACCCAGCCCGACTGGCAGGCCGCTACGGGCCTGGCGCCTGTCAAAACCGACAAAAAAGGCTTTGGCCTTTACCAGGCCGCCCACTACGACGAGCTGGTGGACTGCCCTGTGGAGCTGGGCACGTTCTGGAGCGGCAGCTTCACAGCCTGTGGCATCCCCCACCGCTTTGTGGTGGCCAGTGCCCTGCCCTCCTTTGACGGTGACCGCCTGCTGGCCGACACGCAAAAAATCTGCGAAGCCGCCATCCGGTTCTGGCATGGTGCGGGCAAGGCCGCAGGCCAAAAAGCGCCGCACAAAAACTACCTGTTCATTCTCAACGCAGTACACGATGGTTATGGCGGGCTGGAGCACCGTAACAGCACCGCGCTGATCTGCAACCGCAGCGACCTCCCGCGCCAGACCCCACCCCGCACCAACGAGGGCTACACCACGCTGCTGGGCCTGATCAGCCACGAGTACTTCCACACCTGGAACGTGAAACAGCTGCGCCCCGATGCTTTGGCCCGCTACGACTACAGCCAGGAAAACTACACCCAGTTGCTCTGGTTTTTCGAGGGCTTCACCAGCTATTACGACGACATCCTGCTGCGCCGCGCGGGCCTCATCGACGACGCCACCTACCTCAAGCTGCTGGGCAAAACCATCGCCCAGGTGCAACAAACCCCGGGCCGGCATGTGCAGACGGTGGCGCAGGCCAGCTTTGACGCCTGGGTCAAGTACTACCGCCAGGACGAGAATACGCCCAACGCCACCGTGAGCTACTACACCAAGGGCGCACTGGTGGCGCTGTGCCTGGACCTGGCGCTGCGCAAAGAAGGCCAGACGCTGGATGCCGTGATGCGGGGCCTCTGGAAGCGCTGTAAGGCCGGGCCCATGCGTGAACAAGACCTGCTGGACGAACTGCAGGCCCACACGGGCCGCAGCTGGCAGGCAGAAATCCAGGCCTGGGTGCACAGCACCACCGACTTGCCCCTGCCCGAGCTGCTGACCGCACAAGGCGTCGTCCTGGATGCCGAAACATCGACCATGGCCCAACGCCTTGGTCTGCGTGTGAGCGAAGCCGGTGGCAGCGTCCAGATCAAGGGCGTGCTGCGCGGCAGTGCCGCCGAGACGGCGGGGCTGGCCGCTGGCGACGAATGGCTGGGGCTGGAGGTGGGGGCCAAAGGGCAAGGCGGCAGCTGGCGCCTGCACAAACTCGACGACCTGCCCGCCCTGCTGGGGCGCGAACAGAAACTGGTGGCGCTGGTCTCACGCGACAAACGCCTGCTGCGCCTGCCCCTGAAGGTGCCAGCACAAGCCAGCGGCTGGAAACTGTCGGTGCCAACCGACCGCACCCCAGGCTGGCCCTCGGTCTGATCACTTTTTGCGCAAATCCACCACGCGCTTGGCCTTGCCCTGGCTGCGCTCGACGCCGCCTTCGGCCTTGAGCTCGATCGCCACACTGGAGCCGATGAACACCTTGATCTCGTGCTGCAGCATTTTGGCGGCAGCGCGGGCTTCGATGCTGTCGGGTGACACGCCGGGTTTGGTCTCGATGACGACCTTCAAATCGTCCATCGGACCTTCACGGGTCAACACGCACTGGTAGTGCGGGGCCAGTTCGGCGCGCTTCAAGATCAGCTCTTCGATCTGACTCGGGAACACGTTCACGCCCCGGATGATCATCATGTCGTCGCTGCGGCCGGTGATTTTTTCCATGCGGCGCATGCTCGGGCGCGCCGTACCGGGCAACAGACGCGTGAGGTCACGCGTGCGGTAGCGGATGATGGGCAGCGCTTCCTTGGTCAGGCTGGTGAAGACCAGCTCGCCCATCTCGCCGTCGGCCACAGGCTCACCGGTTTCGGGGTGGATGATCTCGGGGTAGAAATGGTCTTCCCAGATGGTCGGGCCGTCCTTGGTCTCGATGCACTCGCTGGCCACACCCGGGCCCATCACTTCGGACAAGCCATAAATGTCCACTGCATCGATGGCCATGCGCTTTTCGATCGCGGCACGCATGTCGTTGGTCCAAGGCTCAGCGCCAAAGATGCCGATGCGCAGCGAGCTGGTCTTGGGGTCGATGCCTTGGCGCTCGAATTCGTCGGCAATCGCCAGCATGTAGCTGGGCGTGACCATGATGATGCTGGACTTGAAATCCTGAATCAGCTGCACCTGGCGCTCGGTCTGGCCGCCGCCAAAGGGCACGACCGTGAGGCCGAGTTTTTCGGCACCGTAATGCGCGCCCATGCCACCGGTGAACAAACCGTAGCCGTAGCTCACGTGCACCATGTCGCCAGGCTTGGCGCCACCCGCGCGGATGCTGCGGGCCACCACGGTAGACCAGGTGTCGATGTCTTTGAGGGTGTAACCCACCACCGTGGGTTTGCCGGTGGTGCCGCTGGATGCGTGGATGCGGGCGCAGTTTTCACGGGGCACGGCGAACATGCCAAACGGGTAGCTGTCGCGCAGGTCGGCCTTGGTGGTGAAGGGGAACTTGGCGATGTCGGCCAGCGTCTTGCAGTCGTCCGGATGCACACCTGCGGCATCGAACTTGGCGCGGTACACGGGCGAGTTGGCATAGGCGTGCTGCAGGGTCTGCTGCAGGCGCTTGAGCTGCAGGCTGCGCAGCTCGTCGATGCTGGCCTTTTCAATCGGCTCCAGGGGGAAGGCTTTTTCAGTCATGTGTGACTCCGGATTCAAAAACAAGGGATGGTCTGCATGTTCGAGGCGCTGGCAGGCATGGATTCCCGCGTGCGCGGGAATGACAAACCAACACGCGGGAGTGACAAGGACTCACTCTGGCACCACAGTGCCCGGAATCTGGGCGCTTTTGCCACGGAACATGGCGATCACTTCGCCATGCTGGTTGGTGACTTGCATGTCATAGATGCCATGACGACCGCTCAGGGTCTGTTCGATACCTTCGCAAGTCAGCACGTCGCCCAGCTTGCCGGGCTTCAGAAATTCAATGCTGCAACCCGCGGCGACCGCGTTCTTGTTGTAGCTGTTACAGGCGAAGGCAAAGGTCGAATCGGCCAAGGTGAAGATGAAGCCGCCGTGGCAGATCTGGTGGCCGTTCAGGTGCAGTGGTTTCACCACCATGCGCATCACGGCGCGGCCGGGCTCGCAGGCCAGCAGCTCCATGCCCATCGTGTCTTTGGACGCCACGTCCACCGCGAACATGGTCTCGCCCACCAAACGGGCGAGGGCTTTGGGATCGGCAGTGCTCATCATTCGCCTTTGAATTGCGGTGCGCGTTTTTGCAAAAAGGCGTTCACGCCTTCCATGTAGTCGTGCGTCTTGCCCAGCGCCGATTGCGTGTCGCGCTCGACGTTCAGGTGGGCGTCCAGCGAGCGGGTACCCGCATCGCGCAGCAGGTGACGGGTGGCCACCAAAGCCTTGGTCGGCATCACGGCCAGCTTGTCGGCCAGCGCCAGTGCGGCAGCCACGCAGTCGTCGGCCACGTCCCAGATCAGGCCCCACTCCTTGGCCTTGTCGGCCATCAGCTTGTCGCCGGTCATCGCCAGCGCCATGGCGCGGGGCAGGCCCAGGCGCTCGACCAAGAGCCAGCTGCCACCCGCGTCCGGGATCAGGCCAATCTTGCTGAAAGCCTGGACGAAACTGGCCGAGGGTGCCGCAATCGCGATGTCGCAGGCCATGGCCACCGAGGCCCCGGCTCCCGCAGCCACGCCGTTCACAGCGCAGATGACCGGCATGCGCAGCGACTGCAGGCGGCGCGTGGTGGGGTTGAAGGCATCCTGGATGACCGGACCCGGATCGGCGCGCTCCAGCAGACCTGGCCCGGGGGTGAAATCGAGTTCAGACAGGTCCAGACCGGCACAAAAGCCACGACCGGCACCCGTTAGCACCAGGGAACGCACGGCCGGATTGGCCTCGGCCTGGTCCAGGGCAGCCCACAGGGCCTGGTGCATTTCGCGGGTGAAACTGTTGAGGGCTTGCGGGCGGTTGAGGGTGACCAGCGCCACGGCGCCTCGCACTTCGTACAACACCGATGGGGTGGATTCGGTCATATGATGTCTCCTGAACCCGTGAATGTACCATTAACCGACCGATCGGTTGGTTAATGTTTTCC
Organism: Limnohabitans sp. Hippo3; assembly: GCF_003063665.1. Lineage (GTDB taxonomy): Bacteria > Pseudomonadota > Gammaproteobacteria > Burkholderiales > Burkholderiaceae_C > Limnohabitans_A. The sequence goes on from NZ_NESF01000002.1 coordinate 200,923, forward strand.
CGGATACCAGTGCCAGAGTTGACAGCCAGCGCTCAGCCCCCTTGGGTATAGTGAACCGGTCAATCCACATTTTTTGGAGAAGTTCTTGAGCTACGAAAATATCGAAGTCCGCACCGAAGGCGGCAAAGTCGGCATCATCACCCTCAACCGCCCCAAGGCGCTGAACGCCCTGAACGGCCCGCTCATGGACGAGCTGGGCGCGGCCCTCAAGGCTTTTGACGCCGATGAAGCCATTGGCTGCATGGTCATCACCGGCAGCGAAAAAGCCTTTGCCGCAGGCGCCGACATCTCTGCGATGGCCAAATACAACTTCCACGAGGTTTACAAAAACGACTTCATCACGCGCAACTGGGAAACCATCCGCAGCATCCGCAAACCCGTGATCGCGGCCGTGGCCGGTTTTGCACTCGGTGGCGGGTGCGAACTGGCCATGATGTGCGACTTCATCATCGCCGCCGACAACGCCAAGTTTGGTCAGCCCGAAATCAAGATCGGCATCATTCCTGGTGCAGGCGGAACGCAGCGCCTGCCCCGCGCCATGGGCAAATCCAAGGCCATGGACCTGGTGCTCACAGGCCGCATGATGGACGCCGCCGAGGCCGAGCGAGGTGGCCTGGTCAGCCGCGTGGTGCCGCTGGACAAATTGATGGACGAAACACTGGGCGCAGCCTTGATGATCTGCGGGTACGGCCAGCTGGCCACCATGGCCGCCAAGGAAAGTGTCAACCGCGCCTTTGAAAGCGGTCTGAGCGACGGCGTGATGTTCGAGCGCCGCCTGTTCCATGGCCTGTTTGCCACCGCTGACCAAAAAGAAGGCATGGACGCCTTTTTGAACAAACGGGCACCCCACTTTGTAAACGGCTGAAACCCTCTGGCTTTCAACAACTTGGCCCGCCATGCTTGCAAGGCGGGCCTTTTCATTGGCACGACACCAGCGGCCTCTGGGTCTTGCCAACTTGCACTTCACTTTCAGGTTTTCGTGCCGATGTATCCCTTAAGCATTCCTGAAAGTTCCCCATGCGAATCAGCCCTATCTCTATCGGTCAGACCCTGCGCCCCATGGCCCCTGTCATCAACCCGATCGACCGCGTGGAAAAACGCGCAGCGCCTGAAGCCGTGACTGGACGCAGCCGGGTGTCTTCGTCAGACAACGGCGAGAAAGCCGGCAAAAACAGCCGTGTAGGCCGCCAACGCAAAACAATGCGCTGGGATGGTCTGGGAGAAGCGGTGGACGTTTTCGCTTGAACGCCCAAACCAAAAAGCCCACAGTCGCAAGACTGTGGGCTTTGAATTTGGTGGAGATAGGTGGACTTGAACCACCGACATCAGCATTATGAATGCTGCGCTCTAACCAACTGAGCTATATCTCCGGGTAACGGGTTGCTTTTAAACAAACTGCTTGAAAGCAGATGACTGACGCCACCAAGCCAAAAATTATACACAAAAATTCATCCAGCCCGCACAAGTCGGCGTAACAATCGACACATGATCATCCCCAAAAACTTGAACGCCCCAGCCATCACCCAAGCCGCGCAAACAGTTTGGTCGCACTGGCAGTCGGGTCAGGTTCTGAAAGCCCTGCCCGAAGAATGCAGGCCCTTGACCATGGCGCAAGGCTATGCGGTGCAGGCAGAATTGCCCTCCGTATCCGGCCGCACCGTCGTGGGATGGAAGATCGCGGCCACCAGCGCCAACGGACAAAGCCATATCCATGTGAGCGGTCCGCTGGCCGGGCGCTTGCTCTCAGGCCAAGTGTTTGACAACGGTGCCACGGTGCCCTCCGCGGGCAACCGGATGCGGGTGGCGGAACCTGAATTTGCATTTTCAATGGCGCAAGACTTGCCACCGCAAAACACCCCCTACGGCATGAAGCAAGTCATGGCCGCCGTGGCCTCGCTGCACCCGGCCATTGAAATACCCGACTCCCGATTGGCCCCGTTCACCGAAGCGGGCGAAGCCCAATTGTTGGCCGACAACGCCTGCGCACGGCATTTTGTATTGGGCCCGGCAGCCCCCGATGCTTGGCGCGAACTCGATTTGAGCCATCACACCGTGCAAGCGCGCGTTGACCATGGCGAACGCCTTCGTTACACACGTGAAGGCACCGGGGCCAATGTGCTGGGCGATCCTCGGATCGCCTTGACCTGGCTGGTCAACCAACTGTCGGCTTTGAGCCTCACCTTGCAAAAGGGCCAGGTGGTCACCACCGGAACCTGCATGGTGCCCCTGGCCTTGGAGCCGGGCGACAGGGTGAGCGCTGATTACGGCCTGCTCGGCCATGTGCAGATGACATTCGCCTCGGAAGCACCAACTGAAGTGCCAACATGAACCTGACAGGCGGATGGCACTGGCATTGGCGCGCATGGCGATCACAAAAGCGCTGGGCACCCACATCAGCACAAATCGAAGCGTGGCTCATGGCGCAAACCATGCCGCGCAAACAGTTGGTGCTGATCGGTGCCAGTGCAGGCTGGATGTTGCCGACGTCCTGGTTGGCGCAATTTGACGCGATATACGCTTGGGACATTGATCCTTTGGCCGCACCTTTGTTCCGCTGGCGGCATGAACGAGAACTGAAGCGCCAAGGCACGGCCTTGCACCTGCACACCGGCGATGGCTTGGCTCAGCTGCATGATGCCGTTCACGCCATGCCCGAAGCATTTTTCTGGTTTGACAACGTGCTGGGGCAATTGCGCTTCACCCACGAAACGCTGGATGCCGTGGATCGCCGCTTACGCAAACTGCGGCACACCCTGAAACCCGTGGCTTGGGGCAGCGTGCACGACCGCATGTCCGGGCCAGCTGTGCAGGGCATCGCTTTGCCCGTGGCACACCAGAGTACGGCCGGCTTGGCCATGGAGGCGCCAGAAGGACAAGCTTGGTTACAGCAAATCGGTGCCATCAGTCCTTGGCTGGACCACCTGACCGAGCAAGTATTACCGCAAGGCACACCGGTGCAGTACACCGCATGGCCATTCAAGCCAGGCTATGCACATTGGCTTGAAATGGGCTGGTGCCCGGCAACTCCACCCTGAAGGTCAAGAGACCAGTACTGCCCCACCAGATCGGCACCAAAAGAGTGGTGGCGCTCTTCAGACACCAACACAAAGCCCGCCTCCTGGTATATGCGGCACGCCGCATGCAGGATATCGTTGGTCCACAAGGTCAGCTTGGAGTACCCCTTGGCTTTGGCAAACGCGATGCACTCATGGGTCAAGCGCCGCCCCAGCCCTGCGCCGCGTGCCACCGGCTCCACGTAGAGCAAACGCAGCTTGGCTTCCCGCTCGGACACCTTGACCAAAAACACCGAACCCACCACGCGGCCTTCGCATTCGGCGATCCAGGCGTTCTCCCATGCGGAGTCAAAGTTCTTGACGAACTGCGCCCCAATCTCGGCCACCAAGGCCTCGAACGTGCCATCCCAGCCGTATTCCTGCGCATACAAAATGCCCTGCCGATGCGCCAGCCAGCCAATGTCACCGACTTGTAAATTGCGCAAGACAATGGGAGCACTCATATTGGTTTCGTGGCAAAGATGCTGTAGGCGCTGCGTCACGCGTAACGCACCCGCAAGTCGCGCTTGAGCAGTTTGCCGCTCGGGTTCTTGGGCAGCGCGTCCGTGAAGAGCACGCGCTTGGGACACTTGAAACCGGCCATGTGCTGGGCACAGTGCGCGATCACTGCGGCTTCGTCCAGCGCCTGCCCATCCTTGACCACGATCACCGCCGTCACGGCCTCGACCCACTTGGCGTCGGGCAAACCCACCACCGCCACTTCGCTCACTTGCGGCAGGCGGTAAATCATCTCCTCCACCTCGCGGCTGGCCACGTTTTCGCCGCCGGACTTGATCATGTCCTTCTTGCGATCCACCACCGTGATGTAACCCTCCTCGTCGATGATGCCCAGATCCCCACTGTGGAACCAGTCGCCCTCGAACGAAGCTTGGGTGCGCTCGTCGTCGTGAAAATAGCCGAGCATCAAATGCGGTGAGCGGTGCACGATCTCGCCCACTTCGCCCACGGCCACGTCCTGCATGTCGTCGTTGACTACACGCGTTTCGACGTTGCGCACGGCTTTGCCACACGAACCCGGTTTGCGCAGCTGGTCGTCTGGGCCGAGCATGGTCGCCAGGGGCGCGATTTCGGTCTGGCCGTACAGGTTCCACAGCCGGACATTGGGCAGGCGCGAGGCCAGCTCTTTCAGCACCTCGACCGGCATGATCGACGCGCCGTAGTAGCCCTTGGCCAATTTAACGAGCTTGCCCGCATCCATCAGCGGCGAGCGCAGCAGCGCGATCCACACCGTGGGCGGCGCAAAGAAGCTGGTGATGCCAAACTTTTCGAGCATCGGCAGCAGGTTGTCGGGCGTGGGTTTGGAGGTGATGACGTTGGTGCTGCCCATGTAAATGGCCGGGCCAAAGAACACATCGAGCTGGGCGCAGTGGTACAGCGGCAGCGCATGCAGGGCCACGTCGACCTCGGCGATTTCGGCGTCGATCACGCAGCTGACGTATTGCCACATGACCGCGTCGTGCGTGAGCTGCGCACCTTTGGGCGACGACTCGGTGCCGCTGGTATAGACGATCTGCGCCACGTCGTAGCTGCCCAGGCGCAAATCAGGCAAGGGGTCGGTGCAAGCGGCCAGCGCATCAAAGCTGTGCATGCCCGCCACGGGCTGGCTCGGGTCTTCGGACGGCAGCCAGATGAACTGCTCCACCTGTGTGTCGAGCTTGGAAGCGGCCTGCGCGAGCTCGGCCAGGCCACTGTCGGTCGCCAGCGTCTTGGCACCTGCGTGACGCAAGATGTAAGCCACCTCTTCGGCCTTGAGCATGAAGTTGATCGGCACCATGACCGCGCCACGGCGGGCCAACGCAAAGCGCAGCGCCGCAAAACCGTGCGAATTGCGCGCCAGCACCGCCACCTTGTCGCCCTCTGCCACGCCAATGCTGGCCAAGCCTGCGGCCAGTCGCGTCACCAGCGCGTCGAACTCGGCATAGGTCCAGGTGGTAGTGCCGCACACGATGCCAGTTTTGGTGGGCAGGCGGATGGCCGTGCGACGCAGAGCATCGGCAATGGTCTGACGGCGAACGGCGGGGTGGATGGTGGTGGACATGCTGAGAACTCCTGCGTAGCTATGATTAAGTGATTCAACATCAGACCCGCGAGATTTCCATTGGCACTTCCACCACCCTCCCCCCGAAAACTGTCACATACGCGAACCGTGGTGTACCAAGGCTTTGACCGTGAAGACGGCTTGTGGGACATCGAAGCCGAGCTGACCGATATCAAGACTTACGGCTTTCAGGTCCCCAACGAACGCCCCTTCCCAGCCAACGAGCCGATCCACGGCCTCAAAATTCGCGTCACGCTCAACAACAAAATGGTCATCCAGGACATCGTCACGGCGATGGATGACATCCCCCACCCCGAATGCGCTGGCGCACCGCACGGCATGCACAAACTGATCGGCCAGACCATGGGCCCCGGCTGGCGCAAGGTCATCAACGCGCACATCGGTGGCACCGAAGGCTGCACCCACCTGCGGGAACTTTTGTTCAACATGGCAACGGCCGCCTACCAAACCCTGCCATCCGGCCAATGGCACCGCCGCGAACAAGCTGGCCAGCCCCACCCCGAAATCACCCAACCACCCTACCACCTCGGCCAATGCCACAGCTGGGCCTATGACAGCCCGACGGTGCAAAGGGCTTATCCGATGTTTTTCAAGCCGAAGGCTGTCGAAAACAACGGCAACTGAGCAGGAGCTCGCCTGCGATAATCTGCCACCTCCAAAGCGCATCTGCGCTTTTCTTTTTCACAGCCTCTGGATCTACACCATGAACCGCTGCACTTTGGCCCTTCGCGGGCGTGCTTTGCTTTGCCTTGACTTCATCACCTCCCTGAACGCCGTGGAGGCCGCATGAGCAAGAAAGTCTTCATCAAAACGTTTGGCTGCCAGATGAACGAGTACGACTCGGACAAGATGGCCGATGTGCTGGGCGCGGCCCAGGGCTATGAACCCACGCAGGACGTGGACGAGGCCGATCTGATTTTGTTCAACACCTGCTCGGTGCGCGAGAAGGCGCAAGAAAAGGTGTTCAGCGATCTGGGCCGGGTGCAACACCTCAAAGCCAAGGGCGTACTGATTGGCGTGGGCGGCTGCGTTGCCAGCCAGGAAGGCGCTGAGATCATCAAGCGTGCGCCTTATGTGGACGTGGTGTTTGGCCCGCAAACCCTGCACCGCTTGCCCGAGATGCTGGCCGAGCGCGAGCGCAAGCAGCGCCCGCAAGTCGACATCAGCTTCCCCGAGATTGAAAAGTTCGACCACCTGCCACCCGCCAAGGTGGAAGGCGCCACCGCCTTTGTGTCGATCATGGAAGGCTGCAGCAAATACTGCAGCTATTGCGTGGTGCCCTACACCCGGGGCGAAGAGGTCTCTCGCCCGTTTGACGATGTACTGGTGGAGGTGGCGGGCCTGGCCGCGCAGGGCGTGAAAGAGATCACCCTGCTGGGCCAAAACGTGAACGCTTACCGGGGCAAGATGGGCGGCACCTCAGACATTGCCGACTTTGCGCTGTTGCTGGAATACGTGGCCGACATGCCCGGCATTGAGCGCATCCGCTATGTGACCAGCCACCCGAATGAGTTCACGCAGCGCCTGATCGACGCGTACGAGAAGATCCCCAAACTGGTGAGCCACCTGCACTTGCCGGTGCAGCACGGATCAGACAAGATTTTGATGGCGATGAAACGCGGCTACACCGCCATGGAATACAAGAGCACGATCCGCAAGCTGCGGGCGATCCGCCCCGACATGTCGCTCAGCAGCGATTTCATCGTGGGTTTCCCCGGCGAGACCGAGGACGACTTCAACAAGATGATGAAGCTGATCACCGATGTGGGTTTTGACACCAGCTTCAGCTTCATCTTCAGCCCCCGCCCTGGCACGCCTGCGGCCAACCTGCACGACGACACGCCGCACGACGTCAAGCTGCGCCGCCTGCACCACCTGCAAGCGACCATCGAAGAAAACGTGCAGCGCATTGGCGAGAGCCGTGTGGGCACGGTGCAGCGCATTCTGGTGGAGCGCCCTTCACGCAAGGACGCCACCGAGCTGGCCGGCCGCACCGAGTGCAACCGGGTGGTCAACTTCCCCGGCGGCCCGAACATGGACCGCCTGATCGGTCAGATGGCGGATGTGCGCATCACCCAAGGCCTGTCGCACTCGCTGCGGGGCGAGTTGGTGATCAAGGACTGAAGTTGGTGGGAGGCTGCCCCTGCGGCCGAATGTGTGTTGAGCCTCTGCAGACATTCGCGAGCAGGGGCTCACTCCTACAAAAATCCCTGAGACTCAAGACTCGCGGCCGACCTCGCGGATGTAGCGTCGGTAGTCACCGTGCGGGATGGGGGCGCAAGCATCCACCGGGCGGTTGTACACATAGGTCTGCACAGGCTGGCCTTGCAGCGGGCCGCTGAGCACGGTCACAGTTTCGCGCCAGTATTGAGATGCACTGCGGTCACCGCGGACCATGCCCTCCACCACATCCAGCCGGGCCAGGTGCGCGTCATCCACTTCATAGATTTCACCTGTGACCTGGCCATCACCCGTAGACAAGTCCAGCAGCAAGCCAGGAAAACGCCCCACATCGACCAAGCGGCCAGGCACTTGGGCAGGGCCCACAAAACGGGCCCCGTGCATTTCAGCTTCAAGCCGAAGACCGGGCATGAGCGTGCCGTAAATGAAAAGTCGGTGCATCGGTTGGCCATTCACGCGGGTCAACGCGGCATGCCGGGAAAGCCCCCGCCGCCGCCCATCATGCCTTTCATGGCGCCCATGCGTTTCATCATCTTCATCATGCCGCCGCCGGACATTTTTTTCATCATGTCCTGCATCTGCTCAAACTCCTTGAGCATGCGGTTGACGTCCTGCACCTGAACACCGGCACCGGCTGCAATGCGGCGCTTGCGGGTCGCCTTGATCAGCTCGGGCTTTTTCCGCTCCAGCGGCGTCATGCTGTGGATGATGCCCTGCTTGCGGCCAATGTCTTTCTCGACCTTTTCCATGTCCATGGACCCGGCCTTGGCCGTCAATTGGCTGGGCAACTTGTCCATCAGGCTCGACAAACCACCCATTTGTTTCATCTGCTGGATCTGGGCCAAAAAGTCGTTCAGGTCAAAACCACCGCCGCTCTTGACCTTGGCGGCCAGCTTTTGCGCGGCTTCCATGTCCACACCGGCAGTGACCTGCTCGACCAGCGCCACAATGTCGCCCATGCCCAGCACCCGGCCTGCATGGCGCTCAGCGTCAAACACTTCCAGGCCATCGATTTTCTCGCTCGTACCGGCAAACTTGATCGGCACACCCGTGATCTGGCGCACCGACAAAGCAGCACCGCCGCGTGAATCACCATCCAGTTTGGTGAGCACAATGCCCGTGAGCGGCAGGGCGTCACTGAACGCTTTGGCGGTGTTGGCCGCATCCTGACCCTGCATGGCGTCGACCACGAACAGAGTTTCCACAGGCTTGAGTTCAGCGTGCAGCGCCTTGATCTCGGCCATCAGGGCTTCGTCAATCGCCAGGCGACCGGCAGTGTCGACCAGCAGCACGTCAAAGAAGTGCTTGCGGGCGTAGTCGATGGCGGCGCGGGCGATGTCGATCGGCTTTTGGTCGGGCGTGCTGGGGAACCACTCGGCCCCGGCCTGCGCCGTCACGGTCTTGAGCTGTTCGATGGCCGCAGGCCGGTACACGTCGCCCGAGACGGTCAGCACTTTCTTTTTGCGCTTTTCAATCAGGTGTTTGGCCAGCTTGGCGGTGGTGGTGGTTTTACCGGCACCTTGCAAACCGGCCATCAAAATCACCGCTGGGGGCTGCGCCGCCAGGTTGATGTCCGACACGCCCTCGCCCATGGTGGCGGCCAGCTCGCGGTTGACCACACCCACCAAGGCCTGGCCAGGCTTGAGTGAGCCCATGACCTCCTGGCCCAGGGCTTTTTCCTTCACACGGGCGATGAAGTCGCGCACCACCGGCAAGGCCACATCGGCTTCGAGCAGGGCCATGCGCACCTCGCGCAGCATGTCGGCCACGTTCGATTCGGTGATGCGGGCCTGCCCGCTGAGGGTCTTGACGAGGCGTGAGAGTTTGTCGGTCAGGGCGGAGGCCATGGGGATATCCAGAAATTTCCGGTCCAGCCTGTTGGCTCCACCCCAGTGGCAGCGCCTGAAAGGCTAAACTCGGTGTCATGATTTTAGCGAGTCCCCCATTTTGGATGCTGCCTGCCACCGTGCTGGCGGCGCTGGCCTATGGCCTGCCAGCCTTGGCGGGTGAGCGCCTGTCTCCCACGCATGCGCGTCGCTTGCTTTGGCTCGCCTGGGCCGCGCATGCCGTGGCGCTGTTGAGCTTGCTGGTCGGCCCTGTCCACTTCGGCTTTGCGCCAGCGATTTCGGTGACCGCCTGGCTCGTGGTGAGCGCTTATATATTAGAGAGCCAGTTTTTCCCCAAATTCAAGGCCCGCTGGGCCATGGGCATTCTGGGGACCATCGCCGTCGTGCTGGCCTGGTTTTTCCCGGGCACTCCGCTGTCAGCGCAAGCTTCGGCCTGGCTGCCCTTGCATTGGGCTTTGGGTTTGTCTGCTTACGGCATGTTTGGCGCCGCCGTAGTGCACGCCTGGATGATGACCCGCGCCGAACGCGACATTCGGCAAGCCCACGACGCCAGCAGTGGTGTGCCACTGCTGACGCTCGAACGCCTCACCTTCCGATTTGTGCTGGCCGGCTTCGTTTTGTTGACCGCCACCTTGGTCGCTGGCGTGTTGTTTGGTGATGCGCTTTATGGCCAAGGACAAGGCCACTGGCGCTGGGACCACAAAACCATTTTCGCCTTGCTGTCCTGGCTGACCTTTGCCGTCTTGCTGACAGGCCGCAGCCAATGGGGCTGGCGAGGCCGCCGGGCTGTGCGGGTGCTTTACATCGGCGCGGGTTTGTTGCTCCTGTCGTATGCAGGCTCACGGTTTGTCATGGAAGTCCTGCTGGGGCGCATGGGATGAAATACCTCTTTTTGTTGCTGGTGGTTTTGTTGGTCATCTGGGCGATCAAGCGCACCAAGGCGGCAGGCCGAACCCAAGCACCCCCTGCGTCTGAAGCGAAAAGCCCCTCTGAAATGGTCAGCTGCGCCCATTGCGGCATCCACTTGCCCCAGGAAGAAGCAGTCTCCGGCCAAAAAGGGCTTTACTGCAGCACCGAGCACCGGACTGCAGCGCAAGACCGCAACCCCAGCTGAAGTCACGGCGTTGATGCGGGTGCCTGCTTCAGACCACACCTCGCCTGCCCATTGGCAACAAGGCTGGCACCCACAAGCGCAACGGCTGGTCTCGCCCAACTTCGGACCACGCCCTGCAGGGGCCTGCATTGACCTGATCGTGCTCCACTCCATCAGCCTGCCCCCCGGACAATATGGTGGCGATGCCGTGCAGCGCTTGTTCACCAACCAACTCGATTGGGACGCACACCCCTACTTTCAAAGCATCCGAGGGCTGGAAGTCTCATCGCACTTTTACATACGCCGTGATGGCTCACTGTGGCAGTTTGTGAGCTGCGATGAGCGCGCATGGCATGCCGGACAGTCCCAATACAGGGGTCGGCCCAACTGCAACGACGACTCCATCGGCATTGAGTTGGAAGGCCTGGAAGGCGACACCTTCGAAGACGCGCAGTATCAGCAACTGGCCGATCTGTGCCGGGAGATCCGGCATCACTACCCCATCGCGCATGTGGCTGGTCATGAACACATCGCACCAGGCCGGAAACTGGACCCGGGACCGGGTTTTGAATGGCCACGGTTGAAACAACTGTTGGATTTTCCGCCTCAGGTTTTTCCCTGATCTGGCCCCATCCCTGAGGGGCCAAAAATATTTTCACAGCCCTTGCTTGCGCAGCAAGGTGACCGATGGTTCGAGATCGCAGGGCCAGCGCGATCGTGCGTGCCTCACCAATCAAGGCTTTCAAAACAAAAAATGCTCGGCAGGCCGCATCGGGCCTGAATCGGCCATCCGAAAACCCCAAAAACCAAGCCTTCCAGGGTCTTTTTTCAGCAAGTGAAAGGTCACGATTCCAAGGCTGAAACCTGGATTTATTTGCCCCCTGTCGAGCAGACCAGCAAAACAGACCGGTACACTACCTGTAGTGGCTTGTGCAGATGCCAGACACCAGATATAGTGTCCCTTACAAATTCTCACAATTAAACAAGACGCCTGTTCAAACGCCTTGCCCAGTACCCCAAGACCCACAAAATTCAAAGAAATGACCATGCAAACAGACCTGAACATCGCCTCCCCATCGCCCACCCTGATGCGCCAGCCCGAAGCTGGGCAAAGCAGCGTCCCGAGCTTGCAGGCACTGGCCCATTACCAGATCATTCGCCGCAATGGCGCTGTGGTGCCCTTCGAGCCAAACAAGATCGCTGTGGCGCTGATGAAAGCGTTTTTGGCCGTTCACGGCACCCAGGGCGCAGCGTCTGCCAGCGTGCGCGAAGTGGTCGAAGAATTGACCCAAAACGTGGTTCGCGCTTTGGTCCGCTCACGCCCCGGCGGCGGCACCTTCCACATTGAAGATGTGCAAGACCAGGTGGAGTTGGGCCTGATGCGCAGCAGCAACCACGAAGTGGCACGCGCTTACGTGTTGTACCGTGAGCGTCGCACTCAAGAGCGTGCACAACAGCACCAGCAAGTGGCCCCCACGCCTGCCGAACCCCGTCTGCACGTGATCGATGGCGGCCAACGCGTCGCCCTGGATCTGGATTACCTCAAATCCCTGATGGTCAACGCCTGCGCCGGTTTGGGCAAGGACGTGAGCCCAGACCCCATCGTGGCCGAAACCATGCGCAACCTGTACGACGGCGTGCCCATGGAAGAGGTTTACAAGGCGTCCATCCTCGCGTCGCGCACCCTGATTGAGAAAGACCCTGACTACACCTACGTCACAGCCCGCTTGCTCATGCACACCATCGCCAAGGAAATCCTGGGCAAGGAAGTGACCCAGGACCAAATGGCCGAGGAGTACATCAACTACTTCCCCCAATTCATCAAAAAAGGCGTGGACAACGACCTGTTGGATGAAAAACTGCTGCAGTTCGACCTGAAGCAACTGGCCGCCGCCCTCAAACCCGAGCGCGACCTGCAGTTCGATTACCTGGGCTTGCAAACCCTGTACGACCGCTACTTCCTGCACGTGCGCAAGACCCGCATTGAAATGCCCCAAGCGTTCTTCATGCGCGTGGCGATGGGCCTGTCGCTCAATGAAATCAACCGCGAAGCACGCGCCATCGAGTTCTACGAAATCCTGTCGTCGTTCGACTTCATGTCGTCCACGCCCACCCTGTTCAACAGCGGTACTTTGCGCTCGCAGCTGTCGAGCTGCTATCTGACCACCGTGCCCGACGACCTGGACGGCATTTACGAATCGATCAAAGAGAACGCTTTGCTGTCCAAGTTTGCGGGCGGTCTGGGCAACGACTGGACCCGCGTGCGGGCCATGGGCTCGCACATCAAGGGCACCAACGGCGAATCGCAAGGCGTGGTGCCTTTCCTGAAAGTGGTCAACGACACCGCCGTGGCCGTGAACCAAGGCGGCAAGCGCAAGGGCGCGGTCTGCACCTACCTGGAAACCTGGCACCTGGACATTGAAGAGTTCCTGGAACTGCGCAAGAACACCGGCGACGACCGCCGCCGCACGCACGACATGAACACGGCCAACTGGATCCCCGACCTGTTCATGCGCCGCGTGATGGAAAAAGGCAACTGGACCCTGTTCTCGCCTTCCGATGTGCCTGATCTGCACGACCTCTTCGGTCTGGCCTTCGAAAAAGCCTACGTGGCCTACGAACAAAAAGCCGCTCGTGGCGAAATCAAGCCCAGCAAGACCGTCCCCGCGACCGACTTGTGGCGCAAGATGCTGTCCATGCTGTTCGAAACCGGCCACCCCTGGATCACTTTCAAGGACCCCTGCAACGTGCGCTCGCCCCAGCAACACGTTGGCGTGGTGCATTCGTCCAACCTGTGCACAGAGATCACCCTCAACACCAGCGACACCGAAACCGCTGTGTGCAACCTGGGCTCGGTCAATCTGTCGCGCCACCTCAAGGACAGCGCCAACGGCAAAGTCATTGACCACGAGAAACTGAAGAAAACCATCACGATCGCCATGCGCATGCTGGACAACGTGATCGACATCAACTACTACGCCGTCAAGAAAGCCCGTGATTCCAACATGCGCCACCGCCCTGTCGGCATGGGCCTGATGGGTTTCCAGGACTCGCTGTATGAAATGCGCATTCCCTACGCATCGCAAGCCGCTGTCGAGTTCGCTGACCAGTCCATGGAGGCCATCTGCTATTACGCTTACTGGGCCTCGACCGAGCTGGCCAAAGAGCGTGGCCAGTACGCCACTTACAAGGGCTCGTTGTGGGATCAGGGCATCTTGCCTCTGGACACCCTGAAACTGCTGGAGCGCGAGCGTGGTGGTTATGTCGAAGTGGACCGCTCGTCCACACTGGATTGGGACTCGCTGCGCCAAAAGATTGCACAAGACGGCATGCGCAACTCCAACTGCGTCGCCATCGCCCCCACCGCCACGATCTCCAACATCATTGGCGTGGATGCCTCGATCGAGCCTTGCTTTGGCAATCTGTCGGTCAAGTCCAACCTCTCGGGCGAATTCACCGTGATCAACGGCTATCTGGTGCGTGACCTCAAGCGCCTGGGCCTGTGGGATGACGTGATGGTCATGGACCTGAAGCACTTCGACGGTTCACTGCGTCCGATCGACCGCGTGCCACAAGACATCAAGGCGCTGTACGCCACCGCCTTTGAAGTCGAAACCACCTGGCTGGTCGAGGCTGCTGCACGCCGCCAGAAATGGATCGACCAAGCCCAATCGCTCAACATCTACATGGCGGGCGCATCGGGCAAGAAGCTGGACGACACCTACAAACTGGCTTGGTTGCGTGGCCTGAAAACCACTTACTACCTGCGCACATCGAGCGCCACACAGGTCGAGAAATCCACCGTGAAAGCCGGTTCGCACAACGCCGTGTCTTCAGGTGCGCCCAGCTCGGGGATGAGCGTCGTGGATGCCGCTGCAGCTGCCGCGCAAGTGCAAATGAACACATCACCTGCCACCGATGTCAAATTTTGCGCCATCGACGATCCCGGTTGCGAAGCTTGCCAGTGATTTGAAAAGCATTGCACTTTGCTGTGACAAGCCAAGTGCGATGCAATTGAACAACACTTCACGGTGACGCACATCGAAAAAGTGAATCGCTTCTTTGAATTTCGTGCGCTTGCTTTCATAATTTGAGAACTGGAATTTTTTATGTTGTCCTGGGACGAACAAGTCAAACCTGCATCGCCAACTGCGATGCCCTCTTTTTCCGGCGCTGATGCAGGCACAGCGTCTGCCGCTGCATCCCCAGCCCCCAGCCTTCGCCGCATGACTGCGGCCGACAAACGCATCATCAACGGCCAGACCGACGTCAACCAGCTGGTGCCTTTCAAATACAAATGGGCTTGGGAAAAATACCTGGCCACCTGCGCCAACCACTGGATGCCGCAGGAAGTGAACATGAACCGCGACATCGCCTTGTGGAAGGACCCCAACGGTCTGACCGAAGACGAGCGCCGCATCGTCAAGCGCAACCTCGGCTTCTTCGTGACCGCCGATTCGCTGGCCGCCAACAACATCACGCTGGGCACTTACCGCCACATCACAGCCCCCGAATGCCGCCAGTTCCTGCTGCGTCAGGCTTTTGAAGAGGCCATCCACACCCACGCTTACCAGTACATCGTGGAGTCATTGGGCCTGGACGAGTCGGAAATCTTCAACGCCTACAACGAAGTCAAATCCATCCGCGACAAGGATGAGTTCCTGATCCCGTTCATCAACGTGATCATGGACCCTCACTTCAAGACCGGCACACTGGAAACCGACCAGACCCTGCTCAAGTCCTTGATCGTGTTCGCCTGCCTGATGGAAGGCCTGTTCTTCTACGTGGGCTTCACGCAAATCCTGGCCTTGGGTCGTCAAAACAAGATGACCGGTGCTGCCGAGCAGTACCAGTACATCCTGCGCGACGAGTCGATGCACTGCAACTTCGGCATTGACCTGATCAACACCGTCAAACTTGAAAACCCACAGCTGTGGACGGCCGAATTCAAGGCCGAGATCAAGGAACTCTTCCTCAAAGCGGTCGAGCTGGAATACCGTTACGCCGAAGACACCATGCCACGCGGCGTGCTGGGCATGAACGCGTCCATGTTCAAAGGCTATTTGCGTTACATCGCCAACCGCCGCGCCACCCAGATCGGTCTGGAGGCCCTCTTCCCCAACGAAGAGAACCCCTTCCCCTGGATGAGCGAGATGATCGACCTGAAAAAAGAACGCAACTTCTTTGAAACCCGGGTCATTGAATACCAATCCGGCGGGGCCTTGTCCTGGGACTGATCTTCTGAACACCCCCTCCATGTCCCCCCTCTTCAAGCCACAGTTCGCAACGCCTTCGGGTGTTGGGTGCTGTGGCTTTCCCGCGTTCATGGTGTTGGGGGTTTCCTCAGCGCCATGGATCGCTTTGTGCAATCCAACAAGCACCAAGCGTTCCCTTTCCGTTGAGTTCTCAACTTGATCAAGGAGAAAATCATGGCAACTGCAAAAAAAGCAGCAGCAAAAAAAGCTGCTCCCGCAAAGAAGGCCGTCGCGGCCAAGAAACCAGCAGCTAAAAAAGTAGCCGCTAAAAAGCCAGCAGCTAAAAAAGCCGCTCCAGCAAAAAAAGCTGTTGCAGCCAAAAAGCCAGCTGCTAAAAAAGTAGCCGCTAAAAAGCCAGCAGCCAAAAAAGCCGCTCCAGCTAAAAAAGCAGCGCCTAAGAAAGTAGCCGCCAAAAAGCCAGCAGCCAAAAAAGCCGCTCCAGCTAAAAAAGCCGCTCCTAAGAAAGCAGCCGCCAAAAAGCCAGCAGCCAAAAAAGCCGCTTCAGCTAAAAAAGCAGCCGCCAAGAAAACTGCTGCCAAAAAGCCAGCGGCCAAAAAGCCTGCTGTGAAGAAAGCTGCTAAAAAGCCTGCTGCAAAGAAGGCATCTAAAGCACCCGCTGCCCCCGCTGCACAGACAACGCTGAATCCTCAAGCTGCATGGCCGTTTCCTTCGGCCGCCAAGCCCTGATTCGAACGTTAGACGCTCGTAGCGCAAAGCCCAATACTGGCAACAGTGTTGGGCTTTTTTACGGCCGATCCGCAGCAGCCATTCAAGCCAACGCGCTCAGACTGCCGGACTCAGGGGTAAAAACTGAACAACCTGTACCCCGCTGGCACGAGGTCGGCTTCGGGCACCAGATGCAACTGCCCCTCCCAGGTTTGGCCAGGCACCAGAAAACTGGGCGCCCCCTGTTGAGTGACCTGCAACACCCGTCGCACCAGGGCTTTGTCCTGCGCATCCAGCAAGGTCAGCTCGAGTGCGGGCATCTGCAAGGCCTGCGCCGTGACGTTGCGCACCGACCAACGGAGCTGAAAACCACCGTCATGTGGTGTCAGGCTGGAACTCTCGATGAGCACCCCATCGCGAATTTGCAAGGGCAAAATTTCGCACCCCACCCTGCGACACACCGCAGTCAGCCCCTGTCCAAGCACGGGGTCCATGCTGGCCAGCACATGCCGCTCAATCCAGAGCCACTGCAGTCCCAGCGCGAGCAACAAAAGAAAAGCCGCCACAGCCGTCAGCCAGGATCGCGGTGGGCGCTTGCCAGCTTGCGCATCGGGCTGAACAATCGCCTGCTCAGCGTCAGGCCGGGCCTTATCTTGCAGAGGCGAGAGCGCTTGCGGCTTGAAGGTCGAGAGCGCCTCTTCAAAAGCGGCCACCGCGGTCACGACCGGCGCCGAAGGCGATCGGTCTTCCTGTTTGAGGAAGTCGTCAATGCGCAACCGCTGCCCGGCCGGTTGCAAAGCCTGATCCAGCGCATCAGGATGGGCATCAGGCCAGTTGACGACCAAGCCTGTGCTGTCAAACGCCTGCTGACATTGGCCACAGCGCAGCCAACCTTGGGCGATTTTGAGTTGATCGGGCACCACCTTGTAGGTCGTGCTGCAGGCCGGGCAACGGGTGATCCAGCTCATGCTATGCCCGTCATCATGGCCCGCATCGGCACGGCCCAGATCAAGACGCCATGGCTGGCGATGTCGCCGTCATGAGGATCCAGCCATCTTCACTGTCGGCCACCTCCAGCTGAATCCAGGGTGCGTAAGCGGCCTTCAACTCGTCGGCCTGACGCTCCAGAATGCCCGCCAGCACCAAAGCACCCGATGGCGCCACATAAGAGCACAACAGCGGCGCCAAAACCTTGAGCGGCGTGGCCAGGATATTGGCCAAAACCGTCTGGTACCGGCCCTGGGCCTTGTCAGGCAAACCGGCCGCCAGGCTCACGCCGTTGGCTTCGGCGTTCAGGACCGTGGACGTCACGGCTGCTTCGTCAATGTCCACCGCATCGATCTCGGATGCACCGTATTTGGCCGCACCGATCGCCAAAATACCGGAGCCGCAGCCGTAATCGAGCACACGCTGACCCTGCACGCCGTGCTGCGCGATCCAGCGCAAACACATGCGGGTGGTCGGGTGGGTGCCTGTGCCGAAAGCCAAACCGGGGTCGAGCCGAATAATCTGCCTGGCCTGTGCAGGCGGCTCGTGCCACGTCGGCACGATCCAGAAATCGGGGGTGACTTCCACCGGTGCAAACTGCGATTGGGTCAATCGGACCCAGTCCTGATCGGCCACCGCCTGCACGCCCAGAATGCGGCAGCCTTCAAAAAAGTCTTGCGCAGACAGCAGATGAACCGCCTCTTGCGCTTGGGCCTCTTGCGCAAACAAAGCCACCATACGCGAACGCTGCCAGCCGTCTTTGGGTGGTGGCATGCCGGGTTCACCGAACAGGGCCTGTTCTGCAGGCGTCTGGGCATCGGCGTCCTCTACCGACACACTCAAGGCATCGAGCGCATCGAGTGCATCGCTCAGGACATCGACCCGGTCTTCCGGGCACAAGAGGCTCAGTTCAAACATACGGTTTCAGCGCTTGTGCTGGCTCAGCCAGTGTTCGAGGTAATGGATGTTGGTGCCGCCTTGCATGAACTTGGCGTCCACCATCAGCTCGCGGTGCAACGGGATGTTGGTGCTGATGCCTTCGATCACCGTCTCATTCAAGGCGGTCTGCATGCGGGCCAAAGCCTGCTCGCGCGTGTCGCCGTGAACGATCAATTTGCCGATCATCGAGTCGTAGTTCGGGGGCACAAAGTAGTTGTTGTAGACGTGCGAGTCCACCCTCACGCCCGGCCCACCAGGCATGTGCCAGGACGTCACGCGACCCGGCGAGGGCGTGAACTTGAACGGGTCTTCAGCGTTGATGCGGCACTCGATGGCATGGCCCCGAATCTCGATCTGACGTTGGGTAAACGGCAGCTTTTCGCCCGCAGCGACCATGATTTGGGTTTTGACGATGTCCACACCCGTGATCCACTCGGTCACCGGGTGCTCGACCTGCACGCGGGTGTTCATCTCGATGAAATAGAACTCGCCGTTTTCGTACAGAAACTCGAAGGTGCCCGCACCGCGGTAGTTGATCTTCTTGCAGGCCGCCACACAACGCTCGCCGATCTTCTCGATCAGCTTGCGCGGAATGCCTGGCGCTGGCGCTTCTTCGATCACCTTCTGGTGACGGCGCTGCATGGAGCAGTCGCGCTCACCCAAATAAACCGCGTTCTTGTGCTTGTCGGCCAGAATCTGGATTTCGATGTGGCGCGGGTTCTGCAGGAACTTCTCCATGTAGACCGCCGGATTGCCGAACGCAGCCCCGGCCTCGGCCTTGGTCATCTGCACCGCGTTGATCAGCGCTGCTTCGGTGTGCACCACACGCATGCCGCGACCACCGCCACCGCCTGCGGCCTTGATGATGACCGGGTAACCCACCGACTTGGCAATGCGGCGGATCTGGACCGGATCGTCAGGCAATTCACCTTCCGAGCCGGGCACGCAAGGCACACCGGCTCGGATCATGGCTTGCTTGGCCGACACCTTGTCGCCCATGATGCGGATCGATTCGGGCGTGGGGCCAATGAACTGGAAACCGCTTTTCTCGACGCGCTCGGCAAAGTCGGCGTTCTCGCTCAAAAAGCCGTAGCCGGGGTGGATCGCCTCGGCGTCCGTCACTTCGGCGGCCGAAATGATGGCGGGCATGTTGAGGTAACTCAGCGGCGAGGCCGCTGGGCCAATGCACACCGCTTCTTCGGCCAACTTCACGTATTTGGCTTCTTTGTCGGCCTCGGAATAGACCATCACCGCCTTGACGCCCAATTCGCGACAAGCGCGCTGGATGCGCAAGGCGATTTCGCCTCGGTTGGCGACCAGGATTTTCTTGAACATGAAATCCCCGTGGCTTATTCGATGATGAACAAAGGCTGACCGTATTCCACGGCCTGGCCGTTTTCACACAGGATCTGCGTGACGGTGCCGGACTTGTCGGATTCGATCTCGTTGAGGATCTTCATGGCTTCGATGATGCACAGGGTGTCGCCCTCTTTGACCACCGAACCGATCTGAATGAAGGGCGCTGCGCCCGGGCTGGACGCGCGGTAGAACGTGCCCACCATGGGTGACTTGACCGCATGACCGGCAGGTGCCGCTGCAGGCGCGGGTGCCTCCACGGCAGCGACGGGTGCGGCCACAACGGGGGCGGCAGCGACCGGCGCAGCTTGCATCACGACCGGGGCGGCCACGCCCATGCTCTTGACGATGCGCACCTTGCCTTCGGCTTCGGTGATTTCCAGCTCCGACACGTTCGAGTCGGACACCAGGTCAATCAGTGTTTTCAGTTTGCGCAAATCCATAGATCCTCCATTGCTGTAAGCACACGTAATGGATTGAATTTACACCAAATTTCAGTAAAAACCCTCGAAATCGTCTTTTCTGGTCAGAATTGGAACGAATTAAAAGCCATGACCTAGCGAAACAGAGGGCCAAACCTCAACACGCCCAAGATCGGAGGATTTCAGGCGCCAACACTGCGCCATTGCATAAGGTCATCCGCCGTCAATTGCCCCATTTTTTGCCGCCAAATACTGCCATCTGCCTTGAAAAAAACCGTAAAAGGCAAGCCGCCCGCTGCATTGCCCAGCGACTTGGCCAGCTCCGTCCCCGCCAAACCAGCCAAACCGACCGGGAAACCCAAAGGCTGACGCGCCAGAAAACGCCGCACTGCGCTGGGCTGGTCGATGGCCAAAGCCACCACTTGGTGATTTTTCGCCACATTTTCACGCCAGAAGGCATCGATCATGGGCAGTTCATCGACACAAGGGGGGCACCAGGTGGCCCAGAAGTTCAGCAACAAGGGCTTGCCCTGGAAGGCGGCCATGGCCAAACCCTCTCCCGAGGGGGTGTCGAACTGCTGAGTCCAGACCGGGTGACTGGCCGCGGCCGTGACGGCTTGCGGCTGAAAACGCCACAAAGCCACACCCACACCGGCGACGGCAGCCGCCGCCCCGGCACCCAGAATCAAATTTCGGCGCGAAGCGCCTGCGCTTTGTTGGTCCATGGCCAAATTGTCTTTCATGCCGCCAGCAAGCGCTCCAAAGCCGCCAAATCCCCCCGGGGCGAGCGGCCTTGCGCATCGGGGAGCAAGGCGCCACGCAAATCGTCCAGGTCGTAAATGCGCAGGTGCACGCCCACATCTTCGTCCAAGGCTTCACAAAAACTGTGCAAGCTCAGCACCTCCACATCGTCGCCGTGCAGACCGCGCACAGTTTGCGTCTCGTAGCGCTGGTTCTGGTTGATCAAGGCGATCTCGGCCGATTTCGGGTCGTCACAAAACAAGGCCAGGTCCACATCGCACAGGCGCGTGGCCCAACCTTGCCAGACCGCACCGCCCAAATGCGGGCGAAATTCGGCCAGGCGTTGCATCCAGACCCGCGCCAATTCGCGCAAAGCCAGCAGCTCGCCGGGCTGGGTGTCGGCGCAGAACAGGGCGATGTAGTCGCGCACCTCGGCCTCGACCACATCGTTGGTCGGCAAGGCGGTACGGGCGGGCAGGCCCAACTCTTTCAGGGCGCGGTGCTTGGCCGGGCCAAAGGCCAAGCCTTCTTCCACCACCAAACGGGCAGCGGTGGCGGCAATTTCAAGGGCAAGGTCGTTCATGGGCACCGATTGTGACCGGATCGGACCGGACCGCACCAAGCCAAGGGCTCAGGCGGTGGCCCCTAAAATCGAAGCATGCATATACATATTCTGGGCATTTGTGGCACTTTCATGGGAGGCCTGGCCGCGCTGGCCCGCGAGGCAGGGCATCGGGTCACCGGCTGTGACGCGGGCGTTTACCCGCCTATGAGCGATCAGCTGCGGGCTTTGGACATCGAGTTGATCGAAGGCTTTGACGCCGACCAGATGGCCTTGCAGCCCGACCTGTACGTCATCGGCAACGTGGTCAGCCGCGCCCGCCTGGCCGACGGCAGCCCCAAATTCCCGCTGATGGAAGCGATTTTGGAAGCCGGGGCGCCCTACACCAGCGGCCCCCAGTGGCTGTCAGAGCATGTGCTGCAGGGCAAGCATGTGCTGGCTGTCGCGGGAACCCACGGCAAGACCACCACCACCTCGATGCTAGCCTGGGTGCTGGAGCAGACGGGGCTGGAGCCTGGCTTTTTGGTGGGTGGCGTGCCACTCAACTTCGGCGTGTCGGCCCGGCTCGGCGGGGGCAAGTACTTCGTGATCGAAGCGGACGAATACGACACCGCCTTCTTCGACAAGCGCAGCAAATTCGTGCACTACCGCCCGCGCACCGCCATCCTGAACAACCTCGAGTTTGACCACGCCGACATCTTTGACGATCTGGCCGCAATTGAGCGCCAGTTCCACCATCTGGTACGCACCGTGCCCGGCTCAGGCCGCGTGGTAGTCAATGGCCTGGAAGAAAGTCTGACCCGGGTGCTGGGTCAAGGCTGCTGGAGCGAAGTGCGGACCTTCGGCTCGGCCATCAGCGACTTTGTGGCCGAGGGCGAGCCCTCGCAGTTCCAAGTGTTGCAGGCCGGCCAGCCTGTGGCCGAAGTGCGATGGGCCATTGGCGGTGTGCACAACCAGCTCAACGCGCTGGCAGCCATGGCGGCTGCCGAGCATGTGGGCGTGAGCCCAGCTGTGGCGGCGCAAGCCCTGGCCACTTTTGAGAATGTCAAACGCCGCATGGAAGTGCGCGGCACAGTCCAACGCGAAGGGGGGGGCATCACCATCTACGACGACTTCGCCCATCACCCCACCGCGATCCGCACCACCGTCAACGGCCTGCGCCGCCAAGTAGGCCAAGCCCGCATCCTGGCGATTTTTGAGCCCCGCAGCAACACCATGAAGCTCGGTACCATGAAAGCCCAGCTGCCCTGGAGCCTCGAAGAAGCCGATCTGGCGTTTTGCCACTCGGGCGGACTGGGCTGGGACGCCGCAGCCGCGCTGGAACCCATGGGCACCAAAGCACAAGTGGGCGCCAACATAGACGAGGTGATTGCGCAAGTGCTGGCGCAAGTGCAGCCCGGCGACCACCTGCTGTGCATGAGCAACGGCGGCTTTGGCGGGATTCATGCCAAATTGCTGGAAGCCTTGGCTGGCTAATTTCCATCTTGTATTTGTAGGTCCGCGGCTTTAGCCCCGACTGGCGCCTGCAGCGAAGCCCGCATCGTCGGACCTGAAGGTCCGACCTACAAAAAACACTCATCAAACCGCCCGACGCGCCTTGACCGCGTCTGAGAGCACCTGCAACACGCCTTCGCTGTCGTCCCAGCCGATGCAGGCGTCGGTGATGCTTTGGCCATAAGCCAGCTTCGTCACGTCGTCCTTGCCGGGGGTGAACTTCTGGGCGCCGTCTTTCAGATGGCTCTCGACCATGACGCCAAACACCTGGCGTGAACCACCGCTGATCTGCGCCGCGATGTCCTTGGCCACGTCGATCTGGCGCTCGTGCTTTTTGCTGCTGTTGGCGTGGCTGCAGTCCACCATCAAGGTGGCGGGCAGCTTGGCGGCTTCGAGTTCCTTGCAAGCGGCGGCCACGCTGTCGGCGTCGTAGTTCGGCGCCTTACCGCCGCGCAAAATCACGTGGCAATCCTGGTTGCCCTGGGTCTGCACAATGGCGACCTGGCCGTTTTTGTGCACCGACAAAAAGTGGTGGCCACGGGCTGCGGCCTGGATCGCGTCGGTCGCGATCTTGATGTTGCCGTCCGTTCCGTTCTTGAAACCGATGGGCGCCGACAGGCCCGAAGCCAGCTCGCGGTGCACCTGGCTCTCGGTGGTGCGTGCACCGATGGCGCCCCAGCTGATCAGGTCGCCGATGTACTGGGGCGAGATCACATCCAAAAACTCGCTGCCTGCGGGCAGCCCCTGGCGGTTGATCTCGATGAGCAGCTGGCGTGCGATGCGCAGGCCTTCGTCGATGCGGTAGCTCTCGTCCAGGTAGGGGTCGTTGATCAGGCCCTTCCAGCCCACGGTGGTGCGGGGCTTTTCGAAGTACACGCGCATCACGATTTCCAGCGTGTCGGCGTACTTCTCGCGCAGGGGCTTCAAGCGGCGGGCGTAGTCCAGGGCTGCGGCCGGGTCGTGGATGGAGCAGGGGCCGATGATGACCAGCAGGCGGTCATCCTGGCCGTGCACGATCTTCTGAATGGCTTTGCGGGTTTTGGCGATCAGGGCTTCCGTCGCCGTGCCGGCGATCGGGAAGAAGCGGATCAAATGTTCTGGAGGCGGGAGCACGGTGATGTCCTTGATGCGTTCGTCGTCGGTCTGGCCGGTGCGGTCTGCGGCATTGGGATACCAGCTCTCGGGGGCTGCGGTTTTGGCGTTCATCGTGGACTCCTGAATTGAAAAATGGTGAAAAAAAACCGCCGGGCTTTGGGGCTCCGGCGGTGTGTGTCGAGATATTCGGGTGCTTATGCGCTCGCCTCTCGTCCGCCGGGGACTGAGAACCAAAAGTAAAAAAAGTAAGAAGCGATTCGCGAAGACATGGGATTCAATGTAGCACAGTTGGATGACAGTTCCTGACAAGCCGGCCCGGGGACAAACCCGGAGGCTTCACATTCAGGCTGTGCCCCCCACCGTCAGACCGTCGATGCGCAAGGTCGGCTGACCCACGCCCACCGGCACGCTCTGGCCCTCCTTGCCGCAGGTGCCCACGCCCGAATCGAGCTTCATGTCGTTGCCGATCATGCTGATCTTCTTGAGCGACTCGGGACCGCTGCCGATCAGGGTCGCGCCCTTGACGGGGTATTGGATCTTGCCGTTTTCCACCCAGTAGGCCTGGCTGGCCGAGAACACGAACTTGCCGCTGGTGATGTCCACCTGGCCGCCCGCGAAGTTGGTGGCGTACAGGCCCTTTTTGATGCTGGCCACGATTTCTTCGGCGCTCTTATCGCCACCCAGCATGTAGGTGTTGGTCATGCGCGGCATGGGCACATGGGCGTAGCTTTCGCGCCGACCATTGCCCGTGGGCTTGACACCCATCAGGCGGGCGTTCATCGCGTCCTGGATGTAGCCGCGCAGGATGCCGTCTTCAATCAGTACGTTCTTCTGGCTGGCATGGCCTTCGTCGTCCACATTCAGCGAGCCCCGGCGGTCGGCGATGGTGCCGTCGTCCAGCACGGTGACGCCTTTGGCCGCCACACGCTGGCCGATGCGGCCACTGAAGGCGCTCGAGCCCTTGCGGTTGAAATCGCCTTCCAGGCCGTGGCCCACGGCCTCGTGCAACAACACACCGGGCCAGCCGTTGCCGAGCACCACCGTCATCTCGCCCGCTGGTGCAGGGCGTGCGTCGAGGTTGATGAGCGCGGCCGACACCGCTTCCTGCACATAGCTTTCCACCATGCCGTCGTCAAAATAAGCCAGTCCGAAGCGGCCACCGCCGCCACTGCTGCCCACTTCGCGGCGGCCGTTTTGCTCGGCAATCACCGTGACCGACAGGCGGATCAAGGGGCGCACATCGGCCGCCAGCGTGCCGTCGGCGCGGGCCACCATGACCACGTCGTACTCGGTGGCCAAACCGGCCATGACCTGCACCACGCGGGGGTCCTTGGCGCGGGCGATTTTTTCCACGCGGCCGAGCAGGTTCACCTTGGCGGTGCTGTCCAGCGTGGACATGGGGTCGAGCGAGGGGTAGAGCGAGCGGCTGGCCGAAATCTTGCGCGCAGGCACCTTGATGCGTTTGTTTTGCGTGGCCTGCGCGATGGTGCGCACCGTCATGGCCGCGTCCATCAAGGAGGCTTCGGAGATGTCGTCCGAGTAGGCAAAGGCGGTTTTCTCGCCCGACACGGCGCGCACGCCCACGCCTTGGTCGATGCTGAAGCTGCCGGTCTTGACGATGCCCTCTTCCAGGCTCCAGCCTTCGGAGCGGGTGTACTGGAAATACAGGTCGGCGTCGTCCACTTGATGGGCCTGGATGGCGGCCAAAGCGCGGCTCAAATGGGTTTCATCCAGGCCAAACGGCTCCAGCAAGAGGGAGCGGGCCGTGGCCAGACGTTCGATGGTGGGTTCGCGTGAAATCATGGGAGCCATTGTAGGGATTGATCAAACCCCTTGCCGGCATGCTCCTTCGCCGGGCAGCCGCCTGCATCGGCCAGCATCGGCTTTGAAATTGAGAAGCAGCACACAGACGAGTCCGGGGCGCACTTGCTAAGTTTGGCCTGCCTTTCACCACCCCAGGAGATCCTCATGACCCCCAGCCCCGTCTTCGCCCTCGTGCTTGCACTGTGCGCCAGCGCTCCTGCTTTGGCCGACTACGCACTGGTGCAGGAAAAGCAATATCTGCAATGCCATGCGGTCGACAAAAACCTCATCGGCCCCTCATTCAAACGGATTGCTTACCGCTGGAATGGCAACCCGGTGGCCGAAAAAATGCTGATCGCCACCATCCGCAACGGCACCCGGGAAGGCGGAGGTCAGCATTGGAGCGACAGCACCCACATGCCCGATGCCTGGGAACGCCCCATGGTCAGCGAGGCAGAAGCCCAACAAATCTTCGTCTGGATCATGCGCCAATAGCCAGCGGGCTCCACAGCCCAGCACAGGCGAGGCGTGGACTGCGTCAGGTTTGCACCAGCTGTTTGGCTTTGGCAATCGACATGAGGATGCCCAGCGCCAGGCCCAAGGTGACCATGGCGGTGCCACCGTAACTGATGAAGGGCAGCGGCACCCCCACCACCGGCAAGATGCCGCTGACCATGCCCATGTTCACAAAGGCATAAGTGAAGAAGATCATGGCCATGCTGCCGGCCAGCAAACGGCTGAACAGTGTGGGGGCCTCGGCCGCGATGACCAGCGCCCGGTAAACCAGAAAGAAGAACCAGAAAATCAGGAACAAGCCCCCCACAAAGCCGAACTCTTCACCATAGGCGGCAAAAATGAAATCGGTGGTGCGCTCGGGGATGAATTCCAGGTGGGTTTGGGTGCCCTGCATGAAGCCTTTGCCCCAGAAGCCGCCGGAGCCGATGGCGATCATGCCCTGGATGATGTGAAAACCCTTGCCCAACGGGTCCCGTGCCGGATCGAGCAAGGTGCACACGCGCTGGCGCTGGTATTCGTGCAGCACTCGCCAGTCCACGCCGTCGGCACACAAGGTGGGCTCCATGATCACCAGGACTACCATGCCCACGAGGCCCAGCACCATCGGCGGCAAAATCCAGCGCCACTTGAGTCCGGCAAAGAAGATCACCGCCAGACCTGCGGCCAAAACCAGCAAAGAAGTGCCCAGATCAGGCTGCTTCATGATCAAGCCGACCGGGACGCCCAAAATCAGCAAAGCCACTGCAAAGTCAAAGGGCCGGAGTTGGCCTTCGCGCTTTTGAAACCAGGCCGCCAGCATCAAAGGCAGGGCAATCTTCAAAATCTCGCTCGGCTGGATCACCACGCCCAGATTGATCCAGCGCCGGGCACCTTTTTTGGTGATGCCAAAAATGGCCACCGCCACCAGCAAAATCACGCCCACGGTGTAGATGGGCACTGCCCAGGCCATGAGTTTTTGGGGGGGCATTTGGGCCACCACGAACATGATGAAGCCCGCCAGCAGCATGTTGCGGCCATGGTCCACAAAGCGGGTGCCGTGGTCATAGCCCGATGAAAACATGATCAGCAATCCGGCGCAGGCAAGCATGAACACCGCAAAAGCCAAAGGGCCGTCGAAGCCCTTGAGCAAATACTTCAGGCGCTGCCACAGCGTCGGTTTTTGAATCACTGAACCCATGGGCGCGATTATCTCAGGCCAACGCGACCCAGAGAGGACCGGGCGGGCCAATCCCCCGGTCAATGGCTGCGTCCGCTGCGGAACATGCCGTGGGTTTTGCGGTTGAGCACCCCTTGGGCGGCCAGCTTGTTCATGGACGGGCTGGCGTGTGCATGCGTGATTGCCATGCCCAAAGCATCTGCCGCATCCTGGCGCGGCACCACGGGCAACTGCAGCAAGCGTTTGACCATTTCCTGAACCTGCGACTTGGCGGCCCGCCCATGGCCGGTGACCGATTGCTTCATCTGCAAGGCGGTGTATTCGGCCACCTGCAAATCGCACGACACCAAAGCCGTGACGCAGCAACCCCGAGCCTGACCCAGCAACAAGGTCGCCTGGGGGTTGACGTTCACAAAAACGATCTCGACCGAGGCCACATCCGGCTGGTAGCGGGCATGGATTTCACGCACGCCGTCGTAAATCACCTTCAGCCGGGCAGGCAAATTGCCCATGTCACCCCGCGTCGTCTCGATCACCCCACTGGCCACGTACTGCAGGCGGGCGCCGGTCATGTCCACCACCCCGAAACCGGTGGTTTGCAACCCCGGGTCAATGCCCAGGATGCGCACGGTTTGCGGCGCGGCCGTGGTCAAAGTAGTCATGGCAGCTCCACGGCACCCATGCGGGCCATGATGGTTTCAGCCCGGCTGGCCAGGTAGGCCGATTGCGCCCTTTGCTCGAAATACCGGGGGCGGGGCAACATGACCGCCAGACGCGCCGCTTCCCAGTCGTTCAGACGGGCCGCACTCTTCCTGAAGTAATGCTGCGCCGCAGCCTCGGCGCCAAAGACACCCTCGCCCCACTCCACGCTGTTGAGGTAAATCTCCAGAATGCGCTGTTTGGACAAGAAAGCCTCCAGCGTGAGGGTGATCAGCATTTCCTGGCCTTTGCGCAGCAAGGTGCGCTCGCCAGACAGAAAGAGGTTTTTCGCCAGCTGCTGGGTGATGGTCGAGCCGCCCACAATTTTGACCGGGGGCGTCTTGGCGTCGGGGCGACGCTGGGCCCGCAGCTCGGCCTGGGCTTTGGCCTTGGCGTTTTTCTCCCAGGCCTTCTCCAGAGACTCCCACCAGACCCCGCCATGCTGGGCAAATACCGTGTCTTCGGAAGCGATCACCGCACGTTGCAAGCTGGTGGCAATGCGTTGGCGATCCACCCATTCCTGCCGCCAGGGCAAGCGCCCCTGCCGCGTCACGATCTGCCAGATTTGCGAGCGCTCAAAACTGGTGGATTCCGGCGCCAGCACACCCATGCTGGCGATGCGCAGCGCAAAAAAAAGCTGCAAACCCAGGCCTGCCAACAAGACCAGCCCACACCAACGACCAAAAGCACGCATCAATATCCTTTGTCTTCAGGGATCATGAGTTCGCCAGGCCACTCAGGGCGGTGGGGTATCCGGCGTCAACATGCGCATGTCCAGCGTGCCCTCTTTGGAAAACTGAAAACGCGTGACCAC
Source organism: Limnohabitans sp. Hippo3 (assembly GCF_003063665.1). GTDB lineage: Bacteria > Pseudomonadota > Gammaproteobacteria > Burkholderiales > Burkholderiaceae_C > Limnohabitans_A. The sequence continues at coordinate 229,682 of NZ_NESF01000002.1, forward strand.
CACGATCTGATCGGCCTGCCGCCGCATGTTAGCGCTGAACACGTCAAAAGGGGCGGCACTGCGCACAATCGCCACCGCCCGCTGGTCCAGCAAAGGCTGGCCTGAAGTCTTCGCCACCTCGGTCTGCACCAGACGGCCCCGGGCATCCACGGTGATCACCATGGTCAACTGGCCATAGAGCTTTTGCCCCCCCACCTGCGGGAAATTGAGCGTGCCGCGCGTCTCGATGGTGCGCCGCAGCTTGTCGTAATAGAGGGCGTACACCGCTTCACGGGTAGCGGGGCTGATGAAACGCTTGCGAGGGCCGCCTTGCGTTCTTTGCACCTGTTGCTCGATTTGGGCCAATTCTCGGGTCAGCTGGCTCTGTCGCTCTTGTTGGGCCTGCCGCTCGGGTGCCTGGGCCGTTTCACCAGAGGGGTCTGGCGCCTGGGCCAGCAACGCTTGCTGCAGCTGGGTGAGCAAGCGCGTTTGCTGCCGCTGGAGGGCTTCAATCTGCCGCTGCATGGCCCCGATGTCGGTGCCCGATTCGTCCAGCAAAGAAGGCGGCAAAGGCGAGCTGGCGTGTGCCTCTGCCGCACCTTGCCCACCTCCCGCCAAGTTCACCTGGGCCATGGCCTGGGCGCGCTCGGGTGCCTTGTCGCTGCGGGCATTCACGAGCACCACCTCCAAGGCGGTGTCTTCAAAAACCCGGTTGAAGCTGTGCGGATCGGCAAAGCGCCAGGCGATCAGGGCCGCATGCAACAACAGCGAAATACCCAAAGTCCACCACAGGGTGTGGCGGTGAAACGCCTGTTGGAGCCAGGTCATCGGCCCGGCCAAACTGCGCTGAGCGCTTTCAGGCCCCATCGCTTTGGGTGCTGTCGTTCAAATCGACGGCAATGGTGAGCGGGCCAGCCGCCATGGCCTCGTCCTCTTCTGCTTCGTCGACTTCCTGACCCTCTGCCGCCAAAGGCGCGTCCAGATGCGCCACCACCGTGCCGCCCACGTCCAGCGCCATCAAATCCACGGCGCCCAATTTGACGCGCACACGGGCGCCTCGCATCAAGCCTTGGGCACCCATGACGCTGAACATCAAGGGCAAGGTGTCGGCCCGCACCAGCCAGGCGCCACCGCCCATTTCCTTGACCAGACTGGCTTCGAGTTCGTCGATGCCTTGCTGCTGCACATGGCGCAGCGTCCAGTAACGTTCCATACTGGACTGCACGCTGTTGTAGGCGCTGTAGGCCGCATCGAAACCGCTGATGATGGAAAACAACTCGGCGTCTTTGGGCTTGAAGGGCGCGGCCAATGCGGCCGTGGCGCCGTGCTTGGCGCACGCAATGATCTGCCACTGGTTGACCAGATCGGTGTAGCGGCGCAGGGGCGAGGTGCTCCAGGCATAGCTGGGAACGCCGATGCCCGCATGGGGCAGCGCCTTGGTGCCCATGCGCACCTTGACGCCGGGGGCCATGCTGGCCTGGCTGCGGTAAATGCCAGGCACGCCCAGCTGGGCCAGCCACTGACCCCAGGTGCTGTTGGCCAAAATCATGGCCTCGGCCACCATCAAATCCAGCGGCGCACCGCGCTTGCGGGTGCCGATCAACACCGTCTCTTCGCCCGTGGGCGGCGTGTCGTTGTGGGGGCGATCGAGCTTGAAGCTGTAATCGGGGCGGTTGAAGCTCTCGGGTTTGCCACGCACCACTTCGCGCCGCGCCTTGAGGGTCTGCGCCAACCGCCAGAAAAAGCCCAACGTCGCCCGGCTCACCGGCACATCGGTGTGGTCGCTCTGGTCTTCACCTTCCAGCCACTCGCGGGTGATGCGGTCATCCAGCTGGTCATGCCGCAGGTTGACCAGGATCGGCACCCGCTCCAGACGGGTTTCGGTGCTTTGCACCTCCAGCGTGTCTTCGCTGAAAGTCACATACAAAGACACGGCCGGGCAGTCACGGCCTTCGGTCAGGGTGTAGGTCTGCACCACGCTGTCGGGCAGCATGGTGATTTTGTAGCCGGGCATGTAGACGGTGGACAGACGCTGACGGCCCAATTGGTCGATCGGGCTGCCGGGCGTCAAGGCCAGGCCAGGTGCCGCGATGTGGATGCCCACAGTGACCGTGCCCGTGCCCAAGCCTTGCAGCGACAAAGCATCGTCGATCTCGGTGGTGTGCGAGTCGTCAATCGAAAAGGCCTGGACCGGCGCCAAGGGCAACTCGTCGGTGATGGCCGGCGCTTGCAATGCCGGGAAACCGGTGCCCTTGGGGAACAGGTCGAACAAAAAGCGCTGCCAATGAAAGTCCCAGGCCGACGCGATGGCCCCGGCCTTTTGCAACAAGTCCAGTGGCGCGGTCTGGCTGGCTTTGCTGGCTTCGACCACCGCTTTGTACTCGGGCGTGTTCTTGTCAGGGCGGAACAGGATCTTGTACAGCTGCTCGCGGATCGGTGTGGGGCACACGCCGGCCACCAGCTCGGCCGACCAAGCCTCGATCTGCGCCTGAACCTGCTTCTTTTTTTCAATGGCGAGCAAGGCTTGCTGCACGATCTCGGCCGGCGCTTTGCGGTAGCGGCCTTTGCCGCCCCGGCGGAAATAGTGCGGCGCTTCGTGCAAACGCAGCAATGCGGCCACCTGCTGCACGGTGCTGGCCCCGTCGCTGAAATAGTCGCGGGCCAGGTCGGCAAAACCGAACTCCTCGTCGGAGGCGAATTCGTAAGCCAGCTCCAGCTCGATGGTTTGGCTCAGGGCCGCCGCTTCGCTCAGCAAGCTGGCAGGGCTTGGTTTTTCAAACTTGAGCAGCATTTGCGCCGCCTTGACTTTGACCCGCTTGCCGGAGTCGAGTTCCACCTGCGCAGAGGCCTCGGCCTCGGACAGGATGCGTCCGGCCATGAATTTGCCGGCTTCTTCAAATAATGCGTACATCGGGTGATTTTCCCACGTGGCACCACCCGCTTGGGGGCACGCCCTCAGGCCAGGCGAAGAAAATCGAGGATTTCGGGCAAGTACAGCTCGAAATCGCTCAGGGCGTGGTCGCTGCCCTCGATCAGGCGCACCTGGCCTGCCCCATGGCGGGCCAGCATTTCCCGCCAGTCCAGCACCTCGTCCCCCTTGGCGATCACCGCCAATGTGCGTGGGGTGGCCTGTGGGGGCTGCGCCTGCAAGGCCCGCAGCTCCTGCACATGGGCCATTTCGAAAAAAACCTTTTGCGCGGGGTTATGCCAGGCCGGATGCTCGCCGATGTAACCCTCCAGGTCCCGTGCCGGCTCCACCGCCGGGTTCAGCAGCACCGCAGGGCAGCCCAGCTGTTGCGACAGGCAGGCGGCATAAAAACCGCCCAAGGAAGAACCGACCACCGCCATGCTGTCCCGGGGCCAAGCCGACACCCCGGCCCCGATGTCGTCCATGGCCTGACGAGGCGAAGCAGGCAACTGTGGGCACCACCAGGTCACACCAGGGTGCTGGTTTTGCACCAGGGCCGCCAGGGTTCGGGCCTTGAAGGATTGCGGTGAAGACCGAAAACCGTGCAAGTACAGCAGGTGGCTGGTGCGCGGCATCACCAGGCAGGCTGCAGGGCCGCAAAGCCCCGGGGCGCTTCAAGCGCTTTGTCAAAGGTCACCACCTCGTAAGCGCTCGGGCGTGACAAGAGTTCGCGCAGCAGGCGGTTGTTCATCGCATGCCCCGACCGAAACGCGCTGTAGGCGGCCAGCAGTGGCTTGCCCAGAATGTACAAATCACCCATGGCGTCCAGGATCTTGTGCTTGACGAACTCGTCGTCGTAACGCAAGCCATCCGAGTTAAGCACCTTGTAGTCGTCCATCACGATGGCATTGTCCAAGCCGCCGCCCAAAGCCAAACCATTGGCACGCAGCATTTCCACATCTTTGGTGAAGCCAAAGGTGCGGGCGCGGGCAATGTCACGGGCATAAACGCCGTCCGACATGTCAAACACCACCTGCTGCCCGGTCGAATCCACAGCGGGGTGCCTGAAATCGATCTCAAAGGTCAGTTTATAGCCGTGGTAAGGCTCCAGGCGCGCCCACTTGATGTTCTCGCCCTCGCCTTCCGACACTTCCACGGTTTCGAGCACACGCACAAACCGTTTGGGAGCAGGCTGCTCCACGACACCGGCGCTTTGCAACAAAAAGACAAACGAAGACGCCGAACCATCGAGGATCGGGACCTCTTCGGCCGTGATGTCCACATACAGGTTGTCAATGCCCAAGCCTGCACACGCCGACATCAGGTGCTCGACAGTCAAGACCTTGGCTTGTCCAACCGAAATGGTGGAGGCCAGCCGGGTGTCGGTCACCGCCTCGGCGTTCACCGGGATGTCCACGGGCTCGGGCAAATCGATCCGGCGGAACATGATGCCGGTGTCCGGCGCTGCGGGGCGCAAGGTCAGCTCGACACGCTGACCGCTGTGCAAACCCACGCCGACGGCTTTGGTCAAGGTTTTGAGGGTGCGTTGAGCGAGCATGGCCCTATTTTAGTTGGCGAGAGATGCGGGGGTTCGGGCAATGAATAGTCGAGAACCCGCCCAGTCAGACAGCTCGGATACGCAGTCTTGGTGGGTTGCCCGGTGCTGGTGGGCGATATTGAGGCGCGAAGCGACGACGAGCCCATCGGCACCGGGCAACTCGCCGAGACGGCCAAACGCCATCGCCCCTCTTCAGCGGCCAACCTGGTCATGACCTCACGCAAAAAGGGGCCAGACAGGCAAGCGCCCGTCTGGCCCCAAAGCACCAGAAATGAAACTCAGATCAAGCGATCAGTCCGCTTGCTTGCGCAGGAAAGCGGGGATCTCGATGTCGTCCATGCCCGCATTGGCCATGCCGTCCACACGGGCCGCTGCATGGGTACGGTTGCTGCGCCAGTAGGCGGGCACATTCAAACCACTGTTGGCCAAAGGCGCAGCGGCATTGCCCGAGGCGGCCACCGCGTCTTGCCCACCCACGGTGAAAGGCACGTTGTCGGTGCCGGTACGCAGCACTTGCAGAGGTGGGGCTGTGCGGCGGGCACCCACCTTGGACAAACCAGTGGCCACCACCGTCACGCGGATCTCGTCGCCCAAGCTTTCGTCATAGGCCGTGCCGTAGATCACATGGGCGTTTTCGGAGGCGTAAGCACGGATGGTGTTCATCGCCTGCTTGGACTCGGACAGCTTGAGCGAGCCCTTGGCGGCGCTGATCAGCACCAGCACACCCTTGGCACCCGACAGGTCCACACCTTCGAGCAGCGGGCAGGCCACGGCCTGCTCGGCCGCGATGCGGGCGCGGTCAGGGCCGCTGGCGGCGGCGGTGCCCATCATGGCCTTGCCGGGCTCACCCATCACGGTGCGCACGTCTTCAAAGTCGACGTTCACATGGCCGGGCACATTGATGATCTCGGCAATGCCGCCCACAGCGTTTTTCAACACGTCGTTGGCGTGGGCAAAGGCCTCGTCTTGCGTCATGTCTTCACCGCCGGGCAATTCCAGCAGCTTTTCGTTCAGCACCACGATCAGCGAATCCACATTGGCTTCGAGTTCCTGCATGCCCACGTCGGCATTCGCCATGCGGCGACCGCCTTCAAATTCAAACGGCTTGGTCACCACACCCACCGTCAGGATGCCCATCTCTTTGGCGATGCGGGCAATCACAGGCGCAGCGCCCGTGCCTGTGCCGCCCCCCATACCGGCGGTGATGAACAACATGTGCGCGCCCTCGATGGCGGCGCGGATGTCGGCTTCGGCGCTTTCAGCGGCTTCGCGGCCTTTTTCAGGCTTGCTGCCCGCGCCCAGACCAGTCTGACCGAGCTGAATGAAACGGTGAGCCGCGCTGCGGGCCAAGGCCTGCGCATCGGTGTTGGCGCACACGAATTCAACGCCCTGGACCTGGCGCTCGATCATGTGCTCCACAGCGTTGCCGCCGCCACCGCCAACCCCGATCACTTTGATCTGGGTGCCTTGGTTGAACTCTTCGGTTTGGATCATTTCAATGGTCATGGTGCTACTCCTAAATTTGTTTGCAGTTGCCGAAAATTTTTTTGTGAATGCTGGGGTGGGTCAAAGTGTCAACATCGACACGGTCGCGAAACCGGCGGGCTGCTTCTAGCCAGAAATCTCTTTTTCCAGTTCATCAGAAGTTCCCCACAATGAAGTCCTTGAAGCGGCCAAAAGCGTTGTTCACCGAACTCTTCTTTTGGGTGACCTTGTAGCCCCGCAGGCGGGCCAAGCGGGCTTCTTCCAAGAGGCCCATCACGGTGGCGGCACGGGGCTGGCTGACCATGTCGGCCAGGCCGCCTGCATATTTGGGCAGGCCACGGCGCACGGGCTTGAGGAAGATGTCCTCGCCCAGCTCGACCATGCCGGGCATGACGGCGCTGCCGCCCGTCAGCACAATGCCCGACGACAAAACCTCTTCGTAACCTGACTCGCGGATGACCTGATGCACCAGCGAGAAAATTTCTTCGATGCGCGGCTCGATCACACCCGCCAAAGCCTGGCGACTGAGCATGCGCGGCCCCCGGTCGCCCAAACCCGGCACCTCGACTTGCGCATCGGGGTCGGCCAGCAGTTGCTTGGCGTAACCACTTTCGACTTTGATGTCCTCGGCGTCCTTCGTTGGCGTGCGCAAAGCCATGGCAATGTCGCTGGTGATCAGGTCACCGGCAATCGGAATCACGGCGGTGTGGCGGATCGAGCCGTTGGCAAAAATCGCCACATCGGTGGTGCCAGCGCCAATGTCCACGCACACCACACCCAGCTCGCGCTCGTCTTCTGACAGCACAGCCAAACTGGACGACTGCGGGTTGAGCAACAGCTGGTCAACCTCCAGGCCGCAGCGGCGCACGCACTTGATGATGTTTTCGGCTGCACTTTGTGCACCTGTGACGATGTGGACCTTGGCTTCCAGGCGCATGCCGCTCATGCCGATCGGCTCTTTGACTTCCTGGCCGTCGATCACAAACTCCTGTGGTGCCACCAACAACAAGCGCTGGTCGGTCGAAATGTTGATCGCTCGTGCAGTTTCCATCACGCGGGCCACATCGGCTTGCGTGACTTCCTTGTCCTTGATCGCCACCATGCCGCTGGAGTTGATGCCCCGGATATGGCTGCCCGTGATGCCCACATTGACGCGGGTGATCTTGCAATCGGCCATCAACTCGGCTTCCTTGAGGGCCTGCTGGATGCTTTGCACCGTGGCGTCGATGTTGACCACCACACCGCGCTTGAGGCCATTGCCCGGCGCAATGCCCAAACCCGCGATCTTGAGTTCGCCATCGGGCATCACCTCGGCCACCACCGCCATCACTTTGGAAGTGCCGATGTCCAAGCCCACCACCAGATCTTTGTACTCTTTTGCCATTTGAATCACCGTTTCCGTTTCATTCTTGTGTCTTGACCCGTCAAAGCTTTTTCTTGCCGTCTGCTTCCAGCGTGGTCACACCCCGCAGGCGCAAGGCATAGCCATCCTTGTGACGCAAATCCGCCCCGGCCAAAGCGGTCGGCGTGCGGCCATAGCGGGCCGTCACTTGCGACAGCGTCCTGAAAAATACTTTCAGCTGGGCGGTGATCTCCGCCTCTGTGCCCCGCCCCAGCTCCAGCAGCGCACCGCTGTCGGTCACCACACGCCAGCTGCCTCGGGGGGTCAACTCCAACTGCTCAATGCCCATGTCCATCGCCTCGAACATCGGCAACAAAAGGCGGTACAGCTGCACCACGGTCTGCGACTGCGCATCCGGGCCTTTGAGGCGTGGCAGGTTTTCCACATCCACTTCTTCGATGTTGGCCTCGAACACGCGGCTTTGCTGGTTCACCATCTTGTTGGCGCTGTCATCGCCCCACAGCGCCATGGGTTCGTGCTCCTTCAACACCGCTTTCAGGCGATTGGGGAAATCACGGTGCACCACGGCCTCCCGAACCCAGGGCACGGCCTCGAAGGCGTCGCGTGTGCGCTTCAGATCCATGGTGAAAAAATTGCCACTGAGCTGCGGCACGACATTGGCCCGCAAGGTCACCGCGTTGTTGCGCGTGACCTCGCCTTGCACCGTGATCGCTTGGATCGCAAACGCCGGATGCCGCAGCAGCCACCAGGCCCCACCGCCCAGCACCAGCAGCACGAACACTGCTGTAAGCAAGGCTGCAGCCATGTTCATGAGGCGGATGTCCAGCGGCAAAGCCATCGTCGTTTTCACCCACGCACCTCCTGCACATGGTCCAGCGTGGCAGCGGCCAACAACTGGCAGCACAGCGCCTCGTAAGGAATGCCTGCGGCTTTGGCCGACATGGGCACCAACGAGTGACCGGTCATGCCGGGCGAGGTGTTGATTTCCAGCAGGTAGGGCTTGCGTGTGGTCGCATCGATCATCACATCCAGGCGTCCCCAGCCCCGGCAACCCAAGACCTGGTAGGCCTTGACCACCAGGGCCTCGATGGCGGCCTCTTCTGCAGCGGGCAGGCCACTGGGCACCAGGTACTGGGTGTCGTCGGTGAAATACTTGTTCTGGTAGTCGTAATTGCCCTCGGGGGCCACGATGCGAATCACTGGCAGTGCCTTGGCGGCCTCTGCCGGGCCCAGCACCGGGCAAGTGACTTCGTCACCCACAATGCACTTTTCGCACAGGATGTCGGCGTCGCACTGCGCGGCCGCGGCCAGCGCAGCAGGCAGGTCCTGAGCCTGCGTGACCTTGGTCACCCCGATCGAGGAGCCTTCTCGGGCTGGCTTGACGATCATCGGCAAGCCCAAGGTCTGGATCAGCGTCTCCATCGACACACTGCCCAGCTGATCCCGCCGCACCAGCACATAAGCAGGGGTGGGCAGGCCTTCGGCCAACCAGACGCGTTTGGTCATGGTCTTGTCCATGGCGATGCTGGACGCCATCACACCCGAGCCGGTGTAGGGGATGCCCAGCAACTCCAAAGCACCCTGCACCGTGCCGTCTTCGCCATAACGGCCATGCAAGGCAATGAAGCAACGCGAAAAACCTGCGCGCTTGAGTTCGCTCAATTCCCGCTCGGCCGGATCGAACGCATGGGCATCCACGCCCGATGCGCGCAAGGCGTTCAGCACGCCCTGACCCGACATCAAGGACACTTCGCGTTCGGCCGATCGACCGCCCATGAGCACGGCCACCTTGCCCAGATTCAAGGCAGTCATGCGGCACCTCCCAACTCGACCACTTGGGCAGGCACGGCCCCGATGGAGCCGGCGCCCATGCAAATCACCACATCGCCGTCACGGGCGTTGCTGAGCACGGCTTGTGGCATGTCGGCGATCGCATCGACAAAAACCGGCTCGACCTTGCCCGCCACACGCAAGGCGCGGGCCAGCGAACGGCCATCGGCGGCCACGATGGGGGCTTCGCCTGCGGCGTACACCTCGGACAGCAGCACGCTGTCGCAGCCTTGGCCAATGACTTTCACAAAGTCTTCAAAGCAATCGCGCGTGCGGCTGTAGCGGTGGGGCTGGAACGCCAACACCAGCCGGCGACCCGGGAACGCCCCGCGGGCGGCAGCCAGCGTGGCCGCCATCTCGACCGGGTGGTGCCCGTAATCGTCAATGACCGTGAAGCGCCCAGCGCCTCCGGGCACGCGCACCTCGCCATAGCGCTGAAAACGGCGTCCCACGCCCTTGAAATTGGCCAACGCCCGCTGCACAGCCGCATCATCCACTCCCAACTCCACCGCGACGGCCACAGCCGCCAAGGCGTTGAGCACGTTGTGCAAGCCCGGCAAATTCAGCACCAGGGGCAAATCGGGCAAGGTCACGCCATTGCGCCGCTGCACCGTGAAATGCATCTGCCCCTGCACCGCCCGCACATCCACGGCCCGCACTTGGGCACCTTCGCTCAGGCCATAGCTGGTGACAGGCCGGGCAATGTCCTGCACGATGGACTGCACACCCGGATCGTCCACACAGACAATCGCGGTGCCGTAAAAAGGCATGCGGTGCAAAAACTCCACGAACGCGGCTTTCAAACGGGCCAGGTCGTGACCGTAGGTCTCCATGTGGTCGGCGTCGATGTTGGTGACCACCGCCATCACAGGCAACAGGTTCAGGAAGGAGGCGTCGGACTCGTCGGCCTCGACCACGATGTAGTCGCCCGTGCCCAGCTTGGCGTTCGCCCCTGCGCTGTTGAGGCGTCCGCCAATCACAAAGGTGGGGTCCAACCCAGCCTCGGCCAACACACTGGCCACCAGGCTGGTGGTGGTGGTTTTGCCGTGTGTGCCAGCAATAGCGACGCCCTGCTTCATGCGCATCAGCTCGGCCAGCATGACAGCGCGCGGCACGATGGGGATGTGGCGCTCGCGCGCGGCCAGCACCTCAGGGTTGTCGGCTTTGACGGCGGTGGAGGTGACCACCGCATCGGCGTCTTGGACGTTGTCGGCCGAATGCCCCACATGCGTGGCAATGCCCAAAGCCGCCAGGCGACGCAGCGTGGCGCTGTCGGACAAATCGGAGCCGGAAATCTGGTAACCCAGATTGAGCAACACTTCGGCAATGCCGCTCATGCCCGAGCCGCCCACACCGATGAAATGAATTTTTCGGATGGCGTGTTTCATGCCGCCAACTCCTCACAAGCCATCACAACCTCCCTGGTCGCATTTGTTTTTTTCTGTGCGTGGGCTTTTTGTGCCACGTCTTGCAATGTGTCGCGGCTCAAGGCCGTCAGGCGCTCGACCAGGTTCTGCGCGGTCAACTCCGCCTGCGGCACCAGCCAGCCGCCACCGGAGGCCACCAAAAACTGCGCATTGGTGGTCTGGTGGTCGTCGACCGCAAACGGGAAGGGCACAAACAAGGCGGCCACACCCACGGCCGCCAGCTCAGTCACGGTGCTGGCGCCTGCGCGGCAGATCACCAGATCGGCTTGCGCAAAGGCGGCGGCGGTGTCGTCGATGAAAGGCGTCAACTCGGCCTGCACGCCTGCGGCCGCGTAGTTGGCCCGCAGGGCTTCGATTTGTTTGGCACCGCTTTGGTGGATGACTTGCGGGCGTGTGGCCTCTGGCATCAAGGCCAAGGCCTGCGGCACGATGTCGTTCAGGGCCTTGGCCCCCAGGCTGCCGCCCACCACCAGTACACGCAAAGGGCCTGTTCGCCCGGCAAAACGCTCGGCTGGCGAGGCTTGTTGGGTGAAGGCCTGGCGCAAAGGGTTGCCCACCCATTGCCCGGTTTTGAAAACGCCGGGGAAGGCGGTGAACACCCGGTCGGCCACTTGCGCCAGCACCTTGTTGGCCAGGCCCGCTACCGAATTTTGTTCGTGCAGCACCAAAGGCTTGCCCCACAAGCTGGCCATCATGCCGCCGGGGAACGTGATGTAGCCGCCCAGCCCCAGCACCACATCGGGCTGGACCCGGCGCACCACCTGCAGGCTTTGCCAAAAAGCGCGCAGCAGCTTGAGTGGCAAGAAGGCCAATGTTGCGAAACCTTTGCCGCGCACACCGCCAAAGGCCACCGTTTCAAAGGCGAAGCCACGCGGCGGCACCAGCTGGCTTTCCATGCTGTCCGGTGCGCCCAACCAGTGCACGCGCCAACCCGCCTCGCGCAGGGCTTCTGCCACGGCCAGACCCGGGAAGATGTGCCCCCCTGTGCCACCCGCCATGACCAGTGCGCATTTTTGCGTCATGCCCTGCCTCCGCGCATCATCTGTTTGTTCTCGGCGTCGATGCGCAGCACCACCGCGATGGCGATCAGGTTCATCATGATGGCCGAACCGCCGTAGCTCATCAAAGGCAGTGTCAGGCCCTTGGTGGGCAAAGCGCCCAAATTCACACCCATGTTGATGAAGGCCTGAAAACCAATCCAGATGCCCACGCCCTGGGCCACCAGACCGGAGAACACCTTGTCGAGGGCGATGGCCTGACGGCCAATCACCATGATGCGGCGGCTGAGCCACAGGAACATCACAATGACCAAAGACACACCCACCAAACCAAACTCTTCACCGATCACGGCCAGCAAAAAGTCGGTGTGGGCTTCGGGCAACCAGTGCAGTTTTTCCACGCTGCCGCCCAAACCTACGCCCCACACCTCACCCCGGCCGATGGCGATCAGGGAATGCGAGAGCTGGTACCCCTTGCCCAAAGCGTGCTCGGCACTGAAGGGGTCCAGATAAGCAAAGATGCGGTCACGGCGCCAAGGGGATGCGGCAATCATCACCACAAACGCGCCCACCAGCACCGCAAAAATCAGGAAGAACATGCGGGCATTGACACCGCCCAGAAACAGGATGCCCATGGCGATGATGGCGATCACCATGAAAGCGCCCATGTCAGGCTCGGCCAGCAAAAACACCCCGGCCAAAGCCACCGCAGCACCCATGGGCAAGACCGCACGGAAGAAGCGCTCTTTCACCTCCATCTTGCGCACCATGTAGTCGGCCGCATAAATGATGGTCGCGAATTTGGCCAACTCGGAGGGCTGGAAATTCATGATGCCAAAGGAAATCCAGCGCCGCGCACCGTTGACGCCCTTGCCGATGAAGGGAATCAACACCAGCGCCAGCAACACCAGAGACACCACAAACAAAGGCCTGGCCACTTTTTCCCAGGTCTCGGTGGACACCTGGAAGGCCAGCAAGGCCATGACACTGCCCACCACCATGGAGATCAGATGCCGCGTCAAAAAATGGGTTTGTGTGTAGCGCGAAAAACGGGGGTTGTCCGGCATGGCGATCGACGCTGAATACACCATGACCATGCCCCACATGAGCAAGGCGACCACCACCCAGACAAGTGCCTGGTCCACGCTCTGCAAGCGGTGGGCTGAGCCTGCGCTGTTGCGGGCGAAATCGTAGCTGCCCAGATTGACAGGCAAACCCTGTGTACCCGCAGTATGGCCACGCGATGCACGGCCTGTGAGCACCTGCCCCCAATGGGCCAGGCCTGCCTGCAGACGTTGCGGGAATGACAGCGCTTCGCTCACAACCCGCCCTCCATGGCCACACCCGCCGCTTCGGCCAAACCGGCCACGGCCTGCACAAACACCTCGGCGCGGTGGCCGTAGTTGTCAAACATGTCAAAGCTGGCACAAGCGGGCGACATCAAAACCGCGTCGCCACTGCGGGCGATGGCGGCGGCCTGCGCCACGGCCGCATGCATGTCGGCGGCATCGTGCAGCGGCACGTCCGTGTCTTGCAGCGCTTCGCGGATGACAGGTGCATCGCGGCCGATCAAGACCACCCCCCGGGCAAAACGCGACACGGGATCGACCAAGGGCGTGAAGTCCTGGCCTTTGCCATCGCCCCCCAAAATGAGCACCACGCGGCGGTCTGCGCCCAAGCCTTGCAGGGCAGCCACGGTGGCCCCCACATTGGTGCCCTTGCTGTCGTCAAAATACTCCACCTCGCCCACGATGGCGACCGGCTCCACCCGATGGGGCTCGCCCCGGTATTCGCGCAGGCCATACAGCATGGGGCCCAAGGCGCAACCGGCACTGCTGGCCAGCGCCAGGGCAGCGAGCGCATTGACCGCGTTGTGGCGGCCACGAATGCGCAGCGCGTCGGCAGGCATCAGGCGCTGGATGTGCAACTCTTCGGCCGCATCCTTGCGGCGGCGTCGTGTTTCATCGGCCTCCAGGGCGCGCACCAACCACGTCATGCCGTGTGTGACTTCGATACCAAAGTCGCCTGGGCGCTGAGGCATGTCGCCCCCAAACAGCACACAAGCGCGCTCGACAGGCTTTTGCAACTTCACGCGCACAGGCTCGGGCCGCATGGCCATGACCTGCGCGTCTTCGCGGTTGAGCACCATCAGGCCTTGAGCGCCAAAAATGCGGGCTTTGGCAGCGGCATAGGCGGCCATGCTGCCGTGCCAGTCCAGGTGGTCTTGCGAGAGGTTCAATACCGTCGCAGCGGTCGGCTCAAAGCCCTCGCTGCTGTCGAGCTGGAAGCTCGACAGCTCCAGCACCCACACCTGAGGCAGCGCCTGGGCCATGGGGTCCTGCACGGCAGGAGGAACGGGCAGCGGCAGTTCCGCGTCGCTCTCGCCCTCCAGGCGGTCCAGCGTTTCGTCTGTATCGGCCAGCTCGCTGGTCGACTCATCCTGCTGTGGTGCGGGGATGACCGCCTCCTGGGCTGCTGTCACCGTTGGCGGCTCACTGTTCGCATCTGCCTTCTCAAGCTCGGCGGCGGCGCGCTCGGCTGCTTCTTGCTCGACCTGCGCTTGCGCTTGGGCCATGGCTTCGGTCAAGGTGTCCAGCAACGTGGGGCCAATGTTGCCCGCCACTTTCACGGTTTTGCCCGCACGCGCCACCAGCTGCCCGGTGAGCGATGTGACCGTGGTCTTGCCGTTGGTGCCCGTGATGGCCAGCACCTGCGGGGCATACCCAAAGCGTGCTTTCAAATCCTGCAAGCCAGCGGCAAACAAGCTCAGCTCACTGCCTTGCCACAAGCCCATGGCTCGGGCGGCGTCCACCACCGGGGCCACCACGTCGGGCGCGAGACCCGGGCTGCGGAACACCGCACGCACCGAAGTGCCCTCCACCAGACTGGCCACAAATGGCCCGGACACAAAACGCACCGCAGGCCACTCGGACTGCAAAGCGGCCAACTGGGGCGGCGTGTCACGGGTGTCGGCCACGGTCACGTCCGCCCCGGCATGCGCGCACCAGCGGGCCATCGCCAGGCCCGAAGCACCCAAACCGAGAATCAGAACGTGTTGACCTTGGAGCTGCATGGCTTACCTCAGCTTCAGGGTCGACAAGCCGACCAGACACAGCAGCATGGTGATGATCCAGAAACGCACCACGACTTGCGTTTCCTTCCAGCCGCTCTTTTCAAAATGGTGGTGCAAGGGCGCCATCTTCAGGATGCGCCGACCCTCGCCGTATTTTTTCTTGGTGTATTTGAAGTACGTGACCTGCGCCATCACCGACAAGGCCTCGACCACGAAGATGCCGCCCATGATGGCCAGCACGATTTCCTGGCGCACGATCACGGCAATGGTGCCCAGCGCCGCACCCAGCGCCAGCGCCCCCACGTCACCCATGAACACCTGGGCTGGATGCGTGTTGAACCACAAAAAGGCCAGGCCCGCCCCCGCCATGGCGGCGCAAAAAATCAACAACTCGCCCGAACCCGGAATGTGCGGGAAGAACAGGTACTTGGAGTACACCGAGCTGCCCGTCACATAGGCGAACACGCCCAGTGCCGAACCCACCATGACCACCGGCATGATGGCCAGACCATCCAAACCGTCGGTCAAATTGACCGCATTGCTGGCCCCGACGATGACCAGATAGGTCAGGACCACAAAGCCCAGCACGCCCAGCGGGTAGTTGATTTCCTTGAAAAACGGCACCTGCAAGCCGGCCTTGGGGGGGAGGTTCACGTCAAAACCCGACATCACCCATTTCCCGAACAGGTCCAGCACGCGCAGGTTGGAGACTTCGGAAATGCTGAACACCAGGTACAAGGCAGCCACCAAGCCGATGACCGATTGCCAGAAATACTTTTCGCGCGAGCGCATGCCTTCGGGGTCTTTGTTGACCACCTTGCGCCAGTCATCCACCCAGCCAATCGCACCAAAGCCCAAGGTCACGATCAGCACGATCCACACGAAGCGGTTGGACAAGTCAAACCAGAGCACCGTCGACACGGCAATCGACAACAAAATCAGCACGCCACCCATGGTGGGTGTGCCGCTTTTGGACAGGTGCGACTCCATGCCGTAGCCACGGATGGGCTGGCCGATCTTGAGCGAAGTCAGGCGGCGGATGACCCAGGGGCCTGCGGCCAGACCGATCAAGAGCGCCGTCATCGCGGCCATCACCGCACGGAAGGTGATGTACTGGAACACACGCAAAAAGCCCCACTCCGGGGACAAGGTTTGCAACCATTGGGCCAGGCTAAGCAGCATGGGGCTCCTCTTTTTTATCGTTGTTGTGGTTATGCTGGTCTTCGCTGCGCGTCAGCAGCGCCTGGACCACGCGCTCCATCTTCATGAAGCGCGAACCTTTGACCACCACGCTGTTGAATTCACCCAGCTGCCCTGTCACCACACCCAGCAAACTGTCGATGCCTGCGAAGTGCCGGGCCGCACCAAAAGCCTGCGCGCTGTGCACGCACAAGTCACCCAGGGTGTAGAGCGCCTCGATGCCGCGCTCGGCCGCATAAGCGCCCACCTCGGCATGGAACTCGGGGCCTTGGTTGCCCACTTCACCCATGTCGCCCAGCACCAGCAAACGCGGCGCAGGCAGCTCGGCCAACACGTCAATCGCAGCACGCACCGAATCGGGGTTGGCGTTGTAGCTGTCATCGATCACGGTGATGTCCGCACCACCGCTGTGCAGCAGCAGCGCACGCGAGCGCCCCTTGACCGGCTCAAAAGCCACCAGGCCCTGGACCACGGCGGCCAAGGGCACCCCTGCTGCCAAGGCGCAGGCGCTCGCTGCCAAAGCGTTTTTGACGTTGTGACGCCCGGCAATGTGCAAACGCACAGGCGCGGTGCCCTCGGGGGTCTTGAGGGTGAACTGCCAGGCGCCCGACTGCCAGACCACCACAGCGGCCCGCACATCGGCGTCTGAGGTGGACGCCATGGCAAAACCGCGCTGCAAGCGCCCATCCGACAAACCCTGCCAGATCGGGGTGTAGGCATCGTCGACCGGGAACACGGCCACGCCTTCCGGCGGCAGGGCCTGCAGCACCGCACCGTTTTCATGGGCCACAGCTTCGACCGTCCCCATGAATTCCTGGTGCTCGCGCTGCGCGTTGTTCACCAAGGCCACAGTCGGCCGGGCCAATTGAGACAAGTAGGCGATCTCGCCGGGGTGGTTCATGCCCAACTCGACCACGGCGATGCGGTGGTGGGCACGCAAATTGAACAGGGTCAAGGGCACGCCAATGTCGTTGTTCAGGTTGCCCTGGGTGGACAAAGCGTCGTCCCCGGCATGGGCACGCAAGATGGACGCGATCATTTGCGTCACGGTGGTTTTGCCGTTGCTGCCGGTCACCGCAATCAACGGCAAGCTGAACTGCGCACGCCAGCCTGCAGCCAGCTCACCCAAAGCGATGCGCGCATCGGGCACCACCAGGGCAGGCAAGCCCTGCGCCAGCGCCTGGGCTTCGCCAGAGGCCTCGCACACCACCGCGACGGCACCCTGTGCCTTGGCCTGGGCGATGAACTGGTTGCCATCAAAACGCTCGCCGCGCAAGGCCAAAAACAAATCGCCCGCTTGCAGGCTGCGGCTGTCGGTGTGCACCCGGTCGACCACCACATCCTGTAGACCCACGCCGCGTGCCTGACTCAGCCAGCCGAGGGCCTGCGTCAGCTTCAGATGCATGGCGCTGTTCACGGCGTTCATGCGGCCGCCCCTTGCGGCTGTGCAGCGCGTTGCTGCAAAGCCATGCGGGCCTGGGCCACATCCGAAAACGGGTGGCGCACGCCCATGATCTCTTGTTCGCTTTCGTGGCCTTTGCCCGCCACCAGCACCACGTCTTGCGCCTGCGCTTGCGCCACCGCCTGGGCAATGGCCAGAGCGCGGTCCAATTCAATCCGGACCGACTGCGGGCGCTTCAAACCCTTGACCATGGCGGTCACAATGGCCTCGGGCGATTCGCTGCGGGGGTTGTCGCTGGTCAGCACCACGTGGTCGGCCGCCGCTTCGGCCGCTGCGGCCATCAAGGGGCGCTTGCTGGCATCGCGGTCACCACCGCAGCCCAACACACACCACAGGCGCCCCCCACGGGCCTGGGCTTGCGAGCGCAGTGCGCTCAGCGCCTGGGTGATGGCATCGGGCGTGTGGGCATAGTCCACCACCACCAGTGGCCATGACCATTCATTCGCTGCGCCAGGCGCATCACCCCGCACGCGCTCCATGCGGCCGGGCACCGCCGTCAACTGTGCACAAGCTTGCACCGCTTGCGCCAAATCGAAACCCAGGGCCCGCAAACTGCCGATCACGCCCAGCAGGTTGTCCATGTTGTAGTCGCCGATCAAACCCGTTTGCAAGGTGTGCGCGGCGTGGCCCTCGATCACCTCAAAAGCCAAGCCCTGACCGCCGGGCAAGGCCCGCGCTTGCAGACGCGCCGGGCCACGGCGCGAACAGGTCCAGACATCGAGCGGGCCGCCTTGCAACTGCTGGGCCAGCAACGCGCCTTGCGCGTCATCGATGTTGACGACGGCGGACTGCAGGCCAGGCCAGTCAAACAAAGCGGCCTTGGCCGACCAATAGCGGGCCATGTCACCGTGGTAGTCCAGGTGGTCCTGCGTGAAATTGGTGAACACGGCCACGCAGATGCGTGTGCCATCCAGGCGGTGCTCGGCCAGGCCAATGGACGAGGCTTCGATGGCGCAATGCGTGACGCCCTCATCCACGAACTGTCTGAATTGCCGCTGCAGCAGCACCGGGTCGGGCGTGGTCATGCCTGTGGACACCAGGTGCGGCAAGCGGCCTACGCCCAAGGTGCCTACCAGCCCGCAGGCTTGCTGCAGCACAGGCGAAGACAGCGCCTGCGCCAGCCACCAGGCTGTGGATGTTTTGCCGTTGGTGCCTGTGACCGCCAGCACCTTCAAGGCCTGGCTGGGGTGTTCGTAGTAGGCATCGGCCACCAGCCCCGTCTGCGCCTTGAGCCCTGCCATACCTGCCAGCTTGGGGGTGGCCTCGGCCTGCAGACCCTGCAACCAAGGCGCATGGTCCTGCGCCTCCATCAGGCAAGCTGTAGCCCCCTGTGCCAGCGCTGCAGCGAGGTAACGCCGTCCATCGGTGGCGGCACCCGGCCAAGCGATGAAGCCGTCGCCCGCCTGCACCAAGCGGCTGTTGGTGCGCAGCTCGCCCGTCACATGCGTGCGCAACCAGCGGGCCGCTTCGGAGGCGTTGTGCAGCATCTGCATCAGAACGACTCCTCGACCGACTTGGCCACAATTTGGGGTTTGACCGCCATGTCGGGCTGCACACCCATCAGGCGCAGCGTTTGCTGCACCGTCTGGCTGAACACGGGCGCAGCCACATCGCCACCGTAGTAGCGGCCGTTGCTGGGCTCATCGATCATCACCGCCACCACGATGCGGGGTGCCTCAATGGGGGCCATGCCGACAAAGAAGCCGCGGTATTTTTTGCCCGCGTAACCCTTGCCCTCTTGTTTGTGCGCCGTACCGGTCTTGCCGCCAACGGAGTAACCCATGGTCTGGGCTTTTTGCGCCGTACCGCCGGGGCCTGCGGCCATCTGCAGCATCTTGCGCATCGCTTTGGCGTTGTCTGCGCTGATGACGCGCACGCCCGTGACCTGTTGCTCGGCCTTCATCAAGGTGGCAGGCACCACCTCACCGTCGCGGGCGAACACGGTGTAGGCCCTGGCCACTTGGAACAGGCTGCCTGAAATGCCGTAGCCGTAGCTCATGGTAGCCTGCTCGATCGGCCGCCAGGTTTTGTAAGGACGCAAACGCCCGCTGACCACCCCCGGAAATGGGAGCTGCGGTTTTTGTCCAAAACCGACCTGGGCAAACATCTCCCACATCTCGCGGGGCTGCATCTGCATGGCCAACTTCACGGTGCCCACGTTGCTCGACTTCTGGATCACTTCATTGACGCTGAGCACGCCATGCGGGTGGGCATCGGTGATGGTCGAGCCGGTGATGGTGATACGGCCGGGCGCGGTCTGGATCGGGGTCTCCGGCTTGACCAGCCCTTTTTCCAGCGCCAAGGCCACCGCAAACGGCTTCATGGTGGAGCCGGGCTCGAAGGTGTCGGTCAAGGCGCGGTTGCGCAACTGCTCACCGCTCAGGTTGACGCGCTTGTCGGGCGAATAACTGGGGTAATTGGCCAAGGCCAGGACCTCGCCCGACTGGGCGTCGAGCACCACCACACTGCCGGCTTTGGCTTTATGCTCCAGCACCGCTTCGCGCAGCTTCTGGTAGGCGAAAAACTGAACTTTGCTGTCAATGCTCAGCTGCAGGTCCTCGCCATCGACAGGGGGCACCGTCTCGCCCACGTCTTCGACCACCCGACCCAGACGGTCCTTGATGACACGGCGTGAACCGGGCTTGCCGGACAGCTGCTTCTGGAACACCAGCTCCACGCCTTCCTGGCCCTGGTCTTCCACATTGGTGAAGCCCACGATGTGGGCCGCCGCTTCACCCTCGGGGTACAAACGCTTGTACTCCTTGATGTCGTACACGCCCTTGATGCCCAGCGCCAGGATCTGCTTGACGACCGGCTCGTCGAGCTGCCTGCGCAACCAGACAAAGGTCTTTTCGTCGTCCTTGAGTTTCTTGTCCAGCTCGGCGGGGCTCATATCCAGCAAGCGTGCCAGCTCGCGCAACTTGGCCGGATCGCGCTCGATGTCTTCCGGGTTGGCCCAAATGCTGGGCGCGGGCACGCTCGACGCCAGCAGCATGCCGTTGCGGTCGAGCACGCGCCCCCGGTTGGCGGGCAAGGTCAGCGTCCGGGCAAAACGAACTTCGCCTTGGCGCAAGAAAAAGTCGTTGGCAAACACCTGCACATAGGCCGCACGAGCGATCAAGCCCGTGAAGCCCAGCGCAATGGCCGCCACAATCAATTTGCTGCGCCAGACCGGGGTCTTGCTGGCCAGCAAGGGGCTCGACGACAGCTGGACGCTGCGGCTCATGGGCGAGCCTCCTGTGCTGCGGCACCCTGGGTCGAGACGTATTGGGTGATGGCCGGTGAAGCCGCGCGCATTTGCAACTGCTGACGCGCAATTTGCTCCACCCGCAAAGGCGTAGCCTGCGCGCGGCGCTCCACCTGCAGGCGGTCGTGGTCCACTTGCAGACGCTTGGCCTCTTTTTTGGCCGACTCCAGCGCCATGAACAAACGGCGCGTCTCGTACTGGCTGTGCACCAACACCAGCGCGCTGGCCAGCACAGCCATCAGCAGCAAGATGCTCAGGCGGGTCATGCCGGCACCTCGGTGCGCTCGGCCATGCGCATGATCGCGCTGCGTGAGCGTGGGTTGCCGCGCACCTCGTCCTCGCTGGGCCGCACGCGGCCACAGGCTTTCAGACGCATCTTCACGGGGGCAGCAAATGGCACCCGGCGGTCCACCACTTCTTTGGAGTGCTTGGCGATGAACTGCTTGACGATGCGGTCTTCCAGCGAATGGAAACTGATGACCACCAAACGCCCGCCGGGCGACAACACCTTCAAGCTGGCTTCTAGCGCCTGTTCGAGCTCTTCAAGCTCGGCGTTGATGAAAATCCGAAAAGCCTGAAATGTCCGCGTTGCAGGGTTCTGACCCGGCTCGCGGGTTTTGACCGTGTCAGCCACGAGCTGGGCCAGATCGGTGGTGGTTGAAATTGGGCCCCGCTCTTGTCGGCGAGCCACAAGCGCCTTTGCAATCTGAAAAGCAAACCGTTCCTCGCCATAGTCACGTATCACCTCCGTGATTTGATCCACCGTGGCCGTTGCCAGCCAATCGGCCACGCTCTCGCCGCGCGTGGTGTCCATGCGCATGTCAAGCGGGCCCTCAAAACGAAAAGAAAAACCCCTCTCGGGGCTGTCAATCTGGGGGGAGCTGATGCCCAGGTCCATCAGCACACCATCGACGCTGCCGGGCGGCAGCTCACCCAGGTGCGAAAAGCCTTCGTGCCGGATCGAAAACCGGCTGTCTGCCATGCGTCCGGCTTCGGCAATGGCCTCCGGGTCTTTGTCAAAAGCCTGCAAACGGCCTTGGGCCGAGAGGCGGGACAAAATCAAGCGCGAGTGCCCACCGCGGCCAAAGGTGGCGTCCACATAAGTGCCGTCAGCACCTGCAGAGGCCCGGAGCAATTCGTCCACGGCCTCGTTCAGGAGCACGGTGGTGTGGGTCAGTGCAGCTTCGGTCATCGCGTTCAGAACGAAAAATCCTTGAACACATCGGGCATCTCGCCCTGCATGGCCTGCGCTTCCTGCGCGTCGTAAGTGGTTTTGTCCCACAGCTCGAAGTGGTTGCCCATGCCCAGCAGCATGGTGTCCTTGGAGATGCCCGCTGCTTGA
This sequence comes from Limnohabitans sp. Hippo3, assembly GCF_003063665.1. Lineage (GTDB taxonomy): Bacteria > Pseudomonadota > Gammaproteobacteria > Burkholderiales > Burkholderiaceae_C > Limnohabitans_A. The sequence continues at coordinate 251,554 of NZ_NESF01000002.1, forward strand.
CGCAGTTCGGGCGAGATCAGCACGCGACCGGTGCCGTCCATCTCCACATCCATGGCGTTGCCCAAAAAAATGCGTTTCCACCACTGCGCGGACATGGGGAGCTGGGCAATGCGCTCACGGAACTTTTCCCACTCGGGGCGGGGAAACACCATCAGGCAGCCGTGCGGGTGCTTGGTGATGGTCAGCTGGCCTTGGGCTGTCGCGCTCAGGACGTCACGGTGCCGGGTCGGTACAGACAACCGCCCTTTGGCATCCAGACTCAGCGATGAAGCCCCTTGAAACACAGCAACGACCTTTTCCAGTTGAAACGCGCCAGCGGAGACACTTTTCCCCACTTAATTGCACTTTTTTGCACTGTATCAGGAATTCGGTGCAACTCAACAGGTGTAGATCGATTTTTTTCAATGAAATCAATGGCTTAGCGCTGAATTTGAAGCCAGACGGAAGCAGAATTTCTTTGTAGATTAGGCACTTACAAGTGGCAATGAAAGTAACCTGTGAAGGATTTTAAAAAATCAAAAATAACAAATGCATGAAAACCCGATGAACGGTTTCCAGCACGGCCTGCGCCGCTGCAGACATGAAAAAGCCCCTGGTCAGGGGCTTTTTCGTGCCATGGACAGAGAACCTGTCGCTTCAGTCACCAAACATCTTTTGCTTCAATTCGCGCCGCTGCTGGGCTTCCAGCGACAGGGTGGCGGTTGGACGGGCCAACAGACGGCCCACACCGATGGGTTCGCCCGTCTCATCGCAGTAGCCGTAGTCACCCGCATCGATCAAGCCAATCGACTGTTCGATTTTCTTGAGCAGCTTTCGCTCGCGGTCACGGGTGCGCAGCTCCAAGGCGTGCTCTTCTTCGATCGTGGCACGGTCGGCCGGATCGGGCACCACCACGGTGTCCTCGCGCAAATGCTCGGTCGTGGCCCCGGCGCTGTTCAGGATGTCCTGCTTCAGGAGGGTCAGCTTGCGGCGGAAATAAGCCATCTGCACGCTGTTCATGTACTCGTCGTCGGGCATGGCCAGAATTTCGGCATCGCTCAAGGCTTCCACCGGTTTACTCTGCCAGTTGTTGGCCAGCTTGGGGTCTTTCTTGATGGGGGCAAAAGGCGCAGCGACCGCTGCCACAGGGGCGCTGGGCATGAAACTGGCTTTGGCGGCCGTGGAGGCCACCGCCTGTGGCAAGGACGGCACCGTGATCTGCGCCAGACGGGCAGAAGGCCGGGTGGCACGCACCAATTGATCGGGGGCAGCAGCCGCTACAGGCACAGCAGACGGTGCGGCAGCTTGGGCGACCTCAGGAGTCGGTGTCGCCACTTTTTTAACAGTCATAGGTTTCGCTTCAGGTACGGAAATCATCTTGGAGGGAGCCGGCTTCGCAGCCACTGGGGCCTTGGGGGCCGGGCTTGGCTTGGAAGCTGCGGCGCGTGTGGGGGGAGCCGCTTTGGCAGGGGTCTTGGCTGCAGCCACTTTGGCCGTCGCAGCGGGTTTGGCCGCCTTCACAGTCTTGGCAGGTGCCGCCACCGTTTTGCCCTTCTGGGCCAGGGGCGCTGCAGCTTTGGGTTTGGATTTCACAGGGCTGGCCGATTTGGCGGGGGCCGACTTTTTCACCGGCACTGTTTTTTTGGCGGGTGCGGCCTTTCTGGCCGGTGCTGCTTTTTTGGCGGGCGTGGTCTTCTTGGCGGGCACTGGTTTTTTGGCCGGTGCCGCCTTGGCGGCGCTGGCGGTCACTCGGGTGGCCACTTTTTTGTTCGCGGTCTTCACGTCTTGTCTCCTAGCCGTGTGAAAGGGCAGGCCCAAACCTCTTGCCACACTGCAGCAACCGATTGAAAAACCTGTTCATTTGCATTCCAAACCCTTGTTATAGACCTTATGGGGTTCACCAACCCGCCCGGAAAGGGGGGGCTTCAGGCGGGCGATTGTAGCGATAAGAACGATCAAAAAATGCAGCGTAGCCGATTAAAGACAAGTTCAAGTCTGTGGACCCGCAGACCGACAAGAGGCCACGAGCTGGCTCAGACCAAACACTGCTCCAGGCCCTGCAGCAAGATGTCCTTGGGCAAATCGATACCAATGAATACCATCTTGCTCGTTTTGGCTTCGCCATCGGCCCACATCGGGCCCAAATCGCTGCCCATGAGCTGGTGCACGCCCTGGAAAATCACCTTGCGCTCGGTACCGCGCATGTTCAACACACCCTTGTAGCGCAGCATGCGCGGGCCATAAATGTTGACGATGGCCCCCAGAAAATCCTCCAGCTTGGCCGGATCAAAGGCTTTGTCCGAGCGGAACACAAAGCTTTTCACGTCATCGTCGTGGTGATGGTGGTGCCCGTGGCCGTGCGCATGGTCATGCTGGTGAGAGGGGTGGTCGCAGTGCTCACCGTGTTCATGGTCATGTTCATGGTCATGATCATGTTGGTGGGATGGGTGGTCGCAATGCTCTCCATGCACATGGTCATGGGCATCGTCTTTCAGGAAGTCCGGGTCGATGTCCAGTTTGGCGTTCAGGTTGAAGCCTTTGAGGTCGAACACCTCGGACAAAGCCACCTCACCAAAATGCACCACTTTTTGTGGGGCGCGCGGGTTCATGTGTTTCAGGCGGTGCTGCAAGGCGTCCAGCTCCTCGGGCGAGACCAGATCGGCCTTGCTGATGAATATCTGGTCGGCAAAGCCCACCTGACGGCGGGCTTCCTGGCGGTCGTTGAGCTGCTGGGCCGCGTGCTTGGCGTCCACCAGGGTCAAGATGGAATCGAGCAAAAAAGTCTCGGCAATCTCGTCGTCCATGAAGAAGGTCTGCGCCACAGGACCGGGGTCGGCCAAGCCTGTGGTCTCGATCACGATGCGGTCAAAGCTGAGCAAGCCCTTGCGGCGCTTGGCGGCCAGCAGCTGCAAGGTCACGCGCAGGTCTTCGCGGATTGTGCAGCAAATGCAGCCGTTGCTCATCTGGATGATCTGCTCATCGGTGTCCGAGACCAGGATGTCGTTGTCGATGTTTTCTTCGCCAAACTCGTTCTCGATCACGGCAATCTTTTGACCGTGGGCCTCGGTCAGCACGCGCTTGAGCAAGGTGGTTTTGCCCGAGCCCAGAAAGCCGGTCAGGATGGTGGTGGAGATCAGGGACATGGCGCGGTTCCAGTTCAGGACAAGAAAACAAGAGTTGGGGAGTGTAGCGATGAATTCAAGCGCCGCACCTGCCCACCGGGCATGGCCTTACGCCGCAACCGAGCAGCCCGGGCGGGACTTCATTTGCGTTTGGCGCGGGGGTGGGCGGCGTCGTAGGTTCTGGCCAGGTGCTGAAAATCCAGCCGCGTGTAGACCTGGGTGGTGCTGATGTTGGCGTGGCCCAGCAACTCTTGCACCGCCCGCAAGTCGCCGCTGGACTGCAGCACATGGCTGGCAAAAGAATGGCGCAGCATGTGCGGGTGCACCGGGGTGGCCAGACCCGCCAACAGGCTGCGGCGCTTGAGGCGCTGCGCCACACCGCGGGGCGTGAGGCGTGTGCCATGCCGCCCGGGAAACAGCGCCAGCGCCAAAGCGGACGCCCCTTTGGTGGCTTGTGTCAGCATGCCCGGCAACTGCGGCCGCACAGCCAGCCAGTGCTTCAGCGCCTCAATGGCCGCGCGTCCCAAAGGCACGGTGCGGCGCTTGCTGCCTTTGCCTTGCACTTGCACCTCGGCATTGGGCAGGTCGATCCAGCCGCGCCCGGCGTGGGCTGCTTCGGCGCTGGCCACCACGTCCAAGCCGGTCAGCTCGGCAATGCGCAGGCCGCAGCCGTACAGCAGCTCCACCATGGCCACATCGCGCGCTTCCAGCCAGGGGTCATCGTTGTCCTCTTCGTGCTCGGCCAATTGCAGCGCTTCGTCCACACCCAACGCTTTGGGCAAGGGCTTGGCCACACGCGGGGCCCGCACATCGGCCACCGGGTTGTGCGGCACGAGACCCTCGCGTCCCAACCAGGTGTAGAACCCGCGCCAGCCCGACAAGATGAGCGCAATGCCGCGCCCGCTGCGCCCGGCGCTGTGCATCTGCGCCACCCAGCGGCGCACATGGCCGCTTTGCACCTGCAACAAGGGCACTTGGGAGACCGCCGCCATCTCGGCCAGGCGCGTCAAATCCAGCTGGTACAGGGTGCAGGTGCGTTCAGCCAGGCGCTTTTCAAAGCGCACATGGTCCAGATAACGGGACACCAGCGGGTCGGTGGCCGTGTCCGACACAGCTCAAGCCTGCTGACGCAAGACCGACAAGGCCGCACCCGCCAACTCAGCCAGGCGCTCGAGCAGGTCGGTGCCCATCTGGCTGTTGAAGCGCTGGGCGTCAGGAGACGCCAGCACCAGCAAGCCAAAAGCGGGCTGGCCTGGTGCCGCACGCAAAGCAAGCAGCGCCAAAGAAGCCGCCTGGGTGGGCTCGTCCAGCCACTGCACAGCTTCGTAACCCGAGTTCAGCCCGACATAAGGCCGGTCCAGCGAGGTAGCCAGCGTCTGCACGGCCTCGGTCACGCCCTGGGCATATGCCGCCTGCGCGTGCGCACCCTGCAGCGACCACAGGCGCAAAGCCACTTGCGGCACCTGAAACAGTTCACGGATGTTGTCCACCGCCGACGCGGCCAGCTGGTCCTGCGGCGTCACCAACAACTCACACGACCAGCGGTGCAGCTTGTCGGTGAGGATCATGTTCTCGTTGCCGTGCCGGATCATGTCCATGATGCGGTGCTCCAGCCCCTTGATCTTGTCGCGCAACATTTGCGCCTGGCGCTCTTGCAGGCCCACCGTGCGGTGGCTTTGGGGGTGCGTCAGCTGCACCGTGGCCAGGAGCGAGGCGTGGCGCTCGAAAAAGTCCGGCGTGTTCACCAGATAGTCGGCGATGTCGTCTTCGGTGATCGGGCTCATGGGTTCAGGCGTGGTCATGCGGGGCTCCAGAAATTCAAAAGGTCAAAGCGAGTCAGGCACATCGATGCTGCCCTCAAAAACAGAGGTGGCCGGGCCGGTCATCAGCACCGGGCTGTCGACCTGACCAGCCCACTCGATGGTGAGCACACCGCCGTGGGTCTGCACATCCACACGCGCGTCCAGCCAACCCTGGCGAATGCCCGCGACCACCGCCGCACAAGCGCCCGTGCCGCAGGCCAGCGTCTCGCCCGCGCCCCGCTCGTACACGCGCAGCTTGATCTGGCGGCGTGAGACGACCTGCATGAAACCTGCGTTCACGCGTTTGGGGAAAGCCGGGTGGTTTTCAATCAGCGGGCCCTGGGCCAGCACCGGAAAGGTGTCCACATCGTCCACGCGCTGCACCGCATGCGGGTTGCCCATGGACACCACACCCACCCGGGCAATGCCCAGCTCGCCCAGCGCCAAATCGAACACGGGCCAGCCGTTGACCTGGTCGCTGATGAGCCCAATGGGGTTGAAGGGCACGCGTTCCCAATCAAAGATGGGTGCCCCCATGTCCACCGTGACACGGCCATCGGGGTTCATGCGCAGTTCAATCTCGCCCTGCTGCACCTTGACGCGCACCGTGCTTTTGTCGGTCAGGCCCTTGTCGCGCACATAGCGCACAAAGCAGCGGGCCCCGTTGCCGCAATGCTCCACCTCACCGCCATCGGCGTTGTGGATCACGTATTCAAAATCCAGCCCGGGCGCGGGCGAGGGCCGCACCGTGAGGATCTGGTCGGCCCCCACGCCAAAGTGGCGGTCGGCCAAAAAACGGTATTGGGCCGCGCTCAGGCCCAAGCGGCCTTGCGTCTCGTCGAGCACGACAAAGTCGTTGCCGGCCCCTTGCATCTTGGTAAAGCGGATGTGCATGGCCGCGATTATCACCTTTGGCCCACACCGGAACAGGCCTCCTGTCCCCCGATAATGGGGCATGGCACGCACCTCCCAACTCCTCTATCCCCAACGTGAACCCGCCCCTCTGCGCCCCGCCGCCACCGTGCTGCTGCTGCGCGACGGGCCGCAAGGCATCGAAGTGCTGATGACCCGCCGCTCGATGACGGCCAGTTTCGCGCCCGGTGCCTATGTGTTCCCGGGTGGCGGCATCGACTCCGCCGATGCCCAGGCGCATAGCCTGGCGCAACGCCGCCCCACACAAAGCGACTTGCACCTGACACAAGCGATTGCGGCCATCCGGGAGAGCTTTGAAGAGCTGGGCGTCTTGTTCGCCCGCCATGCAGACGGGCACTGGGCCAACCACGACGACATCGCCGCCATCGACCGACAAAGCCCTTTTGCCGCCCAATGCCAGGCCCGAGGCCTGACGCTGGCCGCTGAGCAAGTCTTTGTGCTGGCCCACTGGATCACCGACCGCGACCTGCCGCGGCGCTTTGACGTGCCTTTTTTGGTGGCCCGCATGCCCGAAGGCCAAACCCCGGTGGCCGACGAATCCGAGCAGTTCGAGCCGGTCTGGGTGCGCCCGGCTGACGCGCTGGCCCGGCACGAAGCGGGGGATTTCTTCATGGTCTACCCGACCATCCGCACGCTGGAACGCCTCAAAGCCTTTGCCAACGTGGACGCGGTGTTGCAAGCCTGCGCCGTCAATGACGAACCGCTGTGGACCAGCTGCCCCCGTGCCGGCTGGCTGGCGGGCAACGAAGCGCGTTACATGGAGCACGAAGCCCCGTTTGGCGAGCTGGCCCTGGTCACGCCCGACGGGCAAATCCACCACCACCTGGACTGGCAGACCGACCAGCCCGTCCCCTTGCTCAAGAACGTGCAGCGCCTCACGGCCCCCAACCCCGGGGTGATGACCGGCCCCGGCACCAACAGTTATTTGGTGGGTGACCCGGACACCGGCTACATCGCCATCGACCCGGGCCCCGCCGACGACGAGCACCTGCAGCGACTGTGGCGTGCCGCAGGCGGGCAAATCAAAGCCATTGTGTGCACCCACTCGCACCCGGACCATTCCCCCGGCGCGCCCCTCTTGCAGGCCCTGTGCACGAACAAGCCGCCGATTCTGGGCCTGGCCTCCAAGCCCACCGCCCGCGCCAACAGCCGCTTCACCCCGGAGCGCGAGCTGGAAGATGGCGAAAAACTGGTGCTGCAAGGCATCGGCGTCCAAGGCGAGATCACCCACACCCTGCGCGTGGTGCACACCCCCGGCCACGCGGCCAACCACCTGTGCCTGGTGCTCGAAGAAGACGGCCTGCTGTTCTCGGGCGACCATGTGCTCAACGGCAGCACCACCGTGATCGACCCGCCTGATGGCCACATGGGCGACTACCTCGACTCGCTGGACAAACTGGCCGCCGCTTGCGAGGCCGAGGGGATTGAGTTCATCCTGCCCGCGCACGGCCATGTGCTGGGCTTTGCCCACCAGGCCATCACGCATCTGAAGGCGCATCGCTTGAAGCGCGAGGCCAAAATCGCCGCCGCCATGCAGGCCCAGCCCCAAGGCAGCTTGCAAGAGTGGGTGGAAAAAGCCTACGACGACGTGCCGCCCCGCCTGTGGCCGGTGGCGGCCCGCTCGCTGCAAGCGCATGTGGACCACATCCGCGAACAAACCCTGTCCTGAAAGATTTGATGATCCCCTCTGAAGAAGGCATCCGCCTGGCCAAGCGCGTGGCCGCCGAGCAAAACTGCTCGCGCCGCGAAGCCGAAGCCCTGATCGTGGCCAGTGGTGTGCAGGTGGCAGGCAAAGTCGTGACCGACCCGGCCCGGCGTGTCCGCGAGGAGCAAACCGTTCAAGTCAACCGCCTGGTGTCCATGGCCGCACTGGCCCCGCTGACCTTGGTGCTGTTCAAACCCGCGCACCGGGTGGCCAACCTGGCCTGGCTGGAAGACACCGTGGGCCTGAAAGCCCCCCAGCCCGGCCTGTGGGGTCCGGCACGCTTGGCCAAAATGGAGATGCCCCTGCCGCTGGCCAAACCCGCCAGCGGGCTGTGTATTTTTTCGGACGATGTGGGCGTATTGCGCCACCTGGAAGACCGCCGCAGCCCGATGGAGCAGGAATGGATGGCCACCGTGAGCGGCGAAGTGCCAGGCGGCCTGGTCAAAGCCCTGAACGGCCCGGGCATCCGCGCCAGCATCAACCGCCAGACCGAGCAAGTCACGGTGCTGCGCATCGCGGGCAAAGACATCGACGGGCTGGAGCTGGGCCGCTGGCTGGACGAACAATGCCCGCTACAAGACCTGCGCCGCCAACGCGTGGGCCGTTTGAGCGTGGCCCCGCTGGAGCCCGGCCAATGGCGGCAACTGGCTGGCCACGAGCGCTTTTAGTTGATTTCCGACAAAAATACACAGGATTTACCCTTGAAATGGAACGGGTAATGCCCAACTGTGTCATGAGTCTGAGAAAATGACCGTTCAGTCACCACTGCAAACCACGCAGTCTTGACCCGGGCAATGCCCATGAGGGTTTGTCCAACGCAGAAAGGAGCACACCATGCGTTTGAGCACCAAGAGCCGATTTGCCGTCACCGCCATGATCGACGTCGCCCTGCGCGAAGACCGCGGCCCTGTGTCGCTGGCCGCCATCAGCGTGCGCCACCAAATTTCGCTGTCCTATCTGGAACAGCTGTTCAGCAAGCTGCGCCAGCAAGGCCTGGTTGAGAGCACGCGTGGCCCGGGCGGCGGTTATTCGCTGTCGCGCAGCGCCGAAAAGATCACCATGGCCGACATCGTGGGTGCCGTGGACGCCCCTTCCGATGACGAAACCGCAGCCGACGGCAGCTGGATGAACAGCGAGCTGTGGGCCAGCCTCAACGAAAAAATGCTGACACATCTTCAGTCGATCAGCCTGCGCCAACTGGTGGCCGAGCAGCGCACCAAAGGCGTCACCGTCGAGCCAGCGCCTGCACCCGCCGTCAAGCGCGGTGTGTTTGCCAAGCCCAAAAGCACCTTGAAGATCACCGCCCCCAATTCGGTGTTTGCGCTGGCGGGCACCTTGATGCCTTCACGCGGCTGATGGGCTTTTGAGCCGCTGACCAAAAAACCCGCTTCGGCGGGTTTTTTCATGGGTTGAAAAAGTGTGAAGCTCGCCGATAAGCCGGATTCTGTGCACAGCAGTTGCCCGCTGTGTGACCGCCATTACTCTGGGCCGGGGGTCGCCCACCCGGCTCGATGCTACCTACCCGCCAGCTCTGCGGAACCACATCAACGCTGGCCTACTTGGTATTGCTGCGCGTAGAGATTGCCCGTTTCACCCGAACTCAATCGGCTCGTCTCTGTTGCTCTGATCCTCACCTCACGGTGGAGAGGCGTTGCCTCCTACGCTGTCCTGTGCAGTCCGGACGTTCCTCCAGTGCCTCCTTTCGGAGATTGCACCAGCGACGGTCTGGCGAGCTTCACCGGGCGATTATCGCCTGTGGGCTTGCGCACATGGCGAAATGGGACACTGAATTTTTGTGGGCGCGAGGCCCTCCTCGCGATAATGCCTTTTCAGATTGCCCACATTCGCCGCGAGGGCGCGGCGTCCACACACCACCGAGACAGGAATCCCTCATGAAAGCCCACACCATCCTCGACACCATCGGCCACACGCCCCATGTGCGCATCCAGCGCCTGTTTGGCACGGGTGCAAATGTCTGGATCAAATCCGAACGCAGCAACCCGGGCGGCTCGGTCAAGGACCGCATCGCACTGGCCATGGTCGAAGCCGCCGAAAAGTCGGGGGCCTTGAAGCCCGGCGGCAGCATCGTCGAGCCCACCTCGGGCAACACCGGGATTGGCCTGGCCATGGTAGCCGCCGTGAAAGGCTACAAGCTGGTGCTGGTCATGCCCGACAGCATGAGCATTGAGCGCCGTCGGCTGATGCTGGCCTATGGCGCCAGCTTTGACCTGACACCGCGCGAAAAAGGCATGAAGGGGGCAATTGCCCGCGCCCAGGAACTGGTGGCCAGCACCCCCGGTGCCTGGATGCCCCAGCAATTTGAAAACCCCGCCAACATCGACGTGCACGTGCGCACCACCGCGCAGGAAATCCTGACCGACTTCCCCGATGGCATCGACGCCCTCATCACCGGCGTGGGCACAGGCGGCCACCTGACGGGCACCGCCCGCGTGCTCAAAGCCAAGTTTCCCCATCTCAAGGTGTTCGCGGTCGAGCCTGCGGCTTCACCCGTCATCTCAGGCGGCACCCCCGCGCCCCACCCGATTCAAGGCATTGGCGCAGGCTTCATCCCCCAAAACCTCGACACCTCGTTGCTGGACGGCGTGATCCAGGTCGATGCCGAAGTCGCCCGCGAATACGCCCGCCGCTCGGCCCGTGAAGAGGGCATGCTGGTCGGCATTTCCTCGGGCGCTACTTTGGCCGCCATTGCCCAAAAACTGCCCGAACTGCCTGCCGGGGCCACCGTATTGGGCTTCAACTACGACACGGGCGAGCGCTATTTGTCGGTCGAGGGGTTCTTGCCCACCTGATCGCACGGCGATAATCACCGCTTCTTGCTTGATAACCACAAGCCACAGAGGTTGCCATGATCCGGATTTCAGAACTCAAACTCCCTCTCTCGGCCCTGCCAGTCGAGACGCGCCGCGCGGCCGACGCGCCGTCCGAAACCGACGAAGACCGCCTGCCCACGCCGCACCCCATCGACGCCCTGCGCCAAATGGCTGCGCAAGCGCTGGGCATCCGCACTGCCGACATCGCCACACTGAACGTTTTCAAACGCAGCTTCGATGCCCGCAAGGCCGATCTGCGCGCGGTCTACATCGTGGACCTGGCGCTCAACAATGCGCAAACCGAGACAGCGCTGCTGCAGCAGTTTGACAAGCATCCCCACATCCAGCCCACCCCCGACATGACCTGGCACCCGCCCTGCCAGGCCCCCGCCAATTTTGGTGCAACGCCAGGCGAGCGTCCTGTGGTGGTGGGCTTTGGGCCGTGCGGTATGTTCGCTGCCCTGGCGCTGGCGCAAATGGGTTTCAAGCCCATCGTGCTGGAGCGTGGCAAGCCCGTGCGTGAACGCACCAAGGACACCTGGGGCCTGTGGCGCAAAAAGGTGCTCAACCCTGAGAGCAATGTGCAGTTTGGCGAAGGCGGTGCGGGCACCTTCTCTGACGGCAAGCTCTACAGCCAGATCAAGGACCCACGCCACCTGGGCCGCAAGGTCATTGATGAATTCGTCCATGCAGGCGCACCCGCCGACATCCTGTACGCCGCACACCCGCACATCGGCACCTTCAAGCTGGTCAAAGTGGTGGAACACATCCGCGAACAGATCATCGCGTTGGGCGGCGAGATCCGCTTTGAGCAACGCGTGAGCGACGTGCTGCTTTCGCCCGCCGCTGGTGGCCAGCAACTCACCGGGCTGCAGGTGCAAGACCTGCGCACGGGCGAACACCACACCCTGCACACACGCCACGCCGTCATGGCGCTGGGCCACAGTTCGCGCGACACCTTTGTCATGCTGCACCGCCGTGGCGTGGCCATGCAGGCCAAGGCGTTTTCCATTGGTGTGCGCATCGAGCACCCGCAAAGCGTGATCGACCAGGCCCGCTGGGGCCGCCATGCAGGCCACCCCTTGCTGGGCGCGGCCGATTACAAGCTGGTGCACCACGCGCAAAACGGCCGGGCTGTCTACAGCTTTTGCATGTGCCCCGGCGGCACCGTGGTGGCCGCCACCAGCGAGCCGGGCCGCGTGGTGACCAACGGCATGAGCCAGTACTCGCGCAACGAACGCAATGCCAACGCGGGCATGGTGGTGGCCATCGACCCGCCAGATTACCCCTTGGACACCGCCGCCTGGCAGGCCGCCTTTGGCGAGCAAGACGGCACCCAGCTCGCACAGGAAGCGCACGCTTTGGCCGCGCAACAACCTCCCCAAGCGCACCCCCTGTCCGGCATCGTGTTGCAACGCCAACTCGAAACCCGCGCCTTCGAAGTGGGTGGCAGCAACTACGAAGCGCCCGGCCAGCTGGTGGGCGACTTTCTGGCACAGCGCCCCTCCACCACCTGGGGCAGTGTGTTGCCCTCCTACAAACCCGGCGTGAAACTGACCGACCTGGCCAACGTGCTGCCCGACTACGCGGTGGCCGCGATGCGCGAAGCCTTGCCCGCATTCGGCCGCAAGATCAAGGGCTACGACATGGCGGACGCGGTGATGACCGGGGTGGAGACACGCACCTCTTCGCCCCTGCGTATCCCGCGAGGTGACGACCACCAGAGCACCAACACCCGCGGCCTTTACCCGGCAGGCGAAGGCGCGAGTTATGCGGGCGGCATTTTGTCGGCAGGTGTAGACGGCATCAAGGTGGCCGAGTCATTGGCTCGGGACATCACCGCCGGATGGAGCCCCAGCGCACAAGCCTGAGCTCAGGGCTGGGCAAGCTTCGGATGGGCCATGCGTGCGTGACACGAGCAAGCCCCTGCCGCCAGCTGCTCTGGGTCGGTGATGCACAAAACGTCGCCATCCAAAACATAAGCGGATGAAGCCAAGACCTCTGGTACAGCCAGGACCGATGCGGCCAGCTGCTGCCGAATGATCGGCGGCAAGCCCTGCAAACGGATGGTCAACTCGGCGTTGGGCGATTGGGCCAAGCCATACAGCAGCCAACTGGCCAGGTGCTGCGATGGGCTGTGATGCTGCGCACAAAATGACCACTGGGCCATTTGGCCGATCAGGCTTTGTGCGGCGGCGGCGGCGTGCCACAGCCAGGGCGCAAAACGGTCCGGGTCTTCTTTCACCGTCGCCCAGTCGAGGCGGTACGCCCGCCCCGGCGATACGACATGTGCCTGCACAGACGCAGCCGCCGCATCGGGCCAGACGATACAACCATGCCGCCCCACCAAGGCCACGGCAGCCGCTGCCGAATGCACCGGCACCAGGCCAATGAGCGCATCCACCGGGAAATAAGCCCAGACACCAGCATCTCCGGCCTCCCGAACCAAGGGGCCTGCCTGCAAATACACGAGCGCACGGTTCACATTGCCGACCCTGGGGCCACTGGCCAGCATCAGGGCCAAGGATGAGTTCTCAATCTTTTGTGTAGACAAATGGGTGCGCTCCGGATGCCTTCTGGGCATTTTGTTGATTTTATGTTCTTTGTCGAACACACAAGCCATTTTTACTGTGATCCACTTGATGAACGCGCGACATATACTTTGCGAACTCAAAAAATCCTCATTTTTCGCTGGCTTTTTTCAACGCTGGAACACTTTTTGACCACCGTGCAACCGGGTAATTTTCAGTGACGCTCTCGACAAACGGACTCATCTTTCAACTGGCCAGGGAAGATCAGAACCGGGTGCAAAGCATTTGCCAACCGGTGGCACTCAAAGCAGGTCAGTCACTGGGCCTGCCCTGTGCAGACGGCCATTCAAAAATCTATTTTTTAACCGGTGCCTCGGTCGCACTGCTGGTCGAAAGCCCTGTGCAGCACACACTGGCTGTGGGCTTGGTCGGATCAGAGGGGGCCATTGGCCTGGGCTCGGTGCTGAGTCCGGTTCCCGGCCGTTTGCGCTGCCGGGTCCAAACCGGTGGCAGCGCCTGGGCGGCCAACAGCCATGATCTGGCCATGCTGCTGCACCAGCGGCCCGGCATGCTGTGGGTGATTTCTCAATACCTGTGGCAACTGGCCGAGCATGTGGCCACGATGTCGGCCTCTGTCCAGTTCGATGACATCGGCACCCGATTGGCCCATTGGCTGGTGTTGTCTGCCGAACGCGCGCAAAGCGTCCGCTTGCCTCTGACCCACGAGCACCTGGCGCAGATGCTCGGTGTTCGACGCGTCAGCATCACTTTGGCTGCCGGTGATCTCAAAACCAAGGGTTTGATCGATTACCAAAGAGGCGTGGTCAACATCCTGGACATGGCCGGTTTGCGCGAATGTGCACACCCCCAACAGGCCATGCTTTCAGCGCACGTCTGACGTGGATCAAGGTTACAGAAATTAAATCCCTGATTGGGGATAGTTGTGTTCGGTGCCGTACAGAAACACTCCGAATATTTGCTAAATTTCATGGGCATCGATTGTAAAAAATGAAATTTATGAAAATTAATTACAAATTAAATAAGATTATTGATTTATTACCGTCAGATATTTTCAAGGAGTGGACACCGCATTTGGAGTGGGTTGATTTGAAGCTGGGGCAGGTGCTCCACGAACCTGGCCGCATCGTGAGTCATTTGCACTTTCCGCTCACCGCCATCGTCTCCTGGATTCGCCTTCTGGAAAACGGCGATGCCACGCAAGTCGCCATGACCGGCAAGGAAGGGGTCATCGGCGTTTACCTGCTGATGGGCGCGGCGCACACACGCAACCGTGCCGTGGTCCAAAAAGCAGGCACCGCTCTGCGCCTGAGGCTCAGCGTGGTGCTGGGCAGCTTCAACCAAGGTAACCCGGTACAACAGCTTTTCTTGCGTTACACACAAACCTTGATCACGCAAATGTCGCAAGGCGCTGTGTGCCATCGGCACCATACGCTGGAGCGACAACTGTGCAGCATGCTGCTGCTCATGCTGGATAGACAGGACGACGACAGCATCGGACTGACGCATGAATCGATGGCCAATCTGTTGGGGGTGCGGCGGGAAGGTGTGACCCAAGCGGCCAAGCGCTTGATGGACGACGGCATCCTCAGCTACAGCCGAGGCCGCATCACGGTGCTGAACCGATCGGCGTTGGCACAACGTGCCTGCGAATGCTACGGGGTCATCCGAGACGAAGAACGCCGGTTGCTCACGCCATGAAAGACGGCAAGCAACCGGTCTGAAGGCTAGACCGACACCATCTGATTGCGGATGGCGTAGCGCGTGAGATCGGCCACCTTATGCAAACCGATCTTGCGCATGATGTTGCGCCGGTGCACCTCGACCGTACTGGGGGCAATCTGCAAGTTGCGGGCGATTTCCTTGGAAGAAAAACCATCGGCAATCAAACGCAGCACCTGCTCTTCACGCCCACCCAGATGGCCTTTGACAGTGATGTCACCTGAGCGTGCCTTGCGCACGCTCTCCATCATCTCTGAGGCTGCTGCCTGACACAGATAGACCCGCCCAGCCGCTGCCGCACGGATCGCAGACATCAACTCGTCCATGCTGCTGGTGGTGGACACATAGGCTTTGGCACCCGCATCCAGAATTTCGATGATCGAATGGCGATCGGTATCGCTTGAAAAAGCCACCATGTTCTTGGAAGGCTGGTGGTGAGCAATCTGTTGCATCAGCCTCAGGTCTTGCGCATCATTGGCCTGCATGCCGATCAACACCACATCAGGGTCCACCTCGTCGCACAAGGCATTTGTCTTCTCGGAATGGTCGGACACCCCCACAACATCCATGTCATGGTGTGTTCGTAACACGGCAGCGATGCCCTCAGACACGACTTTGTGTTTGGAAGAAAGCAGGACTCGAATTGACATATCAACGTCTCCAGATAGGGGCACCAAGGCCCTTCATTGACCAAGACAAACCACTCACTTCGGGCTCCCCCTGCTTCACAACCATTGCGCTGACGGTTGTTGAAACAGTCTATTCACACCCTGCTTGACAGTCTGTGCGGTACGGCACATATCAAAAATAAACTCAATCAATTTTTAACTTCTGCATCACTGAAGCAAATCACCCCCCAATGAAGCCGGCAACGCAGTCGTCTGCGTGGCTTTCATTTTTTCGTGCATCACCAACACCTCCTTCAAATGCTCGTGGGCATTGAAGGCGTGGTGCTTGGACAGCTGAGCATGGTGCAGGGCGGCCTTGAATGCACCCGCCTCGTGGTGTCTGCCAGCCTCCTTGTTGCGCTGATAGGCGTGCAAAAGCTCATCCGATGCACGTCGGTAATGCTCACCAATGTGCTCTGCATATGCTTTTTCGAGAATTTGATTTTCCTGTGACATCGAGTTTCCTTGTTCGTTCATTTCAATACATTGCAGACCCTCAAAGCAAGCCATGCTCCTGCATGTAGCGCTGCAGTGACATGCGCCCGGGACAGTTGAGTTTTTGATAGATGTGGTGCAAGTGCAGCTTGGCCGTGCCCTCGCTGATGAACAGCTTGCTGGCGATTTTTTTATTGGGCCAGCCCTCGGTGACCATGCGCGCCACCGTCAATTCACGTGGCGTCAACAGCTGTGAGGCATTCGCTTTTTTCTTTTGCTGTTCCAGCAGAAGCGACATGGTCCTGACCGACAGGTCACGGTCCAGCCACTTGCCACCCTCGTGCACCGACTTGATGCAACGGGTCAAAATTTGGCGTGATTTTTCTTTCGACACCAAACCCGGAACGTCCAGATCCAGCGCCCGCATGACCTCACCAATCGGTGCGCCCGTGAACACCACAGGGCGTGTGGGCAAGTTCTGCGCCTTGATTTCTTCGAGCAAGGCCAGGCCATTTCTTTGCGACAAGGACAAGTCCATCACCAGGATGTGGGGCTGAAACTGTTGCAAGGCCTGCAAGGCCTCATCCCCGTTGCGGACGCAAGACTTGACTGAAAAGTCGGAGGAATCCTGGAAGACATGGGTGAGCCCTTCCAGCATCACAGGATACGGATCGGCCAGCACGAGATCGATGCACATGAATGAGATCCTTTTCATTTTTACCAGGCCCAAGGTCCATATCGACCTCTCAAAACCATGACCTGATCGCTGCCATCAGAATAGGCCTCAGCGGTTGACTGCGGCATCCTCAGAATTAGTGAGGCGCACTACATCCAAACCAGTAAGCCCACAAAAACCGGTAACACCATCGGCATATTTCAATGGCTGATCCGCACATGCGCCCACACACAATGCCTGCAGGCTCAGCGCAAAACGCTGTGCTTGAGGTGTCGCAAGTGGTTCGGCTTGAGCGTCGGCTTGTTGCCCAGGTGCTCACACGCATGGCGAAAGCGCTGCAATGTTTTTTGCGCACGCCCCAACACGCTGCCCGCCTCGTAGCCCCCCACCCCCAGGGTGCCAAACTTCACACCCGTCAAAAGCACCATGCCCTCGGCGGCTGTATCGGCCACATGGATATGGAAACGCCCGGCAGCCACCGCCTCGACCACACGTGCGTCCAGCATCAAATGCCGGCAGTTCCGTCGGGGCATCAACACGCCTTGATGACCATCCAGGCCCAGGTTTTCACAGCTGCGAAAGAAGCCTTCAATCTTTTCGTTGATGCCGCCCACCGGTAACAGTTCACCATGCTGGTTCACTGCGCCCGTCACGGCGATGCCTTGCTTGAGCGGCATACCTGACAAGCTCGACAGCAAAGCGTAGAACTCGGCGCACGAAGCCGAATCGCCTTCGACACCGCTGTATTCCTGCTCAAACACCACCGCCGCATTCATGGCCAAAGGTGCCAGGTGGGCAAAAAGCGCTGACAGATAGCTGTGCAAAATCAGCACGCCTTTGTCGTGGATCGGGCCTGACAGCTCCACCTCACGTTCGATGTTGAGCAAGCCTTCTTCTCCGGCATAGGTGCAAGCCGTCACCCGCACCGGAAACCCGAAGCGGTAGTCCCCCAGGTCCACCACCGTGAGGCCATTGACCTGCGCCACCTGCTCACCGCTGACCTGAAGCAAGCGTTCGCCATCGAGCAGGGTTTCCTGCAACCGTTGCTCGGGGTAGTTGTGTCGGTGAAGCCGGGCCTGTTTGGCACCCTGCACATCGGCCAGCGCCACCGTGGCTTTGCCCTGCTGCCTGGCCCGCGCCGCACTCTCGATCACCAAGGCCTCCAGCCGTGCAAAGATGGCGCTTTGCCGATGCTGGTCATCGGCTTCGCGGTGTGTCTCTTCGATCAAAGCCGCCACGGCTTGCGCAGAAAAATGCGGCAACTGCCGTTTCTGGCAGGTGTGCCCCACAAAAATGGCGGTGGCCTCGGCCGATGCGGCGGTCGCTGCAAAGCTTTCGGCAAAGTCCACCTTGCAGCGAAAACGCCGTGCAAATTCGGGGTCCGCTTCCTGCACCGCGTAGTACTCGTCCACCGACGCCACCAGCACCAGCTTCACATCCACCGCCACCGCCTCGGGCTCCAGGGACTCGGCAGCCATGGGCGCGTACATCATGCCGGGCTCCTCGATCTGCAGGCGACCATTGCGCATGAACCGGCGCAGCTTTTCCCAGACATGGGGGTCGGCCAGCAAATCCCGCAGGTGCAGCATCAAGAACCCGCCATGCGCCTTGAGCAAGCTGCCTGCACGGATGCGCGAAAAATCGGTCACCAGCTCGCCTTCGTCCGCGGCGTATTCGATGCTGCCAAACAGCATCCTGAACAAGGGGTTGTCCTCCACCAACACGGGCGCGCCCTGCAGTCCATGGTTGTCCACCACCACATTCACACGAAACAGGCTCAAAACAGACGCCAGCGCCTCCAGCCGCACATCCTCCTCTTCACTGGGCTCGAACAACTCCACGTTGTCCAGCACACATTGCTGGACCTGCTCGAGAAACGCAGCCAGCTTGACCTTGTCGGTCACGGGCTGCCCCAGCACATGGGAGATCGACTGCATCTCGTGCACGAGCATGGGTTTGAGGGTCTGTCTGCGCAAAGCCGACAGGCCCTCGTTCATCACGCGCTCCAACGCCCGCGTTTTCTCCAGATAACGGCTGATCTCTGCGCGCAGCGCCTCTTCGCTTTCATCGATCTGGGCACGTTGCTCCCGGCTCAAGGTCAGGGCCTTGCCCGCCGTCACGGGCTCACCTTGCGCGTCTTTCAGAGTGAACACCATGTGCCCCTGATCGCGCATCAAGGCAAAGTGGTGGGCCTCGGCATAGGCGCTCAGGGCCAGGTAGCCTCGGTCTTCTTCGCTTTTGTAGGTGGCCTCAATCCGTTTGCTCTCGGCCTTGTAATCGTCTTGGGCCAAACGCTTGGGCACTTCGCTTTGCAGCCGCTTGGCCAGCTCCAGCATGCTCAGGCGCAACACACGCCCCTGCCCCGCCTTCAGGCGCAAGGCCCTGGGCCGGCCCGGCTCGTCAAAGTTGTGCAGGTAACACAGGTCTGGCGGGACGGGACGGTGTTCCGCCTGTGCATACATCAACTGGCACAGCAGTGTGGTTCGGCCACTGCCCACCTCACCCAAGACAAACAGGTTGTAATCCGCCTCGGTCATGGCCATGCCGAATTCGGCCGCTTGTTGGGCACGCTCCTGCCCTATCCATGGCAAGGACTTATGCAACAACTCGGACGTGTCCGCAAAGCCGAGCGTGGCCGCATCGACCGTTTTGCGCAGCTGATCGGCGGTCAACTCGGCCCAGGGACCTGTCGGCCCCGACGTTGCAGGGTGCATGAAAAGTTCTCCGTGAGCGACCCGCAGCCAAACCAGCTGCGCTCAGCCTCCCCCAATCTAGGCGGCCGATGCACAGTCTTCTGTGCGCTGCAGCACCCTGCCCAAATCAGTAGACAATCGGGTCATGCCCAACTCTGCCCACGACAACCCCCAACCACGCAACCCGCTGCATGGTCTGACCCTGGAGACCATCGTCACCCGATTGGCCGACCATTACGGCTGGGCCGATCTGGGTGTGCGCATCCCGATCCGCTGCTTCACCCATGAGCCCAGTGTGGGCTCCAGTCTGAAATTTCTGCGCAAGACGCCCTGGGCACGGGACAAAGTAGAGAGCCTTTACCTCTTCATGCTTCGGGAGATCAAACGCCAGGAAATGTGAGCGCCCTGAGACGGGTGCGGCAGACCACAGACAAACGCTTTGGCCGCTTTTATGGTGAAGCCCTGTTCTTCACCCACCCAGAAAGCGAGCGCACATGACCGACCCTCAAAGCCCCATCGACAAAATGGCCACCGTCGCTGCTGGCGTTTCGGCCTCTGTGCAAGAGGCCGCACACGAAGCCAAACCTGCCTTCGAGCGTTTGGCCGAACGGCTCTCGGACAGCATCAGCGATATGGCACAGCACAGCCGCGACACGGCAATTGAAACCCGCCAATTGTTGGCGCAAAAAACCAAGCAAGCCACCTCCACGGCCGAACACTGCATCCAGCAGGCACCCTTCAAATCCGTGTTCATTGCCGTCGGGGTAGGCGCGGTGGCGGCCACGCTGGTGAGCTGGCTGATGCGCCCGCGCGACCATTGAGATTTGGCCATCACGCGGGGCCTGAACACCCCGCCAAGCGACAAGCTGCCTGAAGCCCGGTATCTGTCAACGCAAGGCCAGCATCGTGCCTCGGCACTTTTTGGCCCCGCAGCGGCAGGCATAACGGGCCTTCAGGGCTTCGCTCATGGGCTCGTCGCTGAACAGCCCATAGTCAAAGGTCAGCTCTTCCCCCTTGAACACGGGCCTGCGCGTCTGGATGAAGATGCGCCCCTGAACCTCATCAGGCACACAGTTGGGTCCGCACGAATGGTTGATCCACTTGGAAGCGTTGCCGTGCGCGAGTGCATCGATCACCCGACCATCGTCCAGATGGAAATAAAACGTGTGGTCGGGGTTGGCCGCGTCGTGCGGGTGGCGAGCGATCGCCTCAGCCATGGTGATGACCTCGCCCACGTACTCGATGACCGTCTCGCCTGCAGCGATGTGGCGCGTAGCGAACACGCCTTGGCCGTGCACGGCAGAAGAATGCACCCAAATCGGGCTGCCGAGGCTGGAGGTCACAGGTACAAATTGGCCATGGTTGGAGCCACGGATTTTACCGACGCTCTGCGCTGCGTCTCGGCCCATTCAAGCGCGTGGTTAGCCCACGACGGCTGTTCCGGTAACCTTGACCTGATGTGCCTGGTTATGCGCTTGCAAGGACAGTGTCCTGTGCGCAGCGCTGTTGTCATCTCCTGGCACTCCCGCTCGTGGACCTGCGGCTTGCATCGGGGCCTCCAGCACTTGGGCCTGACCACGGACGGCATCGCCCAAGCGGGTAATGGCCACAAAGCGCAATTGCAGGCGGCGAATAGCCACCTGATCCACCCAGTCGGTCAACATCCTTGCCAAGTAGGCGGCCGACAACATGCCATGGGCGAACACATCAGGGTGACCGGCTTGGCGGGCGTAGGCCGGGTCGATGTGCAGCGGGTTGTCGTCGCCCGAGGCGGCGGCGTAGCGCACCAGCGTCTCGCGCGTGATGGGCGGCATGACCAGTGCCGGCAGGCGTGTGCCTGACATGTCAGCCAGGTCATCGTGCTCGGTGGCCAGGCGGAGGTCCAGGCCGGAGGTGGATGATGCCATCGCCTGAGGGAACCCTGGATGTGCCGCGCGAGAAGCCTGCGCGCTGCGGCCTTCGACCAGGGCGTTGTTCACCACCAGCACGCTTCGCAGATCGGCGACACACTCGCCGCCCGCCGTTTCGACGCGCGTGTCACGCACGATGAATTCCAGCGCGCCGCCTTTTCGAGCGTACAGCGCTGTGATGCGTGGCAAAAAGCGCAAGCGTTCACCGGCAAAGGCCATGCGGTGGTATTGAAAATGCTGCTCGCCGTGCAATACCCGCGCATAGTCCACACCCAAGCGCTCGTACAGCTCCATCGGCTGGGGCGCGTCCATTTCCAGGCAGAAATAAAACGTGGGCGGGATGGGCAAGTCCGGATGTCCGTAGGCACGCGCAGCGGCAACGTCCAGGTACTGCGGCTCGGTCTGACCGGTGGCCCGTGCAAAAGCCTGCAGCAGGGCCGGGTCGACCGGCACCGAAAACGGGCTCAAAGCACTGCCTTCAAGGCTTTTGTCCAGCATGATCAGTAAAGGGCTTCAACGGTCAGCGACCCAAGCTGCTGACCAAACTTGAGGGCAAGTGCGCTTGGGCGCGCAAGCGGTCGGTGTCGGCACGCACAAACAGCGTGTCAGCCCGAACGGTCATCACATCACCGGCCCAGATCTCGCAAAGCACGCGTGATTTACGCGTCACAGGCCCATCAACCCAGGCCTTGAGCTGCAATTCCACGCCCATGGGCGTGGGCTTGAGGTAATCGATGTTCATGTTGCCCGTCACACACTGGATGGCGGGGCTGCTCTCGGGTGGGCGTTGCTCCTGACGGTAATGCCAAGCCATCGCGGTCCAACCGCTGTGGCAGTCCACCAGCATGGCCAGCAGCCCCCCATAGACCAGACCCGGAAAGCCGAGGAACTCCGGGCGCGGTGTATGGCGCATGAGAACGAATTCGCCCGAGTCGTCCCAGAAACTGCGGATGCGCAGCCCCGTGGGGTGCGCCGGACCGCAGCAAAAGCACTGCATTTGGGGTGCAGCGCGTTCTTGCAATGACAGCGTCACGTCGGTCATGCGCCAATCCTTTCGTCGCAAAACTTGTGCCGCCAACACCCCAGAGTTCGGGGGCAGGCGGGCACAAGTGGCCAGAGCCACCTGAGGGTGGCTCTGTGTCTTACATCTTGCAGGCAGGCGATGCGGCGGGTGTGATCGAAGCCGGGAACGAACGCTCGATGACAGGGCGCAGAACGCCATCGGCAGTTTTAACTCGCGCCACATAGTTGGGGATCACCATCTGGTTGTCGGCAGCGCGCACGGGGGCCTTGCCGTACAGCGTGTCCACCGTGGCACCGCGCAGGGCTTTGGTGACGTCTTCGGGCTTGACGCTCTTGGCCAAAGTCACACCTTGGAACAACACCATGGCGCCGTTGTAGGCCTGGCCTTCGGTGTCAGAGGGCAGACGGTTGAACTTGGCCTTGAAAGCGTTCACGAAGGCCTTGGTCTGGGGCGTGTCGATGTCAGGGGTGAAGCCCACGTTGCCCGGCACATTGGTCAGCGCATTGCCGGTGGCGTTGATCACGAAGTTCGACAGCAAGGCATGACCAATCAGTGGGGTCTGGGGGATCAGGCCAAAGTCGGCCGCCTGCTTGGTGAAGGCGATGGCACCGGCCACTTCGGCAGTCCAGATGGCGTCCACCTTGGCGGCCTTGAGCTGCTGGATGTAGGGCGCGTAGTCCTTGGTGCCCATGGGCACCATCAGCTTGAGCGACACTTTCTTGCCCTGTGCGGTCACGGCCTGTTCAAAGGACTTGGCCGAGTCCTGGCCCCAGATGTAGTCGGCCGCCATGATGGCGAAGTTGTTGCCCGGAATGCCTTTGAGCCAGTCGTTGATCATGGCCAGGTCCATCGCATCAGAGTGGTTGGTGCGGATGAAGCGGGTGTTGCAGGCGTCCCCTGTCAGGCGATCGGCCTTGCTGATGGTGCCGATCAGGGCGGCGTCCCAGCGCGCCAGGTTCTGGCTGATGGTCAGCGAGATGCCCGAAGTGATAGGGCCGATGATCAGGTTGTGGCCTTCGCGCGAAAGTTTCTCGGCGGCACGGCGACCGGCATCGGGCGTGCTCTCGTCATCGCCTTCGGCCAGGATCACCTTGCGGCCATCCACGCCGCCACGGGCGTTGGCCTCTTCCACCGCAAAGCGGATGCCGTTGGCCACGTCAGCGCCCATGGTGGCAAAGCCGCCCGATTTGGACGTGATCAGCGCCACGCGCACTGGGTCCTTACCCTGCGCCTGGGCGGCCAGGGGCAACGCGGCAGCCAGGGTGGCAATGGCCACGAGTTGTTGGATTCGAGTGGGTTTGAACATGATGTCTCCTTGATTTAAAAAATGCCAAAAATGGCTTCACTGCTTACACACGATGCCCGGAAGTACGGGCTTCACACCAAAACGTGTTGTTCGATGTCCTTGAGCCCTTGCGGGGTGTTCTCGACCTGGCCTTGCGCAATCACGTTGCCCTTGGCCATGGCCAGGTAGCGATGCGCCACACGCACCACCAGGCTGAGGTTTTGTTCGATCAGCAACAAGGCCGTGCCCTGGTCGGCCACGCGCTTGAAGATGTCGGCCAGCTGGTCCACGATGACCGGGGCCAGGCCTTCGGTCGGTTCGTCCAGCAAGATCAGGTCCGGGTTGGCCATGAGCGCACGGCCCACCGCCAACATCTGCTGCTGCCCGCCAGAGAGCGCCGTGCCCGGGGTGTGGGCACGCTCTTGCAGGATAGGGAACAGCTTGTAGATCTCGGGCACATTCCAGGGCCCTTTGCGGCCGGTGGCGGCGCCCAGCAGCAGGTTTTCTTCCACCGTCAGGTTGGCCACGATGCGACGGCCTTGCGGGACCACGGTCATGCCGTGCTGGGCGGCGGTGTAGGGTCGCGGTCGAGTGATTTCCTGGCTGCCCATGCGAATGTGGCCACCTTTCATTTGGGCCAGGCCCAGGATGGTGTTGACCACCGTGGTCTTGCCCACGCCATTGCGACCGATCAGGGCCACGCGTTCGCCTGCGTTCACATGCAGACTGAGGCCGTGCAGGATGTGGGCCGAGCCATAAAAGGCATTGACGTTGTGAAGGTCGAGGAGTCGGGTCATGCTGCGCTTCCCAGATAAGCTTCGCGCACACGGGGGTCGGCGCGCACCTGGGCTGGCTCGCCACTGGCGATGACGCGGCCCAACTCAAAAACGGTGACGGCATCCGAGATGCCGAACACCACGTCCATGTCGTGTTCCACCAACAGCACCGACACCTCCCAACGAGAGGTCAGCGCTTTCAGGTGTTGGGCCAAATCCAGCGACTCCTTGACCGACAAGCCGGCCATGGGCTCGTCGAGCATCAGCATCTTGGGGCGGCCCACCAGCGCGAGCGCCAGGTCCAGGCGACGCTGCTCGCCATAGCCGAGGTCTTCGGCCATCACCTCGCCCATGCGCGCCAGGTCAAGTTCTTGCAGCACCGCTTCGGCATCGGCGGCCGAGTCGCTCACGCCCATTTTGTAAGAGGCCAGCTCCACCTGCTTGCGCACGGGCATACCCGTGAAGATACTGGTGCGCTGGAAGCTGCGCGACAGCCCAAGGCGGCGACGTGCCACCGCACCCAGCTGGCTCACGTCTTGGCCGTCCAGGACCACCTGGCCACGGGTCAGCGGACGGCGTCCGGTGATGGCATCGATCACTGTGGATTTGCCCGCGCCGTTGGGGCCAATCAGGCCGCGAATCTGGCCTTTTTCGAGCGTCAGCGAGACGCCGTCCAGGGCTTTGACCCCACCGTAGTGGATGGCCACGTCGCGTGTTTCTAGCACGAAGGCAGTCATGGTGTTCTCCGGTTGTGAGGGTCAGTGGCCACGAGGGCCGGGGGCCGCGCCATGCTTGGCACGGGGCTTGAACAGGCGCTCCAGCGCCCCGGCGATGCCGTCGGGCGAGAAGACGATCACGGCGATCAGGGTGGCCCCGAAAATGGCCATCCAGTAGGTGGCGTAGTCGCCCAGAAGATCCTTGAACAGGAAGTACACGATGGCCCCTACGATGGGGCCGATGACCGACTTGAAGCCGCCGACCACCACCATCACCAGGGCAATGCCCGAGACACTCCAGTGCAGGCTCTCGGGCGAGACAAATCCGGCATTGAACGACGACAGCAAACCAGCCACGCCCGTGACCATGGCCGACAGCGCATAGACCAGCGCACGTGGCACGGTGGTGGTGATGCCGATGAAGCGGGCGCGTTCCTCGTTGTCACGAATCGCCTCGGTGATGGCACCAAAGCGGGTGCGCAAAATCCAGATGACCAACACCGTGACCACGACCATCACGGTCCAGACGATGAGAAACAACGTGTCCGGTTTGAGCAGCACCGACTGCTTGAATCCGAACAAGGTGGCTGGCCAGTTCACGCTCATGCCGTCTGCACCACCGGTGAGGCCACGCGAACGGGTGGCCAGCAGATAGGCCATTTGCCCGATGGCTAGGGTCAGCATGCCAAAGGCGATGCCCGGCACACGCACGATGACCAGCCCCATCAAAAAGGCCAGCACGCCAATGCCCAGCAGCACCACCGGGATGGCCAGCTCGGCACTCATCCAGTCGAGGGCCAGGACCACGCCCATGGCGTAACCGGCCACACCAAAGAACAGCGCATGGCCGAAACTGGTGAGGCCGTTTTGTCGCAGCAACACCCCGACACCGAGAGCGAAGATGGCGTAGATCACGGCCTGCGCAAACAGGCCCAGCAAACTGCTGGAGGGGGTCAGGAAAGCGATGGCCACGCCGGCCAGCAAGGCCAGCAGCGCCAACAGGAGAATTTTGGAAAAACGCATGGTGTGTGCTCCGGGTTCAGGTGCGACTGCCAGCCAGACCGGAAGGCTTCCAGATCAGGATGGCGATCATGAAGATGAAGGGCAGCAGCACCGACAGCTGCGGCATGTAAACCGCGCCAATCGCCTGCATCATCCCCAGCAGCAGCGCGGCCACGAATGCGCCAGCCAGCGACCCCAAACCACCGATCACCACCACCACGAAGGAGTCGATCAGCACGTCTGAACTCATGTGCGGCGAGAGCGACAAAAAGGGTGCAGCCACCACACCCGCCAGACCTGCCAGCGCACTGCCAAGACCCACCACACCCGCACTCACCGCATCGGTGTTAACGCCTTGCATGGAGGTGGTGACCGGATCGGTGCTGGCGGCCCGCACAAACAAACCAATGCGCGAGAAACGCAGCCACAGCGTCAAACCCAGCGCTACAGACAGACCCACCACGATCACGCCAATGCGGTAAGCAGGCACCTGGTCACCCAGCAAGTCGACGGTGAAGTTGAGCAAATCCGGTGTGAACAGCGAGTGATTGGCCTTGCCCCAAATGAAGACCACCAGATCTTCCAGGATGAGCAGCAGGCCAAAGGTCACCAGCATCACGGAGAGCGGTTCACGGTCCTGCAGCAGGCGCAAACCATAGCGGTCGAGCAACACACCAAACAACGCCATGGCCGCAGGTGCAGCCACCAGCGCGACCCAAAAATTGCTGTGTGTGGCCACCGTGAACCCGATGTAGGCCCCCAGCATGTACAGCCCGCCGTGGGCAAAGTTCACCACACGGCGCAGGCCGTAGATCAACGCCAGGCCCGAGCTCATAATGATGAGCAAGGAACCGTAGACCAGGCCGTTGAATAAATTGATGGTCAGCATCTTGTGTCTCCTGTCTCTTTTTCTGGCCGGCACGTTTAAGCGCTGGGTGGGTCGCCTGTGACTGAATTCAAATCGCCTGCGTCAACTCGGGCATGGCCGCAAACAGATCGGCTTCGAGGCCGAAGTCGGCCACACTGAAGATCGGCGCTTCGGGGTCTTTGTTGATCGCCACAATCACCTTCGAATCCTTCATGCCCGCCAGGTGCTGGATCGCACCCGAGATGCCCGCTGCGATGTACAGCTGCGGCGCGACGATCTTGCCGGTCTGGCCAACCTGCAGATCGTTGGCGGCGTAACCGG
>NZ_NESF01000020.1 GCF_003063665.1 Limnohabitans sp. Hippo3
CTAATCTTCGGGTGACCGATGCGATCAGGCGATGGCAGGACCTACGCTACCGTTTGGCTGAACCGAGCCGAAAACGCCGCTCACAGAGGGCAACGTTGCGTAAGATATTAAGTTAGCGCATATGCGCGCATGCGGGTATCCACGGCTGACGAAGGCATAAGGCATGGACCCCCGATCGAGTCGGGGGTGACAAAGCATAGTTGTCATACCCGCGTCCCCCACTGTCATACCCGCGCATGCGGGTATCCATGTCGGGCGAAGGCACAAGGCATGGACCCCCGATCGAGTCGGGGGTGACGAAAGTGGGCTGCATGGCCCCTCAATCAACTCTGCCGTGACCAAAGGTTGACGAAGCCCGACCCATTTCCGGGTCACTACAATGTCAGGATGCTTGATATTGTTCTTCTCCGTAAAGATCTGAACGCCGTTGTCGCGCGTTTGCAGACCCGTAAAAATCCCCAGCCTTTCCTGAATGTGGAGGCGTTTCGTGCGCTGGAGGGCGAGCGCAAAACATTGCAGACCCGCACCGAAGAGCTGCAAAGCCAGCGCAACAGCCTGTCCAAACAGATTGGCATGCTCAAGGGCAAGGGCCAGCATGCCGAGGCCGATGCGGTCATGGCGCAGGTGGGCGCGATCAGGGACGAGCTGGACGCTTCGGCCCAGCGGCTGGAGGTGATCCAGGCCGAATTGCAAACCCTGTTGCTGGCCGTGCCCAATTTGCCGCACGAGTCGGTACCCGTCGGGGCAGATGAGCACGGCAACATCGAGGTGCGCCGTTGGGGCACCGTGCGCAGTTTCGATTTCGAGCTCAAGGACCATGTGGACATCGGCGGCCCGCTGGGCCTGGACTTTGAGACCGGCACCAAGCTGACCGGCTCGCGCTTCACCTTCATGCGTGGCCCGGTGGCCCGTTTGCACCGGGCGCTGGCGCAGTTCATGCTGGATGTGCAGACCGCAGAGCATGGCTACACCGAGTGCTACACGCCTTACATCGTGAACGCCGACACCCTGCGCGGCACGGGCCAGCTGCCCAAGTTCGAGGCCGATTTGTTTGCCGCCAACAAGGGTGGCCAAGAGGGCGAAGAAAGCCAGGCGCTGTACCTGATTCCCACCTCTGAGGTGACCCTTACAAACGTCGTGCGTGACGAGGTGCTGGCCGAGAACGATTTGCCGATCAAGCTGACGGCGCACACGCCGTGCTTCCGGTCGGAAGCGGGCAGCGGCGGGCGCGATGTGCGTGGCCTGATCCGTCAGCACCAGTTTGACAAGGTCGAGATGGTGCAGATCGTGCACCCGGAGCACAGCTACGAGGCGCTGGAGGACATGACCCGCCACGCCGAGGCCATTTTGCAAAAGCTGGGCTTGCCCTACCGCGTGATGAGCCTGTGCACAGGCGACATGGGCTTTGGTGCCAGCAAGACCTATGACCTGGAGGTTTGGGTGCCCGCGCAAAACACTTACCGCGAGATCAGCTCGGTGTCCAACTGCGAGGCCTTCCAGGCCCGTCGCCTGCAGGCGCGTTTCAAAAATGCCCAAGGCAAGAACGAGTTGGTGCACACCCTGAACGGCTCTGGTCTGGCCGTGGGCCGTGCGCTGGTGGCGGTTTTGGAGAACTACCAAAACGCCGACGGCTCGGTCACGGTGCCCGAGGTGCTGCGCCCTTACATGGGTGGTGTGGCGCTGCTCAGCGTTTGATGTTTTTGGCTTTCACCAGGAGTGCGTTGATGAATGGCATGCATCGTGTTTACGGGGCTCTCTTGGTGGCGGTCGGTTTGGCCGCTGGTTTGTCAGGTTGTGCCAACACGGGCAGCTCGACCTCGGTGGCCGTGGGGCCGGATGGCAAAGTGCAAAACCCGGTGCAATTGCTCGGGCAGCTGCCTTTGCCGCCGGGTGCGGCCATACGGGCTGAACAGTCCCTGATCATTGGCGCAGGTGACAATTGGGTGGGCCGCGTGGTGCTGGATGTGGGGCGTGACTTTGACGCCGCTTACCGCTTTTTCCTGGAAACCTACCCGGCGCAGGGCTGGACCGTGGTGTCGGCCGTGCGTGGCAAAAACAGTTTTCTGGTCATGACGCGGCAAGAACGCACCGCGACGTTCGAGATGGTGGATGGCGGCATGATGGGCAGCAGCGTGTCCTTGACGATGGCCCCACGCAACGCGGCGGTCATGGTGCCGAAAAAGCCCTGAGGGGCTCTGCTAGAATCACGGCTTCGACAAATACTCAGGAGGGGTGGCAGAGTGGTCGAATGTACCTGACTCGAAATCAGGCGTAGTGGCAACATTACCGAGGGTTCGAATCCCTCCTCCTCCGCCAGTTGAAAACCCCGCAGTGGTTCACCATTGCGGGGTTTTTTTATGACTTTCGCGGCGTTCAGTTTCGCTGACGCCCTTCTCCAAACTTCAGGCAGTGGCCATGAAATCCTTGTTTTTGCTGTTGTGGGCGGGTGTGGCGAGCGCATGCCTGTCGGGCTGCACCGTGTTGGCGATTGCCGATGCCGCGGGCTCTGCGGTGGTTTACGGGGTCAAGACCACCGTCAATGTGCTGGATGCGGTGACGCCCGACATTGTGAACAAGAAGAAGGATTAAAACCTTCAGCCACGGCTGTATGGGTGCTGAAGACCCACCATGCAAAACCGGCACAGAGGTGCCGGTTTCCAAGAACAAAACAGGCACTTCAAGTGCCTGTTGTTTTTTAAATACCCAGCCAGCCGTTGGTGCGGGCAAAGTGCAGCGCTTGCGTGCGGCTGTTGACGCCCAAGCGGCGGAACAGACGCCAGAAGTGCACCTTGACGGTGTGCTCGCTGATGTCGAGTTTCTCGGCGATTTCGCGGTTGGACAGGCCTTGGTCCAGCATCAAAATCAGTTGCTTTTGGCGCTTGGACAGTTTGGTCGGACCGGCAGGGGTGGTTTCTTCCTCTGCCTCTTCTTCTTCGGTGATCAACAGGCTGCGCAGGGCCGCAATGATTTGCGCAGGGCTGTTGGATTTTTCGATGAAGGCGTTGGCACCGGCTTCAAGGCAGCGCGATTCGAATTCGCTGGCGCTGGCACTGGTGACGACTGCCAAGGGCACGTTCGGGAATTTGGCTTTCAGCACTTGAACGCCGGACATGCCCAGGGTGTCGGGCAACTGCAGATCCAGGCAGAAAAGTTCGGGCACGCCGTTCTTCTCAACCGTCGATTCCACCACGTTCAATTTGTGGATGGGGATGATCTTGAGTCCTGGCTTGACACGGTGGACCAGCATGGTGAGCGCATCGCGCATCAGGGGGTGGTCATCGATGACATATACAGTCATGTTTTAGATCTTCGCAGTAGGCTTAAAGTTTAAGGATACACCTAATTGTGAGTTTGCGCAATATAAATTGGCAAATTTGGAAAAGTTATTTAATTGTTTTTTGCGAATTGGCGATTTCTGACAGAGCAAGGCCCACGACTTGTGCTTTTTCAGGTGTCAATGCTTCCAGCAGAGAAGCCATGTCTGTCAGGCCAGCCAGCCCCTCGGCTTGCAGGCGCGCGATGGTTTGCCCAGCTTGCTTGGGTGACGCGAACCCGCGGCTTTGCAAGAGCAGCTGGCCTTGTGCGTCGACCAGCTTGAAGTAGAACTGGCCGTCTTTTTCGCGGTATTGCTTGAAGCTGGGGAGCGCGGTTTTGGCTTCCTTGGCCACGGTTGCCGTGCTGCCGGATGACAAGGCACGCAAGCCCACGGCGTGGCGCAACTCGCGGATGAAGGGGGTGGCCAGCTGGCGGGCTTTGTCGGCCCCGGCCAGCAAAATTTGGTCCATCTGCCCGGGGTTGTTGATCAGGGCTTGGTAGTGCTCGCGCATGGGCGCGATTTCGCGGTCGATGCGCTCGAACAGCATTTGCTTGGCGTCGCCCCAGCCGATGCCGTCGGCATAGGCGCGGGCCATAGCCGCAGTTTCTTCGGCGCTGGCAAAGGCCTGGTAAATCTGGAACAGGGCCGAGCCTTCGGTGGCCTTGGGCTCGCCCGGTGCTTTGGAGTCGGTCACGATGGCTGCGATTTGCTTGCGCATTTGGGCAGCGGGTGCGAACAGCGGGATGGTGTTGTCGTAGCTCTTGCTCATCTTGCGGCCGTCCAGGCCTGGCAAGAGGGCCACCGATTCTTCGACCACGGCTTCGGGCAGCACGAAATGCTCGCCATACAAATGGTTGAAGCTCGAGGCCATGTCGCGCGCCATCTCGATGTGCTGGATCTGGTCGCGGCCCACGGGCACCTTGTGCGCCTTGAACATCAAGATGTCCGCGCCCATGAGGACCGGGTACATGAACAGGCCCGCCGACACATCGCTGTCCGGGTCATGGCCTGCGGCGTTGTTTTTGTCGACTGCCGCTTTGTAGGCGTGGGCACGGTTGAGCACGCCCTTGCCAGTCACGCAGGTGAGCAGCCAGGTGAGTTCGGGGATTTCGGGAATGTCCGACTGGCGGTAGAAGGTGACTTTGTCCGGGTCCAGGCCCGAGGCGATCCAGCTCGCAGCGATCTCGAGCGTGGAGCGCTGGATGCGGGCGGGCTCGTCGCACTTGATGAGCGCGTGGTAGTCGGCCAAAAAGTAAAAACCATCGGTGCTGGTGTCGCGGCTGGCTTGCACCGTGGGGCGGATGGCGCCCACGTAGTTGCCCAGGTGGGGGGTGCCTGTGGTGGTGATGCCGGTGAGGACGCGGGTGCGAGTTTTGGAGTTCATGAGAAAAGCAGACGGGGAATGATCAGCGCCACTGAATTTATCGCAACAGAGCGGCCAGTGGACTGAGGGTGAGTTTCAGGAAGTCAAAAGTCAGACCCATCAGGGGCTGCATCCACCAGGCGCTGATGAGGCCGGTGAGCACGAGGGCCATGACGATGAAAAAGCCCCAGGGTTCGATGCGCGACACCAGCACGGCCTGACGCCAGGGCAACAGACCCACCAAAATGCGACCGCCATCCAGCGGAGGCAGGGGGAAGAGATTGAAGGCGAACATGACCACGTTGGTCAACATGCCGGCTTTGCACATTTCCAGGAAAAAGCGCTCGGTCACGCCACTGCCCGCCAGCGCGTAAAGCACAACGCCCCAGAGGACAGCCTGAACCAGGTTGGAGGCAGGACCCGCCAGTGCCACCCAGACCATGTCGCGCTTGGGGTGGCGCAGCAAGTCAAAGCGCACTGGAACCGGCTTGGCATAGCCGAACAGGAAAGCACCACTGGTGCTGATGTACAGCAGCAGCGGCAGCAAGATGGTGCCCAGTGGATCGATGTGCGGCAGGGGGTTGAGCGTGACGCGACCCAGCATGGCGGCGGTGTTGTCGCCCAGACGCTGCGCGGCATAGCCGTGGGCGGCCTCGTGCAGCGTGATCGCGAAGATCACGGGCAGGGCGTAAATCAGGACGGTCTGGATGAGGTCGGACATAAGCATCAGATTGTCTCAGACCTGGCCAGCGCTTGGGACTGGGGGCTCAGTGGCTATGTGGGAGAGTGCTCACAATTTTTTGTGGGAGCGACCCCCTGCTCGCTAAGGGCGGTTGAGCGATGTCGCACATTCGGCCGCGGGGGCGGCCTCCCACATTGGAAAGCCGTTCAGAGGCCCAGGCGCGCAGGATCGCCCTGGCCTTGGCGCAGCACTTGGGGCTCGTCGCTGCTCATGTCGATCACGGTGGTGGGCTCGAGCGAGCAAGCCCCGGCATCGATGACCGCGCCCACCTGGTGCTCCAGTCGTTCGCGGATCTCTTCGGGGTCGTTGAGCGGCTGGTCTTCGCCGGGCATGATGAGGGTGGCCGCCAGCAGCGGGGCGCCATGCAGGGCCAGCAGTTCCTGCAGCACCTGGTGCTCGGGCACGCGCAGGCCAATGGTTTTGCGCTGGGGGTGGCTCACGCGGCGCGGCACTTCCTTGGTGGCTTCCAGGATGAAGGTGAAGGGCCCGGGTGTGGCCTGTTTGATGGCGCGAAACTGGCGGTTGTCCACCCGCGCGTAGTTGGCCAGCTCGCTCAGGTCGCGGCACAGCAGCGTCAGGTGGTGCTTGTCGTCCACACCGCGAATGCGGCGCAGCTGGTCGGCGGCGTTTTTGTCGTCGAGGTGGCAGACCAGGGCGTAGCTGGAGTCGGTGGGCACGGCCAGCACGCCGCCCTGGTTGAGCAGCTGCACGGCTTGCTTGAGCAGGCGCGCTTGCGGGTTGTCGGGGTGAACAGTGAAAAACTGGGCCATGGGTGCGGACAGGCGGTTGCCGGTGGTGATCGTATGAAGGTAAATGGGGGCGAAATCCCGCAGGGGAAGGGCCTTGCCTTAGGATTCCGGGGGCTGGATGGCGATGCGGTTTTCGCGCACGGTGAGCCAGGCCCCCAAAGCGCCACACAGGGCCACCAGACCCATGCCGACAAAGGTCCACTGGTCGGGCAGGTGGTTGAACACCAGCCAGCCGCCCAGCACCGCAAAGCCGATCTGGGTGTACATGTAGGGCGTGAGGGTGGCGGCCGGGGTTCGGCCATAGGCCAGGATCAGCAAAAAATGCCCGATCGAGGCCAGTACGCCCATGATCAGCAGCTGCAACCAGACGGTCCAGTCTGCGGGCATCTCCCAGACAAAGGGCAGCAGCAGCGTGGCCATGCCCGTGCCAATCCAGCCGGTGTAGAAGTGGGTGGTGATCGGGTCTTCGGTCTTGGCCATCTTGCTGGTCAGCAGCTGAAAGCCGGAGTTGGTGCCTACCAACATCAAGGGCAGGATCACCGTCCAGTCAAAGTGCTGGCTGCCGGGGCGGATGATGACCATGGTGCCCAGGAAGCCGCCTACCACCAGCAGCCAGCGCAGGGGGCGGATTTTTTCCTTGAGCATCCAGGCCGCCAGCAAGGTGATGACCAAGGGGGCCAGCAGCGAGATGGCGGTGAACTCGCCCACGGGCATGTACTTGAGGCTCAAAAAAGCCAGGATGCTGCAGGCAAACAGCAGCAGGCCACGGGCCAGCTGAAAGCGCGGGTGCTCGGTGCGCAAAACGCGCCTGCCGCGCCCCGGCCAGACCACCACCGTGGTGATGAGCGCCTGAATGGCGTAGCGGAACCACAGCGCCACCATCACCGACAAGCCGGCACTGACATGCCGTGTGGTGGTGTCCAGGGTGGCGAAGCAGGCGGTGGCCAGGACCGCAAAGCCGATGCCCTGAAGGCTGGCGTGTCGGTGCGTCGGATTCACTGGATGCGGTCGGCCAGCAATTCCCAAACCGGGGTGAGTTGGCCAGGCAGGTAGGGCAGGGTGCCCAGGTCGATGCGGCTTTCGTCGGGGCTGTGGAAGTCACTGCCGCGCGAAGCCACCAGGTCGAATTCGAGGGCGGTTTCGGCGTAGCGCACCGCCTCTTGTGAGGAGTGGCTGCCGGTGATGACCTCCACCCCGCGCCCGCCATGGGCCTTGAATTCGCTGAACAGCGCGTACTCTTCGTTGGGCGTGAAGCCGTAACGGGCAGGGTGGGCAATGACGGCGATGCCGCCCGCTTCGGTGATCCATTGCACCGCTTCTTGCAGACGCGCCCAGCGGTGTGGCACATAGCCGGGTTTGCCTTCGGTCAGGTATTTGCGAAACACCTCGGAGGTGTCGCTGCACACACCCGTTTCGACCAAGTGCCGGGCAAAGTGGGTGCGCGAAATCAGCTCGGGGTTGCCCACGTATTGCAGGGCACCTTCGTAGGCGTTTGGGATGCCGACCTTGGCCAGGCCGTCCGACATCTCCTGGGCGCGTTCGCTGCGCCCGCCCCGGGTGCGGCGCAAGCCGGTCACCAAGTCGGCGTTGTGTGGGTCAAAGCCCAGGCCCACGATGTGCACGGTCTGGTGGGCAAAGGTGACCGAAATTTCGGTGCCTGTAAGGTAAGGCATGCCCAGTGCCTTGGCCGCGGCCAGGGCGCGGTCTTGCCCGCCCACTTCGTCGTGGTCGGTCAGTGCCCACAGTTCCACGCCGTTGGCTTTGGCGCGTTCGGCCAGGGCTTCGGGGGTGAGGGTGCCGTCGGAGATGACGGAGTGGCAATGCAGGTCGGCGTTCATCATTGGGCCCATTTTAGGCGCATGCCGCCGGGTCAGCGCCACTCGTGGGGAC
Organism: Limnohabitans sp. Hippo3; assembly: GCF_003063665.1. Taxonomy (GTDB): domain Bacteria; phylum Pseudomonadota; class Gammaproteobacteria; order Burkholderiales; family Burkholderiaceae_C; genus Limnohabitans_A. The sequence goes on from NZ_NESF01000020.1 coordinate 8,061, forward strand.
TTGCCTGTGTCCAGCCTTGGGTCAGGCAACAGCCCTGCAGTTCTTCAGGCTGATGCCTGTGGCCGATAATTCGGGCATGACCACGATGCAGACTTTTGCGGAGCCCCAGCCATGGCACTGATGATCACCGATGAATGCATCAACTGCGATGTGTGTGAGCCCGAGTGCCCGAACCAGGCGATTTATCTGGGCGAAGAAATTTACGAAATCGACCCGTCCAAGTGCACCGAGTGCGTCGGGCATTTCGACGAGCCCCAGTGTGTGCAAGTGTGTCCCGTGGCTTGCATTCCCGTCAACCCCCAACACGTCGAAAACCAGGAGTCGCTCTGGGCCAAATACCGCCGCTTGCAGGGGCAGTGAGGCGGGTGGCCTGTATCACTCGGCTGCAGGGACGTCTGGCGCAGGTGTTTTAACGGGACGGGGCGGTTTGGGGCGCGGCGGCTTGCTGGTGTGGATGCGGGCCATGGCCTTTTCCATGTCGCCCGCCAGGAGCAGGGGCAAAGCCGCTACAGCGCGGTGGATGCTGTCGTCGATGGCTTTGCGGTGCTCCAGCATCGGCTTCTTCAAGACCCAGCCGACCACTTCGGCCTTGTCGCCCGGGTGGCCGACGCCAATGCGCAGACGCCAATAGTCGGCCGTGCCCAGTTGGGCATGGATGTCCCGCAGGCCGTTGTGCCCGGCGTGGCTGCCGCCCAGCTTGAGCTTGGCTTCGCCGGGCGGGATGTCGAGTTCGTCGTGCGCCACCAGAATTTCTTGCGGCTGGATTTTGAAGAACCGGGCCAGTGCGCTGACCGATTTGCCCGACAGGTTCATGAAGGTCTGGGGTTCGAGCAACCACACGTTTTGGCCGTTGACGGTGGTGCGGGCCACCAGGCCGTGGTAGCTGCGCTCGGGCACCAGCGACACCTTGAGTTCGCGGGCCACGGCATCGATCCACCAGAAACCGGCGTTGTGGCGGGTGTCTTCGTATTCGTTGCCCGGGTTGCCCAGGCCGACAAGCAGTTTGATCATGGTGTGTGATTATCCTTGGCGCAGGCGGCCTTGCGGGGGGAGCCGCTGGCCCCAAAGCAAAAGGCCCGCTTTCGCGGGCCTTGCAGAGCGGGGCTTTGCAGCCCCAGGCAGAAGATCACTTCTTGCCTTTGCCCTTGCCTTTGGCGTCTGCAGGAGCTGCAGCGGCCACAGGGGCTGCCACTTCTTCTTCGACAGGTGCCACCACGGACACGAGGACCGGGTTTTTCTTGCCATGGGTGATGGCTTTGCAGCCAGCAGGCAAGGTGATGTCGTTCAGGTGCAGTGAATTGCCCTTGGTCAGGCCCTTCAGATCCACCGCGATGAACTCGGGCAGGTTGGCGGGCAGGCAAGCGACTTCGATTTCGGTCGCCACGTGGGTGACGGTGCACTTGTCGGTCTTGACGGCTTCGGACTCTTCTTCACCGCTGAAGTGCAATGGCACCTTCATGTGCAAAGTGGTATTAGCGTCTACGCGCTGGAAGTCGATGTGTTGCACCAACTGCTTGAAGGGGTGCATCTGGTAGTCACGCAGCAAGACTTTGCTGGTTTGACCGTTCATTTCCATGTCCAGGATCGAAGCGTGGAAAGCTTCCTTTTTCAGGGCGTGCCACAAAGCGTTGTGGTCCAGCTCGATCAGTTGGGGGGCCGATGTGGAACCGTAAACGATGCCAGGCGTGCGGCCGGAATTGCGGAGACGGCGGCTCGCACCCGTGCCCTGCTTAGCGCGCTCAAAAGCGACGAATTTCATACATTTCTCCTTCTAGGGCCCACCGCGACCAGTGCGGCCCTGACTTAAAAAAGCCAGCCAGTCCACAAGGACGGCTGGCCACTGGTGGCCTCTTCCCGATCAGGCTTGATCGGAGAACAGGCTCATCACCGACTCGCCGTGCGCAATCCGGTTGATCGTTTCGGCGATCAGCGGCGCCACGGAGAGTTGGCGAATCTTGGAACACGCTGCGGCTTCGGCCGTCAGCGGGATGGTGTTGGTGACCACGACTTCGTCAAGGGCCTCGCCCTTGGCGATGCGGTCGATGGCCGGACCCGAAAAAATCGGGTGTGTGCAATAGGCGTAGACTTTTTTGGCGCCGCGCTCTTTGAGCACTTCAGCCGCTTTGACCAAGGTGCCAGCGGTGTCGATCATGTCGTCCATGATCACGCAGTTGCGGCCGTCGATCTCGCCGATGACGTGCATGACTTCGCTCACGTTGGCCTTGGGGCGGCGCTTGTCGATGATGGCCAGGTCGCAGCCGAGCTGTTTGGCCAAGGCGCGGGCACGCACCACGCCGCCCACATCGGGCGACACGACGATCAGGTCGTCGTAGTTTTGCTGGCGCAGGTCACCCAGCAGAACAGGGGACGCGTAAATGTTGTCGACCGGGATGTCGAAGAAGCCCTGGATCTGGTCGGCGTGCAAGTCCATGGTCAGCACGCGGTCCACACCCACAGCTTGGAGCATGTTGGCGACCACTTTGGCCGAGATCGGCACGCGGGTGGAACGGGGGCGGCGGTCCTGGCGGGCGTAACCGAAATAAGGGATGACGGCGCTGATGCGGCCAGCCGAGGCGCGCTTGAGCGCGTCGACCATGATCAGCAGTTCCATCAGGTTTTCGTTGGTGGGTGCGCAGGTGGACTGCACCACGAACACTTCGCGTGCGCGAACGTTTTGCTTGAGTTCGACAGTGACTTCGCCGTCAGAGAAACGGCCCACATCGACCGCGCCGAGCTGTGTGCTCAGGTGCTTGGCGATCTCGGCAGCCAAAACGGGATTGGCGTTGCCAGTGAACAGCATGAATTCGGGGGGGAGTGAAGCAGGCTGCATGTGCATTCCAGCGATCAGATAAAGGGGCCTGTACGATTGAACGTATTTGGCAGGGGAAGAAGGACTCGAACCTTCGAATGCCGGAATCAAAATCCGGTGCCTTAACCAACTTGGCGACTCCCCTACACGGGTTGACCGCTGAAACAGCGACCGACCGATCAACTATCGCTGGATGCCCAACCCTGTAAAGGGTGAACCTCCAAATTGCTGCATTGGCGTCCTTGCCATCGGTCTGGGACCTGAATTGGCGCGGTGCCTGAGGTGCAATGTGCGAACACTGCACTGCCAGAACCTGTCATTTTGCCGTTCATGCCTGCGTTGCCAAGCACTTGGAGTGCGAGGGAAACGTCTGGGCAGATCGTTTGAGCAACAGGTTGCAGATCATTGTGACCAAAGTCATATGGCGCTGCAGCGAAGACCGAAATTGTAGCAGGCTTTGTGGCCCGTTGAAGCGCCGGGTGCGTAAAAATTTGGGCGGTTTCGACGCCCGAGGGTGGTTTGAGGACCCAAAACCGCGCCGCAGACAGTGCGATGGGGGTGATTTGCTCGCCGATGCCTTCCACCCAGGCGTTGTGGCCGCGCAGGAAAAAAGGCACGTCTGCGCCCAGTTGCAGGCCCAGTTTCTCGAGCGCAGTCCGCTTCAATTTGAGATCCCAAAGCCGGTTGAGTGCGAGCAGGCAGCTGGCGGCGTCTGATGAGCCGCCGCCCATGCCTGCCTGGGCCGGGATTTGTTTTTCGACCGCGATGTGCACGCCTTGAGTGCAGCCTGTGTGCTGCTGCAGCAATTTGGCGGCGCGGGTGATCAGGTCGTCGGCGGGTAGCTGGACGGTCAGGTCTTCGCGGCTGATGCCGCCCCCGGGGCGTTTTTCAAAGTGCAGGGTGTCGCACCAGTCGATGAGCATGAACACCGATTGCAGCAGGTGGTAACCGTCGGGGCGCTGGCCTGTGATGTGCAGGAACAGGTTGAGCTTGGCCGGGGCCGGGACGTCGTGCAGCAGTTTCATGGGGCAGATTATCGCCAGACCTGAGGCGTGAGCGGCCTCAGCGGTCGAGCAAGATGCGCAACACGGCTTCAGGGGCCGGGGCGTTTTTGCGGGCGGTCAGGCGACCTTCGCGGTGGGCCGTCAGATCCACTTGCCAGCCGGGCACCTCAGCGGCTTTGCCCGCCAGCCATTCAAACAGCGCGGCAATGGGCAGCTCGGTGCCCGTCAGGCGCTGGCTCAGGCTTTGCAGGTTGGCGCTTTCGGTTTTGTCCTGGCCTTGCTCCAGCACGGCGGCTTGGGGTGTCCAGCTCAGGCGTGCCAGTGTCGTGCCAATCGGGCTGAGCAAGACCAGTTGGCCTTGGTCGGCCGAGCCTTGCAGCTCAAAGCTGGCACTCCAGTTTTGCGGTGGCGTGCTTTGCAACTGCAAGGCCAGACGCCCCGACCAGAAGGCGGCCGGGTCAGCGGGCGTGGGGCGGGGGGTGGCACACCCGGCTAGGCTGAGCAGCAGGCCCAGACTCAGCAGGCCCAGCCAGGCACGTCGCTCAGGCGGAGATGGCAGTGGCTGCCGGGGCGGCTTCATGGTTTGAAGTTGAAGCGCTTGAGGGTTTCGACCAGGGTTTCGTTGTCGGCCTTGAGCAGCAGTCCTTCGCGCCAGATGGTGCCGGCTTCGCGTTGCTGGCCGGTCACCCAGAGCACCTCGCCCAAGTGCGCGGCGATCTCGGCATCGGGTTTGGCTTTGTAGGCGGCTTTGAGGATTGTCAGGGCTTCCTGGTGCAGGCCTTGGCGGTACTTCACCCAGCCCAGGCTGTCCTGGATGTAGGCGTCTTTGGGCGACAGTTGCACGGCTTTTTCAATCAGTTGCTGCGCTTCTTCCAGGCGGATGTTGCGGTCTGCGAGCGAGTAGCCCAAGGCATTGAAGGCATGTGCTTCTTGCGGTGCCTTGGCCATGAGCTGGCGCAGCAGGGCCTCCATTTCGTCGTAGCGTTTGAGCTTTTCGCAAACCATCGACAACTCGGTTAGCAATTCGGTGTCGTCGGGTTTTTTGTCCAGGGCAGCCCGCACCAAGGGGTAGGCTGCGGCCGCGTCGCGGTGCTCACGCAGCCAAAAGGACTGGGCCAGCACCTTGCGGCGTGCCTGTTCGGGGTTGGCCGGTTTGACTTGGGCCAACACGCGGCGCGCCTCGTCCATGCGGCCTTGCTGCGCCAGCAGGTCGGCTTGGCGGCTGGCAAGCTTGATCGGGTCGGCCCCAGGGGGCATGCGGCCGAGCCATTGGTTGGCGCGGTCCAGTTGCCCTTGCTTTTGCGCGATTTGTGCCAGGCTCATCAAGGCTTCGGCCAATCCTGCCTGCTGCTCTGGCGAGGGGTTGTTAGCCACCAGTCGGGTGTATTGTTCGAGGCGTTTTTCAGCTTCAGGCAGCTGGCCGTTTTCCTGCAAGACCAGGCCGTGGATCAGCCAGCCATCGGCAAATTCCGGGTGCTTGGCGTTGAGCACCGCCAGTTGCGCCAAGGCTTCAGGGTAGAGCTGCAGGCCCACCAAAGTGCGTGCATAGCCCAGACGCAGTTCGGGCACCACATCGGTTTTCATGGCCGCATCGACCATGGGTTTGAGGGTGCTGTTGGCGTTGACCAACAGGCTGAGCGCCAGCACCAAAGGCCCTGTGGCCTGTGGGTCGGCGGCGTGGCCTTGCGTCGAGGCTTCGACCGCCCGCGAGATCTGGCCCGCATCCCGGCGCATGCGGCCCACGGTGGTCCAGGCTGTCGCGGCGGTGGTTTTTTGGGTGAAGGCCTGGGCCAGGGCTTTTTCCACCACATCGGCCGCCAGGGCCTTGTCTTGCACTACGCTGAACAAACGCGGCACGGAAGCAATGGCGCCGGGCTGCTCGTCCAAGGGCAGCTCGTTGATGGAGACCGCCAGGGCTTTGCCCGCTTCTTCCACCCGGTTCAGGGCCAGCAAAATCTGGAGCACGTAGCGACTGGCTTCGATGGCGGTGGGGATTTCCCTTTTCCAGGTTTGCGCCGCTTGCAGGGCGGCTTCGCCAGAGCGGGCTTGCAGGGCCATGTCGACCGCGCGCTGGAACAGTGCCGGGTTGCGGGTTTTGCGTGCCGCGTCGAGCATGATGGAAAAACCGCTGCCCGGCGAGCCCATGCGGGTGTTGAGTTCGCCCAGCAGGATTTGGTAGAACAGGGCCGCGTCCAGCGCCGATTGTCGGGGTGCCGTTTCGGCTTTGGGGGCGACAGACTGCGCCCAAGCACCGACGACGCACGAGGACAAGAGGGCAAGTCGAAACCAGAATTTCATGCCGACCATCATAATCCAGCCACCTTTTTAACCAGGGCGCTGCAGGCCAATGGCCATTGCGGGCGCCGGACCCTTGCATGCCCGAACTCCCGGAAGTTGAAGTCACCCGCCGCAGTTTTGCCGACCGCATCGCCTCGGCCCACATCTTGGCCATGCACTTGGGCAAGCCTCTGCGCTGGCCGCTGGGCGTGCCCGCCGCCAGTTTGGTGGGGCGTCAAATCTGGGGCGTGCGCAGGCGTGGCAAATACCTGCTGCTCGATTTGGACCAAGGCTTGCTGCTGGTGCATCTGGGCATGTCGGGCAGCTTGAACTTTGCCCCCACCCAGCCCGAAGCTGGCCCGCACGACCACATGAACCTGGTGACCGACCGGGGGGTGCTGCGGCTGCACGATCCGCGCCGATTCGGGGCGGTGGTTTGGGCCCCGGGTGAAGATTCGCCCCAGGCGCAAAAACTGCTGGGGCGTTTGGGTGTGGAGCCTTTGAGCGCACAGTTCGATGTGACGGCTTTTGCCCAAGCCCTCAAAAAACGCCAGTCGGCCATCAAGCAGGTCTTGCTGGCGGGCGACGAGGTGGTGGGCGTGGGCAACATTTACGCGTCTGAAGCCTTGTTCAAGGCAGGCATTCGACCCACCACGAAAGCCTCGCGTTTGTCCAAACCGCGTGTGGCCCGGCTGCACGCGGCCATCGTGCAGGTGTTGACCCGTGCGGTGGCGCAGGGCGGCAGCTCGCTCAAGGATTTTGTAAACGCCGAAGGCCGCACCGGGTATTTCCAGCTGGAAGCGGCGGTGTACGGTCGCGCGGGTGAGCCTTGCCGGGTGTGCGCCACACCCATCCGGTCCATGCTGCAGGGTCAGCGCACCACTTTTTATTGCCCCACATGTCAGAAACCGTGATGACTTTGCCCGAAGGTTTTGCCCGCCGCATGGTGGACTGGCAGCGCCTGCATGGCCGTCAAAGCCTGCCTTGGCAAAACACCCAGGACCCTTATCGCGTTTGGTTGTCCGAGATCATGCTGCAGCAAACGCAGGTGAGCACGGTGCTGGACTACTTTCCGCGGTTTTTGGGGCGCTTTCCGGACGTGGCAGCGTTGGCTGCTGCGCCGCAAGACGATGTGCTGGCGCTGTGGAGTGGCCTGGGTTATTACAGCCGCGCCCGCAACCTGCACAAATGCGCCCAAGAGGTCATGGCGCGGTTTGGTGGGGCCTTTCCGCGCCGCGCCGAAGACCTGCAAACCTTGCCTGGTATTGGCCGATCGACTGCAGCGGCGATTGCGGCCTTTTGCTTTGGCGAGCGCGCTGCCATTCTGGACGGCAACGTCAAGCGCGTGCTGACCCGGGTGCTGGGCTACAGCGCAGATTTGGCAATGGGCAAAAACGAAAAAGTCTTGTGGGCGCTGGCGCAAGACCTGTTGCCAGCGCAAGCGGCCGACATGCCGCGCTACACCCAAGCCTTGATGGACTTGGGGGCTACGGTCTGTTTGCCGCGCAAGGCGCAGTGCGAGGCTTGCCCGGTCAGCACCGTGTGCCAGGCCCAAGCGCGGGGCGAGCCGCTGGCCTACCCCGTCAAAACCCGCAAGCTCAAGCGCAGCAGCGCCACCTTGTGGCTGTTGTGGGCGGTCAATGCGCAAGGCCAGGTGTGGCTGCAAAAGCGGCCAGACACGGGCATCTGGGCGGGCTTGTTCAGCTTGCCCGTGTTTGAGTCCGAGGCGAATTTGCTGGCCGCTTGGGTGAAGGGTGGAGACCCGCAGTACATCGCGCCCTGGAAGCATGTGCTCACGCACCGCGATTTGCACCTGCACCCGGTGCGCATGCTTGGGTCCGGCAAGTCCGCTCCGACTTGTGAGGGGCAGTGGGTGGATGCCGATGCCTGGCCCGCGATGGGCTTGCCAGCGCCAATTCGAACCTTGTTGATGACTTGAGCCAGAGTAGATACTGTGATGCGTGTCAAGCGCAGTGAAGTGCCGAGTTGAACGGTTTGTTCGACTTGAGCACACCAACAGCCACATGAACGAGCTTGCGCATCATGGCACCAATGATCAGTTTGGGCGGTTTGC
>NZ_NESF01000021.1 GCF_003063665.1 Limnohabitans sp. Hippo3
AATCTTCGGGTGACCGATGCGATCAGGCGATGGCAGGACCTACGCTACCGTTTGGCTGAACCGAGCCGAAAACGCCGCTCACAGAGGGCAACGTTGCGTAAGATATTAAGTTAGCGCATATGCGCATGCGCGGGTATGACAAAAATGGTGCGCGGGCATAACAAACAAGCGTTGGCCCCGCATCCTGTATTCGTCACCCCCGACCCGATCGGGGGTCCATGCCTGCTCACCGCGTCACCCGATAAACCCCCAACCCCAACCACTCATGCAAAGCCGTTTGCCACAGCAGCAAACTGCGGGCCAATGAATACTCAGCCCACAGCGTGGCATCGCCTGTCCTGAAATCCACCGGGTACGGCGTCACCTGGCACCCCACCGCCTCAAACTCGGGCACAGACCGGGGCATGTGCCAGGCCGACGTCACCAGAAGCCAAGGCTCTTGGCAACGCTTGCCCAACAACGCAGCCACCTGTAAAGCATTTTCTCGGGTGGTACGCGAGCCGCTTTCCAGAATCACACGCCGCATGTCCACGCCCTGCTGCTCATAAAACGCCTTGGCCAATTCGGCCTCGCTCACGCCCGTGGCCAGCAAGCGCCCCTCACCGCCAGAAAAAACCAATTGCAATTGAGGGTGCTGCCGCATTAGCCCCACCGGCACGGACATGCGCTCGGCCGCTTGGCCCAAAGGCACCTGGCCATGCGCCTGATAAATGCCAGGGTGCTCAAGGGCACCGCCCAGCACAATCACGCCCACATGCCGCCCGACAGCCTCTGGGGGCGGCACGGGGAATCGGTTTTCCAGCGGGCGCAGCAGCGCATGCGGCAAAGCCTCAAAACCCAGCAGCCCCAACACCGCCACTCCACCCCAAAGCATGCGAACAGCTGCCCGCCGCCAACGCGCAGCACCACTCAGCAACCCCAGCGCCACGCACCACCACACAGCCAGCCAAAACATGGGCTGCGTGATGGCCGACATCAACTTGGACAAAACAAACATTTGGACCTTTTCAAAGCTCTTAAACGACAAAAGAGCCTTTCGGCTCTTTTGTTGTCAAACAATTGTGATTTGAACCCTGTCAATTAAGACTTGGGTCAGTGTGACCGGTCCTAACTTTAAGTCAAACAATTAAGTACTTGTAAGTACTTGCCTACCACCAAGCGCTCGTCATACAAACGCTCCATTTTTAAGCGGCCCCGCTGGCCCATGGCTTGTCGCTCTTCGGGTGAAAGCACCAACATCTCGCCCATGGCCCGAGCCAAGTCGGGTACATTAGCCAATTCGCACAGGTAGCCGTTCACCCCATCGTCCACCACATCGCGGCAGCCCACCGCGTTGGTGGTGACCAAAGGTTTGGCCATGGCCGCCGCCTCCAGCAAGGTGCGCGGCGTGCCCTCTCGGTACGAAGGCAGAACCACCACATCGGCCTTGGCCAGCGCTTGGCGCACATCGTCGCTCACGCCCCAGTAGCTCACAGCACCTTGTTTCACCCACTCATCCATTTGCGCCCGACCAATGGCTGTGGGGTTTTGAACGTCCAAAAAACCCAAAAGGGCAAATTCAGCATTCGGGTGCTGCGCCTTCAAAGCCGCAGCGGCTTGCACGTATTCACCCACCCCTTTGTCCCACAACATGCGGGCGACCAGCAAAAATACCACACGCCCGTCCTCGGGCCTGTTCGGCACAGGTTGAAACTTGGTTAGATCAACTCCTGACCCCGGCAAAAGCCCCACCACTTTGGGGTTCACCAAACCTTGGGCCACAAAGGCGTCCAAGTCGTCTTGGTTTTGAAAAAATACCTTGGCTGAACCCGACAAAGCCAAACGGTACAAGCGCCGCACCAGAGCCGTGAGCCAGTTGTTTTTGTTGAAGACCGAACCCAAACCCGCAATGTTGTTGACCACCGCGACGCCCAAACTGCGAGCGGCCAAAGAGCCGTATACATTGGGCTTGACCGTGAAGCCCAAGAACACATCGGGGCGCAAAGTTTTCAACAAACGACGGTAGCGCCACCACAAGAGCGCATCTCGCACGGGGTTGGTGCCTTGGTTGTCCATGGGCAATGCCACGAACTGGCAGCCCAAGTCCCGCACGCGGTCGGCGTATTCGTCGTGCGGCGCCACGGCCACCACCTCATGGCCTTCGGCCAACATGGCTTTGATGAGCCCGGCGCGGAAGTTCAACAAATTCCACGCCGTATTCAAGGCAATCACCACTTTCATTTTCTTCATGACCACAACCATACCCAAGGGTAAAACTGATACGGCAACCAAGCATGGGCATGGGTAGCAAACAGCAGCCAGCCCAACATCAACAGCACGCTGTAAGCGACCACCATGAGCGTGCCAAAAGAACGCCCGAAACCTTTGAACACCCAAATGCCGGGAAGGTGCGACAACACCATCAATTGCAGAGGCAACCAATACAAGGCCAGTCGGTCAATGGCGGTGCTGTTTTCAGGAAACCACAACAAAAGCAAAAGCAACACCACGCTGGACCACGACAAGGCAGCCCAAAAACTTTGTACCGATATCGAAAAACCGAACCGGCGACGGTAAAGCAGGAACACCAGCGATGGCCCCACCGTCATGAGCAAGCGCACCAGCGCACCACCCGACTCATAGTCATTGGCCACATATCCTTGAACAAAATAGTCTGCATATGGCAATAAGAGTGTGCTCAGCAAGCCGCCCGCCAGCACCATCAACATGCCGTACAACAACTTGTTGCGACGCAAAGCGAAGAACGCAAAAGGCAACATGACCACGGCGGTTTTGTGGAACAACGCCGCCAACATCACCCAAGCGATGTAACGCCAAACACGGCCATGAAACACCGCTGCCATGGCCAACATGACCAAGCCAATCGCCACGCTTTGGCGGGTGTAACCCATGCCCACGACCATCAGCAAATAGGGCAAGGCCACCAGCATGGCCAAAAGTGGCCGCGGTTGGCAGCGGCTGAAAGCCAACAAACCCCACACCAACAAAGCCGCACTCAAGGTGTTGACGGTGTAAATACCACCCCACACATTGGCACCCAGCCAATTCAAAAACAAATAGCCGGGCTCATTGGTAGTCAACAGCGCCTTTAAGGATTCACCTTGGATCGACTCCAAATAACTGAGGTACACCACCCAGTCACCACCTACTTCGTGCCGCAGCCCCATCATGCCCACGAGTAATATGACCATCACGCCAAGCGACCAGCGTGATACCGCGGAGTAGGAAACCGGGCTCAGGGGTTGCCCCCATCGAAACAGCGTCAGCGCTGCTAGCAGCGCAAGCAACAAGAGGTAGGGCCACACCTTATTTCGCCTCCAACCAAGCCTGGAACATCAGCACATCCCACAAGTGGTATTGCCAATTGCGCTGACCCGATAAGTGCTCAGCCCATTTCTGGCGAATGGGCGCGGGGTTGAAGAAGCCCTCTTGCCGCAAGCGCGATTCGCTCAGCAGGTTCTCGGCCCAGTCGCGCAGCGGGCCACGCAGCCAGTGGTCAATCGGCACCCCAAAACCCATCTTGGGCCGCTCGATCAATTCGCGTGGCACGTGGCGATACAGCACTTCGCGCAGCGGCCATTTGGTCACGCCACCGCGCAGCTTGTAACCCAGCGGCAGCGACCACGCGAACTCCACTACCCGGTGGTCCAACATGGGCACACGGGTTTCCAAGCTCACGCCCATGGCGGCACGGTCCACCTTGGCCAAGATGTCGTCGGGCAGGTAACTGAGCATGTCCAGCGCCATCATGCGCTCCACCTCGTTCAAACCTTGGATCTCGGGCTGTGAACCGCTCAACACCGAGGCCGGTTCGTGGGCACCCAACACCAGCGCATCGGGCTCGGGCCAGTGCGACACCAGGCCTCGGTAGAGCTCGGCCACGGTGGTGTAGCCCAGCAAGGCCGCGCCCTTGTGCAACTTGTCGCCCAAACGCGCCACCGGCAAAAAACGGCCCAGTGAGTCCCAACGCGCTGGGGGCACGGCGGTGATGGCGGCGGCGGCGGCACGGCGCAGTGGTTTCGGTACCCGCTGCAACTTGCCCCACAGCCGGGCCGTCATTTGGTATCGGTTGTAACCACAAAACAGCTCGTCACCAGCGTCACCCGAGAGTGACACTGTGACGTGCTGCCGCGCCAGTTGGCTCACCAAGTAGGTTGGTATTTGGGACGAATCGGCAAAAGGCTCGGCGTAGAGCGTGGGCAGCTTGGGGATCACATCGAGCGCTTGTTGTGCGCTCACATAGAGTTCGGTGTGTTCGGTGCCCAGGTGCTGGGCCACGGCTTTGGCGTGTTCGGCTTCGTTGTAGCCCGCCTCGTGAAAGCCGATGCTGAAGGTTTTGACTGGGCGGCTGGATTGGGCCTGCATCAAGGCCACCACGGTAGAGGAATCTACGCCGCCCGACAGGAATGCGCCCAGCGGCACATCGGCCACCATTTGTTGGCCCACGGCGCTGCTGAGCAAGGCTTCAAGCTCGTCCACCGCTTGCTCGGGCGAACCGGCAAAGGGCATAGCCACGCCGCGCTGCGCCACTTCGCCCGCCGACCACCAAGCCCACACGCGGGGTTCGGTTTGCCAAGCGGCCAAGTTGAGCAGATGGCCGGGCAAGAGCTTGTGAATGCCTTGGTAAATCGAGTGTTCTCCGCCAATGCAGTTGTGGCGCATGTAGAGCGCCAGCGCATCGCGGTTGATCGGGGCGGCAAAGTCTGGGTGGCGGCGCAAGGCCGATACCTCGGAGCCAAACAAAAACACCGCATTCGCCCCTTGACCTTGCCAGCCGTAATACAGGGGCTTTTCGCCCAGGCGGTCGCGGCCCAGCGTCAACACGCGTTGCTCGCGGTCCCACAGCGCAAAGGCAAACATACCGATGGCGCGCTTCAGCGTGGCCTCAACCCCCCAAGCCTCAAAACCGGCCAATAATGTCTCGGTGTCCGAATGCCCGCGCCAAGATCTGTTGGCCGTCATTGCGAGGGGCGAAGCCCCGAAGCAATCCAATTCCTGTCTCAGCTTCAAATGGTTGTAGATCTCGCCATTAAAAGCCAACACATAGCGCCCACCCGCCGCCACCATGGGCTGCGCCCCGGCCGGGGTGAGGTCCACAATGGCCAAACGCCGATGGGCCAATGCAATGCCCGCTTCGGGGTCGGCCCAAGCGCCAAAAGCATCAGGCCCACGCGACTCGATGGCTTGCGCCATGTGCGTCAGAACACCGTTTACCGCGTCGCGGTGCTCCAAGGCACTGCGGCCCAAAAATCCAGTTAATCCGCACATAAGGGTTCGCTTTAGGGTTTGGCCTTCACCAAGCGGGTGTAGAGGTCCATGAATTGTTGAGCGGTGGCGGTCATGGAAAACGCCTCCACCACCCGTTGACGCGCTTGTGCCCCCAAACACTGACGCTCTTCATCCGGCAAGGCGAGCATTTCAGTCATCTTGTCGGCCAAGGCCTTCGAGTCGCGAGCGGGCACCAACCATTGGCGGCTGCTCATGAGCAAAGCGGCATCACCCACATCGGTGCTCACGCAGGGCAAACCCATGGCCATGGCCTCGCCCAATACGTTGGGGAAGCCCTCGGTGCAAGACGAAAGCACGAAAACATCCATGGCGTCCAAACAAGCCGCAGGGTCGGCACGCTCACCCAAAAGAACAAAACGCTCGGAGAAGCCCGTGGCCTCGATGCGCTGCATCAGCTCGGCGTTGGCGACATCCAAACCGCGACCAACCATCAAAAAACGGGCTTGGGGAAACCGATGGGCCAGGACACCCGCCGCAGCCACAAAATTGGCGTGGTCTTTGGCGGGGTTGTAACGGCCCAAACAACCCACCACGCAGGTGCCGGGCTCCAAACCCAAGCTTTGACGAATGGCTTGCCCTGCTCCCAATGACTCTGACAACTGAGCCACGTCAAAGCCATTGGGTATGACCATCAGCTTGTCAGCGGCATAACCCGCCGCTTGGCTGTTGAGCCGGGAAGCCTGCGCCGCACACACGATGCGTGCAGGCACCACACCCGACAAACGGGCGCACACCCAGCGCACCCAACGGGTGCTGCGCGATTCCACCGAATAGTCGGTGGTGCGCACCCCCCAAACCACCGAACGCACCCCAGCCAAACGGGCGGCCAAACCACCCAACAGGTCGGAATGCACCATCCAGGTCTGAACCACATCGGGTTTGGTGCGGCGAATCAGGCACCACAAACGAAAAAAAGCCAGGGGCATCAAAGCAAGGTGACCGACATTGAGCGCATGAACCGTCACACCTTGGGCCTTGAGTACCGGACCCAAAACACCTTCGTCGCGCAAAGAAACGATGTGGTGTTCGAGCCCTTGGGCTCGAAACAGGGGGTCAGAGGCCAAGCGCTTGAGCATCCACTCGGCGCCGCCGACGTTGAGGTTTGAAATAATGTGCAAGACGAGCATAGCCAATTTCAAACCGGGTTGACTCGAATCACCCGCCCCGGTACGCCGACCACAACAGCTCCGGGCGGACAGTTTGTAAGAACAACACAGTTGGCACCGATCATCGTGTGGTTACCAATTTGAATCCCACCCAACACTTTGGCACCGGTAGAAATCACCACACCGTTACCCACCGTTGGTTGAGCATTATCAGGAACTTCTGTATATTTATTTCCCAATGTAACGCCATTAAAAATTTTGCAGTCATTGCCTATTATCACGTTGGAGCCAATCACAATATCGTGGCCATGGACAATGATCAATCCAGGACCAATTTTGGCTCGGCATGAAATATCGCTGGCATAAATAATCCTAATGAATACCTCACATAGAGGAACCAGAAATTTATTCAATAGCGGCAACGTCTTCATTGACTGCCCCAGTCTAATCAACAGTGTCAAATGTAATGCATGACCAAACACAAACCATTTAAACCAAACAAAGAAACGATCGCTCCCAGTGACACGTTTTAAGTCAGATGAAAAATAAGAGATTGACATAATTCAGAGCGTCCAACGCCCTCTCGATAGTTGAAATGCCAGAATACCGACAAGAGACTTTAGATCCCCACCCGACATGAATGATGCCAGCATTCGAGGAAGATAGAATGTTTTGTTGTTTACATGCCTTGATTCTCGAAGCACCATGGACAAGCGCAATACAGCCTCTTTAGAATACTGCGGATACTCTTCCAAACACAAACTACACGTTCGAATCAGGTCTTTGGTGCCTTGAACTCTAATAGGGGAATCTTGTCCGGATACATTACTTGAATGCCTTCTGTATCGACCCAAAACCTCAGGAATATAAACCAAACGCCCACCTTTGGATAAAACATCAACCGTCAACATCCAATCTGAGCCTACAGGCAAATCCTCCCTAAAACCGCTCAAGGGGATTTTATTTGCTCGATACATGGTTGCAGAGGCGCAATTGATTGCCCCACGCCGAATAACTGTACGCACATCTCCCGAGCATGATTTATTTTTGTCACTATACAAGTACAAAGATCGATTCGTGGAGCTCTCGAATACATCCATATCGTGATAACAAACATCACAAGAAGGGTTGGCCTCCATGAATTCAACTTGCTTTTTTATTTTATCGGGATGCATTAAATCATCACCACCCATAATGGCAACATAATTACCAGAGCACAAACTCAAGCCGGCATTTGAATTTTTTGATATACCACAATTGACTTTCGATAAGCTAAATTTGAATTTACCGGGATACAAATTCGAATATTTAATCAACATCTCATGAGATCCATCCGTCGACCCATCATCTGCTACAACAATCTCAAAGTTATCATACGTCTGAGATAAGCAACTCTCCAAACACTCTACAAGAAGATCTTTTTGATTGTATGTTACAATTAAAATGCTGACTTTTATCATGCGGATCATCCCAACTAGGTTAAACTAGAGTTAGCTTTTTATAAATTAAAAATGCAATCACCGGCAAATAAATAAAGTAATTTAAAGCATACGCAATTGAGACGCCTTCAATCCCATAAAGAGGAGTGAAAATCAAAGCGAGTAAATAGAATAAAATAGAAAAAATAACTTCAGTAAACATAAACAATAATGTCATTGCTTTGCCCAACATCGCAAACGCAAACAACCAACTGGCGATCTTCAAGACATCACCAACCAATTGCCAAAAAAACAAAACCTCCATCGGCCGAAACTCTGGGCTAAACAGCGTCACGATCAGAAAGTCTCGTAAGTGGTAAACCAAGCTGGCACACACAGCAGCAGCCGGCAAAATCACCCGATAACCCGACAAAATTTCCTTTTTGATCTCAGCGCCAGTCTTCAACTCTGAGAGCCGTGGCAGGTAATACACGCTCAGCGTGGTTGAGACCAACATCAAATAAGCCCCACTCAAGCGCCACATCGCCTCCCAGTGCCCCGCGGCCTCCCAGCCTAGAGTTTGGCCCATATGGTTTCGGATGAGGATGTGGCTCAGCGGTACCGTGGCAGCGGTGGTGAGTGCCATGGCCGTGTATTTGGCCAAGTTTTTGGCTACGGGCCAATACACCCGACCTACCAATTCACGCCATCGGAACCAAGGTGTTTTTAAGCACAAAAAGAGCGTGGCAAAGAAGGCGAGCGACTGATACACGGCCAAAGCTATCAATGCACCCAAAAGACCCCAATTCACCACCATCAACGCGGTGATGGCCAGCGCCAGCACACTGCCCGCGATGTTGGCCAAAACATAGCGGGGTATGTCTTTTTTGCCGTTGAGAATGGCCAAGAGCAAGGTATTGAAGACCAACAGCACCAAGGTGGCCGCAAACCAAACAAACACCGTGCTCAATTGTGCGTCGCCCAAAAACCCCAGTGCCAACCGTTCACGGAAGATGAACACCAGCACACTCAGCACCAGCGAACCGGTCAACGCAATCGTGCCGGCGGTTTGCCACACTTTGCGCTGCTCAGCTTCGTTGTCATGGTATTCGGCGGTGTATTTGGTCACCCCGGTGTTGATCGCACCGCTGGCTAAGGTGCTGATCATCTGCACCGCGTTTTGAAACTGGCCCAAGGCCGCGTAGCCTGCTGGCCCCACATAAATGGCCAATATTTTGTTGATGCCCAACAAGGTGAGCATCCGAATGCCCACCGCGATGACATTCAGCAGGCTGGTTTTGATGAGGGTCAAAACGTCAAACGGTGTAGGAGTTGCAGGCTTTGATGATGTCTTGCACTTGCTCACCACTGATCGTCGGCCCCATGGGCAAACTCACCACCTCTTGATGAATCGTCTCGGTCAATGGCAATGACAGGTGCTGGTAATCGCGGTAAGCCTCTTGCTGGTGCGGCGGTATGGGGTAATGGATCAGCGTGTCAATGCCCGCTGCCTTCAGGTGGGCTTGGAAAGCGGGGCGGTTTTTGACCCGCACCACAAACAAGTGGAACACATGGTTTTGCAAGCTGGCCACTGTTGAGCTGGGGGTAATGGGCAATGTCACCAGCGGGTTGGTGATGCCTTGTGCGTAAGCCACGGCAATTTGCTGGCGCACCAAGGTGTCGGCGTCTAGGTGCTGCAACTTCACGCGCAGCAACGCGGCTTGCATTTCGTCCAAACGACTGTTGAGGCCTTGGTAGTGATTCTCGTATTTCCTGTGGCTGCCGTAGTTACCCAAGGCACGCACGGTTTGGGCCAATTCGGCGTCATTGGTGGTCATGGCGCCTGCATCGCCCAAGGCACCCAGATTTTTGCCGGGATAAAAGCTGAAGCCAGAGGCGTGGCCCCAGTTGCCTGCACGTTTGCCGTCAACTGTTGCGCCGTGGGCTTGTGCTGAGTCTTCCAGCACCAAGAGCTTGTGTTCATCGGCCAAGTCCATGATCGCCTTCATGGGGACCAATTGCCCATACAGGTGCACCGCCACGATGGCCTTGGTTTTGGGCGTGATGGCTTGGCGCACCTTCTGGGGGCACAGGTTGTAGGTTCGCGCGTCGGGCTCCACCAGCACGGGCTTGAGTCGGTTTTCGGTGATGGCCAAAACGCTGGCGATGTAGGTGTTGGCGGGCACGATGACCTCGTCACCCTCCTTGAGCTTGCCCAACTCTTTCCAAGCGCGAAGGGTCAACACCAGCGCGTCCAGGCCGTTGGCCATGCCCACGCAATGCCGGGTACCGCAATAGGCAGCAAATTCTTGCTCAAAGGCTTTGCCTTCTTGGCCCAACACGTACCAACCGGAATCGATGACGCGGGTGGCCGCGTCGATCAAAGCTTGGCGGTGTTGTTGGTTGATGGCTTTTAAGTCAAGAAAGGGAATCATTTTTCAAATCTTTATCAAACTTACCGAGGTGAACTTATGAGTTTTATGAATATTTTATTTAATTTGGAAATTTTAAAAATCATACTTCAAGGCTTAATTTTTGCTGGTATGCCTACGACAGTCGTATCAGCATCAACATTTTTTGTAACAACTGAACCAGCACCAACCGTTGCCCTAGTCTTGATCGTCACACTTGGGAGAATACTTGCACCAACACCAATTACTACGCCATCCTCAACCACTGGACCGGTCACGTGTGCGCCATAACCAGCACGCAATAAATTATCGTTGGTCGTGCCAACCAAAATGCTTACAAAAACATCATTTCCAATAATCGAGTTGCCTGTAATATGGGTCATATCCATTATTTTTGTTTTGTTGCCGATCCTTACATTATAATTTATCGTTACGTATCTACTAATTATGCAAAAATCCCCTATTTCACACATCTCACGTATTGATGCACCATCTCCAATGAGTGTATTATTTCCAATGATAACATCGTAATATATTATGCAATTTGGGCCGATAGAACACCTTGAACCTATTTTTACTCTTTTATCAAATAACGGGGTCCTAGCAATGGCACCTGCACCTTTAGGCTCCTTGCCAATAAAAGCACCCGGAAAGATCTCAACTTCATCACCAATTGTCACTCCATCAGACACAACAACATGAGGATGAATTACAGATCTATCACCAATTGTAACCTCCCCAATTATTGCATATGGGCCGACTTTCACATTAGCACCTATAACAGCACTTTGATTAATAATTGCAGTGGGGTGAATTAAACTGTTACTCATAATGATTAATTTTTTGATTTATCGAAGATGTTTCAGAGTGCTTTGATTGACAAAATTTGTTTGAAGTCGTCGTAACTGCGGATGTAGTCGGACTCGTCGTAGTGCTCACTGGCCAACACCAACAAAACACAGTCCGGGCTGAAGTCGTGCATTTCTCGCCAAACCAAGTCCCCAATCAGCAAGCCCTTTGTAGGTGAGTCCAGCCAGACGTCTTCGCGTTTCTGACCATCGTCGAGCACCATGCGGCATTTGCCGGTCACGCAGACGGCCACTTGTTGCAAGGCTCTGTGCGCATGGAAACCCCGCGAAACATCCGCTTGGGTACCAAAGATGTAATACACCCGTTTGATATCAAATGGCACGGTTTTGTGTGCTTCCAATGCCACGAGCGAGCCTCGGTCATCGCCGAGTGGGGGGAAAGTGACGGTTTTAATCAGACTCATGCTTTGATATGGTCACTCAATGCAACAAGTTTTGATGATCAACATACCAACGCGTCGCAGATTGGATGCCATCGGCAATGCGGTGGGTGGGTTCATAGCCCAACAAGCGCTGGGCTTTGCTGGTGTCGGCGAGGCTGTGGCGCACGTCCCCTGAGCGGAAGTCACGGTATTCGGGCTCGGCGTTGGCTGGCACGCCAAAGGGCACCAGGTTGTCGCGCACCAAGGCAAATAGCTGTTTGAGGGTGGTGCGGTCGCCCACGGCCATGTTGTAGACCTGGTTGAGGGCGGGGTGGGTGGCTGTGGCGGCGAGCAGATTGGCTTGGATGGCGTTTTGAATGAAAGTGAAGTCGCGGCTGGTTTCGCCGTCGCCGTTGATGAAGACCGTCTCGCCTTTGAGCAGCGAGGACACCCATTTGGGGATCACGGCGGCATACGCCCCATTGGGGTTTTGGCGCGGGCCAAAGACGTTGAAGTAGCGCAGCCCGATGGTGTGAAAACCGTAGCACTTTGAAAACACGTCGGCGTAGAGCTCGTTGACGTATTTGGTCACGGCGTAGGGGCTCAGGGGTTTGCCGATGTTGTCTTCCACCTTGGGCAAAGCCGGGTGGTCGCCGTAGGTGCTGCTGCTGGCGGCGTAGGTGAAGCTTTTGACCTGCGCGTCGCGGGCGGCCACCAACATGTTCAAGAAGCCAGAGATGTTGGCGCTGTTGGTGGTGATGGGGTCGGCCAAGCTGCGGGGCACGCTGCCCAGGGCGGCTTGGTGCAAAACATAGTCCACACCTGCGCAAGCCCGTTGGCAGTCTTCCAAATGGCGGATGTCGCCTTGAATGAACTGGAAGTTGGCCCATTGCGCTGGCGTGACCAGGCTCTGCACTTCGTCCAAGTTGTGTTGGTAGCCGGTGGCGAAGTTGTCCAAGCCCACCACACGTTGGTCGAGCTTGAGCAAGGCTTCCAGCAAGTTGCTGCCAATGAAACCCGCCACACCTGTGACCAACCAGGTCTTTGGGGATGCGGGGAGCGTTTGTAAGAGTTGTTGGTATGGGGTCATGTTCAGAGTCGTCCGTCCGCGGCACCCATGGGCAAGATGCTTTTCACGTCGTACACCACGGCGCCGGCTTGGCCAAAGGCTTTGATGCCTTGCTCGCCCATGGCCAAGAATTGGTGGTGACCCACCGCCAAGACGATGGCGGCGTATTGCCCGTGGGCCGGGGCCTCGGTCAGGCAGGCCAGGCCGTATTCGTGTTGTGCCTCGGCCACGTCGATCCATGGGTCGTACACGTCCACTTGGGTGTTGTAGGCACGCAGGGCTTTGACGATGTCCACCACCTTGGTGTTGCGCACATCTGGGCAGTTTTCTTTGAAGGTCAGGCCGAGCACCAGTACCTTGCTGCCCAAGACGGGCAAGTTTTTACGCAGCATGAGCTTGACGGTCTCGTCGGCCACGTGGCTGGCCATGCTGTCGTTGATGCGCCGGCCAGCCAAGATCACCTCGGGGTGGTAGCCCACTTCTTGCGCTTTGTGCGTCAGATAGTAGGGGTCCACGCCAATGCAGTGCCCGCCCACCAAACCGGGGCGGAACGGCAAAAAGTTCCATTTGGTGCCCGCGGCGTGCAGCACCTCCAAAGTGTCGATGCCCAGCTTGTTGAAGATCAGGCTCAGTTCGTTCATGAGCGCAATGTTCAGGTCGCGCTGGGTGTTTTCAATGACCTTGGCGGCTTCGGCTACTTTGATGCTGCTGGCCTTGTGGGTGCCAGCGGTGATGATCTCTTTGTACAGTTGGTCCACCGCTTCGGCCACGTCGGGCGTGCTGCCGCTGGTGACCTTTTTGATGGTGGGCAGGCGGTGTTCTTTGTCGCCAGGGTTGATGCGTTCGGGGCTGTAGCCGCAGTAAAAGTCCATATTAAACTTCAAGCCGCTGAACTTCTCGAGCACTGGCACACACACCTCTTCGGTGGCGCCAGGGTAGACGGTGGATTCGTAAATCACCACATCACCGGGCTTGAGAACCTTGCCCACGGTTTCGCTGGCTTTGACCAGTGGCGTCATGTCGGGGCGGTTGGCTTGGTCGACCGGCGTGGGCACAGTGACGATGAACACCTGCACGGACTTGAGGTCGTCCAGCGTGTGGCTGTAGCGCAGGTGTTGGGCGCTGGCCAATTCTTCGTTGGAGCACTCCAGCGTGTGGTCGGTGCCAGCGGCCAATTCGCTGATGCGCTGGGGGTTGATGTCAAAACCAATCACGGGGCGTTTGCGGCCAAACTCAACGGCGAGCGGCAAGCCCACATAGCCCAGGCCAATGACAGCGATGGTGTAATGTTTGAGATTCATAATATGCTGAATGAAGATGCAGTTCGACACTGCCACCGAAAGTCCTAGTCACAATAGGCGTATGCGACAGGTTTATTTGAATCGGTACAGGCCAAATCGGCCTCTTAAGCGCTCACGATGCGGCGGTACAACCAGACATAGCCAGCAACCAACAACCCTATACAGGCCAGAGACGCAACGGAGCTTTGGTAGACAAACTGCACCATGATGGCAGGCAAAAAGCTCATGCTGCCCACCAGAAGGCCAGCGACTGAGTTGCGAAAGCGCCTACTGCTGTGGGGCAAGATGCGCGACATCACGCGGCGCTTGACCAAGCTGTGGAAATGCAGGCGGTCGGGGTGGCCGGGGTGCTGTTGGCGCTGGCGGCGACGCCAGACGCTGAAGAGCACCTCGGTGATGGGGTGCACACACAGCAGCAGCGCGGCAAAGGCGGTGACGTTGGCGTGGCGCTCGATCAGCAGCACGCAGCCCCAGGCCAGCGAAAAGCCCAAAAAGTAAGAGCCGCCGTCGCCCAAGAAGATCTTGCCCAGCGGCCAATTCACAAAGAAAAAGCCCGCCACACAAGCGGCAATGAGCAAACAGGTTTGCGAGAGCACGGGGTCGCCCACGCTGTGCGCCACACCGGCCAAGCCCAGCAAAGCCCAAAACACCATGCTGCTGGCCAGGCCGTTGAGGCCGTCGATGATGTTGATGGCGTTGGCCACACCGCCCACGGCGAAGGCCGTGAACATCACGGCAAAGGGCAGCCACTGCAGCAGGGTGTCAAAACCCCAAATGTCCACCCGGCTGAGTGCGTAGCCGCTGAGCCACCAAGCCAACACACCGCTGGCCATGGTGGCCAACAATCGCTGGGTGACGCTGACGCGTTTGGTGAAGTCTTCGGCCAAACCAAAGGCAAAGGCAGGAATGCCAGCCAAGAGCCAAGGGGTGAGGCGTTGCTGCAGGTCGGGCGGCGATGCCACCCAAGCGGCCAAGAGGCCCACCAGCATGGGCAAGCCGCCGATGCGCGGCGTGGGGTGGGCGTGCATTTTTTGCACGCCGTGCGATTCGTCCAAGCTGAAGGCACCGTGCCAACGGGTGGTGAACACCACGAGCAAGCTCAAAACCAAGGACGACACGGCCCCCACCAACAGGGGCCAGGCGATGGGGGCGAACATGTCCATGCTTAGGCGCGTGCCTTCAAGCCCAAGGCTTGGCGGATGCGGGCGATTTTGGCGGTGGACTCGGGGTTGATGGCAGCACCTTGGAAGGCTTTGCGCACGAACACCCACAGCAGCAGGGCGAAGCCCGTGGCCAAGATGGATATTAAAACCACCAGGGTTTTGCGCGGTTTGCTAGGAGCAGATGGGACTGTAGGTTTGGAAACAATGTCGCTTTCGTCAAGGCCCGCCAAGCGGACGCGTTGTAGATGCACGCGCTTGGTTTGCTCCGAAATAGCGGGCAAAAGGGACACATAGTTTTTGGCCAGTTCTTCGTTGCTGCTTTTACCTTGCCTGATGGCCTGGTCCAAACGGGCTTCAAGAGTTCTGGCGTTATCGAGAGCGGCTTGGTCTTTTTGCAGGTCTTGCGTGAGTCGCGCTAATTCTTCCCCCTGTGGGCGACTGGCCTGCAATGTGGCAGACAAGAGGGCTTGTGCCATGTCGTGAGCGGCCTGTGCAGTAGGTGCCTGCAGTGTGACCAATACATGCTGTGTGTTGCGGGGAACGCTGCTGGTGGCTGCGCCTGCCAAAAGGCGCTGCGCCAAATCAGGTTGTTTGGCTGCGGTCAATACTTGTGCGGCGGCATCAAGGGTTGGCTTGGCTACGGCAATGGCACTGATTTGTTGCGGCTGTATGAGCTTTGTCTCAACGCCATCGACAATGAGCGTTTTTTGGGCGTTGAGGGTGAAGCTGCTTTCGTAGGTGGCGGGCAAGAACCAGACTCCGACCAATGCCACCAACCCGGCCAGCAATGGGCCGATGACGAGGATTTTGATGTTTTCTGCAATGGTCAAGAGCAGATCTAGCAAATCGATTTCGTCGTCTTCTGGGTGGTTGGGGGTGTCGGTCATTTCTCGGTTAAAGATACTGAAGAACTTGGGGATGGATTCGGGGTCATGGATACTCGCGTGCGCGGGTATGACAGAGGGGTGGTATGACCGGTTGTTTGTCATGCCCGACTTGATCGGGCATCCATGGATTTGGGGACATGGATACCCGCATGCGCGCATATGCGCTAACTTAATATCTTACGCAACGTTGCCCTCTGTGAGCGGCGTTTTCGGCTCGGTTCAGCCAAACGGTAGCGTAGGTCCTGCCATCGCCTGATCGCATCGGTCACCCGAAGATTAG
>NZ_NESF01000022.1 GCF_003063665.1 Limnohabitans sp. Hippo3
AGCTGCCAGTCCTCATCGAGGCGAACAAATTCCGACGGCTGCACCGAGCACTCCATGGCCTTCTCCTTCCATACGCAATGGAGAAGAGCATATCTCAAATTGATATTTTAAGTTAGCGCATATGCGCATGCGCGGGTATGACGGTGGGGGACGCGGGTATGACAACTATGCTTTGTCACCCCCGACTCGATCGGGGGTCCATGCCTTGTGCCTTCGCCCGACATGGATACCCGCATGCGCGGGTATGACGGTGGGGGACGCGGGTATGACAACTATGCTTTGTCACCCCCGACTCGATCGGGGGTCCATGCCTTATGCCTTCGCCAGCCATGGATACCCGCATGCGCGGGTATGACGGTGGGGGACGCGGGTATGACAACTATGCTTTGTCACCCCCGACTCGATCGGGGGTCCATGCCTTGTGCCTTCGCCCGACATGGATACCCGCATGCGCGGGTATGACAGTGGGGGACGCGGGTATGACAACTATGCTTCGTCACCCCCGACTTGATCGGGGGTCCATGCCTTGTGCCTTCGCCCGACATGGATACCCGCATGCGCGGGTATGACAGAAGGAGACGCGGGTATGACAGAGAGGATCACGGGCATAACAGTGGTGAGCCCGGGCTCCGTGCGACGGGAAACCAGCCAGTCAACCCATCACAATTTCAAACCCTTGGGCAGGGGGAACTTGATCGTCTCCTGGATGCCATCCAGCGTGCGCACCGACACCGCGCCCATGGCACGCAGGCGAGCAATCACCTCTTGCACCAGCACGTCCGGCGCCGAAGCGCCTGCGGTCAGGCCTACTTTTTGTGCCCCGTCGAACCAGGCGGGGTCTAAATCGGCGGCGCTGTCCACCATGTAGGCGGGCGTGCTCAAACGGTCGGCCAGCTCGCGCAGGCGGTTGCTGTTGGAGCTGGTGGGGCTGCCCACCACGATCACCACGTCCACCAGCGGGCTCATCAGCTTGACGGCGTCCTGGCGGTTCTGGGTGGCGTAGCAAATGTCTTGTTGTTTGGGCTCGCGCACTTGCGGAAAGCGGGCTTTGACAGCGGCCACGATCTCGGCCGCGTCGTCCACACTCAGCGTCGTCTGCGTGACCACCGCCAGCAAGTCCGTCTGGGCAGGTTGCACCTTGGCCACGTCTTCCACGTCTTCCACCAGGTGGATGCCGCTGTCGAGCTGGCCCATGGTGCCTTCCACCTCGGGGTGGCCCTTGTGGCCGATCATGATGAACTCGTAGCCCTCTTTGTGCAGCTTGGCCAGCTCCACATGCACCTTGGTCACCAGCGGGCAGGTGGCGTCAAAAATCCGGAAACCGCGCCGCTCGGCTTCGTCCTGAATCGCCCGGCTCACGCCGTGGGCGCTGAAAATCAGCGTGGCGCCGGGTGGCACATCGGCCAACTCTTCGATGAAGATCGCGCCTTTTTCCTTGAGGTCGTTGACCACATAGGTGTTATGCACGATCTCGTGACGCACATAAATCGGGCGGCCAAACTTGGTGAGCGCGTGCTCCACGATGTCGATCGCTCGGTCCACCCCGGCGCAAAAGCCACGGGGCTCGGCCAAAAGCACTTCAGACGTCATCACAGTACCCCAATCAGTTCGACTTCAAAGGTCACAGGCTGACCGGCCAGCGGGTGGTTGAAGTCAAACAATACCGCGCCCTCCTCATTCACTTGCACCACCGTCCCGGCATACGAGCCCAAACCATCGGGCGTGGGAAACTGCACCACATCGCCCGCCGCGTATTTTTCGGTCGGGTCGCCCAGCTCGTTGAGCAGCTTGCGCGCCACCCACTGCTGCATATCGGCAATGCGCTCGCCAAAGGCCTCACCCGCCGGAATCTCCATCACCACCCGCATGCCCTCAGCCAGGCCCAGCAGGCGCTGCTCCACGGCGGGCGACAAGGCGCCCGAACCCAGCGACAAGGTGGCAGGTTTTTCGTTGAAGGTGTTGATGATGTCCCCCTGCGGCCCGGCCAGGCGGTAGTGAAGCGTCAAGAAAGAACCAGGTTCGACAATGGACATAAGGGTTTTCGTGGTTGCCGCCCAAGCGGGCAAACGGGCATAAAGAAAGCACTATTGTAAAAAGCCCGGCCAAGCTGCCCTTTCACAAGGGATAAGACGGACCGAAGGCCGCTCCGGGGAGGGGCAAGACATGAGCATCAAGGACTTGCCGATTGACGCGCGTCCGCGCGAAAAACTGCTCGCCCGTGGCCCACAGGCGCTGAGCGATGTGGAGCTCTTGGCCATCTTGCTGCGCACGGGCATGGCGGGCAAAAACGTGTTCCAGCTGTCCGAAGAACTCCTCGGGCCAGACGGCATCGCGGGCTTGCTGAACGCCACCGTGCAGTCGCTCCAAATGGTCAAAGGCCTGGGCCCCGCCAAACAGGCCGAGTTGCTGGCCGTCTTTGAGATGGCGCGCCGGGCGCTCAGCCAGCGCCTCAAAGAGCGTGAGGCTTTCCACACGCCGGGCGCGGTCAAGCAATACCTGCAGCTGCAACTGGCCCACAAAAACCACGAGGTCTTTGCCGTGCTGTTTCTGGACAACCAAAACCGCATGCTGGCCATGGAAGAACTTTTTCGGGGCACGCTCAGCCAGACCTCGGTTTACCCCCGCGAAGTCGTCATGCGCGCCCTGCATCACCAGGCGGCTGCCGTGGTCCTCAGCCACAACCACCCCAGCGGCTCGGTGCAGCCCAGCCGCGCCGACGAGCACCTGACGCAAACCCTCAAGGCCTCTTTGGCATTGGTGGATGTGCGCGTGCTCGACCACATCATCGTGGGGCAAGGGCAGGCCTTTTCGATGGCGGAGCAGGGGTTGATGTGAGTAGCTCGGGGGGCCAAGCCTTGTGCCTGCGCCTGCCATGGATACCCGCGTGCGCGGGTATGACGGAATGGAGCGCGGGCATGACCGCCCTCCTCCGTCACCCCCGACTTGATCGGGGGTCCATGCATTCGGACGCAGGGGCGGCCTCTCTCAGTGATCCACAGGCCCAGTGGGAGCAGCCGCTAAACTCCTTGTTTTCCCTTCTACCCTAACGGCCATGTCCCACTACCACCTCTACGCCATCGGCAACGCCCTGGTCGATACCGAATACGAAGTCTCCGACGAACTGCTGAGCGCCATGGGCGTGAGCAAGCGGCACATGACGCTGATCGACATGCCCCAACGCGCCGAACTGCTGCGCCATGTACAAGGCCTGCACGCCCGGCGCACAGGCGGCGGCTCGGCGGGTAACACCGTGGTGGCGCTGGCGCAATTGGGCGGCAATGCCTTTTATTCGTGCCGCGTGGCCGACGACGAGCTGGGCGCTTTTTACATGCAAGACCTGCAAACCAACGGCGTGGCCACCAACCTCACCCACACCCGCCCCACCGAAGGCCAAACCGGCAGCTGCATGGTGTTGGTCACGCCCGATGCCGAGCGCAGCATGTGCACTTTCCTGGGTGCGACCTCGCAGCTGGACGCCAGTGCCCTGCACCCGCAAGACATCGCCAAGTCCAAAATCTATTACATGGAAGGCTATTTGGCCGCATCGCCCACGGGCCTGGAAGCTGCTGTCCAAGGCCGCCAGATCGCCATCGATCACCAGGTTCAAACCGCGCTCACGCTCAGCGATGTGAGCATGATCAACTTCTGCAAAGCAGGCCTGGAAGCCATGATCGGCAACGGGCTGGACTACCTGTTTGCCAATGAGGAAGAAGCGCAAACCTGGTGCGGCACGAACGATCTGGACGCCATCCTGGCGCAGTTGTCGCCCTTGGCCAAAACCGTGTGCCTTACGCGTGGCCCCAAAGGTTGCATCGTGGTGCAAGGCGGCCAGCGCACCGAAGTGCCCGCCGTGCCAACGAAAGCGGTCGACACCAATGGCGCAGGCGACATGTTTGCCGGCACTTTCTTGTACGGCATCACCCACGGCCACTCCCCTGCGCTAGCCGCCGCACTGGCCAACCGCACAGCGGCAGCGGTGGTCAGCCAGCACGGCAACCGCCTGACCAAAGCGCAAATGCAAGCGATCTACACCGACTTCCAAAAGGCCTCGTCATGAAAAAAATCCTCCTCCTCGGCTCCGGTGAGCTGGGCAAAGAATTCGTCATCAGCGCCAAGCGCCTGGGCTGCCACGTGATCGCCTGCGACAGCTATGCGGGTGCGCCCGCCATGCAAGTGGCGGATGAATCAGAAGTCTTCAGCATGCTCGACGAAGCCCCGCTGCGGGCCGCCATTGCCAAACACCAGCCTGACCTGATCGTCCCCGAGATCGAGGCCATCCGCACCGAAGTGCTGCTCGACGTGGAGAAACAAGGCTTTGAAGTCATCCCCAGCGCACGCGCGGCCAATCTGACCATGAACCGCGACCGCATCCGCGACGTGGCCGTGGGCCTGGGCGTGCGCACCGCCAAGTTCAGCTACGCGGACTCCGCCGCCGAGCTGCTGGCCCGTGCCAACGAAATCGGTTTCCCGGTCGTCATCAAGCCCGTCATGAGTTCATCGGGCAAAGGCCAAAGCGTGGCCAAGACGGCCGCCGATGTGCAAGCCAGCTGGGACTACGCTTGCGCGGGCATGCGCGGCGACCGCCAAAAAGTCATCGTCGAAGAATTCATCCACTTCGAGTTCGAAATCACCCTGCTCACCGTACGCCAGCGCAAAGGGCCTACGCTGTTTTGCCCGCCCATTGGCCACGTGCAAGAGCGCGGCGACTACCAATACAGCTGGCAGCCCCAAGGCATGAAGCCCGAGCAAATCAAAGCCGCGCAAGACATGGCCGAAAAAGTCACCACCGACTTGGGCGGCGCTGGTCTGTTTGGCGTGGAATTCTTCGTGACGAAAGACGAAGTGATCTTCAGCGAACTGAGCCCCCGCCCGCACGACACGGGCATGGTGACGATGGTCAGCCAGAACCTGAGCGAGTTCGATCTGCACGCCCGCGCCATTTTGGGCCTGCCCATTCCCGTTATTGAATGTGTGGAGGGTGCCAGCGCCGTGGTGTTGGCCGACAAAGAAGGCACAAACCCCAGCTTCACAGGCGTGGCCGAAGCCCTGAGCGAGCCGGGCGTGGACGTGCGCATCTTCGGCAAACCCACTACTCGCCCCTATCGCCGCATGGCCGTAGCCCTGGCCAAAGGCCCCAACGCGCTGCAACGCGCAAGGGACGCTGCGGGCAAGATCAAGGTGGTGGTTTAAGCGCTCCTGCCTTCGACTGCCATGGATACCCGCATGCGCGGGTATGACAAATCTCTTGTCACTCCCGCCACTTGCACATGTCACCCCCGACTCCCTGATTTGTCACCCCCGACTTGATCGGGGGTCCATGCCTGCTGCCTTCGACCGCGATGGATACCCGCATGCGCGGGTATGACAGATCTCTTGTCACTCCCGCCATTTGCATTTGTCACCCCCGACTTGATCGGGGGTCCATGTCTTCTGCCTTCGACCGCCATGGATACCCGCATTCGCGGGTATGACAAATCTCTTGTCACCCCCGACTTGATCGGGGGTCCATGTCTTCTGCCTTCGACCGCCATGGATACCCGCATTCGCGGGTATGACAAATCTCTTGTCACCCCCGACTTGATCGGGAGTCCATGTCTGCTGCCTTCGACTGCCATGGATACCCGCATGCGCGGGTATGACAGAAGGGGCCGCTGTTATGACAGAAGGGGACGCGGGCATGACTGAAAGGGACACAGGTATGACCATCACTTGTCACTCTGGATCAGGTCGTAGGTTCATCGCGACCAGCAGCGCCATCATGAACAAGAAGAAATGACTTTCTCTTGAACTGAACAAAGGCGAATTGATCATGCTGTCCACCAGCAAAATACTGGTCAGTGACACCAACAACACTTTGGCCTGGGCATGGTCAGAGCGCATGGCCACCCTGTAAAGCGACAGCAGCAGCGCCGCGTACAGCAGCACCCCGATCAGGCCATGATCCGCACCAAAGAACAAAAACTGGTTGTGTGGATGCCAACGGAAAGTGTCGCACCACTCCGGGTTCTCCAAAAATCGGCACACCTCGATGTGGTACGCGCCTGTGCCATGCCCCACGATCGGGTGTTCTGCCATCATCTTCGGCACGGTGCGGTAGTTGTAAGCCCGGTGCCCAATGGACGACATCACATCCACATCGCGCTTGGCAAACTCTGTCCAACCCAAAGCAATCCGCTCACGCATCACGCTCGACGATGCCAGCACCCCTGCCACCAGCAGCACCAGCACCGGCAAACCGATCCACAGCTTTTTGCCACCCCAGCGCACCAACATCCAGGACACCAGGCCCGCCAACAGCAACACCGCCCCTGTTCGACCCGAAGACAAATGGGTGATGCTGACCACCCCCAACGCCGCCACCAGCAACCAAACAAGACTCATTCGGCCAAGCCACGGGCGCTGCACTTTGGTCAAGGCAAACACCACCAAAAAAGACACCATCACGTTTTGCGTGATGTAGTCACCAAACACATGGTGCGACACACCCCAGCCAGGCGTTTTGGTCGTTGACCAAGGCAACACAAACCACACATTCAGCCAGGTAGACGCCAAGATAAACAGCATGGCCCCCACAAACGCCCACAACGCTCTTTTCTGCCACTGCGGAAACCGTGCCAACAACAGCATCAACACAACGGCATAAGCAAACTTGGCGTATTTGCCCAAATTGACCGACACCCAATGCCAAGGTGCAGGGGTGTAAAGCATGCCGACCAGCACCATGCCAAACAATGCCATCAGCCAAATCGCCGGCCAGCTCCAGGCATCACGCTTCAAATAAACGCTGCTGAAAGTGACTGCAAACCCGATCAACACCAACAGCAACACCACATTCGACAGCGCCATGGCCACCGGGAACAACAAAAACAGCGCAGGCACCAGCCACCCCAAAGCCACTGTTGTCTTTTGCCTGATCGCGATCATTCGATATCCTTTTTATCAACGCTCTATTATCAACTTGTGGCCAAGCGCTTCTGTCTTCGACGGGCATGGATACCCGCATGCGCGGGTATGACAAATCTCCTGTCACCCCGCCCCTGCATTCGTCACCCCCGCCCCTGCATTCGTCACCCCCGACTCCTGCATTCGTCACCCCCGACTCGATCGGGGGTCCATGCCTGCTCACCGCTTCACCCGACAAATCCCCAACCCCAACCACTCATGCAAAACCACTTGCCACAGCAGTAAGCTGCGGGCCAATGAATACTCGGCCGACATCAATGCGGACAAAACAAACACCTGGCCCTTTTCAAAGCGCTTAAACGACAAAAGAGCCTTTCGGCTCTTATGTCGTCAAACAATCGGGATCTGACCCCAATTAAATTTTTAACTGGCTTGCAGGGGCTGGGCGTGGAGCTGGATTCCCAGCGCAGAAGTAACTTTAAGGATGGTGGCGAAGCTAGGGTTGCCCTCTCCTGACAACGCCTTGTAGAGGCTTTCCCTGCCCAAGCCTGTATCGCGCGAAAGTTGCGACATGCCCTTGGCTCTGGCAATGATGCCCAGGGCCTTGGCGATAAAGGCTGCGTCATCACCCGCCTCTTGCAGGCAAGCCTCCAAGTAGAGCGCCATGTCCTCTTCGTTTTTGAGGTGTTCTGCGCTGTCCCATTTCCGTAGCTTGAGAGCAGTCATCTATTACTCCTTCAGTTGACGCGCTAGCTCCTGCGCGGTTTGAATATCTTTGACCTGACTAGACTTGTCGCCCCCGGCCAACAGAATGACGATCTCCAGACCTCGTAGCGTGAAATAAACCCGAAAGCCTGGGCCGTGATGAATACGCATTTCTGAAACACCTTCACCTACAGACTTGTGGTCCCCGAAATTTCCTTCTTCCGCACGATCGATACGAGCCTGGATCCGACGGGCGGCTTGTTTGTCCCGCAAGGACCCAAACCATCCGTCAAAAATGTCGGTTGTATAGATCGTCTTCATGTCGCATTGTATTAATTGGGATACAACACTGTCAAGCTAAGTAAGCAACAGCGATCAAGAAATTCCGCCTTCCTCCAAAGTGGCCCAAGAGGCAGCAACTTTAGTAGGCCAGCTCTGTGGAATGGCGGCCTTTGTGGGAGGCCGCCCCTGCGGCCGAATGCCTGAAATGGCTCCAGCCAACATTCGCGAGCGACATTCGTCACCCCGGACCCCTACGCTCGTCATCCCCGACCCCTGCATTTGTCACCCCGGACCCCTGCATTTGTCACCCCGGACCCCTGCATTCGTCACCCCCGACTCGATCGGGGGTCCATGCCTTCGCCGGCCGTGGATACCCGCATGCGCGCATATGCGCTAACTTAAAATATCAATTTGAGATATGCTCTTCTCCATTGCGTATGGAAGGAGAAGGCCATGGAGTGCTCGGTGCAGCCGTCGGAATTTGTTCGCCTCGATGAGGACTGGCAGCT
>NZ_NESF01000023.1 GCF_003063665.1 Limnohabitans sp. Hippo3
AGCTGCCAGTCCTCATCGAGGCGAACAAATTCCGACGGCTGCACCGAGCACTCCATGGCCTTCTCCTTCCATACGCAATGGAGAAGAGCATATCTCAAATTGATATTTTAAGTTAGCGCATATGCGCATGCGCGGGTATGACAGAGGGGAAAGGGTATGACAGTTAGGGGGTGGGTATGACAGCTAAAAAAGTTCTGACTCGGCCAGGGGTTTGGCGGATTGGTCTTTGGCGGAGAGTTTCGGTTGCAGGCCTGGTGGCCAGGTAATCCCGATGACTGGATCGTCCCAAGCGATGCTGCGTTCGTGCTGGGGGGCGTAGTAGTCGGTCGTTTTGTACAAAAAGTCTGCGCTGTCTGACAAGACCACAAAGCCGTGGGCAAAGCCGGGGGGCACCCAGACTTGTTTGTGGTTGTCTTCGGTCAGCTCGACCCCGGCCCATTGGCCGAAGGTGGGAGAGCTTTGGCGGATGTCGACCGCCACATCAAACACCGCGCCGCGCACCACGCGCACCAGCTTGCCTTGGGGTTGCTGCAGTTGGTAGTGCAGGCCACGCAACACGCCTTGGGCGCTGCGGCTGTGGTTGTCTTGCACAAATTGCATATTCAGGCCCGTGGCTTGGTTGAAGTCTTGCTGGTTGAAGCTTTCAAAAAAGAAGCCCCGCGCATCGCCAAAGACCTTGGGCTCGAGGACGAGCAGGTCGGGGATGTGGGTGGGGGTGACGGTGTAGGGCATTATTTTGGGGATGGATACCCGCATGCGCGGGTATGACAGTTGAGGGGCGGGTATGACAGAGGGTGGCGGGTATGACAGTTGAGGTGCGGGTATGACAGTTTTTTTGTCATGCCCGACTTGAACGGGCATCCATCTTGTCGTGGTCAGTTACGTAGCTACTGGTAAAACGTGTCTGAGAGTTCGAATTTTTTTCCAGAGAACGGCTCGGGGCATGTTCATAGCCATGGCTTGCATGCAGCGCTCAAGCCATTCGGGTTTGTTTTCCATTCGGTCGATAGCTTTGCCCAGGTCCCGGCTGATGGCGGCGCCGTAGGCTTCGCTGGCTTTCTCCAGTGCGGCACGCAGTTGCGGCAGGCTCAGGTCCATCATTGCCAGATCTATAACGTCGCGGCTGAATACACCTGCATCTGCTTGTCGGTCTGCATTGGCCAGCAGTTTGCTCGCCGCCATGTCCAACACCGTCAAGGTGCCTATGCCACAAAGTTGGTCTTGTGCCCCGGGCGTTTGCAATGCGATACGGGCTTCACGCACAATTTCAAACTTGATGGCGTGCCCGTCCATTTGCACTTGGGTGCGTATGCCGTATTGGTCGGCGCGCACTTCGCGCACCAGCGCCAGCGGCATGGCCCCCGGGCGCGTGATGGGGGCAAGCCCATCGAGGCCCGTGAGCAGTTGTCGCAATTCACGGTAACCAACGGGGTCTGACACCAGAAAATCCATGTCCACCGACTCGCGGTATTCGCCATATTTCAGCGCGATACAAGTGCCGCCGCCAAACCAGCAACTGTGTTGCGCCATTACGGCGCCATCCAGCGCGGCCAAGACATGCGCGATGCGTTGGTGATGTGGGCGCTCAAACATGCGAGGCTCGCTTGCCAAAAGCTTGCTGCAGGGCTTGCCAAAGGGCTTGTTCCTGCGCTGCCATGGTCGGCAGGTCGAGGTGCCTGGCGTTGCGCTCATAAATGTCGAAGGCTTCAACGGGCGTCAAATGGTCTGCGCCTTGCACTTGCCAGGCCAGCGACTTCAGTTGTGGGTAATCCGCCAGTGAGATGGACACAGGCCACCAGCCTGTTTGGTCTGCTTGCGCTGGTTTGAGCGTTTCATTGTTTTGCAGCTGCAGTTGCATGCCCAGGGCGGCAATCGCGTTGCTCCACGCGCCCATGGTGACCGAGGGCTCACCTTTTTCGATGCGGTGCAGCGTGACCCGAGACATGCCTGCAGCCTCTGCCGCCACCGTAGCACTGACGCGCAAGGCTTTGCGCCTGGCGGCCAAGCTCGCGCCCAAGCTCTGAAGCTTGACTGTTGTCAGTTCGGTCAGTGGGGGCGATTTTTGAGGCATGGCGCTTCTCATTATTTACAAAATAGATTATTTGTCAATAATGAGAACCATTTCAATGAAACTTTAGCCCCGCGCATCACCAAAGACCTTGGGCTCGAGGACGAGCAGATCGGGGATGTGGGTGTGGGTGACGGTGTAGGGCATGGGGTTCACGTTTCAAGCTGGGGTCGCCGCAGATTTGCGTGGGCGTCCGCCCTTGGCCCCATTGACTTTGGCGGCTTGGGCTTTGGCTATTGATCTAACGCGGCCTGCTTTGGCTGCATGTGTGCGCATCCAGCTGCGACTACCAAAAAGTCCTGCCAGCAGGCCTTCGACGGTCAAGTCGGCATCCAGTTTGGGCCAGTGCAGTCCGGTGCCTAGTGGCGAGATTTCAATGTCGGTCAACTCTGAAGCTTGTGCATTGCCCAGCCCTTGTGCCAGTTGGGGCGGGAAAGAAAAAGATGAGCCGTTTTCGAGCGCAATGACAATCAGCTTTTTTCGTGTGTCGTAGTGCGCAGAGCAGGCGCGTAGGCGCGAGGTTTGCTCAACTTGCCCCCTAGCCTGCGCTTCCTCAACACGGGCCAGTTCTGCCTTGATCCATTCAGGTGTGTTGGCTTTAGTCATGCAATTGGCTCCAGTAAGTTCTGAGCTGCTTCAAATGGGGATCGACGGCCATCAGGGCTGCGGTGACTTCAGCGACTTTGGGTTTGCCCATGATGGTCATCAGTGCAGGAGGCATCGACAGCTCAATGCGAATCTCTCACCCCGATCCGTGCACATGCGCATGGGGTGGTGGATGATCATTGGGATAGACCACCAACCTGAGCCCATTGCTGCGGATGCTTGACATTATGGTTTAAAACCTATCATGTTGGGTTTTATGACAGCATTGCGGTCATGCCCGACTTGATCGGGTATCTATCTCTCTTTTGTCATGCCCGACTTGATCGGGCATCTGTGGTTTTGGAGTCATGGATACCCGCATTCGCGGGTATGACAGAAAAATCACTTGAGCAGGTTCAACAAATATTGCCCATAGCCATTTTTGGCCAGGGGTTGCGCGAGCTTTTGCAAGGCCTCAGCGGTGATCCACTTTTGGTGGAAGGCAATTTCTTCGGGGCAGGCGACCATGAGGCCTTGGCGTTTTTGCAGGGTGGCAATAAAGCCAGCGGCCTCCAGCAGGCTGTCGTGGGTACCGGTGTCGAGCCAGGCGTAGCCACGGCCCATGATTTCGACGTTGAGCTGGTTTTGCGCCAGGTAGCGTTTGTTGACGTCGGTGATCTCCAGCTCACCGCGAGCGGAGGGCTGGATGTCGGCGGCGATGTCGCAGACTTGCTGGTCGTAAAAGTACAGGCCCGTGACGGCGTAGTTGCTTTTGGGGGCTTTGGGTTTTTCTTCGATGCTGAGGGCGCGCTGTTGGGCGTCGAAGTCGACCACGCCATAACGCTCCGGGTCTTGCACGTGGTACGCAAACACTGTGGCACCCGTGGTGCGCTGGTTGGCGTTGTTCAGCAAGCGGACCAGGTCGTGGCCATAAAAGAGGTTGTCGCCCAAAACGAGGGCACTGGGGT
Organism: Limnohabitans sp. Hippo3; assembly: GCF_003063665.1. GTDB lineage: Bacteria > Pseudomonadota > Gammaproteobacteria > Burkholderiales > Burkholderiaceae_C > Limnohabitans_A. The sequence goes on from NZ_NESF01000023.1 coordinate 3,622, forward strand.
TGTTGCCCACAAAGTCTTTGCCGATGAGAAAGGCTTGCGCCAGGCCATCGGGGCTGGGCTGCACGGCGTATTGGATGTTCATGCCCCATTGGCTGCCGTCGCCCAACAGGTCGGCAAAGCGGGGGGTGTCTTGCGGGGTGCTGATGAGCAGCACGTCTTTGATACCCGCCAGCATCAGCGTGGTCAGCGGGTAATAGACCATGGGCTTGTCGTACACCGGCATGAGCTGCTTGCTGACAGCCTGCGTCACGGGGTACAGGCGCGTGCCTGAACCGCCAGCGAGGATGATGCCTTTGCGATGGGTCATGGTGTGTTCAGTGTTGACTGTTGGTCGGGCCCGACGTGGGCCTCTTTGTCATGCCGACTTGAAGTTTTCTGTCATGCCGACTTGAAGTTTTCTGTCATGCCCGACTTGATCGGGCATCCATCTCTTATTTGTCATGCCCGACCTGATCGGGCATCCATTTCTTCATTGTCACCCCCGACTCGATCGGGGGTCCATGCCTTCGATTGCCATGGATACCCGCGTGCGCGGGCATGACAACTCTGCACTGTCACCCCCGACTCGATCGGGGGTCCATGCCTTCGATTGCCATGGATGCCCGCATGCGCGGGCATGACAACTCTGCACTGTCACCCCGACTCGATCGGGGGTCCATGCCTTCGACTGCCATGGATACCCGCATGCGCGGGCATGACAACTCTGCACTGTCACCCCCGACTCGATCGGGGGTCCATGCCTTCGACTGCCATGGATACCCGCATGCGCGGGCATGACAACTCTGCACTGTCACCCCCGACTCGATCGGGGGTCCATGCCTTCGATTGCCATGGATGCCCGCATGCGCGGGTATGACAAGTATGCTCTGTCACCCCCGGCTTGATCGGGGGTCCATGCCTTCGGCTGCGGTGGATACCCGCCTGCGTGGGTATGACAACTATGCTCTGTCACCCCCGACTCGATCGGGGGTCCATGCCTTCGACTGCCATGGATACCCGCGTGCGCGGGTATGACAAGCGGTGAGCGACCATAACAAGTGGCCCGGGCAAGCTACCGCAGTCCGGCAAGGTGAATGCAGACTACGCCCAAACCCGTAGCCAATCAGCTTAGGCGCAGTTTCTGACGCGAAGCTTGGCGAAGTGGGTATTTTGGACAGCCTATGATTGTATTCTTAAGAACAGTAGGGGCTCTTCAAAAATTACCCCAAAAGAGTGCACGAAAGAAAGTTTCCAGGGGATTTTTTGAATTTTTACGCGGGTTAACCCGTAAGGACCCAAGGCCATCAGGGCATCAAAGCGGTGCCGAGGATCCGAAGCGGCGGTCGCGGGTGGCGAACCAGGTGATGGCTTCTTTCAGACGCGCGGGCGAGAATTCGGGCCAAAGGTCGTCGGTGAAGAACATTTCGGCGTAGGCCGATTGCCAAAGCATGAAGTTGCTGATGCGCGATTCGCCGCCCGTGCGGATGAGCAAATCGACTTCGGGGGCGTAAGCCGTGCTGAGGTAGGGGGCCAGCGTTTCCTCGGTCATGTCTCGCAGGCTTTGACCGGGGTGGGCTTGCTGCCAGGCTTGGGCGGCTTGCACCATGTCCCAGCGGCCGCCGTAGTTGGCGCAGACCGTGAGGGTGATGCGGGTGTTGTGGGCGGTTTGTTGTTCGGCCCGCACAATGAGTTCTTGCAGCACGGGGGCGAACCGGCTTTTGTCGCCCACCACTTTGAGGCGCACACCGTTGGTGTTCATGTTGTCCACTTCCTTTTGCAGGTAGGTCATGAACAGGCCCATGAGGCTGGAGACTTCTTCTTCGGGGCGCTTCCAGTTTTCGGTGCTGAAGGCGAACAGGCTCAGGTGCGCCACCCCCAGCTCGGCGCAGGTCTTGACGATGTCACGCACTTGCTTGGCCCCGGCAGCATGCCCCAGCGCCGCCGGCATAAAGCGGTTCTTGGCCCAGCGACGGTTGCCATCCATGATGATGGCGATGTGCTGCGGCATGGGGTTGCGGGGGGCGGGATTGGTCAAAGCGTGGGGCAAATCTGGACGATTGCAGATTTTAGAGGCATATGTGTGGGGTGCGAAATGGGATGCGGGTATGACAGCTCTTTTGTCATGCCGGCTCGATCGAGCATCCATTTAGTCATTGTCACCCCCGGCTCGATCGGAGGTCTATGCCTTCGACTGTCATGGATACCCGCATTCGCGGGTATGACAGAGGGGGTGCGGGCATGACAGAGGAAGTGCGGGCATGGCAGTTCTTTTTGTCATGCCCGCGCATGCGGGCATCCATCACCCGCTTGCGTCATGCCCGCGCATGCGGGCATCCATCCCCACTTGCGTCATGCCCGCGCATGCGGGCATCCATCCCCCGCTTGCGTCATGCCCGCGCATGCGGGCATCCATCCCCCGTCAGGTGTTCACTTCGACTTGATGATGCTCCAACTGAACCACAGTGGGGCGTCCCAGGATTTCCAGCAAGACAGCGACGCGTTTGCTGGAGACACTTTGAATCAGCCCTTCAACACCGCCCAGAGCCGTGTGTTTGAGGCGCACGGTTTGGCCGGCCTTGAGGTTGCTGAGTTCTTGCAGGGTGGCGTGGTTGCGGTCTTGTTCGAGTTGGCGGATGCGTTGCACGAGGTCGTCGTGGAGCGTGGCGGGCTCGAAGCCAAAACGCACGATGGTGGCGATGCCTTTGGTGCTGCGCACGGCCGAAATGCTTTGCTCGGGTTTGCCTGGCCGAAACAGGATGTAGCGCGGGAACATGGGCTCGAACAGCGCGACGGGGCCTTGCTCGGTTTTTTTGAATTTTTTGTACAGCGGCAAATAGGCTTCAAAGTCTTGCTGCTGCAGGTTGGCCTCGGCGATTCTCTCTTCGCGGGGCTTGGTGTAGGCCAGGTACCAGCGGTCGGGTGGCGTGCTTTCCAAAAAAAGCTTGTCTGGCGTTGGCGGGTTTTGGGTCATTCTGTCTTTGCTGCTGTCTCTGAACCTATTTTAGGCGGCCGCATGTTGGCCCATCTGCGTGCAAGGTGTTCGCCAAAACAAAACCCCGCTTGCGCGGGGTTGAGTGCTTGGGCTCAAAAGGTGTTTCAGGCGATCACGAAAGGTGCGCGGTCTTTGCCTTCGATCCACTTGGGGGCTTTGCCACGGCCTGTCCAGGTTTGGCCTGTGGCGGGGTCGCGGTATTTGGCAGCGACTTTGCTGGCGGCTTTGGGTGCGCCGGATTTGCTGCCGCGACCCGGGAAGATGTCTTGCGCAGTCAGTCCATATTCGGCCACCAGTTCGCGCACTTTGGTCACGGCGCTGGAGATTTCATTTTGGCGGGCTTGGGCAATGGCTTGCTCCAAAGCGTCGCGTTGGGCCAATAATTCTTTGTAGCTGGAGGTCATGGTAGATCCTGTTTAAATGATAAGAGCGCTGAATATACATCAGAGTTTGCCTGAATACCGGACAATTTGGATATACAACCGATTTTTAGTTGTATTTATAAATTTTATGGGTTGGGTTTTTAGGGTTATGTGATTATCTTTTGTCATGCCCGACTTGATCGGGGGTCCATGGCTCCTAATTCGTCACCCCCGACTTGATTGGGCGTCCATGGCTCCTGACTTTGTCGCCCTCGGCTTGATCGGGGGTCTATGTCTTCGTCAGTCATGGATACCCGCATTCGCGGGTATGACAGAGCATTGGTCACCCCCGACCTGATTGGAGCTCCATGGCTCCTGATTTCGTCACCCCCGGCTTGATCGGGGGTCCATGCCTTCGGTCGTCATGGATACCCGCATACGCGCATATGCGCTAACTTAAAATATCAATTTGAGATATGCTCTTCTCCATTGCGTATGGAAGGAGAAGGCCATGGAGTGCTCGGTGCAGCCGTCGGAATTTGTTCGCCTCGATGAGGACTGGCAGCT
>NZ_NESF01000024.1 GCF_003063665.1 Limnohabitans sp. Hippo3
TCGCGCCTAATCTTCGGGTGACCGATGCGATCAGGCGATGGCAGGACCTACGCTACCGTTTGGCTGAACCGAGCCGAAAACGCCGCTCACAGAGGGCAACGTTGCGTAAGATATTAAGTTAGCGCATGTGCGCGCATGCGGGTATCCACGGCAGCCGAAGGCATGGACCCCGGATCAAGTCCGGGGTGACAAATGTTTGTCCTACTCGCATAGGACTGTTATGCCCGCGCCTCAAAGCGACTGCCGATAACGCTCCAGCATCTGGGCTTGTGACTCCACCTCAATCTCCTCGCCTCTGAAGGCGCTGATCTGGTCGCGCATCATCTCGCTCATGCTGGGCATTTGTGCCCGGTCGGTCTGGCGCGAGGCATCCCACAAGCCCGAACGCATGAACGCCTTGGCGCAATGCAGGTACACCGACTCCACCGTCAGGCGGATCACCAGCGCGGGTGTGCGCCGCGCATCGGCACACAGCGCCAGGTCAGCCGGGTCGGTGGACAACACAGCGCGGCCATTCACGCGCAAAGTCTCGTCAAAGCCCGGCACCATGAACAAAGTGCCCAAGCGGCTCGTGGCAACGATGTTCTCCAGCGTGTCCAGCCGGTTGTTGCCCGGCGCATCGGGCACCAGCAGCGTCTGCGCGTCCAGCACCTTGACGAAACCCGGCTCCCCCCCCGCGCGGCGACGCGTCCATGTGCCCATCCGCATCGCTGCTGGCCAACACCACAAAGGGCGACAAACCAATGAACTGCACCGCATGCACGTCGAGCGATGGGATTTCTTTTTTGAGCGAACGCTCACGGGCAGGGCCGTAGAGCTGGCGCAGGGCTGTGAGGGTGGTGATGTGCATGGTTGCTATGCAATTTTTGAGAGGAATTCGTTGACTTGCTGCGCGGCTTTGTCGTAGCGGGGTCGGTAGTTCAAGGTGTCAATCGCCTCAAACTGTGCTGACAGCACGGTCCGCCTCTGTTCAAGCTGCGACAAAAAAGCCTCACGATGGCGTGTCAGATAAGACGCAGCCGTGATTAAGGCATCCGGCTCACGTTCGATCACCAAAGCCAGATCGAACAGATCACGGGCTGTGGCCCGGTCGCCGCGGTGCCACAGTTTTTTGGCGACGATTTCCGCTGAGGTCTCAACTTTGACTTTGCGCCCCAGCAAGGTCCACTCTTCAAACGGCTGGGCCGTCAAGTTGGGTGATGCCACAAAATCAATCTCACCTTCGGGGCGCAGCAGCTTCACAAAGCCAGGTCCTTCCACATAGTCCTGCGACACACTTTCAGCTGCATCGTTCAGCCGAGGCGTTACAAAACCCAGGTACTGTGGATCGGGCACAAAGATATCGATGTCTTTGCTCAACCTGTGCTGGTGTCGCAGCATTAACACCGTGCCGCCGCCAAACGTCCAGAACGGATCAGCGATGCCCCGCAGCCCAATCTCGTCGATCAGCGTGAAGGCATGCGGCAACAAAGTTTGCCAAATGCCCTTTGGCAGATCGCGTGGCTGGGTGTTGCTGCGCATGTGTGTGACCTTAAACCCAAGCCGTCCGAGGCGACTGCAAAGCCTGCGCCCAAGCCGTCAGGTTTTTCCAGAGTGTCTTGGGGGGCGTATGGGTGCGCTGAGCCACTTCCTCCAGGCCAGAAACGATCAAAGGCAACGGCGCTTCGTCGAGCAGGGTGGACACTTGGGGCAGCAGTGCATCAGGCAGCTCACCGCTGATCAGCGCCTGCGCCAAAGCATCGGGCATGAGCGCTGTTTTGTAACTCACGCTGGTGGTTTGGCTCAGCAAAGCCAGTGCCTGTGTGCGGGGCGTGCGGGTTTGCGCTGTCAGATCCATGCCCAGCAAATGCAGCAAGCCCAACAAACGGTGCGTGCCCAGATCGACCAAGCTGCCGTTTTCCAGCTGGTTGATGGTGGCTCGCGACAAACCAGACAACCGCGCCAAACGCGCCTGCGACAGCCCCAAGGCTTCGCGGCGGGTTTGGATGAGTAGGCCAATGTCAGTGAGGTTCATGGCTGCATTGGAGCATTAAGGCTAATAAATGTCAAAAATATTCGACATTTATTCGATGAGAAAGTACTATCAGCGCTAAAACCCTGACCCCGGCGCACTCAAAAACGCCAGCTACTCACAAGAGACTTTGGTCCTGCTGACCATTCGGCATCACCGGCAGCTGTCGTTAGATTTTGCGAGGCTGTGGCCGTCAGCACCTGAACGCTAGGGCAGTCTTTTACGGTCAGTTGGCATCCCTATCGATCACGCCCTGTCGTTTGACTTCGTCCAAAGTCTTGCCCGATGCTGTTTTCCATTCGACCCAGCCATTGGCTGATCGCCCCATGACGGCCATGGCGGCTGTGCTGGGACTGGAGAACAAGTAATCTCGCGTGAAAACCAGCAGCGATCCCGTGCTGTCGGTTTGTTTGGCCAAAATGCCTTCTGTGACTAACTGGCTGCGCATGCGCTCGTGAGAAGTTCCCTGAATGTGAGGAACGATCTCTGCTCGCCCCTTCGAACCTTTGTGAACCACAAAACCTTCGGTGGTGTATTCGCCCACGCCGTCGGCCCCTGAACCCTTGCAATAGAACAATTCGACGATGCCTTTATCGGTTGGGGCACTGGTCAAGGGTTCAAAAATGGGCTGGCCCAATGTGGCCAACAAAGTGGCTGCGGTTTCGTGAATCTCATGACAATCCGCTTGCAAAGGAGCAGGTGTGTAGGGCTGCGATCCGGTGTTGCCGTTTTCCAGACCATAACGTCCTGCCTTGGTGGCTTCTGCAATAGCCAGCCATTCCAAAAACAATGCATGCGTTTGCGTCAAGCTGTTGGTCAGCGAGATGACGACGAAAGCGCGGTTCCAAAAATCTTTGTTCTGATGGTGTTGCTCCAAGCGCTTGCCCACATTGCCTGATTGTCCGATGTAAGTGCGAGGTAAACCCGCCTCAGACAATTCACCCATCAAAAAGTACACGCCCACTTGCTGGGCCTCTGGCATCTTCAGGAAGTCGGCCAGTTGGCTGCGCGGCACCTCGATCACACGAACAATGCGGGTTGTGATCTCGGCCACGCGCATGCCGCGTGGGTCGCCGGATGGTAGAAAGATTTGTATGGTTTGAGGGCGTGAGCTCAATTCATTTACCCCAGCTGTCCTTCAACCCCGTCACCCGGTTGAACACCGGCTTGGTGCCCGCCACATGGTCCAAGCGGTCCGCCACAAAGTACCCAAAGCGCTCAAACTGGAACTTCTGGTCTGGCTGCGCCCCGGCCAGTGATGGCTCCACATACGCAGTCACCACTTTCAAGCTGTCCGGGTTGAGCGACTGCAAGAAGTCCTTGCCACCCGCATCGGGGTGGGCTTCGGCAAACAGGCGGTCGTACAGGCGAACCTCGGCTTGCACGCCGTCTGCCACGGCCACCCAGGTAATGGCGGCTTTGGCTTTGACGTTGTCGGCGCCGGGGGTGCCGCTCTTGGTGCCGGGGATGACTTTGGCGTGCACCTCGGTTACGCGTCCCGCCGCGTCGCGTGCGCAGCCCGTGCATTCGATCACGTAGCCGCCTTTCAGGCGCACCAAGTTGCCAGGGAACAAGCGCTTGTAACCCTTGGGCGGCACTTCTTCAAAGTCTTCGCGCTCAATCCACACCTCTTTGCCGATCTTGAACACACGGTCGGCGGGTGGCGTTTGGCCTTCAGCAATCGCGCTGTGGGGCAGGGCGGGTTGGCTGCAATCTTCTGTGTAGCCGTCGCTGCCAAAGGCCTCGGCCCAGTTGGTCAGCACGAGCTTGACGGGGTCGAGCACGGCCATGCCGCGGTGGGCCTTGTTTTCCAGGTCTTCGCGCAGGCAGCCTTCGAGCGTGCTGTAGTCGATCCAGCTGTCGCTTTTGGTCACGCCAATGCGGTCGGCAAACAGGCGCAGGCTCTCGGGCGTGTAGCCCCGGCGGCGCAGGCCCACGATGGTCGGCATGCGCGGGTCGTCCCAGCCGCTGACTTTGTCTTCATTGACCAGTTGCGCCAGCTTGCGTTTGCTGGTAATCACATAGGTCAGGTTCAGGCGGGCAAATTCGTATTGTTTGGGGCTGGGCGCGGCCAAGAGTTTGCACTCGCACAGGCGCTCCATCAGCCAGTCGTAAAACGGGCGCTGGTCTTCAAACTCCAGCGTGCAGATGCTGTGGGTGATTTGCTCCAGCGCGTCTTCAATCGGGTGGGCAAAGGTGTACATCGGGTAGATGCACCATTTGTCGCCCGTGTGGTGGTGGGTGGCGCGGCGGATGCGGTAGATGGCTGGGTCGCGCAGGTTGATGTTGGGCGAAGCCATGTCGATCTTGGCACGCAGCACGGCGGCGCCGTCGGCCAACTTTCCGTCGCGCATCTCGCGGAACCGCGCCAGGTTTTCTGCCACGGTGCGGGTGCGGAAGGGGCTGTCCACGCCGGGCTTGCCAAAGTCGCCACGGTTGGCGCGCATGTCTTCGGCGCTTTGTTCGTCCACATAGGCGTGACCGGCTTCAATCAAGGCCTCGGCGGCGCGGTACATGAAGTCGAAGTAGTCGCTGGCCTGGTAGGGCGCGGCGCTGCCGGGGGTCTGGCCCAATTGCGCCCAGTCAAAGCCGAGCCACTTGACGGCGTCGATGATGCTGTTGACGTATTCGGTGTCTTCTTTTTCGGGGTTGGTGTCGTCAAAGCGCAGGTGGCACACGCCGCCGTACTCTTGGGCCAGCCCGAAGTTGATGCAGATGCTTTTGGCGTGGCCCACGTGCAGGTAGCCGTTGGGCTCGGGCGGAAAGCGGGTGCGGATCTTGGCCGGATCGGGCTCGCCCTTGGCGTGGTGCGCGGCGTCGCCCGGGCTGCCCGCCCAGCGGCGGCTGGCGTAGGTGCCAAGTTCGAGGTCTTTTTCGATGATTTGGCGCAGGAAGTTGCTGACTTTGTGGTCGGCGTGGTCGGCGGAGCTGTTCGGGGCGGTGGGGGTGGTCATAGCGTCTGATTTTAGGGGGTGGCGCAGGCCCGGCCTGGCCTGGCCCGTTACGAATGGAAACCACTGTAAAGCGCTGACGGTGCACCGATCAGCGGGCTGCCGCGCTAAAGGCCCAGGGAGTCCGCATTCAAGAAAAGCCAACGCCATCAGAGGACCTTTGTCATGCCTTATTCGTTCAAACCGTCTTTTTCAAGAGCCATCGCGCTGTTTGGCCTGCTGGGCTTGGGATTGGCACAGGTGGGCTGCGCCCATCCAGTGGTGGTCGAGCCGTCGGTGGCCGTGCATTCGCGCATCGGCAATTTCCCTGTGTATGCCCAGGTGGGCGTGCCCGGTCCGGTGATTTACAGCCCGCCGCCCCGGGTGATTTACGCGCCGCCACCGCCACCCCGTGTGATTTATGTGCCTCAGGTTTATGGCCCGGCCTATGGTTGGGATCATGGCCATGGTCGTCATTTCAAGGGCCATGAGCGCAAGCATGATCAGCACGACGACCGTGAATACGGGCGCGGCGGCTGGGGCTATCGCTAGGATGGTGGTCGCTGACGCAGAACCATCTCGTCGCGGCGGATTTCCACATCGAAGTGCTTCAGGAAGTCCTGGCCCAGCAGGGCTTGCTCGGGCCGAAGCCCGCTCAGGCCCACGGTGACGCTGGCATCGTTGTGCACCAGGTGCCCCGCCCGCACGGGCACGCTGCGCACCAGCTGGCCGGGCCGCTGGCCGTTGGCGGTATTCAAAGTGATGCTCTGGCCCGCTGGCAGTCCGGCTTGCGTGGCCAGCGCTTCGCTCACGCTCACATGGCTGGCCCCGGTGTCCACCAAAAAGCGCACAGGCTGGCGGTTGACTTCACCCTCCACATGAAAATGCCCGTCGTGCTGGCGCGGAATGACCAAATCCCCCGAGCTGAGCGCATAGGGCTTGAGGCTGGCCTGGCGCTTTTGCTCGATGCGGTCAAACACCAGATATAACACCCCGGCCACGGCCAGCCACACAGCGGCGATGGCGAGGGCGCCGAGGCGGGCGGTTTTTTGAAGTTGAGGATGTGACACGCCTTGCAATTTAACTGGACCACAGCCATTGGCCGAGATACCGTCCCGGCAAAAGGGTGAATGCCCCGGTCACGAGGCATGCCCACACGTAGAGCCACTGCATGGTTTTACGGTGACCGGCAATCTGACCTTCAGCCAAAAAGCGAAACGCCCGGTACAGACTGAACAGGGTCAGGGGAATGAGCAAGTAGATCGGGGTGTAACCCCAAATGTTGGGCAAATTGAAGTCGCGTATGAACAGCCCAGTGAGGGCCGCACCCAGCATGCAGGTGACCCAGGCGTAACCGAATGCCCGGTGAAGCCGGGGGCGTACGATGCGGCCCATGCGCGCCCAAAGTGCCAAGGGGCCTACAGCTGTGGCGGTCAGGGCCAAGGTCATGTGAACGGCGATGGTGGGTGTCAGTTGCACGGTGCCTCCTGAAGTCTTTGTTTGCTCTGCACTGTGACACAGCTTTTGACGGTGATTCCCGCGCCTCGTTCTGGCGCGCTGCCCAACAGCGATAATCCACGCAGTTTTTGAGGAGCCTTTGTGGATTTGATGCTGTTGCTGAAAGCCGCCGTGATGGGTGTGGTCGAGGGTTTGACCGAGTTCTTGCCGATCTCGTCGACCGGGCATTTGATTCTGGCCGGAGCTTTGCTGGGCTTTGACGATGACAAAGCCAAGGTGTTCGACATCGCCATCCAGACGGGCGCGATTTTGGCGGTGATCATTGTGTATTGGCAAAAGATCAGCAGCACGGTGCGTGCCTTGCCGCGCAGCGCAGATGCCCAGCGTTTTGCCTTGAACGTGTTCATCGCCTTTGTGCCTGCCGTGATCTTGGGCCTGTTGTTTGGCAAGGCCATCAAGGCGAACCTGTTCACGCCCGCCGTGGTGGCGACCAGTTTCATCATTGGGGGCTTCATCATTTTGTGGGCCGAGCGTCGGCAAGCCCGTGCCGTGCGCATTGGCGAAGTGGAAGACATGCGTTGGCAAGACGCCTTGAAGGTGGGTCTGGTGCAGTGTCTGGCCATGATCCCAGGCACCAGCCGCAGCGGCGCGACCATCATCGGCGGCATGCTGCTGGGCATGTCGCGCAAGGCGGCGACAGACTTTTCCTTTTACCTGGCGATTCCTACACTGATCGGTGCCGGGGCTTACAGCCTGTACAAAGACCGTGCCTTGCTGAGCCTGGCCGATGCCCCGATGTTCGCGGTGGGCCTGGTGTTCTCGTTTTTGAGCGCCTGGGTCTGCGTGCGCTGGCTGCTCAAGTTCATCTCGACCAACAGCTTCGAGGTGTTTGCCTGGTACCGGATTGTGTTCGGTCTGGTGGTGCTGGGAACCAGCTACAGCGGGCGGGTGACCTGGGCGGCTTGAGGTCTCGGGGGTAGATACTGTGATGCGTGTCAAGCGCAGTGAAGTGCCGAGTTGAACGGTTTGTTCGACTTGAGCACACCAACAGCCACATGAACGAGCTTGCGCATCATGGCACCAATGATCAGTTTGGGCGGTTTGC
>NZ_NESF01000025.1 GCF_003063665.1 Limnohabitans sp. Hippo3
TCAAGCCCAAGGTCGGAGGCGGCATCCAAGCGCTCAGACCGAGGTGCCCCTCGGCCATGTCTTGAATATGTTTCAGAGGAAAACACATCCAAAGGCATTGAGAAAAATCATACAAGGTCGGTGGCTTCAGCCCCGACATGTGTCCTTGGCGCACGCGCTGATGTCGGAGCTGAAGCTCCGAACTACAGGCTCAGTGGCGTTCAGATTGCGTCCAGCTCCCGGTGCCGTTTCAGGGTGAGCCAGCGTGTGCCGAAATTTTGGGCCAGTTGCTCGACCATGAACACCGAGCGGTGCTGGCCGCCAGTGCAGCCGATGGCCACGGTAACGTAGCTGCGGTGGTCGCGCTCGATGGCGGGAATCCAGTGCTTCAAAAAGCCCTCGATCTGCAGCTGCATTTGCACGAACTCTTCGGACTGGCGCAAGTAGTCCTGAACGGGTTCGTCACGACCTGTCAAAGGGCGCAGGGCGCTTTCGTAGTGCGGGTTGGGCAGCATGCGCACGTCAAACACATAATCGGCGTCGGTGGGGATGCCGCGCTTGAAGCCAAACGACTCAAACACCAGTGTCAGTTGCGCTGAGGGCGCGCTGACCAGGGTCTTGATGTAGGTTTGCAGTTGGGCCGAGCGCAGCAAGCTGGTGTCGATGACATGCGCGCGTTCACGCAATTCGGACAGCAGTTCGCGCTCGAACTGGATGGTCTCCAGCAGCGCCTTGTCGCTTTGCGGCTTGCTGCCGCCCGACAAAGGGTGTTTGCGCCGTGTTTCGGAGTAACGCCGCTGCAAGGTGTCGCTGGTGGCGTCCAGAAAAACCGACTTCACCGTCATGCCCATGTCGCGCAGCAAGGCCATTTGTTCGGGCATCAGGTGCAGCGAATTGGCGCTGCGCACGTCGATCGCAATCGCCAGCCGTTGCTCTTTTTGCTGTTCTTCGAGTTTGACGAAGGGGATCAACAACTCGGGCGGCAGGTTGTCCACGCAGTAATAGCCCGCGTCTTCGAGCGCGTGCAGCGCCACCGATTTGCCGGAGCCGGACATGCCGGTGATCAGGATGATGTCCATGCTCAACTTTGGGCGGCTTTGCGGCCAACGGGTTTGGAAGGAGTACCCAACATTTCGCGGGCGTGGGCCAGGGTGGTGGCAGACAACTTCTCGCCGCCCAGCATGCGGGCGATTTCGATCACGCGCTCTTCGCCGCTCACGGGGCGCACCTGGCTGCTGACTTGGCCTTGGGCTGCGGCCTTGCTCACCAGCAGGTGGTGGTCAGCGCAGGCGGCCACCTGGGGCAGGTGGGTCACGGCCAGCACCTGGCGGTGTTGGCCCAGTTGTTTCATCAGGCGCCCCACGGTTTCGGCCACAGCGCCGCCGACACCCGAATCCACCTCGTCAAAGATCAAGGTACCGGCTTCGCCCAGTTCGCTGGTGGTGACCGCGATGGCCAGCGCAATGCGCGAGAGCTCACCGCCCGAGGCCACTTTGCCCACGGGCCGGGGCGTGCTGCCTTCGTGCCCGGCCACCAGAAAGCTCACTTCTTCGAGGCCATGTTGTGCGGGCTCGTCCAGGGTTTGGAGCTGCACCTCAAAGCGGCCGCCTTGCATGCCCAGCTGCTGCATGGCGCTGCTGACGGCTTGAGTCAAGGGTTTGGCTGCCTTTTGGCGTTGCTGAGAGACGGCTTTGGCTGCTTGCAGACAGGCTTTGTGGGCAGCTTGTTCGGCTTTTTGCAAAGCGTCCAGGTCGGCAGCAGCATCGAGCTGGGCCAGCTCTTTGCGCCAAGCCTGCAGCGACAAGGGCAGCTCGTCAGGGGTTTTTTTGTAACGCCGGGCCAGCGACAACCACAGGCCCATGCGCTCGTCCAGTTGCGCCAGTTGGCCCGGGTCCAGATCGGTCTTGCGCAAATAAGTGTGCAGGCTGTGGGCCACGTCTTCGGCCTGGGCCTGGGCAGAGGCCAGCACCTCGGCCAGGGCGTTGAACTCGGGCTCAAACTGCCCCAGCGACTGCAGGGTCTGGATGGCACGGGACAGCTGGCGCAGCGCGCCGCCCTCGTCGTCGCCTTCCAGCAGCAGCGTGCTTTGGTTGGCCCCGTCGATCAGGGCTTGCGCGTTGGCCAGGCGGCTGTGCTGGGTGCTCAGCTCTTGCCATTCGTCCACCTGCGGGTTGAGCTTTTCCAGCTCGCCGATTTGCCAGGCCAGGCGTTCGCGTTCGTTGGCCAAGGTGCTTTGCGCTTGCTGCGCGTCGGCCAGGGTTTGCTGGGCTTGCCGCCAGCTGTGCCAAGCGGCTTTGAGGGGGCGGGTGTCGATGCCCGCGTAGGCGTCAAGCAGGCCGCGCACCGCGTCAGGCCGGGTCAGGCTTTGCCAGGCGTGCTGGCCATGGATGTCCAGCAGTTGTTCGCCCAGCTCGCGCAATTGGGTGGCGGTGGCGGGGCTCCCGTTGATCCAGGCGCGGCTTTTGCCTGCGGTGTCGACGGTGCGGCGCAGCAGCAAGTCGGCGCTGGCTTCAAAACCGGCTTCTTCGAGCCAGGCCGCAATGGCAGAGGTGGGCTCGAATTCGGCGCAAACTTCGCAGCGGCTGGCGCCTTCGCGCACCACACCCGAGTCAGCACGCGCGCCCAAGGCCAGCTGCAAGGCGTCGATCAGAATCGATTTGCCCGCGCCGGTTTCGCCCGTCAACACGCTGAAGCCCGTGCTCAGGTCCAGCTCCAGTTCGTGCACGATCACGAAATCGCGCAGGGTGATGTGCGTCAGTGCCACGGCTCAAGCGCCCTCATTCCAGTGCATTTTTTTGCGCAAAGTGTCGAAGTAATTCCAGCCCGCCGGGTGCAAAAACCGCACCGTGTGCTCCGAGCGCTTGACCACGATCCGGTCGCCCAAAATCAGGTCGGCCAGCGACTGCATGTCAAAGTTGGCGCTGACGTAGCGCCCGGCCACGATCTCGATGCTGACCTCGCTGGATTCGGGCAGCACGATGGGCCGGTTGGACAAGGTGTGCGGCGCAATGGGCGCCATGACCCAGCCGCCAATGCCCGGGTGCATCAAAGGCCCGCCGACCGATAGGGAATAAGCGGTGGAGCCCGTGGGCGTGGCGATGATCAGGCCGTCGGCGCGTTGGTTGGACACGAAGTGGCCATCCACCTCAACCCGCAGCTCGACCATGCCCGAGGTGCCGCCCCGGTTGACCACCACATCGTTCATCGCCAGGGCGCTGAACACACTACGCTGGTCGCGCATCACATGGGCTTGCAGCAAGCTGCGGTCTTCGGCCTGGTAGTGGCCTTGCAGCATGGGCTGCAGCACATCCTGGTAGCTTTGCAGGGGAATGTCGGTGATGAAGCCCAGCCGCCCTTGGTTGATGCCCATCAAGGGCAGGCCGTAGCGGGCCATCTGGCGCCCAATGCCCAGCATGGTGCCGTCGCCTCCGATCACCAGGCCCAGGTCGCATTGGGTGCCAATCTCGGTCATCTCCAGCACCGGGTAGGTCGCCAGCCCGGTGTGCGAGGCGGTTTCCTTGTCCAGCACCACGTCGCAGCCTTGCCGCGTCAGGAACTGGGCCACGTCGTCCAAAGCGCGGCGTGAACTCTCCAGTGCCCCGCCGTGGGCGGTGGTGTGGTACTTGCCAAAGAGCGCAACGTGACGGAACTTGGATCTCATTTGCAAATTACATCATTAAAATGACCGGATGCTAGACGATCGTGCCAAGTTATTGCTCAAAGCGCTGGTGGAACGCTACATCGCCGACGGCCAACCCGTGGGCTCCCGCACGCTCTCCAAAGCCTCGGGCCTGGACCTGTCACCCGCGACCATCCGCAACGTGATGTCCGACCTGGAGGATCTGGGCCTGATCGCCAGCCCCCACACCTCGGCCGGGCGCATTCCGACCAGCCGGGGCTACCGCCTGTTTGTGGACACCATGCTCACGGTGCAGCGCGACGGCCTGGAAACCCCGGCGCTCACGCCTGATCAGCCGCAAAAGGTGATCGCCAACGCCGCCAACCTGCTGTCCAACTTGTCGCATTTTGTGGGCGTGGTCATGACGCCGCGCCGGGCCTCGGTGTTTCGGCACATCGAATTTTTGCGCCTGTCCGAGAGGCGCTTGCTCGTCATCATCGTCTCGCCCGAAGGCGATGTGCAAAACCGCATTTTGTTCACCGACACCGACTACTCCCAAAGCCAGCTGATCGAGACCTCCAACTACCTGAATACGCATTTCGCAGGCATGGCCATCGAGCAGGTGCGCAGCCGGGTCCAGCAAGAGCTGGTCAGCCTGCAAAGCGAAATTGCCACGCTCATGCAAGCGGCCGTGCAGGTCAGCACCGAAGCCCTGGCCGAAGACCAGAACGAGGTGGTGATTGCCGGTGAGCGCAATTTGCTGTCGGTGAGCGACTTTTCCAGTGACATGGGCCATTTGCGCCGGGCCTTTGAGCTGTTTGAGCAAAAAACCCAGCTCATGCGCCTGCTGGACGTGTCCAGCCAGGCCGAAGGCGTGCGCATCTATATTGGCGGTGAAAGCCAGATCGTGCCCATGGAGGAGCTGTCGGTCGTCAGCTCACCCTATGAGGTGGATGGCCAAGTGGTCGGCACCTTGGGTGTGATCGGCCCGACCCGCATGCCCTATGACCGCATGATCCAGATCGTCAACATCACCTCGCGCCTGGTCAGCAACGCGCTCAGCCAGTCCAAATAAGCCCCTGCAGCCCACTACAATCACCGCTTCGGTTGGGGCGTTAGCTCAGTTGGTTAGAGCAGAGGACTCATAAAGGACCTGTTCAAGCCAACTTTTTAAAGAAAACGCTTATAAATCAACAAGTTACAAGCGTCGCGGGTAGTGAAAAAGTGCTTCTACGGCGCTTCTACGGTTGCACAAATTTTGAGCACTATTTGGGTTCAAAATCAGGCAACTAAAATTAGTTTTACGGGCCTCTAGCTCATGCTTGGTTAGAGCAGCGGACTTAAAGGCAATTGGCCTAAGGCGCAAGCTACGGTCGGTTGCAGTTGGGTTGCATGTGAGTAAGTTAACTCTGCTTGCATGTAGAACTACTCAAATTCGGGGAAGCCTCTGTTGCTTGCAACGTGGTAATCCCGAGCGAAGCTAAACAGCAATGTTTGGAACGTGTAGAGACTGTACGGGTAGGTCGTAAAGACAAGAGACAGTCCAGACCACAAACTGGAAACAGGCAGTGAA
The DNA here is from genome assembly GCF_003063665.1 of Limnohabitans sp. Hippo3. GTDB lineage: Bacteria > Pseudomonadota > Gammaproteobacteria > Burkholderiales > Burkholderiaceae_C > Limnohabitans_A. Next base: position 5,172 of record NZ_NESF01000025.1, read on the forward strand.
AACTGTAGTGGTAAGCATAATCCGTTGGTGCCGAGTTCGACTCTCGGGGGGCCCACCAAACACGAACCCTCGTCAGAAATGGCGAGGGTTTTTTGTTTGCGAACAATAGGTCTGAATCGCCCCGGGTTTCGTGGAGGCCAGTTGGTTTAAGTTGAGACCTCTGTCTCGTTCTTTCCGGCTAGCTGCCGGTAGTAGTTCACCTCAGCTTCGGCCGGTGGAATATACCCAATCGAGCTGAG
>NZ_NESF01000026.1 GCF_003063665.1 Limnohabitans sp. Hippo3
ATGCGCTAACTTAATATCTTACGCAACGTTGCCCTCTGTGAGCGGCGTTTTCGGCTCGGTTCAGCCAAACGGTAGCGTAGGTCCTGCCATCGCCTGATCGCATCGGTCACCCGAAGATTAGGCGCGACGCAACGACCAAGCAGCCCCAGCATCAACGAAGTTTCACGCCAAGGGCAGCTCTCGCGAGGTCGGCGAGAACCATGAGATCTCGTATCCCCAGGGGGAAACGCACTCGACATGAGCGATCAAGCGAGCAATCAGTATAGACACCATCAGCTTTCCCTGCAGCCAACTTCGAGCCGCCTCGGGGTCATGCTTTTTCAGATGACCCAACTGAATGAGCGACTTCAGCCGCTTGAACTCCAATTCGATTTGCCATCGCAGGCGGTATACCTCCATCACTTGGGCGGCGTCGAGCTCCGACTCCAGCGTGGTGAAGATCAACACGTACTCTGCCGCCTCCAGGGTCTGCGCTTGCAATTGCGCTCCGTTGCGTTGACTCTCGCGCCACACCCGTTGGCGCGCCTTGTCTGCTGCTGCAGCACTCTTGCGCACGGCGCACAGACGCCCGCTGACGGTCTCGGCCACTTGCTGGCCACGCTTAGCTTTGACCTGCACAAGGGCTGGCCAGCTGCCCGCCTGCCCCACTTTCAATTGACGCACGTGTTTGAGGATGTCCAGCCGCGCACCCGAGGCGGGATCTGTCAACGGCAGCGTGACCAAATTCATACGCACAATCACATCCGCGCCGTGGCGCTTGACGTAGGCAATTCCGCCCGGGTGCGCGTAGCCGCGGTCAGCCATGAAGACGTCACCCGCGTGCACCTCAAACCGCTTGAGGGTCTCGCCCTCGTCGCTGGGCCCCAGATGCACCTGCTGGCACTGAAGCTGGGGCAGCGAGATCGCGTAATGCAGGCGCCACTTCGAGCCGGTCACCCCTGGCTCGGACACCACGCTGCCATCGACGAGCTTGAGCGTGCGCGCACCCAGGGCGCTGTGCGCAAGAGGGGCTGCACTGCTCAGCTCTGGGGCGCCACGCAGGCGCTGAGCCATCCATTCGAACCAGCGTGCGCACGAGCGCAGGCGTTTGAGTAAGGCCACATCACTGACTTCGGCCAGCCCGGCAAGGGATGCACGTGCCGCCGTTTCTCTGAGTGAGCAGCCATCGGCCAAATGGATCAGCATGACACGCAGCAGCGTGCGCACATCGTTGATGCCGCGGGCTCGCCGAAACGCCTGCAGCTCGCGAGCCATCTCCATCCAGCCCGCTGGCAGCAGCGCCTCCACCAGCTGCCAGTCCTCATCGAGGCGAACAAATTCCGACGGCTGCACCGAGCACTCCATGGCCTTCTCCTTCCATACGCAATGGAGAAGAGCATATCTCAAATTGATATTTTAAGTTAGCGCATATGCGC
>NZ_NESF01000027.1 GCF_003063665.1 Limnohabitans sp. Hippo3
TGAATCGCCCCGGATTTTGAGGAGGCTCCACACTTTGAGAAGATGGAGCCATGAGCAAGAAATCAAACCGTTTTTCACCCGAGGTGCGCGAACGCGCTGTCCGCATGGTGCTCGAACACCGAGGCGAGTACCCCTCCCTTTGGGCCACCATTGAGTCCATTGCCCCCAAGATCGGCTGCGTGCCGCAAACCCTCAACGACTGGGTTCGCCAGCATGAGGTTGACGAAGGCATGCGCGATGGCGTCAGCTCTGACGAGCGAGCCCGCATCAAAGATCTGGAGCGTGAAGTCAAAGAACTGCGCAAAGCCAACGAAATCCTCAAGCTGGCGAGCGCTTTTTTTGCCCAGGCGGAGCTCGACCGCCGACTCAAGTCCTGAGGGATTTTGTTGATCAAAACCGCCAGGCCTATGGGGTCGAGCCGATTTGCAAAGTGCTGCAAATTGCCCCGTCTGGCTACAGGTGCCATGCTGCCCGCAAACGCAAGCCCGAACTGCTTTGCGCCCGAGCCAAAAGTGATGAAGCCCTGATGCCGCAAATCCAAGCCGTCTGGCAGGCCAACATGCAGGTCTACGGCGCTGACAAGGTCTGGCACCAGATGAATCGTGAGGGCACCAAGGTGGCGCGCTGTACGGTCGAGCGGCTCATGAAGCGCATGGGATTACACGGCGTTCGCAGGGGCAAGGTCGTGCGCACCACGGTGCCAGATAAAGCAGCACCATGCCCACTGGATCGGGTCAACCGTCAATTCAAAGCCGATCGGCCCAACCAGCTGTGGGTGTCGGACTTCACCTACGTCAGCACCTGGCAGGGCTGGCAATACGTGGCCTTTGTGATCGATGTGTTTGCCCGACGCATCGTGGGCTGGCGTGTGAGTAGCTCCATGCGCACGGACTTTGTCTTGGATGCGCTGGAGCAAGCCTTGTTCGACAGGCAACCTGAACGCTCAGATGCATTGATACATCACTCGGACAGAGGGTCTCAATATGTTTCCATTCTCTACACCGAACGCCTGGCCCAAGCAGGGATAGAACCCTCGGTGGGCAGCCGTGGCGACAGCTACGACAACGCCTTGGCCGAGACGATCAATGGGCTGTACAAGGCCGAATTGATCCACCGCCGTGCACACTGGAAAACCAAGGAGGCACTGGAACTGGCGACCCTGGAATGGGTGGCTTGGTTCAACCACCACCGACTGCTCAGCTCGATTGGGTATATTCCACCGGCCGAAGCTGAGGTGAACTACTACCGGCAGCTAGCCGGAAAGAACGAGACAGAGGTCTCAACTTAAACCAACTGGCCTCCACGAAACCCGGGGCGATTCA
>NZ_NESF01000028.1 GCF_003063665.1 Limnohabitans sp. Hippo3
AAATTCGAACGGACCAAACCCCACGTGAACGTGGGCACCATCGGTCACGTTGACCACGGCAAAACCACACTGACTGCCGCCATCACCACCGTGCTGGCTGCCAAGTTCGGCGGTGCTGCCAAAGCGTACGACCAGATCGACGCGGCTCCCGAAGAAAAAGCCCGTGGTATCACGATCAACACCGCGCACGTCGAGTACGAAACAGAAAACCGTCACTACGCCCACGTGGACTGCCCTGGCCACGCTGACTATGTGAAGAACATGATCACCGGTGCTGCCCAGATGGACGGCGCTATTTTGGTTTGTTCCGCTGCTGACGGCCCCATGCCCCAGACCCGTGAGCACATCCTGTTGGCCCGTCAGGTGGGCGTGCCTTACATCATCGTGTTCCTGAACAAGTGCGACATGGTGGACGACGCCGAGTTGTTGGAGCTGGTCGAGATGGAAGTTCGCGAGTTGTTGTCCAAGTACGACTTCCCAGGCGACGACACCCCTATCGTGCAAGGTTCCGCCAAGCTGGCGCTGGAAGGCGACAAGGGCCCTCTGGGCGAGCAAGCCATCATGAAGCTGGCCGAGGCTCTGGACACTTACATCCCGACACCTGACCGTGCAGTGGACGGCGCATTCCTGATGCCCGTGGAAGACGTGTTCTCCATCTCCGGTCGCGGTACCGTGGTGACTGGCCGTATCGAGCGCGGCATCATCAAAGTCGGCGAAGAAATCGAAATCGTCGGTATCAAGGATACCGTCAAGACCACTTGCACAGGCGTCGAGATGTTCCGCAAGCTGCTGGACCAAGGTCAAGCAGGCGACAACGTCGGTATCTTGCTGCGCGGCACCAAGCGCGAAGACGTCGAGCGTGGCCAAGTGCTGTGCAAGCCCGGCTCGATCAAGCCGCACACCCACTTCACGGGCGAGATCTATGTCTTGTCCAAAGACGAAGGTGGCCGTCACACGCCTTTCTTCAACAACTACCGTCCCCAGTTCTACTTCCGTACAACGGACGTGACCGGTGCGATCGAGTTGCCAGAAGGCAAAGAGATGGTGATGCCAGGTGACAACGTGTCGATCACTGTGAAGCTGATCAACCCCATCGCGATGGAAGAAGGTCTGCGTTTCGCTATCCGCGAAGGTGGCCGTACCGTCGGCGCTGGCGTGGTTGCCAAGATCAT
>NZ_NESF01000029.1 GCF_003063665.1 Limnohabitans sp. Hippo3
GTTGATCTTTCGAGTTTTTATGCACACACACTTTCTTGGCATCGACATCGCCAAATCAAAGTTCGATTGCGCTTTGCTGCGCCCTGACGGCAAAGTTCGCAATAAAGTTTTATCCAATAACGCTCAAGGCTTTGCCCAATTGCTCACTTGGCTCGATGCCCACGGCATCCCCTCTGGCGAGCTGAGTCAGCTGCACGTTTGCATGGAAGCCACAGGCATCTATTGGGAGGCCTTGGCCGAATTCCTGTGTGACCAGGGCATTCTTGTCAGCGTCATCAATCCTGCGCAAATCAAGGCTTACGGTGCTTCTCGCCTGATGCGCTCCAAAACAGACAAGATCGATGCGAATTTGATCGCCCACTTCACCAAAGAGCGCACGCCTGCACCTTGGGTGGCTGCCGCCCCACATGAGCGAGTCCTGCGCAGCTTGGTGCTACGCTTGGAAGCGCTGCAAAACATGCTCACCCAAGAGTGCAATCGGCTGCAAGTGGCCAACCCGGCCGTGCAGCCGCAAATAAAAAACCACATCGACTGGCTCAATGCCGAGATCAAGGCGTTGGCCAAACTGATCAAAGACCACATCGAAAAACACCCGGATCTGCGCCAAAAGCGGGACTTGCTGGACAGCATCCCCGGGATAGGCGAGCGCACACAGGCCATCATGTTGGCCTACTTCGGCTCAGCGGAGCAATTTGACAATGCACGCAAGGCAGTGGCTTTTGTAGGGCTCGATCCCAGGCAACACGAGTCTGGCTCCAGCGTCAAAGGCAAACCCCGGATGTCCAAGGTCGGTCACGCCTTTGTCCGAAAAGCCTTGTACATGCCCGCGATGGCTGCGTTGTACAAAACGGACTGGGGCAAAAGCTTCAGACAGCGGCTGGCTGATGCTGGCAAACCGCCCAAACTGATCATTGGTGCCATGATGCGCAAGCTCGTTCATGTGGCTGTTGGTGTGCTCAAGTCGAACAAACCGTTCAACTCGGCACTTCACTGCGCTTGACACGCATCACAGTATCT
>NZ_NESF01000003.1 GCF_003063665.1 Limnohabitans sp. Hippo3
AGCTGCCAGTCCTCATCGAGGCGAACAAATTCCGACGGCTGCACCGAGCACTCCATGGCCTTCTCCTTCCATACGCAATGGAGAAGAGCATATCTCAAATTGATATTTTAAGTTAGCGCATATGCGCGCATGCGGGAATCCATGTCCCCACCATCAACCCGCCCCAACCCATCGCCCAACCTGTCTCCCACGCCCTTGGGTGACAGCGCAAACCCTGCATGCCCTTGTAAGCTGGACTCTCAAAACCCAGAAAGTGAGATGCGGCATGGACACCGTCAAACAAGTTTTCATCACCGGGGGCACCAGCGGCATTGGCGCAGCCATTGCCCGGGCATTCGCCGCCACGGGGGCGCGTGTGACGGCCACAGGGGCCACGCCCGCCGAGGTTGCGGCGGCGCAGGCTTTGCCCGCCAACCAACGCATCGCATTTCAGGTGCTGGATGTGCGTCACAACGAACAGGTGCAAAAAAGTTTGGGCGAATTCACCGAGCTGGATGTCTTGGTCAATTGCGCGGGCATCGTGCAGCGCGGTGTCGAGCATGACCCGGAGGTGTTTGCGAAAACCGTCGACATCAACCTGAACGGGACCATGCGCGCCTGCGCTGCGGCGCGTGCCGCTTTGAAAGCCCGCCAGGGCTGCATCGTCAACATCGCCTCGATGTTGAGCTTTTTTGGCAGCAGCCCGACGCCGGGCTACAGCGCGAGCAAGGGCGGTGTGGCGCAGCTGACCAAGTCGCTGGCCATTGCCTATGCGGTCGACGGCATCCGGGTGAACGCGGTGGCCCCGGGCTGGATCGCCACGCCCTTGACGCAGGCCTTGCAAGACGACCCGACGCGCAGCGCCCAGATCGTGGGCCGCACGCCCATGGGCCGCTGGGGCCAGCCCGAAGAAGTGGCCGATCCGGTGCTGTTTTTGGCCAGCCCGGCAGCCCGCTTTGTGACGGGCGTGATCTTGCCCGTGGATGGGGGCTACCTGGTGCAGTGAAGACCGAGCCTGGGCGGCGCATGCGGCCACCCAAGCGGCTCAGGGTTGCGGGCCCCAGGGTGCCGACAGCATGAGCTTGTTGTTTTGCTCACGCATCAGCGGGCGGATCTTGGCGGCAAAGGCCATGAATTCCGGGTCGGCAAACACCCCGGCCCAAAAGGCGCGGCGGTCGGCGTCGTCGTCGAACTTCCAGACATGGATCAGCTCGTTCAAGGCACCCACATCGCCTGTGAAATAGCCCACCAGTTTTGGCGGGTGCTTGGCCAGCGCAGGCCAGCCCTCGTTTTTGTAGTGCGAGATGATTTCGGACATTTTTCCGACAATCACGGAATAGGTGCGCAGTTCGTAAATGGCCATGGAGACTCCAGAGGTTGAGGGAGGGCTGCATAGCCACTTTAGAGGCAGCCGCAGCCGACCCATGTCGGCAAGGTGACGCGGCCGGGCGCTTGGCCCGGTAAGATCAGGCGCCCCAGTTGGAACCCCTTTTGAACGGAGTCCCCCATGAACGCCCCGCTTCCTCAAGCTGCCCTGTCCTCGGTCCAGGCCACCGACCTGGCCGCCCTGCCCCTGATCGAAAAATGGATCGCCTTTGCCACCGTCTCGCGCGACAGCAACCTGGCCTTGCTGGATTGGACCGAGGCTTACCTGAAGGACTTGGGCATTGCCTGCAGCCGCACCTACGACGACAGCGGCCAAAAAGCCAACCTCTGGGCCACGCTGCCTGCGCACGACGGCGAAACCAAAATCGGCGGCCTGGTGCTGTCGGGCCACACCGACGTGGTGCCCGTCGACGGCCAGCCCTGGGACACCGACCCGTTCAAGGTCGTGATTCAAGGCGACAAGATGTACGGCCGCGGCGTGACCGACATGAAGAGTTTTGGCGCGATCTGTCTGATGATGGTGCCCGAGTTGTTGAAAAGAAAACTCAAGCGCCCGATCCATTTGGCTTTCAGCTATGACGAAGAAGTCGGCTGCATCGGCGTGCGCCGCATGATCGCCGACATGCAGGCCCAGGGCTTCAAGCCTGTAGGCTGCATCGTGGGCGAGCCCACCGGTATGCAGGTGGTGATTGCGCACAAAGGCAAGCATTCGTACAAAACCACGGTGCACGGTTTTGAGGCGCATTCTTCCCTCACACCGCTGGGTGTGAACGCGGTCGAGATCGCTTGCGAGTTTGTTGCTCACCTGAAAAGCATGCACCGCGAACTGGCGCAAAACGGCCCGTTCGACCCGATCTACGACGTGCCCCACACCACCATCCACACGGGTGTGATCGCAGGGGGTACGGCGCTCAACATCATCCCGCGCCAGTGCGAGGTGACCTGGGAGATTCGCCACCACCACATGAACACGCCCGAAGAGCTGTTTGCACGGGCCAAGGCCTTTGGCGAGAGCCTGGTGCCCGCCATGCAGGCCGTCGCACCCGACACGGGCATCACGCACGAACTCAAATCGGTGTTGCCCGGCTTTGCTACGGCGGCCGACAGTGAGATCGCGCAGCTGAGTTTTGACTGCGCCGACGTGGACCCGGCCAGCGGTGCGGGCAAGGTCTCGTTTGGCACGGAAGCTGCTCTGTTTCACCAGGCGGGTGTGCCCACCATCGTCTGCGGCCCCGGCCACATTGCGCAGGCGCACCAGCCCAACGAATGGGTCACGCTGGAACAACTGGCCTGGTGCGAGCGCTTCATGCGCCGCCTGGCCGACCGGGTGTGCGTGGCCTGATTTTTGAATGAACAGAAAACTTTTCAAGGAAACACACATGATTCAACGGCGTGAACTTTTGGCGTCCAGCTTGGGCACGGCTTTGCTGTCGGCGGTGGGCATGGCCCAGGCCCAATCCACCAAACCGGTGCGCATCGTGGTGCCTTTTGCACCGGGTGGTGTGCAGGACATCCTGGCGCGTTCGTTCTCGGTCGAGATGGGGGCGGCTTTGGGTCAAACGGTGATCGTGGAAAACCGCGCGGGCGCAGGTGGCACGATTGGCAACGCCTATGTGGCCCGCGCCGAAGCCGATGGTTCGGTCATGGTCATGGCCGCGGCCAGCCACAACATTGCTGGCTCGCTGTACACCAAGCTGACCTACGACCCGCAAAAAGACTTTGCGCCACTGGGCCACATCGGCAGCGCCAGCTATGTGCTCATGGTGCACCCCGACGTGCCCGCCAAAACAGCGGCCGAATTCATCCGCCACGCCAAGGCCAACCCCGGCAAGATGAACTACGCCAGCGCTGGTGTGGGCAGTGCCACGCACCTGGCCATGGCGTACTTCACGGGCCTGGCAGGCATCGATGTGGTGCATGTGCCGCTCAAGGCCACGGGCGAGGCGATCAACGAAGTCATCTCCGGCCGTGCCCAAGCGGTCATCGCTGCCAGCATCGGCGCTTTGGCCTTTGCCAAGGACAGCCGCATCCGTTTGCTGGGCGTGACCTCGCCCAAGCGCAGCAAATACCTGCCCGACCTGCCCACGCTGGCCGAAAGCGGCTTGCCGGGTTACCAGTTCGATTCGTGGTTTGGTTTGTTGGGTCCCGCAGGCGTGCCCGCAGAGCATGCCAACCGCATCCATGCGGCGGTGAGTAAGCTGCTCAAGGACCCGGTGATCCTGGAGCGCCTGGACAAGCAAGGCATCGAGCCACGCGACATGAGCAATACCGACTTTGCCAAACTGCTGGCTGCGGACTATGTGCGCATGGCGCAGGTGGTCAAGGCCTCGGGGGCGAAGATCGACTGACCTTCAGTCCTCTAGTGCGTGGGTCAATCAAAACCCCGCACCATCAGCACCGGCACGGGTGACATGCGCATGACCTGCTCGGCACCACTGCCGAGCAGAACCCGTCCTATACCCCGGCGGCCATGGGTGCCGATCACCACCAGATCGGCACCCCATTCGTCTGCGGCGTCGGCCACCGATTCGCCAAGGCGTTGCCCCACACGGTCGATCAGCCGTGTGTCGGCCTCCACTTTGGCGGTGCTGGCCAGCGCCATGCCGCTTTCCAACACCTTGTGACCGTTTTCCCGCGCCAACTGCGCGATTTCGCCCGAGTATTCATGGTTGCTCAGCAATGAGAGCTCGTCGATGCAGTACACCAGACGCAACTCGGCCTGGTCGGCTTGCGCCAGCTTGAGCGCGTAATCCAGCGCTTTGCTGGCGGTCCGGCTGCCGTCGAGCGGCACCAAAATTTTCTTGAACAAGGACATTGTGGTCTCCACAGCAGGACGCAACCCATACCCATTCAGGGGTGTATGTCGGGTCGCATGGGGTTACAAGGCTTCTGAAAGAAATGAGCTTCGATGTTAGAAAAGCCAGGTTCCTGCGGCCATGGATCGGACGGTCAATTCGCCTCTGCCTCAAGTGCTATAACGATGGGTAGGTGCGGCCGTTGCAATAAAAAAAAGCCACCCCGGGATGCCCTGGGTGGCTTGGATTGCTTGAGCGAAAAAGCTCAGGGTGCGACAGCTTCGATGGCGATGTCGATGCGCACCTCGTCACCCACATAAGGCGCGAATTTGCCGGCGTTGAACTCGGTGCGCTTGATGGTGGTGACTGCGTCTGCGCCCAGAGCCGGCTTTTTCATCATGGGGTGAGGCATGGCCAGGAAGCGGGTCACCTGCAGGGTCACGGGCTTGGTCACGCCCTTGATGGTCAGGTTGCCTTCGATGGCCTTGGGCTTGTCGCCTTCAAACACCACCTTGGTGGACTTGAAGGTCGCGGTGGGGAACTTGGCGGTGTCCAAAAAGTCCTCACCTTGGATGTGGCCGTTGAAATCGGCAAAGCCGGTGTTGACCGACTTCATGTCGATGGTGATGTCCACCGAGCCGGTCTTGGCTTCGGCGTCAAACACCACTTTGCCGCTGGTGTTGCTGAAGCTGCTCAGCTGTGTGGACAGGCCGAAGTGCGAGTACGAGAAACGCGGGAAAGTGTGTGAGCTGTCCACGTTGTAAGTCACGGGTGCAGCCAGGGCCGAGCCGGCGGCCACCGATGCGAAGGCCAAAGCGGCAGCGAGTTTTTTGAAAGATGTCATGAGAAAGCTCCTGTTGAAAAAAAGTGAGTGGAGAGAAAAAAGAAATGTTTCAGGGGGCATGGATACCCGCATGCGCGGGCATGACAAACCATCGTCACCCCCGACTTGATCGGGGGTCCATGCCTTCGGTTGCGATGGATACCCGCCTTCGCGGGTATGACAAGGGGACGGGTACGACAAGCCACGGTCACCCACGACTTGATCGGGTTTTATCCCGCTGTCACCCCCGACTCGATCGGGGGTCCATGCCTTGGACTTGTTCATTTGCCCTGTGACGCAGTGATCGAAAAGTTGACCTGGATGTCGTTGGCCACCACATCGAACTTGGCCCACATGCCTTCGCCAATGCTGTAGTCGGCGCGCTTGAGGGTGAAGCCGCCTGTGAGCAGGCCGTCCTTGCCTTGGGGCGTGTGCTTGAGGGGAAACTTCACTTCGCGGCTTTGGCCTTTGATGCTCAGCGTGCCCAGCACTTCGTATTGGTTGGGCGCGGTCTGTTTGATCTGTTTGCTCACAAACTGGGCCTTGGGGAAAGCGGCCGCGTTGAACCAGGATTTGGTCACCACTTCCTGATCGGCTTCGCCCGAGCCGGTGTCCACGCTGGCCAGCTCGACTTCGAAACTGGCCTTGCCTTGTTCGGCCTTGGCCGGGTCAAAGTTCACTTGCGCGGCGAACTTTTTGAAGCGGCCATCGGCGCTCACGCCCATTTGCTTGAACTGGAAGGTGATGCTGCTTTTGGCCGGCACGATGGATTGGTAAGGCGCGGCCTGCACTTGCGAGGCGAGCGCGGCGACCGACAGGGCCAACAGGGATTTCAAAACGGTGTTCATGGGGTTCCTTTTTTTATGAGCGTTCGGCTTTCAGCGGGCCGGCAACATGCGGCGCAGCGTGTCGTCTTTGTGCACGACGTGGTGCCACAGCGCTGCCGCTGCGTGGCCTGCGATCAAGAGCAGCAAGCCCACATTCAAAGCCCAGTGCAGCTGGGCCAGTTGATCACCCAGCGCCTTGTCCTTGCCGATCAGGTCGGGGATGGGCAGCACGCCGAACCAGATGGTCTGAAAGCCTTTGGCCGAGCTCATCAGCCAGCCACTCAAGGGGATGGCGATCATCAGTGCATAGAGCAGAAAGTGTCCGGCGTGCGCTGCCCATTGCATGGGTGCGGACAGGCTGTCCGGCAGTGCGGGTGGGCGGTGGGTGACGCGCCAGGCCAGGCGCAGCCAGACCAGTGCGAACACCGTCACGCCGGCCCATTTGTGCCAGGAGTAGTACTGCAGCTTGGCGGGCGACAGGGGCAGGTCGCTCATGTAAAAGCCCAGGGCCAGCAGGCCGAAAATCATCAGGGCCATCAGCCAGTGCAGGCTTTTGGCGGTGCGGGTGTAGTGCGTGTTCATGCGGTGCAATCTCTTGAAAAGTTCGGCTCAGTGGAAGGCGTAGCCGTCCATGGCAATGACGTGGTCACTGATGCCCCGGAAAAACGCTTCGGGTTGCGCATCGGCTCCCGCCGCGCCCAGGGCGGTGAACAGCGGCAGCAGGTGTTCGTCGCTGGGGTGGGCGCGCTGGCCAGAGGCTTGCTGGCGGTAGGCCAGCAGGCCGGGCACATCGCGCTCGGTCATGTGGGTGTGGATCCAGTCGGCGAAGGTCTGCACATAAGCGGGCGTCGCGCCGCCTTGCATGCGCACCACCATGAAGTCGCGCAGGTTGTGCGTGATGTTGCCGGAGGCCAGCACCAAAATGCCTTGCTGCGCCAGACCGGCCAGTGCCTGGCCCACACGGTAGGCGTGCTCGGGGCCCAGGTGGCTTTGCACCGACAGCGGCACCACCGGCACATCGGCGTCGGGGAACATCTGGCGCAGGGGAATCCAGGCGCCATGGTCCAGGCCGCGCAGGGCGTCTTGCGCCACGGGCAGGCCCGCCGTTTGCAGGGCGTTCACCACTTGGGTGGCCACCTCGGGGCAGCCGGTCGCGGGGTATTGCATCTCGTACAGACGCGGGTCAAAGCCGCCAAAGTCGTGGATGGTCTCGGGCCGGGTGGCAAAACCGACCGTGGGCACCGCCGTTTCCCAGTGCGGGCTGACTACCACGATGGCGCGGGGCGTGCCCAGCTGCGCCGCCACCTGCGTCATGGCCGCGCCCGCCGCACCTGGATGCAGGGCAAACATGGGGGAGCCGTGGGGCACAAACAGGACAGAGCGTGGGGCGGTCATGGTGGTGGGCAATGAAAAGTTCGGTACAAGTCCGGGTTAAAGGGGTGGCGCCAAAACAGCTTGCTGTGCCACCGATGGATCGAACTTTAGGTGCTTCAATCGATTAGAAAAAGTAGCAAATCTACAAATGCTTGTTGCATTGATTGCAACAATTGAAGGGCAGAACAGCTTTGGGTGGGGAATCAGCAGGGGGCTGTCCCTGCGCGTGATGCCAGTATTTGTAGGAGGCCGCCCCTGCGACTGAATGCATGCAGATTCTTCGGCGCAGATTCGCGAGCGGGGGCTCGCGCCCACAATGAACTTGTGGGCGGCCGGCCTCAGGCCTTGAGTGCGCCCTTGGCCAACTGGCCCACCAGTTCGGGCAGCAGGGTTTGCGGATCGACCGACTGACAGGCCGCAGCCAGCGTGGCCTGCATGGCTTGGGCGGCGGCGTCGTGTGAGCCGGTTTCGCGGGCCATGTCGGCGTAGTAGCCCAGGTCCTTGAGGGCGTTGCCCATCGAAAAACGCAGTCCCGAGGTTTCGCCGCGCAGCAGGTAGGGCTTGAGGCGCTCGAGCGCCGCGCCCCAGCCGCCACCTTTTTCCAGCACCTCGACAAACACCGCGTCGTCGATGCCCGAGCGGCGTGCGCACGCAGCGGCTTCGGCCAGCAGCGTGACCGAGCCGAGCGAGACGAAGTTGTGCAGCAGCTTCATGCTGTGGCCCGCGCTCACGCCTCCGGCATGCACGATGTTTTCGGCAAAGGTGGACAGCAGGGGGCGCACTTCTTCCAGCAGCGCCGCATCGCCGCCGATCAGCAGGTTCAGGCGACCTTGCATGGCTTCGTTGGGGGTGCGGGTCATGGCGGCGTCCATGAAGCGCACGCCATGCTGGGCCAGCGTGGCCGCCACCTGCTGGGTGGACGCGGGGATGCTGGTGGAGCAGTCGATCACCGTCATGCCTGCGCGCAAGCCCGCCAGCAAGCCGGTGTCGCCCGCCAAAATGGCTTCGACCTGGGCCGAGCCGTTGACGCAGAGGATGACGATGTCACTGGCCTGCGCCACGGCTTGGGCGGTCGGCGCGGTTTGGGCACCCGCAGCGATCAGCTCGCCCAAGGGCTGGTTGCCCGGGTGCTCCATGGCGGTGAGGGCAAAGCCCTTTTTGACGATGTTGGTGGCGATGCCCAGGCCCATCAGGCCCAGGCCGATCATGCCGATGCGGGGGTTTTGCATGTGTGGCTCCAACGGCGTTCAGCCGTGCTTGATGGTGACGGTCTTGAGCGTGGTGAAGCTGTAGAGCGCTTCAAAGCCTTTTTCGCGGCCGTGGCCGCTGGCCTTGACGCCGCCAAACGGCAGCTCGATGCCGCCGCCCGCACCATAGTTGTTGACGAAGACCTGGCCGCTTTGCAGGCGACGCGCCATGCGCAGCTGGCGACCGCCGTCCTGCGTCCACAGCGCTGCCGCCAGGCCGTATTCGGTGCCGTTGGCCAGTTCGATGGCGTGGTCTTCGTCGTCAAAGGGGCCGATCGCCAGCACCGGGCCGAAGATTTCTTCTTGCGCGATGCGGTGTTCGATCGGCACGTCGCGGATCAGCGTGGGCACCTGGTAAAAGCCACCTTTTGGCGCTTCGTGCACCAGCTGGCCTTGTGCGGCGATCGGCAGGCCATCGCTCTTGGCGAGTTCCACAAAGCTGCGCACGCGCTGCATTTGCGATTCGCGGATCAAGGGGCCGCAGTTGAGGTCCATGCTGGCCGGACCGGTGCGGGTGGCGGCAAAGGACTTGGCCAGGCGCTCGACCACCGCCTCGTACACCGGGCGGTGCACCAAGGCGCGGCTACCCGCCGAGCAGGTTTGACCGGCGTTTTGCACGATGGCGTTGGTCACCACCGTGGTCATGGCGTCCATGTCGGCGTCGCCAAAAATGATCTGGGGCGACTTGCCGCCCAGCTCCAGCGTCACGGGCGCATGGTGCTCGGCCGCCGCCTGCACCACCAGCTGGCCCACACGGGGCGAGCCGGTGAACGACACATGGTCCACCCCCGGGTGGCGCACCAGCAGGTCGCCCGCCTCGTGGCCGTAGCCGGTGACGATGTTCAGTGCCCCGGCCGGGAAGCCGACCTCGGCCGCCATCTCGGCCACACGCAGGATCGACAGGCAGGCGTCTTCGGCGGGCTTGACCACGCAGGCATTGCCCACCGCCAGCGAGGCCGCCACGCTGCGGCCAAAAATCTGCAGCGGGTAGTTCCAGGGGATCACATGGCCCGTCACACCAAACGGTTCGCGCAGGGTGAACACGGTGTGGCCGTTGTAGAACGGGATGGTCTCGCCCATGAGTTTGTCAGCGGCCCCGGCGTAAAACTCGAAGTAGCGCGCCACCGCTGTGACGTCACCGCGCGCCAGCGTGGTGGGTTTGCCGCAGTCGCGTGACTCGATGGCGGCCAGCTCGTCGATGTGGGCCAGCATGTGCTGGGCCAGGCGCTGCAGCAGGCGCCCGCGCTCGGTGGCGCTCAGGCGGCCCCAGTCGCCTTGGAAGGCGTCGCGCGCGGCGTGCACGGCGCGGTCGATGTCGGCCGCGTTGCCTCGGGCGATGGCGTCGAACTGCTCACCGGTAGAGGGGTCGATGACCGGGATGTCCTGGCCCGATGCCGGGGCGATGTGCTGGTTGGCGATGTAGTGCAGTTTCATGGGGCCGATCTCCGATATTTTTCATTCAGTTTACCGCTTGACCGAGCCCGGCCCTGTCTTGTTGCAGAATCAGCAACAATGGACAAGCTCGATGCAATGCAAATCTTTGTGCGTGTGGCCGAAGCGGGCACATTCACCGCCGTGGCCGACCAGCTTCAGGTGGCCCGTTCGGTGGTCACGCGCCAGATCGCGGCGCTGGAAAAGCACCTGCGCGTCAAGCTCATCACGCGCAGCACTCGCAGCCTGACCCTCACGCCTGCGGGCGCGGCCTACCTCGAAAAATGCCGTGTCATCCTGAACATGGTGGACGCCGCCGAGTCCAGCCTGGACGAAGAAAAAGCCGTGCCGCGCGGACGCATCCGCCTGGGCCTGCCCCTGAGTTTTGGCCTGCAGCGGCTCATGCCCGCCTTGCTTGCGTTCGCCAAAGCGCAGCCGCACATCGAGCTGCTGATGGACTTTTCGGACCAGCGGGCCAACCTGATCGAAGAGGGCATTGACCTGTCGATCCGCATCACCGCTGACCTGCAGCCCGGCGACATCGTGCGCAGCCTGGGGCATTGCCGTTTGCTGACGCTGGCCTCGCCCGCCTACCTGTCTGAACACGGCAGCGTGCGCCACCCCGAGGAGTTGCGTCACCACGAGTGCCTGGTTTATTCCATGAGCCCCAAGGGGGCGAGCTGGCCCTACCGTGTGCAAGGCCAGCTGCAGTCGTTTGCGGTGCGCGGCCGCATCCAGGCCAACAACGGCCTGGCCCTGGTGCAGGCCACCGCACAGGGCATGGGCATCACCTTGCAGCCCGACTTCATTGCCGAGCCCTTTTTGCAAAGCGGCGAAGTGGTCGAGATCCTGCAGGACTTTGAGGCCCCGCCGCTGGGCATTTACGCCGTCTTGCCCAGTAACCGCTACATCCCGCACCGGGTGAATGTGCTGATCGAGCACCTCTCGCTTGCTCTGCAAGGGGTATGACCCTTCATCCCGTGCCGTGTCACAGTGTTGACGGCACGCGCCCGGTTTCCCGCCACAATGGCTTTTTTGTTTGTTTGCCCACTGGACGCCTTATGACTTACCCCAACACCCAACTCTTCATTAATGGCCAATGGTGCGATGCCGAAGGCGGCCGCACCCTGGCCGTGTTTAACCCCGCCACCGGCACCGAAATCGGCCGCCTGGCCCATGCCGGCATCCCCGACCTGGAGCGGGCTGCGCAAGCCGCGCAAAAGGGTTTCGAGTTGTGGCGCGATGTGCCCGCCAACGAGCGCAGCGCGATCATGCGCAAGGCCGCAGCCCTGATGCGCGAACGCGCCCCGCAAATTGCCGAACTGCTCACCCAAGAACAAGGCAAGCCCCTGGCCGAAGCCAAAGTCGAGGCCATGTCGGCCGCCGACATCATCGAGTGGTTTGCCGAAGAAGGCCGCCGCGTGTATGGCCGCATCGTGCCGCCACGCAACATCCAGGTGCAGCAGCAAGTCCTCAAGTTGCCCGTGGGGCCTGTTGCCGCCTTCACGCCCTGGAACTTCCCGATCAACCAGGCCGTGCGCAAGATGTCTGCCGCTTTGGCTACCGGCTGCTCCATCATCGTCAAAGCGCCCGAAGAAACGCCCGCAGCCCCTGCCGAGCTGATCCGCGCTTTCCATGATGCGGGCGTGCCTGCGGGCGTCATCGGTCTGGTCTACGGCACACCTGCCGAGATCTCGAACTACCTGATCGCGCACCCGCTGATCCGCAAGATCACCTTCACCGGCTCCACGCCCGTGGGCAAACAACTGGCCGCCTTGGCGGGCCAGCACATGAAGCGCGTGACCATGGAGCTGGGCGGCCACGCCCCGGTCATCCTGGCCGAAGACGCCGACATCGCGCTGGCCCTGAAGACCGCAGGCGCGGCCAAGTTCCGCAACGCGGGCCAGGTCTGCATCTCGCCCACCCGTTTCTTGGTGCACCACAGCATTGCCGACGCCTTTGCCGAACAATTTGCCGCGCAAGCGCAGGCCCTGCAGGTGGGCGACGGCCTGGCCGCAGGGACGCAGATGGGGCCGCTGGCCAACGATCGCCGCCTGGCCGCCATGCAGGCCATCGTGCAGGACGCCCGCGCCAAAGGCGCCAAGGTGCTCACGGGCGGCGAGCGCATCGGCACGCAAGGCAACTTCTTTGCGCCGACGGTGCTCTCGCATGTGCCGCTCGATGCCGATGTGGTGGTCAACGAGCCTTTTGGTCCGATTGCCGCGATCCGCAGCTTTGAGAAGATCGAAGACGCGATTGCCGAAGCCAACCGCCTGCCCTTTGGCCTGGCCGGTTACGCCTTCACCAACTCCATGAAAACCATGCACCAGCTCAGCCAGCGCCTGGACGTGGGCATGCTCTGGGTCAACCAGCCCGCTGCGCCTTGGCCCGAGCTGCCCTTTGGCGGCATGAAGGATTCCGGTTACGGCTCTGAAGGCGGCCCCGAGGCGCTGGAGGCTTACCTCAACACCAAAACCGTGTCGATCTTCAACGCCTGAAAGGCCCGGTGTTCATGCGTGTCCTGGTCACGGGTTTCGAGCCCTTTGGCGGGCAAAGCCTCAACCCGTCGTGGGAGGTGGCCCGTGCCTTGCAGGGTGCGGTGATCGCTGGGGCGCAGGTCACGGCGGTGCAGCTGCCTTGCGTGTTTGCGCAGGCGCTGCCCGCTTTGCAACAAGCCCTGACACAGTACCGCCCCGACATCGTGCTGGCGCTGGGCCAGGCCGAGGGGCGCTGTGATTTTTCGGTCGAACGCGTGGCCATCAATGTCATGGACGCCCGCATCCCCGACAACGCGGGGGACCAGCCCATCGATGTGCCGGTGATTGCGGGGGAACCTGCAGCCTACTTCAGCACCTTGCCCATCAAGTCTTTGGTGGCGGATTTGAAGGCGGCGGGTTTTCCGGCCTCGGTGTCGCAAACGGCGGGCACCTTTGTCTGCAACCAGGTGTTTTATGCCTTGCAGCACACGCTGGCCGGGCGGGGTGTGCAAAGCGGCTTCATGCACTTGCCGCTCTTGCCCGAGCAAGCCGCCCAGTGGCCCGGGCCGACCTTGCCCAGCTGGCCTGCCGCTGTGCAGGTGGCGGGCGTGCAGCAGGCCCTGGCCTTGCTGGTGGCGCATCGGCAGCAGGGGCTGGGTGACGCGGCCATCAGCGGCGGCACGCTGAACTGAAGCGCGACACATTGACACACTGCGATGGCTCCCGGGAATCGGCCTACCGGTTTGACGGTATCTGGCGTATGGCCTGCGCATCCACCACAGACACCCCTGTGGGAGGCCGCCCCTGCGGCCGAAGGTTTTCGCGCGCAGTGGCGCGCTCCCACAGCAGATAACCGTGGTTTGGGCGTGCCAGCGCACAGACCTTGCGGGCCTGGGTCCCGATGATGAGGCTCTTGCAAAACAACAGGAGCCAAGATGAACACACAAACCATTTGCCGCTGCGTGGTCGCCAGCATCCTCAGCGTCACGGCCGCGTCGTGGGCGCAGACCTCGGTCAGCCTGGGCCGCGTGGATTACAAGGACAACTGCGCCAGCTGCCACGGCGCATCGGGCAAGGGCGATGGCCCGGTGCAATCATTTCTGGTCAAGCCGCCATCCGATCTGACGCGGATTGCGCAGCGCAACGGCGGCAAGTTTCCGCAGGAGTTGATGTGGGAGGTGATCGATGGCCGCTGGTCAGGCGACACCGGCCCGCACGGCTCGCGTGAGATGCCGGTGTGGGGCAACGAGTTCAAGGCCCGCGCCATGACCCAGCCCAGCGATTCGCCCCGTACCGCCGAGTGGTCGGCGCGCAACCGCATCGTGTCTTTGCTCATGTATTTGGAGACGATTCAGCAGCCTTGAAACCTGGCGCCATGCGCTGACGGGCGCGTGCCGCCACACCCGTGTCGGCGAAGGCCCAGGCCAGCGATGCACCCATGCCTTGCAAGGCGGTGCGCACCGCGGCTTGTTCCAGGGGGCAGCTGCGTTCGCGCCCCAGCATGTCCAGCGCCCAGTCGGGCAGCATCTGGAAGGCGGCTCGAACGATCAGACCGATCAAGGGCCTGTCCAGCGGCGCACACGGGTAGTGTTCGATCAGGGCAATCGTTTCCCGCGTGCGCTCGTCCACCCGCAGCTCCGGTCGAAAGGCTTGCAGCTGCGTCAGGGCCTGGTGGCGCGTCATCGGTAAGTCGTGGGCGCCCAGGCGCTCGCCGATTTGCGCCATTTCAGCAAAGTACAGGTCTTGCCTGTCTGTGGGCAAAGGCTGCAAAGACAAGTCTTGGTAAGCCCGCAAAAAGCTGGTGGTCTCGCCCAGGTGCACCCAGCGGATCAGCTCCGGGTCATTGGCCACATAGGGCGTGCCGTCGGGCAGCGTACCGCGAATTTGCGCGTGGATGCGGTTGACCCGCTCGATGGTCTGCAAGGCGGCTGCCGTGCCGCCGTAGGTGGTGGTGGCCACAAACAAGGCGGTGCGGCCCAGCCGCGCCTGCAACTGGGTGCGAAAACTGGAGTGGTCCCAAACGGCGGCCAGCGCCCGGGGGTGCAGGGCCTGCAGCATCAGCGACGACAAACCCCCGGTCATCATGGCCACAAAGTGGGCATGTACCTGCCAGGCGGCCGAATCGGGCCCGAACAGGCCCGGGTCGCCCGCAGGCTGCAGAAAGTCCCGCGCATCCCCCGTGGCCCCGGTCATGGCCCGCACGCGCTGGCCCAGCTGGGCTTTCACGGTTGCCGAAAGCGATTCGGTCAGCGGGCTCAGCACAGGGCAGTCCCCAAGCTTGCGGGGCGGTAAATAACGGGCGGGGTTGAACATGGTGGGCAATGAAAGACAGGCCGCAGTTTGGGTCAGGCCCGTCCCGGGCGCAGGGGGTGGGGCAATGGCCGTGAGTTGCCACGGGTTTTTTGGCAATACCCCGGCGTTTTGTGGGTCTATTCACAGGTCGGGGCGTCTGCCCATCCCGCCATGACCGAACATGCACGGCTTATTTGGAGACCTCTATGGCCTGGCTGGACTTTTTGAAAAACGGCAACGAACTGAGCGAACTGCTGATCGAGGGCCACAACCCCTATGGTGCGCACCTGCTCAAGCAAGCCGATGTGGACCAGATGCGAGACCACATCCAGCCCGGCGAGCGTGTGCTCGGCTACGTGCTGGGCCGCGTGGTGTTGGCCGGTCGCGGTCTATGGTTGTTGACCGATCAGAACCTGCTGATTTCAGAAAACGACAGCGGCAACCTGGTGCACCACTTCGCCCTGAAAGACATCACCCAGGCCGAGTGCGTCAAAGGCAAATACGGCTACACCCTGCGCGTGACCGCCGCGGGCCAGCAGCGCAGCGTGTATGGCGCATCAAGCCATCTGGCGGCGGTGTTTTATCGGGCCTTGGGCCAAAAAGCGCCTTGTAGCCCGGTCTACAAACCCACTGCTTTGGATGCTGACGATGTGGCCGAGGTGGTTCACCACTTCTCGGACGCTGCATTGCGCTTGCAACCTGTGGCTTGGGTCAATGCCGATGCCCGCGCCCTGATCGCGCAACTGGCGCAAGATGCAGCCGACCAGGGTTGGCTGCAGGCCAGCGAAGCGGGCCAAGTGCGCGTGGCCGAAGCAGCACACTGACCTTCAAGCTCTTTTCTTGTGGCAATTCAGCCCCGCGCGCGAAAGCTCTCAGGGCTTGCTGGCTTCGATTCTTTTAAGGTCGAAGCCCAGCTTCTCCAGCTTGGCCAGCAAGGTCTGGTAGGTGGCCGCAGGCATTTGCGGCGTGCGCGACAAAATCCACAGGTACTCGCGCTGGGGCTCACTCACCACCACCCATTGGTAGTCCGGGTCCAGATCGATGATCCAGTAATCCCCCCACACCAGCGGAATGAACGACAGCCACTCGGGTGCAAAACGCACCTTGAGCTGGGGTGAGGTCGGCCCCCCGATTTGCCGGGCCGCGCCCAAGGCCTCGCTCCATTCGCCCTTGTCGGTTTTGCAGCGGTTGAGCACCTGCACTTGCCTATTGGCTTGCAGCGTGTAGGTGGCCTGCGTGCTGCTGGCGCATTTTTTCTGGAACCAGTTGGGGTACTTGGCGATCTCGTGCCAGGTGCCCATGTAGCGCGGCACATCGACCGAGGGCACGGTTTGCAGCGGTGCAGGCTGGGCTTGCGCCGGAGGCCATGCCGCGAAAGTGCCCAGGGCCAGCGCCAGCACAAGCGCGTGTGAACACAAGCGCCGCATCACACCACGATCGGATTCAGCGCCCCGTCCATGCTCATGCAAATGCCGGTGATGTAGCTGGCTTTGGACGAGGCCAGAAACAGCACGGCGTTGGCAATTTCTTCGGGCTCGGCCATGCGGCCCAGTGGAATTTTGGCCACGGCTTGTGCCATGGCTTCTTCGGTGTCGATGCCCTTCAGGCGCGCATCGGCTGCCATGCCCTCTTGCAGGCGGTCTGTCAAAGTCAGTCCGGGGTTCACCGCATTCACGCGGATGCCTTGTGGCCCATAAGCGGCCGCCATGCCGGCGCTCACCAGCATCAGGGCCGCGTTGGCTGCGCCGCCAGGCAGGTGGATCGGGCTGGCCACTTTGCCGCCGTTGCCCACCACGTTCACCACCGTGCCTTGGCCACGCTGGGCCATGCGCTGGATGGTGGGCGTGAGCATGTGGATGGTGGTGAAGTATTTGGCTTGCATGGCATCGGCAAAAGCCTCAGGCGTCAGCTCGGGTGCGGGTGTACGCTTGGCAGCGCCCGCCGAGTTGACCAAAACATCGACCGGACCGAATGCGGCTTCTGCCGAGTTCAGTGCTGTCAGGGCCTCGCCTGCATCGCGCAAATTGGCGGACACGGTGTGAATGCGATCGGCAGCAAAACGGGCCTGCAGTTTTTGCAACGCATTCTTCAGATTGGCCGTGTCACGCGAGACCAGCGTGACCTTGGCCCCTTCCTCCAAAAAAGCCTGGGCACAGGCCAGGCCAATGCCTTTGCTGCCGCCGGTGATCAAAACATGCTTGTCGCTTAAGTGCAGATTCATGGGGTGCTCTTCTGATGAAATGACGAAATTGAATTTCGTCATTTGAACACTCTTCATTCCTTTTTGCCTCATGAACACAAAAACCTCTGCGCTGCGTGCGCGTTTGAACCAGCCCGGCCTCGTGGTCGCCCCCGGTGTGTTCGACATGGTGTCGCTGCGCCTGGCCGACAGCTTCGGCTTTGATGCGCTGTACATGACCGGCTACGGCACCGTGGCCTCGCACATGGGTTTGCCCGACGCGGGTCTGGCCACCTACAGCGACATGGTCGGTCGCGTCACGGCCATGGCGGGCATGGCCCGCACGCCTTTGATCGCCGATGCCGACACCGGCTACGGCGGCTTGCTCAACATGCGCCACACCATCCGGGGTTACGAAGCTGCAGGCGCTTGCGCCATCCAGCTCGAAGACCAGGAGTTCCCCAAAAAATGCGGCCACACGCCGGGCCGCCGCGTGATCCCCATGGCCGACATGGTGCGCAAGATCCAGGTGGCCGTCGATTCGCGCGAGTCCAAAGACTTTTTGATCATCGCCCGCACCGATGCCCGCACCACGCTGGGTCTGGACGAAGCGCTGCGCCGGGCTGAGGCCTACGCCAAAGCCGGTGCCGACATCTTGTTTGTCGAGTCACCCGAGTCCGAAGAAGAGATGCGCCGCATTGGCCAAAGCTTTGACGTGCCGCTGGTGGCCAACATGGTCGAAAAAGGCCGCACCCCGGTGCTGACAAAGCCAGAGCTGGAAGCCCTGGGCTACAAGATCGCCATCTTCCCGGTCACCGCCTTGCTGGCGGGTGTGCAGGCCATGACGCAGGTTTACCAGCAGTTCAAGGACACCGGCTCATCGGCCAAGGGTGCCACGCCTTTGTACGACTTTGCCGACCTGACCAAGCTCATGGGTTTTGAAGACGTGTGGGCTTTTGAAAAGCGTTACGCTGAAACCGACTGACACCATCCCGAAACCCTTGGAGACAACGATGACAAAGAACAGCACAACACCCCGCCGCCAATGGCTCAAAGCCGCGCTGAATACGGGCTTGATGGCCGCAGCCTGCACTGGCCTGGCCCTCGGCGCCAGCACGGCCGCAGCGCAAGCGGCCTACCCCGCCAAGCCGATTCGCCTGGTGGTCCCCTTTGCGACCGGTGGTGTGACCGACACCAGCGGCCGCCTGATTGCCGAGCAACTGTCCAAACGGCTGGGCCAGCAGGTGATCGTGGACAACAAGCCTGGCGCTTCGGGCAACATCGGCACGCAAATGGTGGCCACGGCCGAACCCGATGGCTACACCTTGCTCCTGGGTTTTGATGGCACGCTGGTCATCAACCCGCATGTGTTCCCCAAAGTGGGTTTTGACACAGCCAAAGACTTTGCCCCGATCGGCAAGATTGGCGATGCCATCTTGATTTTGGTGTCGCACCCCGGTGTGCCTGCCAAGACGCTCAAAGACGTGATCGCCCTGTCCAAAACCCAATCCGGTGGCTTGTCGTATGGCACGTCCGGCACGGGCGGTACGCCGCACATCGCGGGTGAGTTGCTCAAGCAGCGCACGGGCGCCAACCTGACCCACATCCCCTACAAAGGCGGTGGCCAGGCCATGATCGATGTGATGGGCGGCACCATCCCCTTGGTGTACACCGCCGTGGCGGGGGCGATTCAGCACGTCAAGTCGGGCAAGCTGCACGCGGTGGCGGTGTCCAGCGCGCAGCGTGCACCGTCCATGCCCGATGTGCCCACCTTCATTGAAGGCGGCGTGCCCGACTTCGACATCAACTCCTGGGTGGGTTTGCTGGCCCCGGCCAAAACACCTCGGGCGATTGTGGACAAGCTCAACACCGAACTGAATGCCGTACTGAACGACCCGGTGGTGCGCGAGCGCCTGAACACGCTGGGCATCACGGCCAGCCCGGGTGGCCCCGAAAAATTTGGCCGTGACATGGCGCGTGACTTGTCGCGTTATGCGGCCGTGGTCAAGTCGGCCAACATCAAGGTGGAGTGATTCAAGTCCGCAGCCCTTTGACCAGGGGCTGTGCCAGCCGCTCGCCTTCTTGTACCCAGAAGGCCGGGTCTGCGCTGCGGATGCGGGTGATGGCATTGCCCATGTGCGTGGCAGCAGCTTGTCTGGCCGCAGCAGCGTCACCGGCTTTGACGGCTTGCAAAATGGCTTGGTGTTCGGTTTGCACTTCGGCTGCAAAGTCCATGCGCCGCGCTTCGTTGGCCCGGGTCACTTGTGTGGCCCCGTGCAAAAACTGGCCCAGGTACTCCAGTGTCTGGATCAGGAATGGGTTGCACGTGGCGTCGGCAATGGCCCGGTGAAAGTTTACGTCTTCGGCCACACCATCGCCTCCCGACTGGACGGCGGCATCTAGGGCCCGAACGGCTTGCTCGATCTTGCGAAGATCGCGTGCGTTGCGCCGTTCGGCGGCCAGTGCGGCCACTTCGGCTTCAAGTGCGCGGCGCACCTCCACCATCTGGATCACGGCCTCTTGCGAGGCGGCATGCCGCGCCTCGAAGTTGAGCGGCGCGAAGGGCAGCTGCGGGTTGACAAACACCCCGCTGCCTTGGCGCGAATCGACCAGGCCCAAAGACTTGAGCCTGGACACGGCCTCGCGCACCACGGTGCGGCTGACTTCAAACTGCTCCACCAGGCGTGCCTCGGTGGGCAGTTTGTCGCCGGGCAAAAGGCGGCCTTGTTTGATTTCGTTGGCCAGTTGCTCGGCCACCTGGTCAGACAGGCGAGCGCCGCTGGACACGGGGGTGAAATGCTGGATCATGAAGTTGTCATACAAAAGACGGACCTTGAGCATAGCCTGACTGCGGTTTTCACGCTGTCAATCTGGTTCGTTGTCGCCTGAAAAACAAAAATTCCTGCAAGTTTAAAATTACGGATAGGTAAATTGATTTATCTATAGTAAATTACCGTTTGTCGCACCGAAAGGTGTTTACCTCATGGCCGGAGACCACGCATGGGCGCTTACATCAACCCGATCTATCCCTACAAGTCGCCTGCCGATTTGATGTCCACACCGCCGCAGCGCAAACCACTGATCGTCATTGGCGCAGGGCCAGTGGGCCTGGCCGCCGCCATCGATGCCCGATTGCAGGGTTTGGACGTGTTGGTGCTGGACGATGACAAAACCGTCTCGGTCGGCTCACGGGCCGTCTGCTACGCCAAGCGCTCGCTCGAAATCCTCGACCGTTTGGGCATTGCCGAGCAGGCCTGCAACATGGGCGTGAGCTGGAATATCGGCCGCACCTTCCTCGAAGAAGACGAGGTCTACCAGTTCAACCTGGTGCCCGACGCGGGCCACAAGCGCCCCGGCATGATCAACCTGCAGCAGTACCACGTGGAGGAAATGCTGATTGCGCGCGCCTTGGAGCTGGGCGCGGACATCCGTTGGCAGCACAAGGTCACCGCAGTCACCCGCCACGACGATCACGCCACCCTCACGGTGGAAACACCTGACGGCACCTTCGACATCGAAGCCGACTGGCTGGTGGTGGCCGACGGCGCACGCAGCCCCATTCGTCGCCACCTGGGGCTGGACATCGAAGGCCGCGTGTTCCAGGACCGCTTCCTCATCGCCGACGTGATCATGAAAGCCGACTACCCGGCCGAGCGCTGGTTCTGGTTTGACCCGCCTTTCCACCTCAACCAGAGCGTGCTGCTGCACAAGCAAAGCAACAACGTCTGGCGCATCGACTTCCAGCTCGGCTGGGACGCCGACCCCGAAGAAGAAAAAAAGCCCGAAAAAGTCATCCCGCGCCTGCAGGCCATGCTGGGCGACGACCGGCCGTTTGAGCTGGAGTGGGTGAGCATCTACACCTTCCAGTGCCGCCGCATGACCGACTTCCGCCACGGCCGCGTGCTGTTTGTGGGCGACGCGGCGCACCAGGTCTCGCCCTTTGGCGCACGTGGCGCCAACTCGGGCTTTCAGGACGCGGACGATCTGATGTGGAAGCTGGGCTTGGTCATCAAAGGCCAAGCCAGCGAGAAACTGCTCGACACCTACGCGCACGACCGCCAGTTTGCCGCCGACGAAAACATCATGAACTCGACCCGCTCGACCGACTTCATCACGCCCAAGAGCCGCACCAGCAAAACCTTCCGCAACCAGGTGCTGGCGCTGGCCAAGCACTACCCGTTTGCGCGTAAGCTGGTCAATTCGGGCCGCTTGTCCATGCCGTCTTTCCTGACCGAGTCGGTGCTCAACACGCCCGACACCGACGCTTTTGAAGGCCAGATGGTGCCTGGCGCACCGATGGACGACGCGCCGGTGCAAGTGGACGGACAAGACGCTTGGTTGCTCGACCAAGTGGGCAAAGGTTTTCAGGTCTTGTTATTTGTTGACGCAGCGCCTTCGCCCGAAGTGCTGGCCCAACTCGCATCCTGTGGGAGCGCGCCCCTGCGCGCGAATGCCCAGCCCGTCCAAGCGACGCCCCTCATCGTCGCATCCAGCCCCCTGAACATCCCCGGCGTGAAAGTGATCGTCGACACCCAAGGCCTGGTGGCCAAACGCTACGACGCACGACCCGGCACCACCTACCTACTGCGCCCCGACCAGCACGTGGTGGCCCGCTGGCGCACGCTGGACACCCACACCGTGCAGGCCGCACTGGCCCGAGCGACAGGGCTCAACATCGGAAGCCACATCGGCCAGGCCTGAACCGCACCAAGGACTGACATGAAAACCGACATGCACATCGCCCTGAAAACAGACCCCAACTTTCACGAAGCCGGCCGCCGTTTCTTCCGCGACTTCTCACCCGGCGACGAGTTTTATGAACACCTGATCGAAGCCCACAACGGCCTGAGCGACGAACAAAGCGAGGCGCTCAATGCCCGCCTGATCCTGCTGCTGGCCAATCACATTGGGGATTTGAAGGTGTTGCGTGAAGCGCTGGACAAGGCACGGGCGGGGGCTTGAGCGAAATTTTTGCACGGGCTGATTTGTTCAGATTGAGGTTTTCTGATTGACGATGGGGTAGACACCGTCGCCCCACAGTGCATTCGAGTTCTCCATCATCAGCGCGATGATCACGGATACGAGCTTGCCCGGCAAACGAGTGCAATCATGCAACTGGCCGCTGTTGATCCTTCCAGTCGTTTGGGACTCGACGCCTCTGGCTTTGCTGGGTCATTGGCTCAAGCAGTCATTTTCGATTGTTGTGTTGATACCAATTTGGTATCATAATGAATCATGCGAATCGTTGCGATATCTACACTTCGTGCCTTTTGGACAAAGCATCCTGATGCACAAACACCGTTAACGGCTTGGTACGCGTTGGCCAGCAGGGCGCAATGGAGGTCGCCATCTGACATCAAAAATGCCTACAGAAATGCCAGCTTTACAGCCAACAATCGGGTGGTGTTCAACATCAAGGGCAATGACTACCGGTTGGTGGTGCTGGTTCGCTATGACAAAGGCTTGTTGTTTGTGAAGTTTGTGGGTACGCATGCGCAATACGACAAGATCGATGTGTTGACTGTTTGAAGGAGAACCCTGTGGAAATCCGCACCATTCACAACAAAAAAGAATACAAGGCAGCCCTGGAAGCCATCGAGCAACTTTGGGATGCTCCAGCCAAGTCTGCCGAAGCCGAGCGTTTGGATGTGCTCACTCTGCTGGTGGAACATTACGAGAAAACGCACTTTCCGATCGCTGACCCAGACCCGATTGAGCTGATTGAGCACGTCATGGAGAGCCGTGGGCTGACCCGCAAAGATCTTGAACCCATGATTGGCCCCCGTGGCCGTGTGGCTGATATTTTGAACAGAACGCGCCCATTGACGCTCGAAATGATCCGCCGCTTGGTCGCTCAGCTTGATTTGCCCGCAGACGTCTTGGTGAAACCCTACTTGTTGCGCGAAGAGTTATTGGCTGCTTGAGACGGCTGACCCCACGCTCGTAGACATGACGATGAAGTTGTAGATCGGTACCTTCAGGTCCGACATGGTGGACTTCGGTTCAGATCGCATGTCGGCTCTGTTGCCACCGACCTAAGGGCTGACGACAACAGCCCAATAAAACGCTCAGCTCAATACGCGACAACATCTTCCTTGATCGCCTTCGCCAGCAATCCCGCCAAGCCCATCACATTGCTCGGATGCGCCACGCTGTCCGTGCTCCAGAATTCGCCCACACCTGCCTGATGGATGCGTTGCAGCGCATCGCCTGCCAGCAGGGCGTGCGTCACGGCCACGTCCACGCTGGCCGCGCCTGCGGCCAATGCCAAGCCAGCGGCGGTGGCCAGGGTGTGGCCGCTGCTGGCCACGTCGTCCAGCAGCACCACGGCCTGGCCGCGCAGGTCGCACGTGGGCAGCGCGATGCTCACGGCGTGGTCGCCGTGGCGCACTTTGCTGCACACCGCATGTTTCAGGCCGTGGGCAGCGGCGGCTTGGGTGACCCATTGCGCTGACTCGCTGTCGGGTCCGAGCAAGAACGCGCCAGGCCGGTGCTGCGCAATCCAGTCGCCCAGCAGCGGTGCTGCGCTGAGCGTGATGGCCTGACGGGCGGGCACCGCTTTGGCCAGGGTGGCCACCCGGTGCAGGTGCGGGTCCACCGTGATGACCGCGTCGAACAGCGTGGCCAGCCAGGCACCCACGATGCGCTGGCTGATGGCCTGGCCGGGGGCGAATGCCATGTCTTGCCGCATGTAGGCCAGGTAGGGTGCGACCAGGCTGAGGTGCTTGGCACCCAGTTGGCGGGCGGTGGGTGCGGCCAGCAGCAGTTCGGTCAGTTTGTCGTTTGGCTGGTGCAGGCTGCGCAGCAGCACCACACGCGGGGGCAAGTGCGCAGGCAGCGTGAGCTGGGTTTCGCCATCGGGAAAGCGGTGACGCTCTACCTGGTGCGGCACCAGACCCGCAGCATCGGCCAGGCGCAGGGCGGCGGGGGTTTCGTCTTCAAAGTAGAGCAATGCACCGCGTTCAGGCATTTGCCGTCCTTCTTCAAAACTCGACAAACACATGCGGCACTTCATCGGCCTGGCCCAGCGTGTAGCCGCTGGCTTTGCGGCACAGCTGCGTGGCAAATTCCAGGTCGCTCGGGTAGGCGGCGTGCACCCGGTACAGCGGCGTACCTTGCGTGACGCTATCGCCCAGTTTGTGCAGCAGATCCACCCCGGCGCTTTGCACTTTGGGGGCACCGGCCATGCGGGCCACGCGGGCGATCTGCAGGTTGTCGATGCCAGTCACCACGCCATCGGCCGGGGTGCACACCTCCAGCGTGAGCCCGCCTAGCGGCGGGTGGTTGTGGTCAAACGGGCGTGCGCCTTGCGCGTTGATGATGGCTTGCATGCGGCTGAGCGCCCGGCCGGAGTCGAGGATGTCGCGTGCGATGGCAAAGCCGTCGCCGCCGCGCACATCGGGGCTGGCTTCGATCAGGCGACCGGCCAGCCGCAGCGATTTTTGCCGCAGGTCGTTGGGCGCACGCGGGTCGTTTTCGAGCACGCGCATCACGTCGCGCGCTTCGAGCATCGGCCCGACACCCTGGCCCACAGGCTGGCGGCCGTCGGTGATGACCACTTCGAGCGACAGGTGCATGCGTGAGGCCACGTATTCAAACAACCTGCGCAGGCGCTGCGCCTCGGGCATGGAACGCACCTTGGCGGTGGGGCCGATCGGGATGTCGAGCACCAAGTGGGTGGAACCCGCCGCGATTTTTTTGGACAGGATGGAGGCGACCATTTGCGCGGGCGAGTCCAGCGACAGCGGCCGCTCGACCGCGATCAGCACATCGTCGGCGGGCGACAGATCGGCCGTGCTGCCCCAGGCCAGACAGCCACGGTGCGTGCGCACGATCTCGGCCAGCTTTTCAAAAGGCAGCTCCACATCGGCCAGAACTTCCATGGTGTCGGCCGTGCCGGCGGGCGAGGTGATGGCGCGAGACGAGGTCTTGGGGCACAGGATGCCGTAGGCCGCCAGGATGGGCATGACCAGCATCGAGGTGCGGTTGCCGGGGATGCCGCCGATGCAGTGTTTGTCGACCACCAGCGGCTCACGCCAGTCCAGACGCCGACCTGCTGCCACCATGGCTTCGGTCAGGAAGTAGACCTCTTCGCGGTCCATCTCGCCCCGGTTGGTGGCCACCACAAAGGCCGTGAGTTCGATCTTGGAATAGTGGTGCCCCGCAATGTCCCGAACGATGGCGTGGAAGTCGTTCTGGTCCAGGCGTTCGCCATCGATCTTGCGAAACAGTGCCTCCATCGACGCCGGGGGCTCCGCCTGCGAGACCGAAGCGGTGTGTCCATCGGGCACACCCAGGTGGCGAAAAGCGTCTTCGGACAGGCCGATTTCGGTGCAGGCCACGATGCTGTCGTCGTCGACCACATTGAGGGTGGCCAACACATGCCGGCCGTTGGCGCGCACTTCGATTTTGGACAGGGCCTGAAAACCCTCGGCCCGGTACACCGCGCAGTTGCGGTTGAGGTAGGCCACGTTTTCACGGTAAGTGTCGATGGCCACACGGCGCAAGGACAAAGGCGAGGCCCGGTCGGCGGGGCCAGGTGGAGAAGCGGAGGGGGATGGCGTGTCCATGGCATTCAGCCTACACCCAAAACGCCCGTTGCGGCAGGTCTGCCAAGCCTCAGGCCTTGCAGTGACTCAATGCCTGCGCAAAAAAAACTGCGCCGTCGCGCCGGTCAGGGCAAAGGCCAGCATCATCCAGCCGAGGTTGACCGCGCCTTCGTGCGGCACCAGGCCCACCAGATAACCCCCGGTGGCCCCGGTGAGCTGCTGCATCAGGCCAGCCACGGCAGCGGCCGATCCGGCCAGCGCGGGCAGCACGCCCACGGTGCCCGCCAGCGCAGGCGGGTTGAGCAGGCCATGGCCAAAGCCCAGCAAGAGCAGCGGCAGGGCCACAGCCAGCGCCGTCTGCACACCAAACAGCCCCAGCGCCAGCATCACGACCAGGCCGCCCAGGGTCAGGGCCTGGCCCCAGGCCATGACGCGCGATTCGCCCGCCTGCGCAATCAGCCGCGACGTCATGAAATTGCCCAAAATATAGGACACGGGCACGGCCATGATGAACCAGCCAATGCCGTCGGGGCCGATGCCGTAACCCTTGAGCACAATCGGAGCCCCGGCGAGGAAGGCATAAAACGTGGCGGTGGTCGCGGCAAGGATGGCGACGTACAGCAAAAAGCGCGGCTCGCGCAGCAAGCGGGCATAGGCGCTGAGCATGGACCGCAGCCAGTGGCCCGGTGCAGGTGCAGGTTTGGCCACACGCGGCAAACCCAGCCACGCGGCCACCAGCAGCACCGCCGCCAGCACCGCCAGCAGCACGAAGTTGGTCTGCCAGCCGTAGCGCACATGGATCTGCCCGCCGATCAGCGTGGCCAGCGGCGGGCACATGCCCAGCGCCATGCCGATGTAGGCCATGACGCGGGTGCGCTGTGGCCCGGTGAACAGGTCTTGCACCATGGAGCGGCTGACCACCATGCTGGCCGCGCTGCCCGCGCCTTGCAGCACACGGGCAGCGGTGAGCGTGGCGATGTCGGTGGCCAGTGCGGCCATGACCGAGGCCAGCCCCGCCACCACCAGGCCCAGCATCAAAATGGGTTTGCGCCCATGCCGGTCAGACAGCGGGCCGTACACCAGCTGCAACGCGCCGTAGGCGACCACATAGCCACTGAAGGTCAGCTGCACATCGGCCTGGCGGGTGTTGAAGAGGGTGCCCCACTCCTGCATGGAGGGCAGGCACAGCGTCATTGCGAGCAGGCCAAAGGCGATTTGGGCCAGCACATTGGCGATCAGCCAGGGGCCGTGAGCGCGCGGGCCCTGGTTGGCTGGTGTGTTGGGCATCTCAGCTGCGCTGCAGTTTGTACACCGCTGTGCCGGCCATCAGGTTGGGCAACACACGCACTTCCTGTCCGTGTTGCAGACCGAAGGCATCCACCACCTGCAGGTGGTTTTTACGGGCCAGGTCGCCAAAGTCGGCAAAGGTGCCCACGCGGATGTTGGGCGTGTCGTACCACTGGTAAGGCAGGCGCTTGGTCACCGGCATGCGGCCTTGCAGCACGCTCAGGCGGTTGAACCAGTGCGCAAAGTTGGGGAAGGCCACGATGCCGACGCGGCCCACACGCACCGTTTCGCGCAACATGGTTTCGGCGTTGCGCAGGTGTTGCAGGGTGTCGATTTGCAGCACCACGTCAAACGATTGGTCGGCAAACAGGCTCAGGCCTTCGTCCAGGTTGAGCTGGATCACGTTCACGCCGCGCTGTACGCAGGCGTGCACATTGGCGTCGTCCAGCTCCACACCGTAGCCGGTGCAAGCATTGTGTTGTTGCAGGTGGGCCAGCAAGGCGCCGTCGCCACAGCCCAGGTCGAGCACGCGGGCGCCGTGTGGCACCAGCCGCGCAATGGCTTGCATGATCAGGGGGTCGCTCATGCGGCACCTCCTTCGTTCAAAGTCTTCGCCATGTTGTCAAAGTAAGAACGCACCACATTCAGGTAACGCGCATCGTCGAGCAAAAAGGCGTCGTGTCCGTGCGGTGCGTCGATTTCTGCGTAGCTCACGTCGCGGCGGTTGTCGAGCAGGGCCTTGACCATTTCGCGGCTGCGGGCGGGCGAGAAGCGCCAGTCGGTGCTGAAGCTGACCAGCAGGAATTTGCAGCGGGCACGGGCAAAAGCCTGCGACAAATCGCCGCCAAAAGCGCGGGCCGGATCGAAGTAATCGAGCGCCCGGGTGATCAGCAAATAGGTGTTGGCGTCAAAGTACTCGCTGAACTTGTCGCCCTGGTAGCGCAAGTAGCTCTCGATCTGGAACTCCACCTCTTGTGTGGAGTATTTGTAGCCGGTGGCGTTGTGCGTCACCGCCGTGCGCAGCTCGCGGCCAAACTTTTCATTCATCACGTCGTCGCTCAGGTACGTGATGTGGCCGATCATGCGGGCGATGCGCAGGCCGCGCTTGGGCACCACGCCTTGGGCGTAAAAGTGGCCGTTGTGGAAGTCCGGGTCGGTCACGATGGCGCGGCGGGCCACTTCGTTGAAGGCGATGTTTTCGGCGTTGAGGTTGGGGGCGCTGGCCACCACCACCGCGTGCTTCACGCGCTCGGGGTATTGCAGTGTCCAGCTCAGCGCCTGCATGCCGCCCAAGCTCCCGCCCATCACGGCGGCCAGTTGTTCAATGCCCAACGCGTCGAGCAAATGGGCTTGGGCGTTGACCCAGTCTTCCACCGTGACCACCGGAAAGTCCGCGCCATACACGCGCCCGGTGTCGGGGTTGGTGTGCATGGGGCCGGTGGAGCCAAAGCACGAACCCAGGTTGTTCACGCCGATCACAAAAAAGCGGTCGGTGTCCAGGGACTTGCCGGGGCCGATCATGTTGTCCCACCAGCCCACATTGTGGGGTTGGTCGGCGTACACGCCCGCCACATGGTGCGAGGCGTTGAGCGCGTGGCAGATCAGCACCGCGTTGGATTTGTCGGCGTTGAGCGTGCCGTAGGTTTCGTAGCTCAGCGAATAGCCACGGAGGGACGCACCGCTTTGCAAAGGCAAAGGGGCTTCAAACAGCATGCTTTGGGATTCGGCGATCAGCATCGAATGTGTTCAGGTGTACAAAAAACAAAACCCGGCTTCGCAGTCAGCTGGGCCGGGCTTCAGTGGGTTGAAACACACGCCATTTAGCTGAATTTCGAAACCAGGGGTTTCGGCGCCCGCAATCAGGTTCAAATCGGCGCATAAAGCCGAGTATAAGGGCGAAGGACCAGCCCCATCAGAAGCACGCCGCAGGAGCACGCATGTCAGATCTTTATGGCTCGGACGCCTACAGTCCCGTCGAAATCGCCCGCCGCGTCGAATCGGTGGGCGAAACCAAAGCCCGAATGGCGGCGCTGCCCTTGGCCTTGCTGGGCGTGCTGGCCGGGGCCTTCATTGGCCTGGGGGCCATGCTGTTTGTGCTGGTCAAGGCCGATCCGACCTTGGGCTTTGCCGCAAGTTCGGTGCTGGGCGGGTTGGTGTTTGCCATGGGTTTGCTCATGGTCGTGGTGGCCGGGGCTGAGTTGTTCACCGGCAACAACCTGATCGTCATGGCCTGGGCCGATGGCCGGGTCAGCGCAGCGCAGGTGCTACGCAACTGGGTCATTGTGTGCCTGGCCAATTTTGTCGGCGCGGCCGGTCTGGCGCTGCTGGTGTTCGCCAGCGGCCACGCCAGCCTGAACGGCGGTGCAATTGGCCAGAAGGTGGTGCAGATCGCTGTGGCCAAGCAGGAGTTGCCCTTTGTCACGGCCTTGCTGCGCGGGGTGCTGTGCAATGTGCTGGTGTGCATGGCCGTGTGGATGGCCATGGCCGGGCGCAGCGTGACAGACAAGGCCGTGGCCGTCATGCTGCCGGTGATGGCCTTTGTGGCGGCCGGTTTTGAACACAGCATCGCCAACATGTACCTGATGCTGCTGGCCATGTTGCTGCAGCAAAGCGGCCTGACGGGCTACCCCGCCGTCACCTGGGGCGGCATGCTCGGCAATTGGCTGCCCGTGATTCTGGGCAATCTTCTGGGTGGCGCGGTGCTGGTGGCTGGGGTTTACCACGTCATTTACAAGCGCCAGCCTTCGGCTTGACGCCTGCGCCGGTAGAAACCTGCGCTCAGGCGCCCCAGCCCGACAAAGCAATCACGCCCAACACGGCAAAAATGCCCGCCGAGATCAGGTGTACCAGGCGCAGCGGCACCCGTTTGGTGATCGCGTCGCCCAGCCACACCACCGGGGCGTTGGCCAGCATCATGCCCAGCGTGGTGCCGGCCACCACGGCGAACCAGGCGTTGTATTGGGCGGCCAGCATGACGGTGGCGATCTGCGTCTTGTCGCCCATCTCGGCCAGAAAGAACGCCACCACCGTGGTCACGAACACCCCCATGCGCGGGGCGCTGTCGCCCTCTTCGTCGTCCAGCTTGTCCGGAATCAGCATCCACACCGCCATGGCGATGAAGGACGCGCCCAGCACCCAGCGCAGCACATCGGGGCCCATCATGGTGGTGACCCAGCTGCCCACGGCCCCGGCCAGGCCATGGTTGGCCAGTGTGGCCACCAGAATCCCCAGCACGATGGGCCAGGGCTTGCGAAAACGGGCGGCTAGCACCAGCGACAACAGTTGGGTTTTGTCGCCCATTTCAGCCAGGGCCACGATGCCGGTGGAGACGAGGAATGCTTCCATGTGAATGTGCCGCGCGGAATTCAAAAAAGAAGAATCTTACGTCAGTGACCTGAAGGCGCTGGCTTGATGCGCATCAATTTGGGCCTATTTCTTGCTTTTGTTTGGTGCGCCGAGGGTTTTTGAGCCCTTTATGCACCAAATCAATTCAAAAATCCTCAAGAGACGGTCATGGAAGCACTGAAACAGGGCGCGGATGCGCTATTTATTTTGTTGGGCGGCATCATGGTGCTGGCCATGCACGCCGGTTTTGCCTTTTTGGAGCTGGGGAC
The DNA here is from genome assembly GCF_003063665.1 of Limnohabitans sp. Hippo3. GTDB lineage: Bacteria > Pseudomonadota > Gammaproteobacteria > Burkholderiales > Burkholderiaceae_C > Limnohabitans_A. The sequence goes on from NZ_NESF01000003.1 coordinate 30,261, forward strand.
CGTCCGCAAAAAGAACCAGGTCAATGCGCTGGTGAAGATCCTGGTGGATTTTTCAGTCTCCACTGTGGTTTATTTTGTGGTGGGTTACAGCGTGGCTTACGGCACCACCTTTTTTGTGGGGGCCGAGCAGCTGGCCGCCAAGAACGGGTACGACCTGGTCAAGTTCTTCTTTTTGCTGACCTTCGCTGCCGCCATTCCAGCCATCATTTCGGGCGGGATTGCCGAGCGGGCCAAGTTCTGGCCCCAGTTGATCGCCACCGCCGTGATCGTGGGGTTTGTTTACCCCTTTTTCGAAGGCATCGCCTGGAACCAGCACTTTGGCGTGCAAGCCTGGATCAAGGCGCTGACGGGCGATGAGTTCCATGACTTTGCGGGCTCGGTGGTGGTCCACGCCATGGGCGGCTGGATCGCTTTGCCAGCGGTGGTCTTGCTCGGTGCCCGTTACAACCGCTACCGCAAAGACGGTCAGGTCTCGGCGCACCCGCCGTCGAGCATCCCGTTTCTGGCCTTGGGCTCGTGGATTCTGATCGTGGGCTGGTTCGGCTTTAACGTGATGAGCGCCCAGACCTTGGACAAGATTTCGGGGCTGGTGGCGGTCAACTCCCTGATGGCGATGGTGGGCGGCACTTTGGCGGCTTTGTTGCTGGGCAAGAACGACCCCGGCTTTGTGCACAACGGCCCTTTGGCGGGTTTGGTGGCGGTGTGTGCGGGCTCTGACCTGATGCACCCGTTTGGTGCTTTGGTCACTGGCGCGGTGGCGGGTGCCCTGTTTGTGGTGATGTTCACCCTGACCCAGAACAAATGGAAGATCGACGATGTGCTGGGCGTCTGGCCCTTGCATGGCATTTGCGGTGCCTGGGGCGGGATTGCCGCTGGCATTTTTGGTGCCACCGGTCTGGGTGGATTGGGCGGCGTCAACCTCATGGCGCAATGGATCGGTACTGCGCTGGGCGTGGCTTGGGCTTTGCTGGGCGGGGTGCTGGTCTATGGTGTCCTGAAATGGACCTTGGGCCTGAAACTCAGCCCGGAAGAAGAGTACGACGGTGCTGATTTGAGTGTCCACAAAATCAGTGCCACACCGGACCGTGAAGTGAGTTGGTAAAACAACAGATTGGTGCGGCAGACCACATTCTGCGCGGCTTCGGGGGATTACCCCTTGCGTTTTTTTTTGTTTTATCACGCATAATTGCCGGACTTCACTGTCAGAAGCAGCGAAGTCATGTTTGCGGTGACCAGATCAGTTTCGCTTTCCTTCCGATGTTTTCAGGTTTGTTGAATGCGTTTTCGGAGCTCCATCGCTTTTATCTCTGTGTTTTGAGGAGTCCCTTTCATGGGCAACAAACTTTACGTCGGCAACCTGCCTTACTCGGTTCGCGACGGCGATCTGGAACAAGCCTTCGGTGAATTCGGTGCTGTGACCAGCGCCAAAGTCATGATGGAACGTGACACTGGCCGCTCCAAAGGCTTCGGCTTTGTGGAAATGGGCAGCGATGACGAAGCACAAGCAGCGATCAACGGCATGAACGGTCAGCCCCTGGGCGGCCGTAACGTGGTGGTGAACGAAGCCCGTCCCATGGAAGCCCGTCCTCCCCGCACTGGCGGCGGTGGCTTCGGTGGTGGTGGCGGTTACGGCGGTGGTCGTCGTGAAGGTGGTGGCGGCTACGGCGGCGGTCGCGAAGGCGGCGGCGGTTTTGGTGGCGGCCGTGAAGGCGGTGGCGGCGGCTACGGCGGCGGTCGTCGCGAAGGCGGCGGCGGTTACGGTGGTGGCGAAGGCGGCGGCGGTGGTTTCCGCAGCCCCTACGGTGCCGGCCCACGCGGTGGTGGCGGTCGCCGTGAAGGCGGCGGCTACGGCGGCGGTTATTGATTCACGCACTGGCCTGTCAGCTGACAGGCCCTTGAATCTTCACAGAGCCCTGCATTGCAGGGCTTTGTCGTTTGTGGCCTTCGCAGGCTCTTGGTCTGTGGCGTCCGTTACGGTGTTTTGCGTGGCTTGGGGGCCAAGGTGCCGCGCACCCGGCCTTGCAACACGTGCTCGCCCGTGTTGCTGTTGAAGTCCATGGTGTTGCCCGTGAAGACATCGCGGTCACGGGTGATTTGCACCGGGTCGGCAGACACCACGCGGTCTTCGTCGGGCAGGGCAACCAGACGCTCTCCCTGCAGTTCAATTTGAGGGCGGGTTTCTTGCGGGTGTTTGATGGCGTAGGCGTTGCCGATCAGGGTGACTTGCTTGCCATCGTCGGTGGCGATGCCCTGCTCGGCGCGGGCGTTCATCTTGGCACCGCTGTCGCTTTCGGCATAAATGCGAACCCGGTCAATGTGCAGGGCCTCGGTGGCCGGATAGTGCTGGGCCTTGTCGCCAATGACCTCACGGGTCATGCGCCCGCTGGCATTGAAGGATTTGACCGAGAAATCGGCCAGGCGGTAGTCGGGGTCCTGGCGTACAGGCTTGTTGGCCTCGGGCGTGAGCAGTACCGGCACGCTTCGGACCAGCCACCAGCTGGCCAGTGCCAGCAAGGCCATCACGATCAAGGGCAGGTAAATGCTCAACTTGTCGAGCAGGCGGCGCAACCCGTTCATGCCGACGGGCCTGCGTGTGCGTGGGTACCAACCTGGGCCAGCAAGCGTGCGTAATGGCCGCCAGCCACAAGCAACAGGTCACAAAACGCACGGGCCGCGCCTTCGCCACCTCGCTCAGCCGTGATGTGGTGTGCCACCGCCTTGGCTTGGGCGTGCCCGTTGGCAGGGGCGCAGGCAAAGGCCACGCGTTGCATCACCGGCAAATCGGGCCAGTCGTCGCCCATGGCGGCCGCTTGCGCCCAGCTCAAACCCAGGGTGTGCAGAAAATCTTCGGCAGCCGGGTGTTTGTCTTCGGTGCCAAAACGCGCATGCACGATGCCCAGCGCCTTCAGGCGCAGGCGCAGCGCGGGCGAGTCGCGCCCGGTGATGACCACGGGCGTGATGCCTGCTTGCTGCAGCAATTTCAGACCTTGCCCGTCCAGCGTGTTGAAGCGCTTGAGGGCTTCGCCGCTTTCCGAAAAATACAGCCCGCCGTCGGTCAACACGCCGTCGACGTCGAAAAAGGCTACGCGAATGCCTTGCGCTTGCAACAGCAATTCGGGCGGGTAATGCAGAGCCGGTGTGAGCGTTTGGACGGCTTGCATGTCAGATCACCTTGGCCCGCATCAGGTCGTTGGTGTTCAGGGCACCACACAGGTGCCCGGCTTCGTCGACGACGAGGATGCTGGTGATGCGCCATTGCTCCATCATCTCGGCCGCTTCGACGGCCAACGCGTCAACCCGGATGGTGCGGGGGTTGGCGTGCATCACATCGCGTGCCCGCAGGCTGCGCAGGTCCGCGCCTTTTTCGATCAGGCGGCGCAAGTCACCATCGGTGAACACCCCCAGCACGCGGCCTTCGGCGTCGGTCACGGCGGTCGCGCCCAGGCCCTTGCTGCTCATCTCGCGCATGAGGGCGGTGAATTCGGCATCCGGTCCGACCTGCGGCACATCGCTGCCCTTGCGCATCACATCGTCCACATGGGTCAGCAGTCTGCGGCCCAGTGAACCGCCGGGATGCGAGCGGGCAAAGTCTTCGGGCTTGAAGCCCCGGGCATCGAGCAGGGCCACGGCCAAGGCATCGCCCATGGCGAGTTGGGTGGTGGTGCTGGCTGTGGGTGCCAGGTTCAGGGGGCAAGCTTCTTTGTCGACAGAGCAGTCGAGCACCACGTCGGCATGGCGGGCCAGCGAGGACTGCAGGCCGCCGGTCAGTGCGATCAGGGGCACGCCCTGGCGTTTGAGGACCGGCAAGATGGCCACCAGTTCATCGCTTTCACCACTGTTGGAGATGGCCAGGACCACGTCGATGCCCTGGATCATGCCCAGGTCACCATGGCTGGCTTCGCCGGGGTGGACAAACATCGCCGGGGTGCCGGTCGATGCCAGGGTGGCGGCAATCTTGCGACCGATGTGCCCGCTTTTGCCCATGCCGGTGACCACCACGCGCCCTTGCACGCCCAGCACCATGTTCACGGCCTGGACAAAGCGCTCGTCCAAGCGGGCTTTGAGTTGCAACAAGGCTGTGGCCTCGATGTCGAGCGTCTCGCGGGCGAGTTGCAGGGTGTGGGCAGAGTGGGCGAGCATGGTGGGCATTTTATCGGTCGGCGGGCCGTGCCATGAAACAGCGGTGCTCAAGCCCACATCGGGTGGTGAATGGAGCGCCCGGATCGCCGAGACGGTCACATGCGCTTGTTACCATTGAAGCATGAGCGCTTTGGAGTTGACCCTGTTGTATTTGCTGGCCGCGGTGTTGGGCGTGGTGGGCTGCCGCATGCTCAAGCTGCCGCCGATGCTCGGTTATCTGGCGGTGGGCGTGGTCATTGGCCCCAACGCATTGGCGCTGGCGCAAAACTCCGAGGGCGTGAAACACCTGGCCGAGTTCGGCGTGGTGTTCCTGATGTTTGTGATCGGGCTGGAGTTCAACCTGCCCAAGTTGCGTTCCATGCGCAAGCACGTGTTTGGCCTGGGCCTGTTGCAGGTGTTGCTGACGCTGGTGATCGTGACGGTGTTTTCCTTGTTTGTCGCCACCATGGCCCCCACGCTTTGGAAGATGGAGTGGCAAACCGCGCTGGCGCTGTCGAGCGCCATGGCCATGAGCAGCACGGCCATCGTGATCAAGCTGGTGGCCGACCGGCTGGAGCTGGAGTCCGAGCACGGCAAGCGGGTGGTGGGTGTGCTGCTGTTTCAGGATTTGGCGGTGGTGCCTCTGATCGTGATGATTCCGGCTTTGGGCGCACCGGCCGAAGAAATGTTCTCGGCCCTGTTGTTGGCGGCGGCCAAGGCCACAGTCTTGATTACCTTGCTCATGACCGGTGGGCAGCGTGTCATGCGCTGGTGGCTCACGCTGGTGGCGCGGCGCAAAAGCGAAGAGCTGTTTGTGCTCAACCTCCTGCTGGTCACCCTGGGGCTGGCCTGGATCACCGAGATGGCGGGCCTGAGCCTGGCGCTGGGTGCATTCATCGCGGGCATGCTGATTTCCGAGACCGAATACAAACACCAGGTGGAACTCGACATCCGACCTTTTCACGATGTGCTGCTGGGCCTGTTCTTCATCACCATTGGCATGATGCTGGACTGGTTCATTGTGGTGGAACGCTGGCCGCTGGTCTTGCTGCTCACCACCTTGCCTGTGCTGTTCAAGCTGGTGTTGGTGACTGCGTTGGCCAAGCTGACCGGCGCGCCCAACGGGGTGGCCCTGCGCACCGGCTTGTACCTGGCGCAGGCGGGTGAGTTCGGTTTTGTCTTGCTCACACTGGGGGCGCAAAGCAACATCATTCCCCCGGCATTGCTCAACCCGGTGCTGGCCAGCATGGTGCTGTCCATGATGGCCACGCCGTTCATCATCATGCACAGCGACCGCATCGTGCTCAAGGTGGTGGCCAGCGAGTGGTTGCAACAGTCCTTGCAGATGACCACCATCGCCCGCAAGTCGATCAACACCAGCAAGCACGTCATCATTTGTGGCTACGGGCGTTGCGGCCAGAACTTGGCCCGCATGCTCGAAAAAGAAAACATCCCCTACATGGCGCTCGACTTGGACCCCGACCGGGTGCGCCAGGCCGCCGCGGCCGGAGATTCGGTCGTGTTTGGCGATGCCGGACGTTTGCAATCGCTCATGGCCGCAGGCCTGGCACGTGCCAGCGCGGTGGTGATCACCTACCTGGATGTGCCCGCGGCCATGAAGGTGCTGGACCACACCCACAGCCATGCGCCGCAGGTGCCGGTGATCGTGCGCACACAAGACGATCTGGACCTGGAAAAACTGCAGCTGGCGGGGGCCACCGAGGTGGTGCCCGAGGCGCTGGAGGGCTCGCTCATGCTGGCCAGCCATGCGCTGGCGCTGGTGGGCGTGCCCATGCGGCGCGTGATCCGCATCGTGCAAGACCAGCGCGACGCGCGTTACAACCTGCTGCGTGGATATTTCCATGGCGCGGACGACGACACACTGGACGAAATCGACCACGAGCGTTTGACCACCGTGGGGCTGCCCCTGGCCTCGCCCTGGTTGGGTAAACAGGTCCAGGACCTGGCTTTCCATGCCATGGGTGTGCGTGTGGTGAACCTGCGCCGCGCCAATGGCCAGTCAGAAAAAGTGAGCGATGACACCGAGCTGTTCCCGGGCGACACGCTGGTGCTGTCGGGCAAATCCCAAACCTTGGCGGTGGCCGAAGAAAAACTTTTGCGAGGTTGAGGCATGGACGATTTGAACGTCAACGACTATTTGAAAAGCCATATCCGCACGGTGCCCGACTGGCCTGCGCCGGGCGTGCAATTTCGCGACATCACACCGCTGCTGCAAGACCCGCGCGTGTTCCGCGTGCTGATCGATGCCTTTGTGCACCGTTACATGCACCCGGCCTTGCGCCCTGACGTGGTGGCCGGGCTGGATGCGCGGGGTTTCATTCTGGGCTCGGTGGTGGCCTATGAGCTGGGGCTGGGTTTTGTGCCCATCCGCAAAAAAGGCAAGCTGCCCTTCACCACGGTCGAAGAAACCTATGAGCTGGAATACGGCAGCGCCACGGTAGAGCTGCATACCGATGCCGTCCAACCCGGCCAGCGTGTGCTGCTGATCGACGACCTGATCGCCACGGGCGGCACCATGATGGCGGGCAAAAAGCTGCTGGAGAAACTGGGGGCCACCGTGATCGAGGGTGCCGCCATTGTGGATTTGCCCGAGCTGGGGGGGTCTGACCGGATTCGGGCCGCGGGTTTGAAGCTGTTCACGCTGGTGTCTTTCGAGGGACATTGAAGCCAGCGGGCTGTCACGCACGGCGCTGACAAGGCGCCTGGACCGCTCTAAGCTGGGTGTTTTCCACTTGCCCCGGTCCTACCCATGAGCTCCAACCACACCCCGCCAGCGGCCGCCGATGACCGCGTTCCCTATGCGAAACCCCAGCCCTGGGGCATGGCGCCCGACATGGTGGTGCACAACGTGCAGACCGAAGACGAACGTCTGTGGGCGCCTGTCGCCCCGGGCATCTGGTCTCGCCCCCTGCACCTGAATGTGAGCGGCGGCTTTTATGTGCACCTGCTCAAAGTCAAGCGCTCGGGTCTGCTGCAGCGTCACCGGCATTCGGGCATGGTGCATGCGCATGTGCTGCGCGGCAAATGGCTGTATCTGGAGCACGACTGGGTGGCCGAAGAGGGCAGCTATGTGTTCGAACCGCCGGGCGAAACGCACACCCTGGTCGTGCCCGACGACTGTCAGGACATGGTGACCTTGTTCACCGTGCATGGCGCGTTGATGTATGTCGACACGCAGGGCAACGCCACCGGGTATGACGATGTGTTCACTCGCATCGAGAAGTACCGCGCCCACTTCGAGGCCGTGGGGCTGGGGGCGGATTACGTGAAGAACTTCATGCGTTGAAGCGCTGATTCCGGACAAGAAAAAACCGCCTGTCAGGGCGGTTTTTTCTTGGGGGCCTCACTGTCAGGTGAGGACCGAATTCAAAGTGGTTTCTTGAGCCAGTTGGCGATCTCACCCACGATGCCGCGGCGGAAGGCCAGCACGCAGATCACGAAGATCACACCCTGGATGATGGTGACCCAGGCACCCAGCTGGGCCAGGTAGTTTTGCATGCTCACGATCACAGCCGCGCCGACCACCGGGCCGAACAAGGTGCCCAAGCCACCCACCAGCGTCATCAGCACCACTTCGCCCGACATGGACCAGTGCACGTCTGTCAAAGAGGCCAGCTGGAACACCAGCGATTTGGTGGCACCCGCCGTGCCGGCCAATGCGCCAGAGATGACAAAGGCGATCAGCTTGTAGAGGTCGGTGTCATAGCCCAGCGAGATGGCGCGATCCTGGTTTTCGCGGATGGCTTTGAGGATCTGACCAAAAGGCGAGTGCACGATGCGCCAGATGAAGGCAAAACCCGCCAGGAAGATGGTCAGCACAAACAGGTACATGTTCGTGTTTTGTTCGAGGTCAAACACGCCAAACAGTTTGCCGCGAGGCACGCTCTGGATACCATCTTCACCGCCTGTGAAAGGCGTTTGCAGGTAGAAGAAGAACATCATTTGCGAGAACGCCAAGGTGATCATCGCAAAGTAAATGCCTTGCCTGCGGATGGCCAATGAGCCTGTGACGAGGGCCAGCAAGGCCGAGCAGCCTGTGGCAAACAACACGGCCAGCTCGGGGTTCCAGCCCCATACCTTGGCCGCATGCGCGGCGGCATAACCGGCGGTGCCCAAAAACATGGCATGGCCGAACGACAGCAGGCCGCCAAAGCCGATGAGCAGGTTGAAGGCGCAGGCGAACAAGGCAAAGCACATGACCTTCATCAGAAAGATCGGGTAGACCCAAATGGGTGCGATGACCAGAACCGCCACCATGATGGCGAAGGCCACCCACTGGTGCGTGAAAGACTGGGTCTTGAAGGAGGGCGTCGAGACAGTGGTCATGGTCTTACTTCTGGGTGCCGAACAACCCGGCAGGCTTGATCAGGAGAACAATGGTCATGATGATGAAAATCACCGTGCTGGAAGCTTCGGGGTAGAAGACCTTGGTCAGGCCTTCGATCAGGCCCAGACCGAAACCGGTCAGGATGGCCCCCATGATGGAGCCCATGCCGCCAATCACCACCACCGCAAACACCACGATGATGATGTCAGCGCCCATGGTCGGGTTGACCTGGTAGACGGGTGCGGCCATGACGCCAGCAAAGGCGGCCAATGCCACGCCGAAGCCATAAGTCAGAGTGATCATGCGCGGCACGTTGATGCCGAACGCCTGCACCAGGCTGGGGTTTTCGGTGGCCGCGCGCAGGTAGGCGCCCAGCTTGGTGCGTTCAATCACGTACCAGGTGGACAAACACACCACCAGCGAAGCCACGATGACCCAGGCGCGGTACTTGGGCAGGAACATGAAGCCGGTGTTGTAGGCGCCCTTGAACACCTCGGGCACCGGATAAGGCATGCCCGACGAGCCGAATTCGTGGCGGAACATACCCTGAATGATCAGCGCCAGACCAAAGGTCAGCAGCAGGCCATACAAATGGTCGAGCTTGTACAGCCGTTTGAGCATGGTCCGTTCAATGACCATGCCGGTTGCGCCCACCAGAATCGGCGTGACGATGAGCGAAACCCAGTAATTGATGCCCAGTTTGGTGAGCGAGAGGTAGGCCACGAAGGCGCCCAGCATGTACTGGGCGCCGTGGGTGAAGTTGATGATGTTCAGCAAGCCGAAAATCACGGCCAGACCCAGTGAGAGCAGTGCGTAAAAAGAGCCGTTGATCAGCCCGATCAGCAATTGCCCGAACAGGGCTTGCGAGGGTATGCCAAAGATTTCCATTGTGATGTTTCGACTTGCTTGAACTAAGGGGAGGGATTACTTCTTGACCAGAGGGCACTCGCTCTCTGCCAAGGGGCGGAAGGCCTCGTTGGCAGGGATCGTGGCGACCAGCTTGTAGTAGTCGTAAGGGCCCTTGGACTCGGAAGGCTTCTTGACCTGGAACAGGTAGGCAGGGTGCAACTTGCGGCCATCGGGGCGCACGCTGCCTTTGCCGAACAAGGGGTCATCAGTGGGCAGCTCTTTCATCTTGGCGGCCACTTTGGTGCCGTCGTCGGTCTTGGCTGCATCTACGGCCTTCAGGTAGTGGATCACGCTGGAATACACACCGGCTTGCACCATGGAGGGGTATTTGCCGCCGTTGGCTGCAGCAAAGCGCTTGGTGAAGGCACGGGTGTTGTCGTTCAGGTCCCAGTAGAAGGTTTCGGTCAGCATCAGGCCCTGTGCGGTGTTCAGACCCAGCGAGTGAACGTCGGGCAGGAAGACCAGCAGACCTGCCAAGTTCTGGCCGCCTTTGGTGATGCCGAACTCAGCCGCTTGCTTGATCGAGTTGGTGGTGTCGCCACCGGCGTTGGCCAAACCGATGATCTTGGCCTTGGAGGCTTGAGCCTGCAGCAGGAACGAAGAGAAGTCCTGCGATGGGAAAGGTGTGCGGACCTTGCCCACGACCTTGCCGCCGTTCTTGACCACCACGGCTTCGGTGTCGCGCTCCAGGGCGTGGCCGAAGGCGTAGTCGGCGGTCAGGAAGAACCAGGTGTCACCACCGCTTTTGACAATCGCTTTGCCGGTGCCGTTGGCCAGCATCCAGGTGTCATAGGCCCAATGGATGGTGTTGGCGTTGCAGGCCTTGCCGCTCAGGTCGGCAGTGGCCGAACCGGAGTTGACGTGCAATTTGCCCTTGTCCGCAGAAATCTTGGCAATTGCCAGACCGACCGAGGAGGTGGGCACGTCGGCGATCATGTCCACCTTGTCGGTGTCGTACCACTGGCGGGCAATGTTGGAGCCCACATCGGGCTTGTTCTGGTGGTCGGCACCGACCACCTCGACCTTGAGCTTGCTGCCGGAGGCCTTGAGGTAGTCCTCCACCGCCATTTTGGCGGCGCTCACCGAGCCGGGGCCGGTGATGTCGGAGTACAGACCCGACATGTCGTTGAGCACACCGATCTTGACGATGCCGTCAGAGATCTGGGCTTGTGCACCGCCCGCAAAAGCGCAGGCAGCCATGGCGGCGAGGGAAAGAAGTTTGCGTTTCATCGTGTTGTCTCCAGTTAGAAAAAAATCAGACGCCCAGGTACTCGTTCAACATGCCCATCTTGGAGGACAGCTCCTGTGAGGTAAAGCTCTCCACCATCTGACCATGTTCCATCACGTAAAACCGGTCGGCCAAGGGCGCGGCAAACCGGAAGTTCTGCTCCACCATGATGATGGTGAAGCCCTTGGCCTTGAGGGCCGTGATCATGCGGGCGAGGGCCTGCACGATGACGGGCGCCAGGCCTTCGGAAATTTCGTCCAGCAACAAAAAGCGTGCGCCTGTGCGCAGAATGCGACCCACAGCCAGCATCTGCTGCTCACCGCCCGACAGGCGGGTACCCGGACTGTTACGACGTTCCTTCAGGTTGGGGAACATCTCGTAAATCTCTTCGACCGACATGCCGTTGGGGGCAATCACGGGGGGCAGCAAGAGGTTTTCTTCGCAAGTCAGGGCCGAAAAAATACCCCGCTCTTCAGGGCAATAACCCAAGCCCAGCTTGGCGATCTGGTGCGGTGCCCAGTTCACGGTTTCCTGGCCCTTGATGGTGATGGAGCCGGTGCGCCGTCCCACCAGACCCAGGATGGACTTGACGGTGGTGGTGCGGCCCGCGCCATTGCGGCCCAGCAGGGTCACCACTTCGCCTTCGTTGACCGTGAGGTCCACCCCGTGCAGGATGTGCGACTCGCCGTACCAGGCTTGCAGGTTGCTGATGCGCAGGAATTCTTTGGATTCAGCCATGGGCCCCCTCCAGCTGGTTGTCGGTGGTGCCCATATAGGCTTCCAGCACTTGGGGATTTTGCGAAACCACGGCGTAAGGTCCTTCTGCGATCACTTGTCCACGTTGCAAGACACTGATGGTGTCTGCAATTTTGGACACCACACTCATGTTGTGTTCCACCATCAAGATGGTGCGGTTGGCCCCCACCTTCTTGATCAGCTGCGTCACGCGGTCCACGTCTTCGTGGCCCATGCCCTGGGTGGGCTCGTCCAGCAGCATCAACTCGGGCTCCATGGCCAAGGTGGTGGCGATTTCCAAAGCGCGCTTGCGGCCATAGGGCAGCTCCACCGCTGTGAGGTCAGCCATGCTGCCCAGGTCCACCTCGTCCAGCAAAGCCATGGCTTTGTCATTGAGCTGGCTCAGGCTGCGCTCGGAGCGCCAGAAATGCAGTGAAGTCCCGGTGGCACGTTGCAAACCAATACGAACGTTTTCCATCACCGTGAGGTTGGGAAAAGTCGCCGAAATCTGGAAAGACCGCACGATGCCGCGCCGTGCCACCTGGGAGGGTTTTTCAGGCGTGATGTCGTGCCCGTTGAACAGGATCTGTCCACGGGTCGGAATCAGGAACTTGGTCAGCAGGTTGAAGACGGTGGTCTTGCCTGCGCCGTTGGGGCCGATCAGCGCGTGGATGTGGCCACGCTGCACATTCAGGCTCACGCCGTTGACGGCAACGAAGCCCTTGAACTCTTTGACAAGCTCTCGGGTTTCAAGAATGAAATTGCTGGACATCTGGACTGCTCTGGTTCATTGTTCGGCGGTTAAAAATTCTTAGCATCTGGATTGTGCTGGGCTCTTGTCAGTTTTGCGTCATGGTTATCCCGGGGGGTTGTCTCGCACGTGTCTGCATCCCACGGTGCCAAAGTGCTTTTGCACACTTCAGCTCTCATTGCGCCGTCCAGCCACCATCAACCGGTAGTGACACACCCGTGATGCCTGCGGCCGCATCGCTGCACAAAAACACGGCCACATCTCCAATCCGTCCGGGTGGCAGCAGTGTTTGGTTGGGCTGCTTTTCACGCAGCAAATCACGGATCGCCGCATCGCGGTTGCCACCCAACGCCTGCGCCCGTGCCTCAATCTGGGGCGCGATGATGGGGGTGTCGGTCCAGCCCGGGCAGATGCAGTTGACGGTGATGCCATCGGTGGCAGTTTCGAGCGCAACACCTTTGGAGAGGCCCACCAGGCCATGCTTGGCCGCCAGATAGGCCGTTTTGTTGACCGAGGCCACCAGCCCGTGCACCGAGGCGATGTTGACGATGCGGCCCCATCCTTGTGCACGCATGGCGGGCACGGCCGAGCGCATGGTCATGAATGCCGCGCTCAGGTTGATGGCCAAAATCGCGTCCCAGCGTTCGGTCGGAAAGTCTTGCACCGGGCAGGTGTGCTGAATGCCCGCATTGTTGACGAGGATATCTGGCGTGCGCAGGGCCTTGGCCGCTTGCGCCCACAGCGCACTGGCCGCTTGCGGGTCGCGCAGGTCGGCTGGCACATAAGTGGTTTGTTGTCCGGTGCGTTGCGCCAGAGCGTGTGCCACCGCCTGACCTTCGGACAAGGGCTCGATGCCATGCAGCACCACGTCGTGTCCGGCTTCCGCCAGCCGTGTGGCGATGGCCAGGCCAATGCCCTGCGTGGCACCGGTGACCAGCGCGCAGTGTGTGGTACTCATTACGTGTTTCCTTTCAGGCTTTGCGCATCCAGTGTGCGCAGTTCGGTTTTCAGCACCTTGCCGTAGTTGTTTTTGGGCAAGGCCTCGACAAAGTGGTAATGCTTGGGGCGCTTGAAGCGCGCGACCTGGGCCAGGCAGTGCGCATCCAGCTCGGCCACGCTCAGGGCTTGCCGACACACCACAAAGGCCACCACCACCTCGCCCCACTCGGGGTCGGGTCGGCCGATCACCGAGACCTCGGCCACCTGCGGGTGCGTCAGCAGCGCTTCTTCGACTTCACGCGGGTAGATGTTGGTGCCGCCGCTGATCACCATGTCCTTGGAGCGGTCGAGCAGGCTCAGGTAACCGTCGGCGTCCAGGCGGCCCACATCGCCGGTTTGCAGCCAGCCGTTGCGGATGGTTTTGGCGGTGGCTTCAGGGTCGCGCCAATACCCGGCCATGACCAATTCGCTGCGCACACAAATTTCACCCACCTCGCCCACAGGCAGTTCGGTGCCCGCCTCGTCACAAATCCTCACCTCGACCATGGCCTGCGCGTGGCCCACCGAGGCCAGGCGTTCCCGCCAGCGTGGATGCGCGGTATCGAGCACATCGCTCTTGGGCAAGACGCTGATGGTCATGGGGCATTCGCCTTGGCCATAGATCTGCGCAAAGTGCGGGCCGATCACCTGCAGGGCTTCTTCGATGTCGGCCAGGTACATGGGGCCACCGCCATAGACGATGGTGGCCAGGCCCTGCGGGCGCTCTGGCTCAGTGCGTGCCGCGTCCACCAGCCGCCGCACCATGGTGGGCGCTGCAAAAAACGAGGCCCGTTGCCAGTGCGCAGCCAACGCCAGGGCTTCGTGTGGGTCAAAGCCATCCGAGCGGGGCACCACGTTCAAACCCGCGTTCAGCACATAGGGCAGGTGGTACATGCCGCCGCCGTGCGACAGCGGCGCGGGGTGCAGCATGGTGTCGCCGCGCTGCACCGATTGCACCGAGGCCAGATAAGCCAGCGCACAGCCGCGCAATTGGCGTGCGCACAGCACCACACCCTTTGGCCTGCCCGTGGTGCCGCTGGTGTAAAACAGCCAGGCTGGGTCATCGTCTTCGCGAGGCTGCAAAGCCAGCTGTGGGCCTTCGGCTTGTTGCATGAAAGAGTGGTCAGCCTGTACTTGCGTGGCGGCGTTCAATTCCCTCAAAGCCTGCTGCAGGCCGCTGGCACGTTCGTCATCCACAAAAGCCAGACGCGCCTCGCTGTGCCCGGCAATCCAGGCCGCTTCGCGTTCATGCAGCTTGGCGTTCACCGGTACGGCCACTGCGCCACACCACCAAATGCCCCACATCAGGGGCAGGTATTCGGGTGCGTTGTGCATGAAGAGCACCACCCGATCACCGGCCTGCACGCCTTGTGCGCGCAACCAGTGGGCTGTGCGTGCGGCCCGGCGGGCAAACTCGGCGTAGTCGCACCAGACCTCGGTGCCGTGGGCGATGGCCGATTGTTGTGGATACCGTTCGGCGCTGCGCGCCAACCAAAGGGCGATGTTCATCTCAGTTCAACCTTTCCAGCACCGAGCTACACGCGGGCCAGCCATGTGCGTAACCAATCAGGTCAACCAACATCAGTGAGTGTCCAATGAGCAAAGGGTTTTCAGGAGCGTAAAAGGGATCATGCTTGCAGCTATATTAGGTGGCTCATCATGCTTTGTGCAGTCGTCAAAACACGCCCGGACTAACCCTTGCGTAAAAATACCCCTCTTTCTGATTCATCCAACATGAGCACCGATTGGGGCGATTTGGTCTCGCTCAGTCCCTTGGGTTTGATGATGTCTTCTCGTCGCCAGATCGTGCTGTGCAACACCGCATTTGCCCATATTTTTGGCCACGAAATTCACGAAATGCAAGGGGCCAGCCTGGCCATGCTGTACCCCAGTCAGGACGAGTTCGAGCGCATTGGGCAACGCGGCTGGCAAGTCATGGCCACTCAGGGGCAATACCAGGACGAACGCCTCATGCGCCGCCGCGATGGCTCCTTGATCTGGGTGCGTGTGCATGGGCGTGCGGCAGACCTGACCGATCCGTTTGAGACCGCTTCGTGGGTGTTTGAACCCTTGTCAGCTGTGGCAGATGCCGAACGTCTGACCCCGCGTGAGCGGGAAGTTCTGGCCGGCATGGCCAAGGGGCAAACCTCCAAGGATTCGGCCAAAGAACTGGGCCTGAGTCCGCGAACAGTGGAAAAACTACGGGCCAGTTTGCGTGCGCATTTCGGTGCCCGCAATGCAGCCGAACTCATGTCACGCATTGGTGGCATGCCCGCCTGAGCGCCGTGCTTTCACTGCGATAGTGACAGCAGGCGCTGTCGGGGCATCTGCTGCTCAGATCATGGCCCCGACCTTGCGCTGGTGAGCGCCCGGGTCGTCGTGGGTTTTGGCGGTGGCTTTGCGCAGCACCGCCAGATAGCCGGGCGCCAACTCCATGCGCGGCCCAAAGCCTTGCGCGATCAGCATGCGGTGCGCCGCAGGCAGCTTCCAGCAGGGGGTGAACACAAACAGGTGGTGCTCCAGGTGGTAGTTGACCCAGTACGGTGCCAGCACCATGCGCATGCCCCAGTTCGCCATGGTGGTGCGGGTGTTGCGCAAACGGTCGTCGTTGTCCCCCACCACCGCGTGCTCGGCGATGTTGCGGATGCGGCTGATCACCTGATACCAGGTCAACAGGGGTAAAAGCCACAGCGCAAAGTAAGCCCACCACACGCCCGCTGTGGCCGTGACCGCGAAGATGGCCAGGTTGCTGAGGAAAAAGTATTTTTCTGCGGCGATCAGGTTTTTCAGCCGCTGCCAGCGGCTGGGGCTGTCGCCCATTTCCATGCGGAAAAACTCCATGCGCCGCTGGTAACCCGTGATGCCTAGAATGTCGCGCCGCATCTTGCGCCAAAAGCTTTGTTTCGTGATCGGAAAAGGGGCGGACAAAATCAGGTCGGGGTCTTCGGCTTGCTGGGTGTGGCGGTGGTGGCTCAGGTGGTAAGGGCGGTAGAGCGTGAGGCTCGCCCCCACAGGCCAGCCGCACAAAAAAGCGCCCAGCGTGTCATTGAGCCTGGTGTTTTTGAACAAGGCACGGTGCGCCGCATCGTGCATCAAGATCGCTAAACCCAGCTGCCGTCCGCCAATGACGACCACAGCCACGATAAAGCTCAAGGGGTTGGGCCACGCGATGAAAAACGCCATGGCCAAAGCGATCACCCCCCAAGCGTGCAACACCAAATACGCACCCATCCAGTCCGAGCGTTCGCGCAAATAAGCGTCTTGCTCGGGGCTGAGGCTGGGCTGGGTATCGGTGGTCATGGCGGGTGTGTTCGGCAAAAGGGTTATCTTGTGCTGGTTGGTGCCCCAAAATAGTCACGGGCGTGACCATTTTGGGGCTTTCCCTGAGCGCTTGTGTGTTGTGTCTGTCATGCCCCTGCCTGTCATGCCCGCGCACGCGGGTATCCATGGCAGCCGAAGGCATGGACACCCGATCAAGTCGGGTGTGACAGATGTGTGCGGGTCGTCCCTCTGCCTGTCATGCCCGCGCATGCGGGTATCCATGACGGGCGAAGGCACAGGGCCTGGCTCACTTGCCGATGCAGAAACTTGAAAAAATCACGCCCAGCAAATCGTCGGCGCTGAACTCGCCTGTGATCTCGTTGAGCGCGTTTTGGGCCAGGCGCAGCTCCTCGGCCAGCAGGTCGAGGTTTTGGGCTTGCGCGGCCAGGTGCGCGTCGGCCACATCGAGGTGTTCGCGCACGCGGTGCAGCGCCTGCACATGGCGTTCGCGGGCAATGAACAGGCCTTCGCTGGCTTGCTGCCAGCCGGCTTGCTGCAGCAGTTGCTGGCGCAGGGCCTGCAGGCCTTCGCCGGTTCGGGCCGAGAGCGTCAAGCCCGTGCGCTCCCCGGACACCTGTGCCGCATCGGCCTTGTTCCAAACATCAACCACCGCCACGCTGGCAGGCAGGCGGCTTTGCAGAGCGGTTGCAATGTCGGCATCGGCGCGGTCGTAATCGGCCTGACCCACGCGCGTGAGGTCGTGCAAAAACAGCACCGCGTCGGCCCCTTCAATTTGCCCCCAGGCGCGCGAAATGCCGATTTGTTCGACCTCGTCCACGCCCTCGCCTTCGCGCAGCCCGGCGGTGTCGATCACATGCAGTGGTACGCCCTCGATCTGGATGGTTTGCTGCACCACATCGCGCGTGGTGCCTGCAATCGGCGTGACGATGGCCAGCTCGGCCCCGGCCAGTGCGTTGAGCAGTGAGCTTTTGCCTGCATTGGGCTGGCCCGCGATCACCACCTTGATGCCTTCGCGCAGCAAAGCGCCCTGCCGGGCCTTGCCCAGCACGGTCTGCAGCGCGGTTTGAAGGCGCATCAGCTGCCCCTGCGCATCGGCCTTTTGCAAGAAATCGATCTCTTCTTCCGGGAAGTCCAGCGTCGCCTCGACCAGCATACGCAGGTGAATCAGCGCATCGCGCAGCCCATGGATTTCTTTGGAAAAATCCCCCGCCAAAGACCGGCTGGCGCTGCGTGCTGCGGCCTCGGTGCTGGCATCGATCAGGTCGGCAATCGCTTCGGCTTGTGCCAGGTCGATCTTGTCGTTCAAAAAAGCGCGCTCGGAAAACTCGCCCGGTTGCGCCACACGCAGCCCCGCTAAGCGCGGCTTTCCGGTGGCAGGGTCCATTTCGGCCGCCGCTTGCAGGCAACGTGCCACCAGCAACTGCAAAACCACCGGGCCGCCGTGCGCTTGCAACTCCAGCACGTCTTCGCCCGTGAACGACTGTGGGGCCACAAAGTGCAACGCCAGACCGTGATCGATGGGGCTGCCGTCGGCATCGGCAAAAGGCAGGTAGGTGGCTTCACGCGGCTTGAGTTGCCGCCCGCACAGCGCCTGGATCAGCGGCGCCAGCTGGCGGCCCGACACCCGCACGATGCCTACCGCGCCGCGACCGGGTGCGGTGGCAATGACGACGATGGGTTCCTGGTGTCTGGCGAGCATGGTTCGGTGGTGCGTGTGGCTAGGCCGCTGAATTTGTCACCCCAAGCTAGCCTTTGTCACCCCGGGCTTGACCCGGGGTCCATGGTGAAACAGGCATGGATGCCGGATCGAGTCCGGCATGACATCAATGCGTATTACTTGAACTTGGGCAAGTTGAACTGCGGTGGCACGCCCATGCGGGTGTTGATCATCCACTGCTGTGCAATCGACAAAATGTTGTTCGTGATCCAGTACAGCACCAGGCCGGCCGGGAAGAAGAAGAACATCACCGAGAACACCAGCGGCATGATCCACATCAGCTTGGCTTGCATCGGGTCTGGTGGCGCGGGGTTGAGCGCGGTCTGCAGCAAGGTGGTCAATGTCATGACCAAAGGCAGGATGAAGTACGGATCAGGTGCCGACAAGTCGTGGATCCAGCCGATCCAGGGCGCATTGCGCATCTCGACGCTGGACAACAGCACCCAGTACAAGGCAATGAACACCGGGATCTGGATCATGATCGGGAAACAGCCGCCCATCGGGTTGACCTTTTCCTCGCGGTAGATGCGCATCATTTCCTGCTGCATCTTTTGCGGATCGTTTTTCAGGCGCTCGCGCATTTCCATGATCTTGGGGTTGATGGCTTTCATCTTGGCCATGCTGGCATAGGCCTTGGCGTTGAGCCAGTAGAAAGCGATCTTGAGCAACAGCACCAGCGCCACGATGGACCAGCCCCAGTTCTGGATGAAGCTGAACAGCTTGTCGAGCAACCAGTACAAAGGCTTGGACAGCATGGCCAGCCAGCCATAGTCCTTCACCAGGTCCAGGCCAGGGGCCAGGGCTTCGAGCACTTTTTCTTCCTGCGGACCGCTGAACAGCTGGGTGGTCACGGTCTTGGACTGGCCGGGGGCCAGCTCGGCCAGGGGGGTGATCATGCCCACGGCATACAGGTTGGTGTCGACCTTGCGCACAAAGTTTTCGCGCTGAATGCCGTCGGCCAACAACCAGGCGCTGGCAAAGTAGTGCTGAACCATGGCCACATAGCCATTGGGCGATGTCTTGTCGATTTCGGCCTTGTTCTTTTCGATGTCGCTGAACTCGACCTTGTGGTATTTTTTGGCCTCGGTGTAAATGGCAGGGCCGGTGAAGGTGGAATAGAACGACGACTCGCCTGCGGGCTTGTTGCCGTCACGCACCAGTTGCAGATACAGCTGGGGCGACACGTTGGTGGTGCCTGTGTTGACCACTTCGTGCTTGACGCCGATGACATAGCTGCCACGCTGCAAGGTGTAGGTCTTGACCAGCTTCACGCCGTTTTGTGCATCGGATTCGAAGCGCAAGGTCAGCTCGTTCTGGCCGTCTTTCAGGCTGCGTTCACCGCTGAACTTCATGGCGGCCTTGTGCGTCGGGAAATCACCGCCGATCAGGCCGGTTTGCGCCACATAAACACGGCTGCTGCTCTGGTCGAGCAAGACAAATGGCTTGCTAGTGTCTACAAAGTCGGCGTGACGGGTGAACTCGGTGCGCACCAGCGAGCCGCCTTCGGTGTCAAAGCTGAGCTTGAGCACATCGGTTTCCACCTCGATCTTTTCGCGCGGTGTGGCCGAAGCGGCGGGGGCAGAAGTGGGCACTTGTCCGGGCGTGGCTGCGGGCGCTGCGGCCGAGGCAGAAGGCACCCCGCTGGCTGCAGGTGTGGGCGACGTTGCGCTTGCTTGGGCTGCGGCCTCCGGCTTGGGGAAGAACGTGGCCTTGTGGCCGTTGTACAGCTGCCATTGGTCCCACAGCAGGACCATGGAAAAACCAAAAATCACCCAAAGGATGGTGCGGCGGATATCGTTCATGGGGTCTTCTTTGACGAAGTAGGGGAAAACAAATCAGAGAACAAGCGCGGGGCTTGTGGGGGAACGGGGTCGTGGCCACCCTGGCACCAGGGGCCGCAACGCACCAAGCGGTGAACCGTCAGGTAGCTGCCCTTGGCGGCACCATGCAGCTCCAGGGCTTGCAAGGCATAGGCCGAGCAAGTGGGCTCAAAGCGGCACGACGATCCGAGCCACGGGCTTAGCAGCAAGCGGTAGCCACGCACCACACCCATCAACAAGCGCTGAATGATCATGCGCGCACCTCGGGTCGAACGGCGCGCTCAAACAATTGCTCCAGCTCTTGCCGAACCGCGAGTTTCAGGGGTTCGGAGGTGGCGCTGATGAATTGTTGGCGATCAAAAGCCATGCGCAGGCGCACCACATGGGCAGCCACAGGCAGGCGATCACCAAAGCGTTCGCTCACGTTGTAGATCTGGCGTTTGATGGTGTTGCGCGTCACGGCGCGGCGCGCCCAGCGCTTGGGCACCATGGCGCCCAGCCAAACGTCGAACAAGCCAAAAAGGGCCTGCTCCTGTGAAGGAGCAGGCCCGACCTGGTCGGCTGGTGCCAAGGGGGTGTCCGTGGGGCGGGTCAAGGTCAGACGGTGCAACGCAAAATGCGCTGTGCGCGAGACTGTTCCACCCGCCAGGGCGGCCTGAAATTGTGGGCGTGTTTTCAAACGCTGCACGATGGCCAAACCCTGGAATCAACCGCCTGCAGTGGCGTCAGGCCACTGCCAGACGGTCGAAAAGGCATTAGACAGCCAGACGCTTGCGGCCTTTGGCGCGGCGTGCATTGATCACGGCGCGGCCACCACGGGTCTTCATGCGAACCAGAAAGCCGTGGGTACGGGCGCGACGTGTCTTGGATGGTTGGTAGGTGCGTTTCATAACTCTTCCTTTGTGCCCAACGCCATGAATCAGCGTTGGGCGAAACCCAAGATTATCGCAAACTTTCGGGCCCTCGGCAAATCAAGCCGTTTTCAGTACATCGGGTGTTTACCGAGGCCGGCCACCGCCGATGTGGTTTATGATGCCCATGCGAATGCGTTTGGGTATGTGGATAAGCTCTTGATAAGCCTCATTTCCCTGCCATTTTTTCTCTCAACTGTCCACAAAAAATAAATACAACATGTCCGAGGGACTCACCCCAGAATTTCAGATGGATGCCGGCCAGGCTTTGTGGCAGGCTTGCGTGGACGAATTGTCCCGCGAGCTGCCCGAACAGCAGTTCAACACCTGGATCAAACCCCTGACCGCACAGCTCTCGGAAGACCAGCAGCGCCTCACCCTGTTTGTGGCCAACCGCTTCAAACTCGACTGGATCCGGGCCCAATATGCTGGCCGTCTGGCCGCCTTGCTGGAGAACTTGCAAGGTCATCCGGTTCAAATAGAGTTAGCGATCACTCCGCGCGACGGTGCCGTCAAACCTGTTCGTCAGTCCACGCCATCGTCGATGGAAAACGGCCCCGAGCCGATCGAGCTGCCCGAAGAGCCCGCCACCAACACCTTCCGCAGCCGGCTCAACACCGCCCTGACTTTTGACAACCTGGTCGAGGGCACGGCCAACCGCATGGCGCGTGCGGCGGCCATGCATGTGTCCGGCTCGCCGGGGCATCTGTACAACCCCTTGTTCATCTACGGCGGTGTGGGTTTGGGCAAGACCCACCTGATGCATGCCATCGGCAACAAACTGCTGGCCGACCGCCCGGAATCCAAGGTTCTCTACATCCACGCCGAACAATTTGTGTCGGATGTGGTTAAGGCTTACCAGCGCAAGACTTTTGACGAATTCAAGCAGCATTACCACTCGCTCGATCTGCTGTTGATCGACGATGTCCAGTTCTTTGCCAACAAAGACCGCACGCAAGAAGAATTCTTCAACGCCTTTGAAGCGCTGCTGGCCAAGAAGTCGCACATCGTGATGACCAGCGACACCTACCCCAAGGGTCTGGCCGACATCCACGAGCGTCTGGTGTCGCGTTTTGACTCGGGTTTGACGGTGGCCATGGAGCCGCCCGAGCTGGAGATGCGGGTGGCGATTCTGATCAACAAAGCCATCAGTGAAGGCAGCGAAATGCCCGAGGAAGTGGCGTTTTTCGTGGCCAAAAACGTGCGCTCCAACGTGCGCGAGCTCGAAGGCGCGCTGCGCAAAATCCTGGCCTATTCGCGCTTCAACCAGAAGG
Organism: Limnohabitans sp. Hippo3; assembly: GCF_003063665.1. GTDB lineage: Bacteria > Pseudomonadota > Gammaproteobacteria > Burkholderiales > Burkholderiaceae_C > Limnohabitans_A. The sequence continues at coordinate 52,333 of NZ_NESF01000003.1, forward strand.
AAATCTCCATCCAGCTGGCCCGCGACGCCCTGCGTGACCTGCTGTCGATCCAGAACCGCCAGATCAGTGTCGAAAACATCCAGAAAACGGTGGCCGATTACTACAAGATCAAGGTCGCCGACATGTACAGCAAAAAGCGCCCGGCCAGCATTGCCCGCCCGCGCCAGATTGCCATGTACCTGGCCAAGGAAATGACCCAAAAGAGCCTGCCTGAAATTGGCGAGCTGTTTGGCGGTCGTGACCACACCACCGTGCTGCACGCCGTGCGAAAAATCAGCGCCGAGCGCCAGCAAATGACCGAGTTGAACCAGCAGCTGCACGTGCTGGAGCAAACCCTCAAGGGCTGATGACAGACCATTTTTCCCCTGTAGGAGGCCGCCCCTGCGGCCGAATGCTGGCGCCCCGGTCGTGCGGGCATTCGCGAGCGGGGGCTCGCTCCCACGAAGGCCCCAGCCGATCCCCGGCAAAAGAATGCCCAAACAGGCGTTTTGGGCAAAAAAACAGCCGAAAAACGGCGAAAATGTACCCTGTTTGCATCCACTCGCCCATTCTGGGCTGACGCCTGAAAAGAACCACCAAAGGTAGACAAATGATCGTCCTGAAGGCCACCCAAGACAAATTGCTGTCGGTCCTGCAATCCGTGTCCGGCATTGTCGAGCGCCGCCACACCCTGCCCGTACTGGCCAACGTGCTGATCCGCAAAACCGGCCACGCCGTTCAGCTGACCACCAGCGACTTGGAAATCCAGATCCGCACCACCGCCGAGATGGACGGCGACCCAGGCGACTTCACCACCACCGTGGGCGCACGCAAACTCATCGACATCCTGCGCACCATGCCCGCTGACCAAACCGTCAGCCTCGAATCGTCGCAAGCCAAGCTGATCCTGAAGGGTGGCAAGTCCAAGTTCACCTTGCAGACCTTGCCCGCAGAAGACTTCCCGCTGGTGCAAGAAGCCGCCAGCTTCGGCCCCGTGTTCAGCGTGCCGCAAAAAACCCTCAAGCAATTGCTGGGGCAAGTCTCGTTTGCGATGGCCGTGCACGACATCCGTTACTACCTCAACGGCATCTTGTTTGTGGCCGAAGGCAACCGCCTGAGCCTGGTCGCGACCGACGGCCACCGCCTGGCCTTCACTGCCGCCACGCTCGACGTCGAAGTGCCCACCAAACAAGAAGTCATCTTGCCGCGCAAAACCGTGCTCGAGCTGCAGCGCTTGCTGTCGGACGCCGACGGCGCGATCGAAATGCAATTTGCCAACAACCAGGCCAAGTTCAGCTTTGACGGCATGGAGTTCGTCACCAAGCTGGTCGAGGGCAAGTTCCCCGACTACAACCGCGTCATCCCCAAAGGCCACAGCAACAACCTGACGCTTGGCCGCCAAGCCCTGCTGTCTTGCCTGCAGCGCACCGCCATCCTGACCAGCGACAAGTTCAAGGGCGTGCGCCTGAATCTCGACCCCGGCAGCCTGCGCGTGGCCTCGACCAACGCCGAACAAGAAGAAGCCGTGGACGAACTCGACATCGACTACGGTGGCGACAGCATCGAGATCGGCTTCAACGTCACCTACATCATCGACGTGCTCAGCAACATGGGCCAGGACATGGTCCGCATCGATCTGGCCGACGCCAACAGCTCGGCGCTGATCACGATCCCCGAGAACGACAACTTCAAATACGTGGTGATGCCCATGCGCATTTAAGGCCCCAGGCTCACAGCCCGCCCTTATCGAAACCCGCGACCCCTCGCGGGTTTCGGCCATTCAAGCGACAGAGAAAATTGAACATGACCGACGAAATCAACCCCAGCGAAGACGCTTTCACCACCGCACAACCCAAGATCGACGCCAACCAGGCGGGCGCATCCGAAGGCTACGGCGAAGGCTCCATCCAGATTCTGGAAGGCCTGGAAGCGGTGCGCAAACGCCCCGGCATGTACATCGGCGACACCTCTGACGGCACGGGCCTGCACCACCTCGTGTTCGAGGTCGTCGACAACTCGATCGACGAAGCGCTGGCGGGCCACTGCGACGACATCGTCGTCACCATCCACAGCGACAACTCCATCAGCGTGACCGACAACGGCCGCGGCATCCCCACAGGCGTGAAGATGGACGACAAGCACGAGCCCAAGCGCTCTGCCGCCGAAATCGCCTTGACCGAGCTGCACGCAGGCGGCAAGTTCAACCAGAACAGCTACAAGGTCTCGGGCGGTTTGCACGGCGTGGGCGTATCGTGCGTGAACGCCCTGAGCAAGTGGTTGCGACTGACGGTGCGCCGCGAAGGCAAAGTGCACCAGATCGACTTTGCCAAGGGCTTTGTGCAAAACCGTTTGCTCGAAACCGTCGACGGCGTTGAAGTTTCACCCATGCGCGTCACGGGTGCCACCGACAAGCGCGGCACCGAAGTGCACTTCCTGCCCGACACCGACATCTTCACGCAAAACCACGACTTCCATTACGAGATCCTGGCCAAGCGTCTGCGCGAGTTGTCCTTCCTGAACAACGGCGTGCGCATTCGCCTCAAAGACGAGCGCAGCGGCAAGGAAGATGACTTCTCCGGTGCAGGCGGTGTGCAAGGCTTCGTGCAGTTCATCAACGCCAACAAAAAGGTGCTGCACCCTACGGCCTTCCACGCCAACGGCGAGCGCCCGGCCGACAGCTATGGCGGCATCCCCGGCACCAGCATCGGTGTTGAGGTGGCCATGCAATGGAACGACGGCTACAACGAGAGCGTGCTCTGCTTCACCAACAACATCCCGCAGCGTGACGGCGGCACCCACCTCACGGGCCTGCGTGCGGCGATGACCCGCGTCATCAGCAAGTACATCGAGAAAAACGAGATCGCCAAAAAGCAAAAGGTCGAAGTCAGCGGCGACGACATGCGCGAAGGCCTGTGCTGCGTGCTGAGCGTGAAAGTGCCCGAGCCCAAATTCAGCAGTCAGACCAAAGACAAGCTCGTGTCCAGCGAAGTGCGCGCCCCGGTGGAGGACATCGTGGCCAAGGCCCTGACCGATTACCTCGAAGAGCGCCCGAACGACGCCAAGATCATCTGCGGCAAGATTGTCGAAGCTGCCCGCGCCCGCGAAGCCGCACGCAAAGCCCGCGAAATGACGCGCCGCAAAGGCGTGCTCGACGGCATGGGCCTGCCCGGCAAACTGGCCGACTGCCAGGAAAAAGACCCGTCCCTCTGTGAAATCTACATCGTCGAGGGAGATTCGGCCGGGGGCTCGGCCAAGCAAGGCCGCGACCGCAAATTCCAGGCCATCCTGCCCCTGCGCGGCAAGATCCTGAACGTCGAAAAAGCCCGCTACGAAAAGCTGCTCACCAGCAACGAAATCGTCACGCTCATCACCGCTTTGGGTACCGGCATTGGCAAGGCCAGCGCCGAATCCGGCAAGAGCGGCACCGACGACTTCAACGTCGACAAACTGCGCTACCACCGCATCATCATCATGACCGACGCCGACGTGGACGGCGCGCATATCCGAACCCTGCTGCTGACCTTCTTCTATCGCCAGATGCCCGAGCTGGTCGAGCGTGGCCACATCTACATTGCCCAGCCGCCGCTCTACAAAGTCAAGGCCGGTAAAGAAGAGCTGTACCTCAAGGACGGCCCGGCGCTGGACGGCTTCTTGCTGCGCATCGCGCTCAAAGACGCCAGCATCAGCACGGGCGGCGCTGCACCGCAAGTGCTGAGTGGCGAAACGCTGGAAGCACTGGCCCGCAAACACCAAGTGGCCGAGCACGTCATTGCACGCCTGTCCAACTTCATGGACGCCGAAGCCCTGCGGGCCATGGCTGACGGCGTGTCGCTGAACCTGGACACCATGGAGCAAGCCGCTGCATGCGCCCCCGCACTGCAAGCTAAACTGCGCGAACTCAACACCACAGGCATTCCGGCCGAAGTGACCGCCGAGTTTGACGTGCGCACCGACAAACCCATTCTGCGCATCAGCCGCCGCCACCACGGCAACATCAAGAGCAGCATCATCACGCAAGACTTTGTGCACGGCGCGGACTACGGCGCTCTGGCCGAAGCCGCCGACACCTTCCGTGGTTTGCTCAGCGAAGGCGCCAAGGCCATTCGCGGTGAAGGCGAGCGCCAGAAAGAAGAAAAAGTCAGCGACTTCCGCCAGGCCATGCATTGGCTCATCAGCGAAGCCGAACGCACCACCAGCCGCCAGCGCTACAAAGGCCTGGGCGAGATGAACCCCGCCCAGCTGTGGGAAACCACCATGGACCCCACCGTGCGCCGCCTGCTGCGCGTGCAGATCGACGACGCCATCGAAGCCGACCGCGTGTTCACCATGCTCATGGGCGACGAGGTGGAGCCACGCCGCAATTTCATTGAGAGCAACGCGCTGCGGGCGGGGAACATCGATATTTGAGTGGGTGAACTGCTGAAGTCACGTCATCAACGGCCACAGAGCCGGGCGGGCTTCAGCCTTTTGGCCACGCCGCATGTGCACTGAACGCAGCGGCCGTTAGTTCGATATCTGCCCGAGAAATGCGGACTTGGCTGGCGACATCGCGCCAAGTGCCCACGACATCCATCACCTCGTCCATGATGTGCCGCCCTTGCACTGCCGTCAGACCGTAAAACGCGGCCGTGTTCAACGCGGTGCGCAAGTCAGGACGGTTGTCCATATCGTCAATGTTCAGCACATGCTCGGCTTTGTCGATGTTCGGGTTCACATCAAACGCGGGTGCCAAACGCCAGCCCGTTGAGCTCAACACAAAGCCGTGATTGCGCAAATGGTCGTCCCGATTGCCTACCGCCACATTGAACACCACGCGCCTGAACAGCTGAGACAGATCAGATTGAACAGTCTCAGCATCGCCACTGGCCCGCAGAAATTGCGCCAATTCCAGATAACTACAGCCCTCGCTTTGCTCCTTGCGCAGCAGCGTCATTGCCGATGCATAAAACCGCCGCTGACCACCGACACGGTCGAAGCGCTGCACACAAAAAGTATGAAACTCACCACCCAGACGCAACAGCTTTGCAGCAGGGACATCGATGCCTGCACGTTGGGCCATTTGATGTGTGGCGAACTCCCAAGCCCCGACATCACGGTCATCATCACGCGCCGGAAATTTGCCAATCCAAAGAGAGCCGTCCAGCTCTGTGAAGTTGGCCTTGGGACGCGCACCCCCCAGCGAAGAACCCGGTGCCACAAGCACTGTTAACCATTTCCGCAAAGCATCGAGATCGTCAATGCGCTTGTGAGTGAGTTGCCAAGCCACCTGCTCCAGTTCGCGCAGCGTGGTCACGGGTGGCGCTGCAAAAGCATCGTTGCTCAAAAACGCTTGCGTGCCAGATGGGCGAAACCGCAACGCCCCCTGCCGGGTCATGTCCTGCACGCCGATCAGGAAATCCCACGCATAAAGTGTTCTGGCCTGACGCTTTTGGTCCTTGGCCAGCAAGGCCTCGCGCCGTTTCATCAGCGTTTGACCCCAGCGGTCGGGTGATGAGTCGAGAAAGACGCCAAAGTTACCCAGCTCCGGCTTGGGGAAAAACGGGTGCGCGTCCAAAGACAAATCAGGGTCCAGCGCAAAAGCCCTCGGGTCGTTCAGCCAAGCCTTGTCGTAATGAAAGCGAATCTGCCCACGGTCATGTGCCAAGTTGCCAACCAGACAAGCTGGCCCCAAATCGCAATCCAACCAGACCTCCAGCCCATCGAATTGCCCCGTCATGGCTGCCCCTCAGAAGTGCTGTTGGCAGCGTCGGTGGACTGCGTGCTGGCAGGGCGCTTGCGTCGCGCTGCGGGCGATGGGGCCAAAGCCAAATCCTGCAACTTGCGCCCCACTTTGTCGTCGGCGGCCAAGGCGTTGAAATCTGCCTGCAGCCCAAGCACCACCAGCACGCGCAAATAGGTGCCCAAAGTGGCACCCGCATCGCCCGCCTCGACCTTGTAGACCGAAGTGCGCGACATGCCTGCCCGCTGCGCCACCACAGCCGTGCTCAGTTTGCGGCGCAAACGCGCCAGCCGCAGGCGCTCGCCTAAGGCGCTGAGCAGTGTTTGCTCTTGAGGGAAAACAACGGGGGGCTTGCTGGACATTTCGCCATTATGGACAAAAAATAAAATAATTGTCTATTTTGAAGAAATTTTAAAAGACCATTGAGACGATTGGGCTGCAGACATGGCAAATCCAGCCCTGCAAATGACCCCACCACCGCATCAAGCCCAAACACAATGCTCATGGGCCTGCTGCCCTGGTGCGACTGGTAGCGCACCCGGCCGTGGTACGTGAAGGGTGCCGCCTTGCCTGCTGCCAGCTTGGCGTCGCGCACAAAGAGGTGGATGTCGACGCCTAAAGCGGCGTGCCGGATGATTTCGTCGCCGCGTTTGCTGGTCGGGTCGGTGGCGTTCTGGCTTTGCCAGTGAAAGTGCGTGTCATCGATCCAGTGGTCCATGTACTTGTGCGCGTCAGCCCGGCCTTGTTTGTTGAGCGTGACCAGCAGGATGTGCGCCTTTTTGTGGGCCAGCACCACATGGCCGACTGAGAACATTGCATTGCTAAATCAGGTGGTTGAGTATCAAGCTGGCATCGTTGAATCATCATCAATCCGTTTAAGATCATCTCAATTCAAAAAATAAGTACTTTGGGTAACCCGTGCAATATTCCAATCGTTCCTTCTATTCGGCACACATCAAGGAATTTGTGACATCAGACCCCAGCTTGGTGCTGGGTGTCCTGGCGGACAACAGCGGTTTTTCCATCGACACGACCCAGCGGGATGCTTGGCGTTCACAGATCCAAATACTCCAGCCCGCGTTAAAGGCCTTTGAAGGCCGCGGAACGGTTTTCTTTGAATTCATCGTGCCCCGTTTGGGCAAACGCATCGATGTATTGACGTTGATTGATCACGCCATTTTTGTCATCGAGTTCAAGGTCGGAGAATCTTTATTCAACCGTGCTGCGGTGGATCAGGTTTGGGACTACGCGCTCGACCTGAAAAACTTCCACGAGACAAGCCACCACTGCGTGATCGCCCCCATCTTGATCGCCACGCAAACACAAGGCACACGCGGTCAGATCGTCACCAGCCACCACAACGACGGTGTGCTATTCCCCATCAACACATCACCCGCGTTCTTGGCCAATACCATCGAGGATGTCTTGGCCTTTTCGTCGGGCGCCAAACTGGACGCATCCTCTTGGGCCAACGGGCGTTACCGGCCCACCCCCACGATCATCGAAGCCGCGTCCGCGCTTTACGGCAACCACTCGGTGGCCGAACTCTCACGCAACGATGCGGGTGAAAAGAACTTGGCGCAAACCTCGGTTGCCATTGCGCAGCTGATCCAAGCTTCAAAGCAACGGAAGCAAAAGGCCATTTGTTTTGTGACGGGTGTTCCCGGCGCGGGCAAAACCTTGGTTGGCTTGGACATCGCCACCAAACACATGGATGCCGAGAGCGATTTGCACAGCGTGTACCTGTCGGGCAATGGCCCATTGGTGGCCATCCTGCGTGAAGCTTTGGTGCGCGACGAAGTGGCCCGAAAGAAAGCTGTGGGTCCAAAGTTGCGCAAGGGTGAAGCCAGAAAAGCCGTTGAAGCCTTCATTCAAAACGTCCACCATTTCCGCGATGCGTATTTGTCGGACGAGCGGCCGCCTGTGGATCACGTGGTGATCTTTGACGAAGCACAACGCGCATGGACGTTGGAACAAACCACCCAGTTCATGGCCCGCAAAAAGGGTTACCCAGACTTCAACCGATCAGAGCCAGACTTCTTGATCTCCTGCCTTGACCGTCACCCCGACTGGGCGGTGGTCGTTTGTTTGGTCGGCGGTGGACAAGAGATCAACACGGGTGAGGCTGGCATTGGCGAGTGGCTCAAGGCCATTCACGAGCACTACCCCGATTGGGCGGTTCACATTTCGCCGCACCTGCAAGACTCGGAATACGGTGCAGCCGAAGCGCTGACGCAACTGAAGTCACGGGATAACGTTCACCACAACGACGATCTGCATTTGTCGGTGTCCATGCGCTCCTTCCGCGCAGAGCATGTGTCCACCTTCGTGAAGCACTTGTTGGACCGTCGTACCGATTTGGCCCAAGCCATGTTCCAAGACGTTCAGGCGCGCTACCCGATCGTGGTGACCCGGGATTTGGACAAGGCCAAGCGCTGGCTGCGCGACAAAGCTCGGGGCAGCGAGCGTTTCGGTATGGTGGTTTCTTCGCAAGCCGTTCGCCTGCGTCCCCACGCCATCGACGTTCGTTCACCCATGGACCCCATCCATTGGTTTTTGGACGACCGCGATGACGTTCGGTCGTCTTTTTATCTGGAAGACGTGGCCACCGAGTTTCATGTGCAAGGTCTAGAGCTCGACTGGGCTTGTGTGGTTTGGGATGCCGACTTGCGCTTCGGCGAAACCGGCTGGGAATACCGTTCGTTTGTGGGCAACAAATGGCAAAAAATACACCTGGCGCATCGCCAGATGTATTTGAAAAATGCCTATCGGGTCTTGCTCACCCGCGCTAGGCAGGGCATGGTGATCGTGATCCCGCCCGGTGATCCCGAGGACCCCACCAGAGACCCGTCTTTTTACGATCCTATCTTTGGTTATTTGACCTCTCTGGGTATTCCCGCTGTGTGATTGAACTTATTCAATGCAATCGCTGCTTAAGGGTTCCTTGAGTTTGGCTTGTCTGCGCAAATCGTTGGGGCGGGTGTTTTGCCGGAAGGTGTCGGGTGGCCTGAAGCATTCTTCGGGCGAGACCCAGTACACCGTCCAGTCGCCATACAGCTTGCCGTCAAAGCACAGCAAGTCGCCGTTGATGGCCAAGTCCATCTGCATGTCGTGGGTGCCTGTGAACAGCTGGGCATCTGTGGGACTGACAAATTCCACATGCACCGAGCAGACGTAGGTGGTGTGAAAGTACCTGAGCGGCCCAATGGCCGGGCCATCAAAGCCCCAGCCGTGCATGGTTTGGTTGGGCGTGTCGCGGCCATGAAACAAGCCCAGATACAAGCCGGGCTTGCTGGGGCGAACGCCATAAACAGGCGTGGTGCTTGGGTTGGTTGCGGGGTGCATGTTGCCTCCATGTGAGTGAGGCAATTAGCTTAAAAAATGAGCGCAAATTTGTGTACCAGGGCTTTGCCTGGGGTGCGGTGGGTTGTTCATTTAGCTCGGTGGTGGATGGCTACAACGACGACCTGTGTGACCTGATTGGCATACCATGCCATTCCTGTTTCAAGAAGGAGCCCTCCCATGCTCACCCGAAATGTCGTGCTGACAGACCATCAAGCTGCGCTGGTCGAACAGCTGGTCTTGAGTGGTCGTTACCAGAATGCAAGTGAGGTCTTGCGCGAGGGGTTGCGCCTGGTGGAGCAACGAGACGCCGAAGACGCTTATCGGCTTAAGGCTCTGCGACGAGCTGCCCACGAGGGCATTGTCGATATCGATTCAGGGCGCTTCAAAACTTTTGAATCCAAGCAGGGCCTGCGCGAGCACTTGCAGGGTATTGGTGCAAAAGCCCGCACTGTCTAATGAACCCGGTGTGGGCAGTCGGGTTGGCAGAAAGGGCCGACATTTGGTGATTTTCAGGATGGCGGACGGTCAAGCCATCGATGTCATCCGCTTGCTTCATGACAGCATGGATTTGGCCAAGCATTTGCCGGATTGAATGGCGACTGTTGATATCGGGTGACGATCAATCCAGCCCATCCACCACCATCACCCCCCGCAGCACCACCCCAAAGCTTTGAAAACCTTGCGCGTCCCATTGGGTGCTGCTGTCAATGTTGTCGTGTTGGTGGCCGTGCACCGTCATGCGCACGCCCATGCGGCGGGCCAGGGTGTCCAGTTCTTTGAAGCCGTGTTAGCGCAGCTTGTGGGCGCTCAGTGTTGAACTGTCCAAGGATTGATCACGGTCAGCCCCGCAGCCTCAAAGGGACTGGCGTCTCGCGTAGCCACGATGAGGCCATGACGCTTGGCTGTTGCAGCGATGTAACCGTCAGCGGTCGAGATGGCTAGGCCTTGGGTGCGGGCCGTCGAAAGGATGTCTGCATAGGCCTGCGATGCGCTGGCGTCAAAAGGCAGGATTTTTTGCTCTAGGCCAAGGTGCAGGGTTTCTTTTCTCTCGCCCACTGGCAGCTTCAGCGACTTAGAGATGACGCTGGTTTCGAACAGGATCATTCAAATACGATGGGTTTTGCCGGTGCCTTGTCTCGCTCAATGACCAACTCAAAGCCGCCAGCTTGTTGGCCAATTTCGGCCAGCAGAGATCCCAGCTGGATACGCCCTTCCGGGCGGGCAGCTTGCTCCAGAATGGCACGCACTTCGGCTTCTGTGCTGCGCCCGGCCAATGTGGCACGCACGCGCAGTGCCCTGAGGGTTTCTTCGGGCAAGTTGCGGATGGTGATGGACAACATGGCAAGGTCTCCTTGGGCAAGGTGTGAATGATATGAAAATCAAAATTTCATTTCAATCAATCCATCACCATCACCCCCCGCAGCCCCACCCCAAAGCTCTGAAATCCTTGCGCGTCCCAATGGGCGCTGCTGTCAATGTTGTCGTGCTGGTGGCCGTGCACCGTCATGCGCACGCCCATGCGGCGGGCCAGTGAGTCCAACTCGGCAAAGCCGTGCTCGTGGTAGCCGGGCGCTTCGTGGGTGATGAGGATGTCGGCTTGTAGCGTGGCCAGTTGTTCCACCTCGTCGGGGTAGATGGTGGACCAGTGCTTGAGGTGCACGCTGCCTTGCCAGCGGTCTTGGCGCGGGGTGACGCGGGCGTGCGCTTCGCGGTTGCGAAACTTGGGCGCTTGTGCGTCTTTGGGGTACCACACCGCACCGCGAAACACACCGCCCAGCCCGGCGATGCGCGTGCCGCAGGGCAGCTTGACCACACGGCCGTGCAGGCTGCGCTCGCTCACTTCGTCGTGCCAGACGTTGCCAAAGGTGTCCGCATGGTCGGTGTCGTGGTTGCCGTGGATGAACCAGACCCGCTCCCAAATCGCTTCCAGCTCGATGTGCAACGGCCGGGCTGGCTCCAGATCGCCCAGCAGGATGACGGCGCGGGCGTGGGTTTGCAAGGCGGCATCGATGATGTGCTGCCATTGGCCGTGCGGGTCGCCGCAGAAGAGGATGGGGCCGGGGTGCATGGGGTTATCAATCGCTCAGCAATTCCACATAGGCTTGGTAGCTGTAATGACGGTTCTTTTTTTGCCCGGTCTGCTCGACCACGATGCCTAGCTTTTCCAGTGTTTTGACCGCTGCATTGGCTGTGGGGAACGTGGTTCCCAGTTTTTCGCAGACTTGATCGATGGAAAAAATGGGCATCAGTGGCAAGAGTTCAAACAGGCGAAGACTGGCTGGCGTGATGCGGGGCTCTTGGAGCAGGCGACGGCGGTCGGTGTTGATCAGGCGGGCCAATGCGACGATCCCACGCTCAGCGGTGTCTGCTGCGCGAGCAACACCTTCCAGGAAAAAAGCCACCCAGCCTTCCCAGTCGCCATCCGTGCGGACTGCAGAAAGTCGTCGGTAGTATTCGGTTTGATGCTGTTTGAGGTAGGCGCTCACGTAAACCAAGGGCTCTGACAACAAGCCCCATTGCTCCATGAGTGCGGCAATCAGCAATCGCCCAATGCGTCCATTGCCATCCAAAAAGGGGTGAATGGTTTCAAACTGAACGTGCACGAGCCCAATGCGCACCAGAGGCGGCAGGGTGGGCCGAGTGTCGTGAATGAAGCGTTCAAGATCGGCCAGCAGGGCGGGTACATGCGTGGGCGGCGGGGGTACAAATACAGCGTTGCCGGGCCGAGTGCCGCCGATCCAGTTTTGAGACTGGCGCAATTCGCCCGGTTGGCGACCAGAGCCACGGGCGCCATCCATGAGCAGGCGGTGGGCTTGCCGCATCAGGCGCACGCTCATGGGCAGGCCGTTGGGGTCCCGCAATGTTTGTTCTGTCCAGCGAAAGGCACGCAGGTAATTGGTGACCTCCTCCACATCGTCTGTGTTGCTGACGACCAGCCCCGCCTCTTTGCCAAACAGGTCGACCAGTGTCGCCTGGGTCCCCTCAATCTGTGATGTGAGCAGTGCCTCTTTGCGGATGGCGCTGTAGAGTAACCAGTCGATCGAAGGCACCAAGCCTGCCACCCCTGCCAGACGGGCCAAGGCCAGTTCAGCCGTGCGGTTGAGTTCGGCATAGCAAGCAGCGTCCAGTTCGGGCTCAGCAGGTGGCAGCGCATGGGGCACAAAAGCGCGCACGCTCTCGCCGAGAGTGGTGGAGGTGACGTAGGTTCCGGTGACGCGCATGCTTAGATATTAAAGATCGCTTGAATACAGGTCTGCCATATTAAAGCTTTCTTTAATATGGTGCAAGCCTGTGAAAGCGGGTTTTAATCTGAGATCCGTTTCTGTATCGGCTTACTCACCATGACCCCCATCGCCATCATCGACTTCGAAACCACCGGCATCTCCCCCAATATGGGCGACCGCGCCACCGAGGTGGCCATCGTCATGCTCGAGGGTGGGCAGGTGGTGGACCGCTACCAAAGCCTGATGAACGCCGGGGTGCGGGTGAACTCTTTCATCACCCAGCTCACGGGCATCACCAACGAGATGGTGCAGGCCGCGCCCCCGGCCGAGCAGGTGATGCGCGAGGCGGCCCGCTTTGTGGGCGGGCGGCCCATGGTGGCGCACAACGCAGCCTTTGACAAAAAGTTCTGGCAGGCCGAGCTGGCGCGCTTCGGGCAAGACGGCTCGCATGCCTTTGCCTGCACTTTGCTGCTGTCGCGCCGCCTGTACCCGCAAGCGCCCAACCACAAGCTGGGTACGCTGGCGGCGCTGCACCATTTGCCCTCGTCAGGCCGCGCCCACCGGGCCTTGGCCGATGCCGAGATGGCCGCGCATTTGCTGGCGCAGATGCAGCACGACCTGAAAACCCGCTACGGCTGCACTCAGGCCGACCACGCTTTGCTGATGGGCCTGCAACGCACCAGCCGCCACATGGTGGGGCCCTATTTGAAGCAGCGGGCGCAGGGCTTTGGATCTTCGTAGGTCGGTACCTTCAGGTCCGACATGGTGTGCTCCAGCTCAGCAGGGGGTGGATTGAGTGGCGCACACCAAGTCGCATTCAAAGTCGCAAAAAGGTCGAAGAAATTCCTGAAAAATCCATATGCGACAAAGACTTGGATGAATTTTCAAAGTCGCAAAAATACCCGCAAAAATGGACGCAAAGATCATCCCAAACCCAGCGGCAGCGCCGTCTTGTAGCGCACCTGTTTGAGCGCAAAACTGGAGCGGATTTTTTCCACGCCCGGAATCGGCGAGAGCTGCTCCAGGATGAAGCGCTCCAGCGCCGCCATGTCGCGCACGGCCACGCGCAGCAGGTAGTCGCTGTCGCCGGTCATCAAATAGCACTCCATCACCTCGTCGTGCCGGGCGATGTGCGCCTCAAAGTCGGCCAAGGTTTCTTTGCTTTGGGTCTTGAGGCTGATGGAGATGAACACCGTCAGGCCCAGCCCCAGCGCCGCTGCGCTGGCCAGCGCCACATAGCGCTGGATCACGCCGCCCGACTCCAGCGCCTTGACCCTGGCCAGGCACGGCGAGGGCGACAGGCCAATGCGTTTGGCCAGCGCCACATTGGACAGCGAGCCGTCGCGCTGCAGCTCGTCCAGTATCTTCAAATCCACGTTGTCCAGAATCATGTGCCGAATCTCATTTAATTTCGGCATATTGTGCTTCAAATGACGCATTTGATGGTTCAAATACGCAGCACATGCGCCGCATGCCTCTGTACAGTGAAACGCATGAACGCACCCATCGAACCCCGTTTGCAAGCGATGTTGAACGCCCACGACATCGACCCCGAAGAAACCGCCGAGTGGCGCGAGGCCTTGCTGGCCCTCATCGCCACCCAAGGCCCCGAGCGTGCCCGGCAAATTCTGGACGAGCTGGCCACCGTGGCGCGCCAGCAGCGCACGGGCTGGCAGCCCGATCTGAACACGCCCTACATGAACACCATCGCGGTGCAAGACCAGCCCGACTTCCCCGGCGACTTGGCCACCGAAGAGCGGCTGGTGGCCATCATGCGCTGGAATGCGCTGGCCATGGTGGTGCGTGCTAACCAGGCTTATGGCGAGCTGGGCGGGCACATCGCCAGTTACGCCAGCGTGGCCGATTTGTTCGAGACCGGGTTTCACCACTTCTTCCACGCCCGCACCGAGCAGCACAAAGGCGACCTGGTGTTCTTCCAGCCGCACAGCGCACCCGGGGTGTACGCCCGCGCTTTTCTGGAAGGGCGCCTCACCGAGGCGGACCTGATGCACTACCGCCAGGAGATCACCGCACCGGACAGCGGCGCACGCGGCTTGTCGAGCTACCCGCACCCTTGGCTGATGCCCGATTTTTGGCAGTTCCCCACGGGCTCCATGGGCTTGGGGCCGATCAGCTCGATCTACCACGCACGCTTCATGCGCTACCTGACGCACCGCCAGCTGCAGGACTGCAGCGGCCGCAAGGTGTGGGGCGTGTTTGGCGACGGCGAGATGGACGAGCCCGAGAGCATGAGCGCCCTGACACTGGCGGCGCGAGAAAAGCTCGACAACCTGGTGTGGGTGGTCAACTGCAATTTGCAGCGCCTGGACGGCCCGGTGCGCGGCAACGGCCGCATCATCGACGAGCTTGAGAAGCTGTTTGCGGGCGCGGGCTGGAACGTGATCAAGCTGGTCTGGGGCAGCGACTGGGATGGCCTGCTGGCCCGCGACACCTCGGGCGCTTTGCTGCGCGCTTTTGCCGACACGGTGGACGGGCAAATGCAGACCTTTGCCGCCAAAGATGGACGCTACAACCGCGACAACTTCTTCGGCCAAAACGAAGCGCTGGCGCGGCTGGTGCAGGGCATGACGGACGAACAGATCGACCAACTCAAGCGCGGCGGCCACGACATCGTGAAAATCCACGCGGCGTATGCGGCGGCGGCCGCGCACCGCGGCCAGCCCACGGTGATCCTGGCGCACACCAAAAAAGGTTTTGGCATGGGCAGCGCGGGCCAAGGCAAGATGACCACACACAGCCAGAAGAAGCTGGACGAGCAAGACCTGATCGACTACCGCAACCGCTTTGACCTGCCATTGAGCGACGAGCAGGCCAAGGGCCTGGCGTTTTACAAACCCGCCGACGACAGCGCCGAGATGCGCTACCTGCGCGAGCACCGCGCCCTCTTGGGCGGCAGCTTGCCCAAACGCGAGACGGTGTGTGACCGTTTACCGGTGCCCGCACTCGCCAGTTACGGCCAGTTTGCGCTGCAGGCCGACGGCAAAGAGATGAGCACCACCATGGCCTTTGTGCGCATGCTGGGCAACCTGCTCAAAGACAGCACCTTGGGCCCGCGCATCGTGCCCATCGTGGCCGACGAGGCGCGTACGTTTGGCATGGCCAACCTGTTCAAGCAGGTGGGCATTTACAGCAGCGTGGGCCAGCGCTATGCGCCCGAGGACATCGGCTCGGTGCTGAGCTACCGCGAAGCCACCGACGGCCAGATTCTGGAAGAAGGCATCAGCGAAGCCGGTGCCATTGCCAGCTGGACAGCGGCCGCCACCAGCTACAGCGTGCACGGCCTGGCCATGCTGCCCTTCTACATTTATTACTCGATGTTCGGCTTTCAGCGCGTGGGCGACGCCATCTGGGCGGCGGCCGATCAGCGGGCACGCGGCTTCTTGCTCGGCGCCACCTCAGGCCGCACCACCTTGGGCGGCGAGGGCCTGCAACACCAGGACGGCAGCAGCCACCTGGTGGCGGCCACCATCCCCAATTGCAAGGCCTACGACCCGGCCTTTGCGGGCGAGCTGGCGGTGATTCTGGACGCGGGCATGCGCGAGATGGTCGAGCAGCAAGCCGACGTGTTTTATTACGTCACCTTGATGAACGAGAACTACGCGCAGCCGAACCTGCCCGAGGGGGCAGAGCGTTGCGTGTTGCGTGGGGGTTACCACCTCGGCGCCTATGGTCCCACTGATGGACCCGCGAATGGTCCCAGCGATGCCTCGACGAAGGGACAGCGCGTGACGCTGCTGGGCTCCGGGGCCATCCTCACCGAGGTCATCCGCGCTGCCGAGCAATTGGCCGCGCAGGGCGTGGGGGTGGACGTGTACAGCATCACCAGCTGGAGCGAGCTGGCCCGCGACGGCATGGCGAATGAGGCCAGCGGCGATGCACCCTACCTGAGCCGCTTGCTGGCCCCCAGTGCCGGCCCCATCGTGGCCGCCAGCGACTACGTGCGGGCCGTGCCCGAGAGCGTGCGCGCCTACCTGCCCGAAGGCCGCCGCTACCGCACCCTCGGCACCGACGGCTTTGGCCGCAGCGACACCCGCGCCGCACTGCGCCGCTTCTTTGCGGTGGACGCGGACAGCATCGCGCAGGCCGCGTTGCAGGCGCTGACGGGCTGACGATGGACATGGCCTTGCGTCATCTGGACTTGACCTGGAAGGCCCGTCCCCTCTCGCCATCCCGGACTTGATCTGGGATCCATCCCTTCGACGACCATGGATACCCGCCTTCGCGGGTATGACATTCAGGGGGGCCATCCCCCTTGTCTGTCATCCCGGACTTGATCCGGGATCCATGGTTGCAGGGGAGATGGACCCCGGGTCTTCGCCCGGGGTGACACAAACTCAAAGCCTGATCAGCCCTGCACCACCGCCAGATAAGCCTGGCGGGTTTCCGGGCTGACCGCGTCGAGCGCTTGTTCGTAGCGGGTCTGGTGCTGGGTCACCATGCGGGCCGAGGCGATGGTTTTGGAGCGGCAAAACCAGTGGCAGCTGTGCTGCATCAGAAACATCTCGCCCATCATGCGAAAGGACCGCTCCTTGGGGGTCAGGCCTTGCTGGTTGCGCACAGTGCGCTCGATGCCTTGGGCGTGCACTTCCAGCATGCGGCGCATGTCAAACGTGGCTTTGGGCGAGAGCTGGTCGATGTAGGGCAGCGCCACCTTGAAAGCCCGGGTCACGGGGGCAGGCAGTTTGGCAAAGTCGCGGGCCAGGCTCTGAAACTCTTGGGCCAGTTGCTCTTCGGCCGGGGCTTGCAACTGCAAAATCTGTTGCTGCCGTTCTGCATCGGTCTCGTCCAGTGCCCGCATGTAGGCCCCGGTGAGCTGCTCCATGTGCTTTTCGATTTGGTAGGGCCGCAATTGCTCGGCCAGCAAGGCGGTGCGTTGGCGCTGGCCTTGGGTGTTGAGCCAGTGGATGGCCGTGGCCAGGACGAACAGCAGACTGAGAAATTCCATACAAAGCGGGGATTGGGGCCGAATCGGCGTTGCGCCAAGTGTAGTGAGTTGGGTGGGCCCGGCAGGCAAAGGCCTTGCGTTGTGTATGTCACAGGCGGTGTCCGGGCTTCAGTGGGCTTGCGCACACAAGCGCCCAATTGGAGAGCGGACTCTAAAGTGCGGGTTTTCCCTTGCCTTGTGCGCTGGGGGCTGTTCAAATTGCTGCATTGCAACAAAAACCCTCCAAGGAACACACCATGAACTTCAACACCGAACAATTCACCGCCACCCAACAAACCAACCTGAACGTGGCCGCTGGCCTGTCGCAAACCGCTTTCGCCGGTTTCGAGCGCCTGGTTGAGCTGAACATGGCTGCTGGCAAAGCCGCTGTGGGCGAGTCTTTCGCCAACATGCAAGCCCTGATGGCTGCCAAGTCGCCTCAAGACCTGATGGCCGTGCAAGCCGCTTTGGTGCAGCCCGCCTTTGAAAAGTCGGTGTCTTATGGCCGTCACCTGGCTGACATCGCCAACAGCACTGGCGCTGAGTTCACCAAAGCGGTCGAAAGCAAAATGGCCGAATCCGAAAAAGCCGTCAAAAGCCTGGTCGAAAACAGCCTGAAGAACGCGCCTGCCGGCTCCGACGCCGCTGTGGCGGTGTTCAAGACCGCTTACGAAGCCAGCCAAACCGCTGCCGAGACCCTGAAAAAAGTGGCCAAGCAAGCCGCTGACACCGCCGAGTCCAACCTGAAGGCCGCCACAGCCCAAGCCGAAGCTTCGGTCAAGGCCGCCATGAGCAAGGCCAAAACCAAGGCCTGAGCCTGGACCGCATGAGCTGGCTGTCACAGCCGGCTTTCTACAATCAGGGTGCCTCAAGGCACCCTTTTTGTTTTGGACTTCACCCATGTCATCCCTCTTTGCGCAAGCCTGCGCCCCCGTTTTGCAGATCGAAGGCGGCGTGGCCACCATCACTTTGAACCGCCCAGCCCAGCGCAACCGCCTGGAAAACGGCGACCTCAAGGCTTTGCTGGCGCACTTTGATGCCATTGAATGCAACCCCGCCGTGCGTGTGCTGGTGTTGACCGCCAACACGGCGGGTCAGCCCAAACCGGTGTTTTGTGCCGGGTATGACATTGGCGGTTTTGACGAGCCGGGTCACGGCGCCACCTTCTTTGAAGAGATTCCGGACACGCTGGCGCGGCTGCGACCCGTCACCATTTGCGCCCTCAACGGCAGCGTGTACGGCGGCGCGACCGATGTGGTGCTGGCGTGTGACCTGCGCATCGGCCTGCAAGGCATCGAGTGGCGCATGCCCGCCACGGCGCTGGGCCTGCATTACTACCCCAGCGGTTTGCAGCGTTATGTCAGCCGTTTCGGGGTGGCGGGTGCCAAACGGGCTTTTTTGACAGCGCGGCCTTTCACGGCCGAGCAGCTCCATGCAATGGGCTTGTTCGAGGCGCTGGTGGATTCAACAGCGTGGGACGCTGTGCTGGCGCAATTGGTGGGCGATGTCCTGAAGTTGGCGCCTTTGGCCGTGCAGGAAACCAAAAAGTCCCTGAACGAAATAGCCGCCGGGCAGATGGACGAGCACCGCCTGCGTGAGCGCGAGCACATGACCAGCCGCAGCGCGGACTTTGCCGAAGGACGGGCGGCCTTTGCCGAACGGCGCCCAGCCGTGTTCACAGGCCAGTGAGCCGGGCTCAAGAATCGCCGCCTGGGGTCGATTCCTTTCAGTCATGCAATCCCATTCCATCCGCGCACTCGCCCTGAACACGGGCCGTCTGATCACCCGTTGGTGCGGGGGGCTGGCGCTGGCTGTTTCGGCACAGGCCGGGCAATACCAGCTGTTGGCGGAGCAGCCCAATACGGTGGTGGTGGCCGCACGTGTGCAAAACGCCGAACAGGTTTGCAACCTCGAAATCTCGGTCCAAGGCCAGGCGACGCTGGAGCGGGAGGTGCGTGCACCCTACTTCGAGACCCGCATCGACATCACGCCGCAGGATGTCGAGTCGGTCGTGGTCAGCTGGCGCGGCAAGTTCAAGCGCGGCAACGCCGAGGCCGTGAATGCCTGCCCCACCCAGGGCAGCACCCGCTTTGTGGTGGTGTCAGACCATGCGGCGCTGCAAGCCGCCTGGCGCAATGCTTTCGCGGCCATGGGCCCTGCCAAGGCGCAATGCGTGCGCACCGCTTTGCAGCTGGACCGGGTGCGTTACGAGTGGTTTGACACGACAGCCAAGGAGAGCAGCCCCGAGGACTGGAAGATCCAGCGCGCCTTGACCCGTTGTGATGAATTCGTGGCCCAGAAAAAAGCCTGGGGAGATCAAAACCCCCAGGGCTTTGCCTGTACTTTGCCCGGCGGCTTGAAGACACGCTGTGAGGGTTATTTCACGGTCACTGAAAAAGGCAAGGCCGTGCCGATTTCTGCTGAGGCCGCGATCCGGCGACAGCTTGATGAGCAGCCTTGGGGCACGGGCGTGCGCGAAACCGCTGCGGCCAAAGCGGCCCGCCAAAAGCAGGAACAAGCCCGGCAGGCGCGGCTGCAGGCCGAAGAAGAGGCGAAAGCCAAAGCACAAGAAGAGGCGCGTTTGCGTGAGGAGCAGTTGGCGCAAGAGGCCCTGGCCGCCCAGGCCCGTGAGCGCAAGGAAAAGGCC
Organism: Limnohabitans sp. Hippo3; assembly: GCF_003063665.1. GTDB lineage: Bacteria > Pseudomonadota > Gammaproteobacteria > Burkholderiales > Burkholderiaceae_C > Limnohabitans_A. The sequence continues at coordinate 72,192 of NZ_NESF01000003.1, forward strand.
GAGGCTGAACGCGCCCGGCGTCTGCAGGAAATCGAGCGCCTGGAGCAAGAGCGCCTCGAAAAACGCAGCTGGTTGCTCAAGCAGTTGGAAAAGCTCAAACGTGATCCCCAGGCCGAGACCAAGTCAGAGGGCAAGTCTGAAGCCAAGCCTGAAACAAAGCCAGACGCCAAGCCTGAACCCAAGGCAGAAGAGCCCAAGCCCCAATAAACCCTCCATCCCTGTAGGAGCGAGCCCCTGTTCGCGAATGGCTGTTTATTTTGTGGGAGCGAGCCCCTGCTCGCGAAGGTCTGCCGAAGCGCGACCCGCCGACCAAGCGGTGCCCATGGAAGCGGCCATCACCATGGCAATCGCCAGCCCCTGAAACAGGGTCAAGTGCTCAGCCAGCACCAGCCACCCGGCCAAGGCACCCACAGCCGGCTCCAGGCTGAGCAAGATGCTGAAGGTGTTTTTGGGCAGGTGGTTCAGCGCAAACATTTCCAGTGCATAAGGGATGGCACTCGACAGCAGTGCCACGGCCAAGCCGGCCAGCAGCCACTGCGGGTTGAGCAAGGCGCTGCCGGCATGCGCCACACCAATCGGGGCCACCACCAAAGCGGCAGCGAGCATGCCCATGGGCGTGGCCATGCCGCCGTAACGCAGCGCCACACGCTGGCCAAAAACGATGTACAGCGCCCAACAAACGCCCGCAGTGAATGCGAAGAACACGCCCATCGGGTCGAGCGCTGAGGCCGCATCGCCACCTGGCAGCGGCAGCAACAAAGCCAGGCCCACCACCGCCAGCGTCACCCACAGCCAGTCGCTGGCTTTTTTGGAGGTCCAGACCGCCACCGCCAACGGGCCGGTGAATTCGATGGCGATGGCCACGCCAAAGGGGATGGTCTTGATGGCGCTGTAAAACAGCAGGTTCATCACGCCCAGCGTGACGCCGTACAGGCCCAGCGGCAGCGCATCGGCCCAGACCCATCGGCGACGCCAGGGCCTGAACACGGCCATGAGCATGAGCATGGCAAAGACCAGCCGGTATGCGGTGGTGCCTTCTGCGCCCAAGGCCGGGAACAGGCTTTTGGCAAACGAGGTGCCGACCGCCAGCGACACCAGGCTGCCCATCAAGGCCAGCATGGCCCACAAACGCAGGTTCAAACGGAGCCTCTTTCTTCGGCGTTCAGCACGATGGGCTGGCCGTGCGGGGTGCGCTCGGCGGCCGCTTCCCACGCGTGTTCCAGTTCATGGATTTCATCGGGTGTGCCCAGTTGGCGCTCGATCACCAGCTGCTCCAGCGCATTGAGCCAGTAGGTGTAGTACAGGCTGCCGTCGTCGGCTTCGCCGCGGGTTTGGCCTGCGCGGATTTCACGGGTCAGGGCATTGGCCCACTGCGGCCAGGTGAAGACGCCTTTTTCGTGCAGCTGCAAGGTCATGGCAAAAGCGTGGGCCTGCCAGGGGGCTTCAAACACCGCGCCGTTGTTGGCCGTGGGGGGCATGGGAAAACCGTCGCCACAGGCTTGGGCCAGATCGTTCAAGGTGGTCATTCGGGCACCGCTTCCAGATAAGACTCCCAGGCGTCCACACTCACTTGGTGTCCGGCCTCGGCTTGCGGGCCCCACAGTTCGGTGCCGTCAAACACCACGGTGTAAAGGTGCTCGGCCGTGCCGTCAAAAGGCGGCAGCATCCGGCTCACATGCCGGTCGGGCAAGACATGGCTGCCGTGGTGCAGCACCACGGTGCCCACATGGCCGCGCACATAGCGCGGCAGCCGGGTGTGGCCTTGGGGGTTGAGGTTGAGGGCGCGCACGCGCTGGCCTACCGCAAAGCGCGGCGCTTGTGTGCTGGGCCGGTCGGCCGGGCTGCCTTTGGCCAGCGCTGCGTCCACGTCTGCGGCCTTCAACACCCGCACGCCCGGCACGGGGGGCGTGAGGGGCTGGCCTTGGGCCAGTTCTTCGGCGGTGATCAGGCCGCGCTCACTGAGCAGTTTCTGCAGCGCCTTGATCCAGATGGCGTAGTAAGGGCCTTGCACATAGTCGAGTGGGGGCAAAGACTCACGGGCCGAGCGGGCCAGGTCGATGTTCCACAGGCCGCTGGCCCCCATGGCCACGGTCATGCCCAGCGCCCGGCGCTCCCATTCGCCATGAAACAGCGGCTCGTTGGCCTCGATCTGAACCGGGCCGTAGCCTTGTTGGCCCCCCATGTCGTGCAGGCCGTTCATGTGGCCTCCTGGGCGATATCTTGAGGATTCAGCGGCAGGCCGGTGCCGATCATCGAATCGCGGGTGACCAGCCTGGCCAGTTGCTCCTGGCTCCAGCCTTCGGTGCCTGCGGGGCGCTCGGGCAGCACCAGGTAGCGCACTTCGGCGGTGGAGTCCCAGACGCGGATGTTTTTATTCGGGGGCAGCGTCAGCCCGAAGTCGGCCAGCACGGCCCTTGGCTCGATCACGGCGCGCGAGCGGTAGGCGGCGCTTTTGTACCAGACCGGTGGCAGGCCCAACACGGGCCAGGGGTAACAGCTGCACAGGGTGCAGACCACCATGTTGTGGGTGTCTGGCGTGTTGGGCACGGCCACCATGTGCTCGCCTTGGCGGCCTGTGTAGTCCATCGAGGCGATGGCGGCGGTGGCGTCTTGCAGCAGCCAGTCCCGAAAAGCCGGGTCGGCCCAGGCGTGGGCCACCACTTTGGCGCCGTTGTGCGGGCCCACATGCACCTCGTAGGTTTCGATGATGCGGTCGACGGCGGCGGGGTCGAGATAGCCTTTTTGCGTCAGCAGGGTTTCCAGGGCACGCACGCGCACATCCATTTCGCCCAGTGTGCTGTGTTCATGATCGTGGTGGTGGTCATGTCCGCTGGCAGGGTGCATGGTCGCTCCTCGGGGCTGTTTCGGGCCTTTCGGCTCAGGGTTTGCACGGTGCAGCAGCACGGGTTTGGGGCACTGACCGTGGGGGAAAAAGGCTTTCAGTGGGCATCATAGCGCCGCATACAATGGCGGCTTCGTTCGCGGGCCGCCCGATCGGCCCCGATAAAACCCGAATTTGCTTTTTTGGAGTTTCCATGTTCATTTCTTCCGCTTTTGCCCAAACTGCTCCAGCCGCTGCCGCAGGGGGCGACATGCAGTCCACCTTGATGAGCATGCTGCCTTTGCTGCTGATGTTCGCGGTCCTGTATTTCGTCATGATCCGTCCCCAGATGAAAAAGCAGAAAGAGCACCGCGCCATGATCGACGCGCTGGCCAAAGGCGACGAGGTGGTCACGGCGGGTGGTTTGTTGGGCAAGGTCAGCAAGATCGGTGATGCCTACATTGGTGTGGAGCTGGCCACAGGCGTGGAAGTCCAGTTGCAGCGCAGCGCTGTGGTCCAGGTGTTGCCCAAAGGCACCCTGAAGTAATTCACACGCGTTTTCTCCATGGGGCACGGCCTTGGTCGGCCCCGGTTTTTCATCCTGCACGCGAGTCACTATGAACCGTTACCCGGTCTGGAAATACGCGATCATCGTGATCGCCATGTTGCTGGGCGTGGTCTACACCCTGCCCAACTTTTATGGCGAAGCCCCTGCTGTGCAGGTGTCTTCGGCTAAGGCCACCATCAAGGTGGACACTTCGACGCTGCAAAAGGTCGAAGACGCGCTCAAGGCCGCAGCCCTCACACCCCAAACTGTGGCCTTGGACGGGACCTCGATCCGAGCCCGTTTCCAGAGCACTGACGAGCAGCTGAAGGCCAAGGACGCCATTCAAAAAGCGCTGATTCTCGACGCGGCTGACCCTCAATTTGTGGTCGCGCTGAATCTGGTTTCCCGCTCCCCGGCTTGGCTGACTGCCCTGCACGCTTCGCCCATGTACTTGGGTCTGGACCTGCGGGGCGGCGTGCACTTCATGCTGCAAGTGGACATGCAGGCGGCGTTGACGCAAAAAGTCGAGTCCATCACGGGCGACCTGCGCAGCTTGCTGCGCGAGAAAGACGTGCGCCATGGTGGCATCAGCCGCAATGGCCAGACCATTGAAATCCGCCTGCGCGATGCGCAGCAACTGCAAGCGGCCAAGCGTGTCTTGTCTGAGCAGTTTGCCGATTTGCAAACACAAGAAGCGGCCGATGGCAGCGAGTTCCGCCTGACGGCCAGCATCAAGCCCGAAGCCGCCCGCAAAGTGCAAGAGCAGGCTTTGAAACAAAACATCACCACGCTGCACAACCGGATCAACGAGCTGGGCGTGGCCGAGCCGGTGATCCAGCAGCAGGGTCTGGACCGCATCGTGGTGCAGTTGCCCGGCGTGCAGGACACGGCCAAGGCGAAAGACATTCTGGGCCGCACCGCCACGCTGGAAGTGCGCATGGTCGACGAGAGCACCGAGGCGCGTGCCGCCGAGCAAGCGGGTGGCATTGTCCCGTTTGGTGCTGAGCGTTATCTGGAGCGCGATGGCCGCCCCTTGATCGTCAAGAAGCAAGTGGTGCTAACAGGCGACAACCTGACCGACGCCCAGCCGGGCTTTGACGGCCAGACGCAGGAACCCGTGGTCAACCTGACGCTGGACGCCAAGGGCGCCCGCATCTTCAAGGATGTGACGCGCGACAACGTGGGCAAGCGCATGGCCATCATCTTGTTCGAAAAGGGCAAGGGCGAAGTGGTGACAGCGCCTGTGATCCGCGCCGAAATCGGTGGCGGCCGCGTGCAGATTTCGGGTCGCATGACCACGGCCGAGGCCAATGACACCGCGCTGTTGTTGCGTGCAGGTTCATTGGCCGCGCCGATGGAGATCATCGAAGAGCGCACCATCGGCCCGAGCCTGGGGGCCGAGAATATCGCCAAGGGCTTCAACAGCGTGACCTGGGGTTTCCTGGTTATCGTGGCCTTCATGGTGGTTTATTACGCCATGTTCGGATTGTTCTCCGGCATCGCGCTGGGCGTGAACCTGCTGTTCCTGGTGGCCATCTTGTCGATGTTGCAGGCGACCTTGACCCTGCCCGGCATGGCCGCGATGGCGCTGGCGCTGGGTATGGCGATTGACTCGAACGTGCTGATCAACGAGCGGGTCCGTGAAGAGCTGCGCAACGGCGTCAGCCCGCAAGCGGCCATTCACGCGGGCTATGACCGCGCCTGGGCCACGATTTTTGACTCCAACATCACCACCTTGATCGCGGGCGTGGCCCTGCTGGCCTTTGGTTCCGGCCCGGTGCGTGGTTTTGCGGTGGTGCACTGCATTGGCATCTTGACGAGCATGTTCTCGGCGGTGTTCTTCTCGCGTGGCCTGGTCAACCTCTGGTACGGCGGCAAGAAGAAGCTCAAATCAGTGTCGATCGGTACGGTGTGGCGGCCTGAAGGCGGCTCTGCGGTGAAAGCCGACTAAGGGGAAAAGACCATGGAATTGTTCAAAATCAGAAAAGACATTCCGTTCATGAAGCACGCGTTGGTTTTCAACGCGATTTCCTTCTTGACGTTTGCTTTGGCGGTCTTTTTCCTGTTCAGCCGTGGCCTGCACTTGTCGGTGGAGTTCACGGGCGGCACCTTGATGGAAGTGAGCTACAGCCAGCCCGCTGACCTGCAAAAAGTGCGCGGCACGGTGGCCACGCTCGGTTTTGCCGAGGTGCAAGTGCAGAACTTCGGTTCGGCACGTGACGTCATGATCCGGCTGCCCGCGCAAAAGGGCGTGAGCTCGGCCCAGCAAAGCGAAAAAGTGTTGACGGCCCTCAAAGCCAATGACCCTGATGTGATTTTGCGCCGCACAGAGTTTGTGGGCCCGCAAGTGGGCGACGAGCTGGCCGAAGACGGCCTCAAAGCTTTGGCCTTTGTGGTCATTGGCATCATGATTTATCTGGCGATCCGCTTTGAGTGGAAGTTCGCCGTGTCGGCCATCATCGCCAACTTGCACGACGTGATCATCATCCTGGGCTTTTTCGCCTTCTTCCAGTGGGAATTCTCGTTGGCGGTGTTGGCAGCTGTGCTGGCGGTGCTGGGTTACTCGGTGAACGAATCGGTGGTGATTTTTGACCGGATTCGCGAGAACTTCCGCCGCTACCGCAAGATGAACACGGTCGAGATCATCGACAACGCGATCACCTCCACCATCAGCCGCACCATCATCACCCACGGCTCTACCCAGATCATGGTCTTGTCCATGTTGCTGTTCGGTGGAGAGACCTTGCACTACTTCGCCATGGCGCTGACGATTGGCATCTGCTTTGGCATTTACTCGTCGGTGTTCGTGGCCGCCGCCATCGCCATGTGGCTAGGCATCCAGCGCGAAGACCTGATCAAGCCGATCAAGAAAGACAACGACCCCAGCGACGAGAACTCTGGCGCGGTGGTCTGAGCCCGTCAGGCCAGGCAGGATTTTTCATCCTCGCGCTGCTGTCTGTCATGCCCGCGCAAGCGGGTATCCATGGCCGCCGGAGGTGCTAGACATGGACCCCCGATCAAGTCGGGGGTGACAAATGTAGTTCGTCAGTCGGCGGTTACATAAGCTTTGTCATACCCGCGCAGGCGGGTATCCATCGCAGACGGAGGCACAAGGCATGGCCCCGTATGAAGTGCTGGGCAACGCACCCCTCACCCTGTCCCAACCCGCTGAAACAAGCCCCCCGGCAGGCGCCCGACCTGCCCCATCAACTCCAGTTCCAGCAGTTGCGCCTGGAGTTGTGCGGTGCTCCAGCCGCAGCGCGCTTGCAGCGCGTCCAGGCTCACCGGGTCGTGGCCCATGGCGTGCAGCAAGGCATCCTCGGGTGGTTCGTTGCTGACCGCGTCATCGTGGCTGGGTGAATCCTCCAGCGCGAGTGAACGTTGCGCAAACGGATCGGGCAGGCGCAGTTCTTCCAGCACGTCTTGGGCAGACTCCACCAGTTTGGCCCCTTGTTTGATCAGCAAATGGCAGCCCTTGGATTGGGCCGAGTGGATCGAGCCGGGGATGGCCATCACGTCACGGCCTTGCTCCAGCGCTTGTTTGGCGGTGATGAGCGAGCCCGATTGCAAGGCGGCTTCGACCACCAGCGTGGCTTGCGACAAGCCCGAGATCAGCCGGTTGCGGCGCGGAAAGTTGGGTGCCAGCGGTGGCGTGCCCAATGGGTATTCGCTGAGGATCAGGCCGCGCAGGGCGATCTGATGCGCCAGCTCGCGGTGTTGGCGCGGGTAGACCCGGTCCAGGCCCGTGCCCACGATGGCGATGGTGGCCAGGCTGCTTGCAGCGGCGCCGAGCAAGGCGCCTTCGTGGGCCGCACCGTCCACGCCCAGCGCCAGTCCTGACACGATGGTCAGGCCACTGGCGGCCAGGCTCCGCGAAAAATCGCGGGCGTTGGCCGCACCTTGGGGTGTGGGGTTGCGGCTGCCCACCATGGCCAGCGCTTGTTCGGTCTGCAGTGTCTGCAGTTGTGCGGTCTGGCCCAGGGCATACAACATCAGGGGCGGGTCGGGGATGTCGAGCAAGGTGGCGGGGTAGTCGGCATCGCCCAGGGTGACGATGGCCCGCGAGACCGCGGGGTCTGGCGAGTCGTGTAGCCACTGCCAGGTTGCATCGGTCAGTTCGTGCCAACCCGGCGGCGCTTCGCACAAGGCCTTGGCTTGCAGGGCGGATACGATTTGGCGAAAAGCCGATTCGCCTTGTTCAAAAATGGCGTCCGGCGGCCCCAAAGCGGCCAGCAGTCGCCTGGCGGCATCGGGCCCAACGCCGGGTGTGAGCGCCAGACGCAGCCAGCCGGCCAACTCTTCGCGGGTGTTCACCATCTTGTCTCCCTGTGCAGCCTGCAGGCTGTCTGTGGAGGCATTGTGGTTCAAACCAGCGAGTCCGCCAAGCGTGGGTTGTTGGTCTCAAGTGACGGGGGCAGGGGGACTCATCAGGGTCTTGCGCCGCCAGTAGCCGAAGCCGAGGTGGTTGATGACAGCCACGCTCCAACACATGAAGCCGGTCCACAGCGTGTGGCTGGGGTAATGGGCACCGCGCAGGGTCTGCACTGCGCCCAAAGCGCCACCCAGCAACATGACACCCCACAAAATCCGTGTGCCCCATTGTCGATCCCGATCAGAGTCAGAGACAAGCCAGGGCAAGCTGAGGGCTGCAAAGGCGAAAGCCGAAGAGGCATGTCCGCCGGGAAAGCAATGCCCCGATCCGCCATCGCTCAGGCCCCATTGCCAATGTGAGACATAGGTGCCCACACCTCCAAAAGCACTCAGGTCCCAGGGGCAGCTGGTCAGGCTGTAGCGTTTGAGGACATTGATCAGCCCCAGTCCCAAGGTGATGCCCACCCCGATTTCGAGTCTTTGGAGCTTGCTCAAGTCCTTGAATCGCCCCACGGGCAGCCACACCATCGCCAACACGCTCAGATAGAACAGGACTGCTGCACGCCGCAGCTGGTCATGCAGCAGGTGCTCCATCCACCAGTTGTGGCGAAGGGCGAAGCCCTCGGGGCGGGCGATCCAGTGCATCACACGCAAGTCCAGGCCCGACACATCCCAAGCCAGCAGAGCCAGCAACGCCAAACCTGTGAACAAACCCAGTTGTCTGAAGGGCGAGTCTTCACGCATGGGCAGTGGGTGGGTATCAAGACGGGGCATACGACTTTCGGGGCGGAGGCGATGTATGAGATTAAACAGACCCTGGATGAAGCCGCGCTGAGGACCTCGCTGTCGCATGCCTGCGTTCACCTGTAAGCGCTGTAGGGCTTGCTTCAGCAGGGGCTCAGGTGCCCTGTCTAGAATCGAGCCCGTTTATATCTTGAAATGCCCACTGCATGAAGCTTCTTTCTGAGCGCACCGCCTGGCACCCCACCCGTTTGCTGGCAGTTTTGGCCCTTTGGCTGGCGACCATCGGCAATTTGCCGTTCTGGATGGCCATCTGGAAATTGCCGGAAACCCATGGCTGGGGTGCGCTGGCCACCATGGGCAGCCTGTGGCTGATTTTGTTGGCGTTGCTGGTCTGGTTTTTGTGCCTGTGGGTTTGGCCTCGCTGGCTCAAGCCTGCGGGCCTGGCCCTGCTGCTGACGGTCACGTCCAGCAGTTACTTCATGTTGACCTATGGCGTGGTCATCGATTCGAGCATGTTGGCCAACGTGGCGCAGACCGATGTGCGTGAGGTGCGCGATCTGCTGTCCTGGCCCATGCTCGCGGCGGTCCTCATCGGCGTGGTGCTGCCGGGGGTGTGGCTCTGGCGTCAGCCTGTTCGCGCGGTGTCGGCCAAGCCGCTGCTGCTGCGTCAGCTGGGCGTGGCCTTGTTGGCTTTTTTGGTGGCGCTGGGGCTCTTCTGGATGTCGTTTCAGGACATCGCTTCGCTCACGCGCAACCACAAGCAGTTGCGCTACATGATCAACCCGTTCAACAGTGTTTACGGCATGACCCGCCTGGCCGTCGGGCAGGCGACCGTGGCGGCGCAGCCGCTGCAGGTCATCGGCGAAGACGCGAGCTTGCGCGTGGCCCCGGCCAGCGAGGCCTCGGCACCACTGGTGGTGGTGATTTTGGGCGAGACGGCCCGGGCCGCCAATTTTGGTTTGGGCGGTTATGCCCGCGACACCACCCCGCAGTTGCGCCAAATTCAGGCGCAAGGCGACTTGGTCTATTTTTCGGACGTGAAATCCTGTGGCACCAGCACCCAGGCGTCGGTGCCGTGCATGTTTTCCCATCTGGGCAAAGCGGCCTACGAAGACACCCAAGCCCGTTATGAGAGCGTGCTGGATGTGCTGCAGCGTGCCGGTTTGGCGGTGTTGTGGCTGGACAACCAGTCGGGCTGCAAAGGCGTGTGCGACCGGGTGCCGAATGTGGCGACCACGGCACTGAAAGTGCCCGAGTTTTGCAAAGACGGTGAGTGTCTGGACGAGGTGATGCTGCACGAGCTGCCTCAGCAGCTGGCGGCCTTGGACCCGGCCAAACGGGCCCAAGGCACCGTGGTGGTGATGCACCAGATGGGCAGCCACGGACCGGCTTATTACAAGCGTTCGCCCGCAGCGATGAAGCCCTTCCATCCCGAGTGCAACAGCCATGCGCTGCAAAACTGCCCACCCGAGCACATCGTCAACGCCTACGACAACTCCATTCTTTACACCGACCATTTCATTGCCAAAACGGTGAAGTGGCTGCAGGCCCAGTCGCGTCCCACTGCGCTGATCTATGTGTCGGACCACGGCGAGTCCTTGGGCGAAAAAGGCCTGTACCTGCATGGCATGCCTTACAGCCTGGCACCCAAAGAACAGATCCATGTGCCGATGCTGGTGTGGCTGTCCAAACCGCTGCAGCGTGAGCGCAATTGGCGCATGGATTGCCTGCAAGCTCAGAGCGCCAAGCCCTTGTCGCACGACCACCTGTTCCACTCGATGCTGAGCCTGAGCCAGGTCAGCACCCGTTTGGCCAAACCCGAGTTGGACCTGTTTGCGGCTTGTTCCGCGGGGCGCTGAAGACGCCCGTCCCCCAAGATGCGCCCTGCCCCCGGCAGGTGCTTCGGAAATTGGGGACAATAGACCCCTGATTTCCTTTCCGTGTTGATGCCATGGCCCTGCTCCCCATCCTTTGCTACCCCGACCCCCGCCTGCACAAGGTGGCCAAGCCCGTGCAGGCGGTGGATGCCCGCGTGCACGCCCTGATCGACGACATGCTGGAGACCATGTACGAAGCGGGCGGCATTGGCCTGGCGGCCACACAGATCGATGTGCACGAGCGGCTGGTGGTGATCGACACGTCTGAAGAGCGCAACCAGCCCATGGTGCTGATCAATCCCGAGATCACCTGGATGAACGACGAGCGCGTCAAGGGCGAAGAGGGTTGCCTGTCGGTGCCCGGCATTTACGACGGCGTGGAGCGCGCCACAAAAGTCAAGGTCACGGCCTTGGACCGCGATGGCCAAAGCCGCACCATCGAGGCCGAGGGCATGCTGGCCATTTGCATCCAGCACGAACTCGACCACCTCATGGGCAAGGTGTTCGTGGAATACCTCTCGCCGCTCAAGCAAGGCCGCATCAAGACCAAAATGGTCAAAGCCCAAAAAGCCGGGCGCTGATTCTTTTTGAAGAACCGTTCATGCGTTTGATTTTTGCGGGCACGCCCGAATTTGCCCAGGTGGCCATGGCCGCCCTGCACGCCGCAGGCCATGAGATCGTGCTGGTGTTGACCCAGCCCGACCGGCCGGCCGGGCGCGGCATGAAACTGCAGCCTTCGCCCGTCAAGCAATGGGCTTTGGACCACCATGTGCCCGTCGCCCAGCCACGCAGCCTGCGCCTGGACGGCAAATACCCCGAAGACGCCGCCGCAGCCCGCCAGACCCTGCTGGACGCCAAGGCCGACGCCATGATCGTGGCCGCTTACGGCCTGATCCTGCCCCAATGGGTGCTGGACTTGCCCCCCAAGGGTTGCCTGAACATCCACGCCTCTTTGTTACCGCGCTGGCGGGGTGCAGCGCCCATCCACCGCGCCATCGAGGCGGGCGACGCGCAAACCGGCATCACCATCATGCAGATGGACGCGGGCCTGGACACGGGCGACATGCTGCTGGTCTTGCCTTGCGCCATTGCCCCAGAAGACACCACCGCCGTGCTGCACGACCGTTTGGCCGCTTTGGGCGGACAGGCCATCGTGCAGGCGCTGGCCAGGTTGGACAGCTTGCCCCGTCGGCCGCAGCCCCTGGGAGGTGTGAACTACGCGCACAAGATCGACAAAACCGAAGCTGCGCTCGACTGGGCTTTGAGCGCTGAAGTGCTGGCGCGACGCATCCGGGCCTTTGACCCGTTTCCGGGCATGACCGTGCCGCTGGCGACCGCCTCCGGCGTGGAAACCTTGAAAATCTGGCAAGCCGTGACCGAGGCGGCCCCAAGGACGGCACAGCCGGGCACCGTGCTCAGCGCCGATGCGTCGGGCGTGCGTGTGGCCTGCGGCGAAGGCCAGCTGTGCCTGATGCAACTGCAGCGCCCCGGCGGCAAACGCCTGAGCGCGGCCGACTTTTTGCGCGGTTGCCCTTTGCAGCCGGGTCAGCGATTGGTGGCCTGATGTTTTTCCGGCCTACGCTTTACCGCCGCACCGAGTACTGGCAAGGCCTGCGCGACCTGGCGCCGCAAGCGCCCGGCATCGCCGCATGGGGTTTGATGACCGGGGTGGCCATGGTCAAGTCGGGCATGAGCGTGTTCGAGGCCGTGGCCATGACCATGCTGGTGTTCGCTGGCAGCTCGCAGCTGGCAGCGATTCCGCTGTTGGTGGCGGGGGCCCCGGCCTGGGTGATTTTGGCGACCGGCTTTTGTGTGAACTTGCGCTTTGTGGTGTTCAGCCTGCACCTGCGCCCGTATCTGATGCACCTGCCGCGCTGGCAGCGCATGTGCCACGGCTATTTCACCGCCGACATCACCTATGTGCTGTTCACCCGCCATTACCCGCACCCTGCCAACACCGACGACGAGCGCACCGGGCAAGAGGCCTATCTGGCGGGCAACTATTTCCTCAACTGGACCAGCTGGATCGTGGCCAGTTTGCTGGGCGTGGGCCTGGCCAACCTGATCCCCCCCGAATGGGGCTTGGGCTTTGCGGGCATTTTGTGCCTGCTGGGCATCCAGTGTTCGCTGGCCAGTTCGCGCATGCGCATGCTGTCGGCCGCTGTCGCAGGCGTGGCCGCTGTGGTGGCTTATCACTTGCCGCTCAAACTCAACATCGTTGTGGCAATTGCCGTGGCGGTGATTCTGTGCCTCACGGTCGAAAAATTCCGACCCGCACCCAAGGTGGCCGCATGAACGCTACCGATCTGTGGTCTTTGGCGGTGATCGTCGGCTTGGCGTTCGTCACAGTGCTGACGCGCAGTTTCTTTTTCATCTCCAGCAAGTCCTGGCACTTGCCCCATTGGGCGCAGCGCGGCTTGCAATACGCACCGATCGCGGCCCTGTCGGCGGTGGTCATTCCCGAAATCATCACCGTGCAGGGAGAGCTGGTCAGCACCTGGCAAGACGCCCGCCTGTACGCCGCCGTGGCGGGGGCCGCCGCTTACTTTTGGCGGCGCGATGTGCTGATCACCATCTTGGGGGGCATGGCGGTGTATCTGCCTTTGCACCTCGGCTTGGGCTGGTGAGCAGGGCTGGCCCTGTCCCATGGGCGCGAGCCCCTGCTTGCGAATCGGTGCCCGGCCACTGCTTTTAAAATCGAGTCCAATTTCCCGATACAGGACAAGTCTTTCCATGAACGTCATCCGTTTTTCTGATCTGTGCGCCAGCGGCAAGGCTGCCGGCCAACGTGTTTTCATCCGCGCCGACCTGAACGTGCCGCAAGCCGATGACGGCAGCATCACCGAAGACACCCGCATCCGCGCCAGCGTGCCCTGCATCCAGATGGCGCTGGACGCCGGAGCGGCTGTGATGGTGACCAGCCACCTTGGCCGCCCCACCGAAGGCGAGTTCAAGTCCGAAGATTCGTTGGCCCCGGTGGCCAAGCGCCTGGGCGAGTTGCTGGGCCGTGAAGTGCCTTTGGTCGCCAAATGGGTGGACGGTGTCGCTGTGGCCCCCGGCCAGGTCGTGCTGCTCGAAAACTGCCGCGTCAACAAGGGCGAGAAGAAAAACAACGAAGAGCTGGCCCGCAAGATGGCCCGGCTCTGTGACATCTATGTGAACGACGCCTTTGGCACCGCCCACCGTGCCGAGGGCACGACCTACGGCATCGCCCAATTCGCGCCCATCGCTTGCGCAGGCCCATTGCTGGCGGCCGAGATCGACGCGATTGGCAAGGCTCTGGCCAACCCGAAGCGGCCGTTGGCGGCCATCGTGGCGGGCTCCAAGGTGTCCACCAAACTGACCATCCTCAAAAGCCTGTCGCAAAACGTGGATCAGCTGATCGTGGGTGGCGGCATCGCCAACACCTTCATGCTGGCGGCGGGCCTGAAGATCGGCAAGAGCCTGGCCGAAGCCGACCTGGTGGGCGAAGCCAAAGCGGTGATCGAGGCCATGAAGGCGCGTGGCGCTGAAGTGCCGATCCCGACCGATGTGGTAGTGGCCAAGACCTTTGCCGCCGATGCGGTGGCCACCGTGAAGAAAGCCACCGATGTGGCCGACGACGACATGATTTTGGACATTGGCCCCAAGACGGCGGCCAAGCTGGCGGCGCAGCTCAAGGCGGCGGGTACCATCGTCTGGAACGGCCCGGTGGGGGTGTTCGAGTTCGATCAGTTTGCCCATGGCACCCAGGTCATTGCCCAGGCGATTGCCGCGTCCAGCGCCTTCAGCATCGCAGGCGGCGGTGACACGCTGGCGGCGATTGCCAAATACGGCATTGACAAACAGGTGGGCTACATCTCCACAGGCGGTGGCGCGTTCCTGGAGATTCTGGAGGGCAAGACCTTGCCTGCTTTCGAAATTCTGGCCAAACGCGCCGCAGGCTGATCGGCTTTTCCCCTTGTGGGCGCGAGCCCCTGCTTGCGAATGCTGGCCGGAGCCACAGCATTCATTCGGCCGCAGGGGCGGCCTTTCACAAACGATCAGCCCACAAAAAACCCCGCCATGCGGGGTTTTTTGTTGTTACGGACCAAGACCCGATCAGGCTTGTGCAGCAGGCGGCAGGTTGCCGCGCACCGGGCTGGTCATCGTGCCCTTGAAGTCGGTCCAGCATTCGCGGCTGAAGTCGTACAGCTTGCAGTTTTTGGCGGTTTCAAAGTACCACTTCCAGGAGAAGGGCTGGACGATGATGCGGCCGGGCAGCATTTCTTCGAGTTTGGCCTGGGCTTGCTTCAGGCGGTACAGCGGGATGCTCATGTCCACGTGGTGGGCGGTGTGCTCCATGATGTGGTGCATCAGTGCGCCGATCTTGAAGGGGAATGTCAGGTGCACGGTGGTCGACACGAAGGGCGCGGCCTTGGTCCAGGCAGCCTTGTTGTCGTGCCAGGACACTTTCACATGGGTGTGGTGCACATAGACCACAAAGCCGATCATGCTGTTCCAGAAGAAGAAGGGCACCACAAAACCCAGCAACAGCGAGAGCCAGACCGACTGACCGGAGTGGACGGCCGCAGCGGCGATGGTGGCGATCCAGAATGCACCAAACAAGGTCACCAGCAGGCTGTCCTTGAAGAAGATCGGGCGGCGGGTGGGCATGTGGGTCTTGTTGGGGAAGAACTCGCGCTTCCACCAGATTTCGATCATGTAATACAGGCCAGGAGCCCAGCCGCTGCGGTAGGCACGCTCCAGCAGCTTTTGCATGGGGCTGAGCGCCTCAAATTCAGCAGCCGTCAGCGGGGTCCAGACGAAGTCCACGCCTTTGAGGTTGGTGTAGCCGTGGTGCACCACGTTGTGGCCGGTGTCCCAGAGGCTGTAGGGGGTCAGCGAGGGCAAAAACGCGATGCGGCCCAGCACCTTGTTGAGTTCGCGGTGGGGGGTCAGGCTCTGGTGGCAGGCGTCATGGCCGATGATGAACAGGCGACCGATCACGAAACCGGCGGCCAGGGCACACACCACTTTGAGCCAAATTGATTCGAGGGCGATGGTGCCGGCAATCAGGGCAAAAAACAGGGCGTAGTCCAGGATCAGGAGCACAAAGGCGCGCAGGGTGCTGCGTTCGGACAGGGGGATCAGCCACTCGCGCAAGGTCTTGCGGTGCGGCAGAGGCTGGTCCGGTGTGATGGGGGCCGTGGTCGGTGTGTGTAATGCGGTCATGACGCTTCAAGTTAAATCGCTCAGGCTGAAGTTTAGTCGCCTGAACGTTTCCATGGGCTGACAAGGATCAATTCAGGGCCATCGCAGGGAGAAATCGGTGTATACCTTCGGCCTTGTTGGGCTGAACCCGATGCCCCGGGTCGCGCGTCTTGTCTTGTCTTGTGGGGCCCATCGGAAAGAACCTGGCGTGTAACCCGTTTCGTGTGAGAATTGAAATCAAATTACATGGAGATGTCCGAATGCCCCGTCGCGCCACCAAGATTGTTGCCACCCTAGGCCCTGCTTCCAGCGATCCCGCCCTGCTTGAAGCCATGATCCGCGCCGGGGTGAACGTGGTCCGGCTCAATTTCAGCCATGGCAAAGCGCAGGACCATGTGGACCGCGCCCGACTGGTGCGCGTAGCCTCGCAACGCGCAGGCCGTGAAGTGGCCATCATGGCCGACCTGCAGGGCCCCAAGATCCGCGTGGGCAAGTTCGCCGAGGGCAAGGTCATGCTTGAGCCCGGTCAGGCTTTTGTGCTGGACGCATCGCGCACCGAGCCGGGCGACAT
Source organism: Limnohabitans sp. Hippo3 (assembly GCF_003063665.1). Taxonomy (GTDB): domain Bacteria; phylum Pseudomonadota; class Gammaproteobacteria; order Burkholderiales; family Burkholderiaceae_C; genus Limnohabitans_A. The sequence goes on from NZ_NESF01000003.1 coordinate 88,295, forward strand.
CCACGGTGTGGGCCTCGATTACAAAGAGCTGCCGCGTGATGTGAAAGCGGGCGATGTGCTGTTGCTCAACGACGGCCTGATCGTTTTGAACGTCGTGGCCGTCAAAGGCGAACAGGTGCACACCACCGTCAAATTGGGCGGTGAGCTGTCCAACAACAAGGGCATCAACAAGCAAGGCGGCGGCCTCACCGCTCCGGCCTTGACCGCCAAGGACATGGATGACATCAAAACCGCCATGAGCCTGCAGGCCGACTACGTGGCCGTGAGCTTCCCGAAAAACGCCACCGACATGGAAATGGCCCGCCAGCTGTGCAATGTGGCCGGTGCCGAATACGGCCACAAGCCTGGGCTGATTGCCAAGATCGAACGCGCCGAGGCCATCCCGCACCTGGAAAGCATCCTGATCGCCAGCGACGGCATCATGGTCGCGCGCGGTGACCTGGCGGTGGAGGTGGGCAACGCGGCGGTGCCCGCTCTGCAAAAACGCATGATCAAGCTGGCCAAGGTGCACGACAAAGTCGTCATCACCGCCACCCAGATGATGGAAAGCATGATCACCAACCCGGTGCCCACCCGCGCCGAGGTGTCGGACGTGGCCAACGCGGTGCTGGACGGCACCGATGCCGTCATGCTGAGTGCCGAAACCGCAGCAGGCAAATACCCGCTCGAGACGGTGGAAGAGATGGCCAAGATCTGTGAGGCCGCCGAAAACGCCGAAGACCCGGCACTGGATGCCGACTTCAAAGGCCAGACTTTCAGCCGCATCGACCAGTCCATCGCCATGGGCGCGCTGTTCACGGCCCACCACCTGGGTGCCAAAGCCATCGTGGCCATGACCGAATCGGGCTCCACGGCCTTGTGGATGAGCCGTCACCGGGTGCACATCCCCATCTATGCCCTGACCACCAAGCTCACGTCGCAGCGCAAGATGGCGCTGTACCGCAACGTGCGCCCCCTCTTGATGGACACCAGCGCCGACCGCGACACGGCCCTGGCCGAGGCCGAAACCCATCTGAAAAACCGGGGCATCGTGGGCACGGGCGATGTCTACGCCATCACCTGTGGCGAGCCCATGGGCTCGCCCGGCGGTACTAACATGCTGAAAATCTGCAAAGTGGCTTGACCCTGGCCTTGCAGGAGGCCGCCCCTGCGGCCGAATACTTTCGCGCGCAGTGGCGCGCTCCCACAAAGTATCTGTACCCAACACCAGTGGCCTTTAAAATCCAGAACAGTTACAGGCCGGGTACAGACACGGGCTGCATGCATTTTTAACTTTTGGGGAATTTCACATGGCACTCGTTTCAATGCGCGAGCTGTTGGACCATGCGGCCGTCAACGGCTACGGCATTCCAGCTTTCAACGTCAACAACCTGGAGCAGGTCCAGGCCGTCATGATGGCCGCTGACGAAGTTGGCGCTCCGGTCATCCTGCAGGCCAGCGCAGGTGCGCGCAAATACGCGGGCGAGCCCTTCATCAAGCACCTGATCCAGGCGGCCACCGAGCAGTGGCCCCACATTCCGCTGGTCATGCACCAGGACCACGGCCAAAGCCCGGCGGTTTGCCAAGGCGCGATCAACCTCGGTTTTTCGTCCGTCATGATGGACGGCTCTTTGCTCGAAGACGGCAAGACCCCGGCCGACTTTGCCTACAACGTGGATGTGACCCGCCGCGTGGTGGACATGGCCCACCAGCTGGGCGTGTCGGTCGAGGGTGAATTGGGTTGCCTGGGCAACCTCGAAACGGGCGAAGCTGGGGAAGAAGACGGCATTGGTGCCGAAGGCAAACTGGACCACAGCCAGATGCTGACCGACCCCGAAGAAGCGGCACAGTTCGTGAAAGCCACGGGCCTGGACGCGTTGGCCATTGCGATTGGCACCAGCCACGGCGCGTACAAATTCAGCCGCAAGCCTACGGGCGACATTTTGGCCATCAGCCGCGTCAAGGAAATCCACCAGCGCATCCCCAACACCCACCTGGTGATGCACGGCTCGTCCAGCGTGCCGCAAGAGCTGTTGGCCCTGATCAACCAGTACGGCGGCAAGATGAAGGAAACCTACGGCGTGCCCGTCGAGGAAATCCAGGAAGCCATCAAGCACGGCGTGCGCAAGATCAACATCGACACCGACATCCGCCTGGCCATGACGGCCGCTTGCCGCAAGTTTTTGTTCGAGAACCCCGACAAATTCGACGCCCGCGAATGGCTCAAGCCCGCCCGCGAAGCCGCCAAGCAAATCTGCAAGCAGCGTTATCTGGAGTTCGGCTGCGAAGGCCAGGCCCCCAAGATCAAGGGCGACAGCCTGCAGGTGGTGGCCGCTCGCTACGCCCGGGGTGAGCTGGCGCAAGTGGTCCATTGATCGCACCCACAGTCTGCGATAATCACGCCGAATGGCCCGTTGACTGTTCAACGGGCCTTTTTCTTTTTTGCTGCTGCCTGACTGTTTCGCCATGACCTCTGCACTCCACACTTCGGCCCTGACTTCCTTGCCCCTGCTGGCGCGTGGCAAGGTGCGTGACAACTACGCGGTGGGTGACGACCGCATCCTGATGGTGGCGTCGGACCGCATCAGCGCGTTTGACGTGATCATGGGCGAGCCGATCCCTGGCAAAGGGGTGTTGCTCACGCAGATGGCGCTGTTCTGGTTTGACAAATTGGGCCCCAAGGGCCTGAACATCTGCCCGATCCACCTGACTGGCGAAGCCCCCGAGAGCGTGGTGAGCGCTGAAGAGGTGCCGCAGGTCAAAGGCCGTTCCATGCTGGTCAAGCGCCTCAAACCCATTCCGGTCGAGGCGGTGGTGCGCGGTTATCTGGCGGGCAGCGGCTGGAAGGAATACCAGGACAACCAGGCCGTGTGCGGCGTGAAGCTGCCCGCAGGCCTGAAAAATGCCAGCCGCCTGCCCGAACCCATTTACACCCCGGCGGCCAAAGCGGCGGTGGGCGAGCACGACGAGAACATCACCTTCGAGCAAACCGTGGCCATGATCGGCGCCGACCTGGCTACCCGCATCCGCGACATCAGCATCCAGCTCTACAAAGCCGCGCGAGACATCGCCGCCGCCAAAGGCATCATCATTGCCGACACCAAGTTCGAGTTTGGCCTGGACACCGACGGCACCCTGGTGCTGATGGACGAGGTGCTCACGCCCGATTCATCGCGCTACTGGCCCGCCGAGAGTTATGCCGAGGGTGCCAACCCGCCCAGCTACGACAAACAGTTTTTGCGTGATTGGCTGGAGACCGCCCAAGTCAATGGCAAGCCTTGGGACAAAACCCCGCCTGCGCCGCGCTTGCCGCGTGAGGTGATCGAGAACACCGCCGCCAAATACGAAGAGGCCATGAAAAAGCTGATGGCCTGAAACCCCAGCATGTCGGACACAAAAAAGGCGCTGCTGGGCAGCGCCTTTTGCTTGGGAATTGGGCCATCAGCTGGTGAAGGCCAGCAGTGTCATGGCATCGAGCAGCAAGGTGGTGCTGGCCACGAGCATGCTGGCGCAGGCGACCGTGCGGCCACGCGGGTGCAAAGACGCGCCCCAGAAAGCGCCCAGGCAAAGCAACTCCAGGCTGCCGCGCATCCACAGGTAGCGGCTGCTGTCTACCAGCTTGGCGGTTTCGGGGCTCATGAGCACGGCATACAGGAAAATGCCCTTGACCAGCCAGAGCACAGCGCCAAAATGCAGGGAGGGCAGTTGTGCCAGCAGGCTGCGGACAGACACGTCCGAGCGCGCAGGCGCACCACTGAGCAGGCATTGCAACTCTTCAGGGGTGATCAGGGGCTCGGCGCGTGGCATGGTGCAAAAATGAATTCGAAAGTGATGGTTAAATTCTAGGTCGCATCGTCCCGCCAAAGCACAGACACCGACCGTCTGTCGGCCTGAAACCGGTAAATGTCTGTAACGACAAGTATTACATTTGGCGTTTTGTTCGCCAGAGCAAGGAAGTTGGATGACACTTTTTCGCCCCGCAACCGCCCTCATGGTGCAGTACGCCCACTACCACCGCGATCGCCGCAACATCGCCACCCATCTGGTGGGCATTCCCTTGATTTTTCTGTCGATCGGCGTTTTGCTGCTGGGTCCGGCTTGGGTGGTGGCCGGTCAGACGCTGACGCTGGCCTGGGCCATGTGGGCCCTCACCAGCCTGTGGTACCTGAGCCGGGGCGATCTGTTGCTGGGCGTGGCCACATCGGTGGTCAATGGCGTGCTGATCGCGGTCGCCCATGAGGTGCCGCCCCTGGCGCAAGCTTTGGGGCTGGCGGTTTGGCAGGCGGGTTTGGGCCTGTTCTTCGTGGGCTGGCTCATCCAGTTCATCGGCCACTATTTCGAGGGCCGCAAACCAGCCTTTGTGGACGACTTAGTGGGCTTGTTGGTGGGGCCGATGTTTGTAGTGGGCGAGGTGCTCATGTGGGCCGGGCTGCTGCAGCGCATGCACATGGACATCGAGCGTCAGGCCGGGGCGACGCGCTGAGACGCTTGGCGGCGCGGTCGTCAAAAAGCCCGGTTGGCTTGCATCGCTGCTGCTGGACCGGGCTTTGGATGGGGGGCTGAGCTGTGCTCAGTTGAGCGCCATGCTCAGCTTGCGCCGGTAGCTGGAGATCATGGCCAGCAGCGGGTCTTCCTGCACAGCCGCTTTGCCCATCAGCTCAATGCCGCCGGCCGATTTGCCGGTGGCGTCTTGCGTTTTGGGTTTGGGTGGTGTCATCAGCTCCAGCAGGGCGACAAAGGTTTTGCGCGGGGCTTCGTCGTCCCATTTCTTGTCGCGCATGATGATTTCCAGCAGTTCGTCCATGGCCGCTTCCCATTGGCCCACGGCGATCAACAGGCGGCTTTTGGCAAAACGGGTTTCAAAGTCGCGCTTGTTCTGGCCAATCAGTTCGTCAAATTGGGCCAGCTCCCATTGGCCGCGGGGGTCGTTGGTCACGAATTCCAGAGCGTTGAGCCACTGGGTTTGGGCCTCAAAGCGCAGCGGCACCGGAATGCGGGCCATGGCCGGGGCCAGCAAGGCGGCGGCTTCGGCCAATTCACCGTGGCCGATCAGCAGTTTGACCAGGTCAAAACGGGCATCGTCGTTGCCCGGGTCGGTGGCCAGGGCTTGCTCCAGCGCGGCGCGGGCGCTTTGGGCGTCACCGGCTTGCAAATGCTCTTGGGCTTCCTGGGCGGCGGCTTGGGCCTGCAGTTCTTCGGTAGCGGGCAGGTGTTTGTCCAGGAACTGTTTGACCTGGCCTTCGGGCAAGGCACCCATGAAACCATCGACCGGCTGACCGTTTTTGAGGAGCACGCAAGTCGGAATGCTTTTGATGCCAAAGGCCTGGGCCAGTTGCTGCTCTTCGTCGGAGTTGATCTTGACCAACTTGAAACGGCCTTCGTAGGCGGTCTCGACCCGCTCCAGGATCGGACCGAGCGATTTGCAGGGGCCGCACCAGGGCGCCCAAAAATCCACCAGCACAGGCGTGGTCATGGAGGCTTCGATGACCTCGGCTTCAAAGTTTTGTATCGTGACGTCCATCATGGCGGGCAGTGTTCCGGGTTGTGTTCCAGACCCCAAGCGGGTGAAACCTTAAAATTCGACATTGATCACGAAAAGCACCCAATGACTCAAGCGCTCATCGGCGTCGTCATGGGTTCCAGCTCCGACTGGGACACCATGCAGCACGCAGTCCAGATTCTCCAACAGTTTGGCATCCCCCACGACGCCCGCGTGGTTTCGGCCCACAGAATGCCCGACGATATGTTTGCCTATGCACAGAGCGCGGCCGAGCGGGGCCTGCAGGCCATCATCGCGGGTGCGGGCGGCGCGGCGCATTTGCCCGGCATGATCGCGGCCAAAACCATGGTGCCGGTGCTGGGTGTGCCGGTGCAGACCAAGGCGCTGTCGGGTGTGGATTCGCTGCATAGCATTGTGCAGATGCCTAAGGGCGTGCCCGTGGCCACCTTTGCCATTGGTGCAGCGGGCGCGGCCAATGCTGCCCTGTTTGCGGTGGCCATGCTGGCCAACCACGATGCGGCGCTGCGCCAAAAGCTCGAAGCCTTCCGTGCCGAGCAAACTGCGGCTGCGCGTGCCATGACCTTGCCACCCGTGGGTGCCGCATGAGCCGCGCGATTCTGCCGGGCTCCATGGTCAATGGCCAACCCGCCACCTTGGGCGTGATGGGCGGTGGCCAGCTGGGCCGCATGTTCGTGCACGCCGCGCAGGCCATGGGCTACTTCACCGCCGTGCTCGACCCCGATGCGGCCAGTCCGGCCGGGCGGGTCAGCCACCACCACATCCAGACCGATTATCTGGACGAGCAGGGCCTGGCCCAGCTGATGCAGCGCTGCGCGGCCATCACCACCGAATTTGAAAACGTGCCGGCGCCCGCGCTGATGACCCTGGGCGCACACCGTCCGGTGGCCCCGGCCTCCGAGTCGGTCGCGATTGCGCAAGACCGCGCCGCCGAGAAGGCCCACTTTGTGCGCTGCGGCGTGCCGGTCGCGCCGCATGCCGTGATCGAAACGGCCGAGCAGTTGGCGGCTGTGGGCGACGATTTGCTGCCGGGCATTTTGAAAACCTCGCGCATGGGTTACGACGGCAAAGGCCAGATCCGCGTGAAGACCCGCGAAGCATTGGCGGCGGCTTGGGGGCAATTCAAAAACGTGCCTTGCGTGCTCGAAAAAATGCTGCCTTTGCAGGCCGAGTGCTCGGTCATCGTGGCGCGTGGGGCCGATGGGCAGATGGTGAACTTCCCGGTGCAACTGAACCTGCACCGCGACGGCATTTTGGCCGTGACCAGCGTGTACGAAGGCGCGGTGCCTGCCGACCTGGCCGCCCAAGCCGTGGCCGCGACCCGCGCCATTGCCGAAGGTCTGAACTACGTGGGCGTGCTGTGCGTGGAGTTTTTCATCCTGGAAGGCGGCCGGCTGGTTGTGAACGAGATGGCACCCCGCCCGCACAACAGCGGCCACTACACGATGAACGCCTGCGACCAGTCGCAGTTCGAGCTGCAGGTGCGCACGCTGGCGGGTTTGCCGCTCACCCAGCCGCGCCAGCATTCGCCAGCGATCATGCTCAACCTGCTGGGCGATTTGTGGCCCGAAGTCACGCCCACAGGCAAAGGCCCGACCAGCCCCGCCTGGGGCCAGGTGCTGGCGCTGCCCGGCACGCATTTGCACCTTTACGGCAAGTTGTCGGCCCGCCCCGGCCGAAAAATGGGCCACCTGAACATCACGGGTGCCACCCCGGAGGCCGTGCGGGCCACCGCCTTGCAAGCGGCCGCTTTGCTCGGCATCGAAGCGTTTTAAAGACCACCATGATCCTGAGTCCCTCGGATGCTGCCATCGCGCAGGCTGCACAGGCTTTGCGTGACGGCCAGTTGGTCGGCTTGCCCACCGAAACCGTGTACGGACTGGCCGCCAACGCTGGCGACGACGCGGCGGTGGCCAAAATCTTTGTGGCCAAGGGCCGCCCGGCCGACCACCCGCTGATCGTGCATGTGGCCAGCCGGGACCAAGTGCCGCTGTTTGCGGCGCAGGTGCCCGAGTTTGCGCAGCGCTTGATGGATGCTTTCTGGCCCGGACCGTTGACCTTGATCCTGCCGCGCCAAAGTGGCGTGGCCACGGCTTCGGCGGCAGGGCAAGACTCGATCGGGCTGCGCTGCCCTTCGCACTCGGTGGCGCAAGCTTTGTTGCAGGCCTGCCTGCCGCTGGGCGTACTGGGGGTGTCGGCCCCCAGTGCCAACCGCTTTGGCCGCGTGAGCCCCACCAGCGCCGCCCATGTGCAGTCCGAGCTGGGCCCCGATTTGTTGATTCTGGACGGTGGCGATTGCGACGTGGGCATCGAGTCCACCATCATCGACTGCACCCGTGGCGAGCCGGTGTTGCTGCGGCCCGGGCACATCACGCGGGTGCAGATTGAAGTCGCTTGCGGCCGCGCCGTGCTGGACAAGGACACGCCGCAAGCGGTGCTGGGCCAGCCTGCGCCCCGTGCATCGGGCACGCTGGAATCCCACTACGCACCCCGCGCCAAGGTGCGCCTGATGTCGGCATCCGACATTGCCCAGAAGCTGCAAGCCCTGGGGCCACACACCAACAACCTGGGGCTGTGGTCTGCCGAGCGTCCTGCGAGCGAGCAGGGCATGGGCGCGGGTGTGTTGTGGCGCCAGCAAGCCACCACGGCCGAGCAAGCCGCCCACGACTTGTTCGGTGTGTTGCGCGATCTGGATGCCCGGGGCGTCTCGCAAATCTGGGTGCAACTGCCGCCCGACACGCCCGAGTGGGAAGGCGTGCGGGACAGGCTGCAGCGGGCAGCGGCCTGAAGCGGCTTCAGCGGTAACGCAGCTTCATCACCAAAATCATCAACGCCAGGCTGGTGGTGATGGCGTTGGCGATGATGATCGGCCAAGCCACCAGCAAGATGCCGTAAACCAGCCACAGGGCCACGCCCATGGTGAACAGGCTGTACATGCCCAGCGAGATGCCGCTCACGTCGCGGGTGCGAAAGGTCTGCCAGGCTTGCGGAATGAAGCTGGCGGTGGTCAGGAAGGCGGCCAAGGAGCCGACCCAGTCAATGAGGTTCATGTGGGGAAGTCCCTGCGTGTGCGGGTGTCGTGTGTTCAACGTGCTGCACTGCGTTGTGCGGTCTTGCGTTCTGGGGTGTGGGGTGGCCGACGGCTGGCGGTGCTCGCGTCCAAGTCGCACACGGTCCATTCGAGCAATTGATCGAGCACAGCCCGTGCCTGGTGCGCGTTGGGGTGGTGCAGCACGGCCACCAGGGTGTAGCGCTGGCCGCTTTGGCCTTGCACATAACCGGCCACCGAGGCCACATCGCGCAGGGAACCGGTTTTGAGCCACGCGTTGCCGATCACAGGCGACTGTGGGCTGCGGTCTTTGAGGCGGGCAGCGGTGCCGTCGACCCCGGCGATGGCCAGCGAGTCGACAAAATGCCGGGCGTGAGGGCTGGCGTGCGCGGCCAGCAGCAAGGCTGTCAGGGCATGCGCGGTGCTCCGCTCGGTGCGCGACAGGCCCGAGCCGTTGTCCAGCACCGGCTCGTCAACTCCGGCAAAGCCTTGACGCCACCATTGCGACAGGCGCAGGCGCGAGGCCTCCAAACGCCCGGGTGCGCCCAATTCGCTCGACAGCGTCAGGTACAGCTGCTGCGCCATCACGTTGTTCGAGAATTTGTTGATGTCCTTGATGATCTCGGACAAGGGCAAGGACGGCGCTTCCAGCAGCAGCTTGGCCGAGGCTGGGCGCGAGCCGTAACGCACCTGTCCTGACAGTTGCCCGCCCGCTTGCTGCCACAAGGCCTGCATGACGCGGGGCGCATAGGCTTCAGGGTCCGGGTAGGCCACGGGCCATTCGCGTTCGCCGCAGCTGGCGGGGTAGCGGCCCGCAAAGCGCACTTGCAGGGGCTGGCTGAAGTCGGCCTGCAGTTGACGACGCCAGTCGCTGCAAGGGGCCTGGCTCAGTGGCAGTTGCGTGGGCGCGGAGAACCCGGCCAAGGGAGGTTCAAAGCGCACCTGCACCTGGCCGCTGGGAGCATCGGGCGTGAAGGTGTAGACCACGGCCTTGAAGTTGAGCAGCAGACCATCCGGCCCCACGTTGTAGGGACGCAGGGGTTCGTCGTCAAAAGGCTCACTGCGCTCGCGCACATCGAACACGCTGCGGTCGAGCACGATGTCGCCACGCACCTCGCGCACACCTGCTGCACGCACCTGGGTCAGCAACTCTTGGAGGCGCTCGACCACCAGCTTGGGGTCACCGCTGCCGCGCACGATCAGGTTGCCCTGCAGCACGCCATCGCGCACCGGGCCGTCGGTGTAGATGCGGTTGCGCCAGACGTGTTCGGGTCCGAGCAGGCTCAAGCCCGCATAAGTGGTGAACAGCTTCATGACCGAGGCCGGGTTGACGCTGGCTTGTGCGTGGTGCGACAACTGCCTAGGCATTGCCCCATTGGCAGCAGCTCCATCGGGCAAGGGGGCGATGCGCACGCTCAGGGCCGAAGGGGGAACTTGGGCCTTGTGCAGCGTCTGCAGGACATGCCGGGGCAGTGCGGGGTCACCCGCAGGGGTCTGGCGGGTCCTGTCGTCGTTGATTGGGGCGCTGCTTTGGGCCTTGGCAGGCCAGGCCACCGCACTGCTCAGGGCCAGCACCGCGCAAGTGGCGTGGACGAGTGCGGATAAAAAGGGTCGCTTGACGCGTGAGACAGTCATCGGGCAAGTCTAACGGGCATGGGCCGTGTTCGGGCCGCCAAGGGCAAGCGTGGGCGGCGGCCCCGTATGATTCGGGCCATGCGATTTTCTTCAAAAACCGTGGGCCTGGCTTCGGCGGTCATCACGGTGCTCATCTGGACGGGTTTCATTGTCATTGCGCGGGCTTCGGCGTCTCGGGGCTTGCTGCCCCTGGACATCGCGCTGGCCCGCATCCTCGGGGCCAGCAGCATCTTGCTGCCTTGGGCCTGGTGGTTGATGCGCTCTGCTCGTCAGGCCGGTCAAAAAGTGGGCTCTTTGGGCGGCTTGTCCCCTTTGCCCCTGGCCCCAACCGTGCAGGCCGGCTTGTTGGGCGGTTTGCTTTATGCCGTGTTGGCCTACACGGGCTTCTTTTTTGCGCCCGCCTCCCACGCCTCGGTGTTGTTGCCCGGCAGCTTGCCCTTGTGGACCACCTTGCTGGCCTGGCTGGTGCTGCGTGAGCAAGTGTCCTCGGCCCGCGCAGTGGGGCTGGGCTTCATTGTGCTGGGCGATGTGCTGGTGGGGGGTGTCAGCTTGCTCAAGGCGTTTGACGGCGGCGAGGTCTGGAAGGGCGATGTGTTGTTCATGGCGGCTGCTTGCTGCTGGGCGGGTTACAGCGTCATGGTGCGTCGACACGGTCTGGATGCGGTGCGAGCGACCATGGCCATCACCGCGTTTGCGTTTGTCAGTTTTGTGCCTGTGTACCTGACCTTGATCGGCTTGGGGGTGTTGCCCACCCATTTGCTGCAGGTGCCTTGGACCGAGGTCCTGTTCCAGGCGGTCTTCCAGGGCATGGGTTCGGTGGTCATTTCGGGCATCACCTTCACGCAGATGGTGCGCCACTATGGCCCGGTGCGCTCGACCATGATCACGGCCCTGGTGCCGGGTCTGTCGGCCCTCGGTGCCGTGTGGTTTTTGGGCGAACCGATGCACTGGAATTTGCTGGCCGGGCTGGCGCTGGTGACCAGTGGCATCTTGTTTGGTGTGCGGCAGGCCAAAAAAGCTGTGGCCGTCCCCGCGCCCGCCCCCGCTTCTTCGCCAGCCGGAGGCCAGCCATGAGCACCAGCCCCGAGCGCCGCTGGCTGGCTTTTGACACCAGCACCGATGTCTTGTCGTTGGCCGTGGCACGCGGCGAGCAGGTCTGGACCCAAACCTTGCCCGGTGGCGCACAAGCTTCCAGCGGTTTGATTCCGGCCGTGCTGGCCTTGCTGGCCGAAGCCAACATGCCGCTGGCCTCGCTCGACGCCATCGTGTTCGGCCGGGGTCCTGGGTCTTTCACGGGCCTGCGCACCGCCTGCGCGGTGGCGCAAGGTCTGGCCTTTGGGGTCGATGTGCCCGTGTTGCCCGTTGACACTTTGTTGGCCGTGGCCGAGGAGGCGCGTTGGGCGCAAGTGCAAGCCGGGGCCATCGCACCCGATGCCGCGCTCACCGTGTTGGCCCTTTTGGATGCCCGCATGGACGAGGTCTACAGCGCTGTTTACTGCTGGCAGCCCATGGCGGGGACAAACCCCGGGCTTTGGCAGGAAGCCACGCCCCTGCGGGTCGGCGCGCCCGAAAGTGTCGCGATGCCTGAAGGCCAGCCCGTGCTGCAGGCTGGCAATGCCTTTGCCGCGTATGGCCATCGCTTGCCCCAAGCGGCGTCCGATGGCGGGCGCTGCGAGGCCCTGCCCACCGCTGTCGCTTTGCTGCGCCTGGCCCCGGCCTTGTGGGCGCAGGGTCTGGCCGTGCCTGCCGAGCAGGCCATGCCGCTCTATATCCGCGACAAAGTGGCCAACACCACCGCCGAGCGCGAAGCCATGAAGGCGCAGGCGCAGTCTGCTTTGGCCAAGGCCACGGCGCAACCATGAGTGCGGTCATGAGCGCTGACAAGTTGTTCCGCCCGCAGCCATCCGAGGCCACGCGCAACCGCGTCACGTTGGCTGCCATGACACAGGACGATCTGGACACGGTCATGGCCATCGAACAAACCGCCTACAGCCACCCTTGGACACGCGGCAATTTCCGGGACTCGCTCAACCCGCTGTTTGAGGCCCAGTGCCTGTGGCTGGACGGCGAGTTGCTGGGCTACTTTCTGGCCATGCGTGGCTTCGAAGAAATGCACCTGCTTAACATCACAGTGGCGCCTGCGCACCAAGGCCAAGGGTGTGGTCACATGATGCTGGATGCCTTGACGCTGTTGTCGCGCCAGTCAGGTGCGCAATGGTTGTGGCTGGAGGTGCGCCAAAGCAACCTGCGTGCGCTGCAGGTGTACGAGCGTTATGGCTTCAAGCAGGTCAGCATCCGCAAGGATTACTATCCTGCAGGCCGCCAGCAGCGAGAGCATGCGGTGGTGATGAGTTTGAAACTGTGAGCCCCAACATGAGCGACCCCACTCGATTCGACCTGGACGACCGCCAACGCGCCATGCTGGCCGAAATGGGCGTGCGCGTGTGGTGGCCCAAGCGCACCGTCGAAGCACAAACCCAGGTTCAGGCAGAGACCCCAGTTCAGGTGCTTGCCGCTGCGGCTGATGTGGCCCTGCCCGCATCTGCCCCTGTGGCGTCGCCCTTGCCGCGACCTGCGGCCCCGGCCCCCACACCGGTTGCGGCGCCCATGCCAGTGACCGAAGTGCTGGTGGGTAAGCCCTTGGCCGAAGGCGTGGACCAGATGGATTGGGCGGCCTTGCAAGCCACCGTGGTCAGTTGCCGAGCCTGTGATTTGTGCGCGAACCGCCAGCAAGCGGTGTTCGGCGTGGGCGATGTGCAAGCCGACTGGCTGGTCATTGGCGACCCGCAAGTCGAAACCGAAGGCCAGCATGGTGAGCCCTTTGTGGGCCAGGCCAGGCAGTTGCTGGACAACATGCTCAAAGCGGTCGGTTTGAGCCGCGACACAAAAGGCGAAGGGGGTGTCTACATCACCAGCAGCTTGAAGTGCCGCCTGCCCGGCAGTCGCAACCCCAGCCCGCAAGAGCTGGCCACTTGCGAACCCTATTTGGCACGGCAGGTGGCCCTCGTCAAACCCAAAGTCATTCTGGTGATGGGACGGTTTTCCATTCAGACGGTGCTGCAATCGACCGAGCCGCTGGGCAAACTGCGGGGTCAAGTGCACAGCTACCAAGGCGTGCCCGTGGTGGTGACCTACCACCCCGACACGCTGCTGCGCAGCCTGCCTGACAAGGCCAAGGCCTGGGCCGATCTGGTGTTGGCGCTGAACGTGGTGCGCGGTTGATGTCCACGTGGGAGGCCGCCCCCGCGGCCGAAGGCTCAAGTTGTGCTGCGCTTGGGCCACAGCACGGCCGCGATCGACAGCACCATCAAGCACACGGCTGCCCAGTCTTGCCAGTGCAGCACTTCGCCCAGCCACACCGCCCCACTGAACACGCCCAAAACCGGGATCAGCATCACGCTCAGGGTTGAAGCCACTGGGGGCAAACTGCGGGCCAGGTAAAACCAGGCGGCGTGTGCAAAGCCAAACACCAGCACCGCGTTGAAGCCAATCGCAAACCAGTTGGATGGTGATGGGGCCACCCAGCGATCGCTTTCCAGGCTCAAGGCCAACCCGCTGATCACCATGGCCGTCATCAGTGTCATCCAGAACGAAATGGCCAAGGTGGGCACAGGCATGCGGGTGCGACGCAGCAATTGTGTGCCCAAGGCCCAGGTACTGGCAGCACCCAAGGCGAGCAACACGCCCACGGGTCGGCCACTCAGGTTGGACAGTTCATGCCACAACAACAAAACCACCCCGAGGCTGGCGGCTGCCACCCCGGTCCAGGACCGTTTGGTCAGCTGATCTCCAAACACCCAAGCCCCCAGCAGAGCCGAAAACATGGGCATGGTGTAACCCAATATGGCAGCACGTCCGCTGGAGAGCGATTGCACGGCGATGATGATCAGCGCATGCCAAATGAACATGTTGAATACCGCCAGCACCAGTAACTCGCGCCAATGCGGACGTGGAATGCGAAACGGCACTTTCATGACCACCAGCGCCATACCCAAAATGGGCACCCCCAACCACAGGCACATCATGCGGAAGGTGAGCGGTGGAAAGCCCGTCACCCCCAACTTCATGATGGGCCAATTGACTCCCCAAACCAAGGTGAGCAAAACCAGAAGAGTCCATTGGAGTGGCGATAGCTTGTGCATAGGCTGCATCTTAGACGGGCTTTAAAATCCCCCGATGACCTTCCTCGACATGCTGCGCGCCGCCGAGCGCCAAAACGGCTCCATGCTTTGTGTGGGCCTGGACCCTGAACCCACCAAATTCCCTGCGGGCATGAAGGGCGACGCGAACAAGATCTACGACTTTTGCGCCCGCATCGTGGACGCCACGGCCGACCTGGTCAGCAGCTTCAAACCCCAAATTGCCTACTTTGCCGCACACCGTGCCGAAGGCCAGTTGGAGCGCCTGATGGAACACATGCGCCGCGTGGCCCCGCATGTGCCCATCATTCTGGACGCCAAGCGCGGCGACATCGGCAGCACCGCTGAGCAATACGCCAAAGAGGCCTTTGAGCGCTACGGTGCTGACGCCGTGACTCTCTCACCCTTCATGGGCTGGGACTCTGTGGCCCCCTACCTCAAGTACGAAGGCAAAGGCGCATTCCTGCTGTGCCGCACCTCCAACCCCGGTGGTGATGATTTGCAAAACCAGCGCTTGGCTTCGGTCGAAGGCGAGCCTCGTCTGTATGAACACGTGGCCCGTTTGGCTCAAGGCCCCTGGAACCTGAACGGCCAACTCGGCCTGGTGGTGGGCGCCACCTACCCGGCTGAGATCGAGCGTGTGCGGGAACTGGCCCCCACCGTTCCCCTCTTGATCCCCGGCGTGGGCGCACAAGGCGGTGATGCGGTCGCCACTGTGAAAGCTGGCTGGCGGGCCCATGCCGATGGCAGCAGCGCTGGTTCCATCATCGTCAATTCGTCACGCGCGGTGCTCTACGCATCGAGCGGTGACGACTTCGAGCAGGCTGCGCGGAAAGTCGCGATGCAAACGCGGGACACGCTGGAAGCGGCCAAGGCTTGAAAAGCCTCAGTTCTTAGCCGACTGCTGCGCCTTGTAGACCAGTTTGCGCGCCATGCTCCAGCGGTGCACTTCGCTGGGGCCGTCATAGATTCGGAAAGCGCGCATGTCCATGAAGATGCGCATCACCGGCGTTTCGGCGGTCACGCCCTGGCCGCCCAGAATTTGCACGCAGCGGTCTACCACGCGCCACTCGGCTTCGGAGCAGGCCACTTTGGCGCGGCTTGATTCAAAGCCGCCTTTTTGGCCTTGGTCGAGCAGCCAGGCCGTGTGCCAGATGTGCAGACGGGCGGTGTGCAGGTCGATGTCGTTGTCGGCCAGCATGAAGCCGACGCCTTCGTGTTCGGCCAGTGGTTTGCCAAAGGCCTGGCGACGGCTGGCGTAATCGAGCGCGATGTCGTGCGCACGGCGGGCCTGGCCCAGCCAGCGCATGCAGTGCGTCAGGCGTGCAGGTGCCAGGCGCACCTGCGCGTAGCGAAAGCCCTGTCCCACTTCGCCCAGCACATCGCTGGCGGGCACGCGCAAGTTGTCAAAGCGCAGCACGCCGTGGCCACCCGTGAAGCAGTTGTCCAGGGCGTCCATGCTGCGTTCCAGCTGGATTTCGGCTTTGTTCATGTCGGTCAAAAACATGGTGGCGGTGCCGTCTTCCATGCGGGCCATGATGATGGCGTAATCCGCGCCTTCGGCCCCGGTGATGAACCATTTGCGGCCGTTGATCAGGTAGTCCTTGCCATCGCGAACGGCGGTGGTTTTGAGCATGACCGGATCAGCGCCCGCGCCGGGGTCGGGCTCGGTCATGGCAAAACACGAGCGCGTGAGGCCCGCCACCTGCGGGCGCAGCCAGCGTTCTTTCTGCGCGGGTGTGGCCACTTCTTCCATGAGGTGAATGTTGCCTTCGTCAGGCGCGTGGATGTTGAGCGCGGTGGGCCCCAGGTTGGAATAACCAGCTTCTTCGAACACCACCGCTTTGGCGATGTGGCTCAGGCCCAGCCCACCCATCTCGACCGAGGCGTGGGGTGTGAGTAAACCCGCAGCGCGTGCGCGGGCCACCAGCTCTCGGCGCAGGTCTTCCGACGGGCCGTGCAGTCCGTGGCGCGGATCGCCTTCTAGCGGGATCACCTGTTCGGCGATGAACTGCCGCGTGCGTTCGCGCAGGGCTGCAATGTCCGGTGGGATATCGAAGTTCATGTCGGATTTTCTCAAATGGGTGAACAAAGTGGATGGCCTGATTGGAAGGCCTGAGCCAGCGCCGGGCTGTCCGGCCTGTGACTGGCTGTCGCCCGGGTGCCTGGTTTTGCAGCAATGAGTCAGTCTGTCATCTGCGTGGCATGCCCCAGATCAGGCGGGTGCTAATCTGCAAGGCACGGGCAGGTCAGCGGGATATGCCCCTGTCAAAAAGGACACACCATGAAGCTCTACACCGCCCACCGCGCCCCCAGCCCCCGCCGGGTGCTGATGTTTTTGGTGGAGAAAAACATCACCGGCATCGAGATGGTCAACCTGGACCTGAACGGCGGCGAGCACCGCCAGCCTGACTATTTGGCCAAAAGCCCGCTGGCCAAGGTGCCCGCGCTGGAGCTGGATGACGGCCGCGTGATCACCGAGACGCGGGCCATTTGCACCTTGCTGGAGGGCCGTTACCCCGAGCCCAACCTGATGGGCGTGGACGGTGACGAACGCGGCTTCATCGAGATGGCCGATCGGCAGGTGGAGCTGTATTTGTTGGGCGGCATTGCCAACGCGATCCGTCACAGCCACCCGGGCTTGGCGGCTTTGGAGAAACCGCAGTTTCCCGAGTTCGGCCGTTCACAGGCCGAGAAGGTGCGGGAGGTGGCGCGGGGTTTTGACCAGCGGCTACAAAGTCAGCCGTGGATGGCGGGGGAGCGATTCACCATCGCCGACATCACCGCGTTTTGTGCGCTGGAGTTTGCGCGGGGCCTGATGAAATTTGTGCCCGGTGACGAGGGCATGAGCGCCTTGCAGGCCTGGCGCGACCGCATGAATGAGCGGCCAAGCGCCAGGGTTTGAGTGACGGATGTCACCCCGGACTTGATCCGGGGTCCATGGCTGTCCAAGCATGGATGCCGGATCGGGTTGGCATGACGCGCTTCAGCTGAACACGCCGCCGTATTCCTTGCGCAGGTCGTTCTTTTGCACCTTGCCGGTGCCGCCCACGGGCAGGGATTCGAGGAACACCACATCGTCAGGCACCCACCACTTGGCGACTTTGGTGGCTAGGAAGTCGAGGATTTCCTGCTTTTCGACGCTTTGCCCGGGCTTGCGCACGATGAACAGCAGTGGGCGCTCGTCCCACTTGGGGTGCTTGACGCCGATGACCGCGGCCATGGCCACGGCGGGGTGACCGATGGCCGCGTTTTCCAGGTCGATCGAGCTGATCCACTCGCCCCCGGTCTTGATCACGTCCTTGGTGCGGTCGCGGATTTGCATGGTGCCGCTCGCGTCGATGGTGGCGATGTCGCCTGTGGGGAACCAGCCGTCTACCAGCGCGGTTTTGTCGGCCTTGTAGTAGCGCTCCACGATCCACTGGCCGCGCACCATCAGCTCGCCCTGCGATGTGCCGTCGCGGGGCAAGGTGACGCCGTTTTCATCGACGATCTTGATTTCGATGCCCGAGACAGTTTTGCCTTGTTTGGCCACGATGGCGTGCTGTTCGGCCGCTGGTTTTTGGCGGTCGGCGCGGCTGAGGTTGCTCATGGTGGCCACGGCGGTCGTTTCGGTCATGCCCCAGCCGTGGCGCACTTCCACGCCATAGTTGTCCATGAACTTGGCGATCAGCGCCATGGGCATGGCCGAGCCGCCTACGCAGGTGCGCCGCATGCTGGTGAAGCGCAAATTGTTTTGTTCTGCATGCTGAATCAGGCCCATCCAGATGGTGGGCACGCCCGCGCTGATGGTGACCTGCTCGGCCTCCATCAACTCAAACAGGCTCGGGCCGTCGAGCTTGGGGCCGGGCAGGACCAACTTGGTGCCTGACACCAGCGCGGCGTAGGGGATGCACCAGGCGTTGATGTGGAACATGGGCACCACAGGCAAGATGGTCTCTTGCGTGGACAAGCCCAGCACATCGGGCAGGCAGGCGGTGGTGGCGTTCAGCACGATGGCACGGTGTGTGTACAGCACGCCCTTGGGGTTGCCGGTGGTGCCCGAGGTGTAGCAAAGCGCCGCGCCCGTGTTCTCGTCCAGCTCGGGCCAGTTGAAGGTGTCCGGCTGGCCGGTGATCAGGTCTTCATAGTTCATCACGCTCACGCCCTCGATGGCGGGCGTGTTGGCGGCATCGGCCAGGCACACCCAGGCGCTGACCTGGGGGCAATGCGCGGCAATGCCTTTGACCAGCGGTGCGAAGGTGGCGTCGAACAGCACCACCTCGTCTTCGGCGTGGTTGATCACATAGATCAGCTGCTGCGGGTGCAGGCGCGGGTTGCAGGTGTGCATGACCATGCCACTGCCCGAGACGGCGTAATACGCCTCCAGGTGGCGGTGGTTGTTCCAGGCAATCGAGCCGACTGCGCTGCCGACCTTGAGGCCCATCTGGGCGAGGGCGTTGGCCAGTTGGCGTGAGCGTTTGGCTGCATCGGCATAGGTGTAGCGGTGCAGTGGGCCATGCGTTTCGCGCGAAACGATGTCTTGGTCACCGAACTGGGCAGCGCCGTGTTCGAGGATGCCTGAAATGAGCAGAGGGCGGTTCATCATGAGGCCGGGTTGGGGCATGGTTTTTGTCTCCAGAAAGTTAATGATTTTTGTAGGTCGGTGGCTTTAGCCCCGACATGGCGGGTTTGGCGACAGGTCCATGTCGGGGCTGAAGCCGCCGACCTGCCTGATTTAGACCAGCGCCGCATACACCAGGTCGCGGAACAAAGGCCGATAGTAATCCCGCTGGTTGGGCGCCTGGATCATCAGCATGGCGTACATGTCCAGCGCCGGGTCCACAAAGAAGGTGGTGCCCGCGATGCCACCCCAGTAATACAAGCCCACCGAGCCCGGCACGGGTGACATGCCCAGATGCGTGCGCACCGCAAACCCGAGGCCAAAGCCGTGCCCCGGCGGCAGCAAGGTGCCGTCGGCCGGAATGTTGCCCAGGTGGTCGGCGGTCATGAAGTCCACCGTGTGCGGGCCCAGCAGGCGTACGCCGTTCAACTCGCCCCGGTTGCGCAAGCACTGCAAAAACCGGGTGTAGTCCATCGCCGTGGACATGAGGCCACCACCACCGCCTTCCATGGCGGGCACTTGGCGGGGTTCCAGTACTTTCATGGGCACGCCGCCGTCAGGGTCGTGTGCAAAAGGCTCGGCAATGCGGTGGTGCTGATCGGGTGGCACGGCAAAGCCGGTGTCCACCATGCCCAGCGGTCCAAAAATCTCAGCTTGCAAAAATGTGCCCAGGCTTTGCCCGCTGACCACCTCGATCAGCCTGCCCAACACATCGGTGGCGCGGCTGTAGGCCCACACGCTGCCGGGCTGGAACTGCAGCGGCATGGCGGCCAGCGTTTGTGAAAACTCGGCGTTGGTGCGCTCGCGCGAGGCGATTTTCACTTGCGCATATTGCCGCTGCACGGTGGAGTCGCCCAGAAATTCATAAGTCAGCCCGGCGGTGTGGCGCAGCAGGTCCTGAACCGTGGCTTCTTGCTTGACTGGCTCCAGTCCCCGGGTGGTGGCGACCTGCTGCTTGGCATATTCAGGCAACCAGCGGCTGACCGGATCGGAGAGCAGCAACTGCCCGCGTTCGACCAGCATCATCACCGCCACCGACACCACCGGTTTGGTCATCGAATAGATGCGGAAGATGCTGTCGGTCTGCATGGGTGTGCCCGTGGCCGGGTCTTGCTGGCCCACGGCCTCGAACAGGGCGATTTGCCCGCGTCGCGCCACCATGGCCACGGCACCGGGCAGTCGGCCGTTGGCCACTTCGCGGCGCAACACGTCCATCAGCCGCTGTGTGCGGTCGGGGCACAGGCCCACGTCAGCAGGGTGGGCGTGGGGCAAAGCAGGGTGAGTGGTCATCGGGGACTCCTGAAGAATGATGTTTTGTACACCAGCACGGCGCAGCGGAGTATCACCTGCGGCGCAGACGCTCGCTTGGCTTGTCGCCCATGCGTCAAAGAGATCAACCTTTGCACTGCGCGAGCGTTGCTAGACTGAATTCATGCGCATTTCAGAACTTTCAGCCAAGACCCAGGTGTCGGTGCACCGCTTGCGGCGATACGAGGCCGACGGCCTCATTGAAAGCCAGAGACTGCCCAATGGCTACCGTGTGTACGACGAAAAAACCGTGCAGCACGTCATCTTCATCGCCATGTCTCGGGAGATGGGTTTCTCACTGCCCTTTATTGCCGATTATTTGCCGCGCTTCAAAACGGGCAAGTTGTCGGCGAAAGACATGATCGAGGCGATCCGCCAGCGTGTGGCCGACATCGACCAGGTCATCGCCGAACACCAAGCACAGCGTAAGAAGCTGATTGACCACATCGGCTGGTTCAAAAACAAGCAAAGGAAATCGAAATGAGTCCACTCGACATGTTGAAAAAGATCAACGCCGTGGCCGAATTCAACCGCTGGTGCGGCATCGAGGTGACAGTGGCTGAACCCGGCTTTGTGGAAATACAGATGCCTTGGCGACCGGAAGTTGGTCAGTATTCGGGCTTCCTGCACGCGGGCTTGATCGGCACCTTGATCGACACCGCCTGTGGTTTCGCAGCAGGTACCGTGGCGGGGCCGAATTTGCTGGCGGCCAATTTCTCGGTCAACTGCTTGCGGCCAGCGGTGGGGAAAAAGTTCTTTGCCCGGGCTCGGGTGGTCAGGCCGGGGAAAGCGCAGGTGTTCACCAGCTGTGATTTGTTCGCGGTGGACGCAGAGGGTGAAAAACTGGTGGCCAACGGTCAGACTTTACTGACGGTGGTTCAAGCCGCCTGAGTTTGTATGAGTTTGTGCGTGTCGGTTTGCCTTGTCAGTGGGTGCGCCGCCAAAGTGCCATCCCTCGCTGAGCCTTGCTCGCGTCGCTGGGCGTGAGCGCCACAAGGCCTTGCGGTGTTTGGCGCAGCACATCGGCCAGCGCCAACAGGGCCGATTCGGGGCCGCTCAGCAGTTCAAGCTCCAGCTCCAGCAGGGGCTCGCTCAAGTCGGTACCGGGCACATGGATGCGGCCCTGGTCCAGCGCCACTTCGATCTGTGCGCCTGCTTGGGAGATCACCCAGCGCTGGCGTTCAAAGTCGGTGCAAAACAGCGCTTTTAAACACGGCCGCATCGCCATCAAGTCGGCGGCCAGTGCGGCGTCATCGACCAGCGTGTCGAACTGCAAAGCGCTGGGTGTTGTGGGTGCTTCCCACTCTTGCCTGCGGGACAGGCCGTTTTCGCTTCGTCCTGCCGTCTTGACGGTCAGCAGCCATTGCTCGCCCGCCAGCCTTTCGCGCACCGCCATGCTGCGCTGTTGCAGGGTCAGGTCGGGTGTGTCGAAATAGGTGTTCAGCAGTCGTAGCGTGCTGCTCGTGCCCGTCAGCAACGGGTGGTCCAGCAGGCGAGGCAGGTCTTGCGCGCTCAGGCTGAGTTTGAGTTCGGTTTCCATGTGTACTTCATGGCTTGGGCAGCAGCCTTTGCAAATAGTGCCCCGTGAAGCTCGCCGGGTTTTTGGCCAGTTGCTCAGGCGTGCCTTCGCCCAGCACCGTGCCACCGCCTGCGCCGCCTTCGGGGCCCATGTCGATCAGCCAGTCGGCGGTTTTGATCACGTCGAGGTTGTGTTCGATGATGACGATGGTGTTGCCCGCGTCACGCAGCTGGTGCAGCACTTTGAGCAGCAAATCGATGTCGGCAAAGTGCAGGCCGGTGGTGGGTTCGTCCAAGATGTAGAGCGTGCGGCCGGTGTCGCGCTTGGACAATTCGAGTGCGAGCTTGACGCGCTGCGCCTCACCGCCCGAGAGCGTGGTGGCGCTTTGGCCGAGGCGGATGTAAGTCAGGCCCACATCCAGCAGGGTTTGCAGTTTGCGGGCGATGTTGGGCACGGCGCTGAAGAACTGATGTGCGGCTTCCACCGTCATGTTCAGGATCTGCGCGATGTTCTGGCCCTTGTATTGAATTTCCAACGTTTCGCGGTTGTAGCGCATGCCGTGGCACACATCGCAGGGCACGTACACATCGGGCAAAAAGTGCATCTCCACCTTCACCATGCCGTCGCCCTGGCAGGCTTCGCAGCGGCCCCCGGCCACGTTGAAACTGAATCGCCCGGGGCCGTAGCCGCGCTCGCGTGCGGCGGGCACTTCGGCCATCAGCTCGCGGATGTGGGTGAACAGGCCCGTGTAGGTGGCGGGGTTGCTGCGCGGCGTGCGGCCAATCGGCGACTGATCGACGTTGATGACCTTGTCGAAGTGCTCCAGCCCTTTGATCTCTTCATGGGCGGCGGCATCGCCCTGGGCGCGGTGAATCTGGTGCGCCGCAGCGGTGTAGAGCGTGTCGTTGACCAGGGTCGACTTGCCCGAGCCCGAGACGCCGGTCACGCACGTGAGCAACCCGACGGGAAACTTCACGTTCACGTTCTTCAGGTTGTTGCCGCTGGCCCCGATGATTTCGATAAAGTCCTTGCCAGCCTTGTGTCGCTTGGGGATCTCGATCTTTTTGCGGCCCGACATGTACTGACCGGTCACCGATTCAGCTGCAGCCATGATGTCGGCACAAGTGCCTTGCGCCATCACGCGCCCGCCGTGCACGCCCGCGCCCGGCCCCATGTCGATCACATGATCGGCCACGCGGATCATGTCTTCGTCGTGCTCGACCACCAGAACGCTGTTGCCGATGTCGCGCAGGTGTTGCAAGGTGCCGATCAGGCGGTCGTTGTCGCGTTGGTGCAATCCGATGCTGGGTTCGTCCAGCACATACATCACGCCCGTGAGGCCCGAGCCGATCTGGCTGGCCAAGCGGATGCGTTGCGACTCGCCGCCCGACAAGGTGTCGGCGCTGCGGTCCAGGCTCAAATAGTTCAGGCCTACATCGTTCAAAAACTTCAAACGCAAGGCGATTTCGCGCACCACCTTGTCGGCGATCTCGGCCTTGGCGCCATGCATTTTCAGGCCCTGAAAATACTGCTGCGACTCGCCCAGTGTGATGTGGCTGATCTCGTAAATGGCGCGGACTTGTGCGCCTTCACCAATGCGCACATGGCGGGCTTCGCGCCGCAAGCGCGTGCCTTGGCAATCGGTACAGGCCTGCGTGTTGCGGTAACGCGCCAGGTCTTCGCGCACCACGGCCGAGTCGGTCTCGCGGTAGCGCCGAGTCATGTTGGGGATGATGCCCTCAAACGGATGTTTTTTACTGACCTTTTTGCCCTGCGAGGCACCGGACTCCATCACATAGCTGAACTTGATTTCTTCGTCGCCCGAGCCGAACAACAAAACTTGTTGGTGTGTTGCAGCGAGTTTTTCAAACGGCGTTTCGATGTCGAACTGGTAATGTTTGGCCAGGCTTTCGAGCATGCTGAAGTAAAAGCCGTTGCGCCGATCCCAGCCCTTGATGGCCCCACTGGCCAGGCTCAGACTGGGGAAAGTGACCACCCGCTCGGGATCGAAAAACGCCATGGTGCCGATGCCGTCGCAAGTGGGGCACGCACCCATGGGCGAGTTGAACGAGAACAAGCGCGGCTCCAGCTCGCTGATGGAATAGCTGCACACCGGGCAGGAGAATTTGGCGTTCAACAGGTGTTCTTGTCCGGTGTCCATCTCCAGCGCCACAGCGCGGTGCTCGGCCAGGTGCAGTGCCGCCTCAAAGCTCTCGGCCAGGCGCTGGCGCAGGGCGTCGCGGGCTTTGGCGTCATCTTCCGACCGAACCTTGATGCGGTCCAACACCACGTCGATGTTGTGCTTTTCGGTTTTCTTGAGGGTGGGCAGGTCTTCCACCTCAAAGGTCTGGCCATTGATGCGAAAGCGCACATAGCCCAGCGCCTGCATCTGCTCAAACACCTTCTCGAACTCGCCTTTTTTCTCGCGCGCAATCGGTGCGAGGATCATCAGCTTGGTGTCTTCGGGCAGGGCCAGCACGGCATCCACCATCTGGCTCACGGTCTGTGCTTGCAGGGGCAAGTTGTGCTCGGGGCAATACGGCGTACCGGCGCGTGCGTACAGCAGACGCAGGTAGTCGTGGATCTCGGTGACTGTGCCCACGGTGGAGCGCGGGTTGTGGCTGGTGGCTTTTTGTTCGATGGAAATCGCGGGCGACAGGCCCTCGATCAGGTCCACATCGGGTTTGTCCATCAGCTGCAAAAACTGCCGGGCATAGGCCGACAGGCTTTCCACATAGCGGCGCTGGCCTTCGGCGTACAGCGTGTCAAAGGCCAGACTCGACTTGCCCGAGCCTGACAGCCCGGTGATCACCACCAGCTGGTTGCGCGGGATGTCGAGGTCGATGTTTTTCAGGTTGTGGGTGCGCGCTCCCCGCACACTGATGTGGCTTTGCCGCAGCGCCGAGGCCAGATACTTCGCTTCTGGCGGTTCGTCAGGCAAGAGAGGAGGGTCAACAAGGTTCACGGTGGGCGGTCAAATAAGCAAAACCTTTGATTATCCCCGCCCGCATGGTTTTGGGCACCGGGGGCCGTCAATCAGGGACAATCCGGCTTTTGGTTTTGCCCACGGGCGGGATTTTTTTTGTGGCCGACGCTTCGCATTCAATGGCTTTGGATTCTTTGGACATGACCCCCACCGAGCGCCGCGCCAGCGCCTCGCTGGCCAGCATTTTTGCGCTGCGCATGCTGGGTTTGTTTCTGGTGTTGCCGGTTTTTGCGCTGGAGGCCCGCCGTTATCCTGGCGGCGAAGACCCGGTGTGGCTGGGCTTGGCCATGGGCATTTATGGGCTGACACAAGGTCTTTTGCAGCTGCCCTTTGGCATGGCCTCGGACCGCTTTGGCCGCAAGCGTGTCATCGTGCTGGGCTTGCTGGTCTTCGCCTTGGGCAGCTTTTGGGCGGCTGCGGCCACCGACCTGACCGGTTTGCTGATGGGGCGCAGCCTTCAGGGGGCGGGGGCGGTGTCGGCGGCGGTCACGGCTTTGCTGGCCGACCTGACACGCGACGAGGTGCGCACCAAGGCCATGGCTTTGGTGGGCGGCAGCATTGGGTTGATGTTCGCCCTGTCCTTGGTGGTGTCGCCCCTGCTCACGGCCTGGATCGGTTTGCCCGGCCTGTTTGGGCTGACGGGTGTGCTGGCTTTGGTGGGCATCGGGGTGGTCATTTGGGGGGCGCCGCCTGCGCCCGAGCCGATGCCGGGGCAGGGTCGGGGCCGCTTGCGCGAGGTGCTGGCCCATGCCGACCTGATGCGCCTGAATGTGGGTGTGTTTGTGTTGCATGCGGTGCAGCTGGCCATGTGGGTGGCCGTGCCCGCCTTGTTGGTGCAGGCCGGGCTGCCGACGGCACAGCACTGGCAGGTGTATTTGCCAGCCGTGCTGCTGTCCTTCTTGTTTTTGGGCGTGGTGTTTGCCATGGAGCGCCGTGGGCATCTGAAAAAGGTGTTCCTGCTCTCGATCGGCCTGATTGTGCTGGTGCAAGCTGGCCTGTTCTTCCAATCGGTGGGCACCACCAGCTTGGGGACTTTGGCGGCCTTGCTGCTGGTGTTCTTCTGTGGCTTCAATGCGCTGGAAGCCACCCAACCCAGTTTGGCTTCGCGCATTGCCCCCCGTGCCATGCGCGGCACGGCCATGGGGGTTTACAACACCTTGCAGTCGCTGGGCTTTTTTGTAGGCGGACTCTCGGGTGGCTGGCTGGTCAAGTCCTGGGGCAGCCCGGCGCTGTTTTTGTGTTGTGGGGTGGCCATGCTGGCTTGGTTGCTGGTGGCCTGGCCGATGCAAACCCCGGGCCGAAGTGCACCGCTCGGGCAAGCGGCCTGAGGGCGGCCCCCTGCAGCTGCAAGGCCGGGGAATGGCCTCATAATTCAGACATCATCGAGGAGTTTTCATGGCATCCGTCAACAAAGTCATCATCGTCGGCAACCTGGGCCGCGATCCTGAAACCCGCTATTTGCCTTCGGGTGATGCGGTCAGCAACATCAATGTGGCCACCACCGACCGCTACAAGGACAAGGCCACGGGCGAGATGAAAGAAGCCACCGAGTGGCACCGCATCAGCTTTTTTGGCAAATTGGCCGAAATCGCAGGCCAGTACCTGAAAAAAGGCTCGCAGGTCTATGTGGAAGGCAGCCTGCGCACCCGCAAGTACACCGACAAAGACGGCATCGAGAAATTCGCCACCGAGATTCGGGGTGAAACCATGCAGATGCTGGGCGGTCGCCAGGGCATGGGCGGCCCGTCCGATGACGGCGGTGGCGGCTACGCACCGCGCCAGTCGGCACCCGCAGCACGTCCTGCCGCAGCGCCTGCGCAGCGTCCTGCGGCCGCAGCACCCAAGCCTGCTGCCAGCAGTTTTGATGACATGGACGACGACATCCCGTTCTGAAGACCGGCTCGTCTGCAAGCTCCCCAACCCGTGGTTTGCACCACGGGTTTTTTTACAGAAAAAAATTGCCACATGACAGAGCGTGTGTCTTTTGCATCCGTGCAGCATTTGGGTTTTGCGTGGTTTGCCATGGTCATGGGTCTGTGCGGCTTGTCACTGGCATGGTTGCGCGCTGTGCCGCACTGGGGGCCTGTGGCCTTGCAGGTGTCGCTGGTTGTGGGCGTGTTGGCGGGTCTGGTCTTTGTGGCGCTGATCGGGCTCAAGCTGTGGCGCTGGCTGCACTTTCCTGAAGCCTTGCTGGAAGATGCGCGCCACCCCTTGCGCCATGTGTTTGTGGCCACGCTGCCCTCTTCCGTGGTCTTGTTGCCCACGGTCTGGGTGGCGCACCACGGTTACAGCCTTTGGGCTGACGGGGTGTGGATGCTGGGGGCTGTCGGCTTGTTGCTGGGCACCGTCGGGGTAATTTGGCGCTGGTTGCAGCCGGGCATGACGGCAGACCATTTTTGGCGTGGCATGACCCCTGCGCTGTTCATTCCGGTGGTGGGCAATGTGCTGCCCGCCTTGGCTGGCGTGACGCTGGGCCATCCGGTGTGGGCCGCTGCGCAGTATGGCGTGGCCATTTTTCTGTGGCCAATCGCCTTGGTGCTTGTTTTGGCGCGCATCGGCATGGTGGGCTTGTGGCCCCAGCGCATGCTGCCCACCACCTTCATCACCATGGCCCCGCCTTCGGTGCTTGCTCTGTCCGGGCACCAGTTGGGCGCACCTGACACGCTGGTGCACATGCTTTGGGGTGTGTCCGTGTTTTTCACGCTGGTCTCGCTGACCGTGCTCAAACGCTGCCTTCAGCAGCCCTTTGGCATGCCTTTTTGGGGCATGTCTTTCCCCTTGGCGGCCTCTGCGGCGGTCTCTTTGCATCTGGCCCCCACCCAGGGCTGGGTCCATGTTTTGGCCATGGCCTGGCTGGTGGCGGCCTCGGGCGTGATCGGTGCCCTGTTGCTGGCCACGGTTCACGGCTTGTGGCACGGACGCTTGCTGGTGGCCGAAACCCCAGCACCGGCCCAGGCCTGAGCCATCGCACCCGGCAGGGGGGCGCTGCGCTCGGGCCTGGTGCATATTTCTGTACGCAGGGGGTGTTCTGTTTTCCATAAGGTCGTCAGAATGCAGGGATGAACGAAATCACCTCCCGGTTTTTGCCCCAAGAAGACGCCCTGCGGCGTGAATTGCATAACGAAGTACACGCCCGCCCATCGGCCCGGGTGCGCTTGCCGGCTTTGATTGTGTATGTGGCGGTGCTCAATGCCGGGGTCTCCCGCGAACAGGAATGGGCGCATTTGCGCCTTTTGCCGGGCCACGCAGATTTAAGTCTGGAGAGTCTGCAAGGCAATTTTCTGCGCTTGCGATGCGACCACTTCACCGTGAAATGGGAGCGACACACCGAATTCACACGCTACTCCATCGTGCAGGCTTTGCCCGCGCATGCCGGGTGGGGCGCTGAGCAGCCCGAGTTGGCCGCGCATGTGGTGGCCGGGACCGAGTGGGTCCGTGGCATACCCGGGCAAACCATGGCGGCCATCCATCTGGGCATGTTGCAAGCCGATATGGACCAGCCCGACCTGATCGCCACCGCCCAATCCTGGCTTGGGCCGGGGGCCGTGCTGGCCTCGCGCATGGGTAACACCACAGAAGGTTTGCCGCACTCGTGCATCCTGACCCATTTCCGCATTGGCGCCGATGGCTTTGAGCGCATGCTGGTGCTGGCCCCCGATGGCACCACCGAAGCGCGTGCCGGCCGCATTTCGCAACGCCTGCTGGAGATGGAAACCTACCGGTTGATGGCCTTGCGTGGCTTGCCTGTGGCCAAGAATTTGTCGGCCATGTTGTCAGCTGCCGAGGCCCAGCTGGCCGACATCACCGGTTTGCTCGAAAGCAAGGGCGAAAGCGACCAAGCCTTGCTCGACTTGCTGGTGTCCCTGGCCGCGCGCATCGAGCGGGCCACGGCCGAGCATGGCTTCCGGTTTTCGGCCACGCGGGCGTACGACACGCTCGTCAGCCAACGTTTGGCCGAGTTGCGCGAGCGGCCGATCTCGGGCACCCAAACCCTGGGCGAATTCATGCAACGCCGTTTGTCCCCGGCCATGGCCACGGTGCAGGCCACAGAAAAACGCCTGGCCTCTTTGGCCGAGCGGGTCTCACGCACAAGCGCCTTGCTGCGTACGCGTGTGGACATTGCCACCGAAGCCCAAAACCAGGTGCTGCTGGAAAAGCTCACCAAAGGCCAAGCCTTGCAACTGCGATTGCAAAGCACGGTGGAAGGCCTGTCGATCGCGGCGATCTCTTATTACGTGGTCAGTCTTTTGTTGTACGGCGCCAAAGCCGTCAAGGCTGCGGGCGTGCCGATTCAGCCGGAAGTGGCTGTCGGGGTGTTGGTGCCCTTGGTGTTGTGGGGCGTTTGGCGCATGACCCGCAGAATTCATGAAAAGCTGAAAAACGCCGGCCATTGAGTCAAGGCACGGCCCGAGCCGTTCAATCTGGCAGTGTGGACGCGAGAGAAATCACGCCACCGCCCAGGCACACTTCACCGTCATAGACAACAGCACTTTGTCCCGGCGTGACCGCCCACTGCTCGTCGCTGAAAGCCAGTTCAAACCCGGCTTGCCCATCGGCCAGCGTCAGGTGGCGCAAATCACAAGCCGCATCGGCTTGCCGATAGCGCGTCTTGGCTGCATAAGCCCCGGACGCAGGCGCTTGGCCCGCGCACCAGCTCACATCGGTGGCTTGCAGCTGGGGCGACAACAACCGGGGGTGGTCGTGCCCTTGAACCACCCACAGGGTGTTTTTCTCCACGTCTTTGCGGGCCACAAACCAGGGGGTGTGCTCGCTGCCGCCTTTTTGTGCGCCTTGGGTTTTGATGCCGCCAATGCCCAAGCCCTGGCGCTGGCCCAGGGTGTAAAAGCTCAGCCCCACATGTTTCCCAATGGTGCGCCCTGACGGGTCCTTGATCGGACCGGGTTCCTTGCTGATGTAGCGGTTCAAAAACTCACGGAAAGGCCGCTCGCCAATGAAGCAGATACCGGTCGAGTCTTTCTTTTTGGCGTTGGGCAGGCCGATCTCTTCGGCGATGCGGCGCACTTCGGATTTGTGCAGCTCGCCCACCGGGAATAGGGTCTTGGACAACTGAGCCTGGTTCAGGCGGTGGAGAAAATAGCTTTGGTCCTTGCTGGGGTCGAGGCCCTTGAGCAGCTCGTGCCGACCTGTTGCCGTGTTCAAACGCACTCTGGCGTAGTGGCCGGTGGCGATTTTTTCGGCGCCCAGCCGCATGGCATGGTCCAGAAAGGACTTGAACTTGATTTCTGCGTTGCACAGGATGTCCGGGTTGGGCGTGCGCCCGGCCTGGTATTCGCGCAGAAACTCCGAAAAAACACGGTCTTTGTAATCGGCCGCAAAATTGACGTGCTCGATCTCGATGCCCAGCACATCCGCCACGGCGGCGGCATCCACGAAGTCGATGTTGGAAGAGCAGTATTCGCTGTCGTCGTCGTCTTCCCAGTTTTTCATGAAGATGCCAATGACCTCATGGCCCTGTTGCTTGAGCAAATGGGCGGTGACAGCAGAATCGACGCCGCCGGACAAGCCGACGACCACACGGTGGAGTTGGGACATGCCGCAATTATCCCGCGACCACCCGACCGGCCCAACAAGGTCGAAAATTTATAATGCCCGATGGGCCCAAATTCATGACCAAGCACTGCACCTGGTGCCAACACGGCAGAACATTCTTGCGCGATGTCGCGCATGGGATGTTCATCATCACCCACAGTGGTTTGGCCATGGTGGGCTTGACTGCGCTCAGCCTGGTTCTGGCCTTGTGGCTCAACCCGCAATGGCTGCACTCGGCCGAAGGCGCGGTGTTCAACTGGTTGCGGGAGCGGCAGGTTTTGTTGCCGTGGTTGCCCGAGAACACCGCAGAACGCGCCACGGCCGTGAGTTTGCAGGATCTGCCGCCCGCCCAGGCGGCTGTGGCCGAATGGTTGGGGCGCAAGTACAAAGTCGCACCGGAGCCCTTGGCCGCTTTGGTGGCCGAAGCGCATGTCTTGTCCAAAAAAACCAAACTGGCACCGCACTTCATTTTGGCGGTGATGGCCATCGAGTCCAATTTTCACCCGTATGTCCAGAGCCAGGCCGGCGCACAGGGCTTGATGCAGGTGATGACCGATATCCACGCCAAGCGCTACGAAGCTTATGGCGGGCGTTTGGCCGCTTTTGACCCGATTACGAACATGCGCGTGGGGGCAGCGGTGCTGTCGGATGCGGTCAAGATGCGTGACGGTTCTCTGGAAGAGGGCCTCAAGTTTTATCTTGGGGGTTATGCCTTGACGGAAGATGGGGGCTATGTGGCCAAAGTCTTTGCCGAACAAGCCCAGCTGGACCAAGTGGCTGCAGGGCAAAAGCCTTCTTTGCCCTGAGCGGCTTGGGGCGATCAGCTGCGCACAAAAAAGACGGCGCTCATCAACAGACCGGTGACCATGACCAGCCAGCGCACCCAGCGCACGGGCAGGCGTTTGGCCAAGCGTGCGCCTGCCCAGCCTCCGGCTGTGGCCAGAACCATCATCCACAGCGCTTGTGGCCAGACGATGGCGCCCGCCACAGCAAAAGCGGCCACCGACAGCAGCGACAGCACAAAGGAGTTGAGGTTTTTCAGCGCATTGACGGTGTTGAGCCGGCTCTCTCCCGTCAGGGTGTACAGCGCCATCAGCAAGATGCCCAGTCCGCCGTTGAAGTAACCGCCATAAATGGCCACGCCCATCAGGCCTGGCAGTCGCCATGCGGGGTGGCCCTGGCCTGCGTTGCGCCGGGCCAGCCAGGGGCCAGCGGCAAACAGCGCCGTGGCCAGCAGCAGCAACCAGGGCACCAGGCCTGAAAACACCCGCGCCGGGGTGAGCAGCAGCAAGCCCGCACCGATCAGGCCACCCACCGCAGCAATGGCCACTTCGCGTTGCAGCAGGGCGCGGGGCAGGGTTTGCAGCTCCACCCGAAAACCCAGCACGCTGCCCAGGTAGCCCGGGCTGACGGCCATGGCGCTGGTGGCATTCGCTGCCAAGGGGGGCACACCGGCAAACACCAGGGCGGGAAAGGTGAGGAAGCTGCCGCCGCCCGCGATGGCGTTGAGCACGCCCGCGGCGAAAGCGGCCGCACCCGTGAGCAGCCACAGCGCTTCGGTAGGCAGATCGGGGCTCACGTTGACAGGGGGGGCAAGTTGGCCACCGCTGCGTCGGTGTGGATCACGCTCAAGGGGAAGCGTTGGCCTGCCAGGTGGTCTTCGATGCAGCGCAAGACCAGGGGGCTGCGGTGGCGCTCGGCACTGGCGCGGATTTCTTCGGGCGTCATCCACAGGGTGCGCACGATGCCCTCGTCCAAGCTCAGGTGGGGCTGCAGCTCGCCGATGTCGCCGCAAAAAGCCATGCGCACATAGGTGATGTCTTCGCCCGTGGCCGGCCGTTGAAAACGCGACAAATAGATGCCCACCAGGGCGGTCGGGGTGAAGGGGTGGGCCGTTTCTTCCAAGGCTTCTCGGGCGCAGGCTTGTGCGGGCGATTCACCGGGGTCCAGGTGGCCTGCCGGGTTGTTCAGGCGCAAACCCTCTTGGGTGTGTTCTTCGATCATGAGGTAGCGGCCATCGCGCTCGATGATGGCGGCCACGGTGACATTGGGTTTCCAGCGAGTGTCCATCTGGGGATTATCCGTTTGGATGGATCAGGGTATGCCCGGGGTGGGTCTGGGAGGGGTACTGTAAGTTTCGGTATATATTGAACGATTGACTTGGCCTTTAACATGGACGAGTCCACCGATTTCATCATTTCCAGGAGATAAACCATGCGCATAGGCGTGCCCAAAGAGATATACCCCGGTGAAAAACGGGTGGCCACTGTGCCCGATGTGGTGACCAAACTGGTCAAACTCGGTTTTGAGGTGGTGGTGGAACAAGGGGCGGGTGCGCTGGCCGACCTGTCTGACGAGGCCTATGTCGAAGCCGGTGCCACAGTCGCACCCAACGCCGCGGCCTTGTGGAGCGGCAGCGACATCGTCTTCAAGGTGCGTGCCCCCACGGCCGACGAAGTGGCGTTGATGCACGAAGGCCAGACCCTGATCGGCTTTTTGTGGCCCGCGCAAAACCCCGATTTGATGCAGCAGCTCGCGGCCAAGAAAGTCACCGCGCTGTCGATCGATGCCCTGCCCCGCACCTTGAGCCGCGCCCAGAAGATGGACGCGTTGACCTCGATGGCAGGTGTGAGCGGCTACCGCGCCGTGGTCGAGGCGGCCAACGCCTTTGGCCGTTTCTTCAACGGCCAGATCACGGCCGCAGGCAAAGTGCCCCCCGCCAAGGTCTTCATCGCCGGTGCCGGTGTGGCCGGTTTGGCCGCCATCGGCGCCGCTGCCAGCCTGGGTGCGATCGTGCGCGCCAACGACACGCGTGCCGAAGTGGCCGACCAGGTCGTGTCGCTGGGCGGTGAATTCGTCAAGGTGGATTACGAAGAAGAAGGCTCGGGCGGTGGCGGTTACGCCAAGGTCATGAGCGAGGGCTTCCAGGCCGCGCAACGCGAGATGTACGCGCAGCAGGCCCGCGAGGTGGACATCATCATCACCACCGCGCTGATTCCCGGTAAACCCGCGCCCAAGTTGATCACCGCCAAGATGGTGCAAAGTATGAAGCCCGGCAGTGTCATCGTGGACATGGCCGCCGAGCAAGGCGGCAACTGCGAACTGACCGAGCCCGGCAAGGCCGTGGTCAAGCACGGCGTGACCATCGTGGGTTACACCGACCTGGCTTCGCGCATGGCGCGCCAGTCGTCCACCTTGTACGGCACCAACCTGTTCCGCCTGACGGAAGAGCTGTGCAAGACCAAGGACGGCGTGATCAACGTCAATATGGCCGACGACGCGATCCGGGGCCTGACGGTCATCAAGGATGGCGAGATCACCTGGCCCGCGCCGCCCCTGCCTGCCGCTGCGCCCAAGCCCGCCGCCAAGCCGGTTGCCGCCGCTGAAAAGAAAAGCGCGCACGGCCACGGCAGCAGCGGCCCCATGCCGGTCAAAACATTGGCCATGGTGTTCGGTCTGGGGGCCTTGGCTTTCTGGGCCATTGGCGCATATGCCCCTGCGGCTTTCCTGGGCCACTTCACCGTGTTTGTGCTGGCCTGCTTCATCGGCTACATGGTGGTGTGGAACGTGACGCCTGCGCTGCACACCCCGCTCATGAGTGTGACCAACGCGATCTCCAGCATCATCGTCATCGGTGCCTTGGTACAAATCCTGCCGCCCGAGGCCGGTACCAACGGGCGACCTGATCAGCTGATTCAGTGGCTGGCTTTTGCCGGCATTGTGCTGACGGCCGTCAACATGTTCGGTGGCTTTGCGGTCACACGCCGCATGCTGGATATGTTCCGCAAGTAACGACCTGATCGAATAAAGAAAAGAGACCTTCATGACCTCTAGCTTGGCAACGGTCGCCTACATTGGCGCGGCCATCCTCTTCATCCTCAGCCTGGGTGGCCTGTCCAACCCGGAAACCTCGCGCCGAGGCAACCTCTATGGCGTCGTTGGCATGGCGCTGGCCGTGCTCGTCACCATCGCGGGGCCACGTGTGGCCGCCGCAGGCGTGCCCTGGATCGTGGCGGCCTTGGTGATCGGTGGCGGCATTGGCCTTTATGCGGCCAAAACCGTCAAGATGACCCAGATGCCCGAACTCGTGGCGCTCATGCACAGCCTGGTGGGCCTGGCCGCTTGCCTGGTGGGTTTTGCCAGCTACGTGGACACCTCGATCCAGTACACCGGGGTGGAGAAGACCATCCACGAAGTCGAGATTTACATCGGCATTCTGATCGGTGCGGTCACGTTCTCGGGCTCGCTCATCGCTTTTGGCAAGCTCAACGGCAAGATCGGTGGCAAGCCGCTTTTGCTGCCTGCGCGCCACTGGCTCAACTTGGCGGGTCTGTTGGTCGTGATCTGGTTTGGCCGTGAATTTGTCAACGCGCACGACGTGCAAAGCGGCATGATCCCGCTGATTGTGATGACCGTGATTGCTTTGCTGTTCGGCATCCACATGGTCATGGCCATTGGCGGTGCTGACATGCCCGTGGTGGTGTCCATGCTCAACAGCTATTCGGGCTGGGCCGCGGCGGCCACCGGTTTCATGCTCGGCAACGACTTGCTGATCGTGACTGGCGCTCTGGTGGGCTCGTCCGGTGCCATCCTGTCCTACATCATGTGCAATGCGATGAACCGCAACTTCATCAGCGTGATCGCAGGGGGCTTTGGCGGCGGTGCACCCGCTGCGCCCAAGGCCGACGGCGCGGCGGCCGAGCCCCAAGGCGAGGTGGTGCCGGTCAGTGCCACAGACACCGCCGAGCTGCTGCGCGATGCCAAGAGCGTGATCATCGTGCCCGGTTACGGCATGGCCGTGGCCCAGGCCCAGCACACCGTCAACGAGATCACCCGGACCTTGCGCGACAAAGGCGTGACCGTGCGGTTTGGCATCCACCCGGTGGCGGGCCGTATGCCCGGCCACATGAACGTGCTGCTGGCCGAAGCCAAGGTGCCCTACGACATCGTGCTGGAAATGGACGAGATCAACGACGACTTCCCGGACACCGATGTGGTCATGGTCATCGGTGCCAACGACATCGTGAACCCTGCCGCGCAGGATGACCCGACCAGCCCGATCGCGGGCATGCCCGTGCTCGAAGTCTGGAAGGCCCGCACCAGCATCGTGATGAAGCGCTCCATGGCCAGCGGCTATGCGGGCGTGGACAACCCGCTGTTCTACAAGGACAATAACCGCATGCTGTTTGGCGATGCCAAGAAGATGCTCGACGAGGTGTTGGTGGCCCTTAAAGGCTGACCGGCCCCTTGCGCAGCATGCACAGGGGGCCCGAGGGCCCCTTGTTTTTTGGGTGCCCACGCATCACCAACCGGTGTCTTCAGGCCCGAGCTGGGCACGGCGTCATGGGCGCGCTGCAAGCGGCCTGCAACCTCGGGAAATCCAGTACCCCTGCGAGTCAGTTAGCCGTCAGTTGTGCGGTAGACTGAGCCGCAGGAGAACCCCACATGAACCTGAACCCCGTTTGGCTCAAGAGTTACCCCGAAGGCGTTCCAGCCGACATCGATCCCACCCAGTACAGTTCTTTGGTGGGCTTGCTCGAAGAGAGTTTTTCCAAATACGCAGACCGTGCGGTCTACAGCTTCATGGGCAAGGATTTCAGCTTTGCCCAAACCGACCGTGATAGTCTGGCCATGGCGGCTTACCTGCAGTCGCTGGGTCTGAGCCAAGGCGACCGTGTCGCCATCATGATGCCCAATGTGCCGCAGTACCCGGTGGCCGTGGCGGCCATTTTGCGTGCGGGTCTGGTGGTGGTCAACGTCAACCCCCTCTACACCGCCCGTGAGCTGGAGCACCAGCTCAAGGACTCGGGGGCCAAGGCCATCGTGATCATCGAGAACTTTGCCGCCACGCTCGAAAAATGCATCGCCCAAACTCCGGTGCAACATGTGGTGCTGGCCGCCATGGGTGACCGGCTGGGCCTGCTCAAGGGGGCCTTGGTCAACTACGTGGTGCGCAACGTCAAGAAAATGGTGCCGGCCTTCCAGCTGCCGCAGGCGGTGCGTTTCAACGACGCTTTGTCCAAAGGCCGTCAACAAGCCTTCCGCAAACCCGAGCTGTCGGCCGACGACATCGCGGTGCTGCAGTACACCGGGGGCACCACGGGTGTGTCCAAGGGGGCGGTGCTGTTGCACCGCAATGTGATCGCCAACGTGCTGCAGTCCGAGGCCTGGAACGAGCCTGTCATGAAGCGCATTCCCGCCGGGGAGCAGCCCACGGCGGTGTGCGCATTGCCGCTGTACCACATCTTCGCTTTCACGGTGAACATGATGCTGAGCCTGCGCATGGGCGGCAAGACCATCCTGATTCCCAACCCGCGTGACTTGCCCGCCGTGCTCAAGGAGTTGTCCAAGCACACCTTCCACAGCTTCCCGGCGGTGAATACCTTGTTCAACGGCCTGGCCAACCACCCGGATTTCGGCACCGTCAACTGGTCCAACCTCAAGGTGTCCTTGGGCGGCGGCACGGCCGTGACGCCCAATGTGGCCAAACTCTGGTTGGAGAAAACCGGCTGCCCGATTTGTGAAGGTTACGGTTTGTCGGAGACCAGCCCCTCGGCCAGCTGCAACCCCACCACCAGCACCGAATTCACCGGCACCATCGGTGTGCCCTTGCCCGGCACCTTCATGAAACTGCTCGACGACGATGGCCACGAAATCACCACGCTCGGCACGCCGGGCGAGATCGCCATCAAGGGCCCGCAGGTGATGGCGGGTTACTGGCAACGCCCTGACGAAACCGCCAAGGTCATGACCGCCGACGGTTATTTCAAGTCGGGGGACATCGGCACCATGGACGAGCGTGGCTACTTCAAGATCGTGGACCGCAAGAAGGACATGATTTTGGTGAGCGGTTTCAACGTCTATCCCAACGAAGTGGAGGAAGTCGCCTCGGCTTGCACGGGCGTGCTCGAATGCGCAGCGATTGGTGTGCCGGACGAGAAAACCGGCGAGGCCGTCAAGCTGGTGGTGGTGCGCAAAGACCCGGCGCTGACCGAGGCGCAGGTCATCGCTTACTGCCGCGAAAACATGACGGCGTACAAGGTGCCGCGCGTGATCGAGTTCCGCGACGAATTGCCCAAGACGCCAGTGGGCAAAATCCTGCGCCGCGAGTTGCGGGCCAAGGCCTGACCGGAGCACTGCGGGGCCAAGGCCCCCATACAGGGCGCAGCGGCCACCCGTTCACGGGTGGCCGTTTGACTTTGAGTCATTGAACAAGGGGTGATCCATGGCAGTGATCGGCATCATGAGTGCCATGCACGAAGAACTGGCGGCGGTGTTGGCGGCCATGCCCGATGAGCAGCGCGTTCAGGTGGCCGGGCGGGACTTTTGGGTCGGCCATTGGCAAGGCCACTCGGTGGTGGCGGTGCTCTCGCGCATCGGCAAGGTGGCTGCAGCCACCACCGCCACGGTGCTGCTGGAGCGCTTTGGGGTCGATACCCTGGTGTTCACCGGCGTGGCGGGTGGCCTGGGTACCGATGTGCGGGTGGGCGATGTGGTGGTGGCGCAGGGTTTGCTGCAGCACGACATGGACGCTTCGCCGCTCTTCCCACGCCATGAGGTGCCTTTGTACGGCCGCGCCCATTTTGAGGCTGATGCCGGCTTGTCGGCCCAATTGGCTGCGGCCAGCCAGCAGGTGCTGGCCCATGCAGGGCAACATCTGGGCGCGGGAACACTGGCCGAATTTGCGCTGAACGCCCCGCGGGTGCACCAGGGCATGGTCATCAGTGGCGACCGCTTTGTCTCGACCTCGGCCGAAAGCCAGGCGTTGCGGCAGGCTTTGCCCGAGGCTTTGGCGGTGGAGATGGAGGGCGCAGCAGTGGCGCAGGTCTGCCACGATTACGGCGTGCCCTTTGCGGCGGTGCGCACCATCTCGGACCGGGCGGACGATGGAGCGCACACCGACTTTCAGCGCTTCATCCGCGAAGTAGCCAGCCGTTACAGCCTGGCGATTTTGTCGCAGTGGCTGAGCCGTCGCCAGCCCGCTTGAGCCGGTCTTATTTGAGCCAGCCCCGGCGGCGGAAGTACCACATGGGCACCACGGCGCTGGCGGCCATCAAGGCGAGCGCATAGGGGTAGCCCCATTTTTGCGACAGCTCGGGCATGTACTGGAAGTTCATGCCGTACAGGCTGGCGATCAAGGTGGGGGGCAGCAAGGCGACGCTGGCCACCGAGAAGATCTTGATGATCTTGTTCTGGTTGATGTTGATGAAACCGACGGTGGCGTCCATCAGGAAGTTGATCTTGTCGAACAGGAACGCTGTGTGCGAGTCGAGCGAGTCGATGTCGCGCAGAATCTGACGGGCTTCTTCAAACTGCTCGGCGTTGAGCATCTTCGAGCGCATCATGAAGCTCACCGCGCGGCGGGTGTCCATGACGTTGCGGCGGATGCGGCCGTTCAGGTCTTCCTGGCGGGCGATGGCACCCAGCACTTCACCGGCCATGGCGTCGGTCACGTCGCCCGACAAGACCTGCTTGCCCGCTTTTTCGAGCTGGTCGTAAATGCCTTCGAGCGTGTCGGCCGAATACTCGGCGTCGGCGTCAAACAGCTTGAGCAGCACTTCCTTGGCGTCTTCGATCAGGCCCGGGGCGCGGCGCGCGCGCATGCGCAAGAGGCGAAAGACCGGCACATCCTCGTCGTGGATGGAAAACAGCACACCCTGGCTTTTGAGGTTGGCGTTGTGCTGGTTCAGGATGAAGGCGCAGCGCACCGTGCGGGGCTCGTCTTCGTCGGCGATCAAAAAGTCGGAGCGGATGTGCAGTTCGCCGTTGTCTTCTTCGTAAAAGCGCGCGGATTCCTCGATGTCCTCGTCCATCGCGTCTTCCGGGATGGACAGGCCGAAATACTGTTTGATCCAGCGTTTTTCTTCCAGCGTGGGCGACTCCAGGTCGACCCAGATGGGTTGGAAGCGGGAGAGTTCTTCCAGCGACTCGATCTCTTCCTGGAAGAGGCGGCCGTTGGCGAGGGTGAAGATGTTGAGCATGGCGAATCCGAAAAATGGCCAGGTGCCAAAAGTTCAAAGGGGCGGCGAAGGGGGTTTTCTGCAGCTTTCGAACGATGGGCAGGGTGCTCAGCGCGTTCGAAAGCTACCGACTCGGGGTAGTTTCCACGGCAATGTGTCTCCAGAATGAATCGG
Organism: Limnohabitans sp. Hippo3; assembly: GCF_003063665.1. GTDB lineage: Bacteria > Pseudomonadota > Gammaproteobacteria > Burkholderiales > Burkholderiaceae_C > Limnohabitans_A. The sequence goes on from NZ_NESF01000003.1 coordinate 127,715, forward strand.
CGGATTATCGCACCGGATGTGCCCCTGCGGGGGCCAGAAAAGCCAGGATGTCGTCGGCGCGGGCCTGCACATCCGCCTGGCCCAAGGCCATCAGCGCGGCAATGAACGCCGGCTCGAACAACAAATAGCTCGCCAGGGCTGCGCCACTGCCGCGCAATGCACCCAGACCCTCCAGCACCCGCAGAATGGGTCGGGGCAGGGTGTGGGCGTGCGCTTGCGCCAAGGCGTCGAGCGAGGCACTGGGCTGCAGCGTCAGCACCTGCACCGGGCGCAGGGGCAGGCTTGCACGTACCGCCTCGGGCAAGCTGTCCAGGGCCTGGTTGATGCGGCTGATCTGCTCGACATCGGCCTCCAGCGTGTCGTGGAACACGCTGGCCATGGCGTGGCCAGCGATCGTGCCCAGCGAGGGGCGTCCTGTGGCGCGGGCGGGTGCCACCAGGCTGGCCCGTTGGGGTTGGCTCACGCCAATCGCCAAAATCCGGTCGGCCCCGAGGTGCACGGCCGAGGACAAGGGCGAGATTTGCCGCATCGAGCCATCCCCGAAATACTCCATGCCACCGTCTACCCACAGCGGGGTGGACGGGAAAATGAAGGGGATGGCGCTGGACGCCATCAGGTGCTCGATGGTGATGGGTTGCTGCTCGGCACGGCGGCCTGGACGGCTCCAGGGGATGGGCTGGCCATCGCGGGTCTGGCAAAACGTCCAGTGCACACCGCTCGAGTAGCTCGATGCGGTGACCGCCAGAGCCTGCAGCACCCCGCTGTGCAAGGCGGTGTCGATCCGCTCCAGGGCGATCGCCTGGTGCAAGGTGTTGACCAGGGCCAGGCTGTCCATGGCGGCGGCATGGGCGCGGACAGAGCGCAGCAAACCCACTGCGGTGGCCCAACGGCTGAATTTGTCCAGCGGGGTTTGGGGCAGGCGGTAGACCGCCTCCGTGCGGATCCGGGTCCAGAAATGGGCCAGATCGTCCAGGCCGGCCAGACCGTCCAGCGCCTTGCTGGCCAGAAAAGTGGCGTTCAAGGCCCCGGCCGAGGTGCCCGCCAGCACCTGGAATGGAAAAGCGGGGGATGGCCCCGCTGTGCGGCGCAGCAGTTGGCCGATGGCCTGCAGCGCCCCGGCTTGGTAAGCGGTGCGCGCTCCGCCACCCATCAGCACCAGCCCCATCACGGGCTGCGGGGGTGGCGAGAGGGCTTGTTCAAGGGCTGATTTGGGCGGGGTGGGCGTCACGGGGTCCATGGGCATGTGAAGTTGGACAGAGGCTCTGGGGGGCTGCGGGTGTTAGATTCAGACCATTCAACGGCATTGTTCCATGACCCCACATTTGACCCCACGGCGTGAGCGCTGGCTGCTCTTCACGCTGGCTGGCATCCAGTTCACCCACATCCTCGATTTCATGATCATGATGCCGCTGGGGCCGCAGTTCACGGCCTTGTTCGGCATCAGCAACGCCCAGTTCGGTCTGCTGGTCTCGGCCTACACCTTGTCGGCGGGCCTGTCCGGCCTGATGGCGGCCACCTACATCGACCGTTTCAGCCGCAAGCGCCTGCTGCTGGTCATGTACGCCTTGTTTGGCCTGGCCACCCTGGCGTGTGGTCTGGCGCCCGACTATGTCTGGTTGATGGTGGCCCGCGTGGCCGCTGGTTTGTTTGGCGGGGTGTTGTCGGCTTTGTCCCAAACCATCGTGGCGGATGTGATCCCCTTTGAGCGCCGAGGTCGCGCCATGAGCGTGGTGATGACCTCGTTTTCCGTGTCCACCGTGGCGGGGGTGCCGCTGGGGCTGTTTTTGGCGGCGCACCTGAGCTGGCATGCGCCGTTTTTTGGCATCGCCGCGCTGGTGGGGCTGCTGTCCTTGGGGGCCTGGCAAACCTTGCCCCGTCTGGATGCGCATTTGCACCACCCTGAGCGGGTGAGTGTCTGGCGCGGCATTGGCCAGGTACTGGCCGAGGGCAACCACCTCAAGGCCTTCGGGGTGTCGGCCCTGATGATGTTTGCGGCGTTCACCGTCATCCCCTACATCACCATTTACCTGCAGTCCAACGCCGGGATGCAGACCGCCGAAGTGCCCTGGATCTATCTGTGCGGTGGGGTGGCCACCTTGCTCAGTGCCCGTTATTTCGGGCGGCTGACCGACCGGGTGGGCAAGGTCCGGGTGTTCCAGCGCCTGGCTTTGGCGGTGACGGTGCCGCTGATGGCCACCACGCTCACGCAAGGCTTGCCCTTGTGGGGTTTGCTGACCGTGTCGACTTTGTTTTTCACGGTCATGAGCGGGCGCATGATTCCTGGCATGGCGATGATTTCATCGGCCGTGGAGCCGCGTTTGCGCGGCACCTTCATGACCCTGAATTCGGCGGTTCAGTCGGCCGCCATGGGTTTCGCGGCGCTGGTGGCCGGGCTCATCATTGGGCGAGATGCGCAAGGACAGCTCACTGGGTATTGGGTGGCGGGTTTGTTGGGGGTGTTGGCCAGCATCATCAGCGCCTGGCTGGCTGGGCGTTTGCGTCTGCATGGGGCGCCGACCGCTGCGATTTGAACTGTCAGGCCTTAAATGCCCGCTTGTTCTTGGGCTTCAAATCGAACAATAGCACTGAAAACGGGTTTTGGGTGCAAAGCCAGCCGACGTTACAGGTTTAGTTGTTGGCGTCTTGCATTTCGCTGGGGTGCGGCGCATAGTGGGGTCGAACCACCCCCACAGGTGGTTTCGGAGCCCCGCTTCAGCGGGGCTTTTCATACCCTGAATCATGGAGGCGACGACTATGAATTTAACCATCAGCGGGCACCATCTGGAAGTGACCCCGGCATTGCGTCAGTACGTCACGGGGAAGCTCGACCGGATCACCCGGCACTTTGACCAAGTGGTCGATGTCAAAGTGCTGCTGACCGTCGAAAAGCAGAAGGAAAAAGAAAAACGCCAACGCGCCGAATGCAACATCCACGTCAAGGGCAACGACTTGTTTGCAGAAAGCGCTCACGAAGATTTGTATGCCGCTGTGGATGAACTGGTAGACAAGCTGGACCGACAGGTGGTCAAGCACAAGGACCGCATCACGGACCATCAACACAGCGCGCCCAAGCGCATGATGTGATCGGGTGAATGTTTCGCTCACAACAGGGCCACAAGCTTGTGGCCCTTTTTCATGCAGGCGCCTAGCCTGTTCAGAGGCGCAAACACCGCCCATGTCGCCCGGCTTTCAGGCCCCATGACCGGGGTGCCCGCGCAAGGTGCATAATCCGGCCTCGACCATGAATCGCCTCTCATCCATATTGCCCGTTGACCAGGTTCTTGTTGGGGTGGAAGCCACCAGCAAGAAACGCGCATTCGAAGAAGCCGGACTTCTCTTTGAGAACCTCCACGGCTTGTCCCGTGCTTTGGTGACCGACAGCCTGTTTGCCCGTGAACGGTTGGGCTCCACGGGGCTGGGGCATGGTGTGGCCATTCCGCACGGCCGCATCAAGGGCCTGAAAGCGCCCATGGCCGCCGTATTCCAGCTGGCGCAGTCGATTGGCTTTGACGCCCCTGACGAACAGCCGGTCAACCTGTTGATCTTTTTGCTGGTGCCCGAAGCCGCCACCCAAAAACATCTGGAAATCCTGTCCGAAATCGCTGAATTGCTCAGCGACACCGCTTTGCGTGAAAACATCAAGAACAGCACCGTCCAGCAGGACCTGCACCAGCTGATCGCCCAGTGGCAGTCTGCCCAGACGGTCTGACCCTCCTTTTTTCGAGGTTTTTGCGATGAAGCCCAGCGTCATCAGTGCCGATGTCCTGTTCGAGGACCATCGCGGCAAGCTCAAATGGCAATGGGTGGCCGGTCTGGGCGCCTCGGAGCGACGCTTTGATGAAGTCGCTGTGCGCGAAGCCCGCTCGGGCGCCGACCTGGTCGGTTATCTGAACTACATCCACCCCTACCGTGTGCAGATTCTGGGGCCCCGCGAGGTGGCTTACTTGACCAACTCCACGCCCGATGACTGCGCGCGCCGGATTGCCCGCATCGTGACGCTGGAGCCCCCGGTGCTGGTCTTGGCCGATGGCCAGGCGGCTCCCGAAGCCCTGCTGTCCATGTGCGAGCGGGCCCAGATCCCGATGTTCTCGACCGAGCACTCGTCGGCCTTTGTGATCGATGTGCTGCGGGCCTACCTGTCCAAGCATTTCGCCGACCGCACCACCATGCACGGGGTGTTCATGGACATTTTGGGCATGGGCGTGTTGATCACGGGTGAGTCCGGCTTGGGCAAGAGCGAGTTGGGGCTGGAGCTGATTTCGCGCGGCAATGGCCTGGTGGCCGATGACGCGGTGGACCTGTACCGCATCAACCAGACCACCATCGAGGCGCGCTGCCCCGACTTGCTGCAAAACCTGCTGGAGGTGCGCGGCATTGGTCTGCTCGACATCCGCGCCATCTTTGGCGAGACGGCAGTGCGCCGCAAGATGCGCCTCAAACTCATTGTTCACCTGGTGCGCCGCGAAACGCTGGAGCGGGATTACGAACGCCTGCCTTCCGAGCCGCTGGTGCAGGATGTGCTGGGCATTCCGGTGCGCAAAGTGGTCATCCAGGTGGTGGCGGGGCGCAACATCGCGGTGTTGGTCGAGGCCGCTGTGCGCAACACCATCTTGCAGATGCGCGGCATCGACACCTACCAGGAATTCATTGAGCGCCAGCGCCGGGCGATGGATTGAAGACGCCCGGCCTGCTCAACCCTGGCGGTGCGGGCAAGGCTTTTGGGTGCAATGGGCGTACAGGCTCAGGGCGTGGTCGGCGATCACAAAACCTTTGGCTTCGGCCACCGCTTGCTGCCTGGACTCGATTTCCGGGTCGTAAAACTCCTCCACCCGCCCGCAGTCCAGACACACCATGTGGTCGTGGTGCTGGCCTTCGTTGAGTTCGTAAACGGCTTTGCCGCTTTCAAAGTGGTTGCGGCTCAGGATGCCCGCCTGCTCAAACTGCATCAGCACCCGGTACACCGTGGCCAGACCGATGTCGGTGTTTTCGCTCAACAGGAGGCGAAACACGTCCTCGGCCGTCATGTGCCGTTGCTGCCCGCGCTGAAAGACCTCCAGGATCTTCAGGCGTGGCAGCGTGGCCTTCAGACCATTGTTTTTCAGTTCGTCGATTTGGGTCATGTGAAGGGGTGTCGGGATAGGCAAAGCCGGTGTGGGCGCGAAGCTGCCGCTACAATGACCCGATCATATCGGCCAGCCCTCAACCATGACAGCATCCCTGACTTTTTCCGTGACAGGCACACGCCTGGCCATGCTTTTCATGTGCGCCAGTTTGGCCGGTTGCGCCAACATGGCCAGCTTCACCAGCGACACCTTCAAACCCTATGTCCCCGAGGTGGTGCAGGGCAACTTTGTCTCCAAAGAGCAGCGCCAGGCGATCACCACGGGCATGCCACGGGCGCAGGTCCGCGACACTTTGGGCACCCCCCTCGTCACCAGCCTGTTCCATGCCGACCGTTGGGATTACGCCTTCAGCATCCGCCGCCAGGGTGTGCCACCCCAAAGTTTCCAGCTCACCGTCTACTTCAAAGACGATGTGGTCTCGTCGGTGGAAGGCGGTGACCTGCCCAGCGAGTCCGAATTTGTCGAGCGCCTGGTGGTCCAGCGCAAAGCCGCCAGCGTGCCCAACTTGCAGGCCAGCGAAGAAGACCTGAAAAAGTTCCCCGCACCGAAGGCGGCTGACGATGCGCCGCGCACTGCGCCGCTGCCTGCGACTTACCCTCCTCTGGAGCCCACAGCCCGTTGATGGGCCCTTGTTCGGGCAGCACGCCCGATGGCGCGTACTTTTCATTCCATTCATCACATGACCCCATCGACTCCCTTGCCCATCACCGTTGCCGGCGCGTCTGGCCGCATGGGCCACATGCTCATCGAAGCCATTCTGGCCTCCGGCGATTGCCGTCTTGCAGGCGCGCTCGACATGGCCGCCAGTCCCGCCTTGGGCCAAGATGCCGCCGCGGCGCTGGGCCAGTCCAGTGGCGTGCGCGTCACATCCGACCTGCGGGCGGGCCTGAAGGATGCCGCTTGCCTGATTGACTTCACCCGCCCCGAGGGCACGCTGGCGCATTTGCAGGTGTGCCGTGAACTGGGGGTCAAGGCCGTGATCGGCACCACCGGCTTCACCGACGCGCAAAAAGCCGAAATTGCTGAAATCGCCAAAGACATCGCCATCGTGATGGCCCCTAACATGAGCGTGGGCGTCAACGTCACGCTCAAGTTGCTGCAAATGGCCGCGCAAGCCATGTCCACGGGCTACGACATCGAAATCATCGAAGCCCACCACCGCCACAAGGTGGACGCGCCCTCGGGCACGGCCCTCAAGATGGGTGAAGTCATTGCCGAGGCCATTGGCCGCGACCTGAAAGACTGCGCCGTTTACGAGCGCTATGGCCACACGGGGGAGCGTGACCCGTCCACCATCGGTTTTTCCACCATCCGGGGTGGCGACATCGTGGGCGATCACACGGTGCTGTTTGCCGGTATTGGCGAGCGCATCGAAGTCACGCACAAATCCTCCAGCCGATCTACTTACGCCCAAGGCAGCCTGCGTGCCGTGCGTTATCTGGCGACCCAGCAGCGCGGCCTGTTTGACATGTTTGACGTGTTGAATTTGCGCTGACCAGACCGGCACCCATGAGCCTCAACGACTTTTTGTTGCACAGCGATGGGGTCAGCCGTGTGCTGGCGCTGGTTTTGCTGGCGCTGTCGGTGGGCAGTTGGGTGGTCATGGTCTGGAAGTGGCGCTTGCTCGCGCGCGTGGGCCTGGATGTGCGCCGCAGCGTGGCCGCGTTCTGGCAGGCCCCGGGCCTGGACCAGGCCCAGCAGCGCGTGGCCCAGTTTGACCGCGACGCCTGCATCACCCCCCTGCTGGAAGCCACCTTGCTCCCGGTGGGCGGCACCCTGGCTTCAGCAGCTGACCGCCGCCAACAACTGACCCGTGCCTTGCGCGATGCGCTGCAGGGCGTGGTGCGCCGTTTGCAATGGGGCCAGGTCTGGTTGGCCACAGCGGGCTCCATTTCGCCATTTGTGGGTCTTTTGGGCACCGTTTGGGGCATCTTCAATGCTTTGACGGGCATGGCCGAAGCCGGACAGCTCACCATCGACAAAGTGGCCGGACCCGTGGGCGAAGCCCTGATCATGACCGCTGCCGGGCTGGCCGTGGCCATTCCGGCGGTGTTGGGCTACAACCTGCTGGGCCGCAAAGTGAACCAGATCGAGGCCGAACTCGAGGGCTTTGCCCACGATTTGCGTGGCTTGCTGGCCGACCCGCAGGACTGAGCCATGGCCTTCGGTCGCCTGGAAACCCGCAAGCCGGACGCCCCCATGAGCGAGATCAATGTCACCCCCATGGTCGACGTGATGCTGGTTTTGCTGGTCATTTTCATCCTGACCGCCCCCTTGATGACCAGCGCCATCCGCCTGGACCTGCCCCAAAGCGAGGGCGGACAGTCGGGCGCAGCCCCGCAGGCGGTGTCTTTGGTGGTGGACGCCCAGGGGGCCTTGTTCTTGAACGACCAGCCCATCACCCCTGAAGCCTTGCGCCAGCGCCTGTCGGAAGTTGCTTGGCGCAACCCCGATACCGAGCTGGAGCTTCGCGCCGACCAGTCGGTGCCCTACGGCCGGGTGGTGGAGGCCATGGGCCTGGCCCAAAAAGCCGGTCTGTCGCGTATCGGTTTTGTGGCGCAAACAACCCCGGCGCTCACGCGCTGAGTTTTCACACCCTTGGCCTGACTTTGTGGGAGGCCGCCCTGGCGGCCGAATGCCTGCCAAGGGCTTGTCGCCATGTGCCGAGCCCACACCCCGCCCCTCTACAATCGCAGGCTATGCAAGACAAGTACAACCACCTCGAAGTCGAACCTGCTGCGCAGTCCCGCTGGACCGCCCGCGATGCCTACCGCGTGACCGAAGACGCCAGCAAAAAGAAGTTTTACGCCTGCTCCATGCTGCCTTACCCCAGCGGCAAGCTGCACATGGGCCATGTGCGCAACTACACCATCAACGACATGCTCACGCGCAGCCTGCGCATGAAGGGCTACAACGTCCTGATGCCCATGGGCTGGGACGCGTTTGGTCTGCCCGCCGAAAACGCCGCCTTGAAGAATGGCGTGCCCCCGGCCAAGTGGACGTACGAGAACATCGCGTACATGAAAAAGCAGATGCAGGCCATGGGCCTGGCCATCGACTGGTCGCGCGAAGTCGCCACCTGCGACCCGACCTATTACAAGTGGAACCAGTGGCTGTTCTTGAAGATGCTGGAAAAAGGCATCGCCTACCGCAAGACCCAGGTCGTCAACTGGGACCCGGTGGACCAGACCGTGCTGGCCAACGAGCAGGTGATCGACGGCAAAGGCTGGCGCACGGGTGCCCCGGTGGAAAAGCGTGAGATCCCGGGTTATTACCTGAACATCACCGCTTACGCGCAAGAGCTGCTGGACCATGTGCAGATCGGCAACGACAAGGCCACGCTCAACGGCTGGCCTGACAAAGTGCGGCTGATGCAGGAAAACTGGATCGGCAAATCGGAAGGCGTGCGCTTTGCGTTCACACACGACATTGCCGGTGCCGACGGCAAGTTGATTGGCGACGGCAAGATGTACGTCTTCACCACGCGTGCCGACACCATCATGGGCGTGACCTTTTGTGCGGTGGCGGCGGAGCACCCGCTGGCGCTGCATGCTGCGGCAAGCAACCCCGCGTTGGCGGCGTTTTTGGAAGAGTGCAAGACAGGCGGCACCACCGAAGCCGAGTTGGCCACACAAGAGAAAAAAGGCATGCCCACGGGCTTGTTCGTCACGCACCCCCTGACCGGCGTGAAGGTTGAGGTCTGGGTGGGTAACTATGTGCTGATGTCTTATGGCGACGGCGCGGTGATGGGCGTGCCCGCGCACGACGAGCGCGACTTCGCATTTGCCCTCAAGTACCAGTTGCCGATCCGTCAGGTGGTGTCGGTCAAGGATCAGGCCTTTGATGCCTCGGTTTGGCAGGATTGGTACGGCGACAAGCAAAGCTGCGTCTGCATCAACTCCGGCGAACTTGATGGCTTGAACCAAAAAGCTGCCGTCAGCAAAGTCGCCGAGCTGCTGGCCGCCAAAGGCTTGGGCGAGAAGAAAACCACCTGGCGTTTGCGCGACTGGGGCATCAGCCGCCAGCGCTATTGGGGCACACCGATCCCGATCATTCACTGCGACGAACACGGCGCTGTACCTGTGCCCGAAAAAGACCTGCCCGTGGTGCTGCCGCCAGACTGCATCCCCGACGGCTCGGGCAACCCGCTGCACAAGCACGAAGGTTTCCATGCGGGTGTGACTTGCCCCGTGTGTGGCAAGCCCGCTCGTCGCGAGACCGACACCATGGACACCTTCGTGGATTCGTCCTGGTACTTCATGCGCTATTGCGATCCGACCAACACCGAGGCCATGGTGGCCGAAGGCGCGGACTATTGGATGCGGGATCAGAACAATGCCACTGGCGGCAGCGGCATGGACCAATACATCGGCGGCATCGAGCACGCCATCCTGCACCTGCTGTACGCCCGTTTCTGGACCAAGGTCATGCGCGATCTGGGTCTGGTCAAGGTGGATGAGCCCTTCAGCAAGCTGCTCACGCAGGGCATGGTGCTCAACCACATCTACTCGCGCCGCACCGCCAAGGGCGGTAAGGACTATTTCTGGCCACACGATGTGGAGCATGTTCTCGATGGCTCAGGCAAGGTCATCGGTGCCAAGCTCAAGAACGAAGCGGACAGCGGCGATGGCCGTTTGCCCGTGGGCACGCCCATCGACTACGAGGGCGTGGGCACCATGTCCAAGTCCAAGAACAACGGTGTGGACCCGCAAGACCTGATCGAGCGTTACGGCGCTGACACGGCCCGCCTGTACACCATGTTCACCGCGCCGCCCGAAGTCACGCTGGAGTGGAACGACTCGGCCGTGGAAGGCAGCTACCGCTTTTTGCGCCGCGTTTGGAATTTTGCGTTCAAGCACCACGAATTGCTGCGCTCGGCCACGGGTCAGGACCTGAGCCAAGCGGCTTTGGGCGATTCGGCCAAAGCCTTGCGCCGCGAGATGCACCTGGTGCTCAAGCAAGTGGGTTACGACTACGAGCGCATGCAATACAACACGGTGGTGTCCGGGTGCATGAAGCTGCTGAACGCGCTGGAAGACTTCAAGCCCGATGGCAGCGCGGGTGACACCGCCGCCCTGTGCGAAGGCGTCTCGCTTTTGACGCGCATGCTCTACCCCGCCTGCCCGCACATCACCGACGAAATCTGGCAGCAACTGGGCTACGCCAAGGCCGTGGGTGAATTGCTGGATACCCCTTGGCCCGAGGTGGACGAATCGGCCCTGGAGCGTGACCAGATTGAGCTGATGCTGCAGATCAACGGCAAGCTGCGCGGGTCTATTCTCGTGCCCGCCAGTGCCGACAAGGCCCAGATCGAAGCCGCTGCCATGGCCAGCGAAGCTTTCGTCAAGCAGGCCGCAGGTGCCGCACCGAAGAAGGTCATCGTGGTGCCGGGTCGTCTGGTCAACGTGGTGATTTGAGAGCGCACACCCCATGAAACCCACACGCCGATTCTTTTTGACCGCTGCGAGCTTGGGCACCTTGCCCGTTTGGCTCGCGGGCTGCGGGTTTCAGCTGCGCCAAACCAACGATTTCGCGTTCAAGACCCTCTATGCGAATTTCTCGACCACCTCGCCCTTGGGGGTGGAGTTGCGGCGCAACTTGCTCGGCACGGGGCGCATTGAGCTCTTGACCGAGCCCAAGCAAATGCTCCAGGCCGATGCGATCCTCGACATCCTGAGCGAAGACCGCCAGCAGGTGGCGGTGGGCGTGAGTGCGACGGGTCAGGTGCGTGAGTTGCAGCTGCGGCTGCGTGTGCGTTTTCGCCTGCGCACACCACAGGGCGTGGAGTTGATCGAGCCGGTCGAGCTGTTCCAGCAACGCGATTTGAGTTTCAACGAAACGGCGGCGCTGTCCAAAGAAATCGAGATGGGCATTCTGTACCGCGACATGCAAACCGACATCGTGCAGCAGATCATGCGCCGTTTGTCGGCGGTCAAGCCGCGCAGCCTGCCCAAGCCGACGGGTGCGGCAGAACCCGCAGCAGCGCCTGCGCCAGAGGCCTCGTCCAATCCGGCAACCCGGCCTTGATGCGCCGGGATTGAGCGCATCCATGCAGTTGGCCCTTCCTCAGTTGTCTGCGCACCTGCAAAAAGGCTTGCGCAGCCTGTATGTGCTGCACGGCGATGAGGCCTTGTTGATCCAGGAAGCCGCCGATGCCATCCGGGCAACGGCCCGATCTCAGGGCTACACCGAGCGCAGCGTGCACACCGTCTCGGGCGCCCACTTTGACTGGAGCGAAGTGCTGGCCGCAGGCGGCTCGCTCAGCCTGTTTGCCGACAAACAAATCGTGGAAGTGCGCGTGCCTTCGGGCAAGCCTGGCAAAGAGGGCAGCACCGCCATTCAGCAACTGGCCGCTTCAGCCCAAGGCAACGACAGCACCTTGACCCTGTTTTTGTTGCCGCGCCTCGATGCCGCCACCCGCAAAGGGGCCTGGTTCGGCGCTCTGGAAAACTCGGGCGTGTCGATCCAGATCGATCCGGTGGACCGCAACGCCTTGCCCCAGTGGATTGCCCAGCGTTTGCATCAGCAAGGCCAGCGCGTGGTGGCAGGCGAAGAGGGCCAGCGCACCCTGCAGTTTTTTGCCGACCGCGTGGAAGGCAACCTCTTGGCTGCGCACCAGGAAATCCAAAAACTCGGTTTGTTGCACCCACCCGGTGAGCTCAGCCAAGAACAAGTCGAGTCGGCTGTGGTCAATGTGGCCCGCTACGACGTCTTCAAACTGTCCGAGTCGGTGCTGTCGGGCCAGGTGGCCCGCGTGCAGCGCATGCTCGACGGCCTGCAGGCCGAGGGCGAAGCCGCCGTGCTGGTGCACTACACCTTGGCCGAAGACATCCGCGCCCTCAAACGCGTGAAAGACGCCATCGCCAGTGGCAAACCCATGCCCCTGGCCCTGCGCGAGCAGCGGGTGTGGGGCCCGCGCGAGCGCTTGTTTGAACGCGTGCTGCCCCGCATGAGCGAAGCCCGTCTGAACGGTTTGCTGCAAGCGGCGCATCAGGTGGATGGCATCGTCAAAGGCCTGAAAGTGCCCGACTGGCCGACCGACCCCTGGCAAGCCTTGCAACGTCTCGCGGTGCGCTTTTCGCGCTTTTGCATCGTCCGTTGATGCGGCCTGTGGCGGCCATGCTGGCTCCAACATCGTCATACCCGGCTTGACCGGGTATCCAGGGTCAACGAAGGCATGGACCCCCGATCGAGTCGGGGGTGACGGCTCCTCTGTGTGACGGCTCCTGTGGGTGCCTGATTCCTGTGGGCGCAAGCCCCTGCTCGCGAAGGGTGTGCCTGGCGCAGTCGTGTCAATGTGCTCATGCAGACATTCGGCCGCAGGGGCAGCCTCCTGCAAAAAACCGGTTTCCATCTGCGAAAATGTCCCGATGACTGAATTGAACACCGCCGAACACGTCCAGGCCTTGGGCCAGCAGGCCAAAAAAGCCTCGGCGCTGATGGCCAAAGCCTCGGCTGCCACCAAAAACCAGGCTTTGCGCCATCTGGCGGCCTTGTTGCGCGCCAACACCGACGCCTTACAACGGGACAATGCCAAAGACCTGGAGCGCGCCCGCGCTGCCGGGCTGGCCGAGCCGATGGTGGACCGTCTGAAACTCACACCCAAAGTGCTGGAGACTTGCGCCCAGGGGTGCGAACAGTTGGCGGCTATGCCCGATGTGATCGGCGAAATCATCGGCATGAAGCAGGTGCCCAGCGGTATCCGCGTGGGCCAGATGCGGGTGCCGATTGGCGTGTTCGGCATGATTTTCGAGAGCCGCCCGAACGTGACCATTGAGGCGGCCAGCTTGTCGATCAAGAGCGGCAACGCCTGCATTTTGCGCGGCGGCTCTGAGGCGATTGAATCGAACAAGGCCTTGGCCCAACTGGTGCAGCAGGCGCTGACCGAGCTCGGTTTGCCAGTCGATGCGGTGCAACTGGTGCAAACCACCGACCGCGCCGCCGTGGGCCAGCTCATCACCATGCCGCAGTTTGTGGACGTCATCATTCCGCGCGGCGGCAAGGGCCTGATCGAGCGCATCAGCGCCGAGGCCAAAGTGCCGGTCATCAAACACCTGGACGGCAACTGCCACACCTATGTGGACGATCCGTGCGACATCGACATGGCTGTGAAAGTGGCCGACAACGCCAAAACCCAAAAGTACAGCCCTTGCAACGCCAGTGAGAGTTTGCTGGTGGCGCGTGGCGTGGCCGCCGAATTCCTGCCCAGAATCGGCGCGATCTATGTGGCCAAAGGTGTCGAGATGCGTTGCTGCCCCAAGGCCAAAGCCATTTTGAGTCAGGTGCCGGCTGCGAACCTGAAAGACGCCACCGAACAGGACTGGTTTGAGGAATACCTCGCCCCCATCATCAGCATCAAGTTGGTCGACGGTGTGGATGAGGCGATTGCCCACATCAACCACTACAGCAGCCACCACACCGACGCCATCCTGACCCGCGACCACATGCACGCCCAGCGCTTTTTGCGCGAGGTGGACTCGGCCAGCGTCATGGTCAACGCCAGCACCCGCTTTGCCGACGGCTTTGAATACGGTTTGGGCGCCGAGATCGGCATCAGCACCGACAAATTCCACGCCCGGGGCCCGGTGGGCATCGAGGGGCTGACCTCACTCAAGTACGTGGTGCTGGGCGAGGGCGAGGTCCGCGGCTGAGCCCGGTCTTTTTGTGGCGTGGTGCACAAGCCCCTCGCTTCTGTCCGGTCAGTGCTTGCAAAGGCGTTCTCCGGCCCCATATGATTCTTTTGTTTTTGTCATTTCAGCCCCATAAAGGTCGCCCATGGTTCCCCATCTTGTCACTGCCCTGACCGGCCCCATCAATGAGCTGGAGCAGCGCATCCTCGACTCCATGCCCGCGATTGAACGCTGGTTCCGGTTGGAGTGGATGGAGCACACCCCACCGTTCTACACCTCGGTCGACATCCGCAATGCCGGCTTCAAGCTGGCCCCGGTGGACACCAACCTCTACCCTGGTGGCTGGAACAACCTGACCCCCGAAATGCTGCCTTTGGCGGTGCAGGCGGCCCAGGCGGCCGTGGAGAAGATCTGCCCCGAGGCCAAAAACCTGCTGATCATTCCGGAAAACCACACCCGCAACACCTTTTACCTGACCAATGTGGCGCAGCTGCAGCGCATCTTCCACATGGCGGGTTTGAATGTGCGCCTGGGCTCGATCAACCCCGAGATCAAGGAAACCACCACCATCGAGTTGCCCAACGGCGAAAGCGTGACGCTCGAACCTGTGGTGCGCAGCAAGCACCGCCTCGGCCTGAAAGACTTCGACCCCTGCACCATCTTGCTCAACAACGACCTGTCGGCAGGTGCTCCGGGCATTCTCGAAGACCTGCACGAGCAATACCTGCTGCCGCCCTTGCACGCGGGCTGGAGCGTGCGCCGCAAGACCAAGCATTTCCAGAGCTACGAAGAGGTGGCCAAGCGTTTTGGCAAGCTGCTGGGCATCGACCCGTGGCTGATCAACCCCATGTTCAGCCAGTGCGGCGATGTCAACTTTGCCGAAGGCACGGGCATGGACTGCTTGCGCAGCAATGTGGACGCGCTGCTGACCAAGATCAAGCGCAAGTACAAGGAATACGGCATCAACGAAAAGCCGTTTGTGGTGGTCAAGGCCGACAACGGCACCTATGGCATGGGCATCATGACGGTGCGCGATGTGGCCGATCTGGACGCGCTCAACCGCAAAACCCGCAACAAGATGAATGTCATCAAGGACGGCCAGACCGTCAACGACGTGATCATCCAGGAAGGCGTGCTGACCAACGAGCGCATCAACGACGCCGTGGCCGAACCCGTCGTTTACATGATGGACCGCTATGTGGTGGGTGGTTTCTACCGTGTCCACGCCGAGCGCGGTGTGGACGAAAACCTGAACGCCCCGGGCGCGAGTTTTGTGCCTTTGGCCTTTGCCGACACCCCCCACCTGCCCCAGCCGGGCGTCAAACCCGGGGCCAGCGTGCCCAACCGCTTTTACATGTATGGCGTGATTGGCCGTTTGGCCATGCTGGCGGCCAGCTACGAACTCGAAGCCACCGACCCCGAAGCCGAGGTGTACGACTGAAGTTGCTGCGCTGCAACAAAATCCCCAAAGAGACGGTGACACGGGCCTGAAATCGGGCGCAAAATAGCGCCCTTGTATGTCATCCGGCTTGACCCGCGTCAGGTCATTGCCTGTGTCTTCCACCCGTTCTTCTCTTGTCGCATTGACTTTGGGCGCCATCGGCGTCGTGTACGGCGACATTGGCACCAGCGTGCTGTATGCGATGAAAGAGGTCTTTGGCTCCGGCCATGTGCCTTTCACGCACGACAACGTCTACGGCATCCTCTCCATCTTTTTCTGGACGCTGACCACCATCGTGTCGGTCAAGTACGTGGTGCTGGTGCTGCGCGCCGACAACCACGGCGAAGGCGGTTTGGTGGCCATGTTAGCCCTGGCTTCGCAATCGGTCAAAGACCGGCCCCAGCTGCGCAAAGTGCTGTTGGTGGTGGGCATCTTCGGGACCTGCCTGTTTTATGGCGATGGCGTCATCACCCCGGCGATTTCGGTGCTGTCGGCAGTCGAAGGCCTAGAGGTCATCTCCCCCGCTTTCAAGAAATATGTCATCCCGCTGACGCTGGTGATCCTGTTCGGGCTCTTCTGGGTGCAAAAGCGTGGCACGGCCGGGATCGGCCAATTCTTCGGCCCCATCACACTGGTCTGGTTTGTCACCATCGCGGTGCTGGGCGTGTCACACATCGTGCACCACCCCGAAATCTTGTTCGCCATCAGCCCGCACTATGCCCTGGGCTTCATGTGGAACGAGCCCGGCACCACGTTCATCATCTTGGGTGCGGTCGTGCTGTGTGTCACAGGCGGCGAAGCGCTGTATGCCGACATGGGGCACTTTGGCAAAAAGCCCATCCGCCTGGCCTGGTTCAGCGTGGTCATGCCGTGCCTGACCTTGAACTATTTTGGCCAAGGTGCATTGCTGCTGGCCGAGCCCGAGGCTGTGAAAAACCCCTTCTTCATGATGGCCCCGGACTGGGCCTTGCTGCCACTCGTGGGCCTGGCGACCATGGCCACGGTGATCGCCTCGCAGGCCCTCATCTCGGGTGCCTTCAGCGTGACCAAGCAGGTGATCCAGCTGGGTTATTTGCCACGCCTGCAGGTGCTGCACACCAGCGAAACCGACACCGGGCAAATCTACATGCCCTTTGTGAACTGGGGTTTGTTCACGGCCATCGTGCTGGCTGTGGTGATGTTCAAGTCGTCCAGCAATCTGGCCGCAGCCTATGGCATTGCGGTGTGCACCGACATGCTCATCACCACCGTGCTCACCTTCTTCGTGATCCGTTACGCCTGGAAACTGCCGCTGGCGCTGTGCATCGGGGCCACTGGCTTTTTCTTTGTGGTCGATCTGGCCTTCTGGGCGTCCAACCTGCTCAAGCTGTTCGACGGCGGCTGGTTTCCGCTGCTCATCGGCGCGGCCGTATTCACCCTCATGCTGACCTGGCACGACGGCCGCAGCTTGCTCAATGAGTCACTGCGCTCCGACGCGCTCAAGCTGAATGATTTTCTAGAGGCGGTTTTCGTCGCCCCGCCCACGCGGGTCGAGGGCACGGCCGTGTTCCTGACGGCCGAACCTGGCAATGTGCCCAATGCCTTGCTGCACAACCTCAAGCACAACAAGGTGCTGCACCAGCGCAACCTGTTTGTGACGGTGCGCAGCCACGAAGTGCCGCGCATGGACGCCCAGCAGCGTCTGGAAGTCACCCCGCTGGGTCACGACTGCTGGCAGGTCATCGTGAACTACGGCTTCAAGGACAACCCGGACCTGCCATCGGCCTTGGCCACCATCGAAGGTGAGGGCTACCAGCTCGACCCGATGATGACCAGCTATTTCCTGTCACGCGACATCGTGATCCCGACCATCGGCGGCGGCATGGCCACTTGGCGCGAAAAACTCTTCGCCCAGATGCACCACAACGCCAGCGCTGCGGCCGAGTTCTTGAACCTGCCGACCAACGCGGTGGTCGAGCTGGGCTCCAAGATTGAAATTTGACCCCCCAATGTCACACCCGGCTTGACCGGGTGTCCATGACTTCTGGATACCTGCATTCGCAGGTATGACAAAGCAATGAATCGGGGGTGGCCCTGTTTAATTGGGGTCAGATCCCAATTAAATCAACGCGCCCATTGCCTCACCCATGGCAATCGGCCGCGTGGCTGTCCAGTCGGGGTTGAACTGCATCACCCCTTTGGGGAACAGCATCACCACGGTAGAGCCGAGCAAAAAGCGGCCCATCTCTTCGCCTTGGGCCAGGCTGATGTTGCCCATCTCGTAGGTCCACTCTCGCACCGTCCCCGGGCGCGGTGGGTTGACCACCCCGTGCCACACGGTCGCCATGCTGCCCACAATGGTGGCACCCACCAGCACCATCACAAATGGGCCGTGCTCGCCTTCAAACACGCACACCACACGCTCGTTGCGGGCAAACAAGCCCGGCACACCACGTGCCGTGGTCGGGTTCACCGAGAACAGATCGCCCGGCACGTAAATCATGCGGGTTAGGCGACCTGCGCAAGGCATGTGGATGCGGTGGTAGTCGCGTGGGCTCAGGTACAAGGTGGCAAATTCGCCATCCTGAAACTGTGCGGCCAGTGCTGCGTTACCGCCTACCAAGGCGCGAGTGCTGTAGCTGTGGCCCTTGGCCTGAAAGACTTGATCGCCAGTGATGGGGCCGCACTGGCTGATGGCGCCATCCACCGGGCTGACGAAATCAGCCGCAGCCAGTGGACGCGCATCGCCGCGCAGGGGGCGGGTGAAGAATTCGTTGAAGCTTTTGTAGCTGGCCGTGTCCGGGTTGGCTGCTTCGGCCATGTTCACGTTGTAGCGCTTGACGAACCAGTCAATGATGCCGGTGGTCGCGCTGCCCCATTGGCTGCCCGCCACCCAGCCCGCAAAAGCAGTCAGGGCTTGTTTGGGGATCAGGTACTGCGGCAAGACCGCCAGGCGGTCAGAGAAAGAGCTGGACATGGAGAGGCCGCCGGGGCGTTTCTGAAGGAGGCCCCGATTTTATCGGTCAGCCTGCCCGGGTTTCCCCTTGTGGAGGCCCTTGTGGGAGGCTGCCCTGCGGCCGAATGCTTGCTGTGGCCAATCGGTCATTCGCGAGCAGGGGCTCGCTCCCACATAAGTCTGCTCTATTCCCTGCGGGAGGCGGCCCCTGCAGCCGAATACTGACGAACCAGCAGGCACAATCTGCGCATGAACTCCCCATTGCTTTCGGTTGAACATCTGGTCAAACGCTACGGCGACACCACGGTGGTGAACGACCTGTCTTTCCACATCGAGCCCGGCGAATGCCTGGGCGTGATCGGCCCCAACGGCGCGGGAAAAACCACTACGCTGCGCATGTGCCTGGGCTTGTCCGAGCCAGGCAGTGGCAGCATTCGTTACTTTGAAGGCCGGCAAATGCCGCGTGACGCGCTGGCCATCAAAGCCCGCTTGGGCGTGGTGGCACAAATGGACACGCTGGACCCGGACTTCACCGCCGAAGAAAACCTGCTGGTCTTTGGCCGCTACTTTGGCCTGCCCGACGCTGTGATCCGAGAGCGCATTCCGCAGCTGCTCGAATTTGGTGCCCTCAGTCACAAAGCCCAAGCCAAGCCCGGCGAGCTGTCGGGCGGCATGAAACGGCGCTTGAGCCTGTCGCGCGCCCTCATCAACCACCCGCAGCTCTTGATGCTGGACGAGCCCACCACGGGCCTGGACCCGCAAGCGCGCCACCTGATGTGGGAGCGCCTGCAGGTGCTGCTGCAAGAGGGCAAGTCCATCTTGCTGACCACCCACTTCATGGACGAAGCCGAGCGCCTGTGCAGTCGCCTGTTGGTGCTGGACCAGGGCCGCAAGATCGCCGAAGGCAAACCCCGTGACCTGATCGCCGAGCACCTGGAGCCCGAAGTGGTGGAAGTGTTTGGCCAAGGCGCGGTGGCGTTGGCGCACGAAGCCAGCTTGAAAGCCCTGGCCGGGCGCGTTGAGGTCAGCGGCGAAACGGTGTTCTTCTACACCGAGGACAGCCGCGCCTTGATGCACGCCCTGGAGGCCTGGCCCGCGCTGCGCACCTTGCACCGACCTTCTAATTTGGAAGATCTGTTTTTGAAATTGACCGGACGCCAGATCCGGGAGGAAGGCTGACCATGAGCCAAATTCAAAACAACATCTGGGCTGCGCCCCGCCTGTCCATGCGCTGGTGGCCTGTGTTCCAGCGCAACTGGCTGGTCTGGAAAAAGCTGGCCATTCCCAGCCTGGTGGGCAACATTGCCGAGCCGCTCATGTGGTTGGTCGCCTTTGGTTACGGCCTCGGGGCCTTGGTCGGGCAGATCGAGCTGGGCGGCGAAAAAGTGTCCTACATCCTGTACCTGGCCAGCGGCAGCATTTGCATGAGCGCCATGAATGCAGCCACCTTTGAGGCGCTGTACTCGGCGTTTTCGCGCATGCATGTGCAAAAAACCTGGGACGGCATCATGAACGCCCCGGTGCGGCTGGACGATGTGGTGCTGGCCGAAATGCTCTGGGCCGCGTTCAAAGCGCTGTTCACCGTCACGGCCATCCTGGGCGTGATGCTCGCTTTGGGCATCAGCCACAGCTGGAAGCTGCTGGTCGCTTGGCCCGTGCTGCTGGGGGTGGGCATCACCTTCAGCTGCATGGCGCTGATCTTCAATGCGTTGGCCAAAGGCTATGACTTCTTCACCTACTACTTCACCCTGTTCCTCACGCCCATGATGTTCCTCTCGGGCATCTTTTTCCCGCGTGAGCAACTGCCCGGTTTCGTGCGTGTGATCGCCGATTGGCTGCCGCTGTCGGTGGCGGTGGACTTGGTGCGGCCTCTCTTCATGGACCGCTGGCCGGATCAAGCGCTGCGCCATGTGCTGGTGCTCGCGGGGTTTGCGGTGGTGTCGTTTTGGGTGGCGTTGGCGCTGACTAGGAAGCGGTTCAGGAGCTGACCAGAAACCTGGCCGATGCGGCGCGATCAATGGGCGCGCTTGAAAGGCAAGAACAGGTTTGTTCTGTCTTTGATTTCGGGCATGCGACTGGCATTTTTGATCGCCATGTAAAACACCCATAACAAGACAAGCCGCATCAGCAGGAACACGGTGAAAAAAGGTGTGGGATTGGCCAATCGCTCGGGGTAGACCGTGAAAATATCAGAGACCAGATTCGTTAAACCCACCACCAAGGCTGCACTGAATACGATGGCGGGGTACCAGTTTCTGAGGTACGAATAAGAACCCACCGTCAATGCGCTCAGCATGAACCAGCCTCTGAAGTACAGGAAGTTTTGCAGTCGAGCTTGGTTGACAGGATCTGGACTAAGCATTTTTGCAGCGCTGGCGGAATCGAACAGCAACCAAAGCGCAGCAATCAAAATCATCAAAAATGCGTAGAAGAATCGGGCCGGGAAAAATTTATCCACCGATTGACTGGGCACGGCGCCCCAGCCTTGAATAAGCGCTTCCAATTCCTCGGCACTGACCAGCGGTTTGGCTTCTTTCATGACGCAAGGGCTTTTGTCAGTAATTTCAATTTAATGATTTTAAAGAAATTGCTGATGGGGCATTGCTGTCCGGTCAACTTGGCAAACGGGGTGGCCGTTTCGCTTTTCGCAGTGTTGGAAGCGCTGCTTTCAGGGGCGGGCCAGTTCTTGGACCCATTTCATCTGCTCAGGCAAACACCGCGTCTCCAAATCGTAGTGTTCCACCGCAAACGCTCGTGCCTGAGCCCCCAGTCTGGCCCTTTCAGCCGGGTCGTCGCACAGCGCAATCACCTGCTGCGCCAGCGCCGCAGGATCAAAGAAGTCCTCCAGTTGCCCGGTTTCGCCGTGGCGAATCGCTTCGCGAACCGGGGCGGTGTCGCTGGCCACGATGGCGCAGCCTGCACTCATGGCTTCGAGCAGGCTCCAGCTCAGCACAAAGGGGTAGGTCAGGTACACGTGCACGGTGGACACTTGCAGCACCCGCAAGAAATCGGCATAGGGCACCTTGCCCACAAAGTGCACCCGTGACAGGTCCAACTCGCCTTTGACTTCGTTCAGGAAAATTTCGCGCCACGTTTGGGCTTGGCCATCGGGCCCCGGTGGCGGCGCAGCGCCGTAGCTGACTTCGTTGCCACCGATGATCACCACGCGTGCCTTGGGGCGGGCTTTGAGGATGGCGGGCAGAGCCCGCATGAATTGGTGGTAGCCGCGGTAGGGCTCCAGGTTGCGGTTGACGAATGTGATGACTTCATCGTCACGGCCCAGTTGCAATACGCCTTGCGCGGTTTGCACCCGGATGCGCGCGCTGGGGTCGGGCTTGATCTGGTCGGTGCGGATGCCGTCGTGGACAACGGCGATGCGCGAGGCAAAAGGCTCGGGGAAGAGCGAGGCCTGCCAGTGGGTGGGTGCGATGCCCGCGTGCGCACGCGGAAAGTGCAGTTCGTAGTTAGCGTTTTTCATCTGCAGACGGCAAGCGCTGTCGGCCTCGGGTGGGCCAAACTCCGGGTCAAACCCGGTGTCGGCGCCTTGGGCTTGGTAAAAAAACTCGCAATAAATGCCCAGCCTCGCTTGCGGCCAGACATGCTGCAAAAACAGGCTTTCGCCCCAACCGGGGTGGGCCACGATGACATCGGGCGCAAAGCCTTGTTCGCGCAGCTTCAGGGCGGCTTGCCAGGCGGCTTCGCCCCGCAAGGTTTTGACTTCCAGGTCGGCCAGCCAGCGGTGTGTGCCTTGCCCGGGGCGAGCTGTGACGGCGTAACGCACCAGCTCCACGCCCGGCACAGGCGGGCAGGCGTTGATGTGCAGGGCCACCACGCGGTGACCCTGGCGTGCCATGGCGGGGGCCAGATGCTTGAACTGGCCGGGGAAATTCTGGTGGACAAAAAGGATGTTCATGGTGTCTTGCCTAAGGATGAATCATCGCATGTCGACAGGGCGTCAGGTAGGCGTGAACCCGTCCCGTTAAGATGGCTGTTGAACCTATTTATCCAGTTTGAAAGGAAGAACATGAGCATCCAGACCGTAGGCATCATTGGCGCAGGCACCATGGGCAACGGCATCGCACAGGCGTGTGCGGTGTCGGGCATTCAGGTGGTGATGGTCGACATCTCGGACGCGGCCGTGGCCAAAGGTGTGGCCACCGTGGCCAGCAGCCTGGACCGTCTGGTCAAGAAAGAAAAAATCAGTGAAGCCGACAAGGCCGCAGCGCTGGCCCGCATCCAGGGCTCTAGTAACTACGACGACCTAAAAGGCGCCCAGCTGGTGATCGAAGCCGCCACCGAGAACCACGAACTCAAGGTCAAGATCCTGAAGCAGCTCGACGCCCTGCTGGCCCCCAATGTGATCATCGCGTCCAACACCTCGTCGATCTCGATCACCCAGCTGGCCGCCGCCACGCAGCGTGCGGACCGCTTCATCGGCATGCACTTTTTCAACCCCGTGCCCATGATGGCGCTGGTGGAAATCATCCGCGGCCTGCAGACCAGCGATGCCACGCACGACGCGGTGCACGACATGGCGCTGGCCCTGGGCAAGACCCCGATCACTGTGAAAAACGCCCCCGGCTTTGTGGTCAACCGCATCCTGGTGCCCATGATCAACGAGGCTTTCTTTGTGCTGGGTGAGGGCCTGGCCGAAGCCGAAGCCATCGATGCTGGCATGAAGCTCGGTTGCAACCAGCCCATTGGCCCGCTGGCGCTGGCCGACATGATCGGTCTGGACGTGTGCCTGGCCGTGATGGAGGTCTACCTCAAGGAGTTCGGCGACAGCAAATACCGCCCCAGCCCCTTGCTCAAGGAAATGGTGGCCGCAGGCCGCCTGGGCCGCAAGACCGGGCAGGGCGTTTACAAGTACTGAGGTCCTATTCCCTGTGGGAGCGAGCCCCTGCTCGCGAATGTGTGCATTGGACACTTCACGCATTCGGCTGCAGGGGCAGCCTCCTACAGAAATACAACAGAGCGAGTGCCATGAACACCACCCCTCATCCCGAAGGCCAGATCGACTGCTCTGTGCATGGCGCGGTCCTTCAAATCTGTATCAACCGCCCTGCCAAGCGCAATGGCTTCACGCCCAAGATGTTCCGCGAACTGGGCGAAGCCTACACCCGGCTGGATGACGACCCGGCCCTGCGCGTGGGCGTGCTGTGTGCGGCGGGTGCGCATTTCACGGCTGGGCTGGACTTGCCCACCATCGCGCCGCTCATGCAACGTGGCGAAAAGTCGGTGCCGCTGGGCTTGGTCGATCCGCTGAACCTGGGCATGGACGGTTACCGTCGCCGCGTCAAACCCATGGTGGTGGCTGTGCAGGGCATCACCTATACCTTGGGCATCGAGCTGATGCTGGCCGCCGACATCGTGGTCGCGGCCGACGACTGCCGGTTCTCGCAACTGGAGGTGCAGCGCGGCATCATGGCCACGGGCGGGGCCAC
The DNA here is from genome assembly GCF_003063665.1 of Limnohabitans sp. Hippo3. Taxonomy (GTDB): domain Bacteria; phylum Pseudomonadota; class Gammaproteobacteria; order Burkholderiales; family Burkholderiaceae_C; genus Limnohabitans_A. The sequence continues at coordinate 151,288 of NZ_NESF01000003.1, forward strand.
GCTGCGCATGGCCGAACGGGCGGGCATGGGCAATGCACTCTTGCATTTGCTCACGGCCGATGTGTTTGACAGCGCCGAAGCCCTGCGCCTGAACTTTGTGCAAAAGGTGGTGTCTGCGGGCAGCCTCTTGCCCGAGGCCCTGCGCATTGCCGAGCAGATCGCCGCCCAGGCCCCGCTGGCGGTGGTGGCCACACGGCAAAACGTGCTCAAAGCGGTGGAGCATGGCCCGCTGGTGGCCATGCACGACTTTTTGTCCGTGCAGCAACGCTTGTCGTGCAGCGAAGATGCGGCCGAGGGGGTGCGCTCGTTTGTGGAAAAACGCGCCGCACGTTTTACCGGCCAGTAGACGCCGGGCGTGCGCCACAATCGGTGCATGACCGATGCCCACGCCTTGCACCCCTACGCCGAACTCACCCCTGACCGGGTGATGGACGCCCTGACCGATCTGGGCCTGTGGCCCGACGGCCGTTTGCTGGCGCTCAGCTCTTACGAAAACCGTGTGTACCGTGCGCACCTGGACGAACCCGTGCAGGGCCACTCTGCGTTGGTCCTCAAGTTTTACCGGCCGGGCCGCTGGAGCCAGGCACAGATTCAGGAAGAGCACGACTTCGCGGCCGAACTCCTGGCCAATGAAGTGCCCGTGGTTGCGCCCCTGGTGCTGAACGGCCAGACCCTGCACCAAAGTGCGGGCTTTGATTTCTCGGTCAGCCCTTTGCGTGGTGGCCGCACGCCCGAGCTGGACGATTTTGAAGTGCTCGAATGGATCGGCCGCTTTCTGGCCCGCATCCACACTGTGGGCGCGGCCAAGCCCTTTGCGCACCGCCCCACGCTGGATGTGCAGACCTTTGCGCTGGAGCCCGCCGAGTGGCTGCAAACGCACCAAATGATTCCACTGGAAGTCGAGCGCGAATGGCGCGAAACCTTTGCGGCCGCACTGGCCTTGGTGCAAGAACAAATGGCGGAAGGTGCATCGGAACGCTGCCTGATTCGCCTGCACGGCGACTGCCACCCGGGCAACATCCTGTGGACACCCACCGAGCTGCCGGGTGGCGGCCCGCACTTTGTGGACCTGGACGACGCCCGCATGGGGCCTGCGGTGCAAGACCTGTGGATGCTGCTGTCGGGCGATCGCCGCCAGCGCACGCAGCAGCTGTCAGCCCTGCTCGATGGGTACGAGCAGGTGCGCGACTTTGACCGGGCGGAGTTGAAACTGATCGAGCCCCTGCGCACCCTGCGTTTGATCCACTACAGCGCCTGGCTGGCAAGGCGCTGGGAAGACCCGATTTTTCCGGTCAACTTCCCCTGGTTCGGCACGCCCGACTACTGGCGCGGCCAGGTGCTGATGTTGCAAGAGCAGGTCGAGCAAATGCAGGAAGCGCCGCACAGCGTTTGAAACTCAGCTAGGTGGGTCGGCTGTGCAAGCATTCGCGAGCAGGGGCTCGCTCCCACAAAGACCCCCAATCTTGTTCCCTGTGGGAGGCTGCCCCTGCAGCCGAAGGGTTACCTGCCCACTGCAGCGCGTTCAGCTCAACAACGCATTCACCCGCTTCACATAAGCCGCAGGGTCTTCGGGCAAGCCGCCCTCGGCCAGCAGGGCTTGGTCAAACAGGATGTGGGCCAGGTCGTGGAATTGGACCGAGCCGTCGAGCTTTTTGACCAGCGCGTGCTCGGGGTTGACCTCCAGCACGGGCTTGACTTCAGGGGCTTGTTGACCGGCTTGCTTGAGCATGCGGGCCAGTTGCATGCTCATGCCGCCGTCGGTCACCACCAGGCAGGCGGGGCTGTCGACCAGGCGGCTGGTCACGCGCACGTCTTCGGCTTTGTCTTTCAGCGCTTCTTTCAGCTTGGCCAGCACAGGCTTGAAGTTTTCGGCGGCGGTCTCGGCCGCTTTCTTTTCTTCCTCGTCCTGCAGCTTGCCCAGGTCCACCGCGCCTTTGGCCACGCTTTGCAACGGCGTGCCGTCGAACTCGTGCACAAAGTTGAGCGCCCACTCGTCCACGCGGTCGGTCATGAGCAGCACCTCGATGCCTTTTTTCTTGAAGACTTCGAGTTGCGGGCTGTTCTTGGCTGCGGCCAGGGTGTCGGCGGTGATGTAATAAATCGCGTCCTGGCCGTCCTTCATACGGGCTTTGTAGTCGGCAAAGCTGACGCTCACGGTGTCGCTGGTTGTGGACGCGAAACGCAGCAGCTTGGACAGGCGGTCTTTGTTGGCAAAGTCTTCGCCCAGGCCTTCCTTGAGCACGGCGCCGAACTCGGCGTAGAACTTCGAATACTGGCCTTGTTTGGCTTTGTCTTCTTCACTCAGGACATCTGTCACGCCATCGGCACCGGCCTCGGGGGCCTTGTCGTATTTGGCCAGGTCTTCCAGCATGGACAGCACACGCTTGGTGCAGCCTTCGCGGATGGCTTTCACGTCGCGGCTTTCCTGCAGCAGTTCGCGGCTCACGTTCAGCGGCAGGTCGGCCGAGTCCACCACGCCTTTGACAAAGCGCAGGTAGCTGGGCATCAGTGCTTCGGCGTCGTCCATGATGAACACGCGCTTGACGTACAGCTTGATACCCGCCTTCTTGTCGCGATTCCACAGGTCCATGGGAGCCTTGGATGGGATGTAGAGCAGCTGGGTGTATTCGGTGCTGCCTTCCACGCGGTTGTGGGTCCAGGTCAGCGGGGCTTCAAAGTCGCGGCTGATCTGTTTGTAGAAGTCGGCGTACTGCTCGTCGGTGATGTCTTTCTTGGGGCGGGTCCACAAAGCGCTGGCCTTGTTGATGGTTTCCCACTCGCCCGTCTTGACCATGCCGCCGGGTTTGCGGCCGCCGTTTTCGTCTTTGGGGTCGATCAGCTCGCCGTCTTTCCACTCTTCCTTTTCCATCAGGATGGGCAGGCTGATGTGGTCGGAATATTTGCCGACAATTTCCTTGAGCTTCCAGGTGTTGGCGTACTCCAGCGCGTCTTCGCGCAGTTGCAGGATCACGCTGGTGCCCCGCTCGGCGCGGGTGATGGTCTCGACCTCGAAGTCACCCGTGCCGCCGCTGATCCAGCGCACGCCGTCTTCGGGCTTGGCGCCTGCGCGGCGGGTTTCCACGGTGATTTTTTCGGCCACGATGAAGCCCGAATAAAAACCCACACCGAACTGGCCGATCAGCTGTGCATCGGCTTTCTGGTCGCCGCTCAGCTTGCTCATGAAGTCCTTGGTGCCGCTCTTGGCGATCGTGCCCAGGTGGTCAATGGCTTCTTGCGCCGTCATGCCGATGCCGTTGTCGGTGATGGTCAGGGTCTTGGCGGCTTTGTCGAAGGACAGGCGCACCTGCAACTCGGGCGCGTCTTCGTACAGGGCGTTGTTGTTGAGGGCTTCAAAGCGCAGCTTGTCGCAGGCGTCGGATGCGTTCGAGATCAGCTCGCGCAGAAAAATCTCCTGGTTGGAGTACAGCGAGTGGGTGACCAGGTGCAACAGTTGTGCGACTTCGGCCTGAAAGGCATGGGTTTGCTTGCTCATATCGGTTTGAAAAAGTTCAAGGATCAAAAGGTGAGATAACCAAAACGGTGCTTATCTGGGGGCGGGCGTTTGGAATTCAAGGGGCGAGGATGTGCGGGACAGGATCGCCTGGTTTTTGTGGGAGGTTGTCCCTGCGGCCGAAAGGGCAATGGCCTCATGGATTGAATTGGATCAGTGGTCTTTGCAGACATTCGCGAGCAGGGGCTCGCTCCCACGAAGGCCTGCTCTCTCAAGCCCGCAGATGAGCAAGCCCGTCGTACGTCAGAACGACTCGTTGGGACCCAAATAACGCCACTGTCCGGGCGGCATTTGGCCCAGCTGCACATTGCCCATGCGGATGCGTTTGAGGCCCACGACTTTCAGGCCCACTTGCTCGCACATGCGGCGAATCTGGCGCTTTTTGCCTTCGGTCAGCACAAAGCGCAGTTGCTCGGGGTTTTGCCAGTCGACCTTGGCGGGCTTGAGCGGTTTGCCATCCAGGCTCAGGCCATGGCGCAGGCGCTCCAGTTGCGCTTTGGGGAAGACGGCCTGCACATTGGCACTCACGCGGTCGAAGTCGCCAATGGCCGTGAGCTGGTTGGCTTTGCCGCCATAGGTGGCCGATGCGGCAGAGGCCGCCGCAGTGTTCTCGTGACCGGTGTAGGCCACGCGCACCAAATATTCCTTCTCCATCTCGGAGTCTTCGCCGATCAGCTGGCGCGCCACGCGGCCGTCTTGCGTCAGCACCAAAAGGCCCGTCGAATCAATGTCGAGCCGCCCAGCCGGGGCCAAGCCGCGCAGGTGCGGCGGGGTGAAGCGCAGTTTGGACGGGTCGCCCGCCCAGTGGCTGCGCGGGTTGATCAGGGTGATGGCGGGCTCGTGTCCGTCTTCGGCCTGGCCGCTCACATAGCCCATGGGCTTGTGCAGCAAGATGGTGACTTGCCGGTCTTGCTGCTGTTCAGCGGCTTTGTCGACGGTGATGCGGTCCGACAGCGTGACCTGCTGGCCCATGCTGGCGGGCTGGCCGTTGACGAACACCCAGCCTTGCTCGATCCAGGCATCGGCCTCGCGGCGCGAGCACATGCGCAGCTCGGCCATGCGCTTGTTCAGGCGCGAGGTGCCGCTGGGTGTGGCGGCTTCGCCCTTGCCTTCGGGGCGGGGGGCGCGTTTGAAAACCGGGGGCTGGGTCATGGTTCGGTGGGGCAAAAAGAAGTTGACCGATTGTCCGTTGTTTTTGTTGGGGGCAGAACATGGGTCCCTGGTCTGCCTTTTGCTGTAGGTCGATGGCTTCAGCCCCGACATGTGCTGGTGGGCCGCAAGCATGCGTCTGAGCTAAGGCCACCGACCTACAAAAACTGTGCTGTGCGCAGCCCCTGCAAATCCAGAATGCGCAGCCCGCCGTATTCCACGCGGATGAGCTGACGCGCTTCGAGCACGCGCAGCGCTTCGTTCACGCGCTGACGTGACAGGCCCACCAGATAAGCCAGCTCTTGCTGGGTGATGCGCAGCACCTCGCCCACACCGGAAAACAGTACCGGGTTGAACAAAGTGGCCAAGTGCCGGGCCAGGCGCAACTCGGGGTTGGTCATGCGGTCCAGTTCGCGTGCGGCGATGAACTGCCCCAGCCGCTCGTTGAGCTGCTGCATGATGAAACGGTTGAAGCCCAGCGAGTGGTCGATCAGCCAGTGAAAGGTCTCCAGCGGCAAGCCAGCGACCACGCTGGGGCGCAGCGGCTGGATGTTGTAGCGGTAGACCTCGCGCTTGAGTGCTGTGCCCTCGCCAAACCAGCCCCCGGGCGGCACGCCCGTGAAGGTCATGGTCTGGCCGCTTTCGTTGTCGCTGCTCATTTTCAGCAAGCCTGAGATCACGCCAAACCAAAAGGTCACTGGTCGGCCCACGCGGCACACATAGTCGCCCACCTGGGGGTCGCTCACCACCAGTTGCGGCACGATCTCCAGGCGCTCTTGGGGGCGCAGCAGGTGCAGCCACGGGATCATTTGCAGCTCGGATTCGGTGGGCGCGCGGCGGCGCTGGTACACGCTGTTTTCTTTGGCCATGTTGAATTTGATGTTTGTCAGGAACCGGTCAGATGGGCTAGGGGTCTTCCCTGAATTGTCGTCCAAACGACAACTTGGCGTCAAATGAGTGCCTACGATCCGCCCCAGTTCAGTCGCATTGCATTCGATGCACCGTTTTTGGAGACAGGTCAGGTCATGCAAACAACGTTTCCCCGTTTGATGCTCAAACACGCTGCCGAGCGCCCCACCGCGCCCGCCCTGCGAGAAAAAGAATATGGCATTTGGCAGGCCACCTCGTGGGCGGCCTTGTCCCAGCTGGTCGAGTCCATCGCCTGCGGTCTGCACCAGGCAGGCCTGCAGCGCGGTGAGCACCTGATCGTGGTGGGGGCCAACCGGCCTCGGCTTTACGCCACCATGCTGGCCGCCCAGTCGTTGGGTGCGATCCCTGTGCCGCTGTACCAGGATGCAGCGGCTGCCGAATGCGTGTTCCCCATCACCAACGCCGAAGTGCGCTTTGCCGTGGTGGAAGACCAGGAGCAGGTCGACAAGATGCTGGAAGTGCGCGAGCAGTGCCCGCAGCTGACCCACATTTATTACGACGACCCACGCGGCCTGCGCAAGTACACTGAAGATGGCCTCGGTTCGCTCGAAGAGCTGATCGCTGCAGGCGCGGTGTTCGCCAAGCAGCACTCCCAGTTTTTCTCTGAAGAAGTCGAAAAAGCCCAATACACCGATGTGGCCGCGATGTTCTTCACCTCGGGCACCACGGGCAACCCCAAAGGCGTGGTGCACACGCACAGCTCCTTGATCGACCGCGCCGAAGCGGGCGCTGAGTTTGACAAGTTGACCAACGCTGAAGACGTGCTGGCCTACATGCCACCTGCCTGGATCGGCCAGAACATCTTCAGCTACGCGCAGTGGTTGGTGTGTGGCTACGTGGTCAACTGCCCCGAGTCGGGGGCTACCGTGACCATCGACCTCAAAGAGATTGGCCCCACCTACTACTTCGCGCCGCCACGCGTGTTCGAGGGCATGCTCACCAGCGTGATGATCCGCATGGAAGATGCGGGCAACTTCAAGCGCAAGCTGTTTCACTACTTCATGGGCGTGGCCAAGAAAGTCGGTCCCGCTTTGATGGATGGCCAGTCGGTCGGTCTGATGGACCGTTTGGTGTACAGCCTGGGCAACCTCATGGTGTATGGCCCCTTGCGCAACAACATGGGTTTCAGCCGCGTGCGCGTGGCCTACACCGCAGGCGAGGCGATTGGTCCGGATTTGTTCACCTTCTTCCGCTCGATCGGTGTGAACATCAAGCAGCTGTATGGCTCGACCGAAACCGCTGTGTTCGTCTGCCTGCAGCCTGACAACCAGGCCCGTGCCGACACTGTGGGTGTGCCGTGCAAAGGCGTGGAGATCAAGGTGGCAGACAACGGCGAAATCCTGGTCAAGTCGCCCGGCTTGCTCAAGGGCTATTACAAAAACCAGAAAGCCACCGACGAAGTGCTCACGCCGGACGGCTGGTACCACACCAGCGACGCAGGCTTCATCGACAGCCATGGCCACCTCAAGATCATCGATCGCGTCAAAGACGTGGGCCGCATCCAGGGCGGTGCCAACGACGGCGCCATGTTCGCACCCAAGTACGTTGAGAACAAACTCAAGTTTTTCCCGCACATCAAAGAGGTTGTGGCCTACGGCGACCAGCGCGAGAAAGTCTGCGTGATGGTCAACATCGACTTTGACGCGGTGGGCAACTGGGCCGAGCGCCGCAACCTGCCTTATGCCGGATACACCGACTTGGCCCAAAAGCCCGAGGTGTATGAGTTGATCAAGGAGTGCGTGGAAAAAGTCAACGCCGACCTGGCCGAAGACGCTTTGCTCGCGGGCAGCCAGGTTTCGCGTTTCCTGGTCTTGCACAAGGAGCTGGACGCCGACGATGGCGAATTGACACGCACGAACAAGGTCCGCCGTGGCTTCATTGCCGACAAATACAAACCGCTGGTCGATGGCCTGTATGGCGGCAAAACCGAGCAATTCATCGAGACGGTGGTGAAGTTCGAAGACGGCCGTACCGGCAGCGTCAGCGCCACGCTCAAGATTTCCGACGCCAAAACATTCACACCCGTGAAGGCAGCAGCATGACCAAAAAAATCGGCGACGTCATCCTCGACGTCAACAACATCAGTTTGCGTTTCGGCGGCGTGAAGGCGCTGACCGACATCTCGTTCAACGTGCGCGAGCATGAAGTGCGCGCCATCATCGGCCCTAACGGCGCGGGCAAGAGCTCGATGCTCAACTGCATCAACGGGGTCTACACACCCCAAGAGGGCAGCATCACTTTCCGTGGCCAGACCTTTGACCACATGAACAGCCGCCAGGTGGCCGAGATGGGCATTGCCCGCACCTTCCAGAACCTGGCGCTGTTCAAAGGCATGAGCGTGATCGACAACATCATGTCGGGCCGCAACCTCAAGATTAAAAGCAACCTGTTCCTGCAGGCGTTGCGCGTGGGCCCGGCCCAGCGCGAGGAAGAGGCACACCGCGAAAAAGTCGAGCACATCATCGACTTCCTGGAAATCCAAGCCTTCCGCAAGACGGCCGTGGGCCAGTTGCCTTATGGCCTGCAAAAGCGGGTGGACTTGGGCCGTGCCCTGGCCATGGAGCCGCAAGTGCTGCTGCTCGACGAGCCCATGGCTGGCATGAACCTGGAAGAAAAGCAGGACATGTGCCGCTTCATCCTGGACGTGAACGACGAGTTCGGCACCACGGTGGTGTTGATCGAGCACGACATGGGCGTGGTGATGGACATCTCGGACCGCGTGGTGGTGCTGGACTACGGCAAGAAGATTGGCGACGGAACCCCCGAAGAAGTGCGCAACAACGAAGAAGTGATCAGTGCCTATCTGGGCACCAGCCACTAAGGAGAAAAAGACATGGCATTTTTTCTGGAAGCTCTTTTTGGCGGCCTCATGGCTGGCATGCTTTATGCGTTGGTGGCGCTGGGCTTTGTTTTGATTTTCAAGGCCTCAGGCGTGTTCAACTTTGCGCAAGGCGCGATGGTCTTGTTCGCGGCATTGGCCATGGCGCGGTTTTCCGAATGGATTCCCGGCTGGCTGGGCATCGAAGACAAGTTTCTGGGCAACCTGATTGCCTTCGTGTTGTCGGCCGCCATCATGTTCGTGCTGGCTTGGTTGATTGAGCGCTTCGTTTTGCGCCATCTGGTCAACCAGGAGGGCGTGACTTTGCTGATGGCCACGCTGGGCATCACCTATTTCCTGGACGGTCTGGGTCAAACGATTTTCGGAAGCGCCATTTATCAAATCGATGTAGGCATGCCCAAAGAGCCTGTCTTCCTTTTGGAATCGATTTTTGATGGCGGCGTTTTGATCAGCTTGGAAGATGTGTATGCAGCTTGTATCGCAGCGTTGCTGGTGGTTGTGCTGTCACTTTTCTTCCAGAAAACCAGTACTGGCCGCGCCCTCCGTGCTGTGGCCGATGATCACCAAGCAGCACAGTCGATTGGTATCCCACTCAACCGCATTTGGGTGATTGTCTGGTTCGTGGCTGGAATTACAGCATTGGTTGCCGGCATCATTTGGGGGTCAAAGCTCGGAGTTCAGTTCTCTTTGACAACCGTGGCTTTGCGGGCCTTGCCGGTCATCATTTTGGGTGGCCTGACCTCGGTGCCCGGCGCCATCATCGGTGGGCTGATCATCGGTGTGGGTGAGAAGCTGTCCGAGGTGTACCTCGGCCCCTATGTGGGCGGCGGCATCGAAATCTGGTTTGCTTATGTGTTGGCGCTGGTGTTCTTGCTGTTCCGTCCGCAAGGCCTGTTCGGCGAAAAAATCATCGACCGCGTGTAAGGAGAGAAAAACATGTTTTACAGAGAAAACGGTCAATTCAAGACTTCTTACCGCAGCGACCAGCAGATCTTCGCGATTGCGCAAGACCGCTGGGCCATCCTGGCGCTCATTGCCTTTGCGTTCATTGGCGTGCCCTTCATTGCCGATGAATACATGTTCCGGGCTATTTTGGTTCCTTTCCTCATACTCTCATTGGCAGCTTTGGGGGTGAACATCCTGGTTGGTTATTGCGGTCAGATTTCGCTTGGCTCGGGCGCTTTCATGGCTGTGGGCGCTTACATGGCCTACAACACCTATGTGCGGATAGAAGGTATGCCGCTGATTGTGGCGCTCCTTGCAGGGGGCTTCTTTGCTACTGTGGTGGGCATCTTTTTTGGTATTCCCAGCTTGCGAGTCAAGGGTTTGTATTTGGCTGTGGCCACATTGGCAGCGCAATTTTTTTGCGACTGGGCCTTCAGCCGCATAAGCTGGTTCACGAATAACAGCTCTTCTGGCTCAGTCGCCGTTTCTGATTTGCAGGTTATGGGCTGGTTGATTGATACGCCTGTTGAAAAATATCTTTTTTGCTTGGTATTTCTGGTCGTGTTTGGTTTGCTATCCAAAAATTTGGTTCGCTCTGCGATTGGTCGCGAGTGGATGGCCATCCGTGACATGGACGTTGCAGCATCAGTGATTGGTATTCGTCCGGTGTATGCCAAGCTCAGCGCCTTTGCTGTCAGCTCTTTTATCGTGGGAGTCGCAGGTGGTTTGTGGGGCTTTGTCCACTTGGGTTCTTGGGAGCCCGCTGCCTTCTCCATCGATAGGTCCTTTCAACTTTTGTTCATGGTCATCATCGGTGGCATGGGCTCCATCATGGGTAGTTTTTTCGGTGCAGCGTTCATCGTTATCTTGCCGATTTTTCTGAACCAATTCTTGCCAGCTTTAGGTGCTGTAGTTGGGATTGAGATTTCTACGGCAGCCGTATCGCATGCCGAATACATGATTTTTGGTGCATTGATTGTCTGGTTTTTGATTGCTGAGCCTCACGGTTTGGCCAAGCTCTGGAGCATTACCAAACAGAAGTTGCGGTTATGGCCTTTCCCGCACTGAGTGACTGTCCTTTGCCGACGCAGACTGGTCTCAGTCATGCAGGCACAGTGATCAAGCTTGACTGATGGGCCCATTGATTTTTTTACTCACAAACGAAGGAGACAGTTTCATGAAACTCAAAAAATTAGCTTTGCTGGCCACTCTGGCATGTGCAGGGTTGTCTGCAGTGGTTACCAGTACCGCTGTTATGGCGCAATCAAAAGTGCAGTTTTTCCCAAGCTTGACAGGGCGCACAGGCCCTGTTGCACCCAACGCAACCCCATTTGCGAACGGGTATGCCGATTACATGAAGTTGGTGAATCTGCGTGGAGGTATCAACGGTGTTCAGACGCTTGTCGAGGAGTGCGAAACCGCCTATGCCACGGATCGTGGCGTTGAGTGCTACGAGCGCTTGAAGGGCAAGCATGGCGGTGCTACGGTCTTCCAGCCGCTGTCTACAGGTATCACATTTGCGCTCACAGAAAAGATTCCAGGGGACAAGATTCCGATGATTACATCGGGCTACGGCCGCAGCGATTCAGCAGATGGTGGGGTCTTCAAATGGAACTTTCCATTGATTGGTCACTACTGGGTTGCAGGAGACGTTCTGTTGCAACACATTGCCAAACAGGCTGGTGGTTGGGACAAGCTTAAAGGTAAGAAAATTGCAGTCGGTTATCACGACAGCCCCTTCGGTAAGGAGTTGTTGCCGATTGTGCAAGAGCGAGCAGCCACCCACGGCTTTACCCTTCAGTTGTTGCCCATACCTGCTCCGGGGGTTGAGCAAAAAGCCATTTGGCTTCAAATTCGTCAACAGCGCCCTGATTACGTGATGCTGCAAACATGGGGTGTTATGACCGCCACATCGATCAAGGAAGCCATTGCAACAGGCTATCCCCGGGAAAAGATGTTTGGTACATGGTGGTCTGGTGCTGAACCAGATATCAAGGATATCGGTGCTGCTGCTAAAGGCTACAACGCCGTGATGATGCAGCACGGTGCCGAGCCTCAGTCTGATGTAGTCAAGGAAATCCTGGCAAAAGTGCACGACAAAGGCCAAGGTACGGGTCCTAGGGCTGAAGTGGGCGAGGTGCTGTACATGCGTGGCGTCGTTGGCGCGATGCTGGCTGTCGAAGGCGTCCGTCAAGCACAAGAAAAGTACGGTAAGGGCAAGTGGGTTTCTCCGGAGCAAGCGCGCTGGGGTTATGAAAACCTCAATTTGACGCAGGCCAAGCTGGATGCCTTGGGCTTCAAGGGTGTCATGCGTCCCGTTTCCACATCCTGTGCTGATCACATGGGATCTGCTTGGGCTCGGGTTCACACTTGGGATGGCAGCAAATTCGTTTGGGCCTCGGATTGGCTGCAGGCGGATGAACAGATCATCAAGCCTATGGTCAAAGCTTCCGCTGATAAGTATGCCTCTGAAAAGAAGCTGACACGCCGCACTCCTGCGGATTGCCAGTCCTGATCGGTGAACAGCCCGCTGCGCAAGTGGCGGGCTGCAGTTGCTCGGTGGCTTGCGCTACCGGCAGCTGCCAAATGAAACCTTTGCGTGCAGCGGTTTCATTTGGCTTGAACCCCAGAGTAAAGAAAAGGCAAAGTCCATGAGCGACAAAAAAATTGTTCTGAACGTCAATGGCATCGAAGTCATCTACAACCACGTCATCCTGGTTCTCAAGGGCGTGTCCTTGCAGGTGCCCGAGCAAGGCATCGTGGCTTTGCTGGGCGGCAACGGCGCGGGTAAGACCACCACGCTGCGGGCCATCTCCAACTTGCTCAAGGGCGAACGGGGGGAAGTGACCAAGGGCTCCATTGAATTGCATGGCGAGCGGATCGAAAACCTCTCGCCTGCCGACCTGGTCAACCGGGGTGTGGTGCAGGTGATGGAAGGCCGTCACTGCTTCGCCCACCTGACCATCGAAGAAAACCTGATGACCGGCAGTTACACCCGCACCGACAAGGGCGAAATCGCGGCCAATCTGGACAAGGTCTACACCTACTTCCCACGCCTCAAAACCCGCCGCACTTCGCAAGCGGCCTACACTTCGGGTGGCGAGCAGCAAATGTGTGCCATTGGCCGCGCCCTCATGACCAACCCCAGTGTGGTGTTGCTCGATGAACCTTCGATGGGTCTGGCCCCACAGATCGTGGAAGAGGTGTTCAACATCGTGAAAGACTTGAACGACAAGGAAAAAGTCACTTTCCTGATCGCAGAGCAGAACACCAACATGGCCCTGAAATACGCCGACTACGGCTACATCATGGAGTCGGGGCGTATCGTGATGGACGGCGCGGCTGAAGACCTGCGCACCAACGAGGATGTGAAAGAGTTTTACCTGGGTATGGGCGGCGGCGAGCGCAAGAGTTTCAAAGACGTCAAGAGCTACAAGCGCCGCAAGCGTTGGTTGGCTTGATCTTTGCCTGATTTGTTTTCCCCGAAGTACCCAGAAATTTCACACATGTCGCAGCACTTTGATACGTTAGAAACACGCACACCACAAGAGCGTGAGGTGGCTCTGATGTCAGCTTTGCCTGCTCAGATTGCAAACGCCAAGGCACATGCACCAGCCTTTGCAGAGTTGCTCCGTGATGTGGATGGGACCCAAATCAATAGCCGGGTTGCGTTGGCACGCTTACCAGTTTTGCGCAAACACCAGTTACTCGAACGACAGCATGCTTTGCGTGATAAGGATCCATTGGGCGGTTTTTCGACGATTGGTTGGAAAGGCATGATTCGTCCGAATGGTGTGCGCCGCATTTATCAGTCTCCTGGTCCGATTTATGAGCCTGAGGGACATGCGTCTGATTATTGGCGTGCAGCGCGTGCCATGAAGGCGGCTGGTTTTGAAGCTGGTGACTTGGTTCACAACTGTTTCAGTTACCACCTGACGCCAGGTGCATGGATCATGGAGAGCGGAGCCCATGCTCTCGGCTGTGCGGTGTTTCCCGGAGGTGTTGGTAACACGGAACAACAGCTTGCTGCCGTAGCTGATTTGCGTCCGGTCGCTTATGCCGGTACCCCTAGTTTTTTAAAAATTTTGCTTGAAAAAGCCCAAGAATCTGGTCACAAGTTGTCTTTTACCAAAGCGTTGGTGTCAGGTGAAGCTTGCCCGCCATCTTTGCGCGACTGGTTTACACAGCGGGGTGTGGCTGTTTTTCAGTGCTATGCCACGGCCGATGTGGGTTTGATTGCCTATGAAACCGCTTCGCGTGAAGGCCTGGTGCTGGACGAAGGCGTGATCGTCGAGATCGTGCGTCCTGGCACAGGGGACCCTGTGCCTGATGGTGAAGTAGGTGAAGTGGTCGTCACAGTCCTTAACCCCGATTACCCCATGATCCGTTTTGGCACAGGCGACCTGTCGGCCATCTTGCCCGGCACCTGCCCCACGGGCCGCACGGGTTTGCGCATCAAAGGCTGGATGGGCCGCGCCGACCAGACCACCAAGATCCGGGGCATGTTTGTGCACCCCGGTCAGGTGGCCGAAATCGTCAAGCGCTTCCCCGAGGTGCGCAAGGCCCGCCTGGTGGTGACCGGTGAGATGGCCAACGACCAGATGGCTTTGCATGTCGAGACCGATCACCTGAGCGATGAGGCGCTTAAGGCCCGGGTTTCTGAAGCGGTGCGTGATGTCACCAAACTCCGTGGCGAGGTGCATCTGGTCCAGTCCGGCAGCCTGGCCAACGATGGCAAAGTGATCGAAGACGCTCGCAGTTACCAGTGAGCCCCTGTTTTCAGGGTTTTGGCAACGCCATGTTGTGGCCGCGGGCGGCCCAATTCCTTAATGAAATCAAGGTCATACAAGGGTTAGCCGCTAAGTAGTTTCCGCGATTTCGTGACACTCTTGAAGTTTTAAACTGTACAGTCAATTTCAGGAGTGTTAGATGAAGCAATGGATCGCTCTGGCCGCTTTGGCCGCTGTGTCTGTGGGTGTTCAGGCCCAGACTTTCCCCGGTAACAAACCTGTCTCAATCGTGGTGCCGTTCACCGCAGGTGGCCCGACAGACCGGGTGGCACGCGACTTGGCCGAAGCCATGCGCAAGCAGATTCCCGGCAGCAACTTCGTGGTCGAAAACGCCGCGGGTGCAGGCGGCACGATTGGTGCCACCAAGGTGGCCAAAGCCAATCCCGATGGCCACACGCTGTTGCTGTTCCACATCGGCATGGCCGCCACACCCGCCCTGTACCGCAAGATTGCCTACAAGCCGCTGGAAGACTTCGAGTTTTTGGGCATGGTCAATGACGTGCCCATGACCTTGATCGGCAAACCACAGCTGCCCGCCAACACTTACCGCGATTTCGAGAACTACATCCGCGCCAATGCGGGCAAGTTGAACATCGCCCACGCAGGTCTGGGTTCCGCCTCGCACATCTGTGGGTTGCTGTGGCAATCCAATCTGCAGACCAAAGACGCAATGACCACCATCCCGTTTGGCGGCACCGCGCCCGCCATGACCGCCTTGATCGGTGGCCAGGTCGATGTCATGTGTGACCAGACCACCAACACCACCAGCCAGATCGAAGGCGGTCGCGTCAAGGCTTTTGCGGTCACCACCGCCAAGCCCCTGGCCAGTCACCCTGTGCTCAAGCATTACCCCAGCTTGCAGGAAATGGGTTTGAAGGGTTTCAACTTGACCATCTGGCATGGTTTGTATGCCCCCAAAGGCACGCCCGCAGCGATCACCAAGACCCTGAACGACGCTTTGAAGAAAGCGCTGAAAGACCCCGAATTCATCAAGAAGAACGAAGGCCTGGGCGCTTTGGTGGTGACCGACAAGCGTGTCGAGCCTGAAGAGCACAAGAAGTTTGTGGCCGCCGAGATGATCAAGATCAAGGCCGCGGTTGACGCGGCTGGCAAGTACGCCGACTGATCCGGGTTCTCTCCCCTTGAAAAGCCGCTCTCGAGCGGCTTTTTTCTTTGGGCGTGACATCCAGCGTGGTCATGCCCCACTCGATCGGGCATCCATGGCGGGTGAGCGGCGCTGCCAGCTTCTGGTGTGCCGGTTACGGGCTGGCGAAGCGTTCGGTGCCGACGATGCCCAGCTTGGTCAAGCCCAGCCGCTGGGCACTGGCCAGCACCGCTGCGGTGGCTTCGTATTTGGCTTGGGCATGTGAGCGGATGTGCAGCTCCGGTTGCGGCTGCACGGCGGCCGCTTCGGCGAGGCGGGTCTCCAAGGCTTGTCGGTCGCCCAGCAGCTGACCGTTCCAGCGCAGGCTGGCGTCAGCGTCGATGTCCAGCCGGATCACCACCGGATCTTGCTTTTTCGCCGCAGCAGCGGCCACAGGCATGTCCAAGTTGACCGCGTGCAACTGCGCCGGGATGGTGATGATCAGCATGATGATCAACACCAACATCACGTCGATCAGGGGCGTGGTGTTGATGTCCATCATCACGTCCGGTTCGTCGCTGTGGCTGGTGCCCAGATTCATGGCCATGGTGGTGTCCTAAGGGGGTCAGCGGGCCGGGTCGGTGATGAAGCCGACCTGGGTGATGCCCGCGCGTTGCACCGCGTACATGACGCGCCCCACCGATTCGAAAGCGCTTTGCGCATCGCCCCGGATTTGCACATCGGGCTGCGGCTTCATGGCGCCAAACTTTTTCAAGCGTTCGACCAGCTCGCCAGGCGTTTTGACGGGCGTGTCGTAGAGGTAGATTTGCCCTGCCTGGTTGACCGAGATGATCACGGTGTCGGGTTTGGCCTCGCGCACCACGTTCTGTTCTTTGGGCAGCTCCACCTTGATCGAGGTGGTCACCACCGGGATGGTGATCAGAAAAATGATCAAGAGCACCAGCATCACGTCCACCAAGGGCGTGGTGTTGATGGTGCCGATGACCTCGTCATCGTCCTGATTGCCCAGCGTGGGGCCGAGGTTCATGCCCATTATTTTTGGCCTGAGGCCAGCAGCACGGCGTGCAGGTCGGCACCGAAGGCGTTGACTTCATCCATCGCCGCTTTGTTGCGGCGCACCAGCCAGTTGTAGCCCAGCACGGCGGGCACGGCCACAGCCAGGCCAATGGCGGTCATGATCAGCGCCTCGCCCACGGGGCCCGCCACCTTGTCGATGCTGGCCTGGCCCGACATGCCGATCTTGACCAGGGCGTGGTAGATGCCCCAAACCGTGCCGAACAAGCCGACAAAAGGCGCAGTAGAGCCCACGGTGGCCAGCACGGCCAGGCCGTTTTGCAGGCGGTTTTGCACCGTGCCCATGGCCCGCTGCAGTGCCATCGTGACCCAGGTGTTGAAGTCCACATTGCCCAGCAGGCCTGGGTGTTTGCTGGCACCCTCCAGGCCTTTTTCGGCGATGAAGCGGAAGGGGCTGTCTGCTTCCAAAGCCTCGGCCGCTTGCCGCACAGAGCCCGCCGCCCAGAAGTTCGCTTGCGCGGTTTTGGCAAATCGGTGCAGCTTGGATTGTTCGGTGAACTTGGTGAAGATCACATACCAGCTGCCCATGCTCATGAGCACCAGAATCAGCAAGGTGCCCTTGGCCACTGCATCTCCCTGCGCCCACAGGGCACCCAGGCCATAGGGGTTGTCCTGGACCGAGCCGGCCTCGGCGGGTGCCAGGCTGGCGACGGCGGAGGTCGTGCTGCTGGTCGTGACGTTGGCGGGGCTGGCGTCGGGCGCTGCCACGCTGTGGCCGGTCATGAACAAGCTGGCGCACAAAACGGCACCCAGCAGGCGGTGTCTCAGGGCGTTGAACATGTTGAAATTTCCTTGGTGCTGTGTCATGGGGTGGTGTTCAGGGTGGCGGGCGGTGAGGGCGTCATCACTCCAGCCGCCAGGTGTATTTGATGCTGGCCCAGGCTTGTTCGGCCTTGCCATCGACCATGGCTGGCTTGAATTGGCATTTGGACAGACCGGCACGGGCCGCTTCGTCCAGGCGTTTGAAGCCCGAGCTTTTTTCGATCTCGGACTGGATGACCTTGCCATCGGCCCCGACCAGGAAACGCACGGTCACCGTGCCTTCTTCTTCCATGCGCCTGGAGGCGCTGGGGTATTCGGGCTTGTCGCATTGGGCCATGTTGACCCCGGCCGCCGTGCGCACAGGCGCACGCGCAGCGGGTGCGGGGTTGGTGGCGGGCGTTGCCGAGGGTGCTGCCAACGGGGAGGGCACGGCGGGGGACGGTGTGGGGCTGACCGCGGCGATGGCGTTGGCCGGGGCGGCCACGGGGGGCGTCACGGCAGGCGGCACATACGCGGGCGGCGGGGTCTGGGGCGGTGGGGTCTGGGGCGGTGGGGGTTTGGACGGCGCAGGTGGCGGCGGCTGGGGCGAGGGTGGCGTTGCCAGCTCGGGTTTCTTTTCTTCCAGCAACAGCGCTTGCACCACGTTGGGCATCTTTTGAATGACGGTGCGCGTTAAGCCCGCCTGGACGGCCCAAAACAACAAGGCATGCAGAACCACCACCCCAGCCAGACCGAGCAGCTTTCGCTTCGGCGGTGCTTGAAGGTAAGTGGACGCGTTCATCTGGTCAAAGGCCCTGAGAGTGGAGGTCTGTATTTTGCGTGAGAAAACAGTGGCCTTTGGACGGCGCAGGCCAATTCACCAGCGGGGGCTGGGGGTCAGGGCTGGCGGGTCAATACGAAGGGGCGGGTGTCCTGACCGGCTGTCGTTCTTTGGCCCTGAATTTGACGCCCACAAGCCGCTTGGGGCAGGTTGCCCAGCCAGGTGGCGGCGATTCGTTGGCCGTCGTGGGTCTCTTCCAGGGTGAACTCGCCGTCGTCCAGGTCGGCCACCACCGCGCGGGGTTTCGACGCCGTTGCGGTGATCCATTCGCCCCGCAAACTGCCCACGTGTTCAGGGTGGGGGCCCAAGGTCAAAGTCCCCAGGGGTTCACCTGTGATCTGTACGGTCCAGGTGCCGTGCAGCATGTCAGGGCTCATGTCCTGGGCACTGGGGCAGCCCGTGCGTGTGGGCAGCCCCTGGCAGGCACTCATGGTCAGGGTCAGGGCCAGCAGGCCGCACAGCCAGGCGGCTGGGGCGCATCGGTTCAAAAAGGCGTGTGTTCGGTTCATGCTTTGGCTTGCGCTGCCGCCGCTGCAGAGACTGCTGCGCGTTGGGCAAATTCGGCCCGCAGCGCCTTGAGTTTTTCGCGTGGGTCTTCTTGGGTGGTCTTTTCATCCAGCCGCATTTCGGCAATGAAGCGGCTGGGCAGGGCGGCCACGGTTTCGCGGCCTTTTTTGCGGCGTTTGGTCCAGCTGACAGCCAGGCTGCGCTGGGCGCGTGTGATGCCCACGTACATCAGGCGACGCTCTTCCTGCAGTCGCAGCAAGATGCCCTCCTGGCTGGCCCCTTCGGTGGTGTCGTCGTCGCCCAGTTTGAAGGGCAGCAGGCCTTCGTTCACACCGACCAGCACCACATGCGGCCATTCCAGACCCTTGGAGGCGTGCAGAGTCGACAGGGTCACCACGTTCTGGTCTTTCTCGCGCTCGCTCAGGGTGGAGATCAGCGAGATGGTCTGCGCCACCTCCAGCAGGTTCTTGGTTTCGGTGGTTTCAGTTCCGGTGGCGTCTTCGATCTCGCCACCGCAGCGCCCGGCCATCCAGTCGCAAAACTCCAGCACATTGGTCCAGCGGGCCGAGGCCACTTTTTCGTTGTCCTCGCCGTCGTACAGGTGCGACTCATAACCAATCTCTTGGAGCCACTCCAGCAGAAACGCCAGCGCCGCCTCTTTGCCCAGGGTCTGGCGCGCACGGTGTTCCAGGTCGTTGATGTAGCGGCCAAATTCGTGCAAGCCGGCCACGGCGCGGGCGTTCACGGCGCTGGGCAGGCTGCCCGCAAACAGGGCCTCGAACAGGCTCAGTTTGTACTGCGTGGCAAAAGTGCCCAGCTGACCCAGCGTCTGGTGGCCGATGCCGCGCTTGGGGCTGGTGATGGCGCGCAAAAACGCCGGGTCGTCGTCGTTGTTGATCCACAGGCGAAACCAGGCGCACAGGTCCTTGATCTCGGCCTTGTCAAAAAAGCTCTGCCCGCCCGAGACCTTGTAAGGAATGTTGGCGCGGCGCAGCGCCTGCTCAAACGGCCGGGCCATGTGGTTGGCCCGGTACAGGATGGCAAAGTCCTTGAACTCGCGGTGTTTGGAGGGGTTGATCTGCCCGCCACGAATCGACTGGATGCGGGCAATCGCCCGGTCGGCTTCGTGCTCTTCGTTCACAGCATCGATCACGCGCACCGGCTCGCCCTCACCCAGTTCCGAAAACAGCGTTTTGGGGAACAGCTTGGGGTTGGGCTGGATCACGTTGTTGGCCGCCCGCAAGATGGCGCTGGTGGAGCGGTAGTTCTGCTCCAGCTTGATGACCTTCAAATTTGGAAAATCCACGGGCAGACGTTTGAGGTTGTCCAGCGTCGCGCCGCGCCAGCCGTAGATCGACTGGTCGTCGTCGCCCACCGCCGTGAAGCGCGCCCGCTCCCCCACCAGGTGTTTCAGCACCTCGTATTGCGTGGCGTTGGTGTCCTGGTATTCGTCCACCAGCACATGGCCCATCTTGGCCTGCCAGCGCTCGCGCACCTCGGGGTAGTCGGCCAGCAGTTTCAGGGGCATGCCGATCAGGTCGTCGAAGTCCACGCTTTGGTAAGCGGTCAGCCGCTCTTCGTACAGCGCCATGATGCGGGCGATCACCCGGGCGTTGTCGTCTGGCGCTTGGGCCGCGGCCTGCTCGGCGTTCAGGCCCATGTTTTTCCACAGGCTGATGGTCCACTGCCACTGGCGGGCGGTGACGGCGTCGGTGGTGCCGCCGCAATCCTTGAGGATGCTGGTCACATCGTCCGCGTCCATGATGCTGAACTGCGGTTTCAGGCCCAACACATGGCCGTCCTCGCGCATGATGCGCACACCCAGGGCGTGGAAGGTGCAGACCGTCACGTCCTTGGCCGCCTTGCCAATCAAATCTTTGGCCCGCTCGCGCATCTCGGCAGCGGCCTTGTTGGTGAAGGTGATGGCGGCGATGCGTTTGGGCTCCAGCCCGGCTTCAATCAGGCGGCCGATCTTGTGCGTGATCACCCGCGTCTTGCCCGAACCCGCCCCGGCCAGCACCAGGCAAGGGCCGGAGACATAGTTCACGGCTTCGAGTTGGGCGTTGTTGAGTCCGGCTGACATGGGGAATGGGGCGATCGGGGCAAAGCGGGCCATCATAGCGGGCTTGGGCCGGGGCAGGTCTTGGGAGAGGGCGCGTCACACAGTTGCAGCGCGTGGTTCACGCCGCTTTGGGCGGGTCAACTTTGTCCGCACTGCGACTGTGCAGGCCGAGGGCCCTACTGGTTTACCCCGACAATCAGCCCATGCTTGAAATCCTGCGTGTCACTTTTCCTTTCTTCGCCTTGGTCTTGTGCGGCTATGGCGCTGCCCGGTTGAAGTTTTTGCCCCTCGAGGCTATTTCTGGTTTGAATGGTTTTGTGCTGTTTTTTGCACTGCCTTGCATGCTGTTCCGCTTTGGGGCCGACACGCCGATTGCCCAGTTGCTCGATGCCGGGGTGTTTTTCACGTATTTGTTTTGTGCCTTGCTGATCGTGGCGTTCAGCATCGCCATCAGCCTGAATGCGCACATCCGCTGGAACGACGCGTCTTTGGGTGCGCTGGTGGCGGCCTTTCCCAATACCGGCTTCATGGGCGTGCCCTTGCTGGTGGCGTTGCTGGGTGCGCAGGCGGTGGGGCCGGCCATCGTGACCATCGTGGTGGACCTGGTGATCACCTCTTCGCTGTGCGTGGCTTTGTCGCGCATGGACGCGGCCGGGCAGCATGGCGCGGCAGTGGCGGCCCGCAAGGCGTTGGCGGGGGTGCTGCGCAACCCCATGCCCTGGGCTATCAGCCTGGGCGCGGCGTTTTCATTCTGGAACCTGGAGTTGATCGGTCCGGTGAACAAAACCGTGAGCTTGCTGGCCGATGCAGCGTCGCCCGTGGCGCTGTTCACCATTGGGGCGGTGTTGGCCCGCTCGCAAATGCTGGCGCACGAGCGCCCTCATGGCGCTTTGCGCACGGTCGATTACCTGCCGATTTCACTCATCAAATTGGTGTTGCACCCGGTGTTGGTTTTGCTGGTGGGTTTGACGGCCATCCAGTGGGGCCTGCCGATCGAGCCCTTCGCCCTGCAGGTGATGGTGCTGGTGGCTGCCCTGCCCAGCGCCAGCAATGTGTCGCTGTTGGCCGAGCGCCTGGGCGCGGACAACGGCCGCATTGCCCGCATCATTTTGGTCACCACGGCGGTGGCGTTCTTGACGTTTTCGGGGGCGGTGGCGTTTTTCAAAAACTGAGCCGCCAGGGGCGATCAGATCGCCTGCGGGTCCACGTCCACCAGCCAGCGGATCACGCCTTTGTGTTCGGGTTGGCTGCGCACCTGATGCAGCACGCCGTGCAGGTGCCACAGCATTTTTTGCAGCGCCATGCGGTTGGGGCTCTCCAGCAGCATTTGGGCGCGTTCCACATCGGCCACACGCTGCATGCTCATGGGCACGGCGGGGTAAACGCTGACCTGCAAGACCAGGTCGGCGGTGGCCGGGTCGGCGCTCAGTTGGGCTTCCAGCGTTTCGCGGGCGGCGTTCAGCAGGGCTTGGGCGGCTTCCTGGGTGCGGGCGTCGGCGCGCAGCAGGGCCTGGTGGCTGATGGGCGGCAGGTCGGCGGCAGTGCGCTCGGCCAATTCGCTGGCGGCAAAGGCCGGGTAGTCGTGTTTTTTCAGGGCTTCAAACAGCGGGTGCGTGGGGTGAAAGGTCTGCACCCACATCTCGCTGGTGGCGCTTTGCGCGGCGTCGCGCCCGGCGCGTCCTGCCGCCTGCATGAGCAGCGCAAACAGCCGCTCTGGAGCCCGAAAGTCGCTTGAAAACAGCGCCGTGTCCGGGTTCACAGCGGCCACCAGCGTGATGCGCCTGAAGTCGTGTCCCTTGGCGATCATTTGCGTGCCCACCAGCACATCCACTTCGCCCGAATGCACCTGTGCCAGCTGGCTTTCCAGCGCGCCTTTGAGGCGGGTGCTGTCGGCGTCGATGCGGGCGATGCGCACGGGCGTGCCGTCGGGGCGCAACACATGCGCGAGCAATTCGCCCAGGTGTTCTTCGAGTTGTTCGGTGCCCCGGCCAATCGGCGCGATGTCGGCGTTGCCGCACTCGGGGCAGGCGCGGGGCACGCGCTCGGTCAGGCCGCAGTGGTGGCAGCGCAGGGTGCGGTCAATCTTGTGAAACACCCGGAATGCGCTGCAGTGCTTGCATTCGCTTTTCCAGCCGCAGTCGGCGCAGTGCAGCACCGGGGCATAGCCGCGGCGGTTGAGCAGCAGCATGCATTGCTCACCGCGCTCCACCCGCTCCTGGATGGCGGCCACCAAAGGCGCAGACAGCACCGTACGGCGGGGTTGTTTGTTCATGTCAACCCGGCGCACTTTGGGCAGCAGGCCGGTACCAATGCGGGAGGGCATCAGCAGTCGCTGGTATCGCCCGCCGGGGTCGCCCTCGGTGGCCGGGCGGCTGTGGTGCCAGCTCTCCAGCGATGGCGTGGCCGAGGCCAGCAGCACCTGGGCGTTTTGCAGGCGTCCCCGGTACACGGCCAGGTCGCGGGCCGAGTAGCGTGCGCCTTCTTGCTGCTTGTAGCTGGGGTCGTGTTCTTCGTCGACCACGATCAGCTTCAGGTGCGGCATGGACGCAAAAATCGCCATGCGCGTGCCCAGCACGATGCGGGCGTGGCCCGCGTGCGCAGCCAGCCAGGCTTTGAGGCGCTGGGCGGGCGTCATGCCGCTGTGCATGGCCACCACCGCCTCGGTCCCAAAACGGGCTTGTACCCGTTCTTCCAGCTGGGGCGTGAGGTTGATCTCGGGCACCATGAGCAGGGCCTGGGCCTGCGGGTCGGTGGTCAGCATGCGCTCTACCGCTTGCAAATACACCTCGGTCTTGCCGCTGCCAGTGCTGCCAAACAGCAAAAACGGCCCAGTGCCTTTGGCCATTTGGTCCAGCACGGTGCTTTGCTCGGGTGAGAGGGCCGGGCCCGGTATGGTTTGTATGGTGCGTTCGGTGTTTTGCTTTTTCAGGCGACGCGCCAGTTGTTCGCTGGTCAGGTCGCGCAGCTGGGGCGGCAGGGCCGACAGGGCCACCTCGCCCAGCGAGCGCTGGTAATACTGGGCCGAGAACTGCACCAATTGCCGCCAAGCCTCATCGAGTGGGGCCAGGCCTTCGAGCACGCTCAACACATCGCGCACGGCCGAGGCGGGCATGTCGGTGGGCGCGGCATCGCGCACGGCCCACACCACACCCAGCACCTCGCGTTGGCCCAAAGGCACGCGCACCAGCTGACCGGGCTGCAGCCCAAAGGGGCTGCGGTAGCTCAGCAGACCCCCCACCTGGCTGTGGGCCGGGGTCTGGACGGCAACGTCGATCCAGTGGTGGGTGCTCACATTGTTCACAGTGTTTTGGATGAAATTGCCAGAATTGGAAGTTAGCTGATTTCTTGAAACAAGATGTAAGTCATTGATTTTTCAGCATTTTGAGGGCGATCCAAAAAAACTGTGGATAACTTTGTTGAAAACCTGGTCGGGATGCGCTGGAAGCCTTGAAAATCAAGCCTTCCAACAAATTGCACATCCAATGTGCAAGATAAAAAACCCAATAAAATCAATGACTTGCGAAGTGGGTGATATACCCGATTTGCTGCTGCGCAGCAAACAAGAGGTCTTGACGCCAAGGTTTACTTTTGTGCATAAGTCAAGCGTCTGAAGCCATTTATTTTGCAAAAAAAGGGCTTGAATCGCTGTTTTTTTATGCTAAAGGCTCAACCTTGGCGCGTCCCCTGCTCAGTTTTGGCGCAATGTTCGCGAATGGCTGTGCACCGCCTCGACCAGCGCCGTCACATGCTCGGGTGGGGTGTACTGGCTGATGCCGTGGCCCAGGTTGAAGATGTGGGTGGGGCCGGTTTGGGTGGGGTCGGTGTGCGGCTTGCCAAAGCTGTCGAGCACCCGGTGCACCTCGGTCGCGATCTGCGCGGGCGGTGCAAACAGGATGTTCGGGTCGATGTTGCCTTGCAGCGCCTTGCCGGGGCCGCCGACTTGGCCGCCCACGAGCGCCCGTGCCCGGCCCAGGTTCATGGTCCAGTCCAGGCCCAGCACGTCGCAGTTGAGCCCCGCCATCTCGGGCAGCCACAGGCCGCCGCCCTTGGTGAACACGATGCTGGGGATGCGCTGGCCGTTGTGCTCGGTTTTGAGCTGGCTCAGCACCCGGGCGGTGTAGGCCAGGCTGAACTGCTGGAAAGCCCCATCGGCCAGCACGCCGCCCCAGCTGTCAAAGACCATGACGGCCTGGGCGCCCGCTTCGATTTGCGTGTTCAGGTACAGGGCCACGGCGTCGGCGTTGATTTCCAGAATGCGGTGCATCAAATCGGGGCGGCTGTACATCAGGGTTTTGACGTGGCGGTAGTCGTCCGAGCCTGCGCCCTCGACCATGTAGCACGCCAGTGTCCAGGGGCTGCCGGAAAAGCCGATCAAGGGCACGCGGCCGTTCAGCGCTTTGCGGATGCTGGTCACCGCGTCGAACACGTAGCGCAGCTTGTTCATGTCGGGCACGGCGAGTTCTGCCACGGCGGCTTCGCCCCGCACATTCTTGGCAAAGCGTGGGCCTTCGCCCTGGGCAAAAGACAAGCCCAAGCCCATGGCATCGGGCACGGTGAGGATGTCGCTGAACAGGATGGCGGCGTCCAGCGGGTAGCGCTCGAGTGGTTGCAGGGTGACTTCGGTGGCGTAGTCGACGTTGGTGGCCAGGCCCATGAAGCTGCCGGCCTTGGCGCGGGTGGCGCAGTACTCGGGCAGGTAGCGTCCAGCTTGGCGCATGAGCCAGACGGGAGTGTGGTCAGTGGCCTGGCGCAGGCAGGCGCGCAGGAAGGTGTCGTTTTGGAGGGGGGCGAGAGAGCTCATGCCCTTATTGTGGCAGGCCCAAGCGGGGCTCATTCGCGAGCACGGGCGAGCGCCCACATGAGGGGACAAGCCGCCTGGTTTGGTGTGTGGGCTGTTTTTTGGTGGGAGGCCGCCCCCGCGGCCGAATGCTGGCACGGCCACGGCAGACATTCACGATCAGAGGCAAGCGCCCAAATGACGCTAGTCAGGTCAGCTCAATGGGCAGCAAGCCCTTGCAAGGCGGTTTGGATTTCCGCCACGCTGGGCAGCTCGGACAAGAGCACGGGCGCACGGCCGGGGGCGTACAGCGCATAGACCGGCACGCCGCTGCGGCTCAGTGCGGTGAGTGCCTGCGTGATGGCCGGGTCGCGGCGCGTCCAGTCGGCGCGCATCAACACCACCTGCCTGGCCGCAAAGTCGGCCAACACGCGTTCATCGGCCAGCGTGGTTTTCTTGTTGTACTGGCAGGTCACGCACCAAGCGGCGGTGAAGTCCACAAACACCGGGCGGCCAGCGGCCAGTTGGGTCTGCATGTCTGCGGAGGACCAGGCCTGCCAGGTGGCTGCGCCAGGTGCTGCATTGGCGCTGTTGCCCGATGTGGCTGGGCTTGTTGCTGCAGGCGCTTCGCGCAAAGCCAAAGGCAGCCAGCTGCTGCCCAGCCACAGCAAGGTGGCCAGGGACAGACCGCTGATGACCCAGCGGGTGCGGCCTGCAAGGCCGAGCGCCCAGACCAAGCTGGCCACCGTCAGAAGCAAGGCCAGCAAACCACTGGCACCGTCAACGCCGGTTTGTTGCCCCAGCACCCACAGCAACCAGATAACGGTGGCGAACATCGGGAACGCCATGGCCTGACGGAAAGTCGCCATCCAGGGCCCGGGGCGCGGCAGGGCGCGGGCGATGCCCGGCCACCAGCTGGCTGCCAGATACGGCAGGGCCATGCCCACCCCCATGGCGGCAAACACGCTCAGCGCTTGCCAAACGGGCAACGCGATCGCCAGGCCCAACGACGCGCCCATGAAGGGCGCGGTGCAGGGCGACGCCACGGCCACGGCCAGCACGCCCGACAAACCAGCGTTCACCGTCGGGTGGCGGCTTTGCAATGAGGCCAGGCTGCTGGGCAGCATCTGCCCAAATTCAAAAACACCCGCCAGGTTCAGGCCCAGCAGGGTGAACAAGAGCGCCAAACCGGCCACCACAGGCGGCGACTGCAGCTGAAAGCCCCAGCCCAGTTGCTCGCCCGCAGCCCGCAGGGCGAGCATCAGGCCGCCCAGCAGCACAAAGGAAATGACCACACCCGCCGTGTAGGCCATGCCGGCAGCGCGGTGTGGGGTCTGCGAGGTGTGGCCTTGAGCAAAACCCAGCACCTTGATGGCCAGCACCGGAAACACGCAGGGCATGAGGTTGAGCAGCAAGCCGCCCACCAGTGCGCCCAGGATGGCCAGCGTCAGGCCCAAGGCGGTGGTGGCGGCCGCTGGCTTTTGTGTGGCGCGGGCGTTCTCGGCCAGTGCTTTGGCCAAAGCGGGCGATATCTCGGCGGGCGCAGCTGTTGTCAGCGCGGGCCAGGTGCCTTGCACGGGGGTGTCGATGTCAAAAGCAGGCGCTTGGGGCGCCGACTCTGGCCCCGCCGCGATCACCCAGCGCATCGACGTGGGGCTGTCGCCGCGCTCTGGCGACACCGGAATTTGCGCACGCCAGACCGCGCCTTGCCAGCTTTGCGTCCAGTCTTTGCCTTGTACGGCCGCGTTGTGCACCACGCTGGCCGTGACGGGGAAGGCGCTGAGCGTCTGGCCACGCCAGCTGGCAGGCAGGCCGTGCACGCGCAAGCTCAGTTGCTGGCCGTCTTCCGACAGCTGGGTTTGTCCCCCGGTGATCCAGCTGCCGCCTTGCTGCAGTTGAGGCAGGGCCTGGGGGCTGAGTTTTTGGCTGGCTTCAAACAAAGCCGCGTGCGCCTTTTGTGGCGCGGCAGAGGCCAGGTTCAGAGCGAAGCGCCCTTCTTGCGGGATGCATTCCTGGCGGCACACCAGCCACTCGGCTTGCAATTGGATCGGCAAACCACCCGTGGCCGGGAACTGGAATCCGGCTGCCATCGTGACCGGTACGGCCAGCAGGAGGCGGCCCTCGTAACCGTAGTTGGCCAAGGTGCCAATCGGGATTTTTTTGGGCAGGGGCCAGGCGATATCACCCGCCTGCAAACCTGCGGGCAGCTGCCATTGCAGCCGGGTGGGCAAGCCCGAGTCGCCCGGGTTTTGCCAATAGGTGTGCCAATGCGGCTGGTGCTCGATCTGCAGGCCCAGCCAAAATGTTTGTCCCGCCTGAATGCCTTGGGGGGCGTGCGCCAGCAATTCGGCCCGCACCTGCTCTGTGCTGACCACAGGGCTGGCGCTGGCCAACAAAGCGGCGGTGCCAGGCGTGCTGACAGCGGCCTTGGATGAAAAAAGGGCGCCCGTCTGCGCCAGGCTGGGCACGCAGGCCGTCATGAGGGCGAGCCAGACCAGCCAGGCGAGCTGGCGCCCAAGCGAGGCCAAACCACGGTCAAACACGGAAACTTTCACACCCATCCTTCTTTTTTGCGCCAAACCCTGGGGGCTTGGTCTTATGCGAGAGGCACTGTACACGCCCCGGCTCCATTAAGATGCCTGCCATGCAAAACCCTTCGCGTTTTTGGGCCGACTGGACCTCCACCGATTTTCAGGCCTTGGCAACGGGCCGTGCCATGGATCGCGTGATCGCCGTACTGCCCGTGGCTGCCACCGAGCAACATGGCCCGCACCTGCCGCTCTCGGTGGACACCGATCTGGTCAATGGCGTGGTGGCCGCTTGTTTGCCCCATTTGCCGACCGACTTGCCCGCTCTGTTCTTGCCCACCCAAACGGTGGGCCTGAGCCCCGAGCATGCCCGTTTTGCCGGCACCTTGACGCTCAAGGCCGAGACCGTGATCCGCTTGTGGACCGACATAGGCGAGTCGGTCGCGGCCAGCGGCGTGAAGAAACTGGTCTTGCTCAATGCGCACGGCGGGCAAATCAGCGTGATGGACATTGTGGCGCGGGACCTGCGGGCCCGGCTGGGCATGCTGGTCTACAGCGTGAGCTGGTTCAATCTGCCGCTGCGCGACGCACAGGGCGCTGATGTTAATGCGCTGTTCCCCCCCGAAGAGCACCGGTTTGGCGTGCACGCGGGGGACACCGAAACCTCGATGATGCTGGCGCTGCGGCCCGGTGCGGTGCGCATGGACCAGGCGCAGAACTTCCGCTCGACCTCGCAAGACCGCGCCGAGCGCTTTGAGATCCTGGGCAACGGCAAGAGCGCCAAGCTGGGCTGGCAGATGCAGGACTACAACCGCCAGGGCGCGGCGGGCAACGCGGCTGCGGCCACGGCGGAAAAAGGCCAGGCCTTGCTGGACGCCTCCGGGCGGGCGCTGGCGCAGCTGCTCGGTGAGATCGACCGGCTGCCGCCGGACACCTTGCGCGATCAGGTCGGCTGATCGGCGCTGCTTGTCACAGCCGGGGCAGCACCAGTTCGCAGTGGTCGCGGCTCACGCTGCGCGGGTACTCGCGGGTCGTGTCGATGCAGCCGCCTTCGGCGTAAACGCCTTTGGGGTCGCGCATGCGCAGCATGCGCTCCAGAACCTGCGAGCGGGCTTCAGGGTTGGCTTGGGTTTGCGCAACCAAGGCCTCGACCACCGTCTCGTCCATGTGCAAGTCCCCTTGGGCGTCGGCGTACACGCCATCTTTCCAGTGGAAGATTTCGATGGCTTTGGACTCCAGGGTGTAAGGCGTGTCGCGCTTCCAGAAGTTGCTGAACAAGCCGCCGCCCATGTAAAGAACCCAGGAGCCTTCGTAGCCGGTGACGTCTGAAGAGCGTTCGTCGGGGTTGCGAAACCATAAACGGTCACCCGGCACATAAAAGCGGGCTGGCAATGGGGCCTCCATGCTGCCGTACTCGATCAGGTAGACATCATGGAACTGACCCGATCGCACCGCGTGGACTTCATTGAGGCGTTGCAATTGGGCCAGCAGTTCGGGGTTGCCGGTTTGGAGCTCTTGCGCGATGCCCAGCAAGATCACGTATTCGGTCGCCCGGTAGCAAGAAAAATCGTAGAGCTTGCCCGTGGCATCGGGTTGGGTGGCCGCGATCAGGGCGTCGACCAAGCAGCGACCGGGTTGCAGGATGAAACCCGCGTCGTCCCCACCGTCTTGCCAAAATGCCTGAGGCCGCTCGGCCGCATCGGTTTTGAAAGCCAAGGCGGTTTTACGGGCGTCCAAAGCCATGTTGCGCCGCACCCGGATGTGCGAGGTGAGTGAGGCCAGGCTGGCGAATTGAAAACGGTGCGGGGAGCCCAGCAGGGCCACCCATATTTCACGCTCCAGCGCCCAGGCTTCGTCGGTTTGGGGGGTATGGCCCAATTTTTCTTGCAAGGCCAAAGTGTCGTGGCCGGGCATGCACTGCGCTCTGAAGTCGGGGCGCAGATTGCAAATCAGTGCGACGCGGTCGTCGTTCAGGGGCAAGACCAAGGTCTGAACAGCGCAAGCCAGTGCCCATTCGTCCAGCAAATGAACCAACTCGCGTGTCAGCCGGTCAGCGTCCTCGGCTTGGGTTGTGGTGAGTTGGATGCCACCCTCTTGCGATTGGAGGGTCAACCAAGCGGTTGAACTGTTCATGTCCCGATTTTGCCTGCTAAGCGAAGGGTTATTGCTTAGGGAATCTACCGGTGAGCCGCATCTTGTGCTTGGTTGATTTTTGCTTCAGGCGAAGGTGATCCAGCTTTGGTGCTCGTCGCTGTCCAGATGCGGCAAGGTGTTGTAAGTCAGCAGCATGTGGCGCTTGGGGTTGAACACGAATTCGGTCAGCGCCGTGTTGCGGATGCGCAGGTTCAGCTCGATGGTGGTCTCGGGCGGGGTGCCCAGCACGCGGCCTACGGCGGTCGAGATGGGGCCGCCGCTCGAGACAATCATCACGTCTCCGGTGTGTGATTGCCGCACATGGTTGAGCGCTGCCTCAATGCCGCCCACAAAGTCGGCATAGCTGGGCATGCCCTGCGGCTGGGTGCGTCCGGCCATCCAGGCCTGCAGGGCGTCGCGCAGCAGCCTGAAGTGGTGGCGGTACAGCTCGGGCGTGTCGGGTTTGGCCAGTGGTTCGGGGTGGATGGACTCGATGAGGGCGTGGCTGTCGTATTCGTTCAGGCCGGGCCACACCGATGGCGCGTGCGTCAAGCCCGCGCCTTCGGCAATGCCTTCCCAGGTTTGACGGTGGCGCTTCAGGCTGCCCATGAGCACCGCTTCGAGCGGTTTGTCCTGCAGCTTGGGGCGCAAATACTCGCCCAGGCGCACCGCCTGCTGGCGGCCTAAAGCGCTGAGTTGATCGTAGTCGTCGGCCCCGAACGAGGCTTGTCCGTGGCGGACCAGATAAAGAGTTCCCATGACTGGGGATTCTGTCCGGGGAGGTCTGCAGGCTTTGTCCCAAGAGCGACGGCCACCGTTTGGCGTCGTTGTCGGATGTCTGCCGGCTCAGAAGTGTTTTTTCAACACGTCGCAAAAAAGGGCGGTGTCCACATTCCCGCCGCACAGGGTGGTGCCGACCTGCAGGCCTTTCAGCTGGTCTCTGTCTGCCCACGCGGCGGCAAAGCTGGCGGCACCCGCGCCTTCGGCCAGGTTGTGGGTGTCGGTGTACAGGTCGCGCATGGCCTGCGCGACCTGGTCGTCGTTGACTTGCAACACGCGGTCCAATCCCGCTTGCAGGATGGCCAGCGCTTGCGGGTCGGCGCGGCGCACGGCCATGCCATCGGCCAGCAAGGTGCTGACCGGGGCTTCCACCACGCAACCCGCCGCCATCGAGTCGGCGTAGGTGGTGGCGTGGGCACTCACGACACCCACCACCTTGACGGCGTGCCCCAAGGCCTGTTTGGCCGCCAAGGCGGCGCAGGCGCCGGAGCCCAGCCCAATCGGCACATACAGCACGTCCAGTGCCGGTACTGCGCGCAAAAACTCGACCCATGCGGTTGCAACGCCCAGCACCAGTGCCGGGTGGTAGCTGGGCACCATGTGGGCCCCGCTTTGTGCGGCGAGCGCTTGGGCGTGTTCGCGGGCGTCCTGGAAGTCGTCACCGTGCTCCACCAAACGCGCGCCCAAGGCTTGCATGGCGGCGTTTTTCTCGCTGGAGTTTCCGCGCGGGACCACGATGGTGCACGCGACACTGTGCCGCGCTGCGGCGTAGGCAATGCTTTGGCCGTGGTTGCCCCGGGTGGCGCTGATGACCTCTGAGGGCAAACGCTGGGTGCTGCGCAAATGCTCGAAATACGTCAAGCCGCCCCGGACCTTGAACGCGCCCACGGGTGTGTGGTTTTCGTGCTTGACCCAGCAGTCGGTGCCCAGCCGTTGACTGAGCGTGGCCCAGCGGTATTGCGGCGTCGGGCTAAAGGCCGCGTACACGGTTTGGGCGGCGGCTTCGATCTGTGAAAGCGTGGGCAGGTCGGTCATGGTCTTTCCGGGGTCAAGCGCAGTCAAGTCCAAATCAAAGTGTGACGAGGCCTTGAATGCAGCCCACCACATGGCCACCCACCCAGACTTGGCTGCTGTCGTCTTGCGACAAAAACACCTGACCGGCACGGCCCAGCGCTGTGCCTTGGCGGGCGCTGTATTGCGCGGGCATGTGGCCCTCGGCCATCAACCATTGGGCCAGCGATGCGTTCAAGCTGCCGGTGACCGGGTCTTCGGCGATGCCCACCGGGGCGGCAAAGGCCCGCACTTCCAGATCGGTGGGGTCATTGGCGATGCGGGTGGACGGCGCAAAGGCGCGGGCCTCGCGGTTGGCGCGGCGGATCAGGCCGTTGGCTGGGTGGTTGGCGTTGGCTTCCCGCTTGGCCGCTACACCGACCTTGGTGTTCAGGCGCTTGAGCGCCGCGTGGTCAGGCTCTAGGGCGAGCAGGCTGTCCACCGAGTCGATCAACAGGCCCAGCCAGTGCGGGCCGTTGTTCAGGTCCTGCGCGGTCAGCACCTTGTCGGCGTGCAGGCCCAAAGCCGCCAGCACCTCGGCGAGTAAGGCTGGCGCAGGCGTCTGGCGCTGCAAGGGCGGCGCGGCAAAGGCCCAGTGGCCATCGACCGATTTCAAGCTCACCAGACCGACACCACATTCCTGCACCAGTTGGCCGCTTTGCCGCGGCTGGCCGCCTGCGCTCAGCCATGCGTGGGCCGTGCCCAGCGTCGGGTGACCCGCAAACGGCAGCTCAGCGCCGGGCGTGAAGATGCGCACCCGGTAGTCGGCACCGCCTGCAGCCCCTTCGGGCGTGGGCGGCAGTACAAAAGTGGTTTCGCTCAGCTGCGTCCAGCGGGCAAAGGCCTGCATCTGCGCATCGCTCAGGCCCTCGCCGTCCAGCACCACGGCGAGCGGGTTGCCCAGAAAGGCCGTGTCAGTGAAGACGTCGACTTGTTGGAAGGCGCGGGTTTTCATGGCAAGGTCCTGCGTGATGGTCAGAGCGATTCGCGGATGGCGGCCGCCAGCGCGGCCATGCCCGTGTTGATCTGGTCGACGGTGGCGGTCACAAACGACAGGCGCAGCGTGCTTTCGTTGGCGTCCTGCGCATAAAAGGCAAAGCCCGGCACAAAGGCCACGCCTTTGGCCACGGCTTTTTCCAGCAGGGGCACGGCTTTGAGACCCTGGGGCAGTTGCACCCACAGGAACATGCCGCCCACCGGGCGGTTCCACGTCAGCCCCAGCCCGGCCATTTCGCGGTCGAGCGCGGCGAGCATGGCTTCGCATTGCTGTTTGTAAAGCGCACGGATGGTGGGCACATGGCGCTCGATGAAGCCGTCCTTGAGCACTTCGGCCACCACCCGCTGGTTGAAGCTCGGCGTGTGCAGGTCGGCCGCTTGCTTGGCTTGCAGCAGCTTGGGGTAGAGCGTTTTGGGGGCGACCAAATAACCCAAGCGCAGGCCGGGGGCCAGGATTTTGGAGAAAGAGCCGAGGTACACGCTGCCCTCGGGGTGGCGTGAGCTCAGCGAGGGCGCGGGCGGCGCGTCAAACCACAGGTCGCCGTAGGGGTTGTCTTCGATGATCGGCAAGCCTGTCTCGAAGGCCACTTGGGCCACGGCGGCGCGGCGCGCTTCGGTCATGGTGCGGCCTGTGGGGTTCTGGAAGTTGGGCAGCAGGTAAACAAAACGGGCCTTGTCGGTGCCGGTGCCGACTTTGGCCCGCAGGTCGTCGGCATCCACGCCATGGTCATCGCTGTTCACGCCCACGGCCACCGGCTCCATGGGGGTGAAAGCCTGCAGTGCACCCAGGTAGGTGGGGGTCTCGACCAAAATGCGGCTGCCTGCGTCGATCAGGATTTTGGCCACCAGGTCCAGTCCTTGCTGGCTGCCAGTGGTGATCAGCACCTGGTCGGGGCTGACGTGCATGCCTTGCTTGAGCAGGTCTTGCGCCACCCATTCGCGCAGCGGCGCATAGCCTTCGCTGGCGGCGTATTGCAAGGCGGCTTTGCCGTCATCTTTGAGCACGCGCTCACTGGCTTCCCGCATGGCGTCGATCGGGAAGGTCTGGGGCGAGGGCAGGCCGCCCGCAAAGCTGATGATGCCGGGCTTCTCGGTCACTTTCAGGATCTCGCGGATCACCGAGGGGTTCATTTTGTCGGCGCGTTGGGCCAGCTTCCAGTTCATGTTGTTTCCTTCAGAGGTTGTTGGGGAGGCCGGGGACCGGCCGTGCGCCGCCCCATGAAGACCGTGAGCACCACCAGCAGGGCAAAGCCCAGCGTCATCGCATCCAGGGATTCTCCCAGCAATGGCACGGAGGTCAGGATGGTGATGAACGGTTGCAGCAGTTGCAGCTGGCTCACGCGCAGGGGGCCACCCAGCGACAGGCCGCGAAACCAGGCAAAAAAGCCCGCCCACATGGAGAACACGCCGACATACATCAGGCCCCACCACGAAACGGGCACTACCGCATGTTCGGGCCAGGTCAGCCAGGCCCCGGGCAGGGTGATGGGCAAGGCCATGACACAGACCCAGCTGATGACTTTTTCAGCGCCCAGGCTGGCCGTGACTTGGGCTCCGGCCACATAGCCCAGTGAGGCAGCCACCACCGCGCCCAGCAACAAGGTGTCCGCCCAAGTCAGGCCAAAGCCGTGCCCCATCTGTGCGGCGCGAAGCAGGCTGTAGACCGCGACCAGGGCGCTGCCCAAAGCGGCAAACACCCAAAACCCCAGGCGGGCGCGTTGGTGCATGAGCCAGGCGGCGGCTGCCGCCGTGGCCAGCGGCAACAAGGCGGTGATGACGGCTGCATGGCTGGCCGTGACGTGGCGCAGCGCCCAGCCCAGCAAAAGCGGGTAGCCGATCACGTTGCCCGCCAGCGACAAGTACAAGGGGCCGCGTTGCGCAGCCGAGGGCCAAGGCGCACGCACGGCCAAGAGGTAGATGGCCGACAGCACCCCCGCCAGCGCGGCCCGTGCCCAGGTCACAAACCAGGGTGACAACTGGGGCGCGTCTGCCGTTCCGGTGGCCAGGCGCGTCATGGGCAGGGTCAATGCAAAGATGATCACGCCCAGCAACCCGAGCCAAAGCCCCAGGTTCTCGCGGTGTTGGGGGGCGTCGTTCATGCGGTGATCGGGCGCGAGCGTGCTGCTGTGCGGTTGCTGCGTTTGCTGTCAACCTGCGCTTTGGCGCAAGCCGTTTAAAATCCACAAGGCCGTGGCCACCAGCGCCACCGACATGCAGCGGTTGAACATCAGCAAGCGGCGGCCGTGCGCCAGCCAGTGCCGCAGCATCGAGCCCGCCATCGCGTAGGTCAGGTTGCTGAA
Organism: Limnohabitans sp. Hippo3; assembly: GCF_003063665.1. Classification (GTDB taxonomy): domain Bacteria; phylum Pseudomonadota; class Gammaproteobacteria; order Burkholderiales; family Burkholderiaceae_C; genus Limnohabitans_A. The sequence goes on from NZ_NESF01000003.1 coordinate 186,346, forward strand.
AAAACCATAGGCCACCATGATGGGCAGCAGCACCAGCGTGCGGGCCGTGGCGTCTTCGCGCCCGGCCACCCAACCCGCCACGATGGCCAAGGCCAGCATCCAGGCCTTGATGTTGAGAAACTGCAGGCCCACGCCTTGCACAAAGCCCACTTGCAGTTTGGCGCTGTCGGCCTGCTGCAAACTGCCGCTTTGCCACAAGCGCGAGGCCAGCCACAGCAAATAACCCGTGCCCAGCGTCACGATGCCCCAGCGCAAAGGCGGAAAAGCCACCACCAAACCGCCCAAACCCGTGGCACACAGCACGAACAGAATGCCCCAGCCCACCGGTACCGCGCAGACAAAGCGCATGGCACGGCGCAGGCCGTGGTTGGCGGCCATGGCGGTCGACAAGGTGGTGTTGGGTCCGGGGGTGAAACTGCTCACGGTGGCGAGCACCAGCAGGGCGCTGAGTTCTGAAGGGGTCATGGCTTTGAATGTAGAGCCAAAAGGCAACAAGTCAGGTCGCCATTTGGACTCCCAAGCGTGCCTTCAGCGGGCCGACAGCACTTCCCAACGTTCCATGGCCGCCAACAGCACCTCGTCAATCTCGGCATCGCGCTTGAACAGTTGCTGTGCCAAGCCCGGGTCACGTTGGTAAATGCTGCCGTCCGCCAGTTGTGCGCGGGCCTTCGCCTGTTCTTTTTCCAGCGCTTCGATTTTGGCGGGTAACTCGGCCAGTTCGCGTTGTTCTTTGTAACTGAGTTTGCTGCGGGCAGCTGCTGCGGGTGGGGCAGCCGTTGTGACAGGAGTGACGGCAACCACGGGTGTCGAGCCACTGCGTTGCGCGGCCTGTGCCCGAATGGCCTGTGCGCGTTGCGATTGCACCAGCCAGTCTTGCACCGAGCCTTCGTACTCGCGCCACAGGCCCGGTTGGTCGGGGGCGCTTTCGCAGGCGATGATGCCGGTGACCACGTTGTCCATGAAGGCCCGGTCGTGGCTGACCAGGAACACGGTGCCTTCATACGTCTGCAGTAGCTCTTCCAGCAATTCCAGGGTTTCGATGTCCAGGTCGTTGGTCGGTTCGTCCAGCACCAGCACGTTGGCCGGGCGTGCAAACAAACGCGCCAGCAGCAAGCGGTTGCGCTCGCCACCTGACAAGGAGCGCACGGGCGATGTCCCGCGTGCGGGTGAGAACAAAAAGTCGCCCAGGTAGCTCTTGACATGCTGGCGCTTGTTACCGATCTCGATCCATTCGCTGCCGGGGCTGATGAAGTCTTCCAGCGTGGCGTCCAGGTCCAGCGCATCGCGCATCTGGTCAAAGTAGGCCACTTCCAGCTTGGTGCCACGACGCACTTCGCCGCTGTCGGCTTCGAGTTCACCCAGAATCAGTTTGAGCAGCGTGGTCTTGCCCGCGCCGTTGGGGCCCAGCAGGCCGATCTTGTCGCCGCGCAACAAGGTGCCGGTGAACTTGTGGATGATGGTGCGCACCGAGCCATCGGGCTGGGTGAAACTCTTGCTCACATCCGTCAACTCGGCCACCAGTTTGCCGCTGGGCACACCCGAGGCGACTTCCATTTTCACGTTGCCCACTTTTTCACGACGGGCGGCGCGTTCACTGCGCAGGTTTTGCAGGCGGGTGATGCGGCTTTGGCTGCGGGTGCGGCGTGCTTCCACCCCTTTGCGAATCCAGATCTCTTCCTGGGCCAGCAGTTTGTCGGCCTTGGCCTGGATCACGGCTTCTTGGGCGAGTTGCTCTTCTTTTTGAATTTGGTAGGCGGCATAGTTGCCGGGGTAAGGGCGCAACTTGCCCCGGTCCAGCTCGACGATGCGCGTGGCGATGCGGTCCAAGAAGGCACGGTCATGGGTGATGGCGATCACGCTGCCCTTGAAGTCAATCAGCAGATCCTCCAGCCAGGTGATGGCGTTCAGGTCCAGGTGGTTAGTGGGCTCGTCTAATAAAAGCACATCAGGACGGGTCACCAAGGCCTGCGCCAGAGCCACGCGCTTGCGCATGCCCCCCGACAGCGATTGCACAACGGCGTTGGGGTCCAGCTTCAGGCGTTGCAGGGTTTCGTCCAGGCGTTGTTCCCAGCCCCAACCGTCACGTGACTCGATCAGCCCCTGCAGGGTGTCCAGATCCCCCCGGCTATGGGTGTAATCGTCGATCCATTGCATCACCTCGGCCAATCCCTCGCGAACCGACTCAAAAATGGTGTGTTCGGGGACCAGAACAGGTTCTTGTGCGACGTAGGCGATGCGAACACCCTGTTGCACGTGCAGTGTGCCGTCATCTGGGCGTTCCATGCCCGCCAAAATTTTGAGCAGGGACGATTTGCCCGTGCCGTTGCGACCAATCAAGCCGATGCGCTCCGATGTCTCCAGGGAGAAGTCTGCGTGATCGAGGAGTGCAACATGGCCAAAGGCCAGAGAAGCGTTCAAGAGGGTGAGTAAAGCCATGGGCCCATTATCCGGGCGGTGCTTGCAAAAAATGCCCAGCGGCACCAAAAAACTCACCGCAGACGAAAAAGCTGTGTCATAATCGAGGGCTTCGCTGCACACAACTGGTGCCTTCAAATGAAGAGCAGCAAGTGCAGCGAAGAGGTTGATGAGGTGATCTGGTCAAGCGCCAGAAAATTTTCAAAAACTTGACGCAGCGCCAAAAACTGTGTCATAATTCAAGGCTTCGCTGATCGCGGCGAGGCAAGCAAAGCGGCTCTGAGCTGCTTGGGTTCTTTAAAAATATACAGCCGATAAGCGTGGGCGTTTGATGGTGATTGCCAAGTTCTTCGGAACTTAGCTTTAATTAGCTAACAAACGCTCATGAAGTAAAAAAGATGTGGATATCAGAGATGATGTTCGCGTCGATTCCAATTTATGAGTTGCTCGAAAGAGCAAAAAAAATCAAGATCGAACTATAGAGTTTGATCCTGGCTCAGATTGAACGCTGGCGGAATGCTTTACACATGCAAGTCGAACGGTAGAGGGGGCAACCCCTCGAGAGTGGCGAACGGGTGAGTAATATATCGGAACGTGCCCAGTCGTGGGGGATAACGTAGCGAAAGTTACGCTAATACCGCATACGATCTACGGATGAAAGCGGGGGATCGCAAGACCTCGCGCGATTGGAGCGGCCGATATCAGATTAGGTAGTTGGTGGGGTAAAGGCTCACCAAGCCAACGATCTGTAGCTGGTCTGAGAGGACGACCAGCCACACTGGAACTGAGACACGGTCCAGACTCCTACGGGAGGCAGCAGTGGGGAATTTTGGACAATGGACGCAAGTCTGATCCAGCCATTCCGCGTGCAGGATGAAGGCCCTCGGGTTGTAAACTGCTTTTGTACGGAACGAAAAGGTCTCTCCTAATACGAGGGGCTCATGACGGTACCGTAAGAATAAGCACCGGCTAACTACGTGCCAGCAGCCGCGGTAATACGTAGGGTGCAAGCGTTAATCGGAATTACTGGGCGTAAAGCGTGCGCAGGCGGTTATGTAAGACAGAGGTGAAATCCCCGGGCTCAACCTGGGAACGGCCTTTGTGACTGCATAGCTAGAGTACGGTAGAGGGGGATGGAATTCCGCGTGTAGCAGTGAAATGCGTAGATATGCGGAGGAACACCGATGGCGAAGGCAATCCCCTGGACCTGTACTGACGCTCATGCACGAAAGCGTGGGGAGCAAACAGGATTAGATACCCTGGTAGTCCACGCCCTAAACGATGTCAACTGGTTGTTGGGTCTTCACTGACTCAGTAACGAAGCTAACGCGTGAAGTTGACCGCCTGGGGAGTACGGCCGCAAGGTTGAAACTCAAAGGAATTGACGGGGACCCGCACAAGCGGTGGATGATGTGGTTTAATTCGATGCAACGCGAAAAACCTTACCCACCTTTGACATGTACGGAAGTCGCTAGAGATAGCTTCGTGCTCGAAAGAGAACCGTAACACAGGTGCTGCATGGCTGTCGTCAGCTCGTGTCGTGAGATGTTGGGTTAAGTCCCGCAACGAGCGCAACCCTTGTCATTAGTTGCTACATTCAGTTGGGCACTCTAATGAGACTGCCGGTGACAAACCGGAGGAAGGTGGGGATGACGTCAAGTCCTCATGGCCCTTATAGGTGGGGCTACACACGTCATACAATGGCTGGTACAAAGGGTTGCCAACCCGCGAGGGGGAGCTAATCCCATAAAACCAGTCGTAGTCCGGATCGCAGTCTGCAACTCGACTGCGTGAAGTCGGAATCGCTAGTAATCGTGGATCAGAATGTCACGGTGAATACGTTCCCGGGTCTTGTACACACCGCCCGTCACACCATGGGAGCGGGTCTCGCCAGAAGTAGTTAGCCTAACCGCAAGGAGGGCGATTACCACGGCGGGGTTCGTGACTGGGGTGAAGTCGTAACAAGGTAGCCGTATCGGAAGGTGCGGCTGGATCACCTCCTTTCTGGAAACTGCAATCTAAATTGAACGCTCACACTTATCGGTTGTTGGAAGGTTGTCGCTGACGGCTTGGGCTTTGCTTGGGTTATTGGTGACCGGCTTGGGTCTGTAGCTCAGTTGGTTAGAGCACTGTGTTGATAACGCAGGGGTCGTTGGTTCGAGACCAACCAGACCCACCAATCCTTCTGAGGACAAGCGCTGCAAGGCGCAAGAGGGTAAGACACCGGGGGATTAGCTCAGCTGGGAGAGCACCTGCTTTGCAAGCAGGGGGTCGTCGGTTCGATCCCGTCATCCTCCACCATCACTTATCGAATGTCTGGGGTCTGTATGGATCTCGCAGATTGTTCATTCAAAACAAAAGCTGCTTTGCAAGAAGTTTGTAAAGGCTGTTTTTGTGTTGATTGATATTGATCGATTGACAAGTGTCGCAAGACACACGGCTGTTCTTTAAAAATTCATAGAGTCGAATCAGAGTTGCCAGGGGAAACCGCACATTCGTAAAGGTTTAGTGCGGACCGTGCCCCTGGTGACAATTTTTTGATTGCGTCAAAACGAATATTCAACGGTGCCGAAAGGCAGTTGAAATTCAGTAATGACGAATTGTTCTTTTAATGTTGGATAGAAATATCCGGTGTTGAAGGGATATTCACATTACGGCATAACGCGTCAGGTGAAAGACCTGACAGACAGTCCTTGAAATAACGATGGGTTCTCGACAAGAGAGTTCAAAGTTATAGGGTCAAGTGACTAAGAGCATGTGGTGGATGCCTTGGCAATGATAGGCGACGAAAGACGTGAAAGCCTGCGATAAGCTTCGGGGAGCTGGCAAATAAGCTTTGATCCGGAGATTTCTGAATGGGGAAACCCACCCTTCGGGGTATCGCATGATGAATACATAGTCATGCGAGGCGAACCGGGTGAACTGAAACATCTCAGTAGCTCGAGGAAAAGACATCAACCGAGATTCCGAAAGTAGTGGCGAGCGAAATCGGAAGAGCCTGTTAGTGATAGCGCAATTGTTAGCAAAGCGGCATGGAAAGGCCGACCATAGAGGGTGATAGTCCCGTATGCGAAAACAAATGTGTGGTACTGAGCTAACGACAAGTAGGGCGGGACACGAGAAATCCTGTCTGAATATGGGGGGACCATCCTCCAAGGCTAAATACTCATCATTGACCGATAGTGAACAAGTACCGTGAGGGAAAGGCGAAAAGAACCCCGGGAGGGGAGTGAAATAGATCCTGAAACCGCATGCTTACAAAAAGTAGGAGCCCGCAAGGGTGACTGCGTACCTTTTGTATAATGGGTCAGCGACTTACATTCAGTGGCAAGGTTAACCGAATAGGGAAGCCGTAGAGAAATCGAGTCCGAATAGGGCGATCAGTCGCTGGGTGTAGACCCGAAACCAAGTGATCTATCCATGGGCAGGATGAAGGTGCCGTAACAGGTACTGGAGGTCCGAACCGACTAATGTTGCAAAATTAGCGGATGACCTGTGGATAGGGGTGAAAGGCTAAACAAACTTGGAAATAGCTGGTTCTCTCCGAAAACTATTTAGGTAGTGCCTCAAGTATTACCTGCGGGGGTAGAGCACTGTTTTGGCTAGGGGGTCATGGCGACTTACCAAACCAAGGCAAACTCCGAATACCGCAGAGTACAGCTTGGGAGACAGAGCACCGGGTGCTAACGTCCGGACTCAAGAGGGAAACAACCCAGACCGCCAGCTAAGGTCCCTAAAATTGGCTAAGTGGGAAACGAAGTGGGAAGGCTAAAACAGTCAGGATGTTGGCTTAGAAGCAGCCATCATTTAAAGAAAGCGTAATAGCTCACTGATCGAGTCGTCCTGCGCGGAAGATGTAACGGGGCTAAGCCAGTTACCGAAGCTGCGGATTTGCAATTTATTGCAAGTGGTAGGAGAGCGTTCTGTAGGCCTGTGAAGGTGTGTTGTAAAGCATGCTGGAGGTATCAGAAGTGCGAATGCTGACATGAGTAGCGTTAAAGGGGGTGAAAAGCCCCCTCGCCGTAAGCGCAAGGTTTTCTACGCAACGTTCATCGGCGTAGAGTGAGTCGGCCCCTAAGGCGAGGCAGAGATGCGTAGCTGATGGGAAACAGGTCAATATTCCTGTACCGATGACAAGTGCGATGTGGGGACGGAGAAGGTTAGCTCAGCCAACTGTTGGATATGTTGGTTCAAGCCTGTAGTCGTGCTCGGTAGGCAAATCCGCCGGGCTTAGATGAGGGGTGATAACGAGGGTGCTTGCACCTGAAGTGAGTGATACCCTGCTTCCAGGAAAAGCCACTAAGCTTCAGCTTGTCATTGACCGTACCGCAAACCGACACTGGTGCGCGAGATGAGTATTCTAAGGCGCTTGAGAGAACTCAGGAGAAGGAACTCGGCAAATTGATACCGTAACTTCGGGAGAAGGTATGCCCCAAGTAGGTGAACTCGAACAGAGGGAGCCCAACGGGGTTGCAAAAAATCGGTGGCTGCGACTGTTTAATAAAAACACAGCACTCTGCAAACACGAAAGTGGACGTATAGGGTGTGACGCCTGCCCGGTGCTGGAAGATTAAATGATGGGGTGCAAGCTCTTGATTGAAGTCCCAGTAAACGGCGGCCGTAACTATAACGGTCCTAAGGTAGCGAAATTCCTTGTCGGGTAAGTTCCGACCTGCACGAATGGCGTAACGATGGCCACACTGTCTCCTCCTGAGACTCAGCGAAGTTGAAATGTTTGTGATGATGCAATCTCCCCGCGGAAAGACGGAAAGACCCCATGAACCTTTACTGTAGCTTTGTATTGGACTTTGAACAGATCTGTGTAGGATAGGTGGGAGGCTTTGAAGTGAGGACGCTAGTTCTCATGGAGCCGACGTTGAAATACCACCCTGGTGTGTTTGAGGTTCTAACCTAGGTCCATTATCTGGATCGGGGACAGTGCATGGTAGGCAGTTTGACTGGGGCGGTCTCCTCCCAAAGCGTAACGGAGGAGTTCGAAGGTACGCTAGTTACGGTCGGACATCGTGATAATAGTGCAATGGCATAAGCGTGCTTAACTGCGAGACTGACAAGTCGAGCAGATACGAAAGTAGGACATAGTGATCCGGTGGTTCTGTATGGAAGGGCCATCGCTCAACGGATAAAAGGTACTCTGGGGATAACAGGCTGATACCGCCCAAGAGTTCATATCGACGGCGGTGTTTGGCACCTCGATGTCGGCTCATCTCATCCTGGGGCTGTAGCCGGTCCCAAGGGTATGGCTGTTCGCCATTTAAAGAGGTACGTGAGCTGGGTTTAAAACGTCGTGAGACAGTTTGGTCCCTATCTTCCGTGGGCGCTGCAGATTTGAGGAAGCCTGCTCCTAGTACGAGAGGACCGGAGTGGACACACCTCTGGTGTATCGGTTGTCACGCCAGTGGCATTGCCGAGTAGCTAAGTGTGGAAGAGATAACCGCTGAAAGCATCTAAGCGGGAAACTCGTTTCAAGATGAGATCTGCCGGGGCCTTGAGCCCCCTAAAGAGTCGTTCAAGACCAGGACGTTGATAGGTCGGGTGTGGAAGCGCAGTAATGCGTTAAGCTAACCGATACTAATTGCTCGTGCGGCTTGACCCTATAACTTTGATCACACATCGAAGGGTGTGCATTGGTCAAGGCTGTTATGCCAAGTTGACGCATTCAAAAAAGGCTGAAAGGCCGGGCTGAAAAGTCCAAATCTGATTCGAAACTCTATGAATTCGTTGTCTTGACGTGGTCAAGATGACAACAAGTTATGCCTGATGACCATAGCAAGTTGGTCCCACTCCTTCCCATCTCGAACAGGACAGTGAAACGACTTAGCGCCGATGATAGTGCGGATTCCCGTGTGAAAGTAGGACATCGTCAGGCTTCTAACAGCCCAAAACGCCTCACCGTCCGGTGGGGCGTTTTCTTTAGAAGACATTCAAATTCTTCTAAAGAAAGCGCAAAAGCGTGATACAATAGAAGGCTTCGCTGATCGCGGCGAGGCAAGCAAAGCGGCTCTGAGCTGCTTGGGTTCTTTAAAAATATACAGCCGATAAGCGTGGGCGTTTGATGGTGATTGCCAAGTTCTTCGGAACTTAGCTTTAATTAGCTAACAAACGCTCATGAAGTAAAAAAGATGTGGATATCAGAGATGATGTTCGCGTCGATTCCAATTTATGAGTTGCTCGAAAGAGCAAAAAAAATCAAGATCGAACTATAGAGTTTGATCCTGGCTCAGATTGAACGCTGGCGGAATGCTTTACACATGCAAGTCGAACGGTAGAGGGGGCAACCCCTCGAGAGTGGCGAACGGGTGAGTAATATATCGGAACGTGCCCAGTCGTGGGGGATAACGTAGCGAAAGTTACGCTAATACCGCATACGATCTACGGATGAAAGCGGGGGATCGCAAGACCTCGCGCGATTGGAGCGGCCGATATCAGATTAGGTAGTTGGTGGGGTAAAGGCTCACCAAGCCAACGATCTGTAGCTGGTCTGAGAGGACGACCAGCCACACTGGAACTGAGACACGGTCCAGACTCCTACGGGAGGCAGCAGTGGGGAATTTTGGACAATGGACGCAAGTCTGATCCAGCCATTCCGCGTGCAGGATGAAGGCCCTCGGGTTGTAAACTGCTTTTGTACGGAACGAAAAGGTCTCTCCTAATACGAGGGGCTCATGACGGTACCGTAAGAATAAGCACCGGCTAACTACGTGCCAGCAGCCGCGGTAATACGTAGGGTGCAAGCGTTAATCGGAATTACTGGGCGTAAAGCGTGCGCAGGCGGTTATGTAAGACAGAGGTGAAATCCCCGGGCTCAACCTGGGAACGGCCTTTGTGACTGCATAGCTAGAGTACGGTAGAGGGGGATGGAATTCCGCGTGTAGCAGTGAAATGCGTAGATATGCGGAGGAACACCGATGGCGAAGGCAATCCCCTGGACCTGTACTGACGCTCATGCACGAAAGCGTGGGGAGCAAACAGGATTAGATACCCTGGTAGTCCACGCCCTAAACGATGTCAACTGGTTGTTGGGTCTTCACTGACTCAGTAACGAAGCTAACGCGTGAAGTTGACCGCCTGGGGAGTACGGCCGCAAGGTTGAAACTCAAAGGAATTGACGGGGACCCGCACAAGCGGTGGATGATGTGGTTTAATTCGATGCAACGCGAAAAACCTTACCCACCTTTGACATGTACGGAAGTCGCTAGAGATAGCTTCGTGCTCGAAAGAGAACCGTAACACAGGTGCTGCATGGCTGTCGTCAGCTCGTGTCGTGAGATGTTGGGTTAAGTCCCGCAACGAGCGCAACCCTTGTCATTAGTTGCTACATTCAGTTGGGCACTCTAATGAGACTGCCGGTGACAAACCGGAGGAAGGTGGGGATGACGTCAAGTCCTCATGGCCCTTATAGGTGGGGCTACACACGTCATACAATGGCTGGTACAAAGGGTTGCCAACCCGCGAGGGGGAGCTAATCCCATAAAACCAGTCGTAGTCCGGATCGCAGTCTGCAACTCGACTGCGTGAAGTCGGAATCGCTAGTAATCGTGGATCAGAATGTCACGGTGAATACGTTCCCGGGTCTTGTACACACCGCCCGTCACACCATGGGAGCGGGTCTCGCCAGAAGTAGTTAGCCTAACCGCAAGGAGGGCGATTACCACGGCGGGGTTCGTGACTGGGGTGAAGTCGTAACAAGGTAGCCGTATCGGAAGGTGCGGCTGGATCACCTCCTTTCTGGAAACTGCAATCTAAATTGAACGCTCACACTTATCGGTTGTTGGAAGGTTGTCGCTGACGGCTTGGGCTTTGCTTGGGTTATTGGTGACCGGCTTGGGTCTGTAGCTCAGTTGGTTAGAGCACTGTGTTGATAACGCAGGGGTCGTTGGTTCGAGACCAACCAGACCCACCAATCCTTCTGAGGACAAGCGCTGCAAGGCGCAAGAGGGTAAGACACCGGGGGATTAGCTCAGCTGGGAGAGCACCTGCTTTGCAAGCAGGGGGTCGTCGGTTCGATCCCGTCATCCTCCACCATCACTTATCGAATGTCTGGGGTCTGTATGGATCTCGCAGATTGTTCATTCAAAACAAAAGCTGCTTTGCAAGAAGTTTGTAAAGGCTGTTTTTGTGTTGATTGATATTGATCGATTGACAAGTGTCGCAAGACACACGGCTGTTCTTTAAAAATTCATAGAGTCGAATCAGAGTTGCCAGGGGAAACCGCACATTCGTAAAGGTTTAGTGCGGACCGTGCCCCTGGTGACAATTTTTTGATTGCGTCAAAACGAATATTCAACGGTGCCGAAAGGCAGTTGAAATTCAGTAATGACGAATTGTTCTTTTAATGTTGGATAGAAATATCCGGTGTTGAAGGGATATTCACATTACGGCATAACGCGTCAGGTGAAAGACCTGACAGACAGTCCTTGAAATAACGATGGGTTCTCGACAAGAGAGTTCAAAGTTATAGGGTCAAGTGACTAAGAGCATGTGGTGGATGCCTTGGCAATGATAGGCGACGAAAGACGTGAAAGCCTGCGATAAGCTTCGGGGAGCTGGCAAATAAGCTTTGATCCGGAGATTTCTGAATGGGGAAACCCACCCTTCGGGGTATCGCATGATGAATACATAGTCATGCGAGGCGAACCGGGTGAACTGAAACATCTCAGTAGCTCGAGGAAAAGACATCAACCGAGATTCCGAAAGTAGTGGCGAGCGAAATCGGAAGAGCCTGTTAGTGATAGCGCAATTGTTAGCAAAGCGGCATGGAAAGGCCGACCATAGAGGGTGATAGTCCCGTATGCGAAAACAAATGTGTGGTACTGAGCTAACGACAAGTAGGGCGGGACACGAGAAATCCTGTCTGAATATGGGGGGACCATCCTCCAAGGCTAAATACTCATCATTGACCGATAGTGAACAAGTACCGTGAGGGAAAGGCGAAAAGAACCCCGGGAGGGGAGTGAAATAGATCCTGAAACCGCATGCTTACAAAAAGTAGGAGCCCGCAAGGGTGACTGCGTACCTTTTGTATAATGGGTCAGCGACTTACATTCAGTGGCAAGGTTAACCGAATAGGGAAGCCGTAGAGAAATCGAGTCCGAATAGGGCGATCAGTCGCTGGGTGTAGACCCGAAACCAAGTGATCTATCCATGGGCAGGATGAAGGTGCCGTAACAGGTACTGGAGGTCCGAACCGACTAATGTTGCAAAATTAGCGGATGACCTGTGGATAGGGGTGAAAGGCTAAACAAACTTGGAAATAGCTGGTTCTCTCCGAAAACTATTTAGGTAGTGCCTCAAGTATTACCTGCGGGGGTAGAGCACTGTTTTGGCTAGGGGGTCATGGCGACTTACCAAACCAAGGCAAACTCCGAATACCGCAGAGTACAGCTTGGGAGACAGAGCACCGGGTGCTAACGTCCGGACTCAAGAGGGAAACAACCCAGACCGCCAGCTAAGGTCCCTAAAATTGGCTAAGTGGGAAACGAAGTGGGAAGGCTAAAACAGTCAGGATGTTGGCTTAGAAGCAGCCATCATTTAAAGAAAGCGTAATAGCTCACTGATCGAGTCGTCCTGCGCGGAAGATGTAACGGGGCTAAGCCAGTTACCGAAGCTGCGGATTTGCAATTTATTGCAAGTGGTAGGAGAGCGTTCTGTAGGCCTGTGAAGGTGTGTTGTAAAGCATGCTGGAGGTATCAGAAGTGCGAATGCTGACATGAGTAGCGTTAAAGGGGGTGAAAAGCCCCCTCGCCGTAAGCGCAAGGTTTTCTACGCAACGTTCATCGGCGTAGAGTGAGTCGGCCCCTAAGGCGAGGCAGAGATGCGTAGCTGATGGGAAACAGGTCAATATTCCTGTACCGATGACAAGTGCGATGTGGGGACGGAGAAGGTTAGCTCAGCCAACTGTTGGATATGTTGGTTCAAGCCTGTAGTCGTGCTCGGTAGGCAAATCCGCCGGGCTTAGATGAGGGGTGATAACGAGGGTGCTTGCACCTGAAGTGAGTGATACCCTGCTTCCAGGAAAAGCCACTAAGCTTCAGCTTGTCATTGACCGTACCGCAAACCGACACTGGTGCGCGAGATGAGTATTCTAAGGCGCTTGAGAGAACTCAGGAGAAGGAACTCGGCAAATTGATACCGTAACTTCGGGAGAAGGTATGCCCCAAGTAGGTGAACTCGAACAGAGGGAGCCCAACGGGGTTGCAAAAAATCGGTGGCTGCGACTGTTTAATAAAAACACAGCACTCTGCAAACACGAAAGTGGACGTATAGGGTGTGACGCCTGCCCGGTGCTGGAAGATTAAATGATGGGGTGCAAGCTCTTGATTGAAGTCCCAGTAAACGGCGGCCGTAACTATAACGGTCCTAAGGTAGCGAAATTCCTTGTCGGGTAAGTTCCGACCTGCACGAATGGCGTAACGATGGCCACACTGTCTCCTCCTGAGACTCAGCGAAGTTGAAATGTTTGTGATGATGCAATCTCCCCGCGGAAAGACGGAAAGACCCCATGAACCTTTACTGTAGCTTTGTATTGGACTTTGAACAGATCTGTGTAGGATAGGTGGGAGGCTTTGAAGTGAGGACGCTAGTTCTCATGGAGCCGACGTTGAAATACCACCCTGGTGTGTTTGAGGTTCTAACCTAGGTCCATTATCTGGATCGGGGACAGTGCATGGTAGGCAGTTTGACTGGGGCGGTCTCCTCCCAAAGCGTAACGGAGGAGTTCGAAGGTACGCTAGTTACGGTCGGACATCGTGATAATAGTGCAATGGCATAAGCGTGCTTAACTGCGAGACTGACAAGTCGAGCAGATACGAAAGTAGGACATAGTGATCCGGTGGTTCTGTATGGAAGGGCCATCGCTCAACGGATAAAAGGTACTCTGGGGATAACAGGCTGATACCGCCCAAGAGTTCATATCGACGGCGGTGTTTGGCACCTCGATGTCGGCTCATCTCATCCTGGGGCTGTAGCCGGTCCCAAGGGTATGGCTGTTCGCCATTTAAAGAGGTACGTGAGCTGGGTTTAAAACGTCGTGAGACAGTTTGGTCCCTATCTTCCGTGGGCGCTGCAGATTTGAGGAAGCCTGCTCCTAGTACGAGAGGACCGGAGTGGACACACCTCTGGTGTATCGGTTGTCACGCCAGTGGCATTGCCGAGTAGCTAAGTGTGGAAGAGATAACCGCTGAAAGCATCTAAGCGGGAAACTCGTTTCAAGATGAGATCTGCCGGGGCCTTGAGCCCCCTAAAGAGTCGTTCAAGACCAGGACGTTGATAGGTCGGGTGTGGAAGCGCAGTAATGCGTTAAGCTAACCGATACTAATTGCTCGTGCGGCTTGACCCTATAACTTTGATCACACATCGAAGGGTGTGCATTGGTCAAGGCTGTTATGCCAAGTTGACGCATTCAAAAAAGGCTGAAAGGCCGGGCTGAAAAGTCCAAATCTGATTCGAAACTCTATGAATTCGTTGTCTTGACGTGGTCAAGATGACAACAAGTTATGCCTGATGACCATAGCAAGTTGGTCCCACTCCTTCCCATCTCGAACAGGACAGTGAAACGACTTAGCGCCGATGATAGTGCGGATTCCCGTGTGAAAGTAGGACATCGTCAGGCTTCTAACAGCCCAAAACGCCTCACCGTCCGGTGGGGCGTTTTGCTTTGTGTGATGGGGTTCCTCATCCACCTGCAACTTTTCCACTTTTTCATTGATTTGCAAGGGTTTTTACCTGATTGACCGCGAGTTGATTTGCTCAAATACTTGAAGTATCAAATATATGGACCTGAATCAATGAGTTTGTATGGTCTAAAGCAAAGAGAGTGAACATGAAAATCGTGTGCATTGGCGGTGGTCCTTCCGGCTTGTACTTCGCGTTGCTGATGAAAAAACTCGGCCCGCACCACGACATCACGGTGGTGGAGCGCAACAAGCCCTATGACACCTTTGGTTGGGGTGTGGTGTTTTCCGACCAGACGCTCGAAAACATGCGCCAGTGGGACCTTGAAACCGCCAACGAGGTGCAGCAGGCCTTCAACCACTGGGACGATATCGAGTTGCACTTCAAGGACCGCGTGATCCGCTCTGGCGGTCACGGTTTTGTGGGCATCGGCCGCAAGAAGCTGCTCAACATCCTGCAAGCGCGATGCGAGGAATTGGGGGTGAAGCTGCTGTTTGAGCAGGACGTGCAATCCGATCTTGACTTCCCCGATGCTGACCTGATCATCGCCAGCGACGGCATCAACTCGCGTGTGCGCAGCCGCATGCCCGAGGTCTTTCAGCCCGACATTGTGACGCGGCCTAACCGCTACATCTGGCTGGGCACCAACCGCCTGTACGACGCTTTCACCTTCTTGTTCGAGAAGACCGAACACGGCTGGTTTCAGGCGCACGTGTACAAATTCGACAACCAGACATCGACCTTCATCGTCGAGTGCCCTGAGCACGTCTGGCTGGCCCACGGTCTGGACAAGGCCGATCAGGATGCCTCGATTGCCTTTTGTGAAAAGCTCTTTGCTAAGAACCTGCAGGGCGAAAAGCTGATGACCAATGCCCGCCACCTGCGCGGATCGGCGTGGCTCAATTTCCAGCGCGTGAAGTGCGCCAACTGGTCGACCTTCAACGGCAACAGCCATGTGGTGCTGATGGGCGACGCGGTGCACACCGCGCATTTCGCGATCGGCTCGGGCACCAAGCTCGCGCTTGAAGACGCGATCGAGCTGGTTCGCCAGTTCAAGACCGTGGGCGACACGGCCGACCGCATTCCCGAGGTGCTGCAGAAGTACCAGGCCGTGCGGGAGATCGACGTGATCCGCCTGCAGAACGCGGCCTGGAACGCGATGGAGTGGTTCGAGGTCTGCGGCGAGCGCTACTGCGACCAGCTCGAACCCGAGCAGTTCATGTACTCCATGCTCACCCGAAGCCAGCGCATCAGCCACGAGAATTTGCGTCTGCGTGACAAGGCCTGGCTTGAAGGCTATGAGGCCTGGTTTGCAGGCCGTACCGCAACCCCGGGCATTCGCCCACCGATGTTCACGCCCTATACCCAACGCTCGGTCACGCTCAAGAACCGCGTGGTGGTATCGCCCATGGCGCAATACATGGCGGTGGACGGCCGCGTGGGCGACGACCACCTTGTGCACTTGGGCGCACGCGCCATGGGCGGTGCAGGGCTGGTGATGGTCGAGATGACTGCGCCCAGCGCCGACGGCCGCATCACGCACGGTTGCCCGGGCCTGTGGAATGACCAGCAGACCAGCGACTTTGCAAGAATAGTGGACTGGGTGCACGCCAAGTCAGACGCCAAGATCGGACTGCAGATCGGACACGCCGGGCCCAAAGGCTCCACCTGCCGTCCCTGGCAAGGCGCGGGCATGGACCAGCCTGTGCCCGCAGACGATGCAGAAGGCAACTGGCCTCTGATCGCTGCGTCAGCCATCCCGTATCTGCCCCATGGCGATGTTCCACGTGCCATGACGCTTGCCGACATGGAGCGCGTCACGGCTGACTTCGTGGCCTGCACGCAGCGCGCTGCCCAAGCAGGCTTTGACTGGCTGGAACTGCACTGTGCACACGGATATCTCTTGTCGAGTTTCATCAGTCCATTGACCAATCAGCGAACCGACGAGTACGGCGGTTCGCTCGCCAACCGTCTGCGTTACCCGGTAGAAGTGTTTGCCGCCGTGCGTGCAGCCTGGCCCAAACATCTGCCGATGTCGGTGCGCATCTCGGCGCACGACTGGGTCGAAGGTGGCATCACTCCGAGCGATGCGGTCGAGATCGCACGCGCCTTCAAGGCTGCAGGCGCCGATATGATCGACTGCTCGTCGGGCCAGGTCAGTGCGCAGCAAAAGCCCACTTATGGCCGCATGTACCAGACCCCGTTTGCCGACCGCATCCGCCAGGAAGCGGGCATCTCCACCATCGCGGTGGGCGCCATCAGCGAAGCCGACCACGTCAACAGCATCCTGGCCGCAGGGCGCGCCGACCTGTGCGCCGTGGCACGCCCGCATCTGGCCAACCCGGCCTGGACCCTGACCGAAGCGGCGCGCATCGGCTTCAAGGACATCGTCTGGCCGCGTGGCTACGTGTCGGGCAAGCCGCAGCTCGAAGCAGGTTTTGCCCGCGAGCGTGCCATGCAGACCGCGAGCAAAGGAGACTGAGATGTTGAATTCACATGGGGGGACTTCAACTTCCTTGCAATTTGAATTTGTGGGAGCGACTCCCTCGTCGCGAATGGGCGGCCGTCGCGGCGAGGGCGCCGCTCCTACAGAGGTGAAAGCATGCTGAGCAACCGCCACGCCCTCATCACAGGCGCGGGCGCAGGCATTGGCGCTGCCATCGCGTCGCAGCTCGCGCAAGCGGGTTGCCGCTTGACCCTGTGTGGTCGCTCGCAAGATAAGCTGCAGGCGCAAGCCGAGGCGCTGCGTGCGCAAGTACCCGACGTGGCGGTGATGATCGCGCCCATGGATGTGGCCGATGAACACGCCGTGCAAGCGGCTGTTCAGCAAGCGCAAGCCCGCTTGGGTCCGGTCAACATCCTGGTCAACAACGCGGGTCAGGCACACAGTGCGCCCTTTGCCAAAACCGATGCCGCGCTGTGGCAGCAGATGCTGAATGTCAACCTCACGGGCACTTACCACTGCATCCAGGCGGTGCTGCCGGGCATGCTAGAAGCAGCAGCGAACGGAACACCGGGACGCATCGTGAACATCGCCAGCACAGCGGGCCTCAAGGGCTACGCCTATGTGAGTGCCTATGTAGCCGCCAAGCACGGCGTGGTGGGTCTGACCAAGGCCTTGGCGCTGGAGTTGGCCCGCAAGGGTGTGACGGTGAACGCGATTTGCCCGGGTTACACAGAGACCGACATCGTGCGCGAAGCGGTGCAGAACATCGTGAACAAAACCGGCAAGAGCGAAGTTGAAGCCCGCCAGGCACTGGCCGCCAGCAACCCGCAGCAGCGCCTGGTTCAACCGCAGGAAGTGGCGCAAAGCGTTTTGTGGCTGTGCGCAGCGGGCAGCGACGCGATCAACGGCCAGGCCATTGCGATTGACGGCGGGGAGCTGGCAGGATGAGCGCTCGACCTGACATTGACATGGAGGTGCGTGCCCACGCCGACCACCACGCCTCGCTGCGCCTGTGGCTGCGCCTGTTGTCGGCCACCATCCGCATCGAAGACACGATCCGCCAGCGCCTGCGTGAGCAGTTTGGCATCACGCTGCCGCGCTTTGACTTGATGGCGCAGCTGGAGCGCGAACCGCGAGGCCTGTCGATGAGCGAGCTGTCGCGCCGCATGATGGTCACGGGCGGCAACGTCACAGCCATAGTCGACCAGCTGGAAAAAGAACAACTCGTGCAACGCCAACCCCAGCCCGGAGACCGACGTGCGTTTGCGGTGCACCTGACGCCTGCTGGTCGCGAGGCTTTTGCCGCCATGGCCAGTGCCCACGAAAGCTGGGTGGTCGAGTTGCTGTCGCCCTTGCCCGCACAGCAGCAAGAGCAACTTCACCAATTGCTGGGCACCCTGAAGACGGGTCAACCCAGCCCACCCCCCATCCACCCACACACGGAATGAACCGAGGAGAACCCATGAGCACACGCTACCTGCCAGGGCAGCCGCACCAGCTGCCCCGCCACAACCAAGCCATGGCGGCTTATCAACCAGAACACTTCTTGTTGTCCGTCAAAGACGGTGTAGCCACAGTGAGCCTGAACCGCCCCGAGCGCAAGAACCCGCTGTCTTTCGACTCTTACGCCGAGCTACGTGATTTTTTCCGCGCCTTGCCCTACGCACCCGACATCCACGCTGTGGTCATCACGGGCGAGGGCGGCAACTTCTGCTCGGGTGGCGATGTGCACGAGATCATTGGCCCGCTCACGAAGCTGGACATGCCCGGCCTCCTGGCCTTCACCCGCATGACGGGCGACTTGGTCAAGGCCATGCGTGCTTGCCCGCAGCCCATCATCGCCGCCATCGACGGCGTGTGCGCGGGCGCAGGGGCCATCTTGGCCATGGCGTCTGACCTGCGCTACGGCACCGAGCGTAGCAAGACTTATTTCCTGTTCAACAAGGTGGGCCTGGCCGGTTGCGACATGGGCGCCTGCGCGCTCTTGCCGCGCATCATCGGCCAAGGGCGCGCCAGCGAGCTGCTCTTCACCGGGCGTGGCCTGGGTGCGCTGGAGGCCGAGCGCTGGGGTTTTTACAACCGCGTGTGCGATGCAGGCACTGTGCTGGCCGATGCACAGGCCATGGCCGCACAGCTGGTGGCAGGCCCCACCTTTGCCAACGGCATCACCAAGAAGATGCTTCAGCAGGAATGGAACATGGGCGTGGACGAAGCCATCGAGGCCGAAGCCCAGGCCCAGGCCATCTGCATGGCCACGAACGACTTCCACCGGGCATACCACGCCTTTGTGGGCAAGCAAACGCCAGTGTTCGAGGGGGATTGAGCCATGTCCGACCACACAGCGTCACACCCAGCAGAACTCGACTGGCCCTTCTTTGACGACAGCCACCGCGACTTCAAAGTGCGGCTGGACGCCTGGTGCAACGAACACCTGGCACACGCACACCACGACGAAAGCCGCGACGCGGTGGACGCTGAATGCATCCGTCTGGTGCGCCTGCTGGGCAGCGGCGGCTGGCTCAAGCATGCCGTCTCGGGCACGGCCTACGGCGCAGCGTCTGACGCCATCGATACCCGACAACTGTGCCTGCTGCGCGAAACGCTGGCTTTCCACAACGGTTTGTCGGACTTCGCGTTTGCCATGCAGGGCTTGGGCACGGGCGCCATCAGCCTCATGGGCACAGCCGACCAAAAGCAGCGTTACCTGCCGCGTGTGGCGTCGGGCCAGGCCCTGAGCGCCTTTGCCTTGAGCGAGCCCGATGCAGGCTCGGACGTGGCCGCCATGCAGTGCAGTGCCACGGCTACGGCAGACGGCTATGTGCTCAACGGTCGCAAGACCTGGATCAGCAATGGGGGCATCGCCGATTTTTATGTGGTGTTCGCCCGCACAGGCGAAGCGCCCGGCGCACGCGGCATCACGGCTTTCATTGTCGATGCCGACATGCCCGGTCTGTCGATTGAAGAGCGCATCGACGTGGTGGCGCCCCACCCGTTGGCCACGCTCAAGTTTGATAACTGCAAAGTCGCTGCCAAGCAGCGCATTGGCGAAGCGGGCCAGGGCTTCAAGGTCGCCATGGCCACGCTCGATGTGTTTCGTACCTCGGTGGCGGCGGCCGCTTTGGGTTTTGGGCGGCGTGCGCTGCACGAGTCCATCGCCTGGGCACGGTCACGCCAGATGTTTGGCCAAACCTTGGGCGACTTTCAGATCACGCAAACCAAGATCGCGCAGATGGCGACGATGCTGGACGCGGCCACGCTCTTGACCTACCGCGCCGCTTGGTTGCGTGACCAAGGCGGGCGTATCACCCGCGAAGCGGCCATGGCCAAGATGACCGCCACCGAAAACGCCCAGCAGATCATCGACATGGCGGTGCAGATGCACGGAGGCATGGGCGTCAAAAAGGGCGTGATGGTGGAGTCGCTGTACCGCGAGATCCGAGCGCTGCGCATTTACGAAGGCGCGACCGAAGTGCAGCAGCTGATCATCGGCAAAGATTTGCTGAAAGGTTGACATGAGCGACTGGAACCAACTGCTGCCCAGCAGCCACACCGACACTTTTGCGCGTGACCGGCTGCCACCCCAAGACCAATGGCCCGTGTTCATCGCAGATCGACCCGAGCTGGCTTACCCCGACGTCCTCAACTGCGCGGTGGAATTGGTAGACCGCCATGTGCAAGCGGGTCGGGGTGAGCGCATCGCGCTGCATGGCGTGAGCGATTTTTCCAGCAGCTCAGCTGACTTCAGCTGGACGTATGCGCAGTTGCAAGACAAGAGCAACCGCATCGCCCAGGTGCTGACACAAGACATGGGCCTCGTGCCCGGCAACCGCATTTTGCTGCGCGGTGGCAACAGCCCCATGATGGCCGCTTGCTTGCTGGGCGCGATCAAGGCGGGTCTTGTCGCCGTGCCCACCATGCCGCTGCTGCGTGCGGGCGAGCTGGCCCAGATCATCGACAAGGCCCAGGTCAGCGCCGCGCTGTGCGACAGCCTGCTGGCCGACGAACTGCAGCACTGCATGACGCCCGGCCACGCCAGCCACATGGCCAGCTTGCAGCAGCTGGTGCAGTTCCGCAGCGATGCCCCTGATGGCCTGGAGCATCGGATGCAGCGGCAGAGCGACGCGTACACCGCCCACCCCACCAGCCGCGATGACGTGTGCCTGATCGCGTTCACCAGCGGCACCACGGGCAAGCCCAAGGGCACCATGCACTTTCACCGCGATGTGCTGGCCATGTGCGATTTGTTTCCGCGTCACATCTTGCAGATGGACGAAACCGATGTGGTCTGCGGCACGCCGCCCATCGCCTTCACATTCGGCTTGGGTGGTCTGCTGGCGTTTCCGCTGCGCTATGGCGCAAGCACTGTGCTGCTCGAAAAGCACACGCCCGAGACCTTGATGCAGACCATTGCCAAGTACCGCGCCACGCAGTGCTATACCGCGCCCACCATGTACCGCCAAATAGCAACGCTGGCCAAAGGTGTTGACCTGACGAGCCTCAAACACCCCGTCTCGGCAGGCGAGGCCTTGCCCGACGCCACCCGCCAGCTGTGGAAGCAGGCCACGGGCATCGAGATGACCGACGGCATTGGCGGCACCGAAGTGATCCACATCTACATCTCGAGCGCGGGCGCGCAGGTGCGCCCCGGCAGCATTGGCCAAGTGGTGCCCGGCTATGTGGCACAGATCGTGGATGACGACATGCAGCCCGTGCCGCCCGGCACCTTGGGGCGGCTCGCGGTGCGCGGCCCCACGGGCTGCAAATACCTGGCCGACCCGCGCCAGCAAGACTATGTGAAAGACGGCTGGAACCTGCCCGGCGACACCTTCGTCATGGACTTGGACGGGTACTTCAGCTACCAGGCGCGCAACGACGACATGATCATCTCGGCGGGCTACAACATCGCAGGCCCCGAGGTGGAAGGCGCTTTGCTGCAACACCTGGCCGTGGCCGAATGCGGCGTGGTCGGCATGCCCGACGAAGACCGTGGCCACATCGTGCAGGCCTATGTGGTGCTCAAGCCCGGCCACACGGGCGATGCGGCCATGGAAAAAGCCCTGCAAGAGCACGTTAAGCAAACCATCGCCCCGTTCAAGTACCCGCGCAAAGTGGTCTTTTTGGACGCCTTGCCCCGCACCGAAACCGGCAAACTGCAGCGCTTCAAGCTGCGTCAAATTTCTTAAGGAGCCCTCCATGTTCAACGTCTTGCAACCCGAAGGCTGGGCCCCCGCCAAAGGCTATGCCAATGGCATCGAAGCACGCGGCCGCATGGTGTTCGTCGCAGGCATGATCGGCTGGAACGGCCAGGCCCAATTCGAGACCGACGACTTTGTGGCCCAGTGCCGGCAGGCCCTGCAAAACATTGTCGATACGTTGGCCTGCGCAGGTGCAGGCCCACAGCACATGGCCCGCATGACCTGGTACGTCAAGGACAAGAAGGAATACCTGGCACGCGGCAGAGAGCTGGGCAAGGTCTATCAGGAAGTCATCGGCAGAAACTACCCGACCATGACGCTGGTGCAAGTGGCTGATTTGGTGGAAGACCGGGCGCTGGTGGAGATTGAGGTCACGGCGGTGGTGCCGGACTGACTGGGTTCGCGGCTTGTGTGATGGCTACGGCTGTGCAGATCGATGGGTAAGGTCAGCGGAGGGTTTAGTTTGGGAGTTGTTGTTGTCGCTAATTTAATTTTTTAAAATAATATGATAATTGCTATTAAAAATTTTTGGCTTGGTAAATAATTGCCATATTTCCACTGTGATTTTTTGCAGTATATATTGGGAGAATTCAATGTCCTCAGTCCTGAAAAAATATAAGAAGATTTCCTATCAAAAACTTTCTGCCAGCATGAAGGAGTCATACAATTTTCAAAAAGCATCGGCCGTCCTTGCTGATTACGGCTTTGTAACGAATCTTCTGCCATATGATTGGATGGGCGCTGACTTTTTGGCGCAACATCTTGATGGTGACTGGCTAAAGATTCAGCTTAAAGGGCGTATTACGATAGACCCAAAGTATGAAAATAAAGAAATTTTCATTATGTTTGAAGATAAAAAAACAAATTGCTGGTACCTATATCCGCACGATAAACTAGTCGACTACTGCAGAAAAAATCATCCCACCAAAGCCTTTTCAGCCAAAGGCTTTAGTCGTGGGGTAGGGACTGCGTGGATTGTAAAGTGGCTTGAAGCATATAAAATAATTTCAGTCTAAACCGATATCATCTTTTAATTCGGCGGCCCATATTGATAGAAATTTTCGATCTGGAATTTTTTTAGTGTATTTTTGCCAATACATTTTAATTGCTTGTGATCTACCCTGAACGTCCTTGTATGTTGGGTCATATCGATTCCAAGTGAATAAATATTTTGGAATTCCTGCTGAATTTTCCATCACGATTCTTTCAAATATTCCACCTTGTTGTTCAAACAACGTCCAATTTCTTCCGAAGCCAATATCGGCACCAGCGATGACAATTGCAGTTGGACAAATTTTATTTGAGTTGTACAGAGCATGATATGTGGCTACGCCCTCGCCAAAGACATATAATAAAGAGAATCGGTCTGGGCCATGCGATGGATTTGTTTTTGACCGCCTTTTCATTACTGTCCAAATAGAAAATGGTGCTTGCCCGCTATTGGCAATTGACTTATTACGATTTATCAATTCGGGAATTGAGTCATCTGGGCGTGCGCCATAGAAATCGGTGACTGTAGGGTAGATGGTTGGCCTTGTGTATTCTGATAATTCATCTTTTTTGATTTCTCGTATAAAAACTGGTTCATAACCTCCAAATCTAGAGATTTTTCTTAAGATAGTTTCTTTGTCACAGTAGTAATCTACATACACAAAACTATGTGAAAAGCCCCCATAGGCTTCGATAGGACTCCCATCAAAACCACAGCCAGGGTAATAAATAGAACCAGTTAGTACGGCTTGACGGTCAAAGTGTGATTCTTCGTCAACCTCCGCCAGCCAGAGTGGCATAGGATTAGGCGACAGTTGCTTTCGTCTCATGCAAGTTTGATTGTTCTAAAGTAAAGAGAAATCAATGGCTTATGTTGAACTTGCTAGAGCATTGTTCGGATCGTTTTACTGCAATGCTTGCAACATCGCTGAGGGATTGCGATCAATCACGTTGAGCAACACCAGCGATGCGCAGCTTGGCGAGCGGTCGCCACGCTCCCAATGGCGCAGTGTTGCTACTGAAAAACCAAAGCGTGCAGCAAACTGTTCTTGTGTCAGGCTCAGTCGCTGTCGCAGGTCCGACACATTGACGGCCTGAGGCTGGTACAGCTTCACGCCAGTGGTTTCTGTGTCTTTGGTCTTGGCATGTGCAATGGCCTCAGTCAAGCCTTGTTTGATGATCTTGAATGCGTTGGTCATGTGTGTTTACTTTCACGATTCGACCACATTTTCGCCAGCATGTGTATGCGCCGCAATCAAGCTCTCCAACATAAGCTTAAGTTGATGCGCCTGTTCCGCCCCCAAGGCAGACACCACTTGCGCTTCGTGCGCTTTGGCTTGCTTCAGTAGCGGCTGCACTTTGCGCCGACCTGCGGCCGTGAGGCTCACCAGGCTTTGGCGTTTGTCATGTGCAGCGTCGCAACGCGTGACCCACCCGGCGTCTTGCATGCGGCCCACCAGCTTGGTCACGGTGGGTTGTTTGGCCAGCACGATGCTGGCGAGTTCGTTGATGCTCAAACTGTCTTTTCCCGACAGGCTCGCCATGACGCGCCACTCCATCAGGCTCAGGCCGTTGGCCTCAACCACGGCGTGGAATTCGCTCGAAATCAAATGGCTGGCGCGTGCCAGCAAGTAGGCCAGGTAGTCGTCGACAAAGCCTGCTGAGTTGCTCATGCCAGTGGCGTGGTGGTGCTGAACTGACCGCCCTGGTAAACGAGCGGGGCCGAACCATCGCTGAACCCGCAGCGTTCCACTTCGCCCACAAAAATCACATGGTCGCCTTCTTCGTGGCGGTTGCGGTTGTGGCATTCAAACCAGGCCAGCGCGCCTTTCAAAATGGGTAACCCAGCTTGCCCCAGGGTGTAGGCGGTGTCGGCAAAGCGGTCGCCTTTCCCGTAGGCAAAGCGGTTGCACAAGTCGAGCTGGTCTGCGGCCAGCACATTCACCACATAATGCGTGCCCGCATGGAACAGCGGCAAGCTGCTGGCCCGGTGGCCCAAGCTCCACAGCACGAGCGGCGGCGTGAGCGACACCGAATTGAACGAGCTGGCGGTGATGCCCACAAAGCTGCTGCTGGCCGAATCGCCCTTGTGTGCACCTGATGCGAACGTGGTGATGACGGTCACTCCCGTGGCAAAGCGCGACAGTGCTTGTTTGAAATGCGGCGTTTCAAAGTCTGGACTCAGCGCTTTGATGTGAGATGGGGGAGCTTGGTGCATGGGTGGATGATAGTTGAATTGCATGAATTTTCATATAAACTGACCATTCATGTCTGCAGGAGAACCGTTCAGAGCTGCAGGCCAAGGAGACAAGCATGCTGGTGGAACGAATCGAAAACAGGTGGCTCGCGGCGTTTACCCGCACCTTCACGCTGTGCAAGGTGCAGCCTGGCGAAGTGGTCGCCATTTTGGCCGAAACCCAATCACGCCGGGTCAACGTGGACTTGGCCCGCCTCGCGCTGGAGGCCATGGGTGCCCGCGTGTTCGAGGTGACGCTGACAACGCCCGCACTCACCGCCCCCGCCCCGGTGCGATCCACAGGTGCCAGCGATGCGATTGGCCAGCTCGGCCCCGTGGTGGCGGCTCTCGCCCGCGCCGACATGGTGGTGGACTGCACCGTGGAAGGTCTGCTGCACGCGCCCGAGTTGCCCTCCATCATGAAAGGCGTGGACGGCCACCTGCCGCGCCTGCTCATGGTGTCCAACGAGCACCCTGAAATTTTAGAGCGCACCGTGCCTGATCCGGCGCTCGAAGGCGTGGTGCGAGCTGCGATGAAGAAGCTGCGTAGCGCACAACACATGCACGTCACGTCTGCCGCAGGCACCGACTTGCGCGTGAACCTGAAACACGGCGACAAACAAGCGGTGGTGGGCGGTGTGTGGGGCTTTTGCCCCAAGCCGGGCATGGTCTCGCACTGGCCTGCGGGGCTGGCGCTGGCATTCCCGGCCGCAGGCAGTGTCAACGGCACGCTGGTCATGGCCCCGGGCGATGTGAATCTGACCTTCAAAAGCTATTTGCGCGACACGATCCGCCTGACCATCGAGAACGACAGTGTGGTCACCATCGAGGGGCAGGGCGTCGATGTGGACATGATGCGTGGCTACTGGAAAGCCTGGGAAGACGCCGAAGGCCACCGCGCCGCTTATGCCGTCTCGCATGTGGGCTTTGGCCTGAACCCGGCAGCGCGTTGGGACGCCATGGCGTTTTACGACAAGCGCGACTGCAACGGCACCGAGCTGCGTGCCTTTGCGGGTAACTTTTTGTATTCGACCGGGGCCAACGAGGTGGCGGGCCGCCACACGCTGGGCCACTTTGACTTGCCCATGCGCGGCTGCACCATTAAGCTCGACGACACGGTGGTGGTCGATGCGGGAGTGGTTCAAACGGATGCGCTTTCATGATGCTGCAGGCACCCGCTTTCCTGAATCCATGTGGGAGCGAGCCCCCGCTCGCGAATGCAGGGCGGAGCCACGTTCAACATTCGGCCGCAGGGGCGGCCTCCCACATCAAACCTGCAACGCGGAAGATTTTCAGGCAGTACTTTTCATGAATACGCCCGCCTTCACCGACGTGGGCTTGCCCACACAACCCGCCGTGGTGTTCTTGCACGGCGTGGGCGGGGGTCGACACGGCTGGGCAGCGCAGCAAGCGCATGTGGCCGCTCTGGGTTGGCGCAGCCTGGCTTGGGACATGCCCGGTTATGGCGACAGCCCCACGGTCACCCCCTATGACTTCGCGCACCTGGCGCAAGCCCTGTGGCAGATGCTGGACGCAGCAGGCATCGACCAAGCGGTGTTGGTGGGCCACAGCATGGGCGCCATGGTCGCCCTGCAAGCCTGGACGCAAAAGCCTGAGCGCATCCGTGGCCTGCTGCTGGCCGCTAGCAGTCCGGCTTTTGGCAACAGCGATGGTGATTTTCAAAAGCAGTTTCTGGCACAGCGTCTGGCCCTTTTGGAAGCGGGCAAAACCATGGGCGACATCGCCGACAAGCTGATCTCCACCATGGCCGCGCCTGGTGGCGATGCGCTCAAGCTCAAGTCGGCACACCAAAGCATGTCGGCCGTGCCGCCCGCCACTTACCGCGCCGCCCTGCATGCGCTGGTGCAGTTTGAGCAACGCGCCGCTTTACCCACCCTTACCGTGCCCGTGCTGTGCCTGGCCGCAGGGCATGACCGCACCGCACCGCCCACCGTGGTGCAGCGCATGGCGCAGAAAATTCCAGGTGCGCGCTACGCCTGCCTGGCCGGGGCAGGGCATTTGCTGCATTACGAACAGCCCGAGGCGTTCAACGCCGAACTCGAAAAATTCCTGAAGGACGTGAAACCATGAGCGACGTGCAAGACAAAACGATGCCGCACACCATGCCCATCTGTGGCGACGACTACCCCCTGACCGAGAAGCAGCAAAAGCTGATGGCCTTGGCCCGTCAGCTGGGCCGCGAGAAGTTCGCCCCCCGCGCTGCGCAACTGGACCGTGACGCGCAGTTCCCGTTTGCCAACTACAACGACATGCGTGACTCGGGCCTGCTGGCGCTTTGCGTGCCCGAAGCGCACGGCGGCCAGGGGGCCGATTACGCGACGTATGCCATGGTCTCGGCCGAGATTGGTCGCTATTGCGGCGCCACCGCGCTCACCTTCAACATGCACGTCTGCACCATGCTCTGGAGCGGCTTGTTGTCTGAAGACCTGGAGATGACGCCAGAGCATCGCGCCAGCCACCGCCAGCACCAGGCCACCCACTTTGCCCGGGTGGTGAAAGACGGTGCGATTTACGCGCAGCCGTTCTCGGAAGGCGGTGCAGCAGCGTCAGGCGCTCAGCCCTTCGGCACCCTCGCTGTCAAAGTCGATGGCGGCTGGAAGATCAACGGCAAAAAAATCTTTGCATCCTTGTCCGACGCTGCCGATTACTTTGGCGTGCTGTGCACCGAGAAAAAGGAAGGTTCAGACCTTTCGCGCCGTGACACCCTGTACCTGGCCATACCCCGCACGGCACCGGGCCTCACCATCGAAGGCGATTGGGACCCGCTGGGCATGCGCGCCACCGTGTCGCGCAACCTCATCTTCAAAGACGTGTTCGTGCCCGACGACGCGGCGCTGATGCCGCAAGGTCTGTACTTTCAGGCCGCCAGCCGCTGGCCGCACATGTTCATGACGCTCTCGCCCACCTACATGGGCATCGCGCAAGCGGCGTACGACTTCACCGTGGCCTATTTGCGTGGCGAGATTCCCGGCACGGGCCCCGTCAAGCGCCGCCAGTTCGCCACCAAGCAAATCGCCGTGGCCGAGATGTTTGTCAAACTCGAACAAACCCGCAACCTCTTCTTGCGCGCCATTGAAGACGCCAAGGTCGACCCGAGCAAGTCGACCCGCCTGCGCGCCTATGCCGCGCAGTACACCATCATGGAGAACGCGCAAGACATCGCCCGCTTGGCGATCCGCACCTGCGGCGGCCAGTCCATGCTCAAAAGCCTGCCGCTCGAGCGCCTGTACCGCGATGCACGCTGCGGCTCGCTCATGCTGCCCTGGACGGCCGAGCTGTGCATGGACCGCATCGGGCGCGAAGCGCTGTACGAACCCGGCGAAAAAGACGAGTGATGTGGGGCGACGAAACCAGCCCCATCGCGGCCCGTTTTGCACAGCTGGCGCAGGACTGCGGCACGCATCCCGCCATGACCTTCCGAGGCGACGAGCGCAAAACAGGCGGCACCTTCGCCTATGACTTTGCCAAGTTCTGGCGACGTGTGCAGCGGGTCACCGCGCACCTGCAGTCGACCTGGGGCGTGCAGCCGGGCGACCGCGTGGCCTGGCTCGGTTTTAACCACGAACTGCAACTCGTCACGCTGGTGGCCTGCGCCCGTTTGGGTGCGATTTTTTTGCCGCTGAATTTTCGCCTGGCCGTGCCCGAGCTGCAGCAGGTCATGGGAGACGCCCAGCCGCGCTTGCTGGTGTACGACACCCACCATGCCGATACAGTCCATGCGTTGCAAGGCGAGGGCCTGCAGCACACCCACCAGGACAGCCTGATCGCCACCGCCTCGCCTCGGGCCTTGCCGTTGCCCGACGTGCATGGCGAGCTGCCGCTGCTGCTGGTCTACACCTCGGGCACTACGGGCGTGCCCAAGGGGGCGGTGCACACGCAAGCGGCGCTGCTGGCCAACGCGCGAGCCAGTGCCTGGGCGCACGACTTTGTGCCGGGCGACAAGGTGCTGTCCACCTTGCCCATGTTCCATGTGGGTGGCCTGTGCATCCAGACCCTGCCCGCCTTGCTGTCGGGCATCGAGGTGGTGCTGCACCCGCGCTTTGACCCGGCGGCCTGGCTGGGTGAAATGAACACCAGCCGCCCGACGCTGTCGCTCTTGGTGCCCGCCACCATGCGCGCCGTGTTTGAACACCCACGCTGGGCCGACACCTCGCTCGCCTGCCTGCGCGGTGTGATGACCGGCTCGTCCACTGTGCCCGTGGCTTACCTCGAAACGCTGCACGAACGCGGTGTGCCCGTGGGCCAGGTCTATGGCACCACCGAGACCGGCCCGGTGTCCATCGTGCTGCGCCTGCCCGAGGCCATGGCCCGCGTGGGTGATTCGGGCTGGCCGCACCCGGAGGCGCAAGTCAAACTCATCGACGATCAAGGGCAGGAAGTCGGCCCCGGAGAGACGGGCGAAGTCTGCATCCGCGCTGCCAACCTGATGTGCGGTTACTGGCGTACCGACGGAGAGCTCAGCTCAGGCCTGCAGGACGGCTGGTTCCATTCGGGCGATCTGGGTCAGCGTGCCGAAGACGGCTGCATCACCATCGTGGGCCGCAGCAAAGACATGATCATCTCGGGCGGCGAGAACATCTACCCGGCCGAAATCGAAAACCAGCTCGTCACCCTGCCCGGCGTGGCCGAAAGCGCCGTGGTCGGCCTGCCCGATGCGCGCTGGGGCGAAGTGCCTGTGGCCGTGCTGGTGCGCTCGCCCGACGCCGCAGGGCAGGCATTGGACGCAGAGGCGGTGCTGGCGCATTTGCAGTCGCGCATTGCACGCTTCAAATTGCCCCGCCGTGTGGTGTTCATGGACAGTCTGCCCAAAAGCGCTTTGGGCAAGGTGCTTAAGCCGCAGCTGCAGGCCCAATTGACTAGAACAAACCCTTAAATCAACCGGCTTTCTTCGCCTGAGTGACAGTGTTCGCGCAGGCGAGTGGCATCATGCTTTGCATCTGTTGCAAGGAGACAAGCATGGTCCATTTTCCAAAGTCATTCACGCGTCGTCCAGTGTTGGGCATGGCCGCGGCACTGTTGTTGTCGGCGGCCCCTGCCAGCTGGGCGCAAACCGCTTGGCCTAACAAGCCGGTCAAGATCGTGGTGCCTTTTGCACCCGGCGGCACCACCGACATTTTGGCCCGCGCCATCGCGCCGGACCTGGCCAAGGCCTTTGGCCAGCAATTCGTGATCGAAAACAAAGGCGGAGCCGGGGGCAACCTGGGGGCCGAACAAGTGGCCAAGTCGGCGGGCGATGGTTACACCCTGCTCATGGGCACGGTGGGCACGCACGGCATCAACCGCGCCTTGTACAGCAAGCTGCCCTATGACCCCTTCAAGGACTTTGTGCCCATCACCCTGGTGGCGGGTGTGCCTAATGTGATGGTGGTCAACGCCGAAAAAGCCGCCGCCAACAAGATCAACAACGTCAAGGATTTCATCCAGTACGCCAAAGCCAACCCCGGCAAGCTGAACATGGCCTCCAGCGGCAATGGCACGTCCATCCATCTGGCGGGCGAGCTGTTCAAGTCGCAAACCGGCACTTTCATGGCGCACATCCCTTACCGGGGTTCCGGTCCCGCCTTGCTCGATTTGGTGGGCGGCAGCATGGACGTGATGTTCGACAACCTGCCCTCGGCCATGCAACTCATCAAGGCGGGCAAACTCAAGGCCTTGGCCGTGACCAGCAGCCAGCGTTCGGCAGCACTGCCCGACTTGCCGACCGTCGAAGAAGCGGGTGGCCTCAAAGGCTTTGAAGCCAGCAGCTGGTTCGGTTTGCTGGCCCCCGCAGGCACGCCTGCCGACGTGGTCAGCCGCATCCAGCAAGAAGTAGCCAAGTCGCTCGCCACCCCGGCCATGAAAGAACGCCTCGCCACCTTGGGTGCGATCCCCAGCGGCAACACGCCCGCGCAGTTTGCCGCGCTGATTGACGCTGAGCACAAAAAGTGGGCCGAGGTGGTCAAAGCCTCGGGTGCCAAGGTCGACTGATGGCCTGGTTTGAAGGCTTCGAGCGGCAAACGCGCACAGTGGCGGGCTTGCCCGTCTGCTTTCGGCAATCGGCCAACTGGACAGCGCAATCTCATCTGCCCGTGCTGGTCTTGCTGCACGGCTTTCCGCAAACCCATGTCATGTGGCACCGCGTCGCGCAAAACCTGCGTGGCCGTTACCGCTTGGTGATGCCCGACTTGCGGGGCTATGGCGATTCGTCGCACGCCGTGGGCGACGCCGAGCATGCCCACTACAGCAAACGCGCCATGGCGCAAGAAGTGGTGGGCCTGCTCGACGCCTTGGGTGTGGGCGATTTTTTCCTGTGCGGTCACGACCGGGGCGGGCGCGTGGCGCACCGTTTGGCGCTGGACCATGCATCGCGTGTGCGCAAGTTGTGCGTGATCGACATCGCGCCCACTTTCGACATGTACGGCGGTCTGTGGGGCAAAAAACCGGAGGTCTCTGGCCCGGTGGCCGACCCGTACTTTGCCTTTGCGCAGGCCTATTACCACTGGTTCCACCTGACGCAACCCGCGCCCTTGCCCGAGTTCATGATCGGCGGCAACCCCAAGGCCTATTTGCACGCCAAGCTGGGCGGCTGGGGCAGCGAGGGCTTGGGCTACATCGAGCCTGAAGCCTTGGCCGAATACGAACGCGCCTTTTGCAACCCCGCACTCAACGACAAGGGCTGGCCTGCCGCTATCCACAGCGCAGCCGAAGACTACCGCGCCAGTGCAGGCATCGACCTGCAGCACGACCGTGAAAGCCGAGAGCGCGGTGACAAAATCGCCTGCGACACCTTGGTCCTGTGGGGCAGCCGGGGCGTGGTCAACCGCATGTTCAAACCGGTTGAGCTGTGGCAGGCGCAATGCGCGGTGCGTGTCAGTGGCCAGGTCATGCCCTCCGGGCATTTCATCCCTGAAGAATTGCCCGAAGCCACCAGCGACGCGCTGGCGCAGTGGATGGTGTGACGGCTGGTCCCGTCACTTTCCGTTCTCTGTCGCCCCCGACTTGGTTTAGCTCTGTCACCCTCGTCATAGCCTAGTGCTGTCACCCTCGACTTGATCGGGGGTCCATGCTTTCGCCAGCCATGGATACCCGCGAAGGCGCATATGCGCTAACTTAAAATATCAATTTGAGATATGCTCTTCTCCATTGCGTATGGAAGGAGAAGGCCATGGAGTGCTCGGTGCAGCCGTCGGAATTTGTTCGCCTCGATGAGGACTGGCAGCT
>NZ_NESF01000030.1 GCF_003063665.1 Limnohabitans sp. Hippo3
ATCACCTTCGAATCCTTCATGCCCGCCAGGTGCTGGATCGCACCCGAGATGCCCGCTGCGATGTACAGCTGCGGCGCGACGATCTTGCCGGTCTGGCCAACCTGCAGATCGTTGGCGGCGTAACCGGCATCGACCGCTGCACGGCTCGCGCCAATGGCCGCGCCCAGTTTGTCGGCCAGCGGGGTCATCACTTCGTTGAACTTCTCGGCGCTGCCCAGAGCGCGGCCACCCGAGACGATGATCTTGGCGGCGGTGAGTTCAGGGCGGTCGTTCTTGGCGATCTCGCTGCCCTTGAAGCTGCTCTTGCCGCTGTCTGCTTGTGCGGCTGCGGACTCGACGGCAGCCGAGCCACCTGTGGCGGCTGCGGCGTCAAAGCCGGTGGTGCGCACGGTGATCACCTTGGTCGCGTCGGTGGACTGCACCGTGGCCATGGCGTTACCGGCGTAGATCGGGCGCTCGAAGGTGTCGGCCGAAATGACTTGCGTCACATCGCTGATTTGGCCCACATCGAGCTTGGCCGCCACGCGGGGGGCCACGTTCTTGCCTGCGGCCGTCGCGGGGAACAGGATGTGGCTGTAATTGCCAGCGATGGCCAGCACTTGCGCTGCGACGTTTTCGGCCAGGCCATGGGCCAGGGCTTCACTGTCGGCGTGGATGACTTTGGCCACGCCCGCTATTTTGGAGGCGGCTTGTGCGGCGGCAGCGGCGTTGTGGCCAGCGACGAGCACATGCACATCACCACCACAAGCGGCAGCGGCGGTGACGGTGTTCAGGGTCGCGCCTTTGATGGAGGCGTTGTCGTGTTCTGCAATAACCAGAGAAGTCATGTTTTTTCCTTGATTCGTTGTTCTGTGGGAGCGAGCCCCTGCTCGCGAATGGCTGTTCATCGCCATTCGGCCGCGGGGGCGGCCTCCCACAAAGTGCCTCAGATCACTTTGGCCACGTTTTTCAGCTTGTCCACCAGCGTGGCGACGTCAGGCACCTTGATGCCGGCGCTGCGCTTGGC
>NZ_NESF01000031.1 GCF_003063665.1 Limnohabitans sp. Hippo3
CTAATCTTCGGGTGACCGATGCGATCAGGCGATGGCAGGACCTACGCTACCGTTTGGCTGAACCGAGCCGAAAACGCCGCTCACAGAGGGCAACGTTGCGTAAGATATTAAGTTAGCGCATATGCGCGAATGCGGGTATCCATCGCAGCCGAAGACATGGACCCCCGATCAAGTCGGGGGTGACGAGGTTTTTGTCATACCCGCGCCTAACTTTGTCATACCCGCGAATGCGGGTATCCATCGCAGCCGAAGACATGGACCCCCGATCCAGTCGGGGTGACGAGGTTTTTGTCATACCCGCGCATGCGGGTATCCATCCCCTTGCCAACAGCCAAAGCCTGCCATACCCTCACTTATGGCTTACTTTGTCTACATGCTCGCCAATCAGAAAAACGGCACTTTGTATGTCGGCGTCACCAACCATTTGATTCGCCGTGTCCATGAACACAAACAACATGCGGTGGATGGATTTACTGCTCGGTATAACGTGACCCAATTGGTGTGGTTTGACCAAACTGAAAGCATTCAAGAGGCCATCGCTTACGAGAAACGCTTGAAGCACTGGAAACGTGAATGGAAAATTGCCTTGATCGAAAAAGAAAATCCGGATTGGGTTGATTTGTATGAGTCTATTTTGTGATTTTCAAGCCATTTAAATGCATGGACCCCCGATCAAGTCGGGGGTGACAAAGTCAGGTGCCATAGATCCCCGATCAGGTCGGGGGTGAACAATGTTCTGTCATACCCGCGTATGCGCATATGCGCTAACTTAATATCTTACGCAACGTTGCCCTCTGTGAGCGGCGTTTTCGGCTCGGTTCAGCCAAACGGTAGCGTAGGTCCTGCCATCGCCTGATCGCATCGGTCACCCGAAGATT
>NZ_NESF01000004.1 GCF_003063665.1 Limnohabitans sp. Hippo3
CTGTTCATCGCCATTCGGCCGCGGGGGCGGCCTCCCACAAAGTGCCTCAGATCACTTTGGCCACGTTTTTCAGCTTGTCCACCAGCGTGGCGACGTCAGGCACCTTGATGCCGGCGCTGCGCTTGGCGGGTTCTGCCACCTTGAGGGTCTTGATGCGGGGGGCCACATCGACGCCCAGGTCTTCCGGCTTGAAGGTGTCGAGCTGCTTTTTCTTGGCCTTCATGATGTTGGGCAGCGTCACGTAGCGCGGCTCGTTCAGGCGCAGGTCGGTGGTGACCACCGCAGGCAGGCTGATGCTGAGCACTTCCAGGCCGCCGTCGATCTCGCGGGTCACTTGCGCTTTGCCGTCCACGATCTCGACCTTGGAGGCGAAGGTGGCTTGGGGCAGGTCGGCCAATGCGGCCAGCATCTGACCGGTCTGGTTGCAGTCGTCGTCAATGGCTTGCTTGCCCAGGATGATCAGGCTGGGTTGCTCTTTGTCCACCAGGGCCTTGAGCAGCTTGGCCACGGCCAGGGGCTGCAGGTCCAAGTCAGCGGGGGTCTCGACCAGGATGCCGCGGTCAGCACCAATGGCCATGGCGGTGCGCAGAGTTTCCTGGCACTGGGTCACGCCGCAAGAGACGGCGATCACTTCGGTGGCCAGCCCTTTTTCTTTCAGGCGCACGGCTTCTTCAACGGCAATCTCGTCAAAGGGGTTCATGCTCATCTTGACGTTGGCAATGTCCACGCCCGAACCATCGGACTTGACACGGACCTTGACGTTGTAGTCCACCACCCGCTTGACGGGAACGAGAATTTTCATGAAAGCTTCTCCATTGATATCAAAACCCAAGCACCTGTCAACGCCACGATGTCATTGACGTTACGTAAACGTCAATTGTGCATCAAAACCACCAAACAAGCACCGCACATTTCTCAAAAAAGCACGACCGTTCGTATTTTAGACCGGTTTTTTGAAAACCATATTGATCATCTGTCTATCCTACCCCCGGGAATTCACCGACCAATCGGTAGGCAAATCAGGGTTAACATTAATTTTCATGATGATCGTTCAATATTACGATTATGTTTTGTAACCAAATCAATGGGGCAATTGGATGAAGAAAACTTTGATTTCCGTGGCTGTCGTTGCCTTGGCCAGCTTCACTGGCTTGGCTCAAGCTCAAACCGTCTTGACCGTATCCAGCTGGGTCCCTCCCACACACGGGCTGTCGATGTCCCAAAAAGAATGGTGCGACGACTTGGCCGCAAAAACATCCAACCGCGTGCGCTGCAACATCCTGCCCCGCGCTGTAACGCCTGCACCCGGCACTTACGACGCGGTCAGGAACGGCCTGGTGGATGTGTCTTTCACCGTTCACGGCTACACCCCCGGACGTTTTGTGCTGACCCAGATGGCCGAATTCCCATTTCTGGGCGACCGCGCTGAACCTCTGTCGGTGGCATTTCACCGCATCGCAAGCAAATACCCCGAATTCGCTGCCGAACACCAAGGCGTGAAAGTCTTGGGTTATTTCACCCACGGCCCAGGCATCGTATTCAACACCAAAAAACCGATCACCCGCGTAGAAGACCTCTCGGGCTTGAAGTTCAGGGTTGGCGGCGGCATGGTCAACGAGATCTCGAAAACGCTAGACATGAACGTGACCCTCAAGCCCGCACCGGAATCTTTCGAGCTCTTGTCAAGCGGCGTGATGGATGGCACCTTGTTCCCGGCAGAGTCCACAGACTCTTTCAAAATTGACAAGATCATCAAACACGCCACCCAGTTCCCAGGCGGTCTGTACAACACCAGCTTCGTCTTCATGATGAACCCGGCCAAGTACAACAGTCTGTCGGCGGACGACAAAAAAGTGGTGGACGAGTTGTCCGGTGAAGCCGTTGCGCGACGCTTTGGCAAAGCCTGGGACCGCGTGGACGATCTGGCCTTGAGCAATATGCAGAAAAACGGCGTGAAAGTCATCAAGGCCGACAACAACTTTGTCAGTGGTGTCACCGTTCGCGTGAACAAACTGGAGCGGGACTGGGCCCAAGCGGCCAAAGCCAAAGGACTGAAGGACCCTTCGGGCACTTTGTCTGAATTCCGCGCTGAAATCGCAAAGCTGCAAAAGCAAAAGTGATCTTTAATGCCCTGGGGAAATCACCCGGGGTGTGGGGACCACCAGCGGTATTTGCCCCTCAGCAAATACCGTTTTTTTATGGGTAACAAGTTGAAAAAAATTCTCGAAATCCTCTGTGGAACACTTTCAGGACTGGCCTTGTTCGCCATCATGGTGCTGACTTTTCTGGATGTCTCGGGGCGTAAAATGCTCTCCCACTCCATCACCGGTTCTTTGGAGTTGACCGAGTTGCTGATGGTGGTGGTCATTTTTGGGGCTCTGCCCTTGGTCTCTCTCAAAGGCGAGCATGTGGTTTTTGACTCACTGGACGCGGTGCTGCCGCATCTGGTCAGAAAATTTCAGCAAGGCCTGGTTC
The DNA here is from genome assembly GCF_003063665.1 of Limnohabitans sp. Hippo3. Taxonomy (GTDB): domain Bacteria; phylum Pseudomonadota; class Gammaproteobacteria; order Burkholderiales; family Burkholderiaceae_C; genus Limnohabitans_A. The sequence continues at coordinate 2,476 of NZ_NESF01000004.1, forward strand.
ACCTGGTTTGCGCCGCCTTGCTGTTCGGACTGGCGTATTTGATGTGGCAGACAGGTGGGGAATTCGCGGTCACCGGCGAAACCACGGCCCAACTGAAAATCACCAAAGCACCTTTCATCCAAGGCATGGGGGTGTTGTGCGGCCTGACGGGTCTGGTGCACCTGGTCAAAGCGTTTAGATCAGACGACGAGACCGCCTCCGAAGGAGGCACGCTGTGACAGAAGCTTTGTTGGGTTTTTTGGCCATCTTCGTGATGGCCCTGTTGCGCATGCCCTTGGCTTTTTCCATGGGCCTGGTGGGCGTCGTGGGCATTGGTCTGACACGTGGCTGGTTGCCCGCCATGGCGAGCACCGCGCAAGTGGTTCATGAGACCGGTTTTGCCTACACCTTGTCGGTGATTCCCCTGTTCATCTTGATGGGCAATTTTGTGGCACGGGCGGGTCTCGCGCATGAATTGTTCCATGCGGCCTACACCTTCATCGGGCACCGCAAGGGCGGACTGGCGCATGCGACCATTGCCGCTTGCGCAGGTTTTGGGGCGATTTGTGGCTCATCGATTGCCACCGCTGCCACCATGAGCAAAGTGGCTTACCCATCGATGAAAAAACTGGGTTACAGCGATGCGATGTCAACGGGCGTGATCGCAGCGGGCGGTACCTTGGGCATCATGATTCCACCCTCCACCATTTTGGTGATCTACGGCATCATCACCGAAACCCACATTGGCAAACTGTTTGCGGCAGGGGTGTTGCCCGGTATTTTGACGGCCTGCCTGATGATGCTGGCGGTGGTGCTGATGACCTGGCACGACCCGGAACATGCACCCGCTGGCGAGAAATTCAGCTGGCGTGAACGGTTCAAAGCGGTGCGTGGCATCTGGGGCGTGCTGCTTTTGGTGGTGCTGGTGCTGGGTGGCATTTATGGCGGATTTTTCACCGCAACCGAAGGCGCAGGCATGGGGGCTACTGGTGCATTTTTCTTCGCCTTGGCTCGCAAGGCATTGACATGGAAAGTTCTGGTGCAGGTGCTGGTGGAGTCGGCACGCACAACGGCCATGTTGTTCACCTTGCTCATTGCAGCCACGATCTTTGCCAACTTCGTCAACTACACCAGCTTGCCATTTGAGCTCAAAGACTGGATCACCGGCCTGGGCCTGTCGCCCATCATGATCGTGGCAGCCATGATGCTGATTTATGTGCTGCTGGGCACCGTCATGGAAGAGCTCACCATGGTCTTGCTGACCATTCCGCTGTTCTTTCCGATTGTGGTGCAGCTGGGGTTTGACCCGGTCTGGTTTGGTGTGCTGATCGTGATGGTGATTCAGATCGGCCTGATCTCACCACCCGTGGGCATGAACCTGTTTGTGCTCAACACCTTGCTGCCCAGTGTAGGCTTGGGCACCATCTTCCGTGGCGTCTGGCCGATGGTGCTGGTGCTGGTCATCACCTTGGCCATCTTGCTGGCCTTTCCGGCCATCAGTCTGTGGCTGCCTTCGATGATGGACTGACCATGTGCATCACCCGCTGCGGGTATGGGATCTCGATCTTGTGCTCGCGCAGCGCGGCCAAAATCAGCATATTGATGGTCGAGCGCAAGGCCAATTGGCCGTTTTCCGGGTCGGCTATCCAGTAACTCACGGTGAACTCCAGACCGTCAGCGCCGAACTGGCTCAGAAAAGCATTTGGGGCGGGGTCTTTGAGCACCCGCTCCTGGCTCGCGCAGGCTTCAATCAAGAGTCGCCGCACCAAGTCCACATCGCTGTCATAGGCCACCGATACGATGGTGGTCTGCGACAGCTTGGGGTCCATCAAGGTGAAGTTCTCCACCCGGCTAATGATCAGAAACTCATTGGGCACGATGGATTCGCGGCCATTGAAAGCGCGGATCACGGTATAACGCGCCTTGATGTCGACGATGCGCCCCTCAAAACCGTCCACCAGCACCATGTCCCCGATGCGCATGCTGCGCTCGGCCAGGATGACAAAACCGCTGACGTAATTGGAAGCCAGCTTTTGCAGGCCAAAGCCGATGCCCACGCCCACCGCGCCGCCCAGCACCGACAAAGCCGTCAGGTCAATGCCCACCGCAGAAAGCGCCATCAACAAACCCACGAACATGAGCAAAGCCCGCACCGTGTTGCTGATGACCTTGCGCAGCGACAGATCACTGCCCGTGGCCGATTTGAGCAAACGCGCCTCGATGGCCGCTGACACCCACAGCGCCACAATCAGCACCGCCCCGGCCGTGAGCGCCCCCTCGATCAAGGTGCGCACCGACAACACGCTGCCGCCGATTTTCCAGCTGATCTGGTCCAGTTCATGGAGCATCAGCGGCAAAATACCCGTGACCCAAAGCACCACCGCGCCCCAGGCCAGCCAGGAAATCGTGCGCTCCAGCACCCGCACAAAAGGCGCATTGGAAAACGCCACCTGCAGCACTTTCACGCCCAAGCGGATCACCACCAACGAAATGCACACGGGCAACAAGACAGCAAACATCGGCGCAGGCTGGTGCTGGGTCAACACAATGCGCGCCACAAAAGTCAGGCCGAGCAGCAGCACTGGAAAAAGCACCCCGTCGATCAGTTTGTGACCCAGCAAAATGGCCAGTTCCTCACCGTTGAAAATCCGGCGCACACCCCAGACCATCAGCCAGGCCAGCACCAGGCAAGCGGCAAAAGCGCCCAAAGCCATCAGGGATTCGGGCCGCGCCAATGCGACCACCAGACTCATCGGATCGAGCACCGCCGTGTTGCTCACGCCCGCCATGAGGGATTCCTTTTCTCGATGAAGGCCAACACGCCCTCTTGTGCCACATCGTTCATCATGTTGCAGGCCATGGTTTGGCCCGCCAGCTGGTAAGCGGCTTCAATGCCCATTTCGCGTTGTTGGTAAAACAGGGCCTTGCCCAAACGCACCGCTTCACGCGGTTTGGCCAAGACGGCCTCCACCAACGCATCGATCTGAGCGTCCAGCTCTGACGCTGCACACACGCGGTTCACCAAGCCCCGGCTTTGCGCCTCGGCCGCCGAAATGAAGCCCCCTGTGAGCAGCATTTCCATGGCCTGCTTGGCGTGCATGTTGCGCACCAGCGGCACACTGGGCGTGGCACAAAAGAGGCCCACGTCGATGCCATTGACGCCGAAGGTGGCACTGTCCAACGACACCGCCAGATCACACTGCGCCACCAGCTGGCAACCCGCTGCAGTGGCCAGCCCTTGCACGCGGGCGACCACTGGCACAGGCAGCTTCTGAATGGCCAGCATCATGCGCGTGCACTGGGCAAACAGCTTTTGGTAATAAGCCAATTCAGGCTGTGCCCGCATTTCTTTCAGGTTATGCCCGGCACAAAAAGCCTTGCCTGCAGCCCCCAGCACCACCACACGGGCCTGCTCGTCCTGCGCGATGGCATCCAGGGCTTTTTGCAAAGCGGTCAGCATCGCCTCGCTCAAGGTATTGAAGCTGCCAGGGTTGTTCAGCGTCAGGCGGTGCACACCACGCGCATCGCGCTCGTGTAGCAGCAAATCGTGAACATTGGGAGTGTTTGAATCGGTCATGGCTTCGATTGTGCCAAACCCTCACCCCCAGCCCTTGTCAAACGTCGGCCAAGACGCGCAAGTGCGCTTCCACACTGCGACCCAAAGCGCTGAGGTTGTAGCCGCCTTCCAGGCAACTCACAATGCGGCCTTTGGCATGGCGCTGCGCCACTTCCTTGATGCGGTGGGTGATCCAGGCGTAGTCCTGTTCCACCAAGCCCATCTGGCCCATGTCGTCTTCGCGGTGGGCATCAAACCCCGCACTGATGAAGATCAGCTGGGGCTTGTGCGCCTCCAGGCGCGGCAGCCACATCATGTCGATCAACTCGCGGATGTCCATGCCCTTGGTGTAAGCGGGCACAGGCAGGTTGACCAGATTGGCCGCATTCGATGTCGAGCCGCCTTCCGGGTAAAACGGGTGCTGGAAAAAGCTCACCATCAAGATGCGCTCGTCGCCCGCCACGATGTCCTCTGTGCCATTGCCGTGGTGCACATCGAAGTCCACGATCGCGACACGCTGCAGGCCATGGCGCTCCAGCGCATATTTGGCTGCAATGGCCACGTTGTTGAAAAAACAAAAACCCATGGCCTTGTCTCGGCAAGCATGGTGCCCCGGGGGGCGCACGGCGCAAAACGCGTTCTCCAGTTCGCCCGCCAAAACGGCGTCGGTGGCATCGATGGCTGCGCCTGCCGACAACAAAGCCGCGTCCCAGGTGTGGGTGTTGATCAGGGTGTCCGGGTCTAAGGCGGTGTGCGTGGGTCCGCCTGCGGCCATGTCTTCGCGCAGCACATCGCCCAAGCCGCGCAGCGCAGCGACATGCATGCGGCCATGGGCCAGTTCAATGTCGGCCAGGGCCGCTGGGGTGGGCTCTCGGCGTTGCAAGGCCATGTCCAGCCCGGTGATCAGCAAGCGGTCTTCGATGGCGCCGAGGCGCTCCGGGCATTCGGGGTGCCCTGCGCCCATCTCGTGTTTCCAGCAGGTGGGGTGTGTGAAATAACCTGTCGCGCCCATACGGCTTGTCTTCCTGCATACCAGCCAGGGGCTGGTGCTGTTGGTTTTCTTGAGAACTTCAAATTTGCAGGTTTCAGCTTATCACGCCCACGCCACGCATCGCTCGATGGCCTGCGCGGGCTCCATTAAACTGGGCACCGCATGATTTTTCTCCCTCACCCCTCGAAAAAGCCCCCGCGGCACCACCTCCACGCGGTTTTGACCCTCTTGTTTTGTCTCATGCTGCCTTTGGCATGGCTGGGCGAGGCGCAAGCACAAAGCGCCAAAAATTCACCCGACAAGCCTGTCCGTCAAGCGGGCACCAAAGCCAAAAAGAAAAACACCCAAGCCAAGCCCCCATCCACCACCCAGCGCCAGCGCCTGGCCCGTAAAACTGCGGCCACGGTCGGCGTGCCCCTGACCGAAAACCCCGAGGTCGCCCTCTGGGCACAAGATGCCGCCACGCGCCTGCAACTCGACCCGGCTTGGGTTCAGCAAACCCTGGTCCAAGCCCAACGCTTGCCTGTGGTGGAAAAACTGGTCTTGCCCCCGGCCAGCCCCGTGGCCAAAGACTGGGGTGCTTACCGAGCCCGCTTCATCGAGCCCGTGCGCATCCAGGCCGGACAGCGTTTCTGGCGTCAACACCAGGCCACCTTGGCGCGGGCCGAGCGGGAGTACGGCGTGCCTGCGGCCATCATCGTCGGCATCATTGGCGTGGAAACGCTTTACGGTCAAAACACAGGCAACTTCCGCGTGGTGGACGCCTTGGGCACACTGGCCTTTCATTTCCCGCTGGCCCACCCCCGAGCCGCAGACCGCCAAGCCTTCTTTCGCAGCGAGCTCGAGCAGTTCTTGTTGCTGACTTCGCGCAGCGGCGCAGACCCACTGGCCATCCGCGGCAGCTACGCCGGGGCTTTGGGTTTGCCGCAGTTCATGCCCTCGAGCTGGGCCAAATTTGCGGTGGATTTTGATGGCGATGGCCGCATCGACCTGTTCGGCAGTCCTGCAGACGCCATCGGCTCGGTGGCCAATTACTTCAAGGCCTTCCAATGGCGCACGGGCATGCCCACGCATTACCCCGTCACCTTGACCCCGGGCCAGACCGACATGGACACCCTGATGGCCCCCGACATCCTGCCCACCTTCAGCGTGGCGAGTTTTGTGGCCAAAGGTGCGGCCCTCGAAGGCGCAGCCCTCAACCACACCGGGCCACTGGCCCTGATCGAGCTGCGCAACGGCCCCAACGCCCCGAGCTACGTGGCGGGCACCGAAAACTTCTACACCATCACACGCTACAACTGGAGCAGTTATTACGCGATGGCGGTGATTGAGTTGGCCGAAGCGGTAGGGCGTGAGATGAACAAGCCCTGAGGGCCTTCACCCATGAACCCCTTGAACCCCAAAAAAATGCTGCTGACCAAATGGACAGCGGTGAAACCCGTGGCCAAGCAAAAACACTTTTTGGTCAACCGGGTGATTCAACCTGAGCAGCCCACCGACCCGATTGAATCGGTGGAAATCGAAGCGGTGTTCTCCAAGGCCACGCAGGTGATCCGGTGGCGTGAACTGCAAGACGACAGCGTGTGGCGGCAGGGATGGGTTTGATTTCACCCAGCCCCATGCGCCTTCATCGCCTTGCCCACTTCCAGCGCTCCCTGCTCTGAGCCCGAGCGTGGCACCAGCTCGCCTTGACGGTCGGTGACTTGCGCCATGGCTGCAGCCAGGCGCTCGGCGGTGTCCGGGCCTGTGCCCAGGTGCACGCCCCGGGTCAGGGTGATGTGTGCCACCTCGAAGCTGCCGGCACCTGCGCAGATGATGGTGCGGTTGGGCGCGTCCTCGCTGGCCATGACCAGCATGGCGGGCACCACGGCGCTGGGGTCCAGCGCTTGCAGCACGGCCTCGGGCATCAGGCCTTCGGTCATGCGGGTGGCGGCGGTGGGGGCCAGACAGTTCACGCGGATGTGGTGTTTCTCGCCCTCGATCGACAGGGTTTGCATCAAGCCCGCCAGCGCCATCTTGGCAGCACCGTAGTTGGCCTGGCCGAAGTTGCCGTACAGGCCGCTCGACGAGGTGGTCATGACGATGCGCCCGTAGTTTTGCGCCTGCATGAGGGGCCACACCGCCTTGGTGCAGTGCACCGCACCCATGACGTGCACGTCCATCACCAGCTTGAAGTCGGCCAGCTCCATCTTGGCAAAACTCTTGTCGCGCAAAATGCCCGCGTTGTTGACCAGAATGTCCACCCGGCCCCAAGCGTCCACCGCCTGCTGGACCATGGCTTTGACGGCCTCAAAGTCGGTGACCGATGCGCCGTTGGCCATCGCCTCGCCACCTGCCGCACGGATTTCGTCGACCACGGCCTGCGCGGCCGACACCGAGCCGCCCACGCCGTGCACATCGCCGCCCAGGTCATTGACCAGCACTTTGGCCCCGCGTGCAGCCAACGCCAGCGCGTGTTGCTTGCCCAAACCGCCCCCTGCGCCCGTGACGATGGCGACGCGGCCTTTGAAATCGATGCTCATGTGGTCTTCCTTGATTGAATGCGTGTGAATGGGTGACAGGGCACGACGACACCATCTGATAATCTGGCCGCTGTCTGAAAACTCGCCCGACTTTAAAACAAGCAGCCCCGAGGCTGTGTTGCACGATTGACACCTGCGCCATGGAACTGAACCACGACATCATCACCACCCCGCCGCTGGACTCCGCATCGGTGGTCTTGCTGCGCGACAGTGCGCAGGGCCTCCAAGTGCTGCTGCTCAGGCGGCACCAGGCCTCCAACGTGCTCGGCGGTGCCCATGTGTTTCCAGGTGGCAAACTGGACCTGGCCGACCAAAGCCCGGCCTTGCTGACCAAACTCAGCCAAGACCCGTCCACCTTGCACCAGCGGCTGGCCGAGCCCGAACTGAGCACAGAGCGTGCAGCGGGCCTGTTTGTAGCGGCCATTCGCGAGGCCTTTGAGGAGTGCCGCATCCTGCTGGGACAGACCGGCACGGACTTGCAAGATCTGTCCGCGCTGCAAAGCGCTTTGGCCAGTGGCCAAAGCTGGTCAGAGGCGTTTCAAAGCCTGTCGCTGCGCCTGCGCACCGACGCGCTGGTGCCCTGGACGCGCTGGATCACGCCGCGGCAGGCCTCGGTGACCCACAAACGCTTTGACACCCGTTTTTTCATGGCCCGCGTGCCCGAAGGCCAAACCGCCGAACACGACAACTTTGAGGCGACCGAAACCCTGTGGATCACCCCGCGCGAGGCACTGATCCGGTATTGGGACCGCCAAATTGAGTTGGCCCCGCCGCAGATCATGGGTCTGGTGCAGTTGGCCAGGCACACGGACACCCACAGTGCGCTGGCCGAAGCCCAGAGCCGCCAGCCGCCCGTGGTGGAACCCGAACCTTTTGAACAAGACGGTATCCGGACCATTTGTTACCCCGGTGACCCCCGGCACTCGGTGCAGCAGTCGGCGTTTCCTGGCCCGACCCGCCTGATGTTCAAAAACAAACGCTTTGAGCCAGAGACGGGTTTGGCGGGTTTGCTTGATTAGAATCAGGTCTATTACAATTTGTAACCTTTATGGATACGCCCCTGCCTGTATGAGCCAAGCTGCTGCCCCTGTTTATCTGTCCGTCGAACGGGCCATGGAATTCATTGGCGACGCCAACGGGGTTTTGTCACTTCTGAACACCTTGCACCAAACCCTGGGCGAAGACCTGCCCAAAATTCAGGCCATGCTGGACAAAGACGATATGCACGGCGTCAACCGCCTGTTGCACCAGCTCAAAGGCTTCACCCCGGTGTTTTGCGTGGACAGCCTGGTGGAGCTGGTGGTCAGCGTTGAAAACCTGAGCAAGCATGGCGACTCAAACGACATCCGCGCCGCTTACAGCCGCCTGGCCCCTCAACTGGAGCAGTTACGCAGCGAAGTGGCCACTCACCTGAGTCTGCACCCTCAGGCCTGAGCGGCCAGCCACTGGTCGATCTTGACCGGATCGTGCAACAAACGCAGCTGATCAAAAGCTTCCTGGGCCTCCGGGTACACCCGGCGCAAATAATTGAGCCATTGCTTGAGCCGTCCGGCCCGGTGGCGCGGCGCCACCCGGAGGGCAATGCCCTGCCAGAACAGCCGCATCAAACCCACAATCTGCACCCACGTCACGGCACTTGATGCTGCGCCGCTGGCCATGGCGTCGTGCTGTGCAATCGACAAAGCCAGACCCGGATCGGCCACCATGCCGCGCCCGATCATCAGACGTTCACACCCGGTCACCTCTCGGCAACGCAAGGCATCCGCCAAAGTCCAGATTTCGCCATTGGCCACCAAAGGCACGCGCACGTGCTGGCGCAAATCGGCAATGCGTTCCCAATACGCAGGCGGGCGGTAACCATGGGCCTTGGTGCGGGCATGCACCACCAAATCGCTGGCCCCTGCGGCTTCGATGGCCAAAGCACACTCTTCTGCGCGGCTGTCGTCGTTGTAACCTAGCCGCATCTTGGCCGAGACCGGGATGTGCGCAGGCACCGCCCGGCGTACCGCCGCCACGATCTGGCCCACCAGCTCGGGCTCGTCCAGCAGCACAGCACCACCGCGGTGCTGGTTCACGGTTTTGGCTGGGCAACCAAAGTTCAAATCAATGCCCGCGGGCGCCAGCTCGGCCAAAGCCGCGGCATTGGCCGCCAAATAATCGGGGTCAGACCCCAATAACTGCACCCGCACAGGCACGCCCGCCACGGTGCGGCTGCCATTGAGCAGTTCTGGCGCGACCCGAATGAAAGCGCGGCGCGGCAGCACCGTGTTGGTGACACGGATAAATTCGGACACGCACAAATCCACCCCGCCCACCCGCGTGAGCATGTCGCGCAGGGTGTGGTCCAGCAGCCCCTCCATGGGAGCCAGCAGGATGCGCGCCCCAGAAGGTGTCAGGGGCATCAGCCCAGCTTGCGCTTGAGGCGCACTTCTTCGACCTTCACGCCGCCCAGCGGCACGGTGCGGGCGGTGTTCATCTCGCGTTTGAAGCCCGCCAACTCATGAAAGCGCAGGGTGCGCTCGTGCAGCAGCGGCAACCAGACCGTCACATCGGTGCAGTCTTCGTCTTGCAGGCCTTCACGGGCCGCGTCCCACAAGGCCAGGCCAATGCCTTGGCCAATGCGGTCGGGCGCGGCGTAGATGGCCCAGATCTCGCCCGTGGTGTTTTTGCTCTTGGGGTCGCGCGAGCGGTCAAAGCCCACAAAACCCACGATCTCGCGGCCATCGACCGCCACCATGACTTGCGGCTCACCGTACTCGATCGCCTCTTTCCAGAACGACACGCGTTTGGGCATGGGCGTGGCGCCCCAATGGGCATCGGGCACTTGGCCTGCGTAGGCGGCGCGGCAGGCGCCCACATGCAATGCGGCCACGGCGGGGGCGTCTTGTAGGGTGGCGAATCGGACTTGGATATCGGACATGGCTTGGTCAGAAAAAGAAAAAACAACGCACTGGGGCCACGGGGCTTTCGGCGCAAAACCCGACATTGTCGCCGCTTCGGTTATCTTCAGCGGATGAGGACGTATTTGAACCGCCAAAATTTCGCCATTCCCCGGGCCGCAGCCGATTTGTCAGGCCCCAGCCACACCCGTTTACAAGCCGCCAAAGCCTGGTTTTTCAAAGGCTTGTGGTGTGCCACAGGACTCATCGCGGTCGGCCTGGCCAGCGCCAAAACCCCTGCACGCTTTGCCGACGACATGGCCGAACGCACCCGCGCCTGCACCGCTTGCCACGGCGAGCAAGGCCGCGCAGGCCCCGATGGTTATTACCCCCGCCTGGCGGGCAAACCGGCCGGTTACCTGCACAACCAGCTGCGCAATTTCGCGCAAGGCCGCCGCCATTACGAACTGATGGCCCGCATGGTCGACCCTTTGACCGATGCCTACCTGGGCGAGATGGCGCAATATTTTTCGGAACTGAAATTGCCCTACCCCGCCCCCACGGCCAACAACACCATCACGCCCGAGCGCCTGGCCAAAGGCCAGCAACTGGTGACGCAAGGTGACGCCACACGCGGCCTGCCCGCTTGCACCCAATGTCACGGCGTGCGCCTGACCGGGGTGCAACCCAACGTGCCAGGGCTGCTGGGCTTGCCGCTAGACTACCTGAACGCGCAGCTGGGTGCCTGGCAAACCAAACAGCGCCGTGCCCACGCGCCCGACTGCATGGCCGAGATCGTCCAACGCATGCCCTCTGAGGACCTGATCGCCGTCTCCAGCTGGCTGGCCCGCCAGCCGCTGCCTGTCGAGACACGACCGGCCGAACGCCCACCTGCCGGACCCGCCTTGCCTGAAGCCCTGCGTTGCGGCAGTGCGCCTGAACTCTCGGCCACACGCTCAGCCCCAGCCCAGTCAAGGGGCCGACCATGACCAACGCTTTGCTCAAAATGCACCCGGTCAAACGCCTGGGCTGGGTCACGCTGACCAGCCTGCTGGTGCTGGCTCTGGGTGTGGTGTGGGACAACTGGGGCGACCTGCTGGGGCCAAAATACCCAAACACAGCCCTCACAGCCCCAGCCACCGAAGCCCAAATCGAACAAGGCCGCTATCTGGCCCTGGCGGGCAACTGCATGGCCTGCCACACGACCCGGGGCGGCACACCTTTTGCGGGTGGACGCCGCATCGACACCCCCTTTGGCGGCGTTTACAGCAGCAACCTCACGCCAGACCCCGAGACGGGCCTGGGCCGATGGACAGCCCAAGACTTCTGGCAAGCCATGCACCGGGGTCGCTCCAAAGATGGGCGCTTGCTGGCCCCGGCTTTCCCCTACAACCACACCAGCGTCATCACGCGCCAGGACAGCGATGCGATCTTTGCCTGGCTGCGCACCCTGCCCCCGGTGGTGCAGGCCCAGCCGGCCCACAACCTGGTTTGGCCCGTGGGCACGCAGCCCGCGCTGGCTGTTTGGCGCAGCCTGTTTTTTGAGCCCAGCCCCTTCCAGGTCAACAAAGCACAAACCGCCGAATGGAACCGGGGCGCTTACCTGGTGCAAGGCCTGGGCCACTGCGCCGCCTGCCACAGCCCGCGCAATGCGCTGGGGGCCAGCGGCGCGGTGAACGATTTGTCAGGTGGCCTCATGCCCGTGGTGAACTGGTACGCGCCTGACCTGACGCGCGACACCGAAAGCGGCATGGCCAGCACACCCCTGGCGGAGATCGTGCGGCTGCTGCGCACAGGCGCGTCCAACACCGCCCAAACCAGCGGCCCCATGGGCGAAGTGGTACAGCACAGCCTGCAGCACCTGAACGAGACCGACTTGCAGGCCATGGCCGTGTACCTACAGTCCCGTGCCCAAAGCACGGCTCAGCCCACTGCAAAGGCCCCACCCGCCCGCATCAGCCTGCAAGTGGCGACGCAGGGCGCCAAGGTCTACGAAAACCAATGCCTGCAATGCCACGGCGAGCAGGGCGAGGGCGTCAAAACCGCATCGGGCGAGGTGGCCTACCCCGCCCTGGCGGGCAACCGAGCCGTGCTGCTGAACGACCCCACCAACCTGGTGCAGCTGGTGCTGTACGGTGGCTACGGCCCCGCCACCCAAGGCCACCCCCGCCCCTTTGGCATGCCGCCTGCGGTGCTGGAGCTCGACGACCGCGACATCGCGACCGTGCTGACCCATCTGCGCACCCGCTGGGGCAACCAGGCCAGCGAAGTCACGCCCCTGCAGGTCAACCGGATCCGGGCAGCGCAAGGCGGTTGAGCCCAGACCCACTCCTTGTCAACTGCGGCACCGCCTGATCGGCCCAAAGTCTCTAACATGGCCCCTATGACCTCACACCTCTATATCCTCACAGGCGCTTCACGCGGCATGGGCCTGGCCATGGCCGAACAACTGCTGCAGCGCGGCAACGCCCTGCTGTGCATCTCGCGCCACGCCAACCCCGATCTGGCTGCCGCCGCCCAAAAGGCGGATGTGCCGCTCACGCAATGGACCCACGACCTGGCCGATGGCCAGGGCGCCAGCGAACGCCTGCGCGAATGGCTGCGAAACCAGAACCCGGCGGATTTCGCCAGCGCGAGCCTGATCAACAACGCGGGCGTCATCCCGCCCATCGCACCGCTGCGCCAGTCCCAGCCCGCAGACCTGGCCTTGGCCCTGCGCGTTGGCCTGGAAGCCCCCATGGCGCTGAGTGCAGCGTTTTTAGGGGCGACGCAGGATTGGCCCGTTCCCCGCAAAGTGCTCAACATTTCATCGGGCCTGGGCCGTTACCCAATGGCTTCGCAAGCGGGTTACTGCGCCGCCAAAGCGGGCATGGACCATTTCACCCGCTGCCTGGCGCTGGACGAAGCCTTGCACCCCAACGGTGCCAAAGTCTGCTCGCTCGCCCCCGGCGTGATCGACACCGACATGCAGGTGCAGCTGCGCGGTGCGGCGGGCGAGGCTTTTCCGGACCAGTCGAAGTTTTTGCAGCTCAAAGCCCAAGGCCAGCTCAGCTCGCCCGCACAGGCCGCCGAGCAGGTGCTGCGCTTTTTGGCCCGGCCCGACTTCGGGCGCGAACCCGTGGCCGATGTGCGGGGCTGAAAAGCCTGAGCGAGTCCAAACACCCCCTTGTCAGGCCGCTGTAGCCATTGCGCCGGACACTGGTCGGCGTTGTACCCCATCCCCATTTGTCAATTTTTTTAAATCTGGAGACCTCCCATGAGCCGTGAAGTTGTTGTTGTCAGCGGTGTGCGCACCGCCATTGGTACCTATGGCGGCAGCCTCAAAGACATCCCCCCCACCGAGCTGGCCGCGCAAGTCGTGCGCGAAGCCCTGTCCCGCGCGGGCACCGAGGGCAAGGACGTGGGCCATGTGGTGTTCGGCCACGTGGTCAACACCGAGCCCAAAGACATGTATTTGTCGCGCGTAGCGGCCATCAACGGCGGCTGCGCCGAAGGTACCCCCGCCTTCAACGTCAACCGCCTGTGCGGCTCGGGCCTGCAGGCCATCGTCAGCGCCAGCCAGTCCATCCTGCTGGGTGACTGCGACATCGCCATTAGCGGCGGCGCGGAAAACATGAGCCGTGCCCCCTACGCCAGCCTGGTGTCGCGCTGGGGTGCCCGCATGGGCGATGTGAAGATGGTCGACATGATGGTCGGCGCCTTGCACGACCCCTTCCACAACATCCACATGGGCGTGACCGCCGAAAACGTGGCCGCCAAATACGGCATCACCCGTGAAATGCAGGACGCCCTGGCCCTGGAAAGCCACAACCGCGCCGAACGTGCCACAGCTGAAGGCCGCTTCAAGGACCAGATCCTGCCCGTCATGCTCAAGAGCAAAAAAGGCGATGTGGCCTTCGCCACCGACGAGCACTTCCGTCCCGGCTGCAAGCTCGAAGACATGGCCAAGCTCAAGCCCGTGTTCGTGAAAGAAAACGGCACCGTGACCGCGGGCAACGCCTCGGGCATCAACGATGCTGCAGCGGCTGTGGTGCTGATGGAAGCCGGTGCCGCTAAGGCCCGGGGTGCCAAGCCCCTGGCCCGCCTGGTGGGCTACGCCCACACGGGCCTGGACCCCAAGATCATGGGTGTGGGCCCGATCAGCGCCACACAAGCCGTGCTCAAGAAAACCGGCCTGAGCGTGAACGACCTGGACGTGATCGAAGCCAACGAAGCCTTTGCCGCCCAAGCCTGCGCCGTAACGCGCGAGCTGAGCCTGGACCCGGCGAAGGTCAACCCCAACGGCTCGGGCATTTCACTGGGTCACCCCATTGGCGCGACCGGTGCGCTGATCACCGTCAAAGCCCTTTATGAGCTGCAGCGCATCCAAGGCCGCTATGCGCTGGTCACCATGTGCATCGGCGGCGGTCAGGGCATCGCGGCGATTTTTGAGCGCATGTGAAGCCCTGGCCTTTGTCACACCCGACTTGATCGGGTGCCCATGCAACCATCTGTCACCCCGGACTTGATCCGGGGTTCATGCCTTCGACTGTCATGGATACCCGCCTTCGCGGGCATGACTGAGCAAGACGGGCACGACAGTACAAGATGGGCATGAACAACCATTTGTCACACCCGACTTGATCGGGTGTCCATGCCTTCGGCTGTCATGGATACCCGCCTTCGCGGGTATGACCACCCTCTGTGCCCAAGACCCTCTTACGCCACCGCCGCAGTGACCACCACCTCGATCAAATAGGCCGGATTGGCCAGCGCTGCCTGCACCGTGGCGCGGGGTGGCGCACTGCCGGCCACCACCCAAGCGTCCCAGACTTCGTTCATGGCGGTGATGTCGGCGATGTCTTTGAGGTAAATCTGGGTGCGCAGGATGCGGGTTTTGTCACTGCCCACCTCGGCCAGGCGCACATCAATCTGCCGCAACACATCGGCGGTTTGGCTACGGATGTCGGTGGCTTCGCACTCGGGGACCATGCCCGCCAGGTACACCACACCATTGAAAACAGCCGCTTCGCTGTAACGGGCTGTCACGTGCAGCCTCTGAATATCTTGGCTCATGCTTTTTTCTGACCCAGTTTGGATTCGGTGCCCGCCAGCAGTCGGTTGATGTTTTCACGGTGACGCCAGACCAGCAGCAAGGCCATGACGGCGAGGCTCAAGACCTCGGGCGAAGTGGCGTGCCAGGCCACGCCGTCGCCAAACAGGTAAAAAACAGGCGCGAACACCGCAGCCACCATCGAAGCCAGGGACACGTAGCGGCTGAAGTACAAGACGATGGCAAAGCTCAGCACCGTGGCCAGGGCCAATGAACCGTTGACCCCCACCAGCACGCCCACCGCAGTGGCCACGCCTTTGCCGCCGACGAAACCAAAAAATACCGGGTAGAGGTGCCCCAAAAATGCAGCCAAACCCGCCAAGGCGGCGGTGCTGGCACCCAAACCCTGTTCTGGCCCGTAAGTCAGCACCAGCGCCACCGGCAGCCAGCCCTTGAAGGCGTCCAGCAACAAAGTCAGGATGGCCGCTTTTTTGCTGCCCGAGCGCAGCACATTGGTGGCGCCGGGGTTTTTGCTGCCATAGCTGCGCGGGTCGTTCAGCCCCATCAGGCGGCTCACGATCACCGCGAAGCTGAGCGAGCCCATCAAATAACTGGCCAACACCACGGCCACTGGAATCACCACATCCATCAAAAGCTCCCTTGTTATCGTTCGGGCGTCATTCTGCCAGCGCACAGTTCACGGGCTGGGCGCCCAGCAGCTGCACACACACCTGCGGGTCGATGCCCACCAGATAACCGCGCCTGCCACCGTTGATGCAGATGCGCGGCAAAGCCAGGATGCTTTCTTCGATGAAGACCGGCATGGCACGGCGCGTGGCAAAGGGCGAGGTGCCGCCCACCAGGTAACCGCTGTGCCGGTTGGCCACCTCGGGGGCGCAAGGCTCGACCGACTTCAAACCGATCTGCCGCGCCAGATTTTTGGTGGACACCTTGCGGTTGCCGTGCATCAGCACCACCAAGGGCTTGGCATCATGGTCCTGCATGATCAGGGTTTTGACCACCGCAAACGGGTCCATGCCCAACACCTGTGCGCTGTGCTGGGCACCACCGTGTTCCAAATACTCGTAGGGGTGCTCGGTGAAGCTCACCCCGTGCTGACGCAAGAGCGCTGTGGCGGGGGTTTCGCTGACTTTGTCTTTCTTGGCCATCGCCCGATATCACCCAGCCACGTCACAAAGCCGGGTCGCGCATTTCCCAGCGGATGTCGTCGATCGCCTTGAGCACTTCGGGCGTCAACTGCGTGTTCCAGGCGGCCAGGTCTTCGTTGAGCTGCGCCAGCGAAGTCACACCGATGATGGTGCTGGCCACGCTCCAGCGGTGGTAGCAAAACGCCAATGCCATCTGGGTCGGCGTCATGCCGTTGTCGCGGGCCAGCTGGTTGTAACGGCGGGCGGCAGCCAGAGCCTCCGGGCGGCCCCAGCGCTGTTTTCGCATGGAGTCGTAGCGGGCGATGCGTCCACCATCAGGCACCAGCGGACCTTTCAGGTCGTCGTTGTCGTATTTGCCCGTGAGCAGGCCAAAGCCCAGCGGCGAATACGCCAGCATCGACACATTCAGGCGGTAGCAAGTTTCGTCCAGACCGTTGTCATAGGTGCGGCTGACCAGGCAGTAAGGGTTTTGCACCGTGGCCACACGTGGCAGCCCATGCTGCTCGGCCAGGCGCACAAACTCATGCACGCCGTAAGGCGTTTCGTTGGACAGACCGATGTGGCGCACCTTGCCCGCCTTGACCAGTTTGGCCAGGGCTTCGAGTTGCTCATGGATCGAGGTGACCGATTTGTCCTTGGCCGGGTCGAAATAGGTCATGCCAAAGACCGGCACATGGCGCTCGGGCCAGTGGATCTGGTACAGGTCGATCACATCGGTTTGCAGGCGGCGCAGGCTGCCGTCGCAGGCGTTCAGGATGTCTTGCCCCGTCATGCCCGAACCTTCACGAACCCAGGGCATGCCACGTGAGGGGCCTGCCACTTTGGTCGCCAGCACCAGCTTTTGGCGGGCACCGGGGTGCTTGGCGAACCAGTTGCCGATGAAGGTTTCCGTCGCGCCGCAGGTCTCGGCCGAAGCGGGCACGGCGTACATCTCGGCCGTGTCGATGAAGTTGATGCCCGCTTCCAGCGAGCGGTCCAGGATGGCGTGCGAATCGGCTTCGTTGACCTGCTGGCCAAAGGTCATGGTCCCGAGACAGATGGGCGTGACTTGCAAATCGGTCTGGCCGAGTTGAACGAGTTTCATAGTGTGTCCTGTTGTATTTTGAAAAAAAGAGGGGGCCATCTCAGGACGGCCCCAGAATCCGCAAGCCCTGCGGGCTTGGACGCATGGGCAAGAAGTCTATTTTGTCACGGCCTTTTGGCCAACTCGGTGGCCCTGGCCTCTTCTTGCAGCCGCAAGACGCGTCGCTGCACTTTGCCGGTGGTGGTCATGGGCAGCTGGTCGATGAACTCGATTTCTTTGGGGTATTCATAGGGGGCCAGCAAACCCTTCACATGGGCTTGCAGTTCGCGGCGCACCGCGTCGTCAAAGTCAGCTTGCTGCACACCCAAAGGCCTGCGGGCCAGCCAATCGGGCGACAGCACCACATAGGCCTTGACCACAGCGCCCCGGTCGGCGTCGGGCTTGGGCACCACGGCGGCATTCTGCACGGCCGGGTGCTTGACCAGGCAATTCTCGATCTCACCCGGCCCGATGCGGTAACCGGCGGCCTTGAACATGTCGTCGGTGCGGCCCTGGTACCAAAGGTAGCCGTCCTCGTCCGCCACCGCCATGTCGCCCGTGCGGCACCAGTCGCCCGCGTACTTGGCCTGCGTGGCTTTGGCGTTGTTCCAGTAACCCAGAAAGAACACCGGGTCCGGGTGGCCGTGCACATCGAAGCGGTTCACGGCCACTTCGCCGGGTGTGCCGGGCGGGCACAGCTGCCCGGCCTCGTCGATGACCGCAACCTGGTGGCCGGGGTAGCCCTTGCCCATGCTGCCGGGCTTGGCGGGCCACAAGCAGGTGCAGTTGCCCACCACGTAGTTGATCTCGGTCTGACCAAACATCTCGTTCACCGTCACGCCCATCTGCTGCTGGACATACGCAAACACCGCGTCACCCACCGCCTCGCCCGCGCTCATCATGGCTTGCAGCTTGAGCTTGTAACGGGCCTTCACGTCGGGTACGGCCTTCATCATGGCTTTGAGCGCCGTGGGGAACAAGAAAGTGTGTGTCACGCCGTGACTTTGCAAAATCTCAAACGCCGCTTCGGGTGAAAAGCGCCCGTTGAAAGCCACGATGGGCCGCCCAAAATAGAGGCTGGGCAGTAAAGCGTCCATCAAGCCCCCGGTCCAGGCCCAGTCGGCGGGCGACCAAAAAACCGCTTTGGACGGGCGGCTGGCATCAAACGGGTCAAAACCAAACCAGTTCTGGCTGCACACAAAACCCGTGAGGTTACCGATCAACGCCCGGTGCGGGATGAGTGCGCCTTTGGGGTTGCCGGTGGTGCCGCTGGTGTAAATCAACACCGCCGGGTCTTCGGCCAGTGTGCTCACGGCTGTGAACGATGCCGCCTGACTGCTCACGGCTTGTGCGTAGTCGAGGTCGGCCGAAACCCCTGCCTGCCCGACCCCGATCAGGGTTTGCAAACCAGGGCAGTCGGACCGCGCCTGCTGCAAGGCTTGCACGGTGGATTCGTCGCACACCGCCACGCGGGCCTGGCTGTCGTTGATGCGAAAAGACAACGCCTCCGGCCCAAACAGCATGGACAGAGGCATGGCCACTGCGCCCATTTGCAGCACCGCCATGTAGGCCACGGCGGTTTCAAAACGCTGGGGCAACACAATCGCCACCCGGTCGCCGCGTTTCACGCCCTGCGCCTGCAGCACACGGCTCAAGCGGTTGGCCGCGGTTTGCAGCTGGCCGAAGGTCCAGCTCTGGCCCAGGCCCCGACCCGCCACATGCTCGCGGATGGCGACGTGCCCGGCCGTAGCGGACTGCACGGCCCATTGACCACAGCAAGCCTGCGCCATGTTGAAGCGCTTGGGCACTTTCCAGCCAAATCCCTGGTGAACGGCTTGATAACGGTCAGCAGCAGCTTTCTTCGGGTTATGGGCTTGGCGGTCCTGGTTGCGACTGACGCTCATCGTGTGTCTCCTTATGATTGAAAGTATGTACCAAGTTCAACGCGAATCACAAAGCCACTGGGTGCCGCTGCGCGGCTGCCGCTACCACGTCCGCCAGTGGGGCACGCCCACACCCGGAGCCACCCCGCTCGTTTTGACCCACGGCTGGATGGACGTGGCCGCCTCCTACCAGTTCATGGTCGATGCCTTCAGCGAGGCTTTTGTCAGCCAGCGCCCCATCATCGCGATGGACTGGCGCGGTTATGGCCTGACCGAGACCCCACTCACCGACAGCTACTGGTTCCCCGACTATTTAGCCGATCTGGACGCCCTGCTTGATGCGCTCTACCCCGGGCAAGTGATCGATTTGGTCGGTCACAGCATGGGCGGCAACGTGGTCATGATGTACGCGGGCACCCGCCCCGAGCGCATCCGCCGCCTGGTCAACCTCGAAGGGTTCGGCATGGCCGGCACGCAGCCTGCCCAAGCCCCCACCCGCATGGCAAAGTGGCTCGATGAGCTCAAAGCCCAACGCGCGGGTGACAACACCCTCAAAGCCTACCCGGACGCTGCGGGCGTGGCCGCGCGCTTGAAGAAAACCAACCGCCGCCTGGGCCAGGACAAAGCCGATTGGCTGGCCCAGCATTGGGCCCGCCCAGGCCCCGATGGCCAGTGGCGCATCCTGGGCGACTCGGCGCACAAGGTCATCAACCCGTATCTGTTCCACGTCGAAGAAGCGCTGGCCATGTACCGCCGCATCAGCGCCCCGGTGCTGGTGGTGGAAGCCTCGGACGACTCGCTCAGCCAGTGGTGGAAAGGGCAATACACCTTGGCCGAGTTCCACGAGCGCTTGAAGTCCGTGCCCCAGCTGGAACAAGCCGTGATCCAGGACGCCGGGCACATGCTGCACCACGACCAACCACAGGCCCTGGCAGCCTTGCTCGAGAAGTTCATGGCCTGAGAGGCCCTAAAATCAGGTTGTTTTAGTTTTGATGACTGTTGGCCATGTCCCTCTCCACCCTCTCCCGTTTCTGCCTGGTTGCGGCCTTGTCTGTGTCGTTCGCTTCGGCGCATGCAGACGCCACCAGCCGCTATTGCCCTGACTTTCTGGCCGTCCAAGGCGCCCCTGAGCCCGCACACCGGGGAGAGTTCACGTTTTCGCCGTACACCCACCACTTCAGCAACAACCCGGAACACAAAAAAGTGGTCCTGGTGGCGATTGACGAACAACTGCCAGGCGACCGCTTGTGCGGTGTGAGTTTTTTCAGCAACTCGTTTGGACAGCCTTCGGTGTACGTTTACGCCGGTCAGCAGTTCAACAATTTGTGGGGCGTGCCCCAGCTGTTCGCCAAAGTCACGGGCGGCATCATGTACGGCTATGTGGCGCCGTATGAGAACAAAGTGCCCCTGAACTACAAAGGCTTCAATCCCGCCATCATTCCGTCTGTGGGTTACAAACTGACCCAGCACGATTCGGTGCAGCTCAAGTTTCTGGGCACGGCGGCCCTGATGTTCTCTTACGGGCGCCAGTTTTAAGCCACCCGGCAGGCGGGCGCGCAGCCAAGTCATGAGAAAATGCCCGGTTTACCGAACCGGACACTTTCATCATGGACGCAGAACGCATCAACCAAATCGGCGCATCCCTCACAGACCTGACCGCTCGTACCCACGAGTTACGGGGGTATCTTTGACTACGATGCCAAATCTGAACGGCTGAGAACCGTCAACGCATCGCTCGAAGATCCCACAGTCTGGAACGACCCCAAGAAAGCCCAGGAACTGGGCAAAGAGAAAAAAGCGCTCGACAGCGTGGTGGTCACCATCACCACCTTGACCAACGAGCTGGCCGACAACCTTGAATTGTTCGAAATGAGCAAGGCAGAAGGCGACGACGACGGTCTGCTGACCATCGAAGCCGAGACCGCCAAGCTGGCCAAGCTCGTGGAAGACCTCGAGTTCCGCCGCATGTTCCGCCACGAGGCCGACCCGCTCAACTGCTTCATCGACATCCAGGCGGGCGCTGGTGGCACCGAGGCCTGTGACTGGGCCAGCATGCTGCTGCGCCAGTACCTCAAATACGCCGAGCGCAAAGGCTTCAAAGCCACGGTGGAAGACGAAACCCCGGGTGACACCGCGGGCATCAAGGGCGCGACCATCAAGATCGAAGGCGAATACGCTTTTGGCTTGCTGCGCACCGAGACTGGCGTGCACCGTTTGGTGCGCAAGAGCCCGTTTGACTCGTCGGGCGGTCGCCACACCTCGTTTGCCTCGCTGTTCGTTTATCCCGAGATCGACGACTCGATCGAGATCAACATCAACCCGGCCGATGTGCGCACCGACACCTTCCGCGCCAGCGGCGCGGGCGGTCAGCACATCAACAAGACCGACTCGGCCGTGCGCCTGACGCACATCCCCACGGGCATCGTGGTGCAGTGCCAGGACGGCCGCAGCCAGCACAGCAACCGCGACGTGGCCTGGCAACGCCTGCGCTCGCGCCTGTACGACTTCGAGATGCGCAAACGCATGGAAGAACAGCAAAAGCTGGAAGACACCAAGACCGATGTGGGCTGGGGTCACCAGATCCGCAGCTATGTGCTGGACAACAGCCGCATCAAGGATTTGCGCACCAACGTCGAAATTTCGGCCACCCAAAAGGTGCTCGATGGCGACCTGGATGCGTTCATCGAAGCCTCACTGAAACAAGGCCTCTGAGTTGCTCAGACCACAACCCAAACGGAGTTCCTGATGCGTGAAGGACAACCCACCGCGATTCAACGGGCGGCGTATACCGCCCCGGCTTTCTGGATCGACACGGTCGATCTGACCTTTGATCTGGATCCGGCCAAAACCCGCGTGCTCAACAAGATGCGTCTGCGCCGCAACCCCGATGTGGCGGCCCAGCCCCTGCGTCTGGATGGCGAAGACCTCAATTTGGCCCGCGTGCTGGTCAACGGCGGTGGCACCTCGTTCAAGATGGACGGCAACCAGCTGGTGCTGGAAAACCTGCCCGAAGGCCATGACGCCTTCGATCTGGAAATCTTCACCACCTGCAACCCCGAGAAGAACACCCAGTTGATGGGCCTGTACGTCAGCAACGACTCGTTCTTCACCCAGTGCGAGGCCGAGGGTTTCCGTCGCATCACCTACTTCCTGGACCGCCCGGACGTGATGGCCAGCTACACCGTCACGCTGCGTGCCGACAAGGCCAAATACCCGGTGCTGCTGAGTAACGGCAACCTGGTTGAGCAAGGTGCACTGGAAGACGGTCCCAACGGTCCGAGGCATTTCGCCAAGTGGGTCGACCCACACAAAAAGCCCTGTTACCTGTTTGCTCTTGTTGCAGGCCAACTGGTCACGCGCGAGCAGCGCATTGTCAGTCGCAGTGGCACTGAACACTTGCTGCAAGTGTTTGTGCGCCCCGGCGACCTGGACAAGACCGAGCACGCGATGAACTCGCTCATGGCCAGCGTGGCCTGGGACGAAGCGCGCTTTGGTCTGCCGCTGGACCTGGAACGCTTCATGATCGTCGCCACCAGCGACTTCAACATGGGCGCCATGGAAAACAAGGGCTTGAACATCTTCAACACCAAGTACGTGTTGGCCAACCCAGCCACCGCCACCGACATGGATTTCGGCAACATCGAATCGGTCGTGGGCCACGAGTACTTCCACAACTGGACCGGCAACCGCATCACCTGCCGCGACTGGTTCCAGCTCTCGCTCAAAGAAGGCCTCACGGTCTTCCGCGACCAGGAGTTCAGCCAGGACATGGCGGGCGAGGCCAGTGCCCGCGCGGTCAAGCGCATCGAAGACGTGCGCGTGCTGCGCACCGTGCAGTTTGCCGAAGACGCCGGCCCCATGGCCCACCCGGTGCGACCTGATAGCTATGTGGAGATCAACAACTTCTACACCGTCACCATCTACGAAAAAGGCTCTGAAGTCGTTCGCATGATGCAGACCCTGGTGGCCACGCCCACTGACAGCCTGGGTCGCGACGGTTTTGCCAAGGGCATGAAACTCTACTTTGAGCACCATGACGGCCAGGCCGTGACCTGCGACGACTTTGCGCAAGCGATTGCCGATGCCAACCCCGGCTCGGCACTGGCTCTGCACCTGGACACCTTCAAACACTGGTACAGCCAGGCCGGTACACCACGCCTTCAAGCCACGGGCGCCTACAACGCGACCGAGCGCACCTACACCCTCACCCTCAGCCAAAGCTGCCCAGCCACACCCGATCAGGACCGCAAAGCGCCCTTCGTGATCCCGGTGACTTTGGGTCTGCTCAGCCGCGATGGCGCTGCCCTGCCCTTGCAGCTGGCAGGCAGCAGCGAAGCCGCGGCTCAGCACACCCTGGTGCTGACCGAGGCCAGCGCCAGCTACTCCTTTGTCAACATCGACAGCGAACCCGTGCCTTCACTCTTGCGCGGTTTCAGCGCCCCGGTGGTGCTCGAAGACGGCCTGAACGCCGACGACCTGCTGATCTTGCTGGCCCACGACAGCGACCCCTTCAACCAATGGGAAGCTGGCCAGCGCCTGATGCTGCAAAGCGCCCTGGATGCCATCCAGCAAAACAAGGACTTGACGGGCCAGCCCGTGCTGTCCGACGCCCTGGTGGCAGCCCTGCGCAATGTGCTGCGCCACCCCACACTGGATGCGGCCTTCAAGGACCTGGCCCTGACGCTGCCCTCCGAAAACTACATCGCCGACCAGCTGGATGTGGTGGACCCGCAGCGCGTGCACGCCCTGCGCGAAACCATGCGCCTGCAACTGGCCACGGCCTTGCAAACCGACTGGCAATGGGCCTGGGACGCGCATAAAAACAATGGCGCTTACTCGCCCGATGCCAAGTCGGCTGGTCGACGTGCCCTGGCCGGTCTGGCCATGACCATGCTGTGTGTGGCCGCCGTGCAAAGCGGTGACGCCGTCACGCCCGGCCGCGTGTACCAGCAGTTCAAGGACGCGGGCAACATGACCGACCGCTTCAACGCCTTGTCGGCCCTGGTGGTCAGCGGCCATGCACTCGCACAGGACGCCTTGGCCTTGTTCCACAAACTGTTCCAGCACGAAGCGCTGGTCATCGACAAGTGGTTTGCCTTGCAGGCCGGGGCCCCCGACCGGGCAGGCGATGTGCTGCCGCGTGTGCGCCAGCTCATGCAACACCCCGACTTCAGCCTGCGCAACCCCAACCGCGCCCGCAGCCTGATCTTCAGCTACTGCAGCGCCAACCCGGCCGGATTCCACCGCCCGGACGCCGCAGGCTATGTCTACTGGAGCGAGCAGGTGCTGGCGCTGGACGCCATCAACCCGCAAGTGGCCGCACGCCTGGCCCGCGCCATGGACCGCTGGAGCCGCCTGGCCGAGCCTTACCGCAGCGCAGCCAAAGTCGCCATCGAGCGCGTGGCGGCCAAAACAGACCTGTCGAACGACGTGCGCGAGGTCATCAGCCGCGCCTTGAGTGCAGCCTGAAACGCGCCGCTGAAATCCAAGGAATCAACATGAGCAGCAAAATTTCCCTCTCACGCTACCTGGTGGAGCAGCAACGCGACAAAGGCCACATCCCGGCCGAGCTGCGTCTGCTGCTCGAAGTGGTGGCCCGCGCCTGCAAAAGCATCAGCCACGCCGTCAACAAAGGCGCTTTGGGCGGTGTGTTGGGCAGTGCCGACAGCGAGAACGTGCAAGGCGAAGTGCAAAAGAAACTGGACATCATCGCCAACGAAGTGCTGATCGAGGCCAATGAATGGGGCGGGCACCTCGCGGCCATGGCCAGCGAAGAGATGGACAGCATCTACCTGGTGCCCAACCGCTACCCGCAGGGCGAATACCTGCTCATGTTTGACCCGCTGGACGGCTCGTCCAACATCGATGTCAACGTCAGCATCGGCACCATTTTCAGCGTGCTCAAAAAGGCCGATGACAACCAGGGCGTGACCGAAAAAGACTTTTTGCAGCCCGGGAAAAACCAGGTCGCGGCCGGCTATTGCGTGTACGGCCCGCAAACCACCTTGGTGCTCACCGTGGGCGATGGCGTGGCCATGTTCACGCTGGACCGCGAACAAGGCTCTTTTGTGCTGACACAAGAAAACGTGCAAGTGCCTGCCGACACCAAAGAGTTCGCCATCAACATGAGCAACATGCGCCACTGGGACGAACCCGTGCGCCGCTACATCGACGAATGCCTGCAAGGCCAGGAGGGCCCACGCGGCAAGGACTTCAACATGCGCTGGATCGCTTCCATGGTGGCCGACGTGCACCGCATCCTGACCCGTGGCGGCGTCTTCATGTACCCCTGGGACAAGCGCGAGCCCCACAAACCCGGCAAGCTGCGCCTGCTCTACGAAGCCAACCCCATGAGCTGGCTGATCGAGCAAGCCGGGGGCGCCGCCACCAACGGCAAGACACGCATCCTCGATTTGCAACCGAGCCAGTTGCACGAACGCGTGAGCGTGGTGCTGGGCTCCAAAAACGAAGTCGAACGCATCACCCAATACCACGCCCAAGCTTGATGCCCGGTCATGGGCAGCAACGCTGCAGCCCATAGCGCAAAGCATGGGCAGGTCAGCGCCCGGCTGCGCCCAACCGACCACCCAAACAAAAGCCCCGGTGCGCGAGCACCGGGGCTTTTTACTTCATCCCGCACGGACAAGCCGTCCCAGGGTTTTATTCGTCGGTATCGGGGGGCAAGCCTTCCCGTGCCGGTGCGGGCAAAGCCGCAGGCTCCGCCACCACGGCACGCAGGGTTTCGCGCAACATTTTCTTCTCTGGCAGGCTCAAAGCACGGGCCAGGCGCTGGCGCATGCGCAGCAGCAGCTGACGGTCCACCTCTTGGGGGATGCCCCGGCTGATCTGCAAGGCATCGCGCAGGTCTTCGCGCAGGTCTTCGGGTTCATCGACCCACCAGGCGGTGATGACTTCGTGCATCGACTTGCGCAACTCTTCCACGTCTTCCACCGCCAGGCCCATGCCCGTGGGCAGTTTGCCTTGCAGCATGTCGGCCAAGGCCTGGGAGTTGACCACCACGCGGCGATCGGCCTGGGCCAGCAGGCGGGCCCAGCCTGGATCGGTGCGCACCATTTGGGGCATGTTGCGGGCCGACTCGTCGGCCAGCAGGTGCACGCTCAGGCCGCTCAACTGGGCCTCGTCGATGGTGGCCAAAAAGCGTTCGTCGTCACTGGCCACCAGCACGTGGTCGCAGGCATGGTGCTCGGCCAGTTGTTTGAGGTCATGCCCCAAGGAGCGCAGCAAGGACGCGCCGCCATCGGCATCGTGCGTTTGCACCAGACGCACGATCTGGTCGTCAATGATCAGCCCGTCCGAGCGGTCGCTGTACCAGTAAATGCGGCGCAAATCGACATCCAGCCCGGCATGCGCCAGCGCTTGCGACAACAAATTGAGCAGGCCCTGTCGATTGACCGACTCGCCCGTGGTCCCCACCGCGCCTTGCTGGGCCATCCAGATCAGGAAACGGCCATCGATCAGCGCCATGCAGGTGCCGGATCGGTGTTCGCCAAAACGGCGGTCGGACGGGGTGTTGTGAGAAAAATAATCACGCTTCATGGTGTCAACCTATATGGATAAAAATAGCGCTGCTAAAAGGTGCAGCGGCGCTCATTCTAAAGGCGACGGCTTCTGTCTCGGTTATAAATACCCACTGTGTCCAGTCCTTTGTCTTTTGATCCCCGCAATGTTCCGGTTTGGCGCATCGACCACGATATGCCCGCGGTGCCGTCGGCCCACTTGTTGCCCGATGCCCTTCGCGCCCGGTTTGCAAAGCCTCCCATCTGGCAACCCGAAGTCGAGCGGGAAAGCTCTTTTTCCACACGGGAGCCGGCCCCGGCAGCGGTGTTGGTGCCGATCGTCATGCGCGGCCCCAATGTGTCTCAGTCAACCGTGTTGCTCACCCAGCGTGCCAACCACATGGCCACACATTCCGGGCAAATCGCCTTTCCAGGCGGCAAGGTCGACCCCAGCGATGCCAGCCGACAAGCGACGGCACTGCGTGAAGCTCAGGAGGAGGTGGGCCTGGAACCCCATCACGTGCAGGTGATTGGCGAATTGCCGGTGTACGTCACGGGCACTTCTTTTTGGGTCACGCCCGTCGTTGGCCTGGTGTCACCCGAGTTCAAGCTGAGCCCGAACGCGGACGAAGTCCAGGATGTGTTCGAGGTGCCACTTGAATTTTTGATGAACCCGGCGCACCACCGTCGTCATGCGTTCGAGTGGCAAGGTGCCCGGCGGCAATGGTTTTCCATGCCTTACCAAGAACCGCGTATGACGCCCGACGGTCAATGCGATCCGGTCGAGCGGTTTATCTGGGGGGCGACAGCCGCTATGCTTCGTAACTTCTACCGTTTTTTGGTCGTCAACCCCGCCCCATGAGGACGCCATGAGTTTTTTTGCAATCCTGTTGGCGCTGGTGCTGGAGCAGGCCCATCCACTCAACCCCGTGAATGCGATCTACACCGCAGTCAAGCGTTGGGTTGCCTGGGTCGCCCGCACGTTTGACGCGGGCGTGCGGCATCAAGCCTGGATCACTTGGGGCATCACGATCATGGGACCGGCGCTGTTGGCCATGCTGGTGCACTGGGCCCTCGAATGGAGTTTGGGCTGGCTCTTGGCCGTGGTCTGGAACGTGGCCCTGCTCTATGTCACCTTGGGCTTTCGCCAATTCAGCCACCACTTCACGGCGATTCGCGAAGCCTTGGAAAACGGCGACGAAAACCAAGCCCGTGAACTGCTGGCCGAGTGGCAACAGGTGCAGGTCGGTCAGATACCGCGCAGCGAGATCGTTCGGCATGTGATCGAGTTTTCCATGATCGCAGCCCACCGCCATGTGTTCGGCGTGTTCTTTTGGTATGCGGCCCTGTCCATCATTGGCTTGGGGCCTGTGGGTGCGGTGGTTTACCGCCTGACCGAACTGGCGCAACGCCTTTGGCAGGAGCCCACCACCGACGGCTCGGTGGTGAGCGAAGCCTTGCGCTCTGTGGCTTCCAGAGCCTGGCAGGCCATGGATTGGCTGCCCTCGCGCATGACCGCTTTGGGCTTTGCGATTGTAGGCAGTTTTGAAGACGCCATGGATGGTTGGCGCAACCATGCACAGAACTTTCCGCAAGACAACGATGGGGTGATCCTCGCCGCCACGGCGGGTGCCATCAACATCCGCTTGGGCGGTGCTGCCCTGCAGCAGGACAAGGCGGACGACGAGAGCCAAGAGATGACCGGCGGCAGCAGCACGCCAGGACGCATTCCCGAAGTGGCCCACTTTGCCCAAGTGGTGGGCCTGGTCTGGCGGACGGTGATCATGTGGTTGGTGCTGGTGGCCCTGCTGACCATGGCCAATCTGGTGGGCTGAGAGGGCCCATGCCCTCACCAGCGTTGCTGGCCCAATTCCTCAAACAGCTGCGCGTAGATGCGGTGCCGCCGCGCGCTGATGGTGCCGGGGTGCTCGGCGGTTTCGATCTGCGCCAACACGGCGCAACCGGGCTCGTGCAAATGCGTGCAGTTGTAGAACTTGCAGCCGCCGAGGTGCTTACGCAAATCGGGCATGCAGTCGGCCAGGCGGGTTGGCTCGATGTGGTGCAGGCCAAACTCCTGAAAACCGGGTGAATCGATCAAGGCTGTGCGTGCAGCGCCCGTTTCAGCGCCCACTTCAGTTGACGCATCGAGCGCAGGCACCCAATACCAACGTGTGCTGGTCGTGGTGTGTTTGCCCGAGTTCAGGGCCAGCGAAATCTCGCCAGTCTCGACCTGCGCATCGGGCACCAGGCGGTTGATCAACGTGCTTTTGCCACTGCCCGAAGGCCCCAGCACCAAGGTGGTCAAACCCTGCAAGTGCTTGCACAAGGCGGTCACGCCATCGTCGGCCACCGGGCTGCGCGGGCTCAGGCTGATGGGCATGACGCTGTAGCCCATGGCACGGTAAGGGGCCAGGCGCTCCCAGGCTTGGGCGAAGGGCTGGGCCAGGTCGCTTTTGTTGAGCGCGATGATGGGCGTGATGCGTTCGGCCTCGGCCGCCACCAGGGCGCGAGACAGCTGGCTTTCGGAATACTCGGGATCGGCCGCGATCAGGATCAGCACGCGGTCCAGATTGGCAGCAAAGGATTTGGTGCGGATTTCGTCTTGCCGGTAAAACAGGTTGCGGCGTTCTTGCAGTTTTTCGATGCTGCCCTCGTCGCCCGCGATTTGCCACAGCACCTGGTCGCCCACCACCACCTGGTTTTTCTTGCCCCGGGGGTGACAAATCAGGCGACGGCCTTCGGGTGTCTCCACCAGGCAGTGGCGGCCATAGGTGGCCACGACCAGCCCTGGCTCCAGATCATGGACTGGGGGCGAGGTGCGCGCTTTGGCTTTATGCATGCAGGCTCATGCCGGTAACAAGGCATCGGTCTGGGTGGCGGCCTCGAAGTCGAGTCGGCTCAGGCCGCGCACATCGTGCGTGTTCCAGCGCACCACACACCGTTTGTAGGTCAGCACCAGCTCTGGGTGGTGGTTGAGCTTTTCAGACAACCAGCCCACGCTGTTGACGAACAACAACGCGTGCGTGTGCAGGGTAAATTCAAAGGTCTTCTCGATGGCCACCTGATCGCCATCGCCCGACAAACGCCAGCCCGGAATCTGGCCGAGCGCCATGATCACCTCGGTGGGTTGGAGGGCGCGGATGTTCGAAGTGCTCATGCGGTTTTCATCCTCAGCAAACGCTCGCTGGCCGGGGGGTGCGAGTAATAAAACTTCACGTACCAAGGGTCGGGTGTCAAGGTCGAAGCGTTGTCCTGGTAGAGCTTGAGCAAAGCCGAGGACAAGTCCTTGCCCGGTGTTTGCGACACCGCATAAGCATCGGCCTCGAACTCTTGCTGGCGCGAGCGCCATGAAGACACAGGCGCAAAGAACAAAGTGAACACGGGCGTGACCAGCATGAACAAGACCAGCGCCAGCGCATCGTTGCTGCTCGACAAATTCGGCATCACGCCCAGGCCCGTGTAAAACCAGACCTGCTGCGCCAGCCAGCCGAGCAGCGCCAAGCCCGCCAGCGTCATGGCAAAGTTGATCACCATCATCTTGACGATGTGCTTGTGCTTGAAGTGGCCCAGCTCATGGGCCAGCACCGCTTCCATTTCGGCCGGGCTCAGCTGCTTGAGCAAGGTGTCAAAAAACACCACGCGCTTGCCGGCCCCAAAGCCTGTGAAAAACGCATTGGAATGCGCCGAGCGGCGGCTGCCGTCCATCACAAAAAAACCTTTGGCCGTGAAGCCTGCACGCTGCATCAGGCTCTGCACGCGGGCCTTGAGCGATTCGTCTTCCAGGGGCGTGAATTTGTTGAACAGGGGCATGATCACGTTCGGCGCAATCGCCATCAAAAACAGCTGCCAGCCCACCAACACGCCCCAGGCCCACAGCCACCACCAGGTGCCTCCGGCTTGCATGAGCCACAACACCACCCACAGCAAAGGCAGGCCCAGGGCCAGACCCAACACCAGGCCCTTGGCCATGTCGGCCAGCCACAAGGCTGGCGTGATCTTGTTGAAGCCAAAGCGCTGTTCCACGCCAAAGGTTTGCATGAGCGACAAGGGCAATCCGATCAGACCGCCGACCAGCATGAAGCCCAGCACCAGCGCGATTTGCTGCGCCATGCCCGGGCCCATCCAGCCCAGCAGCAACTGGTTGAGCGCATCCAGCCCACCCAGCAGCGTCCAGCCCAGCAGCACTGCCGCATCGAGTGCGATGTCAATTTGCGACAGGCGGGCTTTGGCCAAGGTGTAATCGGCGGCTTTTTGGTGGTCGACCAGGGACATGGTGTCGGCGTAAGCCTGTGGCACCGCATCGCGGTGGCGGGCCACATGCCGCACCTGGCGGGCGTTCAGCCAGAACTTGAGCGCCACATGCGCCAGCAAGGCCACGACCAAAGTCAGGGTCAAAGTCAAAGAGGGATTCATGCGCCGATTGTAGAAGCAGGCCCGGCCTGCACGGCTTGTGCAAGGGCATGCCCGCGGCTGCGCATGCACCTGAGCGCCTGCGATCGCTTTAGTTGCGCCCGATGCGAGGGACATCATCGGCGACAATTGCAGGATGTCTCAAGTGAACACCTCCCCCACCCCAGAATCGAACGATCTGCCCAAATCCGACCAAAACCTGGTCTGGATCGATTGTGAAATGACGGGCCTGGACCCCGAAAAAGAACGCTTGCTGGAGATTGCCGTGATCGTGACCGGCCCCCACCTCTCGCCCCGCATCGAAGGGCCGGTGCTGGTGATTCACCAAAGCGACGAGTTGCTGAACCAGATGGACAAGTGGAACAAGGGCACCCACGGCAAGAGTGGGCTGATCGACAAGGTCAAAGCCTCCACCACCAGCGAAGCCGATGCCGAAGAGAAAATCCTGGCCTTTCTGAAAAAGTACGTTCCCAAAAACAGCTCACCCCTGTGCGGCAACACCATCAGCCAGGACCGGCGTTTTCTGGTCAAGTTCATGCCCAAGCTGGAAGCGTTTTTCCACTACCGCAATCTGGATGTGAGCACCCTCAAGGAGCTGTCGCGCCGCTGGAAGCCCGAGGTGTATGCCAATTTCAAGAAACAGCAAAAACACACCGCGCTGGCCGATGTGCACGAATCCATCGATGAACTGGCGCATTACCGCGAGCATTTCATCCGTTTGTGATTTTTCAGGGAAAACCCTAGCGATTTTTTCTGATCCGTGCCATAATCACTAACTCACTGCACAAGAGTGCAGCGTTTCACACATCTCCCTTCATGCCTTGACCCAACGATAGGGTCACTCACAGCGGCCAGGCTCTACGCCCAGCGCCCCTCGCGAGCACCGTTTGATGGTTGATGTCTTTTCAACCTTGCGGTGCCTGCGGCCCCCATGCAACAGCTTTTCTGTTGACGGCCGTTGTTCCGTGCGAGTTTTTTATACACACATGACTGACACTTTGAACACAGTGCAGAACGACTTGTCGTCTGCCGAAAACACATCCATCGCCACCGAGACCGTGGCACAAATGGCCCCAAGCAAGCTGGCCACTGACATCATGCTCGCGGCTGCGGCCGAGATCACACCCGAAGCCACTGCAGAAACCGCCACGGAAGAAGCCATTGCCGACGTGCCCAACGGCTTCATCGAACTGGGCCTGGCCCCAGAGCTGGTGCAGGCCGTAGCCGACCTGGGCTACACACAGCCCACCACCGTGCAATTGCGCGCCATTCCTTTGGCGCTGCCCACGGCGGGCGACTCCAAAGACGGCAAGTCCAACGGCTACACCGACCTGATGGTCTCCAGCCAGACCGGCAGCGGCAAAACCGCCGCCTTTTTGCTGCCCGTGCTGCACACCCTGATTCAGCAAATGGCTGAGCAGGAAGCGGCCGATCGTGCCGAATTTGAAAAAGCCTGCGCCGACGCGGCCGCCAAGGGCGAGCCAGCCCCCAAGCGTGCCAAGCGCAAAGACCCCACCAACCCACGCAACTTCAAGGCCCCAACACCTGGTGCCCTGATCCTGTGCCCCACGCGTGAACTGGCCCAACAGGTGGCGCAAGATGCCATCGAGCTGGTCAAGCACACACGTGGCTTGCGCGTGGCCAACGTGGTCGGCGGCATTCCTTACCAGCTGCAAATTGCCAAGCTGCAAAACGCCAACCTGGTCGTGGCCACCCCTGGCCGTTTGCTCGACCTGCAACGCTCCATGCAAATCAAGTTGGACCAGGTGCAGTTTTTGGTGGTGGACGAAGCCGACCGCATGCTCGACCTGGGCTTCTCGGACGATCTGGCCGACATCAACGACATGACCAGCCAGCGCCGCCAGACCATGATGTTCAGCGCCACCTTTGCCCCGCGCATTCAGCAACTGGCCATGCGCGTGATGCACGATGGCGGCTCTTCGGTCCAGAAAATCCAGATCGACAACCCGCAAGAAAAGCACAACAACATCAAGCAGGTGCTGTTCTGGGCCGACAACGCCCAGCACAAGCGCCAGATGCTCGACCACTGGTTGCGTGACGCCACGATCGATCAGGCCATCGTGTTCTCCAGCACCCAGATCGAGTGTGACGGCTTGGCCGCCGACCTGCAGCAAGACGGCTTCTCGGCTGTGGCCCTGCATGGTGCCTTGAGCCAGGGCATGCGCAACCGCCGCCTGATGGCGCTGCGCAATGGCCAAGTCCAGATTCTGGTGGCCACCGACGTGGCCGCTCGCGGCATTGACGTTCCCACCATCACCCACGTCTTCAACTTCGGCTTGCCGATGAAGGCCGAGGACTACACCCACCGCATTGGCCGCACAGGCCGCGCTGGCCGCGACGGCCTGGCCGTGACCTTTGCCGAAATGCGTGACCGCCGCAAGATCGGCGACATCGAAGCCTACACACGCCAGCCCTTCAAGGCCGAAGTGATTCCGGGCCTGGAGCCCAAAATGCGCATGCCCGAAGCCCGCAAGCCCATGGGCCGTGGCGGTGACCGATTTGGCGGTGAGCGCAATTACGCCAATGCAGGCGGTGGTTTCCGTGGCGGCCGCCCGGCAGGTGGCCGGGACTTCGGTGGCAACCGCGATCGCGATGGCGGCGGGTTCGACAACCGCGCCCCGCGTGGCCACTTTCGCGACGAGCAGCCCCGCTTTGAGCAGCGCAGCGAACCCCGCTTCGATGCACGCAAAGGCGGTGGCCGTTTTGACGGTCCCCGCGGTGAGCACCGTGGCGGCGGTGACCGCTTTGAACAGCGCGGCGCACCTGCACACCCTTGGGACCGTGGCGACAGCCGCCCTGCCCCACGCCAAGACGCCCGTCAGGACGGTCCACGTCAAGGCGGCCGCTGGGAAGACCGTGGTGGTGACAACCGCAACGCCGCCCGCCCCGCCCCTCGCGGCGCAGCCGGTGACAAGTTCTCCCGCGGCCCCAAGCAGTTTGGTGCCAACAACTTCAAGCCCCACGCCGCTGGCGAAGGCCCTGCAGGCAAACGCGGCGGCACACGCGTGCTGAAAATCACGCGCGCCTGATTGTTGTCCTGGGCTCAACCCAGGACTTCAAGCGCCTCACGAAGGCCTTGCCCTCACCGGCAAGGCCTTTTTTCATGGCTGGGCGGATGGCACATGGGTTTTGAAACACCCATAAAAAAACCGCCCCGGGCGCAAACCCGGGCGGTTTTTTCGTATGTGCGGAAAGGCTTTACGCTTTGGCAGCAGGCGCTGCTTTGCGCTGAGGCAACTTTTCCTTGATACGTGCCGACTTGCCGCTGCGGTCACGCAGGTAGTACAGCTTGGCGCGGCGAACATCACCACGGCGCTTGACTTCGATGCTGGCAATCACGGGGCTGTAAGTCTGGAACGTACGCTCCACACCCTCGCCACTGGAGATCTTGCGCACAGTGAAGCCGCTGTTCAGACCACGGTTACGCTTGGCAATCACAACACCTTCGTAGGCCTGGACACGCTTGCGCGCACCTTCCACCACGTTGACGTTGACGATCACGGTGTCGCCGGGGGCAAATTCAGGAATGGTTTTACCCAAACGGGCAATTTCTTCCTGCTCAAGAGTTTGAATCAAATTCATTTTTGAACTCCGTCCGATCATGCCTCGCTACACAAGGGGCGTTCTGTGCTGTAAGGGCCATGCATGCGCATGACTGAGCCAGATCGCGGCGGGTAGAGGATCGAAAAGCCCTTGATTATAGCTTTTTCGCGGCCGGGGTCTGGTCAGCACCGGTCAAGCTGCCGAAGGCCTGCCTCAAGAAGGCTTCGTCCTGGCGGCTGAGTTGCCCAGCCTGTCGGGCTTGAGCCAACAACTCGGGGCGGTGCAAGGCTGTCAGGCGCAGGCTTTGTTCGCGCCGCCAACGCGCGATGTGCGCATGGTGGCCCGACATCAATTCGGGCGGCACCGCTTGGCCTTGCCAGACTTCAGGCCGGGTGTAGTGTGGACTGTCCAGCAAACCATCGAGCGCCGGGTTGAAGCTGTCGAGCTGGTGGCTGCCCTCGTCGTTCAGCACACCCGGCTGCAAACGGGCGACTGCGTCCAGCAAAGCCATGGCCGCGATTTCGCCACCCGAGAGCACAAAGTCGCCCAGACTGATTTGCTGGTCGACGTAGTGGTCAATGAAGCGCTGATCCACGCCTTCGTAGCGGCCGCAGAGCAACACAGCCCCCATGCTGGCCGACCATTGGGCCACCGAGCTGTGGTTGAGAGTCTGGCCAATCGGCGAAAACAGCACCAAGGGTGCAGGCGTTTCTTCTTGCCGCTCGGCACGGATGGCGCTCAGGCACTTGAACAAGGGCTCAGCCAGCATGACCATGCCTGGGCCGCCGCCAAAGGATCGGTCGTCCACACGACGGTAATTGCCTTCGGCGTGGTCGCGGGGGTTCCAAAAATGCACATCGACCAAGCCGCTTTCGTAGGCACGGCGCGTGATGCCGCTGGTCAGCAGGGGCGCAAACAACTCGGGGAACAGGGTGATGATGTCAAAGCGCATGGGGATGGCCCTCCACGGCCGGGGCGGCTCAGTAGTCGGGCTGCCAGTCGACCGTGATGCGCTTGGCGGGCAAGTCAACACCGTCGACGAATGCCGAAACAAACGGGATCATGCGCTCGACAGGTTTACCGCCCTCTGCCTCGGCAGGGGCCTCGATCACCAGCACGGTTTGCGGGCCGGTGGACATGAGGTCGCGCACCTGGCCCAGGTCCACACCTTCGCGGTTGACCACTTGCAGGCCAATCAGGTCCACCCAGTAGTACTCGCCGTCGGCAGCCGCTGGGAAGCTCGAGCGTGGCACAAAAATTCGGCCACCGCGCAAGGACTCAGCCGCATTACGGTCGTCCAGGCCTTGGGCACGCGCCACCACGGTGTCGGAGTGGTCTTTGACTTCGAGAATGTTGAGCAGCAAAGGTTCGCGCCAAACCTGCTGAGAAGAGGCTGCGGCCTCTTGGCCACGCTGGGGCTTCATGGGCCGATCGGGCGGCAGCAGAAACCAGCTTTTGGCAGAAAAAAGCGCCTCGGGGGAGGCGCTGTGGGGCAAGACCTTGAACCAGCCTTTGATGCCCCAGGCATCGGTGATGCGCCCGATTTCGATGGCATCAGCCGGCAGTGCGGCTGTTTCCAAAGGCGGACGCATGACCCGTGCGGACCGATCAGGCGGCGGCTTTGCCGGCTTGACGGATCAGGCGTTCCACGGTGGGAGAAGCCTGGGCGCCCACGCTCTTCCAGTAGGTCAAGCGGTCTTGTGCAATGCGCAGACCTTCTTCGCCGCCTTTGGCTGTGGGGTTGTAAAAACCGATGCGCTCCAGGAAGCGGCCATCGCGACGCACGCGCTTGTCGGCGACGACGATGTTGAAGAAAGGACGTGCTTTAGAGCCGCCGCGGTTCAGACGAATAACAACCATGATTTATCCTTGGGTGGTTGGGCTTCTTGGGAACAATTGCCCAGATGCCCGGTATCCTTCAGCGTTTGAGACACGCAACTGGCCACCCGGCCAGTGACACACTGAAAAGCCAATCATTATACAACGGGAGCCCTGCCTTGCCTCTGATCCGACCCAGCCGTGATGAAGACATCCCGGCCATCACCGCCATCTATCGCCACCACGTCCTGACCGGTACCGGCACTTTCGAGATCGATCCCCCCACCGAAGCCGACATGGCCAGTCGCCGCGCCGATGTGCTGTCCAAGGGTTTGCCTTATCTGGTGGTCGAGGACGGGGGCCGCGTGATGGGGTTTGCCTATTGCAATTGGTTCAAGCCCCGCCCGGCTTACCGCTTTTCTGCCGAAGACTCGATTTACATGGCCTCGGACGCCCACCGCAAAGGGATGGGGCGGGCCCTTCTGGCCGAGTTGTGCACGCAGGCCGAACGCGCAGGCGTGCGCAAATTTCTGGCCGTCATCGGCGACTCGGCCAATGCGGGGTCCATCGGCGTTCACACCGCCTTGGGCTTCAGCCACGTCGGCGTGCTCAAGTCCTGCGGCTGGAAGTTTGACCGCTGGCTCGATGTCGTGATGATGGAAAAGCCTTTGGGCGCGGGCGACAGCAGCCCTCCGCAATAATCGCCCCATGAAAAACAAAACATTCGCGACCTGGCTGGCTTTCTGGACCGGCCCCTTGGGCCTGCACCGCTTTTATTTGTATGGATGGACGGACATATTGGGCTGGCTGCTGCCGATTCCAACGGCTCTTGGCTTTTACGGCCTCGAGCGTGTTCAGCAATTCGGGCAAGACGACACCCTGAGCTGGATGCTGATCCCCCTGCTGGGCTTCACCCTGGCCGGCTGCGCCTTGAACGCCATCATTTACGGTTTGACACCGATCGAAAAATGGAACGCCAAGTTCAACCCCCTGGCCGATGCACTGACACCATCGGGCCGGACAAATTGGGGCACGATCATTGGCATCGCCACCGCCCTGCTGTTGGGCACCACCGTTTTGATGGCCAGTCTGGTTTTCAGTTTCCAGCGGTACTTTGAATACCAAATCGAAGCGGCTCGGCTGATCAGCCAATGAAAAATGCCGCCCGACTTGAACATTCGGGCGGCATGCGTTGAGCCAAATGATTGGACCAGACGCCTGAAACAGGCAGCCCTTCAGTCAAAAATCTGAAAGCTGACCCAGTAAGCCATGGCCGCCACAAAAGCACTGGCGGGAATGGTCAAAATCCACGCCCAGATGATGTTGCCCGCCACGCCCCAGCGCACGGCGCTGGCCCGTTGGGTGGAGCCAACGCCCACAATGGCCCCGGTGATGGTGTGTGTCGTAGACACCGGGATGCCCAATGTGGTGGCCAAGAACAAGGTCATTGCCCCCCCGGTTTCGGCGCAAAAGCCGCCCACAGGCTTGAGCTTGGTGATTTTCTGACCCATGGTCTTGACGATGCGCCAGCCACCAAACATGGTGCCCAAGCCAATCGCCAGATAGCAACTGACGATGACCCAGCCCGGAGGCGCGGCATCGGCCGTGGTGGCGTAGCCTGTGGCAATCAACAGCAGCCAGATGATGCCGATTGTCTTTTGCGCATCGTTACCGCCGTGGCCCAGGCTGTAAGCCCCGGCCGACACCAGTTGCAGACGACGGAACCATTTGTCCACCTTGGAAGGCCGGGCACGCCTGAAGAGGTGCGCCACAGTCACCATCATCAAGGAGCCGAGCAGGAAGCCCAGCAAAGGCGACACGAAAATGAAGGCCACGGTTTTCAGGATACCGGCCGAAATCAGGGCACCTGCGCCAGCTTTCGCAATCACCGCACCCACAATGCCGCCAATCAAGGCGTGCGAGGAGCTGCTGGGAATGCCGTAGTACCAGGTGATGACGTTCCAGGTGATGGCGCCCACCAACGCACCGAAGACCACATGCGTGTCCACAATACCCGGTTGGACAATCCCTTTGCCCACGGTGGCCGCCACGCTCAGGTGGAAGACAAAAATGGCAATGAAGTTGAAAAAGGCGGCAAAGATGACCGCTTGCCCCGGCTTGAGCACGCCCGTCGAGACCACGGTCGCGATCGAGTTGGCGGCATCATGAAAGCCGTTCATGAAGTCAAAAATGAGCGCCAGGGCGACCAGCAAGATCACCACCCACAAGGCGGCTTGTACGGTTTCCATGTTCAGGATTCCCGGTTCGGATCAAGAGTTTTCGAGGACGATGCCCTCGATCTGGTTGGCCACGTCTTCACACTTGTCGGTGATGGTCTCCAGCAATTCGTAAATGGCCTTGAGCTTGATGATCTCGCGCACATCGGCCTCTTCGCGGAACAGCTTGCTCATGGCACTGCGCATCACGCGGTCGGCATCGGACTCCAGGCGGTCGATTTCCTCGCAGGTCTTCAAGGCAGCTTCGGCCACAGAGGGCTCGCCAATCTTGGCCAGCAACTTGACTGCATCCTGCACACGCTCGCAGCACTTGACCGACAAATCGGTCAGGCGGGTGATTTCATCGGTCATGTGCCGCACGTCGTACAGCGCCATGGTCTCTGCCGAGTCCTGGATCAAGTCGGCCACATCGTCCATGAGGTTGATGAGGGCGTGGATTTGTTCGCGGTCGATTGGGGTGATGAAGGTGGTGTGGATCAGGCGGTTGACTTCCTGGGTCACGCGGTCGGCCGCGTGCTCGGCATTGTCCACATCGCGGTTGTATTTTTCCCGCAGGTGCGTGTCGCTGTAATTGGCCACCAGGTTGGAAAAGGCCCGCGCCGCCTCGACGATGCGCTCTGCGTGTTGGTTGAACAGTTCGAAGAAGTTGCCTTCTTTGGGCAGCAATTTGCCAAACAGCATGGGTGAGCTCCTGATATCGGGAAAGGGTCTAAGGTGACAATTTTGTGACAGCGGCGAGTTTAACCGCTCGATCTGTGCCGATTCCCTGCGAACCGCTCAGTGACTTCGGAAAATGAAATAAACCGCACCCACCATGCACAAGGCGGCCCACAGGTAGTCCAGCTTGAAGGGTTCCTTGAGGTAGAAGATCGCAAAAGGCACAAAAACACTCAAGGTGATGACCTCTTGCATGATCTTCAACTGCCCCACGCTGAACTGCGTGTAACCAATGCGGTTGGCCGGCACCTGGAACATGTATTCCAACAAGGCAATCCCCCAGCTCGCCAAGGCCGCGGTATACCAAGGGGCCGTGGCCATGTGGCGCAGGTGGCCGTACCAGGCGAACGTCATGAACACATTGCTGGCCAGCAAAAGTACGACGGTCTGCAAGGACACAGGCCACTGGGTGAAAAACGTCATGGCAACTCCTGGTCCATTGGTGGCAAGCGCTCAATGGCTTGATCTGCCACGCGCACCAAGTCTTGCGGACTGACGCGCTGCGGCCACACATCGGCCAAGGGGTAGAGCACAAAAGCCCGCTCGCGCCAGCGCGGGTGCGGCAAGTTCAGGCGGGGGCTGTGCATCTGGGCGTCGCCATAAAACAGGAGGTCCAGGTCCAGGCTTCGCGGCGCATTCAGATAGGGGCGCAAGCGGCCCGCCTGGTTTTCGATGGCCTGCAAAGCGTCGAGCAAATCGGGCGCAGTCAGGCGGGTGTCGATGCGGGCCACCGCGTTGATGAAGTCTGGCCCTTGGGCTTCATAGGGTGCCGTGCGGTACAGCGCAGAGCGGCCTGTGACTTGCGTGCCGGAGATCGAAGCCAACGCCTGCAGGGCTTGCAGGACGGCGGCCCGCGCCTGCCCCAAATTGGCGCCCAGCGCCACATAAGCGGTCACGGGGTCGCGCAACATCGACGCCACCGTCACCCCACGGCCTCACTCGGCGCTGGCACCATCGCCCGCCGAGTCACCACCAGCGCCGGGCTTACGGCGGCGACGGCGGCGCTTTTTGGGGGTACCCTCGTCTGCGCCATCGGCCTCTGTGGCTGCATGTGCGGCAGGACGGCTTGAGGCCTGCGCAGACACCTCAGCGCCTTCAGGACGAGGGGCACGGCGCACACGGGGCTTGGCCGATTGCAAAGCCTGTTGCTCGGCCTTGGCCGCTTGCACCAGGTCTTCGCGCTCCGAATCGCTGGCCATGCTGAACTCTTGCCACCAGTCGGCCAGGCGCACATCCACCTCTTCGATGTCGGCACGCAAACGCAGAAAGTCGAAACCGGCACGAAAGCGGGGTTGCTCGACCAGGCCGAACGGCGTGCTGCCCACCCGCTTTTCAAAGCGCGGCTGCATCATCCAGATCTCGCGCATGTCAGCGGCCAGCTTGCCACGGCCGGACACATCGCCAATGCGGGCATCAAACACCTCGTCGATCGCATCCTGCAAAGCGGGATGCGGGTGCTCCCTGCGCGCCAGGCGTTTGGCCCAGCCCTCGCGGACATCGGCCCACAACACACAGGCCAGCAAGAAGCTCGGGGCGACCGGCTTGCCTTCGCCCACGCGGCGGTCGGTATCGGCCAAGGCCACCTGCACAAAGGGGCTGTCTGCACGCTCCACCACCACATCCAGCAAGGGGTAAATGCCGGTGGCCAGGCCCAAATGTTTCAGCTGCGCGATTGACGCTAGCGCATGCCCGGTTTGCAGCAGTTTGAGCATCTCGTCAAACAAACGGCTTTGCGGCACATCGGCCAGCAAGGCGGCCGACGGGGTGAGGGGCTTGGCGGTTTTGGCCTCCAGCTTGAAGCCCAAGGGGCTGAGCTTGGCCGCAAATCGGACGGCACGGATGATGCGCACCGGGTCTTCGCGGTAACGGGCCACCGGGTCGCCGATCATGCGCAGCACCCGCTTTTTCGCGTCCTGGATGCCGCCGTGGTAGTCCACCACGATCTGTGACTCGGGGTCGTAATACATGGCATTGACCGTGAAATCGCGGCGCGTGGCGTCTTCGTCCTGCGGGCCCCAGACGTTGTCGCGCAGCACACGGCCCGACGAATCCACCGCGTGCTTCATGCCAGCCAGTTCGCTCTTGCTGGTGCGCTCGTTGCCCTTGACCTGCTCGGCTGCCGCGTTGTCCAGGTGTGCACGGAAGGTGGACACCTCGATCACCTCGTTGTCACGTCCCCGGCCGTAGACCACATGTACGATGCGAAAGCGCCGACCGATGATGAAGGCGCGCCGAAACAGGCCTTTGACCTGCTCGGGCGTGGCGTCGGTGGCCACGTCGAAGTCTTTGGGACGCAGGCCCAGCAGCAGGTCACGCACCGCACCGCCCACGATGTAGGCCTCAAAACCGGCTTGCTGCAAGGTGCGCGTCACATGGATGGCGCGTTCGTCCACCAGATTCGGGTCGATGCCGTGAACCGATGCAGGCACTTCGGTGCGGCGGCCAAAATGGGGTTTGTTGCCTTTGGGCGTCTTGCCCATCAGCTTGTCGATGAATTGTTTGATCATTCTTGAAAGAGTTCGAGGATGCGCCAGCCACGCTCTGTGGCCAGCTGACGCAACCGAGCGTCAGGGTTCGTTGCCACCGGATGGTGGGCTTTTTCCAGAAGCGGCAAGTCGTTCGTGGAGTCCGAGTAGAAAGTCATCTCCACATCCCCCCAGTTCAGGCCTTTTTGGCCCAGCCACTGCGCGACGCGGGTGACTTTGCCCTCGCGAAAGGACGGTGTGCCCCGGATCTCGCCTGTGATCCAGCCACTGGCATCGCGTTCCAGCTCCACCGCGATCAGCTCGCTGACCCCGAAAGCCTGGGCAATCGGGCGGGTCACAAATTCGTTGGTGGCGGTCACGATCATCACCGTGTCGCCCGCATGCTGATGCGATCGTACCAGCGCCAGGGCCTCGGGCGTGATGCGGGGCCGGATCACTTCGTCCATGTAGCGGGCATGGGCGTGGGCAGCCTCGGTCGCACCGCGCTCGCGGGCGGCGCGGGTAGCAAAACGCACGTAATCGTGGATGTCGAGCGTGCCCGCCTGGTAGTGGGCATAAAACTCGTCATTGCGTTGGCTAAACACCGCCGGATCGGTCCAGCCCAATTCGGTGGTGAATACGCCCCAGGTGTGGTCAGAGTCCAGCGGCAGCAAGGTGTGGTCCAAGTCAAACAACGCGAGTTTCATTCGTTCTCCAGCATCGCACGGACCAACGGAATGGTCAGGGCGCGTTGCGTTTGCAAGGCGTAGTGGTCCAGGTGATCCAGCAGCTGCATCAAGCTGCCCAAATCGCGCGAAAAGCGCTTGAGCATGTAGGACATGACTTCATCGCTCAGGAACAGACCGCGGGCATCGGCCTCTTGGCGCAAGACGGCGCGGCGCTCGGGCTCATGCAGCACCTGCAAGGCATGGACATGGCCCCAACCCAGGCGCGTGCGCAGGTCGTCGCGCAACTTCAAATCGGCGGGTGGCAATGCGCCTGCGGCCAACACCCAGCGGGGCGTGCCGCTGCGGGGTGTCAAGGCATTCACAAACCAGTTGAAGGCGGTGTGCTGTTGCTCGGCGTTGTACTGGTGTACATCGTCCATCAAGACAGCCGCCCAGGCGTCGTTGAACTCGGGCGGGTGCATGGTGTGGGCATCCAGCCAGCCCACCTGAGCACCCTGCCCCCTCAAAGCGTGGTGCACCGCATGCAACAAATGCGTCTTGCCCGAGCCGCTCTCACCCCACAGGTAAGTGGGTACAGGAGAGCGGCTGACCGAAGCGGTCCACAGTCGCAAATGGCTCACCGCCGCGTCGTTGGGGCCTGCAAAGAAGTTGTCCAGCGTGGGGCTTGATGCCAGCCCGATGTCCAGTGCCAGCTGCTTCATGCCTGCTCGGGTCCTTGCTCGGCAGCACCCGAACCGCTTTTTTGGTACAGATCGCTTTGCAGATATTGGTGGCGCAAACGGCGCAGGCCCACCAACAAAACCGCGCTGGCGGGCAAGGCCATCAACACCCCCACAAAACCCAACACCTGACCAAACGCCATCAAGGCCAAAATGACGGCCAGCGGGTGCAAACCGATGCGCTCGCCCACCAGTCGGGGGGTGAGCACAAAACTCTCGAGCAGTTGTCCCAGGCCATACACCACCGCCACCATGACCACGGCCTGCGCCGAAGCAAACTGCAACAAGCCCGCCAACAGCGCCAGCACCAGCCCCAAACCAAAACCCAGATAAGGCACAAACACGGCCAGACCGGTGAACACGCCGATCGGCAAAGCCAGATCCAGGCCAAACAGCTTCAGCCCGGCGGCATAAAACACCGCCAATGCCAGCATCACCAGCAACTGACCTCTCAAATATTCGCCCAGCACCTGGTCGCAGTCCTGCATGAAACCATCAAAACGCTCACGCCAGGCCGGGGGGACCAACTCGACCACACTGTTGACCAGCCGCGTCCAGTCGTAGAGCATGTAAAACAAGGCCACCGGCACCAGCACCGCGTAACCCAGCACGGCCAGGGCCACACTGCCGCCCAGCTTGATGGAAGACATCAGTGGCGCCCACCAATCCTCTCGGTTGGCACTCAGGTACGAGACCAGCTGGGTTTTCAGGTCGCGCAGGTCCAGCGACACGTTCAGGCCCAGCTGGGCCAACAGGGGGTTGATGGCATCCCCCAATTTGTCCAGCAAGACAGGCAATTGCTGCTGGAGCAGTGGCCACTCTCGCACCAGAATCGGC
Organism: Limnohabitans sp. Hippo3; assembly: GCF_003063665.1. Classification (GTDB taxonomy): domain Bacteria; phylum Pseudomonadota; class Gammaproteobacteria; order Burkholderiales; family Burkholderiaceae_C; genus Limnohabitans_A. The sequence continues at coordinate 46,523 of NZ_NESF01000004.1, forward strand.
ACCAGCAACAACAAAACGCCCAACAAAGCCAGGATGGCCAAGAACTCAACGAACACCACGGCCAAGGCCCGTGGCAATCGCCCTGCGGCCAAGCCCTCCAGACGAAGCACCAGAGGGTGCAGCACGTAGGCCATGACCGCAGCGATCAAAAAGGGGGCCAACACGGGTGCCAGCAGCCAGAACACCAGCACCGCGACCAAGGCCACACCCAACCAGGCAGCCAAGCGGGTCATCAAAAATGGAAGGGGTGCGTGCATTCGGTCTCGTGTTTTGCGGGGGACAGTCCCAAGCGATCAGGGCTAACCCTTAAAATAAGCCTTGATTTTAGTCTGCCAGCCCGTTTATTGGCCCCCCGTTCCCCATTTACATGCCCCATTCGGGCCAAAACCATGAGCCAAACACCCCTCTCCTACAAAGACGCCGGCGTGGACATCGTTGCCGGTGACGCGCTGGTCGAGCGCATCAAGCCCCTGGCCAAGAAAACCATGCGCGAAGGCGTGCTGGCCGGCATCGGCGGTTTTGGCGCCCTGTTTGAAGTGCCCAAGCGCTACAAGGAGCCCGTGCTGGTGAGCGGCACCGACGGCGTGGGCACCAAGCTCAAGCTGGCTTTTGAGTGGAACATGCACGACACCGTGGGCATCGACCTGGTGGCCATGAGCGTGAACGACGTGCTGGTGCAAGGTGCCGAGCCCCTGTTCTTCCTGGATTACTTCGCCTGCGGCAAGCTGGATGTCGACACCGCCGCCGCCGTGGTCGGGGGCATTGCCAAGGGCTGCGAATTGTCGGGCTGCGCCCTGATCGGCGGCGAAACCGCCGAGATGCCCGGCATGTACCCGGCAGGCGAATACGACCTGGCCGGTTTTGCCGTCGGCGCGGTCGAAAAATCCAAAATCCTCACGGGCCAAAACGTGCAAGCCGGTGACGTGGTGCTGGGCCTGGCGTCCAGCGGCGTGCACTCCAACGGTTTCAGTCTGGTGCGCAAGTGCATTGAGCGCGCAGGCAGCAACGCCCCGGCCACACTGGACGGCAAGCCCTTCAAGCAAGCCCTGATGGAGCCCACCCGCCTGTATGTGAAGAACGTGCTGGCCGCATTGGCCGCCCACCAGATCAAAGCTTTGGCCCACATCACAGGCGGCGGCTTGCTCGAAAACATCCCCCGCGTGCTGCCCGAAGGCCTGGCCGCCCATCTGCAAAAAGGCAGCTGGCCCCAGACCGAACTCTTCGCCTGGCTGCAAAAAACAGCGGGCATCGACGACATCGAGATGAACCGCACCTTCAATAACGGCATTGGCATGGTGGTGGTGGTGGGTGCTGACACCGCAGAAAGCTGCGCTGCCACTTTGCGCGCTGCGGGTGAACAGGTCTACACGATTGGCCGCATCGCTGCGCAAGGCCAAGGAGCTCAGGTGGTCGTGGCCTGAAGCCACGTGATCAAGTGCCCGAGAGCTCGTCGATGCGGTGCCTCAGCGCCGCCTGATCGGGCGCTTGGGGTTCGGCCTGCAAATAAACCTGCAGGTCCTGCAAAGCCTCTGTGTTGCGCCCCAACTCGGCCAAGACCAGTCCCCGGTCTCGCCTCTCGGACCAGGCTTCAGGCAAGAGCACGATGAGCCGGTCCAGCACGCTCAGCATGCGAGGCCAATCTTCTTGCGAACGGAAAACCTCTTTCAGGTTGCGCAACATGCGGGCCAACAAATCGCGCGGCGGGCAGGGTTGTAAATAAAGTCCCAGAGGCGTTTCGCCCTCGTCCAGATCCGCGCCGGTTGTGGGCCCCATGTCTTCGCGGTAAGGCCCCAGCCTTTCCGACAAGTTGTCGATACCCAACGAGTCGCCGGTCAAAGGGTCCAGCACCACCAAACCGCCCTGCAGCGTGATTTTGACCAGGAAATGACCTGGGAATGAGACGCCCTGTGCCTGCAAGCCCAGCCCCTGGGCCAACTCCAGCCACAGCACGGCCAGCGAAATCGGCAAGCCACGCCGGGTGCGCAGCACCTCGTGCAAATAGCTGTTTTCGGGCGCGTAGTAATCGTTGGCGTTCACGCCAAAACCCATTTCCTTGTAGAAAACCTGGGTCAAGATGGCCAGGCGCGTCAGGTCGTCCGCATCTGCCGGCAAGCGGCCCTTGATCCGTTTGAGCAAGCGCGCCACATCGTCCAGCACCTGCTGCACATCCAGCGTGGGCTCTTCGTCCTGCGCAAGGCTGGCCGCTGCCTCGAGTACAGGAAAATCCGTGTCACTTTGCACCAGACTGGCGAAATAGCTCAGCGGCGTTGGGACTGAAAAATTCAAAGACATGTTCATCCGTCAAGCATCAGCGTTTGAGGAAGGCCTTGAGACGCAAACCTGTGGCCCACAAGACGCCAAAATAAAGGAGGGCCGAGCACAGCAAGGTCGCGAGCATCCAGCCGATACGCCACCAGGCCTCTTGACGCATGGCCACCCAAGGCAAATGGTTCGCGGTGAACCACAGCAGGCACGTCAACAAGCCCGTGGCCAGCAGCACCTGAGCAGCAAAGCGCCACCAGCCAGGCTGCGGCTTGTAACTGCCCCGGCGCAACAAGCCCAGCAGCAACCACAAGGCATTGACCAGAGCGCCCAAACCGATGGACAGGGCCAGCCCGGCGTGGGCCAAATGAGGCACCAGCAGCAGGTTGAAAATTTGGGTGAGCACCAGCACCGCCACCGCGATGCGCACCGGGGTGCGGATGTCCTGGCTGGCGTAGTAACCCGGGGCCAGCACCTTGATCGCGACCAAACCCAGCAAGCCCACACCGTAGCCGGTCAGGGCCAAAGTGGTTTGCTGCACGTCGCGGTCGGTGAAGGCCCCGTAGTGGTAGAGCACCGACACCAGCGGCTGCGAAAACACCAACAAAGCCGCTGCACAAGGCAACGCCAGCAACAACACCAGGCGCAAACCCCAGTCAAGCATGGCGGCGTAACGCTCGCTGTCGCCTGTGGCTTTGGCCGCAGCCAACTGCGGCATCAGCACCACGCCCAGTGCCACGCCCAAAATGGCCGTCGGGAACTCCATCAAACGGTCGGCATAGGTCAGCCAGCTGACGCTGCCCGGGGCCAGGTGCGAGGCAATTTGCGTGTTGATCAACAAGGAAATCTGCGCCACACCCACCCCCAACAAGGCCGGCCCCATGAGACGCAAAATGTTCAGCGTGGCCGGGTTGGTCCAGGCCTTTTTGACGGCAGTAGGCCCCAAGCCCAAGCGGGGCAGCAAGCCCAGACGATGCAATGCCGGAATCTGCACCACCAGCTGTAAAAAGCCCCCCAGCATCACCCCCACGGGCAAAGCGTAAATGGCCTCCACGCCTTGCTTGGCGAGCCAAGGTGACAACAGCCAGGCCGCTGCGATCACGCTCACATTGAGCAGCACGGGTGTGGCCGCGGGCACGGCAAAACGCTTCCAGGTGTTCAAGATACCGGCCGACAAGGCCACCATGGACATGAAGGCGATGTAGGGGAACATCCAGCGCGTCATGTTCACAGCCGCGCCGTAACCCCGGGCATCTTGCTGCAAGCCACTGGCCAGCGCCCAGACCAGCCAGGGTGACGCCAAGACCCCCGACACCGACAAAGCCAGCACCGACCAGGCCAAGGCCGTGGCCACGCTATCGATCACTTCCTGGGTGGCTTCTTCCCCATGCTGGGCACGGCTGGCCGCCAGCACCGGTACAAAAGCCTGGCTGAAGGCCCCCTCGGCAAACAACCGCCGAAACAAATTGGGAATGCGAAAGGCCACATTGAAAGCGTCGGTCAAGGCACTGGCCCCGAACAGGGAGGCGATGAGCAACTCGCGCACCAAACCCGTGACCCGGGAGGCGAGGGTAAAAATCGACACGACAGAGGCAGATCTGAGAAGGCTCACAGTGGGCGAGTGTAGCGGTCCGCTGGATGGCCCAAGGAGGAGTCATACCCCGCCCCAGTGATGTCCGCCTGTTGTCCCCGGCTGAGCCCGTCAACGGCTCTGCTAGAATGTTGGGTTCGTTGGACATCATCCTCAGACACTGAAAGAACTTATATATGGCATCCGCTAAACCCAAAAAGAAGAACCCCCGTCTTGCCTCCGGCCGCAAACGCGTCCGCCAAGACATCAAAATCAACGCCGCGAACTCTTCGCTGCGTTCCAAATACCGCACTGCTGTGAAGAACGTCGAGAAAGCCGTTGCAGCAGGCGACAAGACCAAAGCCACCGAGTTGTTTGCCAAAATGCAAACCGTGGTGGACACCATTGCCGACAAGGGCATCTTCCACAAGAACAAGGCTGCTCGTGACAAGAGCCGCCTGAGCGCCAAAGTCAAGTCTTTGGCTCTCGCCGCAGCCTGATCCGCTCCACCAGATCAACAGCCCGGCGAGGCTTTGTCCTCGCTGCCGTTTGAAACGGGTGCGCTGTCCGCGAAAACTGAACCGCCCAGGTGCAAACCTTGGCGGTTTTTTCATGCTTTTCTCGGCATGACGGAAGCTGAGTTGGAGCTGTCGCCGGACTCCTCATGACTCGCTTCGCTCGTAAAAATCGTCATCCGACGACAGCCCCAACTCAGCGGGTTTCATCTGGGCATCCACACCATCAACAAATCAGGACACATGAAAAAACCGCCCGAAGGCGGTTGGTCGTGTGGTTTTATTTTTTCGGGGGTGGGTCGGGCAGCAAGCAAGCTTCGACCACCTGCAAGCCATTGTCTCGGGCGAAGTTCATCACAAAGTCCCAGGCCATCACGTCGTGGTCGCGCAGGTCGCGGTGTACGACGACACACTTGACATGGCCCATGGTGGTCGGAATGCACCAAGGCGAATAACTCAAGTGGCTGCCTGGAACAGCGCCGCCCGGACGGAACTGGCTCATCACGCCTGCCAAGCGCTCAGCCCAGTCGCTGGGTCTGAAGGTCTTTCCGTCCTCGGTGATTCCCTGGATGAAGACTTCTTTGGCAGTGTTGGAGACCATCGGATAGAGGGGGTGAAGTGGACACCAAAAGCACCGGGATCGCCAGTGCTTTCGTTAGACAAGTATTGTATCTTATATAAGACTTTAGCCTTGTGACAAAATCCGTTGAACCGTCACGCAAAGCCTCTAAAATATTCGCTCAACGGCCCTCCACCATTGGGCCGATTTTTATTTCAGGAGTTCACGCATGACCGCTCACATTGAAGCCGCCTCACCGCACACCATGAACACCTATGGCCGACTGCCAATCGCACTCAGCCATGGTCAGGGTTGCCGAGTCTGGGACGTCAATGGCAAGCAGTACCTGGATGCTTTGGCCGGTATCGCCGTGAACACCCTGGGTCACAACCACCCCGATCTGGTGCCTGCCTTGCAAGACCAGGTCAGCAAAATGATCCACAGCTGCAACTACTTCCATGTGCCCAACGCGGAAGTGCTGGCGGCCAAGCTGGTCGAACTGTCAGGCATGACGAACGTGTTCTTCTGCTGCACAGGTCTGGAAGCCAACGAAGCCGCCATCAAGCTGGCGCGCAAATACGGCCACGACAAGGGCATCGACAAACCCGAAATCGTGGTTTACGAAAAAGCCTTTCACGGTCGCAGCATCGCCACCCTGAGCGCCACCGCCAACGAAAAACTGAAAAAAGGCTTTGGTCCCATGTTGGAGGGCTTTGTGCGCGTGCCGGTCAACGACATCGAGGCCCTGAAAAAAGCCACCGAAGGCAACCCGAATGTGGTGGCGGTGTTCATGGAAACCATTCAGGGTGAAGGCGGCATCAACCCGATGCGCATCGAATACCTGCAGCAAGTGCGCGCCCTGTGTGACCAAAAAGACTGGCTGATGATGATCGACGAAGTGCAGTGCGGCATGGGCCGTACCGGCAAATGGTTCGCCCACCAGTGGGCAGGCATCTTACCCGACGTGATGCCGCTGGCCAAGGGCCTGGGCTCGGGTGTACCGATTGGCGCGGTGGTGGCCGGCCCCAAGGCCGCCCACATCTTCCAGCCCGGCAACCACGGCACCACTTTTGGCGGCAACCCGCTGGCCATGCGTGCGGGGGTCGAAACCATCCGCATCATGGAAAAAGACGGCCTGATGGCCAACGCAGCGAAAGTGGGCGCGCATTTGCGCGGTGGGCTGGAGAAGGCTCTGGCTGGCGTGCAAGGCGTGAAAGAAGTGCGTGGCCAAGGCCTGATGTTGGGCATTGAACTCGAGCGCCCCTGCGGCCCGATCTGGAGCCGCGCGGCCGAAGCCGGCCTGCTGCTGAGCGTGACGGCCGACAGCGTGATCCGCCTGGTGCCGCCGCTCATCATGACCGAGGCCGAGGCCGACGAAGTGGTGGCCATTTTGGTGCCCCTGATCAAGACCTTTTTGGCGGAGTCAGCATGAGCCAGACCCCACCTGTGCCTGTGCGGCACTACCTGCAGTTCACCGACCTCACGGCCGACGAGTACGCACACCTGTTTGCACGCGCCGCCGAGATCAAGCGCAAGTTCAAGGCCTACGAAAAGTACCACCCGCTGGCTGACCGCACGCTGGCCATGATTTTTGAAAAAGCCAGCACCCGCACGCGTGTGAGCTTTGAAGCGGGCATGTACCAGCTGGGCGGCTCGGTGGTGCACCTGACCACGGGCGACAGCCAGCTGGGCCGCTCCGAGCCCATCGAAGACAGCGCCCGCGTGATCAGCCGCATGACCGATCTGGTGATGATCCGCACCTTCGGCCAGGACAAAATCGAGCGCTTTGCCGCGCACTCGCGCGTGCCTGTCATTAACGGCCTGACCAACGAGTTCCACCCCTGCCAGATCCTGGCCGACATCTTCACCTACATCGAGCACCGCGGCTCGATTCAAGGCAAAGTGGTGGCCTGGGTGGGTGATGGCAACAACATGGCCAACACCTGGCTGCAGGCGGCCGAGTTGCTGGGTTTCACGGTGCACTTGAGCACACCCAGCGGTTACGAAGTGGACCAGGCTGTGGCCGGTTTGCGCAGTGCCGACAGCTACAAAATCTTCAAAGACCCCGAAGATGCCTGCCGGGGTGCTGACCTGGTCACCACCGACGTGTGGACCAGCATGGGCTTTGAGGCCGAAAACGAAGCCCGCAAGAAAGCCTTTGCCGAGTGGTGCGTGGACGAAGCCATGATGCAAGTGGCCAAGCCCGACGCCCTGTTCATGCACTGCCTGCCCGCCCACCGTGGCGAAGAAGTCAGCGCCGAAGTCATCGATGGGCCGCAATCGGTGGTCTGGGACGAAGCCGAAAACCGCATGCATGTGCAAAAAGCGCTCATGGAGTTTTTGCTGCTGGGCCACGTGAACGCCTGATCTGTCACCCCGGCTTGATCCGGGGGCCATCCCCCGCTTTTCACCCCATGTCCCACTGCACCACCTGCGGCGCTTGCTGTGTGAGTTTTCGGGTGGACTTCTCCGTGTACGAATACGAAGAAGGTGGCGGCCATGTGCCTGCAGGCTTGGCCTCGCCCATCACCGAGCACACCTGCCGCATGCGCGGCACCGACCACAGCCCGCCGCGCTGCGCCGCGCTCTATGGCAAAACCGGTGAAAAAGCCATTTGCGGCATTTACGAATGGCGGCCATCGCCCTGCCGTGAATTTGAAGAGGGCAGCCCGGCCTGTGAACAAGCACGCCGCCGCCATGGCCTGCCTGCGTTGGACGTCTGAAGTCTTTTTCACGGGTGTTGGAAATAACCGACACCACGGTTTTTTGTGGGGTGCTACCTTCGCACACCATGAAAAAACTTTGGGACATTTCTCCACCTGTGGATACGCAAAGCCCGGTCTTTCCGGGCGACACGCCTTACACCCAGCAATGGGCCGCCACACTGACTGACGCATGCCCCGTGAACGTGAGCGCCATCACGCTGTCGCCGCATGTGGGTGCGCATGCCGATGCCCCGCTGCATTACGACCCGCAAGGCGTGGCCGTAGGCGCTTTGGACCTGCTGCCCTTTCTGGGCCGCTGCCGCGTCATCCACGCGCTGGACGCTGGCCGCTTGATCACCATGGACCTCCTGCAGCACGCCCTGAACGACGTGCCCGAGCGGCTGCTGGTGCGCACCTACCGCCAGTTTCCGCACCAACACTTCGACACCCAACTCACCGCCTTTGACCCCGCCTGCGTGCAGCACCTGGCCGATCTGGGCGTGCGGCTGATCGGCACCGACAGCGCCAGCATCGACCCGGCCGACAGCAAACAGCTGCCCAGCCACCAAGTCATCCGCCAGCGCGGCCTGCGCGTGCTGGAAAACCTGCTGCTCGATGACGTGCCCGAAGGCGATTACGAACTGATCGCCCTGCCCCTGAAACTCATGAGCGCCGACGCCAGCCCTGTGCGGGCGGTCTTGCGCGAACTTTGAACACTGCTTGAAAGACCCAAACATGATGAACCTCACCCCCACCCTGCAAGACTGCGAACTGCTGGACCAACAAGACCCGTTGCGCACCCTGCGCGAGCTGTTCGAGGTGCCACCTGGCGTGATTTACCTGGACGGCAACTCGCTGGGCGTGCTGCCCAAAACCGCCCCGGCCCGCGTGGCCCATGCCGTGACGCACGAATGGGGCACCGACCTGATCAAAAGCTGGAACACCGCAGGCTGGTTCACCCTGCCCCAGCGCGTGGGCGACAAAATTGCCCGCGTCATCGGTGCCCAGCCGGGTGAAGTGGTGGCGGCCGACAGCACCTCGATCAACCTGTTCAAGGTGCTGGCCGCCGCGCTGCACATCGCCCAAGCCGACCATCCGCAAAAAACCAAAATCGTCAGCGAGCGCAGCAACTTCCCCACCGACCTGTACATCGCAGAAGCCTTGTGCAAAGAGCGTGGCTATACCCTGCAACTGGTCGAGGCCGAAGACCTGGCGGCCTCTTTGCAAGCCGATGTGGCGGTGCTCATGCTCACGCATGTGAACTACCGCACCGGGGCCATGCACGACATGCAGGCCGTCACCGCGCAGGCCCACGCCCAAGGCATCCTCACCGTGTGGGACCTGGCGCACAGCGCAGGCGCGGTGCCCGTTGACCTGAACGGCTCAGGCGCCGACTTTGCCGTGGGCTGCGGCTACAAATACCTCAACGGCGGCCCCGGTGCCCCGGCTTTTGTGTGGGTGCACCCCCAGCACACCGACCGCTTTTGGCAGCCCCTGGCCGGCTGGTGGGGCCATGCCGCGCCCTTTGCCTTCACGCCCGACTACCAACCCGCCAAGGGCATCACCCGCTACCAATGTGGCACCCAACCCATATTGAGCCTCACAGCACTCGACTGCGGGCTGGACGCCTTTTTGGCTGCCGAGGCGCTGGGCGGCATGGCCGCGCTGCGCCAAAAGTCGCTGGCGCTCACGGGCTTGTTCATGCAACTGGTGCGCACCCGCCTGCACGGCCACGGCTTTGGCATCGCCACCCCGGCTGAAGAAGCCCTGCGCGGCTCGCAAGTGAGCCTGACTCGGGCCGAAGGCGCTTACGCCATTGTGCAAGCCCTGATCGCGCGCGGCGTGATTGGCGACTTCAGGGCGGGCGATGGCGGCCAGCACCCGGACATCCTGCGCTTTGGCTTTACCCCGCTCTATGTCGGCTATGCCGACGTTTGGCAGGCCGCAGAACACCTGTGCCAGGTCATGCAGAGTGGCGAATGGCAAGACGCCCGCTTTGCGCAAAAGAACGCCGTCACCTGAAAGGCCTGTCATGAGTTCCTGCCCTTTCTCATCCACCACCCACACAGCCAGCGCCAGCACAGCGCAAGGCGAGCGCATCGTGCACGATGAAAAAGCCCAGCTCGACTTTGATGGCCGCATGAGCTACGGCGACTACCTGCAACTCGACGCCATCCTGAACGCCCAAAAACCGCTCTCGCCCGACCACAACGAGATGCTGTTCATCGTGCAGCACCAGACCAGCGAGCTGTGGATGAAGCTGATGCTGCACGAGCTTAAGTTCGCCATGGCGGACATCGCGCAAGACCAGTTGCCCGACGCCTTCAAAAAACTCACCCGCGTCAGTCGCATCATGGAGCAGCTGGTACACGCTTGGGACGTGCTGGCCACCATGACCCCGCCCGAGTACAGCGCCATCCGCCCGTATCTTGCACAGTCGAGTGGTTTCCAGAGCTGGCAGTACCGATGCATCGAGTTTGCGATGGGCAACAAGAACGCGGCCATGCTGCAGCCCCACGCGCATCGCCCTGATCTGTCGGCCATCGTGCAAGCGGCCTACGAAGCGCCCTCGCTGTACGACGAATGCCTGCGGCTTTTGCAGCGCCGCGGTCTGGATGTGCCGGACAGCCACACCCAGCGCGACTGGCGACAGCCCTACCCGGCCAGCGAGGCGGTCGAAAACGCATGGCTCGTGGTCTACGGCAACCCGCAGCAACACTGGGACCTGTACCAGCTGGGCGAAGAGTTGACCGATCTGGAAGACGCCTTCCGCCTGTGGCGCTTTCGGCATGTGACCACGGTGGAGCGCGTGATCGGCTTCAAGCGCGGCACGGGCGGCACGGGCGGCGTGAGCTATTTGCGCAAGATGCTGGACACTGTGCTCTTCCCGGAAATCTGGACGCTGCGCACGCAACTGTGACCCAGCCCCCTAACGATCAAGCTGCGGTCAACAGGTGCATTCATTTGCACTAACATGCCCGCTTGCACCAACGGGGAGAGCACATGCAACTGAACATCAACGGCCAAAGCCAAACCGTCACCACCGACCCCAGCACGCCCCTGCTGTGGGTGCTGCGCGATGAACTGAATCTCACGGGCACCAAATTCGGTTGCGGCATCGCCGCTTGCGGGGCTTGCACCGTGCATGTGGACGGCCAGCCCGTGCGCTCTTGCGTCATGCCTGTGTCTGCTGTGGCCAATCAACCCATCAAAACCATCGAATCCTTGGGCTCGGCAGAAAAGCCCCACCCCTTGCAAAGCGCGTGGATCGCCGAGCAGGTGCCGCAATGCGGTTACTGCCAAAGCGGCATGCTGATGGCTGCAGCCGCCTTGCTCGAAAAAAAACCCCAGCCCAGCGATGCCGACATTGACGCCGCCATGACCAACCTCTGCCGCTGCGGCACTTACCAGCGTGTGCGGGCGGCCATCCACCGGGCTGCGGCTGAACTGAAGAAAGGCGGTGCCGCATGAAACGCCGCACCTGGATTTTGAGCGCCTTGGGCGCTACCGGCGCACTGGTGGTGGGTTGGGGCGCGATCCCCGCCCGCTCACGCCTGGGCTCGCCCGAATTGATGCTGCCCACACAAGGCGATGTGGCGCTGAACGGCTGGATCAAGATCGCCGCCGATGGCGAGGTGGTGCTGGCGATGCCGCGCAGCGAAATGGGCCAGGGCGTGCACACCGCGCTGGCCATGCTGGTGGCCGAAGAACTCGATGTGCCACTGAACCGCGTGCGCCTGGAGCAAGCCGGAGCCGACAGCATTTACGGCAACGTGGCCATGCTGGTGGCCAGCCTGCCCTTTCACCCGCTGGACAGCGAAGGCGAGCACAAGTCCATCAAGATCAAGCTGGCCGAGTGGATGGTGGGCAAGATCGCCCGCGAACTGGGCATCAACGCCACGGGCGGCTCGTCTTCGGTCGCCGACCTGTGGGAGCCGCTGCGCATGGCCGCCGCCACCGCACGCGCCAGCCTGGTGCAGGCCGCTGCTGCCGCGTGGAAGGTGCCCGCCAGCGAGATCACCGTGCGCGATGGCGTGATGCAACATGCATCGGGCCAAAAGGCGCATTACGGCCAAATGGGTGCAGCGGCTGCCGGCAGCACACCGCCGAACATCGCCCCCAAAGCCCGTGAGGACTGGAAGTTGATCGGCCAAAGGGTTGCACGCAATGACATCCCTGCCAAAGTCATGGGCCAAGCGCAATTCGGCATGGACGTGCGCTTGCCCGGCCTGCTGTTTGCGTCCGTGCGCATGAACCCCGTGCTGGGTGGCGCAGCCGCCCCCATGGACACCCAGGCCGCGCTGGCCTTGCCGGGTGTGAGCCAGGTAGTGGCGCTGGACGCTTGGGGCGGCGGAACGGGTGGCTTTGCGGTGGTCGCTACAAACACCTGGCAAGCGCGCCAAGGCGCACAAGCCATGAAGGTGCAGTGGCCAACAACGCCTGCAGGCGCCCCAGACACCACCCGCATCCAGGCCGACCTGCTCAAGGCACTGAACACCGAAAGCGGCTTCACCTTCCACGAGCAAGGCCTGCCACTCAAGGCCGAGCAAACGGCGGCCAGCCGCATTGACGCGCTCTACCAAACGCCCTACCTAGCCCACGCCACCATGGAGCCGATGAACTGCACGGCACGGGTGAAAGACGGCAAAGTCGAAGTTTGGGTGCCCACGCAGGTGCCACAAATGGCGCGGGCCATGGCCGCCAAAGTAGCGGGGGTCAAAGAAGACCAGGTCACCGTGCATGTGACGCTGTTGGGCGGCGGTTTTGGCCGCAGGCTGGAGGTCGACTTTGTCGGGCAAGCCGTGCAAGTGGCCATGGCCTGCAAGGGCGCGCCCGTGCAACTGGTCTGGTCGCGCGAAGAAGACATGACGCACGACTTTTACCGCCCCATGCACCTGGCCAAATTCCAGGCGTCCATCGACGCACAAGGCGAAGTCAGCAGTTTGCGCATCAAGTCGGCGGGCGACGCCATCACCCCGCGCTGGATGGCACGCGCCGCACCGCACCTGTCGGGCCCCATCGACATGCCCGACAAAACCACATCCGAGGGTCTGTTCGATCTGCCCTACGGATTTTTGAACCAGCACATGAGCCATGTGGCCACCCAATCTGGCGTGCCCGTGGGTTTTTGGCGATCGGTGGGCCATTCGCACAACGCCTTCTTCTCGGAAAGCTTCATCGACGAACTGGCCGTGGCCACGAAGCAAGACCCGCTGGCCTTTCGCCTGAAGCTGTTGAAAGACGCGCCGCGTTATGCGGCGGTGTTACAGCTCGCAGCCAAACAAGCCGGCTGGGGCAAGCCTTTGCCCGCAGGCCGCGCGCAAGGCATCGCGCTGCACAAATCTTTTGGCTCCATCGTGGCACAAGTGGCGGAGGTCTCGGTCGAGCAAGGCCAGATCCGCGTGCACCGCGTGGTCTGTGCCATCGACTGCGGCACCGTGGTCAACCCGGACACCGTGGCCCAGCAAATGCAGAGCAGCGTGGTCTATGCCTTGAGTGCCGCGCTGTTCGGCCAAATCGACATCGTGGGCGGCGTGGTGCAGCAAAGCAATTTTCCGAACTACCCCATGGTTACGCTCAGCCAGGCACCAACGGTGGAAACCCACATCGTGCCCAGCACCCGCCACCCAGCGGGCGTGGGTGAACCGGCGGTGCCGCCTCTGGCCCCGGCGGTGAGTAATGCGCTGTTTGCCCTCACTGGCAAGCGTCAGAGGGCATTGCCTTTGAAGCCATGAACCTCTGATGCGTCTGCGTAAAGCCAAGGCACATCCATCACCCGCTCACCCATGAGCCGCATCGACAGATTGCGCCCCAGCGCGACAGCGCCCTGGGCGTGGAAGATGCGGCCGTTGCGAATCGCCCGGGCCTGCACGCGGGCATTGCGCACCCAGCGTTGCTCGGCATAAGCCTGCAGTTGCTCGGCCACTGTCGCGTTGCCCACACTCAGGCACTGCGCCAAGGCCTGTGCGTCTTCGATGGCCATGCCCGCGCCCTGCGCCAAATAAGGCCGCATGGGGTGCGCTGCATCACCCAGCAAGGCCACGCGGCCTTGCGCCATGTCGCTGGCACCGCTCACTGGCGAGCGGTCGTGCAGCGCCCATTGCCGCCAAGCGGGCACCGATGCCAAACGCTCGTGCAAATCGCGGCCCACCACGCCCATGGCCTGCATCAGAGCCTGGGTGTGTCCGGCCTGGTCCCAGTCTTGAGCCTGGTCGGGTTTGGCGCCGTGCACGATGGCCACCAGATTGAGCCACTGCCCACTGCGCACCGGGTAATGCACCACATGCAGGCGCGGCCCCATCCACACGGTGACCTGGTCGCTGCGCAAGTGCGTGGGCAAATCGGCCTGCGCCACCAGCGCCCGGTAAGCCAGATGCCCGGTGAACCGCGCCGAGGCATCGCCCAGCAGTTGCTGGCGCACCGCGCTCCAGATGCCGTCGGCCCCGATCAGGGCGCTGACTTGCAGGCTCAGGCCTTCTGCCGTGTTCACTTGCAAAGCCTCTTCGGTTTCGTACCAGCCATGCACGGTCTGTCCCAGATGCAATGCCAAGCCTGCATCCTGCACCGCCCGCTGCAGCAGGCCCTGCAAATCGGCACGGTGGATGGTGGCATAAGACGCGCCATACAGCGCTTGTGCCCTTTCCCCTAGGCGCAGCGTGCCCAGCACCTGACCGGTTTGCGCATCGCGCGCTTGCAGCTGCTTGGGGAAAGCCGCCACCTCCGCCAGCGCCGCACCCAGACCCCAGGCCTGCAAGATGCGCGTCACATTCGGCCCGATCTGGATGCCCGCGCCCACCTCGCTGAGCTGCGTGGCCCGCTCCAGCAATTGCACTGGCACCCTTTGCCTCGCACAGGCCAGGGCCGCCGCCAGCCCGCCGATACCGCCGCCTGCGATCACCACCGGATTGCGCTCATTTCTTGTCATAGGTCAATTGTGCCCGGGCTTGAAGGAGTCAAAAAATTGGAAAATTGGAAACCATGACCGCGATCAAATCCCCCGAACTTTTATTGCCAGCGGGCTCGCTCGACAAAATGCGCGCCGCTTACGACTTTGGTGCCGACGCCATCTATGCGGGCCAGCCGCGCTACAGCCTGCGGGCACGCAACAACGAATTCAAGCTGGAGCAGATCGGCATCGGCATTGCCGAAGCGCACGCCCGGGGCAAAAAGTTTTTTGTCACCAGCAACCTGCTGCCGCACAACGACAAGGTGCGCACCTATTTGCGCGACATCGAGCCGGTGATCGCCATGAAGCCCGACGCCCTGATCATGGCCGACCCGGGCCTGATCATGATGGTGCGCGAGAAATGGCCCGAAATGCCCATCCACCTGTCGGTGCAGGCCAACACCGTCAACTGGGCGGCGGTGAAGTTCTGGCAGAAGGTGGGCGTGACCCGCATCATCCTGAGCCGCGAACTGAGTCTGGACGAGGTCGAAAAAATCCGCCAGGAATGCCCCGACATGGAGCTCGAAGTCTTTGTGCACGGTGCGTTGTGCATCGCGTATTCGGGCCGCTGCCTGTTGTCCGGCTATTTCAACCGCCGCGACCCCAACCAAGGCACCTGCACCAACGCTTGCCGCTGGAGTTACGGCACCCAAGAAGCCACCGACGAGACCGACTCCGGCGAGGTCCAGCCCGTGCGCATGGCGGGTGACTTCAACTTCGAGCAGGAACAGGAAAACGCCGACAAAGCTTTCTCGGCCTGTGGCGACGGCCAGCGCCACCCCGCCGCCGACAAGGTCTACCTGATCGAAGAAGCCGGACGCCCGGGTCAGCTCATGCCCATCATGGAAGACGAGCACGGCACCTACATCATGAACAGCAAGGACCTGCGTGCGGTGGAGCTGATCGAGCGCCTGGTCAAGATCGGGGTGGACTCGCTCAAGATCGAAGGCCGCACCAAGAGTTTGTATTACGTGAGCCGCACCGCGCAGGTGTACCGCCGGGCCATCGACGACGCGGTGGCCGGTCGCCCCTTCAACCCCGAGCTGATCAGTGAACTCGACGGTCTGGCCTCACGCGGCTACACCTCGGGCTTTCTGGAGCGCCGCCCCGCGCAGTACTACCAGAACTACGAAACCGGCCACTCGGTGGGGCACCGCAGCCAATTTGTGGGCGAGGTGCGTGAGGTGGGTGATGGCTGGGCGCTGGTCGAGACCAAAAACCGTTTCGCGGTAGGCGACACGATCGAGGTGATCCACCCCAGCGGCAACCGCAAACTGCCGCTGACGCACATGAAAAGCGAATCCGGCGAAGCCATCGAGGTGGCTGCGGGCAATCCGCTCAAGGTGTGGATTCCGCTGGACGGCCCGGCCGAGGGTGCTTTGATCGCTCGGATGTTCTGACCCGCATCCGCGCCTGCGATGCAGGCGCAGGCACAGGCACAGGCACAGGCGCAGGCGCAGGCGCAGGCGCAAGTTTTAAGTACCCATTAACACCGGCAAGCCCTGCACCGCAGAAAAGTCGCGGTCATGTGTGACCAAGGCCGCTGCGCCGATCTGCAGCGCCGAAGCCAGCTGCACCGCATCGGGCAGCTTGAGGCGGTACTGCACCCGCAACTGCGCCGCCAGACTGGCCACCGCTGCGGACAAGGGCACCACCTGGTAAGCGCCCAGCGCCGTCTCGTAGCGCTTAGCCAGGGCCGTCTGGCCCGCCTTGAAAGGACCGGTCAGCACTTCGGCCAAGGTCACGGTGCTCAAGGCCAGCTGAATCTGGCCGCGATCTGCGGCTTCGAAAAGACCCACAAAACGGGGCGCGAATTCGGCATGGTCTTCGAGCAGGTAAATCCAGGGCGCGGTGTCCACCAGCACGGTGGCCCCCTCGCTCAGGCCGCACCACAGCGATGCCGAAGCACGGACTCGGCCACGGGTTCCCACCGCTCAAGCCCACTCATCGCGCAGCTGGGCGACCGCCGAGGCCGCACCCTCCGGCCACAGGCCTCGGCCCGAGCCACGCAAGGCTAGAACACCCCCTTGCCTGGAGCGGATCTGCTCCTCACGCCACTGCGCCACCGGCACCACCACCGCCACCGGCTTGCCGTGGCGCGTGATCACACTGCTGTAGCCCGCCACCGCCTCGGAGGCGATGAGCGGCAGCTGCGCCCGGGCTTGTTCGAGGCCGTATTGCGGGGTGTCTGACATGGCGAACTCCTTGATTTCCGTACAGACTGTACAGAAACTCAGAGGCGTTTGTCAATCACCCCATTGGCGCATCGATGCCCACTGCAACCGTCAGAGGCCAACACACACGCGGATTTCAGCGCCCGTTCAAAGGGTAAGAAGGGTCGTTGTAACCGGGCGTCGACGGATGCCCGGGCGCCACGAGGCTGTTGACCAAGGCTTCGTCTTCGGCGGTGATCGTCACCTCCAAAGCGCCCGCATAGTCTTGCCACTGCGCCAGCGTGCGCGGCCCGGCGATGACCGCGCTCACATGGGGGTTGGCCAGCACCCAGGCGGTAGCAAAGTGCGCCAGCGACACGCCCTTGGCCTCGCAATGCTGGCGCAGCGTTTGGGCAATCTGCAGCGACTCTTCGCGAAATTCGGTTTCCATGATGCGCTTGTCACCACGCGCTGCGCGGCTGCCCTGGGCGGGGGCCTGACCGGGTGCATATTTGCCTGTCAACACGCCACGCGCAATCGGGCTGTAGGGCACCACACCCAGACCGTAATGGCCGCAGGCTTCCAGAATTTCCACCTCGGGCAAGCGGTTGAGCAGGTTGTAATAAGGCTGGCACACCACCGGGCCGGGCATGTTCATCTGGCGGGCCAAGTTGACCATCTCGGCGATGCGCCACCCCCTGAAATTGGACACGCCCCAGTAACGGATCTTGCCGTCGCGCAGCAAAGCCTCGATGGCCCGCAAGGGCTCCTCCAGGTCCATGCCGTTGTAGTCGCGGTGCAGGTAATAAATGTCCAAGTGGTCGGTGCCCAGGCGGTGCAAACTGTCTTCGCAGGCACGCATCATCCAGCTGCGCGAGTAGCCTTGGCAGTTGAGTTGGTCCGACATCGGATTGCCGACCTTGCTGGCCAGCACCCAACGGTGGCGATGCCCCTGAAGGACCTGGCCCACCATGTCTTCAGACTTGCCGAGGGTGTAAATGTCGGCGGTGTCGATGAAGTTGCAGCCTTTTTCCTGTGCATCGGCCACAATGCGCCGGGCATCTTCCAGCAGCGTCTGGTCGCCGAACATCATGGTGCCCAGGCACAGGCGGGACACTTTCAGAGGGCTTTTGCCCAGGGTGGTGGTTTTCATGGCGGGGTCCTTGGCATGACAAGTAGAAGTGCAAAGCCTAAAGCCAAGGGGTCAGCCCGTCTGTCACCTGTGTAGACGACAAAAAAGCCCCCGGGCTTTTCAGCGCGGGGGCTTGAAGACTCGCTTTCGAAGGCGATCAGGCGGTCACGCCCTTGGCGTTCTCCACGTACTCCTCAATCTGGTTGAAGTTCATGTACTTGTAGATCGCCGCGCCATCCTTGTTCACAATGCCCATAGCTTCGTGGTACTCGGCCACGGTGGGGATGTGTCCCAACTTGGACGCGATCGCCGCCAGCTCGGCGCTGGCCAGGAACACGTTGGTGTTCTTGCCCAGACGGTTGGGGAAGTTGCGGGTGGAGGTGGACACCACGGTGGCGCCTTCGCGCACCTGGGCCTGATTGCCCATACACAGGGAGCAGCCGGGCATCTCGGTGCGGGCACCGGCTGCGCCGAAGTTGGCGTAGTGGCCTTCCTTGATCAACTCGCTCTCGTCCATCTTGGTCGGTGGGGCGACCCACAGCTTGACGGGGATGTCGCGGCTGCCGCCGAGCAGCTTGGCCGCAGCGCGGAAGTGGCCGATGTTGGTCATGCACGAACCGATGAAGGCTTCGTCGATCTTGGTGCCAGCGACTTCGGACAGGAACTTGGCGTCGTCCGGATCGTTGGGGCAGCACAGGATCGGCTCTTTGATCTCGTTCATGTCAATCTCGATGACGTGCGCGTATTCGGCGTCCTTATCGGCTTCGAGCAGCTCGGGCTTGGCCAACCAGGCCTCGACCTTCTCGATGCGGCGGGCCAGGGTGCGGGCGTCAGCGTAACCGTCGGCGATCATGTTCTTCATGAGCACGACGTTGGACTTCAGGTACTCCTCGACCGGCTCTTTGTTGAGCTTGATCGTGCAACCCGCAGCCGAGCGTTCGGCAGACGCGTCGGACAACTCAAACGCCTGCTCGACCTTCAGGTTGGGCAAGCCTTCGATTTCCAGGATGCGGCCCGAGAACTCGTTGATCTTGCCGGACTTGGCCACGGTGAGCAGGCCCTTCTTGATGGCGAACAAGGGAATGGCATGCACCAAATCGCGCAGGGTCACGCCGGGCTGCATTTCGCCTTTGAAGCGGACCAGGATCGATTCAGGCATGTCCAGAGGCATCACGCCTGTGGCGGCACCGAAGGCCACCAAACCGGAGCCCGCTGGGAAGCTGATACCAATGGGGAAACGGGTGTGCGAGTCGCCACCGGTACCGACGGTGTCAGGCAACAACAGGCGGTTGAGCCAGCTGTGGATCACGCCGTCACCGGGGCGCAGCGACACGCCACCGCGGTTGCTGATGAAGGCGGGCAGTTCGCGGTGGGTTTTGACGTCCACAGGCTTGGGGTAAGCGGCGGTGTGGCAGAACGACTGCATCACCATGTCGGCGCTGAAACCCAGGCAAGCCAGGTCTTTCAGCTCGTCGCGGGTCATTGGGCCGGTGGTGTCTTGCGAGCCCACGGTGGTCATCTTGGGTTCGCAATAAGTGCCGGGGCGCACGCCTTGGCCTTCTGGCAGGCCCACAGCGCGGCCAACCATCTTCTGGGCCAATGTGAAACCGGCCTTGGTGGCGGCTGGTGGCGTGGGCAGACGGAACACAGTGGAAGCGGGCAAGCCCAGGAACTCGCGGGCCTTGGCGGTCAAGCTGCGGCCAATGATCAGGTTGATACGTCCGCCGGCGCGCACTTCGTCAAACAGCACGTCGCTTTTGAGTTTGAACTCGGTGACGGTGGCGCCGTTTTTCACGATCTTGCCGTCGTAGGGCAGGATGTCGATGACGTCGCCCATCTCCAGCTTCGTCACGTCCACTTCAATCGGCAAAGCGCCAGAGTCTTCTTGGGTGTTGAAGAAAATGGGAGCGATCTTGCCGCCCAAAGTCACGCCACCAAAGCGCTTGTTGGGCACAAACGGGATGTCTTGGCCGGTGGCCCAGATCACGCTGTTGGTGGCCGACTTGCGGCTGGAGCCGGTGCCGACCACGTCGCCCACGTAGGCCACCAGATGGCCTTTTTTCTTCAGGTCTTCGATGAACTGCATGGGGCCGCGCTTGCCGTCTTCTTCGGGCTTGAACGCCGCGCCGGGGCGGGTGTTCTTGAGCATGGCCAGGTAGTGCAGCGGGATGTCGGGACGGCTCCACGCGTCGGGCGCGGGCGACAAGTCGTCGGTGTTGGTCTCGCCGGGCACCTTGAACACGGTGACGGTGATTTTTTTCTCGACTTCGGGGCGGCTGGTGAACCACTCGGCCTCGGCCCAGCTTTGCATGACTTCTTTGGCTTTGGCGTTGCCGGCCTTGGCTTTTTCGGCGACGTCGTTGAAGAAGTCGAACATCAACAGGGTTTTCTTCAGGGCCTCAGCGGCCACACCGGCCACTTCGGCGCTGTCGAGCAACTCGATCAGGGGATGCACGTTGTAGCCACCCACCATGGTGCCCAGCAGTTCCGTGGCTTTGGCTTTGGAGATCAAGCCAACTTGGACTTCACCATGGGCCACAGCGGCCAGGAAAGACGCCTTGACCTTGGCGGCGTCGTCCACGCCAGGTGGCACGCGGTGGGTCAACAAATCCATCAGGAAGGCATCTTCACCAGCGGGTGGGTTCTTGATCAGTTCGATCAACTCGGCCACTTGCTTGGCATCCAGCGGCAATGGCGGGATACCCAGAGCAGCGCGTTCTGCTGCATGTTCACGGTAAGCTTTCAACATGGTTTTTTCTCCTGTCAGTCAAAGTTTCAAGTTTTATCGACCCATGCCTGTCGTATCGATCAGGCTGGGCGGGGGATTGGTTTTCATGTTCTCGGCAAAGGCCACCTGTTCGGCGTTGGCGCATTCATCGGCCAAGCGGCGGCCTTTGTTTTGATCCATCAACATGGATTTGTTGGCCAGTTGCAACCAGACAGCGCCCGCTTTGCGGTCTTCCAGACGGATCGCGCCTGTGCTGGTGGCCACGGGGTGCATGCGGTAGCGAAAGCCTTTGCCGTGCAAATAGAAGTAGCCAGGCTGCGAGGCGTCAGCCTCCAGACGCACCGTGGCACCCAGCTCGCAAGGCAATTGGCCTTTGTGCACGCGCTCGGCAATGGCCAGCTCTTCCGGGCCCATCGGGGTGTCGGGTTCGGGCTTGGGGGCCTCGGCCAGTTTGGATTTGGGCGCCGCTTTGGCGGCGGACGTCTTGGGTTTGGTTGGCGTTGCTTTGGAGGAAGCTGCAGGGGCTTGTGACCATGCCGGCAGCGCCAGCAGGGAGAACACCAGTGTCGCCATCATGTTTCGCATCTCGATCTCCTTCGCACGAATGTTCTTCATCATGAAACAGATCGGGCTGGCTTGCCGTCACCCGAAAAGAAAAACTGAATCCCGGAAGGCAAACGACAACCGGTGTGGTGCGCACGCTCGATCAACTGCCAGAAAAACCGGTAGCTGGCCCGGTCGTGCAGTTGACCTGCGTGGCTGATGGGCGCCCACTGGGCCGCCTGCGCGGCCAGAATGATCTCACTGGCTTGTTCAATTTGCGCCTCGCTGGGCGCCATGGCCTGCAGGATCGGCCGAATCTGGTCAGGGTGGATACTCCACATGCGGGTGTATCCCAGCTCACGGGCCGCTTTTTGGGCGGCCATGCGGATCGCTTCGGTGTTTTTGAACTCGGTGACCACACAATGCGAGGGCACTTTCCCGTGGGCGTGGCACGCGCTGGCAATCTCGAGTTTGGCGCGCAACACCAGCGGGTGGGTGAACTGCCCCTGAATACCCATGCCATCGGCGGGAATCGCCCCGCCATGGGCCGAAACAAAGTCCATCAGGCCAAAACTGATCGATTGCACTCGCGGGTGCGCCGCAATGTCGAAGGCACGGTTCAAAGCAGCGGGGGACTCGATGAGCACATGCAAAGGCAAATCGTGGGCACCGGCCTCATTCAAGGCCTGCTCGGCCAGCTGCACATCGGCCACCGACTCGACCTTGGGCACCATGATGTGCGTCAAGCGCTTCGCCGCCTGGCCTGCAATGGTGGCCATGTCGGCTTGGAAACTGGGGTGGTCCACGGGGTGCACACGCACGCCCACACGGGCACCGGGTGCCGCGCCAAGGGCCAGCTCGGTGACCAGCGCGGCATGCTCTACCTCGCCACCCACAGGGGCGCCGTCTTCGCAATCGAGGGTCACATCAAAGACGCAGGTTCCAAACTCCTGCGTCATTTCGACTTGCAGCTGCAAGCTTTTGCGCATCCTCGCGTCGACACCGCTGTAATGGTCACAAACCGGCAGCTGAACGCTTCCGGCTTGCGCACCCAACAGGACGTCGCGAGGATGGCTCACTGAATGTCTCTGGGAGGCAATCAGATCAGGTGAGCGACGCCAGCTTGCTCGTCGGTCAGCTCTTTCAGGGTCTTGTCGATGCAAGCCTGGCTGAAGGCGTCGATCTCCAGACCTTCAACGACCTTGTACTCGCCGTTTTCGCAGGTGACGGGGAAGCCAAACATGACATCCTTGGGGATACCGTACCAGCCTTGCGACGGGATACCCATGGTGACCCACTTGCCGTTGGTGCCCAGGGCCCAGTCGCGCATGTGGTCGATGGCGGCGTTGGCAGCCGAAGCGGCCGAGGACAGGCCACGGGCTTCGATGATGGCCGCGCCACGCTTGCCCACGGTGGGCAGGAACACGGTTTCGTTCCAGACCTGGTCGTTGATCATGGCCTTGACGGATTCGCCCTTGATGGTGGCGAAACGGTAGTCGGCGTACATGGTGGGCGAGTGGTTGCCCCAGACGCACAGTTTTTCGATGTCGGCCACGGCCTTGCCGGTCTTGGCGGCGATTTGCGAAGCAGCGCGGTTGTGGTCCAGACGCAACATGGCGGTGAAGTTGCCGGGCTTGAGGTCAGGCGCAGACTTCATCGCGATGTAGGCGTTGGTGTTGGCGGGGTTGCCCACGACCAGCACCTTGACGTTGCGCGAAGCCACGGCGTTCAGGGCCTTGCCCTGGGCAGTGAAGATGGCACCGTTGATGGCCAGCAGCTCGGCACGCTCCATGCCTGGGCCACGAGGACGCGAGCCGACCAGCAGGGCGTAGTCGGTGTCCTTGAAAGCGGTCATGGGGTCGGAGTGGGCTTCCATGCCGACCAACAGCGGGAACGCGCAGTCTTCCAATTCCATCATCACGCCCTTGAGGGCTTTTTGGGCCTTTTCGTCAGGGATCTCCAGTAGCTGCAAGATGACGGGCTGGTCTTTGCCCAGCATTTCGCCGGAGGCGATGCGGAACAACAATGCGTAACCAATTTGACCTGCTGCACCGGTGACGGCAACGCGGACGGGCTTTTTGCTCATGATGGAAAACTCCAGAAGGTTGAAAACAAGGGTTGCAGGCGCTGACCAACCATCGGCCAGGGGGTCTGCCCGGCACGCCGGACCCGCGCGCCGCACCCAGATTCATGAGCGCGAAACGCAAGCAAACAGCTTGGAAGTGTACCCGCGAAAACCCTGATTCGTCAATTTGTCTTATGTCTTATATAAGATATCATGTGCCACCTGACGCGCAACTGACCCGCACGCCAGAATTCAACCTATGAACAACACTTCCCCATTGGCCGACAACAGCTCTACCGCGACCGAGACGTCTGTGCCGACGCCGGCATTCAGCCCGCTGTACCAGCAGATCAAAGGCCTGATTCTGCAGAACCTGCAGTCTGGCGAGTGGAAGCCTGGCGAATCCATCCCCAGCGAAATGGAGCTCGCCGCCCGTTACCGGGTCAGCCAGGGCACTGTGAGAAAAGCCGTCGACGAACTGGCCAGCGACAACCTGCTGGTCCGTCGCCAGGGCAAGGGCACTTTTGTGGCCACCCATGCCGAACACCATGTGCAATACCGGTTCCTGAAACTGGTCCCTGACCGCGGCGACCTGGACACCGAGGGCCCCGCCCAGCGCGAAATCGTGGATTGCAAACGGCTTCGGGCCACAGCCGACATTGCCCGGGCGCTGACCTTGAGAACCGGAGACACGGTTTTGCAGGTCCGCCGTGTACTTTCATTTGCAGGAACTCCCACCATTTTGGAAGACTTGTGGCTGCCTGCCGCGCCCTTCAAAGGCCTGACCGCAGAAAGACTGGCCGACTACCACGGCCCCATGTACGCACTGTTCGAAACCGAGTTTGGTGTGCGCATGGTCCGCGCTGACGAGAAAATTCGCGCAGTCCTGCCCGATGCCACCCAAAGCGAGCTGCTCAAAGTGACTCCCGGCACCCCCTTGCTGAGCGTGGAAAGGGTGGCATTCACCTACAACGACACCCCCATGGAGCTGCGCCGGGGCTTTTACCGCACCGAAAGTCACCACTACCACAACGCCTTGAGCTGAGCCACCCGAAATGTGCAGAAGATCTCCCAGCGCAGCCCGTGTGCAATGCTCATGTCAGTTTGTTGCGTTGCAATAGAATCCACCGGTTTGTCATCCAAATTACGAACGCGTTACACCCAGAAAGTACCCACATGACTGAACTCGCCCGAAAGCGGCCTGAATTCCGCAACATCAACGCCTTGAAAGACTTGCCCACTTACCGCCTCCCGGCGGCCGGTATTGTCTCCATCTTGCACCGCATCAGCGGTTTCCTGATGTTTTTGCTGATGCCACTAATCATCTGGATGTTTGACAGTTCGATCACTTCGGAGATTTCCTTCGCCAAGCTGTCGGCCGCCTTCAATGCCGGTCTCGGTTTTGTGCCCGGCTGGTTCATGAAACTGGTGGCGCTGGCGCTGATCTGGGCCTACCTGCACCACTTCATTGCCGGCCTGCGTCACCTGTACATGGACATCTGCCATGCGGTCACCAAAGAGTTTGGCAAATCCTCCGCCATCGTCACCCTGGTGCTCAGCATCGGCCTGACCGCCGTGCTCGGCGCCAAGATGTTTGGTTTGTACTGATCTGCCCCATAACAACAAAGGAAACTGACCTATGTCCGTGAACTACGGCTCCAAACGCATCGTCACCGGTGCTGGCTACGGCTTCCGTGACTGGCTCGCGCAACGCGTGACCGGCACTCTGATGGCCCTTTTCACCGTGATCTTGCTGGCCCAGGTGATCTTCACCGCTGGCCCCATCGGCTACGAAGAATGGGCTGGCATTTTTGCTTCCCAGTGGATGAAGGTCCTGACCTTCTCCGTCATCCTTTCCCTGCTTTACCACGTCTGGGTGGGCATGCGTGACATCTGGATGGATTACGTCAAGCCACTGGCCGTGCGTCTGGTCTTGCACGTCTTCACCCTCGTCTGGCTGGTCGGCTGTGCCGGCTGGGCTGTTCAGGCCCTGTGGCGCCTGTAACGCGTCAGCCCTTCGCCTGTCATTGCGCTGAAACCACACCAACCAAGTTAAACCATGAGCTATACCAAAGACAAAATCACCACCCGCAAGTTTGACGTCGTGATCGTCGGCGCCGGTGGTTCGGGCATGCGTGCCTCGCTGCAGCTGGCCCGCGCCGGCCTGAACGTGGCCGTGCTGTCCAAAGTGTTCCCCACCCGCTCGCACACCGTGGCGGCCCAAGGCGGCATCGGTGCCAGCTTGGGCAACATGTCCGACGACAACTGGCACTACCACTTCTACGACACCATCAAAGGCTCCGACTGGCTCGGCGACCAGGATGCGATCGAGTTCATGTGCCGCGAAGCGCCCAAGGTCGTGTACGACCTGGAGCACATGGGCATGCCTTTTGACCGCAACCCGGACGGCACGATTTACCAGCGTCCATTTGGCGGCCACACCGCCAACTACGGCGAAAAGCCGGTGCAACGCGCTTGCGCTGCGGCTGACCGTACTGGCCACGCCATGCTGCACACCCTGTACCAGCAAAACGTGGCAGCCAAAACCAGCTTCTTTGTGGAGTGGATGGCGCTGGACCTGATCCGCGACGCCGAAGGCGACGTGGTGGGAGTGACTGCCCTTGAAATGGAAACCGGCGACCTGCACGTCCTGCACGCCAAGACCGTGCTGATGGCCACCGGTGGCGCTGGCCGCATTTATGCGGCTTCCACCAACGCCTTCATCAACACAGGCGACGGCCTGGGCATGGCAGCACGCGCTGGCATCCCACTGGAAGACATGGAGTTCTGGCAATTCCACCCCACAGGCGTGGCCGGTGCTGGCGTGCTCTTGACCGAAGGCTGCCGTGGTGAAGGCGCGATCTTGCTCAACAGCAATGGGGAGCGCTTCATGGAGCGCTATGCGCCCACCCTGAAAGACCTGGCCCCGCGCGACTTCGTGTCCCGCTGCATGGACCAGGAAATCAAGGAAGGCCGTGGCTGTGGCCCGAACAAAGACTACGTGCTGCTCAAGCTGGACCACCTGGGTGCTGACACCATCCACAAGCGCCTGCCCTCGGTGTACGAAATCGGCGTCAACTTCGCCAACGTCGACATCACCAAAGAGCCGATTCCCGTCGTGCCCACCATCCACTACCAGATGGGCGGTATCCCCACCAACATCAACGGCCAGGTCGTGACGCAAAACGCCACCGACCACAACGCCGTGGTCAACGGTTTGTATGCCGTGGGCGAATGCTCTTGCGTGTCGGTGCACGGCGCCAACCGCCTGGGCACCAACTCGCTGCTCGACTTGCTGGTATTCGGTCGTGCTGCCGGCAACCACATCGTCGACTTCGCCTCCAAGACCAAGTCGCACAAGCCTTTGCCCGCCGACGCTGCAGACTACACCCTGAGTCGCTTGAACAAGCTTGAAGGCCGTGGCGGTGAATACGCCCAGGACGTGGCCAACGACATGCGCGCCACCATGCAACAACACGCAGGTGTGTTCCGCACCCAAGCCTCCATGGACGAAGGCGTGCAAAAAATCGCCGCCATCCGCGAGCGCGTCAACGCGATCGGTCTGAAGGACACCTCCAAAGTGTTCAACACCGCCCGCATTGAAGCCCTGGAAGTGGACAACCTGATCGAAGCCGCGCAAGCCACCATGGTGTCTGCCGCTGCCCGCCGCGAGTGCCGTGGTGCCCACACCGTCAGCGACTACGAGCGTCCAGTGGACGACGCCGTGGCACCATTGGGTCGTGACGATGCCAACTGGATGAAGCACACCCTGTGGCACAGCGCATCCAACAGCCTGACCTACAAGCCTGTGAAGCTCAAGCCCCTGACTGTGGACTCGGTGCCACCCAAGGTCCGCACGTTCTAAAGATTGTCTGGACCGCGCACTCCAAGTGGCGGTCCACCACCCGAATACACCAGGAGTTCTTTCATGACCCTACGCACTTTCCAGATCTACCGCTACGACCCTGACAAGGACGCCAAGCCCTACATGCAAACCATCCAGGTCGAACTGGACGGCAATGAACGCATGCTGCTCGACGCCCTGATGAAGCTCAAGGCTGTGGACCCCAGCATTTCCTTCCGCCGCTCCTGCCGCGAAGGCGTGTGTGGCTCTGACGCGATGAACATCAACGGCAAAAACGGCCTGGCGTGTCTGACCAACATGAACACCCTGCCCGGCACCATCGTTTTGAAGCCCCTGCCTGGCCTGCCCGTGATCCGCGACGTGATCGTGGACATGACCCAGTTCTTCAAGCAGTACCACTCGATCAAACCCTACTTGATCAACAGCACCATCCCGCCCGAAACCGAGCGCCTGCAAAGCCCGGAAGAGCGTGAAGAGCTGAACGGTTTGTACGAATGCATCCTGTGCGCCAGCTGCTCGACCAGCTGCCCCAGCTTCTGGTGGAACCCCGACAAGTTCGTGGGTCCTGCCGGTTTGCTGCAGGCCTACCGCTTCCTGGCCGACAGCCGCGACGAAGCCACGACCGAGCGTCTGGACAACCTGGAAGACCCTTATCGTTTGTTCCGCTGCCACACCATCATGAACTGCGTCGATGTCTGCCCCAAGGGTCTGAACCCCACCAAGGCCATCGGCAAGATCAAAGAGATGATGGTTCGCCGCGCTGTCTGATGCCCGTCACCCCCATCCTGGAAGACGCGTCACTGGTCGGCGCCGACCGCCTCGCTCCTTTGAGCGAGCGGTCGCTGAGCAAGCTGCGCTGGCGCAGCCGACGCGGTCTGCTCGAAAACGATTTGTTCATCGAGCGCTTCTTCAACCGCTACGCCGCTGCGCTGACGGTTGGCCAGGCTCGGGGCATGTACGTGCTGATGGACCTGTCAGACAACGATCTCATGGACTTGTTGTTGCGCCGCAAGGAGCTGCAGCCCGAGATCAGCACCGAAGAGGTGCGTGAAGTCCTGGACCTGCTAAGAAGTTGACCCATCACGGGTCGAGCACGGATTTATTGAGGAAACCCACCATGAAACTCGCCGATAACAAAGCCACCCTGTCGTTCTCCAACGGCAGCCCCAGCATCGAGATGCCCGTCTACTCCGGCAACATCGGTCCTGACGTGATCGACATCCGCAAGCTGTACGCACAAAGCGGCATGTTCACCTACGACCCGGGTTTCCTGTCCACGGCTTCTTGCCAGTCGGCCATCACCTACATCGACGGCGACAAGGGCGAGCTGCTGTACCGCGGCTACCCCATCGAACAACTGGCCAACAAAGCCGACTACCTGGACACCTGCTACCTGCTGCTGAACGGCGAACTGCCCGTGGGCCAGCAAAGCAAGGACTTCCACAAGCTCGTGAACCAGCACACCATGGTCAACGAGCAGATGCAGTTCTTCCTGCGCGGCTTCCGCCGTGACGCACACCCCATGGCCGTGTTGACTGGCCTGGTCGGCGCCCTGTCGGCCTTCTACCATGACAGCACCGACATCAACAACCCTGAGCACCGCCACATCGCCGCGATCCGCCTGATCGCCAAAATGCCCACTTTGGTGGCCATGGCTTACAAATACGGCGTGGGTCAGCCCTTCATGTACCCCCGCAACGACCTGTCCTATGCAGGTAACTTCCTGCGCATGATGTTCGGCACACCTTGCGAAGAGTACAAGGTCAACCCCGTGCTTGAGCGCGCCATGGACCGCATCTTCATTTTGCATGCCGACCACGAACAAAACGCCTCGACTTCCACTGTGCGTCTGTGTGGTTCGTCCGGCACCAACCCGTTCGCCGCCATCGCGGCGGGTGTGGCTTGCCTCTGGGGCCCTGCCCACGGCGGTGCCAACGAAGCTTGTCTGAACATGCTGGAAGACATCCAGAAAATGGGTGGCGTCTCCAAGGTTGGCGAGTTCATGAACCAGGTGAAAGACAAGAACTCCGGCGTCAAGCTGATGGGCTTCGGTCACCGCGTGTACAAAAACTACGACCCCCGCGCCAAGCTGATGCAGGAAACCTGCAACGAGGTGCTGGCCGAACTGGGCCTGGAAAACGACCCCCTGTTCAAACTGGCCAAAGAGCTGGAAAAGATCGCTCTGGAAGACGAATACTTCGTCAGCCGCAAGCTCTACCCCAACGTGGACTTCTACTCCGGCATCGTGCAACGCGCCATCGGCATCCCCGTGAACCTGTTCACCGGCATCTTCGCCCTTGCCCGTACCGTCGGCTGGATTGCCCAGTTGAACGAAATGATCAGCGACCCCGAGTACAAAATCGGCCGCCCACGTCAGCTGTTCACCGGCTCCCCACGCCGCGACGTGCAGCGTTGATCGGTTTTCAACCGAACCCGAAAGCCCGCCCATGTGCGGGCTTTTTTCATGCCCACTGCGCCTGTAGGTCGGCACCTTCAGGTCCGACGTGGTGAGCGTCGGCGCGGGTGGTACGCCGGGGCTGAAGCGACCTACCGACAAGACACCACAACTGGCATGGCTGTGGCCCGGGGCTGTCAGGCCGATTTGCTGGCGCGAAGCGACTGATGAGGCCTGGCAGCCCCGGGCCACAGCCGCGCAAGTCCCTGCGACGGCGGCATCACGGTCACGCAAGTCCCCACAGAGACCTCAGACCCTCAATGAATGGCAGGGATACAGCGCTCTAACCGCATAAAATGGCAGGCTGCACAGCAAGGAAGCTCCATGGCACGTACGCTTTACGACAAGATCTGGGATGAACACGTCGTCCACACCGAAGAAGACGGCACCTCCGTCCTCTACATCGACCGCCACCTGGTGCACGAAGTCACCAGCCCCCAGGCCTTTGAGGGTCTGCGCCAAGCCGGCCGCAAAGTCTGGCGCGTCAGCTCCATCGTGGCGACTGCCGACCACAACACCCCCACCACCGGCTGGGAACTGGGCTACGACGGCATCACCGACCCGATCAGCAAAGAACAAATCACCACGCTGGATGCGAACATGAAGGAATACGGCTCGGCCGCCTTCTTTCCGTTCTTGTCCAAGCGCCAGGGCATCGTGCACGTCATTGGCCCAGAAAACGGCGCCACCCTGCCCGGCATGACTGTGGTCTGCGGCGACTCGCACACCTCCACCCACGGCGCGTTTGGCGCACTGGCCCACGGCATCGGCACCTCCGAAGTCGAGCACGTCATGGCCACCCAAACCCTGCTGGCCAAAAAAGCCAAGAACATGCTGGTCAAGGTCGAGGGCACGCTGGCCAAAGGCCTCACGGGCAAAGACATCGTGCTGGCCATCATCGGCAAGATCGGCACCGCAGGCGGCACCGGTTACACCATCGAATTCGCAGGCTCAGCCATCCGCGCGCTCAGCATGGAAGGCCGCATGACGGTCTGCAACATGGCCATCGAAGCAGGCGCACGCGCAGGTCTGGTGGCGGTCGACGAGAAAACCATCGAGTACGTCAAAGGCCGTTTGCTCTCGCCCACGGGTGTGGAGTGGGACCAGGCCGTGGCCTACTGGAAGACCCTGCAGTCCGACCCGGGCGCGCACTTTGACGCGGTGGTCGAGCTGGACGCCAGCGCCATCGTGCCCCAAGTCACCTGGGGCACCTCGCCCGAGATGGTGCTGGACATCGACGGCCACACGCCCGACCCGGACAAGGAAAAAGACGACGTCAAGCGCGATGCCATCGAACGCGCCCTGACCTACATGGGCCTGCAGCCCGGCAAGGCGCTGTCTGACATCACCATCGACAAGGTCTTCATCGGTTCGTGCACCAACAGCCGCATCGAAGACATGCGCGAAGCCGCCGCGATCGTCAAGAAGCTCGGCCAAAAAGTGGCCAAGAACGTCAAGCTGGCCATGGTCGTGCCCGGTTCGGGTCTGGTCAAGGAACAAGCCGAGCGCGAAGGCCTGCACGAGATCTTCAAGGCCGCAGGCTTTGAATGGCGCGAGCCCGGCTGCTCCATGTGCCTGGCCATGAACGCCGACCGCCTCGAGCCCGGTGAGCGCTGCGCCTCGACCAGCAACCGCAACTTCGAAGGCCGTCAGGGCGCGGGTGGCCGCACCCACCTGGTCAGCCCCGCCATGGCCGCTGCTGCTGCAGTGCACGGCCACTTTGTCGACATCCGCAAATTCGCCTGAATCCAAGGAGCCTGGTCATGAAAACACTGATTCGCCTGACCCTGATTGCCAGCCTGCTGAGCCTGGCCGCGTGCAACACCGTGCGCGGCATTGGCCAGGACATCGAAAAACTGGGCTCCACCATCGAAGGCGCTGCCAAGAAATAAAGCCATGCAAAAATTCACTTTACTCAAAGGCCTGGTGGCCCCGATGGACCGCGCGAACGTGGACACCGACGCCATCATCCCCAAGCAATTCCTCAAGTCGATCCGCAAAACCGGCTTTGGCCCCAACCTGTTCGACGAATGGCGCTACCTGGACGTGGGCTACCCCGGCCAGGACCCGGCCAGCCGCAAGCCCAACCCGGACTTCGTGCTGAACCAGCCGCGCTATCAGGGCGCCAGCATCCTGCTGGCCCGCAAAAACTTCGGCTGCGGTTCATCGCGTGAACACGCCCCCTGGGCCATCGACCAGTACGGCTTTCGCTGCGTGATCGCACCCAGCTTTGCCGATATCTTCTTCAACAACTGCTTCAAAAACGGCCTGCTGCCCATCGTGTTGTCCGAAGCCGTGGTGGCCCAACTGTTTGACGAAGTGGCCGCCTTCCCCGGCTACGAACTGACGGTGGACCTGGAGCGCCAGGTCATCGTGCGCCCGCAAGGCGAAGAAATCCCGTTCGAGGTGCAAGCCTTCCGCAAGTACTGCCTGCTCAACGGTCTGGACGACATCGGCCTGACCCTGCGCCATGCCGACAAGATCAAGGCGTTTGAAGCCGAACGCCTGGCCACCAAACCCTGGCTGGCCCACACCGCCCACTGAATATCCACACCGAAGCACCCCTTGTGGGAGGCTGCCCCTGCAGCCGAATGCACGCACACATTTCGGCCGCAGGGGCGGCCTCCTACCTGCAGACCCGACATCATGAAAATCGCAGTCCTCCCCGGTGATGGCATCGGCACCGAAATCGTCGCCGAAGCCGTCAAAGTCCTGAACACACTCGACCTGAAGTTCGAGATGGAAACCGCCCTGGTCGGCGGCGCCGCGTACGACGCCTATGGCCACCCCCTGCCCGAGGCCACGCTGAAGCTGGCGATGCAGTCTGATGCCGTGCTGTTTGGCGCGGTCGGCGACTGGAAATACGACAAGCTCGACCGCCCCCTGCGCCCTGAACAAGCGATTTTGGGCCTGCGCAAAAACATGGGCTTGTTCGCCAACTTCCGCCCCGCCATTTGCTACGAGCAGCTGGTAGGCGCCTCCAGCCTCAAGCCCGAGCTGATTTCGGGTCTGGACATCCTGATCATCCGCGAGCTGACGGGCGACATCTATTTTGGCCAGCCACGCGGTCGCCGCGTGGCCACAGACGGGCACTTCCCCGGCGCCGAAGAAGCGTTTGACACCATGCGCTACAGCAAGCCCGAGATTGAGCGCATCGCCCATGTGGCCTTCCAGGCCGCCCGCAAACGCAACAAGCGCCTGACCAGCGTGGACAAGGCCAACGTGCTCGAAACCTTCCAGCTTTGGAAAGACGTGGTCACCGAAGTCGGCCGGCAGTACCCCGACGTGGCGCTGGACCACATGTATGTGGACAACGCGGCCATGCAGCTGGTCAAGGAACCCAAGCGCTTTGACGTGGTGGTCACCGGTAATATGTTCGGCGACATCCTGAGCGACGAAGCCTCGATGCTGACCGGCTCGATCGGCATGCTGCCCTCGGCCAGTCTGAACACGAAAAATCAGGGGCTGTACGAGCCCAGCCACGGCAGCGCCCCCGACATCGCAGGCAAAGGCGTGGCCAACCCACTGGCCACCATCCTGAGCGCCGCCATGATGCTGCGCTTCAGCCTGAACCAGGAAGAAGCCGCCCAGCGCATCGAAGCGGCGGTACAAAAAGTACTGGCCCAGGGCCTGCGCACAGGCGACATCTGGAGCGAAGGCACCACCAAGGTGGGCACCGCGCAAATGGGCGATGCGGTGGTCAAGGCCCTCGGCTGATCCGACCACTCCAAAAAAGACCCGGCACCTGCGAAGGTGGCCGGGCTTTTTTTCGTTCAAAACACCGTGCAGCGGGTCAGTGCTGCCCCATGCGCACCAACCGCCCGGGGCGTGCTTCGGTGATCGCACCGCCCTGCTGAACCGCCTCACCCGCGACCCAGGTGGCCACATAGCCTTCGGCCTTTTGCACAAAGCGTTTGCCGCCTGCGGGCAAGTCGCGCACCAATCGGGGCAAGCCCACGCTCAGGCGGGCCGGGTCGATGGCATTCAGATCGGCCCGCATGCCTTCGGCAATCACGCCCCGGTCTGACAAGCCCAGGTAACGGGCATTGCGGCGGGTCAGCATTTCCACCGCGGTTTCGAGCGGGATCGCGTCCCGCCCCCGGTCCCGGACCCAATGGGTGAGCATGAAGGTGGGAAAGCTGGCATCGCACACCGTGCCCACGTGCGCGCCCGCATCGCTCAAGCTGCTGAGCGCCCGGGGATGGTCCAGCATGCGGCGTACCGTGTCGAGCGAGCCCTCGTTGTAGTTGAAGATCGGGAAATAAATCAGCCCCTCGCCGTTTCCCGCGCACAGGTGGTCGTAAATCACGGCCAGCGGCGAGACACCCGCCTGCTTGGCACGCACCAGAAAACTCTGCATCACCGAGGGCTCGTAGTTGAGGTTGCCCTCGAGCGCAAACATACGCCCACTGATCAGGTCAATCTTGGCCAACAAAATGTCCACCAACGGCGGGATTGCGCTGCCGTCTCCGGCCAGGCGTTCGGACTTTTCAGACAGGATGCGCGCCTTGCGGGCCGGATCGCGCAAGGCTTCGGCCCGCTGTGCCAGCGGCAGATGGGCCACTTCTTTGTAGGACGGGAACCCCATAAAAGGGTGAAAGCTCGCGTCCAGCCCATTGATCACGCCGATGCCGCGGACAGCGGTTTGCAGGAACAAGGGCAGCCCCGCCTTCACGGCCGCCTCGACCCGCTGCTGGATCTTCAGGTATTGCTCGCCGCCCGGATCGCGCTGCAACCAGGTCAGCGACACGTGCCTGCCGCTCGCACGCGCGAGCGCCTCCACACAATCGAACTCGGCATCAAACTGCTCCGGACCGCTGAGCAAGTTGTAATCGCTCACCACCTGGATCACCCCGTGGTTCAGCCCTTCAAAAGCCTGCGCCAGCCCGGTCAACTCGTCGTGGCCCGCATTGGCCGCAGGCGTGTCCTTGCCCTCGGACGTGCGGTGGTTGTCGCTGCGCCCGGTGCTGAAGCCGGCAGCGCCCGCCTGCAGGGCCTCGCGCAGCAGGGCCTGCATGACCCGGATGTCGTCGGCATTGGCCTGCTCATGGGCCTGCGCCCGCTCGCCCATCACATACATGCGCAAGGGGTCATGCGGCACCTGCACCAGGTAGTCCAGGCTGCGCGGCGTGGCTGCCAGCGCGTCCATGTACTGCGGAAAGGTCTCCCAGTTCCAGCGGATGCCTTCGTGCAAAGCCGCGCCCGGGATATCCTCCACACCTTCCATCAGCTTGATCAAATCATCCTCATGGCCGGGGCGTTTGGGGGCAAAACCCACGCCGCAGTTGCCCATGACCAGCGTGGTCACACCGTGGTAAATGCTGGGCGTGAAGCATTCGTCCCAGGTCACTTGCCCGTCGTAGTGGGTGTGGATGTCCACAAAACCCGGGGTGATCCACAAGCCCGTCGCATTCAGGGTTTGCCGGGCGGGCTCGTCCACCTGGCCCACCGCCACAATGCGGCCGCCGCGCACCCCCACATCGGCCACGCGCGCAGGCGCGCCCGTGCCGTCGACCACGGTGCCATTTTTAATCAACCAATCGAGCATCTTTTTTTCTCCAATACAGGGCCAGGCCCATGCCGCTCACGATGTGCCAAATGCCCCATAGGCTGGCCAGCGTGACCATGCCCAGATCGCTGCCAAACTGCACCGCGATGATGCCCAGCGCCAGGCCCGAGTTCTGCATGCCGCCTTCGATCATGATGGCCCGGCGGTCCCGCTCGCTCACGCGCATGGCCAGGCTGGTGGCCCAACCCAGAAACAGGCCGCTGGCGTTGTGCATCACCACCAGCAGCAAAGTGGGCAAGAGGCCCAGTGTCAGCAACTGCCGCTCCTTGATGAGCCCCGCCACGATGAACAAAATCAAAGCGCCCACCGCAAAGTGGCCCAGCGGCTTGCGGATGCGCTCGGTCAACGCAGGCAGTCGGTGCGAGAAGACCAAACCCAGCGCCAGGGGGATGCCCAGCAGCAGCACCAGACTCAGCCAGATGCCGGACGGGTCGATCGACAACTGGCGCAACCAGGACGCGGTTTCAGGGTTGGCCGCGATCATCCAGCTGAAGTTGAAGGGCGTGGCAAAGAGCGCGATCACGCTGGCCACGGCCGAGATGCTCACCGACAGCGCGGTGTTGCCCCGCCCCATGTGGGTCACCACATTGCTCAGGCTCCCGCCCGGGCAGGCGGCCACCAAAATCATGGCCGCCTCGATGTTGGCGGGCAAATCCAGCGCCAGCGTGGCCAGCCAGGTGCCCACGGGCAACAAGATGAACTGGGGAATCAGCCCGCAGACCACCGCACGGGGGGTTTGGGCCACGCGGCGGAAATCCTCGATTCGCAGCTCCAGTGACACCGAAAACACCATGGTGGCCAGCACCAGGCTCAAAACCAGTTGTTGTGAAGTCATTCGTATGTCCTTTCAAAAAGTATAGACAACGCCAGACCTCTGACCACAAAGGGTTTACGCGCAGGCGTGCCTGCACGGCGACAACCCGGTGCCCACCGCACCCGTCAGGCACGCACAAGGCAATCCGGTACAATGCCACCCCATGTTCTACGCCCGCCTGTTCTCCCTGAACCCGATCACTGCCGCTGCAGCGACGGCCGGTGCGCGTGCAATCACCACCAAAACCACGACCATTAAGGGCTGATCCGGCCTGGTTCGTCGTGCGCCCCTCCCGGCCAGACGAGCCGGGCAAACAGTCAGGTCAAACACTGTTTTAAAAACTGAAAGGGCGTTGAAATGAGCAAGTTAGTAGGTTTGGTCGGCTGGCGCGGCATGGTCGGCTCGGTATTGATGGACCGCATGGTTCAGGAAAAAGACTTCGACCTGATCGAACCGGTCTTCTTTTCCACATCCAACGCAGGCGGCAAAGCCCCCGCGATGGCCAAGAACGAAACCACGCTGCAAGACGCACATAACATCGACGCCCTCAAGCGCTGCGAGATCATCATCACTGCCCAAGGCGGCGACTACACCTCTGAAGTCTTCCCCAAGCTGCGCGCGGCTGGCTGGACTGGCCACTGGATTGACGCGGCTTCGACCCTGCGCATGGAAAAAGACGCGGTCATCATCCTGGACCCGGTGAACATGCCCGTGATCCAAAACGCCCTGGCCCACGGTGGCAAGAACTGGGTGGGCGGCAACTGCACCGTATCCTGCATGCTGATGGGCGTGGGCGCACTCTACAAAGCCGGCTTGGTGGAGTGGATGAGCACCCAGACTTACCAGGCGGCATCGGGTGGCGGCGCACAACACATGCGCGAGCTGCTGACCCAATACGGCACATTGAATGCCGAAGTCAAAGCCTTGTTGGACGACCCCAAGAGCGCCATTCTCGAAATCGACCGCAAGGTGATCGCCAAGCAGCGCGCCCTGACCGGTGCCGAGACCGCCAACTTTGGCGTGCCGCTGGGTGGCTCGCTGATCCCCTGGATCGACAAGGATCTCGGCAACGGCATATCCAAAGAAGAGTGGAAGGGCATGGCCGAAACCAACAAGATTCTGGGCATGGGTGAGTCTTTTGGCACTTCCGCTATCCCCGTGGACGGTTTCTGCGTGCGTGTGGGTGCCATGCGCTGCCACAGCCAGGCTCTGACTTTCAAGCTGAAAAAAGACGTGCCCGTGGCCGACATCGAAGCCATGATCGCCGCCGACAACGAGTGGGTCAAAGTGGTGCCCAACACCCGCGAAGCCACCATCCGCGACCTGACCCCCGTGGCCGTGACCGGCACCATGACCATTCCCGTGGGCCGTGTGCGCAAGCTGGCCATGGGCCCCGAGTACGTGGGCGCGTTCACCATCGGTGACCAGCTGCTGTGGGGCGCGGCCGAGCCGCTGCGCCGCATGCTGCGCATCCTGCTCGACGCTTGATATTGACCCGACCCACGGCCCCCTGACGCCATGTCCAGCACGCGCCGCTCCAAGACCCGCCCCCCTGCACTGCTCAGGTCTTGGGCCGTGGCCTCGGTGCTGGTCTGCGCCAGCTGGTCTGCCCAAGCCCTGAGCCTGGGCCAGGTTGCCGTGGAATCTGGCTTGGGCCAGCCCCTTCGTGCAGCCGTTGAAATCACGCAATACAAGGTCGAAGACCTGCGCAGGCTCCAAGTGCAACTGGCCGAGCCCGCCCGTTTTGAACAAGCGGGCATGGCTTTTCACCCGGCCCTGAGCGGGCTGCAGGTCCGCCTGGAGTTTCGCGGCGACGGCAAGCCTTACATCGCCTTGTCCGGCCAAACGCCCGTCAACGAGCATTTCATCGATGTCATCGTGGAGGCCCAGTGGCCCTCAGGGCGTCTGGCCATGAATTACACGCTGTTGGTTTCACCCGTCGGCGCTGGCAAGACCCAGCCCGAAAAAGCCTCGGGTGATGCGCCCATCACAGCCCCGGTGGTCTCTCCGCAAGCCTTGGCCTCCAGCGTGCTACCCACGGTCGACAACGGCTCACCGAAAGACTTCATCACGGTGCAAGCAGGCGACACGGCTTCGAAGTTGGCCTCGCCTCGCCTGCCCCAAAGTGTCTCGCTGGAGCAGATGCTGTTGGCCATGGTGCGGGCCAACCCGGAGGCTTTCATCGAGGGCAATGTGAACCTGTTGCGCGAAGGCGCGCAAGTGCGCCTGCCCCTTGCGCAAGAGGCCACTCAGGTTTCGGCCGAAGAAGCGCGGCAAACCGTGATTGCGCAGACTGTGGACTTTGCGGCCTATGCACGCCGCTTGGCCCAATCCGCGCTGAAAGCCCAGGACAGCCCCAGCCGTGAGATGACCGGCAAACCCGGCCCAGCGCTGCCCCCCACAGCGCCCTCGCCGCCTGAGCGTGATCAACTGATCCTGAGCCAACGCGATGTCACTGTGCGCAGCGCAGAGGCACAACTTGCCATAGAGCGAGAAATCCAGGACAAAACCGAGCAACTGGCTGCGCTGAAAAAAAATCTGGAATCCCTCAAATCCTTGTCGGCTGCGACCGATGCCACATTGGACTCGCCCACGCAGACCTCGTCCCTGAAGCCCAGCTTGCCTGCTGCAGTGGCCGAGTTGCCCACCACCTCCTGGCTGGACCGGCTCCGCCACAGCCCCTCTATAGGGGTATGGGCGGCGGCACTTTTGGCGGGCATGGCGGCTTGGGTGTGGTGGGCCAGACGCCGCCCCGACCGTGAAGAAAATTTGTTTGGCTCGCACGCAACCCTGAGCCCTGGATGGACATCCACGCAGTCGCAGGACAAGGCCACGACCTTGCCGCCACTGCCCTCCGGCTTGCCCCCGCAATTTGCCAACCTGGACTTGAACCTGACGCCCGCACCGGACGCCCAAGCCGCGCCACCTGCGCCGTCACCACAGGGCCCCAAGACGTGAGACTCGCGCTGGGCATTTGCTATTCGGGCACGCGTTACCAAGGCTGGCAAAGCCAGGCCACGGGCCTGACGATTCAGGACAAACTCGAAAAAGCCCTGACGCAATTTGCCGATGTGCCCCGCGTCAGCACCTTGTGCGCAGGCCGCACCGATGCGGGCGTGCATGGCCTCATGCAAGTGGTGCACTTTGACACCGAGATCGAGCGCGACACGCACTCCTGGGTGCGTGGCACCAACCGCTATTTGCCCCCCGACATCGCGGTGCAATGGGCGCAGGTGGTGCCTGAGACCTTCCATTGCCGTGGCAGCGCCACCGGCAGGCGCTACATCTATGTGCTGCTCGACTCGGTCGTGCGCCCCAGCCTGGAAGCAGGTCGTGTGGGCTGGGTGTACCGCCCATTGGCGGAAGCACCCATGCGCGAAGCCAGCCAGCACCTGCTGGGCGAGCACGATTTTTCATCGTTTCGGGCCAGCAGCTGCCAGGCGCTGTCACCTGTCAAAACGCTGCGGCACATCGGCATCACCCGCCACGGCGCTTATTGGCGCTTCGAGTTCGAGGGCAACGCCTTTTTGCACCACATGATCCGCAACATCATGGGTTGCCTGGTCACCATTGGCCAAGGCAACCAGACGCCCGACTGGATGCGCGAGGTGCTGCTGGCCCGAAGCCGGGATGCGGCAGCACCCACGTTTTCGCCCGATGGCTTGTACTTCGCCGGGCCCATCTACAGCCCCGAATGGGGCCTGCCCGACACCACCCCCGCTTTTGATTGGTTGCCATGAGCACAAGCCACACAGCCACCCACGCGCCGACACACCCCGCCCCGCAGCAACGCACGCGCATCAAGATGTGCGGCTTCACCCGCGAGGCCGATGTCTTGGCCGCCTGTGCCGCCGGGGCTGACGCCATTGGTTTTGTGCTGTATCCGCCCAGCCCGCGCAACGTGAGCATCGAGCGTGCAGCCGAGTTGGCCCGCCTGCTGCCCGCTTTTGTGACGCCCGTTTTGCTCTTCGTCAACGAGACGTCCGAGCGCATCGAGGCGGCTTGCGCGGCCGTGCCCGGCGCATTGCTGCAGTTTCATGGCGACGAATCGGCCGAATTTTGTGCGGCCATGACCCAGCGCACAGGCCGCCCCCACCTCAAAGCCGCCCGAATCCCCCTGTCAGAGGTCCATGACTTCGACTTGCTAGAATTTGCCTACCTTCATCATGCAGCCCAAGCCCTCTTGCTCGACGCCCATGTCGACGGATACGGCGGCGGCGGAAAAACATTCCATTGGTCACGCCTGCCACCAAACGTCAATGCTCACCTCGTTTTGTCTGGTGGACTCACACCTGCAAACGTGGGCGATGGCATTCGGGCGCTGCGCACGCACGGCCTGTCTCTGGCCGTTGACGTGAGCTCGGGCATCGAAGCAGGTAAGGGCCTCAAAGATGCCGACAAAATGCGGCAGTTTGTCCAG
This sequence comes from Limnohabitans sp. Hippo3, assembly GCF_003063665.1. GTDB lineage: Bacteria > Pseudomonadota > Gammaproteobacteria > Burkholderiales > Burkholderiaceae_C > Limnohabitans_A. The sequence continues at coordinate 86,824 of NZ_NESF01000004.1, forward strand.
GCGGTGCGCGCCGCTGACAACGCCTCTCCCCTTTGAATTCAACCCCGGGTCCGTTCGGGCCGCACAGGCAACACCCCCTGCGTGGCCAACACCGAACGACCCCAACCGATTGAGCACCATGTACGAGTACCAACAACCCGATGCCAAAGGCCATTTCGGCGTGTATGGCGGCAGTTTCGTCAGCGAAACCCTGACCCACGCCATCAACGAGCTCAAAGCCGCCTACGCCCAGTACCAGCACGACCCGGCCTTCATCACCGAATTCAAGTCCGAGCTGGCGCACTTTGTGGGCCGCCCCTCGCCCGTTTACCACGCGGCCCGCATGAGCCGTGAAATGGGCGGAGCGCAGATCTTCCTCAAACGCGAAGACCTGAACCACACGGGTGCCCACAAGATCAACAACACCATCGGTCAGGCCATGCTGGCCAAGCGCATGGGAAAGCCGCGCATCATTGCCGAGACCGGTGCGGGCCAGCACGGCGTGGCCACCGCCACCATCTGCGCCCGTTATGGCCTGGAATGCGTGGTCTACATGGGTGCCGAAGACGTCAAACGCCAAAGCCCCAACGTCTACCGCATGAAGCTGCTGGGCGCGACCGTGGTGCCTGTCGAGTCCGGCAGCAAGACGCTCAAGGACGCTCTGAACGAAGCCATGCGCGACTGGGTGGCCAATGTGGACAACACCTTCTACATCATCGGTACCGTGGCAGGACCCCACCCCTACCCCATGATGGTGCGCGACTTCCAGAGCGTGATCGGCGAGGAATGCCTCACGCAGATGCCCGAGATGTTCAAGTCACTCCAAATGGCAGAGCAGCAGCCCGACGCCGTGATCGCCTGCGTGGGCGGTGGCAGCAACGCCATGGGCATCTTCTACCCCTACATTCCTTACGAGAAAACCCGCCTGATCGGCGTGGAAGCCGCGGGTGAAGGCATGGACACGAACAAACACTCCGCCTCGCTGCAACTGGGCTCGCCCGGCGTGCTGCACGGCAACCGCACCTACATCCTGCAAGACGAAAACGGCCAGATCACCGAGACGCACAGCGTGAGCGCGGGCCTGGACTACCCCGGCGTGGGCCCCGAGCACGCCTTCTTGAAGGACATCGGCCGCGCGGAGTACGTGGGCATCACCGACAAGGAAGCGCTCGAAGCCTTCCACTACCTGTGCCGCACCGAAGGCATCATCCCCGCCCTCGAATCGAGCCACGCGGTGGCCTACGCCATGAAACTGGCCAAAACCATGCGTCCGGACCAAAGCATTCTGGTCAACCTGTCGGGCCGTGGCGACAAGGACATCGGCACCGTGGCCGATTTGTCGAACGCCGACTTCTACTGCCGCCCCAGCTGCCAAGGCCAATCGGTCAAAGGTGGCGAGCAGCCTGTGAACTTTGTGAAGTAAAGGCCAGATCATGAGCCGCATCGACGCCACCCTCTCTGCCCTCAAAGCCCAGGGCCGCAAAGCCCTGATCCCGTATGTCACGGCAGGCTTCCCCCAAAAAACCACCACCGTGCCCCTGATGCACGCCATGGCCAATGCCGGGGCTGACATCATCGAACTGGGGGTGCCGTTTTCCGACCCCTCGGCCGACGGCCCGATCATCCAGAAGGCCGGTGACAAAGCCCTGGCCTTGGGCATCGGCACCGTGCAGGTGCTGGCCATGGTGCACGAATTCCGCCAAACCAACACCACCACCCCGGTGGTGCTGATGGGTTACGCCAACCCGGTGGAGCGCTACGACCAAAAACACGGCGCTGACAGCTTCATCCGCGACGCCTCGGCTGCCGGAGTGGACGGCGTGCTGATCGTGGACTACCCACCCGAAGAATGCGTGGAATTTGCCTCCAAGCTGCGCGCCCACAGCATGGACTTGATCTTTTTGCTGGCTCCCACCAGCACCGACGAGCGCATGCAGCAGGTGGCCCAAGTGGCCAGCGGCTATGTGTATTACGTGTCGCTCAAGGGCGTGACCGGCTCGGGTGCGCTCGACACCGACGCGGTCGAGGCCATGCTGCCGCGCATCCGTCAGCATGTCAGCGTGCCCGTGGGCGTGGGCTTTGGCATCCGCGACGCTCAGACGGCCAAGGCGATCGGCCGGGTGGCCGACGCGGTGGTGATCGGTTCGCGCCTGATCCAGCTGATTGACGCAGCCCCGGAAGCCCAAATCAACACCGTGGCATCGGACTTTTTGCATGGCATCCGCCAGGCCCTGGACGCCTGAACAGGCCTGCCGACGTTTCAACGATAATTCGCCGCACAAGGAGAACCCCTCATGAGTTGGCTCGAAAAACTGCTCCCCCCCAAGATCCAGCACACCGACCCAGCCGACCGCCGCTCGGTGCCGGAAGGCTTGTGGGTCAAGTGCCCCAGCTGCGAGACGGTGCTGTACAAAACCGACTTGGAAGAAAACCAGAACGTCTGCCCCGGCTGCTCGCACCACCTGCGCATCGGTGCGCGTGCCCGTCTGAATGCCTTCCTGGACGGTGAAGGCCGCTACGAAATCGGCCAGGAAGTGGTCCCAGTCGATGCACTGAAGTTCAAGGACAGCCGCAAATACCCCGAGCGCCTGAAAGAAGCCATGAACAACACGGGCGAAACCGACGCCTTGGTGGTCATGGGTGGGGCTGTGCACAACATCGAGGTCGTGGCTGCTTGCTTCGAGTTCGACTTCATGGGCGGCTCGATGGGCTCGGTCGTCGGTGAGCGATTTGTGCGCGGCGTGGAAACCGCCATCGCTCAAAAAGTGCCTTTTGTTTGCTTCACGGCCACAGGCGGTGCCCGCATGCAAGAAGGCCTGCTCTCGCTCATGCAAATGGCCAAGACCAATGCCGCCCTGACCCGACTGGCGAAAAAAGGCCTGCCCTACATCAGCGTGCTGACCGACCCGACCATGGGTGGCGTGTCGGCTGGTTTCGCCTTTTTGGGTGACGTGGTCATTGCCGAGCCCAAGGCCCTGATCGGCTTTGCTGGCCCCCGCGTGATCGAAAGCACCGTGCGCGTGACTTTGCCCGAAGGCTTCCAGCGGGCGGAGTTTTTGCAAAGCAAGGGCGCGGTGGACTTCATCTGCGACCGCCGCGAACTGCGCAAAACCATCGCCAGCACCCTGGCCATGCTGCAACGCCAGCCGACAGACGCGGTGAGCTGATCGGCATGGATACCCGCATTCGCGGGTATGACAGAAGCGGCATCAACCCCGACTTGACTGTCTGGTCCCCTTCGATTTGACTTTCTGATCACCTTCGACTTACCCGCCTCGTCACCCCCGACCAGATCGGGGGTCTAGGCCTCCGGCAGTCATGAATGCCCACGTGCGCGGGCATGACAGAGGGCTGATCAGTGCATCCAGCTCATCTGCAAGCCCGACAACAACATGCCCACGATCTGCAACAGCAGCAACAAGGCCAAAGGCGAGAGGTCAATGCCACCAATCAAGGGCACCGCGCGCTGAAACAGGCGCAAAAAAGGGTCGCACAAACGCACGGTCAGGGCGTACATGGGTGAGCCCGGGTTGACCCAGGACATGATGGCCAGGACCAAAACCAAAGCGCTCAGGGCCGAGACCACCAACTGCGCCAAGCCCACCAGACTGACCAAGGGCAACAAACTCAAAGACCCCTGCCCACCCGCCAGCAACCACAGCAGCAAAAACTGCAGCAACTTGACCAACCAGGCGGCCACCCAACTCGACAAATCCCACTGGGTCCAGGCGGGGATGACCTTGCGCAAGGGCAAAACCAGCCAATCGGTCATGGCAAACACGAAGCGGCCCAGTGGCTGGTGAAAGGAAATGCGCTGCCATTGCATCAAAAACCGCAGCAAACAAGTGCCTGCGACCAAGCCCGCCACCACGTCCAAGACCATACTGACCATCTGGAACCACATCGTTTTTTCTCCTGCTCGTGCGATGATACCCAGATGCCCGATCGCGACACCCTACACCCACAAGCCCTGACCGAATTGCCCCTGTTCCCTTTGGGCACAGTGCTGTTTCCGGGGGCTTTGCTGCCCCTGCAGCTGTTTGAGCTGCGCTACCTGCAGATGATTGGCGAATGCGAGCGCCAAGGCACGGGCTTTGGGGTGGTGACGCTCACCCAAGGCCGCGAAGTGCACCGCCCCGGTGCAGCGGCCGAACAGTTTGAGGCCATGGGCACCCGGGTGCAGATCGAGCGCATCGAACGGCCTCAGCCGGGCCTGGTGATGGTCTGGTGCCGGGGTGTAGAGAAGTTTTGCATCGAAGCCACGCAGCAGCGCAGCGACGGCCTGTGGTTGGGACGGGTGGAGCTGCTGCCGCCCGAGCCTGCGGTACAGGTGCCCGAAGACCTGCAGCACCTGTCGGCGCAGATGCACAAGGCCCTGACCCAGCTGAGCGAACAGCCCAGCGTGGTGCCACCCTGGAACGAAGCCTGGCGGCTGCAGGACTGCAGCTGGCTGTCCAACCGCTGGGGTGAGCTGCTGCCCTTGCCCCTGCAGATGAAATACCGGCTGTTTGCCCTGCAAGAGCCCTTGATGCGGCTGGAGCTGGTGGGTGACATAGTGGCCCCTGCCGGAGCGACGGAACAACAATCCGACCAGAAGCCGCCCGCAAACTCTTAAAATAGAGGGCTTTGCGCCCTCGCGCACCCCACAACCCCGGATCGGGCGGCGTCCATGCGCCACGGTCCCCACCGCACCTTGCCATGTCTGACACGACCGCCCCCGCCGCTCCCGCACAAGATGAAAACCAACTGATCGCCGAGCGCCGCGAGAAGCTCAAAGCGATGCGCCAGGCGCAAGCCGATGGCAAGGGCGTGGCCTTCCCCAACGACTTCAAGCCCGAGCACCACGCGGCCAACCTGCACCAGGCCCATGGCGAGAAAGCTGCCGAAGAACTGAACGGCGAAGGCGTGGCCAAAACCACCGCCAAAGTCGCGGGCCGCATGATGCTCAAGCGCGTGATGGGCAAGGCCAGCTTTGCCACGCTGCAAGACGCCACAGGCCGCATCCAGGTGTATGTGACCCGCGACGACGTGGGCGAAGACCTGTACGCCCTGTTCAAGCACTGGGACCTGGGCGACATCGTCGGCGTCGAAGGCCACCTGTTCAAGACCCGCACGGGGGAATTGTCGATCCACGCCACCAGCATCCGCATGCTCACCAAGAGCCTGCGCCCCATGCCCGACAAGTTCCACGGCGTGGCCGACCAGGAAGTCAAATACCGCCAGCGCTATGTCGACCTGATGACCGACGAAGCCGCCCGCAAGCGCTTTGTGGCCCGCAGCAAAGCCGTGAGCGGCATCCGCGAGTTCATGGTCAAGCAGGGCTTTTTGGAAGTCGAAACGCCCATGCTGCACCCCATTCCCGGTGGTGCCAACGCCAAGCCCTTCATCACGCACCACAACGCGCTGGAGCAAGAAATGTTTTTGCGCATCGCGCCCGAGCTGTACCTCAAGCGCCTGCTGGTGGGCGGCTTTGAGCGCGTGTTCGAGATCAACCGCAACTTCCGCAATGAAGGCATCTCGGTGCGCCACAACCCCGAGTTCACCATGATGGAGTTCTACGCGGCCTACTGGAACTACCAGGACCTGATGGGTTTCACTGAAGAATTGATTCGCGACGCCGCCATGACCGCGGCTGGAACGCTGGCCCTCAGCTACAACGGCAAGCCCGTGGACCTAAGCAAGCCCTTTGCCCGCATGACCATCCGCGAAGCGATCGTGAAGTACACCGAAGCGGGCGACAACGTGGACAACGCCGAGTGGCTGATCAACGCCCTGAAAAAGCTGGGCATGAGCGAAGCCAAGGACAAGCTGTCCACCCGCAGCCTGGCCAGCCTGCAGGTGTTCTATTTCGAGGAAACCGTGGAAGACAAGCTCTGGGAGCCGACCTTCATCATGGAGCACCCGACCGAGATCAGCCCGCTGGCCCGCGCCAACGACAGCCGCCCCGAAGTGACCGAGCGCTTTGAGCTGTACATCACGGGCCGCGAGTTCGGCAACGGCTTCAGTGAGCTGAACGACGCCGAAGACCAGGCCGCACGCTTTCATGCCCAAGTGGCCGCCAAGGACGACGGCGACGACGAAGCCATGTACTACGACCACGACTTCGTGCGCGCCCTCGAATACGGCATGCCACCCGCAGGCGGCTGCGGCATCGGCATCGACCGACTGATGATGCTGCTGACCGACAGCGCCAGCATCCGCGACGTGATCCTGTTCCCGGCGTTGAGGCACGTGCAGGAATAAGCGATCCAAGCTCCAAAAACAAACCCGGCCAAGGCCGGGTTTGTTATTTCATGCAGGCAGATCGTCAGCCCTGTTGCCGGGGTGGCAGACGGGGCGCATCGTCCACCACCTCGCGCACTTCCACATCCAAGATGTCGTCCTGGCGCGGTGTCTGAAAGCCGGATGGCGCTCCCGATTGAGGACCAGGCTGGCCGCCCCAGCGAGCGCCCTTGCGCAGAGCACTGAACTGTTGCCAAACCAGCACCACCTGGGGCTTGCGGCCCGTGAGCAGCCAGCGCACGGTGGCAAACACGGTGTAGACCGCCAGCGCCAGCAGCAAGCCCGCCAACAGGCCCAGGCCGATCAGGCCCATGAAAATTTTGCCAATCCAGTTCATCGAAGAGTCACTCCCTTTTTTGCATGTCATGCCGGACTTGATCCGGCATCCAGGTGTTTGCCACCCGAACCCGGCTCACATTAGCCTGAGCTTGTTTATGGCAGGCGGTCGAGCGCCTGCATGTAGTCGGCCGAGCGCACCAGCTCGTCCCAGGGGCGAGCGGGCGAGCGGGGCAAGAGGTTCAGGCGTCGCTCTTCGCTGATCTCGCTGGGCGTCCAGTGCCCTTTGACGGCCGCTTCGGCCAGGCCGTCCAGCACCTCATCGAGCTCGGCACCTCCGTTGTGGGCCGAGCGGTTGCACAGCAAGGCCAGGTCGCACCCGGCCTGCAGCGCGGTCAGGATGGCTTCGGTGTAGCTCAGCGTGCGTCCGTCCAGCTGGCGTGCAGCGGCCATCGACAGGTCGTCGGTGCAGACCACGCCTTGAAAGCCCAGCTGGGCGCGCAGTATGTCCTGCAACCAGCGCGACGAAAAGCCGGCCGGGCGGCTGTCCACCTTGCTGTAAATGACATGGGCGGGCATGACGGCGGTGAGCACGCTGCCCAACCAACGGTAAGGCTGCGCGTCGTCGGCCAGGATGGTTTTGAGGCTGCGCTTGTCCACGGGCAGCGCCACATGCGAGTCGGCCTTGACGGCGCCGTGCCCGGGAAAATGCTTGCCGCAATTGCCCAAGCCCGCCTGCAGCAGGCCCTGCATCAGGCTGCGGGCCAGCAGACTCACCACACGCGGGTCGCGGGCAAAAGCGCGGTCACCGATGACGCCACTCTCGCCGTGGTCCAAATCCAGCACGGGCGTGAAGCTGAAGTCCACGCCGCAAGCGCGCAGCTCGCTGGCCAGCACAAAGCCTGCCGAGGTGGCCGCCTCGCAAGCCTTGAGCACGCCCGAGCCGGGCTGGCCTTTGTCATCCTGCCCCCACAGCGCGCCCAGGGCGCGCATGGGTGGCAGATGGGTGAAACCGTCGGTGCGAAAGCGCTGCACACGACCGCCTTCGTGGTCGACGGCGATCAAGAAGTCGGGGCGGAGGCTTTTGATCTCGGCGCACAAGTCGGTCAGTTGCGAACGGCTTTGCCAATTGCGGCCAAACAGGATCATCCCACCCACCAGTGGATGCGCCAGGCGGCGGCGGTCCACGGCGGTCAGCGTGGTACCGGCAATGTCAATGATCAGGGGGGCGTGCATGGTCATCCTTTGGGGGTCATGGGCGAGTGGATGCCTGCGTGTGCGGGCATGGCAACTTGGCTGGTTTGGATTGGCGGCTGATCTGGCATGCCTTGCAGCGTTTTGGTCTCGACCACGCAAAAACTGGCGGCGTACTCGGACTCGTCGGTCACGGTGATGTGGACACTCAGGCCCTTGGCCTCAAACCACGCTTTCAGCCTCCCGTGCAACACGATGACCGGCTGGCCGCTGGGCAGCTTGCCGATCTCGCACAGCCGCCAGGTCATGGGCATGCGCATGCCCAAGCCAATGGCTTTGCTGAAGGCCTCTTTGGCCGAAAAGCGCGTGGCCAAATAACGCACCCCTCGCTCGGGCCAGCGGGCGCTGCGGGCCCTCCAGGTGGCCATTTCGGCATCGCTCAAGACCTTGGCGGCAAAGCGCTCGCCGTGCCGATCCAAGCTGGCCCGGATGCGGCGGATGTCGCAGATGTCGGTGCCGATGCCGTAGATCATTTTTTCAGGCAATCCAGATACGCCTGCACGGTGGCGGCGTACCCCATCTCCAGCGCATCGGCCATGAAGGCGTGGCCAATCGAGACTTCTTGCAGGCCCTTCACTGCCGCCACAAAGGCGGGCAGGTTGTCACGGTTCAGGTCGTGGCCCGCATTCAGGCCCAGGCCCGCCTGCGTGGCGGCTGCGGCGGCTTCGGCGTAGCGCTGCAGCTGCATGGCTTGTGCTGGCGTGCCAAAGGCTGCGGCATAAGGCTCGGTGTACAGCTCCACCCTGTCGGCCCCCACAGCGCGGGCAGCGGCCATTTGCTCCGGGATCGGGTCCATGAACAGGCTCACCCGCACACCCAAGGTCTTGCACTCGTCGATCAGGGGTTTGAGGCGCTCGGCGTCTTGCGGAAACGTCCAGCCATGGTCGCTGGTGAACTGGCCTTCGCTGTCAGGCACAAAGGTCACCTGGTGCGGGCGCACGGCCCGCACATGGTCCATCAGGTTGTGGAAGGGATTGCCCTCGATGTTGAACTCGCGGTCGGACCAGGCTTGCATGAGGGCGTGCAACTCGGGCACGTCGCTCGCGCGGATGTGGCGCTCGTCCGGGCGGGGGTGGATGGTGATGCCCTGCGCCCCGGCTTGCAAACACAGCTGTGCCGCACGCGTAACGCTGGGGATGCCCAGGTGGCGCGAATTGCGCAGCAAAGCAACTTTGTTGACGTTGACCGAGAGGGCAACGCGTTCGGAAGAGGTGTTCATAAAGTTTGCAAGTCCAGCATCATTTGGCGAGTGCGCAAAGCGCCCACGCCGCAATGGTAGTTGAGCAAAAGGCGCAAGGGGCGCTGCAGCTGCACCAGCAGGTCGGCGCATTCCCGCAGCAAAGCGGCCAAAGGGCTGGGCGAAGCCAGCGCCGCGTGCAGCGCCAGCCACTGTTCGCCGCGCAAGGCGTGGCGCGGGTCATCGCTCACCCACTGCAGCCCCGCCTCGGGCACCAGCGCATAATTGTCGTCGGGCAACAACGGTTTGAGGGTCAGGGTTTGTTGGTTCAGGGCGGGCAACAGGCCCATTTCCTTGAGCAGCAGCAGCTCAAAACCGCGCAAGGCCCACTGCAAGGCGTCCGGGTCGCCACTGGCCAGCAGGCGCACGGCGGCGGCATACACCTCAAACAGCTCAGGATGCGGGTCGTCACGCGCGGTCAGGCGCATCAGCAATTCATTGAGGTAGTAACCTGACAGCAGCGCCTCGCCCGTGGGCATGACATGACCGCCCACCCATTCGGCCGACTTGAGGGTGCGGATGTCGCCGTCGCCCCCAAACGCCAGCGACAAAGGCTGCAGCGGCAAGAGCACCGGGCGAAAGCTGGACGTGGGCCGTTTGGCCCCTTTGGCGACCAGCGCCACCCGACCATGGTGACGGGTGAAGACCTCCAGAATCAGGCTGGTCTCGCTCCAGTCGTAGCGGTGCAGCACATAGGCTGGCTCGTCTGCGATCCGCTTGGCCGCCATGTTGCGTGTTTACTCGTAGCCGAAGCTGCGCACACGGGCTTCGTCGTCGGCCCAGCCCGAACGCACCTTCACCCACAGCTCGATGAACACCTTGGCGTCCAGCAGTTTTTCCAGCTCCATGCGGGTTTCGGTGCCGATGCGCTTGAGCTTTTCGCCTTTGTCACCGATCACCATGGCCTTGTGCCCCTCGCGCTCGACCACGATGGTGGCCGCAATGCGCAGCATGCGCTTGGCGGTGCGACCAGCTTCTTCTTCGAACTTGTCGATCACCACGGTGGAGGTGTAGGGCAGCTCGTCGCCCGTCAGGCGGAACAGCTTTTCGCGCACCATTTCGCTGGCCAAAAACTTCTCGCTGCGGTCGGTGAGTTCGTCTTCGGCATGCCACCAGGGCTGCTCAGGCAGGTACTTTTCGCAAATGCCCAGCAGACGCTCGATGTCCTTGGGCTGCTTGGCCGACATGGGCACAAACTCGGCAAAAGCATGGCGCTCTTGCATGCTTTGCAGCCAAGGCGCGATGTCACCACGGCGGTACACGTTGTCGAGTTTGTTGGCCACCAGCAAGACGGGAATACCGGGTTTGAGCAGGGCCAGCACCTTGGCGTCCGCCGTGGTGAAGCTGCCCGCCTCGACCACAAACAGCACCAGGTCCACATCGCTCACGGCACCGACCACGGTTTTGTTCAGCGACTTGTTCAAGGCTGTGCCATGGATGGTCTGAAAACCCGGGGTGTCCACAAACACATACTGGGCAACGCCCTGGGTACGGATGCCAGTGATGCGGTGGCGCGTGGTTTGCGCTTTGCGCGAGGTGATGCTGATTTTTTGGCCGACCAAGGCGTTGAGCAAGGTGGACTTGCCCACGTTGGGTTTCCCCACAATGGCCACCAGCCCGCAGCGCTGGCCTTCAACAGGCACGGGCGCGGAGGCTGCAGCGACCGGGGGCAAGGCCGCGTCTTCTGTGGCATCGCGTGGCTGGATGGTCACGCCCGCGATTTGGACCGGACGGCGAAGGGTTGGCTCTTGCGGCGTGCGTTCAGTTTCAGGCGTTTTCTTGTCGGTGCTCATGCGGCGCTTTCGGATTTCAGGGTCTGCAGCATGGCGGCGGCCGCTGCTTGTTCGGCGGCGCGACGCGATGCGCCTGAGCCTAGTTGGGTTTGGCGCAATTCGGTCACTTCGCAAGAGACCTCGAACTGCTGGCGATGCGCCGCGCCGGAGGTGCCGACCACGGTGTATTTGGGCAGCGCGAGCTTGCGCCCTTGCAACCACTCTTGCAATTCGGTCTTGGGGTCTTTGCCCACGGCCTGCATGTCGGGTTTGATGTCGACCTGGGCAAACAAGCGCTCGACCAAGGCTTGTGCGTTCTGGTAGCCGCCGTCCAGGTACACCGCGCCAATGATGGCCTCCAGGGTATCGGCCAGGATGGAGGGTCGGTTTTGACCACCCGAGCGCATCTCGCCTTCGCCCAAGCGCATCACGGCGGGCAAATCCAGCGTTTTGGCCAGTTGGTGCAGCGTGTCTTGTTTGACCAGATTGGCCCGCACCCTGGACAAGTCACCCTCGGGCAAACTGGCCAGCTGGGCATACAGCAGGTGCGCCACTGACAGGTTGAGCACCGAATCACCCAGAAACTCCAGGCGCTCGTTGTGGTCAGCGCTGAAGCTGCGGTGCGTCACGGCTTGCTGCAGCAAGCCCGCTTGGAGAAAGGCATAGCCCAAGCGAATTTGCAATTCAGACAGTGCAGGCGATGTGGCCACGTTCACCTCAGTCAAAAGCGCCAACGCGCTGGAGGTTGCCAAAGTTCATCCAGACAAAAAAGGCTTTGCCCACGATGTTGGCGTCGGGCACAAAACCCCAGTAACGCGAGTCCAGCGAATTGTCGCGGTTGTCACCCATCATGAAGTAGTGGCCCGCAGGCACTTTGCAGGTCACGCCCTCAACGGTGTAGTTGCAGTTTTCCCGCCCGGCGAACTGATCGGCACCAGGGATGAACGCCGGACGCTCGTCGTCCTGGATGGTCTGGTGGGGCTTGGCGCCCAAGCTCTCGCGGTGGTGCTTGAAGTAGCGCATGGTCGACTCGTCAAAAAAGTCGGGCAAGGACTGCGTCGGCACAGGCTGACCATTGACGGTGAGCTTCTTGTTCAGGTAAGCCACTTCGTCGCCGGGCACCCCGACCACCCGCTTGATGTAGTCCACGCTGGGTTTGGGCGGGTAGCGGAACACCATCACATCGCCGCGCTGCACGGGCGTGCCCTCGGTTAGTTTGGTGTTGGCCACGGGCAGGCGAATGCCGTAGTGGAATTTGTTCACCAGAATCAGGTCGCCGATGTGCAGCGTCGGGATCATCGAGCCCGAGGGGATCTTGAAGGGCTCGAACAAGAACGAACGCAGGACAAAAACCACCACAATGACAGGGAAGAGCCCCGCCGTCCAATCCAGCCACCAGGGCTGCATCAGCAGCTTCTCGCGCGACTCGCGGATGTCGGTGTCCACCTTGTCGATGCCCATTTTGGCCAACTCGGCGCGGCGCTGGGCGGTTTCGGCTTCAAGTTGCGCCACCGCTTTTTGGCGCTGAGGCAAGAACACCAAGCGTTCGGCCAGCCAGTAAATGCCGGTGATCACCGTGGCCAGCAGCAAGAGCAGCGCAAAGTTGCCCTCGATGACCCCCAGATACCAGGCACCGGCATAGCCGACAAAAGCGGCCAACACCAAAGAAGTCAGGAACTGCATCAATCTTCCACCTGCAAAATCGCCAAGAACGCCTCTTGGGGCACCTCGACCGAGCCAATCTGTTTCATGCGCTTTTTACCCGCTTTCTGCTTTTCCAGCAGCTTGCGCTTGCGCGTGATGTCACCACCGTAGCATTTGGCCAGCACGTTCTTGCGCAAGGCCTTGATGGTTTCACGGGCAATGATGTTGGCGCCGATCCCCGCCTGAATGGCCACGTCGAACATCTGGCGCGAAATGATCTCGCGCATCTTGGCCGCCACCGCGCGGCCCCGGTATTGGGCTTGGGTACGGTGCACGATGATGGACAGCGCATCGACCTTCTCGCCGTTGAGCATGATGTCCACCTTGACCACGTCGGACGCGCGGTATTCCTTGAACTCGTAGTCCATCGAGGCGTAGCCCCGACTGACGGATTTGAGCTTGTCAAAGAAGTCCAGCACGATCTCGCCCAGGGGCATCTCGTAGGTCAGCATGACCTGGCGGCCGTGGTAGGCCATGTTGATCTGCACACCGCGCTTTTGGTTGGCCAGCGTCATCACAGGGCCCACATAGTCCTGCGGCATGTACAGGTGCACCGTGACGATGGGTTCGCGGATTTCCTGCAGCTTGCCCTGGTCAGGCATTTTGGAGGGGTTCTCGACCATGATGACTTCGCCGTCGCCCTTGACCACTTCATAGACCACGCTCGGCGCCGTGGTGATCAGGTCCTGGTCGAACTCGCGCTCCAGGCGTTCCTGCACGATTTCCATGTGCAGCAAGCCCAGGAATCCGCAACGGAAGCCAAAGCCCAGGGCCTGGGACACTTCGGGTTCGTAGTGCAGCGACGCATCGTTGAGCTTGAGCTTTTCCAGCGCGTCGCGCAGCGCGTCGTACTGGTTGGCTTCGGTCGGGTACAAACCAGCAAACACCTGGGGTTGGATTTCCTTGAAGCCGGGCAGCGCCTCGGTGGCCGGGCCCAGGTTGTTGGGCAGCTTTTTTTCCAACGTGACGGTGTCCCCCACTTTGGCCGCCTGCAATTCCTTGATACCCGCGATGATGTAACCCACCTCGCCCGCCTTGAGCGATTCACGCGGCTGGTTGGCGGGGGTGAACACCCCGAGGCTGCCTGCTTCGTACACGGCATTGCTGGCCATCATGCGGATGCGCTCGCCTTTGATCAGCTGGCCATCGACCACGCGCACCAACATGACCACGCCCACGTAGGTGTCGAACCAGCTGTCGATGATCATCGCGCGCAGTGGCGCATCGGGGTTGCCCTTGGGCGGCGGAATGCGGGCCACCACGGCTTCGAGGATTTCTTCGATGCCCATACCGGTCTTGGCCGAACAGGGAATCGCATCGGTGGCGTCAATGCCGATCACGTCTTCGATTTCGGTGCGGGCGTTGTCCGGATCGGCGTTGGGCAAATCCATCTTGTTGAGCACCGGCACCACCTCCACACCCAGGTCGAGCGCGGTGTAGCAATTGGCCACGGTTTGCGCTTCCACACCCTGGCTGGCATCGACCACCAGCAACGCGCCTTCACAAGCCGACAGCGAACGTGACACTTCATAAGAGAAGTCCACATGGCCGGGCGTGTCGATCAGGTTGAGGTTGTAGACCTGCCCGTCTTGGGCTTTGTATTGCAGCGCAGCGGTCTGCGCCTTGATGGTGATGCCACGCTCTTTCTCGATGTCCATCGAGTCCAGCACCTGGGCTTCCATGTCTCGCGCTTCCAGACCGCCACAGCGTTGAATCAAGCGATCGGCCAGCGTGGATTTGCCATGGTCAATGTGGGCAATGATCGAAAAATTTCTGATGTGATTCATCAAACAACGTCTGCAAGTATTTGTGGATCAAGGATCCGTAAAAGAAAAAAGGGCGCGTCTGGTGTTGACGCGCCCTGAACCAACAATCATTGGCAACTGCGATAGTTGGGACTTCATTGTAGGCAAATTGGCCCACGCGCACAGCCCCAAAAATACGTTTGACAGGTCGTTGCTGCTATGCAACATGGAATTTATCCACAACTTATACACAAGATCACGAACATCTTGCTGAACAACTTGTGGGCCATCTGTGGATCACCGGTGGACTCCTGCAAGGAATCTCGCATCGTGAACTCAGCCCTGCGCTTTATGCCATCAATCATGGGTCAAGACCGTTGATTTTAGCCAAATTCGTTATGAGAGATGAATAAAGTTAGTTGGCACAAACTTTAAAAATCTTTTTCATTGGATTCGAATTTTTCAAAAAAAACCCTTCACAGCCTTGCCAGAGACCCCAAAGCCCCGCAGGACACTGAGGACTCTTGACAAGTCCCCAGCCTCACTGGGCAGGGCGGATCAGCACGTATTGCGCGCCATCACCGCGTCGGATCAAAACGCTGGTGGGGCGATTTTTGTCCACACGCGACATGATCAGCTCAAACTCCCGCAGCGAAGTAACCTCGGTGTTGGCAATCGCCACAATCAAATCCCCTTCACGGATGCCTGCCCGTGCGGCTGCATCGGCGACCGCATCCACCCGAACACCCCCGCGCACGCGGAATTCCCGCTTCTGCGCTTCGGTCAGGTCACTGACCGTCAATCCCCAATGCTGTGCGCTGGCTGCTGGCGCTTTCTTTTCCGGGCTTGCTGCAGCCACTTTTTCGGCTTCCACCTCGGCCACCGTGATGCTCAGGTCTTTGTGACCGCCGCGGCGGAACACCGTGATGCCGACTTTGCTGCCAGGTTTGGTGTTGCCCACGGCCCGAGGCAAGTCGGCAGGCTTGTCGATGGCTTTCCCATCAAAGCGCGTGATGATGTCGCCCGCCTCAAGGCCCGCTTTTTCCGCAGGCGATCCTTCTTCAACACCGCGCACCAGCACACCCTGCGCCTTGCCCAAGCCAATCGACTCGGCAACGTCCTTGGTCACAGGCGCAATCTGAACCCCAATGCGCCCCCGGCTGACACGGCCACTGGTTCGCAGCTGTTCACTGACCCGCATGGCCTCGTCCATGGGGATCGCAAACGAAATGCCCATGAAGCCCCCCGAACGGGAATAGATCTGGCTGTTGATGCCCACCACTTCGCCGCGCATGTTGATGAGGGGGCCGCCGGAGTTGCCCGGGTTGATCGCCACATCGGTCTGGATGAAGGACAAATAATCGCCCGTGTCGCGCTGCTTGGCGCTGACAATGCCTGCCGTGACGGTGTTCTCCAGGCCAAAAGGCGAACCAATCGCCATGACCCATTCCCCGACGCGCAAGCGGCTGACATCCCCCACCTTCACGGCCGGCAGACCTGTGGCCTGGATTTTGACCACCGCCACATCGGTACGCTTGTCGGCACCCACGATGCGGGCCTTGAATTCGCGCTTGTCGGTCAGCGTGACCATCACTTCATCCGCACCCTCCACCACATGGGCGTTGGTCATGATGAAACCGTCCGAGCTGAGGATGAAGCCAGAGCCTACACCCCGAGGTTGCGCTTCTTCCTGGGACCTTGGTTGGCGCGGTGCCTGTCTGGGCGCATTGGGCATAGGCACCCCGAAAAAGCGCCTGAAGAGCTCCTGCATTTCCTCGTCGGGTGTTGCACCGCTCTGCGCGCTCTGGCGGACTTTTTCGAGCGTGCGAATATTGACCACGGAAGGGCCCACCTGCTCCACCAGGTCAGTGAAGTCAGGCAAGCCACGTGCGCCTGCGCTGGTGGTCTGGGCCATCACAGCGCCCGTGGGCACCCCGACCAGCCCCAGCGCCAAGCCACTGGCCAGGGCAAACGATGCAGCCGTTTTTATCCAATGTTGCTTCAGCACAAAAATCTCCTTGTGGTGTTCCATCACGACCATGGACCGTCTGGAAGATGTGGCCAAAAGTGACCAATTCAAGCCGTGCCCATCATGCCCCGTCAAAGGTGTAACGGCAGGGTGTCTGTCCTGGGGCGCGAATATACAGCGCATCTAAATCCGTGCCACTTTGAGGGTATCGCGGCCGCGCTCAGCCAGGCGCAGGCCCAGGAGCCATGGCTTGCGCCTTGAGCATCCTGAAAACGGACAAAAAGCAGCAGTACATCCCCCGCATCCCAACCCACCAACACGTCCAGGCCTTGGTGTTCACCATCCACGGGCTGCCAAAACCAGGCCTGCCCGCTCCAGAACAAACGCCCACCTGTCAGCGTTTGCCGCGGCGCCCACACCGCAGCGCCGCCGACACAAAGGCACCAGAACGCCCAAGCGGCAAGCACCTCTGCGGTCGATGTCTGCGCCTGCATGGGCCAAGCCAACAAACCGATGGCAGACAACAAGGCCATCAGCAGGCCTAACGCACGGCCCCAAACAAAACGCCCCACCGGGAAAGCCACAGGTGGGGCGTTGTGCATGGTGGTAACCCGGATCAGATGCGTTTGAACACCAGCGAGCCGTTGGTGCCGCCGAAACCGAAGTTGTTCTTCAGGGCCACATCGATTTTCATATCGCGGGCCGTGTTGGCACAGTAGTCCAGATCACACTCAGGGTCGGGGTTGACCAGGTTGATCGTGGGCGGCACTTTTTGGTGGTGCAGCGCCAGCACGGTGAACACGCTCTCAATGCCGCCCGCGCCACCCAACAGGTGACCGGTCATGGACTTGGTGGAGCTGACCACGGTTTTGTACGCGTGATCACCCAAAGCCGCTTTGATGGCATTGGTTTCGTTGATGTCGCCCAGCGGCGTCGAGGTGCCGTGCGCGTTCAGGTAGTCGATCTGGTCGGCGTTGACACCGGCATTGCGCATGGCATTGAGCATCGCGCGGCGTGGGCCGTCCATGTTCGGCGCGGTCATGTGACCGGCGTCAGCGCTCATGCCGTAACCACCCAACTCGGCGTAAATCTTGGCGCCACGCGCTTTGGCGTGTTCGTACTCTTCGAGCACCATCACACCTGCGCCCTCGCCCAGCACAAAACCGTCGCGGTCCTTGTCCCAGGGACGCGATGCCGCTGTCGGGTCGTCGTTGCGGGTCGACAAGGCGCGCATGGCGGCGAAGCCACCCACGCCCAGTGGCGACACGGTGCCTTCGGAGCCACCGGCAATCATCACATCCGCGTCGCCGTATTCGATCAGACGACCGGCTTCGCCAATGCTGTGCAAACCTGTGGTGCAAGCGGTCACCACGGCCAGGTTGGGGCCTTTGAAACCACTGCGCATCGACACATGGCCCGAGATCATGTTGATGATCGAGGCCGGGACGAAAAATGGGGAAATGCGACGCGCGCCGCGCGCCGTGTACTCGATGTGGGTGTCCTCGATCAGCGGCAAGCCACCAATGCCCGAACCGATCACCACACCGATGCGGCAGGCCTCTTCTTCACTCAGTGCATCGCCTGTGGGCAGCCCGGAGTCCTGGATGGCCTGGGCGGCTGCGGCAATGCCGTAATGAATGAAGCGGTCCATCGTCCGCGCCTCTTTGGCGCTGATGTAGGACTCGAGGTCAAAATTCTTGATTTCACCCGCGATGCGGCACGACATCGCCGAAGCGTCGAAACGGGTGATGGGACCAATGCCGGACTGGCCGGCTAGCAGGTTGGACCATGCGTCGGCGACCGTGTTGCCCACGGGGCTGACGCATCCCAAACCCGTGATAACAACGCGGCGCCGGGTCATCGTCGATCAGGCCTTCTTGCTTTGGGCGTAGTCGATCGCAGCTTGCACCGTGGTGATTTTTTCTGCGTCTTCGTCAGGAATCTCGATGCCGAACTCGTCTTCGAGTGCCATCACCAATTCCACCGTGTCCAGGGAGTCGGCACCCAGATCGGCCACGAAGGCTTTTTCGTTGGTGACTTGTGACTCTTCAACGCCGAGTTGTTCGGCAATGATTTTTTTGACACGTGCTTCGATATCGCTCATGGGGTCCCTCTGAGGGTTGTGAAAAATGAAGATTTTACCTGTCCGGAAGGGGTTTCCGGAAATCAGGCCATGAACATGCCACCATTGACATGCAATTCCTGTCCGGTGACATAACCGGCATGCGGCCCGGCCAGATAGGCCACCGCATGGGCGATGTCATCGGGTTTGCCCAGATGGCCCAGAGGAATCTGGCCCAGCAGGGCTTTTTGTTGCTCTTCGGGCAGGCTGGCGGTCATGTCGGTCTCAATGAAACCGGGGGCCACGCAGTTGACCGTGATGCCGCGGCTGCCCAACTCACGGGCCAGCGCACGGGTCATGCCCGCCACACCCGCCTTGGCGGCGGCGTAGTTGGCC
Organism: Limnohabitans sp. Hippo3; assembly: GCF_003063665.1. Taxonomy (GTDB): domain Bacteria; phylum Pseudomonadota; class Gammaproteobacteria; order Burkholderiales; family Burkholderiaceae_C; genus Limnohabitans_A. The sequence goes on from NZ_NESF01000004.1 coordinate 105,500, forward strand.
TGGCCGGGGTTGCCGGAGGCCCCCACCACGCTGGTGATGCTGATGATCCGGCCATAGCGCTGTTTCATCATGGGGCGGATCACGGCACGGCTCATGCGGAAGACCGCCTTGAGGTTGGTGTCGAGCACCGCGTCCCAATCGTCGTCTTTCATGCGCATGGCCAGCGTGTCACGGGTGATGCCCGCGTTGTTGACCAGCACCTGCAGGCCGCCGTGCTCCTTGACGATGGCGTCGATCAGGGCCTCGCCTGCTGCGGCATCGTTCACGTTCAGGTTGGCACCCCGGCTGCCGGGAAAGGCCGACAAGGCCTGGCTGATCTTGGCGGCACCGTCGTCGCTGGTGGCGGTGCCAATGACTACATAACCGGCTTTGGCAAGATGCAAGGCAATGGCGGCACCAATGCCCCGCGATGCGCCCGTCACCAGCGCCACTTGTTTTTGTGCTTCGCTCATGCGAGGAGTCCTTTCACTTCAGCCAGGGTGGCGGGGTCGTACAGCGCCACGCCGTTCAATTCAGCGTCAATCCGCTTGGTCATGCCCGCCAGCACTTTGCCGGGGCCGCATTCGACCAGGGTCGTCACGCCACGGGCCTTGATGGCCTGCACGCACTCGACCCAGCGCACCGGGCCAAAGGCCTGGCGGTACAGCGCATCGCGGATGCGGTCAGCGTCGGTTTCGATGGCCACGTCGATGTTGTTCAGCACCGGGATCTGCGGCGCGCCCAAATTCAGGGTGGCCAGCTTTTCGCGCAGCTTTTCGGCGGCGGGCTTCATCAGGCTCGAATGGAAAGGTGCCGACACGGGCAAAAGCAGCGCGCGCTTGGCGCCCATGCCCTTGAGCACTTCACAGGCCTTGTCCACGGCCGCCTTGCTGCCCGCGATCACGGTTTGCGCGGCGTCGTTGAAGTTCACGGCTTCGACCACTTCGGCGCTACCCGCCGCAAAAGTGGCTTGCGCCGCTTTGCAGCCTTCGATGACTTTGTCCGAGGCCAAGCCCAAAATGGCGGCCATGGCCCCCACGCCCACAGGCACAGCTTCTTGCATGGCGGCGGCGCGCAGGCGCACCAGCGGCGCGGCTTGTGTGAGCGTCAAAACGCCCGAGGCCACCAAAGCGCTGTACTCGCCCAGCGAGTGACCAGCCACCACGGACGGCTTGGCACCACCTTCGGCCAGCCAGGCGCGGTAGGCGGCCACGGCCGACACCAGCATCACGGGCTGGGTGTTGGTGGTCATGGCCAGCGCTTCCTTGGGGCCTTCGTGGATCAGTTGGGCCACGTCTTCGCCCAGAGCGTCCGAGGCTTCCTTCAAGGTTTCAAGCACGGCGGGGTGGTCGCCCCACGCGTCCAGCATGCCCACCGATTGGGAGCCTTGGCCGGGAAAAACAAAAGCAAATGTGGTCATGTGCAAATTCAGAGTCTGAAAAGAATGGGGATCAGCGTGCTGCGCACCGCTGGCCCGGGCCTGTCACATCAATAACGCAATAGCACCGAACCCCAGGTGAAGCCGCCGCCCACGCCTTCGAGCATGAGGGTCTGGCCACGCTGGATGCGCCCGTCGCGCACGGCGGTGTCCAGCGCCAGCGGGATCGAGGCGGCCGAGGTGTTGCCGTGCTGGTCGACGGTCACCACCACCTTGTCAGCGCCCAGCTTGAGCTTTTTGGCGGTGCTTTGCATGATGCGGATGTTGGCCTGGTGCGGAATCAACCAGTCAATGTCGGCATCGGTCAGATTGGCCTTGGCCAGGCTGGCGCGGGCGGTGTCTTCGAGCACACCCACGGCCAGCTTGAAGACGGCCTGGCCGTCCATTTTCAGGACGGGGTCGCCCAGAATACCGCCCCGGTTGACGTGGCCGGGCACGCACAAGATGTCCTTGTACTTGCCGTCGGCGTGCAAATCGGTGGCCAAAATGCCGGGTTGATCCGAGGCTTCGAGCACCACCGCGCCTGCGCCATCGCCAAACAACACGCAGGTCGTGCGGTCCTTGAAGTCGAGGATGCGGCTGAAAATCTCTGAACCAATGACCAAAGCGCGCTTGGCCGAACCGGACTGGATCATCGAATCGGCAACGGTCAGGGCATAAACGAAACCACTGCACACGGCCTGGACGTCGAATGCTGGGCAACCTGCTGCGCCCAGTTTGTGCTGCACCATGGTGGCCACCGACGGGAACACCATGTCGGGGGTCGAGGTGGCCACGATGATCAGATCGATGTCTTGCGCAGCCAAGCCCGCAGCGCTGAGTGCCTGGCGGGCGGCTTCGGTGGCCAGATCGCTGCAGCCTTGCTCATCGGCCGCGAAGTGCCGGGCGCGGATGCCGGTCCGCTCCACAATCCAGTCGTCGGAGGTTTCCACCCCCTGCTGCGCCAATTCGGCGGCCAAGTCGGCGTTGCTCAGGCGTCTGGCGGGCAGGTAGCTACCAGTGCCCAAAATGCGTGAATAAATTCTCATACAGATGTGACCGCAGGTTCAGATCGCTCGGCCTGCGCACCCATCAGCAAAGGTGCAGCATGGGCGATGCGGTCTCGAACGCGGTCCAGCAATTGGTTTCGGGCTGCATCATAAGCCCGGATCAGGGCATTCTCAAAAGCCAACTCGTCGGCCGAGCCGTGGCTTTTGAAGACCAGTCCACGCAAGCCCAGCAAAGCAGCGCCGTTGTAACGGCGATGATCTACACGGTTTTTAAATGCAGTTAAGACCGGATAAGCCAACAAAGCGACTGTTTTCGTGAAAATGTTGCGAGAAAACTCAGCTTTTAAAAAGCCGCCGACCATGGTCGCCAGGCCTTCGCTGGCCTTCAAGGCCACATTGCCGACAAAGCCGTCGCAGACCACGATGTCCACCGTGCCTTTGAAAATATCGTTGCCTTCCACGTTGCCATGGAAGTTCAAATCTTCGGAGTTGGCCGCAGATCGCAACAATTCACCGGTTTTTTTGATGATTTCATTGCCCTTGATGGCCTCTTCACCGATGTTGAGCAAGCCTACAGAAGGCTGATCCTTGTCTTGCAGGACCGACACCAGCGCCGAACCCATGACGGCAAACTGCAACAAATGCTCGGGCGTACAGTCCACATTGGCCCCCAGATCAAGCATGGTGGTACCACCACCCTTGAAGTTGGGCATCTGGCCCGCGATGGCCGGCCGGTCAATGCCGTCCATGGTTTTGAGCACATAACGGGCGATGGCCATCAAGGCCCCGGTGTTGCCCGCCGACACCGCAGCAGCGGCCTTGCCGTCGCGCACCTGCTCGATGGCCACACGCATGGAAGAATCTTTCTTCTTGCGCAGCGCCACCTCCAGTGGATCGTCCATTTCGACCACTTCGGTGGCCGCCACCACCACGGCACGGGGATCGGCAAAGGACGCGAGAGCATCCGCACGCCCCACCAGCAACAAACGTGCATCAGGGTGGGTGGCCAGAAAATGGCGGCAAGCCGCCAGCGTGACGCGAGGGCCGTGGTCGCCACCCATGCAATCGACAGCCAGGGTGATCGGGATGGGCGAGGTCATGGATTCCTAGAGCTCAAAACCGTTTTAAAAATCCCCAGCCATAAAAACAAAAGCCCGAGGCTACTTGCAAAGTAGCGCCGGGCCTTTTGAGGCTTGGGGCTGACGCCGATCAGGCTTCAGATTTGTTTTTCAACACCTGGCGGCCACGGTAAAAACCGTTGGGGCTGATGTGGTGACGCAGGTGGGTTTCGCCTGTGGTGGGCTCGACTGCGATGCCGGGCACGTTCAGGGCGTTGTGCGAACGGTGCATACCGCGCTTGGAAGGCGACTTTTTGTTTTGCTGAACAGCCATGATGGCTCCTTGGAAGCTGGGAGGCCGCGCAAATGAAGACGCAGCGTCTGGTTAATGAGAATGTCACCCAGGATTGCTGAGCGAAGCCATTGATTATAGCCTAAGACAAGCCCCACGGGAAGGGGACTATGACAGGCTCATTGGGGCTTGCCGGTTTTCAAGCCCGCCAGAACACCAAACGGGTTCGGCCGCTCGGCGGCCACTTCAAACGCCGGATCCACCGCCGACATGGGCACGGCCTGCGGGCAAACTTCGTGCAAAGGCACCAGTGGCAAAGACAAAATCAGCTCATCCTCGACCAAGGCCAAGGCATCGAAGTCGCGGCTGATGACCAAAATATCCTCTTCGGCCTCATCGTCCAGAGCCGCGGCGGTGGCTTCGTCGGCCACAAAGCGAAATGAGCGCTCGGCCTCCACCGTTTCCAGCACCGGGGTCAGGCACCGCTGGCACTGCATGGGCAAATCCACGGTCGCATGCAAATCCAGCCAAATCTGGTCTGCCCCGCCCGATTGAGGCACCGTGTGGCCTTGCAAGCGCCAAACCACCCGGCCAGCGGCCAGCTGCGCTTGGCCCCATTGCTCCTCGGCTAAACGTGGCCAATCGGCCAAGGCCCCTTCGCCCTCCAGGTGCATGGCGTCACGGGCAAAAGACAGCAAGTCCAAGTGTTGGGGGTCCAATTTTTTTTCCATGGCTGCAGTGTAAGAGAATCACCCATCCGAATTTCAACGGGGATTTGCGCCTTGACACCGACATCTGCTGCCACACCCGCCCTCAGCCGCCCTGTGGTGCTGGGCTCGACCTCGCGCTACCGGCGCGAATTGCTGGAGCGCTTGCGCATCCCTTTCAGCGTGACCGCACCCGAAGTAGACGAAACCCCCATGACGGGTGAAAGCCCCAGGAATCTGGCCTTGCGCCTGGCTTTGGCCAAAGCACAGGCCGTTGCCGCCTTGCACCCGGAAGCGGTGGTGATTGGCTCGGACCAGGTGGCCGATTTGGCGGGTCAGCCCTTGGGCAAGCCGGGCGAGCACGCGCGCGCGGTGCAGCAACTGCGCCAGATGCGTGGACAGACGGTGATTTTTCAGACCGCGCTGGCGGTGGTGTGCCGTGTCATAGGCTTTGAAGCGGTCGATCTGGCCGAAGTCCGGGTGGTCTTTCGTGACCTGAGCGATGCTGAAATCGAGGCGTACCTGCAGGCAGAAAAGCCTTACGACTGTGCCGGCAGCGCCAAAAGCGAAGGCTTGGGCATTGCCTTGCTCGAGTCGATTGACAACGATGACCCCACGGCCTTGGTCGGTCTGCCCCTCATCCGCACCGCACGCCTGTTGCGTCAGGCTGGAGTGAAACTGCTGTGAACGCCCCCCAACCACGCCAAGGCTGCCTGTTTTTGGTGCCCACCCCACTCGACTTTGCTTGCACCGAACAAGCCCCCATCGCCGATGTCTTGCCCACCAAAACCTTGGCCACGGCTGCCGGCATCCAGCACTGGGTCTGCGAAAACGCCAAAAGCACCCGCGCTTTTTTGAAGCGCGTGGGCGAAACCCACCCCTTGATCGCCCCGCTGGCCGAGCAAAGCATCACCGAATTACCCCGCCATGTGCACAAAAAAGGCGACCATCAATCGGGTTTTGATGGCAAACCGCTGCTGACAGCCGCTTTGCAGGGGCACGATGTGGGCCTGATCAGCGAAGCGGGCATGCCCGCCGTGGCTGACCCCGGCAGTTCGGTCGTGCGGGCAGCGCACGATCTGGGCATCGCCGTGGTGCCGCTGGTCGGCCCGGTGTCCTTGCTGCTGGCCTTGGCCGCCAGTGGCCTCAATGGCCAGAACTTTGCCTTTGTGGGCTACCTGCCGCAAGATGCGGGGGAGCGAACAGCCCGCCTGAAACAACTGGAGTCACTGGCCCTCAAAACCGGCCAGACCCAGCTGTGGATCGAAACCCCCTACCGCAATGCCGCCATGCTCAGCGGCTTGCTGCAAAGCCTGAACGCCAACACGCGCCTGGCAATCGCCAGCGGCTTGACGCTGCCGTCGGCCAGCATCCAGAGCCACACCGTGGCGCAATGGAAAAAGGGCAGACAAGGCCCGGATGGTCACACGCCCGCGGTTTATGCCATCGGGCCTTGATGTGGGGTGAGGCCTTGCGACTCAGCGCAGGCCTGTGCTGGCGCGCAAGGCACGCACCGTGCCTTCGCCCACGGCAGCGCCAAAGCGCTTGACCAGACGCTCGGCCACGTTTTCGCGCTGGGTGTAATCGATCACATCCGGGGCCTTGACCACCTCACGTGCGACGCCGTCCAGACTGCCCAGGCTGTCGGCCAAGCCCAGATCCACCGCCTGCTGCCCACTCCAGAAAAGGCCGCTGAACATCTCGGGGGTTTCCTTCAGGCGATCGCCACGCCCTTTTTTCACCACCTCGATGAATTGGGTGTGGATTTGGTCCAGCATCGCCTGGGCGTGCTTGCGCTGCGCCTCGGTTTGTGGGCTGAACGGGTCCAGGAAACCCTTGTTGACCCCAGCAGTCATCAAGCGGCGCTCCACGCCCAGTTTGTCCATCAATTCGGTGAACCCAAAACCGTCCATCAGCACGCCAATGCTGCCCACGATGCTGGCCTTGTCGACATAAATCTTGTCTGCCGCAGCCGCAATGTAGTAAGCGGCTGACGCGCAGGACTCTTCCACCACGGCATAAATGGGCTTGTTGTGCAAAGCCCGCAAGCGAACAATTTCGTCGTTGATGAGGCCCGCCTGCACCGGGCTGCCGCCGGGGGAATTGATCAGCAACACCAAGGCCTGCGAGCCCGAATCCTCCAAAGCCAGGCGCATGGACGACATGACGTTTTCCGCGCTGGCCTCGGTCTCTGAGCCGATCTCACCCACGATGGACACCATGGCCGTGTGCGGCATGGTGGGGTTACTGGTCGGTGCGCTGTAACTGAAGAGCTGCCAAAACACCACTGCCAAAAACACCAACCAAGCCACGCGCAAACCCACTTTCCAGCGGCGGGCTGTTTTCTGCTCGTTCAAATTGGCAAACGCCAGCTGCTCCAAGGTCTGGCGTGCCCAGCCTTCATCCGGGGCCATGACGGCATGGACGGGTTCACTGGCGGCCGAAGCGGACACGGGGTCCTGAGGGTCTTGCATGGTCAAAATTCAAGGGGTTTCAAGTTGTAGGCAGTATGCCAGTGAACCACGCCGTCCCGCTCTGAAAGGTCTATTTTGACCAGGCCGCCACGACAGGGGCCACCGGCACAAGCGCCCGTATCGGGCTGGTAAGTCGCGCCGTGCGTGGCGCACATGAGCCACCGCCCGGTGTCGTCAAAAAAACGGTCTGGCTGGTAGTCCATTTCCATGGCCACATGGGTGCAGCGGTTCAGGTAGGCGTGCACTTGGCCCTGGTAACGGATGGCAAAAGCCCGGCAGGTCTGTCCGGCGTACACGATGTCAAAGGGCACCGCCCGTCCGGCGTTGACCAGATCGGCGCTGTTGCACAAGGGAATCATCTGCTCCATGGGGGCCCCTCGTTTCAAGCGTGCTGCAACAACCAGTCGTGCAATTCACGCACGCTGTGCGCCACATGGCGCGGCTTCAGCACATGAAAAGCCTCAGGCTCGTGGGCCCCGTAACTCACGCCCACGCTGGCACAACCTGCATTCAGGGCCATCTGCAGGTCATGCGTGGTGTCGCCAATCATCAAGGTGCGCTCGGGCTCTGCGCCAAATTCGCGCATCAACTCGTGCAGCATCAAAGGGTTGGGCTTGCCCGCTGTCTCGTCGGCCGTGCGCGAACCATCGAACACACCGCGCAGCTCCACAGCCTGCAAGGCTTCATTTAGACCATGGCGGCTTTTGCCGGTGGCCACCGTCAGCCAGTGGTGCCGGGCTTTGAGGGCGTCGAGCAAATCCAGCACGCCCTCAAACAGGCTGATGTCGTTCTGGTGCTGCAGGTAATGGTGGCGGTAACGCTCGCCCAGGGCCGGGTATTTGTCTTTCGGCACATCGGGCGCGGCGTGGGCCAGCGCGGGCAACAGCGACATGCCGATCACATAAGAGGCCGTCTCGCGTGTGGGCTCCTGCCCGCCCACATCCACCACCGCCCGCTGGATGCAGCGGGTGATGATGGCGGTGGAGTCAAACAAAGTGCCATCCCAATCGAAAGCGATCAGGTCAAACTGGCGGGGTCTGAAGTGGGGCATGGTCGACATACGCTTTCAATTCGGGGGGTAAATCGGCCTGCAGGGCGACACGCTCGGCAGTCACCGGGTGGTTGAACTGCAAGCGCCAGGCATGCAAAAACATGCGTTTGAGGCCTGGGCTGGCGGACGGCTTCTGGAGTTGGCGATTCCACTCGAAATCGCCGTACTTGTCATCGCCCGCGATCGGATGCCCTTGCGAGGCCAGGTGCACCCGGATCTGGTGGGTGCGTCCGGTCTTGATGGTGACCTCCAACAAAGTGGCGCCAGGCAAGCGCTGCGCCATTTTGACCAAGGTGATCGAACGCATGCCGTCCAGGTCTTCAGGGGTGGTGACCCTGACCCGACGCTCACCGTCAGGCAGCAAAAACTTGTGCAGCGGCTGGTCGATCACCTTGAGTTTGGCGGGCCAGTCGCCCTTGACCAGCGCCAAATAGGTCTTGCCCGTTTCACGCTCACGGAACTGGTCTTGCAGGTGCTTCAGGGCGCTGCGCTTTTTGGCCACCAGCAAAATCCCGCTGGTGTCGCGGTCCAGCCGATGCACCAATTCCAGCAGCTTGGCCTGGGGTCGGGCTTGGCGCAGCTGCTCAATCACGCCAAAACTCACCCCCGAGCCGCCATGCACCGCCACCCCGGCCGGTTTGTCAATCGCCATCAGGCTGTCGTCTTCCAAAAGCACCGGAAATTCACGCCCAGGCGCTGGGCGCTCGGCTTTTTCGGCGACTTTTTCAGAAATACGCACGGGCGGCAAACGCACCTCGTCGCCGTTTTCGACCCGGGTCTCGGCCGACGCACGGCCTTTGTTGATGCGCACTTCGCCGCTGCGGATGATGCGGTAGACGTGGGTTTTGGGCACACCCTTCAAGTGACGCATCAAAAAGTTGTCCAATCGCTGCCCGGCCGACTCCTCGTCCACCAACAACCATTTGACGGCGGGCGTCGCAGCAGCGGACTTGGACCCTATAATGTGATTCACTGGCAATTGGCTGTAAGTGGTTGATTCAAATGGAAATGAATTCCTGAAGAACTGGAGTTTAGTCCACCACCACCGCGTCAAACCAGATGGTCGATGCCACCCCCGGCACGATTTGCAGACTGAAGGCCAGCGCCGACAGTGGCCAATCGCCCCGGAGGTTGGGCCGACGCCCTGAAAACCCAGATACGGAATACCCCAAGTCCAGCAGCCCCAACATGGCTGTTGGACGGATCAAAGCGAGATGGTTGTGTTGTTCGGAACTTTGCTGATGTGCTTGGAGTGGCTCACGAAGCCATTCTGCACAGTCACGCCTCGTGCCGGGCAGTTGGTCCTGGACACCGGGGGAAGCCCCCGGCAGTGGACGAATGCTTGCACGCCTTTCCCCTCGCCCCATCCACGCGCCACGATCCCCATTCCTGTGCTCACGCACAGCTGAATGGCGATCACCTTCGGCAATTCCCTTCGTTTCAGGCGTCAGCTCCGGCAACGGAGGCTTTGAGATTCCCAGGAATCCAGAGCCAGTTGTGTAAACAGGTTCCAGACAGCAGGCATTTTTCTGCACTGGGGCCAATGCTGACAAGAGAAGGAACGCATCATGAAACGGATGCTGATCAACGCCACGCAAGCTGAAGAGCGCCGCCTGGCCATCGTCGATGGACAAAAACTCCTCGACTACGAAATCGAAATAGAAGGCCGCGAACAGCGCAAGGGCAACATCTACCAAGCGGTGGTGACCCGCGTCGAGCCCTCGCTCGAAGCCTGCTTTGTGGACTACGGCGAAGACCGCCACGGCTTTTTGCCCTTCAAGGAAATCTCGCGCCAATACTTTGCCGAAGGCGTGTCCGTCAGCCAGGCCCGCATCCAGGACGTCATCAAAGAAGGCCAGTCCCTCTTGGTGCAGGTCGAGAAAGAAGAGCGCGGCAACAAAGGCGCAGCGCTCACCACCTTCGTCAGCCTGGCTGGTCGTTATGTGGTGCTCATGCCCAACAACCCCCGTGGTGGTGGCGTCAGCCGCCGCATCGAGGGCGACGACCGCGCAGAGCTCAAAGAAGCCATGGACCAGCTGGAGTACCCCAAGGGAATGTCGATCATTGCGCGTACCGCAGGCATCGGCCGCTCCGCGCCCGAGCTGCAGTGGGACCTGAACTATTTGCTCAAGCTCTGGAGCGCCATCGATGGCGCCTCCAAAGGCGGCAAGGGTGCCTTCCTGATTTACCAGGAATCCTCGCTGGTCATCCGCGCGATTCGTGACTATTTCAACAACGACATCGGCGACATCCTGATCGACACCGACGACATCTACGACCAGGCTCAGCAGTTCATGAGCCACGTGATGCCCGAATTTGCGCCCCGCGTGAAACGCTACCGCGACGACGCGCCGCTGTTCAGCCGTTTCCAGATCGAGCACCAGATCGAATCGGCCTATGCCCGCACGGTGCAACTGCCTTCGGGTGGCGCCATCGTGATCGACCACACCGAAGCCTTGGTGTCGGTCGACGTCAACTCCGCCCGCGCCATCAAGGGCGGTGACATCGAGGAAACCGCTACCCGCACCAACCTGGAAGCCGCCGACGAAGTGGCCCGCCAGATGCGCTTGCGCGACCTCGGTGGCCTGATCGTGATCGACTTCATCGACATGGAAGAGTCGAAAAACCGCCGCGAGGTGGAAAACCGCCTGCGCGACGCCTTGCGCCAGGACCGTGCACGCGTGCAGTTCGGCACCATCAGCAAATTCGGCCTCATGGAAATGAGCCGCCAGCGCTTGAAGCCTGCCCTGTCTGAAGGTGCGTCCATCCCCTGCCCCCGCTGCGGCGGCGCGGGCCACATCCGTGACACCGAAAGCTCGGCATTGCAGATCCTGCGCATCATCCAGGAAGAGTCCATGAAGGACAACAGCGCCGCCGTGCACGCGCAAGTGCCCGTCGAAGTGGCCTCCTTCCTGCTAAACGAAAAGCGCTCCGAGATCGCCAAGATCGAACTGCAGCAACGCATCAACGTGCTGCTGGTGCCCAACAAGTCGCTGGAAACCCCGCACTACAAACTCGAGCGCCTGAAGCACGACGACCCGCGCCTGGACCGCATCGAAGCCAGCTACAAGATGGCCGAAGAGATCGAAGATGCAACCACCGTCACGCGCCGTTCGCAAGAGCCCACCAACAAGCAAACGCCTGTCATCAAGGGCGTGTTGCCCGATGCACCTGCGCCGATTGCCCCGGTCAAGCCCGAAGCCCCGGTGGCTGCGGCCAAGCCTGCACGCAAAGCCGCAGCAGCCCCCGTGGTCGCTCCAGCAGCCTCCGGCGGTTTCTTTGGCTGGTTGAAAAACCTGTTCGGTGGCAGCGCCCCTGAAGCAGCCCCCGCAACTGTGGGCAAGAAAGACGACAAAGCACGCGAAGGCCGCAACGGCGAGCGCCGCAACGAGGCCCGCGAAGGTGGCCGCGATGGCGAACGACGTGAAGGTGGCCGTGACGGCCGCCGTGGTGGACGCGATGGCCGCCGTGGCGAGCGCAGCGAAAACGCCACAAGCGAAGTCCGCGCACCCCGCGAAGGTGGTCGTCGTGGTGAAGGCCGCGGCGAGGCACGTGCCGAAGGTCGAAACGAATTACGTGAAGGCGAAGCCCGCCCCGCACGCGGCGAACGCGCTGAGCGGGGTGAGCGCGCAGAACGTCCTGCAGGCGAGCGCGCACCGCGCGAAGGCCGCCGCGACGGTCGTGGCGAGAACCGCAATGAAGGCAGAAACGAAGGCCGCAGCGATGCAACACCCGAGTTGAACGCCGATGGCACTGAAGTGCGCAGCGAGCGTGCACCCCGTGGCGAAGGCCGTGGTGAGGGGCGCCGCGAGCGTGGCGAGCGCAACGGTGAAGGCCGTCGTGAGCGCGGCGAACGCGGTGGTGAACGCCGCCCAGCAGACGCTGCAGCCAGCGATGCCCAGGCTGCTGAGACCGAGGTGATCACCGCCGAAGGACAAGAAGGCAACGCGACGCAAGAAGGCGGTGCGCCGTCTGAGAACAACGGCGAGCGCCGTGAACGCCGCTCTCGTGACCGCTACGGCCGTGACCGCCGCGAACGTGCTGGCGAACCCCGCCAGGACAACCTGGGCGAAGAAGCTCAAAGCAACCTGAATGCCGACTCAGCCACCGCACCCAGCGCAGAAACCACGGCTGAAGACCGGCCAGCGCCACGCTCGTACTTTGAACGTGCACAGCAAGCTGCTGCAGCGCCCGTTGCTGCCGCAGCCGAAGCCCAGTCCGCCAGCACCGAAGCGCCCGCAGCACCTGTGGTCACAGCTTCGGCTGTGTCTGCTCCGGTTGAGGCCCCAGCAGCCCCCGCAGCCGCTCCTGTGGTGGTCACGCCGCCCGCAGCACCTGCTGCGGCACCCCAAGCGGCTGCACGCACGGGTCTGCCTTCCGTGGCGAACTACACCCTGGAAATCGACAGCTTGCAGCAAGTGGCGCAAAGCTCTGGCTTGATTTGGGTGAACTCTGACGCCGCCAAAGTGGCCGCTGTCCAGGCTGCCATTGCCGCTGAACCCCAACCGGTTCGCGTGCCACGCGAGCGTCCGCCCGCTGTGGTGCTGGACGAGGGCCCGCTGGTGTTGGTGGAAACACGCAAAGACCTGAAAGACATGAACTTGCCTTTCTGATCCACGGGTCAAAAAAACCGGGCGATTTGCCCGGTTTTTTTTCGCCTGTGCCCCGCGAGCTTGGGGTTCACAGGCATGGAAACTCGGTCAAGCCGGGTGTGGCCGAGTCGGGCGGAATGAGCTGCTTGTGTCATGCCCGCGAGCGCGGGCATCCATCGCACACGGGGCCAGGGGGCACGGGCCCTCACTCAGACTTGTCATACCCGCGAAGGCGGGTATCCATGTTGGCTTGACCACACAGCCCAGCAATCGCACTGCAGGCACACACGGGTGGATACCCGGTCAAGCCGTGTATGACAAAGCAAGAAGCCCGGTGGACTGGGCCAGGCCGCTTGGGCGTGGGCTCTCAGGGCTGCGCCACCAGGGCGGCCTGTTTCCAGGCGGCCGTGGCCGCTGCGGGCTCCTGCCGCTGCTCGGCCAATTCGGCCAAAGCGCACCAAGCGCTGCGTTGGAGTACAGGCGCCTGCAAACCCTTGACAGCTTGCGACAACAGGCCTTGCGCCTTGCCCCACAGCTGGTGACGCAAGCACAGCATACCGGCCAGGTACTGCCAGCGCGCATCCTGCGGATGGGCTAGCTGGGCCGCCTCCACCCGGGCCAACCATTGGCGCGCATCGCTGGTTTGCGCATCGGCCAACGCCGCGTCCAAGGCTTGCACCATGCGCGCTAGCTGATCGGGTGTCCAGCTGGATGAAAGAGACTGCAAAGCCCCCCAAACAGGCTGCAACCACTGCCTGGCCATGACCGCTGAGCCACCCACAGCCAGCAGTCGCCAGGCGGCCTCGGCGGCCAGATCGGGCATTTCACGTTGGGCCGCACTCAAGCCCAACCACAAACGCTGCACGCCATCTGCATCGTGCGTGTGCGACAGCCACTCCAGTATCAAGCTGCGCACCAGACTGTTGGCGGTGGCTGGCGTGAAGGCCCGATGCTTGGCCAGCAAAAGTGCCGTGTCCAGCGCCTGAGCAGGTTGCCCGGCCAGGCGGGCGGCCTTGAGCTGCAGCCGCATGGCCACCATGCGGCGGGCTGTCGCAGGGGGCAAGGACTGCAAAAGTTCCAGACTGCCGGCAGCATCACGGTCATCCAGCAGCCAGCGCGCGGCGCGAAGCTGGGCGCCTTCGGTCAAGGTCTGGCGCTCGGCCGATGGCCCGCTGCGCGCGGCTTCCAGCGCCGACTGCCCATGGCCTTGTCGCAGATCGCGGTCCTGCAAAGCGTGGGCCGACTCGGCCACCATGATGTGCGCCACGGTGCGCAAAGAAACCGCATGGTCCAGCTCCAGTCCCGCATCGCGCAGCAACGCTTCTTTTTCCAGCGCCATTTGCGCGGCCTTGCGGGCCCGCAAAAAACGCCCGGCCATGAACTGGCTGATGGATTCCAGCAGGGCGGCATGGGTAGCCCGTTCTTTTTGCTGCATGCGCCAGCGTCTGGCTTGCTGAGGCAAAGACAACAAAGCCGACAAAGCCTGCTGGGCCAGCACCACCACCAGCACGACCAAGCCCAAAACCAGCAAAACCAGATTGAGCGACAAATCAATCCGGTACGGCGTGAGGAACAAGGTCACGGTGCCCTGGTTGTTCCCCGCCAGCCATGCCGCAGCCGCAGCCAAAGCGAACAAGCTGATGAGCCAAAGTGCTGCACGCATGCGGACCTTACCTTCCGGCCGCCGCCGTGGCCAGGGCCGTCAAGGAACCCTCCAGGCGTGGCGTTTCACTGGCTTTCAACTGCACCGCGGATTGGTCCAGCAACTGCAGCATCTGGGTGGTCTTGCGAGAAGACCCGTCGGCATAGCGGCGCACGATCACCGCCGCAGACGCCAGGTCGGCACGCGCCGCATCTTTTTGCCGTGCGAGCAAACCCAGGCGGGCGTTGAGCAGTTTCAGCTTGAGGTTTTCACGCAGGAAAAACCCCTGCTCGGGTGTCAACAGGGCGGCCTCGGGTGACTCGATGCGGCTGACCCGCACCAAGCCCTTGAGCTGGTCTGCAAACTGGTTCAGACCCGCCATCCACCAGGAAGGGGCCGCGGTCTGCCCTGGGGCCAAAGAACGGTTCATGGCCGCTGCCGGCAACTCCTGGTTGGCCAGTGTCAAACCGTCGACCAACGCCACGCCTTCGTCCAACTTGATCAACAAACCCGGCAAATCGAAGGTCTGCGCCGTGCTCAGACGCTCCAGATCTTTTTCAAGCGCCCGCAGCACCGGGGCCAGGCGCGGCTGAGCGGCCCGCTGCACGCGCGTCTGCGCCGATTTGAGCGCAGCGATCAACGGTTCGGCACTGCCCGTCAGTTGGGCCTGTTGCTGGGCCATGCGCAGCGCCGCTTCAATGTCCACCACCAGGTTTTCGTCGCGCGAACGCGACAGGCTTTGCATCAATTCTTCCAGCTGACCCCGCTGCAAAGCCACCTCGCCCAGACGGGCCTCGACCAAAGCCAAGCGGGCGGCGCTGTCCTTCACCGTTTCTTGCGCCTGCTTGGCCCACGCTTTGGCTTCCAGGGATTGCTGGCCCGCATCGGCACTTTGGCGCGCCAGTTGTTCCTGAATGCGTGCCAACTTCTGCCAGAGCAACACAGACACCAGCAAAGCCAAACCCGCCAGCGCCACAGGCAGCCAACGTAGCCAGGCGCGCCGCACCGACCTGGGTGGTGCAGAAATGGCGTCGGTCTCAGGTGTGGGTGTCATGCCAGCGATTTTATAGACTCGGCCTGCGCATCCACAGCCGCAGGCACCAGATCCACCCGCCCCCAGCCTGCTTGTTGCAAGCGCTGTGCGATGCGCGGGTGCGTGGCCAAGGCCCGCGCCTGCGCCAAAGGCAAGTCAGGACAGGCCTGCACGAGGTGTTGCGCCGCCTCGGAACTGCTGAACAGCCACGCGCGGCCCTCGCGCACAGCCTGGCGGGCACGGCTTTGCTCTGCAGGCGTCAACTCTGGGGCCTGGCGCACATAGGCCACGGCTTGTAACACCTGCAGGCCCGCGCTTTCGAGCTGCAGCGCCAGCCAATCACGCCCTGCGAGCTGCCCCCGGGCATCGGCGCCACGCACGATCAGCACCGAAGGCCTGGACGGGGAAGCCGCCACTGCGGCTTGCACCCGCTGCGCCACCAAGACCCACAAAGCTTCCGAATCGAACTGGGGCGCGTCTTCATCGGGTGAATCGATCAGGCCCTCAGGCCAGCCCGCCGCGAGCAATGCAGCCCGGGTGCCCGGGCCGGTCGACCAGGCGCGGCAGCTGGGCATCGGCAGGCCCGCAGGCCGGGCCGCCATGAAAAAACGCACCGCATTGGCGCTGACAAACATCAGCGCCAAATGGCCAGGCACCGCCTGCCAGACCGACTCCAGTGCCGAAGGCTCGGGCAAGGCCGCGATCTCGATCAGGGGAAACGTCTCGCAAGGCACACCCCGCGCCTGCAAGGCGTCGGCCCAAGTCTGGGCCTCACGCGCAGGACGCGTCACGATCACCCGGCAAGGGGCTGCGGCAGCAGAAATGGCAGACGCCAGCGCCATGTCAGCGCCAGACCTCAATGCGCTCCGCCGTCGCGCAAAGCCTGCGCCACACTCAGGCCCAGCGCTTCTGCGGCTTGCAAGCCCTCGGCGCTGGCCTGCGCATCGGCGGTGACCAGGGTGGTCGCGCCTTCCGGGTCGCCCCAGGCCGCTTGCAGCTTGAGCACACCCGCCTCGATGGTGGCGTGCGCGGCCAAAGGCATGGAGCAGCTGCCGCCCAGGGCGCGGCTCACCGCCCGCTCGGCCGCCACGCGCCGCCACGACGGCGCATCGGCCAGCTGCGCCAGCAGGGCACGCAAATCGGCCCGGTCGCTGCGGATTTCAATGCCCAAAGCGCCCTGCCCTGCGGCGGGCAGCATTTGGTCGGTTTCAAAAATGTGGCGAATCCGCTCGGACAAGCCCAGGCGCTTGAGGCCCGCTGCTGCGAGCACGATGCCCGCGTACTGGCCTTCGTCGAGTTTGCGCAGGCGCGTGTCCAGATTGCCGCGCAAGGGTTCGATCTTCAAATCCGGGCGCAAGGCGCGCAGCAACACGGTGCGGCGCAGGCTCGATGTGCCGACCACCGCACCTGGCGGCAAGTCTTCCAGCCGGGCGTATTGCGGCGAGACCCAGGCGTCACGCGGGTCTTCGCGCTCCATCACACAGGCCAACTCAAAGCCCTCGGGCATGTCCATGGGCACATCCTTGAGCGAATGCACCGCGATATCGGCGTGGCCTTCCTGCAAGGCCACTTCCAGCTCTTTAACAAACAGGCCTTTGCCGCCGACTTTGGACAGGCTGCGGTCCAGAATCTGGTCGCCCTGGGTGGTCATGCCCAGCAGCCGGACCTGGCAACCACGGGCCTCGAGCAGGGACTTGACATGTTCGGCCTGCCACAGAGCCAGGCGGCTTTCTCGGGTGGCGATGACGATGGCGGGCTGGTGGGTCTCGGTCACGACGGGCTTTCTGAAAAATTTTTTGATCCCATCAAAATGAAATCAATTGGTCATTTTGTCTCTCCGGGCGATGCTAGCATGATGTCAAGGGAAATTGACACCCCCGCACAACCCCCTCCAGATCCCCGAGCACACGATGAAACAGGCCGCACCAGACAACGCCTTGCCCCCCAAAGCCGCTCCAAGCAGTACCCCCCAGGAAAAACGCGACAGCGAACGCCCCTTGGTCGAAGACATCCGCTTGCTCGGCCGCATCTTGGGCGACGTGATCCGGGTGCATGAAGGCGCCGAGGCTTACGAGCTGGTCGAACAGATCCGCAAACTTTCGGTGGCCTTCCGGCGCGACGCCGACCACGAAGCCGATAAGGCCCTGAAAAAACTGCTCAAGGGCCTGCCCGGTGACCGCGCCGTGAGCGTGATTCGTGCCTTCACTTACTTCAGTCACCTGGCCAACCTGGCCGAAGACCGCCACCACATCCGCCGCCGCGCCATCCACGAGCGGGCGGGCCACACGCAAGAAGGCAGCATCGATGTGGCGCTGCAGCGCCTGCGCTGGGCGGGCATCACGCCGCGCAGCATCTCCGACATGCTGGCCACCAGCTATGTCTCGCCCGTGCTCACCGCCCACCCGACCGAAGTGCAGCGCCAAAGCATCCTGGACGCCGAGCGCGACATCGCCCACCTGCTGACCGAGCGCGACGCCATCAAGGCCCGTGCCGCCGCCGTGAATGCCGCCAAAGACGCGCTCAGCCCCAAAGAGCTGGCCGCCAACGAGCTGCAAATCCGCGCCCGGGTGATGCAGCTGTGGCAAACCCGCCTGCTGCGCTTCACCAAGCTCACCGTGGCCGACGAGATCGAAAACGCGCTGAGCTACTACGAAGCCACCTTTTTGCGCGAGATCCCCAAGCTCTATGCCGAACTCGAACACGCCCTGCCCGGCCAGCCGATTGCCAGCTTTTTGCGCATGGGCCAGTGGATTGGCGGTGACCGCGACGGCAACCCCAACGTGACCGCCCAGACGCTGGAGCACGCCCTGACCCGCCAATGCGACGTGGCCCTGCGCCACTACCTGACCGAGGTGCATTACCTGGGCAGCGAGTTGTCGCTGTCGGCCATGCTGGTACCCTTTGGCCCCGAGATGCTGGCCCTGGCCGAGCGCTCGCCCGACACCAACGAACACCGCCAGGACGAGCCCTACCGCCGGGCGCTGACGGGCATGTATGCCCGGCTGGCGGCCACGCTGAAAAAGCTGACCGGCGGCGACGCAGCCCGCCACGCCGTGGCCCCGCAAAACCCTTATGCCAGCGCCGAAGCGTTTCTGGCCGACCTGCGGGTGATCGAAGCGTCGCTGTGCAGCCACCACGCCGAAGCCCTGGCCGCCCAGCGTCTGCACCCGCTGATCCGCGCCGTCGAGGTGTTTGGCTTCCATCTGGCTACGGTGGACCTGCGCCAAAGCTCGGATCAACACGAAGCCGTGGTGGCCGAGTTGCTGACTGCTGTCCGCGTCGAGAAAAACTACCGCCAGCTCGAAGAGCACGCCAAGCAAGCCCTGCTGCTGGGCCTCTTGAACGACGCCCGCCCGCTGCGTGTGCCGGGGGCCGACTACAGCGCCCACACCGTGTCCGAGCTGGCCATTTTCGAGACCGCGCAACGCTTGCTGCGCAGCTTCGGTCGGCAGGCGATTCGCCACTACATCATCAGCCACACCGAAAGCGTGAGCGATCTGCTGGAAGTCCTGCTTCTGCAAAAAGAAGTGGGCCTGCTGCGCGGCACGCTGGACGCGCAAGCCCGCAACGACCTGATCGTGGTGCCGCTTTTTGAGACGATTGAAGACCTGCGCAACGCCGCGCCCATCATGCGCGACTTCTATGCCCTGCCCGGCATGGCCGCGCTGGTCGCACGCTCGGGCGGCGAGCAGGACATCATGCTGGGCTACTCCGACAGCAACAAAGACGGCGGCATCTTCACCAGCAACTGGGAGCTGTACCGCGCCGAAATCGCCTTGGTGGAGTTGTTCGACAAACTCCAGAGCAGCCACGGCATCACCTTGCGCATGTTCCATGGCCGGGGCGGCACCGTGGGCCGGGGCGGCGGTCCGAGCTACCAGGCCATTCTGGCTCAACCCCCGGGCACCGTGCGCGGCCAAATCCGCCTGACCGAACAAGGCGAAGTCATTGGCTCCAAATACGCCAACCCCGAGATCGGCCGCCGCAACCTCGAAACCCTGGTCGCCGCCACTTTGGAGGCCACGCTGCTGCAACCGACCAAACCCGCCACGCGGGCCTTTCTGGATGCGGCGGCCGAGCTGTCCGAGGCCAGCATGGGCGCTTACCGCGCACTGGTCTACGACACCCCCGGCTTCACCGACTACTTTTTTGGGGCCACCCCACTCAAGGAACTGACTCAGCTGAACATTGGCTCGCGCCCCGCCTCGCGCAAGGCGCTGGAAAAGATTGAGGACCTGCGCGCCATCCCCTGGGGCTTCAGCTGGGGCCAGTGCCGCCTGACTTTGCCCGGCTGGCTGGGCTTTGGCTCGGCGGTGGCCACCTTTTTGGACAAACCCGACGCCGCCGAGCGCAAAGCCGCACTGGCCCTGCTGCAAAAGATGTACCGCCAGTGGCCGTTTTTCCGCACCCTGCTCTCCAACATGGACATGGTGCTGGCCAAGAGCGATTTGGCCCTGGCCTCGCGCTACGCAGAACTGGTGGGCGACGCCCGCCTGCGCAAAAAAATCTTCACTCCCATCGAGGCCGAATGGCACCGCACGGCCGACGCGCTCACGCAAATCACGGGCGAGAAAAAACGCCTGGCCAGCAACCCCGCGCTCGACCGGTCCATCCGCCACCGCTTTCCCTACATCGATCCGCTGCACCACCTGCAAGTCGAGCTGATCCGCCGCTATCGCGAGGGCAAGGCCGACGAGCGCGTGCAGCGCGGCATCCACATCTCGATCAACGGGATTGCGGCGGGCTTGCGGAACACGGGTTGACGGCTGATTTTCGGGCGACAGCTGGTCGCCCGATAAAATCGGGGGCTATGACAAATCAACTCGACAAAAAATCCCAAGCCTGGTCCGCGCTCTTTTCTGAACCCATGAGCGAGTTGGTCAAGCGCTACACTGCCAGCGTGTTCTTCGACAAGCGCCTGTGGCAAGCCGACATCCAGGGCTCGTTGGCCCATGCCGAGATGCTGGCGGCGCAAAACATCATTGGCGCCAGCGACCTGGCCGACATCCAGCGCGGCATGGCGCAGATCACCCAAGAGATCGAATCCGGCGCGTTTGAATGGAAACTGGACCTGGAAGACGTGCACCTGAACATCGAGGCTCGCCTGACCCAATTGGTGGGCGACGCGGGCAAACGCCTGCACACCGGACGCAGCCGCAACGACCAGGTGGCCACCGACGTGCGCTTGTGGTTGCGAGGCGAGATGGACCTGATCATCGACTTGCTGACCGACCTGCAACAGTCGCTGGTCGATGTGGCCGAGCAAAGCGTCGACGTCATCCTGCCGGGCTTTACCCACCTGCAAGTGGCCCAGCCCGTGAGCTTTGCGCACCACCTGCTGGCTTATGTGGAAATGTTTGCGCGCGACGCCGAGCGCATGAGCGACGTGCGCCGCCGCACCAACCGCCTGCCCCTGGGCAGCGCCGCCTTGGCCGGTACCACCTACCCGCTGGACCGCGAGCGCGTGGCCCGCACCCTGGGCATGGTCGATGAATCCGGCAACCCACAGGTCTGCCAAAACAGCCTGGACGGCGTGAGCGACCGCGACTTCGCCATCGAGTTTACCGCCGCTGCTTCGCTGTGCATGGTGCACATCAGCCGCTTCTCTGAAGAGCTGATTTTGTGGATGAGCCAGAACTTCGGCTTTGTGCGCATTGCCGACCGCTTCACCACCGGCTCGTCCATCATGCCGCAGAAGAAAAACCCCGATGTGCCTGAGCTGGCACGAGGCAAAACCGGTCGTGTGGTTGGCCACCTGATGGGCCTGATCACCCTGATGAAGGGCCAGCCGCTGGCCTACAACAAGGACAACCAGGAAGACAAGGAGCCGCTGTTTGACACAGTGGACACGCTCAAAGACACCCTGCGCATCTTCAGCGAAATGGTCGGCGGCCAGGTCAACCCCGCCACGGGCGTCAAAGAAGGCGGCATCACCGTCAACGCCGCAGCCATGGAAGCGGCTGTAAAAAAAGGCTACGCCACCGCAACGGACTTGGCCGACTACCTCGTCAAGAAAGGCCTGCCCTTCCGCGATGCGCATGAGGTGGTGGCCCACGCGGTCAAAACCGCTCAGGGCCTGGGCGTGGACTTGTCGGAACTCTCACTGGAAACCCTGCAAAAGTTCGACAGCCGCATCGAAGCCGATGTGTTCGGGCCACTCAGCCTGCAAGGCTCGCTGAACGCCCGCAACACATTGGGCGGCACAGCGCCCACGCAAGTGCGTTTGCAGATCGCACGGCACCGCGCTCGCCTAGTCTGAACTGCCAAGCGCTGCAACGCAGCTTGCATCAGCCGCCTGTCGAGCCTGGGGGCGGCACATCCCACCCCAGCATGCGCTGCCCCAGCCATTGCAAGCCCTCCCCTACGTTCATGCGGCGGCTGCGCTGCTCGGCTACCGGGTGGATCTGGCCCGCTTGCAGCGGTGGCCCGATGTCAAAAGAAAACACATAGTCCGGCTCCTGACCCATGCGCAGGTCGGTCACGACCAAGCGCGCGCCCTCTTGCTGCACCTTGAAAAACCCGTCGGTGAAGCGAGCCAAACGCTGCAGCTGCGGGTGGTCCGCGTGTTGGGCGACCAAAGCGCTGCCACGCGCATGCGCCACGAAGCGAATGGGCCGACCGCCATCCATGAGTGCGTAAAAGCCTTCGTGTATGCGCTCACCATCGAGGGCCACCACACGCCACACCAAGGTACTCAAGGGCGCAGGCGTGACCAGCAACTGTTGGCTGGGCAGGCCTTGCGCCTGCAGCGACTGCCGGGCGTGTTGCGTCACACCCCATTGCGCCAGCGCACTCCAAGCCAGGTAAACGGTGCTCAAAGCCAAGGCCCAGCCGTTGATGGCCAAAGCCCGGCCCACGGTTTTGACGCGCAAAGCCGCCACCACGCCCGCCAGCAAGGGCAGCGAATACACCGGGTCGATGATGAACATGCTGCCGAGGCCATAGGCTTCGTCGGTGAAGGGCTGAAACACCTGGGTGCCGTAAATCGTCATCAGGTCCAGCAAGGGGTGCGTGACGAGGGCCAGCATGAGCGCCCACCACCAACGGCCGTAGAGCTGCGGTTGACGGTGGATGCGGCTCACCCCCCAGGCCATGGGAAACGCAAAGAGGGTCAGCAACAGCAAGGCGTGCGTCTCGGCGCGGTGTCGGATCATGTTCAGGATCGGATCACCGTGGTCCAGCAGCACATCCAGATCGGGCAGTAAACCGGCCACACCGCCCCACAGGGCCGACTTCCACAGCGCGGTGCGCCGCCCCATGACAGCCACGCCGATCGAGGCGCCCAAAAGTACTTGCGTGACGGAATCCATGGCCTTAGCTTGGTAATTGAGAACAGTGGTTTGACTCGGCAGACCCCACAGCGGTCGGGCCTTGATACGGATCAAGAGGTTAGCGACTTTGACATGCCCTGTGGCATCCCGGGCCGTTTCAGGCTCGTGCCAGCCGTTTCGCTTGCAAGCGTCGCATACGGTGTACACCGCCGCTTCATCCCGCGCAGTTTGATCTGGATCAGCGTTTGCACAGCACCCACCTTCTAAAAAGAAAAGTTCCTCAGAAGGAGACAGCCATGCAGCCAGCCTCAGCCCCCCAAGACATCGGGATGTTGGATGCCGTATCCAGCACCTTGCTCGTACCGCTGATGGCACGGGCACGCGCTGGTTCGATCTACCCATGGCTCGATCCGGGTGACACACAGGCACAGCACGTGATGGCAAAAATCGGCCATGACCTGGATGCTTTGCTGCAAGACCGTTCTGCCATGCTCCATGTGCTGTGGCGAACCCAGTTGCTCAAGCGTCTGGGAAAAGCCTTCTTCGAACACCACCCCGACTCGCAAGGCATCAACCTGGGAGCTGGTTTGTCGGATTATTTTCAATGGCTGAACAACGGTCACAACGGCTGGCTGGACGTGGACCTGGAGGGGGTGGTGTCGCTGCGACACTTGTTGCTGCCTGTGCATTCCCCGACAGCCCAGGACATCTGCGTGGACCTGACGCAACCCGGCTGGTGGCAGCAGTTGCGACTGAGCGAACGCGCATCACGTGAGCCTTTGCTGCTTCTTTGTGAAGGCGTGCTGATGTACTTGACGCCCACTCAAGTCCGAGCCGTCTTTCGTGAAATCGGTAACAACGCACCCGAAGGCTCCGAGCTGGTCTGCGACTTCATGACCCCTTTGGGCGTTGGTCGCGCCCACATGGCACCCAGTGTGTCAGGGACCGGGGCGGAGTTTCTCTGGGGTGCGCACAACGCCATGGAAGTGGCGCACTTGCACCCCCGCATGGAACTGATCGCCCAACACACCGTGGCGGAGCTCTATGGTTGGGCGGTTTGTTGGGCCGAGATGTGCATGACACCCTGGACGGGCGGCCCGCTGTACGGGGTCGCGCACCTGCAAATCACCGAGCCCTGAAACCAGCAACGCCCTGGCCTTGAGACCAAGGGATGGCGCGATAATGTGAGCCATTCTCACGTTTCACTGTTTTTTGCCATGTCTGCCACAGCCCACACAGCCCCCTCCGCCCCATCCACCATGGCCTGGACCGCCTCGCTCCAAACAGACGATGCCCGCATGGACGAAACGCACCAGGAGTTTGTGGACATGATCAACCAGATTCTGGCCACACCCGAAGACGAACAGTTGCCGGTTTACAAGGCTTTTTTGAACCACACGGTCGAGCACTTTGCGCAGGAAGAGCGCTGGATGCTGGCCACCGGGTTTTCGGCCGACAACTGCCACGCCGAGCACCACGCCACGATCCTCGAAACCATGCGGGTGGTGGAAGCCCACTATCTGGACAGCGACAAGACCATCATCACCCGCATGGCCGAAGCGCTGGCCGAATGGTTCCCGGGCCACGCCAACAGCATGGACGCGGGCCTGGCCGCACACCTCAAGTCAGTGGGTTTTGACAGCGTGACCGAAACCCTGGCCGACCCCTCGGTCATTCAAAACGTGACCATGTCGGGCTGCGGCAGCGTCAGCTGCAGCAGCTGACGATCCGCTCATACCCATCACTGGGGCTTGATGCCCGCGGTCTGGATCACGCGGGTCCAGGTGTCGATCTCGGATTTGACAAAGCCGGTGTAGGGCTTGCTGCCCAGGGCGGGCACCACAAAACCCACCGAGGTCAGGCGCTGACGCACAGTCTCAGACTGCAAAGCCTGCACCATGGCCGCTTCGAGTTTGTCCACAATGGCCGCGGGCGTGCCTTTGGCCACCGACAGGCCTGACCAGGACAGCGCCTGAAAATCCTTGTAGCCCGACTCGGCCACGGTGGGCACATCGGGGTACAGAGGGTTGCGTTGCAGACTGGTGACAGCAATCGGGCGGATTTTGCCGGCCTTGATGTGGGGCAAAGCCGCATCCTGGTTGATGAAAATCATGGGCACAGTCCCGGCCAGCAAGTCATTGAGCAACGGACCACCGCCCCGGTAAGGTATGCCCGTCAGGAAGATGCCCGTGGTCTGCTTGAACAGCTCCATCGCCATGTGACCCGATGCCGCGTGGGTGAAACCGTAATCGAGTTTGCCGGGGTTTTTCTTGGCGTAATCCACCACATCCTTGACCGTCTTGAAAGGCAAGGACGGGTGAACCACCAACACATTCGGCCCCGAGTGCACTTGCGTCAGGTGAATCAGGTCGGTCATGGAGTTGTATTTGAGCTTGGGGTCCAAGCCATGCGCCACAGCGTTTTGACCCACACCGCTTTGGATCAGGGTGTAACCGTCAGCGGGCAAGCGGATGGCGCGTTCCGTGCCCACAATGCCACCTGCCCCGCCAATGTTCTCCACCACCACGGCTTGCTTGAGGATTTTGCCCAGCTCATCGGCCATCAAACGGCCCATCACATCGCTGGTGCCACCGGGAGGAAAAGGAACCACCAGTTTGATCGGCCGGTTGGGATAGTCGCTCTGCGCCCACACCGGGGAGAGGGCCAGGCCCACAGCAGCAATGCACAGTGTTTGGATGAGTTGTCGTTTGAAATTCATGAAAGTCTCCTGTGGTGAATCGGTTCAGGTGATTGGGGCGGGGTTGAACAGCACCAGAGCGTTGTGCAGCTTCCAGTGCTCGGCCCAGGTCTTGCGGCCACTGGCCACGTCGAGCACCATGCGAAACAGCTCCCAACCGGCTTCTTCGATGGTGATTTCACCATCGGCAATCCGTCCTGCGTTCATGTCCATCAGGTCGTGCCAGCGGCGGGCCAGGTCGGTGCGGGTCGCCACCTTGACCACAGGGCAAGCCTGTAGGCCATAGGGCGTGCCTCGCCCGGTGGTGAACACATGCACGTTCATGCCAGCGGCCAGCTGCAAAGTGCCACAAATGAAATCGCTGGCGGGGGTGGCTGCAAAAACCAGGCCTTTTTGATCGGGTTTGAGTTTGTCACCCGGCGCCAGCACGCTCGATATGGCCGAGCTGCCGCTCTTGATGATCGAGCCCATGGCTTTTTCGGCGATGTTGGACAAGCCCCCGGCCTTGTTGCCCGGCGTGGTGTTGGCCGTGCGGTCGACCTGACCCCGGTCCAGATATTGGTCGTACCAACCCAGCTCGCGCACGATGTCCTCGGCCACTTGCGGCGTAGCGGCACGGCTGGTGAGTTGTTCCACCGCATCGCGCACTTCGGTGTTTTCGGAAAACATCACGGTGCCACCTGCGCGCACAATCAAATCGGCCATGAAACCCACGGCCGGGTTGGCGGTCACACCCGAAAACGCATCGCTGCCGCCGCACTGCACACCAACGACCAAGGCACTGGCCGGCACGGTCTGACGGCGACGGGCGTTCAGCCGCTCCAAGTGCGAGCGAGCACTTTGCACAATGTGTTCAACCATGGACATGAAGCCCACGTGCGCATCGTCCTGCAGGCACACCCCATCAGGCCCTTGGTCTTTCTCACGCGCATCGTGGATCGGGAAACTGCCCGCTGGCAACAGGCGGTCAGGCTGCAGTTTTTCGCAACCCAGACTGACGACCATGACCTCGCCACCAAAGTTGGGGTTCAGGCTGATGTGGCGCAGGGTGCGGATCGGAATCTCGGCACCGGGCGCGTCAATCGCCACGCCGCAGCCGTAGGTGTGCTCCAGACCCACCACGCCGTCCACATTCGGGAACAGCGGCAGCAATTCGCGTTCAATGCGCTCCACAGCGATCTTGACCACCCCGGCCACACATTGCACCGTGGTGGTCAGGGCCAACAAGTTGCGCGTGCCCACCGAGCCATCGGCATTGACATAGCCTTCGAAGGTGAGGCCTTCGAGCGGTTCTTGCCGCGCCGGTCGGACCGTGGCCATGGGCAGACCCTGCAAGGCACGCGCAGGCGGGATGTCAAGCAACCGCTCGTGTATCCAGCTGCCCGCCGGGATGGCCTGGCGGGCATAGCCCACAGGCACGTTGTAGCGCATAACCGCCTGGCCTGGGGCCAGATCGGTCAACGCCACCTTGTGGCCTTGTGGCACCTTGTCGCGCAAGACCAGACCGTCGGCCACCCCTTGGGGTACGACGGTGCCAGTCGGTAAACCGCCGTCGTTGACGACGATGGCCACGTTGTCCGCAGGGTGCATGCGCACCACACGCGGCGTCACAGCTTGGGTGGTGTTGTTCACGCCAGGATCTCCACCCAATTGGGGCCCTGACCTACGGGGATGCGTTGCTGCAAGTGCAATTGGCCCGAGTCCGGCTCGATTGCCCAACGGCTCAGGTGGTGCGACAGCTGTCCAACCACCAGCAAGTGCCGCCCGGACGGATCGATCGCAAAACCCCGTGGCTGGGTTTCAACCGGTGTGTGGCCCTGGGCTGTGAGACAGCCCGTTGCGGCATCCACCGTGAAGTGCGCCAAAGTGCTGGACGTGCGCTCGCTGGTGTACAGGTGACGCCCATCAGGCGTCAGGTGAAGGTCGGCTGCCCAAGGTTTGCCTGTGAAGCCTGACGGCAAAATATCCACGGTTTGCAACAGGCTCAAGCGGGCCCGATCCGCGTCCCAGGTCAGCACATCCACCGTGCCATCGAGTTCATGGAGCAAATACACATGGCGGCCTTGCGGGTCAAACCGGAAATGCCGAGGGCCAGCGCCAGCACGCGCCGCCCAAAATGCAGCTGGCGTCAATTGGCCTGTGCCTGCGTTGAAATGCAGAACCATGAGTTCGCCACCGCCCAGCGCTGTTGCCAGCACATAGCGCTTGCAAGGTGAAGGCAGGATGGCGTGGGCATAGGGGCCTGTGGGCACCACCTGCTGCACAAGGCCCACTGTGCCATCAGGTACGATGGGGCTGACCGTGAGCTGGTGTCCAGGGTAAGAAGCCGCCAGCAAGAACCGGCCCGTCAAGTCGGTGCTGACATAAGCCATGCTGGCTGGCAACTCGGCCTCCCCCAACAAGTGCAGATCACCGCTGACAGAGTCAATCGCCAGACTGGCCACCGCCATCGGTTCGCTGCGCCGAACCGCGTAAAGTACTTTTTGATTCGGGCTGACCGCCATGGGCATCAGGTTGCCCCCCACGAGCACCGTGCTTTGCCAACGCAAGCTGCCATCGGCCCCCATGTGCAGCACAGAGATGTCGCCGCTGTCGGCGTTGGAAACATAAACGTGGGGCATGGTCAAAATGGGAAAAAAGAATCAGAACAACAGCGATGCCTGCTCAGGCATCAAAACCATACACCTGCGCCGGGTTGTCCACCAAAATGCGCCGAATGTCAGCCGTGCGGGACACCCAGTGGGGCAAAAGGTTCATCAACGCGGCAGAGGATGGCACGGGGTTTTGATTGGGATGAGGCCAGTTGCTGGCCCACAAGCAGCGCTCGGGGTAATGCGTGGCCAGGTAACGGGCCAGCAAACTCACGTCTTCATAGTGAGGCGCCCCAGTTTGCGAAGTTTCATAAGGGGCCGACAGCTTGACCCAGACACGCCCTGTGTCCAGCAAGCGGCAAAGGGCCTGGAATGCCGCATCGTCCGTGCTGGCAGGTGGCACCAAAAATTTACCTGTGTGGTCCAACACGATCTGGGCATCGAGGCTTTGCAGCAAAGGCAGCCGCTGCACGAAGTCACAGCCGTTGAACTGCACATTCAGATGCCAGCCCAAGGGACGGATCTGGTGTGCAAGCGGTGCAAATGCGTCCCAGCCCAGCGGTCCACCGGGCAACATCATCATGCGAACACCACGCACGCCCGCTGCATGCAAATCGCGCAGCGTGCTTTGCGTCACCGAAGGGGGCACGATGGCCACAGCACGGGCACGGCCAGGCATGCTGGCCACAGCGGCCAGTGTGCAGCGGTTGTCAAAACCGTAGCCGGTAGGCTGCACCACCACCACACGCGTCAATCCCAAAGCCGCTTGCACTTTGGCGTAATCGGCCATCGGGGCATGCGGAGGTTTGAACGTGGCGGTAGGGGCCAAGGGATAAGCATCGTCATAGGCATGCACATGGCAATCGCAGGCCCCGAACGGCACTGAAAAAGACACGGCATCAGACTCAGCCATCGCAACGGCGCTCATGTGGACATCCTCGACATCCAACGGGTGGCCTGCGCCGGATTGACAGCCCCGTGCGGCAGACGCCCTTGCAAAATGTCTCGCGTCTGTACCACTGTTTCCAGGGCCTGGTGTGCAATGGCCTGCGGCGTGAGCCCACCCACATGTGGCGTGGCGATGACACGAGGATGCCGCGCCAGTTCAGGCGATGGCATCTGGTCTACTGCGCACCCGACATCCAGCGCAGCACCTGCCAACCGCCCCTGATCCAACGCCAGCAAGAGCGCTGACTCGTCCACCAGCTGACCCCGCGATGCATTGATGAAAAAAGCAGAGGGCTTCATGCACGACAAGGCCTGCGCATTGATCAACTTGTCCGTTTCGGGCTTCGCTGGCGCAAGGCACACCACATGGTCTGCACAGGCCAACAGTTCATGCAAGGCCAGTGACTCCACAACAGGGTCTTGCGGCTGCACATAAGGGTCGTACACACACACACGCATGCCAAACGCCTGTGCCAGCCGCGCCACATGGCGACCAATTTCGCCATAACCCATGATGCCCAGGCACGCCCCGCGCAGCTCTCGGCCCATGCGTGGCTCCACCGACTGGCCTTGCCAGTAGGCTGCGGCGGCTACGCTGATGTGGCGGCTCAAGTCGATCATGGCACCGATCACCCATTCGGCCACAGCAGGACCAAAGCCGGGGCTGGCCTGGGTCACCAAGATCCCCTCACGACTTGCCGCTGCGACATCGATGGTGCGGATGTCCACCGCACAACGCACGGCCGCCAGCAAACTCGGCACCGAAGCAAAAAAGTCGGCATCAAGTGCTGTTTGGCGGTACGCGATCAACACATCGCAGCCCTGCGCAGCCTCGATCAGCTCTGAGCTTGACCAGTCGTGCGCATCGGGATTGAGCTTGACGCGGGCCACCTCCTGCAAATTGGCCAGCGCCTGCTCGCCAAAGTAAGTGGCCAGTCGCTCACGGGGATGGGTGACCAGCACCAAAGGCAAAGGCATGGCTGTTTTTACAGACCCATGGTACGTGGCAACCACAGCGAAATTTGCGGCACATACGTCACCAGCATCAACACCATCAGCAAGATCAAAAAGAAGGGCTTCATGGATTTCACCACTTGCTCGATCTTGAGCTTGGCCACTGCACTGCCCACAAACAGCACCGCCCCCACAGGAGGTGTGATCAGGCCAATACCCAGGTTGACCATCATGATCATGCCAAAGTGAACCGGGTCGATACCAATGCTTTTGATGACAGGCATCAGGATAGGCGTGAGGATCAGGATCAGCGGCGCCATGTCCATCAAAGTGCCCAGCACCAGCAGCATGATGTTGATGCACGCCAGAATCACCCATGGCTCATTGCTCAAAGCAGTGAAGAGCGTGGTGATCTTCATTGGAATCTGCATCATGGTCATGATGTAGCCGAAACTCGCCGCAAAACCGATCAGGATCATCACGATCGTCACTGTCTTGACGGTGCGGTGCATCAGTTTGGGCAGGTCTTTCCACTTGTAGTCGCGGTAGATGAACATGGTCACAAAAAAGGCCCACACCACCGCGATCGAGGCCGATTCTGTGGCCGTGAAAACGCCGCTGAGGATGCCACCCAGAATAATCCCCATGGTCATCAAGCCCCACATCGCATCGGAACAAATTTTCAGCGCCTCTTTCAGGGGGATAACGCGGCCTTTGGGGTAGTTTTCCTTGCGTGCCACATACAGGCAATAAATCGCCAAACTGAGCCCCAGCAGCAAACCCGGGAAGACCCCAGCCATGAACAGGGCTGCGACCGACACCGTTCCGCCTGCCGCCATTGAATAAATGACCGCGTTGTGGCTGGGCGGAATCAGGATCGCCTGCACCGAGCCACTCACCGTGACCGCCGTAGCGAAAGGACGTGGGTAACCTTTTTTCTCCATCTCGGGGATGAGGACCGAGCCAATCGAGGCCGTGTCAGCCACAGAAGAACCGGAAATGGCCCCAAAAAAAGTGGACGCCAAGATGTTGACCAGCGACAAGCCGCCTCGTACAAAACCGATGAGCACACCAGCAAACGCCACAAGACGCCGCGACATGCCGCCTTCGGCCATGATCGCGCCCGCCAGTACAAAACAGGGAATGGCCAACAAGGAAAACTTGTTGACGCCACTGGCCATCTGGATCATCACCGCATCCAGCGGCAGTTCAATCCACATCGCCCCCAGCAAGGCCGCCAGACCCAAGGCATAGGCCACAGGCATGCCGATCAGCATCAACAAGACAAAACTACCAATCAGAACCAGTGCATCCATGATCAGATCGCCTCCGCCGATGTAGGGCCTTCATGGTCAAAGACCACCACAGCACGTTCGTGCGCTGGACCCCAAAACAAAATTTCCAGCACAAAGACCAAAGTCATCAATGCCCCCAAAGGCAAAGGCATGTAGGTCCAGCCAACCGCCATCCAGGGCAAATCGCCCAAGGTCTGACCCATGGTTTCCATGGCCAGCTTGCTACCCCAAACCATCACAAAAACACAGATGCCTGCCATGCACAAATGCACCAATGTGGCACATGTTTTTTGCACAGGCTCAGGCAAACGATCGGTCAGCATGCCCACGGCGATGTGTGATCCTGCTCTGTAACTGGCTGCGGCCCCCATGAAGGTGAAAGTGACCATCAGCAACACCGCCACGGGCTCCGGCCAACTGGAGCCCGTGCCCAATACATAGCGCGTGAACACGCCCCAAGGAATGATGAGGCTCATGAAAAAAATCGAGATGCCCGATATCCAGATGCACAACAGATACAGGCGATCAAACAAACGCACCATGGTCAAAATCCCCCGGGATTGGTGTCGACTCCAACGGCAGGGACAGGGCAAGCCCTGTCCCGCGCAGCAACAGCGCAACAGGCGCCAAAGCTGCAACTCACTTGACGGCTTCGATGCGCTTGATCAAGTCGGCAAACTGACTGCCGTATTTGGCACGCACAGGCGCCGTGGCGTCATAGAACGCTTTTTTGTCCACCGTCTTGAACTGGATGCCAGCGGCTTGCAGCTTGGCGCTGTATTCGGCCACGCTCTTGTCCCACATGGCGCGCTGCTCCATTTGGGCTTCGCGGGCAAACTTCATCAAGCTAGCCTGATCGTCCTTGCTCATCTTGTCCCAGGTGACTTTGGACATGACAAAAATTTCAGGAATGATCAGGTGCGTCGTTTGGGTGTAAAACTTCACCCCGGTCGAATAGTGATTGGCCGTGAACAAGGTCGGTGGGTTGTTCTCTGCCCCATCCACCACCCCCGTTTGCAAGGCGCTGTAAGTGTCGTTGTGCCCCATGGTGATGCCGTTGCCGCCCATCGCGTTCATGGTGTCCACAAACAAGGGGTTGCCCATGACACGGATTTTCAGACCCTTGAGGTCGGCAGGCGACTTGATTTCCTTCTTGGTGTAGAGGCTGCGTGAGCCACTGTCCATCCAGCCCAATGCCACCAGGCGTGCCGGGCTGTTGGTGATCTTGTCCAGAATTTCTTTGCCCACAGGGCCGTCGATCACGGAACGCATGTGCGCTTCATCGCGGAATACAAATGGCATGTTGAACACGTTCACATCGGGCACCACTGGACCCAGAATGCCCAGGGAAATACGGGCGATCTGGATCGCACCGATTTGGGTTTGCTCGACCACTTCTTTTTCAGAGCCCAACACACCGCCTGCGAACATTTGCAGCTTGTAGCGTCCACCTGTGGCCGCTTCAAGCTTTTTGCCCATGTTTTCAATCGCGACCACGTTCGGATAGCCAGCCGGGTGCACATCCGAAGCCTTGAGTACGGTTTGTGCCGAGGCCACGGGGATCAAAGCCAAAGTCAGCAAGGCCGCTGCCGTGGAAGAAATCAGGTTTCTGCGAAAGTTCATCTATGTCTCCTGTTCAAAGGGGTGAAAGCCATTGCAGCCAACCCATGCACTTGAAAAAACCGCATCAGGTCATCAGTTGTCGTACAATAGAGGCGTCATTATCCTTCCGCTTCGCCTTTCAGTCAGCTAGGGATTACCCATGGATGCAACGACCACTTCACTGAAAAAACCCGGCGGCTTGGCCATCCAGCTGGTCCACGCCATGACCGAGCAAATTCGCAGCGGCCGCCTCAAAGCAGGCGACAAACTGCCGACCGAAGCGGCCATCATGAAAGACTTTGGCGTGAGCCGCACCGTGGTGCGCGAAGCGATCTCCCGGCTACAAGCCTCAGGTTGGGTCGATACGCGCCACGGTATTGGCACCTTCGTCCTGCACCAAAGCGAACACCCCTCTTTCCGCATCAGCCCAGAGCACATGGGCACCCTGCGCGAGGTCATTGCACTGCTGGAGTTTCGCATCAGCGTGGAAACCGAGGCCGCCGCACTGGCCGCCGTCCGTCGCACACCTGAAAACCTGGCAGAACTGCAGTCCGCATTGCGTGCATTCAACAGCGCGATTGACGAGGGACGAGACGCGGTGGCTGCCGACCACCAATTCCATCAGGAAATTGCGCGTGCCACCCAAAATCACCACTTCACCGACCTGATGAATTCGCTGGGCGCAGGGGTGATTCCACGTGCCCGCATCAGCAGCATACTGACCTCCGACCCCGAACGACAGAACTACCTCAGGCGGGTCAATCAGGAGCACGAAAGCATTTACAACGCCATTGCCGCGCAAGATGTCGAAGCTGCGCGCGCCGCGATGCGCACCCATCTGGCCAACAGCCGGGAGCGTCTGCGCAAAAGCGACCCCGACAGCAACTGAGGCTGTCAACGCGACTTCACCCGCGTTTTCCCCAATGCGCAAACACCTTTCAAGTTGTACGATGTCTTTTGACTAAAGACATCAACCATGACCACTTTAACCACACCCCACGTCACGCGCATGCTGGTGATTCCTGTGGCCGGCCACGACGGCATGCTGCTCAATTTGAGCGGCGCTCACGGCCCGTTTTTCACCCGCAACATCGTCATCCTGACCGACTCGGCAGGCCACACCGGCTTGGGTGAAGTGCCTGGCGGCGAAAAAATTCGCCAGACGCTGGAAGACGCTCGACCATTGGTCGAAGGCCAGCCGATTGGCCATTACAACCGCGTGCTCAACGCGATGCGCCAGCAGTTTGCCGACCGCGACAGCGGAGGCAGAGGCAACCAGACCTTTGACCTGCGCACGACCATCCACGCAGTCACCGCCGTCGAAAGCGCCCTGCTCGACCTGCTGGGCCAGCACCTGAACGTGCCGGTTTGCGCCTTGCTGGGCGATGGCCAGCAACGCAGCCGGGTGCAAATGCTGGGCTATCTGTTTTATGTGGGCGACCGGCTACAGACTGACCTGGCTTATCGGAGTGAGCCCGAGCAAGCCGACGACTGGTTGCGCCTGCGCCACGAAAAAGCCATGACCGCCGAAGCCTTGGTGCGCCTGGCTGAAGCGGCGCAAGCGCGTTATGGCTTTCAGGACTTCAAACTCAAGGGCGGCGTGCTGCGCGGCGAAGAAGAAGTCGAAGCCATCGTGGCCCTGCATGAGCGTTTTCCGCAGGCGCGCATCACGCTCGACCCCAACGGCGGCTGGCTGCTCAAAGACGCGATTCGCATTCTGCGCGACCACCGCAACACCATGGCCTACGCCGAAGACCCCTGCGGCGCAGAGGGTGTGTTCTCGGGCCGCGAAGTCATGGCCGAATTCCGCCGCGCCACCGGCTTGCCTACCGCCACCAACATGGTGGCCACCGACTGGCGAGAGATGGCGCACAGCATCCAGCTGCAGTCGGTGGACATTCCACTGGCCGATCCTCATTTCTGGACGCTGCAAGGCTCGGTGCGCGTGGCGCAGCTGTGCCAGATGTACGACCTGACCTGGGGCTCACACTCCAACAACCACTTCGACATTTCTCTGGCCATGTTCACCCAATGCGCCGCCGCCGCACCCGGCAAAGTCACCGCGATCGACACGCACTGGATCTGGCAGGACGGCCAGTTCCTGACCAAAGACCCACTGCAAATCAAGGACGGCTACGTCGATGTGCCCGCCAAACCCGGCTTGGGCATCGAGGTGGACATGGACGCCGTGATGCAAGCGCACCAGCTTTACCAACAACACGGTCTGGGAGCACGTGATGACGCCATCGCGATGCAGTACCTGGTTCCCGGCTGGAAATTCAACAACAAAATGCCTTGCATGGTGCGCTGAGCACGCAGGCAATTCACACCAAAGAAGGAAACAGCATGAAACTCGGATTCATCGGCTTGGGCATCATGGGCGCCCCCATGGCCGGACATCTGCTCGCGGGCGGCCACGAAGTCTTTGCTTTTTCACGCAGCGGCGTGCCTGCGGGCGTGCTCGAACAAGGCGCCAAAGCCTGTGCCAGCCCGGCCGAGGTGGCGCAGCACGCCGATGTCATCTTCACCATGGTGCCCGACACACCGCATGTGGAAGACGTGTTGTTTGGCGAACAAGGTGTGGCCAAAGGCCTGAAGGCGGGCAAGACCGTGGTGGACATGAGTTCCATCTCGCCCATCGCCACCAAGACCTTCGCCGCCAAGATCAACGCCTTGGGTTGCGAGTATCTGGACGCTCCAGTGTCCGGCGGCGAAGTGGGCGCCAAAGCGGCCAGCCTGACCATCATGGTGGGCGGCAGCGAAGCCACTTTTAACAAAGTGCAACCGCTGTTCGCCCTGATGGGCAAAAACATTACCCTGATCGGTGACAACGGCAGCGGCCAGACCTGCAAAGTAGCCAACCAGATCGTCGTGGCACTCAACATCGAAGCGGTAGGCGAAGCCCTGCTGTTTGCCGCCAAAGCGGGTGCAGACCCGGCCAAAGTGCGCCAGGCGCTGATGGGGGGCCTCGCCACCAGCCGCATTCTGGAGTTGCATGGCGAGCGCATGATCAAGCGCACCTTCAACCCGGGCTTTCGCATCGAGCTGCACCAAAAAGACCTGAACCTGGCACTGGAAGGTGCCAAGGTCATGGGCCTGAGCCTGCCCAACACGGCCAGCACTCAGCAACTGATGAGCAGCTGCGTGGCCAACGGCGGTGCCGGTTGGGACCACTCCGGCATCGTGCGCGCACTGGAGATCGCCGCCAATTTCCAGATTGCAGGCAACTGAACATTCCTCCATTCCTGTAAAGAGACAAGCCCATGGACATGCCCATCAACCATTTCAAACACGCGATCCAATCGGGCCAAAAGCAGATTGGCCTGTGGTCGCACCTGTGCAGCAACATCAGCACCGAGATCCTGGCGCACTGCGGATTTGACTGGTTGCTGCTGGACATGGAGCACTCGCCCAACGATCTGAGCGAAATCCTGGCGCAACTGCAAGCCATGAAAGGCAGCCCCACCACGCCCATCGTGCGCCCACCGTGGAACGACATGGTGACTTTCAAGCGTTTGCTCGACGTCGGGGTGCAATCGCTGTTGGTGCCTTACATCCAGACCGAAGAAGAGGCGCAACAGGCAGTGTCTTACACCCGCTACCCACCGCACGGCGTGCGCGGCTATGCGGGTGCGCCCCGCGCCAGCCACTATGGGCGCGTCAAGGGTTATGCCCAGCACAGCAGCCAAGAAATTTGCGTTCTGTTGCAGGTGGAAACTGTGCTGGGTTTGCAAAACATCGAAGCCATCGCCAACGTGGACGGCGTGGACGGCGTGTTCATCGGCCCCGGTGATTTGTCAGCGGCCCTGGGCCACCTGGGCAATCCCAGGCATCCCGAGGTGCTCAAAGTCATCGACGCGTCCATTGCCCGCATCCGCGCCTGCGGCAAGGCGGCCGGCATCTTGACGGGTGACGAAGCTCTGGCCCAACACTATGTCGAGCAAGGTTGCCTGTTTGTGGCCGTGGGGGCCGACCAGAACGTGCTGCGCGACAGTGCCACCGCACTGGCGGGCCGCTTCAAATCCTGAACACCGGACAACACATGCTGAACACCCCCGCCTCCACCATCCGATTTCCCCGCCTGCTGCTTACGGGCGCTGGCGGTAACCTGGGCAAAGAACTGCGCCCCCGCCTGAAAGCCTATTGCGATGTGCTGCTCGTGAGCCACCGCCGGGAGCTGGAGCCTGCGACGGCTGGAGAGGAAGTCCAACTCGCCTCCCTGGAAGACAAGGACCAGATGATGGCCTTGCTGGACGGCGTGAACGCCGTGGTGCACATGGGTGGCGTCTCGACTGAACAGCCTTGGGAGCCGATTTTGGCGGGCAACATTGTGGGCATGGTGAACCTGTACGAGGCGGCACGTCTGAAGGGTGTACAACGCATTGTGTTCGCCAGCTCGAACCATGTGACCGGTTTTTACCGCCAGGATGAAGTGGTCAACACGCGCATGCCACCCAAGCCCGATGGCTTTTATGGCTTGTCCAAAGCATTTGGCGAAGACCTGGCCCAGCTGTACTGGGACCGCTGGGGCATCGAAACCGTGAGCCTGCGCATCGGCTCGTCCTATGCCGAGCCCAAAGACCGCCGGATGCTCGCCACCTGGCTGAGCTTTGACGACCTCGAACGCCTGGTGGTGGCCGCCCTCACTGCCCCCATCGTCGGCCACAGCATCATTTACGGCATGTCAGACAACCAAACCTCTTGGTGGGACAACACCCACGCCAAACACATCGGTTACCGCCCGCTGGACACCTCGGACGTCTTTCGCCCCGCTGTCGAGGCACGCCAGCAGAGCATCGACAAGCAAGACCCGGCTGCGATTTACCAAGGCGGTGCGTTCGTCAAGGCCGCGCCACACGGCTGAGTTCACGGCCTACAAGAAATTTCAAACCGACTGTCCCAAGTTTCACAGCGCCCGGCAAGGCCTGCGGCTACGATGGGCGAATTTGTGAAATCGCTCTACCCCCAGCAGGAGACACCCCATGCCCGTGATCACCAACATCGAAGACCTGCGCGTTCTGGCCGAAAAGCGCGTGCCGCGCATGTTTTATGACTACGCCGACAGCGGCTCCTGGACCGAGGGCACTTACCGCGCCAACGAAAGCGACTTCCACAAGATCAAGCTGCGCCAGCGCGTGGCCGTGAACATGGAAAACCGCACCACGGCCACCAAGATGGTCGGCATCGACACCAAAATGCCCGTGTGCATCGCCCCCGTGGGCCTCACGGGCATGCAACACGCCGATGGCGAAATGCACGCCGCTATGGCCGCCAAGAAGTTCGGCATCCCCTTCACGCTGTCGACCATGAGCATCTGCTCGATCGAAGACATCGCCGCCCACACGCAAGCACCCTTCTGGTTTCAGCTGTACATGATGCGCGACCGCGATGCCATGGCCCGCATGATCGACCGCTGCAAAGCGGCCAAGGTGAGCGCCATGGTGCTCACCCTCGATTTGCAGGTGATTGGCCAACGCCACAAAGACCTCAAAAACGGCCTGACCGCGCCACCCCGCCCCACCATTGCCAACATCATCAACCTGATGACCAAGCCGCGCTGGTGCCTGGGCATGGCGGGGACCAAACGCCGCACTTTTGGCAACCTGGTGGGCCATGTGAAAGCCGTGACCGACATGAACTCGCTGGCCTCGTGGACCAACGAGCAGTTTGACCCGACGCTCAACTGGGAAGACATCGCCTGGGTCAAGAAGCAATGGGGCGGCAAGTTGATCTTGAAGGGCATCATGGACGTGGAAGACGCCAAACTGGCCGTGGCCAGCGGCGCCGACGCCATTGTGGTCAGCAACCACGGCGGCCGCCAGCTTGATGGCGCGCCCAGCAGCATCGAGGCGCTGCCTGCCATCGTGGCGGCTGTGGGCGAACAAATTGAAGTCTGGATGGACGGCGGCATCCGCTCAGGCCAGGACGTTTTGAAAGCTTGGGCGCTGGGCGCCAAGGGCACCATGATCGGCCGCGCCATGGTCTATGGCCTGGGCGCCATGGGCGAAGCGGGCGTGACCAAAGCCCTGCAAATGATCCACAAGGAGCTGGACGTGACCATGGCCTTTTGCGGTCACACCAACATCCAGAATGTGGACCAGAACATCCTGCTGCCGGGCACTTTCCCCACGGCCTGACGTCTTCTCGGTCATTCCCGACTCGATCGGAAATCCAAACGCCACCTTCGTCATTCCCGACTTGATCGGGAATCCATGGTTTCAAAGGCATGGATACCCGCATGCGCGCATATGCGCTAACTTAAAATATCAATTTGAGATATGCTCTTCTCCATTGCGTATGGAAGGAGAAGGCCATGGAGTGCTCGGTGCAGCCGTCGGAATTTGTTCGCCTCGATGAGGACTGGCAGCT
>NZ_NESF01000005.1 GCF_003063665.1 Limnohabitans sp. Hippo3
TCGCCTCGGTGTTCGAGCACCATGCGGACAGCGCGTTCGCGCACCTCGGGTGAAAAACGGTTTGATTTCTTGCTCATGGCTCCATCTTCTCAAAGTGTGGAGCCTCCTCAAAATCCGGGGCGATTCACGCCTGCCAATGCGCGTCGCCTGCTGGCGTCTGTCGCGCAGCTCAATGCGGGGCAGGCTGTTGAGCGTGAGTTGCTCAAGTGAAACTGGTGTTTGCCGAGCTGGCCTGGGAGGACTATCTCTACTGGCAAAAGCAAGATCGCAAGCTGGTGGAGCGCATCAACAAGCTGATTGAAGCCGCATCCCGTGACCCCTATGTGGGCATAGGCAAGCCCGAGCCTTTAAAACACGCACTCTCTGGTTTTTGGTCGCGCCGTATTGATGACGAGCACCGCATGGTGTACCGCGTCACGGGCGATCAGCTGGAGATTGCCCAACTCAGGTTCCACTACTGAGTAAGATCACCCCCTATGAACTGGCTCGACAAAATCAAATGGGACGACAAAGGCCTGGTGCCTGTGATCGCCCAGGAACAAGGCTCCGGCGACGTGTTGATGTTCGCCTGGATGAACCGCGAGGCGCTGCAAAAGACCGTCGAGCTCAAGCGGGCGGTGTATTTCAGCCGTTCGCGCAACAAGCTGTGGTTCAAGGGCGAAGAGTCCGGTCATGTGCAGACGGTGCACGACATCCGCATTGATTGCGACAACGACGTGGTGCTGCTCAAAATCACCCAGCTGGGGCATGAGCCGGGCATTGCCTGCCACACGGGCCGCCACAGCTGCTTTTTCCAGAGCCTGCAAGCCGATGAATGGCAGGCGGCCGATCCGGTCCTGAAGGACCCCGAAACCATTTACAAGTGAGCGCCCCAAAGCCTATGACCAACCAGGACATCCTTGACCGCCTCGCGGCCGTGGTCGAAAGCCGCAAGCCCGCCAATGGTGGCGACCCCGATAAGAGCTACGTGGCCCGTCTGCTGCACAAAGGGCCGGACGCCTTTTTGAAGAAAATCGGCGAAGAAGCCACCGAGACCGTGATGGCCGCCAAGGACGTGGACCACGGGGGGGATGTGAACAAGCTGGTCTATGAAGTGGCCGACCTGTGGTTTCACAGCATGATTGCGCTGGCGCACTATGGCCTGACGCCCGCCGACGTGGTCAACGAGCTGGCCCGCCGCGAGGGGCTGAGCGGCCTCGAAGAAAAAGCCTTGCGCAAGGTGCAAGAGCGTGAACGCCTGGGCGAATGAGCCATGAATGAGCAACCGCTGGACGACAGCACCCACACCATCAGCTGGGTCAGCTACATCCTGCACCTGATCGTGGCGGTCAGTGCCGTCATTCCAGGGGCGCAGATGGGCCCGGCTTTGTTGATCGTGGCGCTGATCATCGATCTGGTCAAAAAAGGCGATGCCCCAGGCTGGGAGGGCACGCATTTCAGCTACCGCATCCGCACCGTGATCTGGGCGGCTTTGCTGTATTTGCTGACCTTGCCACTCTGGTTTTTCTTTGTTTTTCCGGGCTGGCTGGCCTGGGTGGCCATTTCCATCTGGTTTTTGTACCGCATTGTGCTGGGCATGGTGCGTCTGAACGGGCAGCGCCCCGTGACCGATTGATTCTTTGTTGACCTTCAAGCTGAAGTAGCCATGACCGACGCCAACTGTATTTTTTGCAAAATCATCGCGGGCCAGATTCCCTCGCGCAAGGTGTACGAAGACGAGCAGGTCTTCGCCTTCCATGACATTGCCCCTTGGGCACCCGTGCATTTCCTGATCATCCCCAAGCTGCACATCCCGTCGATGGCGCAGTTGGCACCGGAGCACGCCGCTTTGATGGGCCACATGATGACCCTGGCCCCCAAACTGGCCTTGCAGGAGGGCTGCAACCCTTACCCGGACGGAGGGTTCCGGATCGTGGTCAACAACGGCACCGAGGGCGGTCAGGAAGTGCACCATCTGCACATGCACGTCATGGGCGGCCCGCGTCCCTGGCTGCGGGGTTGATATCCGCTTGAAAACAAGCGCCCGGACCTCAATTCCTTGCTGGCGCAAGGCAGATCCGTTTCGGGGTGCGACACCCCTTAGAATCCAGCAACAACGTTAGGAGATATCCATGGGTTCCTTTTCCATTTGGCACTGGTTGATCGTGCTGTTGATCGTGGTCATGGTGTTTGGCACCAAAAAGCTCAAAAACATGGGCTCTGACTTGGGTGGCGCGGTCAAGGGCTTCAAAGACGGCATGAAAGACGGTGGCACCAAGCCCGAAGAGTCTGCACCCGCCGCAGGCCAGGTGGCTTCTTCGGCTTCCACCGAAAAAACCACCATCGATGTCGAAGCCAAGACCAAGTCTTGAGCATTTGAACGAGCGAACGCTGCACTGTGCTTGACTTAGGCATTTCCAAAATGGCGCTGATCGGCGTCGTGGCCTTGATCGTGATCGGCCCCGAAAAGCTGCCCAAGGTGGCCCGGACCATGGGTGCCTTGCTGGGCAAGGCGCAGCGCTATGTGGCCGACGTCAAGGCCGAGGTCAACCGGTCCATGGACCTGGAAGAGCTCAAAAAAATGAAAGAGTCGATGGAGACAGCTGCCCGCGATGTCGAGCAGACGGTCCAGACCACCGCCTCGGATTTTGAAAAAGACTGGGCCGACACGACAGCAGGTTTGACCCATGACCTGCCTGAACTTGACACCCCACCGCCCGAGTACAAACGCCCTGAGAAAAACTGGCGTCTCAAGCGCGGCGCTGTGCCCCAGTGGTACAAAGCGCGTTCGGGTGTACGCACCAAGGCCCTCTCGGGGGCGGCGCGGGTGGCGCGTTACCGCCCCAAGTCCCTCCATTCCCAGTGATGGCCCTGCACCTCGGGTGCCGGCTGTCCAACCCACTTCGCCATGTCTGACTCTCCTTCCAAGCCCGAAGACGAACTTGCTGGTTCCGAGCAACCGTTCGTCGCGCACCTGATTGAGCTGCGCGACCGATTGATCTGGGCGGTGGCAGCGATCGCGGTGGCCGCTGCTGCCTTGGCGATTTACCCGGGCCCTGGCGAGCTGTACGACATCCTGGCCGCGCCCTTGATTGTCCATTTGCCCAAAGGCGCGACCTTGATCGCCACCTCGGTGATTTCGCCCTTCATGGTGCCGCTCAAGATCCTGTTGATGACGGCCTTCCTGATCGCCTTGCCCATGGTGCTGTACCAGATGTGGGCCTTCATTGCGCCTGGCCTCTACGCCCATGAGAAAAAACTGGTGATGCCGCTGGTCGTGTCCAGCACCTTGCTGTTTTTCATTGGGGTGGCCTTTTGCTACTTCTTTGTGTTCGGTCAGGTGTTCAGTTTCATCCAGAGCTTTGCCCCGAAAAGCATCACGGCAGCCCCTGACATCGAGGCCTACCTCAGCTTTGTGCTGACCATGTTCCTGGCTTTTGGTCTGGCTTTCGAGGTGCCTGTGGCGGTGGTGGTGTTGGCCCGCATGGGCGTGGTCAGCATTCAAAAACTCAAGGATTTCAGGGGCTACTTTGTGGTGCTGGCCTTTGTGATTGCGGCGGTGGTCACACCGCCCGATGTGGTGTCTCAGCTGGCGCTGGCCATCCCCATGTGCTTGTTGTATGAATTGGGCATTTGGGCTGCGCAGATTTTCATCAAGCACACCCAAGCGCCCCAAGAGCCGGATACGGCGGCCTGATCGCTTGCTGGTTTGCCCAAACAAAAAAGAGGCCCTCGGGCCTCTTTTGCATGTTGAGTCGGTGAGTCAGCGTTGCTGAAATTCTCACTTGCGCTGCTTGGCAGCAGGGCGCTCTGCCGGGGTCAGGCGCAAATTGATTTCGCCCTGGCGACGCCAGATGTTCACTTCGGCCGGGACGCCGGGTTTCAGGCCGGCCACCTGGGTCAGCAGCTCAGACACGTTGCGCACAGGCTGCCCTGCCACCTTGACGATCACATCGCCGGGCCGAATGCCAGCGGCAGCAGCGGGTCCGTTTTTCAGCACACCCGTGATCACCACGCCCGCTGGCAAGGTCTGACCGGACTTGGGCAGCTGAAAGCTCTCGGCCAGCTCGGGCGACATGTCCTGGGGTTCGACCCCGATCCAGCCCCGGATGACCTTGCCGTTTTTCAGCAGATCCTGCATCACCTGCTTGGCCGTCGAGATGGGGATGGCAAAGCCAATGCCCATGCTGCCGCCCGAGCGGGAATAGATGGCGGTGTTGATGCCCATCAGGTGCCCATTCACGTCGACCAGCGCACCGCCCGAGTTGCCGGGGTTGATGGCGGCGTCGGTCTGGATGAAGTTCTCGAAAGTGTTGATTCCCAACTGGCTGCGCCCCAAAGCGCTGACGATGCCCGAGGTCACGGTCTGGCCCACGCCAAAGGGGTTGCCAATGGCCAGCACCACATCGCCTACTTGCAGCTCCTGGGTTTGCCCCAAAACGATCACGGGCAATTTGTCGAGGGTGATTTTGAGCAGCGCCAAATCGGTGTCGGGGTCGGTGCCAATCACCTTGGCGGCGGCCTTGCGGCCATCGGCCAGCACCACCTCGATGTCGTCCGCATCTTCGATGACGTGGTTGTTGGTCAGGACATGGCCTTCGGGGCTGACGATGACGCCACTGCCCAGACCAGCCGGGTTTTGCTCTTCCTGTTCGCCATAGAAAAAACGGAACCAGGGGTCCTGGCTTTGGGGGTTCTGGCTGTTGGCTTTGCTGGTGTTGATGCTGACCACAGCGGGAGACGCC
Source organism: Limnohabitans sp. Hippo3 (assembly GCF_003063665.1). Classification (GTDB taxonomy): domain Bacteria; phylum Pseudomonadota; class Gammaproteobacteria; order Burkholderiales; family Burkholderiaceae_C; genus Limnohabitans_A. Next base: position 4,725 of record NZ_NESF01000005.1, read on the forward strand.
AGCCGAGCCGGTGCACTCAGGCTGCCCGCTGGGCGGCTAAGTGGCGAGCCGATGGGGGCCTGCAGCAAGGTCATGCCATCGCCTGAGCGTTGTGCGCTGCGCAGCCACTCCGGCTGCAAGGTGGCCACCACAAACCAGACGGCCAGCAAAACTGTCACCCATTGGGAAAATAAAAGCCAATAACGTTTCATGGTGTCAGATTGTCCTTGATTCGTTGCCTGTGCACAGGTGCCTTGCGCCACAATAGTCCACCCAGACAGAAAGCCTTTCGCCATGACCCACGCCAAAATTCTGGGCCAGGCCTTTGACGCCTTGCTCCAACCCGACAAGTTCCGCGATTACGGCCCCAACGGCCTGCAGGTCGAGGGTGACCGCGATGTGCATTTGCTCGTCAGTGGGGTGACCGCCAGCCGGGCCTTGATCGAAGCGGCCATTGACGCCCAGGCCGATGCCATCGTGGTGCACCACGGCCTCTTTTGGCGTGGCCAGGACGGGCGCGTCACGGGCTGGATGCGCGAGCGCCTGCGCTTGTTGCTGACGCACGGCATCCACTTGTTTGCCTACCATCTGCCCCTCGATGCGCACCCGGAGCTGGGCAACAACGCCCAACTGGCCCGCGTGCTGGGTTTGCAAGCCGATGGCCGCTTTGGCGAGCAAGACCTGGGGTTTGTGGGTGCGGGGGCGCAAACCTGGTCGGGTGCCCAGGCCTTGGCGGACCATGTGGCGGCAACCCTGGGACGCTCGGTGATTTGCGTGGGCGACAGCGATCGGCCCGTCAGCCGGGTGGCCTGGTGTACCGGCGGGGCGCAAGGTTATTTCGAAGCGGCCATTGCCCAGGGCGTGGACGCTTTCATCACGGGTGAAATCTCGGAGCCCCAGGCCCATTTGGCGCGTGAAACCGGGGTGGCTTTTCTGGCCTGTGGTCACCACGCCACCGAGCGTTATGGTGCGCCGGCCCTGGCCACACATGTGGCGCAAGCGTTGGGTTTGCAACACCGATTCATCGAGATCGACAACCCGGCGTGAGGCCCTCTGCATGACGCCCCACAACGACCTGTCAACGGCGCCAATCCAGCGCCCGATCGTCCTCACACCGGGCGACCCCTGCGGCATTGGCCCTGAAATTGTGGCGCGGGCCTGGTGCCTCGCCCCTGACTTGACCCAGGGCTGTTTTGTGGCGGGCGATGTCGGCCTGATGCGCCGCGCCATGGCCTTGGTGCAAACGACCCCGACTTTCCCGGTATGCGAGATTGAGTCAGCTGCAGAGGCCCTGCAGGTGCCGCCACGCTGCCTTCCCGTGTTGCAGGTGGTGCCGCGGGCCCCTGTTTTGCCCTGGGGGCAAATCGATGCCCGTGCCGGGCGGCTCGCTGGCGAAGCCGTGCTTTGGGCGACCCGTGCGGCCTTGCGGCGTGAGGTGGCGGCCTTGGTCACGGCGCCTTTGCACAAAGAAGCCCTGCACGCCGCCGGGGCTCCCTACGACCAGTACCCGGGCCACACCGAGTTGTTGCAAGCCGAAGCGGCCAGACACCAAGGTGTGCCTGTGGCGCAAATGCCTGTGCGCATGATGCTGGCCAACGACGAGTTGCGCACGGTGCTGGTGAGTATCCACCTGTCGCTGCGTGAGGCGCTGGCCGCCGTCACGCACGACCGGGTGCTGGAGACCTTGCGCATCACCGATGCGTCATTGCGTGTTGTGTTGGGCCGCAGACCGCGCATCGCCGTCGCGGGCGTGAACCCCCATGCGGGCGAGGGCGGTTTGTTTGGCCACGAAGAAATCGACATCCTGCAGCCGTGCCTGGCCGTGGCCCGGCAAGAGGGGCTGGATGTGCATGGCCCTTATGCGCCCGATACGGTGTTCATGCGTGCACGTCAGCGGCCCGATGGGCAACGCGCGTTCGATGCGGTCATCGCCATGTACCACGACCAGGGCTTGATCCCGGTCAAGTACCTGGGGGTAGAGCAGGGCGTGAACGTGACCTTGGGGTTGCCGCTCATCCGGACCAGTCCCGACCATGGCACCGCCATGGACTTGGCAGGCCGGGGCTTGGCGGACGCCAACAGCTTGATCCAGGCGCTGCGCATGGCCCGCCAGATGGCCAGCGCGGCGCCCTGACCGGGGCTGGTTTCAGCCCTTGTTTTTCAGGCTGTCGCGGATTTCACGCAACAGCAAAACGTCTTCCGGGGTGATGGGGGCAGCGGCTGGCGCTTCCGGTGCGGGCTTGGCGGCGGTCAGCCGGTTCATCTGGCGGATCATCAGAAAGATGATGAAGGCCAGGATGATGAAATTCAGCGCCACCGTGAGGAAGCTGCCGTAAGCGAACACGGCACCCAGTTTTTTGGCTTCGACCAAGGACAAACCGGCTGCCTGACCGGCCAGACCGAGGTAGTAATTGGAGAAGTCCAGCCCGCTAAAGGCCCGGCTGACCAGCGGCATGATCAGGTCGCCAACCACCGAGTCGACGATCTTGCCGAAAGCGCCGCCAATGATCACGCCGACCGCCAGGTCCATGACGTTGCCTTTTACGGCAAAAGATTTGAATTCCTGAACAAATGACATCTCTGTAACTCCTGAAAGTGAAACCGAAGCGGCCGATTGTGAAGCAACATTGTGCGTCCAGAGGTCTTGTAAGTCGGTTGTTTGTTTCACTCCGCTACAATCTCGGGTTGACCCTGATAACGACTCGCTAGAGGATTCCCATGAGTGACACCCCAGTCGACAGCAGCAAGAGGACCTGGCTGATTGCCTCCACTTGCGCAGGTGCCGTAGGCGCTGGCTTTGTGGCCACCCCCTTCGTCAGCAGCTTTCAACCCTCCGAACGAGCCAAAGCGGCTGGTGCGGCTGTAGAAGTGGACATTTCCGCTTTGAACCCGGGCGAAAAGCTCACCGTCGAATGGCGCGGCAAGCCTGTCTGGATCATGAAGCGCTCGCCCGAGCAGCTCGAATCCCTCAAGAAGATCGAAGGCCAGCTGGCCGATCCTGCTTCGGACCGTACCGCTTACCCTACGCCCGAATACGCCAAAAACAGCCATCGCTCCATCAAGCCCGAGATCATGGTGGCCGTCGGTATCTGTACACACCTGGGCTGCTCGCCCGGTGACAAATTTGCGGCTGGCCCCCAGCCTTCCCTGCCGGACGACTGGCAAGGCGGTTTCCTCTGCGCTTGCCACGGCTCCACGTTCGACCTCGCTGGCCGCGTCTTCAAGAACAAGCCTGCGCCCGACAACCTCGAAGTGCCTCCGCACATGTACCTGTCCGACACCAAGCTGCTCATTGGTGAAGACAAGAAGGCCTGATGGAGAACGACATGGCTGAATTCAAAGAAATTTCCCCGAACGCCCCCGCTGGCGCCAAGTTGCTCAACTGGGTGGACAACCGCTTCCCGGCTTCCAAGCTGTACAAAGAGCACCTGTCCGAGTACTACGCGCCCAAGAACTTCAACTTCTGGTACTTCTTCGGCTCGCTGGCTTTGCTGGTGCTGGTGATCCAGATCGTGACCGGTATTTTCCTGGTCATGCACTACAAGCCCGATGCTGCCGTGGCTTTCGCCTCTGTCGAATACATCATGCGCGATGTGCCTTGGGGCTGGTTGATCCGTTACATGCACTCCACGGGCGCTTCTGCGTTCTTCGTGGTGGTGTACCTGCACATGTTCCGTGGCCTGATCTATGGCAGCTACCGCAAGCCGCGTGAGCTGGTCTGGATCTTCGGTTGCGCCATTTTCCTGTGCCTGATGGCCGAAGCCTTCATGGGTTACTTGTTGCCTTGGGGCCAGATGTCCTACTGGGGCGCCCAGGTGATCGTGAACCTGTTCTCGGCCATTCCTTTCATCGGTCCTGACCTGGCTTTGCTGATCCGTGGCGACTTCGTGGTGGGCGATGCCACCCTGAACCGCTTCTTCAGCTTCCACGTGATTGCCGTGCCGCTGGTCTTGTTGGGTCTGGTTGTGGCGCACATCATTGCGTTGCACGAAGTCGGCTCCAACAACCCCGACGGCGTGGAAATCAAGGGCCCCAACGCCCCCAAGGACGAGAATGGCCATCCCCTGGACGGCATTCCTTTCCACCCCTATTACTCGGTGCATGACATCATGGGCGTCAGCGTCTTCCTGATGGCGTTCACGGCGATTGTGTTCTTCGCCCCCGAATTCGGTGGTTACTTCCTCGAATACAACAACTTCATTCCGGCCGATCCGCTGACCACGCCCTTGCACATCGCACCTGTGTGGTATTTCACGCCCTTCTATTCGATGCTGCGTGCCATCACCAGCGAGATGATGTACGCCCTGATCGCCTGCGTGGTGATCGGTGCTGTGCTGGCTGTGGCCAAAGGCAAGCTGCCCACTTTGCTCAAGGGCGCTGTGGTCGGTGCCGCTGTGGTGATCTCTGCCCTGATGCTGGCCATCGACGCCAAATTCTGGGGTGTGGTCGTCATGGGGGGGGCCGTGGTCATTCTGTTCTTCCTGCCATGGCTCGACAACAGCCCTGTCAAGTCGATCCGTTACCGTCCTGACTGGCACAAGTACCTGTACGCCGTGTTCGTCATCAACTTCCTGATCCTGGGTTACCTGGGTGTGCAACCGCCATCGCCCATCGGTGAGCGCGTGTCTCAAGTGGGTTCCTTGTTCTATTTCGGCTTCTTCTTGTTGATGCCTTGGTGGAGCAAGCTGGGCACGCCCAAGCCCGTTCCTGACCGCGTGACCTTCACGCCTCACTGAGATCACGGAGATTCAAGAACATGAAAAACATCCAGAAACTCGCGTTGGGCTTTGTGATGGCCCTCGGTCTGATGGCCGGTGCCCATGCCGCTGGTGGCGGTATCGCCTGGGACAAAGCGCCCAAGAAAACCAACGACCTGGCCGCCTTGCAAAACGGTGCCAAGCTGTTCGTCAATTACTGCCTGAACTGCCACTCTGCCGCTTTCATGCGTTACAACCGCTTGAAAGACATCGGTTTGACCGAGCAGCAGATCAAGGACAACTTGCTGTTCACCACTGAAAAAGTGGGCGACACCATGAAGGCCGCGATCGATCCGGCCCAGGCCAAAGAGTGGTTCGGCAAGAACCCCCCCGATTTGACCTTGATGGCCCGTTCGCGCTCTGGCCACGGTGGCACCGGTGCAGATTACCTCTACACCTACTTGCGCACCTACTACCGCGACGAGACCAAGCCCACCGGCTGGAACAACCTGGCCATGCCCAACGTCGGCATGCCCAACCCCCTGTGGGAGTTGCAAGGTGAGCGCGAGCCGATCTTTGAAGAAAAAGACGAGCACGGCCACAAAGTCCAGATCTTCAAAGGTTGGAAGCAGAACAAACCCGGCACCATGACGCCTCTGGAATACGACCAGGCCGTGGGTGACCTGGTGGGTTACATGCAGTGGATGGCCGAGCCAGCCCAAAACACCCGTGTGCGCATCGGCGTCTGGGTCCTGATTTTCTTGTCGTTCTTCACTTTCATCGCCTGGCGTCTGAATGCCGCGTTCTGGAAAGACATCAAGTAATTGACGGTTCACCCGGCCGTGCCGCCGGGTCTTGTGGAGTGGTGGGTCTTTTTGGCCCCCCACTCTTTTTGATTTTTTGAGGAGCCTCCGCCATGATGGTGCTTTATTCCGGAACCACTTGCCCTTTTTCCCACCGTTGCCGTTTTGTGCTGTTCGAAAAAGGCATGGACTTTGAAATCCGTGACGTGGACCTCTACAACAAACCCGAAGACATCAATGTGATGAACCCTTACGGGCAGGTGCCGATTCTGGTCGAGCGTGACCTGATCCTGTACGAGTCGAACATCATCAACGAGTACATCGACGAGCGCTTTCCACACCCCCAGCTGATGCCGGGCGACCCAGTGGACCGTGCCCGTGTGCGCCTGTTCCTGCTCAATTTCGAGAAAGAACTGTTCACCCATGTCTTGACCCTGGAAAACCGCGCCCTCAAAGGCAACGACAAGGCCCTGGAAAAGGCCCGCTCGCACATCCGCGACCGTTTGACCCAGCTGGCCCCGGTGTTCCTGAAGAACAAGTTCATGTTGGGCGACAACTTCTCGATGCTGGACGTGGCGATTGCCCCCTTGCTCTGGCGTCTCGACTATTACGGCATTGAGCTGAGCAAAAACGCAGCGCCTTTGCTCAAGTACGCTGAGCGCATCTTCTCGCGCCCAGCCTACATCGAGGCACTGACGCCGTCCGAAAAGGTCATGCGCAAGTAAATTCGGGGAAGTCCACCATGATCAGCAGCACCGAACTGCCTTCCACGCGCCCCTATTTGATTCGGGCCTTGTACGACTGGTGCTCCGACAACGGTTTCACGCCTTATGTGGCCGTCAAGGTGGACCATTCGGTGCAGGTGCCGCGTGAATACGTGCAAGGCGGTGAGATTGTGCTCAACGTCAGCATGGATGCCACCAGTTCGCTCAAATTGGGCAATGAGTTCATTGAATTCAAAGCCCGCTTTGGCGGCAAGCCGCGCGACATCATGGTGCCCATTCACCGCGTCATGGCCATTTATGCCCGCGAAAACGGGCAAGGCATGGCCTTCCCCGTGAGCGATGACGAATCCAGCTCGGCCCCGGCCTTGTCGGCAGTGCCTGTGCTGGATGCACCTGTCGGCGAAGGGGATGAGCCCGTGCCGCCGACACCCAGCCCCACACGACCCGCCTTGAAACGGGTCAAGTGAAAAAATTAACGGTGTCAAGCCCGGAGACGGACTCGGATCACGTTAGAATCTAGCCCGTGCCGCTTTAGCTCAGTTGGTAGAGCACCCGCCTTGTAAGCGGTAGGTCGTCAGTTCGAATCCGACAAGCGGCACCAAAAACCTGAAAAGGCCCTGATCACAGATCAGGGCCTTTTTCTTTGGCAAAAAAGCTGGCGATGTCGCGGCAGCAGCTCAGGGCAGGCGGTTTTGCACCTTGATTCGGATGGAGGTCACGCCCAGGCCGTGGGTCGACAAATGGGCCTGCAAGGCAGGCACGAGCTGCCGCAGTTTGGCGGCCACCGCGTTCGAGCTGACCAGCAGGCACCAGCAGCCGTCCTCGATGGGGCCGGCCTGCACGCTGGCCCGCAGGGGCGCTGGCAGCAAGCTGCGAATGGCCTGCAAGCGTGCCGAAGACTCGCGCACCAGATCGGCCAATCGGGCGAAAGTCGGCGACTCTTGCGCGGCTTGCTGCAGGGGGATGGCTTGGTGGCGTCTTTGCATGGCAGAAGTTGTTCGTGCCCATTATCCGGCAGCCGATAAGGCTGGGTTTGGCTTGCCGAAAACCGGCATGGCCAGAGGCTAAAATCATCCAGTTACGCTGGGGCCTCTAGGGACCCGCCGGGGGCGTGGGGGGTATCCCGCAGGCCTGGTTTGTTTTGAACCCTTTTAATTGACAGGATAGACGGTCTGTTTCTCAGCCCCGTGCTGAAGGTGGATCTTGTAGACATGGCCATCCCATTCCTCACCAAAATTTTCGGCAGCCGAAACGACCGCCTGCTCAAGCAATACCGCAAAACCGTGGAGCGCATCAACGCTCTGGAAGCCGGTCTGGAAGCGCTTAGCGACGACGAGCTGCGGGGCAAGACCCAAAGTTTTCGCGACCGTTTTGCTGCAGGCGAAATACTCGATGACCTGTTGCCCGAAGCCTTTGCCGTGGTGCGCGAGGGCTCCAAACGCGTCATGAAGATGCGGCATTTCGATGTGCAGCTGGCTGGCGGTATCGCTTTGCACAACGGCAAGATTGCCGAGATGCGCACGGGCGAAGGCAAAACCCTGACGTCCACATTGCCTGCTTACCTCAATGCCATCGCGGGCAAGGGCGTCCACGTGGTCACCGTGAACGACTACCTGGCCAGCCGCGATGCCCGCTGGATGGGCAAGTTGTTCAACTTTCTGGGTTTGTCGGTGGGCATCAACCTGGCCCAGATGTCGCGTGAAGAAAAGCAGGCCGCTTACAACTCGGACATCACCTACGGCACCAACAACGAATACGGCTTCGACTACCTGCGCGACAACATGGTCTATGAAGCGCGTGACCGTGTCCAGCGCACCTTGAATTACGCCATCATCGATGAGGTTGACTCCATCCTGATCGACGAGGCCCGCACGCCCCTGATCATCAGCGGACAGGCCGAAGACCACACGGCCACTTACCTGTCGATGAAGCAGGTGGTGCCCTTGCTCACCCGCCAGGAAGGCGAAGCCGACCCGCGCACGGGCGAGGGCATCATCACCCCGGGTGACTTCACGGTGGATGAAAAATCGCACCAGGTCTTCCTGACCGAAGACGGCCATGAAAAAGCCGAAGCGGTGCTGGCCCAGATGGGGCTGATCCCGGAGGGCGCAAGCCTCTACGATCCAGCCAACATCACGCTAATGCACCACCTGAACGCCGCTTTGCGCGCGCAGCACCTCTACCACCGCGACCAGCACTATGTGGTGCAGGACGGTGAGATCGTCATCGTGGACGAATTCACCGGGCGCTTGATGACTGGCCGCCGCTGGAGCGATGGCTTGCACCAGGCGGTAGAGGCCAAAGAGGGTGTGCAAATCCAGGCCGAAAACCAGACCCTGGCCTCCATCACGTTCCAGAACTATTTCCGCCTGTACAACAAGATCGGCGGCATGACCGGCACGGCCGACACCGAGGCTTACGAGTTCCAGGAAATTTACGGTCTGGAGACCGTGGTCATTCCGCCGCACCGCAAGAGCCAACGCGAAGACCAGCTGGACCGTGTCTACAAGACCTCGCAAGAGCGCTACAACGCGGCCATTGCCGACATCCGTGAATGCCACGAACGCGGTCAGCCTGTGCTGGTGGGCACCACCTCGATTGAAAATTCCGAGCTGATTTCACAATTGCTCACCCAGGCCAAGTTGCCGCACCAGGTGCTCAACGCCAAGCAACATGCCCGCGAGGCCGATATCGTGGCCCAGGCCGGACGCCCCGGCATGATCACGATTGCCACCAATATGGCCGGACGTGGCACCGACATCGTGCTCGGCGGCAACATCGAAAAAGACATCCAGGCGGTAGAAGCCGACGAGAGCCTGTCCGAAGAGCACCGCCAGGCCCGCGTGAACGCATTGCGCGAGCAGTGGAAAGTCATGCACGAGCAGGTCAAGGCTTTGGGCGGCTTGCGCATCATCGCCACCGAGCGCCACGAGTCACGCCGCATCGACAACCAGCTGCGTGGCCGATCCGGCCGCCAGGGTGACCCCGGTTCATCGCGTTTCTATTTGAGCCTGGACGATCCCTTGATGCGCATTTTTGCGGGCGACCGTGTGCGATCCATCATGGACCGTCTGAAGATGCCCGAGGGCGAAGCCATCGAAGCGGGCATCGTCACGCGCAGCATCGAAAGCGCCCAGCGCAAGGTGGAGTCGCGCAACTTCGACATCCGCAAGCAATTGCTGGAATACGACGATGTGTCGAACGACCAGCGCAAGGTGATTTACCAGCAGCGCAACGACATTCTCGACGCGCAAGATTTGAACGGGCAGATCACCGCCCTGCGTGAAGGCTGTTTCACCGACATGGTGCGCCAATATGTGCCTGCCGAGACGGTCGAGGAGCAATGGGACCTGGCCAGTCTGGAAAAGGTGCTGGCCGAAGAGTGGTCGCTGCCGCTCAATTTGCGCGAGAAGGTGCAAGCCTCCAACGCCATCACCGACGAAGAAATTCTCGAGACGGTGGTGGCCGCTGCCAATGCCCATTTCCAGGCCAAACTCGACAGCGTGGGCGCGGACAACTTCACCTCGTTTGAGCGCATGATCTTGCTGCAAAGCATTGACACGCACTGGCGCGAACACCTGAGTGCGCTGGACTATCTGCGCCAGGGCATCCATTTGCGTGGCTATGCCCAAAAGCAGCCCAAACAGGAATACAAGCGCGAAGCCTTTGAGCTGTTTGGCCAGTTGCTCGACGCCGTCAAAAACGAAGTCACCCGCACCCTGATGACCGTGCGCATCGACTCGGGCGAGCAGATCGAGCAGGCAGCCCATGACATCGAAGAGCGAGCCGAGCACATCAGCAACGTGACCTACAGCGCCCCCGACGAGTCGGGTGAGCCCCAAACCGTGTCAGCCGATTTGGCGGGCATGCAGCAAGCCTTTGGCCCGGTGGGCCGCAACGAGCCTTGCCCTTGCGGCAGCGGCAAGAAGTACAAGCAGTGCCACGGCAAACTCGCCTGAGTGCGATCCACGGACAAAACGGGCTTCGGCCCGTTTTGTCCTTGTGCCGTCCGAATACCGACTCTTTTCCCGAAGGATGTTTATGCCCGTGAATTTGCCCCCTCTGGACCCTGCCCAACTCCAACCCATCGCGGGCGTGCGCATCGGCATTGCCGAAGCAGGCGTGCGCAAAGCCAACCGCAAGGACCTCACGGTGTTCCTGCTGGACGAAGGTGCCAGCGTGGCGGGGGTGTTCACCCGCAACCGCTTTTGCGCCGCCCCGGTGCAGGTTTGCCGCGAGCATTTGGCTGCGGGCAGCGCGGTGCGTGCTTTGGTCATCAACACGGGCAATGCCAACGCGGGCACGGGCGCACCGGGCCTGGCCCATGCCCGCCAGACCTGTGACGCGCTGGCCAAGCTGTTGCAATGCACACCCGCCCAAGTGCTGCCGTTTTCGACGGGCGTGATCATGGAGCCACTGCCTGTGGACCGCATCGTGGCAGGCTTGCCCGCTGCTTTGGCTGACGCGCAAGCCGCGCACTGGGCCAAGGCCGCCGAAGGCATCATGACCACCGATACCGTGCCCAAGGCGGCCAGCGTGCAGGTGCAAGTGGGTGGGCGGGCCGTGAGCATCACCGGCATCAGCAAGGGCGCGGGCATGATCCGCCCCAACATGGCCACCATGCTCGGCTTTGTGGGCACCGATGCGTGCATCGATCCGGCCCTGTTGCCCGCGCTGGCCAAACAACTGGCCGACGGCTCGTTCAACCGCATCACCATCGATGGCGACACCTCGACCAACGATTCCTTCATGTTGATCGCCACGCACCAGGCAGGTCACGCGCCCATCACCTCGCTGGACAGTGCCGATGGCCAAGCCCTGTTCAAAGGCTTGATGCAAGTGGCCCGCCAACTGGCCCATGCCATCGTGCGCGATGGCGAGGGCGCGACCAAGTTCATCGCCGTGCAGGTCGAAGGCGGCCGCACGGGCGAGGAGTGCCGTCAGGTGGCGTATGCGATTGCGCATTCGCCCTTGGTTAAAACCGCTTTCTTTGCCAGCGATCCGAACCTGGGCCGCATTCTGGCGGCCGTGGGCTACGCCGGGATCGACGACTTGGACCAAGGCCTGATCGAGCTGCACCTGGACGATGTGCATGTGGTCTCGCAAGGCGGCCGCCGCGCCGAGTACCGCGAGGAGGACGGTCAGCGCGTCATGAAGGGCAGCGAAATCACCGTGCGTGTGGGCCTGGGCCGGGGCACCGCCAGCGACACCGTGTGGACCTGCGACCTGAGCCACGAGTACGTCACCATCAACGCGGATTACCGTTCATGAACGCCTCTTCCAATTCAGCCCTGGACCAGTTGCTGGCCAAAGTCAGCCAGCTGGTGGATCGCATCGAGTCGGTCTTGCCCCAACCCCTGTCGGCCCCCGACTGGACGCAGGCCATTGCCTGGCGCTACCGCAAGCGCTCGTCCGGCCACGGCGTGCTCGAACCTGTGCGCCATGTGGCGGCCATGACGCTGAATGACCTGAAAGAGATCGACGACCAGAAGGAAAAGTTGCAGCGCAACACCGAGCAGTTTGTGCACGGTCGCCCAGCCAACAACGTGCTGCTCACCGGCGCACGCGGCACCGGCAAGTCCTCGCTCATCAAGGCTTGCCTCAACACCTATGCACCCCAGGGCCTGCGCCTGATCGAGGTCGACAAAGAAGACCTGACCGATTTGCCCGACATCATCGAGGTGGTGGCGGGCCGCCCCGAAAAGTTCGTGGTCTATTGCGACGACCTGAGCTTTGAAGACGGCGAGCCCGGCTACAAGGCCCTCAAGTCAATTCTGGACGGCACCGTTGCGGCTTCGACCCCCAACGTGCTGGTGTACGCCACCAGCAACCGCCGCCACCTGCTGCCCGAGTACATGAGCGAGAACCTCACCTACAAGCACACTGAGGACGGCGAGGTTCACCCGGGTGAGGGCGTGGAAGAAAAGATTTCGCTGTCCGAGCGCTTTGGCCTGTGGATCAGTTTCTACCCCTTCTCGCAAGACGAGTACCTGACCATTGCCGGTCAGTGGCTCAGCGCCTTGGGGGCCACGCCTTCGCAAATCGAGGCCGCACGCCCCGATGCGCTGCTGTGGGCCCTGGAGCGCGGCTCCCGCAGCGGCCGTGTGGCCTACCAGTTTGCGCGGGACATGATGGGCCGCCAAGCCGATCCCGCATGAGCGCAGGTTTGCTGGTCGCTGACGGTGAGCGTGCACGCGAGGACCTGAGCGCAGGCCAGGCCGAACGCGCAGTGGTCGATGTGGCGGTGGGTGTTCTGCTGCAGGCCGACGGCCAGTTTTTGCTGACCTCTCGCCCTGAGGGTAAGGTCTACGCAGGCTATTGGGAATTCCCGGGCGGTAAGCTCGAAGCGGGTGAGTCGGTCGAGCAAGCGCTGCGCCGCGAGTTGCAGGAAGAGCTGGGCATCACCATCGGTGCCGCGCAGGTCTGGAAAACCCAGATGGTCGATTACCCGCATGCGCTGGTGAGGCTGCACTTTTGCAAAGTGTGGGACTGGCAGGGCGAGCTGCAAATGCGCGAAGCGCAATCACACGCTTGGCAAACCTTGCCGGTGGCTGTGACGCCGGTTTTGCCGGGCACCATTCCCGTGCTGGCTTGGTTAGCCGATGAGCGTGCGTTCACAGGGGCCACCCACGCTTGAACGCCGCCTGAATCCCAAGGGGTTCGGTCTGATCACTGCAGCCGTGGATCGCCAAAGGGCTCGTCAGGTGGGGTGTCGTCGGGCAGTTTGAACTCTTCGCTGGCCCAGGCCCCCAAATCCACGCCCTTGCAGCGGGCGCTGCAAAACGGCCGATAGGGGTTGTGGGGGCTGTAAAGGCTGGTGCCTGCGCAGGCGGGGCAGCGTACTTTGCGGGGCGCGAAGTCTTGGGGCTGGTTCGAGTCGCTCATGCGCACAAAGCCATCTCAAAGGGCACGTCATCGGTGGTGGCCACCAGTTTGCCATCGCTTTGCTGGCGCATCATGCGGATCACCACCAACAAACGGTTGCAGCTGATCTCGGGCGTGATGCCCAGCGACGGGTCGATTTTGAGGCGCAGCAGCTGAAAGGTGCGCCCTTGCGGCAGGTTTTGTTGCAGCTGACCGGCCGTGGCCATGACCTTCTGGCTGCTGCCGGACTCGCGTAGCATTTGCAGCAGCAACTTGACGGCTTGGGCCAGGGGGCCAAACGGTGCGACCCATTGGGACAGGTCGTGGGCGCGGCTGCTGGCGTCGTGGTGTTGCCAGGCGTGGTACGCGGGCAGGTCAAATTCGCAGGTGCCGCCGGGCATCACGGCGCGGCTGCGCAAGGCCATCAGGAAGTCGTTGTCGTTCAGGCTTTGGCCGATCTTGCCGCTGACCTGGTTGAGTGCTTCAAAGTGCTCATCCAGCTGGGCAATCACGCCGTCCAGCGCTTTTTCGGAGATGGCGGGGTTGCCCCGGTAGCCGTTGTAGAGCTGTTTTTGGCGTTCCAGGTCTTTGAGCACATCGGATTTGAGCTCCGAGCGCGAAGCCACCTCGATGATCTCGAACAAAGTGGTCAGCGCAAAGTGGTGGTCCAAGGCCTCGGTGCGGGCCATCAATTGGCCCAGGCGGTTGAACAGTTGCTGCAGCCGCAGGTAAGTGCGGATGCGTTCGTTGAAGGGGTATTCGTACAGTATCACGCGGCGTCTTCCAGTGCCGCCATCATAGCCCGAAGTCAGCGGCCACTTGGACCACTTCCACCTCCAATTCGGCCAGACTCAGGCCTTGGTTGAAGATCACCACATCGGCGCAAGCCAGGCGCTGCGCACGGCTCGCTTGCAGGGACACGATGCGGTCAATTTCTTCGGCGGCCAGGCCGCTGCGGGCCATGACGCGCTGGCGTTGGGTATCGGCGTCGCAGTCCACCACGACCACCCGGTCCACCTGTTTGCGCCAGCGTTCGCCCGACTCCACCAGCAAGGGCACATCGAACACCAGCACGCGATGACCGCTTTGCTCAGCGGCTTGCGCTTGCTCGGCCGTGATCTGGCTCACCAAGGGGTGAATGATGGCTTCGAGCTGTTTTTTGGCTTCGGGATTCTGGAAGACGGTTTCGCGCATGGCTTGTCGGTCCATCGCGCCCTGGGCATCGATCATGGCCGACCCGAAGGCCTGCGCAATGGCGGCAATCGCCCGGCCGCCCGGCGCGGTCACGCTGCGCGAAATCGCGTCTGCATCGATCACGGCAGCCCCCCGGGTGGCCAGCATGGCAGCCACGGTGCTTTTGCCACTGCCGATGCCGCCCGTCAGGCCAATGCGCCAAATTCGTTGAGTGTTCATGGTATTACAGCAGGCAAGCCGGGCAGCGGGCCAAAGGCCATGACCCACAGGCCCGCCAAGGCCAAAAAAGGACCAAAAGGAATATAGCCGTCTTCGGGCATGCGCTGGCGCAGGCGCAAGAGCAGGCCACCTGCCACGCCGGTGATCGATGCGATCAGAACGAGCGACAGCAAAGCGGGCCAGCCCAGCCAGGCACCCAGGGCCGCCAGCAGTTTGAAGTCGCCTTGACCCATGCCCTCTTTGCCGGTCACGCCCTTGAACAGCCAAAACACCATCCATAAAAATACATAACCCACCACAGCCCCCCACAAGGCTGTGCTCAGGCTGACATGGCTCAGCCCCAGACTGGCGGCGAGCAGACCTGACCACACCAAAGGCTGGGTGATGGCATCGGGCAGCAAGGTGGTGTCGGCGTCGATGGCGGCCAGTGTGATCAAGGCGCTCGCAAAACCTGCCCAGGCCAAGGCGCTCAAGCTCAAGCCGTACTGGCCGAAGCTCCACACAAACACGGCGGCCGTGGCCAGCTCGATGGCCGGGTCACGCCAGCCAATGCTGCAGGCGCACTGGCTGCAGCGGCCTTGGAGGCGCAGGTAGCTGAGGACCGGGATTTTTTCAGTCCACGGCAGCACGTGGCCACACTGGGGGCAATGCGAACCGGGGACGGCGATGTTGTAAGGGCGGACTGCAGGGCTTTCTGTGCCATCTTCGGCATGGGTGCTGGCAGCCGCCCATTGCGCCTCCAGCATGCGGGGCAAGCGGTGGACGACCACATTCAAAAAGCTGCCCACCACCAGGCCCAGCAGCGCCGCAGCGCCCCAAAGGAATCCGTCGGCGGCCATCTCAGAACACCTGACCCAAGCGAAATATCGGCAAATACATGGCCACGAGAATACCGCCAATCAGACCGCCCAGCACGACAATGATCAAGGGTTCGAGCAAACTCGACAAACCGTTGACCCGGTCGTCCACTTCGGTTTCCATCAAACCCCCAGCTCGCGCCAGCAAGCTGTCCATGGCCCCGGTTTCTTCGCCCGTGGCGCACAGCTGGACGATCATGTCTGGAAAGCGCCCGCTGCGGGCCATGCCTTCACTCAGTCGGCCGCCTTGAACCACCTGTCTTTGCAGCTGTGTTGTCACGCGCTCATACACCGCGTGGTCGCAGGCCTGTGCCACTGGCCCGAGGGCTTCGCTCAGGGGCACACCAGCCGCCAACAAGGCCGACAGGGTTTGCGCCCAACGTGCGACCACCGCGGTGCCGATCAGTGGCCCCAGCAGCGGCAACTTGAGCAGCCAACGGTCGCGCAAGGCCTGGATGCGGGCTTGGGCACGCTGCGGGCGCTGCCAGAGCCAGAAGCCGAGCAGCACAGCCAATGCGGCCAAGGGACCGGCCGAGCTCAGGCCTTCACTCAGTGCCACCACCATTTGGGTGGCCCAGGGCAAATCGGCCCCGAAGGACTGGAAAACTTCTTCGAACACCGGCACCACGAACACCAAAATCAGCACCAGCACCGCGATGGCCACCGCCATGACCACGCAGGGGTACATCAGGGCCGAGCGCACGCGTGAGCGCAGGGCTTCGTTTTTCTCCAGGGTGTGCGCCAGGCGCTCCACCATGGTGTCCAGGATGCCTGCGGCCTCGCCCGCTTGCACCATGCTGGTGTACAGCCCCGAAAAGTGGCTCGGGTGTCGGGCCAGGGCCTGGTGCAAGGCCGACCCGGACGCCACATCGTCACGCACCGCTTGCATCACCTCCATCAGGGTCACGGCGTTGAGGCTGCGCGTGAGCATGTCCAGGGCCTGCAGCAAGGGCACGCCCGCGCGCAACAGCGCCGCCAGCTGCCGTGTCATCAGCGACAGGTCGGCGGGCCGCACGCGGGCAGGGCTTTCCATCCACAGGCGCTGCACGCGAATGTGCCGCACGCCTTGTCGGCGCAGTTGCGCACGGGCCAGGCCGGCCTCTTGCGCCTGCAGCCGCCCTTGCACCGGGCGGTCTTGGGCGTCGCGCCCTTGCCAGGCGAAAACAGGGGTTTTGCTCATGCGCCGTCCCGCGTGTTGGCCAGCACCTCGTCCAGTGAGGTGATGCCTTGCAAGACCTTGCGCAAACCCGCTGCGCGAAGGCCGATCACGCCTTCGCGCAGGGCCTGTTGGGCCAACACCTGGCTGCCCACTTCTTGCAGGATCAGGGCCTGCATGTCGGCGCTCACGGGCATGACCTGAAAAATCCCGGTGCGCCCTGAAAATCCTTTGTGGCAATGCGCACAGCCCACGGGTTGCCAGACCTCCACCTCATGGGTGCTCAGCCAAGCGGGGGGCATGCCTGCTTGCAACAAGACGGCGGTAGGCAGTTTCACGGGCGCCTTGCACAGCGGGCACAGGCAGCGCACCAGGCGCTGCGCCGTGATCAGGCTGACGCTGGCCGCGATGTTGTAGGGGGCGACGCCCATGTTGCGCAGGCGCACCAGCGTGCCGGGTGCATCGTTCGTGTGCAGGGTGGACAACACCAGATGCCCCGTTTGCGCCGCCTGGATGGCGATGTTGGCCGTCTCCAGGTCGCGCACCTCGCCCACCATTAAGACATCCGGGTCTTGCCGCAGAAAAGCCCGCAAGGCGATGGCAAAGGTCAGGCCGGGTTTGTCTTGCACATTCACCTGGTTGATGCCCTGCAGCTGGATCTCGCAAGGGTCTTCCACTGTGGCGATGTTCACCTCTGGGGTGTTGAGCCTGTTCAGGCAGGCGTAGAGCGATTGGGTCTTGCCCGAGCCGGTCGGCCCGGTCACCAGCACCATGCCGTGCGGGCGCTGAATCGCCTCCAGCAAACGGGCCAGGTCCTCTGGCTCGTAGCCCAGCTGGGTCAAATCCAGCTGGACCTGTTCGGCGTCCAGCACCCGGATGACCAGCTTTTCGCCAAACAAGGTGGGCAAGGTGCTGATGCGCAAATCCAGCTCGCGACCGCTGGCCAGCTGCAGTTTCATGCGACCGTCTTGCGGCAGGCGTTTTTCGGCGATGTCCAGCCGCGACAGCACCTTGATGCGCGAAGCCAGACGGTCTTTCAGCGCGATGGCTGGGGTGGCCACTTCGCGCAACTCGCCGTCGATGCGCATGCGCACCCGGTAATGGTGCTCGTACGGCTCAAAGTGCAAATCCGAGGCTTTCAGTGCAACCGCCTGCTCCAGCAGTTGCTGCACCAAATGCACCACAGGCGCGTCGTCGACGGCCCCCGATTTGGGCCGATTGCTGAGGGGCTCCAGCATGGCGTCTCCCTGAATACTTTTGTTTTTGGCCAGCGCATCATGAGCCCCATTGGGCGGTTTGTAAATGCACCGGCTCAAAACCGCGCTGTTTTTTCAGGGCTGCGCCGTCTGGGCGCTTTGCTCAGACGAATTTGACCGGCTGGTATTGCGGGTCGGTGTGCTCGCAGGCCTCGGCTTTGGCGCAGGGCATCTGGCACAGTTCGCGGTCGGTCGCCGGGCAAGCGCGGTTGAAGGTCACCACATGGTCCACCTCGGCGCGGATGCCGATCCATTCGCCCAGTTTGTGGTCGTGGTGGCTGGGCACATGGGCCATGAGCAGGTCGCCGCTGGCCAGGCGCAAGGTGTACAAAAATTCCGAACCCCGGAAGGCCTTGCGGATGATCTGCGCTTTCACCGGGGCATCGTCGTCGTGCACGATGTCGTCGGCCCGCAGCAGCACATCGCATTGGCCGCCTTCAAAAGCGCAGGGCAGGGGGCATTCGGCCACGTCGGTCAGCTGGCCAACGGGCGTGTCCACCACCACTTGTCCATTGACTTCGCTCAGGGTGGCCGGGGTGAAAACGCCGTGGCCAATGAAGTCCGCCACAAATCGGGTGGCCGGGCGGTGGTACAGGCTGTAGGCGTCGTCCCACTGGTGCAGCTGGCCTTCGTTCATGACGCCGATCACGTCGCCAATCGCAAAGGCTTCGAGCTGGTCGTGTGTGACCAGCAGTGCGGTGGCCTTGGCGGCTTTGAGGATGTTGCGCACCTCGTGGGCCAGGCGCTCACGCAGGTCGATGTCGAGGTTGGAAAACGGCTCGTCCAGCAGCAGCAGGTCGGGTTTGGGGGCCAGCGCACGGGCCAGGGCCACGCGTTGCTGCTGGCCGCCCGAGAGCTCGTGCGGGAAGCGTTTTTGCGCACCTTCCAAGCCCACCAGTTTGAGGACTTCGGCCACGCGGGTTTGGCGCTCGGCCTTGGGCAGGTGTTCCAGCCCAAAGCCCACATTGCGGCCCACGTCCATGTGCGGAAACAGCGCGTAGTCCTGGAACACCATGCCAATGCGTCGGCGTTCGGCTGGCTCGGTGTGGTTTTTGTTGCTGACCACCCGGCTGGACAGCAAAATCTGCCCGCCCGT
Organism: Limnohabitans sp. Hippo3; assembly: GCF_003063665.1. Lineage (GTDB taxonomy): Bacteria > Pseudomonadota > Gammaproteobacteria > Burkholderiales > Burkholderiaceae_C > Limnohabitans_A. The sequence goes on from NZ_NESF01000005.1 coordinate 23,571, forward strand.
GACCGGCTCCAGACCTGCCACCGCCCGCAGCAAGGTGGTCTTGCCGCAACCCGATGGGCCGATCAACACACCAATGTCACCCGAGCGCAGGCCCAGGTTCACCCCCCGCACGGCAGGCGTGGTGCTGCTGGGGTATTGGATGTCGAGTTGGCGCAGTTCCAGAAACATGTTCCGGATTGTAGGCAGGTTGGCTGAAGTCTCGCCTTGGAACTGGCATCGGTGCTGTGCTGCCATGGACCCCGGGTCTTCGCCCGGGGTGACAGGCTGGACAAGGGCTTTCAGGGGGCGGCTTCTACAATAGCCCCGATATGTTGACCTCCTTGGCCCGCCGTTTATCGGGTCTCCCTTCCTTGCTCTTCGCTTTGCTGGCGCTGGCTTTGGCCTTGCCGGTACTGGCCGTGCTCGGCTCGTGGCTGCAGTGGAGCGGCGAGAGTGCCAGCATCTTGCGCGAGATGGCCGCCACCGTGCTGCCCGATTACGCACTCACATCGCTGGGCCTGTGCCTGATGGTGGCGGTGGGCGTGACGGTGTTGGGCCTAGCCACGGCGGCCCTGGTTACCTTGTTTGATTTTCCGGGGCGTGGTGTATTTGAATGGTTACTGCTCTTGCCGCTGGCCATGCCGGCCTATGTGGTGGCTTATGCCTACACCGACTTTTTGCAGTTCAGTGGTCCGCTGCAGGTGGCCCTGCGCGAGGCGCTGGGCTTGCAGGGGCGCTTGTGGCCCGATGTGCGCAGCGTCTGGGGTGCGGCCCTCGTGTTCACCTTGTCGCTCTACCCCTATGTGTATTTGCTGGCCCGAACCGCCTTGGTCGAGCGGGCTGCAGGCCTGATGGAAGCGGCCCGTCTGTTGGGTGCACCCCTGTCCCGCCGCATCCGCGAAATCGCCTTGCCGCTGGCCCGCCCTGCCGTGGCGGCTGGGGTGGCGTTGGCGCTCATGGAAACCCTGGCCGACTTTGGCGTGTCTAGCTACTTCGGCATCCAGACCTTCACGGCGGGCATCTACAAAGCCTGGCTGTCCATGGACAACCGCATCGCTGCGGCGCAACTCGCCACGGTGCTGCTGGCCGTGGTGGTGGTTTTGCTGCAGCTGGAGCAACGTGCTCAAAAGCGCATGCGCTTCAACCAGGGGCGTGGTTTGCGCCAGGGCTCGGCCGAGGCCCAGCCGGTGCAGTTGCACGGCACGCGCCGCGTGCTGGCGTGGACGGTGTGCAGCGTGCCGGTGCTGCTGGGCTTTGTGCTGCCGGTGCTCATCATGCTGCGCGCTTTGGTGGGCGAGACGACCGAGATGCCCTGGGAGCGCTTTGGCCAATGGGCCTGGACCAGCTTGCGCCTGGGCGCGGTGACCGCTGTGCTGGCCGTGGGCGTGGCGCTGGCGCTGGCTTTCAGCGTGCGCACCCGGGCCGACCGCATCAGCCAGGGCGCCATCCAGCTGGTGGGTTTGGGCTATGCCATTCCCGGTGCGGTGGTGGTGGTGGGTTTGCTTTTGCCGGTGGGCTGGATTCAGCAGACCTGGCCCGCCTCGTCGGCGGGGGCCTGGATCACGGCCACCTCACTCGGCTTGGTGTGGGCCTATCTGGTGCGCTTTTGCGCTGTTGCGCTGCAGTCGGTGCAAAGTGGTTATGCCCGTATTCCAGTCAGTCTGGACGACTCGGCCCGCATGTTGGGCGTGACCGGCTGGGGCCTGATGCGCCGCGTGCACGCGCCGCTGTTGCAGCGCACCACCATGGCGGCAGCCTTGCTGGTGTTTGTGGACGTGATGAAGGAGCTGCCCGCCACCATGGTGCTGCGACCCTTCAACAGCGACACGCTGGCCGTGGTGGCCTACCAGTTGGCACGCGACGAGCGATTGGGCGAGGCCGCGCTGCCTTCGCTGGCTTTGGTGCTCGTGGGCTTGATCCCGGTCATCTTGCTCAGCCGGACCTTGCGGCAAACCCGGACCTGAAGACACCCGCAGCGGCGCTGGGTTGATCCCGAGCGCTTCAGTCCTTTGGTTTCAGCAGAGAACGCTCTTCGAGGATCTGCCGCACGATGGCGTGGGCGTGGTCTTCGGTGATGTTGAAAGCCTGGCGCAGGTGTTCGATGGTGCGCCGTTCTTTGGCGCTGACTTGCCCGTCTTTGAGGATTTCTTCGATTTCCGTGGCGAATTCCAGCTCCTGGGTCCTGACGCGGGTGGCAAAGGCCGAAGCCACGATGCCGGTCAGCAAAGCCACGGTGAAAACCCCTGACAAAGCGGTGAACGCGCCAATGACTTTGCCCCAGGGTGACAGCGGCGTGACGTCGCCGTAACCCACGGTGGTGACGGTGACGATGGACCACCACATGGCGTCGGGGATGGTGCCCAACTTGTCAGGCTGCAGGGCGTGCTCGGCGTAGTACATCAGGCAAGAGGTGACCAGAATGGACAAGGCTAGGAGGTACAGCGCCGAAATGAAGGCGTCCCTTTCCGCATAAATCGAGGCCATCAGGTCTTCGAGCGCAGTGGAATAGTGCGACAACTTCAGGATGCGCATGACCCGGAGCACCCGCAAAAACCTTAAATCCACGCCCGGCAGCAAGGTTTGCAAGAAGAAGGGCAAAACGGCGAGCAGGTCGATCAGGCCATGAAAACTCAACATGTAAGCCAGGCGACGACGGGAGACGGTTTGTCTGGCATGTCGGGGTTTTTCTGCGGCGGTCCAGATGCGCAGCAGGTACTCCACGCTGAAAAAGACGATGGACAGTGTTTCAAAGCGGGCCAGTGCCAGCGGGTATTGGGCATCGATGGCGGGCACCGAGGCCAGGATCACGGCCGCCACATTGCCCAGCACCATCAGGGTCAGCACCCATGAGAACAGCTGGGCAACTTTTTTGTCTTTGTGGCTTTGGAGTTCAAGAATCAGGAACAAGCGGTGTCGGAGCGGGTGGTGTGCGTGCATGGGTGCATCTTAGACAAGAAGCCTTGCGGCAAAGCCAGCCATGAACTGGGCCGATAATTCCATCAGCCATCACCGATGTATTCGGATGGACCCTTGCCCCTGTCACCCCAAGGACGATTGCCATGAACCCTTCAGACGCTTTGACCGCCCGACCCGAGGTGCGTGGTTTTTTTGACCCCGGCACCTGGACGGTGACGTATGTGGTCCATGCCCCGCAGGGCAGGGCGTGCGCCGTCATCGACTCGGTGCTGGACTACGACCCCAAGTCAGGGCGCACGAGCACGGCTTCGGCCGACAAGGTGATCGACTACGTGCGCAGCCAGGGTTTGCAGGTGGCCTGGATTCTGGAAACCCACGCCCACGCAGACCACCTGAGCGCAGCGCCCTACCTGAAAGCGCAGCTGGGCGGCCAAACCGCCATTGGGGCCCACATCTCGGCTGTGCAAAAAGTTTTCAAGGGCGTTTTCAACCTGGAGCCCGACTTTGCGGTGGACGGCCGCCAGTTTGACCGTTTGCTGGCCGACGGCGAGAGCTTGCCCGTGGGGAGCTTGCAGATACAGGCCATGTCAGTGCCTGGGCACACACCGGCTTGCATGGCCTACCAGGTGGGCGACGCCGTGTTCGTCGGCGACACCCTGTTCATGCCCGATGTGGGGTCGGCGCGTTGTGATTTCCCGGGGGGTGATGCGCGGGCCTTGTACACGTCGGTGCAAAAAATCCTGAGTCTGCCGCCGCAAACCCGCCTGTTCATGTGCCACGATTACCCGCCCGAGGGGCGGGCCGTGCAGTACGAAACCACGGTGGCGGCGCAGCGTGCGGGCAACATCCACCTGAAAGACGGCACCAGCGAAGCCGACTTTGTGCGCATGCGCACCGCCCGGGATGCCACCTTGGCCATGCCGGTTTTGATCCTGCCTGCGGTGCAGGTCAACATCCGTGCGGGCGAGATGCCCCCGGCCGAGACCAATGGCGTGGCCTATTTGAAGATACCCCTGAACGCCCTGTGAGCTTTCTTCAATCCCGGTGAGCGCATGGCCCTTGTGGGAGGGGGCAGGCTCCCCATCGGCGTCATATCTTCATTTGTGCATAAGCAAACAACAAATGATTGGTTTGAAATGGCCACAAACCCCGCCAGAATGCGAAGCTTCCACATTTGAGCACCCGATCCGGGTCCAGGTCGAGCAAAAAACCATGGTCGCAAACCCCGCCCCCCGCACAGGCCCTGCCCTGGCCGAATCCGATGCGGTCTTTGAAAAGGCCGCCGAGGTGTTTCGTGTCATGTCGGCGCCCATGCGGCTGCGCATCATCAGCGCTTTGTGCGACGGTGAAAAAAACGTGGGGCAATTGCTGGCCGAGATTGCCACCACCCAGCCCAACATGTCGCAGCACCTGAACACGCTGTTTGTGGCGGGTGTGCTGGGCAAACGGCGTGAGGGGGTGCAGATTTATTACCGCATCGCCAATGAACAGGTGGTCGCTTTGTGCCGGACCATGTGCTCACAGCTCACTGCGGCATTGCATTGACACGACAATCCCCCCCCCATTGGGACCATTCCGAAGGAAAAACCATGAAGATTCACCACTTTTTTCTGGCATCGGCCGTCTGGATGGCCGCAGCTGCGTCGCAGGCGCAGTCTGCCGATGCTGCCCAGGTGCGCAGTTGGGCGGCCTCTTGCGCCGCTTGCCACGGCACCGATGGCCATGCCCAACCCGGCATGGCCGCTTTGGCCGGTGTGCCCAAGGACTTGATCGTGCAGAAAATGCTCGACTACAAGGCCGGCCGCGTGCCCACCGCCACCCTCATGCACCAACTGGCCAAGGGCTACTCTGACGAGCAGATCAGCGCCATCGCGGGGTATTTTGCCGCGCAAAAGAAATAAGGACACATCGCCATGCAACGTCGTCAATTTTTGCAGACCGGTTCTGCGCTGGGGGCCATGGGCCTGGTGTCGGGTTGTGCCACCGTGGGGGGTGATAGCGGCCCCAAGGTGGTGGTGATCGGGGGCGGTTACGCGGGGGCCACGGCCGCCAAGTACATCCGCATGTGGTCCGGACAGAAAATCCAGGTTACCTTGGTCGAGCCCAATGAGGTCTTTGTGTCCTGCCCCATCTCCAACCTGGTGATCGGCGGCAGCAAGACCATGGCCGACATCACCACGCCCTACGACAACCTGACCAAGCGCCACGGCGTGCAGATCGTCAAGGACCGGGTCAACAGCATCGATGCCGACAAGCGCATTGTCAAGCTGGCTGGTGGTGCCGAGTTGACCTATGACCGCCTGATCGTCTCGCCCGGCGTGGACTTCATGTGGGAAGCGCTGCCCGGCATGAACAAGCCTGGCGCCAAAGACAAGGTCATGCACGCCTGGAAAGCGGGTGCTCAGACCCTCACGCTGCGCAAGCAACTCGAAGCCATGCCCGATGGCGGCGTGTTCGCCATGGCGATCCCGCTGGCGCCTTACCGCTGCCCGCCCGGCCCTTACGAGCGGGCCTGCCAGGTGGCCGACTACTTCAGCAAAGCCAAGCCCAAGAGCAAGGTGCTGATTCTGGACGCCAACGACGACGTGACCTCCAAAGGGGCTTTGTTCAAGAAGGCCTGGGCCGAGCGCTACAAAGGCATCATCGACTACCGCAGCAAACACCAGCTGAGCGACGTCGATGTGGCAGCCAACACCTTGAAGTTCGAGTTCAACGACGACGTCAAGGCCAATGTGCTCAACGTCATCCCGGGCATGCGTGCCGGTGACATCGCGGTCAACGCGGGTCTTGCCACGGCCAACAAGCGCTGGTGCGAGGTGGACTTCTTGACCTTCGAATCCAAGGTCGCCAAAAACGTGCACGTGCTGGGCGACTCGATCCAGATTGCACCGGGCATGCCCAAGTCGGGCCACATGGCCAACCAGCACGGCAAGACCTGTGCGGCGGCCGTGGTGGCCTTGCTCACCGACCAGCCGGTGAACACCCTGCCGATCTACAACAACACCTGCTACAGCTTTGTTAGTGCTGAAGAGGTGGTGCATGTGGCCAGCGTGCACCGTTACGACGCCGCGCAAAAAACCATGCTCACCGTGCCTGGCTCGGGCGGTTTGTCGAGCGCGGCCAATGCCGTCGAAGGTCACTACGCACTGGCCTGGGCGCGCAACATCTGGGCTGACACCCTGGCCTGACCTGCATGCCGATCCACCACACGCCCGGTCACACCCGCCGCCAGCTGCTGCAAGGCACTGCTGCAGCGGGCGTGTGCGCGTCGTTGGGGGCATGGCCCACTTTGGCCGTGGCGGCATCGCCCGCTTTCGAGGCCAAAACCTTGGCTCAGGTGGCCAAGGCCCTGGGGGCGAAATCGGTCATGGCCAGCGCCGATGTGCGCCTGAATACCCTGGATTACGCCGAAAACGGGGCGGCTGTGCCGGTGGACATCGGCACATCTTTGCCGGGGGTCGAGCGCATCGCCCTGTTTGTCGAAAAGAACCCCACGCCGCTGATCGCTGTTTTCCAGTCCGGCGAATTGGTCGACACCGTCTTGACCGTGCACACCAAGATGGCCCAGACCTCGGCGGTGTACGCCCTGGTCATCCTGGCTGATGGCCGGGCCCTGTTTGCCAAAAAAGACGTCAAGGTGGTGCTGGGCAGCTGTGGGGCCGTGTCCGAGACCCCGGACAACGTGGATGCCAAACGCGCCACTGAGCCCACGCGCATCCGGGTGCAAATTCAGGGCGATTCAGCGCTTGTGCGCATGCGCATGGCCCACGAGATGGAGTCCGGCCAACGCAAGAACGCAGCGGGCAAACTGGTGCCTGCTTGGCATATCGACCAGGTGACCGTGCAGCTCAACGGCAAACCGGTCCTCACGGCCGACTGGGGCCCGGGTGTTTCGCGCAACCCCTATTTGCAATTCACCCTCAAAAAAGCCAAAGCGGGCGACAAGCTCACCGTCGGCTGGCGCGACAACAAAGGTGCTCTGCGTTCGGACGACCAGCTGCTGGTTTGATGCGTCTGGCTGCGCGCCAACCATGCGGTTGGTCTTTATAGATATTTACCGCATTAAGAAATAGAAAAACAGTCGTTTGAGTTTTAACGGATCACTTCCAGAATCCATGCCATCAGCTTTTTGATGTGTATTTTTGGAGTGACCTCATGACAACCAAACGCCCTGTTCTCAAACTCTTCGCGCTGCTGACCTTGACCTTGTCGGGTTTGACTGTGCAAGCGCAAGCGCCCATCAGCCTGCTCAACGTGTCTTATGACCCCACACGTGAGCTGTACGTCGAATTCAACAAGGCCTTTGCCGCTCACTGGAAAGCCAAAATTGGCCAAGACGTGAGCTTCAAGCAGTCGCATGGCGGCTCGGGCAAACAAGCCCGCTCCATCATTGACGGCTTGGACGCCGACGTGGCCACCCTGGCCTTGGCCGGTGACACCGACGCCCTGCACAAAAACGGCAACCTGATCCCCAAAGACTGGCAAAAGCGCTTGCCGCACAACAGCTCGCCCTACACCTCGACCATCGTGCTGGTGGTGCGTGCGGGCAACCCCAAAGGCATCCGCGACTGGGACGACCTGGTCAAGCCGGGCATCAGCGTGATCACACCCAACCCCAAAACATCGGGCGGGGCTCGCTGGAACTATTTGGCTGCCTGGGAATTTGCCAAGCGCAAATATGGCAATGAAGCCAAGGCCAAAGACTTTGTGACCGCGCTGTATAAAAACGTGCCCGTGCTCGACACCGGGGCGCGGGGCTCGTCCATCACCTTTGCGCAGCGTGCGCAGGGCGATGTGTTCATCAGCTGGGAAAACGAAGCCAACCTGCTGGAAAAGGAGTTTGGCAGCAAGATCGACGTGGTCTACCCGTCCATCAGCATCCTGGCCGAACCTGCGGTGACCGTGGTCGACAAAAACGTGGACCGCAAAGGCACCCGCGCAGTGGCGCAGGCTTATCTGGAATTTCTCTACACCGACGAAGGCCAAGACATCGCTGGCAAAAATTTCTACCGCCCGATCTCGCCCAAGGCCCAGGCCAAATACGCCAAGCAGTTCCCCAAGCTCAAGCTGTTCACCATCGACCAGGCCTTTGGTGGCTGGGAAAAAGCCGACAAAGCCCACTTTGCCGACGGCGGCACTTTCGATCAGATTTACAGCAAGAAGTGAACGTGTGTCAGACCGTCCAGCACCGTCTTGACGGTTGACCCAAGCCCGCAGGTGTTCGCGCCTTGCGGGCTTTTTTCAGGGGCTTCGGCATCAGCGGTGACCGCTCACCCCAGCGGCATACCGGAAAGCCCACCACAGCCGCCAGGTGAGGCGCCGCACCGACGCCGCAGCGCGGGGCACTTAGCCTTTCAGGGTCAGGACAGCGATGTGAACGCAGCACGCCGTCCGGCCGACTTTTCCATTTGGCGGGCGATGTTGCCGCAGACCAGGTCGCACAGCGCAAAGATCGAAGGATCGGCGATGCGGTAGTAGGCGCTGGTGCCGCGGCTTTCGCGCTCGACCAGGCCTTGTTGGGTCATCAAGGCCAGGTGGCGTGAAACGTTGGCGGCGGTGAAGCCACACATCTGGGCCAGCTCGCCCACATTGCGCTCACCCGAGCGCAGGATGTTGAGGATTTGCAAGCGCGTGGGCTCGGCCAGCACCTGGAAGTAGGCCGCAACTTCCACCAACGCGCCTTCTGGCAACTGTTCCATGGGGGTGCACTCCTGAGGTTGGGGGGATTGTTTCATGGGTGGATGGACCGTGTTGTATTTTTTATTGTATCATTGCAAAATCAAGCAATCAGTTAAATAAGCAAATAACAATCGATAAAGGACCAACCCATGCAACGCTCCTCCCTGCTGACCTTGGCCATGGGTGTATCCCTTGTCACATCCTTCTGGGGGCAAAGCACGGCCATGGCCGCCGATGCGGCGTCCTTGAAGGTGATCGCGGTGCAAAGCAGCGCCGCGGGTCAGGCCGACAGCAGCCTGGATGCCGTGGTCGAGGCGGTCCGCCAGACCACCTTGTCCACCCAGGTGGCCGGTGCGGTGGTGGCCTTGCGCGTCAAGGCGGGCGATCAGGTCAAGGCCGGGCAGGAGTTGCTGCGCATCGATGCGCGTGCCGCCCAGCAAGGCGTGGTGGGGTCCACGGCCCAGGTTGAGGCGGCGCAGGCCCAACTGGCTGTGGCCAGCCAGGAACTGGCACGTCAAAAACAGCTGCTGCAAAAGCAGTACATCAGCCAGGCCGCTTTTGAGCGTGCACAAGCCCAGTGGGACGCGGCCAAGGCCCAGGTGAAAGCCTTGCAGGCCCAGACCCAGGCCGCACAAACGCAGTCGGGCTTTTTCATCGTCAACGCGCCCTATGCCGGTGTGGTGAGCGATGTGCAAGTTACTTTGGGTGACATGGCCATGCCGGGCCGAGCCTTGATCACCCTGCACGATCCGTCGGCTTTGCGCGTCACGGCGGCGGTGCCTCAGGCTATGCTGGCGTCGGTGGGTGCCCAGCCCAAGGCGGTCCGTTATGAACTGCCTGGTGTGGCGGGCCACAGCACGCCGCAAGTGCCGCAGCAGGTGCAGGTGCTGCCCTCAGTGGACCCGGTCACGCACACCGGTCAGGTCCGTCTGGGTTTGCCCGCTGGCATCGAGGGGCTGGCCCCGGGCATGTTTGCGCGGGTTTGGTTGCCAGGTGCTGTCAATGGCAAATCTCTGGCGCCGCGCCTGTATTTGCCCGCCAGCGCCATCGTGCGCCGGGCGGAGATGACGGGGGTCTACGTGATCAATGCCCAGGGACAGCCCAGCCTGCGCCAGGTGCGACTGGGCCAGACCTCGGGTGATCGGGTGGAGGTGCTCAGCGGCCTGCGTGCAGACGACAAAGTGGCTGCCGAGCCGCAGCTGGCGGCCGCGGTGCGCTGAAAGGGCCTGGACATGAACGGGCCCCACAACATGAACACCTCATTGAGCATTTCCGGCCGCATCGCAGCCCTGTTCCAGAGCGCGCAGATCACGCCGCTCTTGGCCCTGGTGGCTTTGCTGCTGGGCATTTTTGCGGTGATGGTCACACCGCGTGAAGAGGAACCCCAGATCAACGTGACCATGGCCAATGTGCTGGTGCCTTTCCCGGGTGCGGCCGTGCGCGATGTGGAACAGATGGTGGCGGTGCCGGCCGAGCAGGTGCTCTCGCGCATCGTGGGCGTGGAGCACGTCATGTCGGTGTCGCGTCCGGGTGTGGCGGTGCTCACAGTGCAGTTCAAGGTGGGCGTGCCGCGCTCCGAAGCCCTGGTGCGTTTGCACGACACGATCCGCGACAACGCCGACTGGCTGCCCAAGGGCCTGGGTGTGATGGAGCCCTTGATCAAACCCAAAGGCGTGGATGATGTGCCCATCGTCACGCTGACCTTGTTCAGCAAGAGCGCCGACACCGGTGCCTACAGCCTGGAGCGCGTGGCGCACAGCATGGAGGTCGACCTCAAGCGCGTCAAAGGCACGCAGGACGTGCAGACCCTCGGCGGCCCCGAGCGTGCCGTGCTGGTGCAGATCGAGCCCGAGCGCATGGCCGGTTTTGGCATCACGGTGAGCGATCTGCGCATGGCCTTGCAGTCGGCCAACTCGGGGCTGCCCGTGGGCGAGCTGATCGCGGGCAACAAGAGCGTGAGCATCGAGGCGGGGCCTTTCCTGTCGCAAGTAAGCGATGTGGCCGATCTGGTGGTGGGTGTGCAGGGTGGCCGCCCCGTGTTCCTGAAAGACGTGGCCAAAGTGGAAGAAGGTCCCTTGCCCGCCACACGCTATGTGACGCATGGACTGGGTCAGGCTGCGGGTGGCGGCGAATACCCCGCTGTGACTTTGGCCATCACCAAAAAACCGGGTGAAAACGCCATCGACGTGGCCAATGCGGTGATGGACCGTGTGGCTTCGTTGCGCGGCACGGTGATCCCGGCGGATGTGGAGGTGGCCGAGACGCGCAACTACGGCGCCACGGCCAATGACAAGGCGCAAAAGCTGATCCAGAAGCTGCTGTTTGCTACCGCCTCGGTGGTGGCGCTGGTGTTCATTGCGCTGGGCAAGCGCGAGGCGGCGATCGTGGGCACGGCCGTCATCCTGACGCTCACGGTGACGCTGTTCGCCTCGTGGGCCTGGGGCTTCACGCTCAACCGCGTGTCGCTGTTTGCGCTGATTTTTTCCATCGGTATTCTGGTGGATGATGCCATCGTGGTGGTGGAAAACATCCACCGCCACCAGCAGCTGTACCCGGGTAAGACATTGGCCGAGATCATCCCCGGTGCCGTGGATGAAGTGGGCGGTCCCACGATTTTGGCCACGCTCACCGTGATCGCCGCGCTCTTGCCCATGGCCTTTGTGAGCGGTTTGATGGGCCCGTACATGAGCCCGATCCCGATCAATGCCAGCATGGGCATGCTGCTGTCCTTGGTCATTGCCTTTGTCGTTACGCCCTGGCTGGCGCGCATCTGGATGAAGGCCTCGCACGCAGGGGATGCCCACGCCGCGCCGACGGGCCTAGCAGCGAAGCTGGGGCCGCTGTTTGAGCGCGTGTTCGCGCCCTTGCTGCACAACGAGCAAGGCGGGCGCAACCGAAAGCTGCTGGGCCTGGGCATTGCCGCGCTGATTGCGATTTCGCTGGTGCTGCCGGCCACGGGTCTGGTGCTGCTCAAGATGCTGCCCTTCGACAACAAGTCGGAGTTTCAGGTGGTGGTGGACATGCCTGTGGGTACGCCGGTGGAAGAAACCGCCGCCGTCATGCGCGAGCTGGGTGCCTACTTGGCGCAGCAGCCCGAGGTCACCGATTACCAGGCTTACGCGGGCACCTCGTCGCCGATCAACTTCAATGGTCTGGTGCGCCAGTACTACCTGCGCTCAGGCGGCGAGGTGGGCGACATGCAGGTCAAGCTGGTGGACAAGAGTCAGCGCAAGGACCAGAGCCACGCGATCGCCACGCGCCTGCGCCCGGCCTTGCAGGCCATCGGCCAGCGCCTGGGCGCTAACGTGAAAGTGGTCGAAATGCCCCCCGGCCCGCCCGTGCTGGCCCCCATCGTGGCCGAAATCTACGGCCCTGACGCCGAAGGCCGTCGCACGGTGGCCAAGGCGGTGCGCACCATCTTCGAAAAGACCGACAACGTGGTGGATGTGGACGATAGCAGCATTGCCGCCGCTCCCCGCCAACTGCTGCTGGTTGACCGCCGCAAGGCCGCGGCTCTGGGCATCCCACAGCAAGCCATCGTGACCACCTTGCGTGCGGGCCTGGCCGGAGAGGCTGCGACCTACCTGCATGACGGCAGCAAATACCCCGCTGCGGCCTTGATCCAGTTGCCCGCCGAGCGGCATGGCGACTTGTCGGCCTTGCTGCAGCTGACGGTGCGCGGCGCATCGGGCAAGCTGGTGCCGATCCGCGAGCTGGTCACCGTGACCGACAGCGAGCGCGAGCAACCCGTGATCCACAAAGACCTGCTGCCTGTGAACTTTGTCACTGCCGACATGGCCGGAAAACTGGACAGTCCGCTGTACGGCATGTTCCAGATGCGCAGCGCCATTCAAAAAATTCAGACGCCCGATGGCCAGGCGCTGACCGAGTACTTCATCAATCAGCCGTCCGACGCCTGGCGCGGCTACGCCCTCAAGTGGGACGGCGAGTGGCAGATCACCTACGAGACTTTCCGCGACATGGGCGCGGCCTATGCGGTGGGCCTGGTGCTGATCTATCTGCTGGTGGTGGCGCAGTTTGGCTCTTACCTCACGCCGCTGATCATCATGGCGCCGATTCCGCTGACCATCATCGGTGTCATGCCCGGGCACGCGCTGCTGCAGTCGCAATACACCGCCACCAGCATGATCGGCATGATCGCGCTGGCCGGCATCATCGTGCGCAACTCCATCTTGCTGGTGGACTTCATCCACCTGCAGGTCAAAGAGGGCGTGCCTTTCAAGCAGGCCATCGTACAGTCGGCCATCACCCGTGCCCAGCCCATCATGCTCACGGGCGGTGCGGCCATGCTGGGCGCTTTCTTCATCCTGGACGACCCGATCTTCAACGGTCTGGCCATCTCGCTGATCTTCGGCATCTTTGTCTCGACCGTCCTCACGCTGGTCGTGATCCCCACGCTCTACTACGCGGCCTACCGCCGTCAGTACGAGAGCACCCCTTGAGTTTCGTCAACCCTTAGGAGAACTTCCATGAAATCCTGGCAAATCGTCCGCCTCGTCGCAGGCACCTTCATCCTCTTGTCGCTGGCCTTGGGCATCGAAGGCAGCCCCATCTTTGTGAGCCCTTGGTGGCTGGCATTCACCGCCTTTGTGGGGTCCAACCTGTTGCAAAGCGCGCTGACGAAGTGGTGCCTGATGGAATCCATTCTGCGTAAATTCGGCGTACAACCTGGCTGCTGATCTGCCTTCAGCCCAAGCGGAGAATCACATGAACCCACGCACGCTGCTGGCGGGGGCTGTGCTGGCGCTGGGCGCCACAGCCACCCCGGCCACCGACCTGTTGCAAGTCTGGCAGGCTGCTCGCCAGCATGACCCGCAAGGCGCGGTCAGTGAAGCGGGTCGTGCGGCCGGCGCGACACGGCGCGAACAAGCGGCTGCTTTGTGGCGGCCCAACCTGGGTTTGAGCGCCAGCGCGGGCTGGGCCAACGGACAGAGCCAGATGAATGGGGCGCAGTTTTCTGCGCTCAATTCAGGCCTGTCTGACCAAGCCAATTTCAGCACCTCGATCAACGGCGGAACCGCCACCCGCTGGGCCCTGAATGCCAGACAGCCGCTGTACAACCCGGAGCGCCGAGCCCAAGCGGCCCAGCTGCAAGTGGCCGCACAGGCCAGCGAGCATGAGTGGCAGCTGAACCAACAGGACTGGATGCTGCAGATCACACAGCGTTACATGGATGTGGTGCAGGCCGAACGCCGACTCGCGCTGGTGCTGCAACAACAGCAGGCGGTGAACCAGGCCCTGACCGAGGCGAAAGACCGCTTTGCCTTGGGTGATGCGCCGATCACCGACACCCACGAAGCTCAGGCGCGTGCGCAGGCTTTGGCGGCCGAGGCCATTGCCGCCCGCAATGCGCTGGACATGGCGCGGCAGGTGCTGGCCGATGTGACCGGTTGGGCTGCCGAGAACTTGCAATTGCAAGCCCCGGTTCGCGTGGTCACGGGGCAGGTCATCGAGCCCTTGGCCACCTGGCTGCAGCGTGCCGAGCACCATAGCCCGGTGCTCAAGCTGCAACAAGCCCAGGCTCAATCGGCGCAGCAGGACATCGACAAATACCGCGCATCGGCCTCGCCCACGCTGGACCTGGTGGCACAAGCCTCGCGTGAGCGGCTCGGTGGTTCGGGCGACTTCGGCGCAGCCAGCAACACGCAAAGTCAGCAGATGGTGGGTTTGATGCTGAATCTGCCGCTCTACACCGGTGGCTGGCGCAGCGCCAAGCTGCAAGAGGCCGTGCACCTGCACGACAAAGCCCGTGCCGAGCTCGAGCGCAGTCGCCAGCAGGTGGCCCAGATGACCCGAGCCGCTTGGCAAGCGGTGCAAAGCGGTCAGGCGCGTCTGGCCGCGCTCGATGCAGCCCGCACGGCCAGCCAGGCGCGGCTGGACGCGACCCGGCTGGGCCGTCAGGTGGGTGACCGCACCACGCTGGATCTGCTCAACGCACAAACCGACGCCAGCGCCGCCGAGCTGGCCTGGCTGCAAGGGCAGATCGACACCTTGATGGCGCAGCTGCGTCTGCATGCCATGGCCGGGCAACTCGATGTGCCGCAGCTGCAGGCGGTCAACGCGGCCTTGCAGCCCTGAAAATGGGCGCTGTCATTTGGAGAGCAACACACATGAGCACCTTTGATCACCCCGCATTGATCCAGAACATCAGCCAGGCCATGGGTGGCTTGCGCAAGGCGCAGCCCGAGGCGATGCAGGGCTTTGGCCAGCTGGCCAAGTCGGCCATGGCCGAAGGCGCCATCAGCGAAAAACACAAGGAACTGATGGCCCTGGCGATCGGCATCACCCAGCATTGCTCAGGCTGCATCGGCTTCCATGTCAAGGCTTTGCGCCGTCTGGGCTGCACACGCCAGGAGCTGGAAGAAATGCTGGCGGTGTGCGTCTACATGGGCGGTGGCCCTGCGCTGATGTACGCGTCCGAGGCCTGGGCGGCCTGGGATGCATTTGCGCCTGCGCAGGCCTGAGCCTGAGCTACAGGTGTTTGCCTTTATCTGTTTGCAGATATAAGCAAACAACAAATGATTCGTTTGAGAAAGCAGTGGCTGCGCCCACAATCGCAGCCATGACTGGATACGTGCCGATCGTTGCGATGGGCGCGTTCAACAGCCCCTCTGTTTCCCAAATCGAATCCCCCATGAAAAAACACACCCTCATCGCCTTGGCCGCCACGCTGGCTTTGTCCGGTCTGTCGGCCAGCGCCCAGACCTTGCTCAACGCTTCCTACGACGTGGCCCGCGAGTTCTACAAGGACTACAACGCCGCTTTTGTGGCGCATTACAAAAAGACCACCGGCAAGGACGTGAAGATCGACCAGGCCCACGGTGGCTCCAGCGCCCAGGCGCGTGCCGTCAACGACGGCCTGGACGCCGATGTGGTGACCATGAACACCACCACCGATGTGGACTTTCTGGCCAGCACCGGTGTGGTGGCCAAGGACTGGACCAAGCGCTTTCCCCACAGCGCGTCGCCCACCACCTCCACCATGCTGTTCCTCACACGCAACGGCAACCCCAAAGGCATCAAGGACTGGGACGATCTGGTCAAGCCCGGCATCAAGGTGATCGTGGTCAACCCCAAAACCGGTGGCAATGGCCGCATGGCTTATCTGGCCGCCTGGGGCTATGTGAAGAAGAAGGGCGGCTCGGACGCCGAGGCGGCTGACTTTGTGAGCAAGCTTTACAAAAACGTGCCGGTGCTGGCCAAGGGCGGGCGCGATGCGACCACCATCTTCCTGCAGCGCAACATCGGTGATGTGCTGGTGACGTTCGAGTCCGAAGTCGTGTCGGTGGACCGCGAGTTTGGCGAAGGCAAAGTGGATGCGATCCACCCGTCCATCAGCATCGTGGCCGAGAACCCGGTCGCCGTGGTCGAGCGCACCGTGGCCAAGAAGGGCACAGGCACCCTGGCCAAGGAGTACCTGGACTACCTGTATTCCGAAGAAGCGCAGGAGATCGCGGCCAAGCACGCACTGCGCCCGCGTTCGCCAACCGTGCTCAAAAAATACAGCAAGACCTTCAAGCCTTTGCAGTTGTTCACCGTGAACGAAGTGTTTGGCTCGCTGGCCGATGCCCAGAAGGTGCACTTCAACGACGGCGGTCAGTTCGACAAGATCTACACCGTCAAATAAGTTTCCCCCATGAGTGCTTTGTCCATCGCGGCACCCGCCCCACGGCGGGCGCCAGCCAAGGTGTTGCCCGGGTTCAACCTGACCCTGGGCTTCACCCTCTTTTACCTCTGCCTGATCGTGCTGATCCCTTTGTCGGCGCTGGTGTTCAAAACCTTCACCTTGACCTGGGACCAGTTCTGGGCGGCTGTCACAGGCCCCCGGGTCATGGCGTCTTACCGGCTGACCTTTGGGGCGTCATTGATTGCGGCCTTGGTCAATGTGGTGTTTGGTTTGCTGGTGGCCTGGGTGCTGGTGCGCTATGACTTTTTTGGCAAAAAGGTGGTCGATGCGCTGGTCGATTTGCCCTTTGCCTTGCCCACGGCGGTGGCGGGCATTTCGCTCACCGCGCTGCTGGCGGGCAATGGCTGGATCGGCCAATACCTGGAGCCGCTGGGTGTTGAGCTCGCCTTCAACCCCAATGGCGTGGTGATCGCACTGATCTTCATCGGCTTGCCCTTTGTGGTGCGCACGGTGCAGCCGGTGCTGGAAGACACCGAAAAAGAACTCGAAGAAGCCGCGACCTGCTTGGGCGCAACCCGCTGGCAGACTTTCTCGCGGGTGATTTTTCCGTCGATTGCGCCTGCATTGCTCACGGGTTTTGCCATGGCGTTTGCCCGCGCCATCGGCGAATACGGCTCGGTCATTTTCATCGCGGGCAACATGCCCATGGTGTCCGAGATCACGCCGCTCATCATCATCGGCAAGCTCGAGCAATACGACTATGCCGGTGCCACCGCCGTGGCCTTGGTCATGCTGATCTTTTCGTTTGTCTTGCTGCTGGTGATCAACGCCTTGCAGACCTGGCAGCGCCGCCGTTCGGGAGTGTCCTCATGAGCCAGACCCTTACTTCCAACAAGGTGCAGGCGGGCACCACCGAGGCCCGCTGGATCCGTTACAGCCTGATCGGCACCGCGCTGGTTTTCATGTTCCTCTTCCTGGTCTTGCCTTTGGCGGCGGTGTTCACCGAAGCCTTGCGCAAAGGGCTGGACGCCTACCTGGAAGCGCTCAAGGAGCCAGACGCCTGGTCAGCGATTCGCTTGACGCTGATCACCGCCGCGGTGGCGGTGCCGCTCAATCTGGTGTTTGGCGTGGCCGCAGCCTGGGCGATTGCCAAGTACGAGTTCAAGGGCAAATCGCTTTTGACCACGCTGGTCGATTTGCCGTTTTCGGTGTCGCCCGTGGTGGCGGGTTTGATTTACGTGCTGATGTTCGGCGCACAGGGCTGGTTTGGCCCCTGGCTGCTGGCCCACGACATCAAGATCGTGTTTGCGGTCCCAGGCATCATTTTGGCAACGGTGTTTGTCACATTCCCGTTCATCGCCCGTGAGCTGATCCCGCTCATGCAAGCACAGGGCAGCGATGAAGAGCAGGCGGCCATTGTGCTGGGCGCTACCGGCTGGCAGACCTTCTGGCGTGTCACTTTGCCCAACATCAAATGGGGGCTGCTGTATGGCGTGATCTTGTGCAACGCCCGCGCCATGGGCGAGTTCGGCGCGGTGTCGGTGGTGTCCGGTCACATCCGGGGCCAGACCAACACCATGCCGCTGCATGTGGAAATTTTGTACAACGAATACCAGTCGGTAGCGGCGTTTGCTGTGGCCTCGCTGCTGGCCTTGCTGGCGCTGGTGACTTTGGCCATCAAGTCGGTCATCGAATGGCGCCACGCGCAAGAGCTCAAGGCCGCTGCCGACACGCCGCCCGAGCGGCCCATCGCCTGAAACCTCCATCGACAACGGTTGAAAACATGAGCATCGAAATCCGTAACGTCCACAAGCAGTTCGGCGACTTCACCGCACTGAACAACGTCAGCCTCGACATCGAATCGGGCGAACTCGTCGCGCTGCTCGGTCCCTCGGGTTGCGGCAAAACCACGCTGCTGCGCATCATCGCGGGCCTGGAGACCGCTGACCAGGGCACCATCGCCTTCAGCGGCGAAGACACCACCCATGTGCATGTGCGTGAACGCCAAGTGGGTTTTGTGTTCCAGCACTACGCCTTGTTCCGCCACATGACGGTGTTTGAAAACGTGGCCTTTGGCCTGCGCGTCAAGCCCCGCAAAGAGCGCCCCAGCGAGTCCGAAATCCAGCGCAAAGTCCACGAACTGCTGGGCCTGGTGCAGCTCGACTGGCTGGCCGACCGCTACCCCTCGCAGCTGTCGGGCGGACAACGCCAACGCATTGCGCTGGCCCGCGCATTGGCGGTCGAGCCCAAGGTGTTGTTGCTCGACGAGCCTTTTGGCGCCCTGGATGCCAAGGTGCGCAAGGAGCTGCGCCGCTGGCTGCGCCGACTGCACGACGAGCTCAACGTCACCAGCATCTTCGTGACGCACGACCAGGAAGAAGCGCTGGAAGTCGCTGACCGCGTGGTGCTGATGAACAAGGGCAACATCGAGCAGATCGGCTCGCCGCAAGACGTGTGGGACCAACCGGCCAGCCCCTTTGTGTATGGCTTTTTGGGCGATGTGAACCTGTTCCATGGCCGCGCCCACGAAGGCGAGATGCTGATCGGTGCCGACCAGCACGCCATCCGTCTGGAAAGCCCGGAGCATGGCCAGGTGCAGGACGCCAAGGCTTTTGCCTATGTGCGACCGCACGATCTGGATGTGACCCGCTATGCCCCGGGCAGCGCCCACACCGGCATTGTGGCCAAGCTCACACGCGCCATCGTCGTGGGTCCGGTGGCTCGGCTGGAACTAGAGCCTGTGGAAGCGGGCATGTTTGGCCGAGATGCCGTGATCGAGGCGCAGTTGTCGGCCTCGCAGTACCGCCAGCAGGACTTCAAGGAAGGCGAAACCCTGGTGTTGACACCCCGCAAAGCGCGGGTGTTTGTGGAAGGTTGATCGGGCGACTGGGCCCCTTGGCTGAAAAAACTGCGAGCATGCGCTGGCGCACAAGGCGAATCCGCGCCATGGGTTAGAGTGCGCCCATGAACCGAAGAGATGTTTTAGGCGGTGTGACGGCTTTGGGGGCGGCTGCACTGGCGGGACGGCCCGCATGGGCCCAAACCCCCAAAATTTCACGTCTGGTGATCGTGGGCGGGGCCGAAGACCGGCTGCAGGACCGCCTCATCTTGCGCAAATTCACCGACTATTGCGGTGGCAGCCAGGCCCGCATCCGTGTCATCACCGCGGCCAGCGGTGACCCCGAGGGCGTTTGGCAAAGCTACCAAAATGCATTCAGGTCCATCGGGGTGGAAGACGTGCAACGGCTGGCCATCGATGACCGGGACAGTGCCCACGCTGCCTCACTGCAAACCGAGATCTTGCAAGCCGACGGCATTTTCATGAGCGGCGGCGACCAGTCCAAACTCATGGACACTTTGTGGGACACCCCGGCCTACCAGTCACTGCACCAGTCTTTTCACCTTCACCGTTGCTGCATCGGTGGCACCAGTGCAGGTGCAGCGGTCATGTCGCGCCATATGATCGCTCAAGGGCCTGCGGTTTTACGGCCCAGCAAGGAGGCGGTGGACACCGACATCGGTCTGGGTTTGTTGTCGCAAGCCGTGGTGGACCAACATTTCTCCGAGCGCAGACGGCTGGCACGTCTGTTGTCCACTTTGGCCATGCGCCCGGATTTGCTGGGCGTGGGCATCGACGAAGACACTGCTTTGGTGATCGAGCGGGGCGAAGCGATGGAGGTCATCGGCAAAGGCACGGTGACCTTGGTGGACCCCTCGCAGATGCAGTCGAATGTGAACGAGCTGGAGACTCTGGAGCAGATTGAAATGCTGGGGGTTCAGTTGCATGTGTTGCCGGCCGGTCACCGCTACAGCCTGAAAACCCTGGCCAAGACCACACGCTCGGTCCCCTTGCGTCGCGTTATTCAGCGCCTGGTGGCGGTGGGGCCTATTCGGGGTTGACTGCGCACACGCGGGGCAATTGGTGTGGTGCCCCCGACAGGAATCGAACCTGTATCACTCCCTTAGGAGGGGAGAGTTCTATCCATTGAACTACGGTGGCCAACGATTGATTTTACAAGGCGTAGCGCGGATACCTTTGCGTCGCCGATTTACTTGCTCAACAAACGCATCGCATCTTCCAGTCCCTTGAGGGTCAGTGGGAACATGCGGTTGCTCATGAGTTGTTGAATGATCGAGATGCTCTGGCGGTATTGCCATACGCCTTGCGGCTCGGGGTTGATCCAGGCGAATTTGGGGAAGGTGTGCGTGAGGCGCTGCAGCCATTCGGCCCCGGCTTCTTCGTTGTTGTATTCGACGCTGCCGCCTTTTTGCAGGATTTCATAGGGGCTCATGGTCGCGTCCCCGATGAAGATCAGCTTGTAGTCCTTGTTGTATTTGCGCAGGATGTCCCAGGTCGGGAACTTCTCGGCGTAGCGGCGCTTGTTGTTCTTCCACATGAAGTCATAGACGCAGTTGTGGAAGTAATAAAAGTCCAGGTGCTTGAACTCGGCCTTCACAGCCGAGAACATTTCTTCCACCCGCGCAATGTGCTCGTCCATGGTGCCGCCCACGTCCATGAGCAGCAGCACTTTCACATTGTTGTGGCGCTCAGGGCGCATCAGGATGTCCAGGTACCCCGCATTGGCCGCCGTCTTGCGGATGGTGCCGTCCAGGTCCAGCTCTTCTTGCGAACCTTCTCGCGCAAAACGGCGCAGTCGGCGCAGCGCCACCTTGATGTTTCGCGTGCCCAACTCCTGCTGGTCGTCGTAGTCCTTGTAGGCACGCTGATCCCAGACCTTGACGGCGCTCTTGTTGCCGCCCTTGCCGCCAATGCGGATGCCCTGCGGGTTGTAGCCACCGTTGCCAAACGGTGAGGTGCCGCCAGTGCCAATCCATTTGTTGCCACCTTCATGGCGCTCTCTCTGTTCTTCGAGGCGCTTCTTGAGCGTCTCCATCAGCTCGTCCCAGCCCATCTTTTCGATGGCGGCTTTTTGCTCGGGCGTGAGTTCCTTTTGCAGGATTTTTTCCAGCCACTCCAGCGGGACTTCCTTGGTGAAGTCGGTCAGCATCTCCACGCCCTTGAAGTAAGCGCCAAAGGCCTTGTCGAACTTGTCGAAGTGCTTTTCGTCCTTGACCATCACCGTGCGCGCCAGGTGGTAGAAGTCGTCGATGCTGCAGGCGTCTGACGCAGGGCCCACCACATTGGCTTGCAGCGCTTCGAGCAGCGTGAGGTATTCGCGTACGGAGACCGGCAGTTTGGCGGCACGCAGGGTGTAGAAGAAGTCGATCAGCATGCGCGGGACTCCTGGGGTCTGGCGCGGCTCAACTGGAAGTCGAGGTGGGCGCGCACATTGGGCCATTCGGTGGCAATGATGCTGTACACGCAGGTGTCTCTAAGGTTGCCTGCGGCCATCGGATGCGGGTTGATCTGGTGGCTGCGCAGCACGCCGTCGAGTTTGGCACCCAGGCGCTCGATGGCGCGGCGGCTGGTCTGGTTGAAAAAATGCGTGCGGAACTCGACTGCGATGCAGTGGAGCTGTTCAAAGGCATGGGCCAACAGCAAGCGCTTGGCTTCGGTATTGAGCGGGGTGCGCTGCACGCTCTGGCGGTACCAGGTCGAGCCGATTTCAACCCGTCGGTTGGCCGCGTCGATGTTCATGTAAGTGGTCATGCCCACGGCGCGGGCCGATGCGGGGTCGATCACGGCAAAGGGGCACATGCTGCCTGCCGCCTGCAAATTCAGACGACGCTCGATTTCAGCCGCCATGCCTTCGGGTGATGGAATGGCGGTGTACCAAAGTTGCCAAAGCTCGCCATCGCGCACGGCGTCAAGCAGGTCGTCGTGGTGTGCCATCGACAGTGGCTCCAGGCGCACGTGCTGGCCTAAAAGCGTGGTGGGCGCGATCCAACGGCTCATGTGGGCTCGTCTGTGTCTTTGGCTTTTTGTCGGGCACGCCAGTAGCGGGCCAGGTGCAGGCCTGCGCCACCACCCAGACCCACCAGCAAGATGCCGCCCATGCTGGCGCTGTCATAACCCGCGCTGAAGATGTTCCAGCCGAGTAATTGGCCTGCCCAATAACCCGCCAAAGAGCCGCCCACGAAACCGACCGCGTCGGAGATGCCTTCCACAAAGGGGTTGGGTGAGGACATGGCCGTGGCTCAGCGGTTGCGCTGGTTCATGAAGACCAGCTTTTCAAACAGGGTCACGTCCTGCTCGTTCTTGAGCAGAGCGCCCACCAACGGCGGCACCGAGACCTTCTGGTCGGCGCTTTGCAGGGCTTCGAGCGGGATGTCTTCGGCCACCAGCAATTTCAGCCAGTCCAGCAGTTCGCTGGTGGAGGGCTTTTTCTTCAGACCGGGCAGGCCGCGCACGTCGTAAAAGGTCTTGAGGGCCAGAGCCAGCAGGTCTTTCTTGAGCGTCGGGAAGTGCACATCCACGATCTGGCGCATGGTGTCCGCTTCGGGGAACTTGATGTAGTGGAAGAAGCAGCGGCGCAGGAAGGCGTCGGGCAGTTCTTTTTCGTTGTTGGAAGTGATGAACACCAGTGGGCGGGTTTTGGCCTTGATCAGCTGGCGCGTCTCGTAGCAATAAAACTCCATGCGGTCGATTTCGCGCAGCAGGTCGTTGGGGAATTCGATGTCGGCCTTGTCGATTTCATCGATCAGGATGGCCACCGGCACTTCGGAGGTGAAGGCCTGCCAGAGCACACCCTTGACGATGTAGTTCTCGATGTCCTTGACCTTTTCGTCGCCCAGTTGGCTGTCGCGCAGACGGCTCACGGCGTCGTATTCGTACAGGCCTTGCTGTGCTTTGGTGGTCGACTTGATGTGCCACTGCAGCAGCGGCAGGCCCAAAGCTTGAGAGACTTCCTCGGCCAGCATGGTCTTGCCGGTACCGGGCTCGCCTTTCACCAAGAGGGGACGTTTGAGGGTGATGGCGGCGTTGACGGCCAGCATCAGGTCCTGTGTGGCGACGTAGTTTTCGGTACCTTGGAATTTCATGGCGGACAGTTCTCAAAAACAGGAATGAAGCTTGTCAGGATTATGAGGGCCAGCCCGATATAATCCGCAGTTGATTTTTATCAATCATTTGGATTGTGTAAGCAAAATGAACAAGCTGTTGACCTCGATGTTTGCCTTGGCTGTCGCCTCTGTGACCGCTGTTTCCGTTCAAGCCCAGGAAATCAAGGGCGACGCCAAAGCCGCTGAGCAAAAGATTGCCATGTGCATCGGCTGCCACGGCATCAAGGGCTACCAAGCCAGCTTCCCCGAGGTGTACCGCGTGCCCATGATCTCGGGCCAAAACGCCAAATACATAGTGTCGGCCCTCAATGCCTACAAAAAAGGCGAACGCAAGCACCCCACCATGCGCGGCATTGCCGACAGCCTGAGCGAGCAGGACATGGCCGATCTGGGCGCTTACTACGAGCAGCATGGCAAGACAGAGCCGGTGTCCGTCACCCCCAAAACGCCCGATGCGAAAGTGGCTGCCCTGTTGCAAAAGGGCGCTTGCATCTCTTGCCACGGCGACAATTTCGCCAAGCCTGTGGACCCCAGCTACCCTAAGATTGCAGGCCAGCACAAAGACTTCCTGTTTGTTGCGCTCAAGTCCTACAAAGTGGAAAACCAGTCGACCTGGGGCCGCAACAATGGCGTGATGGGTGGCATTGCCAAGCAATTCACCAACGCCGAACTCAAGGCCATGGCCAATTACATCGGTTCCCTGGAAGGCGACATGAAAGTGGTGCCCCAGTCCAAGTTCCGCTGAACCCGGTCCAGCCCCAAGCAAAAAGCCAGTCTGACGACTGGCTTTTTTCATGGTGGCGGGCCGATTTTGCGGCCCACGGTGATGCCCAGGAGGCCGAATGGCTCGGCCCCCGAAGGCCGGTTTCAGGCCTGGCCGTTGATGACCTGTTGCAACTCGCCCGACTCGTACATGTCCATCATGATGTCCGAGCCGCCAATGAATTCGCCCTTGATGTAGAGCTGGGGAATGGTGGGCCAGTTGCTGTATTCCTTGATGCCTTGGCGGATTTCGGCATCGTCCAGCACGTTCACGGTCTTGACGGTCTTGGGGTCGACACCACAGGCCTTCAGGATCTGGATGGCGCGGCCGGAAAAACCGCACATGGGGAAGCTGGCGCTGCCCTTCATGAACAAGGTGATGTCGTTGCCTTTGACGAGTTCGTCGATGCGTTGCTGGGTATCGCTCATGGTCTTTCCTCCAAATGGGGCCGTTTCGAATGGGATGAATTATCCCTCTGAATGCCAACACCCTCCGGTGCAGCGTTGTATTCCCGCCAGATCCTGACGCGATTGCACCTGGGCAAAACCAGCCGCCTGCAGCAGGGATTGCACCGCTGCGGACTGGTCCCAGCCGTGCTCGAGCAGCAGCCAGCCGCCCCGGGCCAGATAGGCCGGGGCCTGGGCGATGATGCGGCGGATGTCTTCCAGGCCGTCCGCGCCACTGGTCAGGGCGCTCAAAGGTTCGTGGGTCAGGGCGGCCAGGTGCGGGTCGTTTTCGGCCACATAGGGCGGGTTGGAGACGATCAGGTCAAAACGGCCCGTGCGCTGGACATCGACGGCGCACAGCCAGTCGCTCGCCATGAATTGCACGCCCAGATGCAAGCGGGCGGCATTGGCGCGAGCCACTGCCAGCGCGTCTTCGCTGGCGTCCACGGCCCACACCTTGGCATCGGGGCGGGCGTGTTGCAGCGCCAGGGCCACTGCGCCGCTGCCAGTGCCCAGGTCCAATATGCGTGGCGAACGTGTTTCAGGTGCGGATTCAGGCAGACACGCCAGTGCCCATTCCACCAAAGTTTCGGTGTCGGGGCGCGGGTCCAGCACACGAGCGTCCACGGCCAACGTGAGACCAAAAAAATCCTTGCGCCCGGTGATGTAGGCCACGGGTTCGCCCTGCAGGCGGCGTTGCAGGGCATCTTGCCAGGTGGCGGTTTGCGCTGCCGTCAAAGTGTCGCCGTCATGGGCCAGTAGCCAGGCGCGGTCGTGCAGTGGGCGTTGCAGGCTGTGCAGCAGCAAAATCTGCGCGTCCACCCGGGCCAATCCCTGGGTTTGGGCTTGGCGCAGGCTCTCAGCCACAGTGGCGGCGGTGGGCATCAGGCGGTGGCTCCGATTTCCAGCGCGGCCAGCTGCTCGGCCGCTTCGTAGCTTTGCAGGGCATGGACCACGTCCTGCAAATCGCCCTCCATGATGGTGAGCAGCTTGTACAAAGTCAGGTTGATGCGGTGGTCGGTCAGGCGCCCTTGCGGAAAGTTGTAGGTGCGGATGCGGTCGGAGCGGTCGCCGCTGCCGATCAGGCTCTTGCGTTCGGCCGCGTCCTTGGCGGCGCGCTCGGCCCGGTCTTTTTCCTGGATGCGGGCCGTCAGCACCTTCAGCGCTTGCGCCTTGTTGCTGTGCTGGCTGCGGCCGTCCTGGCATTCGGCCACGATGCCGGTGGGCAAGTGGGTGATGCGCACCGCCGAGTCGGTTTTGTTGATGTGCTGACCGCCCGCACCGCTGGCGCGGAAAGTGTCGATGCGCAGGTCTGACGGGTTGATCTTGATGGCCTCGGCTTCGTCCGGCTCGGCCAGCACCGCCACGGTGCAGGCGCTGGTGTGGATGCGGCCTTGGGTTTCGGTGGCGGGCACGCGCTGCACCCGGTGGCCGCCCGACTCGAACTTGAGTGCGCCATACACGCCATCGCCCGATGTGCTGCCGTCAATGCGCACCACGACTTCCTTGTAGCCGCCCAGCTCGCTCACCGATTCCGAGATGATCTCGCACCGCCAGCCCTGGCTTTCGGCATAGCGCGTGTACATGCGCAGCAAATCGGCGGCAAACAGGGCCGACTCATCACCGCCAGTGCCTGCACGGATTTCGACAAACGCCGGGCGGGCGTCGTCCGGGTCTTTGGGCAGCAGCATGCGCTGCAACTCCGCTTCCAATGTTTGCAACTCGGCGCTGGCGCTGGCCACTTCTTCTTCGGCCATCTCGCGCAGGTCGGCATCATGGAGCATGGCTTGAGCGGCGGCCAGATCGGCGCTGCGCTGCTGAAAGCGGGCAAAGCGCGAGGCCACGGCGCTGACTTCGGCGTGTTCCCGCGAGAGCTTCAGGAACTGCGTCATGTCGGCCATGATGTCCTCGCGGGACAGCAAGAAGTCCAGCTCGGTCAGTCGCAGCGCGTAGCGCTCTAGTTGCTGAATCAGAAAGGGTTTCACTTCAAGGCGTCATGCCCGCGAAGGCGGGCATCGATGTGGGTATGTGGAGGAAGAGGGATTCCCACCTTTGCGGGAGTGAGAGGGCTTGAGTGACTGGCCGCTAACGCTCTTTGCGCAAGAAAACGCGCTGCACGGTGTGCATGGTTTGTTCGCGGTGTTCCGGGTCTGCGCCGCGCAATTCGGCCAAAGCGCCATGCAGCATTTTCTGGGTCAGGCCTTTGGACAGGGCTTCCATCACGGCGATCGGGTCGTCGCCCCGGGCCAGCAGCTTGCGGGCACGGCCCAGCTCGGCTTCGCGCCAGGCATCGGCCTGGGTTTGCAGCTGCTGAATCAGCGGGACGGTGTCACGTTGGCCCAGCCAGTGGTTGAAACTTTGCACCCCGGCATCGATGATGATTTCGGCCTCAGCCACAGCAGCCTGGCGATGCGCCTGGCCCGCCTGCACCACGCTGGCCAGGTCGTCCACGGTGTAGAGGTAGACGTCTTCGAGCGACTTGACTTCCGGCTCGATGTCACGCGGCACGGCCAGGTCGACCATGAACATGGGGCGGTATTTGCGTTTTTTCAGGGCCCGCTCGACCGCGCCCAAGCCGATCAGCGGCAAGGTGCTGGCGGTGCAACTGATGACCGCATCGAACTCGTGCAGGCGCTCGGGCAGGTCGGCCAGGCGCATGACTTCGGCCCCGAAACGGTTGGCCAGCAGTTCGCCCCGGTCCAGGCTGCGGTTGGCGATGGCCATGGCCTTGGGCTGTTTGGCTGCAAAGTGGGTGGCCACCAACTCGATCATTTCACCCGCACCGACAAACAGCACGCGGATGTCCTTGAGGTCTTCGAACAATTGACTGGCCAGTCGCACCGAAGCAGCGGCCATGCTGATCGAGTGGGCACCGATTTCGGTGGCGCTGCGCACCTCTTTGGCCACGGCAAAACTGCGTTGGAACAATTGGTTCAGGGTGCTGCCCAATGCGCCTGCCTGCTCGGCAGCCCGCACGGCGTCCTTGAGTTGGCCCAGAATTTGGGCTTCACCCAGCACCATGGAGTCGAGGCCGCTGGCCACGCGAAAGGCGTGGCGAGCCGCTTCATTGCCTTCCAGCAAGTAAGTGTGGGCGTGCAATTCGGAGGCGCTCACCCCGCCGGTTTGGGCCAGCCAGCGCAGGGTGTCGTTGGTGGCGGCCTGGTCGGCAGCGCAATAGATTTCGGTGCGGTTGCAGGTCGACAGGATGGCGGCTTCAGGTTCTTGCGAAATCCGATGGGCCAGATCGCGCCGCAGGCCTTGCAGAGTGGGCACCAGTTTGTCCACGGCGAACGCAAACCGACCGCGCAGATCTAGCGGGGCAGTGGTGTGGTTCAAACCCAGGGTCCAGACAGCCATGAAGGTCATTATAGGCACGGTATGTCAACTTTGCTTGACACAATACGTGGGCCTGGAGCTTGACGCGACTTTCAAGGCACAATTTGCCGGGCTTGGACTGCCACAAGGGCAGGGTCACCCGAAGACATCGAGGTTTCATGACGTTTGGCTTGTTGGTGCTGCACCTGTGGGGTTTTGTGTTGCCCGCCTTGGCCATGGCGCTTTTCATGCCTTGGGCGGGTCGCTGGGTCATGGGCCCCGGTCCCCGTCCAATGCGCCGCCGCATGGCGGTTCACGCTGTGGGGGGTGTGCTGGTCTTGGTGGCCGGTTTGTGGTGGCATGGCCAGGACGGGAAAATGAGCACCTACATCGCCTTGGTGCTGGTGACCGCCACGCTCGAATGGTTTATGCACCGAGGCTGGGCCCGTCGCTGAAAACCATGCACAGGCTGCACATCGGAAAAATCCATCAAGGGAGATGAACATGCGAGGAGTGAAACGCCGCCATTGGCTGGTCTTGGGTGGTCTGGCTTTGGCCTTGGCCGGGGGCAGTGCCTGGGCCTTTCCCACCAAACCCATCCGTGTGGTGATGGGTTTCCCGGCAGGCGGACCGCTCGACCAGCATGCCCGTTTGCTGACCGATCGGCTGCAAGCCCAGCTGGGGCAGCCCATCCTCATCGATTACAAAGCCGGTGCTGGCGGCACCGTGGGCGCGCAAGAGGTGATGCGTGCCGCGCCCGATGGCCACACGCTGATGCTGGCCAACACGGGGGTGATGGTCATCAACCCGGCGCTGTACACCAAGCTGCCTTACAGCACACTGCGCGACTTTGTGCCAGTGGCCCGCACGGCCATGCAGCCGCTGGCCCTGCTGGTCAACCCCAAAGTGCCGGTGAACAACCTGCAGGAATTTGTGGCCTATGCCAAAGCCCGGCCCGGCCAAATCAATTACGGCTCGGCGGGCAACGGCGGCAGCAGCCACCTGGTGCCCGAGATGTTCAAGTCGGCCACGGGGCTGTTCATGGTGCACATCCCTTACCGGGGCAGCGCACCCGCCTTCACCGACCTGATGGCGGGACAGGTGCAGTTCATGGCCGAGAGCATTCCGCAGGCCGCGCAGTACCACAAGCAGGGCAAGGTGCGGGCCTTGGCCGTCACCAGCCGCGAGCGCAACCCCGCGCTGCCCGACATCCCCACCGTGATGGAAGCCGGGATCAAGAACTTCGAAGTGGTGGGTTTTTACGGTTTTCTGGCCCCGGCCGGTACACCCAAAGACGTGGTAAACAAGCTGAGCGACGCTTTCAAGGCGGTGATGAACCAGCCTGACATCAAGTCGCGCATGGTCGCGCAGGGGGCCGATCCGGCGTTTTTGGGGGCCGATGACTTTGCGAAATTCCTGACGGCCGAAATGCCCCGCTGGGCGGCGGTGGTTCAGAAATCGGGCGCCAAGCTCGATTGATTCAAGCCGGGCTGAACAGGTCCACCTGGTCGGTGATGATGCCGTCGGTGCCGAGCGCCAGCAGGTGCTGGGCGGCCCAGTCGTCGTTGACGGTGTAGCTCAGGCATTTCAGGCCCGCACCGTGCACTTGGGCCACGGTGGTGGCGTCCCACAGCGCGAAGTTGGCCACCACGGCCACCGCATCGAGCGCCAAAGCTTTCTCCAACCAGCCTTGCCATAGCGTGTCGACCAGCAGGCCGCGGGGTAGCTCGGGCGCTGCTTGCTGTGCGGCGGCCAAGGCTTCGGGTTTGAACGAGGTCAAGAGCGGCGGCACTTCGGCCCTCGCCCACAGCCGGGCTGCCAGACGCGCCACGGCTTCACCTGTGGCCGCTTCGGTGCCCGGTGTGGGTTTGATCTCGATGTTCAGCAGGTAGTGGTTGGCCAGACAAAACCGCGCCAGCGCTTCGAGGGTGGGCAAGGCTTCGCCCGCAAAGCGGCGTGAATGCCAGCTGCCCGCGTCGAGTTGCGACAAGGCTTGCCAGGGCAGGTCGCCACCGATGCCTTGGCCATTGGTGGTGCGCTCGAGCGTGGCGTCGTGCATCAAGAACACCACACCGTCGGCACTGAGCTTGGCGTCGCACTCGAACATGCGGTAACCGTGTTCGGCCCCCATGCGGAAGGCGGCCAGGGTGTTTTCCGGGGCGAGCTTGCCTGCGCCCCGGTGGGCGATCCAGCGCGGGTAGGGCCAGTGTGGGGACATGGGCATGTTCAGGCGATGCGTTTTTGGGTTTGCGCGTCAAACCAGTGCAGGCGGTCAGCGCGGGGCGTGGCATGGAAGCTTTGGCCCGCTTGCGGCGGCACCACCGATTCTTCCAGCCGCAGCGTCAGGATTTCATCGCCCAGGCGGGCGTGCACCAGGCGCTCGGCGCCCAGCAGTTCCACCGTGTCGGCGGTCAAGGTCCAGCCCCCCTCGTTTGGCGTGGGTGTGATGTCAAGGTGCTCAGGCCGGATGCCGAGGATGCGGCCTTCGGGTGTGCCCGGTGCGTGCCGCAGCAGGTTCATGGGCGGCGAGCCAATGAAGCTGGCCACAAAGGTGCTGGCCGGGCGGTTGTAGACCTCTTCGGGCGTGCCAAATTGCTCCATGTGGCCGCCGTTCATCACGATCATGCGCTGGGCCAGGGTCATGGCTTCGACCTGGTCGTGCGTCACAAACAGGCTGGTGATGCCGAGTTCACGGTGCAGTTTTTGAATCTCCAGCCGGGTCTGGGCGCGCAGCTTGGCGTCGAGGTTGGACAGCGGCTCGTCAAACAAAAACACCTGCGGCTGGCGCACGATGGCCCGGCCCATGGCCACGCGCTGGCGCTGGCCACCGGACAGTTCGCGGGGTTTGCGTTGCAGCAGGTGGGACAGTTCCAGAATACCCGCCGCCTTGTCCACGCGTGCCTTGATTTCCTCCATGGGGCGTTTGGCGATCTTCAGGCCATAGGCCATGTTGTCGAACACGCTCATGTGGGGGTACAGCGCATAGTTCTGGAACACCATGGCGATGTCGCGCTCGGCGGGCTCCAGGTCGTTCACCACCCGTTCGCCGATCGAGATGGTGCCGCCCGAGATGTCTTCGAGACCCGCCACCATGCGCAGCAGGGTGGACTTGCCGCAGCCCGAAGGCCCGACGATGACCACAAATTCGCCATCGGCAATGCTGGCGTTCAGGTCGTGGATGACGGTGTTGGCCTTGGCGCCCGCGCCATAGGTTTTGAGGATGTGAGAGAGGGTAATGGCAGCCATAAATTCTTTGATCAGACGAGGACAGAGCGCCGCTTCGCAGCGGTCTGTCCCCTGGTTCCTAATTTGACGGGGACAGAGCAACGCTTCGCATGGGTCTGTCCCCGGGGTTATTACTTTTCCGTGTCAACCAGGCCCTTGACGAACCATTTTTGCATCAGGATCACGACCAGCGCTGGGGGCAGCATGGCCAGGATGGCGGCGGCCATGACCACGTTCCACTCGGTCCAGGACTCGCCCGAAATCAGGCGCTTGATGCCCAGCACCACCGGGTACATGTCTTCGCTGGTGGTCACCAGCAGCGGCCACAGGTACTGGTTCCAGCCATAGATGAACTGGATGACAAACAGTGCCGCGATGTTGGTGGCCGACAGGGGCAGCAACACGTCCTTGAAAAAGCGCATCGGGCCGGCACCGTCCATGCGGGCGGCCTCGACCAGTTCATCGGGGATGGTCAGGAAAAACTGCCGGAACAAAAAGGTGGCCGTGGCCGAGGCGATCAGCGGCACCGTCAGGCCCGCAAAACTGTTGAGCAGGCCCAAACCGGCCACCACTTCGTAAGTGGGGCTGATCCGCACTTCGACCGGCAGCATCAGGGTGACAAAAATCATCCAGAACACCAGATTGCGCAGCGGGAAGCGGAAATACACGATGGCAAAGGCCGACAGCAGCGAGATCGCGATCTTGCCAATGGCAATGCCCAAGGCGCTGATCAGGCTGATCTGCATCATGGGCCACATGGCGGGCAGGGGGCTGCCTTGTGAATTGGGGCCGCCAAACAGGGTCAGGCGGTAGGTTTCCCAAAAGTGGCTGCCCGGCACCAGCGACATGGGCACACTCTGGTTGATCTGCTGGGCGGTTTGGGTAGAGCCGATGAAAGTCAGGTACAGCGGAAAGGCCACGATGGCCACACCGATGAGCAAGATGACATGCCGCAAAATTTGCAGGCCGGGGCGTCGTTCGATCATGACAGCCCTCCGAAGGGAATGTGTGGGTGCAACATCAGTACTGCACTTTCTTCTCGACAAATTTGAACTGCAAGACCGTGAGCGAGACCACGATCACCATCAGCACCACCGACTGCGCGGCCGAGCTGCCCATGTCCAGCGCCTTGAAACCGTCGTAGTACACCTTGTAGACCAGAATCGCCGTGTCCTTGCCGGGGCCGCCGTGCGTGGTGGCGTCCACGATGGCGAAGGTGTCAAAGAAAGCGTAGACGATGTTGATCACCAGCAAAAAGAAGGTGGTGGGCGACAGGAGCGGGAACACGATGGTCCAAAAGCGCTTCCAGGGGCTGGCCCCGTCGATGGCCGCCGCCTCGATGAGCGATTTGGGAATGGACTGCAACCCAGCCAGAAAGAAGAGGAAGTTGTAGGAAATCTGCTTCCAGACCGCCGCCATCACGATCAGCGCCATGGCATGGTTGGGGTTGAGCAGGTGGTTCCAGTCGACGCCCACGGCCCGCAGGGCATAACCCACCACGCCCATGGGCGAGGCGAACATGAACAGCCACAACACGCCTGCCACCACCGGGGCCACCGCATAGGGCCAGATCAGCAGGGTTTTGTACAGGCCCGCGCCGCGCCCAACCCGGTCGGCCATCACGGCCAGCAGCAGCGACACCGACAGGCCAGTGACCGCCACCAGAAGGGAAAACACGGCGGTGGTCTTGAACGAGTCCAGGTAGCCACTGTCGTTCCACAGCCGGTCAAAATTGGCCAGCCCGACGAATTCACGCGAGGCGCCAAAGGCATCTTCCTGCAGCACGCTTTGGTACAGCGCTTGCCCGGCGGGCCAGAAAAAGAAGACCAGCACGATGCTCAGCTGCGGCGCGATCAGCAGCCAGGGCAGCCAGCGGGATTTGAAACGGACGCGTTTTTCCATAGGTTCTTTGCAAAGCCGGGGTGTGAAGTGTCACGCCAAAATGCGCAAAAGCAGAGGCGCTGCCTCTGCTTTTTCAAAGGCCCGCCGCTTCAGAGGGCGGCCAGGCACATCACTTGTTGGCTTTTTCGAAGCGTTCGAGCTGTTCGTTGCCCCGCTTGATGGCCATGTCCAGGGCTTCTTTGGCCTGCTTTTTGCCGCTCCACACGCCTTCGAGTTCCTCGTCAATGATGGTGCGGATCTGCACAAAGTTGCCCAGGCGCACGCCACGTGACTTGTCGGTGGTCTTGCGGATCATTTGTGTCACCGACACATCGGTGCCTGGGTTCTTTTTGTAGAAGCCCGACTTCTCGGTCACTTCAAACGAAGACTTGGTCACGGGCAGGTAGCCGGTGCGCTGGTGGCTGGCGGCGGCCACGTTGTCTTTGGACAGGTGGGCGAAGAATTGCGCCACGCCTTTGTACTCAGGGGCTTTCTTGCCGCTCATGACCCACAAGCTCGCGCCACCGATCACGGTGTTTTGTGGGGCACCGTTCACATCGGGGTAGTAGGGCAGGGTGCCGATGCCGTAGCCGAATTTGCCGTTGCGCACCACGCTGCCGTAGAGTGCCGAGGAACCGGTAGCCATGGCGCATTCGCCCGACACAAAGGTGGCGTCGGCCGCGTTACCACGGCCTTTGTAGACAAAGAGGCCTTGTTTGGCCATGTTGGCCAGGTTTTCAATGTGGCGCACGTGCAGCGGGGTGTTGAACGACAGGCGGGCGTCCATGCCGCGCATGCCATTGCCTTTGGTGGCGAACTCGGTGTTGTGCCACGCCGAGAAGCTTTCCAGCTGCGTCCAGCTGATCCAGCTGGTGGTGAAGGGACACTTGTGGCCGCTGGCTTTCAGCTTGGCCGCCGCCAAAGCCACTTCAGGCCAGGTGGTGGGTGGTGTGTTGGGGTCAAGGCCTGCGGCCTTGAAGGCGTCCTTGTTGTAGTGGAAGACAGGGGTGGAGCTGTTGAAAGGGAAGCTCAACATCTGGCCGTTGGGGGCGGTGTAATAACCGGCAACGGCAGGCACATAGGCGTTTTGGTCGAATTTGAGGCCCGCATCGGTCATGACCTTGCCCACGGGCACGATGGCGCCCTTGCTGGCCATCATGGTGGCGGTGCCGACTTCGAACACCTGCAGGATGTGGGGCGCATTGCCCGCCCGGTAGGCGGCGATGGCGGCAGTCATGGATTCGTCGTAGCTGCCCTTGAAGGTCGGCACGATTTTGTAGTCTTTCTGGCTGGCGTTGAAGTCCTTGGCGAGGTCGTTGACCCATTCGCCCAGGGCACCCCCCATGGAGTGCCACCACTGGATTTCGGTTTGGGCCTGGGCCGACAAGCTGGCCAGGCCCAGAGTCAGGGCGGACAGGGTAAGTTTGAGTTTCATGGCAGTTCCTGAAAAATTGGCTTTGAACGCGGAAAACGACCCTTCGAAAGGGTCATGTACGTGCGCACACTGTGCCCTTTGAAGATGACAGAAGTATTAAAACGGGGTGAATAAGGGGTGACAACCCGGACTTTCCATGAGTCCAGACCCCTGGGTGACAGGTGCCCCCATCCCCTGCGCGTGTTTGTTGCACTGCGGTAACATTCAGCCTCAGCCGGGTTGACGCCTTTGTCCTGGTCTGGCTGAACGCGTTTTGATCAACGCATTTGACCGCGCCACCCCATGAATGCACCCACCACGCTCCAACATTTGATGCAGGCCGACGCCGATGCGCCGCGTCTGCGCGAGATCCCTTACAACTACACCAGCTTTTCTGACCGTGAAATCGTGGTGCGCTTGCTGGGGGAGCCCGCCTGGGATCTGTTGAACCAGCTGCGCCAGGAGCGCGGCACAGGCCGATCGGCCCGCATGCTTTACGAAGTGCTGGGCGACATCTGGGTGGTCGAGCGCAACCCCTATTTGCAGGACGACCTGCTGGACAACCCCGCTCGCCGCAAACTGCTGGTGGAGGCCTTGCACCACCGCTTGGGGGAGGTGCAAAAGCGCCGCACCCCGGGTGTGGACGCTGCCCGCGACGCCCTGGTGGGCCAGTTGCTGGCCATGGCCACCCAGGCCGTGACTCAGTTCAGCGAACGCTTCACCCGCATGGCCAAACTGCGCAGCCAGGTGCAAAAGACCCTGGGGCGCCTGACGGCCAAGGACAACATCAAGTTCGATGGCCTCTCGCGTGTGAGCCATGTGACCGACGCGACCGACTGGCGCGTGGAATACCCCTTTGTGGTGCTGACGCCCGATACCGAGACCGAACTGGCGGGTCTGGTCAAAGGCTGCATTGATTTGGGCCTGACCATCGTGCCCCGTGGCGGCGGCACGGGTTACACCGGTGGCGCGATCCCGCTGACCTGGAAGAGTGCGGTCATCAACACCGAAAAGCTCGAAGCCATGACCGAGGTCGAAATGGTCGACCTGCCCGGTATCGCGCACAAGATCCCGACCATCTGGACCGAAGCCGGTGTGGTGACCCAGCGCGTGGCCGATGCGGCCGAGCGTGGCGGTTTTGTTTTTGCGGTGGACCCGACGTCTGCCGAAGCCTCTTGCATTGGCGGCAACATCGCCATGAACGCGGGCGGCAAAAAAGCGGTGCTGTGGGGCACGGCGCTCGACAACTTGGCCAGCTGGCGCATGGTCACGCCCGACGCCGAATGGCTGGATGTGGTGCGCATGGACCACAACATGGGCAAGATCCATGACGCCGAAGTGGCCACTTTTGAGCTGCGTTACTTCAAGGCCGACGGCAAAACCCCGATCCGCACCGAAACCCTGGTGATCCCGGGCAAGACTTTCCGCAAGGAAGGGTTGGGCAAGGACGTGACCGACAAGTTCTTGAGCGGCCTGCCCGGCGTGCAAAAAGAAGGCTGCGATGGCCTCATCACGAGCGCCCGCTGGGTGGTGCACCGCATGCCTACCCACACCCGCACCGTGTGCCTGGAGTTCTTTGGCCATGCCCGCAACGCCGTGCCGAGCATCGTCGAGATCAAGGACTTCATGTTCGCCGAGCAAAAGCGCACCGGCACCGTGATGGCGGGTCTGGAGCACCTGGACGACCGGTATCTGCGCGCGGTGGGTTATTCCACCAAATCCAAGCGTGGCGGCTTCCCCAAAATGGTGCTGATCGGTGACATCGCGGGTGACAACGCCGACGACGTGGCCAAAGCGACCAGCGAGATTGTGCGCATCGCCAACTCGCGCAGCGGCGAAGGTTTCATCGCCATCAGCCCCGAAGCGCGCAAAAAATTCTGGCTTGACCGCAAAAAGACCGCGGCCATCTCGCGCCACACCAACGCCTTCAAGGTCAACGAAGACGTGGTGATCCCCTTGCCGCGCATGGCCGAATACACCGATGGCATCGAGCGCATCAACATCGAGCTCTCCCTGCGCAACAAGCTCAAACTGTGCCGCGAACTGGAAGATTTTCTGGAGCGGGGCAACTTGCCGCTGGGCAAGCAAGACGACGCCAACGAGATTGCTTCGGTCGAATTGCTCGAAGACCGCGTGGCGCAAGCCCTGGCGGTGGTGCGCGAGGTGCAGGCGCAGTGGCAAGGCTGGTTGACCGATGTCGATGCCTTGTTCCCCCAGCTGCAAGACCACACCCTGCGCGCCAGCTGGAAGACGCAAATCCGTCCGGCATTCCAGAACATTTTTTCGGGATCAGCCTTTTTGCCGATCCTGAACGAGGTCAACGCCATTCACCAGCGCGTGCTCAAAGGCCGCGTGTGGGTGGCGCTGCACATGCACGCCGGTGACGGCAATGTGCACACCAACATCCCGGTCAACTCCGACAACTACGAGATGCTGCAAACCGCGCACGAGGCGGTGGCCCGCATCATGGTGCTGGCGCGCAGCCTTCATGGTGTGATCTCGGGGGAGCACGGCATCGGCATCACCAAGCTGGAGTTTTTGACCGACGCCGAGTTAGCCAATTTCACCGCCTACAAGGCCAAGGTGGACCCGCAAGGCCGCTTCAACAAAGGCAAGCTGCTGCGCGGCGCGGCGCTGGCGGGTCTGGGCGACGATGTGCATGCCGCCGATCTGACGCATGCCTACACCCCCAGCTTTGGCTTGATGGGCCATGAATCGCTGATCATGCAGCAGTCGGACATTGGCGAGATCGCCGCCAGCGTGAAAGACTGCCTGCGCTGCGGCAAGTGCAAGCCGGTGTGCTCCACCCACGTGCCGCGTGCCAATTTGCTCTACAGCCCACGCAACAAGATTTTGGCGACCTCCTTGCTGGTTGAGGCCTTCCTGTACGAAGAGCAGACCCGCCGGGGCATCTCGGTCAAGCACTGGCAGGAGTTTGAAGACGTGGCCGACCATTGCACCGTCTGCCACAAGTGCCTGACGCCTTGCCCGGTGAACATCGACTTTGGCGATGTGTCGATGAACATGCGCAACCTGCTGCGCAAGATGGGGCAGAAAAGCTTCCGCCCCGGCAATGCTGCGGCCATGTTCATGTTGAATGCCACCAATCCCGAGACCATCAAGCTGGCCCGCATGGCCATGGTGGGTGTGGGCATGAAGGCGCAGCGCTTTGTGGCCGGTTTGCTCAAGGGCGTGGCCCGCAAGCAAACCAGTGCGCCACCCGCCACCGTGGGTGCAGCGCCGATCAAAGAGCAGGTGATCCACTTCATCAACAAGAAGATGCCGGGCAACCTGCCCAAGAGGACGGCACGCGCGCTGCTGGACATCGAAGACAACGATTACGTGCCCATCATCCGCAACCCGAAAGCCACCACTTCGGAGTCGGAAGCGGTGTTTTATTTCCCCGGTTGCGGCTCCGAGCGCCTCTTCAGCCAGGTGGGCCTGGCCACGCAGGCCATGCTCTGGCATGTGGGCGTGCAGACCGTGTTGCCACCGGGCTACCTGTGCTGCGGCTACCCGCAAAAGGGTTCGGGTCAGTTCGACAAGGCCGAGAAGATCATCACCGACAACCGGGTGCTGTTCCACCGCGTGGCCAACACGCTCAACTACCTGGACATCAAGACCGTGGTGGTCAGCTGCGGCACCTGCTACGACCAGCTGCAGGGCTACCAGTTCGACAAGATCTTCCCCGGCTGCCGCATCATCGACATCCACGAGTTCCTGCTGGAAAAAGGCATGAAGCTCGACGCCGGCGGGGCCTATCTGTACCACGACCCTTGCCACAGTCCCATGAAGCAGCAAGACCCGATGAAAACGGTCAAGGGTTTGCTGGGCGACCAGGTGCTCAAGTCTGACCGTTGCTGCGGCGAATCGGGCACTTTGGGGGTCACCCGTCCGGACATTTCGACGCAGGTGCGTTTCCGCAAGGAAGAAGAGCTGCTCAAGGGCGAGGCCGCCTTGCGTGCCAGCGGCGCTTTGGCCCCGCAAGCCAATGTCAAAGTGCTGACCAGTTGCCCCAGCTGCCTGCAGGGCCTGTCTCGGTATGGCGACGACATGAAAAACGGCCTGCTCGAAGCCGACTACATCGTGGTCGAAATGGCCAAACACATCCTGGGTGAAGCCTGGATGCCCGAGTACGTGAGCGCCGCCAATGCGGGCGGCATTGAGCGCGTGCTGGTCTAAGCCTGCACATCCCGACAGCAAGATTTCGAAAGCAAAAGATGGCCGGATTGAAAAAAGACATGCCCACGCCCGAGTCGTTGACCGTGCACGGTCAGACCAAGGTGCTGGAAATCGGTTTTTCTGACGGGGCGCAGTTCCGCATCCCCTTCGAGCTGATGCGCGTGTACTCGCCTTCGGCCGAGGTGCAGGGCCACGGCCCGGGCCAGGAAGTGTTGCAAACCGGCAAACGCGAAGTCGGTATCGTCGAGATTGAACCCGTGGGCAACTACGCGGTCAAGCCCACGTTTTCAGACGGTCATGAGTCGGGCCTGTTCACTTGGGAGTACCTGTACTTTTTGGGCGACCAGCAAGAGGCTTTGTGGAAGCAGTATGAAGACCGTCTGCAAGCGGCGGGCATGAGCCGCGACGCACCCATGGTCGAAGCCGCAGCCGGTGGCAGTTGCGGCCACAAGCATTGAGGGCATCGGTATGAGCACCACCCATTTCGGTTTCAAAACCGTCGACGAAAAAGAAAAAGCCAAGCATGTGCGCGGCGTGTTCGACTCGGTCGCGTCCAAATACGACGTGATGAACGACCTGATGTCCATGGGCTTGCACCGGGTGTGGAAGGCTTACACCGTGCAGGTGGCCAACCTGAAAGAGGGCGATCAGGTGCTGGACATTGCGGGCGGCACGGGCGATTTGTCGATGGCCTTTGCCAAAAAAGTCGGGGCCACCGGGCGCGTGGTGCACACCGACATCAACGAAGCCATGCTCACCACCGGGCGCGACCGCCTGGTCGACCACGGCCTGGCCCTGCCCACCCTGGTGTGCGATGCCGAAAAGCTGCCTTTCCCCGACAACCATTTCAACGTGGTCAGCGTGGCTTTTGGCCTGCGCAACATGACGCACAAGGATGTGGCGCTCAAGGAAATGTGCCGGGTGCTCAAGCCAGGCGGCAAGTTGCTGGTGCTGGAGTTTTCCAAAGTGGCCAAGCCGCTGGAAAAAGCCTACGACTGGTACAGCTTCAAGATCCTGCCCCGGCTGGGCCAGCTGGTGGCGGGTGACGCCGACAGCTACCGTTACCTGGCCGAATCCATCCGCATGCACCCCGGGCAGGAAGACTTGAAAACCCTTATGAAAAATGCCGGATTTGGCCATGTGGATTTTCACAATTTGTCGGCCGGGGTGGTAGCCTTGCACATGGGCATCAAGTGCTGAAGCCCACAAACCGCATTTTGATTTGAGTTGGAGACACCATGAACAAGTTGATGACACTGATGCTCGCGGGCGTGTTGGCCCTGGGCAGCTTGAACGCCGAGGCTGCTCGCCGCATGGGCGGTGGCAAGTCCATCGGTCAGCAATCGAATCAGGTCACCAAGCGCGATGCTGCGCCGCAAACGCCCGCGGCTCCCGCTCAAAACGCCGCACCCACCAACGCCGCCAAGCCTGCTGCCGCGCCCGCAGCGGCTGCGCCCAAGAAGCCTTGGGGTGCCATGTTGGGTGGCTTGGCTGCTGGTTTGGGGTTGGCCTGGCTGGCCAGCTCGTTGGGCTTGGGTGAAGCCTTTGGCAATATTTTGATGGCCTTGCTGATCGGTGTGGCCGTGATGGCCGTCATCGGCATGATCATGCGGGCCCGCCGCGGTGGTGCTGCGCAGATGGGCGGCAACAGCGGCCTGGCTTATCAAGGTGCCGGTGCATCGGCCGAAAACCCAGCCACGTTCAAACAATACAGCCCGCAAAATGTCGGCAACGACGCCTCGGCCCGTCCCTGGGAAGGCCAAAACACCCGTTTCGACAGCTCGGCTGCAGCGCAAACCAGTGGCTCCATGATTGGTGCGGCATTGGGTGGTTCGCAAAGCTGGGGCATCCCGGCCGGTTTTGACGTGGACGGTTTTGTGACTGCTGCCAAGCGCAACTTTGTGACCCTGCAGGACGCCTGGGACCGCTCGGACATCAGCGCCTTGCGCTCGATGATGACCGACGCCATGGTGGTGGAAATCCGCAATCAGCTGTCTGAGCGCGAAGCGCAGTTCCCCGGTCAGCCCAACAAGACCGAAGTGGTCATGCTCGACGCCCAGCTGCTGGGCATTGAAGAGCAGACCGATGCCTACCTGGCCAGCGTCGAGTTCAACGGCATGATCCGCGAAGACGCCTCTTCCGGCCCCAGCCCTTTCCGCGAAGTCTGGAACATGTCCAAATCCAAGCAAGGCGGCGGTTGGTTGGTCGCTGGCGTGCAAGCGCTGCAATAAAGCCCAGGTCTCTCGGGGGACCTGCACTTTCGGGAATAATCGGGGACTATGGCAACACAGTCCCCTTTTTCATGGGCCGCTCAACTGGCCCAGCAGTTCGGCTCTTCGTTTCAGCCCCCCGCTTGGGTGGTCGATGAGACGGTCAACCGCCTGGTCTTGTTTCTCAACCATGTGCTGATGAGCGAACACGAGGCCATGGCCCGCCTCGCCCGCCAAAAAGGCCAGCGCATCGAGCTGGTCTGGGACCGCATGCAACTGCAACTGAGCCCCACCCCCGCTGGCTTGTTGGAGCGTGGCCGTTTTGAGGGTTTTGACCTGCGTTTGACGGTGACCGAAGAATCGCCGGTTTCGCTCGCTTCGGCTTTGGCCCGGGGTGACAAACCCAAGGTGCGCATCGAAGGCGATGTGCAGCTGGCCGCCGAGGTCAACTGGCTGATCGACCATGTGCGCTGGGATGCCGAAGAGGACCTGGCTCGCTTGATCGGGGATGCCCCCGCGCACACCCTGGCACAAGCTGCCCGTCAGGCCATGACGGCCTTGCGCAGTTTTGTCGCCCAGCGTCCAGGCACTGGGCTGCGCACCGGCAGCGCAGCATGATGCGCTGGGGCCGTTTCGGGCGCGGTGCCTTCATCGTCTTCATCGTCCTGCGCTACGGCCTGGACGAGTTGGTGCTCTCCAGCTTTCAGAAACCCTGGATTCGCCTGCTGGCCCGCGTGCTGTCGGTGGGGCGTGACTTGCGTTCGCCCCGGGCGGTGCGCCTGCGCGAGGCGCTCGAGCGATTGGGGCCGATCTTTGTGAAGTTTGGCCAGGTGCTGTCGACCCGGCGTGATTTGCTGGCCCCCGACATTGC
This sequence comes from Limnohabitans sp. Hippo3, assembly GCF_003063665.1. Classification (GTDB taxonomy): domain Bacteria; phylum Pseudomonadota; class Gammaproteobacteria; order Burkholderiales; family Burkholderiaceae_C; genus Limnohabitans_A. The sequence continues at coordinate 65,063 of NZ_NESF01000005.1, forward strand.
CGAAGAACTGGCCAAGCTGCAAGACCGCGTGCCGCCTTTCAGTTCGGCCATTGCCGTCGCCTCCATCGAGCGGGCCTTCAACCGCTCGGTGGACGACATTTTTGAAACCTTTGAGCGCGAACCCGTGGCCAGCGCCTCCATTGCGCAAGTGCACTTTGCCACCTTGCGCAGCAAAACGGGTGAGCTGCGCGAAGTGGCCGTGAAGGTGCTGCGCCCGGGCATGCTGCCCGTGATCGACAAAGACCTGAGCCTTATGCGCATGATGGCGGGCTGGGTGGAGAACCTGAGCGCCGATGGCAAACGACTCAAGCCCCGTGAGGTGGTGGCCGAGTTCGACAAATACCTGCACGACGAGCTGGACCTGGTGCGCGAAGCGGCCAACGCCGCGCAACTGCGCCGCAACATGCAAGGTCTGGATCTGGTGTTGATCCCCGAGATGATCTGGGACTTTTGCCACCCCGAGGTCATCGTCATGGAGCGCATGCACGGCGTGCCCATCAGCCAGGTCGACCGTTTGCGCGAAGCGGGCGTGGACATCCCCAAGCTGGCCCGCGATGGCGTGACGCTGTTTTTCACGCAGGTGTTCCGCGACGGCTTTTTCCATGCCGACATGCACCCGGGCAACATCCAGGTGAGTCTCGCCCCAGAGACCTTTGGCCGCTACATCTCGCTGGACTTCGGCATCGTGGGCACGCTCACCGAGTACGACAAGGAATACCTGGCGCAAAACTTCACGGCGTTCTTTCGTCGCGACTACAAGCGCGTGGCCGAGCTGCACATCGAGTCCGGTTGGGTGCCGCCCGAGACACGGGTGGACGAACTGGAGTCGGCCATTCGCGCGGTGTGCGAGCCTTACTTTGACCGCCCACTCAAGGAAATTTCGCTGGGCATGGTGTTGATGCGTTTGTTCCAGACCTCGCGCCGCTTTCAGGTCGAGATCCAGCCCCAGCTGGTGTTGTTGCAAAAAACCCTGCTCAACATCGAAGGCCTGGGCCGCGACCTGGACCCGGAGCTGGACCTGTGGAGCACGGCCAAGCCTTTCCTTGAAAAGTGGATGCTGGAGCAAATCGGCCCCAAAAAGCTCTGGGAAGAACTCAAGGCCCAAGCCCCGCACTACGCCAAGCTGCTGCCGCAGTTGCCGCGCTTGCTGCACGACTACCTGCAAAAGCCGGGCACCAGCGATGCCAAGCAGATCGAGCTGCTGCTGGCCGAGCAGCGGCGTACCAATAAACTGCTGCAAACCCTGATTTACGCCGGGCTGGGCTTTGTGGTTTCCTTGGTCGTTTTGCAGGTGGGCATGCACCTGCAACTTTTCATCTGAACCTGATATCTGGAGGAGCTGCAGGTGCTGCTGACTTTTGTGATCGCTTACTTGGCTGTGACCATCGGCATCGGTTTGTTGGCTGCACGCCGGGTCCATGGCGCCAAAGATTACCTGGTGGCAGGCCGCAGCTTGCCGCTCTACATGAACGTGGCCACCGTCTTTGCCACCTGGTTCGGAGCCGAGACGGTCCTGTCGGTGTCGGCCACCTTTGCCAAAGATGGCCTGAACGGCATCCCCGGCGATCCCTTTGGTGCCACCGTCTGCCTGGTGTTGGCCGCATTGCTTTTCGCCAAGCTGTTTTACCGTCTGAATCTGCTGACCATTGGCGACTTCTACAAGGTGCGTTACGGCAAGTCGGTGGAGGTGCTCACCAGCGTGGCGATCGTGTTGTCTTACCTAGGCTGGACTTCGGCGCAATTGACGGCGCTGGGCTTGGTCATCCATGTGCTCTCATCAGGAGCCATTGATCTGAACCACGCCATCATGATGGGCGCAGCCGTGGTGTTGGTCTACACCGTGTTTGGCGGCATGTGGTCAGTGGCCTTCACCGATTTGTTCCAGACCGTGGTCATTGTGGTGGGTCTGATCCTGGTGGCCACCCTGGTGGGCGGCAATGCAGGCGGCTTTGAGAAGGTGGTGGCGCAAGCGGCCGCAGACGGGAAGTTCGACATGTTCCCGGCCGACATGGATGCTGCCGCGTGGTGGGCCATGGCCGGTGCTTTCTTTGCATTTGCCTTTGGCTCCATCCCGCAGCAGGACGTCTTTCAGCGCATGACCAGTGCCAAGGATGAAAAAACCGCCGTGCGCGGCACGATCATTGGTGGCCTGATGTACTTTGTGATCGCTTTCATTCCCCTGTACATCGCTTATGCGGCACTGATCGCCCACCCCGAGCTCAAGGCCTTGTTCGAGTCGGAAGACGCCCGCACCATCCAGCGCATCCTGCCTGATCTGGTGCTGGGCAAGATGCCCATGTGGGCGCAGATTTTGTTTTTTGGTGCCTTGCTCTCGGCCATTTTGTCCACCGCCAGCGGCGCTTTGTTGGCCCCCACGGCGACCTTCACCGAGAACGTCCTCAAGCCTTTTGTGCCCCACATGAGCGACCGCCAATTCTTGCTGCTACTGCGCGTCATCCTGGTGACCTTCACCTCGTTCGCCTTGCTGTTTGCCCTCAACAGCACCAGCACCATGTACGAGATGGTGCAAAACGCCTACAACGTGACCCTGACGGGGGCTTTTGTGCCTTTGGTGGCCGGGGCCTTCTGGCGGCGTGCCAACACGCAAGGGGCCCTGTTCTCGGTGGTGTTGGGTGTGGGCACCTGGCTGGTCTTCAACTTCCTGGCACCGGAGACCCTGGTTCCGGCCAACTTGCTGGGCTTGATGGCGTCCATCGTGGGCATGCTGCTCGGTTCCTTGATGCCCACCGTGATCGGCAATCAGGGCCAATCGATGGCCAGCGCCCTGGACCACGCCGCGCAGGACGCTTCTGGTCGCTGACGCCCTGAACCGGGCCCCCTCCGGCAAGAGGGGGCTGTGTGGGGCCTCAGGCCTTGAAGCTGGCTGCCAAGCCTATAATTGAAGGTTTTGTTGTATCACCTTCAAAGGCTCCTCACATGCCCATTTATGCCTACAAATGCGACGCCTGCGGCCATGCCAAGGATGTTCTGCAAAAAATCAGTGATGCACCCCTGACCGATTGCCCGGCCTGCGGTGCTTCCAAATTCAGCAAGCAACTGACAGCGCCCGGATTTCAGCTCAAGGGTTCTGGCTGGTATGTGACCGATTTCAAAGGCGGCGGAGGTGCCACAGGCGCTGCAGCCGCTTCACCCGCCGCCGCATCAGAGCCTTCTGCTTCGGCATCCTCCGAGTCATCGGGCGCCGCCGATACCGCTGGCGGTTGTGGCGCATCCTGCGCCTGCCATTGACATGCCCAACCTTGGCCCACCCATGAAACAACGCAGCTTCAAACAGTACTTCATCACCGGTCTGCTGGTGTGGCTGCCCATGGGTATCACCGTCTGGGTGCTCATGTGGTTGGTCGGCATGCTCGACGCCATCTTTTTGGCGGTGCTGCATGCGGCCGACACTTTGATCCCCGGCGTTCATGCCAGCGCCGAGTACCTGCGGGGGATCCCCGGCTTGGGCGTGGCGATTGTGGCGGTGGTCATTTTTGCCACGGGTGTGTTTGTGGCCAATATGTTTGGCCAGTGGTGGCTGCGCAAATGGCACGGCCTGATGAACCGCATCCCGGTGGTGCGCAGCATCTACACCAGCGTCAAGCAGGTGGCCGACACCTTGTTTTCGGGCAGTGGCAACGCGTTTTCCAAGGCCTTGTTGGTGCAGTACCCGCGCCAGGGCTCGTGGACCATCGCCTTCTTGACCGGCAGCCCCGGGGGGGAGGTGGCCAAACACCTGGGCCAGCCCATGGTGAGTGTCTATGTGCCCACCACGCCCAATCCGACCTCGGGCTTTTTCCTGATGATGCCCAAGGCCGATGTGATCGAACTTGAGATGAGTGTTGACGACGCCCTCAAGTACATCATTTCCATGGGCGTCGTGGCACCTCCCGCCACTGCTGCTCCGAAGCCTGCCGCAGCCGCACCGGTCTCATCCAATCCGGTTTGATACGGCCCTTTTGTCTCTATTTTTGCGAATCCTGAAAGTCCCACAACATGTCCATGCGTTCCCACTATTGCGGTCTGGTGACCGAAGCCCTGACCGGTCAAACCGTGAGCCTGTGCGGCTGGGTCAACCGTCGCCGTGACCACGGCGGCGTGATCTTCATTGATCTGCGTGACCGCGAAGGCTATGTGCAGGTGGTGTGCGACCCGGACCGCCCCGACATGTTCAAGGTGGCCGAAGACGTGCGCAACGAGTTTTGTGTGCAGATCAAAGGCGTGGTGCGTGCCCGCCCCGAAGGCACGACCAACGACAACCTCAAAAGCGGCAAGATCGAAGTGCTGTGCCATGAGCTGATCGTCCTCAACGCGTCGGTCACGCCGCCTTTCCAGATCGACGAAGACAACCTGTCCGAAACCACCCGCCTGACACACCGCGTGCTGGACCTGCGTCGTCCCTACATGCAAAACAACCTGATGCTGCGCTACAAAGTGGCCATGGAAGTGCGCAAGTACCTCGATGAAAACGGCTTTGTGGACATCGAGACTCCCATGCTCACCAAGAGTACGCCCGAAGGCGCGCGTGATTATCTGGTGCCCAGCCGCGTGCACGATGGCCAGTTCTTTGCGCTGCCCCAGTCGCCCCAGCTGTTCAAGCAGCTCTTGATGGTGGCCGGTTATGACCGTTACTACCAGATCACCAAGTGCTTCCGCGACGAAGACCTGCGTGCGGACCGCCAGCCCGAATTCACCCAGATCGATATCGAAACCTCCTTCCTCACCGAAGAAGAAATCCGCGACATGTTCCAGGGCATGATCAAGCGCGTGTTCAAGAACACCATCGGTGTGGACTTGGGCGAGTTCCCGGTCATGACCTACCAGGACGCGATGCACCTGTACGGCTCCGACAAGCCCGATCTGCGCGTGAAGCTGCAGTTCACCGAAGTGACCGACGTCATGGGCGATGTGGACTTCAAGGTCTTCTCGGGCGCGGCCAACATGAAGGGTGGCCGCGTGGTGGCCCTGCGCGTGCCGGGCGGTTCGGTCGAAGGCGGCGGCATCAGCCGCGGCGAGATCGACGCCTACACCGAGTTCGTCAAGATCTACGGTGCCAAGGGCCTGGCCTACATCCGCGTCAACGACCTGTCCAAAGGCCGTGACGGCTTGCAGTCGCCCATCGTCAAGAACATCCACGACGCGGCCCTTAAGGCCGTGCTGGAGCGCTCGGGTGCACAAAACGGCGACCTGATTTTCTTCGGTGCCGACAAGGCCAAGATCGTCAACGACGCCATCGGTGCCCTGCGCATCAAGATCGGCCACAGTGAGTTCGGCAAGAAAAACGGTTTGTTCGAAGACCGTTGGGCCCCGATGTGGGTGGTCGACTTCCCGATGTTCGAGTTCGACGATGAAAGCCAGCGCTACACCGCCGTGCACCATCCCTTCACCGCGCCCAAAGACGGTCATGAAGACTGGATGGTCACCGCGCCCGAGAAGTGCATCTCCAAGGGCTACGACATGGTCTTGAACGGCTGGGAGATGGGCGGCGGCTCAGTCCGTATCCACCGCGCCGACGTGCAGCAAAAAGTGTTTGACGCGCTCAAAATCACGCCCGAAGAAGCCCAGCTCAAGTTCGGTTTCCTGCTCGACGCCCTGCAATACGGCGCGCCGCCGCACGGCGGCCTGGCCTTCGGTCTGGACCGCATCGTCACGCTCATGACCGGCGCTGAATCGATCCGTGACGTGATTGCCTTCCCCAAGACACAACGCGCCCAGTGTTTGCTCACGCAAGCGCCAAGCCCTGTAGACGAGAAGCAATTGCGCGAATTGCACATCCGCTTGCGCAACGTGGACGCTGCCAAAGCCGCTTAAGCAACGCTGGCATTCACCCTTCCAACGCCACCCTCGGGTGGCGTTGGTGTTTCAGCGGCGGGTTGTTCCATTCATCAGCCAGGCGACACCCTCGAAGGCACAGTCTTCGATCCGAGACGCAAAGCACGCGCCCACAAAAAAGGCCTCAAAACCGAAGTCTTGAAGCCTAGTCTCTCTTGATTCAGCGCAAGGCCGAGCCAGAAATTTTTGTCACGGCATCGCTGCCGTGAAAGGGATGCGCAGGGCTCAGTAGCCGCCGCGGCCACCGCCGTAGCCGCCACCGCCGGAGCGATCACCGCCACCGTAGCCGCCGCCACCGGAGCGGTCACCGCCGCCGTAGCCGCCGCCACCCGAACGGCCGCCACCGCCGTAACCGCCACCACCACCGAAGCCGCCAGTGCGTGGAGGACGTGCCTCCATCGGACGGGCTTCATTCACGGTGATGCTGCGGCCACCCAAAGACTGGCCATTCATGCCAGCAATGGCGGCTTGGGCTTCGGCATCGCTGCCCATTTCCACAAAACCGAAACCTTTGGAACGACCGGTGTCGCGCTCCATCATGACCTTGGCGCTGGTGATGGCGCCGAATTCACCGAAGGCCTGTTGCAGGTCTTCGTCGCGAACACTGTACGGCAAGTTGCCGACGTAAAGTTTATTGCCCATGGGGACTCCTCAGAAATACAAAAAAACAAAGCGATGGGGTCCCGAAAGCACAACAAACTGAAAACTGCCGCCGTAGCGCGCGAAACTGACCGATCACCTGACTTGTGCCGCTTTTCATGACGTACACGCACGCATTATGGGGCATAGCGCAGAAAAGGGGTGAACAGATCACATCGCTGGGCCGATGCCCTCATTTTTCCAAGGTGTCTCAGAACACTTTGTGCATGCATGCCTAAGAGGTCGCCACGCAAGCCGGGTGTTGTGTGGTCTGGCGAACATGGATGAGCTTTGACTATGACGGGCATCAACAAATACTTGTGTTTTGTCGCACAGGCATGCGTAAACTGAGTGTCGGATGTGAAAGATATTTTTTCTTTCGGCAGCGGTTTCCACAAGACCGTGTTTGCCAACACCGAACCTCGATATACCCAACACGAAGGAAGCTCACCATGACCCCAACCCCCTCTACCGCAGGCCAATGCCCCGTCATGCACGGCGCTAACACTCACACCGACACAGCCAATGCTGCCAAGGCGTGGTGGCCCAAGGCGCTGAACCTGGACATCCTGCACCAGCACGACACCAAGACCAACCCCATGGGGGCCGACTTCAATTACCGCGAAGAAGTCAAAAAGCTGGATGTACCCGCGCTCAAAAAAGACCTGACCGCGCTCATGACCGACAGCCAGGACTGGTGGCCTGCTGACTGGGGGCACTACGGCGGTTTGATGGTCCGCATGGCCTGGCATGCCGCAGGCACTTACCGCATCGCCGATGGCCGAGGCGGTGCGGGAACGGGCAACCAGCGTTTTGCACCCCTCAATTCATGGCCCGACAACGTCAACCTCGACAAAGCGCGCCGCTTGTTGTGGCCAATCAAAAAGAAATACGGCAACCGCATCAGCTGGGCCGACTTGATGGTGCTGGCGGGCAACGTGGCTTATGAATCGATGGGTCTCAAGACCTACGGTTTCTCTTTCGGGCGCGAAGACATCTGGCATCCCGAGCAAGACATTTATTGGGGTTCTGAAAAAGAATGGCTGGCCTCGACCCGTTACGCTGGCGACCAGCGTGAGACCTTGGAAAATCCTTTGGCTGCCGTACAAATGGGTCTGATTTATGTGAACCCTGAAGGCGTCAATGGCCAACCCGATCCGCTGCGCACGGCGCAAGACGTGCGCTTGACGTTTGCCCGCATGGCCATGAACGACGAAGAAACCGTGGCCCTGACAGCCGGTGGTCACACCGTGGGCAAAGCCCATGGCAACGGCAAGGCGCAAAACCTCGGTCCAGTCCCTGAAGCCGCTGACGTGAACGAACAGGGGCTGGGCTGGATGAACCACAGCACCCGCAGCGTGGGCCGAGACACCGTCAGCAGCGGCATCGAAGGTGCCTGGACCACCCATCCCACGCAGTGGGACAACGGCTACTTCCATTTGCTGCTCAACTACGAGTGGGAACTGACCAAGAGCCCTGCGGGTGCGAACCAGTGGAGGCCGATCAACATCCAAGCTGAAGACATGCCGGTCGATGTGGAAGACCCGACGATTCGCGTGCAACCCATGATGACCGATGCCGACATGGCCATGAAGATGGACCCGGCCTACCGTGTGATCTCGGAGCGTTTTCACAAAGATCCCGAATATTTCACCCGTGTGTTCGCCCGTGCCTGGTTCAAGCTGACCCACCGTGATCTGGGCCCCAAAGCCCGTTACATCGGCCCTGAAGTACCGCAAGAAGACCTGATCTGGCAAGACCCGGTGCCTGCGGGCAGGGCCGATTACGACGTGGCCGCAGTCAAAGCCAAAATTGCAGCCAGCGGCCTGAGCGTGAGCGAGATGGTGACCACCGCTTGGGACAGTGCCCGCACCTTCCGCCACTCCGACAAGCGTGGCGGTGCCAACGGTGCACGCATTCGTCTGGCTCCGCAAAAAGACTGGGAAGGCAACGAGCCAGCCCGTCTGGCCAAAGTGTTGGGCATCCTCGAAGGCATTGCCAAGGACAGTGGTGCCAGCGTGGCCGATGTGATCGTGCTGGCCGGCAACGTGGGTGTCGAGCAGGCCATCCAAGCGGCGGGCTTTGACATTCCCGTGCCCTTCCAGCCCGGACGTGGCGACGCCAGCGAGGCCATGACCGATGCCGAATCGTTTGCGGTGCTCGAACCGATCCACGACGGTTTCCGCAACTGGCTCAAGCAACACTTCGCTGTCAGCCCCGAAGAGCTGCTGCTCGATAGGGCCCAACTCATGGGTCTGACCGCGCACCAGATGACGGCCCTGATCGGCGGCATGCGCGTGCTGGGCACCAACCACGGCGGCAGCCAGCACGGGGTGTTCACCGACCGGGTGGGGGTCTTGAGCAACGACTTCTTTGTGGCCTTGACCGACATGGCCTACCAGTGGAAGCCCACGGGCCGCAATTCGTACGACATTTGCGACCGCAAAACTGGCCAGGCCAAGTGGACGGCATCACGCGTGGATTTGGTGTTTGGCTCCAACTCGGTCTTGCGGGCTTATGCCGAGGTCTACGCGCAAGACGACAACCGCGAGAAGTTGGCGCGGGACTTCGTGACCGCCTGGACCCAGGTGATGAACGCCGACTGCTTCTGAAGTGGCTTTGACTCGAAGGCCGCAAGGCCTTCAGGTCATGTCGGCGCGCTCAGGTTCAGCACGCTGGTCAGCGGCAAATCGTCCGGCGCTTCGTAATCGGCCACGATCCAGGCGCGGTCAGCCACTTCAGCGGCTTCTCGCAAAAACGCCTTGATGGTCTTGACCGAGTGCTGGTCGAGCGAGACAAAGGGCTGGTCCAGCAGGGTCACCGTGGCGCCCGAGGCCAGACCAGCGATCAGCATGACCTTGCGGCGGCTGCCAGTGGAGAGCGTGTACAGCGGTTTGTGCCGATGCCTTTCCATGTCGAGCGCTTCGGCCAGCTCTTGCAGCAGTGCGCTGTTCCATTGGGGGTAACGGGTGCGCCATTGTTCCCAGCAGGCTTGCACTGTGGTCTGGTCGTGTTCTGGGCCTTTCAGGTCGGCCCAAAACACCCCGCCTGGCGGCATGTGCACGCTTCCGCCGAGCGCTTGCAAATCTCCGGACAACAGACGCAACAGGCTGGTTTTGCCACAGCCTTCGTCCCCGCACACCCAGTGCAGGCCAGCAGACCATGTGAAACTCAGCCGTTGGATGACCGCGTGGTCCGCTGGCCCGCCGCTGAGGGCGTGGGTTTGCAGCAAAAAAGGTGCAGAGGGTGTGGGTGAAGACGACATGGCGCAATCCTAGCAAGACCCGAGCTGCCTAGAATGCCACCGTGACCTCCATGATTTACAAAATCCCCGAATCCGTGCTGGTGGTGATCTACACCCCGGGCGGTCAGGTCTTGCTCATTCGACGTGCCGATGCAGGCACCTGGCAGTCGGTCACGGGCAGCAAAGACTACCCCCACGAGAGCTGGGCCGACACGGCCGTGCGCGAGGTGCAGGAAGAAACCGGCATCGATGCGCTGCACCCGGCTTGCCAACTGCAGGATTGGCAGCTGGAGAATGTGTACGAGATTTACCCGGCCTGGCGCTGGCGCTACCACCCCGAAGTGAGCCGCAACACCGAGCGGGTGTTTGGCTTGCGTGTGCCCGATCCCACCCCCATCACCTTGAGCCCGACCGAACACACCGAGTGGCAGTGGCTTCATTGGCAGGCGGCGGCAGACCATTGCTTTTCAGCCTCCAACGCCGAGGCCATCCTCATGCTGCCACGCTTTGACCAGCAGGTGGGCCGATGATGCCCCAGCGCCACGAACACCCGGTCTTGCGGGTGGCCACTTACAACATCCACAAGGGTGTCCAAGGCTTGGGGCCAGCGCGGCGGCTGGAGATCCACAACCTGGGCCATGCGGTGGAGCAACTCGACGCCGATATCGTGTGCCTGCAAGAGGTGCGCCGCATGCACCGCCGCGAGGAGCGCTATTTTTCGCATTGGCCGAGCGTCCCGCAAGCCGACTACCTGGCCCCCGAAGGCTATGCGTCGGTGTACCGCACCAACGCCATCACCCGCCACGGCGAGCACGGCAATGCCTTGTTGTCGCGCTGGCCTGTCCTCTCACACCAGCACCAGGACATCTCGGACCACCGTTTTGAGCAGCGGGGTTTGTTGCACACCGAAGTTCAGGTGGTGGACCGCGTGGTGCATGTGATCGTGGTGCATCTGGGCCTGGTGCCTGCCAGCCGGGTGCGTCAGGTCCATCAGTTGCTGGCGTTCATCGACCAGACCATTCCGCCCGATGCACCTGTGCTGGTGGCAGGCGACTTCAACGATTGGGGGACCGGGCTGGGGCGGCGCATGGCCGGGGCAGGTTTTCGCGAATGGCGCGAGCAACCCACGCCCACCTACCCGTCGAGACTGCCCTTGAACCAGCTCGACCATGTGTATGCCCGTGGCTTGACGCCGGTTCATGCCATGGCGCCAACGGGGCGCATTTGGCAGCGTATGTCGGACCATCTGCCGCTGGTGGCCGAATTCGCCTGGATGGACTGACTATGCGCCACAGCGTGTCTTTGCGAGATGGCCATCAGATTCGCCTGATCGAGGGGGGACAGGCCTATTTTGAAGCGCTGGTGGCCGCCCTGGAGCAGGCCCGCTCTCAAGTGCACATCGAGACCTATATTTTTGACTTTCACGGTGCAGCCGTGCGGGTGGCCGAGGCACTGGAGCGCGCGGCTTTGCGGGGGGTCCGTGTCTGGGTGGTGGTCGATGGCGTGGGGACATTGGCGCTGCCCCCCGCATGGCGTGAGCGCTTTGCGCGGGCCGGGGTCGATTGGCGGATTTACTCGCCCTTGGGCACTTTGGGCTTGTTGATCCCCAGCCGTTGGCGGCGGCTGCACCGCAAGTTGTGCGTGATCGATGGCCACCTGGCTTTTTGTGGTGGCATCAACATCCTGGACGATTGGTACGACCCGCACCACGGCGCCTTGCCTCAGCCCCGACTTGACTTTGCCGTTTGCGCCAGGGGGGCTTTGGTGCAACAGATGCAGGAAACCATGGCGCAGCTGTGGTGGCGCATCGAGGGGGTGCGGCATGTGCGGCAGCAGCAGTTTCCGGAAGCTTTCAGTTCCTTTCGAGCAGCCGGGCTGCATGCGCCTTGGTTGCAGCACAGCGAAGCACCCGAGGGTCACCTGGTGGCCAAGGCCGGGCTGTTGCTGCGTGACAACGTGCTCAACCGCACCCAGATCGAGCGTGCCTATCTGAAGGCCATCGGCGCGGCCCGGCACGAAATCGTCATCGCCAACGCTTATTTCCTGCCCGGCAGGCGTTTGCGCAAGGCCCTGATCCATGCGGCGCAAAGGGGGGTGCGTGTGCGTTTGCTGCTGCAAGGGCGTTACGAATACTTCATGCAGTACCATGCCGCCCGCCCGGTCTATGGGGTCTTGCTGGATGCAGGTGTCGAAATCCACGAGTACACCGCCAGTTTTTTGCATGCCAAAGTGGCCGTGGTCGATCCGGACAACGACAGACCCTGGGCCACCGTGGGTTCCTCCAACCTGGATCCGCTGAGCTTGCTGCTGGCGCGTGAGGCGAATGTGGTGGTGGCCGACAAAGCCTTTGCCAAGCAGCTGCACCAGCGCTTGCACCTGGCCATCGAGCAGCAAAGCACCTCGGTGGTGGCCGCCCATTACACCCAAAGGCCCTGGCACCAAAGGCTGCGCGACCGCATCGCCTTCGGTTTGATGCGCTTGGCCTTGTTCCTGACTGGCAACCGCTATTGAGCGGGTGATCCCCCCCGCCTGTCATGGGCGTTTTCTGGCCGTGGAGGGGCGCTTCCCAATCGCTGTTACGATCATTGTCATGTTAATGAAAGCCCCAGACGCCATGACTGCTTCTGCCGCCACGCCCGAAGACGAAGGCGTACCTGTCTCCGTCAAGATCCGCGAGCGCATCCATGCTGCCCGCAAACGCTTCCACGCCAACGACAACATCGCCGAGTTCATCCAGCCCGGCGAGTTGGACAAGCTCCTTGACGAGGTCACCGACAAGATGGCGGGTGTGCTCGACAGTCTGGTCATCGACACGGTGAACGACCACAACACGGGTGACACCGCCCGCCGTGTGGCCAAAATGTATTTGAAGGAAGTGTTCAAGGGCCGCTATGTCGAAGGCCCCGAGATCACCGAGTTCCCCAACGCCGAGCACCTCAATGAGCTGATGATCGTCGGCCCCATCACCGTGCGCAGTGCCTGCAGCCACCACTTTTGCCCTGTCATCGGCAAGATCTGGATCGGTGTGTTGCCCAACGAGCACACCAACGTGATTGGCCTGTCCAAATACGCCCGCTTGGCCGAATGGATCATGGGCCGCCCCCAGATCCAGGAAGAAGCCGTGGTGCAGCTGGCCGACCTGATTCAGCGCAAAACCCAGCCCGATGGTTTGGCCATCGTGATGGAAGCGAGCCACTACTGCATGGGCTGGCGCGGCGTGAAGGACATGGACAGCAAGATGATCAATTCGGTCATGCGCGGTGCCTTCCTGAAAGACCCGAACTTGCGTCGTGAATTTTTGTCTTTGATTCCTAAAAAGGACTGACCATGTTGGTACGCCTGCTTTACGCCAGCCGCACGGTGGATCCGCGCCCCGAGACCATCGAATCCATCCTGGCGCAATCGCGCCAGTTCAACCCCAGCAGTGGCATCACCGGTATTCTTTGTTATGGCGGGGGTATCTTTTTGCAGGCCATCGAAGGCGGTCGCAACGCCGTCAGCGATCTGTATGGCCACATCCAGAAAGATGTGCGCCACAAGGATGTGGTGCTGCTCCATTACGAAGAAATCTCGGAGCGGCGCTTTGGCGGCTGGACCATGGGCCAGGTCGATGCGTCCCGCGTGAACACCAACATCCTGCTCAAGTATTCCGAGCGGGCCGAGCTGGACCCGTACAACGTGTCCGGCAAAGTGTCGCTGGCGCTGCTCGAAGAGCTGATGGCCACGGCCTCCATCATCGGCCGGGCTTAAACGCCATTCACCCCCCAGCCCCGCAAGGGGCTTTTTCACGCCCATGCCCCTGAGTGCACTTGCCCTGGTTGTCCTGGCCGGGCTGATCCATGCCTGCTGGAATATTGCCGCCAAAAAAGCCGGGGGCGATGTGCGCTTTGTCGGCTTCACATCGGTGGTGCTGATGGTGTTTTGGGCTCCGGTGGGTCTGTGGGCGGGTTGGCAGCAGGTGCCGCTGTGGGGGGCTTTGGAGTGGGCACTGGTGCTGGCCAGTGCGCTTTTGCATGTGGGTTATTTCATTGTGCTGTTGCGCGGCTACCGGAAGGCAGACCTGACGGTGGTGTACCCCTTGGCCCGAGGTTCGGGGCCGCTCTTGTCGTCCATGGTGGCGATTGTTTTTCTCGGTGAGCAAATTTCATCCCTGGGCCTGATGGGCATCCTGGGGGTGGTGTGTGGTGTGTTCCTGATCGCGGGTGGCCCGGGGCTCTGGCAAGCCGCGCACGACCCGCAGCGACAAGCGCGTGTGCGCACAGGCATTTTTTATGGCGGCTTCACGGGCCTGTTCATTGCGAGCTACACCGTGGTCGATGGCTACGCCGTCAAGGTCGCGCTGATGTCGCCCATCCTGGTGGATTATTTTGGCAATCTGGTGCGTCTGGTGTTCTTGTTGCCCACCATGCTGCGCGACCGCCCGGCCGTGTGGGCGCTGTGGTTGCAGCAGCGGCGCTATGCGCTGGTGGTCGGCATTTTCAGCCCTGTGTCGTATGTGCTCGTGCTTTATGCGCTGCAGGTGGCGCCGCTGTCGCATGTGGCCCCGGCGCGTGAGGTGTCCATGCTGTTTGCGGCTTTGTTGGGTGGTCACCTGTTGGGTGAAAAAGACCGGGGGCCGCGCATCGCCGGGGCGGTGCTGATCGCCGCAGGTGTGATGGCGCTGGGGTGGTGAGATGAACACGGTGTCCTTGATCGGTTGTGATTTTTCCAGCAGTCCCAGCAAACGCAAACCCATCGTGCTGGCGCAGGGCCTGGCCCGGCAGGGCCGGGTGCAGCTGCAAGCCCTGCAGACCTTTGACACGCTGAACGCTTTTGCCGACTGGCTGGCGCAGCCTGCCGACTGGGTGGGCGGTTTTGACCTGCCTTTTGGCCTGCCGCGTGAACTGGTCGAGACCCTGGGCTGGCCCAACGACTGGGCCGCCTGCATGGACCATTACTGCGCCTTGGAGCGCAGCGACATTCGGGCGCAGTTTGCGGCGTTTTGCAATGCCCGCCCGGTGGGCGGCAAATTTGCCCACCGTGCTGCAGACAAACCTGCAGGCTCCAGCCCGTCCATGAAGTGGGTCAACCCGCCTGTGGCCTACATGCTGCACGCGGGTGTGCCCTTGTTGCGCCAAGCAGGCGTGCACCTGCCCGGTTTGCATGCAGGAGACGCCCGCCGCGTGGCGCTGGAGGCTTATCCTGGCCTCTTGGCACGCGAGGTGCTGGGCAGCCGCAGCTACAAAAGCGACGACAAAGCCAAGCAAACCCCCGAGCGCCTGCTGGCCCGCCGCGAACTGCTGGGCGCGTTGGAGCGCGGTCAGACCCGCCTGGGCCTGCGCCTGGTGGCCAGCAACGCGCTGTTGGGCCGCCTGGCCGATGACGCCAGCGGCGACGCCCTGGACGCCACCCTGTGCCTGATGCAAGCGGCCTGGGCGCAGCAGCAGCACGAGGCGGGGCACCCGCAATACGGCCTGCCACCGTGTGATCCGCTCGAAGGCTGGATCGTCACCGCTTGACCCTCTGATCCCTGACCGTGTGGGAGCCGCGCCCCCGCGGCGAAGGTCTGAGGTCTGCGAGCGCTCTATCGCGGCGAGGGCACCGCTCCCACCGCAGCCTCAGCGCTCCGTCTCGAGATCAGGAATTCGGTTGAACGCGATGCGCATGGGGGCGGCATCCAGCGCGTGGTGGGCGCTGGCAAAGTAGACCGCGTTTTTGCCATGCGCACGGTTGAGCGCGTCCATGGCCGACATCAGCCGAGCCCGGTCGCGGTGGACTTCGTGGTTTTGTCTCGTCTGCGCAGCGCTGGCGATAGGTGCTTGTTCGAGCATGTCAAACAAATCGGGCGTGTGCTGACTCGCCAGCACCAGCCCGCACAGTTGCACGCCCACGGCCTTGGGACGCTGCAGCTGGTGCAGGCCGCTGAACCATAGCGCGTCCAGCGTGTTCAGCAAAAAACCCGTGTCTTGCGTCTCGCCGACATGGGCATACCGTTCACCTCCCGCCTCACGCTGCCAGCGGTGGTCACAGCGCACAAACACCTGCATGGCCGTGGCATAAAAGCCCTGCTTGCGCAGCCGCATCGCGGCTTTTTGTGTCAGGCGGTGCAGCACCTCGCGGGCACCTGCGGGGTGGCGTAAATCGGGGGGGAGCACATGCGAATGGCCAAGCGATCGCGCCACCGTGGCCCGTGGGCCATACCACTGGCCGCGCAGTTTGTCGTACATCTCGGAGCCCGCCACGCCGCCCCAGGCTGTGTGCAACAAATCACGCGGCGCGGCATACAGCTGTTCCATCGTTTCGATGCCGCAGCGCGACAGGCGCTCGCGCATGCGCGGGCCAATGCCTTGCAGGGCCGAGAGCTTGAAGGGAAACAGCCGCTCGGGCAACTCGTGCAGCTCGATCACCGTCAGGCCATCGGGCTTGTGCATGTCGCTCGCCAGCTTGCCCAAGAGCGTGTTGGGTGCGATGCCAATGGAGGTGCGCATGCATTCGCCCACCTCGGCCAGCAGCGCCTTTTTGATCTGCTGGGCCAGTGCCAGCGCGCGTTCGCGCTCGCGCCAGCGGCCCGTTAACTCGCATTCCATCTCGTCAATGCTGACCACCTGCCGCACTTGCGCCAGCCGGTCCACCACGGCCACGGCCTGCTGATGCACCTGCACGTATTTGGCGTGGTCGGCCAGCACCAGCGCAATGCCCGGGCAAAGCCGCTTGGCATCGGCCACCCGCGTACCGGTCTTCACGCCAAAGGTTTTGGCCTCGACACTGGCCGCAATGCAGCACGACGAATCGGCCATGACCGGCACCACCCCCACCGGCCGCCCACGCAAGGCGGGATCGAGCTGCTGCTCGACCGAAGCGAAGTAGCTGTTGAAGTCGATGAAGAGAGAGCGGAGCATGGGTCTCAATATACTGTAAATAAAAACAGTATATGAGGTGAAATGCTTTTGACGTCCTCAGATGCTTCCAAGCGATGAGGAGAGTCTTTTGGGTAAGCAGGGTGTTTACTTTGTTGTTGATTTGCGACATTCGAAGATACGATGAGTTTTTAGCCACAACAGCGAGAGCCCATGTCCTTTTTGACTGAACCCATTTGTGAAACTGCCCGCCGCAGCGTCTTGTGCTGGCTCGCCACAGTCGATGCCGATGGCCAGCCCAATGTGTCACCGAAAGAGGTCTGGGCCATCGTGGACGAGCAGCATGTGGTGGTCGCCCACATCGCTTCCCCCGTCAGTGCGCGCAACATCGCGCAGCAGTTGCAGGTGTGCCTGAGCTTTGTGGATGTGTTTGTGCAAAAGGGCTTCAAGCTGTTGGGCACCGCGCATGCGGTCTGTGCCGATGATCCTGCTTTTGCCACGTGGGCCGCGCCCCTGTTGGCCATGGTGGGGCATCGCTTTGTCATTCGCAGTGTGTTGGTTATCCGTGTCACTTCTGTGGCCGCCATCGTGGCGCCCAGCTATCGGTTTTTCCCGGATGAAACCAGCGAGGCTTCACAAATCGAAGCGGCCATGCGCACCTATGGGGTTCGGCCCATGGCCTGAGGCTGCAGGCCTGACACGTCGCCATGTCGCAAGCCGTTACGATAGCCGACATCGATTCAGGAGTTGCAGATGACCACACAAGGTTTCGTCGTCACCCACGCCAAGGACGCGCAGTTCGACAAAGGGCTGCGCTCGTTTTTTGAATACCGCGATTTGGGCATGCGTGAAGCGACGGGCGGGCGCGTCACGGCCAGCGTGATCCGGGCTGCCGAAGGAGGTGCTTTTTCAAGCCAGCCCCATTTTCACAAGACGCAGTTTCAGTTGGTTTATGTGCTCAAGGGCTGGATCGAGTTCGAGTACGAAGGTCAGGGCGTGGTGAGGCTGGAGGCAGGTTCGTGCGTGCACCAGCCGCCTGAAATTCGCCACCGCGAACTGGGGCACAGCCACGATGTGGAGTTGCTGGAGGTGGTGTTGCCTGCTGACTTCGAGACCGTGACGGTGGATGACGTGAACCCGAAAGAGGTCTGAGCCGATGTTTCGCAGTTTCTTTCTCTCGCGCCGCTGGGCCTTGTGGGCTTGGGGCGGTTTGCTGGTGTTGGTGGCGCTGGTGTTCATCACGGTGCAACAGACCGTGAAGCTCAACACTTGGTACGGTGAGTTTTACGATCTGCTGCAAAAGCCCGAGCAGGCGGGCGGATTGGACAAGTTCTGGGCCTTCATGCTGCAGTTTGCGTGGATTGCTTTTCCCTACATGCTGCTGCGCAGCCTGGAGACGTATCTGGCTTCGCACTACGCCTTTCGCTGGCGTCAGGCCATGACCGAGCTGTACTTGCCACGCTGGCAAAAGACAAACGAGACGGTGGAGGGCGCTTCGCAGCGCATTCAGGAAGACTGCATGCGTTTTGCCCGCCAGACCGAAAACCTGGGGCTGGGCCTGGTGCGGGCGCTGCTCACATTGGCTTCGTTCATTCCGATTTTGTGGGCACTGTCCAGCGGAATGGCCATTGCGTGGCTGCAGTTCGAGGGCTCGCTGTTTTGGGTGGCCTTGGTCACGGCGGTGGGCGGCACGGTGCTGTCTTGGTTTGTGGGCATTCGCCTGCCGGGGCTGGAGTACAACAACCAGCGGACCGAGGCCGCGCTGCGCAAAGACCTGGTGTATGCCGAAGACGACCGCAGCCGCATGGACTTGCCCACGGTGATGAGCCTCTTTATGGGTGTGCGGTTGAATAACTTTCGCTTGTTCAACCACTACGCTTACTTCCATCTGTGGAGCAATTTCTACAGCCAGACCATGGTGATTTTTCCGTATCTGCTGATGGGGCCGTCGCTGTTCACCGGGCTGATCACACTGGGCGTGATCCAGCAGGTCAGCAACGCGTTTGGCAAGGTGAACGAGGCGTTTTCCTACCTGATCGAGCGCTGGACCGACATCACCGAGCTGCGCTCGATTTACAAGCGACTGACCGAGTTTGAAGAAAGCCTTGCTGCAGGCGCACAATGATTTTTTGGAGATAACAACCATGCCACACACCGTCAAATTCCAGCGTGTTTTCCGTGCGCCTGCTGAACGTGTCTTCCGCGCCTTTGTCGATCCGGACGCGATGTGCAAGTGGCTGCCTCCGCATGGTTTCACGGGCCGTGTGCATGAGATGGATGCCCGCATCGGCGGGCGTTATCGCATGTCGTTCACCCATTTCGGAAGCGGGCAGTCACACAGCTTCGGGGGTACGTTTCTGGAGCTGATGCCGGGTGAGCGTTTGAGCCACACCGACAGTTTTGACGATGCCAATTTGCCCGGCCAGATGGTGACCAGCATCACTTTCAAGGCCGTCTCGGTGGGCACCGAGGTGAACATTGAGCAAGCCGGCATTCCCGACATGATCCCGCCAGAGGCCTGCTGTCTGGGTTGGCAGGAATCCTTGCAACTCCTGGCGCTTCTGGTCGAGGCCGAGATCCCGACCTGACGGGGCTCAGATCGCCGCAGCGGCGATGTCGGGCGGCAGCGGGTCCAGCGCTCGCAGGGCCAGCAAGGCCTCTGCATCGGTGCGGTAGAGCCTGAGTTGGGGGCCGTCGTGCAGCTCCCCGGCCCGGCGCAAGGCGGTCTCCACGGGCAGCTTGATGCCGCTGATGTGCAAGGTGATGCCCCGACTGCTCAGTTGGCGGTGCAACTGACCAAAGGTTTCCACACCCGTGGCATCGACCCGGTTGATGGGCTGGGCAAACAGGCCAACATGGCGCACCTGAGGGTGCTGGGCCAGGTGGTCGGTGATGGCCCGCTCAAAATCACTCGAGGCCGCAAAGTCCAACTCGGCATCCATGCGCAAGGCATAGAGGTTTTGCGCCAGAGGCGGCAGCTGCCACAGGTGCCGGTCGCGCAGGCTGCCATCGGGGTGCAGGCCCACTTCGATGATACGCGGGTGCAAGCGGGTGTGCAGGAAGTGGCTCAGCCCCACCAGCACACCGGTCATCACCCCCCAGTAAATGCGCGGGGCGGTGGCCAGGGTGATGGCAAAGGTCACGCCTGCCGTGAGGGTCTCCACCCGGTCAATGCGCCAGAGTTTCAGAAACTGCCGGGGCTGGAACAGGTTGAGCACGGCCACGATGACGGCGGCCGCCATCACCGAGCGCGGCACGAACTGTAGCGCAGGCATGAGGATCAGCAAGGCCAGCAGCACGAAGCCGACGGAGGCCACCACCGCCCAGCCTGAGCGCGCACCCGCATACAGCATGAGCGCCGAGCGCGAAAACGAGGTGCTGGTCGGGAAGCTGCCCGAGAACGCCGAAGCGAGCTTGGCCAGGCCCTGGCTGAAAAGTTCGGTGCTGTCGTCCCAGCGTTTGCCGTCGCGCTGGAACTCGATGCGGGCGCTGGAGGCGGTCTCCAGAAAGCTCACCAGCGCAATCACCATGGCGGGCACCCACAGCTGGTTGAGCATCTCCAGGCCTGGCCAATGCGGCCAGTAAAAGTCAGGCAATCCCGAGGGCAACAGCCCCACAATGGCGCCGTGTTCGGCATAGCCCGTGACATAACCCAGCGCCGAGGCAGCGCCCATCACCAGCATGATGCCCGGCCAGCGGGGCTTGAATTTGCGCAGCAAGAGCAGCACGGCCAGGCTGCCCAGCCCAAACAGGGCAGGCCAGCCTGTGAGCCAGTCGGACCAGGTGGAGACATCCCAGCGCCAGGCTTTGACGCCCAGCAAGGCAGGCACCTGCGAGGCCATGATCAACAAGGACGCGGCTTGTGTGAAGCCCATCATCACCGGGGCGCTGACCAGGTTGATGAGCCAGCCGTAATGGCCCAGACCCAGCAGCAGCTGGATGCCTCCCGACAGCAGCGACAGCCACACGGCCAGCGAAACCCATTCGGCTGAGCCCGGCTCGGCCATGCCCGTAAGGGAGGCACCGATCAACACACAGGTGAGCGCTGCGGGACCCACCGACAAGCGGTTGGCGCTGCCAAACAGCACGGCCAGCAGGGCCGGGATCAGACAGGCATAAAGCCCCGTGACCAGGGGCATACCGGCCAAACCGGCATAGGCCACGGCTTGCGGCACCATCACCAAGGCCACCGTCAGGCCGGCCAGCACCTCGGTGCGGGCCAGTGATGCGGTTAGACGGGGCCAGTCTCGGAAGGTGAGGAATTTTTTTATATAAGCCATGCCCGATCTTAGCCGCCCTTTTTTTCAGCGCTGGGGCATGTCCTTGTAGGAATAACCCAGGCTGATGGTGGCGTCTTCGGGGATGGCGGGCACGGTGCTGTCCCAGGCTTCCCATGCGGCGCGCAGGTTTTGCAGCTTCTCGGGTTGGTGCTTGGCCAGGTTGGCACGCTCGCGCTCGTCGGCCGGGATGTTGAACAGGTAGTCGTTGCCGTCGACCCGCAGGTATTTGTAGTCGCCCATGCGCAGGGCGCGCTGGCCGCGGTGGTTCATGCGCCAGTACAAAGGCCGCTCGAACTGGTGCTTGGCGTTGCGCAGCACGGGGGCCAGTGACACGCCATCAAACGGGTGCTCGGCATCGGCTTTTGCGCCTGCCAGCTCCACCATGGTGGCCGACCAGTCCATGGTCATGCAGTGCTGGGTGGATGTGCCGCCGGGCGCGATGACGGCAGGCCAGTGCGCGATCCACGGCACGCGGATGCCGCCTTCGGTCAGGTCCATCTTGCCGCCCACCAGTGGCCAGTTGTCGCTGAAGCGCTCGCCGCCGTTGTCGCTGGTGAAGACGATCAGGGTGTTGTCGAGCTGTCCGTTTTTCTTCAGCGCGTCCACCACCCAGCCAATGCCTTCGTCCATGTGGTGGATCATGCGGTGGTAGGTGTGGATGTTGCCGCCGTGCAGGTGGAACAGGTTGTCCTTGACCTCTTGCGCCAGCGCGTAGTCCTCGCGTGTTTCCCAAGGCCAGTGCGGCGCGGTGTAGTGCAAGCTCAAGAAGAAGGGCGTGCCCTGCGCAGCGCCGGGTGCCATGCGGTTCACGTAATCGACCGCACGCTGCGAGAGCAGGTCGGTCAGGTAACCGTCTTCGTGCTTTTCTTCTTCGTTGCTGTAGAGGTCGTGCGTGCCGTTGTTGCTGGCATGGGTGAAGTAGTCCACGCCACCCGACATGGGGCCAAAGAATTCTTCGTAGCCCGACTTGATGGGGCTGAAGTGGGGCGGGTAGCCCAGGTGCCATTTGCCGATCAGGGCGGTGCGGTAGCCGCTGGCTTTCAGCAGCGAGGGCAGCGTGGGGTGCGCGGGCGGTAGGCCCAGCACGGCACTGCCTTTGCTCTTGCTGTTGATGGGCTCGTCGGCCCCGCCACGCAGGCGGTACTGGTAACGGGCGGTCATGAGTGCAAAGCGGGTGGGCGAGCACACGGGCGAGTTGGAATAGCCTTGCGTGAACTTGAGGCCGTTGGCGGCCAGTTGATCGAGCACGGGCGAGACCTTGCCAAACTTCGCGTCCCGGCCGCCGTAGCAGCCCAGATCTGCAAAGCCGAGGTCGTCGGCCACGATGAAGATGATGTTGGGGCGTTGGGGCATCGGGGTCGTCATGTGGATAATCAATCGACTTTCATGCCTGTGGACTTGACCATGCGGCCATAACGCTGCGACTGGTCGCTCAGGCGTTTGACGGCGTCCGGACCGATCAGGCCTTCGTAGAACAGGTCCATGCCTGCCAGCTGGCCTTGTGTGTCAGGGCGCTTCAAGGCGTCGGTGAAGGCTTTTTGCAACAGCTGCACCACCGGCTCTGGGGTGGCGGCAGGCACCATGGCCACGTAGAGCACTTCGAGCTCCAGGTCTTTCAGGCCCAGTTCGGCCACGGTGGGGACATCGGCGGCCGAGCGGGAACGCTGGCGGCTGGTCACCGCCAGCGCGGTGATCTTGCCGGTCTTCACATGGGGCAGCATGCCCGGTGTGGCCAGCACGCCTGCATCCACCTCGCCCGCCAGCACTGCCGTGACGGCCGGGGTGTTGCCTTTGTAGGGCACATGCTGGATCTTGATGTTCGCGGCGTCCATGAAGATTTCAGCGGCCAGGTGACCGGGGCTGCCGCTGCCTGCGCTGCTGAAGTTCAGGCCCTTGCCTTTGCCCTGGGCGATCAGGTCTTTGAGCGTTTTGAAGCCGGTGCTGGGGTGCGCCCCCACCAGCAAGCCCGAAGAGACCATGATCATGATGGGCCGCAGGTCAGCGGGCTTGAAGGCCATGCCCTTGTAGATGTAGGGGTTGACCGTGAAGGTGGTGTCGATGCCGAACAGCACGGTGTAGCCATCGGCCGGGCTTTTGGCCACAAAGTCAGCGCCGATGTTGCCGCCTGCGCCGGGCTTGTTTTCCACCACCACGGGTTGCTTGGTCTGGCTGGTGATGAACTCCCCCACACTGCGGGCCAGAAAATCAGCCGGGCCACCTGCCGGGAAGTTGGTGACGAATTTGATGGGTTTGTTGGGGTAGCTTTGGGCCGATGCAGGAGTTGTCCAGGCGCAAGCGGCCAAAGCTAAACACAGCGCGGTGCGCCAAATGGGATTGGAGATGTTCATGGGAATTGAAGGAAGTGGATGCCCAGCTGCCGCAGCAGCTGGGGCGGGGGGAAACAGCCGATGCATCAGTCCAGTTGCACGCCCGTGGCCTTGATGGGTTTTTCCCAGCGGGCCAGATCGGTTTTTTGCGCTGCAGCCAGCTCGGCCGATGTGGAGCCAATCGGCTCGTAGCCCAGCTTGACCATTTTGTCTTTCATGGCCGCGCTGCGGGTGATCTTCATCATGGCTTTTTCCAGGCGTGCAAGGGCATCGCCTGTCAGGCCTGCGGGGCCGTACATGGCAAACCAGGCCGTGGCCTCCATGTTCACACCCGACTCCTTGAGGGTCGGCACTTCAGGCACTTGCGGGTCGCGCTGGCTGCCGGTCACTGCGATGATGCGGACCTTGCCCGCCCGGTGCATTTCGGCGGTTTCGGACACCACGTCAAATTTGTAGCCGATGTGGCCGCCCAGCAAGGCGTTGTTGGCGGGTGCACCGCCCTGGAAAGGCACATGGTTCAGGCTGATGCCGGCCGATTGCTCCATCAGCACCCCCATGAAGTGGGGCAAGGTGCCCGCGCCGGGCGTGCCATAGCTGGCATTGCCCGGGTCGCTCTTGGCCTTGGCCACCATCTCGGCCACATTCTTCGCGTTGCTGGCGGGGCCGGAGACCACGCCAAACTGGAAGCGGGCGATCTGCGAGACGGGGGTGAAGTCTTTCACCGGGTCGTAGTCGAGTTTTTTGTAGACGTGCGGAAACAGCACCATGGGACCGCTGGGCAAAACGATCACGGTCTGGCCATCGGGCTTGGCCGCCTTGACGGCGTTGAGCGCGATGCGCCCGCCTGCGCCGGGCTTGTTGTCCACGACGATGGTGCCAAAGTCCTCGCGCAGGGCGTCGGCCACCATGCGGGCCAGGATATCGGCAGAGCCACCCGGTGGAAAACCCACCACGATCTTGAGTGGTGGTTTGTCTTGTGCCTGCAATCCGGGCGAAAGCATGGCCAAAGACAGGGCGGCCAGCCCCAGAAGGCGGCGGGTGATTGGGCGGTGGGTTGATGGCATGAAAGTCTCCGAATAGGCGGGGCTCGGCTGTCCCCTGTTGAAAACGCAAGACAGAATGTAGTGCCCTGACCGACAATTGATCTAATCAATCAACCCCCCGGAAAACCCTGATGCCTTTGTCCCCATCTCAACGTCTGGCTTCGATTGAGGACCTGCTTTTGTACAGGCTGGGTCGTCTGTCGAGCGTAGGGGGGGCGATGGTGGTGCGCCTGTGCGAAGGCGGTTATGGCATCACGCGGCGCGAGTGGGGTGTGATTGGCCAGCTGTATGAGGGCGGCAGCCTGCCCCCTTCGGTGCTGGCCGAACGCATGCACCGCGACCGCGCCCGCACCTCGCGGACCCTGACTGCTTTGGTGGCCAAACGCCTGGTCTTGCGTACCATCCCGGCCCATGACCGCCGCAGCGCCCTGGTCGGGCTGACCCCGGCGGGTCGGCAACTGTACGAAGCCCTGATGCCCCAGGTTCAGGCCATCAACAGCCAGATCCTGTCGGTGTTGCAGCCTGAAGAAGCGGTCCAATTGGACGAAGCGCTGGCGCGTTTGCAAGTGCGCGCCCAAGCCTTGCTGGCCGAGCGCAGCCCGGACCTGCCCAAAGCCAACCGCAGGCAGGGGCAGCGCCGCAAGGATGCGGCATGAGCCTTTGGCTTCGGTGGGCGCTGACGTTGGCGATGGGTCTGGCACCCTGTGCCATTCTTGCGGCCGAAACCTGGACAGGCTGGGTCAGCTGGGTGATGGATGGTGACACCGTTTTGCTGGTACGCAACGGGCAGCACGAGCCCATCAAGCTGCGGGTGGACGGCATTGATGCGCCTGAGACTTGTCAGCCCGGCGGCGCTGAAGCCCGCGAGGCGATGATTCGATTGGCTTTGCGCAAGCCTGTTCAGGTGCTTGATCTGGGTCAGGACAATTACGGTCGGCAGCTGGGCCGTTTGTCGGTGGACGGAGTGGATCTGGGGGCCGAAATGGTGCGCACCGGCATGGCCTGGGCTTACCGCTTTCGGACCGGAAAAGGGCCTTATGCCCGTTTGCAACGCCAGGCACAGACTCAAAAAATCGGCTTGTTTTCAGCAGCTGATGCCGCCATGTCGCCACCTGTGTTCAGGAAATTCCATGGCACTTGCCATGGCCTTTGAAGGGGCTGGCATTCCCGAGCAGGCGCTCGCTCCCACATCCATCTTGGTCTCGGTCTCTGTGGGAGGCCGCCCCTGCGGCCGAATGCTGGATTGCGCGCGTCTGTTCAGTCTTGGCGGTGCGCTGCGCACACCGGGCAGGCCGGGTTGCGTTGCATGCGGATGTCGGTCCAAGACAGCTCGCGGCCGTCGAGCATCAGCAAACGCCCGGCCATGTGGCTGCCCATGCCGCTCAAAATCTTGAGGGCTTCGGCCGCTTGCACCGTGCCGATGATGCCCACCAGCGGTGCGAACACGCCCATGGTGGCGCAGCGGGTTTCTTCGGGCTGGTGTTCTGGCGGGAAGATGCAGGCGTAGCAGGGCGCTTCGGCCTGCGTGCTGTCAAACACCGAGACTTGTCCGTCCATGCGGATGGCCGCGCCCGAGACCAGCGGTTTGCGGTGCACCACGCAGGCCAGGTTCACGGCCTGGCGGGTTTCGAAGTTGTCGCAGCAGTCGACCACCACATTGGCCTGGGCTACCAGGGTGTTCAGCAGGGCCGCATCGGCCCGTTGCGTGATGGGGGTGACCTGAACGTCGGGGTTGATCTGGGCGATGGCCGTGCGCACCGAGGCGGCTTTGGATTGGCCCACCCGGTCCAGTGTGTGGGCAATCTGGCGCTGCAAGTTGGTGGCGTCCACCTCGTCGTGGTCGACCACGGTGATGTGGCCCACGCCCGCACTGCCCAGGTACAGACTGACCGGAGAGCCCAAGCCGCCAGCCCCAATGATCAGGGCATGCGAGGCCAGCAATTTTTCCTGGCCGTCGATGCCCAATTCATTGAGCAGGATGTGCCGCGAGTAGCGCAGCAGCTGCGCGTCATCCATGCGCTTTGTCCATGGTTGTTTCCATGGCGCTCAGTCTTCTTTCTTCTCGACCTTCCGCTCGGCCAAGGTGGTGCTGGCCTTGACGGGCAGGCCTTTGAGTTGGTTCAAGGCCTGGATCAACTGGAAGTCCTTGTCCGAGCCGAACTCGGGCAGGCGCCGTTCGGCCGCAGGCTTTTTGGATTCCTCTTCCAGCTTCTTGATGGCTTCTTCGCGGGCTTTCTCGCGGGCCGGGTCTTTCTTCTCCTCGGCTTCCTTGCCGTTGGAGAGGTGTTTTTCCAGATCGGCTTCGCGCGTGCGCAAGGCCGAAAAGACGTTGCCGTTTTCGGTTTCGTCCAGCATCACCTCAGGCACGATGCCTTTGGCCTGAATGGCGCGGCCATTGGGCGTGTAGTAGCGGGCGGTGGTGATCTTGAGCGCGGTGTCCGGCCCCAGTTGGCGCACGGTTTGCACCGAGCCCTTGCCAAAGGTCTGGCTGCCCATCAGGGTGGCGCGTTTGTAGTCTTGCAAGGCACCGGCCACGATTTCACTGGCTGAAGCAGAGCCTTCGTTGACCAACACCACCAAAGGCACTTTTTTCAGCGCACCACCTGTGGCCGCTGTCATGCGGGTGATGGGGTCGTTGCTGCTGTTGCGACGCCAGAACTGGGGTGTGGCTTTGTAGGTGAATTTGCTTTCCTCGAGCTGGCCGTTGGT
Source organism: Limnohabitans sp. Hippo3 (assembly GCF_003063665.1). Lineage (GTDB taxonomy): Bacteria > Pseudomonadota > Gammaproteobacteria > Burkholderiales > Burkholderiaceae_C > Limnohabitans_A. The sequence goes on from NZ_NESF01000005.1 coordinate 91,973, forward strand.
GGTGACCACCGTGACGTTTTCAGGCAGGAAGGCGGCAGACAAGGCCACGGCCGCGTCCAGCAGCCCCCCGGGGTCGTTGCGCAGGTCGAGCACCAAGCCTTTGAGCTGCGGCTCTTGTTTGTACATCTCTTCGATCTTGCGGGCAAAGTCGTCCACCGTGCGTTCCTGGAACTGGGACACGCGAATCCAGCCGTAACCCGGCTCGACGATTTTGGACTTGACCGATTGGGTCTTGATCTCTTCGCGCACGATGGTCACCGGGAAGGTGCGGTTCTCGGACTTGCGCCAGATCGTCAGCAGCACTTTGGTCTTGGGCTCGCCGCGCATGCGTTTGACCGCCTCGTTCAGCGACAGGCCCTTGACGGCGGTGTCGTCGATCTTGGTGATCAGGTCATTGGGCTTGAGGCCGGCCCGGTCGGCGGGTGAGCCTTCAATGGGCGAGACGATCTTGACCAGGCCATCTTCCTGGCTGATTTCGATGCCCACACCCACAAATTTGCCCGAGGTGCCTTCGGAAAATTCTTTGAAGCTTTTCTTGTCGAAATACTGGGAGTGGGGGTCCAGGCTGGCCACCATGCCGGAGATGGCTTCCGAGATCAGTTTCTTCTCGTCCACAGGCTCGACGTAGTCACTCTTGACCATGCCGAACACAGCGGCCAATTGCTGCAACTCTTCCAGTGGCAAAGGGGCCATATTGCCGCGTGCCACGGTTTGCAGTGACACCGTGGTCAGCGCACCGGCCAGTGCCCCGACGCTGATCCAGCCCGCGATCTTGAGTTTTTGTCCCATGTGCTTGAGTGTTCCCAGTCAGAAGCTGATCAATATACACCCGCCAGCAGGGGGTGCTGGGTGAACCGGTGTCAATTCCCTGTGACGCCTGTACAGATCCAAAATCAGGCTTTGCCTTGGCTGGCCACCGCTGCAGCGGCCTGGGCTGCGGCTTCGGCGTCGCCCAGGTAGTAGTGGCGAATGGGCTTGAGGTTCTCGTCCAGCTCGTACACCAGGGGGATGCCGTTGGGGATGTTCACACCCACGATGTCCTGGTCCGAGATGCCGTCCAGGTACTTGATCAGGGCGCGGATCGAGTTGCCGTGTGCGGCGATCAGCACACGTTTGCCCGCCTTGATGCTGGGGGCGATGCTGTCATTCCAGGCAGGCAGCACGCGGGCCACGGTGTCTTTCAGGCATTCGGTCAGGGGCACCACGGCTGGATCGGGGTAGCGGCGGTCGCTGCGCTCGCAACGGGGGTCGGTCGCTTCCAGGGCCGGTGGCGGGGTGTCGTAGCTGCGACGCCAGATCAGCACCTGCTCGTCGCCGTACTGCTTGGCCATGTCGGCCTTGTTCAGGCCCTGCAGGCCGCCATAGTGGCGCTCGTTGAGGCGGTAGTCCTTGACCACGGGCAGCCAGGTGCGGTCCATCTCGTCCAGGGTGTACCAGAGGGTGTGGATGGCGCGCTTGAGCACCGAGGTGTAGCACAGGTCAAAGTCCCAGCCTTCGGCTTTGAGCAGCTTGCCGGCCGACATGGCCTGGCTCACGCCTGTGGGGGTCAGGTCCACATCGGTCCAGCCGGTGAAGCGGTTTTCAAGGTTCCAGGTGGATTCGCCGTGGCGGATGAGGACGATTTTGTACATGTTGGGGAAAGCAGCACGGGCTGCGAAAAACAGGGGAAAAGGCCCGCATTTTAGAATCTGGACTTGGCGGCTCGCTGACGGGCCGGTATTTTGTGGTTTACAAAGGTCTGATTCGTGAAATTTCTCCTCGACAACTGGATGCTCATCACCGTGGCCCTGGCCTCGGGTCTGGCATTGCTTTTCCCTGCTTTGAACAAAGGCCAAGGCCTCAGCCCCCAGGACATGGTGCAGCTGATGAACCGCGAAAAAGCCATCGTCATCGATGTGTGCGAGCCCGACGAATTCGCGCGTGGCCATGTGATCGGTGCCAAAAACCTGCCTTTGGGGCAGCTGGAAGAAAAATTGGCCCAAGTTGTCAAGAGCAAGTCGGCCCAAGTTGTCATGGTTTGCCAGGTGGGGGCCCGTTCGGCCCGTGCGGCAGCCACGGCCCGCAAACTCGGTTTTGAGAATGTGCAGTCTCTGGCCGGTGGCCTCAAAGCCTGGCAAGCGGCCAGCATGCCCGTCGAAAAAGCCTGATACCCAAGGAACTCCCCATGCAAAACGTCAAGATGTACACCACCGCCGTCTGCCCATACTGCGTGCGTGCCAAGCAGTTGCTCAAAGCCAAAGGCGTGGCGCAGATCGAAGAAATCCGCATCGACCTGGACCCCGCCCAGCGCGACCACATGATGCAGATCACGGGCCGCCGCACTGTGCCGCAAATTTATGTGGGTGACACCCACGTGGGCGGCTGTGACGACCTGATGGCGCTCGACGCCAAGGGCGGCTTGGTGCCTTTGCTGCAGGCGGCCTGAAAACCCTTGGGGTTTTCACAGGCTGGGCAGCGCACCAGGCCTGTTTCTGATCGCTGATAATTGACCTGTTTCATCCTTGGGCGGTCCCCTGTGGACTGCCCGTATTTTTTCTTCAAGAGAATTTCATGACCGATACCGCTGTCAACACCGAACCCCAATCCCCTGTTTTCCAGATCCAGCGCGTTTACCTGAAAGAGGCTTCGCTGGAGCAGCCCAATTCGCCCGCCATCTTGCTGGAGCAGCAGCAACCCAGCGTGGACATCCAGCTGGGCGTGGAAGCCACCCCGGTGGCCGAAGGCGTGTTTGAAGTTTGTGTCACCGCCACCGTGCACACCAAGATCGCCGACAAGACCGTGTTCCTGGTCGAGTGCAAGCAAGGCGGCATCTTTGAAATCCGCAACGTACCCGAAGACCAGATGGGCGCGATCATGGGCATCGCTTGCCCGCAAATCGTGTACCCCTACCTGCGCGGCAACGTGGCCGACGTGATCACCCGTGCAGGCTTCCCGCCCGTGCACTTGGCCGAGATCAACTTCCAGGCCATGTACGAGCAGCAGCAAGCCCAAGCTGCCGCCACACAGCAGTAAAACCGCACGCACTCGGCATGCAGATCACCGTCATCGGTGCAGGGGCCTGGGGCACCGCGCTGGCCATTGCGGCCAGCCGCCAGTCTGCGCACCGGGTGGTGTTGCATGCACGTGACGCAGCCCAGGCCCAGGCTCTTCAGCAGCAGCGCCGCAACGAGCGTTACCTCCCCGGCATTGAACTGCCTGTAGCACTGGCCATCACGTCAGGCTCGCTCGATGCACTGCTGCAGTCTGCCCGTGCCGAAGACCTCTTCATCATTGCCACCCCCATGGCGGGCCTGCGCAGCACCTTGCTGGCGCTGCAGGGCGTGCCCGCCTCGGTGGCCTGGCTGTGCAAGGGTTTTGAAGCGGGCACGGGCCTCATGCCCCACGAAGTGCAAGCCCAAGTGGCTCCCCAATTGCGGGCCGGAGCGCTGAACGGCCCCAGTTTTGCCCAAGAAGTGGCTCGCACCCAACCCACCGCTTTGGTGGCGGCCAGCCCCCATGCCTCTGTGCGGGAGGCGCTGGTCAAGGCCTTTCATGGCGGTGCGCTGCGTGTGTACGCCAACGAAGACATCGTCGGCGTGGAAGTGGGGGGGGCCGTTAAAAACGTGCTGGCCATTGCCACGGGCCTGTGCGATGGCCTGGACCTGGGGCTGAACGCCCGTGCAGCCCTCATCACCCGAGGCTTGGCCGAAATGACCCGCCTGGGCGTCGCGCTGGGCGCCAAGCCCGAGACCTTCATGGGTTTGTCGGGTCTGGGCGATCTGGTGTTGACGGCCACGGGTGACCTCAGCCGCAACCGCAAAGTGGGTCTGCTGCTGGCCCAGGGCATGAGCCTGCAGCAGGCCGTGACCTCGCTGGGCCATGTTGCCGAAGGTGTTTACAGCGCCCGCACCGTTTGGCAGCGCGCCCAAACTCTGGGGGTGGACATGCCCATCACCGAAGCGGTGGTGGCTTTGCTCGATGACCGTCTGCAAGCCCGCGAGGCGGTTCAGGTGCTGATGGGGCGCGGGCCTCGGGGCGAGGCGCTTTGACGCGCAAGGTCTGAGGCCTTCAGTTTGGCGTGTAAGCCAGCCGCACGTAAATCGGTGCAAAGGCTTCGGCCTGGGTGATTTCGATCAGGGTTTCCTTGGCCAGCTCCAGCAGGGCGATGAAGGTCACCACCAGCACGGGCACGCCCAGGGTCGGGTCGAACAGGTGTTCAAACTCGACAAATTTGCGGCCTTGCAGGTGCTTGAGCACGATGCTCATGTGCTCGCGCACGCTGAGTTCTTCGCGGCTGATTTTGTGGTGCTGCACCAGGTTGGCGCGTTTGAGGATGTCGCGCCAGGCCGATTGCAGCTCGTCCATGCTGACGTCCGGAAAGCGCGGTTGCAGGCTTTGCTCGATGTAGACCTGGGCCTGCAGAAAATCGCGGCCATATTGCGGAATTTCGTTCAGCTGCATCGAGGCCAATTTCATCTGCTCGTATTCGAGCAGGCGGCGCACCAGTTCGGCCCGTGGGTCTTCGGCTTCTTCGCCTTCGGCCACCTTTTTGGGTGGCAGCAGCATGCGCGATTTGATCTCGATCAGCATGGCCGCCATCAGCAGGTATTCGGCGGCCAGCTCCAGGTTGCGTTGGCGGATCTCGTCGACATAGGCCAAATACTGGCGCGTGACACCCGCCATCGGGATGTCGAGGATGTTGAAGTTCTGCTTGCGGATCAAATAAAGCAGCAAGTCCAGCGGCCCCTCAAAGGCCTCCAGAAACACCTCCAGCGCATCCGGCGGGATGTACAGGTCGGTGGGCATGGAAAACAGCGGCTCGCCATACAACCTTGCCACGGCCACATGGTCGACCACCAGCGGCATGGACGCGGGTGTGTCCTGTGCCGATGCAGGCAATTCAGTGGGTGAGCTGGGATGGGTCATGGATGGGCCGCAGCCAAACGGTGCAGCGGGCAGATTTCGCCCGGTGCGCGTTCAGCGCCAGATTCAGGACGCCTGGGTTTGGTAGACGTAGGGCTTTTGGGCCACCCGGGCACTCTTGAACGCCTGTTGTTCGTCACGGCTCAGCTGCTTGTCCCACAGCAGCGCGCGGCCCTGGCGTTGCTCAGCTTCCAGCTCGGGGCGCTGGGCCTTGAGTTGCTCGATGAACTGGGTGGTGTCGGACGTGTAGTCAGGGCGGCGAAAAATGGACATGACGGGCTTTCAGGCGAGAAAAGGGTGTGTTGCGGTGGATTTTACTGGTCCGGCCCTGCGGCCAGGCTGACAGCCCGCTGGATGCCTGCAGGCAGGTCCGGCGCCAAACGGCCTTCCAGGTGTTCCAGCAAGCCGCTGCGCCGGGCAATGTCCAGCGGTTGGTGCAACAAACCGCAAACGATCAGCTGCACTTCTTTTTTGCGGCAGGTGTCGATCAGGTTCATCAAGGCGTCGGCACCCGACGAGTCGATGTAAATCACATTCTTGAGGTCCACCACCAGGACCGGGGTGCTGATCTTGTCTTCGATGTCTTCGACCAGTTTGACCGCACCGAAAAACAGGGCACCATAAAGACGCCAAGCCTGGATGGCGTGGTCGTGTCCGGCCAGGCTAGGGTGGTCCAGGCGACTGACGGCCTCGCAGCGGCTCAAGCTGGAGATACGGTAAATGAAAGTGAGGCAGGCTGCGACCAAGCCCACCTCGACAGCCACCGTCAGGTCAAACACCACAGTGAGGAAAAACACCGCCAGCAGGGTGATCCGGTAAGGCATGCGGTATTGGCGCAGGTGCAAAAATTCGCGCCACTCGCCCATGTTCCAGGCCACAAACATCAAGATGGCCGCCAGCGCCGCCAAAGGCACGTGTCCGGCCAGGGGCGCCGCCACGAGCACCACGGCCAGCAAGGTCAGGGCATGCACCATGCCCGAAATCGGCGTGGTGCCACCGCTTTTGATGTTGGTCACGGTGCGGGCAATGGTGCCGGTCGCGGGCATGCCGCCAAAGAAGGGCGTCACAAAGTTGGCCACGCCCTGCGCCATCAGCTCCTGGTTGGGGTTGTGGCGGTCACCGATCATGCCGTCGGCGATGCGGGCGCACAGCAGCGATTCAATCGCACCCAGCAGCGCCAGGGTCAGCGTGGGCATGAGCAAAAAGCGGGCGCTGTCCCAGCTGAATGCGGGCCACTGGAAGCTTGGCAAGGCCGCTGGAATGCCCCCAAACTTGCTGCCAATGGTGTCTACCGGCAGATTCAGCAGCCAGGTGACCAGGGTGGCGAAAACGAGCGCGATGATGGAGCCGGGGATCATGCTGAGTGCCCGGTAGGGTGTCTCGGCCAAACGGCGGCTCATGCGCAACCAGCCGACCACCAAGGACAAGGAGGCCAAAGCGAGCAGCAGTGCGGCCAGATTGGCGCTGTGCAGGTGGTGTCCGAGGGCGTTCAGGATGCCAAAAAAATCAGCAGGCATACTCACGATTTGGAGACCCAGCAAATCCTTGATTTGCGACAGCATGATCAGCACCGCGATGCCGTTGGTGAAACCGATCACCACCGCCACCGGGATGAAGCGGATCAAGGAGCCCAGCCGGAACAGCCCCATCAGGAACAGCAGCACCCCCGACATCGCGGTGGCCAGGATCAAATTCGCCAGGCCATAGCGCTCGACGATGCCGTAAACGATGACGATGAAGGCCCCGGCCGGCCCACCGATTTGCACGCGGCTGCCGCCCAGCGCCGAGATCAAAAAGCCCGCGATGATGGCGGTGAACAGGCCCGCTTCGGGTTTGAGTCCGGAGGCGATGGCAAAGGCCATGGCCAAGGGCAAAGCCACCACCCCGACCGTGAGGCCTGCGCCGATGTCCTGTCCCAGCCGCTGGCGGTTGTAGCCCTGCAAGCAGTCCAGCAGCTTGGGGCGAAACAAGTGGGAATTGAACGTCATCCGAGCGGACCTTGCCGGGGGCTGTGACCTGCGTGTCAGTGGATCCGCATGCCGGGTTGGGCGCCAGGCCATGGCTGCAGCACGTAAATGCCGGCATCGGTTTTGTCGTCGGCGTGGCTGGCGGCCAACACCATGCCCTCACTCACACCAAACTTCATCTTGCGCGGGGCCAGGTTGGCCACCATCACAGTCAGCTTGCCGATCAGGTCTTCGGGCTTGTACATGCTGGCGATGCCACTGAAGACGTTGCGCATGCGGCCTTCGCCGACATCGAGCGTCAGGCGCAGCAGCTTGACCGAGCCTTCCACGGGTTCGCAGTTCACGATCTGGGCGATGCGCAGGTCCACTTTGGCAAAGTCGTCGATGCCAATCGTCGGTGCGATTTCTTCACCGCCGGGGATGACTTTCTCTTCGACCACGGCGGGCGGCTCGAACAGGGCGTCGAGTTGCTCGGGGGTGACGCGCTGCATCAGGTGCTGGTAGGCGTTGATGCGGTGGCCTGCACCCAGCAGGCTTTGCGCCTGGGCAAAGCTGAAGGGCGCGACATTCAGGAAGGCCTCGACCTGCGCGGCCAGTGCGGGCAGCACGGGCTTGAGTTGCAGCGTGAGCAGGCGGAAGGCTTCGATGCAGGCGGTGCAGGCGTCGTGCAGGCGCGCTTCCTGGCCTTCTTGTTTGGCCAATTCCCAGGGTTTGTTCTGGTCCACGTAGGCGTTGACCTTGTCGGCCAGCAGCATGACCTCGCGCAGGGCCTTGGCGTATTCGCGCTCTTCGTACAAGGCGGCGATGCCGGGCGTGGCGCTTTGCAGCGCGGCCAGCAGGGTCTGGCCGTCGGCGCTCACGGGGCCCAGTTGGCCGTCAAAGCGCTTGGCGATGAAGCCGGCCGAGCGCGAAGCGATGTTGACGAACTTGCCGATCAAATCGCTGTTCACGCGCGCCATGAAGTCTTCGGCGTTGAAGTCGATGTCTTCGTTGCGGGCCGAGAGTTTGGCCGCCAGGTAGTAGCGCAGCCATTCGGGGTTCATGCCCAGGCTCAGGTACTTGAGCGGGTCCAGACCCGTGCCCCGGCTCTTGCTCATCTTCTCGCCGTTGTTCACCGTGAGGAAGCCGTGCACGAACACGCTGTTGGGCGTTTTGCGGCCCGAAAAATGCAGCATGGCGGGCCAGAACAGGGTGTGGAAGGTGACGATGTCCTTGCCGATGAAGTGGTACTGCTCCAGCGCGGGGTTGGCCATGTAGGCGTTGTAGTCCTCGCCGCGTTTGTCGAGCAGGTTTTTCAGCGACGCCAGATAGCCCACAGGCGCGTCCAGCCAGACATAAAAGTACTTGCCTGGCGCGTCGGGGATCTCGATGCCGAAGTAAGGCGCGTCGCGCGAGATGTCCCAGTCGCCCAGGCCTTCGCTGGTGCTGCCGTCGGGGTTGGTGCGCACGCTGAACCACTCTTTGACCTTGTTGGCCACTTCGGGCTGCAGCTTGCCGTCTTGCGTCCACTGGCTGAGGAATTCCACACAGCGCGGGTCCGACAACTTGAAGAAAAAATGTTCCGAGGTTTTGAGCTCGGGCTTGGCACCCGACAGGGCAGAAAACGGGTTGATCAGGTCGGTGGGGGCGTAAACCGCGCCGCAGTTCTCGCAGTTGTCGCCGTACTGGTCCTTGGCGTGGCACTTGGGGCACTCGCCTTTGATGAAGCGGTCGGGCAAGAACATGTTCTTTTGCGGGTCAAAGAACTGCTCGACCGCACGCACCTCGATCAGTGAGCCACCATCGGCAGCCGAAATGTCGCGCAGGTCACGGTAGATCTGGCGGGCCAGCTCGTGGTTTTCAGGGGCGTCGGTGCTGTGCCAGTTGTCGAACTGGATGTGAAAACCGTCCAGATAGGGCTTGCGGCCCGCGGCGATGTCGGCCACGAACTGCTGGGGCGTTTTGCCCGCTTTTTCGGCAGCGATCATGATGGGTGCACCGTGGGTGTCGTCTGCGCCCACAAAGTTGACCTGGCTGCCCTGCATGCGTTGGAACCGCACCCAAATGTCGGCCTGGATGTATTCCATGATGTGGCCGATGTGGAAATTGCCGTTGGCATACGGCAAGGCGGTGGTGACGAAGAGTTGGCGGGGCGCTTCTTGAAGACCGTTGTGGGCTAACATGGTGGGGCAGTTTGTAGGGGAATCGGTGATTTTAGGGTGTACGGGCTGGCTTGTCGGTAAACTCCGGCCCATTCTAGAAAGTGACCATGGCGACCACCGAACAACTCCTGCAGGCCCTTCAAGCCGTCATTGACCCCAACACGGGCAAAGATTTCGTTTCCACCAAAACCCTCAAAAACCTGCAAGTCGAGGGTTCAGATGTGTCCTTTGACGTCGAGCTGGGCTACCCGGCCAAGAGCCAGGTCCCGGCGTTGCGCCAGGCCTTGATTACCGCTGCCAAAGGCGTGCCTGGCGTGGCTAACGTGTCGGCCAACGTGAGCAGCAAAATTGTGGCCCATGCCGCCCAGCGCGGTGTGGCCCTGCTGCCGCAAGTGAAAAACATCGTGGCCGTGGCCTCGGGCAAGGGTGGCGTGGGCAAAAGCACCACCGCCGTCAACCTGGCGCTGGCCTTGGCCGCCGAGGGGGCCAAAGTGGGCCTGCTCGACGCCGACATCTACGGCCCCAGCCAGCCCATGATGATGGGCATCGAAGGCCGCCCCGAGAGCGAAGACGGCCAGACCATGGAGCCGCTGGAGAACTACGGCGTGCAGGTCATGTCGATCGGTTTCCTGGTCAACCCCGACGAAGCCATGATCTGGCGCGGCCCCATGGCCACCCAGGCGCTGGAGCAGCTGCTGCGCCAGACCAACTGGAAAGAACTCGACTATTTGATCGTCGACATGCCCCCCGGCACGGGTGACATCCAGCTGACGCTCAGCCAGCGCGTGCCCATGACCGGCGCGGTGATCGTCACCACCCCGCAGGACATTGCCCTCTTGGACGCCAAAAAAGGCGTGAAGATGTTCGAGAAAGTCGGCGTGCCGATTTTGGGCTTGGTAGAAAACATGGCGGTGCACGTGTGCACCCACTGCGGCCATGTGGAACACATTTTTGGCGCAGATGGCGGCAAAAAAATGTCTGCCGAATACGGCATGGACTACCTGGGCGCACTGCCGCTGGACATGCAAATTCGCCTGCAGGCCGACAGCGGCAAGCCCACCGTGGTCTATGACCCCGATGGCGAAGTGGCCCAGATCTACAAGGTCGTGGCCCGCCAGGTGGCGGTCAAGATCGCGGCCAAAGCCAAGGACTTCTCGTCCAAGTTCCCGACCATCAAGGTCAGCAAGGACACTTGAATGCAGGCCGATAGGGTGACCTGTCGGTCTGGGTGAGCGCGTGGATACCTGCCTTTACCCTTGAATAAAACTTAGGTATTCGTTGCTATCATTCGCTTTGTCATCAGGATACAAAGTGAATGCTCCCAAACGTTTGATCTACTGGATTCACCAGGCTTTGCTGCGCTGGCCCATGGAGTGGCTGGGCGGCGTGTTGATGGTCATGGGGATTTGGGTGGTGGTCTACACCTACCAGTCGAGCGAGGCGATGGTGCAGCAATACGCTGCCGAGAGCGCCCAGACCCATGCCGCTTCGGTCACGCAATTTCGCAATTTCTACACCCAGGAGCTGGTGCCCCGGGCTGTGAAGGGGGGCATGGCCGTCACCCACGATTACCAGTCGCGTGACAACGCCTTGCCGCTGCCCGCCACGCTCACGATCGATTTGGGGCATTACCTGTCCAAGGTCGATGGCGGCACCCGGGTGCGCCTGTACAGCGACCAGCCTTTTCCCTGGCGTGTGGCCGAGCGTTCGCTGGACGATTTCCAGAAACAGGCCCTGCAACACCTCAAGGAAAAACCCAACCAGCCTTTCGTGCGTGAAGAGATCATGAACGGCACCCGGGTGCTGCGTTTTGCGCAAGCCGACCGCATGCTGTCCAGTTGCGTGGCCTGCCATAACAGCTATCCAGGCTCGCCCCGAACCGATTGGCAGGTGGGGGATGTGCGGGGTGCATTGGAAGTGGTGCTGCCTGTTTCGCAGTGGCAGCTGGCCAGCACCGGGGTGCTTAACCGCACCTTCGTGGTTTTGCTGGTGTTGTTGTTGCTGGGCTTTTTGTTGATCTGGTTTTCCGTCAAACGCATCCGCACGGCCTTGATGACCTCACGCCAGTTGTCCAACGAGCGGCAACTGGCGATTCGCCAGCTCAGCGAAGAGATTGCCGAGCGTGAGCAGGTGGAGCGCAATCTGCGCCTGAGCGAGAGCAAGCTGCACAGCATTTTCAAATCGGTGCCCGAGGCGATCGTGGTGGCCGATGCGCAGGGTCACATCGTTCAGTGCAACGATGCCACCGCCGCCATTTTTGACTACCCCATGCAGGCCCTGATGGGTCAGCGCGTGAACATGCTGATGGCCGAATCCGAGCAAGCGCGGCACGACCAGTACATGGCCCGGTACCTGAACACAGGCGAGAAAAAACTGATGAACCAGCCGCGTGTCCTGCAAGGCCGCAGGCGCGATGGCAGTCTGTTCCCGGTGCGCCTGACGATCAGTGAAACCCGACTCGACAACGGGCATTTCTTCATTGGGGTCATGCAGGACTTCACCGCCATCCAGAGCGCCCAGGACCTGCTGGTCGAGGCCAAGGAAAAAGCCGAACAAGCCAACCGCATGCGTGGGGAATTCCTGGCCAACATGAGCCATGAAATCCGCACGCCCATGAATGGCATTGTGGGCATGACCGAGCTGGCGCTGGACACCACCGACACCGAGCGGCAAAGGGAATACCTGGTGCTGGCCCGCGACTCGGCCAACCACTTGCTGCAAATCATCAACGAAATCCTGGACTTTTCCAAAATCGAAGCCAAAGCCCTGGAGCTGGAGTTGCTGGAGGTCAGCCCCGTGCAGCTGGTGCGCCATACCGCCCGCTCCCTGGAGCAACTGGCCCGCGCCAAGGGTGTGGATTTGCGGCTGGAGACCGCCCCCGACATCCCCGAATTGCTATGGATGGACCCGGTGCGCATGCGCCAGGTTCTGACCAACCTGATTGGCAACGCCATTAAATTCACCGACGAGGGCTCGGTCACCGTCAAGACCGAACTGGTGCCCGCAGTCGATGCCAAAACCGTGTTGCTGCGCATCAGCATCATCGACACGGGCATCGGTTTTGACCCCGAACGCACCGAGGCCTTGTTCAGCCCCTTCACCCAGGCCGATGGTTCGGTGACCCGTTCTTTTGGTGGCACGGGCCTGGGGCTGGCCATCACGCGCAGCCTGCTGCAGCTGATGGGCGGCTACATCACGGCCGAGGGGCGGCCCGGTGAAGGCGCGACTTTTGTGGCCACCTTGCCCGCCCGGAAGGTGGAGCAGGCCAGTGCGCAGGCGTTGGTGCCCGCACCTGCCAAAGCACCGGTGCCGCCACCGATCGCCACCGAGGGCGTACCATGTTCGGTGCTTCTCGTGGAAGACCATGAGATCAACCGCAAGCTCGCCGAAATCATGCTGCAGCGCATGGGCTACCGCTACGCGGTGGCCGCAGACGGCCAGCAGGCGCTGGACCTGCTGGCACAAGAGCACTTCGATGTGGTTTTGATGGATGTGATGATGCCTGTGATGGACGGCCTGACCGCCCTGCGAGCCTTGCGTTCACGTGAGGCTGTGAGCGGCTTGCGCACCCCGGTGCTGATGGTCACGGCCCATGCCATGACCGGGGACAAGGAGCGGTTCATCGCGGCGGGGGCCGACGGCTACGTGTCCAAGCCCATGTCGCAAGCGGCTTTGCAAAAAGAGATCTTGCGCGTGCTCAAGCCCTGAGCCAGACACCCGGCTGCCTGCCTTTAGGCTGGCCGGGTGCGCGCAGGTTCAAGCGCCCGTTTTTTCCAGTTCGCGAAGGCGAAAGCGCTGGATCTTGCCCGTGGCGGTCTTGGGCAACTCGGCCACAAAGTCAATGAAGCGCGGGTATTTGTAAGGGGCCAGGCGCTCCTTCACAAAGGCTTTGACTTCGGCTTCGCTCAGGCTCTGGCCCTGTTTCAGCACGATGAAGGCCTTGGTCTTGGTCAGGCCGTCGGTGTCTTCCTTGCCGATCACGGCCGCTTCCAGAATGGCGGGGTGTTGCACCAACGTGGCCTCGACCTCAAAGGGCGAGACGTAAATGCCGCTAACTTTGAGCATGTCGTCGTTGCGGCCCGCGTAGGTGTAGTAGCCGTCGGGGTCGCGGGTGTACTTGTCGCCGCTCTTGGTCCACACGCCCTGGAAGGTGTCACGCGATTTTTCGCGGTTGTTCCAGTACATGAGGGCGCTGCTGGGGCCCTGAATGTAGAGGTCACCGATTTCGTTGTGGCCCGTGACGACGGTGCCGTCTTCGTTGCGCAGCTGCACTTCGTAGCCGGGTACGGGCTTGCCGGTGGTGCCATAGCGCACATCGCCGGGGCGGTTGGACAGGAAGACGTGCAGCATCTCGGTGGAGCCGATGCCGTCGATGATTTCGCAGCCGAAGTGCTGCGTCCAGCGCTCGCCGATGTCGCGCGGCAGCGCTTCACCCGCCGACGAGCACAGGCGCAGTGCGACCTGGCTTTTGGCGGGCAGGTCCGGGCTGGCGAGCATGCCGCCGTAGCCGGTGGGTGCGCCATAAAACACGGTGGGCTGGTGGTCGACCAGGCGCTTGAAGGTGGCTTGTGGGGTGGGGCGCTCGGCCATCAGCACCACCGTGGCCCCCACGCTCAGCGGGAAGGTGAGCGCGTTGCCCAAGCCGTAGGCAAAGAACAGCTTGGCGGCCGAGAACACGGTGTCGCTTTCCTGCAGGTTCAGCACGCCTTGGCCATACAGCTGGGCGGTCCAGTACAGGTTGCCCTGGCTGTGCACTGTGCCCTTGGGCTTGCCCGTGGAGCCGGACGAGTACAGCCAGAAAGCGGGTTCATCGGCCAGAGTCTGGGCCGGCAACACCGGTTGGTTTTGGGCGACAAAGTCGGCCATGTCGAATTGACCCTGTGCCAAGGGGCCTGTGGGGCGCGAGACGACCACCTGGCGCACCTCGGTTTTGACCAGGCCCAAGGCGTTTTGCAAAGTGGGCAGCACGGCGCCCGAAACCAGGGCAGCCTGGGCCCGGCTGTTGCTGAGCATGAAGGCGTAGTCTTCGGCTGTGAGCAAGGTGTTCACCGCGACCGGCACCACGCCCGCATAGAGTGAGCCCAAAAAGGCCACGACCCAGTCGCTGCTGTCTTGCATGAGCAAGAGCACACGCTCTTCGCGCTTGATCCCCATGGCCTGCAGGCCTGCGGCAAAGCGGCGGATCTGCTCGGTCAACTCGCCATAAGTCAATGAGCCGACGTCGTCAATCAGCGCGGTTTTGCCAGCACGACCGACGTTGGTGGCGATCAGGTGCTGAGCAAAGTTGAAGTCGGCGGATGGTGCATTCACGGTGCGTGTCATGTTTGTCTCCTCGGGATGTCTGTGATGTTGTCCAGTTTTTCGGTTCTGGCCATAGGGGTTTTGTAGGAGGCCGCTCCTGCGGCCTCCTGCAGGTTCATAGGGGCAGGGCCACGCCTTGTGCGGCCAGCTGGTCCAGCGCCAGCGCGCTGCCTTGCACGGCGCTGCGGCGGTGGTAGAAGTTCAGGGCCCGCAGCCCGCCGAGCTCTTCGCCACCGCCTGCGCGACCGGGGCCGCCGTGCAGACTCATGGGCATCACGTTGCCGTGGCCGCTATGCAGGGCCGCCACATCGGGCGAAATCGCGTGCACTCGGCCGTGGCTGCTGGCCAGCTCGACCGAGGCTTGCGCGGTGAAGGCCGGGTCTTCGCTGTAGACCGAGCACACCAGCGAGCCTTCGCCGCGGCGGATCATGGCGTAGGCCTCGTCGATGCTGTCGTAAGGCATCAGGGTGGACACGGGGCCGAACACCTCGACCGCGTGCAATACCTTGGCCGTCATGGGCGATTCGGTGCCCAGCAACACCGGGGCCACGCAGGCGCTCGATGCATCTGCATCGACCAGGGTGGTGCTGTTGCCGTCGTACAGCACGGTGGCTTCGGTCTTGAGTTGGGCCAGACCCGCCAGCACGCTGGCTTTCTGTTCCTGGCTGACCAGGGCGCCCATGCGGACGGTTTCATTGCGCGGGTTGCCCACGGTGGTTTTGGCCAGGCGTGCGCCGATCGCTTCGGCCGCCGCCTTGTACAGCGCACGCGGCACAAAAATGCGGCGGATCGCCGTGCACTTCTGGCCCGATTTGACGGTCATCTCGCGGGCCACTTCGGCCACCAGCAGCTTGAAGGCTTCGCTTTCGGCTGTGGCGGCGGGCGAGAGCAGGGCGGAATTCAGGCTGTCGGCTTCGATGTTGCAGCGCACCGACAGCTCACTCACGGCGCGGTGGCTGCGGATGATCTTGCCCGTCTCGGCCGAGCCGGTGAAGCTGACCACGTCAAAGGCCTGCAGCTGGTCCATGAGGCCAGCCGACGAGCCGCAGATGACCGACAGCGCGCCCACGGGCAGCACGCCCGCGTCGACCACGTCCTTGACCATGCGCTGGGTCAGCCAGGCGGTGGCCGTGGCGGGCTTGATGATGACCGGCACGCCTGAGAGCAGGGCGGGCGCGGCTTTTTCCCACAGGCCCCAGCTGGGGAAGTTGAAGGCGTTGATGAACAGCGCCACACCCTGTGTGGGCACCTGGATGTGCTGGGTCTGGAAGGCGGGGTCCTTGGCCATGCGGATGCGCTGGCCGTCCAGCAGCAGCTTGGCATCCCCCAGGGCTGCGCCCTGCTTGGCGAAGTAGCCCAGGGTGAAGAGGGCACCGTCGATGTCCACACCCGAGTCCTTGGCCACGGTGCCGCTGTTGGCGGTGGCAATCTCGTAGTAGGCGTCGCGGTTGGCCTGCAGCACTTCCACGATTTGGGTGAGCAATGCGGCGCGCTGGCCGTAGCTCAGGGCGCGCAGTGCCGAGCCGCCTTGTTCGCGGGCAAAGGCAAAGCCTTCGGCCAGGTCGATGCCGCTGCTGGACACGCGGGCCAGTTCGGTGCCCAGCACCGGGTCAAACAGGGGCGTGCCTGCGCCGGTGCCGGTTTGCCAGCGGCCTGCGAAGAAGTTGGGAAGCAATGTGTTCATGTGTGTGGCTTTCAAAAATTCGTGGTCAGGCGGTGGATTCGCATGCGCCGACAGGGGCATATCGGAAAAAAACTGTTCTTGCAGCCCGGTTGGCGGTATAAACAGCGGTTGATGCACTATTGTGCTTGCCCGTTAGTATGCATTAAAGTGCATGTTTTGGGTTTGTTGAAATTTAAGGGTTTTCCCTTGTCTGTGATCAAAGGTTGAGCATGACATCTCAAGAGTCCACCTTGATGGAGCCGTCCGAGCCCGAAACCCGGCGCAGTCCTTTTCTGGAAGCGCTGGGCGAGCGCGTGCGCACTTTGCGCTCGCGCAAAGGCATGACGCGCCGCGCCGTGGCGGTGGCGGCCGATGTGTCCGAGCGGCATCTGGCCAACCTCGAATACGGCACGGGCAATGTGTCGGTGCTGGTGCTCCTGCAGGTGGCGCAGGCCCTGCAATGCTCGCTGGCCGAGCTGCTGGGCGATGTGACCACCACCTCGCCCGAGTGGCTGCTGATCCGCGAGTTGCTCTCCAAACGCAGTGAGGCCGATTTGCGCCGTGCGCGTGTGCAGCTGAGCGACATGTTTGGCGAGGGTGGCAACGCGCAAGAGCGCAAGAACCGCATCGCCCTCATTGGCTTGCGCGGCGCGGGCAAGACCTCGTTGGGCCAGCGCCTGGCCGATGACCTGGGCTTTCCCTTCATTGAACTGAGCCGCGAGATCGAGCAGTTTGCCGGTTGCCAGATCAGCGAAATCCACAACCTGTATGGCGCCAACGCCTACCGCCGCTACGAGCGCCGCGCTCTCGAGGAAGCTATCCAGATCTATCCCGAAGTGGTGATCGCCACGCCCGGTGGTTTGGTGTCGGACTCGGCCAATTTCAACCTGCTGTTGTCGCATTGCACGACCGTGTGGCTGCAGGCCGATGCGGCCGACCACATGGGGCGCGTGGCCGCACAAGGCGACATGCGCCCGATGGCGGCCAGCCGCGAGGCGATGGAAGACCTCAAGCGCATTCTGGAGGGGCGCTCGGCCTTCTATTCCAAAGCCGATCTGGCCATCAACACCAGTGGGCGCACCGAAGACCAGGCCTTCCAGGCTTTGCGTACTTCGGTTCGCCAGCATTTGACCTTGGTGTCTTGAGGGGATGCAGAAAACTTCATTTCCTAGGGTAAACACTGATGAAATGAATTAAAGTGCATGTTGCCAGTCGGATAAACATGCATTAAACTGCCATACAACATGCACTGAAATGCATTTTTTGACGTCCATCAACCCTTCTACACCGACGGAGACAGCCATGAGCACTTCCCTTCAGGTCAATTACCAGACCAGCCCAGCCGAGTACAAGCACATCCAATTGGCCTTTGAGGGCGAGATCGCGACCTTGTCGATCAACATCAACGAAGACGCCGGCATCCGCCCTGGCTACAAACTCAAGCTCAACAGCTACGACCTGGGTGTGGACATCGAGCTGCACGACGCGCTGCAGCGCATCCGCTTTGAGCACCCTGAAGTGCGCACCGTGGTGGTGACCAGCCTGAAAGACCGCGTGTTCTGCTC
This sequence comes from Limnohabitans sp. Hippo3, assembly GCF_003063665.1. Taxonomy (GTDB): domain Bacteria; phylum Pseudomonadota; class Gammaproteobacteria; order Burkholderiales; family Burkholderiaceae_C; genus Limnohabitans_A. The sequence continues at coordinate 109,512 of NZ_NESF01000005.1, forward strand.
TGGCGCCAACATCTTCATGTTGGGTGTCTCGACCCACGGCTGGAAAGTGAACTTCTGCAAGTTCACCAACGAAACCCGCAACGGCATCGAAGACTCCAGCAAGCACGACGGCCTGAAATTCGTTGCCGCCCTGAACGGCGCTTGCGCAGGTGGTGGCTACGAGCTGGCCCTGGCTTGCGACGACATTGTGTTGGTGGACGACCGCTCGTCTGCCGTGTCTTTGCCCGAAGTGCCCCTGCTGGGCGTGCTGCCCGGTACCGGCGGTCTGACCCGCGTGACCGACAAGCGCCATGTGCGCCACGACCTGGCCGACATCTTCTGCACCAGTGTCGAAGGTGTGCGCGGCCAGAAGGCCGTGGACTGGCGCTTGGTCGATGCGATTGCCAAGCCCGCTGCCTTCAAGGAAGTGGTCAAAGAGCGCGCCACCAAGCTGGCCGCTGGCAGCATCCGCCCCGTGGGCGCCAAAGGTGTGACCCTCACACCGATCAACCGCACCATCGCGGCTGACAGCCTGAGCTACACCAATGTGTCGGTGGACATCGACCGCGCCAAGCGCATCGCCACCTTCACCGTCAAGGCGCCCGCCACGGCCCAGCCTACCGACATCGCCGGCATCGAAGCCGCAGGCGTGAACTGGTGGCCACTGCAGATGGTGCGTGAACTCGACGACGCCATCCTGCACATGCGCACCAACGAACTCGACATTGGCACCTGGGTCATCAAGACTTCAGGCGACGCTGCCGCGGTGCTGGCCTCCGACGCCACCATGCTGGCGAACAAAGACCACTGGTTTGTGCGTGAAACCATCGGCCACCTGCGCCGCACCCTGGCCCGCATGGACGTGACCTCCCGCAGCCTGTTCGCCCTGATCGAAGAGGGGACATGTTTTGTCGGCACACTGGCTGAGCTGGCTTTCTGCGCCGACCGCGCCTACATGCTGGCATTGCCCGACGATGCCGCCAAGGCCCCCAAGATCCAGCTGAACGAAATGAACTTCGGTTTCTTCCCCATGGTCAACGACCAGACCCGCCTGCAGCGCCGCTTCTACGAAGAAGCGCCCGCCATGGAAGCCGCACGCGGCGCCATCGGCAAGGCCTTGGACGCTGATGCTGCACTGGCCCTGGGCTTGGTGACTGCCGCGCCTGACGACATCGACTGGGCCGACGAGATCCGTCTGGCCCTGGAAGAGCGTTCGTCCATGTCGCCTGACGCCTTGACCGGTCTGGAAGCCAACCTGCGTTTCGCTCAGCAAGAGAACATGCTGACCCGCATCTTCGGCCGCTTGACCGCCTGGCAGAACTGGATCTTCCAGCGCCCCAACGCCGTTGGCGAAAAAGGTGCCCTGAAGGTCTACGGCAAAGGCGAAAAAGTCAGCTTCGACCTGAACCGCGTTTGATGTTTTGACGTTGTGCAGCGTGGTTCCCGGTGGTCCGCGCTGCAACCGAAATTTGACCCCACCGTTGCTTTAATTTTCTGGAGACTCTCATGTCCGGTATCAACTACAGCGAAAAAATCCCCAACAACGTCAACCTGTCGGAAGACCGCACGCTGCAACGCGCCTTGGAGCAGTGGCAGCCCAACTTCATCAACTGGTGGGACGACATGGGCCCCGAGGGCTCGACCGACATGGACGTGTACCTGCGCACGGCCGTGAGCGTGGACCCGCAAGGCTGGGCCCAGTTTGGCCACGTCAAGATGCGCGACTACCGTTGGGGCGTGTTCCTCAACCCCGGCGAGCAAGACCGCAAGATCCACTTCGGTGACCACATCGGCGAGAAAGCCTGGCAAGACGTGCCTGGCGAACACCGCGCCAACCTGCGTCGCATCATTGTGACCCAAGGCGACACCGAGCCCGCATCGGTCGAGCAGCAGCGTCACCTGGGCCTGACTGCGCCCAGCATGTACGACCTGCGCAACCTGTTCCAGATCAACGTCGAAGAAGGCCGCCACCTGTGGGCCATGGTGTACCTGCTGCACAAATACTTCGGCAAGGACGGCCGTGAAGAAGCCGACGCCCTGCTGCAGCGCAACAGCGGCAACGAAGACAACCCCCGCATCCTGCAGGCCTTCAACGAGAAGACCCCTGACTGGTTGTCCTTCTTCATGTTCACTTACTTCACCGACCGTGACGGCAAGTTCCAGCTGTGCGCCCTGGCCGAGTCGGCATTCGACCCATTGGCCCGCACCACCAAGTTCATGCTGACTGAAGAAGCCCACCACATGTTCGTGGGCGAGTCCGGCGTGAGCCGCACCATCCAGCGCACCGTGGACGTGATGAATCAGCTCAAGACCGACGACGTGGCCAAGCTGCGCGCCGCTGGTGTGATCGACCTGCCGACGATCCAGCGTTACATCAACTTCCACTTCTCGGTGACCATCGACCTGTTCGGTGCCGACCAGTCGTCCAACGCCGCCACCTTCTACAGCTCGGGCCTGAAAGGCCGATACGAAGAAGGCAAGCGCACCGACGACCACGTCTTGAAGGGCAACAGCTACAAGATCCTGTCGGTCGAAGACGGCAAGCTGGTCGAGAAAGAAGTGCCGATGCTCAACGCTTTGAACGAAGTGCTGCGCGACGACTACATCACCGATTCCAAAGGCGGTATCGAGCGCTGGAACCGTGTGATCGAGAAGGCTGGTATCCAGTACAAGTTGACCGCTCCGCACAAAGCGTTCCACCGCAACATCGGCTCTTTGTCTGGCGCCAAGATCACGCCCGACGGCCGTGTGGTGACCGATGCCGAGTGGATGGCCAAAGTGGGCGAGTGGCTGCCGACCAACGAAGACCGCGCCTATGTGGCCAGCCTGATGGGCCGTGTCGTCGAGCCCGGCAAGTTCGCCAACTGGATCGCGCCACCTGTCATGGGCATCAACCGTCAGCCCGTGGACTTTGATTACGTTCGCTTCAACTGATGTTCTGATTTGACTGCTGCCCCTGCTTTGTTGCGGGGGTGGCAGTTGACAGAGAAAGGGGCGGGTTCCTCATACGGGGTACCGGAAAATCGTCACCCGCCCCTTCCTCTGTCAACTGCATGGTGTGCGCAAAGCACACCTGATGCCGTTAGACTGCCTTGTCTGCAAAGGCGATGAGCGGCGGTATGGCTTGGGGCCGGGCACCGATTTTTCGGTACCCCGTATGAGGTGCCCGGCCCCAAGCCATAGCGTCGCGGACCCAGCAGACCCAAAACAAAAGCCGAAGACACAACAAGAGAGCCAAGACATGAGCACAGAAGCGACCTTGATCAAACAACACCTCATCGACCCGGAAATCTGCATCCGCTGCAACACCTGCGAAGCGATCTGCCCGGTCGGCGCCATCACCCACGACTCGCTCAACTACGTGGTCAAGGCCGACATCTGCAACCTCTGCATGGACTGCATCTCGCCATGCCCCACCGGCTCTATCGACAACTGGCGCATGATGCCTAAGGCCAAGGCCTACAGCATTGAAGAACAACTCAAGTGGGACGTGCTGCCTGCGGAGCTGAGCGCTGAAGAACTCGCTGCAGCTGGTGGCGGCGATGCGGGTGCTGCTCAGGAAGAAGCCCAAGCCGCTGTTCAAGCTGCAGCCTCCTCATCGGCATCGGCGGCCACAACCGCCGCAGCCACGGGTTTTAACTCGGCCCAGTTCGGCGCGACCATCCCCCCTTGGTCGGCCGCCCATGCCTACACCAACCTGTATGGCCCCAAGGCCGCCGAGAAAACCATCACCGCCACTGTCACCGGCAACCTGCGCGTGACCGAAGTCGGTCAACAAGACGGCCAGCAAGACTACGACACCCACCACATCGTGCTCGACTTTGGCAGCATGCCTTTCCCGGTGCTCGAAGGCCAGTCGATCGGCATCATCCCGCCCGGTGTGGATGCCAAAGGCAAGCCCCACCATGCGCGCCAGTACTCGATCGCCAGCCCCCGTAATGGCGAGCGTCCCGGCCACAACAACCTGTCGCTGACCATCAAGCGCGTGCTCGAAGACCACGACGGAAAACCTGTGCGCGGCGTCGGCTCCAACTACATGTGCGACTTGAAGGTCGGTGACAAGGTGCAGGTGATCGGGCCGTTTGGCGCGAGCTTCCTGATGCCCAACCACCCCAAGAGCAACATTGTCATGATCTGCACTGGCACGGGCTCGGCCCCCATGCGCGCCATGACCGAATGGCGTCGTCGCCTGCGCGCCAGCGGCAAGTTCGAGGGTGGCAAACTGATGCTGTTCTTTGGTGCCCGCACGCCTGCTGAGCTGCCGTACTTTGGTCCGCTTAACAACCTGCCCAAAGACTTCATCGACATCGAATTCGCCTTCTCGCGTGAAGTCGGCAAGCCCAAGCGCTATGTGCAGGACGCCATGCGCGAACGCGCGGCCGACCTCGCGGCCCAGCTCAAGGACCCGAACACCTGTTTCTATGTGTGTGGCTTGAAGAGCATGGAAGAGGGCGTGGTCATGGCCTTGCGTGACATCGCACAGAACGCCGGACTCGATTGGGATACCGTGGGCGCGGCGCTCAAAATAGAAGGCCGTTTGCATCTCGAAACCTACTGATCCCGCATGGCGAACGCTACCCACATTGGCCTGGAACAGGTTCGCCAGCAACTGCGCCAACCGCGTTCGCAGCTCAAAGGCCGTCAGGCCAGCGATGAAGCGCGCGCCCAGGTGCGCGCCCTGATCGGCGCACCGCCCGCAGACGGTCACCGCCGGGATCTGCTGATCGAGCACCTGCATGTGCTCAACGACCATTTCTATGGTCTGTTCGAGCGCCACATCGTGGCGCTGGCGGCCGAGATGCGCTTGCCCGTGGTCGAGGTGTTCGAGGTGGCGTCGTTCTACCACCACTTCGAGATCCTGAAAGACGACGCCACCGCCCCGCGCATCACCGTGCGGGTGTGCGACAGCCTGAGCTGCAGCTTGGCCGGCAGCGACGGTTTGCTGCGCCAGTTGCAACGCGAGCTGCTGGATGTGAAAGTGGTGCCCGTGCCGTGCCTGGGTCGCTGCGAGCAGGCACCGGCCGCTCAGGTGGGCCAGCAGGCCGTGGCGCAGGCCACGCTGCAGGTCGTGACCGAGCGCGTGGCGGCGCAGCAGACCGCACCGAACCCACTGCCCGAAGCCACGCGCTTGGCGGCTTACCGGCAGGCGGGCGGCTACCAGCTGGCGCTGCAGGTCGCGGCGGGCTTGAAGGATCACGAATCGGTCATCCAGTGCCTGGAGTCATCGGGCTTGCGCGGTTTGGGCGGCGCGGGTTTCCCGGCCGGGCGCAAATGGCGCATCGTGCGCAGCCAGCCCGGCCCGCGCCTGATGGCGGTGAACATCGACGAAGGCGAGCCCGGCACCTTCAAGGACCGCACCTGTCTGGAGGCCGATCCGCACCGCTTTCTGGAAGGCGTGCTGATCGCGGCCAGCGTGGTCGGCTGCGAAGCGGTCTACATCTACCTGCGCGACGAATACCACGAGGCCCGTGTCTTGCTCACGGAAGAACTCGCGGCGCTGAAATTGAACCCGCCATGCGTACTGCCGCACATTGAGTTGCGCCGCGGCGCGGGGGCCTATATCTGCGGCGAAGAGTCGGCCATGATCGAGAGCATCGAGGGAAAACGCGGCGAGCCGCGCCTGCGCCCGCCCTACATCGCCGAGGTGGGCCTGTTTGGTCGCCCGACCCTGGAGCACAACTTTGAGACGCTGTACTGGATTCGCGAGCTGATCGAACAAGGCGCGGACAGCTTTGCATCATATGGGCGTCATGGCCGCAAAGGCCTGAGGCGCTTTAGCGTGAGCGGGCGCGTGAAGCAGCCGGGTGTCAAGCTCGCGCCTGCGGGCATCACCCTGCGCGAACTGGTGGATGAACACTGCGGCGGCATGGCCGAGGGGCACACGCTCTACGCCTATTTGCCCGGTGGGGCCAGCGGCGGCATTTTGCCCGCGCGCCTGGCCGATGTGCCGCTGGACTTTGACACGCTGCAGCCGCATGGTTGTTTCATCGGCTCGGCCGCCGTGATGGTGCTCAGCCAACACGACAGCGCCCGCGAAGCGGCCCTGAACGTGATGCGCTTTTTTGCACACGAAAGCTGCGGCCAATGCACGCCTTGCCGTGTGGGCACCGACAAGGCCGCACAACTCATGGCCGCCCCCGTGTGGGATGCCGATACCCTGCAAGACCTGGCGCAGGTCATGGGCGACGCGTCGATTTGTGGCCTGGGCCAGGCCGCACCCAACCCGATCCGGTGTGTGCTCGATTACTTTCCGCACGAAGTGGCTGTGGAGGTGAAAACATGAATGCGTGTGATTTGTCATCCTCGGGCTTGACCCGAGGATCCAGCGTTCTGAAGACATGGATGCCCGATCAAGTCGGGCATGATAGTTTCGCAGTGGTCGGGCGTGCCTATCTTTCTGTCATACCCGCGAAGGCGGGTATCCATGTCTCTGTTGTACCCGAGAAGGCGGATATCCATGTCTCTGTCATACCCGCGCACGCGGGTATCCATGCACGCAAACCATGGATGCCCGATCAAGTCGGGCATGACAGCTTTGACGTGGTCGGTCATGACAGTCTTGGGGGCTGCGCATGAGCACCGTTCAATTCACCCTCAACGGCCAAAGCGTCGAGGCCCCTGCGGGCCAAAGCATTTTCAACATCGCCAAGGAATTGGGCATCGCCATCCCGCACCTGTGCCACAAGGAAGGCCTCGCGCCCGATGGCAACTGCCGCGCTTGCGTGGTCGAGGTGGCCGGTGAGCGCACGCTCGCCCCCAGCTGCTGCCGCAGCGCTACGCCCGGCATGCAGGTGCAGACGAACAGCGAACGCGCCGTCAAAAGCCAGAAGATGGTGCTGGAGATGCTGCTGGCCGACCTGCCCGAGCAGGGCCACAAGTGGCTCGATGACCGCGCCGAGGCCCCGCATGGCGAGCTGAGCCAATGGGCCGAACACCATGGCGTGCAGGTGCGCCCGCAACTGGCCGCACTCCAGCGCGAGGCGGTGCCCGCCGACCTCTCGCACCCGGCCATGGCCGTGAATCTGGATGCCTGCATCCAGTGCAACCGCTGCGAACGCGCTTGCCGCGACCTGCAGGTCAACGATGTGATCGGCCTGGCCTTTCGCGGTGCGCACACCCAGGTGGTGTTTGACCTGGCCGACCCGATGGGTGGCAGCAGCTGCGTGGGTTGTGGCGAATGTGTGCAGGCCTGCCCTACGGGGGCGCTCATGCCCAAGAGCCACATGGGGCCACAAAAAGTGGATCGCGAAGTCGACTCCGTCTGTCCGTTTTGCGGCGTGGGTTGCCTGGTCACCTACCAGGTGCGTGACGAAAAAATCATCAGCGTGAAGGGCCGCGAAGGCCCGGCCAATGAAGGGCGTTTGTGCGTGAAGGGCCGCTTTGGCATGGATTACATCCACAGCCCGGACCGCATCACGAAACCCCTGATCCGCAAGCCGGGTGTGGCCAAAGACCTGAGCCTGATCGATGGCCACACCGACTGGCGCGAGGTCTTCCGCGAAGCCACTTGGGAGGAAGCACTCGCGCTGGCCACCCAGCCGCTCAATGCTTTGCGCCAACAACACGGGCCCAAATCGCTCGCCGGTTTTGGCTCGGCCAAGGGCAGCAACGAAGAAGCCTACCTGTTCCAGAAGCTGGTGCGCACCGGCTTTGGCAGCAACAACGTGGACCACTGCACCCGCCTGTGTCATGCGTCCAGCGTCGCGGCACTTTTGGAGGGCGTGGGCTCGGGCGCGGTGAGCAACCCGGTGCGCGATGTCGAGCACTCCGACCTGATCCTCGTCATCGGCTCCAACCCCACAGCCAACCACCCGGTGGCCGCCACCTGGATGAAGAACGCCGCCCAGCGTGGCACCCGCATTGTGCTGGCCGACCCGCGCATCACCGACATGGGTCGTCACGCCTGGCGCACCTTGCAATTCAAGGCCGACACCGATGTGGCGCTGCTCAACGCGATGCTGCACGTCATCGTCAACGAAGGGCTGTGCAACGAAGCATTTTTAAAAGAACGCGCAGACAACGTGGCCGAACTCAAGGCCCATGTGCAGGATTACACGCCCGAAGCCATGAGTGCGATCTGCGGCATCCCGGCCGAGACCATCCGTGAAGTGGCCCGTGCCTACGCCAGCGCCAAGGCCGCCATGATCTTGTGGGGCATGGGCGTGAGCCAGCATGTGCACGGCACCGACAACGTGCGCTGCCTGATCGCGCTGGCCAGCATCACCGGCCAGATTGGCCGCCCCGGTACGGGCTTGCATCCGCTGCGCGGCCAGAACAACGTGCAGGGCGCTAGTGACGCGGGCTTGATCCCGATGATGTACCCCAACTACCAGCGGGTCACCGACAAGTCCGCGCACAACTGGTTTGAGAAATTCTGGGGCACCAAGCTGGACGACCAGCCCGGCTACACCGTGGTCGAGATCATGCACAAGGCGCTGGCCCCGGACAGCGACCCGCACAAGGTGCGCGGCATGTACATCATGGGCGAAAACCCGGCCATGAGCGACCCCGACCTGAACCACGCCCGCCATGCGCTGGCCAGCTTGCAGCACCTGGTGGTGCAAGACATCTTTTTGACCGAGACCGCCTGGCTGGCCGATGTGGTGTTGCCTGCGAGCGCCTGGCCCGAAAAAACCGGCACTGTCAGCAACACCGACCGCACCGTGCAAATGGGCCGCCAGGCGGTGTTGCCGCCGGGCGATGCCAAGCCCGACTTGTGGATCATCCAGCAGATCGCGCAGCGCCTGGGTCTGAACTGGGCCTACACAGGCGAACACGATGGCGTGGCCGCCGTGTACGAAGAAATGCGCCAGGCCATGGCCCCAGCCATTGGCGGCATCGACTGGGCGCGCCTGAACGCGGGCTCGGTCACTTACCCTTGCGTGAGCGCCGACGACCCGGGTCAGCCCATCGTCTTCCACGACCACTTCCCCACCAAGGACGGCCGTGTCTGGCTGGTGCCTGCCAGCCTGATCCCGGCCAATGAGCAACCCGATGCGGATTACCCGCTGGTGCTCATCACCGGGCGGCAGCTGGAGCACTGGCATACCGGCAGCATGACGCGCCGCGCCACCGTGCTCGACGCCCTGGAGCCTGCAGCCACGGCGTCGATGTGCGGGGCCGATCTGCGGCGGCTGGGTTTGCAGGCCGGGCAGACGGTGCGGATCGCTTCGCGCAGGGGCGAGGTGCTGCTGCAACTGCGCCAGGACGATGGCACGCCCGCAGGCGCGGTGTTCATCCCCTTCGCCTACCAGGAAGCAGCGGCCAATTTGCTGACCAATGCGGCGCTGGACCCGTTTGGCAAGATCCCGGAATTCAAATACTGCGCTGTACAAGTCTCTGCGTTGCAGCCTTCATAATCCTGCGCTGTCATTCTTGGGTTCTGCACAGTTCGTGGGGCGCCCGAGCCCTCCACAGATTCAGGTCGGGGAATTTCACTTGAACATCGACGTCCAAGCCATCTTCTGGATGGATGCTTTTCTGTACCTGATGCTGCACTCGGCCATCTGGTACGGCATGGCGCGCTACCGCAGTGGTCTGGTCACCTTGTGGAGTGTTTCGGGCCTCTCCAGCGCTGTAGGGGTCTTGGTTCTGGGCAGTCGCGGCATCTTGCCCACCGCTGCGGTGGTCTTTTGGGGTGTGTTGCTCATGGCGCTGGGCAATTTCGGGCGCCAAGTTGCATTGCGCTCCCTGGATGGTCCTGCTGATCGCCTTTGGTTGTGGGGCATGGCGGCGTTCAATATCGTGTACCTGCTGGTCACCTATGGCTATTATTTTTCGGGCGGTTCCGAGGCTGGAGTGATCCTACTTTTTTACGGGTTTTACACCCTGAACTGTCTAGAGTATGTGTTGTCGGGTCGGCGCATTGCTACCACGCACGACCCTTTTGGCTCCCGTGCTGTTCAGTCAGCCGGGTGGTTGCTGGTGGTCACGTTGGGCATCAAGACCATTGCCATACTGGGCGGTTGGGGTGCGGCGGATTTGTACGACATGTCCTGGGACCAGGCGGTGGTGTTTGCGGGGCAGTTTGTTGCGGTCACCATGCTCAGTGTGGGCTTCATGCAAATTTTTGTGGACCAGATGCACAAAGCGCAAATTCGTGCCGAGCAAGGTTTGGCGCGTGAGCAGGAGCGTTCGACCCTTCTTCGTCAACACTCCCAAGATTTATCCACGCTGCTCAGTGAGCGTGAGGAAATCATCCGGCAATTGACCCTGTCCAACAAGTCGGCGGGTATGGGGGCCTTGGTGGCCAGCATCGCCCATGAGTTGAACCAGCCACTGACCACCATCGTGCTCAAGACCGAGTTGATCGAGTCGCACCTGCAGCGCAATCGGGACCCCCAAGCGGCCCTGGCCGAGGCCCACAAGCTGGCCGATCTGATCCGGGAGGACACTCGCCATGCCGCAGCCATCATCCGCACCTTGCGCACCATGTTTGCCACCGGCAAGGGTGAATACGCCCGCCTGGATCTGGCCCAACTGGTTCGGGATGTGCTCAACATCGTGGGTGCCCATGCCCAGCGCAGTGCCATTGAATTCGATGTGGACCTGAAAGTGCCTTTGATGTTGACGGGGGATCCCACCCAGTTGCAGCAGGTCGTGCTCAATTTGTTGAACAACGCGATCGATGCGCTGGTCGAAAAGTCAGGCCATGCCGCCCGCATTGCCATTTCCGGGCAAGTCCAATCTGACTGGGTCGAGCTGCGCATCGCCGACAACGGCTGCGGCATCGCCGATGATGCAAAAGACGATGTGTTTACGCTTTTCAAAACCTCCAAATTCAAAGGCATGGGGGTGGGCTTGTGGCTCAGCCAGTCCATTGTGGCTTCGCACGGGGGGCGATTGAGCTTCGAGAGCGAGGCCGGCCAAGGTACGGTATTCTTGCTGGCTTTGCCCGCGCACGAGTACGTGCTGGGCAGCTGATGTTCCATCTCTCCAGGGGAAACTGTGTCCATGTCTACGCGTCCACAAATTGATGTGGCTGTTCTGATGCGCAAAGAGGCCGTGCAAGGGCCGATGGCGCGTTGGCAAGCTTGGCGCTGGGTGTTGGCCGATGTGGTGCCCAACGAAGCGGGTTTTGGCACAGCCCCCCGCAGCCTGCGCCAGACCGAGACCGAGTCGCTCTGGCTTTACCCCGGCTGGCCCGTGGCACTGTTCACCGACGACGCGGAAGGCTATTGGCTCAATGCCACTTCGCCCACGCCTTGCTACTTTGTGATGTGGCGTTTGATCGACGCCGAAGACGGCAGCGAGCCGCTGGCCGTGCCGCAAACCGTGAGCCTGAGTTACCACGACGCAGGCCGCTGGCTGGACGCACAGGAAACCGTGGAAACCGTGCCCGCGCCTGCCGACGTGGTGGCATGGATACAAGGGTTTGCCGAGCAGCATTACGTGCCCGAAGAGAAAAAGCGCCAACGCCCTCAGAGTTTTCAGCGCTTGACCGACCGTTTTGGTCAACCCGTTTCGGTCAGCACCGACAGCAAGCGCAAAGGCGCAAGGCCGGGGCCATGAGCGACAACTTTTTCAGCCGTTGGTCGCGCCGCAAGCAAGGCCTTGACCCGAGCGACCCCCCGAAGACCCAGACCGACACTGCAAGCAGGGAGGCTTCGGCCGCTGTTTCTTCGCCTACCCGGGTCGATGGTGGGGTGCAGCCCCATGCCGCAGGCCCTGTTACCCCGGGCGCCGCTACCCCCCCAGGCGGTGAGCCAGAGCCCGCACTGCCGACCATGGCCGATGTGCAGGGCCTCACGCCGTCGTCTGATTTCCAGGCCTTCATGCGCCAAGGCGTGCCCGGCGAGGTGCGCAATGCCGCCATGAAGAAGCTCTTCACCGACCCGCACTTCAATGTGATGGACGGTTTGGACATTTACATCGGCGACTACAACACCCCCGACCCATTGCCAGCGGGTATGCTCGAAAAAATGGTTGGGGCCGAGTTGCTGAACCTGTTCCCTCAAAAAGACCCAGCCGACACACCGCAGACTGCGGAAAGCGAGGGGCAGGACAAGTTCGCGAAAAGTCCCGACGCGCAGCAAGGCTCGCCACTTGTGGCACAGTCGCCCTCCTCAACGACACCGACACTGCAGCCCACACCAGTGCAGCAGGCACCCGAACCGACTGAACATGACCACCCTGATTTGCAACTGCAACCAAACCATGCCCCTGCAAGCCCAAGCTCTGGGGCAAGCACTGGGTGAAGACCTGACGCTGCACACCACCTTGTGCCGGCGCGAGGCCGGGCATTTCCAGAAAGCCGTGAAAACCGGCGAGACGGTGGTGGTGGCCTGCACGCAAGAAAAACGCCTGTTCAGTGAACTGGCTGAGCAAACCGAAGGCGCGATTTCATCGATCCGTTTCGTCAACATCCGTGAAACCGGTGGCTGGGGCCAGGAAGCCGCGCACGCCACGCCCAAAATGGCCGCCTTGCTGGCGGCTGCTCGCCTGCCCGAGCCGGAGCCAGTGGCCACCGTGACCTACAAAAGCGAAGGCCATGTGCTCATCATCGGGGCCATCGATGCCGCCGAACGCGCGGCCAGCTTCCTGGCCGACGCGATGCAGGTCACGATTTTTGCGCAAGGTCCCGGCAACGCCGGGGGCAGCCAGGAGCGCCGTTTCCCGGTGGTGGCCGGTCGCTTGCAAGGTCTCAAGGGCTGGTTGGGTGCATTCGAGGTGTCGTGGGACGCCAGCAACCCGATTGATCTGGACCTGTGCACCCGATGCAACGCCTGCGTGGCCGCTTGCCCAGAGCAGGCCATTGGCCTCGATTACCAGGTGGACCTGTCGCGTTGCACTTCGCACCGCGACTGCGTCAAGGTCTGCGAAGCCGCGGGCGCCATCGACTTCTCGCGCGTCGCCCGCCCGCAAACCGAGCGCTTCGATGTGGTGCTGGACCTGCGCGGTAACCAAGCCTCGCCCACGTTCACCTCGCACGCCTTGCCCCAAGGCTATTTCCGCTGGGACGGCCAAGACCTGCAAACGCTGCTCAAGGTGCGCGAACTGGTGGGCGAGTTTGAAAAGCCGCGCTTTTTTGCCTACAAGCAAAAGCTCTGCGCCCATAGCCGCAACGAGCAAGTCGGCTGCAGCGCCTGCATCGACATTTGCTCGGCCGAGGCCGTGCGTTCGGACAAAAGCCGCCAGCAAATCGTGGTCAATCCCAACCTGTGCGTGGGTTGTGGCGCGTGCACCACGGCTTGCCCCACGGGCGCACTGACCTACGCCTACCCGCGCCCGGCAGAGCAGGGCGCCAAGATCCGCGCACTGCTGTCGGCCTACCAGGCCGCAGGCGGGCGTGATGCTGCGCTGCTGCTGCACAGCCAGGAAAAAGGCCAGTCCCTGATCGACGAGTTGGGCCGGGGTGCACAGCTGGGTGTCATGCAAGGCGTGCCCGCCCGCGTGATGCCTGTGGCCCTGTGGCACACCGCCAGTGTCGGCATGGAGTTGTGGCTCTCGGCCGTGGCCTATGGTGCTCGCCAGGTCATGGTGCTGCTCACCCACGAAGAAGCGCCGCAATACCGCACCGCGCTCATGGAACAAATGGCCGTGGCCCAAAGCCTGCTCAATGGCCTGGGTTATACCGGCGTGCATTTCCAGTTCATTGAAGCCAAGACCGCGACCTCACTGGACGCCGATTTGCAGCGCCTGTGCGCCCGCAGCCTCAAGGCCACTAGCCTGCCCACTGGCCCCGCCACCGCCGCTCGCCACGCGGTGCAGGCCGAAAAGCGCAGCAACCTGGAGCTGGTCATCGACCACCTCATGGCCCAGTCCCCCGTCATGGCCATGGATGAAGCCACTCGCCCCAAGGCGCTCGATTTGCCCGCTGCCGGCTCGCCCCTGGGTGCGATCGTGGTCGATGGCAACAAATGCACCTTGTGCATGAGCTGTGTGGGCGCTTGCCCCTCGTCGGCCCTTCAGGACAACCCGTTGCAGCCCGAAATCCGTTTCATCGAGAAAAACTGCGTGCAATGTGGCCTGTGTGCCAAGACCTGCCCGGAGGATGCGATCGCCTTGCATTCACGCCTGTCGCTGGTGCCCGAGCGCACGCAGCCCCGGGTGCTGCATGGCAGCCCGCCTTATGCCTGCATCCGCTGCAGCAAACCTTTTGGTACGCTCAAAGGCATCGAAGCCATGCTGGGCCGCCTGGCCGGGCACAGCATGTTCCAGGGTGCGGCCCTGGAGCGGCTCAAAATGTGCGGCGACTGCCGCGTGGTAGACATGTTCACCGACGAGAACCAGGTGCGCGTTCCGGGTGCCGGCACCCCTTCCAAACCCCATTAATCTGTTGCCATGAGCCAAGAACTGAACCTGTCCGCCAGCAGCCATGCGCTGGATGAAGAAACCGCCCGTGCTGAAGTCTATGGCTTGTTGTCACAGCTGTACTACCAAGCCCCGGGCGATGAACTGCTCGGCCAGTTGCAGGTCGCGGTGACCGAAGCCCCCGATGCCGGTGGCTTTCTGGAAGAGCCTTGGCGCGAGCTGGTGGCCTGCGCCCGCAGCTTGAGCCAGGCGCAAATCGCGGCCGAATACACCGCTCTCTTTGGCGGTGTGGGCAAACCCGAGGTGTATGTGTTCGGCTCGCATTACCTCAGCGGTTTCCTGAACGAAAAGCCTTTGGTGCGCTTGCGCGACGATTTGGCCGAGCTGGGCCTGGTCCGCAGCGAAGCCATGCCGGAAACCGAAGACCATGTGGCCTATGTCTTGGAGGTCATGCGCTTCCTGATCGCGGGCGACGATGTGGCGGTGTCCAACCTGACCCGCCAACAAGCCTTTTTTACGCAGCATGTGCAACCCTGGCTGCCCGCTTTGTGCCAGACCTTGCAAGCCCATCCCCGTGCGGTGTTCTACGCGCGGTTGGCGGCTTTCACCGAAGCCTTCGTTAGCGTGGAGTCGCAGGGTTTTGATCTGGTGGCGTGATTGAAAATTTTTGTGTTCTGAATTGAAAATATTGACGGCAAAGCTGCGGGTTTCTACTGAGGGGTATCGTTGGGGCTGATCGCATAATGATTGACCAAGCGGTAATTTTTTACGCTTGTAAGTTCAACAACGATTGGAGATCCACTTTGTCAGACAACAAAACCCCACGCCGTCGTAACCTTCTCAAAGGCGCAGCCCTGGCAGCAGGTGCTATTTCTGCCCCCATGATCGCCAAGGCCCAGACCGGCCCGATCTCCATGCGTTGGCAGAGCACATGGCCTGCCAAAGACATCTTCCACGAGTACGCCCTCGACTACGCCAAAAAAGTCAACGACATGACCGGTGGCGATCTGAAGATCGAAGTGCTGCCAGCAGGCGCTGTGGTGCCAGCTTTCGGCTTGCTCGAAGCCGTGTCCAAGGGCACCCTGGACGGCGGTCACGGCGTGTTGGGTTACCACTACGGCAAGCAAAACGCTCTGGCCCTGTGGAACTCCGGCCCTGCTTTCGGCATGGACGCCAACATGATTCTGGCCTGGCACAAGTACGGTGGCGGCGCTGAGCTGCTGGCCAAGCTGTATGCCTCCATTGGTGGCAACGTGCAGTCCTTCCTGTACGGCCCCATGGCCACGCAACCACTGGGCTGGTTCAAGAAACCCATCACCAAGTCGTCAGACTTCAAAGGCCTGAAGTTCCGTACCAACGGTTTGGCCATTGACCTCTTCACTGCCATGGGCGCTGCCGTGAACGCCTTGCCAGGCGGTGAGATCGTGCCTGCGATGGACCGTGGTCTGCTCGATGGTGCCGAGTTCAACAACGCCACATCCGACCGCATCTTGGGCTTCCCCGATGTTTCCAAGGTCTGCATGCTGCAAAGTTACCACCAGAGCGCCGAGACTTTCGAGATCATGTTCAACAAGACCAAGTACGACGCGTTGCCAGCCAAGTTGAAGGCCGTGATTGCCGGTGCCACAGAAGCTGCCTCGGCCGACATGTCCTGGAAAGCCATCGACCGTTACTCCAAGGATTATGTTGAGCTGCAGACCAAGGACAAGGTCAAGTTCTACAAGACGCCTGACGCGATCCTGCAAGAGCAACTCAAGATCTGGACCGAAATTCTGGAAAAGAAATCTGCCGAGAACCCACTGTTCAAGGAAATCGTGGCTTCACAAAAAGCTTTCGCAGCCCGTGCTGTGAAGTGGGATCAGGACACCAACATCAGCCGTCGCATGGCGGTGAACCACTTCTTCGGTGCCAAAAAGGCCTGATTCTTCGAATTGAGCCATTTCATCAGCCATCCGGCACCACCGGATGGCTGATTTACTTATGTGATCCCCCATATGCAAAACCTGTTGCTCTTTATTGACAAAGTCAGCACCTGGATTGGCCAATTTTTTTCCTGGCTGATCGTCGCGTTGACCTTCATGATTTCCTGGGAAGTGTTCTCCCGTTACGCACTGGATGACCCCCACCCATGGGCTTTTGACGTCATGAGCATGATGTACGGCTCACTGTTCATGATGGCCGGTGCTTACACCTTGTCCAAAAATGGCCATGTGCGTGGCGATGTCCTTTATGGTTTTTTCCCGCCCCGCCTGCAGGCCTGGCTGGACCTGATCCTTTACATCCTCTTTTTCATTCCCGGCGTGGTTGCGCTGGCCTGGGCGGGTTACGGTTTTGCCGCCGAATCCTGGGCCATCAATGAGCACTCGAACATCACGGCCAATGGGCCACCGGTATACCCCTTTAAAACGATTTTGCCCATTGCAGGGGCCTTTTTGTTGGCGCAAGGCCTGGTTGAAATCGTGCGTTGCATCGTTTGCATCAAGCAGGGTGAATGGCCCAAGCGCGGCGATGACGTGGACGAGGTCGACGTTGAAAAACTCAAGGAAATGGTCAACGTCAAGGACGAAGACATCGCGAAACTCGATGCGCTGGTGACGACTGGCAAGGGAACCCACAAATGAAAAAAGAAGTCTGGTTCGGCCTGACGATCATGGCCTTGGTCGTGGTGTCGGCCTTTGTTTTGTTGCCTGCGCCCTCGGAGATGACCAACGGTCATTTGGGCTTGTTGATGCTGGCGCTGGTGGTGGTGGCGATCATGTTGGGCTTCCCGACGGCCTTCACGCTGATGGGCATGGGCATGATCTTCGCGTGGATCGCCTACCGCAGTCAGAACCCCGATATTGCTGTGAACCAAACATTGGACCTGATGGTTCAGCGTGCCTATTCGGTCATGTCCAACGATGTGCTGATCTCGATCCCCTTGTTCGTGTTCATGGGCTACCTCATTGAACGCGCCAACCTGATCGAAAAACTGTTCAAAAGCATGCACCTGGCCATGGCCCGCTTGCCAGGTTCCCTGGCCGTCGCGACCATCGTGACTTGCGCCATTTTTGCCACGGCCACCGGCATTGTGGGTGCGGTGGTGACCCTCATGGGCTTGCTGGCGCTGCCCGCCATGTTGCGTGCTGGTTACAGCGTGCAGCTGTCGGCGGGTGCCATCACCGCAGGCGGTTGCCTGGGTATTTTGATTCCGCCCTCGGTCATGCTGATCGTGTATGGCGCGACCGCTGGCGTGTCGGTGGTCAAACTGTATGCCGGTGCGTTTTTCCCGGGTGTGATGCTGGCGACCTTGTACGTGTTGTATGTGGTGATGCTGGCCAAAGTCAAGCCCAGCATGGCGCCTCCCATGTCGGCTGAAGACCGGATCGTGCCTTTGCCGGCTTTTGCGCAGGCGGTGTCCACAGATGTCAGCAGCACCGTTTTGCCGGGTCTGATCGGTGCGATCAAAGGCAAGCGCAATGCGGCTGTGCCCATGCGCGAGTTACTCAACCACTTGGGCATTGCCTTACTGCCCGCTTTGGCGGTTGCCTTGATCATGGGCACCATTTACCTCAAGATCACAGCGCCTTTGCCTTCCGAAGTGGTTGAGGGCGTCGTGGCCATGGGTGGCGAACTGGCCGACTCGGCAGATACTGAAGAAGCATCCAGCGTCAGCGGTTTGGCCGAACCCGAATCTGATGACTTGCAAACACCGCCAGGCTCTTCCGAAGTGGCCAAAGCCGATGCCGCACCTGCTGCAGACGCTGTCAAGGAACAGGCTCCTGTGGCCGCCAGTGCCGCCACAGAAGCAGCGCCAGTTGCCGCGGCTGAGCGTGTGCCCGCGCCCTTGGCTTTCTGGATTGGTCTGGCCAGCTGCGTGGTGGCCTTGGCCATCTTCTACGCTTACTTCAGCTTCACGCGCCTTGAGATTTTCAAGATGCTGCTGGGCTCCTTCTTCCCCTTGGCCCTGATGATTTTGGCGGTGCTGGGCACCATCGTGTTTGGCCTGGCCACACCGACCGAAGCGGCGGCGATGGGTTCACTGGGTGGCTTGTTGCTGGCGGCGGCATACCGCCGCCTGAACTATGTGGTGCTGCGCGAGTCGGTGTACCTCACGGCCAAGACCAGTGCCATGGTGTGCTGGCTGTTTGTGGGCTCCAGCATTTTCTCGGCCGCGTTCGCGTTGCTGGGCGGTCAGGAGATCATCAATGACTGGGTGCTGGGCATGGACCTGACCCCGGTGCAGTTCATGATTCTGGCGCAGGTGGTCATCTTTTTGCTGGGCTGGCCCCTGGAGTGGACCGAGATCATCGTGATTTTCATGCCGATCTTCGTCCCCTTGCTGCCTCACTTTGGCATCGATCCTCTGTTCTTCGGCTTGTTGGTGGCCTTGAATCTGCAAACCGCGTTCCTCAGCCCGCCTGTGGCGATGGCGGCGTTCTACCTCAAAGGTGTGAGCCCTCCACACGTTACGCTCAACCAGATCTTTGCAGGCATGCTGCCCTTCATGGCCATCCAGGTGTTTGCGATCGTGCTGCTCTACATGTTCCCGGCCATCGGCATGTGGTTGCCTGAGGTGCTTTACAAGTAAAAAATGAAGTCGTCCGCACACACCAAGCCGTAGCTTGGTGTGCGCTGGCGCACTTTGTGTGCCTTTGCTTGCCTCCGCTGTCACCGGTTTGACGCGCAGCCAATCGAAGTAAGGGTTTTTACATGACAAAAGCGCCATTGAATCGCTAAGATCGCCTGTGCCAAACATCGCCTCAGTCGATTCTTCTGGTGAGCAGTTGCCTTGTTCTTCTTTCAGGAGTCTTTGATGTCTTCCAAAACTTCCTCTCTTTCACGTCGCAGCCTGTTTTCGGGCGCTGCCACGGTGGGCGCAGTGGCTGCAGCCACCGCCGTTTTGCCCGGTGTGGTCAAGCAGACCGCACCCGCTGCCGTGGCTTTGCCCAAGCCCACGCGCGGTGGTGGTTACACACTGAGCGAGCACGTTCAGCAGTACTACAAGACCACGCGCGTCTGATTCACATTCCGTTTTCTTTCCTGTTCATCCCCAACTGGAGCCCTCCATGTTGCTGACCAAAAAACAAACCAGCACTTCCGGTGCTGTCTCGTCCCCCTTCATCCACAGCTTGCGCCGTGGTTTGTCGCAGGCTTTGCCCACCATGGACCGCCGCAGTTTCCTGCGCCGCTCGGGTCTGGGTGTCGGTGTGGGCCTGGCTGCATCGCAGCTGAGCCTGGTGCAAAAAGCCCAGGCCGCCACGGGCGCGTCCATCGTGGGCGCAGGCAAGGTCGAAGTCAAACGTACTGTCTGCACCCACTGCTCGGTAGGCTGCGCGGTCGATGCCGTCGTTGAAAACGGCGTTTGGGTGCGCCAGGAAGCCGTCTTCGATTCGCCCATCAACCTCGGCGCGCATTGCGCCAAAGGTGCAGCGCTGCGCGAGCATGGCCACGGCGAATACCGCCTGCGCTACCCCATGAAGCTGGTCAACGGCAAATACGAGCGCATCAGCTGGGATGTGGCGCTCAACGAAATCAGCGCCAAGATGCTGGAGCTGAAAAAAGCCAGTGGCCCGGACAGCGTGTATTTCATCGGCTCGTCCAAGCACAACAACGAACAAGCCTATTTGCTGCGCAAGTTCGTGAGCTTCTGGGGCACCAACAACTGTGACCACCAGGCCCGTATTTGCCACTCCACCACCGTGGCCGGTGTGGCCAACACCTGGGGTTATGGCGCCATGACCAACTCGTACAACGACATGCAAAACAGCAAGGTCGCTTTGTACATTGGCTCCAACGCGGCCGAAGCCCACCCCGTGTCCATGCTGCACATGCTGCATGCCAAGGAAAACGGCTGCAAGATGATCGTGGTCGACCCACGGTTCACCCGTACCGCCGCCAAGGCCGACGAGTACGTGCGCATCCGCTCGGGCACTGACATTCCTTTCCTGTTCGGTCTGGTTTATCACATCTTCAAGAACGGCTGGGAAGACAAAAAGTACATCAGCGACCGCGTCTATGGCATGGAGGCTGTCAAAGCCGAAATCATGGCCAAATGGACACCCGACAAGGTGGAAGAGGCCTGCGGCGTCAAGGAAGACCAGATGTTCAAGGTCGCCAAGATGCTGCACGACAACAACCCCGGCACCATCGTCTGGTGCATGGGCCAGACCCAGCACACCATCGGCAACGCCATGGTGCGTGCCTCCTGCATCTTGCAGCTGGCCTTGGGCAACGTCGGCAAGTCCGGCGGCGGCACCAACATCTTCCGTGGCCACGACAACGTGCAGGGCGCCACCGACGTCGGCCCCAACCCTGACTCGCTGCCCGGCTACTACGGCCTGGCCGAAGGTTCGTGGAAGCACTTCGCCAACACCTGGGGTGTGGACTTCGAGTGGATCAAAAAGCAGTTTGCAACGCCTGCCATGATGGGCAAGAACGGCATCACCGTGTCCCGCTGGATCGACGGCGTGCTGGAGAACAACGAGCTGATCGACCAGGATAGCAACCTGCGCGGCGTGTTCTATTGGGGCCATGCCCCCAACTCGCAGACCCGAGGTCTGGACATGAAGCGCGCCATGGACAAGCTGGACCTGTTGGTGGTGGTGGACCCCTACCCATCGGCCACGGCTGCCATGGCCGCGATGCCTGGCAAGGCCGAAGACCTGAACCCCAACCGCGCGGTCTACCTGTTGCCCGCTGCGACACAGTTTGAAACCAGTGGTTCCTGCACTGCTTCCAACCGCTCTTTGCAGTGGCGCGAGAAGGTGATCGATCCTTTGTGGGAGAGCCGCTCAGACCACATGATCATGCACCAGCTGGCCGAAAAACTCGGCTTTGCCAAAGAGCTGTCCAAGAACTACAAGATGCAAAAGGTCAAGGGCATGGACGAGCCCATGCCCGAAGACATCCTGCGTGAAATCAACAAGTGTGTCTGGACCATTGGCTACACCGGTCAAAGCCCAGAGCGCCTGAAGGCCCACATGAAGAACATGAACGTGTTCGACGTGAAGACCTTGAAGGCCAAGGGCGGTAAAGACAAGGAAACCGGTTACGACTTCACGGGTGACTATTTCGGTCTGCCATGGCCTTGCTACGGCACGCCCGAGATGAAGCACCCTGGCACGTCCAACCTCTATGACACCTCCAAACACGTCATGGACGGCGGCGGTAACTTCCGCGCCAACTTTGGTGTGGAGCGCGAAGGCAAGAGCCTGCTGGCCGAAGACGGTTCGCACTCGTTGGGTGCCGACATCACCACCGGCTACCCCGAGCTGGACCACATCCTGCTCAAGAAGCTGGGCTGGTGGGACGAATTGACCGAGGCTGAAAAAGCCAAGGCCGAAGGCAAGAACTGGAAGACCGACTCGTCGGGCGGCATGATCCGCGTGTTCATGAAGAACCATGGCTGCCACCCGTTTGGCAATGCCAAGGCGCGTGCCGTGGTCTGGAACTTCCCCGACCCGATCCCCCAACACCGCGAGCCGCTGTACGGCACACGTCCAGACCTCATGGCCAAGTACCCCACGCACGACGACAAGAAAGCCTTCTGGCGTCTGCCCACCCTGTACAAGACCGTGCAGGACAAGAACATCGCCGACAAGGTGCACGAGAAGTTCCCGCTCATCCTCACCTCCGGCCGTCTGGTCGAGTACGAAGGTGGTGGCGAGGAAACCCGCTCCAACCCCTGGCTGGCCGAGTTGCAGCAGGAAGCCTATGTCGAGATCAACCCCAAGACGGCGGCCGATCGCGGCATTCGCAACGGCGACCGCGTCTGGCTCAAGAGCCCAACGGGTGCCAAGCTCGATGTGCAGGCTTTGGTGACTGAGCGTGTCGACACCGGCACGGTCTGGATGCCTTTCCACTTCTCGGGTCGCTGGCAAGGCGTCGACATGCTGGCGTATTACCCCAAGGGGGCTGCGCCCGTGGTGCGCGGCGAGGCGGTCAACACCGCCACCACCTACGGTTATGACAGCGTCACCATGATGCAAGAGACAAAGACCACCATCTGCAACATCGAAAAAGCCTAAGCGCCCCAGGAGAACACGATGGCACGAATGAAATTCATCTGCGATGCAGAGCGCTGCATCGAATGCAACGGTTGCGTCACCGCTTGCAAAAACGAACACGAAGTTCCATGGGGCGTCAACCGCCGCCGCGTGGTCACCTTGAACGATGGCGTTCCTGGTGAAAAGTCGATCTCGGTCGCCTGCATGCACTGCTCTGATGCGCCTTGCATGGCCGTTTGCCCGGTCAACTGCTTCTACAAGACCGAAGAAGGCGTGGTCCTGCACGACAAGGACATCTGCATTGGCTGCGGCTACTGCTCCTACGCTTGCCCGTTTGGTGCGCCCCAGTTCCCATCCAGCGGCACCTTCGGTGTGCGCGGCAAGATGGACAAATGCACCTTCTGCGCGGGTGGCCCCGAAGAGCACGGCAGCCAGTCCGAGTTCGAGAAATACGGTCGCAACCGCCTGGCCGAAGGCAAGCTGCCCGCTTGCGCCGAGATGTGCTCGACCAAGGCGCTGCTGGCCGGTGACGGCGACGTCATCACCGACATCCTGCGCGGCCGCGTCATCCAACGCGGCAAGGGCGCCGAAGTCTGGGGTTGGGGCACCGCCTACGGCAACCAAGCCAAACAAGGAGCCTGAACATGAAAGCAGCTTTCATCCTTTGCAGCGCTGCCTTCTTGGTGGCTTGTGGCGAAAAGCCGCAAGAGGTCAAGGGCGTGCGCACCGACAAGCCAGCCTACAGCGGCACGGGCGTGGCCCCGTTCACCGAACCTGGCTGGAAAGCCGGTGACAAAGACGGGTGGGCTAACCACCTCAAGGCCCGTGCCGCTTACGGCCAAAACGACCACGTGCGCGCACCCAAGTGAGCGCCAAGGAGAAGTTCATGCGCCGCTTCTTATTGACCATCGGGCTCGCTGTGGCCGCGTGGGGCGTTGCCGCCCAGACGCAGGCCCCCAGCACGGCACCGACTGCAACCACCGCACCCACTGCCGCTGCCACCCCGGCTGACAACAGCCTGGGCGTGAAAAGCGCCAACATCTTCCAGATCGCGCCCGGTGCGGACGCCGATCCGAAGTACAAAGACCAGACCAACGCCGAACGTGCCCAAGTCCAGCCCGGCAACAACGCGCCCATGTGGCGTGCCGTGGGGCAGGGCGTGACGGGTTACACCAGTCTGCCCAAAAGCCAGGCCCCCGAAGCCGGCAACCTGATTCAGCCCTTTGTGCAGTACCCTGGTTCGCGCCTGGCTTCGGCCGGTGAGTCCTGGCGTCAGGTGCGCAACAACATCATCATTCCTTATGGTGCTGCTTTGTTGCTGATCGCGGTGGGTGCCATGGCCCTGTTTTATTTCAGCAAGGGCACGATCGAATTGCATGGTCAGGAAACCGGTCGCAAAATCGAACGCTTCACGCCCTTCGAGCGCTCGGCCCACTGGGCCAATGCGATTGCCTTCGTGACCTTGGCCGTTTCGGGCATCGTCATGGCCTACGGCAAATACTTTTTGCTGCCCATCATCGGCCCCACGCTGTTTGGCTGGTTGAGCTATGTCCTGAAAAACGTACACAACTTTGCAGGCCCCTTGTTTGCGGTGTCGCTGGTAGTGGTGTTCGTCACCTTCCTCAAGGACAACATGCCCAGCAAAGACGATCTGGTCTGGATCCTCAAAGGGGGCGGCCTGTTCTCGGGCACCGAAGTGCCTTCGCACCGCTTCAATGCGGGTGAGAAGGTGGTGTTCTGGGGCGGTGTGCTGTTCCTGGGCTTCATTGTGGTCGCGTCGGGCCTGGTGCTCGACATGCTGATCCCCGGCCTGATTTATGAGCGCAGCACCATGCAGATCGCTAACATGGTCCACGGTGTCGCCACCTTGTTCATGATGGCCATGTTCATCGGCCACATCTACATGGGCACCATCGGCATGCGCGGTGCCTACAAGGCCATGCGCGAAGGCTACGTCGATGAGACCTGGGCCAAAGAGCACCATGAGCTCTGGTACGACGACATCAAGGCAGGCAAGATCCCGGCCCAGCGCTCGGCGCCTGCCGCCTCTTCCCCTACGGCATCCACGGCTTCGGTTTGAGTCAGGAGAACACCATGAAAAAATACCTGCTTGTTTTGTCTGCCATGGCCATCAGCTTCAGCGCTGCGGCCAAACTGCCTGCCCCCAGCGAGGAAGCCAAGGCCAAAGCGGCCGAAGCCGCTGCCAAAACTGCGCATGGCAACAAAGTGGCTGACTTCCAGCTGTGCAAGTCCCGTGAAAAAGTGGCAGCGCACTATTACAAAACCAATGGCAAAGGCAAAGCCGCACCCACTACCACACCCCCCTGTGTGGACCCCGGTGCTTACAAGCCTGCCGACACCACGGCTGCAGCCCCTGCCGCCGCGCCAGCGGCTGCCAAGCCCGCGGCAGCACCTGCCAAAAAAGGCTGATCCTTTTTTCTGCGTCACCGCAAAATCCCCCGTCGGCAACGGCGGGGGATTTTTACGTTAGGCTCATGCCATGTCTGTTGTACTGAACGCCCCCGTGGCCGCACCGTCCCTGCCCAAGCCCCACATCACCCGAGCGCGTGCGCCCCTCACGCGCAGCGTGACCGTGCGCAACGAATTCGGTGAGGTGTCCGAGACGCAAATCCCGGCCGAGCGGGCGCTCACCATTTACCTCGACAAAAAAGAACTGGTCACGCTGATGACCCTGGGTGCTGAGCCTGAGTGGCTGGTGCTGGGCTTCTTGCGCAATCAGCGCCTCATTGATTCGGTGGACCAGATCGACTCGATCACGGTGGACTGGACCATTGGCGAAGGCGAAGTGGGCGAACCCGGGGTGGCCGCTGTCAAAACCCGCGCCAACGCGCAGGTGGTGATCGAGCGCAGCGCCGACCGTGTGGTCACCACCGGCTGTGGTCAAGGCAGCGTGTTTGGCGACTTGATGGCTCACATTGACGAGATCGTGTTGCCACCCGCCCAGATCACACAAGGCCAGATCTATGGCTTGGTGAACGCCATCCGCTTGCAGGAAACCACCTACAAATCGTCCGGTTCGGTGCACGGCTGCGCCTTGTTTCAGGGCGACGAAATGCTCATGTTCGTCGAAGACGTGGGACGCCACAACGCGGTGGACACCATCGCGGGCTGGATGTGGATGAACGATATCAGTGGCCAGGACAAAGTGTTCTACACCACCGGCCGCTTGACCAGCGAGATGGTCATCAAGTCCGCGCAAATGGGCGTGCCCGTGGTGGTGTCACGCAGCGGGATCACGCAAATGGGCCTGGACGTCGCCAAGCGCCTGGGCCTGTGCGCCATCGGCCGCGCCACCAACAAGCGCTTCCTGTGCTTCAGCGCCCCCGAGCGCCTGGTGTGGCAGCCCGAGCTGGCCCGATAACCCTTCGCGAGCAGGGGCTCGCTCCCACAGATACCCGGCCCCCTGTCCCTGTGGGAGGCTGTCCTCGCAGCCAATGGTTGATCAGGAGCTCAAACCTTGTGGGAGGTCGCCCCTGCGGCCGAATGCGTGGGTTGGCACTGGCAAAGATTCGCGAGCAGGGGCTCGCTCCCACAAAAAGCCAGAGGCTCTGTCCCAGTGCGAGGCCATCCCTGCCGCCGAAGGTTTCATATCAAAGCCACATCGCATCCCAGTGCGGGTAATCGCCCACGCGCTTGACCAATCCTGCCCGCAAAGGATTGGCCACGATGTACCTGGCCAAGGCCTGCAAGTCCTCTTCTTGCCGCATGGCTCGGTCATGAAACCCAGGCTGCCAAACCGTCTGGCCTAATTGACGCGAAACCAGCGATTTCACGCCCTGCACACACGTGGACAAATTCACGTGTTCGCCCAGTTGCATCAACCAGTGCAGGTGGTCGGGCATCAGCACATAAGCCCACGTGCGGGCTCTGCCCAAACGGTCTTCGGCGTGCAAAGTACGGATCAGACAGCGTGCAGCTTGAAACTCCGCAAAAACAGCTTGGCGGTTGAGCGTGACCATTGTCAGCAAATACACTTGGCCCGCTTGTGAATGACGGCCAATGCGCAAGCGGTGTGACTCGGCTTTTTGTGCCATGTTGTGCTCCCTGTGGAGATGCTAGTCACCGCGCCTAGGGCTGGCAAGGCTGTTTGACCACCCTTTCGCGAGCAGGGGCTCGCTCCCACAAAGACCCTGATGCCGCGTCTCTGTAGGAGGCTGCCCCTGCAGCCGAATGTTTGCAGTGGCTTCGGCGGTCATTCGCGAGCGGGGGCTCGCTCCCACGAAGGCTCAGGTGCTGGGAGGTTGCCCCTGCGGCTGAATGGTGGAGTGGGCACAAAAAAATGCCTTGCTCCGCGCCGTGAATGGCTTGTGCGGTAAGGTGGCGGGATGAATCAACAAGGATGGATGCACGGCCTGCGGCTGGGGGGGCGCAATTTGTGGCGCGATTTGCGTGCGGGCGAGTTGCGGTTGCTGATGTTGTCGGTTGCACTGGCGGTGGCCGCGCTCACGGCGGTGGGCTTTTTGGCCGACCGCATGCAGTCAGGCCTTTGGCGTGATGCGCGCCAGCTGCTCGGTGGCGATGCGGTGGTGGTCAGCGACCAAAGTACCCCCGCTGCCTTTGTGCAACGGGCCCAAAGCCTGGGCTTGCAGACCAACACCAATGTGAGCTTTCCCACCATGGCCCGTGCCTTGGCCGAGCAAGGCGGTGCCAGTCGACTGGTCGCCCTCAAGGCGGTGGAGCCCGGGTACCCCTTGCGCGGCAAGTTGCTCGTCTTGCCCGATGTGGGCCAACCAAGCGCTTCAGACTTCAAACCCGCCATCCCCCCCGTGGGCGAAGTGTGGGTGGACCCCGCGCTGCTCGACAACCTGGGCCTGAAAACCGGGCACATGCTGGGCTTGGGTGAGCGCAGTTTCCGTATCACGGCCGTCATCGAACGCGAACCCGATCGGGGCGCAGGCTTCATGACCTTTGCCCCCCGCGTCATGATGAACGCGGCCGATTTGGCATCGACCGGTCTGGTGCAGCCCGCCAGCCGCGTCACTTGGCGCATGGCGGTGGCGGGCGATGCCGCGGCGGCCGAACGCTTTGTGCAGTGGGCACGGCCTGAGGTGGACAAGCCCCATGTGCGCGGCGTGCAGATCGAGTCGCTCGACAGCGGGCGCCCCGAAATGCGCCAGACGCTGGACCGCGCCTCCCAGTTTCTGAACCTGGTGGCCTTGCTGGCCGCCTTGCTCTGTGCCGTGGCTGTGGCCTTGGCCGCCCGCAGTTTCGCCGAGAGGCAGCTCGATGCTTGTGCCTTGCTGCGCGTTTTGGGTCAAAGCCAGCGCACACTCACCTTGAGCTATGGCCTGGAGTTTTTGGGCGCAGGCCTTTTGGCCAGTGCCGTGGGCGTGCTGGCAGGCTACGCCGTGCACCTGGGCTTTGTGGTTTTGCTGGTGGGGCTGGTCGATGCACAACTGCCCAACGCCACCGTGCAACCCGCTTTGATGGGCATGGTCATGGGCCTGACCTTGCTGGTGGCTTTTGGCTTGCCCCCCGTGTTGCAGTTGGCGCAGGTGCCACCTTTGCGTGTCATCCGGCGCGACCTGGGCAGCCTGCAAGTGCGTTCGGGTCTGGTGCTGGCCATGGGCCTGGTGGGCTTTGCTTTGACGCTGCTCATGGTCAGCCGCAACCTGACTCTGGGCTTGATCACCGTGGGTGGGTTCGCCGTGGCCTTGCTGGTGTTTGCCGGTTTGGCCGCTGCTGCGTTGTGGTTGCTGCGCCGCGCTGTGCCGGGCGAGCAAGCTCCGCGCTGGTTGCGCCTGGCCACGCGCCAAGTGGCGGCGCGCCCCGTGTTTGCGGTGGTGCAGGTCAGCGCCTTGTCGGTGGGTTTGTTGGCCTTGGCCCTGTTGGTGCTGCTGCGCACCGACCTGATTGCCAGCTGGCGGCAGGCCACGCCAGCCAATGCGCCTGACCGATTTGTCATCAATGTGCAGCCCGAGCAAGCCACCGACTTCTTGGCCAGTTTGAACAAAGCCGGGGTGCCATCGCCCGACTGGTTCCCCATGATCCGGGGCCGATTGGTGGCCATCAACGGCCGCGAAGTCGGCCCCTCCGACTTTGAAGCGGATCGCGCCAAACGCCTGATCGACCGCGAAATCAACCTGTCCCATTCGGCCACCTTGCCCGCACACAACCCCCTCACGGCAGGCCGCTGGGTGCCCGAAGAAGCCGATGGTGTGAGCGTGGAGCAAGGCATTGCCGACACATTGGGTTTGAAGCTGGGCGATCAACTGCGCTTCGACATCGCAGGCCAGACCCGCGAAGCCCGCATCACCAGCCTGCGCAAAGTGGACTGGACCTCCATGCGTGCCAACTTCTTCATGATGTTCCCCGTCTCGCAAATGCCCGATCTGCCCATGACGTACATGGCGGCCTTTCGCTCGCCACCAGGCCCGGCTGGTTTTGACAATGCGCTGGTCAACCAGTTCCCCAACATCACCAGCGTCGACATGCGCAGCACCCTGGCCCAGGTGCAACGCGTCATGGACCAGGTGATCCGTGCGGTGGAGTACCTCTTCGCCTTCACACTGGCCGCAGGCCTGATGGTGCTGTTGGCCGCCGTGGGCGCCAGCCGCCAGGCGCGTGAGCGCGAATACGCCATCATGCGGTCGCTCGGCGCAGGGCGCACTTTGCTGGCCCAAGTGCAACGCACCGAGTTGCTGGGCCTGGGTTGGCTGGCTGGCTTCATGGCCAGCAGCATGGCTTTGGTGGTGGGTTGGGCGCTGGCCCGCTTCGCGTTCGAGTTTGCGTGGCAGCCGCCCCTGTGGGCACCTTTGGCGGGCGGCGCTTTGGGGGCCTTGTTGGCCTGGACAGCCGGCAGCCTCAGCCTGTCCGGCGTGCTGCGCCAACCTGTCATGCAAACCTTAAGACAAGCGGCAGAGTAAGTCTTGTCACCTCCGACGCCCTATCTCGTCACCCCGACGCCCTATCTCGTCACCCCGACTGCCCTTTTTCG
This sequence comes from Limnohabitans sp. Hippo3, assembly GCF_003063665.1. Classification (GTDB taxonomy): domain Bacteria; phylum Pseudomonadota; class Gammaproteobacteria; order Burkholderiales; family Burkholderiaceae_C; genus Limnohabitans_A. The sequence goes on from NZ_NESF01000005.1 coordinate 138,690, forward strand.
TCACCCCCGACTTGATCGGGGGTCCATGCCTTCGGCTGCGATGGATACCCGCCTGCGCGGGTATGACAAAAAAGGCGTCAATGCTGCTGTGGGTAAAGTGGGAGGCCGCCCCTGCGGCCGAATGCGTGCTGTGGCCAGGCAGATATTCGCGAGCGGGGGCTCGCTCCACAAAAGATCTCTCGCGTCCGCAATAGATCTCTCTCTCCCACACAAATCGTAATCAGCGCTTCCTGCAAAATACCCACCATGCAAATCGAAGACAAACCCCCGTTTGATACCCCGTTCGAGTGGATCGGAGGGGAAGCCCGCGTCAAGGCCCTGGCCGAGCGCTTTTATGACCTCATGGACATTGAGCCCGGCTACAAAGAACTGCGAGCCGCCCATGGCAGCACCTTGCAAGACGCACGCGACAAACTGTTCTGGTTCTTGTGCGGCTGGCTGGGCGGGCCGGAGCATTACACCGAGCGCTTTGGCCACCCGCGCCTGCGCATGCGCCATATGCCGTTTTCAATTGGTGTGTTGGAGCGTGACCAATGGCTCGCCTGCATGGACCAAGCCATGCAGGAAACCCAGGTGGATCCGGTGCTGCGCGAACGCCTGAACGCCAGCTTCTTCAAAACCGCCGACTGGATGCGCAACCGCGGCGTTTGATCTTTCGCCACTGCTGATCTCGTGACCGAATTTTTCTGCCGTTCCCGCGCAACTTTTTGTCAATTCATCATTTTTTTGTCATTCCCGCGAAGGCGGGAATCTATGGTGTTGATGGCATGGATACCCGCCTTCGCGGGTATGACAAAAGGGGATTTGCTGGTGCAACTGGGTCAACAAGAATCATATGAATTCCCGCCTTCGCAGGAATGAGTAGACGGAATGACAAGACCGTGCTCCAACTGAGCACGATAAGACGCAATCAGCTCAACTTGCTGGTTTGAGCAACACCAGCAAAGCCCCAGCACCGCCCTCTGCGGGTTTGGCCTGAACGAAAGCCATGACCTGGTTTTTTTGGATCAGCCAGCTGTGGACTTTGGGTTTGAGCACCGAGGTTTTGCCCGGCGAACCCAGCCCTTTGCCATGCACCACGCGCAGGCACCGCAGGCCTTGTCGGTGGGCGATGCGGATGAATTCGGCCAGTGCCACACGGGCCTCGTCGCTGCGCAGGCCGTGCAGATCGATCTCGCGCTGAATGGACCAGCCGCCTTTGCGCAGCTTTTGCGTCACGTCGATGCCGATGCCGGGACGCCGAAAACTCAGGGCGTCATCCGTGTCGAGCAAAGTACTCACATCAAAACCATCGCTCAAGGCATCGCGCAACACCGCTTCTTCGTCTTTTTTGCGCTGCAAGGCTACAGGCGCTGGGGCGGGTGGGCTGATGCGGGCTTGGTCGTGCGAGGGCAGTCGCTGGACAACGCCGATCGCACGCACAAACAAATTGGCCTCGGCTTCGCGCTGGCGTTCAGCGGCAAGTCGAGCGGCCTCTTCGGCCTTGGCTTTTTCATGGGCCTCGGCGAGTTGTTTCTGGACCTTCTTGAGGTCTTGCAGGGCATTGATTTTCACCCGCTGATCGTGCCACAAAAAGAGCTGGTCTGGCGAGCGCTGAGCCCGTTCACACCTTTGGCTGCAGAGGCAGCCTCCCACACATTCACCCCGGCCGCTGTGCCTGCTCGCACTTCACCTGAATCAATTCGCGCTGCCCGTCAGCATCCAGCCGCATCGCGCTCAGGCAGCCGCCCCACACGCAACCCGTGTCCAGCGCCCACACGTCACGGCGCTTGAGCAAACCCAAAGCCGACCAATGGCCAAAGGCCACTGTCACGTCGGCCGTCTGCCTGCCCGGCACGTCAAACCAGGGCATGAAACCCGCAGGGGCGGCATCGGCGCCTTCTTTGCTTGCGAACTCCATCTTTCCGGCAGCAGAGCAAAAGCGCAGCCGTGTCAGCGCATTCACGATGACCCGCAGACGGTCCACACCCGTCAAATCCTCGCGCCAAGCTGCAGGCTCGTTGCCATACATCTGGTGCAAAAAATCACTCAAATCAGGTCCACGCAAAACCGACTCCACCTCGCCCGCCAACGCCAAGGTCTGCGCCACCGTCCACGACGGCAACACGCCCGCATGCACCATCAGCACGCGGTGCTCCCAAATGGCCATGCGTTGGTGCCGCAGCCAGTCCAGCAGGGCAGGGCGGTCGACGGCGTGCAAGATGCCGTCCAGCGTGTCCATCGGCTTGAGCCGCCCAGCCCCGGCGGCCACGGCCAGCAAATGCAAATCGTGGTTGCCCAACACGCACTGCACAGCGCTGCCCATGGCCATCAAGCGCCGCAGCACCTGTGCTGAGTCCGGCCCCCGATTCACCAAGTCGCCCAACACATACAAAGCGTCCCGGCTCGGCGAGAAATCCACCTCATCCAGCAATCGCCCCAAAGGCGCATCGCAACCCTGTACGTCACCGACCCAATAAACAGACATAAACACCTTTTTGCCGAATTGTCCCAAATCATTCGTCGTGCACCCAAAAAGCCATGGACCTCCGATCGAATCGGTGGTGACAAATGAGGACTGTCATGCCCACCACCATTTGTCATACCCGCGCACGCGGGTATCCATCGCAGCCGAAGCCAAGGACCTCCGTTCGCGTCGAGGGTGACGAATACAGAAGCCATGGCCCCCCAATCGCGTCGGGGGTGACAAATCCATGTCATACCCGCGCATGCGGGTATCCACTCTTGGCACAATGGTGGTTATGGATTTTTTACTGATTGCTTTCCTCACCCTGCTCAATGGGGTGTTCGCCATGTCGGAGCTGGCGCTGGCCTCCAGCCGCAAGGCCCGGCTGGCCGCCATGGAGGAGGCGGGTGACAAAGGCGCGCACGCTGCGCTCAAACTGCTCGAGGAACCCACCCAGTTCCTGTCCACCGTGCAAGTGGGCATCACCTCCATCGGGGTGCTCAATGGCATCGTGGGTGAGGCGGCGTTCAGTGGTGGGTTGGCTTTGCAGTTGATGCAGTGGGGTCTGACCGAGCCGGTCGCTGCCATCACCGCCACCGCCATCGTGGTCACCATCATCACCTTCACCACCATCATCTTTGGCGAGTTGGTGCCTAAGCGCATCGGTCAGCTCTACCCCGAGGCCGTGGCCCGCCTCGTGGCACGCCCCATGGCCTGGCTGGCCAAAGCGGCAGGGCCTTTTGTCAAGCTGCTCTCGTTGTCCACCCAAGGCGTGCTCAAGCTCATGCGCATCGACAGCAAAGGCAACCGCGCTGTGACCGAAGAAGAAATCACGGCCAGCCTGGTCGAAGGCGTGGATGCTGGCTTGATCGAGGAGCACGAACACCAAATGGTGCGCAACGTGTTCCACCTCGACGACCGCGCACTCACCTCGATGATGACGCCGCGCAGCGACATCCAGTGGCTCGAGGGTAGCCTCACGCCTCAACAGGCCATGGACCGCATCAACCAGATGCGTGGCGAAGGCAACCACTCCTGGTACCCCGTGTGTCGCGACGGACTGGGCCACATCATTGGCGTCATCAGCCTGTCGCATTTGCTGGCGCTGCCGCAGGGCGACGAACGCCCACTCGAAGATCATGCCCAAACCGCCCACTTCGTGCCCGAAACACTGACCGGCATGGAGCTGCTCGAGCAAATGCGCGACCAATCGAGCCGCATGCTTTTTGTGGTGGACGAATACGGCGAAGTGCAGGGCCTGCTCACCCCACTCGACCTGCTCGAAGCCATCACCGGAGAGCTCAAGCCCGACACCAACGCCGATGCCTGGGCCACGCAAAATGACGACGGCAGCTGGCTACTCGACGGCATCATGCCCGTCAACGAACTCAAGGCCCGGCTGGACATCAAAGAACTGCCCGCCGAAGACAAAAACCGCTACAACACCCTGGCAGGTTTGCTCATGTACGCCCTCGGTCAACTGCCCGCCCAAGGCCAGGTGATCGAGTTGGCCGGCTGGCGCTTCCAAGTCGTCGACCTCGAAGGCCGCCGCATTGACAGAGTTTTGGCTACGCAGCAAACGGCTTCGCCTGAGCCGTAACTGTCATACCCGCGCCCACCTCTGTCATACCCCTAACTTTGTCATACCCGCGCCTAACTTTGTCATACCCGCGAATGCGCATATGCGCTAACTTAAAATATCAATTTGAGATATGCTCTTCTCCATTGCGTATGGAAGGAGAAGGCCATGGAGTGCTCGGTGCAGCCGTCGGAATTTGTTCGCCTCGATGAGGACTGGCAGCT
>NZ_NESF01000006.1 GCF_003063665.1 Limnohabitans sp. Hippo3
TCGCGCCTAATCTTCGGGTGACCGATGCGATCAGGCGATGGCAGGACCTACGCTACCGTTTGGCTGAACCGAGCCGAAAACGCCGCTCACAGAGGGCAACGTTGCGTAAGATATTAAGTTAGCGCATATGCGCGTTCGCGGGCATGACAATAACTTTGGGGTTCACCTTACTGCGTCACACCCGGCTCGACCGGGCGTCCATCTCCAGGCGGTTTTTGCCTGTTTCATGAACCCTGCCCGTCTTGCCATGGCGCGTGTTTGTGCATGATGGCCTCAAACAGCGCAGAGGCTTCAAAAGCCTTCAGCCATGCGGCCAATGCGAGCCAGGGCTGCTGTGCGAACCATACCGGGTCAGTGTGGGCGTATTGACGCACAAAGGGGGCGATGGCGGCATCAGCCAGGCCGAAATGATCGCCTGTCAGAAATGGCTGAGAACGGAGTCGTGCATCGAGCGTGTGCAGCCAAAGTGCGGCTGCATCGCGGCCGGCCACGCCGCTGGCCAGTCCTGATCGGTTCGGGTATTTGTAGCGGTCGAGCTGCTGTTTGAAGGGGCCGTCGTTGTGCCCGATCAGTGCCAAAGCGTCGGCCATGGCGGCTTCTGTGCCGGGCAGCCAGGCCAACGGGTCGTGCTGATGCAGGGCCCACAGCACGATATCCAGACTTTGCTCCAGCACCTGATCGCCTGCCGCAGCACGCAGCCACAAAACCGGGACCGTGCCTTTGGGCGACAAGGCCAGCATGTGGGCCGGTTTGTTTTTCAGCACCACCTCGCGGTGCTCGTACGCCAATCCGCTGGCGTGAAGCGCCAAGCGTGTCCTCATGGCGTACGGGCAACGGCGAAACGAATACAAAACGGGCAAAGTGTCGGACATGGCAGCAGTGTAAATCGCAGCCCCTGTGCAGGCCTGCGGCGCCTGTGCCAAGATGTGAGCCCTTTTACGGCAAGACACAGGAGACTCCTTTGAACCACAACCTGATTGAAGACACGCAAGCCCTGATGGGTGGACGCATCGGTGCCTCGGGTGCCACACGCCGCGGTGCTTTGAAAGCCGCTTTGGGCGTGGGGTACGCCGCAGCAGCTTTGCCGATCATGGCGCAAACGGCCATCAAAACTCCCGCCACAGGCCTGGTCTCGGGCGAGGTGACCATCGATGTGAACGGTTTCAAGATGCCCGCTTACCGCAGTGCGCCTGCGGGCAAGAGCGGTTTGCCGGTGGTGCTGGTGATTTCCGAGATTTTCGGGGTGCACGAGTACATCGCCGACGTCACCCGCCGCCTGGCTCAGGCCGGTTATCTGGCGATCGCGCCCGAGCTGTTCGTCCGCCAGGGCGACGCCAAGGGCTACAGTGACATCCCCAAGCTGCAAGCCGAGGTGATCTCCAAGGTGCCGGATGCGCAAGTGATGGCTGACCTGGACGCCGCCGTGGCTTGGGCAGCCGCCAATGGGGGTGACAACGATAAGTTGGCCATCACCGGCTTTTGCTGGGGCGGCCGCATCACCTGGCTGTACGCCGCACACCAGCCCAAGATCAAGGCGGGCGTGGCTTGGTATGGCCGGCTGGTGGGCAACGCCACAGCGCAAACGCCTGCGCACCCCTTAGCCCTGGTGGGGCAGCTCAAGGCCCCGGTGCTGGGTTTGTATGGCGCGGCCGACACCGGCATCCCCCTTGACACGGTTGATAAGATGAAAGCCGAACTCGCACAAGGCCCCGCGGCAGCGAAAGCCAGCGAGTTTGTGGTTTATCCTGAGGCCCCGCACGCTTTCCATGCCGACTACCGCCCCAGCTACCGCAAGGCGGCGGCAGAAGACGGCTGGCAGCGTTTGCTGGCCTGGCTCAAACGCCAGGGGGTGGCCTGATTTTTGGCGTGCAACAACCGCCCTTCGGGGCGAGGACTTTAAAAACCGCCCTTCGGGGCGGTTTGTTTTGGGATGCATGACGTCCCGGGAAACAAGATGACTTTATTGGCGATTCTGGTGGGGACTTTGGTGGCGGGCATTGGCAGCGTCTGGGTGGCGGCCTGGCTGAGTTTTGGCATCTTGAGCCGCTACACCCAGCACATGCTGAGCCTGGCGGCGGGGGCCTTGATGGCTACATCGTTCCTGCATTTGTTGCCGGAAGCCTTCGAGAGCGAGGCCGGGGCACACGAGCTGTTTTTGACCTTGTTGGTGGGCTTGGTGTTTTTCTTTTTGCTCGACAAAGCCGAACTCTGGCACCACGGGCACGAGCATGGCCATGATCACGGGCATGGTCACCACCACGACCATCACCACGATGCGCACCAACCTGCCCATGCCCAGGCGCATGTTCACGGCAAGTCAACCCCTGGCGAGCCACCCCGAGGGGCCTGGGCGGTGCTCGCGGGGGACAGCGTGCATTGTTTTGGCGACGGCATCCTGATCGCTTCGGCCTTCATGGCGGACATGCGTTTGGGGGTGATTGCTGCGCTGGCCGTGCTGGCGCACGAAGTGCCGCACCACATGGGCGATCTGGCGGTGTTGCGCCAGGGCAGCAGCAGTCGCCAGGCCGCGATCGTGAAGGTGTCCATGGCCGGTGCCATCACGGCCTTTGGCGGCGCCGTGGGTTATGTGCTGGTGGATGCCTTGCACGACTGGCTGCCGTTTTTCCTGGTGGTGGCCAGCAGCAGCTTTGTGTATGTGGCCCTGGCCGACCTGATTCCCCAATTGCAAAAACGCCTGTCCGCGCAAGAAACAGCCGCCCAGATCCTGTGGTTGGGCGTGGGCATTGGCATGGTGGTGCTGGTCAGCGCTGTGGCTGGGCACAACCACTGAAGCGCAGCTGTCTCAGCCTTGGGCGCAGGGCAGCCCGGGTGTGCGGCACCATTCGCTCCAGCTGCCCGCATACAGGGCAGTGGGGCCGAAACCGGCCAATTCCATCGCGATCAGATTGGGCACGGCAGTCACACCGCTGCCGCAGTGGTGCACCACGCTGCTGGCCGGGCGGCCTGCCAGTACCTTGCGCCATTCCGCCTTCAGCTGCTCGGGACTTTTGAAGCGGCCGTCTTCGGTGAAGTTCTCGGTGAAGGGGCGGTTCAAAGCGCCCGGAATATGGCCCGCCACCGGGTCCAGTGGCTCCACCTCGCCCCGGTATCGGGCCCCGGCGCGGGCATCGACCACGGTCTGGGTGGCTTGGCCCAGGGCGGCCGAGACCGTATCGGTCAGCACCAGTTGGCGCAGCGGCGCTTTCAGCTCAAAACGGGCAGGGGACGACACGGGTGTAGCTGGCCCTGAGGCCAAGGCGCCGCCCGCGTCCTGCCAGGCCTGCAGCCCGCCGTCGAGCACGGCCACGGCCTCGTGTCCCAGCCACTTGAGCATCCACCACAAGCGGCCGCAGTAGTGGCCTTTGTTGCGGTCATACACCACGATCTGCATGCCGTTGTGAATGCCCAAATGGCCCAGCCACTGCGCCACGATCTCGCGTTGCGGCAGGGGGTGACGCCCGCCGTTGACCGCCTGGCCCGGTTGGTGTGTGCTCAAGTCCTTGTCCAGGTGGGCGGGCAGGGCGCCTGCGATGCGTTCGCTGGCAAAAAAGCCATCGGCCAGCTCGGGTTTCATCAGGTCAAAGCTGCAGTCCAGCACGGCGCAGGGCGTGCCCTGGGCCTGCAGGGCTTGCAATTGGGCGGCGGTGATGAGCAAGTTGTACATGGCAAAGGTCTCCGTTCAATGGTCTTCGGCCGGGGCGCGGGGCAGGGTGCGGTTGCGCAAGGCGGTGGCAGCGATGCCACTGGCGATGATCAAGGCCATGCCCGCCCAGCCGATCAGGGGAATCTGGTCGCCAAACAAAAACAGACCATACAACGCGGCAAACACAATGCCCGAGTATTGCAAATTGGCCACCACCAGTGTGGCACCGCTGCTGTAGGCCTTGGTCATGCACAGCTGACCCAGGGCGGCGAGCAAGCCAATGGGTAGTAACCACCAGGCCTGCGGCCAGACCCAGGCACTGGGGCCGACGAAGAGCATGGCCACAGCCCCGGTGAGGGTGGTGCCGATGGAGAAATACAGCACGGTGCGGGCCTCGGGCTCGCCCATGCGGCCCAGCGCCGCCACCTGGATGTAGGCCAGCGCCGCACCCAAGCCCGAAAGCAGACCGATCACCCCGGCAAACAGCTGGTTCTGCTCGATGGTGGGCCGCAAGATCATGACCACACCGGTAAAGCCTGCGATCACGGTGAGCACCACCGGACCTTGCCGTGTCATGTCTTGCACCCGGCCCATGACCAAGGTGCCGCCCACCAAGAAGGCAGCCACCCACACGCCGCTCATGTAATTGAGCGTCATGGCGGTGGCCAGGGGCAAGTGGGCAATGGCATAAAACCAGGCCGTCAGCGAAGCTACGCCAATGACCGAGCGCCACACGTGCATGAGCGGAATGGGCGTGCGCAAGGGCACACGCTGGCTGCGGCAAATGGCGGCCATGAAAACAATGCCGATCACACCCCGGTAAAACACCAGCTCAAAGGTGTGGAAGTGCGCTGAGGCGTATTTGATGCAAACACTCATCGTCGCGAAAAACAGCGACGCCAGGATCATCCAGGAGGCTTGCATCCGTGAGCGCTTCAGAGGGTTTTCATTTGTTGTCGGTACCACTCGTGGAAGTGCTGCATGCCGTCTTCCATGGGGCTTTGGTAGGGCCCGACCTCGTTGTCGCCGCGCATCAGCAGGGCCTTGCGGCCCGCGTCCATGCGCTCGGCAATCTCGTCGTCTTCGATGCAGGTTTCCATGTAGGCGGCCTGCTGGGCTTCAACGAACTCGCGCTCAAAGGCCACGATTTCTTCGGGGTAGTAAAACTCCACCATGTTCAGCGTCTTGCTGGGGCTGATCGGGTGCAGGGTGGACACCGTGAGCACATGGGGGTACCACTCGACCATGATGTGCGGGTAATAGGTCAGCCAGATCGCGCCGCGCTCGGGCAATTGGCCGTTGCGGTACTTCAGCAACACCTCGTGCCACTTTTTGTAGGTGTCCGAGCCGGGTTTGCCAAAGCCGCCCGACACGCCCACGGTTTGCACCGAATAGTGTTCCTTGAACTCCCAGCTCAGGTCGTCACAGGTGACAAATTGCCCCAGACCCGGGTGGAAGGGACCGACATGATAGTCCTCCAGATAGACCTCGATGAAGGTCTTCCAGTTGTAGTTGCATTCGTGCAGCTCGACCCGATCCAGGGCATACCCTTCAAAGTTCAGCTGCCCTCTGGGGCCCATGCCAGCGAGGTCGGCGGCGATATCGCGGCCGTTGTCCTCGAACAGCAGACCGTTCCATTCCTGCAACTTGTAGTTGTTCAGGTTCAGGCAGGGGTCGTGCGCAAAGTGGGGTGCGCCCAGCAGCTCGCCGCTGGGCGAATAGGTCCAGCGGTGCAGCGGGCAGACGATGTTGCCGCCAGCGCTGCCCTTTTGCTGGGTTTGCAGGTTGCCCCGGCCGTTCAGCATGACGGCCTGGCGGTGGCGGCAGACGTTGGAGACGAGTTCGACGCCGCCTTGGGCATTGCGCACCAAGGCGCGGCCTTCGGCCTCATGGGGCAGGGCGTAATAGTCGCCCGGGTGGGGCACCGCCAGCTGGTGGCCCACATAGCGGGGGCCTTGCCGGAAGAGCGTGTTCAATTCGCGCTGAAACAGCGCTTCATCGAAATAAGTGGAAACTGGTAGTTGGCTTGCGGCCTGCTGCAGTTGAAGACTTAAATCAGACATGGGTGACCTGACCTAGAGACTCCCCCTATGAAGGGGCAGGGACAAAGCGCTGAATTCAAGGAAAACCGCGCAAAAAAATGACAGGGAAACCCTGCCGATGAGCTGCGATTCTACCCCGGGGGTGGGCCTTGCCGTGGGCTGTTTCACAAGCCGTTCAAAAATCAGGGCATCTCCGTCTTGCTGACTTGACGCTGCCCGGTGTCAGTCTTGCCAAGGCTTAAGGCCTAAAATCGGGTTTTTTCTTCGGAACTCCGCATGCCCAAGGCCACCCCCTCCGACGCAACAGACACCTCGGTAGCGCCCCTGCCCGCCACGTACGAAGCGGCTTTGTCGGAGCTGGAAGCGTTGGTGGGTCAGCTTGAATCGGGCCAGATGCCTTTGGACCAGCTTCTGACCGGCTACCAGCGCGGCGCGGCTTTGCTGGCGTTTTGCCGTGACAAGCTCAAGGCGGTGGAAGACCAGATCCAGGTGCTGGACGGTGGGCAACTCAAACCCTGGAGCGGCGCATGAGTCTGGACTTGAAAGCCTGGATGCAGCCGCATCTCGATCGGATCGAACAAGCTTTGTCGGCCGGTATCGCGGCCGAATCACCTGCTGCTTTGGGCCAGGCCATGCGCTATGCGGTGCTGGACGGCGGCAAGCGCCTGCGCCCCTTGCTGGTGCTGGCCACGGCCGAGGCAGTGGGCGATGCGTCCAGCCACCGGGCCGCGCTGAATGCCGCCTGCGCCATCGAGCTGATCCATGCTTATTCGCTGGTGCACGACGACATGCCCTGCATGGACAACGATGTGCTGCGGCGCGGCAAACCCACGGTGCATGTGCAGTTTGGCGAGGCCCAGGCCCTGCTGGCGGGCGACGCCTTGCAGACGCTGGCTTTTGAATTTTTGACACCTCTGGATGGCAGCGTGCCTGCGGCGGTGCAGGCCGTCTGTGTGGGCTTGCTGGCCCGGGCTTCCGGTTACCAGGGCATGGCCGGGGGGCAGGCGATAGACCTGGCCAGCGTCGGCCAGCGCCTGACTGAAGACCAATTGCGCCAAATGCACCGACTCAAAACCGGGGCACTGCTGCTGTGCAGCGTGCAAATGGGCGCGGCCTGTGTGCCGGGCGTTTCTGCCCCTGTGCAGGCGGCGCTCCAGCGCTTTGGCGAGGCCCTGGGCCTGGCCTTTCAGGTGGTGGACGATGTGCTGGATGTGACGGCCGACTCGGCCACGCTGGGCAAAACTGCGGGCAAGGACGAAGCCGCCGACAAACCCACTTATGTGGCCCTGATGGGGCTGGAGGCGGCCAAGGCTTATGCCGATGCCCTGGTCCAGCAAGCCATGCAGGCGCTGGCCGACACCGGTTTGCCCGAGGCCCGTTTGGCCGCGCTGCGTGCGCTCACCGCCATGGTGGTAGAAAGAAACAACTGACATGACCGATTTGCTCAAGACCATCGACTCCCCGGCTGACTTGCGCCGCCTGCAGCGCTCTGACTTGCCCCAATTGGCCGATGAACTGCGCCACTGCGTGCTGGACAACGTCTCTAAAACGGGTGGGCACCTGAGTTCGAACCTGGGCACGGTGGAATTGACCGTGGCTTTGCACTACGTCTTCAACACCCCGGAAGACCGCATCGTCTGGGACGTGGGCCACCAGACCTACCCGCACAAAATCCTCACCGGGCGACGCGACCGCATGCCCACGCTGCGCCAATTTGGCGGCTTATCAGGCTTTCCGCGCCGCGACGAGAGCGAATACGACACCTTTGGCACGGCCCATTCGTCCACCAGCATTTCGGCGGCTCTGGGCATGGCCGTGGCGGCCCGCCAAAAAGGCGAGTCGCGCCACTCCATCGCCGTGATCGGCGATGGCGCCATGACGGCCGGCATGGCTTTCGAGGCGCTGAACAACGCGGGCGTCGAAGAGTGCAAGCTGCTGGTGATCCTGAACGACAACGACATGTCGATCAGCCCACCCGTGGGGGCCCTCAACCGTTACCTGGCCCAGCTCATGAGCGGGCGCTTTTATTCGGCGGCCAAGGCCGGGGCCAAGAATGTGCTGAAAAATGCACCGCCTTTGTTCGAGCTGGCCAAGCGGCTGGAAGAACACGCCAAAGGCATGGTGGTGCCCGCCACGCTGTTCGAAAAATTCGGCTTCAACTACATCGGCCCGATCGACGGGCACGACCTGGAGTCGCTCATCCCGACGCTCGAGAACATCAAGCACCTGGACGGCCCGCAGTTTTTGCATGTGGTCACCAAAAAAGGCCAGGGTTACGACAAGGCCGAAGCCGACCCGGTGGCCTACCATGGCCCCGGCAAGTTCGACCCCAGCGTGGGCTTGGTGCCAGCGGCCACGCCCGCCAAAACCACCTTCACCCAGGTGTTTGGCCAGTGGTTGTGCGACATGGCCGAAAAAGACATGCGCCTGGTCGGCATCACGCCTGCCATGCGTGAGGGCTCGGGCATGGTGGCTTTCCACCAGCGCTTTCCCAAACGCTATTACGACGTGGGCATTGCCGAGCAGCACGCCGTGACCTTTGCCGCTGGCATGGCCTGCGAAGGCCTGAAACCCGTGGTGGCCATTTACTCCACTTTCTTGCAGCGCGGCTATGACCAATTGATCCACGATGTGGCCCTGCAAAACCTGCCGGTGGTGTTTGCGCTCGACCGTGCAGGCCTGGTGGGGGCCGACGGCGCGACCCATGCAGGGGCCTACGACATCGCCTACATCCGCTGCATCCCCAACATGAGCCTGGCCTGCCCGGCCGATGAGCGCGAGTGCCGCCAGCTGCTGAGCACCGCTTTCGCGCAGAACCACCCGGTGGCGGTGCGCTACCCGCGCGGCGCAGGCGTGGGCACCGAGCCCGGGCGCGATCTGGACACCTTGCCCTTTGGCAAAGGCGAAGTGCGCCGCCAGGGCGAAAAAGTGGCCATTCTGGCCTTTGGCACCTTGCTGGCCCCGGCTTTGCAGGCCGCTGAAAAGCTGAACGCCAGCGTGGTCAACATGCGCTGGGTCAAACCGCTCGATGTCGACTTGCTGGCCCACATCGCCCAAAGCCACGAGCGCATCGTCACGGTGGAAGAGGGCTGCACCATGGGCGGAGCAGGCAGCGCTGTGGCCGAGGCCCTACAGACCTTGCAGGTCACCCGGCCTGTGTTGCATCTGGGCTTGCCCGACGAATTCATTGAGCACGGCGATCCGGCCAAACTGCTGGCCCTGCAGGCACTGGATGCGGCGGGCATGGAGAAGTCCATTCGTCAGCGCTGGCCCGATCTGTGAGCAGGTCCGGTCTGAATTTCTGGCGTTTCAGAGTCTGCCAGGGGCCTGGTGTGAAATTTTTTCAATTTCGCATCGAAGGGTAAACCCGGCCCGTTTAGCCTTCTGTAGGTTTTTACAATACCTATTGACGCAACTGTCAGCGCCCGGCACGCCGGGTGTGTTTCTTATCTTTTAAGGAGTCCATTCATGGATCGTCGTTCCATTCTGAAAAATGCAGGCATTGCGGGCGTTTTGGCCGCAGGCGTTGCTCCGGCTGTTCACGCCCAGGCCGCCATTCGCTGGCGCTTGGCTTCGAGCTTCCCCAAGTCTTTGGACACCTTGTTTGGTGGTGCCGAGCTTTTTGCCAAAAAAGTGAAAGAGATGAGCGGTGGCAAATTCGAGATCACCACCCACCCAGCTGGTGAGTTGATGCCCGCTTTTGGCGTGTTGGACGGCGTGCAGAACGGTACTGTGGAATGCGCCCACACCGCGCCTTATTACTTCTTCGGCAAGGACGAAACCTTCGCCCTCGATTGCGCTGTGCCTTTTGGCCTGAACAGCCGCCAGATGACCGCCTGGATGTACGAAGGCAACGGCATGAAGCTGTTGCGTGAGCACTACGCCAAGTACAACGTCGTGAATTTCCCCATGGGCAACACCGGCACCCAGATGGGTGGTTGGTTCCGCAAAGAGATCAAGAAGGTCGAAGACCTCAAGGGCTTGAAGTTCCGCGTGGGTGGTTTCGCTGGCAAGGTGCTTGAGCGCATGGGCGTGGTGCCCCAGAACATTCCCGCTGGCGAGATTTACCAGTCGCTGGAAAAAGGCACGATCGACGCGGCCGAGTGGATCAGCCCGCACGACGACCTGAAGTTGGGCCTGAACAAAGTGGCGCCCTTCTACTACTACCCCGGCTGGTGGGAAGGTGGTCCTCAGCTGTCCTTGTACGTCAACCAGAAGGCCTACGACGCATTGTCCCCAGAGAACAAGGCCATTGTCGATGCTGCCACGACCTACGCCCACACCATCATCCAGGCCCGTTACGACGCCAGCAACCCAGGCGCCCTGCGTCAGTTGGCGGCTCAGAAAACCAAGGTCCTGGCTTTCCCCAAGAACATGATGGACGTGGCTTTCAAGCACTCGGAAGAGCTGTACTCTGAATTGAGCGCCAAGAACCCTAACTGGAAGAAGATCTACACCGACTACGCCAAGTTCCGTGCCGACTCCAACTGGTGGTTCCGTTTCGGCGAAGCCCGTTTCGACAACTTCATGCAGTCGCAAAAACTCTGAAGCCGATACCGGGCCTGCGCGCCCGGTTCGTCGACCCACCCGCTGCGCTTGCGCCCAGCGGGTTTTTTTATGGGCAGTACATCAGCATGCCTTCAGATGGGTCAGCAGCCGCGCCGAATAACAGGCAAAAAAAAGCCCATCTGAAAACAGATGGGCTTGGATTGGGATGAATCAGGTGTTCAGCGCTTGGCGGCACCCGGCATGTCTTTCATCGGATCGTCTTCAGCCGCTTCGTCCTTGGACCCATCGGCTTGGAGGTCGGTGCCGGCCTTGTCGGCTTCTTCGCTGTCAGGGTCATCAAAGGCCGAATCCGAAGCTTCGAGCGTCACGCTGTCCAGATCCACGGCCGTTGTGTTGGTCAGCGAGCCGGTCACCATCGACGGGAAGGCGATGATCGCCGTCACCATGAGCAACTGCAGCGCGATGAACGCGATGGAGCCTTTGTAGATCTCGGTCGTTTTCACACTCGGAATGTTCTGGCCAGTGACGCGGTCGGTGTAGTCGTTGCGAGCGGCCACACTGCGCAGGTAGAACAGAGCAAAACCGAAGGGCGGTGTGAGGAAAGAGGTCTGCAGGTTCATGGCCACCATCACGCCGAACCAGATCAGGGCCTGGTCAGACGTCATGCCGGGCACCAATTCGGGCAGGATCTTGGCGGCCGCCGGGGCCAGCAGCGGGACCACGATGAAGGCGATCTCGAAGAAGTCGATGAACATGCCCAACACGAAGATCAGCAGGTTCACCACGATCAAAAAGCCCAAGGCGCCACCGGGGATGTTTTCGAACAGGTGTTCGACCCAGATGTGCCCATCGGCCGCGTTGAAGGTGAAACTGAACACCGTGGAGCCAATCAGGATGAACAGCACAAAGGTGGACAGTTTGGCCGTGCTCTCCAGGGCCTGACGCGTCAGGTTCAGGTTCAGCTTGCCCTTGAAACCGGCCAGCACCAAAGCGCCCACCGCACCCATGGCGCCACCTTCGGTCGGCGTGGCCACGCCCAGGAAGATGGTGCCCAGCACCAGGAAGATCAGGATCAGCGGCGGCATGAGCACAAAGGTGACCTGCTCGGCCAGGCGCGACAGCAGGCCTAGGCGGGTGACCCGGTTGATCACTGACAGGCTCAGGGCAACCAAGGACGCGATGGTCATGGACAGGATGACCACCTCATCGCCAGGGGCTGGCATGGAGCGCTCCAGCCAGTCGCGCAGCAGCGCGTCGTGCGCTTGGGCCCAGGCCACGCCCACCGCGGTGGCGACCACCAGCAAAGCGATCAGCGACTTGTGACCCGACTGACCATTGCTTTCGCGGTAAATGCGTGCTTCAGCTGGCAAGGCGGGCACCATGGCCGGCTTGAAGATGGCCACGGCCACAATGAACAGGATGTACAAACCCACCAGCAACAAACCCGGCAACAAGGCACCGGCGTACATGTCGC
Organism: Limnohabitans sp. Hippo3; assembly: GCF_003063665.1. Taxonomy (GTDB): domain Bacteria; phylum Pseudomonadota; class Gammaproteobacteria; order Burkholderiales; family Burkholderiaceae_C; genus Limnohabitans_A. The sequence continues at coordinate 11,669 of NZ_NESF01000006.1, forward strand.
CCACCGAGCGGCCCAGCTGGTCGGCCAGAACGATCAGCACCAGTGAGGGCGGAATGGCTTGCGCCAAAGTACCCGAAGCGGTGATCACGCCAGTGGCGATCACCCGGCTGTAGCCGTAGCGCAGCATGATGGGCAGCGAGATCAGGCCCATCGAAATGACGGCTGCAGCCACCACGCCCGTGGTGGCGGCCAGCAGGGCGCCCACCAAAATCACCGCGATGGCCAAGCCCCCGCGCACAGGGCCGAACACCTGACCTACGGTTTCCAACAGGTCTTCAGCCATGCCCGAGCGTTCCAGCAAGATGCCCATGAAGGTGAAGAAGGGAATGGCCAGCAAGGTGTCGTTTTGCATGATGCCGAAGATGCGCAGGGGCAGGGCCTGGAACATGGTGGCTGGAAAGAGACCCGCCTCCATGCCGATGAAGCCAAACCCGAGACCGCATGCGGCCAGGGCAAACGCCACCGGAAAGCCGGTGATCAAAAAGGCCAGCAGACCCGCAAACATGAGGGGTACAAAGTTTTGCACCAGAAAAGAGGCTTCCATCAACGGGCTCCCTGGATTTCTTGCTGCAGTTCGGCAGCACGTTTTTCATCGTCGCTCTGGCTGTCTTCGTGGGCCAGGGTGTCCGGGCCCTGACCACGCAAAAAAGCCAGACGCTTGACCAACTCAGACAGGCTTTGCAGCAACAGCAGGGCAAAACCGACGGGGATCAGCAAATACACGGGCCAGCGAATCAAGCCCCCCGCGTTGGATGACATCTCGCCCGAGACAAAAGCCTGCATGAACATGGGCCATGACAAGGCGATGCTGAGCACGCAAAACGGGATCAAGGCCAGCACAATGCCGCCCACGTCGATCCAGTTGCGGGTGCGTGCACTCAGGCGGCTGGCCAGAAAATCAATCCGGACGTGCGCGTTGTTCAGCAAGCCATAACCGGCGCCGAGCAGAAACACAGCGGCAAACAGGTACCACTGGATTTCCAGCAAGGCGTTGGAGCTGCTGTCAAAAATTTTGCGCACGATGGCGTTGCCTGCGCTGATCAAGGTGGTGATCAGGACCAACCAGATCGTGATTTTCCCGATGGCGCGGTTGAGCGCATCCACCCAGCGGGACCATTGCAAAAGGGCATTCATAAGGGTTTTCCTCAATCAAGACCGGCGATTGTACGTGGGACAAAGACCGCGTCCGCGTCGTATTTGCCTTGCAAGGGCTTGATGTTTTTTCAAAAAGCCCACACGGGATAGGCGGCTGAAGCCACCCCTCGGGGGTTTTTGCTGGCGCTCACCACCAAGGCAGGCTCGCCTTGAGAGACTGCACCTGACCTGTGTCGCTGGGTACCTGATAACCCGCCAGGGTATTGAGCTGAGTTTGCCAGCCTTGGCTGGACAACAGGGCCATGAGTTGCTTAACCGGATCGGTCGGCAAAGCGTCACGCAGACAAACCAGCCAGTAGCGCTCGGTCAACAGGGGAACGAAGTCCAAACCTTGGGCCCTTGCGGCTGCTTCGATGCCCAGACCTGTGTCGGCCTGTCCGGCGGCAATGGCGGCTGCTACAGCAGCATGCGAACTTTCTTCCCGGGTGTAGCCCGGCACCTGCTCGGGTGCTGTGCCCTTGCTTTGTAACCAGTCATCCAGCAACAACCGGGTGCCTGTGCCCAGACTGCGGTTAACAAAGCGCAGACCTGTGCGCAGCAGGTCATCCCAACGGGTTAGCTGCAGGGGGTTGCCAGGGCGCACCATGAGGCCCTGGCTGCGCACGGCAAAGCTGATGAGTTTGTGTCGCCCGGTCTGCATCAGGGGTGCCAAGGTGCGGGCCATCAGGGAGTCAGCGCTCGGCTGGATGGGGGCATGGAAGCCGGCGACGGTGCACCGGCCCTCGTTCAAGGCCCGAATCGCATCCACACTGCCGCAAAACCGGATGTCCAGGTGCAGGCGTTGGCTGGCCGCGCGTTCGCGCAGCTGTACCAGTGCATCGTCATGGCTGGCGTAAAGGGCCAGCACCTGGCTGTCTGGGTCAAAGGCGAGGGCAAAGGTTTTTTCCAGCTCCGCCTGCAGTGTGCTGATCTGCGGGGCCAGCCGCGCCTGTGCTTGACGTTCGGCCCACAGCAGCTTGTTGGCCAGCTCTGTCAGGCGGGCGGCTTGCCCTTTTTCCCAGACGATCAGGTCTTGGCCCAGCACGCCTTCCCAGCGTTTGAGCTCCCCCCATACATGACGGTAAGACAGGCCCAATGCTTTGGCGGCCATGGCGATGGAGCCGCTGCTGCGCACCGCTTGCAGCAAGTTCATGAGCGGGTGTTGCAGCGGCGAAGTGTCGGCGGTACGGTCGGCCCCATCGGGTGACCATTGGTATGAAAGGTGTATATGAGGCACCACGCAAGTGTGCACCAAGAGCGACCTATGCACGGCATTTCATAACGGACATCCCTTATGCGCATGCGATCAAACGGCCCTTACCATCTGGCGCTTCATGAGCACTTTTACCGACAGCGCCCTGACGGCGCTGAACCTCGTCACTTCTTTCGATCCCGCCTTGTGGGTGGTCGTTTCCCGGTCTCTGGCCGTCAGCGCCACCGCCTGCCTGCTGGCCTATGGCGCGGGTGTCGCGCTGGGCGCCTGGCTGGCCGTGTCGCGTTTTGCCGGGCGCGGCGCGGTGCTGGTCGGCTTGAACACCTTGCTGGCGCTGCCCTCGGTGGTGGTGGGTCTGGTAGTGTATTTGCTGCTGTCGCGCACCGGGCCTTTGGGTTTTTTGGGCTGGATGTTCAGTTTTCAGGCCATGGTGCTGGCCCAGTTCATTTTGGTGGTGCCGGTGGTGGCCGCGCTGACGCGCCAGTTGGTCGAAGACGTGGAGCGTCAGCACGGCGAGCAGTGGGCCTCGCTGGGCGCAGGGCCTTGGGTGCGCAGCTTGCTGCTGGCCTGGGACGAGCGGCTGGCTTTGTTGACCATTGGCGTGACCGCTTTTGGCCGCGCCATCTCGGAGGTGGGCGCGGTGATGATCGTGGGCGGCAACATCGATGGCTTCACCCGCGTCATGACGACCGCCATCGCTTTGGAGACCAGCAAGGGCGATTTGCCGCTGGCGCTGGGGCTGGGCATGGTCTTGCTGGCGGTGGTGTTGCTGCTCAACGCCCTGGTGGCGGTGCTGCGCCTGTGGGGTGAGCGGCGTCATGTCCGACCTGTGCATGTGTACAGCGCGCTGGGAGTGCAGCCATGACCATTGCGCAGATCAGCCTGCAAGCGGTGAGCGTGCGCCTGGGCGCGCAAATGGCCTTGACGGGTGTGAGCTTGCGCATTGAGGCGGGCGAGCGCGTGGCGCTGGTGGGGGCCAACGGCTCGGGCAAGAGCACTTTGCTGCGCACCTTGCATGGCCTGGTGCCGCCTACGCAAGGCCAGCTTCAACAAGCGCCGGGTGTTCGTCAGGCCATGCTGTTCCAAAGGCCGCATTTGCTGCGTCTGTCGGCCTTGAACAATGTGGCGCTGGGCTTGTGGCTGGACCGCACCCGAGGCCTGAGTTGGGCCGCTGCCCAAGCGCTGGCGCTGCAGGCTTTGCAGCGTGTGGGCATGCAGTCTGTGGCAAAGCAGAACGGTCGCCAGTTGTCGGGCGGGCAGCAGCAGCGCTTGGCCTTGGCCCGCGCTTGGGCGCGACAGCCCGATGTGCTGCTGCTGGACGAACCCACGGCCAGCCTGGACCCGCATGCCAAACGAGAGGTCGAGGACTTGATGGCCGATTTTGCGATGGGCCAGGAGCGACCTTTGACCCTGATCTGGGCCAGCCACAACCTGGGGCAGGTCAAGCGCCTGGCCACCCGTGTTGTTTACCTGGAGGGCGGCCGCGTGTTGGCCGACCTGCCCACGGCCGATTTTTTCAACCCTGATGTACTGGCGCCATGCAGCCCGGCAGCCCATGCTTTTGTTCAAGGAGAACTTTCATGACCTTCCCATCTTCTATGACCCGTCGCGCCTTGGTGTGTGCGGTTTTGGCCACCACCTCGGTGTGGGCGCAAGCCCAGTCCATCGTGATGTCGTCTACCACCTCCACCGAGCAGTCGGGCCTGTTTGCGCATTTGTTGCCTGCCTTTAAAAAGGCCAGCGGGCTGGACGTGAAAGTGGTGGCGCTGGGCACAGGCCAGGCGCTGGACATGGCGCGGCGCGGTGACGCCGACGTGGTCTTTGTGCACGACCAGGTGGCCGAAGAAAAGTTTGTCGCTGACGGCTTTGGCCTCAAGCGCCTGCCCGTGATGTACAACGACTTTGTGTTGATCGGCCCCAAGGCCGATCCGGCTGCGACCAAAGGCAAGGACATCGTGGCGGCTTTGGCCAAGTTGTCGGCGGGCAACGCGGCCTTTGTGTCACGCGGTGACAAAAGCGGCACCCATGCCGCCGAATTGCGTTTCTGGAAGCTGGTCAACCTGAGCGACAAAAAAGGCAGTGGCTACAAAGAGTGCGGCTGTGGCATGGGCCCGGCTTTGAACATAGCGGCGTCGTCAGGTGCCTATGTGCTGGCCGATCGCGCTACCTGGCTCAACTTCAAGAACCGTGCCGACCTGGCCATTTTGGTGGAGGGTGATCAGCGCCTGTTCAACCAATACGGCGTGATGGTGGTCAACCCGGCCAAGCATGCGCACGTCAAACAGGCCGATGCGCAGAAGTTTGTCGACTGGATCGTCTCGCCTGCTGGTCAGACCACAATCGCCGATTACAAAATTGGGGGCGAGCAGCTGTTCTTCCCGAACGCGGGCAAGTGATCAGGTTTTGGGTGTGCCCAGTTTGCGGTAGACCGTGGCACGGCTGATGCCCAGGGCTCGGGCGGCTTCGGCCACATTGCCACGCGCCTGATTCACCGCCTCGCGGATCATGTCGGTCTGCACATCCTTGAGTGGCTTGGCCGCAGGGCCCGTCCGATGCGTGCGCCCATGGTGTTTGGAGTTCTGGGCCGACGCCCCAGGGCGCATGGCCTGCGTTTGCAAACGCAGGCCTGACCACAGTGGAAGCTCTAGGGCGCGGTCCTCGCGGTTGGCGGCATCGAACAGGTTTTCCCAAGGCGAGGCAAACACGTCGCTGGCGTGCAGGGCCTGACCGTGCGCAGCGGGTGACAAGGACAGCATTTGCCGAGCGGTGGGGTTGGCCCCCACGATGTGGCCGTCGGTGTCCAGGGTCAGAAGGCCGTCGCTGTCGTCTCCGGGCTGGTTGCCAGGCCAGTTCAGGCGCAAGACCAAGGCGTGCGCGTTGGATAGCAGCCAGCTGTTTTCGATGCTGCGGGCCGAGCGGCGCACCAGGTGCTTCAGGGCCGGGCGCTCGGCGGTTTCGATCCCCGTCAGATCGAGCATGCCTGCGCACAGGCCATCGGGCCCGAACACGGGTGCACCCGCGCAACTGTAGACACTGGTGTCCTGAAAAAAGTGCTCGCCCCGGTGCAGCCAGACCGGCTGCAACTCGGTCAAGGCGGCGCTGATGGCGGTGGTGCCCACGGCTTTTTCGGACAAATCCACCCCCACCCGGGCGATCACCTCGGCGCGGCGGTCTTGCCGGTCTACCGGGCCGTGCACGTCCACCACGATGCCCTCGGCATTGGTCAGGATGGCGAAATAGCGGATGTCGGCAATGGCCCGGGCCAGCTCGGCCAGCACCGGCTGGGCCGCCTGCACCAAGGGGCGGCTGGCCTCTTGCACGCGTCGCATATGCTGGGCCGAGATGGCCTCAAAGGCCACGGGCTGCCCCGGCTGCAGGCCCATGCCCAGACAGCGCTGCCACGATTGGGCGATCCAGGGTGAAACACCCGCACCCTGGGCCTCGGTGCGTCCCTGAAAAACCCCTTGGCGTGCATGTGCGATGCGGTCGAGGCGGTCACTGGAAAGTGAGGTCATGGACATGTCAGGTGTGTATCAAGCTGAGAATTTTTACCACGACCCTGCCAAACCTAGGGTTAATCCGCATCGGTTTGCAAGGGCATGCGCCAACAATGGCTATGCATTCTGATTCATAAGTGCGGGCTTGACCAGTTCGCCACACCACAGGAGATCCACATGCAGAAAGTCCTGCACATCAACCCGGACAAATGTACCGGCTGCTTGCAGTGCGAAATGGCCTGTTCTTTCGAGAACTACGGCAGCTACGCCACTTCCAAATCGCGCATCAAGGTGTTCGACTTCCATCACACCGGTAAAAAAGTGCCCTACACCTGCACCCAGTGCGACGAAGCCTGGTGCCTGCATGCCTGCCCTGTGGAAGCCATCACCGTGGACAAAGCCACCGGCGCCAAAGTGGTCAACGAGTCCACTTGCGTGGGCTGCAAGGTCTGCACCATCGCCTGCCCATTCGGCACCATCAACTATGTGCAAGAGACCGGCAAGGTGCAAAAGTGCGACCTGTGCGGTGGCGACCCGGCTTGCGTCGAGGCTTGCCCCACCGGCGCCATCACCTTCGTGGACGCCAACTGGACCGGCATCGACAAGATGAAGCAGTGGGCCGACAAGTTGGGCAATCAGCCCTCTGCCGCTTAATTCACCACCCATAAGGAGCTTCAACATGTCTTGGGCTGGAAAAATTCTCCGCGTCAACCTCACGGCTGGCACCGTCAAATCCGAACCGCTGAACATGGAATGGGCGCGTGCCTACATCGGTTCGCGCGGTCTGGGCAGCAAATACCTGATCAACGAAGTCGACCCCAAAGTCGACCCGCTGTCGGCCGACAACAAAATCATCTGGGCCACTGGCCCACTGACCGGCACCATGGCCTCCACCGGTGGCCGCTACACCGTCATCACCAAAGGCCCGCTCACCGGGGCGATTGCTTGCTCCAACTCGGGCGGCTATTGGGGTGCCGAGCTGAAGATGGCCGGTTGGGACATGATCATTTTTGAAGGCGCATCGGCCAAGCCGGTGTACCTCTACATCAACGACGATGTGGCCGAGCTGCGTGATGCGGGTCACCTGTGGGGCCAGAGCGTCTGGAAAACCGAGGAAATCCTCAAGACCAGCTTGCAAGATCCGCTGCTGCGTGTCTCGAGCATCGGCAAGGCCGGTGAGAACAAGGTCCTTTACGCCGCTGTGGTGAACGACCTGCACCGTGCGGCGGGCCGCTCGGGCGTGGGGGCCGTCATGGGCAGCAAGAACCTCAAGGCCATTGCCGTGCGCGGCACCAAGGGCGTGGGCAATATCCGCGACCCCAAGGCTTTCATGAAGGTGACCTTCGAGAAGAAGAAAATCCTCGCTGAAAATGCCGTCACCGGTCAGGGGCTGCCAGCTTACGGCACTCAGGTTCTGATGAACGTGATCAACGAGATGGGCGCTTTGCCCACCCGTAACCACCGCGACGTGCAGTTCGAGGGTGCGAAAGACATCTCCGCCGAAGCCATGGCCACGCCGCGCGAGACCGACGGCAAGAAGCACCTGGTGACCAACCAGGCCTGCTTCGGCTGCACCATCGCTTGTGGTCGCATCAGCAAGATGGACGAAGGCCACTTCACCGTGCAGAACAAGCCGCAATACTGGGGTGCCAACGGCGGCCTGGAATACGAAGCGGCCTGGGCGCTGGGCGCGGCCAACGGCGTGAACGACCTCGAAGCTTTGCAGTACGCGAACCTGTTGTGCAACGAAGAGGGCTTTGACCCCATCAGCTTTGGCGCCACCGTGGGCGCGGTCATGGAGCTCTACGAGATGGGTGTCTTGACCAAAGAGCAGCTGGGCATCGACGCCAAATTCGGCTCGGCCCAAGCGCTGGCGCACTTTGCCGAAATCACGGCCAAGGGTGAAGGCTTCGGTGTCGAGATCGGCCAAGGCTCCAAGCGCCTGACGGCCAAGTACGGCCACCCCGATTTGTCCATGAGCGTCAAGGGCCAGGAATTCCCCGCCTATGACGGCCGCTCGATCCAGGGCATTGGCTTGGCATATGCCACTTCCAACCGCGGTGCTTGCCACCTGCGCGGCTACACCATCGCGTCTGAAGTGCTGGGTATCCCGGTCAAGACCGACCCACTGGAACACGAAGGCAAGCCTGAGCTGGTCAAGGCTTTCCAGGACGCGACCGCCGCTTTTGACTCATCGGGTCTGTGCGTGTTCACCACCTTTGCTTGGGGTGTGGCCGATTTGGCCCCGCAACTGCAAGCCGCGTGCGACGACGCCTACACCACCGAAGAGCTGGAAAAAATCGGCGAGCGCATCTGGAACATGGAGCGCGAGTTCAACAACGCCGCTGGCTTCACCAAGGCCGATGACAACCTGCCCAAGCGCCTCATGACCGAAGCCGCCAAAACCGGTCCGTCCAAAGGCAAGGTGAGCATGCTGCCCGAGATGCTGCCCAAGTACTACGCCGCACGCGGCTGGGACAGCGAAGGCCGCCCCACTGCCGAGACCAAGGCGCGTTTGGGCCTGTGAGCCAAGTCCCTGTGGGAGCAATCCCCTGTTCGCGAAGCTTTCGCAGCAGGGGCTTGCTTTTGCAGGTGTCCAAGCGGCCTGAGGGCCGCTCTTTGTTTCTGGAGTCCGACTCATGACCCACCACGTCATCTTGGGCGCAGGCCCTGCCGGCGTCATCGCCGCCGAGACCCTGCGCAAGCACGCCCCGAACGACACCATCACCCTGGTGGGCGATGAGCCCGATGCGCCTTACTCGCGCATGGCCATCCCTTACCTCTTGATCGGCAACATCGACGAACGCGGCACCTACCTGCGCAAGAGCGCCACGCACTTTGATGATTTGCGCATCATCCAGATCAAGGCCAAGGTAACGCGTGTGGACGCGGCGGGCAAAACGGTGCAACTGGACAACGGGCAGTCGATCAGTTTTGACAAGCTCTTGATCGCCACCGGCTCGCACCCGGTGCGCCCCCCCATTGCGGGCATGGACTTGCCCGGGGTGCACCCCTGCTGGACGCTGGAAGACGCCCGGGCCATTCAGGCGCTGGCCAGGCCCGGTGCCCGTGTCTTGCAAATGGGTGCGGGCTTCATCGGCTGCATCATCATGGAAGCGCTAGCCGTACGCGGTGTGAAGCTCAGCGTGGTGGAGATGGGCGACCGCATGGTGCCGCGAATGATGGGTCCGGTGGCGGGCAGCATGATCCGCGACTGGTGCGAGGCCAAGGGCGTGCAGGTGTTCACCGGCACCAAGGTGGAGGCGATCGAGTCGGGTGCAGAAAAAGGCTTGCTGGGCAAACTGGCGGCAGCGGTGGGCATGTCCTCTGACGATGCCTCTGGTGCATTGCGGGTGCGCCTGTCCAACGGCCAGACCGTCGAGGCCGATCTGGTCATCAGCGCCACGGGCGTGCGCCCGGCCATCGGCTTCTTGGAAGGCAGCGGGATCACTTGCCTGCAAGGCGTCTTGACGGACCAGCACCTGCAAACCAATGTGCCCGGCATTTACGCCGCGGGCGACTGCGCCGAAGCCTTTGACCTGGTCAGCGGCAAAACCATCGTGAGCGCCATCCAGCCCAACGCGGCCGAACAGGCCCGCGTGGCTGCGCTCAACATGCTGGGTCAAAAGACAGAGCTCAAAGGCGTCACGCAAATCAACGTGCTCGACACCCTGGGTTTGATCTCGACCAGCTTTGGCAATTGGGAAGGCGTGGCCGGTGGCCAGTCGGCCGTGTTGACCGACAAGGCGGCCGGACGGCACTTGAGCCTGCAGTTCAAGGACGATGTGATGGTGGGTTGCAACAGCGTGGGCTGGACCGAGCACGTGGGCGTGATGCGTGGTCTGGTCGAAGGCCAAATCCACTTGGGTGACTGGAAAGATCGGTTGATGCAGGACCCCACGAAGCTGATGGATGCCTACCTGGACTGCGCACAAGGACAAGGCCGCTGGAGCGGGGCGGCCGATGCCCGTCGCCGATGAGGTGATGGCCACTGAGGTCACAATCTGCGCATGAACATCACTTTCAAACTGTTTGCCACGCTGACCGATTATTTGCCTGCCGAAGCCCGGCGCAGCAACCAGGTCACGCTGGATGTTGCGCAGGATGCCAGCATCAGCCAGATCATCGAGCCCTATGGCATGCCGCCCAAGCTGGTGCACCTGGTGCTGGTGAACGGCAAATACATCGCGCCCGAAGACCGGGGCACCACCACTTTGACCGAAGGCGATGTGTTGGCCATCTGGCCACCTGTGGCGGGGGGCTGAAGCCGCGCATGCAATCGAGCTACGCCGAGCAATTTCAGCGCGACATGGGCTGCACCGAGGCCGAGTGGCTGGGCTGGCTGCCCGCTGCCGTGGGCGACTGCCCTTGGCAGCGCACCGCCAGCACCGCTGTGGCCACCATTGGCCCAGGCCGCTTGCATCTGCGCTGGCAAGTCATGCCGCCCCGCGTGATCGCGCTGATGCGGATGCCGGTGCTGCGGGTGAATTTTGAGTTTGAAGGTTTGGATGCTGATCAGCGCTATGTCTTCATGAAGCGCTTTGACTTGTACATGCAGCGCGGGGGCGGTTGACCCGTCACCGTACCCAGAAGAGTTCCACCGTCCTGAGGCCCAGCAGCGTGAGGGCGAGCGAACCGAACAGGTGCAGCGATGCTGTGCCGAGTGCCAACGCCAAGCGCCCTTGCTGCAGCATGGCCACCACTTCGGCCGAGAAGCTGGAAAACGTGGTCAGCGCCCCCAGAAAACCGGTGACCAGTGCCAACCGCCAAATGGGGTCCAACTCGGGTAGCTGCTGGAATACGCCCACGCACACGCCCACCAAGTAGCCGCCGATCAGGTTGGCCGCCAGCGTGCCCCAAGGCAGCAGACCCGCTGCGGCACTGCTGGGGTTGAGCCAGAGACCCAGTTGCCAGCGCGACAGCGCCCCCACACAGGCACCCAGGCAGATCGCGATCACCGTGAGCATGGGGTGGCTCCTTTATGCGGTTAGTTGAGGTGTCTTAAAACGGCGGGTCTTCGTCGCTGGCTGCAGCCGTTGCCACGGTCGAATTCAACACGGTGCGCGTGGGGTTCGGCATGGCCTGGTCGGCCGCCTCTGCGCCCAGTTCCATCTCGCCGCCCAGGGCTTCGATCAGGCTGTCGATCAGCGGCCCGAGCAAACCGGTGGACAAGGCCGCGTCGGCGTCAAAGCGGTCTTCGTTTTTGTCGGTGCCCGATTCGTCCATCACGCCGTCGAGGAACTGCACTTTTTTCAGCTGCAGGGTGTCGGTCAGCACAAAGGCGACGCGGCCGTCCCAGCTGAGCGCCAGTTGGGTGGGCAGCTTGCCTTCCAGCACATGCTTGCGCACATCGTCGTTGGCCAGGTGGTGGCGGGTGAAGCGCACGCTGGCGGCGTCTTCGCCTGTGGACTTGAGCACGGTCTCGCGCTCCACCGTCAAATCGGACGGCCATTCGTCGGGTGTTGGGGCCAGCAGCCACTGTGTCATGGCCGCTTGCGGCGAGGTCACGGTCTGGATCAATGACACCGACAGACCGCTCATCACGTTCATCAGCGCCGACATGACTTCGTCGGCCTTGCCCTGGCTGCCAGCGTTGAGCACCAGACAGCGATTTTCTAGGTCCATCCACACCAGCACGGTGGACTGACGCGCAAAAGCCTGCGGTAGCAGCGACAGCAGCACGTCGTCCATCAGGTCGCGCTTTTCTTTTTTGCCAGGTTTACGGCCCGTAGCCGCTTCGATTTCGGCGATGCGTTCGTCGACTTTGCGGCGCACCACATTGCCGGGCACCGCCTTGGACTCGATCATGAGTTTCATGATCCACTGGCCTGCTACGGATTCGACCAGTGGGCCGTGCGCCTCACCCCGAGGGGGCACCCAGCCAATCGATTTTTCCTGGCTGGCGCCACACTCCACAAACTGCACCGGCTCCAGCGCCGCCTGCACATCGGCCAGTGTGGGCGCAAAGCCCTCGCCGATGCGGTAAACCATCACATTCTTGAACACAGCATTCCTTCTCGTCCCAAATGAACAACCCGTCCTCTGGGGACGGGTTGAATCATAGAGGATGAACCCGACTCCAAACTCAAAGTTTCATCTGTGTGGGCAGCCAGGTCACGATGCCGGGTACAAAATAGATCAGCATCACTGCGCCCGCCATCAGGAAGAACATGGGCATGGACACGCGGGCGATGTAGGGCAGTTGCTTGCCCGTCATGCCTTGCAGCACAAACAGGTTGAAGCCCACGGGCGGCGTGATCTGCGCCATCTCGACCACAAACACGATGAAGATGCCAAACCAGATCGGGTCGATGCCCGCTTTTTGGACCGTGGGCATGAGCACGCCCATGGTCAGCACCACCATCGAGATGCCGTCCAAAAAGCAGCCCAGGATGATGAAAAACACCATCAAGGCCATGATGAGTGCGAAGGGGCTGAGGCCCAGGCCGCCAATCCATTCGGCCAAATGGCGCGGCAAGCCGATGTAGCCCATCGACAAGGTCAAAAATGCAGCCCCCGCCAAAATCAGCGCGATCATGCAGTACAGCCGTGTGGCCCCCATCAGGGCGTCTTTGAACACGGACCAGCTCATGGAGCCTTGCAGTGCAGACAAGACCAAGGCACCGACCACACCCACCGCCGCTGCCTCGGTGGCGGTGGCCAAGCCGGTGTAGATCGAGCCCAATACCGCTGCAATCAGCAAGACCACGGGGATCAGGCTGCTCGATGCCTGCAGTTTTTGCATGAAACTCATCGGCGCGTCACGCGGCGGGATCTGGTCCGGGTGCCGCAGTGACCAATAGATGATGTAGCCCGAAAACAGCCCGGCCAGCAACAAGCCAGGCAGGACCCCGGCGATGAAGAGCTGGGCAATCGACACATCGGCCGCCACGCCGTACACGATCATGATGATGGACGGCGGAATCAAGAGGCCCAGTGTGCCCGAGCCGGACAGGGTGCCAATCACCATGTTTTCAGGGTAACCGCGTTTTTGCAGCTCGGGCAAGGTCATCTTGCCGATCGTGGCGCAGGTGGCGGCGCTTGAGCCGGACACGGCCGCAAAGATGGCGCAGCCCACCACATTGGTGTGCAGCAAGCGCCCGGGCAGGGCCTGCATCCAAGGGGCCAGGCCCTTGAACATGTCTTGACTCAGGCGGGTGCGAAACAAAATTTCGCCCATCCAGATGAACAGGGGCAGGGCCGTGAGCGTCCAGCTTGAGGCCGAGCCCCAGATGGTGACCGCCATGGCGTCTCCAGCGGGCCTGGCGGAAAACATTTGCATGCCCACCCAAGCCACACCCGAAAGCGTGAGGCCAATCCACACACCGCTGCCCAAAATTAAAAACAAGGTCAGGACCAGCAGCCCTGTGATCATCAAGTCATTCATGGCAGCTCATTCGTTGCGCAGCATCTCGCCGCTGTCAGTGGCGGCACGTTGGCCCCGGATTTCCAGCACCAGTTCATCGACAAAGGCCAGTGCAAAAATCACCGTACCCAATGCCATGGCCAGCTGCGGAATCCACAAGGGCGTGGCGTCGTTGCCCGTGGAGATGTCGTGAAACTCGAGGGATTGCCACACCAGGCGGCAGCTGTAGAAGGCGAACAAACAAGCCAGCAAGCTGGCCAGCGACAGGCTGAACACTTCCATGGCGCGACGGGCCGTGCCTTTGAACAAGCCCAGCACCAAGGTCACGCGGATGTGTTCACCCCGCTTCAAGGTGTGGGCCAGTGCCAAAAAGCCCGCCCCGGCCATGAGGTAACCCGCATAGGCATCGGTGCCGGGCACATGGAAATGGAGCTGCCGGCTCAAGATCGACAGCAGCACCATGAACAGCAGGCCACACATGCACAGCGCCGCCAGGGCGGCGGTGCTGGCATAAATCGCGTTCAACAGTCGGCGCATCGGCTCAGCGCTTGAAGGCGTCCACAATGGCCTTGCCCTCGGCGCCCGATTTCTCCAGCCATTCTTTCATGATGGTGTCGCCCACCTTCTTCATGTCAGCTTTGAGCTGAGCCGAAGGCGGAGCGATGGTCATCCCGTTGGCCTTGAGGGTTTCCAGGGTCGTGGTGTTCACTTTGCGTGACTCGGCCCAGCCCCGTGCTTCGGCATCGGCTGCGGCCTTGAGCAGGGCGTCTTGTGTGGCTTTGTCCAGCGCGTCGAAGGCCTTCTTGTTGGCAATCACCGCGTTTTTGGGCAGCCAGGCCTGGACGTCGTAGTAGTACTTCAGATGTTCGTACAGCTTGCTGTCCACGCCCGTGGCACCCGAGGTCATGGTCGATTCGACCACACCTGTGGCCAGGGCTTGCGAAAACTCGGCAGCCTGCACGGTCACAGGTTGGGCACCGACCAGTTCAGCGATCTTTGCGGTGGTGGGGCTGTACGCACGCCACTTGATGCCTTTGAGGTCAGCCGCACTGTTGATCGGTTTTTTGCTGAAAATGCCTTGTGGAGGCCAAGCCACCGAGTACAGGAGCATCATGCCTTGCTCGGCGAGCTTTTTTTCCAGCAGCGGCTTTTGGGCTTTGTAGAGCTTCATGGACTCGTCGTAGCTGTCGGCCAAAAAGGGCAGGCCGTCCACGCCAAAGGGTTGCCATTCGTTCTGGAAGTTGACCAGCAAAATCTCACCCAGCTGGGCTTGACCGCCTTGTACGGCACGCTTGATTTCCGGGGCCTTGAACAGCGAGGCGTTGGCATGCACCGTGATTTTCAGCTTGCCTGCGGTGGCCTTGTCCACGTCGGCCGCAAACTGGGTCATGTTGACCGAGTGGAAGTTGGTGGCCGGGTAGGCGGCGGGCAGGTCCCACTTGGTTTGGGCCGAAACAAAACTGGAAACAGCGAGCAAGCCAGCCAACAGGCTGAGGTGAAGGGCACGACGTTGCATGAAAACTCCTGTGAAAGATGGAAATGAACGGTTCACTGGGCAGTGCAAGAAAGGTGCCCGCTTAGCGCGCGCATCGGGTGCATCTGTCAGGTGCTCACTGTAGGCAAGGCGGGCCCGATCCGTGATCGGTGTTTTCCCTTAATGTCAACAAATTGTTGGCAAATTGTCGGCATCGGGCATAGACTTTCTCATCTTCCAAGCCTTGATAGAACCCATGCCGCGCAAAAATTCCCTCAGCAACTCTGCCGCCAGCCCTATCGTGTCCTCGGCCCACCTCGTCTCGCCCGACAGCGCCGAGATGAGCGAGTTCGAGTTCGGCCTGATCGTGGCAGGCAACGCGTTTCACCGCTGGATCATCCACTGCATGGCGGCTGCCGGCCTCAAGGACCTGACGCCGCTGGATGTGCTGGTGTTGCACCACGTCACGCACCGCGCGCGTGACAAGCGCCTGGCCGACATCTGTTTCATCATGAACATCGAAGACACCCATCTGGTGAATTACGCCCTGAAAAAGCTGCAAGGCCTGGGGGTGGTGATGTCGCAAAAACACGGCAAGGAAGTGACCTATGCGGCCACCGATGAAGGGCGCGGCTATGTGCAGCGTTACCGCGAAATCCGCGAGAGCTGCCTGATCGATGCGCTCAAGGCCGACGATGGCCTGAACCGCGACATTGGCGAGCTGGCCCGATTGCTGCGTGTGCTCTCGGGCATGTACGACCAGGCGGCGCGTGCCGCTGCTTCTTTGTGAAATTGATGTTTTGAATTCAGATTGTTGAGCGACCTATGACTGAACCCCACACCCCACCCGCTGGCACAAACCGTTGGCAATTCTGGATCGACCGGGGCGGCACCTTCACCGACGTGGTGGGCAAGCGGCCTGACGGCACTTTGGTCACGCACAAGCTGCTCTCCGAAAACCCCGAGCAATACCGCGATGCGGCGGTGGCGGGCATCCGCCATTTGCTGGGCTTGAAGCCTGGTGAACCCGTCACACCTGAACAGGTTGAATGTGTGAAGATGGGCACCACCGTGGCCACCAACGCGCTGCTGGAGCGCAAGGGCGAGGCCACGCTGCTGGTGACCACACAGGGTTTTGGCGACGCGCTGCGCATCGCCTACCAAAACCGCCCGCGTTTGTTTGACCGCCAGATCGTGCTGCCCGAATTGCTCTACAGCGCGGTGCTTGAGGCGCAAGAGCGTGTGGCGGTGGATGGCGAGGTCTTGCAGCCGCTCGATGAAGTGCATTTGCGCACCCAATTGATGCATTGGCACAGCCAAGGCGTGCGCTCGGTGGCGGTGGTTTTCATGCACGGCTGGCGGCACACGGCGCACGAGCAAGCGGCGGCGCGGCTGGCGCGTGAAGTCGGCTTCACGCAGGTCAGTACCTCGCACCAGACCAGCCCGATGATGAAGCTGGTCAGCCGGGGCGACACCACGGTGGTGGACGCGTATTTGTCGCCTATCCTGCGCCGCTATGTGGACCAGGTGGCCAGCGAAATGCCGGGTGTGAAACTGATGTTCATGCAGTCTTCGGGCGGTTTGACCGACGCCCAGGTGTTTGCGGGCAAGGACGCCATCTTGAGCGGTCCGGCGGGCGGCATTGTGGGCATGGCCCGCACGGCGCAGCTGGCGGGGCATGACAAGGTGATCGGTTTTGACATGGGCGGCACGTCCACCGATGTGTCGCACTTTGCCGGGCAGTTCGAGCGCGAGTTCGAAACCCAGGTGGCGGGTGTGCGCATGCGTGCGCCCATGATGAGCATCCACACCGTGGCGGCAGGCGGCGGCTCCCTGCTGGCCTATGACGGTGCGCGGTTTCGGGTGGGGCCGCAAAGCGCGGGGGCCAACCCGGGTCCGGCCAGTTACCGCCGGGGCGGGCCGCTGGCCGTGACCGATGCCAACGTGATGGTGGGCAAGGTGCAACCGAGGTTTTTCCCCTCGGTGTTTGGACCGGATGCGAACCAGCCGCTGGATGCCGAGGTGGTGCGCGGGCACTTTGAAAAACTGGCCCAGCAAACCGGTCGCGCCGCCGAAGATGTGGCGCATGGTTTCATCCAGATCGCGGTGCAGCAGATGGCCAACGCCATCAAGAAAATCTCGGTGGCGCGGGGCTACGACGTGACGCGCTACACCTTGCAGTGCTTTGGCGGCGCAGGCGGGCAGCATGCGTGTCTGGTGGCCGATGCCTTGGGCATGTCGCAGGTGCTGGTGCACCCGCTGGCGGGTGTGCTGTCGGCTTACGGCATGGGCCTAGCCGACCAGAACGTGATGCGCGAGGAATCGGTGGAGCGTCGCTTGGAAGCTGCGGCCATGCCTTTGATGGCCGAACGCTTGCTGGCTTTGGGCGAGACCTCGCGCCAAGCCTTGCTGGCGCAAATGGGTGCAGAGGCCTCCATTACCGACCGCATCGAGCTGCGCCAACGCGTGCATTTGCGCTACGAAGGCACCGACTCGGCGCTGGTCGTGCCCTGGGGTGATTTGAACCAATTGGTGGCGGGATTTGAGGCTGCGTATCGCCAACGCTTTGCCTTCTTGATGCAGGGCAAGGCCCTGGTGGTCGAGGCGGTATCGGTCGAGGCGGTGCTGCCCGGCGATGCGCCTGAAGAGGCTGTCCACACGCTGCAACCCGAGCGCGAAGTGCCGCGCCGTGACACGGTGCGGGTGTACGCGGCCAACGCGCAAGGCGTGGCCCAGTGGCAAGACGCTGCCCTGGTGGTTCGCGAAGACATGCGCCCGGGCGATGTGATCGACGGCCCGGCCATCATTGCCGAGAAGAATGCCACCACGGTGGTGGAGCCGGGCTGGCAAGCGCGTCTGACCTCTCTGGATCATTTGCTGCTGGTGCGCGTGCAGGCGCGGGCGGTGCAGCATGCGGCGGGCACACAGGCCGACCCGGTGCTGCTCGAAGTGTTCAACAACCTGTTCATGAACATCGCCGAGCAGATGGGCTTGCAGCTGCAGAACACCGCCTACTCGGTCAACATCAAGGAGCGCCTGGACTTCTCCTGCGCCTTGTTCAGCGCCGAAGGGCACTTGATCGCCAACGCGCCCCACATGCCGGTGCACCTGGGCTCCATGGGCGAGAGCATCCAGACCGTCATTCAAGAGAACAAAGGGCGCATGCAGCCGGGTGATGTGTTTGTGCTGAACGACCCGTATCACGGCGGCACGCATTTGCCCGACATCACGGTGATCACCCCGGTGTATCTGGACGGTCACGCTGAGCCGGTGTTTTATGTGGGCTCACGCGGGCACCACGCCGATGTGGGGGGCTTGACGCCAGGCTCCATGCCGCCGTTTTCCACGCGGATCGAAGAAGAGGGTGTACAGATCAACAACGTCAAATTGGTCGAAGCCGGGCGTCTGCGCGAAGCCGAGATGGTGGCGCTGCTGCAAAGTGGCGAATACCCCTCGCGCAACCCACAGCAAAACATGGCCGACCTGAAGGCGCAAATTGCTGCCAACGAGAAAGGCGTGCAGGAGCTGCGTCGCATGGTGGAAGAGTTTGGCCTGGACGTGGTGCAGGCCTACATGCGCCATGTGCAGGACAACGCTGAAGAATCGGTGCGCCGCGTCATCACACGGCTGAAAGACGGTGCTTTCACCTTGCCGCTGGACAACGGCGCGCAGATCCAGGTGGCGGTGCGGGTGAATGCGGCCGAGCGCACGGCCGAGATCGACTTCACCGGCACCAGCGCCCAATTGCCGAACAACTTCAACGCTCCTCGGGCGGTGTGCATGGCGGCGGTGCTGTACGTGTTCCGCAGCCTGGTGGATGACGACATCCCGCTGAACGCGGGTTGCCTGAAGCCGCTCAAGGTCATCATTCCCCAGGGCTCCATGCTCAACCCGAACCCGCCCGCTTCGGTGGTGGCGGGCAATGTGGAAACCTCAACCTGCATCACCAACGCGCTGTTTGGCGCTTTGGGTGTGATGGCGGGCAGCCAGCCGACCATGAACAATTTCACCTTTGGCAATGCGCGGGTGCAGTACTACGAAACGATTTCGGGCGGCAGTGGTGCGGGCGGTCGCTACGACGCACAAGGTCAGTTGGTGGGCGGTTTTGACGGCACCTCGGTGGTGCAGACCCACATGACCAATTCGCGCCTGACCGACCCCGAGGTGCTGGAGTTCCGCTTTCCTGTACGGCTGGACAGCTATGCCATCCGCCAAGGTTCAGGCGGCGCGGGGCGCTGGCGCGGCGGTGACGGCGGTGTGCGCCGGGTGCGCTTTTTGGAACCCATGACCGCGGGCATTTTGTCCAACGGGCGCGTTCACCCGGCCTTTGGCATGGCGGGTGGGGACAGCGGCCTGCCGGGCATCAACCGGGTTGTGCGCCGAGATGGCACTGTGCAAGAGCTCGCGCACATCGGCCAGGTCGAGATGCAAGTGGGCGATGTGTTCGAGATCCACACCCCGGGCGGCGGTGGTTTTGGCGTGACCGAGTCCGACGCTTCGATCTGAGGCTCAAGGCTTTTTCATGGGGGATGCAGGGGCTTGGCCATAGGACTGGCCTTGCACCCGTACCCCCTGCTCTGACAGGCTGGCCGCTTTTTTGGGGCCGATGCCTTTGACGCGTTGCATCACGTCTGTCCAGTCCCGGAAGGGGGCTTTTTGGCGTTCGTTCATGATGGCCCGAGTCATGGTCGGCCCTAAGCCATTCAGGCCGTCCAGTTCGATTTCCTGGGCCTTGTTCAGGTCCACTTGTGCCCAGGCGATGCCCGTCAGGAGCATGGACACAATCCCTGTGCTGATGGTGTGGCGCATACCGATTTCTCCCTGCGTTGGCGCTGCAGTTCTCTGCAGCGGCGTTCATTGTGCTGGGGCAGGTCAGATGGGTGAAGGGCGTTGCTGGCATGACTTGAAACAAGGTGTTTCAAGCCAGACCTTCACAACTCTTCAATGCGTCTGGGCGGGTAGCTGTCCCAGGCTTGGCAACCCGGGCAATGCCAGAAGTGTTCTTTGGCCTCAAATCCGCAGGCAGCGCATCGGTATCGGGCCAGGGGCCGAATGGCCTGTTCCAGTGCTTTTTGCACCGGGGCGGGCAAGGGCTTGGTGGCGCTGTGTTCGTCGACCAACCAACGGGTGGCCGCCATCAGGGAGGCGTGTTGGTTCAAATGGTCGAGGTAGCGCTGGTGTGATGCCGCTGCATGCTCCGCCGAGTCTGAGGTCAGCGCTGTGATGGCGTCGAGCACATCGATGCAGGGCAGCTTGTCGTAATGTGCCTTGAGAATTTGCGTCGCGGGTCCGGACAAGTCGGCCGCTTGAGCGGCTTTGACCAAACTGGCTACCGCCAAGGGGGCGGCCACGTCCACGCGTTCAAACAGCACCGACAGGGTCTCAAACGCTTGTGCAGCCTGTCCTTGAGACAGCTGCAATTGCCCAAGCAAGATGCGGGGTCTGGCGGCTTCGGGGGTGGTCTGAATGGCGGCGGTCAACAGTTCCGTGGCTTTGGCCGTGTCGCCTTGTTGAACGGCTTCGCGTGCTTGCTCGCATTGGTAATGGGCCAGGCGCATGTCGAAATTGGCTTCGCCTGACTTATCCAGCAAACCGGCCACCCGGGCTGCTTCAGGCCATTCGCGCGATCGCTCGTAAATCGCCAGCCGTGCCAGCCGGGCTTGACCTTCGTAGGAGGTGCCCTCCAGTTTGCGCAGTGCTTCTTCAGCGCGGTCCAGCAATCCCGCCTTCAGGTAGTCAAGCGCCAGGCCATGTTGGGCGCGTTGCCGATCGGCCCCACTCAGGTCGGCGCGTGACAGCAGGTGTTCGTGCACACGCACGGCGCGGTCGTATTCACCCCTGCGGCGAAACAGATTGCCCAGTGCAAAGTGCAATTCAGACGTGTCGGGATCGTTTTGAACGGCCTCGATGAAGGCGTCGATCGCTTTGTCTTGCTGTTCATTGAGCAGGTAATTCAGACCTTTGAAGTAGGCCCGCGGTGCCTGGCGGTTGGCGATGCGCATCTGGCGCAAATCGAGGCGCGATGCGATCCAGCCCAAGGCAAAGGCCGCAGGCAGGCCCAGCAAAATCCAGGTCAGATCAAGTTCCATGGGAGGCTTCTGGTGCAGGTTTCGACTCTGCGTTGGTGGCTGAATTCAGGCGCATGGCGTGGCGGTGCCGCCACCACCGGGGCACCATGCCCAAGACGCCCACCACCACCCCCAGACTGAACGCGGACAGCACCACCAAAACTGTGGGTGCCGACCAAAACGTGCCGAAAAAGAAGTTGACACGTGTTTCTTGCTGGTTGTTCAGCGCAAAAGCAAACAGGGTGAAAAAGACGGCGGCTTTCAGTAGCCACTGAAGCAGCCGAAGCAGACGTTTCATGGAAGACCTCGGAATCTGACTTCATTCTAACGGGCCGGTCGATGCCACGAGGGTCGCTGCGGCAGACGGGCGGGCTGACGCTGCTTGCAGCGTGGTCCGCAGCACGCATCAAGGTTTGGCTTGACCTGTGGCGGGGTTGGCGGTGCCAGCGTCCACGGCTTCGCGCAGGGCTTTGCCGGGCTTGAAATGGGGTACGCGTTTTTCAGGAATCTGAACGCTTTCGCCAGATCGAGGGTTGCGGCCGATACGGGGTGGGCGGCGGTTGATGGAGAAGCTGCCAAAGCCGCGGATCTCGATGCGGTGACCTTTGACCAGCGCGTCGCTCATGGCGTCGAGCACCGTCTTGACGGCCAATTCGGCGTCACGGTGGGTCAGCTGCGCAAAGCGGGCGGCGAGTTCTTCAACCAGATCGGAGCGGGTCATGATGTCAATGTGTTGGGTGGCTTGTGGCTGACTCAGGCACGGACCTGAAAAAAGCCTGCCCCCATGACAGGGGCAGGCTTTTCAGACAGCAAGCGTCTTCAGATCACGAGGATCAGTTGTTGTCGAGCTTGGCACGCAACAAAGCGCCCAGGCTGGTGGTGCCAGCGTTTTCGGTCTTGGCCTGCTGCGACAGCGAAGCCATGGCTTCTTGCTGGTCAGCTTGGTCCTTGGCCTTGATGGACAACTGGATGTTGCGGGTCTTGCGGTCCACGTTCACCACTACAGCGGTGACTTCGTCGCCGACTTTGAGCACATGGCTGGCGTCTTCCACGCGGTCACGCGAGATTTCGGACACACGCAGGTAACCCACGATGTCTTCGCCCAGGTCGATTTCAGCGCCCTTGGCATCCACAGACTTGACCTTGCCGGTGACGATCTGGCCTTTGTCGTTGATGGAAGTGAAGGTGGTGAAAGGATCGGAGTCGAGCTGCTTGATGCCCAAGCTGATGCGCTCGCGGTCCACGTCCACAGCCAAGACCAAAGCCTCGACTTCTTGACCCTTCTTGAATTCGCGCACGGCGTTTTCGCCGGTTTCGTTCCAGGACAGGTCGGACAGGTGCACCAGGCCGTCGATGCCGGCAGCCAAGCCCACGAACACGCCGAAGTCGGTGATCGACTTGATCGGGCCTTTGACGCGGTCGCCGCGCTTGGTGTTTTGAGCAAACTCTTGCCATGGGTTGGCACGGCACTGCTTCATGCCCAAGCTGATGCGGCGCTTGTCTTCGTCGATCTCTAGGACCATGACTTCGACTTCGTCGCCCAGAGCCACGATCTTGGATGGGGCCACGTTCTTGTTGGTCCAGTCCATTTCAGACACGTGCACCAAGCCTTCGATGCCGGGCTCGAGTTCCACAAACGCGCCGTAGTCGGCGATGTTGGTGATCTTGCCGAACATGCGGGTGCCCTGTGGGTAGCGGCGGTTCACGCCCATCCAAGGATCGTCGCCCATTTGCTTGAGGCCCAAGGACACGCGGTTTTTCTCGGTGTCGAACTTGAGGATCTTGGCGGTGATTTCCTGACCAGCGGTCACCACTTCGGAAGGGTGACGGACACGGCGCCAGGCCATGTCGGTGATGTGCAGCAAGCCATCAATGCCGCCCAGGTCCACGAATGCACCGTATTCGGTGATGTTCTTGACCACACCGTGAACGATGGAGCCTTCGCGCAATGTTTCCATCAGCTTGGCGCGCTCTTCGCCCATGGAGGCTTCCACCACAGCGCGGCGGCTCAACACCACGTTGTTGCGCTTGCGGTCAAGCTTGATGACCTTGAATTCCAGGGTCTTGTTCTCATAGGGTGACAGGTCTTTGGTAGGACGTGTGTCGACCAAAGAGCCGGGCAGGAAGGCGCGGATGCCGTTGACCAACACGGTCAGGCCGCCCTTGACTTTGCCGCTGGTCACGCCAGTGACGAATTCGCCGGATTCGAGTGCTTTTTCCAGAGACATCCACGAAGCCAGACGCTTGGCGGTGTCGCGGGACAAGATGGTGTCGCCGTAGCCGTTTTCGATGGAGCCAATGGCCACGGAGACAAAGTCGCCGACCTGGACTTCGACTTCACCCTGGTCGTTCTTGAACTCTTCGAGGGGAACATACGACTCGGACTTGAGGCCGGCGTTGACCACGACGAAGTTGTGTTCGATGCGCACCACTTCAGCGGTGATGACTTCACCGGGGCGCATTTCGGTACGTTGCAGGGATTCCTCAAAGAGGGTGGCAAAAGATTCAGACATGTGATTTCCTCATCCACAAGTGCAGGACTGACGAGCGCGACATGCGTCGTTTCCAGGAGCTGACTGTGGCGGTTTCTTTTTGCGGTGTGAACCGCGGTCAGGTTGAACAACCCACACCGCCGATGTGCCTGTCGGCACGGAAGGGAGCGGTGTGGACCACTGTGAGCCGCTGACAGGTCAGCAGCTCTTACTTTGCCACCAGTCCAGTACCTGCGCCACCGAGGCTTCGATGGAGAGGCTGGAGTTGTCCAGTTGCAAGGCATCTTGCGCGGGCATCAAAGGCGCCACGCTGCGGGACATGTCCCGGGCGTCACGTGCTTCCAAGTCAGCGCGAAGACTGTCGATATTAGCCGAAAAACCCTTAGAAATCAATTGCTTATGCCGTCTTTCGGCCCGTTGGGCGGCGCTGGCGGTCAGAAACACCTTCAAAGAGGCATTCGGAAAGATCACCGTGCCCATGTCGCGGCCGTCGGCCAAGAGGCCGGGCAGTCGGCGAAAGCTGTGTTGCAGCTGCACCAAAGCTTCGCGCACGGCAGGCAAAACGGACACTTTGGAGGCGTTCATGCCGCCTTGTTCGCTGCGGATGGCGTCGGTCACGTCCACGTTGTTCAGCAGGACCTGCTCGCCTTCAAAGCGCACGGGCAGGTTGCGGGCCAGCTTGGCGATGGCGGCTTCGTCGGCGGCTTCGAGCGTCAGGCCCGCTTGCAAAGCTGCGTAAGCCGTCACGCGGTAGAGTGCACCCGAGTCCAGGTAGTGGTAACCGAGCTGCGCGGCCACCCGGCTGGCGAGCGTACCCTTGCCAGATGCGGTGGGGCCATCGATGCAGATCACCGGGATGTTGTGGGCGGCTGTGTGCGCCACCGAGAACAAGGCCTCGAAGTAGTCCGGGAAGGTCTTGGCCACGCACTTGGGGTCTTCGATACGCACCGGAACCTGGTCTGCGTTGAAGGTCGCCAGCGAGAAGCACATGGCCACACGGTGGTCGTCGTAGGTGTGGATGCTGGCGCGTTGCCACTGGCCCGCAGGCAGGGGGTGGATGGTGATCCAGTCCGGGCCTTCTTCCACATTAGCCCCGAGCTTGCGGCTTTCATTGGCCATGGCCGCGATGCGGTCGGTTTCCTTCACGCGCCAGCTGGCGATGTTGCGCAGCGTGGTGGGGCCGTCGGCATACAGCGCCATC
This sequence comes from Limnohabitans sp. Hippo3, assembly GCF_003063665.1. Classification (GTDB taxonomy): domain Bacteria; phylum Pseudomonadota; class Gammaproteobacteria; order Burkholderiales; family Burkholderiaceae_C; genus Limnohabitans_A. The sequence goes on from NZ_NESF01000006.1 coordinate 36,114, forward strand.
ACGGCCAGCGTCATGGCGGCATCGGGGATGTGGTTGCAATCGAGGGTGAGACCCTTGAGCGGCCAGGCGCCGCGGTGGATTTCGAGCCAGTTGGGGCCGCTGGTGATCTTCGCGCCCATTTGCGCAGCGGCGTCCATGAAGCGGATGTCGCCCTGGATCGAGTCGGCCCCAACGCCCTGTATGCGGATGCCATTGCCTTTCGCGATGGCGCCCAGCGCAATGAAGTAGCTGGCCGAAGAGGCGTCGGCTTCGACATGCATTGTGCCTGGCGACTGATAGCGGCTGCCTGCCGGGATCACAAAGCGCTCCCAGCCCTGACGCTCCACGGCGATGCCGTAGCGGGCCAGCAGATTGAGCGTGATCTCGATGTAGGGCTTGCTGATGAGTTCGCCCACCACCTCGATGGTGATGGCCCGGTCTTGGGCCGCCAAGGGCAGGGCCATCAGCAGCGCGGTGAGGAATTGGCTGGAGACATCGCCGCGCACGGGGATGGGTTTGTCCAGCTGGAGTGTGGGCTGGCGCACGCGCAGGGGCGGGTAGCCCTCGTTGCCCAGGTAGTCGATGGCGCAGCCCAGCTCACGCAGCGCATCGACCAGGTCGCCAATGGGGCGTTCATGCATGCGGGGCACGCCTTTGAGGGTGAAGTCACCACCTTGTACCGCCAGTGCAGCGGTGAGCGGGCGCATGGCCGTGCCCGCGTTGCCCATGAAGAACTCGATCGCCTCGGTGGGCCAGGCACGGCCGCCCAAGCCGGTGATGGTCACTGTGGTGCCATCGACCTGAACGCCGCAGCCCAGTTGGCGCAGCGCGGTCAGCATCACGCGGGTGTCGTCCGAGTCCAGCAGGTCGTGGACCACGGTGGTGCCTTGGCACAGCGCCGAGAGAAGCAGCACGCGGTTGGAAATGCTTTTGGAGCCGGGCAGGGTGACGGTGCCGGACGCGCCTTGCAAAGGTGGCAGATCAAGGAAAGCGGTGGAGAACATGGTGTCAATCTTCAGTGGCGTTGTTGCAAGCATTGCCCGCTTGCAGCGTCCAGCCCGAGCGTACATCGCTGGCTTGTTGAATCAGCTGTTGCAGCGCGGTGGTGTTGCCCGAAAGAAGGGCGGTTTCAAATTGGTCGAGTGCTGCACGAAAGTGCGCCACTTGCAAGAGGACTTCGGCATGGTTGGCGCTCAGGATGTCGCGCCACACCGACGCGTCACTGGCGGCGATGCGTGAAAAATCTCGGAAACCGGGGCCCGCCATTTCTAGGAATGCCGTGCCCTGTGGTTGGGCCGTGAGGGCGTTCACCGCTGCAAAAGCCAGCATGTGCGGCAAATGGCTCACGGCCGCAAACGTGGCGTCATGGGCTTCGGGCGTCATGGCGCTGACATGGCTGCCCACGGCCGTCCAGACGTCGTGCGCGGCTTGCATTTTGTGGATGCCGGTTTGGGGCAGCGGCGTGAGGATGGTGCGGCGGTCTTGGTACAGCGTGGCCTCGGCGTGCTCGATGCCCGCGACTTCCTTGCCCGCAATCGGGTGGGCCGGCACAAAGCAGTTCAGGCGTTCGCCCAAGGCGGCTTGCGCAGCAGCCACCACATCGCATTTGGTCGAGCCCACGTCCATCAGCAGGGCATCGGGTCCCAGCGCCTCGCGCATGGCGGCAAAGCTGTCGTGCATGGCACCCACGGGCACCGCCAGCAAGACCAGATCGGCCCCTTGCACGGCTTCTGCTACTGAAGTGCAGGCCTGGTCGATGACTTTCAAATCGACAGCGCGTTGGCGGGTTTTTTCTGAAGCGCTGAAACCAGTGATGTGTTGCACCCCACCTGCTTTGCGCAGGGCGAGCGCGAAAGAGCCCCCCATCAGGCCGCAGCCGATCAGCGCGAGGCGTTGGAATGTCACGCTGCGCTCACTCGGAAACTGGGTAGGAACCCAGCACCTTGTAGAACGCGCACAGACCTTGCAACTCTTGCAGGGCCGCCGCCACATGGGGCTCGCTGATGTGGCCTTGCAGGTCGATGTAGAAGTAATACTCCCACTGGCCGGATTTGGCGGGTCGTGACTCGAAGCGGGTCATGGACACGCCGTTGTTCTTGAGCGGCACCAACAGATCGTGCACCGCACCGGGTCGGTTGGGCACCGACACCACCAGGCTGGTGCAGTCTTTGCCTGAAGCCGGTGGTGTGGCCAGGGTTTGCGGCAAGGCGATCACGGCAAAGCGGGTGCGGTTGAAGGCTTCGTCCTGGATGGCGTGGTGCACGATGTGCAGGCCAAACTGGCTGGCCGCGCGTTCGCTGGCCAAAGCAGCCCAGGCCGGGTTGGTGGCCGCCAGGCGGGCGCCTTCGGCATTACTCGACACAGCGCGGCGCTCTACGTGCGGCAAATGTTTGGACAGCCAACCCTGGCACTGGGCCAGCGCCTGCGGGTGGGCCATCACGACCTCGATGCCTGCGTCCGAGTTGAGCTGGCGTAGCAAATTGAAGCGCACCTGCAAGCTGACTTCGCCCACCACATGCACGGGCGAGCGCAGGAACAAGTCGAGCGAGCGGGCCACCACGCCTTCGGTGGAGTTTTCCATGCCCACCACGCCGTATTGGGCGGTGCCTGCGGCGGTGGCGTGGAAGACTTCGTCGAAGTTGGCGCAGTAAATCAGGTTGGCGGCACTGCCAAAAAATTCAATGGCCGCCTGTTCGCAGAACGTGCCTTGGGGCCCAAGCACCGCCACGCGCTGCGGGGCTTCCAGCGCCAGGCAGGCCGACATGATTTCGCGCCAAATGGAGGCGACGTGTTCGTTTTTCAGGGGGCCTGGGTTGGCGCTGGTGATCTTGTCGATGACCTGCGCCACGCGGTCGGGTCGGAAGAAGGGTGAGCCTTCGGCGCGTTTGATCTCGCCGACCTGTTCGGCCACATGGGCGCGCTGGTTCAGCAGGCTCAGCAGTTGCTTGTCCAGTGCATCAATTTGCACACGCAAAGCGCCCAAGGCGTCCGACTGGATGGGTTGTTGGCTCATGTCTCTTGTACTTTCTGGCGGCCTGGTTGAGGGACCTCAGGCCTGTGTTTTTTCAAATTCGCGCATGTAGGCCACCAGAGCCTGCACACCTTCAAGAGGCATGGCGTTGTAGATGCTGGCACGCATGCCGCCGACCGATTTGTGGCCCTTGAGTTGCAGCAGATTGGCCGCTTTGGCACCCGCCAAAAAGGCTTCGTTGCGCGACTCGTCACGCAAATAGAAGGGCACGTTCATGCGTGAGCGGCAGTCCTTGGAGACCTTGTTGACGTACAGGCTGGAGCTGTCGAGAAAGTCGTACAGCAGCTGGGCCTTGGCGATGTTGCGCTGTTCCATGGCGGCGATGCCGCCGTTTTTCTTGAGCCACTGGAACACCAACCCGGCAATGTAGATGCTGTAAGTGGGCGGCGTGTTGTACATCGACTGGTTGTCGGCCACCAGTTTGTAGTCGAAGGCGCTCGGGCAATGTGGCAGGGCATGGCCGATCAGGTCTTCGCGCACGATGACCAAGGTCAGGCCCGCAGGCCCCAAATTTTTTTGCGCACCACCAAAAGCCAGACCCACGCGAGACCAATCCACCGGGCGGGAAGCCACATGAGAGGAAAAATCCACCACCAGAGGGACGTCACACCCCAGGGCTTTCAGGTCGGGCAGTTCGTGGAACTCCACGCCGTGGATCGTTTCGTTGCCGCAGATGTGCACATAGCGACTGTCCGCACCGATCTGCCACGTGGCGGGGGTGGGCAGAGTGGTGAACCCGTCGGTCTGGGACGAAGCGGCCACGCGTGCAACACCGTATTTACCGGCTTCTTTGTGCGACTTCTGACTCCAGCTGCCTGTCAGCACAAAATCCATGGCCCCGCCTTGCGACAGGTTGAGCGGCACGATGGCATTCTCGGCCAGGCCACCGCCTTGCATGAACAAAATCCTGAAATGGGCGGGCACAGCCAGTAGCTCACGCAAGTCCGCTTCGGCCTGCTCGTAGATGCTGATGAACTCCTTTCCGCGGTGGCTCATCTCCATCACGCTCATGCCCGAGCCGTGCCAGTCCAACATTTCGGCCGCAGCTTGCTGCAAAACGGCCTCGGGCATGACGGCGGGCCCCGCCGAAAAATTGAACGCTCTGCTCATGCCTTATTCCGCGGCAGGTGCGCTGTCGTCGGTCGAAGCATCCGCATCACCCTCGGCGGCATTCGCGTCGTTTTCGACGATGCGTTGCAGGCCTGAGAGTTTGGCCCCTTCGTCCAGACCGATCAGGGTCACGCCTTGTGTGGCGCGGCCCAGCTCGCGGATTTCGGCCACGCGGGTGCGCACCAAAACACCTGTGTCGGTGATCAGCATGATCTCGTCATCGGCGTGCACCAAGGTGGCGGCGACGACTTTGCCATTGCGCTCGGATTGCTGGATGGCGATCATGCCCTTGGTGCCACGGCCGTGGCGGGTGTATTCGGTGATGCTGGTGCGTTTGCCGTAGCCGTTTTCGGTGGCGGTGAGCACGCTTTGGGTTTCATCTTCGGCCACCAGCATGGCGATCACGCTCTGGCCTTCTTCGATCATCATGCCGCGCACGCCACGGGCACTGCGGCCCAGTGGACGCACATCGTTTTCGTCAAAGCGCACGGCCTTGCCACCGTCGCTGAACAGCATCACATCGTGTTGGCCGTCCGTCAGGGCTGCGCCAATCAAGAAGTCACCCTCATCCAAATTGACGGCAATGATGCCGCCCTTGCGGGGGTTGCTGAATTCGTCGAGCGAGGTTTTCTTGACCGTGCCCATGGAGGTGGCCATGAACACGTATTGGTTATCGGGGAAGGTGCGCGCCTCGCCGGTCAGGGCCAGGACCACGTTGATCTTCTCGCCCTCTTGCAGCGGGAACATGTTGACGATGGGGCGGCCGCGCGATCCGCGTGAACCCGCAGGCACTTCCCAGACTTTGAGCCAATACAAGCGGCCGCGGTTGGAGAAGCACAGCAGGTAGTCGTGGGTGTTGGCGATGAAGAGTTGGTCGATCCAGTCGTCTTCTTTCGTGACGGCGGCTTGCTTGCCCCGGCCGCCGCGTTTTTGCGAACGGTATTCACTCAGCGGTTGACTCTTGATGTAGCCGCTGTGCGAGAGGGTCACCACCATGTCGGTGGGCGTGATCAGGTCTTCGGTCGAGAGGTCTTGTGCGCTGTGTTCGATCTCGCTGCGGCGAGAGCCAATCTTGGTCTGGCCAAATTCCTGACGCACGGTGCCCAGCTCGTCGCCAATGATGGTCGATACACGCTCGGGCTTGGCCAGGATGTCCAGCAGGTCTTCGATTTCGGCCATCACCTCTTTGTATTCGGCCACGATCTTGTCTTGCTCCAGCCCGGTCAGGCGTTGCAGACGCATTTGCAAAATCTCTTGCGCTTGCGTGTCCGACAGGCGGTACAGGCCATCCTGGCCCAGGCCGTATTCGCGCTCCAGACCTTCGGGGCGGTAATCGTCGGCGTTGACCACCGAGCCATCGTCCCGGGCACGGGTCAGCATGGTGCGCACCATCTGGCTGTCCCAGGCGCGGGTCATCAGTTCGGTCTTGGCCACGGGTGGTGTGGGGGCGCCTCGGATGATCGCGATGAAATCGTCGATGTTGGCCAAAGCCACCGCCAGGCCTTCGAGCACATGGCCGCGGTCGCGCGCTTTGCGCAGCTCGAACACGGTGCGGCGTGTCACCACTTCGCGGCGGTGCTGCAGGAAGACCTGGATCAGGTCTTTCAGGTTGCAGAGCTTGGGCTGGCCGTCAATCAGAGCCACCATGTTCATGCCAAAGGTGTCTTGCAGCTGAGTCTGTTTGTACAGGTTGTTCAGCACCACCTCGGGCACCGCGCCGCGCTTGAGTTCGATCACCAGGCGCATGCCCGACTTGTCGGATTCGTCCTGGATGTGGCTGATGTCTTCGATTTTCTTCTCGTGCACCAGCTCGGCCATGCGCTCTTGCAGGGTCTTTTTGTTGACCTGGTAGGGCAACTCGTCGACCACAATGCATTGGCGCTGGCCTTTATCAATGTCTTCAAAATGGCACTTGGCCCGCATTACCACGCGGCCGCGCCCGGTGCGGTAGCCTTCCTTGACACCGGTCATGCCGTAAATGATGGCGCCTGTCGGGAAGTCGGGCGCAGGCACGATTTCCATCAGCTCGTCGATCGACGCTTCCGGGTTGCGCAGCAAGTGCAGGCAGGCATCGACCACTTCGTTCAGGTTGTGCGGCGGGATGTTGGTGGCCATGCCCACGGCAATGCCGCCCGAGCCGTTGATCAGCAGGTTGGGCAGGCGTGAGGGCAGCACCAGGGGTTCTTTTTCCGAGCCGTCGTAGTTGGGGCCAAAGTCAACCGTTTCCTTGTCGATGTCGCCCAGCATCTCGTGGGCGATCTTGGCCAGGCGGATTTCGGTGTAACGCATCGCCGCTGCGTTGTCGCCGTCCACCGAGCCGAAGTTGCCCTGGCCGTCCACCAGCATGTGGCGCATCGAAAAGTCCTGCGCCATGCGCACGATGGTGTCGTACACCGATTGGTCGCCGTGCGGGTGGTATTTACCGATCACGTCGCCGACGATACGTGCCGACTTCTTGTAGGGGCGGTTCCAGTCGTTGTTCAGCTCGTGCATCGCGAACAAAACCCGGCGGTGCACAGGTTTGAGGCCGTCGCGCGCATCGGGCAATGCACGACCCACGATCACGCTCATGGCGTAATCGAGGTAGCTGCGCCGCATTTCCTCTTCCAGACTGATGGGCAGTGTTTCTTTGGCGAACTGGGTCATAAAAAGAGTGAGGGATAAATGGACGCAATGTGAATCCACGATTTTAGGTGCAAGCCGATGTCGCGTATATGCAACATTTAGGATTCATCCGATTCGTTGGCGGACATGCACGTGCACCAATTAACGAACAGGCCTTCCGTCTATGGCACAATATTTGTCAACGGTTCAGGTGACGGTCATCTGAAACGTATTTTTTTCGCAGCGAGTCTGCGGCTTTATCCCTCAAGAGGAAGACCATGAAGAAATTCAACAAAGTGGCGATGTTGTTTGCCTCCGCAGCTCTCGTAACAGCCGCAGGCGCTCAATCGGTTGACAACTGGCGTAACGGTTCCGGCGACCTCGTCTGGAAAAACGGCACCCAAGAACTGTGCTGGCGTGATGCCAACTGGACTCCCGCCACTGCAGCCGCTGGTTGCGACGGTGCCATCGTGGCTCCTAAAGCTGCTCCAGCTCCAGCTCCAGCCCCTCAAGCTGCCCCAGCACCTGCTCCCAAGGCCGCTGCACCTGCACCAGCACCCGCTGCGGCCACCAAGGTGACCTACGCTGCTGACGCTTTCTTTGATTTCGACAAAGCCGTGTTGAAAGCCGAAGGCAAAGCCAAGCTGGACGACCTGGTCGGTAAAGTCAAAGGCATCAACCTGGAAGTCATCATCGCTGTGGGTCATACCGACTCCGTGGGCTCCGATGCTTACAACCAGAAGCTGTCTGTCAAGCGCGCTGACGCTGTGAAGGCTTACTTGGTGACCAAGGGCATCGAGAAAAACCGTGTTTACACCGAAGGCAAAGGCGAGAAGCAGCCAGTTGCCGACAACAAGACTTCTGCTGGCCGTTCCAAGAACCGCCGCGTGGAAATCGAAGTGGTTGGCACACGCGCCAACTGATCTGCTCCAGATCACCCCAAAAGCCCCAGCAATGGGGCTTTTTTTTGGCCGTTTTTTCTGACCAACCCCCTGTTGACCGACAATTCAGCTCATGACTGCACCCATCACCCACGCTTCCAATGTTGATCCGGCCGAATTGGCCAAGTTCTCTGATCTGGCCCACCGATGGTGGGACCCTGAAAGCGAATTCCGTCCCCTGCACCAGATCAACCCGCTGCGCCTGGAATGGATTCATGGCCTGGTGCCCCTGGGGGGCTTGAAGGTGGTGGATGTGGGCTGCGGTGGTGGCATCCTGGCCGATGCCATGGCCCGCAAGGGCGCGCAGGTGCTGGGCGTGGATCTGGCCACCAAATCCCTCAAAGTGGCCCAGTTGCATGCGCTCGAGGCCGGAACACAAGGTGTGCAATACCGCGAAATCAGCGCTGAGGCGCTGGCCGCAGAGCAGCCCGCGCAGTTCGATGTGGTCACCTGCATGGAAATGCTGGAACACGTGCCCGACCCCGCGTCGGTGGTCAAGGCCTGTGCCCAAATGGTCAAGCCCGGTGGCTGGGTGTTTTTTTCCACGCTCAACCGCAACCCCAAATCCTTCCTGTTTGCCATCGTCGGGGCCGAATACATCCTGAAACTCTTGCCCAAAGGCACGCACGAGTTTGCGCGCCTGATCAAACCCAGCGAACTCACGGCTTGGGCACGTGAAGCCGGGCTGGATGCGCAAGGGTTCAAAGGCATGGAATACAACCCCTTCACCAAGCGTTACTGGCTCAGTCAGGACACCAGCGTGAACTACTTGCTGGCGTGCCGGAAAGCCTGACCATGTTCCACAACGTACAAGCTGTTCTGTTTGATCTGGACGGCACACTCATCGACAGTGCCCCGGACTTGGGTGCGGCGGCAGACAAAATGCGCACCGATCGCGGTTTGCCGTCTTTTCCCCTTGATCACTACCGACCCATGGCTGGCGCCGGGGCACGGGGCATGCTGGGCATCGCCTTCGGCATGACGCCCGAACACCCCGACTTCGAGGCCATGAAGGAGGAGTTTTTCGTCAATTACGAAAGTTGCATGACCGAGCGCACCCGCATCTTTGAGGGCGTGGCCGACATGGTGGCCCGTTTGGTCGCGCAAGGATTGCCTTGGGGGGTGGTGACAAACAAATCCAGCCGATTTACCGATCCCCTGACCCTGGCCATGGATCTGTTTGCCACAGCCGGGGCGATTGTCAGCGGTAACACCACGCCCCACGCCAAGCCGCACCCTGAACCCCTGTTCGAAGCTGCGCGGCGTTTGTCGGTCGACCCGTCGCGTTGTGTGTATGTGGGCGACGACGAACGCGACATCGTGGCGGGTTTGGCTGCAGGCATGGGCACCGTGGCGGCCACCTACGGTTATTTGGGCCAACAGGCTGATATTTCTCGCTGGAATGCCCATTTGCACATTGATTCTCCGATGGACCTCTTGAAATTCCTCCAGAGCGCCTAAAATAGTAGGCTCAGGGGCTGCACTGGTTTCGACATGGGTTCGGACGCGTGGCAGGGCATGTCGAGGTTCTGATCCTCGTTAATCTTCGGAAAAAAAACTAACTGCAAACGACGAACGTTTCGCACTCGCCGCTTAATCCGGTGAGCCTTGCAACAGTTGGCCGATAGGCTGGGTTAGGGTGATGGGGGTGTCAAAGCCTCCAAAGTCCTAGCTGCAAGGTAAAACATATGGGCTGGCATCACCTCGGGTACCTTGGGGTGGTGTGAGAAAAAAGGGTGCTGGCTGGGTGTTCAGCGTGTCGCTGCGCGGTGCATTTGGCGAGACTCAAATCAGACGACTACACATGTAGAACTGTACGAAAAAGGCTTATGGACGGGGGTTCAAATCCCCCCAGCTCCACCATATGCAAGCAAAAAAGCCGCTGGGTTAATACCCAGCGGCTTTTCTTTTTGGGTGGTTGGGCTTGCCCTGGTGGGGCTGATCAGGCTTGAGCAGCCGCAGTTTTGTTGTTGTCCTGCGTGTGCAGTTCAATGTACCTGCCGGCCAGGAAGGCGGTGAAGAAGCCGTTGAACCAGTCCATGTTGATGGGCTTGGCCATGAAGATGGTGCCTTCTGGCAGGCCGCCTTTGGCTTCAACTTCTTCTGGAGTCAAGGCAGACAACACCAAGGTGGTCATGCGGTTGAATTGCTGGTTTTGACGAAGGGTTCGCAGCAATTCAAAGCCGTCCACGCCGGGCATGTCCAAATCTGTGATCAGCACATCGGGTTTGATGCTGGAGATGTCGATCAAGGCCTCCAAGCCGGATGACATGGCCGTGCAGTCGACCGGCATGCTGGAACGGTTGCAGTAGCCGCGCAGCATTTCACGGGTGACCGCATCGTCTTCGACGAGCAATACGCGAAGACGGTTGTCGCGTGGCTCGTTGGGGATGGTCAGCATGTTGTGCTTGCGTTGGTATTCGCGGATAGAGGGCATCGATATCCGGCGATGGCCTCCTTGCGTCTTCCAAGCTTGCAGCTCATTTTTTTCGACCAGTGTTTGAATCGTACCGACCGACAGCCCCAGCAGCTTGGCTGCATAGGTGGTGCCGCAGTAGTCTTCTGGGGTGTCAGGAGTGGTATTTGTTTGCATGATGGTTTATTTTAGTAATAAAAGTATAAAAAACATTCTATGAATAATCTTAAAAAATATTAAAAGATTTTCTTTCGAAACTTTACTGCCCAATAGGCGCTCTTTTCGTGAAGAGTTCCAAATTGAAATGGATTTCATAGCACCTTGGCTTGGTCTCCGCCGCGACAAAGTCAGACCGACGCCAAAGGTGTTGGGCGATTAACATGCAGCACCACCTTCATAGAGGAGTTTGCTGATGCCCGCACACGCTGCTGTCTGGCCTGCGCGCCTGCCCTTCCGGATCACTGCGCCTGCCACGTCCCTGTGGACGAACCTGGCGATCAGCGCCTTGCGATACCCCGACAAAGCCGCGTTGGTGTTCATGGGCCGGGTCTGGACTTACCGTGAGTTGATGGCCAGCGCCGAGCAGCTGGCGGGGCAGCTCAAGGCTTTGGGCGTACAAGCGGGTGACCGCGTGGTGCTGGACATGCAGAACTGCCCGCAGCTGGTGATCACGCACTTTGCCATTTTGCGCATCGACGCGGTGGTGGTGCCGGTCAATCCGATGAACCGGGCCGAAGAGCTCAAGCACTACATCACCGACCCGGACACGAAAGTCGCAGTGACCACGGCCGATTTGGCCCCGGACTTGGCGCAGGCCAGCGAGGCTTTGCCCTCCGAGCACCGCCTGAAACACCTGGTGGTGACGCAGTTCACCGATGTGTTTGACCCGGCTGCCCTGGGGCCCGATGACATGCCAGACGCCTGGCGGCCTTGGTTACTGCCCGTGCGCGATTTGCCGGTTTTGAGCTCGGGTCAGGTACATGCCTGGTCCGCTGTGATGGCGCAGCCCGCCGTGGCTTTGCCGCCACCCCAGGCCAAACCTGACGACCTGGCCATCTTGCCCTACACCAGCGGCACCACCGGGCTGCCCAAGGGCTGCATGCACACACATGGCACCATCATGCACAATGCCATGTCCAGTGGCCTGTGGGGCAATGGCACGCCGGAAAACGTGACCCTGTGCGTGGTGCCCATGTTCCACATCACCGGCATGGTGAGCGTGATGCACACCAGCATCTTGCTGGGTGCCAGCCTGGTGGTGATGCCGCGCTGGGACCGCGATGTGGCGGGGCATTTGATCTCCAAATGGCGTGTGACGCACTGGACCAACATCCCGACTATGGTGATCGACCTGCTGGGCAGCCCGCACATGGACCGCTATGACTTGACCAGCTTGACCTACATCGGTGGTGGTGGTGCGGCCATGCCCGAGGCGGTGGCCCAGCGTTTGCTGGACCAGTTTGGACTGCGTTATGTGGAGGGCTATGGCCTGACCGAGACCGCCGCGCCTTCGCACACCAACCCGCCCGATGCGCCAAAAAAACAGTGCCTGGGCATCCCCTTCATGAGCGTGGAGTCGCGCATCGTTGACCCCGAGACCCTGGCCGAATTGCCGCCCGGCGAGTCGGGCGAGATCGTGATCAGTGGGCCGCAGGTGTTCAAGGGCTATTGGAAGCGGCCGGAGGCGACAGCGGCGGCGTTTTTTGAGCGCGATGGGTTCCGGTTTTTCCGTTCGGGCGACATGGGCCGGGTCGATGAGCAGGGTTACTTTTTCATGACCGACCGCCTGAAGCGCATGATCAATGCCAGCGGCTTCAAGGTCTGGCCGGCCGAGGTCGAGGCACTGATGTTCCGCCACCCCGCCATCCAGGAGGCCTGCATCATCGCCACACGCGATGCATACCGGGGCGAATCGGTCAAGGCGGTGGTGGTTTTGCGGCAAGACCACAAGGGCAAAGTGTCCGAGCAGGACATCATGGACTGGTGCCGTGAGAACATGGCCGTTTACAAAATGCCCCGCGCTGTGAGTTTTGTCGATGCCTTGCCCAAGAGCGGCAGCGGCAAAGTCATGTGGCGGGCACTGCAAGAGGCCGAATTGGCCGCCTTGGCCACACCAGCAAAAGCGTGAACGCCCGGTAGGCAAAAGCCTGAGTTCCTGTTTGAAACACTAAATGAGCCTGAGACTTTCCATCCTTGACCAATCGGCCGCTGCCTCCGGGCGCGGTCAGGACGCGACCATTCGCCAGACGCTGGCGCTGGCGCAAAAGGCCGAGGCCTGGGGTTATGACCGTTTCTGGGTGAGCGAGCACCACAGCCATCCCAGCATCGTGGGCAGTGCCCCTGAGGTTTTGATGGCCGCCATTGCCGCTCGCACCCAGCGCATCCGCATCGGCAGCGCGGGGGTGATGTTGCCGCACTACGCGCCGCTGAAGGTGGCTGAGCAGTTTCGCGTGCTGGACGCGCTGGCCCCGGGTCGCATTGATCTGGGTGTGGGCCGCGCCCCCGGCAGCGACGGTCGCACCGCACAACTGCTCAACCCCGACCGCAGCGCTTCGGAGCGCTTTCCGCAGCAGGTCATGGAGCTGCAAGCTTGGGTGAGCGGGCAGAACCTGCCACCGGGTCACCCGGGGCACAACGTCTACGCCTACCCGCAATCGGGCACCGCGCCCACGGTGTGGATGCTGGGCAGCTCAGACTACGGCGCCCAATTGGCGGCGCATTTGGGTCTGCCCTATGCGTTTGCCTACTTCATCACCGACGGGCAGGGCGCAGACGAGGCGCTGCAGATTTACCGCGAAACCTTCCGCCCCAGCGCGGGCTTGGCCAAACCCTCCGCCGCGCTGTGCGTCTGGGCCCTGGCGGCCGACACCGACGAAGAGGCGCTGCGCCTGTTCGAGAGCCGTGCCCGCTGGAAGATGGACCGGAATTTGGGCCGCATCGGGCCTCTTTTGCCACCCGAAGAAGCGGCGCGTGATTACAGCCCGGCTGAGCAGTTCGCCCTGCAGCGCCTGCGCGAATCGGCCCTGATCGGCTCGGCCGCCACCGTGGGCCGCAAGTTGCGCCAACTGGCGGCGCGGCTGGAGGTTGATGAACTGGTGGTCATCACCTGGACGCATGACCCTGCAGCCCAAATGCGTTCTTACGAGCTGCTCGCCCAAGAATTTGCATTGACGGCAAACTCTGCGCTTTGATTTTTAACCCCAAGGATTTTTGACATGTTCACCATCGCGATCGCTGGCAGCTTGCCCAAACCCGCCTGGTTGGCCGAGACCGAAAAACTCTGGCCCCAGTGGAAAACCCAAGGACCCGAGTTGCAACAAGCCAAGGCCGACGCCACGCTGCTGTGGATCAAACAGCAGGAAGACGCGGGCCTGGACGTGATCGGTGACGGCGAGCAAGCCCGCCAGCACTTTGTGCACGGCTTTGTGGAGCAGGTCGAGGGCATTGACTTCGTGAACAAAGTCACCATGGGCATCCGCAACAACCGCTACGACGCGCAGGTGCCACAAGTCATCGCGCCGCTGCGCCTCAAGGGCCGTGTGCATGCTTTTGAGGCCCAGCTGGCCCGCGCCCATACGAAAAAGAAACTGAAATTCACCTTGCCCGGCCCGATGACCATCGTGGACACCGTGGCCGACCGCTTTTATGGCGACAAGGTCAAGATGGCCATGGCTTTTGCCGAGCTGCTCAACCAGGAAGCGCTGGCGTTGCAAGCCGATGGCGTGGACATCATCCAGTTCGACGAACCGGCCTTCAACGTCTACATGGACGAAGCGGCCGACTGGGGTGTCAAGGCCCTGGAGGTGGCCGCGCGTGGCCTGACTTGCACCACGGCCGTCCACATTTGCTACGGCTACGGCATCGAAGCCAACAACAAATGGAAAGAGACACTGGGCGAGGAATGGCGCCAGTATGAAAAGGTGTTTCCGGCCCTGGCCAAGAGCAGCATCCAGCAAGTGAGTCTGGAGTGCATGCACTCGCATGTGCCGATGGAGCTGATGAAGTTGCTCGAAGGCAAGGACGTGATGGTCGGCGTGATCGACGTGGCCAACCCGGCCATCGAAACGCCCGAGGAAATTGCCGACACCATTGGCCGTGCCCTGCAGTTTGTGCCCAAACAGCACCTGATCGCCTGCACCAACTGTGGCCTGGCCCCGATGAGCCGCGCGGTGGCGGAAGCCAAGCTCAAGGCCCTGGCCGAAGGGGCCAAGCTGGCCAGCCAGCGCTACGCCTGAAAGCGCAGCTGCGGTCATTTCATGGAGACCCGCATTCGCGGGTATGACACCACGCTGTTGTCGCCTCTGATTTCATATGGGTAACACCCGACCCATCAGGGGTCCACGATTCGCAATGGGTCACACCCGACTTGATCGGGTGTCCATGCTTTCAAGCACGCATAGATACCCCCACATGCAGCTGTGAAACTGCCGCCATGGTGGTTGGCAGACCGAGAAGGCTTGGGGTCCGCGTTATGCTTGCATCCTTTGCCTGATTTCTCGGACGTTTTCATGCCTCAACAAACCCTGCTGCCGCCATTGACCCCAGCCGACCAGCTCAACGCCACCTTGGCCACGCAAGGCTTTGCGGTGCTTGGGGCTGCCACTGTCTGCGCTTTGGCAGGTGTGCAGATCGAGGACTTGCTGGCACTGGAGCCCAGCTGGAGCGATTTGCCACCGGACCAGTACCTCAAGGACGGTGGACGCTACCGGCGCCGTCGTCACGCCAGCTTTGAAGTCACGGCAGACCGGGCCATGGCCGTGGCGCACCGTGCCCATTGGCAACCCCTGTCTTACAACGCTTTGCACGGCGGCATGCAGCGCTGGTTTGAGCCCATGGCCCCCGAGGTGGTACAGCAGGTGGCTTGGCAAAAATTGTTGCTTTGGCTGGCCCGTGTGGCTTCAGCCGCGCAGGGCGATCAGACCTGGTTCACCGAGGCGCATCAGTTCCGCATCGACACCACCGACGGCATTGGCCGCCCCACGCCAGAGGGGGCGCACCGGGACGGGGTAAATTGGGTGGCGGTGTTTTTGGTCGGTCGCCACGGCATCAAAGGCGGCGAAACCCGGGTGTTCGACATGGACAGCCCACGGGGCCAGCGCTTCACCCTGACCGAGCCTTGGTCATTGCTCCTGCTGGACGACAGCCGGGTGATTCATGAAACTACGCCAATCCAGCCAGAGCAAGCAGGCGGCTGGCGCGACACCTTGGTCGTCACGCTGCGCGCAGAAGGCTTTTTGGACGAGCCCGCCTGATTTGTGGGCGTTCAGGCCGTTATATCCGGCTATTCAGATTCGTCATACCCGGCTTGACCGGGTATCTATGTCGGTCAAAGCCATGGCTTCCGATCCAGTCGATGGCGACAAACGAAGGCCTGGCCCCGCGCCATCAATCCCTGAAGTTGTCAAACGACAGCGGCAGCTCGGTCATGTCCTTGCGCAGCAGGGCCATGGCAGCCTGTAGGTCGTCGCGCTTGGCGCCGGTCACACGCACGGCATCGCCCTGGATGGACGCCTGCACCTTCAGCTTGCTTTCCTTGATCACTTTGGTGATTTTCTTGGCGTCTTCGGTCTCGATGCCGTTTTTCACCTTGATGACCTGTTTGACCTTGTCGCCGCCGATTTTCTCGACTTTGCCAATGTCCAGAAAGCGCACGTCCACGTTGCGCTTGGTCAGCTTGTTGCGCAGGATGTCTTCGACCTGCGTGAGCTGAAACTCGGCATCGCCGAACATCGTGATCTCTTTGTCCTTGAGCTCGATGGCAGCGGAAGTGCCTTTGAAGTCGAAACGGGTGCCGATTTCTTTGGCAGAGGTGTCAACGGCGTTGCGCACTTCGACCATATTGGGTTCGCAAACGGTATCAAACGAGGGCATGGCAGAAAAAATCCGAGGTTGAGAATGCGACAATTCTCCCATGAACCTGGAGAAAAATGTCCCCCTGCAGCCGTACAACACGTTCGGCATCGCCGCCAAGGCCCAGGCTTTGGTGCGGGTACGTTCCGAAGCCGATCTCTTGGCTGTTTTAGCCGACCCGCAACTCGCCACCGTGCCCCGGCAGGTGCTGGGCGGCGGCAGCAACATCGTTCTGACCGGGGACGTCAAGGCCCTGGTGCTCAAGATGGAGGTGCCCGGCATTCGCCTGGCTTCCGAGACCGACAAACACTGGATCATTGAAGCCGGTGCTGGTGTGGACTGGCACGCATTGGTGGCCTGGACCCTGGACAACGGCTACCCGGGCCTGGAAAACATGGCCCTGATCCCCGGCACCGTGGGCGCATCACCCGTGCAGAACATTGGCGCCTATGGCGTGGAGCTGCAGGACCGCTTTGACGCGCTCGACGCCATTGACCTGTTCACGGGCAAGATGTTCACCTTGAATGCGGCGCAGTGCGGCTTTAGCTACCGCGATTCGGTGTTCAAACACGCATCGGGCGGCCTAGATGGCCTGGGCCTGGCAGGCCGTGCGGTGATTTTTCGGGTGAGGTTCGCGCTGCCCAAGCGCTGGAAGCCTGAGCTGGGTTACCTGGATCTGGAGCGCAAGATGGCCGAGACCGGCATCTACAACCCCGATGCCCGGCAGATTTTTGATTGGGTCGTGGCGATCCGCCGCGCCAAACTGCCCGACCCGGCCGTGATCGGCAACGCCGGCAGCTTTTTCAAGAACCCCACCGTGACGCCGGAGCAATGCGCCGACATCATCGCCCGCGACCCGAAAGTGGTGCATTACCCCATGCCCGACGGCAGCATCAAGCTGGCGGCAGGTTGGTTGATCGACGCCTGCGGCTGGAAAGGCAAGAGCGTGGGCCACGCAGGCGTCTATGAGAAGCAGGCGTTGGTGCTGGTCAACCGGGGTGGGCGCGAGAACCCCTGCACGGGGGGGGAGGTGATGACTTTGGCCCGGGCCATCCAGACCAGTGTGTATGAGCGGTTTGGGATTCGGCTGGAGCCTGAGCCTGTTGTGATTTGATTTTTGCTTCTGTGGTGCTGTTCCGCGACGGGTTGGGGCCTGAGCGGTCGGCCTCATAACTCGCTTCGCTCGCCAAATCGGCCGATCCGCTCAGGCCCCAACCCGGTGCTGCACTGCCAAAGATTTCCAAAGAGCTCAATACCCGCTTGTGTTTCAACGGACGCAGCCTTGGTGCGGGTGCCTGCCGGACTCGCCGATTTGGCGAGCGAAGCGAGTTATGAGGCGAGCCGGCAGGCACCCGCAACAAGGCGGAAAACTCGCACAAAACCAAGCTCATAACAAAAAACGGCCCGAAGGCCGTTTTTTATTGGAGCAGCA
This sequence comes from Limnohabitans sp. Hippo3, assembly GCF_003063665.1. Taxonomy (GTDB): domain Bacteria; phylum Pseudomonadota; class Gammaproteobacteria; order Burkholderiales; family Burkholderiaceae_C; genus Limnohabitans_A. The sequence goes on from NZ_NESF01000006.1 coordinate 53,477, forward strand.
AAAAATCACTTCTTGCCGTTGCCATCCAGCTTGTAGATGTGGGGGCCTTCGCCCACCGACAGCAGGCCCGTGTGGGCGTAGATGCCTAACTTGCCGCGGGTGTCGGTGATGTCGAGGTTGCGCATGGTCAGTTGGCCAATGCGGTCGAGCGGGCTGAACGGCGCATCTTCCACTTTTTCCATCGACAAACGCTCGGGGGCGTAAGTCAGGTTGGCCGATTCGGTGTTCAGGATGCTGTAGTCGTTGCCACGGCGAAGTTCCAGCGTCACGGTGCCGGTCACGGCGCGGGCCACCCAGCGCTGGGCGGTTTCGCGCAGCATGATGGACTGCGGGTCGAACCAGCGGCCCTGGTACAGCAAGCGGCCCAGGCGCAGGCCGTTGATGCGGTACTGCTCGATGGTGTCTTCGTTGTGGATGCCGGTGACCAGGCGCTCATAGGCGATGTGCAGCAGCGCCATGCCGGGGGCTTCGTAGATGCCGCGGCTCTTGGCTTCGATGATGCGGTTTTCGATCTGGTCGCTCATGCCCAGGCCGTGGCGGCCGCCGATTTCGTTGGCCTTGAGGAACAGTTCGACCGGGTCGGCGTATTCGACGCCATTCAGCGCAACGGGCATGCCTTCTTCAAAGCGCACGCTTACTTCTTCGGCTTTGACTTCCACCTCGGGCTTCCAGAACGCCACGCCCATGATGGGGTTGACGATCTTCATGCCGCTTTGCAGGCTTTCCAGGTCCTTGGCTTCGTGGGTCGCGCCCAACATGTTGCTGTCGGTGCTGTAGGCCTTTTCGGCGCTCATCTTGTAGCCAAAGCCGTTGGCCGTCATGAAAGCGCTCATTTCGGCGCGGCCACCCAGCTCGTCGATGAACAGCTGGTCGAGCCAGGGCTTGTAGATCTTGAGGCTCGGGTTGGTGAGCAGGCCGTAGCGGTAAAAGCGTTCGATGTCGTTGCCCTTGAAGGTGCTGCCGTCGCCCCAGATGTTGACGTCGTCTTCCTTCATGGCGGCCACCAGCATGGTGCCGGTCACGGCGCGGCCGAGCGGGGTGGTGTTGAAGTAGGTGATGCCACCGGTGGAAATGTGGAAGGCGCCGCACTGGATGGCGGCGATACCTTCGTGCGCCAGCTGGGTGCGGCAGTCGACCAGGCGGGCTTTTTCTGCGCCGTATTCCATCGCCTTGCGGGGAATCTCGTTGTAGTCGGCTTCGTCAGGCTGGCCCAGGTTGGCGGTGTAGGCGTAGGGCAGGGCGCCCTTTTGCTTCATCCACAGCAGGGCGGCAGAGGTGTCCAGGCCGCCCGAGAAGGCGATGCCGACTTTTTGCCCTTTGGGCAGGTTTTGCAGGATGGTGCTCATGTTCTGAATCCGATCAGCCGAAGTGGCAGATGTAGTGGTAGGGCTCGGTCACGCGGATTTCGAATTTGGAGTTACCAGGAATGCTGAACTCTTCGCCTGCGCTGGACTTGACCCAGGTGTCGCTGCCGTCGAGCTTGTATTCGCAAAAGCCGCCTACGCATTCCATGATTTCTGGGGCTCCTGTGTTGAAAGTCAGGGTGGACGGCAGGATCACGCCCACCGACAGCTTGGTGCCGTCGGGCAGGGTCAGGCCGTGGCTGACGCATTTGCCGTCAAAGTAAACATTGGCTTGGGTGTTGACGGAGACGCCGTCGATTTTTTCGGTGGTCATGGAGTGTGCTTTCTGGGGCGGTGGTTGCCGCGTCAATGCAAAAGGGCGTCTTGAGACGCCCTTTGCGGCAAATCAACCTGGCATTTTAGGCCAGACGCCGGGTCTGACCGCAGCGGATGGGGAAGGGGCTGCTCAGCGCCAGTGCCCATGTCGGTGCACAGGGGGCCACCCCCAGCCCATGGTCACGTGGCTGTAGACGGGTGGGTAGCTGCGGTACACAGGAGTGGGCAAATACACCACGCGCGACTCGGTGATCACTGCGGGGGCCTCGGGCGCTTGCGAACGTGGGGCGACCATGGGCGTGACTTGCAGTGGGATGGTCGGGCCGGGGTCTTGGGGCAACTGAACGTTGTATTGCTTGCCCGCATATTCATAGGCCACGTTGTAGCCGATCAGGCGGTTTTCGTAGACGGTTTGGGTGGTGCAGGTGGTGGTTGGCGTGGATGCGTTTTGGCCTTCCACATTGTTGCCCAGGACTGCACCGCCGATCATCCCGGCCATGGTGGCGATGCCTTGGCTGTCGCGGCCGCCCAGCTGGCTGCCAATCAACCCCCCGGTGATCGCGCCGATGATGGCACCTCCGCCAGACGTTTGCGCTGGGACTGAGGGGGGTGGGGTCGTACAGGTCTGGCGCGGCACAGCCACCTGTTGGTAAACCGGGGTGCGCGAAAGCACTTGACCGACTTCCTGGCCGTGCGCCCAAGCGGCTGTGACACAGATCAAAGCGATGGTGGCGTGTTTTTTCATGAAATGGTTCTTTGCGGCGGGCGCGAAATGAAGTTTATGCCGACCGAGCTGTCTGGCGTATGGCGAGATCGTAAAGTTTTGTAGCTGGCACCCGATCGAGCGTCGATTCACCGATTCGCGGTTCAGGCAGGCCACTGCTCGGGTGTGAACCCGATGGTGATTTGCCCCGAGGGCCAGGCAATGACCGGCCGCTTGATGGTGCTGGCGTGTTCGAGCATGACTTTTTTGGCGCTGGCGCTGTCGGTCACGCTGGCTTGCACCGCGGCGTCCAGCTTGCGCCAGGTGGTGCCTTTGCGGTTGAGCAGGGTTTCCCAGCCCACCGCGTCCAGCCACGTGTCCAGCTGCGCCTCGGGCACGCCTTGTTTTTTGAAATCGTGAAATGCCGCGTTCAAGCCCTGGTCAGTGAGCCAGGTGCGGGCTTTTTTGACGGTGTCGCAATTGGGAATGCCGTAAACAATGGGGTCCATGGGGATTTGATCCAAGGGAAAGTGACAAGACTGGGCGACAATCGCCGCCTATGAAGACTCTACAGGAATGGCTCGACTGGTGCGAGCAGTTACACCCCGTGGCCATAGACATGGGGCTGGACCGCGTGAAAACCGTGGCCGACCGCATGCAGCTGCGTTTCGACTGCCCGGTGATCACCGTGGCGGGTACCAATGGCAAGGGCTCGACCTGCGCCATGCTCGAAGCCGTTTTGCTGCAAGCCGGTTACCGCACAGGCGTCTACACCTCGCCGCACCTGGTGCATTTTGAAGAGCGCTGCCGCCTGCATGGCGAATCGGCTTCGGCCGAAGTGTTTGCCGAAGCTTTTGCCGCCGTGGAAGCGGTGCGGGGCGATGTGAGCCTGACCTATTTCGAGTTCAGCACACTGGCCATCCTGCATCTGATGGCCCGCGCCAACCTGGATGTGGCGATTTTGGAGGTCGGTTTGGGCGGGCGTCTGGACGCGGTGAACATCATCGACGCTGACTGCGCTGTGATCACCAGCATCGACATCGACCACACGGCCATTTTGGGCAAAGACCGCGAAAGCATTGGCTTTGAGAAGGCGGGCATCATGCGCGCCGGGCGGCCTGTGATCGTGAGCGACCCGGTGCCGCCGCAAAGCGTGATCGACCATGCGGCTGCAGTCGGCGCTGATCTGTGGCAGTTTGGCCGTGATTTCAATTTTTCGGGCGACAAGCAGCAGTGGGCCTGGGCGGGGCGCGACCGCCGCTACAGCGGCATGGCCTATCCGGCCTTGCGCGGGGCCAACCAGTTGATCAACGCCTCGGGTGTGTTGGCTGCGCTGGACGCCTTGCGCCAGCGCATCCCCGTCACGGCCCAGGCGGTGCGCAACGGTCTGGCCATGGTGGAGTTGCCTGGGCGCTTCCAGATCGTGCCGGGCCAGCCGGTTTTGGTGCTGGACGTGGCGCACAACCCCCATTCGGTGGCGGCACTGGCGGCCAACCTGGACGCCATGGGCTTTTACCCCACCACCCACGCGGTGCTGGGGGCCATGGCCGACAAGGACCTCTTGCCCATGCTGCAAAAGGTCAACCCGATGGTGGATAAGTGGTATTTCACCGATTTGCCCCTGCCCCGGGCCGCCAAAGCGGCCGATTTGCAGCAGGCCTGGCAAACGCAAAACACCCGCACCGACACCGCCTCGAGCGTACACGCCGACCCCATGCAGGCCCTGCAGGCGGCCATCGATGCGGCAGACCCGGCTGATAGAATCGTGGTCTTTGGCTCCTTCTATACCGTGGGCGGTGTTTTGAAAGACGGCATCCCGCGTCTGCATGCCAAACACCTGAGCCCGTGAGCACCACGCCATGGCCTTTTTCAAGTTCCGATTTCCTGGTCAAACCGCTTCGGGTGAAGCGGTGACTGCCGGCCCCAACGAAAACATCGAAGTGGTTCGCCGCCGCGCGCGGCACCGTTTGATGGGGGCTGTGGTGCTGGTGCTGGTGGCCGTGGTGGGATTTCCCCTGCTGTTCGATACCCAGCCCCGACCTGTCGCGGTGGACACGCCCATCGTGATTCCTGACCGGCAAAGCACACCCCCCTTGTCGAGCGGCACCCCGGTGCCCGCAAGCCAGGCCCCAGCCAAACCATTGTTGCCTGCCTCCGAGCCTGTGACGGCCCAAGCCAGTCTGGATGCCCGTGAAGAGGTGGTCCCTGCGCCCGCGCCCACCTCGCCAGCCCCCCAGGCAGAGCCTGCCAAAGTGGCTCCGCCAGTTGCGAAAGCCCCAGACAAAGAACCCGTGGTTAAGCAGAATGTCCCTGCCGCGGCCCCGGTAAAGGCGGACAAGCCCGCACCCGTGAAGCCCAAGGACGATGGCGACAAGGCCCAGGCACTGCTGGAGGGTAAGCAATCTGTCAAGGCATCCGCTGGGCGCGTCGTGATCCAGGTGGGCGCGTTCAGCGATCCTGCCAAAGTGCGTGAAGTGCGCAGCAAGCTGGAGCAAGCGGGCGTGAAAACCTACACCCAGATGGTGGAGCGCGACGGCAAGAGCACGACCCGCATCCGTGTGGGCCCTTTCGAAACGCGTGAAGAAGCCGACAAAGTGGCCGCCCGCATTCGCAAGCTCGACTTGCCTGTGTCTTTCTTGAAGATCTGACATGGCGGTCAGCCTCACCGATTGGGTTTTGTTGGGGGTGTTGTTCGCCTCCATGCTGGTGGGACTTTGGCGCGGGCTGGTCTATGAGGTGTTGTCCCTGGCGGGCTGGGTGGCTGCTTTTGTGGTGGCGCAGTGGCTGGCAGCCGATGTGGTCGGTTGGCTGCCCATGATCCAGGGCGCTCCCCAATCGGTGCAGTACGCGGTGGCTTTTGCGGTGGTTTTCATGGCCACGGTCTTTGCCGCTGGCTTGTTGTCCTGGTTGATCAAGAAGCTGGTGGAAACGGTCGGTTTGCGTCCGGTCGATCGCACGCTGGGCGGTGTGTTCGGCTTGGCGCGTGGACTGGTGCTGTTGTTGGCTTTGACTGTTGTCCTGCAATTGACGGGCATGGCGCGTGACACCTGGTGGACGTCGGCCCAAGGCCCGGTTTGGCTGGACCTCATCCTGACGGGCCTGAAGCCCCTTTTGCCCCAGACCTTTGTGGAATATCTGCCCTGAGTTTTTCGGGACAGTTCGATTTTTGAACGGATTAAAAGTATGTGTGGAATTGTCGGCGTTGTCAGCAGCGCACCGGTCAATCAGTTGATTTACGACGCCTTACTGCTGCTGCAGCACCGTGGCCAGGATGCCGCAGGCATCGTCACGCAACTGGACCGCAAGTTTTTCATGCACAAGGCCAAGGGCATGGTGCGCGACGTGTTTCGCACCCGCAACATGCGCAGCTTGCCCGGCAATTGCGGTCTGGGCCAGGTGCGTTACCCGACAGCGGGTAACGCCTTCAGCGAAGAAGAGGCGCAGCCGTTTTATGTGAACGCCCCCTTTGGCCTGGTGCTAGTGCACAACGGCAACCTGACCAATGCGCACGCGCTCAAGGCCGAATTGTTTTCCAACGACCACCGCCACATCAACACCGAGAGCGACTCCGAGGTGCTGCTCAACGTGCTGGCCCACGAGCTGGAAAAAACCACGCGCGGCTTGCCGCTGAAGCCGGTGGACGTGTTCGAGGCCGTGCGCGGGGTGAACCGCCGTGTCAAAGGCTCTTACGCGGTGATCGCGCTGATCGCTGGTCATGGCCTGGTGGCTTTCCGTGACCCGCACGGCATTCGCCCCTTGTGCGTGGGCCGCAGCGCCGACGGCACCATCATGTTGGCCAGCGAGTCGGTGGCGCTCGATGGCACAGGGCACCAATTCGAGCGCGATGTGGCGCCAGGCGAGGCGATTTTTGTCGACCTGCAGGGGCAGATGCACAGCCAGCCCTGCAGCGACAAGGCGCAGTTGAGTCCCTGCATTTTTGAATACGTCTATCTGGCCCGGCCTGATTCCACCATGGATGGCATCTCGGTCTACCAGGCCCGCTTGAACTTGGGCGAGACCCTGGCCAAGCGTGTGATTTCCACCGTGCCACCGAGCGACATCGATGTGGTCATTCCAATCCCCGAGTCCAGCCGCCCCAGCGCCACGCAACTCGCACACCTGCTGGGCATCCCCTACCGCGAAGGTTTTGTGAAAAACCGTTATGTGGGCCGCACCTTCATCATGCCGGGTCAGGCGGTCCGCAAGAAGTCGGTGCGTCAAAAGCTCAACGTCATCGTGAGCGAATTCAAGGGTCGCAATGTGCTGCTGGTGGACGACTCCATCGTGCGCGGCACCACCAGCCGGGAGATTGTGCAAATGGCACGTGATGCCGGTGCCCGCAAGGTCTACATGGCCAGCGCCGCGCCGCCTGTGCGCTACCCCAACGTGTACGGCATCGACATGCCCACCAAAGAAGAGTTGGTGGCGCACGGCCGCAGCATCGAAGAAATCCGCGAGATCATTGGTTGCGACGCCCTGATTTACCAGGACGTGGACGCCATGAAAACCGCCGTGGCCCAAGCGCGTGTCAACGCTGCCGGGGCACTGTCCAACTTTGATGCGTCCTGTTTCGACGGTGTGTACGTGACAGGCGACATTTCCATCGACGACATCACCCGCTTGAACCAAACCCGCCCCCAGGTGGAAGAGGGCGACGACGACCATTCGCGTTTGGCTTTGCCCAACGCCAGCGATTGAGCCCAGCCATGACGCAAGCCAAGCAATTTGACGATCTGCACATCGAAACCCTGGCGGTGCGTGCCGCTGTGGAGCGCAGCCAGTACGGTGAAAATTCCGAGGCCCTGTTCCTGACCAGCGGTTATGTGCAACCCACGGCCGCCGCCGCCGCCGCCCGATTTGCGGGTGATGAAGAAGGCTACACCTACGGCCGCTACGGCAACCCCACGGTGGCCAGCATGGAGATGCGCCTGGCCGCGCTCGAGGGGACTGAAGCGGCCATGGGCACAGCCTCGGGCATGTCGGCCATCTTGATGATGTGCCTGGGGCTGCTCAAAGCGGGCGACCATGTCCTGTGTTCGCGCTCCATGTTTGGCTCGACCATCAAGTTGATCGGCTCGGACCTGGCCAAGTTCGGTGTGGAGTCCAGCTTTGTCTCGCAAACCGACTTGAAGGAGTGGCAAGCCGCCATCCGCCCCAACACACGCTTGTTGTTTGCCGAAACGCCCACCAACCCCTTGACCGAGGTGTGCGACATCCAGGCGCTGGCCGACATGGCGCACAACGCAGGCGCGTTGTTTGCCGTAGACAACTGCTTTGCGACGCCTGCTTTGCAGCGCCCGGTGGCCATGGGAGCCGACATCATCATGCATTCGGGCACCAAGTACCTGGACGGCCAGGGCCGCGTGATGGCGGGTGCCTTGTGCGCGCCGCAGCAAATGATTACTCAGAAGTTTTTGCCGGTGCTCAAAAGCGGCGGCATGACGCTGGCACCTTTCAATGCCTGGGTGGTGCTCAAAGGTCTGGAAACGCTGGACCTGCGCATGCGGGCGCAGAGCGCCCGTGCGCAAATCCTGGCCGAGTGGCTCGAAAAGCATCCCTCGGTGGCCCGCGTGTATTACCCTGGCTTGGCAAGCCATCCGCAACACGATCTGGCTATGCGCCAGATGTCCGGCTTGGGCGGCGCGGTCTTGTCTTTCGACGTGAAAGCCGATGGCCCCGAGCAAGCCCGCGCACGGGCATTCCATGTGCTCGATTCGATGCAAATGTTGTCTTTATCGACCAACCTGGGGGACACCAAAACCCTGGTGGCCCACCCGGCCAGCACTTCGCACGGCCGCCTGACCGAGGCCCAGCGCCAAGCTGCTGGTATTGGCCAGGGCCTGATCCGCGTGGCCGTCGGCCTCGAATACCCGCAAGACATTCAAAAAGACCTCTCCCGTGGTCTCGACACCCTCTGATATGACCCTTCCTGTACGCACGCGCACCCGCTTTGCCCCATCGCCCACGGGCTTCATTCATCTGGGCAACATCCGCTCGGCTTTGTACCCCTGGGCCTTTGCCCGCGCTACGGGTGGCGACTTCATCTTGCGCATCGAAGACACCGACCTGGACCGCTCCACGCAAGCGTCGGTCGACGTGATCATCGAAGGCATGGCCTGGTTGGGGCTGGACCACGACGAAGGTCCCTTCTACCAAATGCAACGCATGGACCGCTACAAGGCGGTGCTGGCCGACTTGATTGCCGCGGGCCATGTCTACCCTTGCTACATGAGCATGGCAGAACTCGACGCCTTGCGCGAACGCCAGATGGCCAACAAGGAAAAGCCCCGTTACGACGGCACCTGGCGTCCGGCAGAGGGCAAAACCTTGCCCACGATTCCCGAGGGTGTGAAGCCCGTGCTGCGCTTCAAGAACCCGATCGGCGGTGTGGTGGCTTGGGACGACAAGGTCAAAGGCCGCATCGAGATCAGCAACGACGAGCTCGATGACCTGGTGATCGCCCGCCCTGACGGCACGCCCACCTACAACTTCTGCGTGGTGGTGGACGACATCGACATGCAGATCACCCATGTGATCCGTGGCGACGACCATGTGAACAACACGCCACGTCAGATCAACATCTTCAAAGCCTTGGGCAAAGAGCCTCCGGTGTATGCCCACTTGCCCACCGTGCTGAATGAACAGGGCGAGAAGATGAGCAAGCGCAACGGGGCCAAGGCGGTCACGGCCTACCGCGACGAAGGCTATTTGCCCGATGCCATGGTCAACTACCTAGCGCGTCTGGGCTGGAGCCACGGCGACGACGAAATCTTCAGCCGTGCACAGTTCCTCGAGTGGTTCAACCTGGACCACCTGGGCCGCAGCGCCGCCCAGTTTGACGAGGCCAAGCTCAAGTGGGTCAATGCCCAGCACCTCAAGGCCATGCCTGATGATGCGCTGGCCCAGCATGTTCAGCCCTTTCTGGCCAAACTGGGTGTGGTGGCCGATGAGCGCCTGGCCAATATTTGCGGCCTGTTCAAGGACCGCTGTGACACGCTGGTCGTTTTGGCCCAATGGATTTCGGCGTTTTATTTGGACGTGGTGCCCAATGCCGAAGAGAAAGCCCAGCATGTGACCGATGTGGTCAAGCCTGCTTTGGCTGTGTTGGCGGGCAAGCTGTCCAGCTGTGCGTGGGACAAGGCATCCATTGCGGCGGCGATCAAGGAAACCTTGGCCGAAACCGGCCTCAAGATGCCTCAAATCGCCATGCCTGTTCGGGTGTTGGTGATGGGCACGGCCCAGACACCATCGCTCGATGCGGTGCTCGCTTTGAGCCAGAGAGAAAAAATTCTGGAGCGCTTGAAAAACGCCTGAAATTCTGTCTATAATTCAAGTCTCGACACCAACGAGGCATAACGAAAAAGCAGCAATGCTCGACGTTTTACCAAAGGGGGTATAGCTCAGCTGGGAGAGCGCTTGCATGGCATGCAAGAGGTCAGCGGTTCGATCCCGCTTACCTCCACCAACGTGTTGAGAATGTTCGCAAGAACAAGTTTCGAAAGAAACAGTCCAGGTTATGACCCTATCGTCTAGAGGCCTAGGACATCACCCTTTCACGGTGAGTACCGGGGTTCGAATCCCCGTAGGGTCGCCAAGTTTTGTAGCACTTGGTCAGTTGCACAAGCAGCCTGACAAAAGTTACAGCTACCAGGAGTGGTAGTTCAGTTGGTTAGAATACCGGCCTGTCACGCCGGGGGTCGCGGGTTCGAGTCCCGTCCACTCCGCCAAAAAATAAAAACCGTTGTAAGTCTTGGACTTACAACGGTTTTTTGTTTTCTGAATCCACTTGATTGAATTTGGGATCTTGTCAAGGCGCAGGCGTGATCTCTCATCCTCTAGTTGCGCTTTTCAAGGCTTACCATGGTGTGCTCGACCGCGGCCATGAAATCTGCCAAGTGAACGCTACCGGTTTTGCGGTCTATTGTCACAATCGCCGCTTCATTCACCAGATTGGCCCACTCTGCTCGGGCGAAGCCAGGGCATCCCATCGGTGAAATGGGCAACAGACATCGTGCGTAGAAAAAACGACAGTGGACAAGGGGCTTGCAAGGGCCCTTGGGGCGATGCGTAATTCCACCGCGCTCCTCGTTGTCAGGCAGCACGGATGCTGCCTATTTGGATAGATGGAGAACACACCATGAGCAACCTCACACGATTCAACCCATTCAGCGAATTGCGCGACCCTTTCAATGAGGATTTTTTCAAAGGGTTTGCGATGCGTCCCATGTACCGACTGATGGAGGGCGAGCCTCAGATGCGGCTGGATTTGACAGAAGATGACAAAAATTTCTTTGTCAAAGCCGAAATTCCAGGCGTCAAGAAAGAAGACATCAAAGTGTCTGTGGAGGGCAATCAGGTGTCCTTGAGCGCCGAAGTGAAAAAGGAAAAAGAAGAAAAAGAGGGCTCTAAGATCATTCGCAGTGAGCGCTATTACGGAAGCGTCGCACGCAGCTTCACCTTGGATGAAAGCGTGGACCAAGCTAAGGCTTCCGCCAAATACGAAGACGGTGTGTTGCAGCTGACTTTGCCGAAGAAACCCAACGGCCAAAGCCATTTGCTCAAGATCGCATGATGACCCGGCTTGGGCTGCGGCCCAAGTGGTGCAAGGCCATTTTCGTGGGGCTTGACCCCACTTCTCACACCAGAATGTGGTGTTTGCCGATCGGGTGCACGCTGCTGGCCTGCGGACCTTCATCGCCGATGTCCTCGACGTAATACACAGGTGTACCGATCTGCAGCTTGTCCAGGTCCTCGCCCACCAGGCTGTTGCGATGGAAGTAAAGCCAGCGACCATCGACCGACTCAATCCGCCCGAATGTTTTGTCTGGCGCGATTTCAGTGATGTGTCCATGCGGTCTTTCTTCGTGCTGTTTGACATGGCCTTGCTGGTGCCTTACCAGGTCTTCCAGTTGACGGCGCATGGCATCAAAAGCATCTCGAATGGCCACATACACGTCGGTGTAAGCGTGGTTCTGATCAGGCTGTCGGTCTGCAATCAGTTCATGCCCGGGAACCTTCACAGCCATGCGCACATGGAAATGGTTGCCTTGGGTGTGATGTCGGTGCAGCTGTTCGATGGTGACATGGCAGTTGTGGATGCTGGGGTGAAACTTTCCCAGTTTGTCGGCTTGGTGGCGTATGTGGGTCTCAAGGGCCTCGGAGTAGGCCAGATGACGAAAATGGATTTCCAGAGGAACGGGTGCTGTGGGTTTCATGGTTTTTCCTGTAGTCGAGACCCCATGGAACATCATCGGAGCCGGTACGGGTAGAGAGGTTCGTCATGCCATCGTGGCGGGCTTTGTATGTCCGGTCTGTCTCTTGACTCACCGAGGCGTTTTGCAGGCGGTTAACCAAGGCACTGACAACCGAGGGTGCGCGAGGCACGATGCGAGCCAGCTGACACCTTTAAGGAATCATGATGGGCAAACAATTGACAGCGGACGATATTTGCAAACGCAAGGTCACCGTGGCTTACAAAAAAACCAGTGTGGTGGCTGCAGCGCAGCTCATGCGGGAAGACCACGTGGGTTCCTTGGTGGTGGTCAATGACGAGAACGGCAGTCGGCAGGTGTGTGGCTTGATCACCGACCGTGACATCGTGATGTCTGTGGTCGCTACCGGTTTGGTGCCTGAGCCTTTGTGTCTGGAGGACATCATGACTGAGCGTGTGGTCACGGTGAACGAAGCCGACTCCTTGCTGGACATGATGCGCAGCATGCGTGAGCATGGTGTGCGGCGCTTGCCCGTGGTCGGACAGCAGGATGAGCTGATGGGGATCGTGAGCATGGACGATGTGCTGAAAATACTTGCCCAAGAGATGAACGCGTTGGTGGGCACCATGGAGACAGGCATCAGGCAGGAGCGAGAGCGCCGTCAGTGAGCCCGCTTGTGGCGATGAAAACGCATTCTGGCGATTCAGGGTTGGGGGTTTGGCTCATCTGGCTGACAGGGTGAGGCTTGGATTTGTGCTGCGCATCCATCAAGCGAATGCTGTTGCAGAGGTCTTGAACAGCATGCATTGCCGCATGTCTCTGGGCTACAAAAATGGGATGCCGATCAACCCCCACGCTGGGGCCACGACTTGAGCCAAAGGGTCTACACCAACGGGTCAATTGACCACCGAGTGGGCCTCCCGAATAATGAAACACGGTTCAGACTGAAAAGTGAAAAGGATCAGAGCATGGCTCAAAAACATTGGATATTGGTGGCCAACGCTTCACAGGCGAAAGTTTGGGAGCGCACATCGTTCAACGAGCCCTTGGTGGAAGTGATCGATTGGATTCATCCGGAAAGTCGCATGCCTGCAAGCCAGACCGAGCGTGCACCATTGGGGCATTCAGAAGCAGGTCGGGCGGGTTTGGCGCCCCGTGCAGAACTTAAACAGCTGCATCGCAGCGAGTTTGCCAAGACGTTGGCGAAGTATTTTCACGAAGCGGTGATGAACCACCGTATGAGCGCCTTGGCCTTGTTCGTCTCCAACCCCTTCATGGGTGAGTTGTTGTCGCACCTGGACCCGTCCGTGCAACACACCCTTGTGGCCCAACATGTGCTGGATTTGACGTCCTTGAACGTGACCGAGCTGGATAAGCGCCTACGCAGTGAATTTCGTTTGTAACGACGCCAGCACCTGCGCATCGTCCACCTGTGGGAACTGTTGGTAAAACTGTGCCACAGCCATGAAGTCCTCGGGGGCATGCAGGTACACCGTTTCGTCGGCCAGGGGTTTGATTCGGGCAAGCGCATCCGGGCTGGCCACCGGAATGGCGCAGACCAAACGCTGCGGGTGGTGTTGGCGCACGGCTTTGAGTGCCGACATCATGGTGGCCCCTGTGGCCAAGCCATCGTCCACCACAATGACCACACGCCCCTGCACCGGAATCGGTGCCCGAATTTGGCTGTATTGCTGGCGTCGGGCCTTCAGTGTTTTCATCTGCAGTTTGATTTCATCTTTCACGTACTGCGGGTCGATGCCCAGCGTTGCAGCGCAGGGCGAGAGGTAGGCCAGCCCTGTTTCGTCCATAGCGCCGATGGCCACTTCGGGCTGAGACGGTGTGCGCAGTTTTCGCACCAGCACCACATCCATTTGCCCATGCAACACATCCGCAATCCAGGCACCCATGGGCACAGCGCCTCGGGGTATCGCCAGAATCAAAGGGTTTTGGCCTTCGTACTTTTTGAGTGCCTTGCTTAATTGGCGGGCAGCGTCCAGGCGGTCTTTGAACATGGCGGATTCCGTTGCAGTGGTTGGATCGCATTGTCAAAAAAGCGGCGGTTTGGGTCTGTACCTGGCACCACAAACCCAGCGCCCAGAGCAGGGTTCACTCATCCGTGCGCATGAAAAAGCCGCTCAACGGACGCTGAGCGGCTTGTGCTTTGCGCCCCGTCCCTGTCGGGGGCTTGGCGTTTGCTTGGGCTTACAGACCCGCAGCCGCTTTCAGCGCGGCGGCACGGTCAGTGCGCTCCCAAGTGAAGTCGGGCTCGTCGCGGCCAAAGTGGCCATAGGCGGCGGTCTTGCTGTAGATCGGGCGCAGCAAGTCCAGCATCTGGATGATGCCTTTGGGGCGCAGGTCAAAGTGCTCGGCCACCAGAGCCGACAATTTTTCGTCCGAGATCACGCCAGTGCCTGCGGTGTTGACGGTGATGTTCATGGGGCGGGCCACGCCAATCGCGTAAGCCACCTGCACCTGGCACTGGGTGGCCAGACCTGCGGCCACGATGTTCTTGGCCACGTAGCGGGCGGCGTAAGCGGCCGAGCGGTCCACTTTCGATGGGTCTTTGCCCGAGAACGCGCCACCACCGTGGGGGCAAGCGCCGCCGTAGGTGTCCACAATGATCTTGCGGCCTGTGAGACCGCAATCGCCCTGGGGGCCGCCGATGACGAAGCGGCCTGTCGGATTGATCAGGTATTGGGTGTCTTGCAGCCACTCTTTGGGCAGCACCGGCTTGATGATTTCTTCGATGATCGCTTCGGTGAAGCTGGCTTTCATCTTGGTGGCAGTCTCCGACTGGTCGGGGCTGTGCTGGGTGGACAGCACCACGGTGTCGATGCTGTGTGGCTTGCCATCCACATAGCGCATGGTCACCTGGCTCTTGGCGTCGGGGCGCAAGAAAGGCAGACGTCCGTCCTTGCGCAGCTGGGCCTGGCGCTCGACCAGGCGGTGGGCGTAATAGATCGGGGCGGGCATCAGCTCAGGGGTTTCGCTGCAGGCATAGCCGAACATCAGGCCCTGGTCGCCCGCACCGATGTTGAGGTGGTCGTCCGATGCGTGGTCAACGCCCTGGGCGATGTCGTTGCTCTGCTTGTCGTAGCAGACCATGACCGCGCAGCCTTTGTAGTCGATGCCGTAGTCGGTGTTGTCGTAGCCGATGCGTTTGATGGTGTCGCGGGCGACCTGGATGTAGTCGACGTGCGCGTTGGTGGTGATTTCTCCGGCCAGGACCACCAGACCGGTGTTGGTCAGGGTCTCGGCGGCCACGCGGCTGCGGGGGTCTTGCTCAAAGATCGCGTCGAGGATCGCGTCCGAGATCTGGTCGGCGACCTTGTCGGGATGGCCTTCGGAGACGGATTCCGAGGTGAAGAGGTAATTACTGGACATGAAAAAGGCTCCTAAAGTTTCAGTGGTTTGTCGGCGTTGCCGACCCTGAAAACCCGGAGCCTGGCGAACGCTTTAGCAGGTTTTATGAATCGCCCTGCAAGTAGTTCAGATAACTCGGCGATGAACGGATTATAAAAGATGTCAGAACATCCCCCGAAATCATGTCCAATACAGCCCATGGACATCCCCACCCCGATTGAAAACCGCTTGGTCGACCTGGAAATCAAGGCCGGCTTCACCGAAGACCTGCTCGACCAGCTCAATGCGCAGGTTTACCGACAGCAGCAGCAAATTGACGCGCTGATTCAGGAGCTGCGCCAGATGCGCGATCGTCTGCCCGAATCGGGTGGCGGCGCCGAGGTGCGCAACCTGCGTGATGAAATTCCGCCGCATTACTGAAACCTCTGTATTTGAAGCCGATGCACAGCGTTCAGGACATCCGCGACCACTTGCGCGCCTTAGGAGCCAACGCCCTGCACGAGCAGCGTGTGCTGCGCCTGTGGGCCCAAGCCAAGCCGCAGGACAGTGGCCGCAGGCCTTTGGCGAGCTTCATGCCCACGGCGGTGCGCGAGGCGCTGCCCGCGCTTACCCAAACGCTGACCGGCCTAGTCACGCTGCGCGAACAACACCCGGGCCAAGACGGTTCGGCCCGCTTGCTGGTCGGCCTGCAAGACGGCCAGACGGTGGAAAGCGTGCTGTTGCCACGCGACGGTCTGTGTGTGTCGTCTCAAGTGGGCTGCGCGGTGGGCTGCGTGTTTTGCATGACCGGGCGCGAAGGGCTGATTCGGCAGGTGGGCAGCGCCGAAATCGTGGCGCAAGTCGCTTTGGCGCGCACGCTGAGACCGGTCAAAAAAGTCGTGTTCATGGGCATGGGCGAGCCTTCGCACAACCTGGACGCTGTGATGGAGGCCATCGACCTGCTGGGGATGGTGGGCAATATCGGGCATAAAAACCTGGTGTTTTCCACAGTGGGCGATGCGCGCGTGTTCGAGCGCTTGCCGCAAGGGCGAGTCAAACCGGCGCTGGCCTTGTCACTGCACACCACCCGGGCCGATCTGCGGGCGCAACTGCTGCCGCGGGCGCCGCGCTTTGACCCGCAAGATTTGGTCGAGGCGGGCGAGGTCTATGCCCGTGCGACTGGCTACCCGATCCAGTACCAGTGGACGCTGATCGAGGGCGTGAACGACAGCGACGAAGAAATCGAGGGCATCGTGCGTTTGCTGAAGGACAAATACGCGCTGATGAACATGATTCCGTACAACGCGGTGCCCGATTTGCCTTACGCCCGGCCCAGTTGGGAACGTGCCGCCGAAATCGCCCGCACCCTGCACCGGCGGGGTGTGCTCACCAAATTGCGCCAGTCGGCCGGGCAGGATGTGGATGGCGGCTGCGGCCAGCTGCGGGCGCGGGATGTGGTTCAGCGTGAGCAGCGGGTGCATATGCACCCGCACCCGCGAGTTAACGCCCCGGCAATTTGACCAAGCCGCTGGACAGGGCGGTGCCCAGCAAAATCACCGCGCCGCACAACAGCATCCAGGCCGTCACGCTTTCGCCCAAAAAAAGCACGCCGTAAGCGATGGCAAACACCGGCACCAAAAAGGTCACTGTCAGCGCCCGTGCAGGCCCCGAGTTCTCTATCAGCTTGAAATACAGGATGTAGGCCACCCCGGTGCACAGCACGCCCACCACCAGCAAGGCCCACCATGCCGAGGCGCTGGGCCAGTGGTCCGGCTTGAACCACAAAGCTGGCAAGACCAGAGCCAGAGTCGCCCCAATTTGGCTGCCTGTGGCGGTGACCAGAGGTGGCAGGCTGGGGATGTGTTTTTTGGTGAAGCTCGCGGCCAGCGCGTAGCAGGTGGTTGCGACCAGGCAAGCGGCCACCGCCCAAACCGGGGCGATGCCCGAGGCGTTGGGTTTGAAGCTGGCTTGACCACCTGCCAACAGCACCACGCCACCAAAACCGACCGCCAGACCCACCGTGCGCGAGAGCGTTGGCTTGTCACCCAGCCAAAGCCAGGCGACCAATGCACCAAACAGCGGCACGGTGGCGTTCAGGATGGATGAAAACCCCGTGGTGATGTGCATCACTGCAAAGGAATACAAGGCAAACGGAATGCCGCTGTTGAGCACGCCCACAAACAGCACGGGCTTCCAGTGTTGGCGCAAATCGGCCCAGTGGCCTTTGGCCAGCATCAGGGGCAGCAAAAAAACCGAGGCAATGGCCACACGAACAGCGGCTGTGGGCAAAGCGCCCAGTTCCAGTGCCGCCACGCGCATGAACAGAAAAGAGGAGCCCCAGATGGCGGCCAGGATCAAAAAGTCGGCTAGCCAGCCTTTGGCGGGAGAAACATGCATGGAGAAAAAAGTCAGATGCCGGGATGGCCTTCCAGCTGCAGCAGCGCCTGTTTGCGCCACAGCCCGCCTGCGTAGCCCGTGAGTTGGCCACCGGCACCCAGCACGCGGTGGCAAGGCACGATGATACTCACCGGATTACGCCCCACGGCTGCACCCACGGCCCGCACCGCTTGGGGTTTGCCCAGTTGCCGAGCCAAGTCGCCATAAGTTTGGGTGTGGTGCGGGTTAATGCCCAGCAAGGCCCGCCAAACCGATTGCTGAAACGGCGTGCCCGCTGACAGGTCGAGTGGGAGATCAAAAACCTGGCGCTGCCCAGCAAAGTAGGTTTGCAGCTGCGCTGCTGCAGCTTCCAGCAAAGGGTGTCCGGCATGGGGCTGCCAGTGCTGGCGGTCGGCATCGGATGGGCCGTGCTTTTGGTCATCAAACCAGACACCGCACAGGCCTTGGTCGCTGGCGGCCAGGGTCATGGGTCCCAAGGGACTGTCGTAGCGCAGGACGTTCAACGGTTTCATGGCGTATCAGGTGGTCTCGGTGGGCTCCATGGTAGCAGGGAAACCCTGTTTCGGGTGTTTCACGCGGCTGGTTGAGGCGCTGTTTGGAAGCGGTTTGGACGGACTTGCCGCCTACAATGCAGTCAAGGCACAAAGCCAAGCCCATGCGGCCATTTTGATTGTTGGATCCCATGCAAATCACCCCCTCTATTTTCAAAGCCTATGACATCCGCGGTGTGGTGCCGTCGACGCTGAATGAGCAAGTGGCCGAGGGCCTAGGCAAGGCCTTTGGCACTCGGGCGCTGGCCGAAGGCCAAACCACGGTGGCCGTGGGGCGTGATGGCCGCCTGAGCGGGCCAGGCCTTGCAGCTGCGCTCATCCGTGGTCTGGTGTCGGCGGGCATCCAGGTCATTGACATTGGTTTGGCCACCACGCCCATGCTCTACTTTGCAGCCAGCACCGTGTGCCAAAGCGGCATTCAGGTGACGGGCAGCCACAACCCCAAGGATTACAACGGCTTCAAGATGGTGTTGGCCGGTCGCGCCATTTATGGCGACGAAATCCAGGCACTGCGTCAGATGATGGAGGCTGAGAACTGGCAGCTCCAGAAGGGTGGCGGCGTGAGTCAACGCGATGTGCTGGCCGATTACACCCATCGCATCGTGGGCGACATCCGACTGTCGCGCCCCATGAAAATCGTGATCGACTCGGGCAACGGCATCGCTGGCGCCTCGGCCCCCGGCATCTTCCGCGCCCTGGGTTGCGAAGTGATCGAACTCTTCAGCGAGGTGGATGGCAACTTCCCCAACCACCACCCCGACCCGAGCAAGCCGGAAAACCTGCAAGACCTGATCCAAGCCTTGAAAACCACGGGTGCTGAATTGGGCCTGGCCTTTGATGGCGATGGCGATCGCTTGGGCATCGTGACCGCAGACGGCCACAACATTTACCCCGACCGCCAGATGCAGTTGTTTGCGCAAGACGTGCTCAGCCGCGTGCTCGGCGGTACCATTTTGTTTGACGTGAAGTGCTCACAGCGCCTGGCCCCGGCCATCGAGGCTGCAGGTGGCAAGCCCCTGATGTACAAAACCGGCCACTCGCTCATCAAGGCCCAGATGCGGGCCATCGAGGCTGCTGGGGGCCAGGCCCCCTTGGGGGGCGAGATGAGCGGGCACATCTTCTTCAAAGAGCGCTGGTACGGTTTTGACGATGGCACCTATGCCGGCTGCCGTTTGCTCGAAATTGTGAGCAAAACCCCAGACGCCAACGCCGTCTTGAACGCCTTGCCCACCAGCTTCAGCACACCCGAGCTGAACGTGGCCTGTGCCGAAGGCGAGCCGCACAGCGTGACCAGCGCCTTGCAGGTGCTGGCTGGCGATGCCTTCAAGGCACCCGCCAAGGTTTTCACCATCGACGGCCTGCGTGTGGACTGGCCCGATGGCTTTGGCCTGATCCGCGCCTCCAACACCACCCCGGTGCTGGTGCTGCGTTTTGAAGGGCAGACCGAATCGGCCCTGCACCGCATCGAGGCCGATATGCTGGCGCTGCTGCGCTCAGTCAAACCCGATGCACAGATTCAGGCGGCGGCGCACTGAGCAAGACCTTCGAGAAAAAACGTTCATGAGTGCCCTTCACCCTTTGCTGAGTTCTGACCCTGAGGTCATCGTGTTCAACTTGAAGCAGCGTTACACCGGTGTTTCTGCCACGATCAATGCACTTGTGCCTTTGCAGGCCCAGCAATGGCCCTTGGGTTTTTGCGGTGTGCGCATGTCCAACGGCATCGATGGCATGACCTTGGGGCAGGCGATTGCCCTGTCGCGCAAGCCGCCTAAGGGTCGACCTTTCCGCATTTGGCATGTTCGACGTGATCCGGAAATGATGGCGGCGATTTTTGCACGTGATGTGTTGCGGCTGCCGATCAAGTTGGTGTTCACCTCGGCGGCCCAGCATTTGCATGGGCGCTTTCCACGCTGGCTGATTTCCAAAATGGACGCGGTCATTTCCACCACGCCTCTGGCGGCCAGTTTTGTACCCAATACCACCGCAGTGGTGCCGCATGGCATTGATTTGTCTCGTTTCAGTCCACCGCCGGACAAACTCAAGGCTTGGGCCGATTCGGGTTTGCCTGGGGAATACGGCATTGGTGTGTTTGGTCGTGTACGGCCTGACAAAGGCAGTGATGTCTTTGTGCACGCCATGATCCAGGCTTTGCCCCAGTTGCCGGGTGCGACGGCTGTCATCGCTGGGTTGGCACAGCCGCAGCACCAGGCTTATCAGCAAGATCTTCAGCGCCAGATCGATGCGGCGGGATTGCATGACCGGATTGTCTTTTTGGGCGAAGTGCCCGCAGGTGAGGTTCACCTGTGGTACCAACGATGCCTGTTGTGTGTCGCGTGTCCGCGTTATGAGCCCTTTGGCTTGACGCCGTTTGAGGCGGCTGCCACGGCTTGTGCACTGGTTTGTTCGCGCACGGGGGCCTTTGACCAATTGGCCATACCCGGCCAAACCGGTGAAATGGTGGACACCGACGACGTGCCAGGACTGACCCGCGCGGTCGTCTCTGTGCTGAAAGATCCGACCCATGCGGTGCAGATGGGGCAGGCTGCACGTGCCCGGGTGAGCGAGCACTTTTCGCTGGCCCGGGAGGCCGAGGGCATCTCGCGCGTGTACAAGGGACTCTTTGAAAAGGCCCGAGCCGGATGACACGGGTATGGCCTGGTTTGACTGGCTTCGAGCGACTGGCCTTGATCGCCTACGGTGTCTTGTTGCACGTTTTGCAGCCTTTGCTGCGCCAAAAGCTGCGTCGTCGTGCGCAGCACGAGCCTCAATACGGGCTGAATGTGGCGCAAAGGTTCGGACAATACGCTGACAGCTCGCCTGAGGGCGGTTTTGTTTGGCTTCACGCCGTGTCCTTGGGGGAGACCCGTGCTGCGGCCTTGCTCTTGCCGGCATTGCGTGAGGTCTTTCCGGGTATGCGCCTACTTTTGACACACGGTACGGCCACGGGATGGGTGCAGGGCAGGGCGCTGCTGGAGGCTGGGGATGTTCAAGTGTGGTTGCCTTGGGATACGGCGCAGGCGACGCGTCAATTTCTGGCGCACTTCAAGCCCAGCATGGGCTTGCTGATGGAGACCGAGGTGTGGCCCCATCTGGTGCAGGCCTGCCGTCAAGCGGGTGTGCCCTTGTGTTTGCTCAATGCACGCATGAGTGAAAAATCCTGTCGCCGTGCATTGCGCTGGCCCGCGCTGTCGGGGCCTGCTTACCGTGGTTTGAGTCTGGTGTTGGCGCAATCCGTGCCCGATGCGCAGCGTTTGTTGCGTCTGGGTTGCCGGGATGTGCGTGTTGTCGGGAACCTGAAATTTGATGTTGTGGTTTCTGACCAAGCCCGAAAACAGGCGACACTTTGGCGTAGCGGTCTGGGCAGTCGACCCGTCGTGATGCTGGCCAGTACCCGCGAGGGGGAAGAGGTGTTGTGGTTGCAGGCGCTGCAGTCCCAACCCGATCGTCTCGAACAACTCAAGGCGCTGGGCGTTTTGTGGCTTTTGGTGCCTCGGCACCCGCAGCGCTTTGACGAGGTGAATGCTTTGCTTGCACAGGCCGCGTTGCTATGTGAGCGCAGAAGCGCATGGGGTGATCGTGAACCTGATGCGGCTCGCATGACCAGTGCCGATGTGGTTTTGGGCGACAGCCTGGGCGAAATGCAGACCTACTATCTGGTCAGTCGCATGGCATTGCTCGGTGGCAGTTTTGCACCCTTGGGGGGGCAAAATTTGATTGAAGCCGCAGCGTGCGCTTGTCCCGTGGTCATGGGACCGCACACTTTTAATTTTGCAGATGCGGCCACTGCGGCTGTTGAGCAAGGTGCTGCAGTGCAGGTGCAGGACATGCAAGCGGCCTTGGACCATGTGGTGCAGGCCTTGAGTCAGCCGCAGTGGCTTGAGCAGGCGCAAAAAGCGGCGGTTCAATTGCTGGAAAAAGGGCGAGGTGCTGTGCCCCAGCACATCAAAGCCTTGCGTTCAATGGCTGAGATCAACAGGCATGGGGACATGGCATGAGCTATCCGGCTTTTTCGCAGGTCACCATCGTGGTGGTCACTTACAACAGCGCACATTGTTTGCCGATGCTCTCGCCCTTGTTGTCGGTTTGTCCGAATGTGCTGATCTCGGACAATGGCAGTGACGACGGTACGGCGGACAAAGCGCAGATGCTGTGGACGCATGTCACGGTTCTGGCGCACGGTCGTAACCTCGGTTTTGGCGCAGCCAACAACCGCGCCTTGGCCCAGGTGAAAACACCATTTGCCTTGCTGTTGAATCCCGATTGTGAAATGACGCCACAGGCTTTGCTGGCCTTGCTGTCATCGGCTGAAATTTTCACTGATGTTGCGCTTTTGGCGCCCCAACTCATGGCCTCAGAGGAAAAGGCGGAGGTCAATTACAGGTGGCCCTCTGCGTATTGGACCAGCCGTGGTCCTGCCGCCGAAGGTCCGCTGTGTGTGGGCTTTGTTTGTGGCGCCGTCATGCTGCTTCGAATGGAGAGGATGGCCCTGACCGGCTTTTTCGATGAATGCTTTTTTCTGTACTACGAAGATGATGACTTGTGCCTGAGGCTTTTTCAGGCCAAGCAGCCGATGGTGCTTTGCCCTGATGTGAAGGTGCTGCATCGGTCGCGAGGGTCTGTTCGAGGCCGATCACCTTGGCGCAGTGAATACCTGCGTGGTTTTCACCATGCACAATCGAAGCTGATATTTTTGAAGAAACATGAGTCTTTGCAGGCCGCACAAAAGCTGCGAAGACGCCTGATTTGGACGACCACGCTGGCATTGCCATTGCGGGTCATCCTGTTTTCGCCCAAGCTGCTGGCCCGCATGTGGGGTCGTTGGTGTGGGGTGTTGAAATGGAAAGCATCATGAAGTCTGTAGATCGAACCACGCTGTGCATCGGCATTCTGACGATGAACGAGGAACGTCGGATTGCCCAATGCATTCAAAGCGCCAAGTTCGCCGATCAGATTGTGGTCGTGGACAGTGGCAGCACCGATCGCACGAGGGAAATCGCCAAAGAGCTGGGGGCGGAAGTTCAGCGCCACGATGACTGGCAAGGTTTTGCGGCTCAACGCACTCGTCTGCTGCAGTATGTCAAAACGGACTATATTTTTTTTCTGGATGCCGACGAAGTGATTGGTGAGGCCTTGGCCGAGGAAATTCGCGCCGCTGTAGCCAGCCAACGAGATGCCATTTGGGAGGTCTTGTGGAACCAGGTAGCCTATGGCCGGCCGCTCACATTGATGAAATCAACAGCAGGCGTCCAGCGTTTGTTCAAAACGGCATCTGTCGAAAAATTTGAGGGTGTCGTGCACGAGGGCGCCATCATGCGCAATGGGTCACGTCCTGTGATCAAGTTTCGCGAACGCTTGTTGCACTACTCGCGAGAAACAGTGCATGGCAGTTTGCTCAAATTGGCGCAGTATGTGCAGCACGGTGCGGCCAAGAGGGCACAGCTTGGTAAAACTGGCGGCGTGTTGCGCGGGTTTGCGTCGGCCTTCGCCATATTTTTGAAACTCTACCTTTTTCGTCGTGGTTTTTTGTGCGGTGCAGAAGGCTTTTTGTTCTGTTTTTTCATTGCGCTCGAATGCTTTTTCCGTTACGCCGCTTTGAAATATGACTTCAATGAACCAGGGGTTGCGCTTTCAAAGCGTTGAATCACTTCACCAATCCAAGATTGATCCATGAAAATTTTGCTCGTTCATCAAACCAAGATTCCTGTCTTTTCTTATGGAGGGACCGAGCGTGTGGTATGGGATTTGGCCAAAGGCCTGATTGAGCTGGGGCATGAGGTCACTTTTTTGGTTCCAGAGGGGTCAAGCTGTGATTTCGCCAAGGTGATTTGCATCGACGCTACGAAACCAATCATGGCGCAGATACCGTCTGACGCCTTTGACATCGTTCACTTCCAGTCGAACACGGAAATGGAACCTGATTTCCCTTACCTGGTCACTGAACACGGTAACAGCAAGCGGGAATATCCTTTTCCACTGAATACAGTCTTCATTTCCAAAAATCATGCGGATCGGTATGGCTCCAAAGAATTCGTCTACAACGGTTTGGACTGGTCCTCTTATGGGGCTGTCGACTGGAGCATGCCTCGCCTTCGCCATCATTTCCTAGGCAAAGGCTCGTGGCCTGTCAAGAACCTCAAAGGGGCGATTCAAGTGGCTCGCAGGGCGGGTGTGGAGCTGGCCGTGCTGGGGGGCACGCGACTGAATTTGTCTCGTACCTTCCGATTCACCCCATGGCGCTCCATCCATTTTCACGGCATGGTGGGTGGTGAGCTGAAGTTTCGCTTGCTCAATGAATCCAAAGGCATGATTTTTCCAGTGCGCTGGAATGAGCCTTTTGGCTTGGCCGTGATCGAGAGCCTGTATTTCGGCAATCCGGTGTTTGCAACCCCCTATGGCGCGCTCCCGGAGATCGTGTTGTCTGAACACGGATATTTATCTGATTCCGTTTCTGACTTGGCTCTGGCGGTTCGTGAGATGACGTTCGATCCTCGTGAATGCCATCAACGAGCGGTTTCCATGTTTAACCATGTGGCGATGGCGAAGGGGTATCTGGAAAAATACCAGCGCGTCCTGGATGGTGAGCGCATGAATGCAACACAACCCGTGCTCAAAGAAAATGGCCATCAACTGTTGCCTTGGATGGCCTGAGTCAGCCTCAGAAAAAATACCCGTCAAACTTTGAACTGGTATTCTGTCTGGCGCGTTTGCCGAAGCTGATCCGCGCCGCTCCGCAGAGTGTGCCTGCAAAATTTACTGTCCAAAAAGATTGTTCAGTGTTTGAACATCTTCCGCCTTGAGCACTCCTGCCGCTTGACGCAGCTTCAGTTGACCCAATAAGACGTCGTAACGGGCTTTGGCCAGATCGCGCTTGGTCTGGAAGAGTTGGCTTTGGCTGTTGAGCACATCGATGTTGATGCGCACGCCCACCTGGTAGCCCAGCTTGTTGGCGTCCAAGGCGCTTTGGCTGGAGGCTTCGGCGGCTTCCAGGGCTTTGACCTGGCCCAGGCCGGATTGCACGCCGAAGAAGGCGGTGCGGGTGGCTTGAGCGACCGAGCGCTGCGCGGCATTCAGGTCGTTGCGGGCTTTTTCTTCCAGTGAGACGGTTTCCTGAATGCGGTTTTGTGTGGCGTGACCCGCGTACAGGGGCAGGTTGAAGCTCAGGCCAATGGTGCCCGTGTTGTTGTTGACCCTGGAAGGAGATGCGTCACCACGGAACCGTGTACCGCCATAGGATGCGGTCAAATCCAGTGTGGGCATGTGCCCGGCTTTGGCTTTTTCGGTTTCGAGTTGGGCCACTTCCACACCAATGCGTGCTTGTTCAATGCTGGGGCTTTGCGCTGTGGCTTGTTGGACCCAAGT
Source organism: Limnohabitans sp. Hippo3 (assembly GCF_003063665.1). Taxonomy (GTDB): domain Bacteria; phylum Pseudomonadota; class Gammaproteobacteria; order Burkholderiales; family Burkholderiaceae_C; genus Limnohabitans_A. The sequence goes on from NZ_NESF01000006.1 coordinate 78,720, forward strand.
CTCGGCATCCCCAATCACGGTGGGGCTGAGGTTGGCCCCTGATTTGAGGGCCACGGGCTGCGCATTTTGCAAACCCACCGATTGGTCCAGCGCCAGCTTTTTGACGCGCAGATCGTTCTCGGCCGCAATTTCCTGGGCGGTCACGAGGTCGAAGCGGGCCTGCGCTTCACGGGTGTCGGTGATGGTCGAGGTGCCGACTTCAAAGTTGCGCTTGGCGGCAGCCAGTTGCTCGGACACGGCTGTTTTTTGGGCTTTGACAAAAGCCAGACTTTCCTGGGCGGTGAGGACCTCAAAGTAGGCTTGGCTCACACGCACGATCAGTTCTTGCTCGGCCGCTTTCAGTTGTGCTTGGGCCAAGCCGACTTGCATCATGCCCTGTTGGTAGCCTGCCCAATTTGCAGGACGGTACAGCGGCTGGCTTGCGCTGAGTGTGGCAGTTCGGGTGCCGTAACGGGCATCGCCAGCGGCGTTGATTCGGTTGTCGAAGTCGCTCTCACTGACAGTGGCGCCCAGTCCAGCAGTCGGGCGCAGCAAGGCTTTGGCTTGCTCGGCTTTGGCCAGGTTGGCCTGGTACTGCGATTGCGCGGCTTTGAATGCAGCGTCATGGCCTTTGGCTGCCTCATAAAGCTGAGCCAGGCTTTGGGCCTGGGCCGTGCCTGCCAGTGCAGCGGCCAAAGAAAGGGACAAAGGCAAGAGGCGCAGTTTCATGGAGAGCTTTCAAAAATTCAGCGAGGCCAGTCGGTTCAATACACCGGGATGGTCGGGTCGACTTGGGCAGACCAGGCGTGGATGCCGCCCGAGACGTTGATCACCTGGAAGCCATGTTGTTGCAAAAAGGCCGCCACTTGCATGCTGCGGCCGCCGTGGTGGCACAGGCAGGCGATGGGGCGGGATTTGTCCAGCTCATCCAGGCGTGCAGGAATGGTTTGCATGGGCATGTGCACCAGGTCCAGCGCGTCGGTTTTGGCGCTGGCGGTTTGCACTTCCCAGCCTTCACGCACGTCCAGCAGAACGGGGCGTTGGGTTTGGCCTTTGGCCCAGTCGGTCAGCTGTGCGGGGGAGATTTGTTCCATGGCGGGCCGTTCAGAATTGAAAGCGTGAGTGCTCGGGGAAACCACTCAGGCGAGGGGCGTTGCTGTCCCAGGGCTCTGTGGTCGTCCAGCTGCTCTCGCTGGTACGGGTGATCAGCGTGGCACGCATCATGGGCTCGTCCCCCACGATGGCGACCAGACGGCCACCCACGGCGAGTTGCTGCAGCAAGGCGGCAGGCACTTCGGCCACCGAGCCGCTGAGCACGATCACATCAAAGGGGCCATCGGCTGCTGCGCCCTGGCTGCCATCGGCTGTGCGCACGACCACATTGGTCACGCCAGCTTTTTGCAGGTTGGCTTGGGCTTGGGCGGCCAAATGGGCGTCGATTTCCAGGCTCAGCACGCTGGCGGCCTGATGCGCCAGCAAGGCGGCCATGAAGCCGGAGCCGGTGCCGATGTCCAGCGCTTTGTCGGTTTTTTTCACAGCCAGGTCTTGCAGCATGCGTGCCTGAACGCGGGGCGCCAGCATGACCTGGTTGGGTGCGGCACCCAGCGGGATTTCCATGTCGACAAAGGCCAGTGCTTTGTGCGCCATGGGCACAAAGTCTTCACGGCGCACGACCGAGAGCAGTTCCAGCACTTGGGGGTCCAGCACTTCCCAAGGGCGGATTTGCTGTTCGATCATGTTGAATCGGGCTTGATTCAGATCCATTTGGGTACTCCTGAGGGGGTTATCGCTAAATGCATGGATTTTAAGGGGGGCTGATGTCCTGACCCTGACGGGCGGGGGCAAGGCCTGCTTTGCGGCGCAGCCATTGCGCCAGGTCGTCCATGTAGCAGTACACCACGGGCACAACCACGAGGGTGAGCAAGGACGAGGTGATGACCCCGCCGATCACGGCCTGGCCCATGGGGGCGCGTTGTTCCGAGCCTTCGGTCATGGCAAAAGCCAGCGGCACCATGCCGAAAATCATGGCCAATGTGGTCATCAAAATCGGGCGCAAGCGGACTTTGGCGGCCATCAGGAGGGCCGCGCTGCGTTCCATGCCTGGAATGCGGCGGCCGTCCTGGTCGGTTTGGTCTTCACGGGCGCGGATCGCAAAATCCACCAGCAAAATCGCGTTTTTGGTGACCAGACCCATCAGCATGATGACCCCGATGATCGAGAACATCGACAAAGTCGAGCGGAAAGCCATCAGGGCCAGCACCACGCCGATCAGCGTCAGCGGCAAGGCCGTCATCAGGGCCAGGGGCTGGAGGAAGCTCTTGAACTGGCTGGCGAGAATCATGTAGATGAAAATCACCGCCATCGCCAGGGCCGACACGGCGTAGCCAAAAGACTCGGCCATGTTTTTGGTGGAACCGCCAAATTGGTAACGGTAGCCCGGTGGCAGGTTGACACCGTCCATGATTTTGCGGATGTCTGCGGACACTTCGCCTGCGGCGCGGCCATAGGTGTTGGCGTTGATGGCCACCTCACGCGTCAGGTCGCGGCGGTTGATCTGGTTGGACCCGGTGGATTCGCTGATCTTCGCCACCTGGCCCAGGCGCACCACACGCGGGTTGCCATCAGGCCCGGCAGCCACGGCAAACGGCAGCCGCTCCAGGTCTTGGGTGGCGTTGCGGCTTTCCGGGGCCAGGCGCACGTTCACGTCATAGGTCTGGTCGTCGGGGGCTCGCCAGTTGCCCACCGTCTGGCCAGCCACCAAGGTGCGCAAAGGCCCGGCGATCTGGGCGGTGCCCAATCCCAGATCGGCCGCCGAGTCGCGCAACACCTCCACACGGATGGTCGGTTTGTTGGCTTTGACGCTGGAGTCCAGATCCACCAGGCCGGGGATGTTGCGCACTTTGTCCATCACGCCCAAAGCCAGTCGCTCCAGCTCGCGCTGGTCGGGGCCTTGTAGCGAAAACTCGACCTGTTTGTTGCCGCCCACCGAGTCCAGCAGGCCCACGTGCGTGACCGTGATGCCCGGCACTTGGCTCAAACGCTCGCGCAGCACGCCCGACATCTCGTCCACATTGCGTTGTCGGTCCTTGCGGTCGACCAGGCGGATGTAGATGCTGGTGCTGTTTTTGCCCAATGAATTGCCCGTGTTCAGCGTGGCCAGGGTGTAACGCACTTCCGGCAACTCGCGGATGATGGCTTCTACCTGACGGGCTTTGGCTTCGGTGGCCTCCAGTGAGCTGCCCACGGGGGTCTGGAAATTCACGGTGGTTTCAGAAAAGTCCGCCTTGGGCACAAACTCGGTGCCTACGAAACGCAGCATGAAGATGCTCAGCGCAAAAACGCCCACCGCCATCAGCACGGTTTTGCGTTTGTGCAACAGCGACCAGGCCAGGATTGTTTGGTAACCCTCGGCCAGTTGGTCGGTGCCCCGGTCAAACCAGCTGGTTACCCGGCCGATGGTCTTGTCGTAAAAAGTGACGGGGGCGTGGCGCTGGCCATGCGCTTCGATGCTCGGGTCGTGCCAGATGCTCGACAGCATGGGGTCGAGCGTGAAGCTGACAAACATCGAAATCAGGACCGCCGCCACGATGGTGATGCCGAACTCGTGGAAGAACTTGCCGATGATGCCTTCCATGAAGCCGATCGGCAAAAACACCGCCACGATGGACAAGGTGGTGGCCAGCACGGCCAGGCCAATTTCTTGCGTGCCATCCATCGAGGCGTGCCAGGCGTTCTTGCCCATTTGCACATGCCGCACGATGTTCTCGCGCACCACGATGGCGTCGTCAATCAACAAGCCCACGCACAGCGACAAAGCCATCAGCGTGACCATGTTGATGGTGAAGCCGAACATCTGCATGAACATGAAGGTGCCAATCAGCGAAATCGGCAAGGTCAGCCCAGTGATGACGGTGGACCGCCAGGAGTTGAGGAACAGGAAAACGATCAACACCGTCAGCACAGCCCCCTCGATGAGCGTGCGCCGCACGTTGTCCACCGCCACACGGATGGGGCGGGAGCCATCGGTGATCGGCTCCAGCCGGATACCCGCGGGCGTCTGGTTTTGCATCTCGCCCACGGTTTTGACCAGGCCATTGATCACGTCGATGGTGTTTTCGTCCTGGGCTTTTTGCACGGTCAGCAGCAGCGTGCGCTGGCCGTTGTACAAGGCCATCGTTTCAAGTTCTTGGGCACCGTCTTGCACCCGGGCCACCTGCGACAGGCGTATGGGGGTGCTGCCTTTGCGGGCCACGATGATGCGTTCAAAGTCCTCGGGGCGTTTCATGCGCGATTCGATCTGAACCATGCGCTCTTGCTCCAGCGAGCGGATCGCGCCCGCGGGCAAGTCCTGGTTCTCGTTGCGAACTGCGCTGACCACCTGGTCTGCGGTGACGCCCAGCGCCTCCATGGCCGAGGGCTGCAGGTACAGGTTGATTTCGCGCCGGGTTCCGCCGACCAAAGAAACCGAGCCCACGCCGCGCACGTTCTCCAGACGTTTTTTCAGCACTTGCTCGGACCAGTTGGTCAGCTCCACCGCACTGGGGGCTTGGCCTTGCACCGCTTGCGGCACCACGGCCAGCGACCAGATGGCACGGGCGGACGGGTCGAAGCGCAGCACTTTGGGCTCTTTGACTTCGGTGCGCAGGCTGGGGCGGATGGCCGCCACTTTTTCGCGCACGTCTTCGGCCGCTTTGCGCCCATTGATGTTCAACTGGAACTCGATGACCACCACCGACTGGTTCTCGTAACTGCGGGAGGTGAGGGCGCTGATGCCCGCGATCGAGTTGACGCCTTCTTCGATCTTTTTGGAGACTTCGCTCTCCACAATCTCGGGCGAGGCCCCGGGGTACTCGGTGCTGACCACCACCACCGGAAAGTCGATGTTGGGGAACTGGTCCACCTTCAGGCGCTGGTAGGAGAACAGGCCCAGCACCACCAAGGCCAACATGACCATGGTGGCGAAGACAGGGTTTTTCAGGCTGACGCGGGTGAACCACATGGGCGGCCTCTTTCAGCGCACGCCAGCGGTGAACTTCACCTGGGTGCCTTCGCGCACCGCCCCAGCGCTGGCCATCAGCACCTGGGTGCCTTCACTCAAGCCGTTGACCTCGACCCAGGTCAGGGTGATGTTTTGTTGGGTTTTTTCGGTGCGGGTGCCGGTTTGCACCGACACATGCCGCACCCGATCGCCATCGACCACCTGCACATAAGGCAGAGGTTTGTCGGTGCGCACGCTCGACAGCGGTGCGGCCAGCGCCCGGGCGCTGCGTGTGCCGAGCAAGCCTTCTGCAAACAAGCCTTGCCGCAAGCCGTCCTGGCCGGGCACGCCCAAGTACACCAGCACACTGCGGCTGGCCGCTTGGGCCGCGGGGTTGATGCGCAAGACCTGGGCGGTCACGGTCTCCTCCTGCCCCTCGATTTTGAGCTGGGCCTTCATGCCTGGACGCACCAGGCCCGCATCGGCGGCGGGCAGGGCCGCTTCCAGTTCCAGCTGCGTGAGGTTGACCACTTCGACGATTCGGGCGTCCAGCGCCATGCGCTCACCGGGTTGGGCCAGACGTTGGGCAATCTGGCCGCTGATGGGTGAACGCAGCGTTGCATCGTCCAGCGCCTTGCGGGCCACATCGAGTGCCGCCACCGCCGCCATGTGGGTCGCCTTGGCTCCGTTCAGGTTGGCCATGGCGTTTTGCAAGGCGGTCTGCGAGATGAAGCCCTGGTCGACCAATGCCTTGTTGTTGTCGTACTGCTTTTGTGCAATGTCCACTTGGGCCCAAGCCGCGTCGGCTTGTTGCTTGGCTTGGCGCTCCCGCGCCTGGTATTCGGTGGGGTCGATGCGGGCGATCACCTGGCCGGCCTTGACCACGTCACCTTCACGAACGGTCAGCTCCAGCAGCTCACCCACCACGCGGGCCTTGACCATGGCGCTTTGGCTGGCCTTGAGCGTGCCCGAAACGGGCAGGCCCAGCACCATGTCCATGTTTTGAACCTGAACCACATCGCTGGCGCTCAACTCAATGACGGGGGCGGCCGGTGCGCTTGTTTTGGCGGTGTTGCTGGCAGGCTGGCGTTGGCTCAGCCAACGCGCACCGCCTGCGACCAAGGCGGCAGCGGCCACGGCCGTCAAAATCCAGAAAGTCGATTTTTTCATGGTGTAGAGGGCAGAAATCTGTTGAGTATCAGGCGGGAGACAGCCCGCGCGCCATCAGGCGGGCGTGCTGCGTTATGAAGGCTTCGGGGTCAATCTGTTCATGGCTGGGGCAGCACGGCCCCATGGAATGCTTCCACATCACCAAAAACAAGAGCGGTGCCATGACCGAGTGCAAGACCAGATCGACGTTCATGGCCCGGAACTCACCCCGGTCAATGCCACGCTGCAATGCGTTGCGCACCAAGGCGTGGGCCGGTTCAATCACTTCGTTGCGGAAAAAAATCGCCAGGTCAGGGAAGTTGCTGGCCTCGCTCATCACCAGTTTGGAAATGCCGGACGCCTTGGTGGCCCCATAGCGACGCCACCACTGCAACATCATCCATTCGAGCAACTCTCCGGTGCTGCCCAGAAACTGCGCCACTTCGGCTGCGCCTTGAGCCACGGGGGCCACCACGTTTTCGCGCACCACGGCCTTGAACAGGTCTTCCTTGCTCGGGAAGTACAAAAACAGGGTCCCTTTGGACACGCCCGCACGGGCCGCGACCTCTTCCACGCGGGTGGCAGCAAAGCCCTTTTCGACGAACAAGTCCAGGGCCGCTTCCAGCAGCTCGCCGGGGCGGTCTTGCTTGCGGCGTTCGCGTTTGTGGGGGACGGCAGGGTCGCTGGGGTTCACAAGGTATAGTTAATGACTGACTGGTTAGTAATGTAAGCTTTGCGCAGGGCTTCGTCAAGGCGCTGGCGCACTCAGGCGGCCAACAAAAAAGGGCTGCCCCTTGGCAGCCCCTTTTGTGCGTGAAAGTGTCATCTCAATTGGAGAAAGCGGGTATCCCGGTGATCGCCCGGCCCAGGATCAGGGCGTGCACATCGTGGGTGCCTTCATAGGTGTTGACCACTTCCAGGTTCACCAGGTGGCGGGCCACGCCGTATTCGGCGCTGATGCCGTTGCCGCCCATCATGTCGCGCGCCATGCGGGCGATGTCCAGCGCCTTGCCGCAGCTGTTGCGCTTGAGGATGGAGGTCACCTCGACCGGGGCGTTGCCCGCGTCCTTCATGCGGCCCAGCGCCAGGCAGCCCTGCAGGCCCAGGCTGATTTCGGTCAGCATGTCGGCCAGTTTCTTCTGGATCAGCTGGTTGGCGGCCAAGGGGCGGCCGAATTGCTGGCGGTCCATCACGTACTGGCGGGCGCGCAGGTAGCAGTCTTCGGCCGCGCCCAAGGCGCCCCAGGCGATGCCGTAGCGGGCGCTGTTCAGGCAGGTGAAGGGGCCTTTCAGACCGCGCACTTCGGGGAAGGCGTTTTCTTCAGGGCAGAACACCTCGTCCATCACGATCTCGCCGGTGATCGAGGCGCGCAGGCCGACTTTGCCGTGAACAGCGGGGGCGGACAGGCCTTTCCAGCCTTTTTCGAGGATGAAGCCACGGATCTGGCCGCCGTCGTCCTTGGCCCAGACCACGAACACATCGGCGATGGGGCTGTTGGTGATCCACATCTTGGCGCCGCTGATGCTATAGCCACCGTCGACCTTCTTGGCGCGGGTGATCATGCTGCCGGGGTCGGAGCCGTGGTTGGGTTCGGTCAGACCAAAGCAGCCGATCCACTCGCCACGGGCCAACTTGGGCAGGTATTTCTGCTTTTGCGCTTCGGTGCCGAAATCGTTGATCGGCACCATCACGAGGGACGACTGCACGCTCATCATGGAGCGGTAGCCGCTGTCAACGCGCTCGACTTCGCGCGCCACCAGGCCGTAGCAGACGTAGTTCAAGCCTGCGCCGCCGTACTGCTCGGGAATCGTTGGGCCCAAGAGGCCCAGCTCGCCCATCTCGCGGAAGATGGACACGTCGGTGGTTTCTTTCAGAAACGCATCCTTCACGCGGGGCAGCAGCTTTTCCTGGCAATAGGCGCGGGCGGCTTCCTGCACCTGACGCTCGTCTTCGGTGAGCTGGGCGCTGAGGTTGAAGGGGTCTTCCCAGTTGAAGGTGTTTTTGGGGTTGGCCATGTTGAGGTCTCCGTTAGAAAAATCTTGAAGCCGATTGTCAGGGTGTGATGAATAGTTGTCTAATATTGATTATCGATGCATCAATACATTTTTTAAATTCATGGAGTTCCGTCACCTGCGCTATTTCCTCATGTTGGCCGAAGAACTGCACTTTGGCCGCGCCGCCCAGCGCCTGTCCATTTCCCAGCCACCGCTCAGCCTGAACATCCAGCAACTCGAAGCCTCGGTGGGGGCGCAGCTGTTCACCCGCAATAGCCGAGGCGTGCAGCTCACGGCGGCAGGTCAGGCCTTTGTCCCGGCCGCCCGGGCACTGCTGGCGCAGGCCAGCGCCGCCGCGCGCGAGGCGCGCGATGTGGCCGAGGGCCAGTCGGGCCAGCTGCACATCGGCTTTGCCGGGACCATGCTGTATTGCGGCCTGCCGCAAATCCTGAGCCGCTTTCAGGCCAGCCACCCGCGTTTGCGTCTGGAGTTGCGCGAACTCAGTTCGTCCGAGCAGCTGTCCGAGCTGCTGCGCGACCGCTTGGATGTGGGCTTTGTGCACACGCCGCGTGTGCCGCCGGGGTTTGAGCAAATTTTGGTGGCCAGCCAGCCCTTGTTGGCGTGTTTGCCCGCCAGCCACGCCTTGGCCGGGGCGGCCAGCATCGGTCTGGATGAGCTGGTCGGGCAAGACCTGGTGGTGGTGTCGCGCACGGTGTCGCCCGATTACCACGAGCGCATCGTGATGCTGTGCGAGCAGGCGGGCTGGATGCCGCAGGTGGTGCACGAGCTGCGCCATTGGCTGAGCGTGGTGTCTCTGGTCTCGCAAGGCCTGGGGGTGGCGCTGGTGCCGCAGGCCCTGCAGCAGTCGGCGCTGGCGGGCGCGGTGTTCGTGCCGCTGCGCGATGTGGAGACGCGTTACGACACGCGCTGCCTGTGGCGCAGCGACCGAGACCAGACGGCGCTGGGGGACTTTGTGCAGGCGGTGCAGGGCGGGCTGATGGGCCACGGATAATCCAGCGCACGTTTCAAAAGGAATCCACATGACCCAAACCCTGGTTTTAGGCGGCGGCTGTTTTTGGTGCACCGAGGCGGTGTACGTCAAGGTGCGCGGCGTGACCGATGTGGAGTCGGGCTACAGCAACGGCCAGACCGTGGCCCCCACGTACGAAGAAGTCTGCACAGGCCGCACAGGTCACAACGAAGTGGTCAAGCTGGAATACGACCCGGCGCAAATCAGCACCCGCGAGCTGTTGGAAATCTTTTTCGTCATCCACGACCCCACCACCTTGAACCGCCAGGGCAACGATGTGGGCACGCAATACCGCAGCGGCATTTACTTCACCACGCCCGAGCAGGCCGAGGTGGCGCGGGCACTGATCGCCGAGCTGAGCGCTGGCAAGGCCTTTGGCCAGCCCATCGTGACCGAGGTCTTGCCGCTGGCCAACTACAGCGCGGCCGAGGACTACCACCAGGACTTTTTTGAGCGCAACCCCTACCAAGGTTACTGCATGGCGGTGGCCGTGCCCAAGGTGAGCAAATTCAAAAAGACGTTTGCGCGCTTGGTGCGCGACTGACAGCAACCCCCATAGATACCCATGAACCGCATTGCTTTTTTCCTCGCCGCCATGACCTTGTCTTGGACAGCGGCCGCCCAACACAGCACCAAGGAAACCCAGGAAGACATTGCCCGTCACCGCGCCATGGCCCAGGCGCACGAGGCCGCCGCCAAGTGCCTGGAGTCCGGCAAGAAGCCCGACCAATGCACCCAGGAATTGCAAAAGGCCTGCAAGGGCCTGGCGCTGGGCAAGTATTGCGGCATGAAACACGCCCATTGAGGACAGGTTTTAGGGGCCGTCAGGTTGGGCTTTGCGCCAAGGGCGGGGCTACGTGGTTTCCGTTGAATCCGTGCGTTAACAGGCCGGGATAATCCAGACATGAACCTCGATCACCCCGTCCTGTCCTCTCTTTTGCCGGTTGTTTTTCTGATCTTCATTGGTTTTGTCGCGGGCAAAGCGAAGCTGGTGCGCGGTGAATCGGTGCGCGACTTGTCGAACCTGGTGTTTCTGGTGCTGACGCAGGCGCTGCTGTTTCGCACCATGAGCAGCGTGCACATCGAGCAGCTGGACTTCAAACCTGTGGCCCAATATTTTTTGGTGGCGGGCAGCCTGTTTGCAGCCATGCTGTGGGCGTATGGCGGCAACAGCCGGGCGTCGGTGCTGGCGCTGGCCAGTATTTTCAGCAACACCTTGATGATCGGCGTGCCCCTGATCGGGCTGGCCTATGGGCAAGAGGGCCAGGTGTTGCTGTTCACCCTGATTTCCTTGCACGCGCTGGTCTTACTCAGCGCAGCCACTTTGGTGCTGGAGCTGCAGGTGGCGCATGAACAGGCGGCCTTGTCGGGCGAGCGGCGTGCCATTTGGCGCACGGTGGCGTCGGCCATCCGCAACGCCATCATCCACCCGGTGCCATTGCCAATTCTGGTGGGTTTGGCTTATGCCCAAACCGGCTGGGGCCTTCACCCCATCGTGGACCGCCCATTGGCTTTGCTGGGCAGCGCTTTCGGCCCGATCGCCCTGGTGCTGGTGGGCATCACCTTGTCGCAAACGCCCATTGGCAAGCAAGCCCTGTCGGCTTTCAAGCTGTCTTTGGTGAAAACCTGGCTACACCCGGTGCTCATGCTTGCGGTGGGCTGGCTGTTGGGTTTGCGGGGCTTGCACCTGGCGGTCATGACCGTGGCCGCGGCTTTGCCCATCGGGGCCAATGTGTTTTTGTTCTCGCAGCGTTACCGCAAAGAAGAAGACGCTGTCACGGCTGGCGTGGCCGTTTCGACCGCCATGGCGGTGTTCAGTGTGTCGGCGGTCATGGCCGTGCTGCCTCTGCTGCCGGCCTGAGCCCGCCCATTCGCTCAGGGGGCCAAACGCTCGCGCAACCAGCCGCTGCCTTCGGGCGTGTAGCGCAAGCGGTCATGCAGACGGCTTTTGCGGCCTTGCCAGAACTGCCAGCTGTCGGGCACCAGGCGGTAGCCGCCCCAGTGCGGGGGGCGCGGTGGGTTGAGCATGAATTGCGCCGCGTATTTGGCAGCATTGGTCACCAGCACGGTGCGGCCCTCGATCACCTGGCTTTGGGGTGAGGCCCAGGCCCCGATGCGCGAGTCCAGCGGGCGGCTGTGGAAGTAGGCGTCGCTTTCTTCGTCGCTGACCTTTTCCACCCGGCCTTCGATGCGCACCACGCGTTCGAGCTCGACCCAGTGAAACTGCAGCGCGGCAAAGGGGTTGCCCGCCAGTTCCTGCCCCTTGCGGCTGTCGTAATTGGTGTACCAGACGATGCCGCGCTCGTCATAACCCTTGATCAGCACCACCCGGGTGCTGGGGCGCAGGTTGCTGGCCACGGTGGCCAGCGTCATGGCGTTGGGTTCGGGGACTTCGGCGGCGATGGCTTCCTGCAGCCATTGGGCAAATTGCTGCAGGGGGTCGGCGTGGGAAGCGTTTTCGTTGAGCTCGGCTTTTTCGTAGCTCTTGCGCAGGTCGGCGATGTTCATGGGCTGAGTATAGGCAGAGCCAGTGTGCGGTGGCCGACTCGGGGGCGATGGGCTTGGGGCGCACTGGGCTTGGGTGAGAGCGGACGCTCAGGCGGGTTTCAGTCTGCGTGCCGCAGCAAAGCGGCCAAAGCGCGGTCTTCGATACCGTGGGCCCGCAAGCTCTCATAGGTTTGGCGGGCATAGTCCAGGGTGGTGCCAAAACGCCCGCAGGCCTGCCGGAAAATTTGCCGATAGGTTTCACTGGGCAAATGGCCGGTGAAGCTGGGGCTGGTGCGCGGCAAGGTAAAGGCCAGTGCCTGAACGCGTCCTTGCGGTGTGTCGCAGGGCAGCCAGTGGGGGGTGTAGACGTCCATGGGCATTTCACGCGCCCACAGCCGAACCAACACGTCATCGGCCTGGTCCCGGGCCACCCGGTAAGCCACGCCCTGACAACTGCCACCGGGCAACAAGGCGAACACCAGGCCCGGACAGTCGGGGCTGCCCCGGTTCAGTCGGCTCCACATTTTCAGGGCGCGGTGCCAGCCCCAGACGCGGGTGATGTGCTGTTCTTGCGCCTCGAACTCGGGCCGCCACAAAAGAGACGCATAGCCAAACACCCACAAATCCCGGCCAGCAGCTTGCGTTCTGAAACGGTCGAGCAAATCGGTTTGAAACGCCGTCGCTGCGCGATCTGCCCCGTGGGCGCTTGCGGGATGGGCGGGTGTGTCAGTCATGTGCCATGGGACCCCATTACAATCTCGCCACTATTTTCGGAGAAAACAAACATGTCGACCCCTCAAGATGACAATCAACCTGTGGTTTGGGCCGTTTTGGTGGCCGTGATCGTGCTGGCCGTGGGCCTGGCCATCGGGTTTGGTATTGCCAAGAGCAAAAAAGCCGCACCGGCTGCCCCTGTCGCCGCGACAGCCCCTGCTGCCGAGGCCTCTGCACCCGCCGTGGACGCCTCTGCAGCGCCCGCAGCAGCCGAGGCATCTGCCGCCAAGTGATGCGTCACCGGCCTTGAGAAACCCGCTTCGGCGGGTTTTTTTACGCCTCTAAGCTGCCCATGGCGAGTTGTACCCTGTCTGTAACTCGTCCAACGCTGCAAAACAAGGGAACACGGTTACCATTGATCATGTAATTTAGTTACAACGCCCGCTCCGGCGTCACCACATGACACTTCACACCACTGTGGCGGCCGTCACCGCCCGCATCACCGAGCGCAGCCGTCCGACCCGCCAGGCCTATTTGCAGCAGGTCGACGCCGCTGCCGGGCGTGACCCCGGTGCCCAGCGCCTGGGCTGCGCCAACGTGGCCCATGCCTTTGCCGCCATGCCGGGCGGCGATAAAGACCGCGCCACGGCGCTCGACAAAATCAAGGTGGTGGCCCCGCGTGCGCCCAACATCGGCATCGTCAACGCCTACAACGACCTGCTCTCGGCCCACGCGCCGCTGCAGCACTACCCGGATCTCATCAAGGACGAGGCCCGCAAACTGGGCGCCACCGCGCAGGTGGCCGGGGGTGTGCCCGCCATGTGCGACGGCGTGACCCAGGGCACGCCCGGCATGGAACTGAGCCTGTTCAGCCGCGACGTGATCGCCATGGCGACCGCGGTGTCGCTCAGCCACGATGTGTTTGACGCCGCCCTGATGCTGGGCGTGTGCGACAAGATTGTGCCGGGCTTGCTCATTGGTGCTTTGCAGTTTGGCCATTTGCCCACGGTGTTTGTGCCGGCTGGCCCCATGACCAGCGGCCTGTCCAATAACGAAAAATCCAAGGTGCGAGAGCAAGCTGCGCAGGGCCTGGTCGGCCGCCCCGAGTTGCTGGAGGCCGAGTCCAAGGCCTACCACGGTGAAGGCACCTGCACCTTTTATGGCACGGCCAACAGCAACCAGATGCTGCTCGAAGCCATGGGTCTGCATGTGCCCGGCACGGCCTTCATCAACCCGGGTGAGGGCGTGCGCCAGGAGCTGACGCGAGAAGCGGCCCGCACCGTGCTCGATTTGGTCAAGGCCAAAAACTTCACGCCCATTGGTCGCTTGGTCGACGAGCGCTGCATCGTCAACGCCATGGTGGCCTTGTTGGCCACGGGCGGTTCGACCAACCACCTGATCCACTGGGTGGCGGTGGCGCGTGCGGCGGGCATCGTGATCGACTGGGACGATTTTTCGGCCTTGTCGGATGTGGTGCCGCTGCTGACCCGCGTCTATCCCAACGGCAGCGCCGACGTGAACCAGTTCCAGGCTGCAGGCGGCCCGGGCTACGTGATCCGCGAGTTGCTCGATGCGGGTCTGATGCACGCCGATGTGCTCACGGTGCGCCCGGGCGGCCTGCGTGAATTCACCCGCATCCCTTCTGCGCAAAACGGCCAACTGGTCTGGCATGACGCGGGGGCCAGCCAAGACGAATCGGTGGTGCGCCCGGCCAGCAGCCCCTTCAGCGTCACGGGTGGCCTGAAACTCTTGCAAGGCAATTTGGGCCGCAGCGTGATCAAGATTTCTGCCGTACCCGAAGCCTTGCACGTCATTGAAGCCCCGGCCCGTGTGTTCGATTCTCAGGACGAACTGCAAGCCGCGTTCAAGGCGGGTGAGCTCGATCGGGACATCATCTGCGTGGTGCGCTGGCAAGGCCCGCAAGCCAACGGTATGCCCGAGTTGCACAAGCTCACACCGCCGCTGGCTGTGCTGCAAGGCAAGGGCTTCAAGGTGGCGCTGGTCACCGATGGCCGCATGAGCGGCGCTTCGGGCAAAGTACCCGCCGCCATCCATGTGTCGCCCGAAGCTGCAGCCGGTGGCCCCTTGGCCAAGGTGCAGGACGATGACCTGATACGACTGGACGGCGTGGCTGGCACCCTGCAAGTGCTGGTGAGCGAGGCCGAATGGGCTGCCCGCCCATTGGCCCAAATGCCTGCCGAACTGCGCGCCGCCAATGGCGTGGGCATGGGCCGTGAACTGTTTGCCAACATGCGCCGCAACGCGCTCAAAGCCGAAGAAGGAGCCTGCACATGGCTGTGAATCTGAGTGGACATTTGACCGCCCTGCAAGTGATGCAGGACGCCCCCGTGATCCCCGTGATCGTGCTCAACGACGTGGCCCACGCCGTGCCCATGGCCCGCGCCCTGGTGGCGGGCGGCATCCGCATGCTCGAAGTGACGCTGCGCACACCGCAGGCGCTGGCCTGCATGGAGGCCATAGCCAAGGAAGTACCCGGCGCGGTGGTGGGGGCGGGCACTGTGCGCTGCGCAGCCGATGCGGCTGCAGCGGCCAAGGCGGGCGCCCGTTTTGCGGTGAGCCCTGGCTACACCAAGACTGTGGGCCAGGCTTGCCGCGACTACGGTTTGTCGCTCTTGCCCGGCGTGGCCACGGGCAGCGAAATCATGATGGTGCAAGAAGACGGCTACACCGAACTCAAATTCTTCCCGGCCATGCAAGCAGGCGGTTCGGCCATGCTCAAGGCCTGGGGTGGCCCATTCTTTGATGTGAAGTTTTGCCCCACAGGCGGGGTCACGCAGCAAAACGCACGCGACTTCTTGAGCCTGCCCAATGTGGCTTGCGTGGGCGGTTCATGGCTGGTGCCGGCCGATGCGCTGGCTCAAGGTGACTGGGCACGCATTGAGCAGCTGGCCCGCGAAGCCAGCCAGTTGCCACGCTGATTCTGGCCTCGTCATACCCGACTTGATCGGATATCCATGGCCTCGAAGGCACAGCCCCCCATCCTGTCGGGGGTGACGATTTTCGGGGAGTTCGGTGCTCCTTATCCCCATACCGATCGCAGCCTCTGGCCTCGTCATACCCGGCTTGACCGGGTATCCATGGCCTCAAAGGCACAGCCCCCCATCCAGTCAGTAGTGACGATGCTCCGGGGAGTTCAGCGCAAACCTTGCCCGCCCGCGTACTCAGCCCGCTGAATCAGCTCGACCTTGTAGCCATCGGGATCGGTCACAAAGGCAATTACCGTGGTGCCGCCTTTGACGGGGCCGGCCTCGCGTGTGACCTTGCCGCCTGCGGCCTTGATTTTTTCGCAAGCAGCGTAGGCATCGGGCACGCCCAGGGCGATGTGGCCGTAGGCCGTGCCCATCTCGTAGCTGTCCACGCCCCAGTTGTAGGTCAGCTCCAGCTCGGCATGGTCGGGGTTGTTGCCGTAGCCGACAAAGGCCAGCGAGTATTTGTACTCGGGGTTTTCGGAGGTGCGCAGCAGCTTCATGCCCAGCACCTGGGTGTAGAAATCGATCGAGCGTTGCAGGTCGCCCACGCGCAGCATGGTGTGTAAGAGTCTCATGGTTTATTTCCGTGTGTGGAGGGGATTTCAAAAACAAGGCAGGCTGTGCTGGCGTGCGCATACAGCGTGCCATCGGGGCCGACCAGTTGGGCTTCGGCCGTGGCCAGTTGGCGGCCACAGTGCAGCACTTTGCCAATGGCGCGCACACGCTGCACTTTGGGCGTGATGGCCTTGACCAGTTTCACACTCAGGTCGGCCGTGGTGTAGCCGCGTCCGGGCGGCATCATGGTGTGCACCGCGCAGCCCAGGGCCGAGTCGAGCAGGGTCGCAAACCAGCCGCCGTGCACTGTGCCCAAGGGGTTCAGATGCTGCACGCCGGGCGTGCCCTGAAAAATGGCCAGGCCCGGGCCGACTTCGACCAGCAGGAAGTCCAGCGTTCTGGCCATGTGGGCGTGGGGCAGCTCGCCGCTCAGCAGGCCCTGCATGACTTGCAGGCCGGTCTTGCCAGCCACCTGCTCGGGGCGGGCCACTCCGGGGCCAGCCCCGGCATCCATGCGTGTTCGCACGTCGCGCTCCTGGGCCAGCCAGGCCTCTAAATCGTTGGGGGGTGTGTCGGTTGCGGTGCTCATCAAAATGGTTTCTTTCAAACGGGTACGGTGTAGTTCAGCGCCATGCGCCCGCCGTCCACGGTGACGATCTCGCCGGTGATGTAGCTGGCTGCGTCACTGGCCAAAAAGGCCACCACCTTGGCCACTTCGTCGGGCTCGCCCAGACGCTTCATCGGGGTACGCATCATGATTTTCTTTTGGGCCTCTTCGCTGGTCAGCACGGCCTGGCGGGCCAGTTCGGTGGCAATGGTGCCCGGGGCCACCGCATTCACGCGGATGCCGAAGTCGGCCAGGGCCAAAGACATGGCCCGCGTGAGCTGGTTGATGCCGCCTTTGCTCACGTTGTAGCTGGCGATATTGGGGATGGCCAGTACCGCATTGACCGAGCTCATGTTGACGATGGCGCCGCCCCCGGTGCTTTTCATGGCACGGGCTGCGGCCTGGCCCATCAGGAACGAGCCCTTGATGTTCACCTTGATCACTGCATCGAAATCCTCTTCGGTCACGTCCAGAAAGTCGGCCGCCTTGAAAATGCCTGCGTTGTTGACCAGCACATCGATGCGACCAAAGGCCTGCAACACATGGTCCACCAGAGCGTCGACATCGGCTTTGCGCGAGACGTCGCAGGCCATGAAACCGGCGCTGTGGCCCTGGCCGCGCAACTCGGCCGCTACCGCAGCACCGCGCTCGCTGTTCACATCGGCCAGCACCACATGGGCTTGTTCGGCCGCAAAGCGGCGGGCACAGGCCTCACCAATGCCGTTGGCCGCCCCGGTGACGATGACGACGCGGCCTTGCAAGCCAAACGAGAGGGCGTTGGGGGTGGACATGGGGGTGACTCCTTGGGGTCTTGGGATAAATGCACAGCTGCGATGCTGCCACAAGGCTGCTTCCTTGGCAGCAGCGAGGTGTCCCTTTGGCAGCAAGGGGCACCTTGAACGAATTGGCCCTTGACACTGCCAATGACCCGTTGTCCATCAGGGACAGCCCGTACGCCTCGGCCTTCCGTGTCCCGGGGGTTCAAGTAACATGTTTGCCACAGAGTTTGCCCGGTAACGGGTCTATCAACGGAGAGTGCAATGTTCAGTCATGTGATGCTGGGTGTGAATGACCTGGAAGTTTCCAAAAAGTTTTACGACGCTCTGCTGGGCACCCTGGGCTATGGCCCCGGCGTGGCCAACAAGAACCGTTATTTCTACCGCAGCCCCACTGGCACCTTCGCCATCACCACGCCCATCAATGGCCAACCCGCCACCCACGGCAACGGCAGCACCATCGGTTTCACTGTGCAATCGGCCGAGCAGGGCGATGCCTTCCATGCGGCAGGCGTGGCCCATGGCGGCACCACCTGCGAAGACCCACCCGGTTTCCGCGAAACCCCGGCGGGCAAGCTTTACCTGGCCTACCTGCGTGACCCGGATGGCAACAAAATTTGCGCCTTGCATCGGCCCAGCTGATGACTGACCACAGACGGCCGCCTCACGCCGTCTCGCGCCTGCGCACCGAGCGACTGGCCCGCAGCGCCAAACCTTTTCTGGCCCGTGGGGGCATGAAGGGTGAGCGTTGCCCCGGCTGCCGTTTGGTGCCCAGCCACTGCCTGTGCGCGTTGCGCCCGGAGGTGCCCACGCAAGCGGGCATGTGCCTGCTCATGGCCGACATCGAGCCGCTCAAACCCAGCAACACCGGATGGCTGATCGCCGATGTGGTGCAGCGCACCTTCGCTTTTGGCTGGGCTCGCAACGAAGTCGACCCCGCTTTGCTGGCGCTGCTGGCCGATCCGCAGTGGCAGCCGTATGTGGTGTTTCCGGGTGAATTTGTGGCACCCGAACGCTTGGTGCATGAAGTGTCGACCACCGATGCGAACAAGCGTCCGCTGTTCATTTTGCTGGACGCCACCTGGCCCGAGGCCCGCAAGATGTTCCGCAAAAGTCCTTACCTGAATGCCTTGCCCGTGCTGAGTCTGCACCCCGAGCAGGTCTCGCACTACCAGCTGCGCCGTTCCCGGCGTGATGACCACTTTTGCACCAGCGAAGTCGCCTCCCTGTGCCTGGATCTGGCAGGCGAGGGCCATGCCGCGCAGACCCTGCAGGCCTGGCTGGATGTGTACACCCACCATTACCTGCAAGCCAAACATCAGTTGCCGCCGGATACCGAGGGCGCAGCGCGCACGCGTTTGGAGGCATTGAAATGGGCTGCCGAGCGCCCCATATGAATCCAAAGGAATTGCCCATGACCCACCACACTTCTCCCGCCACCGTTACCGTTTCCCGCACCATCGAACGCCTGGTCGCAGGCCAAGCCACATCCGACGGCGCGGGTGTCAAGCTCAGCCGCATCCTCACGCAAAACCTGCAGCACCGGCTCGACCCGTTTTTGATGCTCGACGCCTTTGGCAGTGACAAGCCGGATGACTACATCGCCGGGTTTCCGGACCACCCGCACCGGGGGTTTGAAACCGTGACCTACATGATCGCCGGGCGCATGCTGCACCGGGACAGCGCGGGCAACGAAGGCCTGTTGCAAAACGGCGGCGTGCAATGGATGACGGCGGGCCAGGGCGTGATCCACTCCGAAATCCCGCAGCAAGAAGAAGGCGTGATGGAGGGCTTTCAACTGTGGCTCAACCTGCACAGCAGCGAGAAGATGAAGGCGCCCTGGTACCGCGATTTCCAGAACGATCAGTTGCCGCAATTCCAGACGCCGCAAGGCGTAGGCGTGACGGTGATCGCCGGGGCCAGCCACGGCGTGCAGGGTGCGGTGACCCGCGAGATCACGCAGCCGATCTACCTCGATGTGCACATGCCCGAAGGCTCACGCTTTGAGCAGACATTGCCCGCAGGCCACAACGCTTTCATTTATGTCTACCGCGGCGAAGTTCGTATCGGTGGTCAGGCCGTGCCGCTGCAGCGTATGGCCATTTTGGCGAACACCCCACAGACCGATGGCGTGGTGATCGAGGCCAGCAGCGATGCCAAATTGATTCTGGTGGCCGGCAAGCCCCTGAAAGAGCCTATTGTTCAATACGGCCCGTTTGTGATGAACACCAAGGAAGAAATTTACCAAGCCCTAGCGGATTTCAGAGATGGGCGACTGGGGGAGAAGGCTTGAGTTTCTTTTTGTCACCCCGGACTTGATCCGGGGTCCATGCTTGTCAGGCATGGATGCCGCATCAAGTCCGGCATGACATGGGGTTTGCTAGGACGAAGGGTTTGCTGATGGATGTGTGGGGTGTTGAGACAAGCTCAATGGCTCAGTCCTTGAAAGCCCGCACAAACGCCTGCGCCTGCTGTTGCACCGCCTGCGCCGACCGCCCTGGCGCGTACAGGGCTGAACCCAGACCAAAGCCATTGGCCCCGGCGGCGCGGTAAGGGGCCATGTTGTCGGGCGTGATGCCGCCCACGGGTATCAAGGCGGTGCTTGCAGGCAGCACCGCCCGCAGCGCTTTGACCGTTGCAGGCGAGATCATTTCGGCTGGGAACAGTTTGAGGCCGTGCGCACCCGCATCCAGTGCGGCAAAGGCTTCGGTGGGCGTGACCACACCGGGCAGTACCACCATGCCCAGGGCCAGGGCTTGCGCTACCACAGCAGGGTTGAAGTTGGGGGCCACGACCAGGCGGCCGCCAGCGCCGTGCACGTCTTTGACCTGCTGCGCGTTCAACACGGTGCCAGCGCCGATCAGCGTTTGTGGAAACAGTTGGGTCAGGGTGGCGATGCTGCGCAAAGGCTCGGGCGAGTTGAGCGGCACCTCGACGATGGCAAAGCCGCTGCTCACCAGTGCTTCACCGATGGCAGGGGCCTCAGCAGGTGTGAGACCGCGCAAGATGGCGATCAAGGGCAGCTGGGCCATGGCTTGCGCCAGGTTTTGAGCGGGGGATGGCAAGGTGATCATGAGACGTGACCTCCAGTGAAGGCAAGCGATGAAGCCAGCGCGAACAAGCCCGCCCAGGTGGCTTCGGCCCCTCGGCTTTGGCAAGGGATCTTCAGGTGTTGCAGGGCCAGGGTGTAGCGCAGTGTGAGCGCAACGCTTCCGATCAAGATCAACGGGGCCGCGTCATTCGAGACCGCTTGCGCGCGCAGCTCTTCACCGATCAGCAGGCCCGACAAATAGCTGGACAATTGGGCGGCGCTCAGGCGTTCAAACAAGCCCAGCGTGCGCACGGCAAACAGGTGGTGCAACACACTGCCAGCCTGCTGGCTTTGGTCAATGCCTTGCAAAAAAGCCGCTTCGTCAAACGCACCTTGCAGGTCCAGCGTCTTGCCCAGAATCGAGTGCTGGCTCATCAGGGCAAACACCTCGCCGGTCATGAAGGTCTGGAACTGCGTGACGCGACCGCCCTGCACCTGGACCCATTTGCTGTGAGTGCCCGGGAGCACCAGCGTGGCGCTGTCGCGGCCAGCCAATTGCAAGGCCCCGAAAATTTGCACCTCTTCACCGCGCATCACGTCCGGCGTGTGCAGCGCGTCAGCACCCAAGCAGCTCAGGCCTGGCACCAGCGCGATGCGCCCGGGTTGCAGCCACAGCAGGTGTTTTCCAAGTTCGGCAAAGCCTGCGGGACAGGGGCAGTAGGGCGCTTCTTGCCAGCCTTGGCGGCTGCCGGCCATGCCCGAGATCAGGCACAACGCATGGGGCTGCTGCATCCAGTCGCCAAACAACTCCTGGAAGACGGCTTCAAACTGACCGGTGGGCACCGTGAGGATGCCCCGTGGAAATTCGCGTGATTCGAGGACCTGGCCGCTCTCGCCCAGCCGCGCACCGCGCAGCGAAGAGGTGCCCCAGTCGATGGCGATCAAAGGTCTCGTGGCGTTCATGCGGGTGTGCCTTTCGATGGGGTGTGCAACATCTCCAAAACCGCTTCGCGCGTTGGCAAGGGCGCGACAGCGCCGTAGCCTTGCACCGACAGCGCAGCGGCCGCATTGGCGTAGGCGGTGGCAGCCCACAGGTCGTCGCCAGCCGACAAGCGGGCCAACAGGTTACCGGCAAAACAATCCCCTGCGCCTGTGGCGTCCACAGCCTGGACCATGTGGCCGGGTATCTGGTGTTGCTTGTGCCCGTCGCTGGCCAGGGCCCCCTCGGCGCCGAGTTTCAGCACCACCTGCGCCGCGCCTTGGGCGTGGCTCCAGCTGATGATGTCTTGCGCTTGCGTGAGTCCGGTGAGTGCCGTCATGTCTTCGAGGCTGGGCAAAAACAGATCGCACAAACTGACCGCATGGCGGATGCAGGCCTGCGCCCGGGCCAGAGGCCACAGCGACAAACGCAAATTGGAGTCGAGGGCCACCCGTGTGTCGCTACTCCGGGCCTGCGCCATGGCCGCAAACGCCGTGTCGCAGGCCGTGGCCGAGATGGCCAAAGAGATGCCCGACAGGTGCAGCCACTGGCTGTTAGCGATGGGCTCTGCCCAATGTGCCAGGTCTTGCACTTGCATGCGGCTGGCGGCTGAGCCCGCACGCGCGTAGCTGAAGTGGTGGCCCTGTGCGTCGTGGCTCACGAAGTACATGCCGGTAGGGGACTGCGCATCGCGTTGCACGGGCGTGGTGTCGACGTTTTCTCGCTGCCACAGATCCATGAGTCGATCACCCCAGCGGTCGGTGCCCAGACGTGTCAGGTAGGCCACACGGGCCCCAGCACGTGCTGCGGCAATGGCGGCGTTGCTGGTGTCGCCGCCAAAGCCTTGCAGGTAGAGCGGGGCATCGTCGGCATGTTCATGAGGCCGCTGGTTGAACTCGACCATGGCTTCGCCAAGCGCCACGATGTCCAGAGTTGGGGTGGTGTGGGTCATGTCAAAAAAGGGCAGCGGGGCTGAATTGGAGGTGGGAGAATCATCGGCAAACTTGGATCGCCATGGGCGACATATTGGAGACGATCAACATGTGGACAGCAGACATAGAGAGCGATTTTGTACTGAACGCGAGCTGCAAGGGCTTTCCCTTGACGGCGGAGCCTTCTCGTGTGTCCGAGCTGGGGCAACGTGGCTGGCACCTGTTGGACGATGCGTTGGCTTACCCGGTGGCCGTGCTGCGCCGCCCAGCCCTCACACACAACCTGGCCTGGATGCAGGATTTTGTGCAACGCAAAGGTGTGGCCCTCGCCCCGCACGGCAAAACCACCATGTCGCCCGAGCTGTTTCGCCTGCAGTTGGAGGCAGGCGCCTGGGGCCTGACTTTTGCCAATGTGCACCAATTGCGCGTGGGCCTGGCGGCTGGCGCGCAGCGCGCCATCATCGCCAACCAGCTGGTGTCGAATGCTGATCTGGACGGGCTGGATGCTTTGTTGCAACAGCATCCCCAAGCGCGTGTCTGGTTTTTGGTGGATTCGCTGGCGCAGCTGGACGCACTGGCCGATTGGGGCGCACGGCGGGGCCATGCCCGTTGTTGGGACGTGTTGCTGGAGCTGGGCATCGCGGGCTACCGCACCGGCTGCCGCACGCACGAACAAGCCCTGGCTTTGGCGCAGGCCATCGCCGCATCGCCCATTGCGTCTTTGGGCGGCGTGGAATGCTACGAAGGCGGGTTGGGCCGTTGTGACAGCGCGCACGACATCGAGGCCGTGAGCGCTTTGGTGCGCAGCGTACAGGCGCTGGTGCAGCAAATCGATGCGCAAGGCCTGTGGGGCGGTGACGAAGTCTTGCTCTCGGCGGGTGGCTCGGCGGTGTTCGACCTCGTGATCCCCATGCTCAAAACCCAGGTCAAGAGCCGCCCGGTGCAAGGCGTGTTGCGCTCGGGCTGTTATGTCACGCACGACCATTGGAACTACGCCCGTTACCTCAAACTGGTGGAAGAGCGAGAGGGTTTGAGTTCGTCCTTGCAGCCTGCGCTGGAAATCTGGGCCAAGGTGCAGTCGGTGCCCGAGCCGGGGCTGGCGATTTTGAGTGCGGGGCGGCGGGATCTGTCCTTTGATCAATGCATGCCCATGCCGGTACGCTGGGCTGCGCGTGGGGAAAGTGGTGAGGGTGCCATGCAGGCCACGCCCGAGTCCTGGAAAGTCAAGGCGCTCAGCGACCAGCATGCGCACATGGTGTTCGATGCCAGTGGGGTGTGGCCGCAAGTGGGTGACCGTGTGGCCTTGGGTATTTCTCACCCCTGCACCACGTTCGACAAATGGCGCTGGATGGCGGTCATCGAAGACGATGGGCGCATCAGCGGGGCGATCAGCACGCATTTTTAAGATACAGGTGCAGCCATGAAAAAGGCCGCCACGCGGATGTTGCGTGGCGGCCTGGTTTCAGGTTCCAGGTCACTTCAAGCCGTTCAAGGCTTCGGCCGGATAGCCAGGTCGGGTTTTGCAGTCTTCAATGTATTGCTCGATGATGGCCTCGAAGCTCGCATCGGCGCGCAAACCCAAGGCATGCGCACGGTCAAAAGTGCAGCCTTTGGCCCAGTTGTCCACGATGCCTGCGATGCGCTCGTCCTTGGCAAAGGTCACGCGGGCACGCACAGCAGGGCCGGCCACTTTTTCCAGCGCGGCCAGCATCTCGCTGACCTTCACGTTCAGGCCGGGCAGGTTCAGTGCCATGCGGCCACCGAAGGCTTCGCGGCTGGCTTCGAACACGGTGATCAGGCCGTGCACGGTGTTGCCGGGTGAGGACATGGGGTGCGACACGCTCGCGTCCACCGGGCAGGTGGTGGCGGTGCTGGCCAAAGGCTCGCGGATGATGCCGCTGAAGAAAGAGGATGCTGCGCCGTTGGGCTTGCCCGGGCGCACGGTCACCGTCATCAGGCGTGCGGCGCGGCCATCGATGTAGCCCTTGCGGGTGTAGTCGGCCACCATGTACTCGATCATCAGCTTGTGTGTGCCATACGAGGTTTGTGGCGTGGGCAAGGTGGTGTCGGCCACCAGGGCAGGCATGGGGTTGGCCGCGTCGGGCCCGAACACCGCAACCGAGCTGGCAAACACCAGCCGTGAAACTTTGCCCGAAGCACGGATGCTGTCGAGCAGTAAGCGGCTGCTGTCCACGTTGGAGCGCAAGCCCAGATCAAAGTCCAGCTCGCATTCGCCCGACACGGCTGAGGCGAGGTGGAACACACCGTCAAAGCCGCTTTTGAACAGGTCGCCTTGTTCCAGCATGGGGCCTGCATGGCCTTTCACACGCGGGTCGGCCAGTAAATCGGCAGGTGCAGGGAACAGGTCGGCAATGACCAGTTCCTTCACGGTCTGGCCATTGAGCTGACCGCGTTTCAAAATCTCGCGGGCCAGGCGTGCACCCAAAAATCCGGCACCGCCGGTGATCAAAATACGCATTGAAAAATCTCCTGAATAAGGTAATGGATCGTGTCTCAAAGCCCGAATGGCACGCTGGACTTGGTGCTACAGCTCAACCGCTGGGTCATGCTGGATTTGAACCGAGAGTCACACCGGGCTGTCATGCCGGACTTGATCCGGCATCCATGGTTGTGCACAAATGGATCCCGGGTCAAGCCCGGGATGACAAAACAAATCAAGCCCGGGATGACAAATTGAGCGTAGCCCTGAGGGGTCATTTCAGTGGTTGTCTTTCGGAACGGCCGCGCCGCGCTGGCCGACCAAGAAGTCCATGTCGGCGCCTTCATCGGCTTGCAGCACATGGTCGATGTAGAGTTTCCAGTAACCCGATTGCATGGCGGGCTCAGGTTTTTTCCATTGCGCCATGCGTTTGGCCAGCTCTTCGTCGCTGATGAGCAGCTGCAGTTTGCGCTCGGGCACGTTCAGCTCGATCATGTCGCCGTTTTGCACCACGGCCAGCGGACCACCCGCAGCGGCTTCGGGCGTGGTGTGCAGCACCACGGTGCCGTAGGCCGTGCCGCTCATGCGGGCGTCCGAGATGCGCACCATGTCGGTGATGCCCTTGCGCAGCACCTTGGGCGGCAGCGGCATGTTGCCCACTTCGGCCATGCCGGGGTAGCCCTTGGGGCCGCAGTTTTTCAGCACCAGGATGCAGTTTTCGTCCACGTCCAGGTTCTCGTCGTCAATGCGCTTGTGGAAGTCGTCGCTGTCTTCGAACACCACCGCGCGACCGGTGTGCACCATGAGTGCAGGCGTGGCCGCGCTGGGCTTGATGACTGCACCGCGAGGCGCCAGGTTGCCACGCAAGATCGCAATGCCCGCCTTTTCCTTGAAGGGCGCGTCAAACTTCTTGATGACACGTGGGTCGTAGTTCACCGCATCGGCGATGTTTTCGCTCACGGTCTTGCCGCTCACCGTCACGATGTCTTTGTGCAACAGGTGCTCGATCTCCTTCATCACCACAGGCAAGCCACCGGCGTAGCAGAAATCTTCCATCAGGTGCTCGCCCGAAGGTTGGAGGTTGAGCAGGCAAGGCAGTTCGCTGCCCAAGCGCTCGAAATCGTCCACGGTCAGCTTCAGACCCAGGCGGCCAGCGATCGCGATCAGGTGGATCACCGCGTTGGTCGAGCCGCCAATGGCCGCCAGCGTGCGGATGGCGTTCTCGAACGCCTCTTTGGTCAGCACTTTGCTGATGGTCTGGTCGGTGTGCACCATCTCGACGATGCGGCGACCGGCTTCGCGGGCCAGCACATTGCGGCGGCCGTCCACGGCAGGGTAGGCTGCGTTACCGGGCAGGCCAATGCCCAGCGCCTCGACCATGCTGGCCATGGTGCTGGCGGTGCCCATGGTCATGCAGTGGCCGTGGCTGCGGTGCATGCAGCTTTCGGCTTCAAAAAATTCGGTCAGTTTGAGTGTGCCTGCACGCACCTGTTCGCTCATGCTCCACAGGCCTGTGCCCGAGCCGAGCTCCTGCCCACGCCATTTGCCGTTCAGCATGGGGCCGCCCGACACGCCGATGGTGGGCAGGCCGGCGCTCGATGCGCCCATCAGCAAGCTGGGGGTGGTCTTGTCGCAGCCCATGAGCAGCACCACGCCGTCGATCGGGTTGCCACGGATGGATTCTTCAACGTCCATGCTGGCCAGGTTGCGGTAGAGCATGGCGGTGGGGCGCAGCAGCGTTTCGCCCAGCGACATGACCGGGAATTCGAGCGGGAAGCCACCGGCCTCGTACACGCCGATCTTGACCTGTTCGGCCAGTGTGCGGAAGTGCGAGTTGCAGGGCGTGAGTTCGCTGAAGGTGTTGCAGATGCCGATCACGGGGCGACCGTCGAACTGGTCGTGCGGCACGCCCTTGCCCTTGACCCAGCTGCGGTAGGCAAAGCCATCGCGGTCTTGGCGGCCAAACCATTGCTGGCTGCGCAGTTCTTCGGGTTTTTTGCGGGTGTTTTTGCTGGATTTGTCGCTCATGGTGCAGGTCCGGGTGGGTGGAGTGAATTGTAAAAATATTATCGTATGACGATAGAAAAACAAGCCGATCTTGTAAAGCCTGTGACATGCGGATAAACCCTTGACGCCTTGATCGAGCGTCACAGGGTTTACCAGAGCGCTTGGCAGCTATTTAGTCATCATATGATGAGCCATCAACCTCTTTTGCTCATGATCAAGAATTTTCACGGATACACCCTCGATTTGCTGGGTATGGCCATCTTGTCGGGTCGCTATGCGGTGGGAGCCAGTTTGCCGCCTGAGCCGCTTTTGTGCGAAGAATTCGGCGTCAGCCGAACCGTGGTGCGCGAGGCCATCAAATCCCTGGTGGCCAAAGGTTTGCTGTCGACCGGTCCCAAGGTGGGCACGCGTGTCATGCCCGATGCGCACTGGAATTGGTTCGATCCGGATGTGGTGACCTGGCAGGCCCGCTGCGGATTGACGCCTGAATTTTTGAAAGACTTGCAAGAGCTGCGCCGTGTGGTGGAGCCTGCTGCTGTGCGCCTGGCCGCCGAGCGCGCCACACCCGAAGACATCGCCTGCATCGAAGCGGCCTACGCCGGAATGAAACAGGCGGTAGAAGAGGGGGGCGACTATGTCACCCACGATTTGCGTTTCCATGCAGGCTTGTTGCAGGCCTCTCACAATCGCATGCTGGTCCAGATGAGCAAGGCGCTCAATGCCTTGCTGCGCACGAGCTTCGAAATTTCAACCCGCATCAAGGACGGTGCGCGAAATTCCTTGCCTTTGCACCGCGCGGTGCTCAATGCTGTCGTGGCCCGCAATCCTGCCAAGGCAGAGCGGGCCATCATGGTGCTCATCGAAGGGGCCAGCGACAACATTGACAAAGTGCTCTCTTCGAGGCGCAAGTTGCCCATGGTTTCGGGGCCGACCGTGACCGGTCAGCTCACAGGTTCAAATCAAGCCGCCAGTCGGAAATCACGCAGCCCCAAAACCCCGCCCAAAGGCTGAATCGAGCTTGGCTCAACCGTTCCAGCGCGTATGGAATTTGCCGGGACGGTCGATGCGTTGGTAGGTGTGCGCGCCAAAATAGTCGCGCTGCGCCTGCAGCAAATTGGCGGGCAAACGCGCTGAGCGGTAGGCGTCGTAGTAGCTCAGGGCGCTCATGAACGAGGGCACGGCCACGCCGTGCAAGGCACCCATGGCCACCACTTCACGCAGGTCTTGGTGACACCTTGTCATCACCCCGGCAAAGTGGCTGTCCATCAAGAGGTTGTCCAAATTGGGCGCGCGGTCAAAACTGGCCCGAATGTCTTCGAGCAAGCGTGCTCGGATGATGCAACCTGCGCGCCAGACCGAGGCCACGGTGCCCATGGGCAGTTGCCACTGGTGTTCGCGGTCGGCGGCCTTGAGCAGGCTGAAGCCTTGGGCGTAGGCGCAAATTTTGGCCGCCAACAGTGCGTTTTTGATCTGGCCCAGCACGGCATCTCGCACGCCTGCTGTGCGGGGCAAGGGGCCGGGCAATACCTTGGAAGCCAGGGCCCGCTCGGCATGCAGGCCGCTCAGTGTGCGCGCGAACACGGCGTTGGCAATGGTCGGTGCGGCGACGCCCAGATCGAGCGCAATCTGGCTTGCCCATTTGCCCGTACCTTTTTGTTCGGCCGTGTCCAAAATCAGGTCCACCAAAGCACGTCCTGTTTCGGGGTCGGTGTACGCCAGGATGTCTGCGGTGATACCGATCAGGTAACTGGCCAGCTCGCCCTGGTTCCACTGGCGGAACACCACGCTCATCTCGGCCGGGCGCATGCCCAACAAGTGATGCATCAGCCAATAGGCTTCGCAGATGGTTTGCATGTCAGCGTATTCGATGCCGTTGTGCACCATTTTCACGAAGTGGCCTGAGCCGCCGGGGCCCATCCATTCGCAGCAGGGCTGACCATCGTCGGTTTTGGCGGCAATGGCTTGCAGCATGGGCCGCACCCTTGGCCAAGCGGCTGACGAGCCACCCGGCATGAGGGCCGGGCCATGCAGCGCGCCTTCTTCGCCACCGCTGACGCCCGCACCCACGTAGTGGATGCCCGAGCCCTCCAGGGCCTGCAGGCGGCGCTGGGTGTCGGTGTAGAGGGTGTTGCCCCCATCGATCACCACATCGCCCGCGCTCAGCAAAGGGCTCAGCTCGGTCAGAACCGCGTCTACGGCGGCTCCTGCGGGCACCATCAGCCACACGCAACGCGGCGTTTGCAAGCTGGCCACCAGCTCCTGGAGCGAAGCCGCAGCCTGCGCATTCAGGCCATGTGTGCGCTGGCCAAAGCTGGCGCGTTTGCCTGCATCCAGGTCAAAACCACCCACGCCAAAACCGTTGCGCACCAGATTGAGCGCCAGGTTTTCACCCATCACGCCCAGGCCCACCAGGCCGATATCCAAGCCCTGCATGGTTGGGTTTTAGCCCCGACCGACGAAGGGCATGTTGGTGGCCATCACGGTGGTGAACAAGATGTTGGCCGACAAGGGCAGACGGGCCATGGTCATGAAGGTCTCGACCACGGCGCTCATGTCCATGCGGGGCTCGGCCTTGATGCTCAGGTCGGCCTGGTGCACGCCTTGCGCCATTTTGAGGGTCATGTCCGAGGCCACGTTGCCAATGTCGATCTGGCCCACAGCGATGCTGTAGGGGCGGCCGTCCAAAGACGCGGCGCGGGTCAGGCCCGAGATGGCGTGCTTGGTGGCGGTGTAGGCAATCGAGCCCGGACGGGGCACATGGGCCGAGATCGAGCCGTTGTTGATGATGCGGCCGCCTTGCGGGCTTTGCTCTTGCATCAGCTTGAAGGCATAAGACAAGGTGTAGAACGCGCCGTTGAGGTTGATGTCCACCGCGCGGCGCCACTCGTCGCCTGACAGGTCGCCTGGCAAGGTGTAGGGCAGCGAAATGCCCGCGTTGTTGAACACCAGATCGAGGCGGCCAAAGCGCGAGCGGATCTGATCAAACAGGGCTTTGACTTCGGGTTCTTTAGACAGGTCGGTCGGGATGGCATGGCCGTTGGCCGCGTTGGGGCCAGCTTCGGCGACGGCAGCGGCCAGCGCATCGGCGCGACGCCCCACCAGAACGACTTGCCAGCCTTCTTGGAGAAGGGCCAGGGCGCAGGCTTTGCCGATGCCGGAGCTGGCACCGGTGACGAGGGCGATTTTGGACATGGTGTGAACTTTCTAGAGAGGAACAGAAAACGCCAGATTTTCAGGCGTTTTGAAAAGAAATCTGTACCTTGAGTGACTGGCTCTTGTCGGCCGCCAGGTCAAAGGCTTCGATGGCGCGATACAGGGGCAGGACACGGGTGATGACGGGTTTGCCGTTGACCAGGCCTTCGTTCAAAAAGCGCACCGCCGTGGCAAATTCGGCATGGAAGCGGAAGGTGCCGCGCAGATCCACTTCTTTGGCCACGATCTGTGTCATGGGAAGGCTGATGTCCCCGCCCATGCCCACGGTGATCAGCACGCCGCGCGGCACGATGGTGTCCAGGCCCACGCGCAAAGCGGCTTCGCTGCCCGAGGCCTCGAACACCACGTCAAACTGGCCTTTGTCCACCTTGTAGGCGTCCAGCGCTTGGGGTTGGGACTTGAGGTTGATGGTTTCATCCGCGCCCATCTCCTTGGCGCACTTCAGGGGCAAGTCGGCAATGTCGGCCGCCACGATGCGGGCCGCGCCCGCACGGCGCAAAGCGCCAATCAGCAGCGAGCCAATGGGGCCGCAACCGGTCACCAGCACCTGCTTGCCCAGCACGCTGCCAGCGCGCTGGATGGCATGCAGGCCGACCGACAAAGGCTCGGCCAAAGCGGCTTCTGACAGGCTCAGGTGGTCGGCAATCGGATGGGCTTGGTAACCCTCGATGATGAGCTGCTCGCTGAAGCCACCCTGGATGTGCGGGAAGGGCATGGCGCTGCCGTAAAAGCGCATATTCAGGCAATGGTTGTGCTGGCCCGCTTGGCAAAAGCGGCAGTGGCCGCAAGGGCGCGAAGGCGAGATGGCGATGCGCTGGCCTGGCTGGATACCGCTGGCCTGGCTGCCCAAAGCGTCCACCACGCCCGAAATTTCGTGGCCCAGCGCAATGGGCTGCTTGATGCGCACGGTGCCAAAGCCGCCGTGCTGGTAGTAATGCAGGTCCGAGCCGCAGATGCCGCCATAGGCCACATTCACGCGCAACTGGTGTTCGCCCAAGGGGGGCAGCTCGGTGTTTTCAATGCGCAGGTCTTGGGCCGAATGGCAAACAACGGATTTCATGGGAGGCTCCTCGCAAAAGCTTCAAAGGGTGGCGGTCACGCCGCCGTCAACGTAAAGGATATGGCCATTCACAAAACGCGAGGCGTCGGAGGCCAGAAACACCGCCGCGCCGCCCAGGTCCTGCACATCGCCCCAGCGGCGGCTGGGCGTGCGGCCCACCAGCCAGCTGCTGAAAGCCGGGTCGTCCACGAGCTTTTGGTTCAGCTCGGTCTTGAAATAGCCCGGGCCAATGCCATTGACGTTGAGGCCAAACTGGCCCCAGTCAATCGCCATGCCCTTGGTCAGCATTTTCACGGCGCCTTTGGTGGCGGTGTAGGGCGCAATGCCGGGGCGGCCCAGCTCGCTTTGCACCGAGCAGATGTTGATGATCTTGCCGCGACCCCGCGGGATCATTTTTTTGGCGACCGCCTGGCCCACGAAGTACACGCTGTCCAGGTTGGTTTTCATGATCGTGTGCCAGTCGCTGTCGGCATACTCGTGCAGCGGACCGCGAATCTGCATGCCCGCGTTGTTGACCAGGATGTCGATCGGCCCCTCGGCCTCGATCTGGTCCACCGCCGCACGCACGCTGCCCGCATCGGTCACGTCAAACACCGCGCTGCTGACCGACAGGCCTTGCGCTCGCAGGGCCTGCTGCGCCGCCTCGACTTTGCTGGCGGTGCGCCCGTTCAGGATGACATGGGCCCCGGCTTGTGCCAGCGCCTCAGCCATGGCCAGACCAATGCCAGCCGAGGAGCCCGTGATCAGGGCGCGGCGGCCTGTCAGTTGGAAGGTGTCGAGTACGTTCATGGCTTCAATCGGTGGGCAGTGCGTAGTCGTCTGCGCTGAAGACGGTGTGGAAGACGGTGCCATCGAACATGGCGATCAAATCCTTGGACACTTCGCGGCTTTCCATGCGCACGGCCGAGGCCAGTGCGACCTCGATCGATTCGCGGCTCGGGTAGCGCACCGACAGCACCATGCCAAAGTGTGGATCGTTCACATCGCTCTCGACCTGGCGCAGGACACGCACTTCTTGAGCGCCCGGAAAACGGGTCCAAAGGGGCACAAGTTTTTCGCGGATGTAGCGGTTGAAAGCGTCTTCCATGCCGGGTTTGACCTGGCCCTGAAAGAATGCACAGCGGATGAACATGGTGAGTCCTTTTGAAAATCAGAGGGCAGTCTGCAGACGGCGCTGCAGGGCCTGAAGTGCATGCGCCACCATGTCCTGCACCGTTTCGGTGATGGGCAGGCGGATGACGTCGAGTTCATCGGCCTGGGGGATTTCGAGTGTGCGGAATTGGCTGTCGAGCAAGCCGGGCTGCATGTAGTGGCCCACGCGTTGGCGCATGCGTTGCTCGATCAAGGCAAAGTCGCCGTCGAGGAAAACAAAGCACACATCACCGGCTTGAGCACGGATGCGGTCGCGGTACACCCGCTTGAGGGCTGAGCACGCCACCACACGGCCTTGCGGGTGGGGTTGCGACAAATAGTCGCCAATGCGGTCCAGCCAAGGCCATCGGTCGGCGTCTTCAAGCGGGACCCCAGCGCGCATTTTGGCCACGCTCTCGGGCAGGTGCAGGTCATCGCCATCGACCATGTCGAGTGACAGCCTCTCACCCAGCGCCGCAGCCATGGTGGACTTGCCGCAGCCGGACACCCCCATGACGATCAAGCGCAAGGGCGGCTTGTTCATGCTCGGCGAGGGGTTCACTTGTGCAGCATGGCCGCACACTCGGGCACAGGTGTGCGCAAGGGCTGACCTGAGATGCCCGCTTTCATGTTGGCAAAAGCCAGATCGGCCATGGCCTGGCGGGTCTCGGTGGTGGCGCTGGCCATGTGCGGTGTCAGCACCACATTGCGCATGCTCCACAGGGCTTGGGGCACGTTGGGCTCGTTGGCAAAGACGTCCAGGCCTGCGCCCGCGATGGTGCCGTTTTGCAGCGCAGCGATCAGCGCCTCTTCATCGACCAC
Organism: Limnohabitans sp. Hippo3; assembly: GCF_003063665.1. Lineage (GTDB taxonomy): Bacteria > Pseudomonadota > Gammaproteobacteria > Burkholderiales > Burkholderiaceae_C > Limnohabitans_A. Next base: position 111,594 of record NZ_NESF01000006.1, read on the forward strand.
GCTGCCACGGGCTACGTTGATCAAAAAGCCACGCGGCCCCAGCGCCTTGAGCACATCGGCGTTGATGAGGTGTTTGGTGCCCGCACCGCCGGGGGTGATGACGACCAGAAAATCCACGTTCGCTGCCAGTTCGGCGGCAGAGGGGTAGTACTTGAAACCGACGTCACGCTTTTCGCTGCGCGCGGTGTAGGCGATCGACATGCCAAAGCCGCAGGCGCGTTGGGCGATGGCTTTGCCGATCCGCCCCAAACCCACAATGCCCATGCGGGCGCCAGAGACTTTGCGGGCCAGCGGCATGGGGCCGTTTGGCCATTGGCCTGCGCGCACAAACTGGTCGGCTTGCGGGATGGTGCGGCCCACCGACAGCACCAGGCCCATGGCCAGGTCGGCCACATCGTCGGTCAGAACCTCGGGGGTGTGGGTGACGGGAATGCCGTGCTCGATGGCGGCGGGCACATCCACGCCGTCGTAGCCTACGCCAAACACCGACACCACTTTGGCATGGGTCACTTGGGCCAGCAGGCTGCGCGGCACACTGGCTTCGCCCGTCCCTGCCACACCCATGATGCGGGGGGCCAGCTGGGCAAAAGCCGCAGGGTCGGTCACATGGGTGCGGTCATGCACGGTGTAGAGGGTTTCCAAAGCCTGGAGGTAAAAAGGGTGCAGTTTGGCCACGGCCAGTACATCGGGTTTGGTCAAGGGTTCTCCTGGAGCTTCAAGGGCAAATGCTTCTATCGTATCGGTGCACTCTCTGGACCCATCTACGGATAAACCCCTGCACACCGACCCGCGTCTGCAGCCTCGTTGACAATCAGGCTTTGGTTTGAATGGAGGCCTTGAGCCATGCATGCCCTGAAAAAAGTCATTCTCTTCACCGACAGCGATGGCCGTGCCCGTTTCAGGGACGAAGAAGTGCCCCTGACCGAGGGCACACCGCAAAGCCGCTTATCGGCCCTGATGGCGGCCAGCGCCTGCCAGCTGCGCCAAAGCCCGGTGGGCTTTCGCAGCACTTTCCATTGCACCGGCAACCCGCAGTGGTTGTTTGTATTGGCGGGTCAGATGGAGATTTTTTTGCAAGACGGCAGCTCGCGCATTTTTGGCCCCGGCGAGTTCTTTTACTCGGCCGACACCCTGCCCGAAGGGGCCACGTTTGACCCCACCGTGCACGGCCACTGGAGCCGTCAGGTGGGCCCACACCCCCTGGTGACCTTGCTCGTGCGCGACTGATCCAGATCAAAAAAGAGCCCGCATGCTGCGGGCTCTGTTCAGGGGGCAGGGCGCTGGTCAGCGACCGAAGCCACGGCCACCGCCGCCGTTGCCACCGCGGTTGCCACCGCCGTAACCGCCGCCACCTTGACGGCGGCCGCTGCTGGCCAGGCTGTCGATGCTGGTGCGGGTGGGGTCGGGTTGGCCACTGGTGCGCACGGGCTTGCGGTTGGGCAAGTCCAGGCGCGCAAACTGCGTGGTTTTGAGCGGGTCAATGTGGCGTGGCAGCTCGTCGCCATCGCCCCGGCGGCGGTCTTGACCACCTTGGCCGCCACGCGCGGGGCCACGGCCTTCAGGACGTGGGCCACGTGGTGCGGGACGGCCTTGGCCATCACCACGGTTGTCAAAACGCGGATCGCCGCGCTGCTCCTGGCCACGACCACCTTCGCGGCGGCCATCGCCTTGACCTTCAAATCGGGGTGCGCCTTGCGGGCCATTGCGGCGTGAGGGCGGTGGGCCGTTGCGCGAAGGACGCGGCTGACCTTGGCCTTCGGCTCGGGCCTGGCGCGGACCACCACCGCCACCGCCCGCGGCTTTGTTGTCCCGGATGCGTTGCATCATGTCCTGGCGCGCAGCTTTGGCCGCAGCGGCCATCACATCGCGGCTGGGCGGCTTGCCTGCACCGCCCCACAGAGTCTGGCGACCCATGGCGATGGGCTCGGCCACTTCGCCGGGTTCGGGGCCAAAGCCTTCGAGCATCTGGACCGGAATCTCCTGCTTGGTGAAGCGCTCGATGTCCATCATGAAGCCTTCTTCGTCCAGGCAGACCAAGCTCACCGCCTCGCCGCTGGCACCCGCGCGGCCTGTGCGGCCAATGCGGTGCACATAGTCTTCCGACACGTTCGGGATCTCGTAGTTCACCACGTGTGGTAAGTCTTCGATGTCGATGCCGCGCGCTGCAATGTCGGTGGCGACCAAGGCACGGATCTCGCCGCTCTTGAAGCCTGCCAAAGCTTGTGTGCGGGCGGTCTGGCTCTTGTTGCCGTGCAAAGCCATGGCTTTGACGCCATTTTTGGTCAAAAAGTCGGCCACATTGTTAGCGCCAAATTTGGTTCGGGTGAATACCAGCACCTGGCTCCAGTCGTGCTTCTGAATGATGTGCAGCAGCACGTCTTTTTTCTTGTTGCGGCCCACGGGGTGGATCACCTGCGTGATGCGTTGCACCGTGGTGTTGCTGGGCGTGACCTGGATGCTCTGCGGGTTCTTGAGCAGGTTGCCCGCCAACTCGCGGATCTCGTCGCTGAAGGTGGCCGAGAACAGCAGGCTTTGCTTTTCTTTGGGCACCAGGGCCAGCACTTTTTTCACGTCGTGGATGAAGCCCATGTCCAGCATGCGGTCGGCTTCGTCGAGCACCAGCATTTCCACCGTCGACAAGTCCAGGAAACCCTGGCCTTGCAGGTCGAGCAAACGACCCGGTGTGGCCACCAGAATGTCCACGCCTTTTTTGACCTTGTTGATCTGCGGGTTCATGCCCACACCACCAAAGATCACGGTGGAGTCGAGCTTCAGGTATTTGCCGTAGTCGCGCACCGACTCTTCGACCTGGGCGGCCAGCTCGCGGGTGGGTGTGAGCACCAGGGCGCGGATGGCTTTGCCGCCAAAACGGTTTTTGCCCGGTTCGGTCAGGCTCAGCTTGTGCAGCATGGGCAGCGTGAAGGCGGCGGTTTTGCCCGTGCCGGTTTGCGCACCAGCCAACAAGTCCTGACCGGCCAGGACGGCGGGGATGGCTTGAGCCTGGATGGGCGTGGGGGTTTCGTAGCCGAGCTCGCGCACAGCTTGCATGATGGCCGGGGCCAGGTTCAATTCTTCAAAGTTCATTTTTCACAGAGCGCCATGTCCGGCGCAGGCATCGGCTCAATCAACTGCTGTTGGCAGTGTCCAGTGAGGGCCGATAAGTCTTAGGGTGGGCATGGAAACCGCAGGCGCTTGTTTTGAGCGTGCCTGGGTCAGGCCCCAGCAGAAGTGCTGATGCTGGGGCAACTGGAGGCCTCAGCGAAGTGCATTGTCGCACAAAGCCAGGGCGGTCATGTATTTGAGGCCTCTAGGCGCTTGCGCGGCTTCACGGCCCATGGGTTCAAACCCCAATTCAAACCCGTGCAGGGGCCCATTAGACTGGGCTTCACATTTCATCCCTCTACGGAACACTATGCGCCCCACCCACGATCGCCGTACATTTTTGCAAGTCGTTGCATGGGCCTCGCTTGCCCTGGCTGCCAGCAGCGCTTGGAGCCCCGTCGCGGCCCAAACGCCCAAGTGGCCATCCAAGCCCATCAAAATCGTGGTGGCCTTTCCCCCCGGCGGCCTCACCGACGCCTACGCCCGCAACTATGGTGAATTCCTCAGCACCCGGCTGGGCGTGCCTGTGGTCATCGAAAACAAGCCCGGCGCGGGTGCCATCATCGGCATCGACGCGGTGGCCAAGTCGCCTGCCGACGGCTACACCTTTGTCATGAGCACCTCGGGCACCTTCTGGCAAAACCGCATTCTTTACTCCAAGCTGCCCTACAATCTCGACAAAGACCTGACCCCGGTCACTGTGTTCCCCTCCGGCCCGCTGGTCGTGGGCATCAACGATAAAATCCCGGCCAAAAACATGGCCGAGTTTGTGGCCTGGGCCAAAAAGAACCCGACCTCCATGGGCACCTATGCGCCGGGCTCGTACCCGCACATGGTGGCCGACCAGACCAACCGCCAGCAAGGCACGGCCATCCAGTCGGTGCACTACCGGGGCGAAGCACCCATGTGGCTTGACGTGGCCTCTGGCCAGTTGCAAATCGCGGTGGGCAGTTTCCAAGCCTTCAATGCCGTGGCCACTCGGGGCGTGCGCGCCATTGGCGTGACAGGCAGCTACCGATCACCCAAGCTGCCCGATGTGCCCACCCTGACCGAGCAAGGCAACACCGAAAAACTGGTCACGCTTGAAGGTGGCCTCCCCCTGGTGGCCCCAGCGGGCACCCCAGAGGCGGTGCTCAAACGCATGGCCGATGAGGCGGTGGCTTGGTCCAACACCGACAAAGCCGCCAAACTGCGCGAAACCTTTGCCATCCCGAACAAACCCAAAAACCTCGCCGACACCCGCAAGGACTGGGAAGCCGAAGTGCCCGTGTGGATCAAGCTGGCGGTGGACCTGGGGATCAAGCTGGACTGATGCATTGGCTTTGCGCCGTAGGGGTGCGCTGCATTTTGTTGGAGCGCACCCCCGTGCGCGATGGCTTGCAGACCGGTGACCTGAGCCCAAGCCAAGGAAGCCCCGGCATTTTCTAAAGTGCCGGGGCTTTTGTCTGTTGGCCCTGTTGCCGCCGACCGAAAACTGACCATCTAAACGTGGGGGTGCCGACTCAAAATTGACCAGGGTGTTCAACTGGCCTGCTGAAATATTCAGCAGGAGAGATAGAAGGTGATCACCATGGAAATGATAGGTAAGGTCAGGCGCATGAAGTTGCGCGAACAACTCTCCAACAGCGAGATCGCCAAGCGCACGGGGCTGTCGCGCAACACGGTCAAAAAATGGCTCAAAGCCCCAGGCGACCAGGCTCCCAAGTACAAAAGGCAAAGCGGATTCACCAAGCTCAGCGTGTTTGAGGCGACGTTGGTGCAGTCGCTCAAGGCCGATTCCCACAGACCCAAACATGCCCGGCGCAGTGCGCGGGCGTTGTTGGCGCAGTTACAGGCGCAGGGCTATAGAGGCGGCTACAGCCGATTGACAGATTTCATTCGGGGTTGGCGCGAGCAAGAGGGCAAGGCTGCATCCAAGGCGTATGTGCCTTTGAGTTTCGAGCTGGGCGAGGCGTTTTAGTTTGACTGGAGCGAGGAAGGGCTGCTCATTGGCGGGGTGTACCACCACATGCAGGTCTCACACCTGAAGCTGTGCGCCAGCAGGGCGTTCTGGGTGGTGGCTTACCCCAGCCAGGGGCACGAGATGTTGTTTGACGCGCACACCCGCAGTTTTGCGGCGCTGGGCGGTGTGGCGCGCCGGGGCATTTACGACAACATGAAGACGGCGGTGGACAAGGTCAAGAAGGGCAAAGGTCGCATCGTCAATGTCCGCTTCAATGCGCTGTGCAGTCACTACCTGTTCGAGCCGGACTTTTGCAATGTGGCTTCGGGCTGGGAGAAAGGGGTGGTGGAGAAGAACGTGCAGGACAGCCGCAGGCGTATCTGGATAGAGGCTGGCACCAAGCGGTTTGGCTCGTTTGTGGAGCTCAATGCCTGGTTGGCAGAGCGCTGCCGCTCGATCTGGGCCGAAACACCGCATCCAGAGCACAAGCAGTTCACGCTGGCCGAGATGCTGGATTTGGAGCGTGAGCACTTGATGAGCATGCCCGAGCCGTTTGATGGGTATGTGGAGAATCCGGCCCGGGTGAGCAGCACCTGTTTGGTCAATGTGGCGCGCAACAAGTATTCGGTGCCGTGCGAGTGGGCTGGGCAGATGGTCAGTACAAGGCTGTATCCGGGCCGAGTCGATGTGGTGGCCCAAGACGCCATCGTGGCCAGCCACACGAGGCTGACCAACCGGGCGCAAATCAGCTATGACTGGCAGCATTACATCGATTTGGTGCAGCGCAAGCCTGGTGCGCTCAGAAACGGTACGCCGTTTATGGACTTGCCGCCTGCGCTGCTGAGGCTGAGGCAGTCGTTGATGCGCCATGCGGGAGGTGACCGAGTGATGGCCCAGGTGCTGGCCGTGGTGCCGCAAGCGGGGCTGGACGCTGTATTGGTTGCGGTGGAAGTTTTGCTGGAAGGCGCCACACCCAACGGTGGCATCAGCGTGGAGCATGTGCGCAACGTGTTGGCGCGGTTGAGCAGCCCACCGATGCCGCAGCAAGCCGAGACATCGCTGCAGCTCAGTCAGGCGCCTCTGGCCAACACGGCGCGCTACGACGGCCTGCGCTCTGGCGTGGAGGTGAGCTATGACTGAGCACAGGGCAACGCAGCGGGACATCCAAGCTGAACTTAAAAACCTCAGACTCAGCGGCATGGCCATGGCCTGGGCGGATCTGGTGGAGCAAGGCGGCAATGCCGAGCTGCACGCATCTCGCTGGCTGATCGAGCACTTGCTGCAAGCCGAAGCAGTCAACCGCCACATGCGATCGATTGCGCATCAAACCAAGGCGGCCCGATTCCCGGTTCACCGAGATTTGGCGGGGTTCAACTTTGAGGCCTCGCAAGTGGACCGGGCATTGGTGCACAAACTGGCTGATCTGTCGTTCACGCAGGATGCGCAAAACGTGGTGCTCATAGGGGGGGCCGGGGACGGGCAAAACGCACCTGGCCACGGCGCTGGGCATCTCGGGGCTGACGCAACACGGCAAAAAGGTCAGGTTCTACTCGACGGTGGACCTGGTCAATGCGCTGGAGCAGGAGAAGGCGCAAGGCAAGGCGGGTCGGCTTGCGCTGAGTTTGTCGCGCATGGACTTGGTGGTGCTAGATGAGTTGGGGTATTTGCCGTTCAGCCAGGCCGGAGGGGCACTGCTGTTTCACTTGCTGTCCAAGCTGTATGAACGGGTCAGTGTGCTGATCACAACGAACCTGACGTTTGCCGAATGGTCGAGCGTGTTTGGGGATGCCAAGATGACGACGGCGCTATTGGACCGGTTGACGCACCACTGCCACATTGTGGAGACGGGCAATGAGTCTTATCGGTTCAGGCACAGCTCCAATGAGGCGAGGGGCCGAATCAAAGCCAGGGAGCAGGCAAGAAAAATGGAGAGAAAGGAGCTCCAGGACGACAATTGATCTTATAGTTATCCACAGCCAGCCGACATAAAAGCTGGCTCAAGCCCCTGGTCAAAATTCAATCGGCACAGGTGGTCAATATTGGATCGGCGGCAACACATCGTGGTCAGGGCGGTCAGCGCTTTGGTGACCGTTTTACCCAGCTGGACAAAACTGCCGTGCAAGCGGTGGTGACCGCCCAGGTAGAGGGGAGCGTGACCAATGCCCGCATGCAAGAAATCACGGGTGAGCATTCCAAAGACATCACGGGCGTGCTGCAAACCTTGGTGCGTGATGGCCTGCTGACGCAGCAAAACCAGCGCCGCTGGGCCAGTTACCGCGTGGCGGGTGCCCCCCCAATTGGGCGAGGACTCCCGTCATTTGGAGGCGTACTCCCGTCATTTGAGCCCCGAACTCCTGTCATTGGCAGAGCCGGCACACTCAAAGCCAAGTTAGCGACGGCAGAAATGCAGGCTTTGGTGTTGAGACTGTGCGACACCCGATGGCTCACCACCCGTGATTTGGCCGAACTGTTGAGCCGTGACCCAGAAAACCTGCAGAGGCGAATCCTGACGGGCTTGGTCAATCAGGGTTTGCTGGAGTTGCGTTACCCAGGTGTGCCCAATCGGCCAGATCAGGCGTATCGCGCTGTAGTCAAAAGCGCACCATGAATTTTTCACTGAGCCCAGGAGATGCCCCGATGCTGACCAAACTCAATGCCAAAAACCAGATTACGCTGCCCAAGAGTCTGATGCAAGCGGTGGGGCCGACCGACTACTTTGATGTCCAAGCCAAGGGCGGACAGATCGTTTTGACGCCTGTGCGCTTCGTCGTAGCCGATGCGGTGCGTGCGAAACTGGCCGAACTGGGCATCACAGAGACCGACATGACTGCCGCCGTCGATTGGGCGAGGACGCAACCTCCTACCACCTGAGTCTATTCGCTATTCGCGAATAGCGAATGAGGTGCTAAACTGGCTCCATGAGTCGAACAATTTCCAACCCCCAAATGGTGTTGCGACCTCAAGACGTGGTGGTGCTGCTGCGCCTGTCTTTGGGCGCAGACAGCGTGCCCACGTATGCCGCTTTGGCCGAAGAGCTCAAGCTCACCGCGTCCGAAATTCACGCGGGTGTGGACCGCGCCGTGGCCGCGCAGCTGGCTCGCAAAGACGAGTCGGGCAAGCCCGTGGTGTTGTTAGATGCCTTGCGCTTGTTTGTGCAGCATGGCGTGCGCTACAGCTTTCCGGCCACGCACGGCCCCATGGGGCGGGGTATGCCCACGGCGCATGCGGCTGCGCCACTGAATAAGCTGATTGTGCAAAGTGCCGAGCCCGTGCCCGTGTGGCCGCACAAAGACGGCACGGCGCGTGGCGTGGCGTTTTACCCGCTGTACCCCACTGTGCCCGACGCCGCCATAAATAACCCCGCCTTGTACGAGTTGCTGGCCTTGGTCGATGCCGTGCGCGGGGGCAGCATGCGCGAGCGTGCCCTGGCCATTACTGAGCTGGATAAACGTTGGGCCAAATAATGCAGACCTTCAACCCCAACGATCCCAATGTGGCCATGCTGGAGCAGGTGGCCCGCAGTTTGGGGCCTGAGCTGTGCGGCCAGTTTGTGTTTGTGGGTGGGGCCGCTGCTGGCTTGTTGATCACCGATTTGGCCTTGCCACCTATTCGCCGCACAGACGATGTCGACATCGTCACCAACGCCGAGGCCTTGGCCGACTACTACCGTTTTGAAGAGCAGCTGCGTGGCTTGGGCTTTGTGCAAGACCAAAGCCCCGATGCGCCGGTGTGCCGCTGGCGCGTAGATGGTGTGGCGGTCGATCTGATGCCGACGCAAGAAGAAATTTTGGGCTTCACCAATCGGTGGTATCGCATGGGCGTGGCAACGGCTCAAACACTCACACTGCCGAGTGGTATTCCCATTCGTGTGTTACGCGCACCCGAGTTCATCGCCACCAAGCTGGAGGCGTTTTATGGCCGGGGCGGTGGCGATTATTTGTTCAGCCATGACATGGGCGACATCATCAGCGTGATCGATGGCCGCGAGTCTTTGCTGAGCGAATGCCAAAGTAGCCTTGCACCTTTGCGTGCGTATTTGGCAGCGCAGTTTCAGCACCTGCTGACAGACTGCAGCTTTGTCGATGCCCTAGCTGGGCACCTGCCATCCGATGGCGCAAGCCAGGCGCGTTTACCAGACTTGCTGATCAAGATTCAACACATTTCCGAGTTACCCACCCTATGAGTACCCACACCCTCGTCCAGAAGCTCTGGAACTACTGCAGCGTGCTGCGCGACGATGGCATGAGCTACGGCGATTATGTGGAGCAGCTGACGTATTTGCTGTTCCTCAAAATGGCCGACGAGCGCAGCCAGCCGCCTTACAACCAGGCCAGCATCGTGCCTGCTGCCTATGCCTGGCCCACGCTGCTGGGGCGCGATGGCGACGATTTGTTTGACCATTACCGCCACGCGCTCGAAAAACTGGGGCAAGAGAAGGGCACGTTGGGCCTGATCTTTGCCAAGGCGCAAAACAAGTTTCAAGACCCGGCCAAGCTGCGCCGCGTCATCGTCGATTTGATTGACGCCGAAACCTGGACGGTGCTGGGTGCCGATGTGAAGGGCGATGCCTATGAGGGCTTGCTGGAGAAGAACGCGCAAGACACCAAGAGCGGGGCGGAGCAATATTTCACGCCGCGTGCGTTGATTGCGGCCATGGTGGAGTGCATCGACCCCAAGCCCGCCGAGCGCGTGTGCGACCCGGCCTGCGGCACGGGCGGCTTTTTGTTCAGCGCCCACCAGCATGTGGTGGACCACCACCCCAACCTGACCAAGGACGAGAAAAAGCACCTGAAGGAAAGCGCTTTTGTCGGCTTTGAGCTGGTGCAGGCCACCGCCGGTGTGTGCGCCATGAACTTGCTGCTGCACGGCATTGGTTCTGAAAAATCGGTGCCCGTGCGCGTGGGCGATGCGCTGGGCGCAGACCCCGGCGACCGCTTTGAGGTGGTGCTGGCCAATCCGCCCTTTGGCAAGAAGAGCAGCACGATGATCGTGGGCGAAGACGGCCGCGTGTCGAGCGAGAAAGACACCATCGAGCGCGACGACTTTTGGGCCACCACCAGCAACAAGCAGCTGAACTTTGTGCAGCACATCAAGACGCTGCTGGCCATCCATGGCCGGGTGGCGGTGGTGTTGCCCGACAACGTGCTGTTTGAAGGCGGTGCGGGCGAGACCACCCGCAAAAAGCTGCTGCACGAGTGCGAGCTGCACACGCTGCTGCGCCTGCCCACGGGCTTGTTTTATGCGCAGGGCGTGAAGGCGAACGTGCTGTTTTTTGACAAGAAGCCCGCCGCTGAAAAGCCCTGGACGCAAAAGCTCTGGATTTACGACCTGCGCACCAACAAACACTTCACGCTCAAGACCAACCCGCTGCGCCGCGAAGACCTGGAAGAGTTTGTGCAGCTCTACAAGGTGGGCAAGCGCCACGAGCGCATTGAGACCTGGAGTGCAGCGCAGCCCGATGGCCGTTGGCGTGCCTATGGTTACGACGAGCTGATTGCCCGTGACAAGACCAGCTTGGACATTTTTTGGCTCAAGGACGATAGCCTGGCCGACAGCGACGACTTGCCCGCCCCAGCGGTGATTGCCCAAGAAATCGTGGAAGACCTGCAAGCCGCACTGGAACAGTTCAAGCTGATTGCAGGCGATTTGGGGGCCGACGTGCCCGAAGAGGCGGTTTAATCGTGGCCATGAACAAAACCGATCAACTGAGTTTTTTCGGCTTTGAAGCCGGTGGCTCAGACAAGCCCGCCAAACCGGCCAAGCCTGCCAAAGTGCCTGCGCCAGCCGTTGCTGGCACACCCACCGCACCCGCTGCGCCTGAAGCCTTGAGCGCTCCGGTCCCCCCTGCCGTCCCTGCTTCCGAACACGACGCCATGGCCCAAACCTTAGCGCAGCACCCCGACTTTAGGGTTTTGCGCCGTTTGCAGCCTGTTGCCGACTATGGTGGCCTGCATGGGCAGCCCACACAGCGCGTGATCGTGCTTGACACCGAAACCACCGGGCTGGACAGCAAAACCGAAAGCATCATCGAGCTGGCCATGTTGTCGGTGCTGGTCGATGCGGCCACGGGTTTACCCGTGGGTCCGGTGTCCGTTTACGAGTCGTTTGAAGACCCGGGCAAGCCGATTCCGCCGCAAATCACCGAGATCACGGGCATTGACGACAGCATGGTGCAGGGCCAACGCATCGACGACGCGGCCGTTCATGACTTGGTGGCGCAGGCCGATTTGGTCGTGGCGCACAACGCTGGGTTTGACCGCCCGTTCGTGGAGGCGCGTTTTCCGGTATTTGCCAGCAAGGCCTGGGGCTGTTCTTTTCAAGGCATCGATTGGAAGAAAGAGGGCAGAGGTTCGGCCAAGCTGGAGTTTCTGGCTTCCGAGCGCGGCTGGTTTTACGACGCGCACCGGGCGCAGGTCGATTGCCATGCCTTGCTGCAGGTGCTGGCCTCGCCCTTGGCCGATGGTCAGACCGGTTTGTCTCGCCTCTTGGCCGGGGCCGGGCAGACCCGCTACAAGCTGCGTGCCACGGGGGCACCGTTTGAGGCCAAAGACAAGCTCAAGGCCCGGGGCTACCGCTGGGATGGCGAAGGCCGGGTCTGGTGGTGCAGTTTGGCTTCCGACGGGCTGCTGGACGCCGAATGTGCCTGGTTGCGGGCCGTGGTGTATGGCTCGCGCAGCGCCCGTGTGCAGATCGAAGCGCTGGACAGCCGGGTGCAGTATTCCAGCCGCCCGGGCTTGCAGACGGAGCGGCAGCTTTAAACAGCTTGACTCGGCGTCGATCGCTGGCGCTCATCGAAGGCCCCTTCGCGACGAGGGCGTCGCTCCCACGGGGGCGCTCTCCCACAGGGGCAGTCTCTAAAGGGGACCGATTTCACTAACAGGGACAGCCTGCCATAGGGATAGCGCCATTTGTTGGGTGCCGCGTCACGGCAAGCTGGGATAATGCGCGGTTATTGGTATTTTTTCAGGCGGGTATAAATGGCTCAATACGTATTTTCGATGAACCGGGTTGGCAAGATCGTGCCGCCCAAACGTCACATCCTCAAAGACATTTCGCTGTCTTTCTTCCCAGGCGCCAAGATCGGCGTGCTGGGCACCAACGGCTCGGGCAAGTCCACTTTGCTCAAGATCATGGCCGGTATCGACAAGGAAATCGAAGGCGAAGCCATTCCGATGGCGGGTCTGAAAATCGGTTATCTGCCGCAAGAACCCGTGATGGACCCTGAGCAAACTGTGCGCGAGGCCGTGGAAAGCGGCATGGGCGAAGTCAAGGCCGCGCAGGCCCGCCTGGAAGAGGTGTACGCCGCCTACGCCGAAGAAGACGCCGACTTTGACGCCTTGGCCGCCGAGCAGGCCAAACTCGAAGCCATCATCGCCACAGCGGGCGATGCGTCCGACCACCAACTCGAAATCGCGGCCGACGCGCTGCGCCTGCCCCCGTGGGACGCCGTGATCGGCAAGCTGTCGGGCGGTGAAAAGCGCCGTGTGGCCTTGTGCCGCTTACTGCTGTCGCGCCCCGACATGCTGCTGCTCGACGAACCCACCAACCACCTGGACGCCGAATCGGTGGACTGGCTGGAGCAGTTCCTGCAGCGTTTCTCGGGCACCGTGGTGGCCATCACCCACGACCGTTACTTCCTGGACAACGCCGCCGAGTGGATTCTGGAACTCGACCGGGGCTCCGGCATACCTTACAAAGGCAACTACTCCAGCTGGCTGGAGCAAAAAGAAGCCCGTCTGGAGCAGGAGCAGCGCACCGAAGACGCCCGCACCAAGGCCATGAAGAAAGAGCTGGAGTGGGCACGCGCCAACCCCAAAGGCCGTCAGGCCAAGAGCAAGGCCCGTCTGGCCCGCTTTGAAGAGCTGTCGGACTTCGAATACCAAAAGCGCAACGAGACGCAGGAAATTTTCATTCCTGTGGCCGAGCGCTTGGGCAATGAAGTGTTCGAGTTCAAGAACGTCAGCAAGTCCTTTGGCGACCGTGTGCTGATCGACAACCTCAGCTTCAAGGTGCCTGCGGGCGCCATCGTCGGCATCATCGGCCCCAACGGTGCCGGTAAGTCGACCTTGTTCAAACTGATCGCGGGCAAAGAGCAGCCAGACAGCGGCGAGGTCAAGATCGGCCAGACCGTGCGTATGGCCTTTGTGGACCAAAACCGTGACGACCTGAACAACGACAAGACCGTGTGGGAAGACGTCTCGGGCGGTCTGGACATCCTGAACGTGGGCAAGTTCCAAATGGCCAGCCGTGCGTATTGCGGCCGCTTCAACTTCAACGGTGGCGACCAGCAAAAGAAGGTGGGCATGTTGTCGGGCGGCGAGCGCGGTCGCTTGCACCTGGCCAAAACCCTGATCGCGGGCGGCAACGTCTTGCTGCTGGACGAGCCCTCGAACGACCTGGACGTGGAAACCCTGCGCGCCCTGGAAGACGCGCTGCTGGAATTCGCAGGCTCGGTCATGGTCATCAGCCACGACCGCTGGTTCCTCGACCGCATTGCGACGCACATTCTGGCCGCCGAAGGCGACAGCCAGTGGGTGTTCTTTGACGGCAACTACCAGGAATACGAAGCCGACAAGAAACGCCGTTTGGGCGAAGAAGGTGCCAAGCCCAAGCGCGTGCGCTTCAAGGCTTTGAAGTAATCAGCTGCTTCGCACAAACAACGGGCCCTTCAGGGCCCGTTGTCGTTGGTGGAATTGGGTAGGTCGGTGGCTTTAGCCCCGACAAGTGATGGCGGGGATCTTTGTCGGGGCTAAAGCCGCCGACCTACCGATCCAACCTACAGCGCGGTCAGCCTGGCCCGCGCCTTGTCGGCCCACAGTTGCAAACTGGCCATCAGGTCTTGTTGGCTGAACGAGCAGCTTTCTTCGCTGAACAGGGCGCTGGCTTCGATGCGGTCGAGCAGGTTGCCCAGCACTTCGCCAAATGGGTTGGGCAAGGGCAGGCTGGCCGCACCGCTGCGCCATTGGCGGATCATGTCGCTTTGGGCCAATTGGCCTTGGCCGCAGGCCGTCAGCGCCTGGGTCATGCGGTCGAGGGTGTCAAGGGCGGTGCTCATCCATGTGTCTCCTGCCGGGTCCATTCCCCAGGGGGTGGGGGCTTTTCGAGGTGACAATCATGCCCCATGAAAGCCAAACCTCTCAAACCCATGCGCCTGGAAGACATTCTGTTTTGCCAGGGCTTTGGCACCCGCCGCGTGTGTGCGGGCCTGGTCCAGCAGGGCCATGTGCAAGTCCACGGCCAAACCGTCACCGATGCGGGCGAATATTTTGATTTGGAAGGGTTGCATTTCACGGTGCAAGGCACCGACTGGCCTTTCAAGGACAAAGCCTATGTGCTGCTGAACAAGCCGACCGGCACCGAGTGTTCGCAAAAGCCCTCCACCTGGCCCAGCATCTACACCCTGCTGCCCGCGCCTTTGCGCCAACGCCCGCAAAAAGCGGCGGTGCAGGGCGTGCAGGCGGTGGGTCGGCTGGACCAGGACACCACGGGCTTGCTGCTGCTGACAGACGACGGCCAGTTCATCCACAAGATGAGCTCACCCAAGCACCATGTGCCCAAGGTGTACGAGGTGACCACCAAGCACCCGATCACCCCCGAGATGGTGGATAAATTGCTCAGCGGCGTGGTGCTTGACGACGACCCCAAGCCGGTCAAGGCGGCCGCCTGCGAGGCCGTGAGCGAGCTGCACCTGAAGCTGACCCTCACAGAGGGCAAATACCACCAGGTCAAGCGCATGTTGGCGGCGGTGGGCAATCGCGTTGAGGGCCTGCACCGCTCGCAAATCGGTGGCCTGGTTCTGGGCGACTTGGCACCCGGTCAATGGCGTTGGTTGACCGACGAAGATCTGGCCCTGCTCAAGCCCTGAAGTTGAGTCTCAGGTCTGACAAGACCCTGTGAGTCGGAGCTTCAGCTGCGACAAAGCATCCCAGCGAGGCCTGTCGGGGCTAAAGCCACCGACCTACAGATCGCGGATGAAGGTTTGCACAGCCTGCGCCACGGCCTCGGGCTGGTCTCGTTGGGGTGAATGGCCGCAATTGGGCAGCTTGAGCAGCTGCGTCTGCGGCACGGCGCGGGCGATTTCGTCGATCTGGGCCATGGTGCCGTAGGGATCGTTTTCGCCCTGAATGGCCAGCAAGGGCGCGCGGATGCTGCCCAGTTCGGGGCGGATATCGAAACCGCGAAAGGCCTCGCTCAGCCAGACATCGTTCCACTGCCAAAACGCGCAGTCCACATCGGCATGGTAAGGGGTCAGACGCTGGCGCAGGGGGCCGTGTTCGTAGGCTTGCCGAGCGGCCAGGATGGCCTGAATCGAGATGTCTTCGACCATCACATGCGGCGCCATGACCACACAAGCGGCCACCTCAAAACGGCTGGCGTGGATCAGGGCGATGGTGCCGCCGTCCGAATGGCCCACCAACACAGGCCGCTGGATGTTCAGTGCCTCCAGCAAGGTGGGCAAAATTTCCAGGGCTTCGCGGTGCATGTAGTCGGGCAGCAGGCGGCCGTGGCGCACGCCCGCCGTTTCGCCCGAAGGGCCGCGCACATTGGTCACCGGATCGGATTGACCATAGCCTTGGCGCGAGTAAACCAGGCCCGCGCACCCCAGGCGTTGGCACAGGCGTGCGGGCCAGTCGCGCCACATGGCGACGCTGCCCAGCCCTTCGTGCAGAAAAACCAGGGTGTGGGCGGCGCGGATGGTCTGGTCGGGCTGCCAGTGGGCCACCTCCAAAGTGAGGTTTTTCAGTGAGAGCTTCGTAGGGGTGGGCGAGGGCGTTGCTGTGGGCATCCGGGGTCCTGAATCGGCGTTTACACTTGGATGTGATTTTGAAAGCGTTTTGTGATTGATTTGCGTTGGGTGTCTCGATTTTTTGTGGGTGCGGTTTGGGTGCTTTTGCTTTGCGGCAAGACGGTTCAGGCGCAGCCCCCGGTTTTTGTTCTCAATTCCCTGGATGGCAATGTCAGTGTGATCGATCCGGTCAGCTGGAAAGAGACCCAGCGCATTCCCACGGGCAAAGAACCCCACCACTTGTACCTCACGCCCGATGAAAAGTCGGTCATTGTGGCCAACGCCATGAGCGACTCGCTGACCTTCATCGACCCACGCACCGCCCAGGTCCAGCGCACCGTGACCGGGATTCTGGACCCGTACCACCTGCGGTTTTCGCCCGACATGAAATGGTTGGTGATCGCCGCCAACCGCCTTGACCATGTGGACATCTACCGCTGGGACGGGCAAAACGCTACCTTGGCCAAGCGCATCTCGACCGGCAAAACCCCCAGCCACCTGTGGATCGACAGCCAAAGCAAGACCGCCTGGGTCTCGATGCAGGACAGCGACGAGATCGTGGCGATTGACCTGGGAAAGCAAACCCTCAAATCGCGCACTGCGGTCGGCCCCATGCCCGCCGACGTGTTCGGTACGCCGGACGACAAATTTTTGCTGGTCGGCCTGACCGGGGGGGATGGGGTCGAGGTGTACGACATCGGCAGCGGCCAACCCAAACTGGTCAAGAAAATCCCCACGGGCAAGGGCGCGCACGCGTTCCGGGCACTGGGCGACAAACGCCATGTGATGGTCAGCAACCGCGTGACCAACACCATCAGCCAGATCGACTACACCCAGATGGCCGTGGTCGCGGATTTTCCCGGCCCCTCCGGCCCGGACTGCATGGACATCACGGCCGATGGCAAATACATCCTGGTCGCTTCGCGCTGGGCCAGAAAACTGTCGGTGATCGACATCGCCACGCGCAAAGTGGTGCGGCAGGTTCGGGTCGGCAAATCGCCACACGGGGTGTGGACACTGGACCATGCGCCACGCTATTGAGTGGTGTCGTGGGCTGCTCGTCGGCCCCTTCTGGGCGTGCAGCTTGTCCGCTCTCGCGGCCACATGCGAGAAGCCGGTTTATTTGACCTTCGACACAGGCCACATGGGCGTGGCCCCTTTGATCGCCGAAGTGTTGCAGCGCCAGCAGGTGCCCGTCACTTTTTTTGCGGCGCATGAAAAAACCCGCGAGGGCGATGGCACCTTGGGCCAGCATTGGGCTCCCTGGTGGCGGGCGCGTGCCGCAGAAGGTCACGCCTTTGCCTCGCACACCTGGGACCACGCTTACTGGCGGGCCGACCTGCAAGAGGGCGAGGTTTTGAAGTTCCGCATCCGCCCCAGCGCGGGCGACCAAGCGGGTCAGACCCTCAGCTGGACGGCTGCGCAGTATTGCGACAACTTGCGCCAGGCGGCACAGCGTTTGCAGGCCTTGACCGGTCAAGCGCCACTGCCCTTGTTCAGGGCGCCGGGCGGCAAAACCTCGCCCCGCTTGATCGAAGCGGCGCGGCAATGCGGCTTTGCCCATGTGGGCTGGTCCGATGCCGGCTTTTTGGGCGACGAGCTGTCCAGTGCCACCCATCCCAACGCCCAGTTGCTGCAAAAGGCGCTGAAAAACATCCGAGCGGGCGACATCCTGATGGCCCATCTGGGCATCTGGTCGCGGCAAGATCCGTGGGCCCCGGCCGTGCTGGAGCCGCTGATCGTGGGCCTGAAGGCCCGAGGGCTGTGCTTCGCCACTTTACGTGAGCACCCGGCTTACCGGGACTGGGTGCGGCAGCGGCCCTTGGCGCTGCCGGTTTTGCCCGATTCGCGACAATGAAGCCATGGACTTTTTGATCGACTTGTTTGACCGCGGTCAGCAGATGCTTTTCGAGGCCATCGTGCAACCCCTTGCCTTTGCGGCGGGTCAGGGCCAGCTGCTGGAAAAAGCCTACGAAGGCACGGGCTGGGTGGTGGTCGGCCTGTTGCAGCTGCTGGTGATGTGGGTGGTGATCGGCCCCATGCAACGGCGCTGGCCTGCCGAGCCGCTGCACGACCGACAAGCGGTGCGGGTCGACGTGATCTATACCCTGATCCACCGCCTGGGGCTGTTCAAGCTGGGCATGTTTTTCACCCTCGACTACGCCTTCGAGCAAGGCCTGGGCGTGTTGCGGGTCTGGGGCATGCCCACGCTGCACCTGGACGGCCTGTGGCCCGGGGTGACCGATCTGGCCCTGGTCAGTTTCGTGCTGTACCTGGTGGTCTTTGATTTTGTCCATTACTGGATCCACCGTGCGCAGCACCAGTCCAACGCCTGGTGGGCCTTGCATGCCTTGCACCATTCGCAGCGGCAGATGACCATGTGGAGCGACAACCGCAACCACTTGCTCGACGACATGCTCACCAGCCTGATTTTGTCGGCCGTGGCGGTCTTGATCGGCGTGGGACCGGGGCAGTTTGTGGCGCTGGTGGCCATCAGCCAGCTGAGCGAAAACTTCCAGCACGCCAATGTGCGCCTCTGGTTTGGCCGCGTGGGCGAACGCCTGTGGGTCAGTCCGCGCTTTCACCGCAGGCACCACAGCGTGGGCATCGGGCATGAATTTGACATTCAAGGCCGCAAAGTCCTGGGCGGCTGCAATTTCGGGGTGCTGCTGCCTTGGTGGGACATGCTGTTTGGCACGGCCGATTTTCAGCTGCGCTTTGACCCCACTGGCGTGCGCGACCAGGTGGAGCAGGGCCGCGATTACGGCCGAGGATTCTGGGCTCAGCAACGATTGGGCCTGCTCAGGCTGTTGGGCCGCGCCTGAGGCGGCGTCTCTGGCCGCACCCCGGGCGGCAGTCTGGCACGCCAGCCCCGCTCAACTGTTAAGCTTTCGCCCATGAAACTCCTGATCGATTCCTTTTGGCGCGCGGCGATGTATTGCCTCTACCCCCGGGTGATCGGCTTGTCGTTTTTTCCGCTGGTGCTGATCGTGGCTTTGTCCTGGTTGCTCGGCTACCTGTACTGGGACATCGCCGTCTCCGGGGTGCGCGGCTGGCTGGATGCATCCAGCTGGCTGGCGGTGGTCTGGCGCTGGCTCGAAGGCATTGGTTTGCCCGACCTCAAGACGGTGGTGGCCCCTTTGCTCGTGATTTTTTCGGTCACCCCTTTGGTGGTGGTGGCGTCCTTGCTGGCGGTCTCGTTCCTGATGACGCCTGCACTGACCCGTCTGGTGGCCGACCGGCGCTTTGCGGGCCTGCAGCGCAAGCACGGCGGCAGCCTGGCGCTGAGCCTGTGGTGGACATTTTTGTCCTTGCTGCTGGCGCTGGGCGCTTTGTTGCTGACCTTGCCCATGTGGCTGGTGCCGCCCTTGGCCATGGTGCTGCCTGCGCTCATTTGGGGTTGGCTCACCTACCGCGTCATGGCTTTTGATGTGCTGGCCGAATTCGCCAGCGCCGACGAGCGCCATGCCCTGGTGGCGCGCCACCGCATGAGCTTTCTGGGCATGGGCGTGGTCACCGGGCTCATGGGCGCTGCGCCCAGCTTGGTGTGGGCTTCGGGGGCTTTGTTTGCCGCAGCTTTTGTGATCCTGGTGCCTGTGGCCATCTGGATCTACACCTTGGTGTTTGCGTTTTCTTCGCTGTGGTTTGCCCACTTTGCGCTGGCGGCGTTGCAGGCGCTGCGTGACGAACCCCATCGCGCGGCTGTCGATGACGTTTTGCCCGCCGTGCCGGCTTCGCCCCATGCCGCTGCCCGGCTGGGCCCGGGCCCGGAAGACAAGGCCGACAGCGTCACCGATGTCGAACCCCGCCCCAGCCTCTGAACCGACTGCTTTTTCCTCAAGACCACCATGACCCCCACCTTTGGCCTGATCATCATTGGCGACGAAATCATGTCCGGCAAGCGCCAGGACAAGCACATGCCCAAAGTCATCGAGTTGATGACCGCGCGCGGCCTGAGTCTGGGCTGGGCCGAATACGTGGGCGACTCGCCCGAGCGCATCACCGCCACCCTGAAACGCGCATTCGCTTCGGCCGATGTGGTGTTCAGCTGCGGCGGTATCGGGGCCACGCCGGACGACCACACACGCCAATGCGCGGCCAAAGCGCTGGGCGTGCCCTTGGCCTTGCACCCCGAAGCTAAGCGCTTGATTCAGGAGCGCATGCAGGACACCGCCAAGGAGCAGGGCGTGGCTTACGAGCCGGACCGCCCGGACAACGTCCACCGCCTGAACATGGGCGTGTTCCCTGAAGGGGCAGCCATCATTCGCAACCCCTACAACAAGATTCCCGGGTTCAGCTGTTCAGGCGCGGGCGGCGGCGCGGTGCATTTTGTGCCCGGCTTTCCGGTCATGGCCTGGCCGATGATCGAATCGGTGTTGGACAGCCAATACAGCGTCCATTTCCGGCGCAACGCGTACATCGAAAAGTCGGTGATCGTCCTCGGGGCGATGGAAGCCACCCTGACGCCCTTGATGGAGTCCATTGAGGCCGCGCATCCGGGCATCAAGGTGTTCAGCCTGCCCAGCGTGGACCACCCGCAGTGGGGTCGTCACATCGAGCTGGGGGTCAAGGGCAAACCGTCTGATGCCGAACGGGCTTATCTGGACCTGCGGCAGGGCCTGAAGGCTTTTCCTTTGGAATACGGCCCCGAATTGGTGCGTTGATCTCAATATCACTAAAATAGTGCAAAATTGCACAATAAAAGTGCATTGTCGCGGAGGCTGAGCAAACCGTTGAGATGTCCAGGGGCTTGAAAAAGCCAAAACCTGGCGGCGGTGGCCATCGACCATGCTGGCGGGGCACTCTTTTTTATCCCCCGTAGATGCCCAACGGGTCGCCTGCAGGGCACAATCTGGGGTTGTTCGAATGTGGTTTTTAGCCTCAAGTTGGCACAAAAACTGCAAGACCTATGAGCAAGCTTTTTAACCCCTTTCCATTCAGGAGATTTTGATGGCCAAGACCGTCGCAGACGTGATGAAGATGGTGAAAGAGAACGAAGTCAAGTTCGTTGACTTCCGTTTCACCGATACCCGTGGCAAATGGCAGCACATCACTGCGCCCGTGTCGCAGTTCAACGAAAGCAAGTTCGAAGAAGGTCAAGCGTTTGACGGCTCTTCTATTGCGGGCTGGAAAGGCATTGAGGCTTCGGACATGTTGTTGATCCCCGATCCCAACAGCGCCATCATTGATCCCTTCTTCGAAGAAGTCACCCTGGTGTTGATCTGCGACGTGATCGAGCCCACCGATGGCAAAGCCTACGAGCGTGACCCACGTTCGATCGCCAAACGCGCCGAGACTTACCTCAAGCAATCGGGCCTGGGCGACACCGCTTATTTCGGTCCTGAGCCAGAATTCTTCTTGTTTGACGACGTGCGCTGGAGCACTGAGCCGAACAACACTTTCTACGCCATCGACGAAGCCGAAGCCCCCTGGAACACCGGCACCAAGATGGACAACGGCAACAGCGGTCACCGCAACCGCGTCAAGGGCGGCTACTTCCCCGTGCCACCCGTGGACAGCACACACGACATGCGCAGCGAAATGTCGCTGATCCTCGAATCCGTGGGCATCCCGGTCGAAGTGCACCATCACGAAGTGGCTGGCGCTGGCCAGTGCGAAATCGGCACCAAGTTCTCCACACTGGTCGAGCGCGCCGACTGGACACTGCTGCAAAAGTACGTGATCCACAACGTGGCCAACGCCTATGGCAAAACCGCCACCTTCATGCCCAAGCCCTACGCTGGCGACAACGGCTCCGGCATGCACGTGCACCAGTCCATCTGGAAAGACGGCAAGAACCTGTTCGCAGGCAATGGCTACGCTGGCTTGTCTGAATTCGCCCTGTACTACATCGGCGGCATCATCAAGCACGCCCGCGCCCTGAACGCGATCACCAACCCCGGCACTAACAGCTACAAGCGCTTGGTCCCGCACTACGAAGCGCCTGTGAAGCTGGCTTACTCGGCCAAGAACCGCTCGGCTTCGATCCGCATCCCCAACGTGGCCAGCGACAAAGCCCGCCGAGTGGAAGCTCGCTTCCCCGATCCATTGTGCAACCCTTACCTCGGCTTTGCGGCCCTGCTGATGGCGGGTCTGGATGGTGTGGAAAACAAGATCCACCCCGGCGAAGCTGCAACCAAGGACTTGTACCACCTGCCTCCAGAAGAAGATAAATTGGTGCCCACCGTGTGCTCCAGCCTGGACCAAGCTTTGGATGCGCTGAACGCAGACCGTGCCTTCTTGACCAAAGGCGGTGTGTTCACCGACTCGTGGATCGACGCTTACATCGAATTGAAGATGCAGGAAGTCAATCGCAGCCGCGTGGAAGTCTCGCCTGTCGAATACGACATGTACTACTCGCTGTAATTCACCATGCGGCACATTGCACCTGCCCGTGCAATACCCACCAAGGACGGCTTCGGCCGTCCTTTTTTTATGCACGCCCTGCGTCAGGGTCTGCTCGTGGTGTCGGCTGCCGCCTGGTGCCAGAGTGGACTGACTCAGGAGGCCATTTACCGCTGTGGTCAGGAATACACCAACGCCCCGCGCGACGTGTCCCGCTGTGAGCGACTCGCTGAACAGACCATCACGGTCATCCCCGGGGTGCGCCCCCAAGCGGTGCCCGTCAAGACAAGCGCCGACAGCCAGGCACCGGACGAGTCGCGCAGCACCCAAGCCGAGCCCCCACGCGCCAGCACCACCCGGCAAACCGAGCGCGATGCGCAGGCACGCACCATTTTGGTCCAGGAGCTGGAGCGGGTGCAAAAGCAGCACCAAACCTGGGTGCAAGCGTACAAGCAAGGGACCCCCATCCAGCTCTCGCCCGAACACGCCGCCCCCCTGCAAGACCATGAGCGTGTGGCAGCGCTCAAAGCCGCCATCGACCGCGCTGCGCGTGACATCGACAGCTTGCAACGTGAGTTGGCCCAGAGAAGCGTGAAACCATGACCGTACCCGTTGCCCGATTTCTGGCTTTTGACTTGTTGGCCACGCCTGTGGCGGTGTTGCAGGGCCAGGGCCGTGTGCGCTTTGTCAATGCAGCGCTCGAAGACGCCTTGGGCATGTCCCGACGCACGCTGTACGACACGCATCTGCCCGACTATTTTGTGGACCCACAGCCTCTGATTGCGGCTTTGTCCGGGGCCCAGTCCAACGAGTTTGCCGCGCTGCGTTACGAAGCCCAGTTGCGCCGACTGCACCACGAAGATCCGCTGCCTGTGCACGTGATCGTCGCCCCGTCGGACCAGCCCCATGAGGTGATCGTCGAGCTGCTGCCTGTGGAGCAGCAAACCCGCCAGGAGCGCGAAGACCGCCTGTCCGAGCAGGCCCAGGCCAACAAGGAGCTGATCCGCAACCTGGCGCACGAGATCAAGAACCCGCTGGGCGGCATCCGGGGGTCGGCTCAGCTGCTCGAGATGGAGCTGGACAGCAAGGACTTGACCGAATACACGCAGGTCATCATCCACGAAGCCGACCGCCTGCAGACGCTGGTGGACCGCTTGCTGGCCCCACACCGCAGGCCCCATGTGGTGAGCGATGTGAACATCCACGAGGTGTGCGAGCGGGTGCGCGCCCTGATCCTGGCCGAGTTTCCCAAGGGCCTGAAGGTGGTGCGCGACTACGACATCTCGATCCCCGAGTTCCGGGGTGATCGCGAGCAACTCATTCAGGCGGTGCTCAACATCGCGCACAACGCGGCGCAGGCCCTGCAAGAGCGCATCGCACAGGGCGATGCACAGATCACGCTCAAGAGCCGGATCTTGCGCCAAGTCACGTTTGGCAAGCAGCGTTACCGCCTGGCATTGGAATTGCATGTGATGGACAACGGGCCTGGTGTTCCAGACTCGATCAAGGACCGCATTTTCTTCCCGTTGATTTCGGGGCGCGAAGGCGGCTCGGGCCTGGGGCTGACATTGGCGCAAACCTTTGTGCAACAGCACCACGGCATGATCGAATGTGACAGCGAGCCCGGTCGTACGGACTTCAAGATTTTGATTCCGTTGCCTTAATGCACACAAGAGTGACCACAGAAAGCGCCACGTTGATGAAGCCGATCTGGATCGTAGACGATGACCAATCCATCCGCTTTGTGCTTGAAAAAGCACTGCTGCGCGAGGGACTGCCCACCCGCAGCTTCACCAACCCACGGGAGGTGCTGAAGGCGCTGGAGGCCGAAGGGGAGAGCGACGGCCCGCAGGTGCTGGTCAGCGACATCCGCATGCCCGGCGGCTCGGGGCTGGATTTGCTCGCTGCCATCAAGCAGCGCATGCCCGGGTTGCCCGTCATCATCATGACAGCGTTTTCTGACCTGGACAGCGCGGTGTCGGCTTTCCAAAGCGGGGCCTTCGAGTACCTGCCCAAGCCCTTTGACTTGCCCAAGGCGGTGGAGCTGATCCGCCGCGCCGTGGGCGAGAGCCAGCGCGAAGACGTGGCCGAAGAAAAAATGGACGATGCGCCTGAGATGCTGGGTCAGGCCCCGGCCATGCAGGACGTGTTCCGCGGCATCGGCCGTCTGGCGCAAAGCCATGTCACGGTGCTCATCACGGGCGAGTCGGGCTCGGGCAAAGAGCTTGTGGCGCACGCACTGCACAAACACTCGCCCCGCGCCAACCAGCCTTTTGTCGCCATCAACACCGCCGCCATTCCCAAAGACCTGCTCGAGAGCGAACTCTTTGGCCACGAGCGCGGTGCGTTCACGGGCGCGCAGGCCTCGCGCCGGGGCCGCTTTGAGCAGGCCGATGGCGGCACGCTGTTTCTGGACGAGATCGGCGACATGCCCTTTGATTTGCAGACGCGTTTGCTGCGCGTGCTGTCGGACGGCAACTTCTACCGCGTGGGTGGCCACAGCGCCGTCAAGGCCAATGTGCGGGTGATCGCCGCCACCCACCAGGACCTGGAGCAGCGCGTCAAGGAAGGCGTGTTCCGCGAAGACCTGTACCACCGCCTGAATGTGATTCGCCTGCGCCTGCCCGCACTGCGCGAGCGGCGCGAAGACGTGCCCGCCTTGGCCCGCTACTTTTTGCAGCGTAGCGCCCAACAACTGGGCGTGGAGCCTAAGCGCATTTCAGATGCGGCGCTGGAGCGCCTGGTCCAGTTCCAGTTCCCGGGCAATGTGCGCCAGCTCGAAAACATTTGCCATTGGCTGACCGTGATGGCCCCGGCGCAGGTGATTGAAGTCAAGGACTTGCCGCCCGAAGTGCAGCAAAGCCCCGGCGCAGCCGCCGAGCCAGCTGCTTTGCCCTCAGGCATGGCCACGCCCCACGCCAGCTTTTCAGCGCTGGATGCCGCTCAGCATGTCAGCGACCAGGTTGGGGCCCCATCGCCGCCAACCTTGGGTTCGGTCGAAGCGGGGTCTGTCACCGCCGCCAGCACTGCCGCCATGGGCTGGGAGCTTGGCCTGGAACAGGAAGCGCTGGCCTTGCTCAACGCGGGTCACACCGATGTGTGGGATGCGCTGACCCGCCGCTTTGAGCGCCAACTGATCGAGGCCGCCCTCACCACCACGCGCGGCCGCCGCATCGAGGCCGCGCAAAAACTGGGCATCGGCCGCAACACCATCACCCGAAAAATCCAGGAGCTGGGCCTGGACGACGCTTGAACTATTTCCCCGTCTGTCATCCCGGACTTGATCCGGGATCCATGCCTGCCTGGGCGAGTGCCTCGGCACTGGCCCGGCGGTCAGGCAAAAGGGTCTTGCAGCACCACGTCGCTTAGGGGTCTGGCCACGCAGGTGAGCACGCAGCCCTCGGCTTTTTCTTCGGCGGTCAGGCCGGGCCATTTCATCTCGTAGTGCACCTGGCCCGAGACCAGTTGACCGATGCAGGTGCGGCACGTACCTGATCTGCAGGAGCTGGGCCACTGCAAGCCGCCTTGCTCCAGCGAGTCGAGCAGGCTCTGTGTTTTCCAGGCGTCAAAGCTGCCGCCATCGGGCGCGATGCGGCCATTGAAAAAAGGGATTTCTTGGGACATGGTGGGCGAGTGTAGTGGCTTGGCTCCATGGGGTAAGGCGCTTGTACAGGTTTGCCTTGCGCGACAGCCCTGGGCGGCGAGGTGTGCCAAGATGGCCGTTCACAGAACATTTCGCTGCCCGTGAATCACCCACTGCATCAGCCCCGAACATCTTCCCCAACCCGCTGGATGGGCCCCGGCATTGTCTTCGCCGTGCTGGCCATGGCCAGCCTGAGCTTCAGCGACGCCACCAGCAAATGGGTCATGCTCAGCGTCACGCCTTTGATGGTGCTGTGGTTTCGTTATGCGGTGCAGGCTTTGGGCACCACAGTGGTGCTGGCCCCGGTGCGGGGGCGTGCCATGTGGCGCACCGACAAGCTGCGCTGGCAGTTGCTGCGCGGCTTGCTCATGGTGTCGTGCAGCTTGTTGGCTTTTTATTGCCTGCAGCGCATGCCTGTGGCCGAGTTCACCGCCACCGTCATGCTCGCGCCTTTGGTGCTCACGGCGCTGGCCCGCTTTGTCATGAAAGAGCAGGTTTCGTTGCTGCGCTGGCTCATGGTGGTGGGCGGCTTGATCGGGGCCATGCTGGTCATCCGCCCGGGTGGGCAGGTCGACAGCTCGGTCGGCTGGATGGCGCTCACGGTGGTGCTGACTTATGCCGTGTTCCAGGCCGTGACCAGCCACATGACGCGCACCGAAGACCCGGCCGTGATGCAGCTCTACACAGGCTGGGTGGGCTGGGCGGTGAGCACGGTGTTGGTGTTCAACGCTTGGGTCACGCCGCAAAGTCTGAACGAGTGGGCGCTGTTGCTCTTGGTAGGCCTGGCCGCAACGCTGGGCCAATACCTGCTGATCGTGGCTTTTTCCAAAGCTCCGGCCTCGGTCGTTTCGCCTTTTCTTTATACCGGGGTGGGCTTTTCCACGCTCATGGGGTGGTGGCTGTTTGACCACATCCCTGATGCCTTGGCTTTCACGGGCATGGGCCTGGTGGTGTTATGCGGTGTGGTGTCGGGCCGCATCCAGGGCTCGGACAAAACCTGAACGCTCAGGGTTGGGGGGCGATGAAAGGTGACGTGGCCGACCACTCGACCGGGGCCTTGAATGCCAAAGCTTGATCGGTGAACGGGTGCACAAAGGCCAGCTCTTGCGCGTGCAGCAACAAGCGCGGGCTCAGCGCCTTGATGTCGGGCGGCGCGTACAGTGAGTCGCCCAACATGGGGTGGCCAATGCTTTGCAGGTGCACGCGCAGCTGGTGGGTGCGGCCTGTGATGGGTTCGAGCTCGATCAGGCTGGCGCTGAAACTGTCGCTGTGGCTGCTTTGCAGCACGCGCCAGCGGCTGCGGCTGGCTTTGCCGTCGGGGTGAATGATGTGCAGCGGGCGGCGCTCCCAGTCGAGCAGGATCGGGCCGTCGATGGTGCGCCAGCCGTCTTCGTCGGGCACCACAGCCGCTTGGGTTTGTTCTGGCTGCCCAGCGACCACGGCCACGTAGCGTTTTTTGACCTGGCGGGTTTCAAATAGTTTGCTGAGGCGGCGCTGGGCTTCAATGCCCCGCGCCATCAGCAGCAGGCCTGAGGTGTCCTGGTCCAGGCGGTGGACGATGAGGGCTTCGGGGTAGCGGTCTTGCACCCGTTTGGACAAGCAGTCTTGCTTGTCCGGGCCGCGACCGGGCACCGACAACAAGCCGCTGGGTTTTTCCAGCACCAGCAGGTGCTCGTCTTCGTGGATCGGGATCATGCAGGGCGGGCCGGGCGCGCAGAGCGCTCGGCAGGAAAAATCACTTGTCCTTGACTTTGCCGCGCGGCGCCACAAAGGTGGACGGGGCCATGGGGCGGTCTGATGTGAACGTCTTGGGGGGCGAGGTGTCTTTCTTTGGCTTCTTGGCCATTTTGTTGCTGCGTTGTTCGCCTTTGGCCATGAGAGTTCCTTGGATAGACATCCCGGTTCGGGAAGTCCTTGATGTTAAAGCACAAAGCCGCAGGATCTGCGGCTTTGTGGGGGGGCGGCACCTGACGCTTCAAGAGCGGCAGGTGCGCTGCGACTTTATTTGACTTCGGTCACGAACTGGGCAGTGGGGCGGCGCACTTTTTTCAGGTTGGCCAGCCAGTCGCCTTCAGCGGCGCGGTAACCCAGGGGCACGATCACCACGCTGCGCAGACCGCGGGCGCTCAGGCCCAAGATCTCGTCCACCGCTTTGGGGTCAAAGCCTTCCATGGGCGTGGCGTCCACTTCTTCAAAAGCCGCAGCGATCAAGGCTGCGCCCAAGCCGATGTAGGCCTGGCGTGCAGCGTGCTCGTAGTTCACCTCGGGCGTGCGTGCGGGGTAGTTCTTGAGCAACATCTGGCGGTAGTTTTCCCAGCCTTCGTTGGTGCCGCCGCGTTGTGCGTTGGTCAGGTCAAACATCATGTTGATGCGCTCGGCCGTGTAGTTGTCCCACGCAGCAAACACCAGCAGGTGCGAGCCGTCGGTGATCTGGGCCTGGCCCCAGGCCTTGGGCTTGATCTGCTCGCGCACGGCGGGGTTGGTCACCACGATGATTTCGAAGGGCTGCAGACCACTGGAGGTCGGGGCCAAGCGGGCGGCTTCGACGATGCGGTCCACTTTGTCTTGGGGCACCACCTTGGTCGGGTCCATTTTTTTGCAGGCGTAGCGCCATTCGAGTTTGTTCAGCAAGTCAGACATGGGGATTCCGTTGGATTGAAAGATGCGCGATTGTGCAGGAAGACGCGGGGCATTGGCGTCGCGTTGGCGCAAGCCACTGCGCCGGGCTCAGACTTGCTGCCAGGTGCCCGTGGGCAGGCCATCCAGCTTGTAAGGCCCAATGGCGGTTCGTATCAGCCGCAGCGTGGGCAAGCCCACGGCCGCAGTCATGCGCCGCACTTGGCGGTTGCGGCCCTCGCGGATGCTCAGCTCCAGCCAAGATGTAGGGATGCTCTGCCGCTCGCGAATCGGCGGGTGGCGCGGCCACAGGTCGGCTGGCGGCTCCACCGAGCGGGCGCGGGCGGGCAGGGTGGGGCCGTCGTTCAGCGTCACGCCCCGGGCCAAGGTGGTCAGGGCCTGGTCGCTCACCACGCCCTCCACCTGCACCAGATAGGTCTTTTCCATCTTGAAGCGCGGGTCGGCAATGCGGGCCTGCTCCTTCCCGTCGTCGGTCAGCAGCAGCAAACCTTCACTGTCGGCGTCCAGCCGCCCGGCCACATACACCCCCGGCAGGTCGATGTGGTCCTTGAGCCCCTGCCAGCGCCCCTCCGGGGTGAACTGGCTGAGCACGCCATAGGGCTTGTTGAAACGGATCAGCATGGGCAAGCACGTCTTGTTATCGAGCGCTGAGCGTATCAGGTCGGTTAGCATCGACCGCATGAGCACCCAATACGAATGCCTGAAAAGCCCCGACCTGTACGCCGAGGCCTTTGGCATCGCCCCGCCCGAAGCCCTGTTGGGCAAAGAAGTCTGGCCGCGCCAGCCGGGGTTTTTCATCCGCAAGGCGTTTGTGCCCGGGCAGCCCGCCGCAGAGCCATCTGCTGAACCCGGTGCTGAACCCAACGCTGAACCCGCTTGCGAGGTGGCAGCGCCTGTCGCCCCCGCCTGCCCGTTGGTCATGGAGCTGGCCCAAGGCCAATTCGGTCTGGTGCCCACCTGGGTCAAGTCGGCGTCAGACGCCAAACTCCGGTCCACGAAGTTGGCCGTCACGCGCTATGAAACCATGAGTACCGCCACGGCCACGCGGGAGACCTGGCTCAAAGGCCAGCGCTGCATCATCCCCATGCAGGCGTTTTTTGAAGACGACTGGCGCAGCCGCAAAGCCGTGCCTACCCGCATCGCCCGCGTGGACGGCCAGCCTATGGGCGTGGCAGGTTTGTGGGAGCGCTGGGCCAAAGAGGGTGAAGAAATCATCAGCTTCACCCTGCTCACGGTGAACGCCAACAGCCACGCCCTGATGAACCGCTATGGCCAAAACGGCAACGAAAAACGCATGCCCGCCATCCTGAACGAAGGCGCTTACGGCGCCTGGCTCAACGCCCCCCTAGACAAAGCCCGCGAGTTCATGCGCGCCTACCCGGCCAACCTGCTGCTGGCCAACCCGGTGCAGAAAAAATAAGCCCCGTTCTTTGTCGTGCCCTCCTAGAACTGTCATACCCGCCTAGAAACGTCATAGCCGCCTTTCACTGTCATACCCGCGCATGCGCATATGCGCTAACTTAAAATATCAATTTGAGATATGCTCTTCTCCATTGCGTATGGAAGGAGAAGGCCATGGAGTGCTCGGTGCAGCCGTCGGAATTTGTTCGCCTCGATGAGGACTGGCAGCT
>NZ_NESF01000007.1 GCF_003063665.1 Limnohabitans sp. Hippo3
TTGAGCGTTATTGGATAAAACTTTATTGCGAACTTTGCCGTCAGGGCGCAGCAAAGCGCAATCGAACTTTGATTTGGCGATGTCGATGCCAAGAAAGTGTGTGTGCATAAAAACTCGAAAGATCAACCTTGTGAATGCGGGCTCACGCCAGGGGCGGGCCAAAGATACTGTCCGATCGTGGAACGAGGGTGAGCGCTTGGTGCAAGGAATCTACGTCACGGGCGGTCAAGCCCAAGGTCGGAGGCGGCATCCAAGCGCTCAGACCGAGGTGCCCCTCGGCCATGTCTTGAATATGTTTCAGAGGAAAACACATCCAAAGGCATTGAGAAAAATCATACAAGGTCGGTGGCTTTAGCCCCGACTTGAATTCGTTTCAACGTTCATGTCGGGGCTAAAGCCGCCGACCTACAGATCAGCGCCGATGTTGCGCAGACTGGCTTCGATCGCCGCCGCCGTGGCCAGGGGTTTTTCCATGGGGAAGAGGTGTGAGCCGTCGAGCATCATGATGCGGCCTTTGACCACCTTGTGCGTCAATTCGGCACCCGCTTGCCGCATTTCGGCCGAGTGTGTGCCGCCGATGAAGGCGGCGGGGCATTTGAGTGGTTTGCGCTTGAGCAGGCTGTCGAGTTTGTGGGGCAGGCTGTTGTAGATGGCGGTTTCGATGTCGCGGTCAAAGCTGAGCACGCGTTGGCCTCCCTCGTCGCGGGTGCCGTAGGCAATGTAATCCTGCAGAACCTGTGGGTCCCAACGCGCAAAGGATTTTTTGTGTTGAAAGCTCTCCAGCGCGGCTTGTGCACTGGGCCAGTGATTCCGGCGCTTTTGGCTGATGCGCCCTGGTGACAGGGAGCCGACCAAAGCCGTGCGTTTGGCCAGGCCCAGGGTGGTGGCCCGCCAGCCGCCCAGCACGGGCGAGTCGATCAGCACCACACCCCGCGCCAGATCGGGGTGACGGGCTGCACACATCAAACTCAGGATGCCGCCCAGCGAGTGGCCAACGAGGAAAGCGGGTTCGCCATCGCCTTGTTTGTCGCGTGCAAAGTCGGCCAGTTGCTCCACCAGATGCGGCCAGTTGTTGGTGACCGGGTATTTCGGATCATGGCCATACATCTCGACCGCATCGACTTGAAAGCCGCGCTGGCGCAGGTTGTCGAGCATGACCCGGTAGGTGCTGGCCGGAAAGCTGTTGCCGTGCGAGAAGATGATGCGTGGGGTCATGCTTTAAAAACAGAGTGAGTAAGAGATGGGAGGCAGGTTGACCCCGCTGCCATGTATTGGATGTGTCGCATCATCGACCAGCGACGACAAGTCCAATTGCGCAGGCATGGGCCTATTGTCAGCTCACTTTTTGTGGTCTTGGCGCAGTCGTGTCGGCATCTTAATACACGTGAAAAAGGTCAAAATCCAGCGACAATGGTCTGATGAACGACACCTCGCTCCAAAAGCTCAGTGCATTTGAAGTCGAAGCCATGAACTGGCTGGCGCTGGAACAAGAGCGTGCGCCTGTCGGGCATTGGGATGAGTTGCGAGGCGAAGTCGCACCCCAAGCCATCGCGCAGATACCTGCCGACTCCAACATGACCACCAGCTCGCTCAGCGAGGCATGGCAAACCTTCATTGACCCTCTCGCGGCAGAAACCACAGGCCGACTGTCAGACTTGAACAGCCGTATGGCCAACCTCCAGCGACAGGTGTGCGACAACGGCGTCACCTACAACGTGTATGCCTCTGCTGACCAGCCGCAAAGACCTTGGTCGCTCGATCTGTTCCCGCTCATGCTGGGACACAAGGATTGGCAGAGAATTGAAGTCGGGGTGATGCAGCGCATGCAACTGCTCGAACGCATCATGGCCGACGCCTATGGTCCGCAGAGTTTGGTGCTCAGCGGCCAGCTGCCTGCCGCTTTGGTGCAGGGCCATCCCGCTTACCTGCCTGCCATGCAGGGTGTGTTGCCTGTGGGTGGGCGCTACCTGTCTTTGGCTGCATTCGACTTGGCGCGCGGGCCTGACGGTGGCTGGTGGCTGTTGTCGCAGCGCACTCAAGCGCCTTCAGGCTTGGGTTATCTGCTCGAAAACCGGCAGATTGTGTCGCGTCTTTTTCCGCAAGCCTTCGAGGCATTTTCTGTGCAGCGGCTGGCCGAAACCTACAGCACGCTGATTGATGGCATCAAGGCTCGCAGTCCCGCCGGAGATCGCGCCCATATCGCCTTGCTGACGCCCGGTCCTTACAACGAAACCTATTTCGAGCATGCCTACTTGGCGCGCTATTTGGGTTTGAGCCTGGTACAAGGCAATGACCTGACCGTCCGTGACCAAAAGCTTTATTTGAAAACCTTGCAAGGCTTGCAACCTGTGCACGGCTTGCTCAAGCGTGTCGATGATGACTGGTTGGACCCCCTGGAAATGCGCGCAGACTCTACGCTGGGCGTACCTGGTTTGTTGCAAGCTGTGCGCAGTGGCCATGTTCTGGTGGCCAACACCCCGGGTTCGGGCTTTCTGGAGTCAAGTGCGCTGCTGGGTTTCATGCCCACATTGGCGCGTGATCTGCTGGGCGAAGAGCTGCAATTGCCCGCTATACCGAGCTGGTGGTGTGGAGAAGCCGCTGCGCTGCAAGACGTGTTGCCCCGCATCTGCAGCTGTGTCATCAAACCCACCTACCCCCACAACACCGACCGCCAAAGCTTTGAGCCCGTTCAGGGTCACACGCTTACCCCGCAGGCACAAGATGAATGGGCGGCTCGCATCTTGCGCGACCCGGATGCTTACACGCTCCAGTCGTGGCTGCCCTTGTCGCACCAACCGACATGGCAGACCGATGCCGATGGTGTGCCTGGCATTCAATCTCGCCCCTTGGTGCTGCGTGTATTTGCCGTGGCAGATGCCCGGGGTGGTTGGCAAGTCTTGCCTGGGGGCTTGGCTCGTCTGGGGACTCGCGAAGGCATTGCCTCGATGCAGCGCGGTGGCAGCAGCGCCGACGTGTGGGTGCAAAGTGTTGGCGCCGAACGCGGCAAGACAGCCTGTGAGCCCGAGCCATCAAAGCCTCAAAGCGCGGTATTGGCTGGTCTGTCGCAACGTCAACGCTTGGTCACCAGTCGCGCCGCTGAGAACCTGTTCTGGATGGGGCGCTACACCGAGCGGACAGAAAATACTTTGGGTCTGGTTCGCCTGAGTCTGGAAATTTTGGGCAGCGAAAACCAGCATCAGCCTGGTCTGCTCGATTTCATAACCCGCCTGGCCAATCGGCACGGTCTGGTGCGAGCAGGGGTGCCGCCAGCATCTCAGGCACACCGGGTGTTTGAGCGCTCGCTTGTTGCAGGCCTGTGGGACTCAAAGCTGGCCACCAGCGTCGGTTTCAATTTGCGCGCTGTGCGACTGGCCGCTGCTTCGGTGCGCGAACGCCTTTCCCCCGAGCATTGGCGTTTGCTCGAACAAGCCGAGTCACGCTTTTTCAATTCGGATGGGTCGAGTGCCACACCCGATACGCTGTCGGTGCAAAGCCTTCTGGCCGAAACCAGTCAAAGGCTGGCCGCTTTGACTGGTGCGCAAACAGACCGCATGAGCCGAGATGACGGTTGGCGTTTGCTCTCTATTGGGCGGCATATCGAGCGCATGCAGTTCTTGTCCAGCGCTCTATCAGAAGCCGTGCAGTTGGGTTTGATCGGTGAGCAAGCCGGCTTTGATGCTGTACTCGAGCTGTTTGACAGCACCATCAGTTTCCATGCGCAGTATCAGCAAAGCCGCACGCCCCAAGCTATGATGGATTTGCTGGTAACCAATTCTGACAATCCACGTTCTTTGGGCTGGGTTGCCCACACCTTGCGCGCGCGCTTGCTGCGCATGGGCCAATTGGCCGATGGCGCCACCTTGTCTTTGGCTGAGCTGGTGCCGCAACTCGTTGAAATGACGCCTGAGTCGCTGTGGCCTTGGGAGAACACTGGGGCTCAACCCGGTAAGACATTGCCTTTGCATGCCGCTCTGGTCCAGTGTCAAACCGCTGCCCGAGATGTTTCTGACCAACTTTGCGGCCTGTTCTTCACCCACAGCGGCGAAGCCCGCTACAGCGTTGGCGCCTGACTGGGCCCTCTAACCTATGCGCTTGGCCATCACCCACGAAACCCGCTACCGCTATAACCCTTCGGTACAAACCGCACAGCACGTGGCGCATCTGCAACCTGCCAATACGCCTTGTCAACAGGTCATCAGCCATGGGATGCACATCGAACCTGAAGCTGCAGTGCACCATAATGTGGATGCTTTTTTCAATCATCGGACGTATTGGGCCTTCACGAACCCACACGGTAGCCTCATGGTTCGGGCGCACAGTGAACTGGACACCATGAGCGTGGAGCCGTGCACATCGGTGCAAAGCTGGGAGTCGGTGCGCGAACGTTTCCGTTACCGGGCAGGGCAAGCTGGCGATGTGCACAGCCAATTTGTATTTGGCTCACACCATGCGCCCGTGCATGAAGCGTTCCGAGCCTACGCGCAAAGCAGTTTCACGCCCGGCCGCCCTCTGATGCAGGCCGCGCAAGAATTGACAACGCGCATGTACCGCGATTTCCGTTACGAAACGGCAAGCACCGACATCAACACCCCTGCTCTGGAAGCTTTGCAAAACAAACGCGGTGTTTGCCAGGATTTTGCACACATCCTGTTGGCTTGCTTGCGTTCATTGGGATTGCCAGCGCGTTATGTGAGTGGTTATCTGTTGACCGAACCGCCTGCGGGTCAGCCAAGGCTGCAGGGGAGTGACGCTTCACATGCCTGGGCTTCGGTTTATTTGCCCGAGCTGGCCGGGCACGTTTGCCAAGGTTGGCTGGATCTGGACCCGACTAATGACCGTACTGGCCTGGCCAGTCCGGGGGAGGACTATGTGCGGTTGGCCGTTGGCCGTGACTTTGCCGATGTTTCGCCACTGCGCGGCGTCTTGCAAGGCGGCGGTTCGCACACCCTCGAAGTGGCGGTGACTGTCGTGCCCCTGGATGCCTAGATGGGTGCTGGCCGAAGGCCTGAAAACCTTGTCCTCAAGAGGATTGAGGCATCAAAAATTCACGGCTGATGCGCCCGCCCAGAACATTCACACGCTCAAGGAACTGGGTCAAGTAAGCGTGCAGGCCCGTTGCCAGGATTTCGTCAATGCGGCCGAAAGCCAGTTCTGAGCGCAGCCGACCAGCATGGCGCAGCGTGTCGCTGTCCACATCATGCGAGACCAGTTTCAAGTTGGAGACCACTTCGTTCAGGCTGGCGTGCAAAGAACGCGGCATGTCGGGCCGCAAGATCAATAATTCGGCCACGCGCTCAGGGCGGATCACATCGCGGTAGACCTTGCGGTACACCTCAAATCCACTGACGCTACGCAAAATGGCGCTCCAATGGTAAAAATCGTATTCCTGAGAACTCTCGGTCTCTGATGTGCCGTATTGGGGCGCACCAAAAAAATCGTTTTGCATGGCGTGGAATTTCACGTCAACCAGCCGCGCTGTGTTGTCGGCGCGTTCCAGAAACGTACCCATCCGCATGAAGTGAAGCGACTCGTCCATCAGCATGGTGCCCACGGTCACGCCGCGTGACAGGTGAGAGCGGAACTTCACCCATTCAAAAAATTGACCTGGATCACCTTCCAGCTCACCGTTTTTGAGCATGCGGTTCACCTCCAGCCAAGTTTGATTTTGGGTTTCCCAAACTTCGGTGGTCAGCGTGCCGCGCACGGCACGCGCGTTTTCACGAGCTGCACGCAGGCAGGAAATGATGGAGGAGGGGTTGTCCACGTCTTTCACCATGAAGGACATGACATCTTTAGGGGTGATGGTTTTGTACAGCGCCAGGTAAGAGGGCAGCAACTCGCTGATGGACAAAATACCTTCCCAGCCCGCCTCGACCGCCGCAGCCGATTGGGGCAACAGCGAAGTCTCGTAGCTCACATTGAGCATACGGGCGGTGTTCTCTGCCCGCTCCATGTAGCGGGACATCCAGAACAGGTGGTCGGCGGTTCTTGAAAGCATGTGTGTTCTCCTCAGTCCTGCAAAATCCAGGTGTCTTTGGTGCCACCGCCTTGGCTGCTGTTGACCACTAATGAGCCTTTTTTGAGCGCTACGCGCGTGAGGCCGCCGGGCACCATCTGCACGGTGCGACCACTCAGCACAAATGGCCGCAGGTCGATGTGGCGTGGCGCGATGCCGCTGTCCACAAAGGTGGGGCAACTGGACAGGCTGAGCGTCGGCTGCGCGATGTAACCCTCGGGGTTGGCCAGCAGTGCACCACGGAAGCGTTCGATCTCTTCTTTGGTGGAGGCCGGACCGACCAGCATGCCGTAGCCGCCTGCGCCGTGAACCTCCTTGACCACCAGATCTTTCAGGTTGGCCAGGGTGTACTGCAGGTCGTCGGGCTTGCGGCACTGAAAAGTGGGCACGTTTTTGAGGATGGGTTCCTCGCCCAGATAGAACTTGATCATGTCGGGCACGTAGGGGTAGATCGACTTGTCGTCCGCCACACCTGTGCCCACCGCGTTGCAAATCGCGACATGCCCCGCCTTATAGGCCTCCATCAGGCCCGCGCAGCCCAGCGTCGAGGTGGGGCGGAACACGTTGGGGTCCAAAAAGTCGTCGTCCACCCGGCGGTAGATCACATCCACCCGCTTGGGGCCTCGCGTGGTGCGCATGTAGACGAACTTGTCTTTGACAAACAGGTCTTGCCCTTCGACCAACTCCACGCCCATTTGCTGCGCCAAAAATGCGTGCTCGAAATAAGCGCTGTTGTACATGCCGGGGGTGAGCACCACCACCGTGGGCTCGGCTGTGGTGGCCGGGCTGCTGGCGCGAAGGGTCTCCAGAAGCAGGTCGGGGTAATGCGCTACCGGGGCCACGCGGTGCTGGCTGAACAACTCGGGGAACAGCCGCATCATCATCTTGCGGTCTTCGAGCATGTAGCTCACGCCGCTGGGCACGCGCAAGTTGTCCTCGAGCACGTAGTACTCACCGTTTCCCGCACTGTCCGGGGCGCGTACGATGTCGATGCCACTGATGTGGGAATAGATGTGGTTGGGCACATCCACGCCCGCCATTTCGGGGCGAAATTGAGCGTTGTTTTCGATCTGCTCGCGGGGGATCACTCCGGCCTTGAGGATGTCTTGGTCGTGGTACACATCGTGGATGAAGCGGTTGAGGGCCGTGACGCGTTGCACCAGACCCGTTTCCATGCTTTTCCATTCTTGGGCGGCGATCACCCGGGGGATCAGATCAAACGGGATGAGGCGCTCGGTGCCTGAGCCATCTTCGTCTTTGTCGCCATAAACCGCAAAAGTGATGCCGACGCGGCGAAAAATCATCTCGGCTTCTTCACGCCTTGCCGTCATGGTCTGAGGGGCCTGTGTGTTCAACCAACGGGCGTAGGCTTCATAGTGTTGGCGGACTTCTCCTGCATGGCCTGGTGTGGGCAGGCGGCTGTACATTTCGTCGAATTGGCGCATGGCTCTTCACTCCTGGATCAGTATTAGCAAGATGTATACCTATGCTGGCTTGCCTGAATCCAGCAGATCTGAACGGGTATGCCGTCCGACTCTCTGCGGTCAGCGGTCATAGCCGTGTCGCACCCAAAATTGGGCTAGATCGTGCACATTGACGGTGCCATGTCGCGATTGGCACCAAAGAAGTGCGGCCTGGCACTCGTCTGGCGCTTTGAGCCTGGCGTCGGTGATTGGCGCGTGTCTTGCTAGTTGCACAGGCCCAAGCTGCATTTGTCATGCATGTAGCCCCTGTTGCGCTGCCAGAGATATGTCCATCCACGTTGCCCTGCACCACGTCACCCACTACACCTACGATCGACCTGTGCAATTGGGCCCGCAGGTGGTCCGCCTGCGCCCGGCCCCACACAGCCGCGGCCGCATCCTGAGCTACAGCCTCAAGGTCGAACCCGAAGAACACTTCATCAACTGGCAGCAGGACGCTTTTGCCAATTACCAGGCACGCTTGGTTTTCCCGAAAAAAACCACCGCCTTCAAGGTCACGGTGGATGTGGTCACCGAGATGGCGGTGTTCAACCCCTTTGATTTTTTTCTGGAACCCTCGGCCGAGGAAGTGCCCTTCAGGTACGCAGACCTGGTGAAAGAGGAATTGCAGTCCTACTTGGTCAAGGACCACAAGACACCCCAATTCAAAAAATACCTGTGCAGCCTGGACCGCAAGCGCCAGCGCACCATCGACTTCCTCGTCCAGATCAACCAGCGCCTGCACCAAGATATCCGCTACACCATTCGGATGGAGCCGGGTGTACAAACGCCTGAACAAACACTGACCCTGAAAAGCGGCTCCTGCCGGGACTCGGCCTGGCTTTTGGTTCAGCTGTTTCGCCACATGAACATCGCGGCCCGCTTCGTCTCGGGTTATCTGATCCAGCTGGCGCCCGATGTGAAATCGCTCGACGGCCCGAGTGGCACCGAGGTCGACTTCACAGACCTGCACGCCTGGTGCGAGGTGTACTTGCCTGGTGCAGGCTGGATCGGGCTGGACCCGACCTCGGGCCTGCTGGCCGGTGAAGGCCACATCCCGCTGGCTTGCACACCGCAACCTTCGGGTGCCGCCCCCATCGAAGGATTGATGGACAAGGCCGAGGTCGAGTTCAGCCACGAGATGAAGGTCACCCGCATCCACGAATCGCCTCGCGTGACCAAACCCTACTCCGATGAACAATGGGCCGATGTTCTGAAATTGGGCGAACAGGTCGATGCCCAGCTGGTCGCCGAAGATGTGCGCTTGACCATGGGCGGCGAGCCCACCTTTGTGTCCACCCAAGACCGCGATGGCGCCGAATGGAACACCGACGCCCTGGGCCCCACCAAACGCGGCCTGGCCACCGAGCTGGTGCACAAGCTGCGCCAGCAATACGGCCAGGGCGGCTTTTTGCATTTTGGCCAGGGCAAGTGGTACCCGGGCGAGCAGCTGCCACGCTGGGCGCTCAGCATCTATTGGCGTGCCGATGGCACGCCCTGCTGGCAAGACCCGGCGGTGTTTGCCGACGAACGCGAACCCAGCCACTACACCAGCGCTGACGCCCAGCGCTTCATGCAAACCCTCACACAGCAGCTGGGTCTGCCCGCAGACACCGTGCTGCCCGGGTTTGAGGACACCTGGTACTACCTTTGGCGCGAACGCCGATTGCCTGTGAACGTGGACCCGTTTGACGCACGGCTGGACGACGAGATGGAGCGCAACCGCCTGCGCCGCGTCTTCAGCCAGGGTCTGGACCAGGCCGTGGGCTATGTGCTGCCACTGCAAGCGATGGAGACGGGGGACCCGGCCCTCTCGGCCTGGCAGACCGGGCGCTGGTTTTTGCGCGACGAACGCATGTACCTGATGCCCGGCGACTCGCCCATGGGCTGGCGTCTGCCGCTGGACTCGCTGCCCTGGGCCGCGCCTACCGACCGCTGGCACCAGATCGAGCAGGACCTCTTCGCCCCTCGCGCCGCCTTGCCCACCTCGCCCAAGCTGCTGCAAACACGCCCACAGGGCATGACAGCCCATGCGGGGGCCAGCGCAGCCCATGGCTCGGTCACCGTGCCCGCTCAGCCCGTGTCGCGCTTCACGTCTGACCCGTCGGTGGTGCGTACCGCCTTGTGCGTGGAAGTGCGCGACCCCAGCCGGGCCAATGGGCCCAAAGCCGAATCCGACGCTGAGAAAAAAGGCGAAAAATCCGGGGTGCTGTATGTCTTCATGCCGCCCCTCGACCGCCTCGAAGACTACCTGGCGCTCGTGAATGCTGTC
Organism: Limnohabitans sp. Hippo3; assembly: GCF_003063665.1. Taxonomy (GTDB): domain Bacteria; phylum Pseudomonadota; class Gammaproteobacteria; order Burkholderiales; family Burkholderiaceae_C; genus Limnohabitans_A. The sequence goes on from NZ_NESF01000007.1 coordinate 9,752, forward strand.
GAGGCCACCGCGCGCCAGCTGGGCATCAAGATCGTGCTCGAAGGCTACCCACCACCCCGCGACCCGCGTCTCAAACTTTTGCAAGTCACGCCCGACCCGGGTGTGATTGAAGTCAACATCCACCCGGCCCACAACTGGACCGAGCTGGTCGAGCACACCGAGTTTTTGTACCAAGCCGCTTTCGAGACGCGCTTGTCGGCCGAGAAGTTCATGACCGATGGCCGCCACACGGGCACAGGCGGTGGCAACCACATGGTGATGGGCGGGGCCACACCCGCCGACAGCCCGTTCTTGCGCCGCCCCGAGCTGCTGGCCAGCCTGATTCTGTATTGGCACAACCACCCGAGCCTGAGCTATTTGTTCAGCGGCATGTTCATCGGCCCGACCAGCCAGGCCCCGCGTGTGGACGAGGCGCGCAACGACCAGGTTTATGAGCTGGAGATCGCGCTGCGGGAGATCACGCGCAACCGCCAGAAGTACGGCGTCGATATGCCGCCGTGGCTGGTTGACCGCACGCTGCGCAACATCCTGATTGACGTGACGGGCAACACCCACCGCAGCGAGTTTTGTATCGACAAGATGTACTCGCCTGACAGCAGCACCGGGCGTTTGGGTCTGTTGGAGTTACGCGCTTTCGAGATGCCGCCGCATGCCCGCATGAGCATCGTGCAGCAGTTGCTGCTGCGTGCGCTGGTGGCCCGTTTCTGGGACGAACCCTATTCAGCACCCGTGACGCGCTGGGGCACCGAGCTGCACGACCGCTTCATGCTGCCGCACTGGATCCACAAGGACTTTGACGACGTGCTGACCGAACTGGGTGATGCGGGTTTCCACTTTGACCCAAGCTGGTTCGCACCGCATTTCGAATTCCGTTTTCCGCTGGTGGGTCAAGTCCAGGTCGACGGCGTGGTGGTGACCTTGCGCAACGCGCTGGAGCCCTGGCACGTCATGGGTGAAGAAAGCGGCGCAGGTGGTACCGCCCGTTACGTGGACTCGTCATTGGAACGCATCGAGGTGCATGTGACGGGCATGAATTCTTCGCGCCATACCGTGACCGTGAATGGCAAGCCGTTGCCCCTGCAACCTACGGGCGTGGTGGGCGAATACGTGGCCAGCGTGCGCTACAAGGCCTGGAATCCGCCTTCGTCGCTGCACCCGAGCATCGGTGTGCATGCACCGCTCACGCTGGACCTGGTGGACACTTGGATGAAGCGGTCTCTCGGTGGTTGTCAGTACCACGTCGTCCACCCCGGTGGTCGCAGCTACGACAGCTTCCCGGTGAATGCCTATGAGGCCGAAAGCCGTCGTCTGGCTCGTTTCTTCCGTATGGGGCATACCCCAGGTGCGATGCACCATTTGGCGACACTGGGGCCGAACGCTGGCTTGCATGCCAGCCTGGAGTTTCCGCACACCCTGGATTTGAGGCGGGTTTGACGCTTTTGAAACAGCCCGGGGTCTCTTTTGCAGAGCTTGCCCGTGCGGACGAAAGTGGACATGGTTTGACCGCATTCGCCCGCAGTGAACGAGCGTTTCAAATCGTCGTCAACTCAAATCAGCTTCTCGTCGGGTGTGGTGATTTTTTTGAGCAGGGCATTGCGCAGCGCGGGCACCATGAGCGGGATGTCGGTTGCGCCGCCATTCCACATGGGGTCTTCGATGCTGTCGAACATCTGGCGCAGCTTGTCACCCCAGCTGCTGCGCAACATCTGAAAGTACGGGTTGTGCTCGTCGATGCACATGATGCGGTCGGTCTGCAAGCTGCCCGCTTGGTACACCACCATGTCCAGCGGCAGGCCGACCGACAAGTTGGATTTGAGGGTGGAGTCCATCGACACCAGGGCGCATTTGGCGGCTTCGTCCAGCGGAGTGTTGGGGGTGATGACGCGGTCGAGCACGGGCTTGCCGTATTTGGATTCGCCGATCTGGAAGTAGGGTGTTTCGTCGGTTGCTTCGATGAAGTTGCCGGGCGAGTAGACCTGGAACAGGCGCATGCCTTCGTTGCCAATTTGGCCGCCAAAAATCATCGACACGTTGAACTCCACCCCTGAGGCGCGCAGTGCAGCGGCATCGCGCTCGTAGACACGGCGCACGGCTGCGCCCAGCACGCGGCAGGCGTCGAACATGCTCTTGGCGTTCCAGATGGTCAGGGGTTCGTCCTGGCCGGGTTCGACCAGTTTTTCGATCTGCAGCACTTCGCGCACCGATTGCGAAATGCTCAGGTTGCCCGCCGACAGCAGCGTCATGAAGCGGTCGCCCGCTTTTTCATAGACGATCATTTTGCGGAAGGTGCTGATCTGGTCGAGCCCCGCATTGGTGCGTGAATCGGACAGGAACACCAAACCTGCGCGGGTTTTGACGGCAACGCAATAAGTCATGTGGGGGCTCTTTAACTTTTGGGCAGCAGGCGCTGCAAGGCATACAGGGCGTCGAGCGCTTCGCGCGGGCTCAGGGCATCGGGGTTGATTTGGGCCAGCGCCGCTTCCACAGGGGATGGGCCTGTGGCTTCGGCCTCGGGCGGGGCAGCAAACAGGTCGACTTGCTGGCGGCTTTCGCTGGCCCCGGCTTCCAGGGCGCTGAGCGCGTGGCGGGCGTGGTTGAGCACCCCCGCAGGCATGCCTGCCAGGCGCGCCACCTGCACGCCATAGCTTTTGCTGGCGGGGCCAGGCTGCAACTCGTGCAAAAACACGATGGACGCGCCCGATTCGGCCGCGCTCACATGCATGTTCACCGCGGCGGTGTGTGTGGCCGGAAATTCGGTCAGCTCAAAGTAGTGTGTGGCAAACAGCGCAAAGGCTTGCGTTTTGTTGTGCAGGTGTGTGGCGATGCCGCTGGCCAAGGCCAGGCCGTCAAACGTCGAGGTGCCGCGGCCGATCTCGTCCATCAGCACCAGGCTGTGCGGTGTGGCGCTGTGCAGGATTTGCGCGGCTTCGGTCATCTCCAGCATGAAGGTCGATTGGGCGTTGGCCAGATCGTCGGCCGCGCCGATCCGGGTGTGGATGGCGTCGATGGGGCCGAGTCGGCAGCGGCTGGCGGGCACATGGCTGCCGATGCTGGCCAAAAGCACGATCAGTGCCACCTGGCGCATGTAGGTCGATTTGCCGCCCATGTTGGGGCCAGTGATGATCTGCAAGCGCTGGCGCGGGCCGAGTACCGTATCGTTGGCGATGAAGCTGGCACCAGACATTTCAGCCAGCCGCGCCTCGACCACCGGGTGGCGGCCTTGGCGTATTTCGATGCACGGCTCTTTGGTGAACTCGGGCGCGCACCAATTCAGGGTGAGCGAGCGCTCGGTCAGGGCGCACAGCACGTCCAGGCTGGCCATGGCTTGGGCCAGTGCGGTGAGCGCAGGCACAAAAGGCTGCAGCTGGTCGAGCAGGCCTTCATACAGCCACTTTTCGCGGGCCAAGGCGCGTTCTTGCGCCGACAGGGCCTTGTCTTCAAAGGTTTTGAGCTCGGGGGTGATGAAGCGCTCGGCGTTTTTCAGGGTCTGGCGACGGCGGTAGTCGTCGGGCACCTTGTCGAGCTGGCCTTGTGTGACTTCGATGTAAAAGCCGTGCACCTTATTGAACTGCACCCGCAGGTTGGCGATGCCTGTGCGTTCTTTTTCGCGGGTTTCCAGGTCGAGCAAGAAGGCGTCGCAGTTGGTCTGAATGCCGCGCAACTCGTCCAGCTCGGCGTCCAGACCGTCGGCGATCACGCCACCATCGCGCACCAGCGCGGCGGGCTCTTCGAGCAGGGCCATTTGCAGCAGCTCGGCGCAGTTTGTGGGCGGTGTGAGCCAGCGGGTCATGCCGGCCAGCAAGCTGCCGGGCTCGGGGTTCAGGGCTTGCAGTTGCGTGGACAGCGAAGCCGCACGCGCCAGCGCATGGCGCAGGGCCACCAACTCGCGCGGGCGCACCTGGCGCAGCGCAGTGCGGGCGGTGATGCGCTCCACGTCGCTGGCGCCTTTGAGCTGTTCACGCAGGCTGCTCCAAGGGCCTGCGCCGCTGTCGCCGCGCAACACGGATTGGGCGTGCAGGCGGTCGATCGCCGTCTGACGATCTCGCGGCGGGCTGAGCAGCCAGTTGCGCAGCAAGCGGCTGCCCATGCCGGTCATGCAGGTGTCCAGCAGCGAGAACAGCGTGGGCGAATCTTCACCACGCAACGTTTGTGTCAACTCCAGATTGCGGCGGGTGCTGGCGGGCAGGTCAATGAGCGCGTCCGAGCGCTGCACCTGCACGCGTTGCACATGCGGCAGGCTGCGGCCCTGGGTGTGTTCGGCGTACGTCAGCAAGGCGGCAGCGGCGGCGTGCGCGTCGGCCAAGGCGTCCGCGCTCCAGGCGGCGAGCGACGCAGCTTGCAGTTGTTCGAGCAGTTTGCGTTGGCCCAGGCCTGCGTCAAACTGAAAATCAGGCCGCAGGGCCAGGGCCCAGCTGCCGCGACCGGTGGTCTTGAGTGCGCGCAGTTTTTGCTCAAACGTAGGCGTCATGCCCGCGCTGGCCAGCAGTTCGCTGGAGCCGATGCGGTCGATCCAGTCGGCCAGTTCGTCCTGTGCGCATTCGGCCAGGTGCACCACGCCTTGCGTGACGCTCAGCCAGGCCAGACCGCAGCGGTTTTTGGGGGCCTGGTGCACGGCCAACAAAATGGCTTCGCTCTTGTCGGGCAGAAGTTCAGTGTCCGTGAGCGTTCCGGGGGTGACCACGCGCACCACTTTGCGCTCGACCGGGCCTTTGGCTGTGGCCACATCGCCCACCTGCTCGCACAGGGCCACCGATTCGCCCAGCTTGATCAGCCGGGCCAAATACGTTTCGACCGAATGGAAGGGCACGCCCGCCATGACCACGGGTTGGCCAGCGGACTGGCCGCGTCGCGTCAAGGTGATGTCGAGCAGGCCAGCGGCTTTTTCGGCGTCGGCAAAGAACAACTCGTAAAAGTCGCCCATGCGGTAGAACACCAGGGTGTCAGGAAATTCCGCCTTGATGGCCAGGTACTGGGCCATCATGGGGGTGTGGGCACTCAGGTCGAGCGCTGACATGGCTTAAAACGGTGCGTCTTTGGGTTCGGTGCCGTCAGCGGGGTCGGCTGCGACCTCGGCTTCCGGTTCGCCGCTGTCCGAGGCGCGGTCGCGGCTCAGGGTCTCGACCGCGGTGCGCACGGCGGCTTTGTCGCCCGCACTGGCGAATTTGCTGTACTTGCCCAAAATGGTGACCAGCTGGCCGTAAATGCGCGGCGCGCCAGCCAGGCATTCTTTTTGTTCCAGGAAGTCGGACTCACCCGTGAAGTTGCCGATCAGGCCCCCGGCTTCGGTGACCAACAGCGAGCCCGCAGCCACGTCCCAGGGGGACAGACCCGTTTCAAAGAACCCGTCGGTGAAGCCTGCGGCCACATAGGCCAGGTCCAGGGCGGCGGAACCCGGGCGGCGCAAGCCAGCAGTGCGCTGCATCACATCGCCCATCATGCGCAGGTACTGGTTGAAGTTGTCGCCCTTGCGGAAGGGGAAACCGGTGGAGATGATGCATTCCTGCAGGCGGATGCGCTTGCTCACGCGCAGACGGCGGTCGTTCATGAAGGCACCACGGCCTTTGGTGGCGGTGAACAGGTCGTTGCGGGTGGGGTCGTAAATGACGGCTTGCTCGACCTTGCCGCGCACTTGCAGGGCAATGCTCACGCAGTAAACAGGGAAGCCGTGGATGAAGTTGGTCGTGCCGTCCAGGGGGTCGATGATCCAGATGTGGTCAGCGAGCGGGTTGCCATGCGTGCTGCCCGATTCCTCGGCCAGGATGCCGTGGTCGGGGTAGGCGGTCAGCAGGGTGTCGATGATGACTTTTTCGCTGGCGTGGTCGATTTCGGTGACGAAGTCATTGACCTGCTTTTGCGAGATGCGAACCGCTTCAACGTCGAGCGCAGCACGGTTGATGATGGCGCCAGCGGCGCGTGCAGCCTTGATGGCCACGTTGAGCATGGGGTGGAGATTGGACGACATGAATTGTGTGAAGAACTGGACTGGCCCACGCACGATCGCGATGGCGAAGTGGGGATTTTCTCATGAAAAGCAGGGCGGACCGTCATTTTGGCGTCATGCAGCGCAGAGGCGCCTGCGGGCTGACGCTTCGCAGCGTGGACAATCGGGGCATGCAAACGCGATTCATCCTGATAGAAACCAGCCATGCGGGCAACGTGGGCGCAGCCGCCCGGGCCCTCAAAGTCATGGGTTTTGACGACCTGGTCCTGGTCAAGCCGCGCTGGCCCAATGTGCTGCGCAAGGAAGAAACCATCCAGCGCGCCAGTGGTGCCAACGATGTGCTGGCCAAGGCCCGCGTGGTTGAGACGCTCGAAGAAGCTTTGGATGGCGTGACCCATTTGTGCGCCACAGCCATGACGCCGCGCGACTTTGGCCCGCCGACCCGCTCGCCGCGTGAGCACTTTGCCGAGCTGACGCAAGCGGGAGCCCCCGCGCAGAGCGTGGCGTTTTTGTTCGGCTCCGAGCGCTTCGGCATGAAAAACGAGGATGTGTACCGCTGCCATGTGGCGCTGTCGATCCCGACGAATCCGCAGTTCGGCTCGCTCAATCTGGGCTCGGCGATTCAGGTCATCGCCTACGACTGGCGGGTGGCGCTGGGCGGTTTTCCGGTGCAAGACGCCGTGCCGCCTGCAGACAAGGCCGACGCGCAGCAGGTGGCGGGCATGCTCACGCATTGGGAGCAGGCGCTGACCGACATCGGTTTTCTGGACCCGGCCGCGCCCAAAAAGCTCATGCCGCGCCTGAACCAGTTGTTCAACCGGGCCGACTTGAGCCCGGAAGAAATCCACATCTTGCGCGGGGTGGCCAAGGCCATGATCCAAAACGCCAGCGCCAAGCGATAGACTCAAAGCCTATGTTTTCTCGCCTTCGCTCCGACATCCAATGCATCCTTGACCGGGACCCTGCTGCTCGCACCGCCTGGGAGGTGCTGACCTGTTACCCGGGGCTGCATGCCTTGGTGTTGCACCGCCGGGCGCACTGGTGCTGGAACCACGGCTTCAAGTGGCTGGGGCGTTTCATTTCGCATGTGTCGCGCGGTTTGACCGGCATCGAAATCCACCCGGGGGCCAAGATCGGCGAGCGGGTGTTTTTTGACCACGCCATGGGTGTGGTGGTGGGCGAGACCGCCGAGATTGGCGACGGCTGCACGATTTACCAAGGCGTGACGCTCGGCGGGACATCGCTCTACAAAGGCGCCAAGCGCCACCCCACGCTGGGCAAAGACGTGGTGGTGAGCGCCGGGGCCAAGGTGCTCGGCGGCTTCGAGGTGGGCGATGGGGCCAAGATTGGCAGCAATGCGGTGGTCATCAAGCCGGTGCCTGCCGGGGCCACGGCGGTGGGTATTCCGGCGCGCATCATCCCCTCCAAAGCTGGCGAGAGTGCCGATGTGTCGGGCACCGACCGCAAGTTCACGGCTTACGGCATCACCCAAGACGATGACCCGGTCAGCCAGGCACTGCGTGGCCTGATCGACAACGCCGCCGGGCAAGAGCACCAGATCGCCATGATCTGGAAAGCGCTGGCGCAGTTGTGTGCCCAGCAGCAGGTGGCCATGCCCGGCGATGCCGCCACCCGCGAGACCTTCGAGGCGGACAAGTTCAATCAGCTGGTGGGCAAGTGAGCGCTGCCTGACAAAGCCTTGTAGGAAGCTGCCCTTGCGGCCGAATCTTCAAGGCGTGGCTTGCAGTGCAGCCGCTGCCGCCATCAAGGCTTTGCGCCGTTCATGCAGGCTGCGCCAGCGTTGTTGGGCTTCGGGGTCTTGCCCGGTGCTGGCCTGGGTCAGGGCTTCGGTTTCGAGCTGCTTGAGGCGGTCGATCATCAGCATGTTGAGCAGTCGGCGCAGCTCCTGCCGGGCCTCTTGCGGGTCGGGCGGGGTGGTGTCTTCGCTGCCGGCCACGGCACTCAGTTTGTCTTGCGCCATCCAGCGGGTGGCGTCCTCGGCAAAGGGCTGCCCTTGCATGTGCTCGCGCAGGGTGGACCAGCCCAAAGCCCCTTGTTCATGGAACTGCGATTCAAGCCAGGCAAACAGCGGGCCGTGGGGGGCGGGCAGGGCGCACAGCATGGCGTGGTCTTCGCCCGCCAGGGTTTCCCACAGCGCCATATTGCCTAGGAGCAGGCGCGCGGCGTGGTCTGCACGGCTGGCGGGCACGGTGCGCGGGCCGGTGTAGACCGGGGGCTGCTCGCGTTTGTATTTGCCGTTGCCGAACTTGCTGCCCGGCGTCCAGTTGGAATTTTTGCGAGGCCAGTTGCCACCGCCTGAGAAATTCCCACCTGCGTTGCCATACGCGTTGCCGTAAGTATTGGCGTAGCCCGGTGCGCTGCCCGCCTGAGCGGCATCCATGCCCCAAGTGGGCGGTTCGCCGTAGTGCGGCTCGAATGGCTGGAATTCATGACCCCCCGCGCTGGCAGCCTGGCTGGAAGCAGCGTTGGCGGCAGAGGTGGAGGAGGGCGCAGCGCCAGGCCCCCGCGCCGCAGGCGCGAAGCGCTGTTCGCTGGCCGTTTGCTGGCCCCAGAGTTTTTCCAGGCCTGCGGTTTCCAGCTGGATCAGCTGGGCCAACTCCGACAGCAGTTGTTGTTTGAGGGCGCCTTCTGGCAGCAGCTGCCACAGTGGGCGGGCTTGGCTCGACAGGCGGGCGCGGCCCTCGGCGGTTTGCAGGTCGCAGTCGGCGCTGGCCGCTTCGATCAAAAAGCGCGACAGGGGCATGGCTTGTTTGATCTGCTCGGCAAAAGCTTCTTGCCCGAATTCGCGCACATAGCTGTCGGGGTCGTGTTCGGCGGGCAAAAACAGGAATTTGATGCTGCGCACATCGGTGGCGTAGGGCAGGGCACCGTCGAGCGCCTTGCGGGCGGCGCGGCGGCCTGCGCTGTCGCCGTCAAAGCCGAAGACCACCGAGTCGGTGAAGCGGAACAACTTTTGCACATGCTCGGGCGTGCAGGCCGTGCCCAGCGTGGCCACGGCGTTGGCAAAGCCCAGCTGGGCCAACGCCACCACGTCCATGTAGCCTTCGGTCACCAGCACATAGCCCGCGCTGTGCAGGGCTTCGCGCGCTTCGTACAGGCCGTACAGCTCGCGGCCTTTGTGAAAGACAGGGGTTTCGGGCGAGTTCAAATACTTGGGTGTGCCGCTGCCGATCACCCGCCCACCAAAGCCGATGCATTCGCCCTTGATGTTGCGGATCGGGAACATGATGCGGTCCCGAAAGCGGTCGTAGCGTTTGTCGTCCTCTTCGTTGACGATCACCAAGCCCGACTCGGCCAGCAGCGGATCGTCGTATTTGGGGAACACGCTGACCAAACTGCGCCAGCCTTCGGGCGCGTAGCCCAGGCCAAAGCGCTTGGCGATCTGGCCGGACAGGCCCCGCCCTTTGAGGTAGTCGATGGCGCGGGGCGTGATCTTGAGCTGTTCGCGGTAGGCCTCGCCCGCTTTTTCCAGCACATCGCTCAGGCTGTCTTGTTTGGCCTTGGCTGCGGCGGCGCGGGCGCGGTCCTCTGGAGACTGTTGTTCTTCGGGCACCACCATGCCGGTTTGCTGGGCCAGGTCTTTCACCGCTTCGATGAAGGTCATGCCCGCGTGTTCCATGAGGAAACCGATGGCATTGCCGTTTTTACCGCAGCCAAAGCAATGGAAAAATTGCTTGGTGGGGCTGACGCTGAAGCTGGGGGACTTTTCGCCATGGAAGGGGCACAGACCCATGAAGTTGGCGCCGCCTTTCTTGAGTTGCACGTACTTGCCCACCACCTCGACCACGTCGACGCGGGATAGCAACTCCTGGATGAAAGACTGGGGGATGGCCATAAGCGGGCTATTTTCGCCGATAAGGGCGGTTCATCCCGTGCAGGTTTCGGGGCAAACCAGCATGGATTTCAGCCACGGGTCAGGCAAACTGTTCAACATCCAACCGTCAGTCGCAACAGGAACCCTTCATGACCGATACCAAAGTCAGCATCTTTGACCAGGATTTGCCCCAGACCCCCGCCAACCACGCACCGATCTCGCCGCTGAGTTTCATTGAACGCACCGCCGAGGTGTACCCCAAGCGCCTGGCCATCGTGCACGGCGATTTGCGCCAGGACTGGGCCACCACCTACCGCCGCTGCCGCCAATTGGCCAGTGCGCTGGCGCATGCTGGCATTGGCAAGAACGACACGGTGGCCGTGATGCTGCCCAACACACCGCCCATGGTGGAGGCGCACTTTGGCATCCCCATGGTCGGGGCGGTGCTCAACGCGCTCAATACCCGGCTGGACCCGGAAACCGTGGCCTTCATGCTCGACCATGGCGAGGCCAAGGCCGTGATCGTGGACCCGGAGTTTTCGGGCGTGATGAAAAAAGCCCTGGCGCTGCGCCAGTCCACGCGGCCTTTGCTGGCGATCGATGTGGAAGATGCGCTGTACACCGTGGCCAGCGAAAAGCTTGGCGCGGTCACATACGAAGCTTTTGTGGCCAGCGGCGACGCTGACTTTGCCTGGAGCCTGCCCGGCAACGAGTGGGATGCGATTGCGCTGAACTACACCAGCGGCACCACCGGCAACCCCAAGGGCGTGGTCTACCACCACCGGGGGGCGGCCACCAATGCGATCTCGAACATCCTGGAGTGGGACATGCCCAAGCACGCCGCTTATTTGTGGACGTTGCCCATGTTCCATTGCAATGGCTGGTGTTTCCCGTGGACCGTGGCGGCGCGTGCGGGGGTGAACGTGTGTTTGCGCAAGGTGGACGCGCAGGCGATTTTCGACGCGATGCGCGACCATGGCGTCACGCACTACTGCGGCGCACCCATCGTGCACGGCTTGCTGGTCAATGCCCCGGCCGCCATGAAGGCAGGCGTGCCCGCCGGCATCAAGGCCATGGTGGCGGGCGCAGCGCCCCCGGCCTCAATGATCGAAGGCATGGAGCAGATGGGTTTTGACCTGACCCATGTGTATGGCCTGACCGAGGTGTATGGTCCGGCCACCGTGTGCCCCAAACACCCCGAATGGGATGCCATGGACATTGGCGATCGGGCCCGCCTGAATGCCCGCCAGGGCGTGCGCTATCATTTACAGCGCGATGTGCGCGTGTTGGATCCTGAAACCATGCAGCCCGTGCCGCAAGACGGCGAGACCATGGGCGAGATCATGTTCAAGGGCAACATCACCATGAAGGGTTACCTCAAAAATCCCAAGGCCACGCAAGAGGCTTTTGCGGGTGGCTGGTTCCACAGTGGCGATTTGGCGGTGCAGTACCCCGACGGCTACATCAAGATCAAGGACCGCAGCAAGGACATCATCATCTCGGGCGGCGAGAACATCTCCTCGATTGAGGTGGAAGATGTGCTGTACCGCCACCCCGCCGTGCTGGCCGCGGCGGTGGTGGCCAAACCCGATGCGCGCTGGGGCGAGACACCTTGCGCCTTTGTGGAACTGAAGGTGGGTGCGCAGGTCACAGCCGAAGACATCGTGGCCCACTGCAAGCAGCATCTGGCGGGCTTCAAGGTGCCGCGTGCGGTGGTGTTTGGCGAATTGCCCAAGACCAGCACAGGCAAGATCCAGAAGTTTGAATTGCGCAAGCAAGCTGGTTCGGCGGCTGCGATAGACGTCTGACGGAACTGGGTGCCAAGGATCAGGGCAGCAGTTTTTCAGTCAGCCCACCTTATGACAAAGCCCACCGCGAGGTGGCCTTTGTCATGGACGCCTAGCAGGGATCAGACCCTGAAAGACAGCGCTGTGCGCGGGTTCAGGCTTTGCTTTTCTTTTTGGATTTTTTGCTTTTCTTGCCTGTTTTTTTAGCTGCTTTTTTCTTGGCTGGCGCTTCGGCTTTGGGTGCGGCAGCTGGGCTGGGCGTTGGCGCAACAGCCGGGGGGACGGTCACGGCAGGTGCTGCAGCAGGTGCAGGCGCAGGAGTTGGTGCGGCCGTCTGGGCCATGGCAGTGGCAGCCAACAGGCTGACGAGGAGTGTAGTGGTGGACTTGATCATGCGTAACCGTTGGATAAATCGATGAAATAGAAGCCTTTGCATTATGAAATGCGGATATCCCTTTTTTGGCAGGGCCTTTCAAATTTTTTATGCGATGTCGAAGGCGTGCGTACCAAAGCGGCCCGCGCGTTGGTCGGCAAAATAGTGTTCCAGCGTTTCCTTGACGGTGCGGAAAGCCAACTCGTCCCAGGGAATCTCGTCTTCCCTGAACAAGCGCGCTTCCATGGTTTCGTGGCCGGGATCGAAAACGTCACTGGTCAGGCGGGCGCGGTAGTACAGGTGCACTTGGCCGACGCGGGGCACGCTCATCACGGTGAACAGGTCTTCCATGATGAACTGGGCACCGGCCTCCTCGGTGGTCTCGCGGGCCGCGCCTTGCGCTGTGGATTCGCCCAGCTCCATGAAGCCTGCGGGCAAGGTCCATTTGCCTTTGCGCGGCTCGATGTTGCGTTTGCACAGCAGCACCAGATCGCCCCAGTGGGGCACGGTGCCCACCACGTTCAGCGGGTTTTCATAGTGCACTGTGTGGCACGCGGTGCAAATGGCGCGCAACTTGGTGTCGCCATCGTCCGGCAAACGGTAAGCCACCGAAGCGCCGCACTGGCGGCAATGTCGAATGGCTTCTCGTGTGTGCATGGTCAAGCAAATATTTTCAAAGCCACGAGTGTAATGCTCGGGAAGAAAACAATCGCCGTGATGCGCAGAAGGTCAGAGATGAGGAAGGGAATGACGTATTTGAAAGTCTCTTTCATCGGCACGTCTTTGGCCATGTTGCTGATGATGAAGACGTTCATACCCACGGGCGGTGTGATCAGACCGATCTCGACCACCATCAAGGCCAGAATACCGAACCAAATCGCTTTGGACTCGTTGTCCAGCCCCCAAATGTCGATGCCCATGATGATGGGGAAGAACATGGGCACGGTCAGCAGGATCATCGACAAGCTGTCCATGATGCAGCCCAGCACCAGGTAGATGGCAATGATGGTGAAGACCACCATCAAGGGGTGCAGGTTCAGACCCACCACCCATTTGGCCAGTTCGGTGTTGACTTGGGTCAGCGCCAAAAACACGTTCAGCACATCGGCGCCCAGCAAGATCAGAAAGATCATGCCTGTGGCTCCTGCAGCGCCGTACATGCACTCCAGAAAGCCTTTGCCCTTGAGTCCACCCGATGTCCAAGCCACGAATCCTGTGGCGATGGTGCCGATGGAGGCCGCTTCGGTGGGGGTGAACAGGCCACCGTAAATACCGCCAATCACCACAGCGAAGATCAACAGCACAGGCCAGGTTTCGGCCAAGGCTTGGAGGCGCTGCCCCCAGGTGAAGCGGTCACCTCGGGGGGCTTCTTGCGGCCGTACACGGGCGATGATGCCAATCACCACCATGTAGCCGATGGCCGCGATGATGCCGGGGATGAAAGCCGCCAAAAACAACTTGGCGATGTTTTGTTCGGTGATGATGGCGTAAATGACCAGAGGCACCGACGGCGGGATCAGGATACCCAAGGTGCCGCCAGCGGCGATCACCGCCGTCGACAGGCGCGGCGAGTAGTTGTGCGCCTTCAACTCGGGCAAAGCCACTTGGCCCATGGTGGCCGCCGTGGCCAATGAGGAGCCGCAGATGGCACCAAAACCAGCACATGAGGTGACGGCAGCCATGGCCATGCCGCCACGCCAGTGGCCGATCATGGCGTTGCCGGCCTTGAACAGCGCTTTGGACAAACCGCCGTGCGTGGCAAATTGGCCCATCAACAAAAACAGCGGAACCACCGAGAGGTCATAAACCGAAAAACGGGTGTAGGCCGCTGATTTGAAGTAGTTGAGCAATGGATCGAGGCCCGACAAGGCCACATAGCCCGCTGAGCCGGCCAAGAGCATGGCCACGCCAATGTGCAGGCGCAAGGCCAGCAGGACAATCAGGCCAAAGAAAACAAGGCTGCCGAGTTCAATGCCGGTCATGACAGGATCTTTCTGAGGTCATCGCCAGCGACATACAGCGCCGTGATGCAAAGCAATGCAAACGAGGGAACCATGGGTGCATAGCTCCACCATGTCGGGATATCCAGCAGCATGGACGCTTCCATGGAAGCTTTGAGTTCCCCCAGGCCTTTCCAGATGCGCCAGGTGATCACGCCAGCAAAAAAGGCCAAGATCAAATTGGCCAACAAGTCCAGCAAGGCATTGAGTTTGGGGCTGGCGTGGGCCGTGAAAAAGTCCACGATCACATGACCGCGAATCCAATGGGTATAAGGCAGGCTCATGCTGACAGCAATGGCGCAAAAGGCTTGCACCAATTCGTAGTCACCCACGATGGGGCTGCTGAAAAAGGTGCGGCCCACAATGCTGGCAATCGACATGATGGCCATGGCCGTCAGGACGAGACCCGAACAGATGGCAAAAAATTTGCAAATCGTTTCGATGATCCTGCCTGCAGGGCCTCGGGATTGGGAGGTGTCGGTGAGGATGAGTTCGGCCACGGGCTTTCCTTGCGTTGCTTCAATCTTCGAGCTTCTGAGGGCGAAAAAAGGGCGGAGAAACTCCGCCCTTTTTTGGCTCAGGGGGCTGATTACTTGGTGTACTGCTTGATCAAGGCGGTGGCACTGTCGAGCATGGCTTTGCCATCCATGCCTTTGGCCGTCATTTCCTTGACCCAGGCATCATCCAGCGAGTCGGTGGCTTTTTTCCAGTTTTCCAATTCAGCCTTGGGGATCACACTGATTTTCTGGTTTTTGGCGTCCACGAAGGCTTGCTTGCTGGGGACGTCCTGTCCCGCTTGGGTCTTGCCCAGGAAAGCCGAGAACTCACGACCGGAGTTCTTGTCGATCACGGCCTTCAGGTCGGCAGGCAGGGATTCGTACTTGGCCTTGTTCATGGGCACCACAAACACGGTGGTGTACAGGGCGTTGTAGGAGCGGTCGGTTTCGGCCGTGAAGTTGGTCAGCTCTTGCACTTTGAGGCCAGGAGCGACTTCGTAAGGGATCACCGCACCATCGATCACGCCTTTGGACAGGGCTTCTGTCACTTGCGGCACAGGCATGGCCACAGGGGTAGCACCCATCATGGCGATCATTTTGTTGACCTGACGGGTCGGGGCGCGCACTTTCAGGCCTTTCAGATCGGCCATGGTGGTGACGGCTTTGTTCTTGGTGTAAATGTTGCCTGGACCGTGGACGTGGACGGCCAACATCTTGACGTCTTTCATGTCGTCAGCAGCAAACTTTTGTGCGTAGTCCCAAGCTGCGCGGCTGGTGGCTTCAGCGTTGGTCATCATGAACGGCAACTCGAACACTTCCAGCTTTTGCAGCTTGGCGGTGTAAGCCTGCAAGGTCCAGGCCACATCCACCACGCCATCGCGTGTTTGATCAAACAGCTGAACAGGTGTGCCGCCCAGTTGCATGGCCGGGAAGATCTGGCATTGCAGGCGGTTGTTGGAATCTTTGGCGATGTTTTTGCACCAGTCACCGAGCATGGTGGTGTGCTGGATGGACTGTGGGCCCAGGAAGTGGTGCACTTTCAGGGTGATGGTTTGGGCGTTCACCCCAAAACTAATGGCCATCAGGCCTGCGGCCAGAGCCGTTTGTTGCAGGAATTTCTTCATCGACTTGTCTCCATCATGGTTTGAAAATCGGGATGATAAACCAACCAGTTGGTCGGTTAATCGCAGTGAATGGGGGCATGGGCAGACGCATCCGACCAAACCTCTGTAAAACATGAATTATGTTGCAAGTATTGGCTTGATGGATCAGGGTAAACCCTTTTGATTGGCTGCTGTGTGCACTTTCGTTCATTGTTGGGTCAAGCCAGCAGCTGGCCAGGCGGCCAGTTCTGCTGGCTGATGCCTCAACGAATTTGGACTTGCAAGCTGACCAGGCCCGCCACCTGGCCGACCAAGGTATCGCCTGCCACCACGGCGGCCACGCCTTCGGGGGTACCGGTGTAAATCAAGTCGCCAGGCTGCAACTCCCAGGCGGCCGACAGGTGCTCGATGGTTTCAGCCACGCTCCAGATGAGTTTGGCCACGTTGCTGCGTTGGCGGTCTGCGCCGTTGACCTGCAGGCTGATCTCAGCGTGGTTCACGTCACCGGCTTGCGCTTTTGGGGTGATGGGGCCGATGGGGGCCGAGTGGTCGAAGGCTTTGCCAATGCACCATGGGCGGCCTTGTTTTTTCATTTCGTTTTGCAGGTCGCGGCGCGTCATGTCCAGACCCACGGCGTAGCCATAAATGTGCTCGGCCGCATCGGCCGCCCGGATGTTGCGACCACCTTTGCCAATCGCCACCACCAGCTCGATCTCATGGTGCAGGTTTTGCGTCAGGCTGGGGTAGGGCATGGAGCCCGTCTGGCCGGCTTCGACCACCACCAGGCTGTCCGCAGGCTTGAGAAAAAAGAAGGGCGGCTCACGTCCGGTGAAGCCCATTTCCTTGGCGTGCTCTTCGTAGTTGCGGCCCACGCAGTAGATGCGGTGGACCGGAAAACGGCTGGTCTGGCCGAGGACGGGCACAGAAACGGTGGGTGTTGGGGGGAACAGAAAACTCATGCGTGACTTTCTAAAGTGAGAGAGGGCTGTGCAAGTTGCGCGGGGCGATGCCCGCACAAATGCCAATACAAATGCCAACAGAGGCTCTTGGCGCAGGCTAAAAACTTGCTAAGCGCGCTTACTATAGGAGGCTGAGCCAGGACAGTGACTGGTGATAACCCTGTATTGGATGGAGAGACCTGCAAATGACCCACAGCTTTGATTTGGCCGCCGCGCCGGGGCACTTGATCCGGCGGGCGCACCAGATTTCCGTGGCGATCTTCAATGAGCACCTGAGCGCGGCCGATGTCACCCCGGTTCAGTTCGCGATTCTCAATGCCTTGCACGACACGCCGGGGGTGGATCAAATCACTTTGGCCAAGCATGTGGCTTTCGATCCGGCCACGTCGGGCTCGGTGATTGGCCGCCTGGAGAGCAAGGGTTGGGTCGAGCGGCGCGCCGATGAGGTCGACCGTCGGCGCAAGTTGCTGGTGTTGACCCCTCAGGGACTGCGGGCGCTGGCAGGCATGCAGTCGGCTGTGGCCGCGGTTCAATCGACGATCTTGTCGCCGCTCGCACCGACAGAGCAGGTGCAGTTCATGCAGCTGCTCAGCCGCTTGGTGGCTGGGCACGAGGCGGCCTGAGCGCAGACGATCGCGCGGGCCGATCGGCTTTAGGCCGATTTGACCGTCAGCTCGAAGTGCTCTACATGCGGAGGGGCTGCAAAAAATGGCCCGACGATGGCACGCCATTCGGTGAACAGGGGCGATTGACGGAAGCCCACGGTGTGGTCTTCGAGGGTGTCCCAGAAGATTTGCAGCACATAGCGCTCCGGGCTTTCGATGCCGCGGTTGACTTTGCCGCCTTGAAAGCCCTTGGCCTTGCAAGCCACGGTGTTCAGACCGAGCTCAATGGCTTTTTCAAATGCGGCTTGCTGGCCTGGGTGGATGCGGATGTCGGCAAGTTCGAGGATCATGTTGCGGGGGTGTTCAAAGTGAGCGAAGCCTCTACCTTAATGCATCTGGTCCCTCTGGGGTGTCAACCGTGAGGCACGCCAGACCATGGCCGTGAAGAGGACCGACACCAAGGCCAGGGCGGCGGTGCTGGTCATCCAGAAAGTGTCTACGCTGGCCCGCATGGGCCAAGCTGCCCAGTCGATGCCTTGGTAGGCCAGCACGTAGCCGCCATACAAGCCCACGCCCCACAGCAGGGCGGTGTAAATCAGCAAGGGCATCAGGGTGATGCGGTAGCAGCGCAGCAGGTAAGCGCAAACGGCTTGCACGGCATCGGCCAGGTGGTACAGCGCAACCCAGCCCAGCCAAGCCGTGGCCGCTTGCACCACGCTGGGGTCGGTGCTGAACGCCTGGGCCACCGCTTCGCGGCCCCAAAACAAGATGCCCGCCCCCAGCAAGGCGGCACCGACGGCCAAGCCAATGCCCAGACCTGCTGCGTGTCGGGCTTTGCGCGCTTGCCCGGCACCGAGCCAATAGCCTGTGCGTGCGCTGCTGGCAATGCCCAGGGCCAGCGGCACCATGTACAAAACAGCGGCCAGACTGGCCGCGATCTGGTGACTGGCCAAGGCTACGGCACCCAGACGTGCAATGAACAGGGCCATCAAAGTGAATGAGGTCACCTCGACCATGATGGCCAAACCCGCAGGCACACCCAAGGCCAGAAAGCGCCGGATCACAGGCCAGTCGGGTTTTTCGGGCCGTCGCCACAAGCGGTAGGGCTGGTAGATGTCTTGTGTGCGCAAGAGCCACAGACCGGCCAGCATCATCAGCGTGTTGACCGCCAGGGTGGCCCAGGCGCAACCCACCACGCCCATGCCGGATCCACCTGCGACGCCAAAGGTCAAGGCATACGACAGCGGCACTTTGACCAGCAGGGCACCCGCCTGTAACCAGGTCACCAAGCGGGGGTGCCCCAAACTCTGGTTGAGCGTGCTGTACATGCGGAACAGCAGGGAAGGAAGCAAGGCCAGCGCCAGGATGCGCAAATACGCACGCACATCGGGCCAGAGCGCTTCGGGGACCTCGGTGGCCGACAGCCACAGGTCTGGAAACCACAGGCCGCAGATGCCCAGCATGCCGGCTGCACCAGCGATGTAAAGCGCCTGCCTGACCGAGCGGCCCATTTCGGCTTGACGACCTCCGCCGTGCAGTTCGGCCCATACCGGCAGCAAGGCTTGCAGCAAACCGTTGAGCGCCACATAAATGCTGATGTAAATGGACGAGGCCAAAGACAGGACCGCCAGCGCCTGTGGGCTGTAGCGGCCCGCAATCAGGGTGTCGGCAATGCCGAAGGACATGACAGCCAGCTGCCCCACCAGCACGGTGCCTGCGTGGCGGGCAATGGTGCGCAGCTCGGACACGGCTCAGCGCCCCGGTACGTCAGCAGGCGCAGCCATGGCTTTGGCGGGACGGAAAATCACCAAAGTCTCGTCTTTGTCCGTGGGCCGCTTGATGGCCGTTTCTTCCACCCAGCCCAAAGACTGGATTTTGGCCGACAGCAAGGACCGGTTGACGCCGTCCATGATCAGCCAGGGGCAGTCGCTTTGGGGTGCTTGCATGGGCATGAGCCGGGCTTGCGCGTGGTGCATCAGGGCTGCGCCTTGCGCCTTGCTGAGGCCGGCGTATTGCAGGCAGCCGCCAGTGCCCGTGATGCGGCTGATTTTGGTGACCAGCGGGGCATAGCTGCGGGCGTAGTCGAGCAGGGGCAACCACAGGCTGGTTAGCAAGAGCCAGCACAGCGCGGCACCACTGGCGGGCAACACCAGGCTTTTCCAGATGGCGGCGCGGTGGTAGCCGGTGCGCCAGCGCACCAGCGCGCCCCAAGCCACGGTGGCGGCCAGTGCCAAGGCGAATGCCCCAACAGAAAACTCGGGCACGAATTCCGGCGCCAGGCGGGCCACATTGGCCGCGGGTTTGGCGGGTGTGCCGGTTTGCATGGCCACCCAGACCACCCAGATGATGAGCGCACAGACACTGAAAAACAGCAGCGTGAACCAGTCGATCAGGGCGCCCAGGCTGCGGCGCAACGTGGGCAACGCCAGAGCGGCCAAGGTGGCAATGGCGGGCAGCGAGGTCAAAAGTGCCCGGTCAGACAAGCCCGTGAACCAGGTGGCCCCCACCGTCACGATCACGAACCACAGCGGCAAACCCAGGTGCGGGTAGCGCCAGCCTCGAGAGAGTTGCCCTCGCCAGCGCCACAGCGCCCACAGAGCCAGAGGCCACGCCGGCCAAGTGAACCACACCATCAATTTGGCCAGCACATGGACATCGACCATGGTGTGGGGCACCACGCGCCAGCGCCACAGATCGAGTGCACCTGCAGTCGTGATGCACAGCAAGGCAATGAGCGCCATCAGGCCAACGTCCAGCATGGTCAAGCGGCGCTGAGCCGGGTCCGGCTGGGCGGTCGCGCAAATGAGCGAACCACCCATACCCAGCCAAAGGGCCAGGCTCGGGGCGCCCGACAGCGTCAGACCCAGCATGCCGGCAGCCACCGCCGCAGCGCTTTGGATGCGGTGGCGGGTCCAGGTGGACAGGCCAAAAAACACCAGTGCCGCAAAGCACAGCTGGCTCAGCGCAGGCGTGGTTTCGTGCGACAGCCGTGCCAAGCCCAGGCAAGCCAACAGCGCCAGCAAGCCGCCGTCGGCCATGGCCCGTGCGTAGTCCGCTGGCTTGGCTTCACCGCCAAATGCAAAAGCCACGGGTTGCGCGGCGGGGTGGCGGGTCAGTGCATAAACCGCGTACCAGGTGGAGGCCAACGTGATGCTCAACATCCCGATGAAGGGCAGACGGGCAAAAGCGGCTTCAAAACCTGCGGGTGCCCATTGGATGAAAACAGCACCCAGCCAATAAGGCAGCAAAGCCAGCTGGGCATCGGTGGTGCCCAGCAAAGTGGGCTGGAGCCAGGAGGCCGCGCCGCCCAGGCCGGCATCTGCCAATTGCAGCATGTAGCCAAAGGCTTCGATGTCTTGGGCTTTCCAGGGCGTGCGGCCCCAAAAGCCAGGAAGGACATAGGCCGCGCACAACAAAAGCAAGGCCAGCCGGGGCAGTCTGCGCACGGCGCTTTGTGCAACGATGGCGGGAGTGGGGTGGTTCACAGGATCAGAAGATATCAGTTTGGAGCGGCGTGTCGCGTGCGGCCAGGCGCAGTCCCATGCAAAAAGGGCAGGCCGGTTGCCCGGGCTGCCCTTTGGAAGACACCAAACGGTGAATTATTTGGCGACGGTGGTCTTGCCAAAGCGGTTGCGGAACTTCTCCACGCGGCCACCCATGTTGTCCACCGACTTTTGTGTGCCGGTGTAGAAGGGGTGCGACTCGCTGGTCGTGTCCAGCTTGTACAGAGGCAACTCGCGGCCGTCTTCCATGGTGATCATTTCCTTGGTGTTCGCGCAGGAGCGTGTCACGAACTTGAAACCATTGGACATGTCCTGGAAGCAAATTTCACGGTAGTTGGGGTGAATGCCGTCTTTCATGGGGAAATCCTTTTATTTTCGCTACGGTAGCCACTCTGCAGCCTATCTGAGAGCACTTTCCGCAAAACCTGACGATTATAGGGCATCAGCCGCCGCGTCGCATCATGTCGAAGAACTCTGAGTTGTTCTTGGTCGCTTTCATGCTCTTCAAGACCATCTCCATCGCCTCGATTTCGTCCATGTTGTACATGAATTGACGCAAGATGCGGGTTTTTTGCAGCACTTCGGGCTGGAGCAGCAACTCTTCGCGGCGGGTGCCGCTGCGGTTCAAGTTGATGGCTGGGAACACGCGCTTTTCGTACAGGCGGCGCTCCAAGTGAATCTCGCAGTTGCCGGTGCCTTTGAACTCTTCAAAGATCACCTCGTCCATGCGGCTGCCAGTGTCCACCAGGGCCGTGGCGATGATGGTGAGGCTGCCGCCTTCTTCCACATTGCGGGCCGCACCAAAGAAGCGCTTGGGGCGCTGCAGGGCGTTGGCGTCCACACCGCCCGACAGCACCTTGCCCGAGGAAGGCACCACGTTGTTGTAGGCGCGGGCCAGGCGGGTGATCGAGTCCAGCAGGATCACCACGTCTTTTTTCAGCTCGACCAGGCGCTTGGCGCGCTCGATCACCATCTCGGCCACGTGCACGTGGCGAGAAGCGGGCTCGTCAAAGGTGGACGAAATGACTTCGCCGCGCACGCTGCGCTGCATCTCGGTCACTTCTTCCGGGCGCTCGTCGACCAGCAACACCATCAGGTGCACATCGGGGTAGTTGGCGGTGATGGCGTGGGCGATCTGCTGCATCATCACCGTCTTGCCCGACTTGGGCTGCGCCACGATCAGGGCGCGCTGGCCGCGGCCGAGCGGGGCGATGATGTCGATCACGCGGGCGGTGATGTTCTCGTCGCCCTTGATGTCACGCTCCAGACGCATCTGCTCTTTGGGGAACAAAGGCGTCAGGTTTTCAAACATGACCTTGTGTTTGTTGTTCTCGGGCAGGTCGTCGTTGACCTTGTCAAGTTTGGTCAAAGCGAAGTAACGCTCGCCGTCTTTGGGGATGCGCACCTCGCCTTCGATCATGTCACCCGTGTGCAGATTGAAGCGGCGCACCTGGCTGGGGCTGATGTAGATGTCATCGGTGCTGGCGGTGTAGCTCGAATCCGGGCTGCGCAAAAAGCCGAAACCGTCGGGCAGGATCTCCAGCACGCCATCGGCGAAGACCTGTTCGCCCGCTTTGGCGCGCTTTTTGATGATGGCAAACATCAGCTCCTGTTTGCGCATGCGACCCGTGTTCTCGATTTCGAGCGCGTCGGCTTGCTTCAGGAGTTCGGACACATGAAGTGCCTTGAGTTCATTCAAATGCATGGGAGTTGGCCTGTGTCGAAGCGGACCGTAGAGGGCCGTTTTCAGATAAGCGGGTGGAAATGTTCAGAACCGGAGGCCGCCCGGGGTTGGGGGCTGGTACTGCCGGCATTCAAGGCGCTGATCCCTGTTCGGGTTGCCTTGTGGAAATTATGACAGGTTTTAAAGTGCGTCAGAAAACAAAAAACCGGGTCATCGCTGCCCGGTTTGGAAAAGCGGAGCCCGAAGAACTCGGGCCGCGAGCCGGCATCAAGCCAGTTGTTGGTCGATGAAGGCGGTCAGTTGTGACTTGCTCATGGCACCCACTTTGGTGGCGGCCAGTTGACCACCTTTGAAGATCATCAGGGTGGGGATGCCACGGATGCCGAACTTGGCGGGGATGTCGCGGTTGTCGTCCACGTTCATCTTGGTGATCTGGAGCTTGCCTTCGTAAGCGCCAGCCACTTCGTCGAGGATGGGGGCAATCATTTTGCAGGGGCCGCACCATTCGGCCCAGAAGTCGACCACGACAGGCTGGCTCGACTGGAGCACGTCGGCTTCGAAAGTGGCGTCGGTAATGTGTTTGATCAGATCGCTGGCCATGGCCTATTCCTTGTGAACATTGAAGATGCGGCTAAAGTTGCAGCTATTTTGACAGAATCCAAAGGCATTCACCTGTCGCACAGGCTTTGCCAACACGCCCCTCCATGACATTTCCTGCTGCGCTTGCTCACCCATCCCCTGCTCCTGTGCTGGAGGTCGATGTGGCCATTGTGGGTGGAGGGCCTGCAGGCTTGATGGCGGCGGAGGTCTTGTCTCAAGCCGGCGTATCGGTTCACCTGTTCGACGCCATGCCGTCAGTGGGGCGCAAATTTTTGTTGGCGGGCAAAGGCGGTTTGAACCTGACGCATTCAGAGCCCATGCCGCCCTTTCGCAGCCGTTACGGGTCCCGTCAAGCCGAAGTGGCCCAGTGGCTAGACCACATGGATGCCGAGGCCGTCAGGCGCTGGGCCCAGGGCCTGGGCGTGGAGACCTTTGTGGGCAGCTCGGGCCGGGTATTTCCGCTTGAGATGAAGGCAGCCCCTTTGCTGCGCGCCTGGTTGCAGCGTCTGCGGCATCCTGACTCGGGCGTGCCGGTGCAGTTTCACATGCGACACCGCTGGCAAGGCTGGGATGGGGACATTCTGGCTTTTGAGCCGACGGGCACTTCGGGTGTGACACGGGTGCGTGCCCGCGCCACCTTGCTGGCTTTGGGCGGGGCCAGTTGGCCCCGATTGGGGTCGGATGGCGCTTGGGTGCCCTTGTTGGCCGATCAGGGGGTGGAGGTGGCACCGCTTGCGCCTGCCAATTGCGGCTTTGACGTTTGGGGGCGTGAGGGGACGGGCTGGACCGAGCATTTCCGCAGCCGCTACGCTGGGCACCCCCTCAAGTCGGTGGTGTTGCGGGTGGAAGCCGCTTCAGGGCTGGGCCACGCACCGGACGCGCCTCCCAGATTTGAGCGGCAGGGTGAATTGGTGGTCACCGACACAGGCGTGGAAGGCAGTCTGATTTATGCCGCATCGGCCCTGCTGCGCGACGACTTGGCCCAGGGCGCTGCCCGCTTGATGCTCGATTTGCTGCCCGACAAAAGTCAGGAGCAGGTGCGTGCCGAGGTGTGCCGACCACGCGGCAGCCGCAGCTTGTCCAGCCACCTCAAAAGCCGTTTGGGACTCGATGGGGTCAAGATGGGCTTGATCTATGAGCTGTGCACGCCCGAGTGCCTGGCCCAGCCGGAGGCCTTGGCGCGGAGTCTGAAGAATTTGTCCATCCCGCTCAAAAGACCCAGGCCTGTGGCCGAAGCGATCAGCACTGCAGGGGGGGTGACTTGGGCGTCCATGACACCGGGCGGCATGTTGAAGCAGCGCCCGGGTGTGTACTGCGCTGGAGAAATGCTGGACTGGGAAGCGCCCACAGGGGGCTATCTGCTCACCGCCTGTTTGGCCAGTGGATGGTCTGCTGGACAGGCTATTTTGACAAATTTGTAACAAATTTACACAAGTGGTGTATGCCTGCGGGCCACATGCTGCGTTGTTAGCGTGTGAATAACTTTATCCATCACGAGGTCGACATGACGCCAGAAGCTTCCCAGGAATACCAGCGTGCCGTAGAAGAGGCCGCGAACGCTTTCATGAAAGTGATGGCGTTGCGTGGGTTCAACGTTCGCGACTATCCGCAAAATTTTGTGGCGCAAATGGCCCAGCAAACCCGTTTGGCTTTTGAAATCAATCCCCGCGGTGCCCACCGCAACGCCGACAGCCTGGTCTCCGAATTGCTGCGGGCTGTCCCGGCTGCTCCCCAACTCGTGGCATCCACCAAAGTCAAAGCCATGCCTTTTCCTGCGCTGCGTCGGCGCATGGCCTGAGTGTTGTCATGGCGCATTGGGCCTGACGCGCTATTTTTCGCGCGGGGGGTCCTGGAACCCAAGCCCGAGGCATCGCATTCACCCCTCCTCAGGGGTTTTCTTCCCAAAATTCGCCTGCGTAACGGCTGCCTTGGGCGGCGCGCACGTTTTCTTGGGCGCGCAGATCGACCCGGCGAATCTTGCCCGAAATGGTCTTGGGCAGGTCGCTGAACTCGATGCGGCGCACCAGTTTGTAGCCTGAGACCCGCTCTCGCATGAACTTGAAAATGCCCCTCGCCGTGTCCGCACTCGGCGCATGGCCCGGGGCCAGAATCACATAGGCCTTGGGCACCAGGCCGCGCACCGGATCGGGGGCGGGCACCACCGCCGCTTCGGCCACAGCCGGGTGTTCGATCAACGCGCTCTCCAGCTCGAAAGGGCTGATGCGGTAGCCCGAAGACTTGAACACATCGTCGGCCCGGCCCACATAGGTGATGTAACCCTGTTCGTCGCGCTGGCCCACATCGCCTGTGTGGTAGTAACCATCGCGCATGGCCTCGGCGGTTTTGTCGGCGTCGTCGGCATAGCCGTTCATCAGCGCCGTGGGGCGGTGCGCCAGGTCAATGCAAATTTCACCTTCGTCGGCGGGTTCGCCATCGGCATTGAGCAGCACCATCCGGTAGCCCGGCAAAGGCCGCCCCATCGAGCCCGCTTTGAGCGGCGCACCTGGCGGGTTGCCAATTTGGGCGGTGGTCTCGGTCTGGCCATAACCGTCGCGGATGGTGATGCCCCAGGCTGCGCGCACCTGCTCGATGACCTCGGGGTTGAGCGGCTCGCCCGCCGAAATCAGCTCGCGCAACTGCACGGGCCAGTCCTTGAGGTCCTCTTGAATCAGCATGCGCCACACCGTTGGCGGCGCGCACAAGGTGTTGACCCGGTGCTGCACCAAGGTGCCCAAAATGTCCGGCCCGTTGAAGCGCGCGTAGTTGTAAATGAACACACAGGCCTGCGCATTGAGCGGGGCGAAAAAACAGCTCCAGGCGTGTTTGGCCCAGCCCGGCGAGCTGATGGTCCAGTGCACATCGCCTTTTTGCAGGCCCAACCAATACAAGGTGGACAAATGCCCCACCGGGTAGCTTTGCTGAGTGTGCTGCACCAGCTTGGGCTTGGCCGTGGTGCCCGAGGTGAAGTACTCCAGCAAAGGATCGGTCACCCGGGTGGGCTCGGGTGGGGTGAAGGCGGTGCTGGCCTGGTGAGACAGCGCGTAATCGCGCCAGCCCGCAGGCAGGCCCGAGGCAGCGCCCGACACGCTCACCAGCGTCAGCCCGCTCGTCACGGCGCTGGGCAAATCTATCACTTTGGCCATGCCCCCGGCGTTGGTGATGATGCACTTGACCCGTCCGCGCTCTAGGCGGTCTTGCAAATCGTCGCCTGAGACTAGCGTGGTGGCAGGGATCAGCACCACGCCCAGTTTGATTGCGGCCAGCATGGTCTCCCACAGCGGCACCTCGTTGCCCATCATCAGCAAAATCCGGTCGCCCTTGCGCGCACCCAGGGCCACCAGCCAATTGGCCACCTGGTTGGAGCGCTGCGACAGCTCGGCATAGCTCAGGCGAAACTGCTCGCCCGAGGCTTCAACGATGTGCAAAGCCGGGGCCGGGTTGTCGCGCGCGATGTGGTCAAAGTAGTCCAGCCCCCAATTGAAATGTGTCAACTCAGGCCAGCGAAACGCCGCCAAGGCGGCTTCGTAGTCGGTGCGGTGGGTCAGCAAGGCATTGCGGCTGGCCAAAAATTGTTCTAGTTCGCTCATGGGCTCCTCGGCGGGGGTAGGTGTCTAGACCGTCTCGTCAAGGCAGTTTAGCGACTGCACAGGGGTCTGCGCATGGGGACTTGCCTAGGTGGAAACAGGTCAACCAGGCATCCCGAAAGCTTGGTGAGTTCTTGAAATAATGTTGAATTGGAGCATCCAGCCCCCAGCGGAGGATTTATGAATTTTGCAATGACCAAGTGGGCTATCAAGCGGTGCAGCGTTGGCTTTTTCTGCTTTTTCTCTTTGGCTGGGGCAGGCGAAGTGCACACGCGTCCCGATGGCCCGGATGCTGAGCGTTTGGGGATGAAACAAGGCTATCCGGTTTGCGCCCAGGCGCTGACCCGGCCTGAGTGCCGTGTGGGGACATGGTCTGCCAATGAAAAAGTTGCCGCCAGTTCTTTGGTGAGCCCCTCTGACGACCCCATGCCCTTGCCGCGCTGGCAAGACGCACCAGCCATCAGCTACCGGTGGGGGTTTTCCAGCAAGACGCTGGACGACTTCATGGCCGATACCAAAACCACGGGTCTGATGGTCATCAAGGATGGCCGTGTGGTGGCCGAACGGTATCAATATGGCCGACAGCCCGACATGCGATTTCGTTCTTTTTCGATGGCCAAGACCTTCACGGCCATGCTGGTGGGCATTGCGCACGGGAAAGGGCTGATTCGCTCACTGGACGACAAAGCGGCCGACTATTGGCCCGAAATCGCCCCTTCCGCTTATGGACAAACCACCATCCGCAATTTGTTGCGCATGTCCTCGGGCGTGCCCTTCCGAGAGCTGTACACATGGACGCCAGACGATGATATCTGGCTTTGGGGACGGGTTTTGTTTTTGCCTGAAAACCGCAATCGGCCAGAAAAAATCGCGGAATACCTCAATACCAAAACCACCCGCGAGGTGGAGCAAGGCCAGCGTTTCAAGTACGCCACGATCGAGACGGAAATACTGGGCCGGGTTTTGAGTCGCGCCGCTGGCATGAGCATCACCCAGATCACCCAGGAATGGCTCTGGAAACCCATGGGCGCGGAGACTGAGGCGCGTTGGCTGCTGGCAGGCGCTGACCAAGGTGAGGGCACTGGCGGCAGCTTCAATGCCACGCTGCGTGACTACGCCCGATTCGGCGTGCTGTTGGCCAACGATGGCCTCAGGGGGTATGCGCAGATCATCCCCCGCGAATTCTTGCTGGATGCCACAGACGCGGCACGCCAACCTGCAGCATTTCGGCCTCGTCGCGCGACACCCGGCATGGGCTACGGCTACCAAACATGGATTGCGCCCTTCAAGGAGCGAACATTTGCGTTGCAAGGCATCCATGGGCAACACATCATGGTGCAGCCCAAATCGGGCATTGTGATGGTTCAGACCTCGGTCAATGACCAGCCCAGCGGGCGACAAGATGGCCGACCTTATCAAATTCGTGACGCATTGTGGATGGGGGTGCTCAAGAGTCTGGGCGGGGTCACCGACTGAGGCAACGCCCGCGAGGGAAAGGGTTCGCCAAATCGCTGAATTGGACCCATTGCGCGAAAAAGGTGACGAGCCTTGACCCCGGCACTGGATTCACAGTTAGGGCTGCTTGGTTCCCCACCTGACCCGGTTGGCCGCTTCACCATGCGGGAAGGCCCGTCAGGGTCGATTGTAGGCGAGCTGGTCGGTGCTTTTGGGGCGCTCCCTGTATTTTCCCGTTTCTCATGAGGTCGATCTGCCGGTTCATCGCCTGCTGGTGGCCTCGACGCGCTGTTGTGGTCTGGGGCGTCTCGCCAGCCCGATAGAATCAGTCCCCATGTCTTACCTCGTTCTCGCGCGCAAATACCGCCCTCGCAATTTCACCGAAATGGTGGGGCAGGAGCACGTGGTACAGGCTTTGACCAATGCCTTGGTGCAGCAGCGCCTGCACCATGCCTATTTGTTCACGGGTACCCGGGGTGTGGGCAAGACCACGGTCTCGCGCATTTTGGCCAAGTCGCTCAACTGCCAGGGCGCAGACGGGCAGGGCGGTATCACCGCCGAGCCCTGCGGCGTGTGCCAGGCTTGCCGCGACATCGACGCCGGGCGCTTTGTGGACTACACCGAACTCGACGCGGCCTCGAACCGGGGCGTGGACGAGGTGCAGAGCCTGCTTGAGCAGGCGGTCTACAAGCCCGTGCAAGGTCGCTTCAAGGTCTTCATGATCGACGAGGTGCACATGCTCACAAACACCGCGTTCAACGCGATGTTGAAGACCCTGGAAGAGCCCCCTGAATATTTGAAGTTTGTGCTGGCCACGACCGACCCGCAAAAGGTGCCGGTGACGGTGCTCTCGCGTTGCCTGCAGTTCAACCTGCGGCCCATGGCCCCCGAGACGGTGTTCGAGCACCTGACCCAGGTGCTGGCTGCCGAGCAGCTGAGCGCCGAGCCGCTGGCTTTGCGCCTGCTGGCCCGCGCCGCACGCGGCTCCATGCGCGACGCGCTGAGCCTGACCGACCAAGCCATTGCTTTTGGCAACGGCCAGCTGCAAGAAGCGGGTGTGCGCCAGATGCTGGGCAGTGTGGACCGCAGCCATGTGCTGCAACTCATTCGCGCCCTGGCCGAAGGCGACGGCGCCACCGTGGTCAACCAGGTCAATGCCTTGCGCCTGCAAGGCGTGTCGGCCGCGGCCACGCTGGAAGACATGGCCATGCTGCTGCAGCGCATGGCGGTGATGCAGATGGTGCCCGGCATGGCGCAAGACGGCGAAGACCCCGACACCCAGGGCTTGGCCGATTTGGCGTCTGCCATGCCCGCCGAAGAAACCCAGTTGCTCTACAGCCTGTGCCTGCACGGCCGCACCGAGCTGGGCCTGGCACCGGACGAGTACGCGGCACTGACCATGGTGCTGCTGCGCCTGCTGGCCTTCCAACCCCAGGCGGGAACGGCGGAAAAAAAAAGCCCGCTGACCAGCCCTCGGGCCCAGATTGAGACCACGGCCGCGCCCTCGGCCGCCCCCGTAACAGCTTCTTCAGCGGCCCCAGCCACTGCGGCCTCATCCTCGGCAACCGTGACCCCGCCGGGCCACAGCACGCAGCCCCTTCGTTCCGGGCAGGCCGCACACGTTGGGACAAAACCTGCGCCTATGGCGCTGGATACCCCACCACCCGCCGCCCCAGCGCCCAAGGCCGAGCCTGTATCAGAGCCCCCGGCTGCGCAGCCTGCAGCCGTGGCCAGCGATGAGCCGCCGCCATGGGAGGATTGGCCTGACACGACCGACGACGCCGAGCAAGACGCCTTGGCTTCCGTCCCGTTGGATGCATCGCTCCCGCAGGCCCCATCCGCGCCAGCATTGCGGGCTTTGCCTGTGCGTGAAGCGCCCGAGCCCTCGGCACGCCTGGACATGCCCCGCGCCGCTGCACCAGCGACCGTCCAGGCCACGCCCGAAGGCGATGTCTGGCTGGAAGTGGTGCAGGGCCTGCTCGAGCAGGAGAGCATCACCGCGCTGGTGCGCGAGCTGGCTTTGCAGTCGCAGCTGCTCGGCCACGACGGTGCGCAGTGGCAGCTGCGCGTGGAGCGCGAGACGCTGAACCACGCCGCCAGCCGGGAGCGCTTGCAGGCCGCTTTGCTGGCGGCAGGCCACGGTGATGTGAAGCTGCACATCGAGGTGGGTCCTGTCACCGACAGCCCCGCGCGCCGCTTCGCGGTGAAAGCCGCCGAAAAAATGCTGGCTGCGCAAGAGCTCATTCAGAACGATCCACTGGTCCAGGCCATGGTGCGAGACTTTGGCGCGAAAATCGTGCCCGGCAGCATCCAGCTGATTTGATTTCCAACATCTCTTTCACATCTCTTTTCTAAGGAAACACCATGTTCAACAAAGGACAACTCGCCGGCCTCATGAAGCAGGCCCAGGCCATGCAGGACAACCTGAAAAAAGCCCAGGAAGAATTGGCCTTTGTCGAGGTGGAAGGCCAGTCCGGCTCCGGCATGGTCAAGGTGTTGATGACCTGCAAGCACAACGTGCGCCGTGTGACCATCGACCCCAGCTTGCTGGCCGACGACAAGGACATGCTGGAAGACCTGGTGGCGGCCGCCTTCAACGACGCGGTGCGCATGGCCGAAGAGGTCTCGCAGCAAAAAATGGGCAAACTCACCGCTGGTTTGCCACCGGGCATGAAACTGCCTTTCTGAGCGTTTGACCATGGCCGACACCCACGCCCTTGCCACTTTGGTGCAAGCCCTCAAGGGCTTGCCGGGGGTGGGCATCAAGTCGGCCCAGCGCATGGCTTTTCAGCTGCTGCAAAACGACCGGGCCACGGCTCGGCAACTGGCGGCTGCTTTGCACCATGCGGTGGAAAAGATCCGCCATTGCGAGAGCTGCCACACCTTCACCGAGGCCGAGCTGTGTGACACCTGCCTCGATCCCATCCGTGACCGCACCGTCTTGTGCGTGATCGAAACCCCGGCCGACCAGTCGGCCATCGAGCGCACGGGCACTTACCGGGGTTTGTATTTCGTGCTCATGGGCAAGCTCAGCCCGCTCGACGGCATCGGCCCGCACGACATTGGCTTGGCCAAGCTCAAACAACGCGTGGCCGATGGCGTATTGACCGAGGTGATTTTGGCCACCAACTTCACCGCCGAGGGCGAGGCCACCGCGCACGTCATCTCGGAGATGATCCGCCAACAGGGCCTACGGGTCACGCGCTTGGCCCGGGGCGTGCCCGCAGGCAGCGAGCTGGAATACGTGGACCTGGGCACCATTGCCCACGCCCTGGTCGACCGGCGTTAGGGTTGGGGGCTTTGCGCCGGGGCGGTTGCTGAGTCTGTCCATGCAGGCCGCAGCAGGTGGCGTGAACTACCTGCAATCCATTACGTGAAAACCCGCTCGGGAACAATCCCGATGCGCTGTGCAGCGCTTGTCCCTATGCTGGGTGCATCGAATTTCCGATGGTCACAGGAGTCTGCTGGTGTCTGGCGTCAATGCGCGGCGACGACAACTCGTGCTCTCAGCGATGGGCGCCTGGGCAGGCACTTCTGCGTCCCATGCGGCCAACGAACCTGTGCGGGGTGCGCACCGGGTGACCATCGCCTTGGCGGCGCGGCAAAGCCTCTACCATTTGCCACTCACCCTGGCCGAGCAGTTGGGTTACTTCAAAAAGGCCGGGATTCAGGTCGAGTGGTCGGCCCACGAGTCCGGTGCCAAGGCCTTGGCCAGTGCCTTGCAAGGGCAGGCCGAGGTGGTGGCGGGTGCCTTTGACCATTTGTTTGTCTTGCAAAGCAAGGGCCTGAATTACCAAGCTTTTGTGCAAATGGGCCGAACACCTCAGGTCAGTCTGGGCGTGGCATCGCGGCTGGATCTGCCGTCCTTGCTGGCGCTCAAAGGGGCCCGCTTTGGCGTCACCGCGCTGGACTCCAGCACCTACTGGATGACTTGTCAGTGGCTGTTGCAAAACGGGCTGCTGCCCGAAGACGTGGTGTTTGTCGAAGTGGGCTCTTCTGCTGCGGTGGCCGATGCCTTGCGACAGGGCGCCATTGATGCTTTGTGCAACCCGGACCCGGTGATGTATGGCCTGGAGCAAAAGAATGACATCCGGGTGTTGGCGGAGGCGCGCACCCTCATGTCCACCCGCAAACTGATGGGCGGCCCGGTGCCCGGTGGGTGCTTGTTTGCCAAGACGGACTTTTTGCAGCGTCAGCCCGAGGTGGCCCAGGCTTTGAGCGATGGGGTGGTGCATGCCCTCAAATGGCTGCAAACGGCCGGCTTGACCGACATCCTGAAAACGGTGCCCCCCGTTCATTGGTTGGGCGATCGGGCCGTTTACCTGGGCGCATTCGAGAAGTTGCGCGAGTCTTATGCCCTGGACGGTTTGATTGCCGTAGACGCCGTCTCCAACGCCTGGCGTGCGCACACCCGCTTGCCCGGACGCCAGGGCAGCGCCCGGCTGGCTGTGGCGCAAACCTACACCAATGGGTTTGCGCAGAAGTCCAAAAATCGCTTCGCTGCCTGAGCGGCTGGGAGGCACGAGCAGCCTTCAGCGTTTGGCTTGAAGGGTTTTCTTCTGGGGTGCTGCAGAGGGCTTGGATTTGCCGGACTTGCCGGAGGGGGCCCGCGCGACGCGTCTGGAGGCTTGCGACGGCACGAGGATCGTCAGGGTGTCGCCTGCACTCACCCGTGCATTGACTTTGAGCTTGTTCCAGGCGGCGATGTTCGCTTCGGACACACCATGTCTTGCGGCCAGACTGGCCAGAGAGTCGCCTTTGCGGGCCTTGACCGCGATTCTTTTGAGCACCACCTCGGGCGCCAGACCGAGCTGACCGTTGTCGGCGAGGTGCTCTGTCACGTCGTTGTCCAGACGCCCTTTGCGGTGCACCAGCAAGGTCGAGCCTGCTGTGACCATCATCCGCGGGGGGATCCCGTTGACCGAACGCAGCTGGTCCACCGGCATGTCCAGCTGCTGGGCCACATCTTCGGGCCTCATGGTCCTGGGGGCTTGCCAGGCTGTCCAGGTGGCTAGGGGCTGGTTGGCGTGCGCTTGCAGGTTGCGCTCAAAAACCGTGGCGTTGTCCCAGGGCAGCAGGATTTGGGGCGTGCCCGCCGCCAAAATGACCGGCCGGTTCATCGAGGGGTTGAGTGCCTTGAAGTCCGCCAGGCTCACACCAGCGAGCTTCACGGCCACAGCCACGTCAATGTCGCGCTCGATCGGCACGCTCTTGAAGTAAGGGTGGTTCTGAATGAGCGGGAGCTGGGTGTTGAAGGCTTCGGGTTGGGCGATGATGTTTTTGACCGCCTGCAACTTGGGCACGTAATAGCGGGTTTCGTTGGGCATGGTCAAGTCGCTGTAGGTCAGCGGCTTGCCCTGGGCCTTGTTGCGGGCGAGTGCGCGGCTGACGCTGCCTTCGCCCCAGTTGTAGGCGGCCAGCGCCAGATGCCAGTCGCCAAACATGGCGTAGAGCTTTTGCAGGTAATCGAGCGCTGCGCGGGTCGATTCCAGCACGTCCCGACGGTCGTCCCTGAACAGGTTTTGCTTCAGGTCGAAGTACTTGCCGGTGGCTGGCATGAACTGCCACATGCCCGCCGCTTTGGCGCTGGACACCGCCTGCGGGTTGAAGGCCGACTCGATGAAGGGCAGCAAAGCCAACTCGGTGGGCATTTTGCGGCGCTCCAGCTCTTCCACCACATGGAACAGGTAGGGGCGTGAGCGCTCGGTCATGCGCAGCATGTAGTCGGGGCGGCTGGCATACCACTGCTCCCGGTTGCGCACCAGGTCGTTTTCGAGGTCCGGCATGGCAAAGCCGCGCCGAATGCGCTCCCAGACATCGGTGGGCGGCGTCAACCCCAGTTGACCTTGGGGTTTGAGTGTGACCGTGCTTTCAGCGGAGCTGGGCGTGACTTTGTCGGCCGCAGATCCGCTGGGGCTTGTGGAGGCGGCTGCCGTGGGTGCCGCCGCTTGGGGGGCTGGCAAGCCCGATGTGTTCGATGGTGCGGTGGCACAAGCGCCCAGCAGCAAGCTCAAGCCCATGCAGACGGCCATGTGCCAGTGCCTGAGGGTTGGGCGCTCTGGCACTGCCCGGGGGCAATGGCTGGCAAGTGAGTTCGTCAAAATTCGTTCTTCCATGAGCGCAGTGCGGCGAAGGTCGCGACATCGTCTTGCGCAGCGGCATCGCGCTGGCGCACGGCCTGGGCGACAGCGCTGCTGCGGCTGCGTAAAAAGGGGTTGATCGCGCGCTCGGTCGACAGCGGCACGGGCAGGGTGGCCAGGTTTTGTTGGCGCAGGGCGGTGCACGCCTGGGCGTATTCGCGCAGAGCGGGGTTGTCCGGGTCGACCGCCAGGGCAAATTTCAGGTTGGACAGGGTGTACTCGTGGGCGCAGCACACGCGCGTGTGGCCGGGCAGGGCGGCCAAACGGTCGAGCGAGTCGAGCATTTGGGCCGGCGTGCCTTCAAACAGACGTCCGCAGCCGCCCGAAAAAAGGGTGTCGCCGCAAAAAAGCAGCGGGTCTTGTCCGGCGGGCTGCGCCCAAAAAGCGATGTGACCCAGGGTGTGGCCCGGAACATCGTGGACTTCAAAACGCAGGCCGTGCCAGTCAAATTGGTCGCCTTGCTGCAGGCCACGGGCCTGCACGGGCATTTTTTCCAGGGCCGGGCCGACCACCTGCGCCCCCGTCTGGGCCACCAGATCGGCAACGCCGCCCGTGTGGTCCGCATGGTGGTGCGTGACTAAAATCAGGTCCAGCTGCAAGCCCGGATGCTGCCCCAACCAGGCCAGCACAGGCGCACTGTCCCCGGGGTCCACCACCAGGGCATGGTGGTCGTCGTGCAACAACCAGATGTAGTTGTCTGAGAATGCGGGCAGTGCAATGAGTTTCATGGAGAGTCAGATTATAGAAAGCCAGCATTCAGGGGACGCCTGGTTGGCCCGTTTGGGTCAGCCGGTGGCGTCGCGCCTGCTGGCCTGGGAGCAGCAGCAGGCCGATGCCTTGCTGGCCGATGTGTTCGGTTACCACGCGGTGCAACTAGGCTGGCCCCAGCTGCAGGCCTTGCGCAGCAACCGCATGCCCCACCGCTGGATGGCCCGGGCCGAATTTGAGCCCCTCTTGCCCGAGTCTGAACCGGCCACACCCGGCGGGCCGCATGTGTGTCTGGACAGCCGGGCCTGGCCTTGGCCCGCCGACAGCCTGGACTTGGTGGTTTTGCCGCACGCGCTGGAGCGATCGGCCGACCCGCACGCCTGTTTGCGCGAAGTCGAGCGTGTCCTGATTCCCGAGGGGCAGGTGCTGATCACCGGGCTCAACCCCTGGAGCCTATGGGGTTGGCAGTCAATGCGACCGCACCGGGCCAGTGACTTGGGCACTGCACAGCCTGGCACCTTGATTGGCTACCGGCGTTTGCGCGATTGGCTGCGTTTGCTGGGTTTTGAGGTGCAGGTCAGCCGTTTTGGCGGATGGGCGCCTGCCCTGGGCAGCGAACGCTGGATGCAGCGGCTGCAGTGGATGGACAAGCTGGGCGAACGCTGGTGGCCGATTCTGGGCGGGGTCTACCTCATCATGGCCACCAAGCGGGTGCCCGGTGGCCGCCTGATTGAGGGACGCCGCTGGCGCACGGTACGATCGCCCGCTGCAGCGACGGCGCCAGTGGCCCGTTCAGATACCACCATGGGCCCAACCCGGGCCTCGAAAGATTTTGTTGACCCACGTTGAAATTCACACCGATGGCGCCTGCAAAGGCAATCCCGGACCCGGCGGCTGGGGCGTTCGCCTGCAGTCGGGCCAGCACGTTCAAGAGCTGTTTGGCGGCGAGCTGAACACCACCAACAACCGCATGGAGATGACCGCCGTCATCGAGGGCCTGCTGGCCTTGAAGCGCCCCTGCCAGGTCACGCTTTATCTGGACAGCGAGTACGTGCGCAAAGGCATCACCGAATGGATTCACGGCTGGAAAGCCCGCGGCTGGCGCACGGCCGCCAAACAGCCGGTCAAAAATGCTGATTTGTGGCAAAAACTGGACGCGGTGGTGTCCACTTCGGGACACCAGATCGAGTGGCGCTGGGTCAAGGGCCACAACGGCGATCCGGGCAACGAGCGGGCCGATGCACTGGCCAACCAGGGCGTGGAAAAAGCTTTGGGCCGCTGAAGGCGCTGGTTGTCCGGGCCTTTGCCTCGCGCTGAACCCTGGCCAGCTGCGCTCATAGGGTCTTGAACGGCCCCCTGCCTGACGGTCCCGGATCGCCGTGTTGTCCCCATTGGGCGAATGGGGCGGCGCTGTTACATTCTGACAATCTTGGTGAATTCAACCTGCGAGAGAGATCTGAATGGCTTACAAGAAGAAATACGCCGTGCTGGCATTGGTGGGTTTGGGCGTGGCGTCTGGTGCCGCTTGGTGGCTTCAAAACAAAAGCGGTGCATCGGAAGAGGCGGTCAAACCGGCCACCACGGCAGCTGCATCCGCAGGCCCAGCCAGAGCCCCCGCAGTGGAGGTCGCCAAAGTGGACACCATGACCCTGGTGGACGAAACGCAGGCGGTGGGCAGTTTGCGCTCGCGTCAGGGCGTCATGCTGCGGCCCGAGGTGGGCGGGCGTGTCAAACAGATCTTTTTCAACGATGGCCAGCGTGTGCGCAAAGGCCAGGTGCTGGTGCAGTTTGAAGACCAGCTGCAGCAAGCCCAGTTGTCACAGGCCAAGGCCGAGCTGTCGATTGCCGAGGCCAACCACAAGCGCAACCAGGAGCTGGTGACGCAAAACTTCATCAGCAAGCGCTCGCTGGATGAAAGCGGTGCCGCGCTGGAAGTCTCAAGGGCCAAGCTGGCCTTGGCCGACGCCACCTTGCAACGGCTCAAAGTGCTGGCCCCGTTTGACGGCATCACGGGTCTCAAGCAGATCAACGTGGGCGATTACCTCAAGGATGGTGTTGACATGGTCAACCTCGAAGACATCGACGCCGTGTTGGTCGACTTCCGTCTGCCCGAGCGCTTTCAGGCCAAGATTCGGGCAGGCCAAAAGGCCCAATTGACGGTGGACGCCTTGCCGGGTCGCCCGTTCACGGCCATCGTGCAGGCGGTGGACCCCTTGATCGAGGCCAACGGCCGCTCGGTGGGGGTCAGGGGCTGCATCGACAACCGGCAGCAGCAATTGCGTCCGGGCATGTTTGCCCGGGTGAACGCGGTGTTTGGCGCGCGTGAAAACGCACTGGTGATCCCGGAAGAGGCCATCATTCCCCAAGGCGGTCGCACCTTTGTGGTCAAGGTCGTGGCGGGTGACAAGCCCGACGTCCAGGTGTCCGAGCGTGTGGCGGTGAAGGTCGGCCTGCGCCAGCCGGGCAAGGTCGAGATTCTGGAAGGCTTGGCCGCAGGCGACACTGTGGTGACAGCAGGCCACCAGCGTTTGCAAAAAGACGGCACCGCAGTGCGGGTGGTGGATTTGTCCCAGCCCGGTGGTGGTCGACCTGCCGCTGGGGCGGGTCCGGCTGGCGCACCTGCGGGTGGCGCATCGGCGGCGCCTGCCGCATCGGCCTCTTCATCGACCGCTGTAGCGGCTGGCCCGGCTCCTGCCAGCGCTGCCGCTCCGAGTGCGGCTGCCAAGCCAGTACAGCCGCCTGTCAAGCCCGTGGCCCTGTCGGGCCCCAACTCTTGCCTGAGGGGTGCCGATGCAGCTCGCTGAAGTCTCCATCCGGCGGCCGGTCCTGGCCGTTGTCATGTCCTTGCTGATCGTGCTGATCGGTGCGGTCAGTTTCAAAAGCCTCTCGCTGCGCGAGTACCCCAAGATCGACGAACCCACCGTCACGGTGACCACCCGCTATGTGGGCGCATCGGCCGAGGTGGTCGAGTCGCAGGTCACCAAACCTCTTGAGGATTCGATTGCAGGCATTGACGCGGTGGACGTCATCACCTCCATCAGCCGGGCCGAGCAGTCGCAGATCACCGTGCGTTTCCGTCTGGAAAAAGACGCCGACACGGCCGCCGCCGAAGTGCGTGACCGCACGTCGCGGGTGCGCAACCGCTTGCCGCAAGCCATCGAAGAGCCGGTGATCGCCAAAGTCGAGGCCGATGCCTTCCCGGTGATCTGGCTGGCCTTTTCGAGCGACACGCTCAACCCCTTGCAAATCAACGACCTGGTCAACCGGGTGGTCAAGCCACGCCTGCAGACCGTGACGGGTGTGGCCGATGTGCGCATTTTTGGTGAGCGCAAATACGCCATGCTGGTGTCGCTGGACCATGCCCGCCTGTCGTCCTACAAGCTCACGCCGCAAGATGTGGAGGACGCCATCCGGCGCAGCAACCTGGAGTTGCCAGCAGGGCGGATCGAGTCGACCAACCGCGAGTTCAGCGTGTCCTCGCAAACCGATCTGGCCCGTCCGGGCCAGTTTGGCGAGATCGTGATCCGCAGCGTGAATGGTTTTCCCGTCAAGCTGCGCGATGTGGCCCAGATCAAGGAAGACGCCGCCAACGACCGCAGCATGGTGCGCCTGAACGGCCAGCCCGCGATTTCTGCCGGGGTGATCCGTCAGGCCACGGCCAACCCGCTGGAGTTGTCGGCGGGTGTGCGCGAGATGATTCCACGTCTGAAGGCCGACTTGCCGGGCGACATGGAAATCAATGTGGCCAACGACAACTCGGTGTTCATCGACCGCTCCATCAAGAACGTGTTTTCCACGATCGTCGAAGCCGTGGTGCTGGTGGCCTTGGTGATTTTCGTGTTCCTGCGCACCCTCCGCGCCTCCATCATCCCGATCATCACCATCCCGGTCAGTCTGATTGGCGCGTTTGCCATGATGGCGCTGGCGGGTTTCACCATCAACACCCTGACCTTGCTGGCGTTGGTGCTGGCCATTGGTCTGGTGGTGGACGATGCGATCGTGGTGCTGGAAAATATTTACCGGCACATCGAGGAGGGGCTGGACCCGTTTTCAGCGGCCATCAAGGGGGTGCGCGAGATCAGCTTTGCCGTGGTGGCCATGACCATGACGCTGGCGGCGGTGTTTGCGCCTTTAGCCTTCACGCCCGGGCGCACGGGCAAGCTGTTTGGTGAGTTTGCCTTGGCGCTGGCCGGGGCGGTGGTGGTGTCCGGCTTTGTGGCCCTGACCTTGTCGCCCATGCTCAGCTCCAAGCTGCTGCGCCACAACCCCAACCCTGGCTGGTTTGACCGCAGCATGGAGCGTTGGCTCACGGCGCTGTCGACCGGCTACGAAAACCTCTTGCGCCGGATTCTGACGCGTGCCCGCTGGGCGGTGGTGTTGGTGATGATCGGCTCGGGTGTGGG
The DNA here is from genome assembly GCF_003063665.1 of Limnohabitans sp. Hippo3. Taxonomy (GTDB): domain Bacteria; phylum Pseudomonadota; class Gammaproteobacteria; order Burkholderiales; family Burkholderiaceae_C; genus Limnohabitans_A. The sequence continues at coordinate 48,929 of NZ_NESF01000007.1, forward strand.
CATTGCCTGGATTTACCCCAGCATGAAGCAAGAACTCGCGCCCCTGGAGGACCGGGGCACGATTTTGGCCACGGTCAACGCCCCCGATGGCTCCACCCTGGAATACACCGACCGCTATGCCCGCTCGCTGGAGAAGTTCGGTCAGGCTTACCCCGAGTTCGACCGCATCTTTGCCAACATGGGCAACCCGACTGTGGGCCAAGGCACCGTGGTGTACCGCGCGGTGGACTGGGATGAGCGCAAGCGAACGACACTGGAAATCGCCCGTGAGCTGGGCGGCAAGTTCAACAGCTTGCCGGGCGTGAATGCCTTCCCCATCACGCCGCCTTCTTTGGGGCAAGGCTTCCGCGAGCGGCCCCTGAACTTCGTGATCCAGACCTCGGACAGTTACCAGAATCTGAACCTGATCACGCGTCAGATGATGGACGAGATCGCCAAGAACCCGGGCATTTTGTCCCCCGATGTGGACTTGCGCCTGAACAAGCCCGAGCTGCGTGTGGAAGTGGACCGCGTCAAGGCCGCCGAGTTGGGCGTCAGCATCGAGGTGGTGGCCAAAACCATCGAGACCATGCTGGGCGGCCGCGTGGTGACCCGCTACAAGCGCGATGCCGAGCAATACGACGTGATCGTGCAAACCCTGCCGTCTGCCCGCAACACGCCGGACGACATCGACGTGATCCAGGTGCGCGGCCGTAACGACACCATGATTCCTTTGTCGAGCCTTGTGAAGGTGCGCGAGAGCGTGTCGCCGCGCGAGTTGAACCACTTCGGTCAGCGCCGCTCGGTGTCCATCACCGCCAACCTGGCGCCCGACTACTCGCTGGGCGAAGCCTTGAAGTTCATGGACGAAACGGCTGCCAAGGTGCTCAAGCCGGGCTACACCACCGAACTCAACGGCACCTCGCGCGAGTTCAAGAGCTCGCAAGGCGCTTTGGTGATCGTGTTTGTGCTGGCGCTGTTCTTCATCTTCTTGGTGCTGGCGGCGCAGTTTGAGAGCTTCATCGACCCCTTCGTGATCATGTTGTCGGTGCCGCTGTCCATGATTGGGGCGCTGTTGGCGCTCAAGTTCACGGGCGGATCGCTCAACGTGTACTCGCAGATCGGCCTGATCACGCTGGTGGGGCTGATCACCAAGCACGGCATTTTGATCGTGGAGTTCACCAATCAGCTGCGCGAGCAAGGCCTGGCCACGCAAGAGGCGCTGATCAAGGCCTCTGGTCAGCGTCTGCGCCCGATCCTGATGACCACCGGGGCCATGGTGCTTGGCGCGGTGCCGCTGGCGCTGGCCACCGGGGCGGGTGCTGAAAGCCGCACGCAAATCGGCTGGGTGATTGTGGGTGGCATGAGCCTGGGCACCTTGCTGGCCGTGTTTGTGGTGCCCACCATGTATTCGCTCTTGGCCCGCAAGGCGGTGCCAGGGCCGAACAAGACGGTGGCGCACGACGAGCCTGCGGCGGCAGGGCATTCGGCCGGGCATTGAATACCAGTGGGGCGAGCATTCGCGAGCGGGGGCAGTCACCCGAGTCTGGATGCCTTTCACCTTGTGGGAGGCCGCCCCTGCGGCCGAATGTTGACCTGTTTGTGGGCTGGCATTCGCGAGCAGGGGCTCGCTCCCACCAAGTCATCAACCCTCATCCCTTGAGGCGACCGCTTTTGCAGGTGTCAGGTCAGCAGTGGCCCGCTCAAAGGTGCCCGTCAAACACCATCACATCCACCTCGTCACCCACCGCCACATGGCCTTGGTTGTGTCCCAACACGATCAGGCCGTTGGCCTGCACCATGGAGCTGAGCACGCCCGAGCCTTGGTTGCCGGTGGTGCAGACCACCAATTCGCCTGCCGCATTGGTGCTGACGATGCCGCGCTGGTATTCGGTGCGGCCGGGTTTCTTGCGCAGGGCTTCTGTGCTTTTGGCCTTGAGCAAGGGCAAGGGTGGCGCTTGCCAGCCCATGAGCCGTTGCAGGGCCGGCCGCACAAAGGCAGCAAAAGTCACCATGACGGCGACCGGGTTGCCTGGCAGACCAAACAAGATCGCAGAGCGTTCGCCACGCTGGATGCGGCCCACGGCCATGGGGCGGCCGGGGCGCATGGCGATGCGCCAGAAGGCCACATCGCCCAGTTTTTTCATCATGGCCTTGGTGTAATCGGCTTCGCCCACGCTCACGCCACCGCTGGTGATGATGGCGTCGGCTTGGCTTACGGCATGCACAAAGGCTTGCTCCAGCGCGGTGGGCTCGTCGCGCACCACGCCCATGTCGATCAATTCACAGCCCAGGGCCTGCACCATGCCCGCCACGGTGTAACGGTTGCTGTCGTATACCGCGCCTTCGCGGGGGGCTTCGCCCAGGCTCAGGATCTCGTCACCGGTTGAGAAATAAGCCACTTTGGGTCGGCGCCATACGTTTGCGGTGGGCAAGCCCAAGCTGGCCAAGAGGCCGCAGGCGGCGGGGCCGATGCGGGTGCCTGCAAGCAGGGCGGGGTGCCCAGCCATCAGGTCTTCGCCCGCCAAACGGCGGTTGTCGCCCGCTTGCAGCAGGCCGGGGGAAATCTGCACCTTGTCGCCGTCCATCTGGACCAGCTCTTGTGGCACCACGGTGTCCAGCCCGGCGGGCATGATGGCCCCGGTCATGATGCGCACGCATTCACCTGCATTCACCGTGCCTTGCCAGGCCGCACCCGCCAAGGCGGTGCCCACCACGGTCAAGACGGTAGGGCGGTCGGTTTGGAGTTCGGTGCCGCGAAAGGCGTAGCCGTCCATGGCCGAGTTGTCGTGCGGCGGTACGCTGATGGGCGAGACTACGTCGCGGGCCAGGATGCGGCCGTGCGCCTGCATCAGGGCCACGGTTTCTTGTTCGCGCACCGGTTGGACCAGCTGGGCCAGAAAGTCGTTCACATGGCGGGCCGACAGGGCCTGCGGGTCGTAGCCTTGCAGACGGTCGGCAATTTCGCTCAGCGACGGTGCGGGTGACAGGGTGGTTGACGGTGGCGTGGTCATGGTCTGCGCGGCCACTGCAAGCGTGGCGGGTGGGGTCAGAGGGCTTCGAGTTGTTGCAGTTCGGCCAGGGTGTTGGCATTGGCAAAGGCCTGGGCGCTGTCGCCCGGCCGGTCGAACGGCACGATGGCGCAGCGGTGCTGCCCGGTCCAGGCATCGATCTTGCGGCCACCGCCTTGGGTGAACGTCACCAGGCTTTCGAGCAGCTCGACTTTGAGCAGGCAAAACACGGGCTGCGGGCGCACCGCCCCATCGGCCTCGGGGGCGGCGGCCATCGCGATATCGGCGTTTTGTTCAGTCATGGCGGTGTGCAGGCGCTCTACCAGATCGAGCGGGAACATCGGCGTGTCGCAAGGCACCGTCAGCAGCAGCGGGGTTTCGCAGCGCTCCAGCCCGGTGAGGAAACCCGCCAGCGGCCCGGCAAAACCGTCGATGCTGTCGGGCCAGACCGGCACACCCAGCGATTCGTAGGCCGAGAGGTTGCGGTTGGCGTTGATCAGCACTTCTTGCAGCGGCAGGCTTTGCAGCTGCAGGCGCATCAGGGTTTGCAGGGCCAGTGGCAGGCCGCGGAAGTTTTGCAGGCCCTTGTCGATGCCTCCCATGCGCGAGCCGCGCCCGCCTGCGAGGATGAGGCCGGTGATGCCCGGTGCGTTGGGGGTATGGGGGGTCATGGCGCTCAGCCTCCGATGTAGCTCATTTCCACCCGGCGGCCGGGGCCGCTGGCGGTGTCGGGCCCGTGCAGGCTGCGCAGACGCGAATATTGGTCGGTACGCCCGCGCCAGATCGCATGAACCGTGGCCGCCAGTTGCGTGTCTGTTTGCGCCGGGTCACGCAGCAGCTGGCGCAGGTCGTAGCCCTGGCTGGCAAACAGACACAAATACAGGCGGCCTTCGGTGGAGAGGCGGGCGCGGTTGCAGTCGCCGCAAAAAGCCTGCGTCACGCTGCTGATGACGCCGACTTCGCCCAAAGCCGGGTCGTGTTGGCCCTTTGCGTTGGCGTAACCCCAGCGCTCGGCGGTCTCGCCCGGGGCAGACGGGTCGAGTTGCACCAAGGGCAACTCGGTTTGCAGCCGGCGGATCACGTCGGCGCTGGGCAGCACCTCGTCCATGCACCAGCCATTCGTCGCGCCCACGTCCATGTATTCGATGAAGCGCAGCACGATGCCCGTGCCCCGGAAGTGCCGGGCCATGGGCAAAATCTCGTGCTCGTTGGTGCCGCGCTTGACCACCATGTTGACCTTGATCGGCCCCAGACCTGCGGCCTGAGCCGCGGCAATGCCTTCCAGCACATCGGCCACCGGAAAGTCCACATCGTTCATGCGGCGGAAAACGGTGTCATCCAGCCCGTCCAGGCTCACCGTGACGCGTTGCAGTCCGGCGTTTTTCAGGCTTTGGGCCTTGCGGGCCAAAAGCGAGCCGTTGGTGGTCAGGGTCAGATCCAGCGGCTGGCCATCGGGTGTGCGCAAGGCCGCGAGCTGTTCGATCAGGATTTCGATGTTCTTGCGCAGCAGGGGCTCGCCCCCGGTCAGGCGGATTTTGCGAACGCCCTGGCCCACAAACACGCCTGCGATGCGGGTGATCTCTTCAAAACTCAGCAGCTGGCTGTGCGGCAGGTAGGCGTAATCCTTGTCGAACACTTCCTTGGGCATGCAATAGCTGCAGCGGAAGTTGCAGCGGTCGGTCACGCTGATACGCAAATCGGTCAGGGGGCGACGCAGGCCGTCCAGGGGCAGTGCGCTCAGGTCTTGCCCCGAGGGCAGGGCAGGCAAAGGCAGGCTGGGGTGTCGCTGGTCAACCAGCGCGATGACGCGTTCAGACATAGGGGCTCGATTGTGCCCTTAAACCCGGTCAGGCGGTCATGACCCCTCGGTCCTGGGTTGTTCTGGCGTGGCCCCCAGGTTTTTGAAACTCGCGGTCGATTTTTCAAGAAGAGGGGTTTGGATCGCGGATGACACCGGGGGGTGAGTGCCATGAAAAAGGCCCGCCGAAGCGGGCCTTGGAGGCGGTCAGCTGGGCTCAGCTGCCGTGAAATTTCATCACCAGCGGCACGATCAGGAGTGCCACGATGTTGATGATTTTGATCAGTGGGTTGATGGCCGGTCCGGCCGTGTCCTTGTAGGGGTCGCCCACGGTGTCACCGGTCACAGCGGCCTTGTGGGCCTCGCTGCCCTTGCCGCCGTGGTGGCCGTCTTCGATGTACTTTTTGGCGTTGTCCCAGGCGCCACCGCCGGTACACATGGAAATGGCCACGAACAGGCCAGTGATGATGGTGCCCATCAGCAAACCGCCCAGCGCCTTGGGCCCCAGCAGCAAACCGACCAGCACCGGCACCACCACGGGCAGCAGGCTCGGGATGATCATTTCCTTGATGGCGGCCGTGGTCAGCATGTCCACCGCCTTGCCGTATTCGGGCTTGGCCGTGCCTTCCATGATGCCGGGGATTTCCTTGAACTGGCGGCGCACCTCGACCACCACGCTGCCTGCGGCGCGGCCCACGGCCTCCATGGCCATGGCGCCAAACAAGTAAGGGATCAGGCCGCCAATGAACAGGCCAATGATCACCAGCGGGTCGGACAGGTCAAAGCTGATCGCCTTGCCGTAGGCCTCCAGCTTGTGGGTGTAGTCGGCAAACAGCACCAGCGAGGCCAGGCCTGCCGAGCCGATGGCGTAACCCTTGGTCACGGCTTTCGTGGTGTTGCCCACGGCGTCCAGCGGGTCGGTGATGTCGCGCACGCTGCTGGGTAGCTCGGCCATTTCGGCAATGCCCCCCGCGTTGTCGGTGATGGGGCCATAGGCGTCCAGCGCCACCACGATGCCCGCCATGGACAGCATGGACATGGCCGCCACAGCGATGCCGTACAGGCCACCCAGCGCAAAGGCGGTCCAGATCGCCAGGCACACGAACATCACGGGCCAGGCGGTTGAGCGCATGGACACGCCCAGGCCCGCAATGATGTTGGTACCATGCCCGGTGGTCGAGGCTTGGGCAATGTGCCGCACCGGGGCGTACTGCGTGCCGGTGTAGAACTCTGTGATCCAGACCAGAGCGGCGGTGAGCACCAGCCCCACGGTGCAGGCGCCAAACAGCTTCATCTGTGCGCCGGTGCCGCCCAGGGCGTTGTCGGGCATGAGCCACACGGTGACAAAGTAAAAGGCGACCAGGGACAGCACGCCCGAGATGGCCAGGCCTTTGTAGAGCGCGGGCATCACATTCGTCATGCCCGGAGAGGCCTTGACGAAGAAGCAGCCCACGATGGAGGCGATGATGGACACCGCGCCCAGGGCCAGCGGGTACAGCACGGCCTGGCCAGGAGCCGCCGAGATCAGCAGGGCGCCCAGCACCATGGTGGCGATCAGGGTGACCGCATAGGTCTCGAACAGGTCAGCCGCCATGCCCGCGCAGTCGCCCACGTTGTCGCCCACGTTGTCGGCGATCACGGCCGGGTTGCGCGGGTCGTCTTCAGGGATGCCTGCCTCCACTTTGCCCACCAGGTCGGCGCCCACATCAGCGCCTTTGGTGAAGATGCCGCCGCCCAACCGGGCAAAGATCGAGATCAGCGAAGAGCCAAACGCAAAGCCGATCAAAGGGTTCAGCAGGGTGGCCAGATTTTTGTCGGGCGTCAGGTTGCCGTTGCCGGTCAGAAACCAGAAAAAGCCGGTCACACCCAAGAGCCCCAGGCCCACCACCAGCATCCCGGTGATGGCTCCGCCCCGAAACGCCACATCGAGCGCCGGGCCAATGCCGTGGGTGGCCGCCTGGGCGGTGCGCACATTGGCTTTGACCGACACGTTCATGCCGATGAAGCCGCAGGCCCCCGAGAGCACGGCGCCGATCACAAAACCCACGGCGGTGACGCCGTCCAGAAAGACGCTCATCAAAATGGCCAGCACCACCCCGACGATGGCAATGGTTTTGTATTGACGGGCCAGATAGGCTGCTGCCCCGGCCTGGATGGCGGCCGAGATTTCCTGCATCCGGGCATTGCCGGCATCTTGAGAAAGGATCCACCCTCGGGCCCAAATGCCGTAAGCCACGGCAATCAGACCACAGACGAGCGCCAGAATGAGCGCCGAATTTCCTGTCATCGTTGAACTCCTCGATGGTTGTCGCTGAACAGAGGTGCAACGCGCTGGAGGCACCTCCACGGCGTTGCTTCCTCGATCGCCGAAACCGGAGAACGATTGGCCAACGCTTCATTAAAGGGGCCGAATTGGGGTTTGCGCAAGCCCTGTGAAAGTAAAATCGGGGTTAATCCTTAGCGATTTGCCTTTTTCTTAACTTTTCACAAAGAGACCCGCAAGATGTCCCTCGACAACGTCACCCCCGGCAAAAATGCCCCTGAAACTTTCAATGTGATCATCGAAATCCCGATGAACGCCGACCCGATCAAGTACGAAGTCGACAAGGAAACCGGCGCCCTGTTTGTGGACCGTTTCATGACCACATCGATGCACTACCCAACCAACTACGGTTATGTGCCTCAGACCCTCTCGGGCGACGGTGACCCGGTGGACGTGTTGGTGATCACGCCTTACGCTTTGCACCCGGGTGTGGTGGTGCCTTGCCGTGCCCTGGGCATCCTGATGATGGAAGACGAGGCCGGTGTAGATGGCAAAGTGATTGCGGTGCCCACCACCAAAATTTTGCCCATGTACGAGCACTGGCAAGACATCGAAGATGTGAACGCCATGCGCCGCAACGCGATCGCGCACTTCTTCGAGCATTACAAAGACCTGGAAAAAGGCAAGTGGGTCAAGGTGCTGGGCTGGGAAGGGAAAGCCTCTGCCCACAAGGAAATCCTGGACGGCATCGCCAACTACAACAAAGCCAAGGCCTGATGGGCCTTGGTCCGTGCCCACTGGGGTGGGCACGGACCCCCACCGCTCAACGCCTGCCTGGTTTGCGCCATGCAGGCGTTTTTCATGGGGTTTTCTTCAAGGGCGAGTGCTGGTGCAATGCTTCCAGGTAGTTATCCACCCCCGCTTTTTCCCGCTCCAGAAAGCGCGCCACCGCTTCTGAAAAAGCCGGGTGCGTCAGCCAGTGGGCGCTGTGCGTGGGCGTGGGCAGCAGGGCGCGGGCCATTTTGTGTTCGCCTTGGGCCCCGCCTTCAAAACGCTGCACGCCGTTGGCAATGCACCATTCAATCGGTTGGTAATAACAAGCCTCAAAGTGCAGGCAGTCCACCCGCGCGAGCGCGCCCCAGTAGCGGCCATAGGCCACCTGCGGCTGGCCTTGGGCGTCCAGATGCAGGCCGATCAGGCTGATGCCGATGGGCTGCCCGTCGCGCTCGGCCACAAACAAGAGCCAATTGGCGGCCATGTCGCGGCGCATGGCGTCGAAAAATGACGGGGTCAAATAGGGCGGATTGCCGTGTTCCCAATAGGTTTGCTGGTAGCAGCGCAGCAGCAAGGCCCAGTCGTCGCCGGTTATGTCGGGGCCGCGCACGGCGCGAAAGCTGACGCCCGCCTCGTGCACCTTGCGACGTTCTTGCCGGATTTTTTTCCGTTTTTCCTGGTTCAGGCTGCCCAAAAAATCATCAAAGTCGCGCCAGCCTTGGTTCTGCCAGTGGAACTGCACCTGGCTGCGCTGCAGCAAGCCGGCTTGCTCGCAGGCCTGCAGGTCTTGCGGGCTGCCGAACAGGATGTGCAGTGAGGGGATGTCGTGGGTTTGGCAAAGCTCCAGCAAGGCGGCCAGCAGGGCCTGGCGTGCGGCATCGCTTTCGGCCAGCAAGCGGCTGCCGGGCACGGGCGTGAAGGGTGAGGCCACCAGAGCCTTGGGGTAATAGGCCAGACCGTGGCGCGCGTAAGCGTCTGCCCAGGCGTGGTCGAACACATACTCGCCGCGTGAATGGGTCTTGAGGTAAAGCGGGCAGGCCGCGGCCAGGGCCAGGCCCGTGGGCGTCTCGCGCCACAAACTGATGACTTGCAGTGTCCAGCCGGTCTCGGGCACGGCCGATTGGCTGGTCTGCATGGCCGACAAATAGGCATGCCGCATGAAGGGGGATGGCGCATCTTGCCGGGCGAGCAAGTCGTCCCAAGCGCCAGGCTCGATGCCGTTCAGGTCATCCTGCACCCGGGTGACATAATTCAAGCTCACATTTTCCAGCACCTGTATGACTCTCCAAATTCGTGTGGCCCAGCTCAACTTCGTCGTCGGTGACATGCTGGGCAATGCCCGCAAGATCATCGATTTCGCCACCCGGGCGCATGCCGAGGGTGCGCGCTTGGTGTTGACGCCCGAGTTGTCGATTTGCGGCTATGCGGCGGAAGATTTGTTGCTGCGTCCGGCCTTCATCGACGCCTGCGATGATGCCCTGAAAACCGTGGCCCGCGAACTGGCTGGGTTAAAGGGCCTGCATGTGGTGGTGGGCCACCCCGAAGGCGGTGGCGTGCGCACCCGCAGTGTGGCCGTGACGCGCCGCCACAACCGCGCGAGCGTCTTGTGCGAGGGGCGCGTGGTGTGTGCTTACGATAAGCGCGAGCTGCCCAACTACCAAGTGTTTGACGAGCGCCGCTATTTCACGCCCGGCATCGGGGTGGGCGTGTTCGAGGTCGAGGGCGTGAAGGTCGGCTTGTTGATTTGCGAAGACGCCTGGTTTGATGAGCCCGCCCGCCTGGCGCGTGACGCGGGTGCGCAGGTGCTGGCGGTGCTGAATGCTTCACCGTTTCATGCGGGCAAAGGCCCGGAGCGTGAGCAGCGCATGCGCGAGCGTGTGGCCGATTGCGGCCTGCCTTTGGTTTACGCCCACCTGGTCGGCGGGCAAGACGAGGTGATTTTTGAGGGCCGCTCTTTCGCCCTGAATGTGCAGGGCCAGGTGGTCGCGCGGGCCGAGGGTTTCCGTGAGGCGGCCATGACGGTGCAGGCCCAGCCAGCCGGCACAGGTGTGGACCTGAGTGCTGCGCCCGAGGCTTTGGTGCCCATGGCCGGAGCCGACGCCGAGTTGTGGGATGCGCTGGTGCTGGGTGTGCGCGACTACCTGGGCAAAAACGGCTTCAAAGGCGCGATTTTGGGTCTGTCGGGCGGCATCGATTCGGCGCTGGTGCTGGCGATCGCGGTGGACGCCATCGGGGCCGACAAGATCCACGCGGTGATGATGCCCTCACCCTACACGGCCGACATCAGCTGGATCGACAGCCGTGAGATGGTCAAACGCCTGGGTGTGCGTTACGACGAAATCCCGATTGCCCCTTTGTTTGACGGCTTCAAGCAGGCGCTGTCGGCGCAGTTTGAGGGCCTGAAAGAAGACACGACCGAAGAAAACATCCAGGCCCGCATCCGCGGCACGCTGCTCATGGCGCTGTCCAACAAGACCGGGGCGATTGTGCTGACCACGGGCAACAAGAGCGAGATGGCCACCGGTTACTGCACGCTGTATGGCGACATGGCCGGCGGCTTTGCGGTCATTAAGGACGTGGTGAAGACCCGTGTGTTTGACCTGGCCCGCTGGCGCAACCTTCATGATCCGTATGGCACGGGCAGCCAACCCATCCCCGAGCGCATCATCACTCGGCCGCCCAGCGCCGAGCTGCGCCCCGACCAGAAAGACCAGGACAGCCTGCCCGCTTATGAGGTGCTGGACGCGATCATCCAGCGCTACATGGAAAACGACGAGGGTGTGGAGGCGCTGATGGCCGACGGCTTTGAGCGGGCCGATGTGGAGAAAGTCACGCGCCTGATCAAGCTCAACGAGTACAAGCGCCGCCAGGCCCCGGTGGGCATTCGTGTGACGCACCGCAGCTTCGGCAAGGATTGGCGTTATCCTATGACCAACAAGTTTCGCGCCTGATGGCGTGTTTTGAACATCTTTGAAGGACTTTTCCCATGAAACAGATCACCGCCGTCATCAAGCCTTTCAAGCTGGAAGAAGTCCGTGAAGGCTTGGCCGAATGTGGTGTGACCGGTCTCACGGTGACCGAAGTCAAAGGTTTTGGCCGCCAAAAAGGCCACACCGAGCTGTACCGCGGTGCCGAGTACGTGGTCGACTTTTTGCCCAAGGTGAAGGTCGAGGTCGTGGTCAAAGACGAAGACGTGGACCGCTGTGTGGACGCCATCGTCAAGGCGGCGCGCACCGGCAAGATCGGCGACGGCAAGATTTTCGTCACTTCAGTCGAGCGTGTGGTGCGCATCCGCACGGGCGAGCAGGACGAAACCGCCATTTGAGCCGGGAGGCGCGTCCCTCCAGACTGGCCCAGCCGATCAGAGCAGTTCGATTTTGGCGCGGGGCGCAAATCCAGCTTTTTGCACCAGGCTTTGCAGCAGTGCCTCGGGCTCGGTGCCCAGAGTCACCAGTTCGGTTTGCCAATTGCCCATGAAACCGTCTTGCACCACTTGGCCAATGAAACCCATCAGGCCATCGTAATAACCCAGGCTGTTCAGGATGCCCACGGGTTTGTCGTGGTAGCCCAGTTGGCGCCAGGTCCAGACTTCAAACAGTTCTTCGAAGGTGCCAATGCCTCCCGGCAAAGCCAAAAACGCGTCGGCTTTGTCGGCCATCAGGCGTTTGCGTTCGTGCATGGTGTCCACCACATGCAGCTCGGTGCAGCCGGGGTGTGCCCACTCCTTTTCCACCAGGGCGGTCGGGATGATGCCGATCACCGTGCCGCCTGCGGCCATGGTGGCTTCGGCCACCAGACCCATCAGGCCGTTGCGCCCGCCGCCGTAGACCAGTTGGCCGCCGTGTGTGCCAATCCAGGTGCCCACTTCCACAGCAATTTGCGCAAACTCAGGTTTGTTGCCGGGTTTGGAGCCGCAATAGACACAGATGGAAAAGGCGGGTGAAGTCGTTTGGGATTTCATGAGAGTCAAGCCAGACGCTGCCAAAGGGCGCCCAGCCAAATGCCGCCACACAGCAGCAAACTGAGCAAAACGGCCGCGCTGCCCATGTCCTTGGCGCGTTTGGACAGGTCATGCCACTCCGGACCGATGCGGTCGATGGCCGACTCCACGCTGGTGTTGAGCAATTCCACGATCATGACCAGCACCACCGAGCCGGCCAACAAGGCGGTTTCGACCCAGCTTTGGCCCAACCAGAAAGCCAGTGGCAACAAGGCCAATGCCAGGATGGCTTCCTGACGAAACGCGGGCTCTCCCCATCCAGCCCGAAGGCCCTGAATCGAGTAACCCCCCGCATGCAGGATACGGTTCAGGCCTCGGCGTGCTTTTTGAGGGTTGACCTCTTGGGGGCGAGATGGCTCTTGCATGGTGCCGCTGGGGCTCAGGTTGTTCGTGCGGAAATCAGACGCGTGCCCGCAAGGGCATCGTGCCAGAACTGACGCTGTGGGTGAAAGCGGCTGAGGATGGCCCAAATCGCCACCCAGCCCAGGGTCAAAACGGTCACTTCAATCACGGACAAGCGGAAGGGGGCCGCTGCCGCAAGGGGCGGAAGAAACCACAACCAGCTGGCCATGTAGCGCTTGAAAGCGAGTTTGCGACTCACCCTTTGGCCTTGCAGATCGACCATTTCGATGCGCCAGGTTTTCATGGCCAGCGTCTGGCCACGGTGCCACATCCAGATGAAGTAAACCCCCAGCACCAGAAAGCTGATGGCTTGCAGGCCGGATTTCAGTTGGGGGTGGAGGTTCATGTCACCGGGGGCCAGGCCGGTCAGCCAATATGCGGCGATGAAGTACACCAGCCCGGAAGACACCATGACCCCAAATAGCAGCATGCCTTCGTAAAGCCAGCAGGCCATGCGACGGGTGAGTGAAGGCGGGGTGAGGTCCAGAGCAGGAGATGGGGGCGAACCGTTTGGCGTCATGAGGGGGCGGTTTCTGTGGCTTGGCGAACGCCATCGGGCGCTCCAGTCGTGGACGGCGTGGGCACATCGGGTGCGGGCGCTGCCAGTGCCGCGGGGCGCGGCAAAAGGGTTTTGCGGTCAATGGCGATGGTGGCCGCTGGCGCGCTGCCAGGTGCAGCCTTCAAGGGCGTTTGAACCAGACGGTGAGGCTCCAGGGGTTTGGCGGTCGGTGCCGCATTCTTGGGCAGCGGCTTGGAGCCGGCCGAGAGCAGGCGTTTTTCTTCGGCGGGCAGGGCCTGGTAGGCCTCCCATTTGGCTTTTTTGTCTTCTTTGGGCAGATTTTGCAGCTTGTTGAAGTTCAGCCGTGCCAAATTGCGTTGCTGCGGGCTCAGGGCCACCCAGTCGGCCATTCGCGCATGCATGGTGATCTGGTCTGTCACCGACAGTTGCGTGAAATTGGTTGAAATGGCCAGCCATTTGTTTTGCTGCTGGGGTGTCAAGGCCCCCCACTGCGCGCCCAAAGGTGCCAAAGCTTGTTTTTGCTGGGGGGTGAGTTGTTGCCACGCTTTCGAGGCTGGACGCGGCTGAGCCTGTGGCGTGCTGGTCTGGCCTGGTGCAGCTGCAGGCGTTTGCGGTTCGGAGGATTGCGCCGACACGGTGCTCAAACAAGCCGACAAAAGCCAAGCGCCGCCCAGTTTCAGGGCGGCACGCAGGCGCATGGGTCGGCTGGAATGGCGTTCAGTCATGGCTGGTGGGGTGGCCAAGGCTTTGCTTCAAAAAATGGGCGAAACCGGCATCGGTGTAAGCGTCCGGGGGCAATTCGTCGGTGAGCAAGGCCGAGTCGGTTGCAGCGATTTCGGATGTGATGTGGTCTTGCTGGATCCATTGGATGGCCATCAAGCCGATCACCAAAGCCAGCAGGGGCAAGGCAGAGGCCAGGATGCTCCACAGGTTCAGGCCTTCATCAGCGGGGGCGGTCAAGGTGCCGTTGCTGTTGATCTGTGTGTTGTTGGCCAGGCGTGACTGCACCAGCGGCTTGCGCTGCGCCACGGCCAACTGCCGGGCCACGCGCAGCCGTTCGCTGATGTCATGGGGCAAGTCTGCAGCGGCCAGCGTCAGCTGGCGCGAAAAATGCTGGCCCCAGCGGTCCACGTCTTGTTCGGTCGGTGTATGGGGGTGTTTCATGGTCTGATTCCTTGTGTGCCCAAGGTTTTGCTCAGGGCTTGAATGGCCCGAGAACAATGGGTTTTGACGCTGCCTTCTGAGCAGCCCATCACTGCGGCGGTCTCTGCAACGTCCAGCTCCTCCCAGTAACGCAGCAGGAAGGCTTCTCGTTGACGTGCCGGCAGGGCCATGACTGCTGTTTCGATGTGTTCCAAGGTCTGAAGTCGGCCCACCCAGTCTTCGGCGCTCTCAGACCCGGCCTCGCCGGAGCTGTCCGTGGTCACTTCCAGCAGGTCAAAGTCGCCTTCTGCATCCGCACCGCTGAAATCCCCCAAGTTGCTGAAAACGGCGTTGCGGGTCTTTTGCCTGCGAAACCAGTCCAGCATGGTGTTGGACAGGATGCGCTGAAACAACAGGGGCAACTCGCTGATGGGTTTGTCGGCGTAGTTGGTACACAGCTTGATCATGCTGTCTTGCAGGATGTCCAGGGCCGCATCCTCGTTCCGGACATGGTAGAAGGCGCGTTTGAACGCTTTCTTTTCCATGTTTTTCAGAAATTCTGAGAGTTCGGAGTCGGATGCCAACTTTTTTTCAGCGCCCGTGTCGGCGGTGCGCTTGCCAGTTTTGGAAAATGAGGGGGGACTTGGCGGCCGGTGGGGGCCGCCGTCCAATGGGTGCGAATTATGGCATCCGAAGGCCGCGCGTCGCGAAATCCGGAAAGAGCGTTTGACAAATGCGATAATGCGCGATTGCAATTGAAAAAAAGCAAACGGATCACCGTCCGGCACTTTTACAGTTTGGTGCCCATGTCTGTGGTCTCAAGTCCCAAAGCCACTTCACAAGAGTCGAGCCCAGGGGCACCCAAGGTTTTTCGTTAGAGAAATTCACAAAGGTTGAATATGGAAATGAACAAGGCCGATACGGCACACACTTCTGCCGGCGCTCAGGAATTGCGCGGCGCAGAAATCCTCGTCAAAGCGCTCCAAGCTGAAAACGTGCAATACGTCTGGGGTTATCCCGGCGGTGCTGTTCTTCACATTTACGACGCTTTTTACAAACAAGACACCATTCAGCACGTTTTGGTGCGTCACGAGCAAGCAGCCGTGCACGCGGCAGACGGCTTTGCCCGTGCCACGGGCGAAGTGGGCGTGGCGCTGGTCACGTCGGGCCCTGGCCTGACCAATGCCGTGACCGGCATTGCCACCGCCTACATGGACAGCATTCCCATGGTCATCATCAGCGGGCAGGTGCCCACTGCGGCCATTGGCTTGGACGCTTTCCAGGAGTGCGACACCGTGGGCATCACCCGCCCGATCGTCAAGCACAACTTTTTGGTCAAAGACGCCAAGGACATGGCCACGGTCATGAAAAAGGCGTTTCACATTGCCCGAAGCGGCCGTCCTGGCCCGGTGGTCGTGGACGTGCCCAAGGATGTTTCCTTCAACAAGACGCTGTTTTCGGGCTACCCCGAGTCGGTCGAGATGCGCTCTTACAACCCCGTGCGCAAGGGTCATGGCGGGCAGATCCGCAAGGCTTTGCAGTTGTTGATGTCGGCCAAGCGCCCCTACATCTATACCGGTGGTGGTGTGCTGCTGAGCGATGCCAGCGCCGAACTTCGCGCCCTGGTGGACATGCTGAATTTCCCGGTCACCAACACCTTGATGGGTTTGGGTGCTTTCCCGGCCACCGACCGCCGTTTCCTGGGCATGTTGGGCATGCACGGGACGCTGGAAGCCAACAATGCCATGCAAAACTGCGACGTTTTGCTGGCTGTCGGTGCCCGTTTTGACGACCGCGTGATCGGCAACCCCAAGCACTTCGCTTCGGTGGACCGCAAAATCATCCACATCGACATCGACCCGTCCAGCATCTCCAAGCGCGTCAAGGTCGATGTGCCGATCGTGGGCGACGTGAAAGACGTGCTGACCGAGCTCATGGGCATGATCCGCGAGTCCGGCCTCAAGCCTGATGCGCAGGCGCTGAGTCAGTGGTGGGAAACGGTTGAAGGCTGGCGCAGCCGCAACTGCATGAAGTACGACAACAGCAACAATTTGGTGATCAAGCCGCAAAAGGTCATCGAGACCTTGTGGGAGATGACCAAGGACTCGGATGCGTACATTACCTCCGACGTTGGGCAGCACCAGATGTGGGCGGCCCAGTACTACAAGTTCAACGAGCCTCGTCGCTGGATCAACTCCGGCGGTCTGGGCACCATGGGCGTGGGCATTCCTTACGCCATGGGCATCAAACTGGCCAAGCCCGACAGCGAAGTGTTCTGTGTCACGGGCGAAGGCTCGGTGCAGATGTGCATCCAGGAACTGTCGACCTGCCTGCAGTACAACACGCCGATCAAGGTCCTGGCCCTGAACAACCGCTACCTGGGCATGGTGCGCCAGTGGCAAGAGATTGAATACTCCGGCCGCTACAGCCACAGCTACATGGACGCCTTGCCCAACTTCGTGAAGTTGGCCGAGGCCTATGGCCACGTCGGCATCCTGGTGGAAAAACCGGAAGATGTGGAACCTGCCTTGCGCGAGGCCCGTCGATTGAAGGACCGCACCGTTTTCCTGGATATCCGCACGGACCCGACCGAGAACGTGTTCCCCATGGTTCAGGCTGGCAAGGGCATCACCGAGATGCTCATGGGCGTGGAGGACCTGTAATCATGAAACACATCATCGCTGTACTGATCGAAAACGAAGCGGGCGCCTTGTCCCGCGTGGTGGGGCTGTTCTCGGCCCGTGGCTACAACATCGAGTCCTTGACCGTGGCTCCGACCGAAGACCCGAGCCTGTCGCGCATGACCATCCAGACCACCGGGTCGGACGATGTGATCGAGCAAATCACCAAGCACCTGAATCGCCTGATCGAGGTGGTCAAGGTGGTCGACCTGACCGAAGGCGCTTACACCGAACGCGAGCTGATGCTGGTGAAGGTGCGCGCCGTGGGCAAGGAACGCGAAGAAATGAAACGCATGGCCGACATCTTCCGTGGCCGTGTGATCGACGTCACCGACAAGAGCTACACGATTGAGCTCACCGGTGATCAGTCCAAGAACGACGCCTTTTTGGAGGCGATCGACCGCAGTGCCATTTTGGAGACCGTGCGCACGGGTGCGTGCGGTATCGGGCGCGGCGAGCGCATCCTGCGCGTCTAAACCCACTCTTTGAACCTGTTTATTCCTAAGGAGAACCCTGTGAAAGTTTTTTACGACAAAGATTGTGATCTGAGCGTCATCAAGGGCAAGACCGTTGCCATCATTGGTTACGGCTCGCAAGGCCACGCCCACGCCCAAAACCTCAACGACAGCGGCGTCAAAGTGGTCGTCGGTCTGCGCAAAGGCGGCGCATCGTGGGACAAAGTCGGCAAAGCCGGTTTGACCGTGATGGAAGTCAACGACGCTGTCAAAGCCGCTGACGTGGTCATGATCTTGTTGCCCGACGAGCAAATCGCCGAGGTTTACAACAACAACGTCGCCCCCAACATCAAGCAAGGCGCTTCCTTGGCGTTTGCCCACGGCTTCAACGTGCATTACAACCAGGTCGTTCCCCGCGAAGACCTGGACGTGTGGATGGTCGCGCCCAAGGCCCCCGGCCACACCGTGCGCAACACCTACACCCAAGGCGGCGGCGTGCCTCACCTGGTGGCGATCCACCAGGACAAGAGCGGCAAGGCCCGCGCTTTGGCCCTGAGCTATGCCATGGCCAACGGTGGCGGCAAGGCCGGCATCATCGAAACCAACTTCAAGGAAGAGACCGAGACCGACCTGTTCGGCGAGCAGGCTGTTCTGTGCGGTGGTGCAGTCGAGCTGATCAAGATGGGTTACGAGACCCTGGTGGAAGCCGGCTACGCCCCCGAAATGGCTTACTTCGAGTGCTTGCACGAGCTGAAGCTGATCGTGGACCTGATCTACGAAGGCGGCATCGGCAACATGAACTACTCGATCTCGAACAACGCCGAGTACGGCGAATACGTGACCGGTCCTGAAGTCATCAACGAGCAGTCGCGCGAAGCCATGCGCAACGCCTTGAAGCGCATCCAGACTGGCGAATACGCCAAGATGTTCATCCTGGAAGGCAAGACCAACTACCCGAGCATGACCGCACGTCGCCGCTTGACTTCGGAGCACTCCATCGAAGTCGTGGGTGCCCAGCTGCGCGCCATGATGCCCTGGATTGCCAAGAACAAGCTGGTCGACAAGACCCGCAACTGATCTGGCCCTTGGGCGAGTTTGAAAAAGGCCACTGCGGTGGCCTTTTTCTTGGGCGCTGGGTCTGCCTTAAACTCCGCTGACACGGGATGGCTCCGAAAAACCGTTACAGGAATGGACGATGAACAAAGTCAACGACACCGCTGAAGACGCCGAAGTCGCCGCACCGGTGCGCAAACCCTCCAAGGGCATTTACATGCTGCCCAACATGATCACGCTGGCCGCGCTGTTCGCCGGTTTTTACGCGGTGGTCATGGCCATCAATGGCCGTTTTGACTTGGCCACGGTGGGCATTTTCAGTGCCATGGTGCTCGACAGCCTGGATGGCCGGGTGGCCCGCATGACCAATACCCAAAGTGCGTTTGGCGAGCAGATGGATTCGCTGTCGGACATGGTGTCGTTTGGTGCCGCGCCTGCCTTGATCGCCTACGTCTGGACTTTGAAGGAGCTGGGCCGTTGGGGCTGGATTGCCGCTTTTGTGTACTGCGCTTGTGCCGCGCTGCGCTTGGCACGCTTCAACGTCAACACGGGTGTGGTCGACAAGCGTTATTTTCAAGGTCTGCCCTCGCCAGCCGCTGCAGCCTTGGTGATGGGTTTTGTGTGGATCATGTTTGAAAACGCTGTGCCCGCCAAAGCGGTGTCGTGGGGCATGTTCGCCGTGTGCTTGTTTTCGGGCCTGACCATGGTGACCAATGTGCCGTTTTACAGCTTCAAGGACATGCACATGAAAAAGAGCGTGCCGTTTGCCACGCTGGTGCTGGTGGCTTTGGGCATAGCAGCGGTGAACATCGACCCGCCCACCGTGTTGTTCGGTTTGTTCGTGGCTTATGGCCTGAGCGGTTACGTGATTTATGTCTGGCGCAAGGCCAAAGGGCAGCCGACCAGCATGATCAGCACCTCCACCGACGAGCCCGAAGAGCGTGGCTTACACCAGTGATGTCCTGTGCACGACAAGGCCTGTTTTGAACTGTGCTACAGTGTTTGTATGAAATTTTCTTTGTTTGCACTACTGCTAGCGCCCCACGGGCGGGATGTGTAGCGCACGCAAACATTTTCCCAAAAGGCCCGTATGCCATCCGCAACGGGCCTTTTGCATTTTTTGCTTGGACTTGCGGGTTTTTGACCAGGAGTGAACATGGCTGACAAATTGATTATTTTCGACACCACTTTGCGTGACGGCGAGCAATCGCCGGGCGCCTCCATGACCCGCGATGAGAAACTGCGCATTGCCCGTCAACTGGAACGCCTGCGTGTGGACGTCATCGAAGCCGGTTTTGCCGCCAGCTCCAACGGTGACTTTGAGGCGGTCAAAACCATCGCCGACGCCATCAAGGATTCCACGATTTGCTCTTTGTCGCGTGCCAATGACCGTGACATTTCACGTGCGGCCGAGGCCCTCAAAGGGGCCAACAGCGGGCGGATCCACACCTTCATTGCCACCTCGCCTTTGCACATGGAAAAGAAGCTGCGCATGACACCCGACCAGGTGTTTGAGCAAGCCAAGCAGTCGGTGCGCTTTGCCCGCAACCTGGTGGGCGACGTCGAGTTCAGCCCGGAAGACGGCTACCGCAGCGACATGGACTTTTTGTGCCGTGTGCTGGAAGCGGTGATTGCCGAGGGCGCCACCACCATCAACGTGCCCGATACCGTGGGTTATGCGGTGCCGGAGTTGTATGGCCAGTTCATCAAGACCCTGCGCGAGCGCATCCCCAACTCGGACAAAGCCATCTGGTCTGTGCATTGCCACAACGACTTGGGCATGGCCGTGGCCAACTCCTTGGCAGGCGTCAAGTTGGGTGGGGCGCGTCAGGTCGAGTGCACCATCAACGGCTTAGGCGAGCGTGCGGGCAACTGCTCCCTCGAAGAAGTGGTCATGGCCGTCAAAACCCGCCGTGATTATTTTGGCCTCGACATTGGCATCGACACCAGCCACATCGTGGCGGCCAGCCGCATGGTCAGCCAGACCACCGGCTTCGTGGTGCAGCCCAACAAGGCGGTGGTGGGGGCCAACGCCTTTGCGCACGCCTCCGGCATTCACCAGGACGGCGTGCTCAAGGCGCGTGACACCTACGAAATCATGCGTGCCGAGGACGTGGGCTGGACCACCAACAAGATCGTCTTGGGCAAGCTCAGCGGCCGCAATGCCTTCAAGCAGCGCTTGCAGGACCTGGGCGTCACGCTCGACAGCGAGACCGAAATCAACAACGCCTTTGCCAAGTTCAAGGAGCTGGCCGACCGCAAGAGCGAAATCTTTGACGAAGACATCTTGGCTCTGGTCGGGGACGAAAGCGTGACCGCTGAAAAAGAGCAATACGGCTTTGTGTCGATGTCGCAACACAGCGAAACCGGTGAACGCCCCCATGCGGCAGTCGTTTTCACGGTCGATGGCAAAGAAGTCCGGGCCGAGTCGGACGGCAATGGTCCGGTGGATGCGTCCTTGAAGGCTATCGAGTCCCACATCAAAAGTGGGGCAGAAATGGTGCTGTATTCGGTCAACGCCATCAGCGGTTCGACCGAAAGCCAAGGCGAGGTGACGGTGCGCCTGCAAAACAGCGGTCGTGTGGTCAACGGCGTTGGCGCTGACCCGGACATCGTGGTGGCATCTGCCAAGGCGTACCTGAGTGCACTCAATAAATTGCAAAGCAAAGCCGATCGGGTGGCTGCTCAGGGATAGTACTGAAGCCTTTAGATGTACTATCTGGCTTCAATAAAGTCACGCAAGTCATTGTTCTTGCGTGACTTTTTTTATTTCGGTACACTTGGAAACAATTGCCCCTATCATTGAACGACGATGTCCCTGATGCGATTTGCTTCCCTGTTTCCCTTTCAAGCCACTGGCCGTTGGTCGCAGGGCTTGCTTGCCGCTTTGACCGCAGGGGTTTTTCTGGCCGTCTCGGCTTGGCCCAGTGCGGTGCTGGCACAAAACAAGGCGTCCACCGCCAAGAAGCGTCCGGCGGCAACGGTCAGTAAAACCGTTCAGAAAAAAAAGCAGACCGTCGCTAAAAAATCCAAAGGCCAACGGGCCGGAGTCGCAAATAGCAAGGCAGCAGTGCCTATGCGTGCCTCTTACGGGCAAATGGCTGGTCTTCACAGCGCCAACGATCCTCTGGATTTGCGCTCCAGCGTGGCCCTGGTGATTGACCAGGACACCCGCGAAGTCCTGTTCCGTAAAAACGACCATGCCGTTTTGCCCATTGCCTCCTTGACCAAGTTGATGACCGGTCTGGTCATTTCCGAGGCGCAATTGCCCATGTCCGAGATGATCGCCATCACCCAAGCCGATGTGGACACGGAAAAAGGCAGCACCTCCCGTTTGGCGGTGGGCACCGTGCTCAGCCGCGGTGATTTGCTCCATTTGGCGTTGATGTCCAGCGAAAACCGGGCGGCCCACGCTTTGGGCCGTACCTTCCCGGGTGGTTTGGATGCCTTCGTTGCGCGCATGAATGCGCGTGCGCAGGCTCTGGGCATGTCCGACACACGTTATGTGGAGCCGACAGGCTTGTCCAGCCGCAACCAGTCCAGCGCCAGTGACTTGGCCATTTTGGTGGGGGCTGCCTACAAAGAGCCGGTCTTGCGTGAGTTGTCCACTTCGCACGGCCGTGAGATCGAAGTGGGTCGCCGCACGCTTCAGTACAACAACACCAACCGTTTGGTGAAAAGTGCCGACTGGGACATCGGTCTGCAGAAAACAGGCTACATCTCGGAGGCGGGTCAGTGCCTGGTGATGCAGGCGCAAGTGGCCGGGCGCAAACTGATCATGGTGTTTCTGGATTCTGCGGGCAAACTTAGCCGCATCGCCGACGCTGAGCGTGTCCGCCGCTGGGTGGAGAAGTCGTCAGGTGCCTCCGGCGTCAGGCACTCGGCTTTGGCTGAACACTTGCCCGGCTGATGCGTGTCCGCCCATGAAAAAAGGCCTCTCGGGGGCCTTTTTTAATGAGCAAGCGGCGCCTCAATGGTCGCCGTGGTAACCCAGTGTTTTGCTGATCTCGAGTGACGTTGCCTGCAGCTTGGGCAGCCAGCCTTCGTCCAGGCGGTCGGCGGGGGCAGAGATGGACAAGCCGGCCAGCAGTTTCCCTTGGTCGTCGTAGATGCCGGCTGCGATGCAGCGCACGCCCAGTTCCAGCTCTTCGTTGTCTCGGGCAATGCCGTATTGCTTGACCCGGGCCAGCTCCCTTTCAAGAACCTGCAGCTGCGTGATGCTGTTGCGTGTCTGCCCCAGCAAACCGGTGCGTGTGGCGTAAGAGCGAACCCGCAGCGGGTCGTCTGCTGCCAGGAAAAGTTTGCCCACCGAAGTCAGGTGCAAAGGCGCCCGCCCGCCAATGGCCCGAACCACCTGCATGCCGGAGCGTTCGCTGTAGGCCCGCTCGATGTAGACGATTTCATCGCCTTGGCGCATGCTGAGGTTGACGGGTTGCTGAATGAGCTTGTGCAGCTCACGCATGGGCACCAGGGCCGCGTCGCGCACATTCAGCCGTCCTTTGACCAAGTTGCCCAGCTCCAGAAGCCGCATGCCCAGGCGGTAGTTGCCCGCTTCCGGGCGATCAACAAAACGGCCAGTGGCCAAATCGTTCAAGATGCGGTGCGCTGTAGAGGGGTGCAAGCCTGTTTTTTCACTGATCTCTTTCAGGGAGATCGCTTCTTCGCGGGAGGCGAGCACGTCAATCAGCGAAAACATCCGCTCAATGACCTGGATGGTGGGAGAGGGTGTGAATGCAGGGTCTTTTTTCATGGTGTCGTCAGGCGATGCTTAAATTTTACACTGTGAAAATTCAGTCCATCACGCCAGCGCTTGCCATTGGCCTTGAACACGTATTTCACAGGGTTCAAAGCGCGATTTGTAATTCATTTTGGGGCTGCTTTCGATCCAATAGCCCAAATACACATAAGGCAGTTGCAGTTGTGCCGCTTGCTGAATTTGCCAGAGCACGCTGTAGGTTCCATAGCTGGCCTGGTCTTCAGGCTCATAGAAGGTGTAAACCGCCGAGAGGCCATGGTTCAGCACGTCCACAATGCTGACCATTTTCAAGGCACCCAAGCAGCCCTCGCTGGCCGGCTCGCGAAATTCCACGATGCGTGAATTGACCCGGCTTTGAAGCAAAAACTGGTTGTATTGGTCCACGCTGTCCTGATCCATGCCGCCGCCCGGGTGGCGGCTCGTCTGGTAGCGCAAATACAAAGCGTAGTGGTCAGGATCGAATTGCAGGTCCAACACCCGAGCCTGCAAATGCTGGTGTTTGCGCCAGCTGCGTCGCTGGCTGCGGTCCGGCTTGAAGGCGGCGACCTGCACGCGCAAGGGCTGGCAGGCCTGGCAGCCATCGCAGTAGGGGCGGTAGGTGAACATCCCGCTGCGGCGAAAACCCTGCTCCACCAAGTCGGAGTAGACCTCGTTTTGGATCAGATGGCTGGGCGTTGCCACTTGCGAGCGTGCCGAGCGCTCAGGCAGGTAGCTGCACGCATAGGGCGCCGTGGCATAAAACTGCAAGGCCTGAATGGGGAGATCTTTGAGATGGGTCACGACGTGGTGTCCAAAGCCGTCAACGTGGTCCAGTATAAAGTTTGCCGTGTCCAGTCGATGGGGGGCATGAGGCGCTCTTGCTGGACGGTCGCCACAAAATCAGCCCGGGGTATTTCCCGGGCGCCCAAGGAGGCCAGGTGCCGGGTGTTTTGCTGGCAGTCGATGGCGGGCACGCCATGCGCCAGGCACACGCTGACCAGGCAAGCCAAAGCCATTTTGGAGCCATCGCTGATCGTGGTGAACATCGATTCACCGAAGACGGCATGGCCCAGCGCCACAAAATACAGCCCGGCGACCAGCTCGCCATCGAGCCAGACCTCGGCGCTGTGGGCGTGGCCTGCGCGGTGCAAATCCTCATAGGCTTGCACCATGGCCGGCACGATCCAGGTGCCGTTTTGTCCGGCGCGGGGTGAGGCGCTGCAGCGGCGGATGACCTGACCGAAATCGCGGTCAAAGCTCAGTGAAAAACCAGGGTGCCGCAGCCAGCGTTGCAATGACTGGCGCAGCGAGCGGCGCAAGCGGAAATCGCCCGGCCGCAAGACCATGCGGGGGTCAGGGCTCCACCACAGCACGGGCTGTCCGTCGCTGAACCACGGAAAAACCCCCTGGCTGTAGGCCTCCAGCAAACGCGAGGCGGACAGGTCTTGGCCCGCTGCCAGCAAGCCCGGGGCGGGCGATTGCGGGCCCCAGGCCTGGTGCACCAGGGGCAGGGCCTGGTCAGCGTCAATCCAGCACAGTTCTGGCAGAGGAGAAGTCCGTGGCATGGCTGCATTACACATGAACAGGTACACGTTTCTTGTCGTTTGGGGCCCGGATCGCGATTTTTTTGCGTTTATCCTCAACCACACCTGACCGACCGGCTTTGACCCCTCATTTTTTTGCGCGTGATGACATCTTTTCCACCCCATTGGTTGCGACCCCACTGGCCTGCGCCAGCGCATGTTCAGGCTGTGATGACCGATCGGCATGGCGGCGTCTCCCGCCCCCCTTGGGACAGCATGAACCTGGGTGACCATGTGGGTGATGCGCCGCACAGCGTGCAAGTCAACCGCCAGCGCTTGCAAACCCTCATGGGCAGCCGTCCGGTATTTTTGAAGCAGGTGCACGGCCATCAAGCGGTGGTGCTGAACGCCAACACCACGGATGGCACCGAGGCCGACGCCTGCGTTGCGTTGAATGCGGAGGTGGCTTGCACCATCATGGTGGCCGACTGTTTGCCCATCTTGATGTGTGACAAGTCTGGCCAATGGGTGGCTGCAGCGCATGCAGGCTGGCGTGGTCTGGCGGGTGAGGGCGGTACAGGCGTGCTCGAAGCCCTTTGCCAGCAGCCCGCTTTGCGGGATACCCCGCCTGACGACATCCTGGTCTGGCTGGGGCCTTGCATTGGTCCCGAGGCTTTTGAGGTGGGCACAGACGTGCGAGAGGCTTTTTGTCCAGATGCCCCAGAGGCTGGTGTTTACTTCAAACCCGCTGAGGCGGACAAATGGTTGGCCGACTTGGCAGGCCTGGCCCGGTGGCGGTTGCACCGCTTGGGACTTCACCGTGTTTTTGGCAACGACAGCCAGTCTGCGTGGTGCACGGCCACGCAGCCTTCAAGGTTCTTTTCGCACCGCCGCGACAGCCGGGTCCTCGGACAGAGCGGGCGCATGGCCGCCTGCATCTGGCTCAGCCGTTGATGGGGGGACTGGGGTTGGCTCTTGCGCTTTTGCTTCTGTCTGCCTTCGGGCTTTGCGGCGCAAGGGTGTGCCCATCAAATACACCACCAAGGACATGGGTAAAACCCCATACAAAATAAAAGTGATGATGGCCCCCAACACAGTGCCTTGGGTACTAAATGCTTCAGCCAGACCCATCAACAAGGTCACATAGAGCCAGGCAATAACGATCAAATACATTTTTTTGCGCTTTGTAATTTAGGTGACATCAAATTGACAGATACTGAAGGTAACCGATATCAAAAAAACCATTTACCGGAGACAAGCATGAGCACATCCACGCCAGAATTCTGGTCCAGCATGAGCGAGGGTTTTCAGCAAAACCTGTCCAAAAGCTGGGGGCAGGCGATGCAGCATTTCCAAACCCTGGACCTCGGTGGGCTCAAACCTGGTGTCGACGCCGCTTTGCCACCCATCAAATTCTCGCCTGAAAAGCTCCAGACCCTGCAAGGGCAGTACTTCAAAGACGCCTCTGAGTTGTGGAATCAGAGCCTGCACAACAGTTTGCAAGTCAAAGACCGTCGCTTTTCAGGGGAAGCGTGGAGCGCCAATCCGATGGCGGCTTTCAATGCGGCCACCTATTTGCTCAATGCCCGCACGCTGATGGGATTGGCCGATGCGGTGGAGGGGGACGAGAAAACACGCAACCGCATCCGCTTTGCCGTGGAGCAATGGGTGGCCGCTGCTGCGCCCAGCAATTTTCTGGCCTTCAATGCCGAGGCACAAAAGAAAGCCATCGAAACCCAAGGCGAGAGCATTGCCAAGGGGGTGAAAAACCTGATGCACGACATGCAGCAAGGCCATGTGTCGATGACCGACGAAAGTCTGTTCGAGGTGGGCAAGAATGTGGCCACCACCGAAGGCGCGGTGGTCTTCGAGAACGAGTTTTTCCAGCTCATCGAATACAAGCCGCTCACGGCCAAGGTCTACGAAAAACCCTTCTTGCTGGTGCCGCCTTGCATCAACAAGTTCTACATCCTGGACCTGCAACCTGAGAACTCCTTCATCCGCTATGCGGTCAGCCAGGGGCATCGCACCTTTGTGGTGAGCTGGCGCAACCCCGACGAGTCCATGGCGCAAAAGACCTGGGACGACTACATCGAGCAAGCGGCCATCCAAGCCATCAGCACGGTGCAGTCGATCACGGGCGCAGCCAAGATCAACGCGCTGGGTTTTTGCGTGGGCGGCACCATCTTGTCGACCGCTTTGGCCGTGTTGGCGGCCCGTGGCGAAAAGCCTGTGGCCAGTGCCACCTTCCTCACCACCCTGATCAACTTCACTGACACCGGCATTCTGGACGTGTTCATTGACGAGAACTTCGTCAAGTTCCGTGAGCAGCAAATGGGCAAGGGCGGCTTGCTCAAGGGCCAGGACCTCGCCTCGACTTTCAGCTTTCTGCGCCCCAACGACCTGGTCTGGAACTATGTGGTGGGCAACTACCTCAAGGGCGAGACGCCGCCACCGTTTGACCTGCTCTACTGGAACAGCGACTCGACCAATTTGCCCGGACCTTTTTACGCCTGGTACCTGCGCAACACCTACCTGGAAAACAACCTGGTCAAACCCGGCA
This sequence comes from Limnohabitans sp. Hippo3, assembly GCF_003063665.1. Classification (GTDB taxonomy): domain Bacteria; phylum Pseudomonadota; class Gammaproteobacteria; order Burkholderiales; family Burkholderiaceae_C; genus Limnohabitans_A. The sequence goes on from NZ_NESF01000007.1 coordinate 75,829, forward strand.
AGGTCAAAGTCTGTGGCGAGCCCATTGATTTGGGCAAGGTCGACATACCGGTCTACATCTATGGCTCGCGTGAAGACCACATCGTGCCCATCGGCGGCGCGTACGCCAGCACCCAGGTGCTGCCGGGCAAAAAGCGTTTTGTCATGGGGGCCTCGGGCCACATCGCCGGGGTGATCAACCCGCCCGCCGCCAAAAAGCGCAGCCACTGGCTGAGCGAGGGCAGCAAATTCCCGGCCGATGTGAACGACTGGATCGCCAGTGCCAAAGAGCTGCCTGGCAGCTGGTGGACCGACTGGTCCGATTGGCTCAAGGGCCATGCGGGCAAGCAAATTGCCGCCCCCAAAACCTATGGCAAAGGCAGTCAATTCAAAGCCATCGAAGCGGCCCCTGGTCGTTACGTCAAAGCCAAAGCCTGATTTTTATTGACACAACGGAGATCTGAAAAATGGAAGACATCGTCATCGTCGCAGCCGCTCGCACCGCCGTGGGCAAATTTGGCGGCTCGCTCGCCAAGACCCCTGCCACCGAGCTGGGCAGCATCGTCATCCAGGGCTTGCTCCAGCGCAGCGGCTTGCCGGTCGACGCCATTGGCGAAGTCATCATGGGCCAGGTGCTGGCCGCAGGCGTGGGCCAGAACCCCGCCCGCCAAGCCATGATGAAAGCCGGGCTGGCCAAAGAGACTCCGGCGCTGACCATCAACGCCGTGTGCGGCTCGGGCCTGAAAGCCGTGATGCTGGCCGCACAGGCTGTGGCCTGGGGCGACAGCGAAATCGTGATCGCGGGTGGCCAGGAAAACATGAGCGCCAGCCCGCACGTTTTGAACGGCAGCCGCGACGGCCAGCGCATGGGCGACTGGAAGATGACCGACACCATGATCGTGGACGGCCTGTGGGACGTGTACAACCAGTACCACATGGGCATCACCGCCGAGAACGTGGCCAAGGCCCACGGCATCACCCGCGACATGCAAGACGCCCTGGCCCTGGGCAGCCAGCAAAAAGCCGCTGCTGCGCAAGACGCGGGCAAGTTCAAGGACGAGATCGTGGACGTGCTGATCCCCCAGCGCAAGGGCGATCCGCTGGTCTTCAACACCGACGAGTTCATCAACAAGAAAACCAATGCCGAGGCCCTGGCCGGTCTGCGCCCTGCGTTTGACAAGGCGGGCAGCGTGACGGCTGGCAATGCCTCGGGCATCAATGACGGCGCTGCCGCCGTGATGGTGATGAGCGCCAAAAAGGCCGCTGCCTTGGGCCTCAAGCCCCTGGCCCGCATTGCAGCCTTCGGCACCAGCGGTCTGGACCCGGCCACCATGGGCATGGGCCCGGTGCCCGCTTCGCAAAAGGCCTTGGCCCGTGCAGGCTGGAAGGCGCAAGACGTGGACCTGTTCGAGCTGAACGAGGCTTTTGCAGCACAAGCCTGCGCCGTCAACAAGGCGCTGGACATCGATCCGGCCAAAGTCAACGTCAACGGCGGTGCCATTGCGATTGGCCACCCGATTGGCGCATCCGGTTGCCGCATTCTGGTGACTCTGTTGCACGAAATGCAGCGCACTCAGGCCAAAAAAGGCCTGGCCGCGCTGTGCATCGGTGGCGGCATGGGCGTGTCATTGGCGGTTGAACGCGTTTAAAAACCTGCGCCGCTCATGCGGCGTGGTTTGGCGCACTGTCCAACCGTATAAGGGCAGCCAATCATCGCGGTTTGAGCGGACTTCATTGATCCCACTTCACTCATAACAAGGAGACAAACATGAGTCAAAAAGTAGCTTACGTCACAGGTGGCATGGGCGGTATCGGTACCGCGATTTGCCAACGCCTTCATCAAGAGGGCTTCAAGGTCATCGCCGGTTGCGGCCCGACCCGTGACTACAACAAGTGGCTGGACGAGCAAAAAGCTCAAGGCTTCACTTTCTATGCATCGGTGGGCAACGTCGGTGACTGGGATTCCACGGTGGAAGCCTTCAGCAAGGCCAAGGCCGAGCACGGCAGCATCGATGTGCTGGTGAACAACGCGGGCATCACCAAGGACCGCATGTTCCTGAAGATGACCCGGGATGACTGGGACGCCGTGATGAACACCAACCTGGACTCCATGTTCAACGTGACCAAGCAGGTTGTGTCCGACATGGTTGAAAAGGGCTGGGGCCGCATCATCAACATCTCGTCGGTCAACGGTGAAAAAGGCCAAGCAGGCCAAACCAACTACTCGGCTGCCAAAGCCGGCATGCATGGTTTTTCGATGGCCTTGGCGCAAGAGTTGGCCACCAAGGGCGTGACCGTGAACACCGTGTCGCCGGGCTATATCGGCACCGACATGGTCAACGCCATCCGTCCTGACGTGCTGGAAAAGATCGTGGCCACCGTGCCCGTCAAGCGCCTGGGTAAGCCCAGCGAGATCGCTTCCATCATCGCCTGGTTGGCCAGCGAAGAGGGTGGTTACGCCACTGGCGCAGACTTCTCGGTCAACGGTGGTTTGCACATGGGCTGATGCCCGGGCCCTTGGGCCACATCGTCCTGGGCATGGCCCACAAAAAAACCCGCCTCGGCGGGTTTTTTGTTTTTGCAAGCAGGCGTTCAGGGGCCGACTTGCTTGCCTGTGCCCACCAGCTGCATGGCCGAAGCGATCAGCCCGGACACTTCGGTCATGTTGCCTGGCACGATGAGTGTGGTTTTGGCGTCTTGCGCCACTTTGCCGTAAGCCTGCACGGCTTGCTCCGCCACCTTGAGTTGCACCGCCTGCTCGCCCCCGGGCTGGCGGATGGCGGCGGCGATGCGCTCGATGGCTTGGGCCGTGGCGTTGGCCATTTCGGTGATGGCGGCGGCATCGCCTTGGGCTTTGTTGATAGCGGCTTGTTTCTCACCTTCTGATCGTGCAATAAAGGCCTCGCGCTCGCCCGTGGCGATGTTGATCTGCTCCTGGCGGCGGCCTTCAGAGGCCGCGATCAGGGCGCGCTTTTCACGCTCGGCCGTGATTTGCGACTGCATGGCCAGCAAAATTTCCTTGGGTGGTGTCAGGTCCTTGATCTCGTAGCGCAGCACCTTCACGCCCCAGTTGAGCGCTGCTTCGTCGATGGCGGCTACCACCTGCGCATTGATGATGTCGCGCTCTTCAAAAGTCTTGTCCAGCTCGAGCTTGCCGATCACGCTGCGCAGGCTGGTTTGCGCCAGTTGCGTCACGGCCACGATGTAGTTGGACGAGCCGTAGCTGGCCAGTTTGGGGTCGGTGACCTGAAAGTACAGGATGCCGTCGACCTGCAGCTGCGTGTTGTCGCGGGTGATGCAGATCTGACTGGGCACGTCGAGCGGGATTTCTTTCAGGCTGTGCTTCTGGATCACGTTGTCGACAAAGGGCACCACAAAGTTCAGGCCCGGGGCCAGACTGGCGTGGAATTTGCCCAGCCTTTCCACCACCCAGGCTTCTTGCTGTGGCACGACTTTGACGGTCTTGACGATGAACAGGACCGCGATGATCACGAGAACGGCTGCGACTTCCATGGTTTTTCTCCCTATTGAGTGGTTGGAGCGGTGTGCTCAGATTTTCTCGAGGACCAGGCGGTTGCCCGCGATGGCCTGGATGCGGTGTGCACCCGGTGCGGCGCTTTGGCCCGGGGCCAGCTCGGCACTCCAGGCCGCGCCCCGGTGCAAGACCCGTGTTGTGCCCTGTGCGTCCCAGGCCTCGACCATCACAGTGGCCCCCAAGTCCAGATGCTGGTCTTGCGCTTCTTGTGGCGTGGCGGCTTGGCGCTTGCGCCATTGGCCCAGCAGCACAGCCCCGAGGCCACCCACGACCGCCGCCACCACCAGTTGGCTGGTCAGGCCATAACCTGCCATGGCGGTCAAGGCTGCCGCCACGGCGCCCAGGCTCAGCATCAGCAGGTAAAAAGTGCCGGTCACCAACTCCAGTGCCACCAGCACACCGGACAGGACCCACCACATCGTTGCGTTGCTCATCTTTCCCCTCCAGAATTTTTTTGTCTTTTCAGCCTTGCGACCACAGGTCTTTATACGCCGTCCCAACGGGCGCTTGCCCGGGCTTGGGTCAAGTCCGGCACCAGCCAAGGATAATCCGTCCCTATGCATTTCCCTGAACCCCAACGCTGGCGCCTGTCCGTCGCCCCGATGATGGACTGGACTGACCGTCATTGCCGTTTTTTCCATCGCCTGCTGACCCGCCACACCCTGCTCTACACCGAGATGGTGACCACCGGTGCTTTGCGCCATGGCAGCGTGCAGCGGCACCTGCGCTTCAACGCCGAAGAACACCCCGTGGCGCTGCAATTAGGCGGCAGCGATGCGGCCGACCTGGCCCACGCCGCCAAGCTGGGGCAAGAGTGGGGCTATGACGAAATCAACCTCAATTGCGGCTGTCCATCAGACCGGGTGCAGCGCGGCGCGTTTGGGGCTTGCCTGATGAACGAGCCGCGCACCGTGGCCGACGGTGTCAAAGCCATGCTGGACGTGGTGGACGTGCCGGTGACCGTTAAGCACCGTATTGGCATCGACCGCATCGAAAGCTATGACTTCGTGCGAGACTTTGTCGGCACGGTGAGCGAGGCGGGCTGTCGGGTGTTCATCGTGCATGCCCGCAATGCCTGGCTCGACGGCCTGAGTCCCAAGGAAAACCGCGAAATCCCGCCGCTGCGCTACGAGTTGGCCTACCAGCTCAAAAAGGACTTTCCGGGCCTGCTGATCGCCGTGAACGGCGGCATCAAGACCAACGAAGAGATTGCGCAGCATCTGCAGCACGCCGACGGCGTGATGGTCGGGCGCGAGGCTTATTACAACCCCTGGCTGCTGGGCAGCTGGGACGCCACGTTTTACGGCGATGCCCATGAGGTGCCCAGCCGCGAAGCGGTGGAAGAGGCCATGGTGGCCTACATGGAACGGGCCTTTGCCGAAGACGGCTGCCCTTGGTACGCCATTGCCCGCCACATGCTGGGCCTGTATCACGGCCAGCATGGGGGGCGTTTGTGGCGTCAGGTCTGGAGCGACCACAAACTCAAGCCCTTGCCGCCGCGAGAGGTCTGGGCTTTGGCCCGTGCGGCGCTGGCACGCGGGGCGGTGGTCAGCGACTGACTATCTGATTTATTGCGCGGCCTGCAAGCCGTTTGTGAAGTGCGCCGACATGCGCTCGGCCGCTTGCTCGGGCTGGCGTTCGGTCAGGGCCTGGACGATGGCGCGGTGCTCGGCCAGGGATTGCTCAATGCGGCCCTCTTTGAACAGCGAGCTGTGCCGGTTGAGCTTCATCACCTTGCGCAGGTCGGCCACCATTTGGTCGCGCCAGCGGTTGTCGGCCAATTCCAGCAGCAGCATGTGAAAGGCTTCGTTGATCTCGAAGAAACGGTCCCGGTCGTGTTTGGCTTTTTCCAGGTCCTGGTGCAAGGCCTGAATCTGCGACATCTGTTCGGCACTGGCGTTATGTGCCACCACGCGGGCAGCGTCTGATTCGAGCAGGGCCAGCAGGTGGTACACATCGCGCAGGTCTTTTTCGCTGACTTCGGTCACGTAGGCGCCGCGGCGCACCTTCATCGTCACCAGGCCCTCGGCCGCCAACACCTTCAGGGCTTCACGCAGTGGGGTGCGGCTGATGCCCAGGGCCTCGGCAATGCGCAACTCGTCGATCCAGCTGCCCGGCTCCAGTTCGCGCGCAAAAATGCGCTGGCGCAGGAGTTCGGCCACTTCTTCGTACAGGGCGCGGGGGGCAAGGGACAGGGCAGACATGGTGTGAGCGATCGAGGCGGGGGCAGGGCGTTTCAGATGCTGAATTGTAAGCCGGTTAAAATATTCTGCATCAATAATTATGAATCACGGTACTTGTAAGCCGGTAGGCAGTCGCAAGCTGCCAAAATCCGGATCAGTCATTTTTGTCCCGAAAGCACAGCGCCATGACGTCTCCATCTTTTGAATTCAACGCCTCCAATCTGGAAGCCTGGCAAAAAGCAGCCGCCAAATCCGCCCCGGGTGGCGATGTGTCGGCCCTGAACTGGAAGACGCCCGACGGCATCGTCGTCAAGCCGCTCTACACCGCCGAAGACACGGCCAATTTGCCCTACGCCAACACGCTGCCGGGCTTCGAGCCCTTCCTGCGCGGCCCGCAGGCCACCATGTACGCGGTGCGTCCCTGGACGATCCGCCAATACGCGGGTTTCTCCACCGCCGAAGAATCCAACGCCTTCTACCGCAAGGCCTTGGCGGCGGGCGGGCAGGGCGTGTCGGTCGCGTTTGACCTGGCCACGCACCGCGGCTATGACTCCGACCATCCGCGCGTCACGGGCGACGTGGGCAAAGCCGGCGTGGCGATCGACTCGGTCGAGGACATGAAGATCTTGTTCGACCAGATTCCGCTGGACAAGGTCAGCGTGTCCATGACCATGAACGGCGCGGTGCTGCCGGTGTTGGCGGGCTACGTGGTGGCCGCCGAAGAGCAGGGCGTCTCGCAGGACAAACTGAGCGGAACCATTCAGAACGACATTCTGAAAGAGTTCATGGTGCGCAACACCTACATCTACCCGCCTGAGCCGTCGATGAAGATCATTGGCGACATCATCGAGTACACGAGCAAGCACATGCCCAAGTTCAACTCGATCTCGATCTCGGGCTACCACATGCAGGAAGCCGGCGCCAACCAGGCCCTCGAGATGGCCTTCACCCTGGCCGACGGCAAGGAATACGTGAAGACCGCGATTGCCAAGGGTATGGACGTGGACGACTTCGCCGGTCGCCTGTCCTTCTTCTGGGCCGTGGGCATGAACTTCTATCTGGAGATCGCCAAAATGCGTGCGGCGCGCCTGCTGTGGTGCCGCATCATGAAGGGCTTCAACGCCAAGAACCCCAAGAGCCTGATGCTGCGCACGCACAGCCAGACCTCGGGCTGGTCGCTCACCGAGCAGGACCCGTACAACAACGTGGTGCGCACCACCATCGAGGCCATGGCAGCCGTGTTTGGCGGCACCCAGTCGCTGCACACCAACAGCTTTGACGAAGCGATTGCCTTGCCCACCGAATTCAGCGCCCGCATTGCCCGCAACACGCAGCTCATCATCCAGGAAGAGACCCACATCACCAACGTGATCGACCCCTGGGCTGGCAGCTACATGATGGAGAGCCTGACCCAAGAAATGGCCGACAAGGCCTGGGCCATTATTGAAGAAGTCGAGGCTATGGGCGGCATGACCAAGGCCGTGGGCAGCGGCTGGGCCAAGCTCAAGATCGAAGCGGCGGCCGCTGAAAAGCAGGCCCGCATCGATTCGGGCAAAGACGTCATCGTGGGCGTGAACAAATACAAGTTGGCCAAAGAAGACCCGATCGAGACGCTGTCGATAGACAACGTGCGCGTGCGCGACGGTCAGATTGCACGCCTCAAAGCCATCCGTGCCAGCCGCGACAGCACCAAGGTGCAAGCCGCGCTGGACGCGTTGAGCGCCGCCGCCGAATCGGGCCAGGGCAATTTGCTCGACTTGTCGATTCAGGCCGTGCGCCTGCGTGCCACGGTCGGCGAAGTGTCGGATGCGCTGGAAAAAGCCTTTGGCCGCCACCGTGCCGACACGCAAAAAGTCACGGGCGTGTATGCCGCGGCTTATGACGACGGTGAAAACCTGGGAGACACCATGGAATACTGGAACCAGCTCAAAGCCGACATCGCCGCCTTTGCCGAAGCGCAAGGCCGCCGCCCCCGCGTGATGATCTCCAAACTCGGCCAGGACGGCCACGACCGGGGTGCCAAAGTGGTGGCCACCGCGTTTGCCGACCTGGGCTACGACGTGGACATGGGCCCCTTGTTCCAGACCCCCGAAGAGTGCGCCCGCCAGGCGATTGAGAACGACGTGCACGCCGTGGGTGTGAGCACGCTGGCCGCTGGCCACAAAACCTTGGTGCCCGCCATCATTGCCGAACTCAAGAAGCAGGGCGCCGACGACATCATCGTCTTCGTCGGCGGTGTGATCCCTCGCCAGGACTACGACATGCTCTACGAAGCAGGCGTCAAAGGCATCTACGGCCCCGGCACCCCGATTCCGGTCAGCGCCAAGGATGTGCTGGAGCAGATCAAAAAGGCGATCGGGTGAGCCCTGAGCACTTGCTCGACGGCTTGCTCAATGGCAGTGCTGCCGTGCAGCGCCGCGCCATGGCCAAGGCCATCACGCTGCTCGAATCCACCCGCCCGGACCACCGGGCCTTGGCCGACGAGCTGCTCACGGCCATGCTGCCGCACACAGGCAACTCGTTCCGCTTGGGCATCAGCGGTGTGCCGGGTGTGGGCAAGTCCACCTTCATCGAAGCGCTGGGTTTGTATTTGATTGGCCAAGGGCACCGCGTGGCGGTGCTGGCGGTGGACCCGTCGAGCACCGTATCGGGCGGGTCGATTCTGGGCGACAAGACCCGGATGGAGTTGCTCAGCGTGCACGAACGCGCCTACATCCGTCCCAGCCCGAGCAGCGGCACCCTGGGTGGTGTGGCCGAAAAAACCCGTGAATCGATGCTGGTCTGCGAGGCGGCGGGCTACGACGTGGTGATTGTCGAGACCGTGGGTGTGGGCCAGTCTGAGACGGCAGTGGCCAACATGACCGACATGTTTGTGCTGATGCAGCTGCCCAATGCGGGCGACGATTTGCAGGCCATCAAAAAAGGCGTGATGGAAATCGCCGACCTGGTGGTCATCAACAAGGCCGACATCGACGCGATGGCGGCCACCCGCGCCGAGTTGCAAATCACCAGCGCCCTGCAACTGCTGGGCATGCATGGCGGCTCGGGCCACGCGCACGCCGACACCTCGCAGTGGCACCCCAAGGTGGTGCAGCTGAGCGCTCTGCTGGGCCAGGGTGTGGACAGTTTTTGGGCGGCGGTCACAGAATTTCGGGCATTGCAAACTGGCAACGGCCGGCTTGGTGAGCGGCGTCAGCAGCAAGCCCTGTCCTGGATGTGGGAGCGGATCGAGGCGGGGCTTCGGCAGTCTTTCAAAGACCATCCTGAGGTCCGGCATCAGCTGCCTTTGGTGTCTGCCCGAGTGGCACAGGGCACGTTGGCCGCTTCGACGGCAGCACGCCAATTGCTGGCGAGCCTGTCGACCCCGGCGAGCCCCAGCGTTTCGGGTTCTGCGCCATGAGTTTGAGCCCTGAATCCCTGCAACTGATCGCAGCGGATCCGCGCTGGCGGACGCAGCGCATTGCCCGGGTCGACACGCCCGATGGCCCGCTGCTGATCAAAGGCCAGCGTCCTGCACGTGGGCCTTTGCGCTTCAAAATCATGAAGTGGCTGTCCCAGCTGACGCGCAACCCTTTGTTGCAGCCTGTGCCCGCCCATGGTGGGGCGCGTGCCCAAAACACCGAGGTACAGCGCTTGAGACAACTGGCGGCCGCAGGCTTGCCCGTGCCTGCGGTGTTGCACCAGGCACCGGATTACATCGCCTTGCAATTCTTGCCGGGTGAATCCTTGCAGCACGGCCTGACACAGACCCCGGATCTGGCGCTGCGCCTGTTTGAGCAAGGCTTGCAAGCGATTGGGCATGTCCACCAGCAAGGCCAGTATCTGAGTCAGGCCTTTGCCCGGAACATCATGGTGTCTTCCGGGCAACTCTGGTTCATCGACTTCGAGGACGATCCATTGGAGGTCATGGACCTGCCGCAGGCCCAGACCCGCGACTGGCTGGCCTATTTGCTGTCCACCCTCTGGATGGCGAATGCGCCCCAAGAGGCGTTGTTGCAAAGTTGGCACCGCCAGTTTGAGCAACTCGATGCCAACACCCAAAACCGTTTGGTGCAATCGTGTGACCGCCTGGTCTGGTTGCGCCACCTGTCCAATCAAAGAAAACCCTGGGGTCGGGATATCGTCACTTTGCAAGCGCTGGGTGATTTTCTTGACCGCTGGCGAACCCATCTGAACCGAGCATAAGGAGCTGACAACATGCAAGACATCATTGAACAACTGGAAAAAAAGCGCGCTGCGGCCCGCTTGGGCGGCGGGCAAAAACGCATCGATGCGCAGCACGCCAAAGGCAAGCTCACCGCGCGTGAGCGCATCGAGGTCTTGCTCGACGAAGGCACTTTCGAAGAGTGGGACATGTTCGTCGAGCACCGCTGCACCGACTTTGGCATGCAGGACAACAAGATCCCCGGCGACGGTGTGGTGACGGGCTACGGCATGATCAACGGCCGCCTGGTGTTTGTGTTCAGCCAGGACTTCACCGTCTACGGCGGTGCTTTGTCGGAAACCCACGCCGAGAAGATCTGCAAGATCATGGATCAGGCCATGAAGGTCGGCGCGCCGGTGATTGGCCTCAATGATTCGGGCGGTGCGCGTATTCAAGAAGGCGTGGCGTCCTTGGGTGGTTATGCCGACGTGTTCCAGCGCAACGTGATGGCCAGCGGTGTGGTGCCCCAGATCAGCATGATCATGGGCCCCTCGGCGGGTGGTGCGGTGTATTCGCCTGCTTTGACCGATTTCATCTTCATGGTCAAGGACACGTCTTACATGTTTGTGACCGGCCCCGAAGTGGTCAAGACCGTGACGCACGAAGAAGTGACCGCCGAAGAGCTGGGTGGCGCCCTGACACACACCACCAAGAGCGGCGTGGCCGACATGGCCTTCGAGAACGATGTGGAAGCGCTCTTGATGCTGCGCCGCCTCTACAACTACCTGCCGCTCAACAACCGCGAAAAAGCGCCTGTGCGCCCCAGCGGTGACCCGTCGGGTCGCATGGACATGAGCCTGGACACCCTGGTGCCCGAGAACCCCAACAAGGCCTATGACATGAAGGAACTCATCGTCAAGACCGTGGACGATGGCGACTTCTTTGAACTGCAACCTGATTACGCCAAGAACATCCTGATCGGCTTTGCCCGCATGGAAGGCCAGACCGTGGGCATCGTGGCCAACCAGCCGCTGGTGCTGGCCGGATGTCTCGACATCAAGAGCTCGATCAAAGCCGCCCGTTTTGTGCGTTTTTGCGATGCGTTCAACATCCCCGTCATCACCTTTGTCGACGTGCCCGGTTTCATGCCCGGCACCAGCCAGGAGTTCGGCGGCATCATCAAGCACGGCGCCAAGCTGCTGTATGCGTACGCCGAATGCACCGTGCCGAAAATCACCGTCATCACCCGCAAGGCTTATGGCGGCGCGTACGACGTGATGGCTTCCAAGCACCTGCGCGGCGACGTGAACTTTGCCTGGCCCAACGCCGAAATCGCGGTCATGGGGGCCAAAGGCGCGGTGGAAATCATCTTCCGCGAAGACAAGGGCGACCCCGAGAAACTGGCCGCCAAGGAAGCCGAATACAAAGCCCGTTTCGCCAACCCCTTTGTGGCGGGCGCACGCGGCTTCATCGACGACGTGATCCAGCCGCACGAGACCCGCAAGCGCATCTGCCGCTCGCTGGTGATGCTCAAGGACAAGAAGATCGAGAACCCCTGGCGCAAGCACGGGAACATTCCACTGTGATCGCTACCCCGTCATGGCGGACGTGAGCCGCCATCCATGGATCCCGGGTCAAGCCCGGGATGACAGATAAAAGGATTCCATATGTTCAAGAAAATTTTGATTGCCAACCGCGGTGAAATCGCCTGCCGCGTCATCGCCACCGCCCACAAAATGGGCATCCAGACCGTGGCCGTTTACTCCGAAGCCGACAAGGAGGCCCGCCATGTGCAGCTGGCCGACGAAGCCGTGTTGCTCGGCCCCGCACCTTCGCGCGAGTCGTATCTGGTGGCCGACAAAATCATCGCAGCCGCCAAAGCCACGGGCGCGCAAGCCATCCACCCCGGCTACGGCTTCCTGAGCGAGAACGCCGAGTTTGCCAAGCGCTGCGAAGACGAGGGCATCGCCTTCATCGGTCCGCGCCACTTCTCGATTGCCGCCATGGGCGACAAGATCGAGTCCAAAAAGCTTGCGGGCGCTGCTGGCGTGAACTGCATTCCCGGTGTGAACGATGCGATTGAAAGCGCTGAGAAGGCGGTTGAAATTGCCAAGGGCATTGGCTACCCCGTCATGATCAAGGCGTCGGCAGGCGGCGGCGGCAAAGGCCTGCGCGTGGCCTTCAACGACAAAGAGGCTTTGGAGGGCTTCACCTCTTGCCGCAACGAAGCACGCAACAGCTTTGGCGATGACCGCGTGTTCATCGAAAAATTTGTCGAGGAACCGCGCCACATCGAAATCCAGGTGCTGGGCGACAGCCACGGCAATGTGATTTACCTGAACGAGCGCGAGTGCTCCATCCAGCGCCGCCACCAGAAGGTGATCGAAGAGGCACCTTCGCCCTTCATTTCTGAAATCACCCGCAAAGCCATGGGCGAGCAGGCGGTGCAACTGGCCAAGGCGGTGAAATACCAAAGCGCTGGCACGGTGGAGTTTGTGGTCGGCAAAGACCAGAGCTTTTACTTCCTGGAGATGAACACCCGCCTGCAGGTGGAGCACCCGGTGACCGAAGCGATCACGGGTCTGGACCTGGTCGAGATGATGATCCGTGTGGCCGCTGGCGAGAAGCTGCCGATCGAGCAGAAAGACGTCAAGCGCAACGGCTGGGCCATCGAGTGTCGCATCAACGCAGAAGACCCGTTCCGCAACTTCCTGCCTTCCACGGGCCGTCTGGTGCGTTTCCAGACACCCAAACAAACCATGTTCCAGGCCAACACCGCCGACCTGCTGGGCGTGCGCGTGGACACGGGTGTGCAGGACGGCGGCGAGATCCCGATGTTTTACGACTCGATGATCGCCAAACTGATCGTGCACGGCAAAGACCGCAACGACGCGATCGCCAAAATGCGCGAAGCCTTGAATGGTTTTGTCATTCGTGGCATCAGCTCCAACATCCCGTTCCAGGCTGCTTTGCTGGCGCACCCGCGTTTTGTCTCGGGTGAATTCAACACTGGCTTCATCGCCGAGCAGTACGGCAAGGGCTTCCGCGCCGAAGACGTGCCGCACGACGACCACGACTTCCTGGCTGCACTGGCCGCCTTTGTGCGCCGCAAGTCGCGCGAACGTGCTGCCAACCTCAGCGGTCAGTTGCCCGGCTACGACGTCAAGATTGGCCAGGACTATGCGGTGGTCGAGTTGGGGCAGGGCGGGCAGAACCGCTATGTGGCTGTGCATGTGGACGAATTCCCGGGCAAACCCGGCGTGGCGCAGATCACGGTGGACGGCAAAACCTATGCCATGGAGAGCAACTCGCGCCTGAACGACATCCGCATTGAAGGCACCTGCAACGGCAAACCCTTCACTGCGCAAGTCGAGCGCGGCACCTTGAAGAACCCCTTGGCCCTGCAGGTGCAGCACAACGGCACGCGCATCGAGGCCTTGGTCATGTCGCCCCGCATGGCCGAGCTGCACAAGCTCATGCCTTACAAGGCCCCGCCGGATCTGAGCCGCTATGTGCTCTCGCCGATGCCCGGTTTGCTGGTGGACGTGGCGGTGCAGCCTGGCCAGAAGGTGCAGGCGGGCGAGCGTGTGGCCGTGATCGAAGCCATGAAAATGGAAAACGTGCTGTTTGCCGCGCAAGACGGCGTGGTCAAGAAAGTGGTCGCCGCCAAAGGCGAATCGCTCACCGTGGACCAGATGATCGTGGAGTTTGAATAAATGACACGCCCCTTCAAAGTGCTGGGCGTCCAGCAAATCGCCATCGGCGGGCCTGACAAGGCCCGCTTGCAAAAACTCTGGGTCGACATGTTCGGCCTGGAAGTGACCGGCACCTTCCAAAGCGAACGCGAGAACGTGGACGAAGACATCTGCGCCATCGGCTCTGGCTCGTTCAAGGTCGAGGTCGATTTGATGCAGCCGCTGGACCCCGAGAAAAAGCCTGCCGTACACACCACGCCGCTCAACCACATCGGCTTGTGGATCGACAATCTGCCAGTGGCGGTCGAGTGGCTCGCGTCACAAGGCGTGCGCTTTGCACCCGGCGGCATCCGCAAGGGCGCGGCCGGTTTTGACATCACCTTCTTGCACCCCAAGGCGAACGACGAGTTCCCGATTGGCGGCGAGGGCGTGTTGATCGAGCTGGTGCAGGCCCCCCCCGAAGTGGTCAAGGCCTTTGCGGCTTTGGCGACCCATGCACACTGAACGAAATTGGGTCTTAAGGTCCGGATCTGTCATGCCCGCGCATGCGGGTATCCATGACAAACGAAGGCATGGACCAGCGATCAAGATGGCTAAGACCGGGCGCAGCAGCCCGTCAAGCACCGGTCTGCCGAGCTTTGGCCTTGGCCAACGCCGCCTCGATGATGGCGCGTTTGCGGTCCACTTCGGTTGCGATGTCGCTGCTCTTGGTGTGCGCAGCCAAATCGGCCAGTTTGTGCTCGGCTTTGGCTTGCAATTGCCTTTGGTGCTCGGCTTCTTCGCGCAACAGGCGTTGCTGGCGTGAGGTGTAGCGCTCGCGTGCGGTGTGGGCTTGTTCCGCAGACCAGGCAGCCCAGCCGGTTTGCGTGCCGGTCACGTTCTCCAGCGCAATGCAGTCCACCGGGCACACCGGAATGCACAGCTCGCAGCCCGTGCACCAGGGCTCGATCACGGTGTGCATCAGTTTGTTGGCGCCCAAAATCGCGTCGGTCGGGCAGGCCTTGATGCACAGCGTGCAGCCGATGCACCAGGCTTCATCGATGATGGCCACATGGCGGGGGCCTTCGATGCCATGCTCAGGGTTGAGGGGTTCCACTGGCTGACCCGTCAGCGCAGCCAAGCGCTCGATACCTGCTTGTCCACCCGGCGGGCATTGGTTGATGGGCGCTTGACCATTGGCCATGGCCCGGGCGTAGCTGGCGCAGTCGGGATAGCCGCACCGCGTGCACTGCGTTTGGGGCAGGGCGTCGTTCAGCAATAGAAAAAGCGCCTGGGTCTCAGGCGCTGATCTTGGCAAAGCGGGCATGGGCCTCAGGCTTTTTTCTTGGGCTGGACCCAGGTGGTTTGGATGGAGCCTCTGGGCGGGGTGGCTGCAGCGGCCTTGCTCGTGGCTTTGGCCACAGACTTGAGGGCGGTCTTGGCCACCGTTTGTACGGGTTTGGTCTGGACTGCCTTCTTGGCCACGGCACTGACTGCCTTGGGCTGGGCCGTTACCGAGCCTTTGGCGGCCGTTTTGGTCGAGTGGTTCAGGATGAACTTGACCAGTTGCGGGTAGACGATGTCGCGCCAGCGCCGACCGCTGAAGATGCCGTAATGGCCTGCGCCGGGCACTTCCAGGTGCAGGCGTTCGTTGGCGGGCACACCGCTGCAAAGGTCTTGCGCTGCGCGGGTCTGGCCCGAGCCGGAGATGTCGTCGAGCTCACCTTCCACGGTCAGCAAGGCGGTGGTCTTGATGTCTTGTGGGCGCACGCGCTCGATCTTGCCATCCACGCCCTTCACGTCCCATGTGCCGTTGACCAGTTTGAATTCCTGGAACACGGTCTGGATGGTCTCCAGGTAGTAATCGGCGTCCATGTCGAGCACGGCGTTGTACTCGTCATAGAACTTGCGGTGGGCTTCGGCGCTGGCGTCGTCCCCCTTGATCAGGTCCTTGAAGTAGTCGTAATGGCTGTTGGCATGGCGATCGGGATTCATGGCCACAAAGCCGGTGTATTGCAAGAAGCCGGGGTACACGCGGCGACCCGCGCCCGGGAAGGAGGGGGGCACGCGGTAGATCACGTTGTTTTCGAACCACTCGAAGCTCTTGTTGGTGGCCAGGTTGTTCACCGAAGTGGGCGACTTGCGCGCATCGATGGGGCCGCCCATCATGGTCATGGTCAAGGGCGTCTTTTCGCCGCGGCTGGCCATCAAGGACACGGCGGCAAGCACCGGCACGGTGGGCTGGCAAACGCTCACCACATGGCAGTGGCCGTAGATGGCCTGCAGGTGGCGGATGAATTCCTGCACATAGTTGATGTAATCGTCCAGGTGGAACTCACCGTCGGACAAAGGCACCAAGCGGGCGTTTTTCCAGTCGGTGATGTAGACCTTGTGGTCTTGCAACATGGTTTTGACGGTGTCGCGCAGCAAAGTGGCGTAGTGGCCCGACAAGGGGGCCACGATCAAGACCGCAGGTTGGGCCTTGAGCATCGTCAAAGTGGCGGGGTCGTCCGAGAAACGCTTGAAACGGCGCAACTCGCAAAAAGGCTTGTCAATTTCGACCCGCTCGTGGATGGCCACATCGGTCTTGTTGACCTTGACCGTGCGGATGCCGAACTCGGGTTTTTCGTAGTCCTTGCCCAGGCGGTGCATCAGGGCGTAACCGGCCGAGACGCGCTGAGCCAGGGGAGTTTGCGCCATGGGGTTCAAGGGGTTGCTGTAGAGCTTGGCTGCAGCTTGGGCCAGATCGGCGAAAGGCTCCATGATGGAGCGTTGGGTTTCAAAAATCTGATAAAGCATGTGACGGTTTCCCTGGCGACGAATGGTGCGCTGCAGCAATGCTACAGGAGTCGAACCCGAATTTTTGGAGTGATGACCCTAATCGGCAGTCACATTCCGGACCGCCCAAAAATAAACCGCCCCGTCGGGGGCGGTTGCAAGCAAGCTGTCAGCCTTGATGGGGGTCAAGTCAGACGACTTTGGCAATTGCCGCACATACGTAGTCGATGTTTTTGCTGTTGAGCGCGGCCACGCACATGCGGCCGGTGTCGGTGCCGTACACGCCGAATTCGTTGCGCAGGCGCACCATTTGGTCTTTGGTCAGGCCCGAGTAGCTGAACATGCCAATCTGTTGGGTGATGAAGGACATGTCCTGTTTCACGCCAGCGGCTTTCAGGCCGTCGACCAGCTTCTGGCGCATGGCCTTGATGCGCACACGCATTTCGGCCAACTCGGCCTCCCACTGGGCACGCAGCTCGGGGTTGCCCAGCACGGCCGCAACCACGGCACCACCGTGGATGGGCGGGTTGGAGTAGTTGGTGCGGATGGCGATCTTGAGTTGGCTCAGCACGCGGCTGGCTTCTTCCTTGTCAGACGCCACCACCGAAAGAGCACCCACGCGCTCACCGTACAGGCTGAAGCTCTTGGAAAAAGACGTGGACACGAAGATGTTCAGGCCCGCCGCCACAAACTTGCCGATCACCGCGCCGTCTTCGGCAATGCCGTGGCCAAAGCCCTGGTAAGCCATGTCGAGGAACGCGGTCAGGCCCTTGGCTTTAACGACGGCAATGACCTGGTCCCACTGGGCGTCGGTGATGTCATAACCCGTGGGGTTGTGGCAGCAGGCGTGCAGCACGACGATGGTGCCGGCCTCGGCAGCGTTCAGGCTGGCCAGCATGCCCTCGAAGTTGACGCCGCGCTTGGCCGCGTCGTAGTAGGCGTAGCTGCCGACTTCAAAACCGGCGTTCACGAAGATGGCGCGGTGGTTTTCCCAGCTGGGGTCGGAAATCAGCACTTTGGCATTGGGGCTGACCTTTTTCAGGAAGTCGGCGCCAATCTTCAGGCCGCCCGTGCCGCCAATGGCTTGCACGGTGGATACGCGGCCGGATTGGACCACGTCCGAATCGGCGCCAAACACCAGCGCCTTGACCGCGTTGTCATAAGCCACGATGCCGTCGATCGGCAGGTAGCCGCGTGGCGCGGGCTTGTCCATCATGGCTTTTTCGGCGGCCTGCACGCATTGGAGCAGAGGCAGTTTGCCAGCGTCGTCGAAGTACACGCCCACACCCAGGTTCACCTTGTTGGGGTTGGTGTCGGCGTTGTATTGCTCGTTCAGACCCAGGATCGGGTCGCGGGGGGCCATTTCGACGGCGGAAAACAGAGACATGGAAAGTCCTTGGATTGTGTTCAGTGGTGGCAGGAAACCCGTTCCTCGGTTAGGCTTTCGGGTTATTCCTGATTTTAACGGCCCCCGCCGCCTGGTTTAGCCAGGCCGCGCTTACAAAGATGTCCACCGTGCCCGAAGTTCCTGTTGTTGAAGTTGTGTCTGATGCGGACAAGTACGCAGCGGGGAAGTTTGTCAGTTACCCCGGCTCCCCGTTTGAGTTGTACCAGCCGTACCCGCCCGCAGGCGACCAGCCTGTGGCCATTGAGCAGCTGGTCGAGGGCGTGCACGACGGCGAGGTGTTCCAGACCCTGCTGGGCGTGACCGGCTCGGGCAAGACCTTCACCATGGCCAATGTGATCGCACGGCTGGGGCGTCCCGCCATCGTGTTTGCGCCCAACAAAACGCTGGCCGCGCAGCTGTACAGCGAGTTCCGCGAGTTTTTCCCTAAAAACGCGGTCGAGTACTTCGTCAGCTACTACGACTATTACCAGCCCGAGGCCTATGTGCCCCAGCGCGATTTGTTCATCGAAAAGGACAGCGCGATCAATGAGCACATCGAGCAGATGCGCCTGAGTTGCACCAAAAGCATCATGGAGCGGCGCGACGTGGTGATCGTGGCCACGGTGTCGGCCATCTACGGCATTGGTGAGCCCGAGAGCTACCACCGCATGATCATGACGCTGCGCACGGGCGACAAGTTGGGCCAGCGTGACGTGATCGCCCAGCTGATCCGCATGCAGTACCAGCGCAACGACATGGAGTTCAGCCGTGGCAAGTTTCGGGTGCGCGGCGACACGATCGACGTGTTCCCGGCCGAGCATTCCGAGCTGGCGATTCGCATCGAGCTGTTTGACGACGAGATCGAGAGCCTGCAGCTGTTTGATCCGTTGACAGGCCGCATCCGCCAGAAGATCCCGCGTTTCACGGTTTACCCGTCTAGCCACTACGTGACGCCCCGTGACAAGGTGCTGGCGGCGGTCGAGACCATCAAGCTGGAGCTGGCCCAGCGCCTCAAAGAATTGGTGGGCATGGGCAAGCTGGTTGAAGCGCAACGTCTGGAGCAGCGCACCCGGTTTGATCTGGAAATGCTGTCCGAGGTGGGCCACTGCAAAGGCATTGAAAACTACACCCGGCATTTGTCGGGTGCGGCTCCGGGCGACCCGCCCAGCACGCTGACCGATTACATGCCGCCCGACGCCATCATGTTTCTGGACGAGAGCCACCAGATGATCGGCCAGCTCAACGCCATGTACAACGGCGACAAGGCGCGCAAGACCACGCTGGTGGAGTATGGTTTTCGCCTGCCCAGCGCGCTGGACAACCGGCCGCTCAAGTTTGAAGAGTTTGAAAAGCGCATGCGCCAGTGCATCTTTGTTTCGGCCACACCGGCCGATTACGAAAAAACGCATTCGGGCAAGGTGGTCGAACAAGTTGTGCGCCCCACCGGGCTGGTGGACCCACAGGTCGAGGTGCGTCCCGCCACCCACCAGGTGGACGATGTGCTGCAGGAGATCCGCATCCGGGTGGACAAGAACGAGCGGGTGCTGATCACCACACTCACCAAGCGCATGGCTGAGCAGCTGACCGATTACCTGAGCGACAACGGTGTGAAGGTGCGCTACCTGCACAGCGATGTGGACACGGTGGAGCGCGTCGAAATTTTGCGCGATCTGCGCCTGGGTGCTTTCGATGTGCTGGTGGGCATCAACCTGCTGCGCGAGGGCCTGGACATTCCCGAGGTGTCGCTGGTGGCGATTCTGGATGCCGATAAAGAAGGCTTCTTGCGCGCCGAACGCAGCCTGATCCAGACCATTGGCCGGGCTGCGCGTAACCTGAACGGCCGGGCGATTTTGTACGCCGACCGCATCACCGAGTCCATGAAAAAAGCCATGGGTGAGACTGAGCGTCGGCGCATCAAGCAATTGGCGCACAACGAGGCCATGGGCATCACGCCCCAGAGCATCGTCAAAAAAGTCAAGGACCTGATCGACGGTGTCTACAGCGAAAAATCGGGCAAGGAAGCCGAGCGCCTGGAACAGGCCGCGCTGCAGCGGGCCAAGGTCGAGGACATGAGCGAGAAAGACATCGCCAAAGCCATCAAGCAGCTCGAAAAGCAAATGATGGAGCACGCCCGCAACCTGGAGTTCGAAAAAGCGGCGCAGGTGCGCGACCAGTTGACCATCCTGAAAGAGCAGGCCTTCGGGGCGACAGGCGGCGACAACGTCGTGCCTTTGATTCGGGCTTGAGCGCTAAGTGAATGACCCTATAACCCGAGTGATTTGATCGGGATTGCGTTATACTTGACTCGTTTAGTCGGGAACCCGCTCCGGCGGGCTTCAGACCAAGCCCCTACCCACTTCAGGAGTCTGCCATGCGTCTCACTACCAAAGGCCGTTTTGCTGTCACCGCCATGATCGATCTGGCCCTGCGCCAGGATGCCGGCCCCGTGACTTTGGCCGCCATCAGCCAGCGCCAACAGATTTCCCTGTCTTATCTGGAGCAGTTGTTTGGCAAGCTGCGCCGCCACAACCTGGTCGAGTCCACCCGTGGTCCCGGCGGCGGTTACACCCTGGGCCGCAAATCCACGGACATCACCGTGGCCGACATCATTTTGTCGGTGGACGAGCCCATCGACGCCACCCATTGCGGCGGGAAGGAAAACTGCAACGGTGGCGATGGCCGCTGCATGACGCACGACCTGTGGGCCTCGCTCAATTCCAAAATGGTCGAGTTTCTGGACTCGGTGTCCCTGCAAAAGCTGGTGGACGACCAGCTGGCCAAGGGCCTGGTGGTAGAGCTCAAGCCCACCCTCAAGCGCGCCATCTCCCCCATGCCGGTCAGCAAGCCGATCCGCCTGACCGGACCCAATTCCGTGTTCGACCTGGGCAATGTGTTTGCCAAATCCTGATTGAAAAGAAGTACCACCCATGACCACGCCCCACTTCCCTATTTATCTCGACTACGGCGCGACCAACCCTTGTGATCCCCGCGTGGTGGACGCCATCATCCCCTGGCTGCGCGAACACTTTGGCAACCCTGCCTCCCGCAGCCACGCCTGGGGCTGGGAAGCCGAAGCCGCCGTTGAAAAAGCCCGCGAGCAAGTGGCCGACCTGATCGGTGCCGACCCCCGTGAAATCGTCTGGACCAGCGGCGCGACCGAGTCCAACAACCTGGCCATCAAGGGTGCAGCCCATTTCTACAAATCGCGCGGCAAACACCTGATCACCGTCAAGACCGAGCACAAGGCTGTGCTGGACACCATGCGCGAGCTCGAGCGTCAGGGTTTTGAAGTCACTTACATGGATGTGCAGGCCGATGGCTTGCTGAACATGGATGCGCTCAAGGCCGCCATTCGCCCCGACACCATCCTGATCAGCGTGATGTTCGTGAACAACGAAATCGGCGTGATCCAGGACGTGGCCGCGATTGGTAACCTGTGCCGCGAAAAAGGCATCGTGTTCCACGTCGATGCGGCGCAAGCCACGGGCAAGGTCGAGATTGACATGACCCAGCTGCCCATCGATTTGATGAGCCTGGCTTCGCACAAAACCTATGGTCCCAAAGGCATTGGCGCTTTGTATGTGCGCCGCAAGCCCCGCATTCGCCTGGAAGCGCAAATGCACGGTGGCGGTCACGAGCGCGGCATGCGTTCCGGCACCTTGCCCACCCACCAGTGCGTGGGCATGGGCGAGGCGTTCCGTATTGCCAAGCTGGAAATGGCGCAAGACAACGCCAAGGCCCGTGCCTTGCACGACCGCCTGATCAACGGCCTGAGCGACATGGAGCAGGTGTTTTTGAACGGACACCCCACCCAGCGCGTGCCGCACAACATCAACATGAGCTTCAACTTCGTCGAAGGCGAATCGCTGATCATGGGCATCAAAGGCTTGGCCGTGTCGTCCGGTTCGGCCTGCACCTCGGCCAGCCTGGAGCCCAGCTATGTGCTACGTGCCTTGGGCCGCAGTGACGAGTTGGCCCACAGCAGCTTGCGCATGACGATTGGCCGCTGGACCACCGAAGAAGACATCGACTACGCGATCAAAACCATCCGTGAGAACGTGGCCAAGCTGCGCGAACTCAGCCCCTTGTGGGAAATGCACAAAGACGGCATCGACTTGAGCACCATCCAGTGGGCTGCCCACTGATAAAGGAGAAACACCATGGCATATTCTGAAAAAGTGGTTGACCACTACGAAAACCCCCGCAACGTCGGCTCGTTCGACAAGGGCGATGACAGCGTGGGCACCGGCATGGTCGGTGCACCGGCTTGCGGCGACGTGATGAAGTTGCAAATCAAGGTCAACCCGCAAACCGGGGTGATCGAAGACGCACGCTTCAAGACCTACGGTTGCGGCTCGGCCATCGCCTCCAGCTCACTCGTCACCGAGTGGGTCAAGGGCAAGACCCTCGACGAAGCAGCGGCCTTGAAGAACAGCCAGATTGCCGAAGAGCTGGCGCTGCCGCCCGTGAAAATCCACTGCTCCATCCTGGCCGAAGACGCCATCAAGGCCGCCGTTGACGACTACAAAAAGAAACACCTGAACTGACATGGCCATCACACTGTCTGCTGCCGCCGCACGGCACGTGAACCGCTACCTGGCCAAACGTGGCTCGGGTGTCGGTGTGCGCCTGGGCGTCAAGACCACCGGCTGCTCGGGTTTGGCTTACAAGCTCGAGTACGTGGACGAAATCGCCCCGGAAGACGTGGTCTTTGAAGGCCACGGCGTCAAGGTGTTGGTGGACCCCAAAAGCCTGGCCTACATCGATGGCACCGAGCTCGACTTCGTGCGCGAAGGCTTGAACGAGGGCTTCCGCTTCAACAACCCCAACGAGCGTGACCGCTGCGGTTGCGGTGAATCGTTCCGCGTGTGAGTCCTGAGCGTGTGATTTCGCTGCAAGCCAACGACTTCGAACTGTTTGATGTGCCGGCGCAGTTCGTGCAGGACCGCGCACAACTCGACGCCCGCTGGAAAGCCCTGCAGCGTGAAGCTCACCCTGACCGCTTCGCCGCCGAGGGCGCTGCCGCCCAGCGTGTGGCCATGCAGTGGTCGGTGCGCATCAACGAGGCGTATCAGCGCCTGAAAGACCCGCTCAAACGCGCCGCCTATTTGTGCGAACTTCGCGGTGCACCCGTGCAGGCAGAGAACAACACGGCCATGCCCGCAGCCTTTCTCATGCAGCAGATGGAATGGCGCGAAACGCTGGACGACACTGAATCGGCAGAGGGCTTGGAGAATTTGGCCGATGAAGTGGCCGCCGAGCAGCAGCGCGTGCTGCAAGAGCTGGCCCGTTGGCTGGATGTCGACAAAGACCCTGCGCAGGCCGTGGGGCAGGTGAGGGCGCTGATGTTCATCGAGCGCTTCACGCAAGAAGTGAACGCTAAACTCGACCAGTTGACCTGAACTTGACCTGAACTTTCCCGATTGAACATGGCCTTACTGCAGATTTCCGAACCGGGCCAGTCGCCCGACCCGCACCAGCGTCGCATTGCGGTGGGCATTGACCTGGGCACCACCCATTCGCTGGTGGCTTCGGTGCGCAATGGCGTGGCCGAGTGTTTGCCCGACGGCGATGGCCGCGTGATCCTGCCTTCGGTCGTGCGCTTCATGCCGGGGCAGGGCCGCCAGATCGGCTTTGACGCGGTGCAGTCGGCGGCCACCGACCCGGTCAACACCATCGCTTCGGTCAAGCGCTTTATGGGCCGTGGCCTGAACGACATCGCCGACCGCAGCAAATTGCCTTACGAATTTACTGCCAGCGACAAAGGGATGCTCAGCATTCAGACCGTGCAAGGCCCGAAATCGCCTGTGGAGGTGAGCGCAGAAATTCTGGCCACGCTGCGATACCGCGCCGAAGACACTTTCAACGACGACCTGTACGGTGCGGTCATCACTGTGCCGGCTTACTTTGACGACGCCCAGCGCCAGGCCACCAAAGATGCGGCCCAGTTGGCGGGCCTGAATGTGCTGCGCCTGATCAACGAACCCACTGCTGCGGCCATTGCCTATGGCCTAGACAACGCGAGCGAAGGCGTTTATGCCGTGTTCGATCTGGGCGGCGGCACGTTTGACATCTCCATCTTGCGCCTCACGCAAGGTGTGTTCGAAGTGTTGTCGACTGGCGGCGACTCGGCCCTGGGCGGTGACGATTACGACCAAGCCCTGGCCGACTTCGCCTTGGCCCAGCAGCCTGGCTTACAAGCCGCCACAGCCGAAGACAAAACCCAACTCAAGGCAGCGGCTCTTGCAGCCAAAGAAGGTTTGACCACCGCTGACACGGCCAGCTTGAATGTGGCGCTGTCCACCGGCGCTTTGTTGGTACAAATCAGCCGCGCCGATTTTGAGCAGGCCACCCAATCCCTGACGGCCCGCTGCATCACCGCCGTGCGCAAGGCGCTGCGCGATGCAAAACTGGCCAAAGAAGACGTGCAAGGCGTGGTCATGGTGGGCGGCTCCACCCGCATGCCGCAAATTCAGCAAGCCGTGGCCGACTTTTTTGGCCAGGCTCCGCTAAACAACCTCAACCCCGACGAAGTCGTTGCTTTGGGCGCGGCCATTCAGGCCAACCAACTGGCGGGCAACAACGCCGCAGGCGAATTGCTCTTGCTCGACGTGATTCCGCTGTCCTTGGGCATCGAGACCATGGGCGGCTTGGTCGAGCGCATCATCCCGCGCAACCAGACCATTCCCACCGCCATGGCGCAAGACTTCACCACCTACCAGGACGGCCAAACCGCGCTGGCGCTGCATGTGGTGCAGGGCGAGCGCGATCTGGTGCAAGACTGCCGCAGCCTGGCCCGCTTTGAGCTGCGTGGCATCCCGCCCATGGCTGCAGGTGCTGCCCGCATCCGAGTCACCTTCACGGTCGATGCCGACGGCCTGCTCAGTGTGGGTGCCAAAGAACAAATCAGCGGTGTCGAAGCCCGCATCGACGTCAAACCGTCTTACGGCCTGAGCGACGATCAGATTGCCACCATGCTGCAAGAAAGCTTCACCACCGCGCAAGCCGACATGAAAGCGCGTGCCTTGGTGGAGGCGCGGGTCGATGCCGACCGCATGCTGCTGGCCACCCGCAGTGCTTTGGCCGCAGATGGCGATTTGCTCAGCCCTGCAGAGCGGGCCGCCATCGATGCCCTCCTGGCCACTTTGCAAGCGGCCATCCAGACCGAGCAAGACGCCAAAGCGCTGGAAGACTGTACCCAGGCATTGGCCAAAGGCACCGAAGCCTTTGCCGCCGAGCGCATGAACCACAGCATTCAAAAAGCCCTGGCTGGCCAGAACATCCAGTCGATGTGAACCACAATACCGTCATGCCCGTTATCAAAATCCTGCCCCATCCCGAGTACTGTCCACAAGGCGCGCAGATCACCGCCCCTGCGGGCACCAGCATTTGCGAAGCCCTGCTCGACAACCACATCAACATCGAACACGCTTGTGACATGAGCGCAGCCTGCACCACCTGCCATGTGGTGGTGCGTGAGGGCTTCAACACCCTCAACGAGATGGAAGAAACCGAAGAAGACCTGCTCGACCGCGCCTGGGGCCTAGAGCCGAACTCGCGCTTGAGCTGCCAGGCTTTTGTGGCCAAGAGTGATTTGGTGATCGAGATTCCCCGCTACACCATCAACCACGCCAAAGAAAACCACTGAACAGACGGAGCGACAAGACATGCGCCAAATCGTTCTGGACACCGAAACCACTGGCCTGTCGGCCGAAGGCGGCGACCGCATCATCGAACTGGGCTGTGTGGAGCTGTACGCGCGCAAGCTCACCGGCAACAACCTGCATTTCTATTTCAACCCCGAGCGCGACAGCCACGAAGACGCGCTCAAGGTGCACGGCATCAGCAATGAGTTTTTGCGCGACAAGCCCAAGTTTGCCGAACTGGCCGAAGAAATCCTGGATTACCTGGCCGATGCGGAACTCATCATCCACAACGCGGCTTTTGACATCGGCTTTTTGAACAAGGAACTCGAACGTGTGGGCAAAAAGCCTTTGAAGGCCTATGTCAGCGGCGTGATCGACACCTTGGCCATGGCCAAGGAGATGTTCCCGGGCAAGCGCAACAGCCTGGATGCCTTGTGCGACCGGCTTGAAGTGGACAACTCGGGCCGCACGCTGCACGGCGCTTTGCTCGATGCCGAACTGCTGGCCGACGTTTACATCAACATGACCCGTGGGCAAGAGGCTTTGTTGATCGATGCGGGCGATACGCCCAGTGACTCGCAAAGTGTGGTGGTGCAAGTGGACTTGCGCCAATACGCTTTGCCCATCTTGTCGGCCAATGCACAAGAGGTGGCGGCGCACGAAGACGTGCTGTCTCAGCTTGACAAATCCAGCGGTGGCAAAACCGTTTGGCGTCAGATACAAATCGCTTGAGGGGGCTGACAAGGCTCCATTTTTTGCGCGCACGGGCCAATTCGGCGGTATTTTTATGCCATAATTCAGGTCTTCGCTGAGAAGCGTAGGGCGGTTAGCTCAGGGGTAGAGCACTGCATTCACACTGCAGGGGTCACAAGTTCGAAACTTGTACTGCCCACCAAAAATTCCCGATTAAAAAAGCACTTGAGAGAAATCCCAAGTGCTTTTTTGTTTTGTCTGGCCTTTTTCGCTTCGTTTGAATTCGTCTGGACGTCAGTGGCCCAGTTGCAGTAAGCTACAAGGTTTTCCACGTAACTTGTTGTCGTTCATGGACAGTCCGCTTCCCTCAATTCCAGCCAAACGCTATTTCACCATCGGTGAAGTGGGCGAATTGTGCGGTGTCAAGCCACACGTTTTGCGCTATTGGGAGCAGGAGTTCACGCAGTTGCGGCCCGTCAAACGCAGGGGCAATCGCCGTTATTACCAGCACCATGAAGTGTTGATGATCCGGCGCATCCGTGACTTGCTTTATGACCAAGGCTTCACCATCAGCGGTGCACGCAACCGGTTGCAGGAGTTGGTCCAGACAGACCGTCAGCTGCGACGTGATGCCTCCGTCGGCTTTGAAGCTACTGATGCACCCAGCCGCCCGGATGCCTTGCTTCAGCCTTCGGCAGATCAATTGATCTGGACTGGCCCTGAATTTTCCCTTCCAGAGTTCGCTTCCTCACCTCTGCACAAGGAACTGCTAGAAATTAGGGCCCTGCTCACCATTGGGGCATGATTTATCCGGTTATAATCACAGTCTTCTCGGCGTGTAGCGCAGCCTGGTAGCGCACTTGCATGGGGTGCAAGGGGTCGCGAGTTCGAATCCCGCCACGCCGACCACATGAATCAAGGACTTAGCTTCGAAAGGGGCTAAGTCCTTTCTTCTTGGTGGCATTAAAAACTTCAATGGCACACAGCGGTAGTCACATTGTTGTTTCAGGGTTTGATCGTGTCGAAGCTCTTTTAGCTGTCCTTGCTGGCAATCGCGTCTTGCAATAGCCATTTCTGTTGTTCTGCGCGCTTCGCAAAACCTTGCAAACATAAAAATGATGCGAAATATCCCCAAAAGGGGATAGGCGTACCGAGTCCTGATACCTAATATTGACAAGTCTGATAATTTTGTGATTTAAAATGAGCCCTTCCACTAGCGGTCATGTTTACGTTGTCGATGACAACTCTGACATCCGTTTCTATTTGACTGATTTGCTGCGGCAGATGGGCTACAGCATTGAGGGCTATGACAGCGCGCAGGCGTTCTTGCAGCAGTCGTTTGACATGTTCCCTGCGGTGTTGGTGCTGGATGTGCGCATGCCCCAAATGTCCGGCATTGAGTTACAGGAAAAGATGAAAACGCTGGGGCGTCACACGCCCATCATCTTCATCAGCGGCGAAAGCCATTCCGAAGAAATCATCCGGGCCATGAAGGGCCAGCCGATCGAATTTTTGTGGAAGCCTTTTCAGATCCAGGACCTGATCGACGCCATTGAACGGGGCCTCGCGATCGACACCCTGAACCGACAAGCCTTCATTCAAAAAAATGAGATACGCCGTAAATGGCAGACCCTGAGTTCGCGTGAACGTGCGGTGTTCACTTTGATGCTGGAGGGTTACACCAACAAGGGCATCTCCGAGCGTTTGGATATCTTGCCCGATACGGCCAAAAAACACCGTGCCAATGTTTTGCAGAAGATGGAAACACCGCAGCTGTCCGACTTGCTGGCCTTGTGTAAAGGCCTCGATCCGAAAGTGTTGGAGCCATGAACGAAACCTGGGAACCCTGGTCTGAAGAGGAGGCCGCTGAGTTGCAAAAGCTCAGGCTGCAAGCGCATTTGGACAGTGCCCGCTTCGCCATTGAAAACGCGATTTCGCACGCCCAGTTGCTGCAGCTCGAAAACGGGGGCGATACCTCGTTTTATTCTTCAGCCATCAAGGCGCATGTGGGGCGCAAACTGATCAAGAAATTGCAGGCACGGTCCGAGGCGTCGGACATGCACAACCGGTTCTGAGCAGACCGTTGGCGCCTTGGCAGGCTTGACGAAGACCGCGCAAGTGTTCGACCCAAAGAAAAAGCCCCTGCACGTGAGTGCAGAGGCTTGACTTTTTGGCTCCTCAACCTGGGCTCGAACCAGGGACCTACGGATTAACAGTCCGCAATTAATACCGTTTGCCCCCGTTGATGTAAGTTGATACAATCAATACAAATCAACAACTTAGGACGCTATTTCAGTCCGAGGGTGTTGATGGAAATTCGGTTGTTTTTCGGAAATTTGCTTACATCCACCGTTACATAGGCCCGGTTGTAAGCAGAAGGGGCTAGCATGGCAAAGGTGGCATTCACGGCGGGCAGGCTGGCAGGGTTCAAGTGCCCCGCTGACAAGCCGCAAGCGTTTCTGTGGGATTCGACCGCCCCGGGCTTGGGCCTGAGGACAACCCCGGTCGGTGCGCCTGCATTCGTGTTTCAAGGGCGCTACCAAGAAAAGACTATCCGACTGACCATCGGAAGCCCCAGCGCCTGGAGCATCCCAGAGGCACAAGCCAAAGCCCGAGAGCTGCAACGCCTGATTGACGAGGGCAAGGACCCGCGCGCCGTGAAGGCCGACCAACTGTCAAAGGCCAACGAAGACCGCGAAGCAGCGAAGCGTGAGACGGTGACCGTGGGTGAGGCTTGGACTGCTTACCTGTCCGCCCGCCGTGCCCAATGGGGTGAGCGCCATTACCTCGACCATGAGCGCATGAGTAAACCCGGTGGGGTGGCTGGCAACCGTGGCACCCGGGGGCGAGGCGTGACCATTGACGGCCCGGTTTACCCGCTGCTGGCGCTGCGCCTCATTGACTTGACACCCGAGGCGGTGGAGTCATGGGCCGCCAAGCAAGCGAAAGCCCGCCCGACCTATGGTCGTTTGGCCTGGCGCTGCATCAAGGTGTTCTTGGGCTGGTGCATGGAGCAGGCCGAATACCGTGACTTGGTGCAAGACAATCCAGCGAAGACTCGCAAGACCCGCGAAGCCTTCGGCAAGCCCACGACCAAGCAAGATGCCCTGCAACGGGAGCAACTGCCCGCATGGTTTGATGCCGTGCGGCAAATTGGCAACCCCGTGGTGTCCGCTGCCCTCCAAACCATGCTGCTGACAGGTGCCCGCCCGGGCGAGGTGCTGGCGCTGCGATGGGCTGATGTGAACAATCAGTGGAAGGGCTTGACCATCCGGGACAAGGTGGAAGGGGAGCGCGTGATTCCGCTGACACCCTACGTGGCGCAAATGCTGGCCGCGCTGCCCAAGCGCAACCGCTGGGTGTTTTCCAGCACGACCGCCAAGGATGGGGCGCTGACCATGCCGCGCAACCATCACGTGTCTGCATGCAAGGTGGCTGGGCTGGATGGCCTGACCCTGCACGGGCTGCGCCGTTCGTTCTCCAGCCTGACCGAGTGGCTTGAAATACCGTCCGGCGTGGTGGCGCAAATCATGGGGCACAAGCCCAGCGCGACCGCCGAGAAGCATTACAAGGTGAGACCGCTGGACCTGCTGCGCCTGCACCATGAGCGTATCGAGGCGTGGATTTTGGAGCAGGGCAAGGTGCCATTTGCGGCCGATGCCGAGCCCGGTAAGCTGCGCGTGGTGGCCAATGCCTAAGCAAACCAAACCGAAGGTGCCTATCGTGAACATGACGCCTACAACCAGTGAAGATGAAGCCTTTGCAATCGGGGTCGCCGCATCGACTGACTCTGACGCCGAGCGCCTGGCACTGTTGCACTCGATGCATGGCGGGCGCGTGACGTTGATTCACTGCCGCATGCCTGATGTTCAGATGCCACTACCTCCCGCGACACTGCGCGGCCGCATCAAGTGGTACCTGATGCCATGGACTCGCCCAGCATTGACACCAGAACAGCGCATGGCGCTGAAGCAACTCGACTAAACCAAATACGCCCCAGCTAGGCCCGCGAACCGAAAAGCGGAGTCCCTTCCTCTGCCTGCTGTGGCACCCATTGAAGGACGCACCGAAGGGAGTGCAATGCGCGAACACCTGACACCATGGGACTACGTGCCCGAATTCACCGGGCAACAAGCCGCCCTTGCAATCGTCGGACTACCACCTACCGACACGGACGCACCCAAAGCCGCGCCTGTGCTGGCGCTGATGTACCGCGATTACGCGGACGTCATAGAGTGGTTCACCGAGGGGCCTGTGCGCTGGGAAATGGCGGCCGCTGAAAATGAGCTGGTCAAAAGCCCGCCCGTACATCACAGAATCACAGCCCCCAGCACCCCATTGCCATCCATTGAATTGCAGCGGGCACTCGCAAGCATTGATGCCGCGACTTCGGACATGGAGCGAAGCATCATCCACCGGTCATGGATGGGGTGGCTTTGCACAAACGCATCCGACTTTGACAGGCAGCACTTTTCCCGCGCTGTATTGGCCCGCTGGGTACAACAGGTGGGCGCATCAACTCAATACCAATTCGCCAAACCGCCGCCCCAGGAAAGCGCCAAAGCAGTTGCACCCGAGGCGCAATCCATTGCCTCACTGCCCGCCGTGGTCAGTGACAGCAATTGCGCCCCACAAGACCCAGAGCGCCGCCTAGCCCGTTTGCGCTCACTTGGTGGGCACGCGACATACAAGCGGGGGGAATGGAAATTCACGGGCATAACCGCCCTTGTGAAAGCCGAAAAGAGCGAAGAGCGCAAGCGAAGCGATGAAAAGACCATACGTGACGACTTGAGAGAAGCCGCACAAAACGAGCTTGATGCAAAGCGTGCCGGTGTGTTTGACAGGCTGGGGCAAAGATAGGCAATTCCCGGTTTCTCCCGCAGCAATTCCCGCCCTCACAATGAACGTCGACCAAGCACGCACCCCCGGTTTTTCCCGTTCACTCCCGCGATTTTGCAATTCACCCCACGGCACGAATCAACGTGCCGGAAAGGTGAAATATGCAAACCGTAATCCATCACAGCGCAGACACCCGCCGCGCTTTATCTGAGCCCCAACACTTCCCGCCGCTGGAGCTGGTTAACCGCCCCACAGTACCAACCGAACAAGCTGCGCATTACTTACTGCGCCGCCCTCAGACGCTGAGGGGGTGGGCCTGCGCTGAGACTTTCCCTGATGGCCTGCGCCCGGTGCGCGTCAATGGTCGCTTGGGATGGCCTGTCTCTGGCATCAAGCAAGTTTTGGGGGTGGCGTAATGGACAACCAAAACGCCACACCAAAGCCCCTGAAACTCTGTAAACGCCAAGAACGCGTTGCCCGTGCCCTGCTGTTGGCAGGTGACCGCTGGACATGGCGGGAGGACATTGACCGCATTGCTGGCGCATCGAATGGCCCTGCCGTCATTCAGGCGCTGCGCCGCAAAGGCATTCAAATCGACACGCAGACCGCTGAGCGCATCGACCGCGACGGCAAGCCATGCAAGCCGGGACAGTACCGACTTGCCCCCAAAGCTGCCGACATGCTGGCCGCCTATGGCTTTGCCGCCTGAGGGGCGACGGAATGGCCAACGGGCGAAACGGCGGGCGCAAGGGCGACACAGGGCGCGACAGTGGCGGATTTATGGCCGTACCTTGGTCCGTCATGGATAGCCCCGCCTACGCAGGCTTGAGCCACCCGGCCAGATCGCTGCTGCTGGAGTTTGCCCGCCAGTTTGTCCGCGACAACAACGGGCGCTTACTGGCCAGCCGTGCCTACTTGGCTGGGCGTGGTTGGAGATCTTCAGATGTGATCCAGCGGGCCAAGGACGAATTGTTGGCGGCAGGGTTCATCTTTGAGACGGTCAAGGGCCAGCGACCGA
Organism: Limnohabitans sp. Hippo3; assembly: GCF_003063665.1. Classification (GTDB taxonomy): domain Bacteria; phylum Pseudomonadota; class Gammaproteobacteria; order Burkholderiales; family Burkholderiaceae_C; genus Limnohabitans_A. The sequence goes on from NZ_NESF01000007.1 coordinate 107,704, forward strand.
ACAAGGCGAGTTGGTATGCCGTGACCTGGCGCACGCTTGACCGCCACCCTGGGTATGACCACGGCGCGACCGAAGCCTTTGAGCGTGGCGCGTACCGCCGCACAACACCGCTGAAAAACGCGGTCCTTTGTCCGTCTGGCGGAACAGATAGGCCCCTGATAGCTCCGTCTGACGGAACAAGGAAGCCCTCTGTTGTTCCGTCTCACGGAACTATCCGGGGCTCTTTTTGGGTTCCCTCTGTTCCGTCTGGCGGACACCATCTAGAGAAGCCATCTGCTGCTCTTGCAATGCAATCCTGATACAGAAAGAAACCGATGACCACGACCAAAGAAGTATTCCATGAGGTAACCGCCGAAATGTCGGGCGGTGCCGTGCTGCTGACGCAACCTGATTACTGCGGAGAGAGCAGCAGTGTGTTGATGCACCCGTTGCAATTGCGCCACTTTGCCGAGCGCTTTGCAGGCATGGAGCCTGTAGGCTGGATGACCTCGCAGCCGGTCAAGACCTTGGCCCGCCGCCTGCGCACGCTGGCCTTTCACATTGATTTCCTCTACGACTACATCAAGAACCACTCAGACCACAAGCATGCAGACCTGAGCTTTGAGCTGTCAAAGGCGATTGCACTGACCGAAATGGCCGACGAATTTTGCGCCGACCTGCCGGACGAGCTTTGCGAAACGGACGATGAACCAATCCAACCGTCACAGGAGCCAGCCCCGCGACCAGCGCCAGCACCAGAAGTAACCCCAAGCCCTGCGCACCTCAAGGGGCGAATCAAGCCAAAACAGAGTGTTTTGATTTAACAGGGTGAAAACAATGACAGAGCCAGTCAAAAAAAAGAAGCCCGGGCGCTGGAAGGCAGGGGAAAGCGGTAACCCGAAGGGGCGGCCGGCCGGTGTCGGCAAGGTGGCGCAAATACGCGCAGCAATTGAGGAGCATGTTCCTGAGCTGCTGAATGCTTTGGTGACGAAGGCCCTGGGCGGTGACGTTGGAGCTGCCCGCCTGTTGCTGGAGCGAACCATTGCCCCTTTGCGTGCAGTGGAGCCTACCCAAGCACTGACGTTGCCGGATGGGACGCTGACCGACCAGGGCCGCGCCGTGTTGAAGGCCGTGGCCGCTGGTGAGCTTGCCCCGGGTCAGGGGGCATCGCTGCTGAGTGCCATAGGTTCACTGGCCCGGGTGTCAGAGATAGACGAGCTGGCGGCCCGGATTGAGGCGCTGGAGGCCGCAAACGCAAAGAGTGGGGGGCAGCATGCATGAGAGCCTAAAAAAGCGCCTGCTGGCGCTGGAGCAGGGCAGTCCACAGGCTCAAAAATGCACGGGGGTGGTGACGTATGGGCGCAATGAGACACAAGACCAGGCCTTGGAGCGTGCCCGGGCGCAAGGCGTGACCGGCGCTGTGTTGCTGGTGCCCGAGGTGATGACCTATAAAGAGTGGGCCGAGATGATGGACAGAAAGGCAAACGATGCGGGCACTTGAGCGCCGGTTGCGAGCAATGGAGGGGGTGAGGCGGGCGCTGACAGCAATGTGCGCCACGGTGCTGACACGGCCGGGGAATCACGCGACCCAAGCAGACCTTGACGCATTCAACACCCAGCTAGCGACAGCCCGCGAACGTGGCGGTCCCTTGGTCATTTTGACCTTGAACCGCGCTGATATCCTGACCAGAGGGGCACCTGTCACGGTTCGCCGTGATGGAGATATGGCAGTGCAAAAGCTGGAACCCATAACGCCCCTTTTGGCTTGGCCTTGCCCCGTACGAATGTCCGTGCTGAACCCGCTGCGCTCTGACAATTTGGGCCTAAACAGGAGGCGGAACCATGTCGCAGATGCTGGATTTAGACGATTTCCCGATTGGCACCCTGGCCCGCACACCAAGCGGGCGCATTGGCGTTGTCATCAAACACAAGGGCGCGGCAAGCAAGCAGGATCATTTTCAGAGGCTGGTGCTGCACTTCAGTGCGGACCCTCACGACTCTGTGACGCTTCAGCCCAACATGCTGGAGCCAATCACGTCGCGCACCTGTGGCCGCGCCCTAACTGCAAAGGCCCGCGAGTTCTGGGCATCGGAGGACGGCGAAAGGCTCATGCAGAAGATGCGGCACCGCCAACAGTTCACACGGGCCGACCGCGACACCTTGGAACGTGTCATGTGCGGAGAGCCTTACCGGTCAGGTGTAACACACCAAGCGTTACAGAAGCATCACAAGACAGGCCAGCTCACGCCTCACCCGAGCCACACTCTCTGAGCATGCCCCGCAGTTGTTTGACTTGCACAACAGGGGTGACGAAAGTCCGCCGAAAGAGCGTGCAGGCTCAAAAATTCAAATACGTTTTTGAAAGAGAAAAAACCATGCACACGAACCAAACGACAACCACCCAGAAAGAGGGCTGACCATGCAGTTCAAACTCAATGCAGAAGGCGCAATGGCCGCAGGTCAGGGCATTGGCAACGCCATCAAGGCGTTTGCCATGGGGCCACAGGTGCGCCAACAAGCGGCGCAAAGTCAGGAAGCCATATTGGCCAAAATCTATGCAGACAACATGCAGGGCAACCAGTATGGTGCGAACGCCCGCAAGCTGACCGCAGATGCAACCGATCAGGAGATGACGACGCGACTTCGTGAGGGCGTCGATGCAGAGCTGGCCGCCAATCCGAGCATGCCAGCTTATGAGCGAGCCCTTCGCATGGGCTTCAAGTTCGCAGGCCCTCAGCACATGCAGAACTGGTCAGCAGCCGCCGTGAACGAAAAGAAGATTGCCGACCTGAACGCTATTCAGGCCAATCCTGAGCTGGCGCAGGCCACCGGCATTGCCTACGGCGCGACCAAGGGCGAGCTGCCTTTCACTGCTGTCAACGATGGCGGCCATAGCTTCAACCGCTACACCGGCAACACGACAGAGGCCAACCCTGTGCTGGCCAAACTTTTTGGCGACAAGCGCCAGTCCGAGATTGCTGAGAACAAGGCGCAGGCGAACAGCGCGAACGCATCGGCGCGCAAGACCACGCAGGACATTGAGCAGAGCATTCGCACCGGTGACCTGCAAGTGGTCAACGGGGCTGATGGTGCCATCACCGTTGTGAACAAGCGAACCATGACAGCGCAGCCGGTGCTGGATGCCCAAGGCCGGACGGTTCAAGCTGGTGCGGCTGCTGCCAAGCCCCTGACAGAGCAGCAAGCAAAAGCCAATTTGTTCGGGGCACGAATGTACGAGGCCAACAAAATCCTGAATGAGCTTGAGGACGCAAAAGTGATGCGGCCAGGGGCCATCAAGGGCAGCGCAGAAACCGTGGGGCGAATTCTTGGGCTTGGCACTGATTCCATGGGGGGAACGCTGGCTGATGCGGCCGGGAGCATGACCAATTGGACGCAAAGTAAATCGCAGCAACGCGTGGAGCAAGCCCGACGAGACTTTGTGAACGCGGTGCTTCGCAAAGAGTCTGGGGCGGTCATTTCACCGCAGGAGTTTGCAAACGCTGAAAAGCAGTATTTCCCGCAACCCGGAGACAGCAAGGCCGTGATTGAGCAAAAGCGGAAAAACCGCGAATTGGCCATGAATATGATGCTGAAGGAAGTGCCGGACGCGCAACGATACCGACCAGGCGCGAGCCCTGCCGTCAGTACGCCACCAGCGCCAGCAGATTCGGGTGCTGGCGAGACAACCCCCGCTGCTTCTGGTTGGTCTATTCGGAGGATTGATTGATGCCACGTTTTCAAATTACCGGCCCAGACGGGGCCAGCTACGAAGTGAATGCGCCAGAGGGTGCCAACGAAAATCAGGTGCTGGAGTTTGCAAAGCAACAATTTGCCGCAAACAAACCCAGCGTGACCGCACCGAGTAACGGTGTTTTGATGGGTTTTCGGGACGCCATTGATGCTGGGTCGCAGATGCTTCGCCGTGCGGTGCCTGAAGCTATTGCGAAACCGATTGATGAGCTGGGGGCATGGCTTGACAGGAAGGGCTTGCCAGTTGCCTCTACTCAGGGTGTTCAAGGCGTTGACCAATTGGTGAAAGACGTTAATCAGAAGTACGAGGCGAATCGTCAAAACGAGGCCCCTGGACAAGACCCTGGGTTTGACGGAGCCCGCTTGGTAGGGAACATTGCACAGCCTGCGAACTGGATGGGGGGCGGTGCCGCTGCTGGTGCCAACACATTGCGGCAGCTTGCGACCGCTGGCGCTCGAGCCGGGGCCGTTTCCGGTGCGCTTCAACCCGTTGTCGAGGACACAGAGAATTTCTGGATGCAAAAGGCCGGACAAACAGCAGCCGGTGCAGCCGGGGGCGCGGTACTGGCCCCGGCAGCGGCCAAGTCCGGTGAGGCTGTGGCCAAGGCCGTGCAGCGTGCCAAGCCTGCCGTGAAGGTCAACCCGACCACCATTGACGTGCAGGTCACCAACATCCTGCGGGCGCAAGGGCTGGACCGTACCGTGCCGCAAGAGATTTTGGATTCAGTTCAGCGGCAAGTGACTGAATCGATGCAGTCCGGCCAGAAGCTTTTGCCAGGTGCCATTGTCAGAAGGGCGCAGTTTGAGGCCGTTGGCTTGACCGATGACGCGGCTCCAACGCTTGGACAATTGACCCGTGACCCGATGCAGTGGGCCAATGAAAAGAACCTCTCCGGTGTGCGCCTGGCCACACCTCAAGGGGAGGGAAACCCGCTGGCCACTCGGTTTCAGGCTCAGAACAACAAGCTGCAAGAAGTGTTCGATGGTGTTGGCGCGAACAGTGCCACGGACCGGGTGACGGCGGGGCAGACGCTCATGAATGCGCTGCGTGATGCCGACCAGCCCGTCAAGGCGGCCGTGGACGATGCTTACACCAGCGCCCGGAACATGGCTGGCGGACGCGCGGTTGAGCTGGACCGGGGCACTTTCAGCCAATCGGCAAATGCAGCGTTGGATGAAGGCATGTGGGGCCGTTTTGTGCCCAGCGATGTTCGGGCACTGCTGAACGATGTGAGCAGCGGAAAAACCCCATTCACCGTAGAGGCCAGTGAGCAGATAGACGGCATCCTCGCCGCAGCTCAACGCAAGGCAGGTGGCGGAACCCCTCAACATTCGGCCATCGGCGTCATTCGCAGTGCATTGCGTGACACGCCATTTGCACAATCGGCTAATGATGTAGTTGGTGTGGCGATTGACGAAGGAGCCGCAGCCCGTGAGGCATTCAGCCAGGCCCGGACAGCCGCCCGCAAGCGTTTTGCAACCATCGAGCAAACCCCAGCCCTGAAGGCGGCCTTGAACGAAGAAGCGCCCGACGACTTTGTGCGCAAGTTCGTTTTAGGTGCCAAAACTGACGACTTGGCTGCAATGAAGCGGCTGCTTGAAAACAGCCCCGAAGCTCTGACTCAAGCCCGCGCACAAATTGCAGCGCACCTAAAGGGGGCAGCCTTCGGCCCGAACGCAGCAGGTGACGGAGCATTTGCACCAGACCGCTACATGCGAACGCTTCAAGCCCTTGGTCCAAAGCGTCTGGAGGTGTTCTTCAATCCTACGGAGATGGTGCGTCTGAACCTTGCGGGCAAAGTGGCCGCAGACATTACCAGCAAACCAGCGGGGGCCGCCTACGCTGCCAACAGTTCGGGCACTGGCGCTGCGTTGATGAACATCCTGAGCAAGATTTCGGAAGCGCCATTGCTGCGCCAATTGCCCGGGGCCAGAGCCTTGGCGAACCAAGTGGGCGAGATTCGGACTGAGCACGAAATCAGCCGGGCACTCGCCGCGCAACCCAGCGTGCAAAGCCCTAGGCCATCGGCAGAGGTGCTGAGCAAAGTTCAGCGGTTGCTTGCACCTGCTGGCATGGTGGGCGGTGTGCTTGCTGGCGCTGAATAACGAATGGCAGGTACACGATGATGCAAAAGCAAGCCGCGCCTCAAGATCTGGGGCGTGAGTTGACTGATGAAGAAGTGTTCGGCCCGCCTGCGGCAAAGTCTGCCCCTCGCTTTGTGGAAGACTTTTACACCGTGCTGGCCAACATGCAGCGCGAGTGGACTGAGCCCCGGGGACTGGATGACGCGCCGCCTGTTGTTCTGCTGGTTGACAAAGCAGCCCCGAGCGGGGTGATGGTGTTTGCCTGGCCTTCGCCGTGGCTTCATTGATGTTTGTGGGGCGCGGTCAATTCTGGCAGAATATCAGCAACCCCTGAAACGGGGCCGGTGTGTGATGACACCATATCTGTAGCGGTACCAGACCCCCACCGAAAGCGGGGTTTTGTCTTGTCCAAAATTCAGTGGTCAGGCCGCGCATCATGCGCGAGCCCCAAAGGTTTCGGACAGGGTGGCCCTCACCGTAAGGCTGGGCGCGTGACTACGGACACGTCATCAACACCCTGTCCACCCGCTGCGTGTGATGACGTAAACGGTGGGTTCTGTGTGTCTCTCGTAGGAGCCTGAAACCATGACAACAGCAAACGTAAAAGCCGCTCAAATATCGACCAGCGGCAACCGCAAATCAATTCAACGCACCAAAGCAGCCGTGCACGCAGAAGCCCGCAAGCTTGGGCTGAAAGTACACCCAACGGGGGAGGTGCTGCATCAGAACGTGAGTGATGCAGCACCCATGAATTTCGTTTGGGGTTGTGCGTTTGGCCATGGCATGGCAATCGATGCGGTGCACGCCATCCGATTGAACGCCGAACTTGGATATTCACCCGAGGAAGGTGTCCAAAATCTGTTGCGCGATGCGTTCAAGAACTTGGACAGCTCGCCAACTTTGAATGGTCTAGACCGTAGAGGCCTGGCAGTTGGTGCCATCTATACGATTGCGGCACTGGCAGCACACGCGATTCAAGGTGGTGGCGGATTGACCGTGGCAGAGCGCTTGCGAGCTGAAGCCGTTGAGTTGGCTACCGACGCAGACATTGAGCAGTCCCAGCGCTTGAAGGCGCGCGCGATGACCAAGCGAGCCACGGACAAGTTTCATGAGGTGGTCGCATGATTACGTCTCTCGCTTTGATGGCCATCTACAAGACCCCGGTGATTCCATTGTCTGAGGTTTGCGAACGCTATTTCAGTCTGTCCTACGAGGAAGCGCTAAAGAAGGCCGCACGTAACGAGCTGCCCGTCCCAGCCTTCCGACTGAACAACAGCCGAAAGGCACCCTACGTTATCAGTGCTGAAGCCATGGGGGATTGGATTGACAAGCAGGAGGCCGAGGCCAAGGCTCTGTGGCAAAGAAGTCAGGTCTGATTTGCTGTAAAAAGTGGGATGCTGCAAGAGCCCATAGCGACGACTGACCGCGCCATCATTTGGGGTGGTGCGGCTTGTCACCCAAAGTGCCATATCCAAATTTAGGGAGCCAAAATGAGAAAAATATTTATTGCCTGTCTTTTTTGCATTTCACAGATGGCGCTGTCGCAATCTGTCCTTTCATTGCGCGAGCGTTTTGAGGCAGAAATATTGACCATTGCCGAAACCGTTGAGGCCGGGAAGCTTAGCCCAAGCGAGGGAGCACGAGAAATGCTGATGGCTGCGAGGGCATACTTTCCACAGGACACACTGACCCACGCATATTACGAGTCGGCGCTGAGCTATGCCGAGCGGTTTGAGCGCAAAGAGATTACTCAGGCGCAAGCGCTCGAGTTGCTTCAAATTCGGACCGCTCGATACAACGAGGCATTGACCGCCAGAACACAGGAGCAAATGCAACGCAACCGCATTGCCCAGGAAGAGGATGCAAGACAGCGTGAGCACCAAGCCCAGGAGAGGGCGCGTCTTGAATACTTGGCCGCTCAGGAAGCGGAAGAGGCGCGACGGCGTTCGATGATTGGGAACATGCTGCAGGGCATTGGGGGCGCATTCCGTAACGCATACGGTCAGCCCGGGGTGAATTGCTCGACCACGGCTATGCCGGGCGTGCTCACCACCAACTGCCGCTGAGCAGGCCTTGTGCTGCAACCCGCTTTGGCGGGTTTTTTTACGTCTGGAGTTTTCTCGCTGGTTGCATCGGAGCAGAGTCTTTGAGGAAATCCGCTTACATCCACCGTTACATCGAGGAAAAGCGGGCAACAAAAAACCCGCACTTGGCGGGTTCTTTGTGCGCTGCAAGTTGTTGACTTGTAACGACTTTTTGGGTGGCTCCTCAACCTGGGCTCGAACCAGGGACCTACGGATTAACAGTCCGGCGCTCTACCGACTGAGCTATTGAGGAATAGCTTTGAATTATAGAGTGATTTTCAGGCTGTTTTGAGAGGGGCGGCAAGATTTTTAAAAAATCTTGCCGCTGTGTTTCAGAAGCTGGCTTTGACACCCACACGCACTGTTCGAGGCGCACCGGGATACAGGTAGTAGTGGCCAAACTGCTTGGGCGATTCGCGCCAGTAACGACGGTCTGCCAGGTTGTCGATGGCCAAGGTCCATTCGGTGCGGGTGCCTTGGATGCGGGTGTCGTAATGCGTGGCCAAGTCCACGGTGGTCCAGTTGGGCAACTGGATGCTGCCGTCTTCGGTCACGCGTCGCGATCCTTCGTGGTTCAGGCGCAAGCTGCTGCGCAAACCGGGGATGTCGGTGAAGCGGTACTGGGCCATGGCGCGCAGGGTCAGATCTGGAACATTCGGAGCTTTTTGTCCGTTTTTGTTAATGTCTTTGGTAGCGCCAGAGAGTTTGGTCACCAGCCATTGGAATTGCGTGCCTAACATCCATGGTCCCTGCGTCCAATTCAGCCCAACATCGAGGCCACGGTGCATTTGGACGCCATCAACGACTCGCTCGTAGTTCAAGTCATAGGCGAGCGGTCGTTCGATTTGAAAAATGCTGGTGTTCCACCGCCACGCGCCCCGAATTCCTTTGGCTCCCATTTCTATTTGTTTGCTTCGACTCACACCCAAGAGTTGCCCAGCGTTTGTGTAATTGGCATTGTTGGGTGCAGCGAAGAGTTCGACCCCTTCACCATAAGAAGCGAACAAGGTCTGGCCCGCTGCATATTCATGTGAAAGTGCGAACCAGGGTGTTGTGAAGTTTGTAGAGTGGCGTGCGGGATTTGGATTGGTCTGGTCCAAACTGATGGTGCTTCGTGTTGTTTGCGTATTTCTCAATCCAAACCATGCGGTTGTGAGTGAGTTCAATTGGATGCGATCACTCAATGCCAGTTCAGTGCTGTACTCACTGCGATTTGTATTGGAGTATGTTTGGTTGAGCGTTTGTTCTGGCACAGGTTGGCCGTTCAGGTCACTGAGTCCCGCATAGCTGTAAAGTTGAGTTGCATCAAGCCTGTCAAGTTGGCGATGGCGTGTGAGGCTGAAATTGAGATGGTGCTGAAGACCGCCCAGTGACATGACACCGGCAAATGATGTTTGTAATGCATCACTCAGACGTCGTTCGTTGTCACTGCGATAGTCATAAACATCAAACGTCCCATCGGGTTGGAATCGATCACAGTTGGTGTAGTTGGGGAGGCGACACTCAAAGCCAAAGCCAAAGCTCAACCGGTCATCCGTCTTCAACCGCTGCCCCCCATATTGCGTGGTCCACAACCAGCCGCCTTCCAGGTTCTGCTTGAAACGAATCGACCCGGTGGTGCCCTCAAACACGCCGGGCACCGACCACGCTTGTCGCGTCAGGTTGCGCTTGCCATCCACAGGGGCGGGCAGGATGTCGCCCAACAGGCTATAGCCGTTGACGCCAAACTGTTGCCGTTCGCTGCGCTCGATTTCCCATTCCAGCTTGCTGTCGGGGCTGATGCGCCAGTCCATGGCCAGTGCGAACAGTTTGCGGTGGCCTTCGGTGTTCTTGATGTAGGGATTCAGGTTTTCATAAGCCGCGTTGAAGCGGTAGCCCAAGGCTTGGTCTTGGCCAAAGCGCCCACCCAGATCCAGGCCCGTGCTGCTGCTTTGGCCTGGGCCATAGCTGGCGCTGACCGAGCGGATGGTCTCGTCCTTGGCCGAAGGGGGACGCTTGACCACGTAGTTGACCAAACCGCCTGGCGCGCTCGTGCCGGCCTGGATGCCGCTTGTGCCCTTGAACAGCTCGATGCGTTCCTTGTTGTCCATGGGGATCATGGTCTCTGCCGAAATCGGCAGGCCTTCTCGGCGGTAGTTGTAGCGGTTGTCCAAGGTGTAGCCGCGCACGCTCAGCATGTCCCAGTAAGCCGGTGAGTTGTAGCTGTCGGCCACGCTGGCGTCCAGGCGCAGGGCGTCGGACACGCGTTGTGCCCCGATGTCTTGCAGTGTTTGCTGGTCGATGGCGACCGCACTGAAAGGCGCTTTGCTCAAGGGCACATCACCAAAGCCGCTGACCTGCGAAGGGGCCGTGTCGGTGATGGTGATTTCGGTCAGGCTTTGTGCATGGCCGCTGCCCAGTGTCAGCAGCGCAACGGCGCTGGCGATGTGGCTGGCGCGACATGTGAAACGGCCAGATGTCCGGCGAGAAAATGGCGAAAAAAATGCCATGACGTTTTTCCTTCAACGTAATGGCAGGTCGGCTGACTGAGAACGCGACGTGCCCGTGAGAAGGGCACCGTTCTTTTGACAAGCTTCCCTGCGCGAGGATTACCTCAATCAGGTTCAAAGGGACTTTCTCAGTCGAAGACCTCACGGCCTTCAACACCCCTAGCGGATGCGCCACAGGGGTGTGGCGCGGTGTGGATTCTATGCGATGCCCAGACGTTGGTGCAGCAGCGTCGACGTTGTCGTGTACTGCAGCAGGGTTTTTTCTTCGGGGCGCAGCAGGGCCACGGCGCCGAACGCGGCCAGGGTAGCTTCGTGGAAGCCGCAGAGGATCAGCTTCTTTTTGCCAGGGTAGGTGTTGATGTCACCCACTGCAAAAATGCCAGGCTCTGACGTGCCGAAGTTTTCGGTGTTCACCGTCAATTGCTTGCGTTCCATGGCCAGGCCCCATTGCGCCACGGGACCGAGCTTGGGCGACAGGCCCAGGCAGGTTTGCAACACATCGAGAGTGAGCCATTCGGTTTCACCCTGCGGATTGAGCAGCTCCAGCGCTTGCAGGCGGCCCGCTTCTGCACGCAAGCCGGTGGGCTGGCCCGCCACAAAGCGCATCTGGCCTTGGGCGCAGGCATGCCGCATTTGATCGATCAGTTCAGGGGCTGCGCTGAACTGATCGCGTCTGTGCAGCAGGGTCACGCTGGCGGCTGCTTGCGGGCCTGCCATCGCGCTCAGGCAGGTTAGCAAGGCGGTGTCGCTGTCTCCGGCGACGACGAGGTGTCGCCCGGCCCAGCGCTCGGGCGTGGGGTGTTCGGCAAACACCTGTGTGCCTTCGAAAACCGTCAGACCTTCGAGCGCCATGCGGCGCGGCACAAAGGCTCCCACGCCCGCAGCAATGAACAAAGTGGTGGTGTGAAAGGTCTGGCCTGCGCTGGTGCTCACCTTCAGGCGCTGATCGGGCAGTCGCTCAATGTGGTCGACTTGTTGGGCCAGGTGCAGGGCGGCCTGGAACGGCGCGATTTGCTGCTGCAAGCGCTCGACCAATTCATGGCCAGTACAAAAAGGGATGCCGGGGATGTCGTAAATCGGCTTGGGGCCGTACAGCTCGGCGCATTGCCCCCCAACATGGGGCAAGGCATCGACCACATGGCAGTGAATGCCTTGCAGGCCGAGCTGGAAAACCTGAAAGAGGCCGACGGGGCCTGCGCCAATGACCAGCGCTTCGGTGTCGATGGGGGCGGTCATGGGGCAGAGTTCACAAAGAAAGGACCAAGGGCTTGGCCCTTGGGGCTTAACGGATCAGTTCAGACAGTTTGCCGGTCTTGTCTTTCCACTCTTCGGCGGTGGGCAGGGGGGCCTTGCGCTTGGTGATGCTCTTCCAGCCAGGCAGCAAGGCCAGCTCGGCGTTGATTTGGGTCATGTGCTGCTGGTCGGCCGGCAAGTCTTCCTCGGCATAGATGGCGTTCACGGGGCATTCGGGGATGCACACGGCGCAATCAATGCACTCATCGGGGTCGATGGTCAGAAAGTTGGGGCCTTCACGGAAGCAATCCACAGGGCAAACGTCCACACAGTCGGTGTATTTGCACTGGATACAGGATTCGGAAACAACGTGGGTCATGATGGACTCGGAAAATGGGGCTGCGCGTTCGAATTGGCGCGGAACCGTGGATTTTAAAGGAGATCGGTTGACCTCTGTGGGGGCGAGCCCCTGCTAGCGAAAGGGAAAACAGCGAACCCAGGATGTGGCTGATGCGGGCTGGTTTGTCGGGGCTAAAGCCGCCGACCTACGACATGATTTGTAGGTCGGCGGCTTTAGCCCCGACATCAAGTCCCTCAGTTCACCAACACAGCGCCAGATGTCTTGTGGCTGGCCGTGTCCACCAGCACCAGCGCGCCCAGAATGCGCGACTGGGCAAAGGGCAGCGTGACCAGTGGCTCCTGCAAGGCCAGGGTCACATGGCCTATCGCGTTGGGGGCCAGCTCAGTGGCCTCTTCTTCGGCCAGGGTGTTCACGTTCAGGCGGTGCACCACGCGCTGCACTTTGGCCTTGACCCAGCGGTGGCCGTGCAGTGCCCAGTACACACGACCCGCCACCAGGGGCTCGTCGTCCATCCAGGCGATGGTGGTACTCAGCTGGCGTTGGTCTTCTGGCGCGCCTTCGGCAGCCAAGAGCCAGTCACCACGCGACACGTCCACCTCGCGGTCCAGCACGATGCCCGCGCTGTGGCCAGCGGTTTTGCCCTGCGGCTGTCGGGTGGCGCTCAACACTTGGGACACCACGGCGGTCTGGCCGCTGGGGAAGATCTGGATGGTCTGGCCCGGCGCGATGCTGCCGGTGGCCACACGGCCCCAGAACACGCGGCGGCCCTGGGTGGTCACGCCGGAGTCATGGAACTTCTCGACCCACTGCACCGGGAAGCTGAAGGCCACATCGGTCTCGGCTGGCGTGACCGGCAGGTCTTCGAGGATGCTCAGCAGGCTTGGGCCGGAGTAACCGCACCAGTCGGGCTGGTCATTGTTTTCTGTGGTCACCACGTTCCAGCCCTTGAGGGCCGACACAGGCACCATGGCCGTGACGGTGATGCCCGCTTCTTTGGCAAACTTTTCCAATGCGCCTGCGATGTTCTTGTAGGCCACGGCGGCATCGGCCACCGCGTCGAGCTTGTTGATGGCGAACACGATGGATGGCACGCGCAGCAGATTGACCAGCAGCGAGTGGCGGCGGGTTTGTGGCAGCAGTTGCAGGTCGGGGTTGGCCCAGTCGAGTTTGATGGCATCGACCAGCACCACAGCGGCGTCGGCGCTCGATGCGGCCGTGACCATGTTGCGGGTGTACTGCTCGTGGCCGGGGGCGTCACCGATGATGAACTTGCGCGCTTCGGTGTTGAAGTAGCGGTAGGCCACGTCGATGGTGATGCCTTGCTCGCGCTCGGCGCTCAAGCCGTCCGTCAGCAGGGCCAGGTCGGTCTCACCCGAGCGCTGCACACCCGCCAGGTGGTCTTGCAGCACGGCCTTGGTGTCCACCAGCAGGCGGCCAATCAGCGTGCTCTTGCCGTCGTCGACCGAGCCGCAGGTGATGAATTTGAGGGCAGAAAAGTGTTGTTCGTTGTGCATGGTTCGTGTTTCTTTGGTGTTTTGTAGGGGCGGCATCTTTGTGGGAGTGAGCCCCTGCTTGCGAATGGTGACGCTCCGTGAGCGCCCATTCGGCCGCAAAGGCGGCCTCCTACAGGGGATGGATCAGCGATGGGTCAGAAATAGCCATCCTTCTTGCGCTTCTCCATCGAAGCCTCGGACGTCTTGTCGTCCATGCGGGTCGCGCCGCGCTCGCTCACATCGGCAGCCAGCGTCTCGATCACGATCTGCTCGGGCGTGGCCGCATCGCTTTCGACCGGGCAGGTACAGGTGATGTCGCCCACGGTGCGAAAACGTACGTCACGGATTTCGACCTTTTCGCCGTCTTTGGGCGGGGTCAGCTCGGTCACGGGCACCAACAGGCCACGGCGGTCCACCACCTCGCGCTTGTGGGTGTAGTAGATCGAGGGCAGGGCGATGTTTTCGCGGGCGATGTACTGCCACACGTCCAGCTCGGTCCAGTTGCTGATCGGGAACACGCGGAAGTGCTCACCTGGATGGATGCGGGTGTTGAACAGCGTCCATAGCTCGGGCCGCTGGGCCTTGGGCTGCCACTGGCCAAAGCTGTCGCGGTGCGAAAAGATGCGCTCCTTGGCGCGGGCTTTTTCTTCGTCACGGCGGGCGCCGCCGATCAGGGCGTCAAAGCGGAACTCTTCGATGGCTTCGAGCAGCGTGACCGACTGGTGCACGTTGCGGCTCTCGCCCGGGTGGGCCAGGCGCACGGTGCCGCGCTTCATCGAGTCTTCGACGCTGCGCACGATGAGCTCAGCCCCCAATTCCTTGGCGCGCAAGTCGCGGAAGTCGGTCACTTCCTTGAAGTTATGACCGGTGTCGATCATGAGCAGCGGGTAGGGAATGCGGCCAGCGCCGAAAGCTTTTTCTGCGCACTTGAGCATGACCAGCGAGTCCTTGCCGCCCGAAAACAGCAGGGTGGGGCGCTCGAAGGCGGCGGCGACTTCGCGCAGGATAAAGATGGTTTCTTCTTCCAGTGCGTCCAGGTGGGCGTTGCTCAGGCTGTGCAACTCGGTTTGTGTCATGGCGTTCATGGTCGTGATCAATGAGTTTTTATTTCGTCATCCCCGCGAAGGCGGGGATCCAAAATCGGAGGCATGGATCCCCGCCTTCGCGGGGATGACATTCAAGGGGCATGTCATTCAAGAGGCATGGCATTCAAGGGGGCATGGCATTCAAGTGGGCATGCAACAGGGGCATCACTTCTTGACGTGCAGCCCGCATTCCTTGGCCGCTTCGTCTTCCCACCACCAGCGCCCGGCGCGGAATTCCTCGCCCAGGCTGATGGCGCGGGTGCAAGGGGCGCAGCCGATGCTCGGGAAAAACTGGTCGTGCAGCGGGTTGTAATCCACGTTGTGGGTGGCGATGTAGTGCCACACGTCGCCCCAGGTCCAACGGGCCAGGGGGTTGAATTTGTACAGGGCCTTGGTGGCCACTTCGCTCTCGTCGAGCAAAGGCACTTCAGCCCGGGCCGCAGATTGTTCCTGGCGCAAACCCGTGATCCAGGCTTTTTGGCCTTTCAGGGCGCGGGCCAATGGTTCCATCTTGCGGATGCCGCAGCATGCTTTGCGCAGCTCGATGCTCTGGTAAATCGCGTCCTGGCCTTTGTCACGCACGAATTGGATCACCGAGGCTTGCACCGGACGGAAGACGCTGATCGGCGCAAGCGAATGCGCCTGGGTGCGCTCCAGCAGGGCCAGGGTTTCGGTGTGCAGTGCGCCGGTTTCCAGCATAAAGACCGGGATGTCGAGTTGCAGGCTGTTGATGAGGTGGGTGATCACCACGTCTTCGGCGCCCAGACTGGAGGCTTGGGTCAGGGGGGCGAATTCGGCCGCAGCGCGGCGCAGCAGCGCCTGGGTCTCGGCCAGTTTGGCGGCAAAGTCAGGGCTGGCTTGGGCGTGGAGCTCGGTGGCTTTGGCCGGGGCGCTGCGGGAGGAAATCAAGGAAGAGGTCATGGTCTCGTGTTCTTCTGTGGGAGGCTGCCCCTGCGGCCGAATGCGTGCAATGGCTCCGGCTGACATTCGCGCGCAGGGGCGTGCTCCCACAAAGCCATTTCAGGCGGCTTTGGCGAATGGGGGTTGTGTATCGACTGCCGAACCTTGGTAGAAACCGGCATAGCGGTCCAGCTGGCGCTGGGCGGCGCTGGCGTCCACGCCATCTTTGAGCACGGCCACGTCAAAGCCCGTGCGCCTCATCTGCACCAGCTGGTCGATCAGCACGTCGCCTGTGGCGCGCAGTTCGCCCGCAAAGCGCAGGCGGCGGCGCAGCAAAAAGGCCTGGCTGTAAGCGCGGCCATCGGTGAAGGCCGGGAAGTGCAGGTCGATGCGGGTGACGCCGTTCAGGTCGAGCGTGCGCGGGTCCACGTCGTTGGCCAGCGAGAGGACGGCTGGCGATTCAACGGCTTGGTGTTCTTGTGCGGTGATGATTTTCATGTGTGGTCGTGGACTGTTTGGGCTTGTGGGAGCGCGCCCCTGCGCGCGAATGGATCATTCGGCCGCAGGGGCGGCCTCCTACAGGAGTGTTCAGGCAGTTTGTTCCTCAGCCGGATGGCGGGCTGCATGGGCAGCGGCCTTGAAAGGGTCATGGCCCACACGGCGCAGCGTCTCGATGAAAGCTTCCTGCTTGCCATGGCTGGTGCTCACGCGCAGCGCTTTGTAGGTGTCCAAAATCGCTTCGATCACGTCAGGCACTTCAAACGAAGAGAACGACGGGCCCACCACCTTGCCGGGTGTGGCCGCGCCGGACAGGTCCTTGCCGTCCGAGCCGCCCAGCGTGACCTGGTACCACTCCTTGCCGTCTTTATCGACCCCCAAAATGCCGATGTGACCCGAATGATGGTGACCGCAGGAGTTGATGCAGCCGCTGATGTGGAAGTCGATGTGGCCCAGGTCTTCGAGCTCGTCCAGGTCCTGGTAGCGCTCGGTGATGGCGCTGGCCGTGGGGATGGAGCGGGCATTGGCCAGAGCGCAGTAGTCGCCGCCGGGGCAGGCGATCATGTCGGTCAAGAGACCGATGTTGGGCTGGGCCACGCCCAGCGCCTTGGCTTCGAGCCAGAGCGCGTGCAGCTGGTCCAGGCGCACCCAGGGCAGCAGCAGGTTTTGCGTGTGCGAGACACGGGCTTCGCCAGCCGAATATTTCTCGACCAAAGCGGCGGCGGCGTCCAGTTGATCGGCGGTGGCATCACCTGGCGCATAACCCGGACGCTTGAAGGACAGCGACACGGCGCGCAACAGCGGGTTGCGGTGCGGGCGCACGTTGCGTGCCAGCCAGCGGGCAAAGGCGGGGGTCTTGGCCGCTTCAATGCCGATGGCTGCTTCGGCTTGGGCGAGCCAAGCATTGAAATTCGGGTCGGTGCTTTCGGGCAGGTTCAGGGCAGGGTCCACAAAACCTGCTTTCACGCGGTCGAGTTCGGCCTGCGGCAGGGTGTGTGGCGCGCCATCGCGCTCGAGGATTTCACGGAACTCGGTTTCGACTTCGTCAAAGTAGCGCTGGCCTTCGGCCTTGACCAGGATCTTGATGCGGGCCTTGTACTTGTTGTCGCGGCGGCCCCAGCGGTTGTAGACGCGCACCACGGCTTCGAGGTAATTCATGATGTCCTGCCAGGGCAGGAACTCGCGGATCACCACGCCATTCACCGGGGTGCGGCCCATGCCGCCGCCCACCAGGACCTTGAAGCCGACTTCGCCCGCGTCATTCTTGAGCACTTGCAGGCCCACGTCGTGCCAGCCAATCGCGGCGCGGTCTTCGGTGGCGCCCGTGATGGCGATCTTGAACTTGCGCGGCAGGTGCGCGAACTCGGGGTGCAGCGTGCTCCACTGGCGGATCAGTTCGGCGTAGGGTCGGGGATCGACCACTTCGTCCACCGCCACCCCAGCCAGCTCGTCGGTCGTGGTGTTGCGGATGCAGTTGCCGCTGGTCTGGATGCCGTGCATGTTCACGGTGGCCAGCAGGTCCATCACGTCGGCCGATTTGTCCAGCGGGATCCAATTGAACTGCACGTTTTGGCGCGTGGTGAAGTGGCCGTAGTTGGTCGTGAGCTTGGGGGCCTGGCCAGCGATCTTGTCTTGGGTGGCCTGCGCTTCGGCCAGCAAGGCAGCGTCGGGCGTGTCGTATTCGCGGGCGATTCGGGCCAGCACCTTGATTTGGGCGGCGTTGATTTCGCCATAGGGCACGGCCACGCGCAGCATGGGCGCGTAGCGCTGCACATACCAGCCGTTTTGCAGGCGCAGCGGGCGAAATTGGTCTTCGGTCAATTGACCCGTCTGCCAACGGCCCAGCTGGTCGCGGAACTCTGCAGCGCGGGCGCGCACAAAGGCTTTGTCGAATTCGGTGTACTGGTACATAAAGGAGCGGTGGAAAAAATCAGATCAGAACGAGCTTGGTCCCTGCCCATGCCAGCAGCACGGACAGCAGTGAGCGGATCACGCGGTCAGGCGTTTGGTGGGTCAGGCGCGAGCCCAGCCAGATGCCGGGCAGTGAGCCCGCCAGCAGCTTGGCCAGGAGCGGCCAGTCGACCGAGCCGAGCGACGCATGGCCCAGGCCCGCCACCAAAGTGAGCGGCACGGCGTAAGCGATGTCGGCCGCCACGATGCGGGGCAGCGGCAGCATGGGGTAGAGCAACAGCAGCACGGTGACGCCAATCGCGCCCGCGCCGACCGAGGTGAGGGTGACCAAGGTCCCGATCAAGGCGCCAAACACCACGGGCAAACTCCAGTGGCGGGGCGTGTTGGCCTGGGCTTCATCGGCGGCGGCCAACTGGCGGGGCAGCTGTTTGCCGCGCACCGCCTTGTAGAGCATGGCCATGGCGGTCAGCAGCAGCGCAACGCCCAAAGTGGTGGTCATCAGCGCCTGAACCGCTGCAGAGGCTGGGCCGACCCAGTGCAAAAAGCCCAAAGTGGCCAGACAGGCCGGGATGCTGCCTGCGCTGAGCAAGCCCACCACGCGCCAAGGCACGATGCGCTGGCGGGCAAAGCTCACGGTGCCGCCCAGCTTGGTGAAAGCCGCAAACAGCAAGTCGGTGCCGACGGCCATGTAGGGCTTGACGCCGAAAAAGAAGATCAACAAGGGCGTCATGAGCGAGCCACCGCCCACCCCCGTCAGGCCCACGATGGTGCCGACGAAAAAACCTGCAAAGACATAGCCCAAATCAACCATGGGCGAGACTGTAAGGGGGCTTTATGCTGAAACAAACGATTTTTTAGTTGGGTATATATGCTGGGTGCTTATAAGAAGTGGCGGCATGCATGTCGAGTGGGGGCTGTGCCTTCGTTGCGGATGGATACCCGCATGCGCGGGCATGACAAAACAAGATCGGATGCAGGGTCACCGGGAGATGCCCGGGTTTAGTGTGTCCTCTCTGAGACAGGGTAAAAATCGGCTGGTACAGTCACGCCTTTCCACCTTAACCCTAGGACTATTTTTATGAACCGCCTTATCGCCACGGGCCTGCTGACCGCAGCCGCCATGTCGCCCGTTTTTGCCCAGGCCCCCATCAAAATCGGGGAAATCAACAGCTATTCCGCCATCCCTCAATTCACCCAGCCCTACAAGCAAGGCTGGCAATTGGCGGTCGAAGAAATCAACGCCCAAGGCGGCTTGCTCAGCCGCAAGGTCGAAGTCATCGCCCGCGATGACGCGGGCAAGCCCGAAGAGGCCTTGCGGCACGCCATCGAGCTGACGTCCAAAGAAAAAGTGGACGTGCTGGCCGGGGGCTTTTTGTCCAATGTGGGTCTGGCCTTGGCCGACCACGCCGCCAAGAACAAGCGCCTGTTTGTGGCGAGTGAGCCGCTGACCGACGCCATCGTCTGGGACAAGGGCAACCGCTACACCTTCCGCCTGCGCCCCAGCACTTACATGCAATCGGCCATGCTGGTCGAAGAAGCGGCCAAGATGCCCGCCAAGCGCTGGGCCACCATCGCGCCCAACTACGAATATGGGCAAAGCGCTGTGGCCAGCTTCAAGGAACTGCTCAAGGCCAAGCGCCCCGATGTGGAATTTGTGAGCGAGCAGTGGCCGGCCCAGGGCAAGATCGACGCGGGCAGCACGCTGACCGCCACCATGGCCAGCAAACCCGACGCCATCTTCAACGTGACCTTTGGCGCCGACCTGGCCAAGCTGGTGCGCGAAGGCAACCAACGCAACGTCTTCCCCAAGACGCCTGTGGTGTCGCTGCTGTCCGGCGAGCCTGAATATCTGGAAGTGCTGAAGGACGAAACGCCCAAGGGCTGGATCGTGACCGGCTACCCCTGGGACCAGCTGGACAACAAAGAACACGCCAGCTTTGCCGCCAACTATTACAAGAAGTTCAACGAGAACCCCAAGGTCGGCTCGGTCGTGGGCTATGCCACCATGCAGGCCATCTTTGCTGCCATTAAGAAAGCCAACACCACCGACAACGAGAAGCTGGTCACCGCCATGCGTGGCCTGAAATTCAGCACGCCCTTCGGTCCGGCCGAGTTCCGCGCCATTGACCAGCAATCCACCATGGGCGCTTATGTCGGCAAGCTCGACCAGCGCGGCGGCAAAGGCACCATGGTCCAGTGGCGCTATGCCGATGGCAAAAACTACCAGCCGACCGACGCGTATGTGAAATCTCGCCGCCCGGCCGAGGCCATTCGCTGAAACCCGTTCAGCCGGCCCGGGCGCGATGCCCTATGCTGTGAATCCCCCTACCGAGCGCAAGCCCTGCCCATGAAGGACACCCCGTTCCACGATCCCGACCAACTCATGCTGGCCCAGGCCGATGCCGGGCTGGTGCTGGTGGACCCGGCCAGTGGCCGCATTGAAGGCCTGAACCCGGCGTGGCCCCAGTGGCTGGGGCGGTCCAAGGCCTCTTTGCAAGGCGCCGTGTTTTGGGAAGAAGGGGGCTGGCAGCAACCCGATGTGGTGCGCACGCTGGTGTCCTTGACCAGTCTGCCATTGGCCATGCCGCCCATGGCCGTCACGGGCATGACCCAGGACCAGCAAAGCCTGTCGCTGGTCATGAGTGCCCGGTCGGTGAACTTGGCCGACCGTCGGCTGGTGTTGTGCACCTTGGTGCGCAGCAGTTTGGCGCAAGCCATGTCGATTTCTTCTTCTGTGGCCGAAACCGCCCTCATGGGGGTGGTGCAGGCCTTGATCACGGTGCTGGAGGTGCACGACCCGGACTCGATTGGGCACCAAAGGCGCGTGGCCGATCTGGCCGGCACCTTGGCCAGAAAGCTGCAGTGGGCGCCCGACGAGGTCGAGTCGGTGGTTTTGGCGGCGCTGATCCATGACCTGGGCATGGTCACGGTGCCCGCGCGGGTTCTGGGCAAAACCGAACTCTTGTCGCAGGGCGAGGTCAAGCAAATCCAGAAGCATGTGTCGACAGGTCTGGACATGCTCCAACACGTCGAGTTTGCCGGGCCGGTCAAAGCCCTGATCGCACAGCACCACGAACGCATCGACGGCAGTGGCTACCCGCTGGGCCTCAAAGGCGAGGATGTGTTACGCGGCGCCCAGGTCATCGGCATGGCCGACATGCTGGACGCCATGACACGCGACCGCCCCTACCAGAGCGCACAAACCATGGACCAGGCCTTGCAGGTCTTGCTGGTGTCATCGGGCGTGTTGTTCGATGCCGACCTGGTGCAGGCCTGCGTGGCCTTGTTTGTGCAAGGGGGCTATCGCTTTCCCGGGCCCTGACCCTGCAGTCTCAGGCGGGCTCCAGATGTGAGGGCAGCTGCAGGATGTCTGCCAAAGGCATGGGGCGTGCAAACAGGAAGCCCTGAGCCTGGTTGCAGCCCAGGCCCAGCAGAACATCGCGCTGGAAGAAAGTCTCTACGCCTTCGACGGTGACCTCCATGTGCAAAGCACGGGCCAGGGCCAAAACGGCCTGAATGATCTTGACGGTGTTGGGGTCCTGCATCGACCAGACGAAGGAGCTGTCGATCTTGAGTTTGCGGATTGGTAACTGGCCCAGCCGTGCGAGTGAGGAATAGCCTTTGCCGAAATCGTCGATGGCGATTTCGATGCCCAGCCCGATCAGCAGTTCAAGCTGCAAATTGGCGTCTTCCATGCCCTGGATCAGCTCGGTTTCTGTCACCTCCATCACCAGACCTTCGAAGCTGCTGCATTTGGCGTCGATGCAGTTCGTCAGGATGCGGAAAATCCGGCGGTTGCTCAATTGCTTGGCCGAGACGTTGAAGGCCACCTTGGCTTCGGGAAAGCGCTCGCGCAGCGGTTTGAGGTCGTCCACGATCTGGCAAAGCATGACCTCGGTCAGCGGGTCGATCAGGCCCATGTTTTCAGCGATGGGGATGAATTCGCCGGGGGACACGGGGCCCAGCTCGGGGTCGTCCCAGCGGGCCAGGGCCTCAAAGCCACGCACCCGGCCATCGCGCAGCTGCACCTCGGGCTGGTAGTGCGGGCGGATCAGGCGCCCTTGCAGGGCCTCGGCCAGGCGGGCCTCGATGCGGTGGCGACGCGTCAGGCGCAAGATGATGTCGTTGTTCAGCCAGGTCACGCGCGCACGTCCGGCTTCCTTGGACGACTGCAAGGCCGAATCGGCCAGCACAAGCAGCTCGTTGAGGGTTTGCGCGTGGTCGGGGTAGACCACCGCACCCACCGAAAACGAGGCCTGTGTCAGCACGCCGCCGGGCAGCTCGATGCGGTGCGTGACTGTCTGCATCGAGTCGTTGAGCTTTTGCTGCATGCCAGCGACGTTGTCCTGCATGTACAAAATCGCGATGAACTCATCGCCTGAGCGGCGGCACAAGAAATGCGGCTGGGGCAAAAAGCGCGACAGGTTTTGTGCGATCTGCACGATCACCTGATCGCCTTGCTCATGGCCGTAGCTGTCGTTGATCAGTTTCAGGTGGTCCAGGTCGATGAACAACAGGGCAAAGCGGTGGGCGTGCGCGTTGTCGGGCCTGAGCTGGGTGTGCATCAATTCCGCAAAAGCGCGGTAGTTGGGCAGGCCGGTCAGCGGGTCCTTGTAACTCAGATCGCGCAGCCGGTCTTCGGCCAGTTTGAGGGCGCTGATGTCCGAGAAGATGGCCACATGGCCCAGGCTTTGCTGCTGCTCGTCAAACAGCGCCGACACGGCCAGCATGACCGGGATGGGGCGCTGATCGCGCGTGAGGAAGAAGGTCTCGCCACGCCACTCGCCGTGCTGGCGTACCGCCTCCCCGATGTTCACGCCTTCGTGTGAAGTTTCCTGCAGCCGGTAGAGCAGGCCAGCGGGCTGGCCAATCAGTTCTTCGCGCGGGTAGCCGGTCATGCGCAGCAAGGCGGCGTTGACGTCGGCAATGCGCCCTTGGTCGTTGGTGATCAAAATGGCTTCAGCAGCGGTCTCGAACACCCGCGACGACACCAGCAGCTTTTGTCCGATGGCCCGCTGGCGCAGCACGATGGCTTGCACCGCATCGAACACGGCCGTGATCTCATCGCCCTCGTCGTCGTGGAAGACGGGGGCCACGCCGTCGGTGGCCAACTTGGAGGTCACTTGCACCAGCGCATCGAGCCGGTCGGTCAGGTCTTTGGCAAATCCCTCAGCCCAGCGGCCCAGACGCCGGTACAGCCAGCCACCGCTGGCCAGAGTCAAGGCCACCGCCAGGAAAGCCACCAGCAGCCTTTGCCACATGGGCAAGGTCACCTCGACGTAAAGCACCATCTCTTGCTGCTCGAAAAGGATGGGCACCGCGCTGTAAGTCGTCAGCCAAGAGCCGATGCCTGCGGTCGGGGGCGGTGTCAGGCTGTAGTTCAGCCCCAGGCTGTCGGGCAAACCCAGACTGGTCAACTCCCGGGTCAGGTTGATGCTGCTGAGCAAAATGCCCAGTGGGCTGTCCGAAAAGGGGGCGATCACGGGCAAGGAAAACAGCATCAACTGGCCTTGGTCAGACGCATAGAGCTGAACCTGGGGCCGGGCCTGTTCGATGGTGCGCGTGATCGCTGCGCTGTCCAGCCGTGGCCGCTGGCTGGAGGTCGGGCTCAAGATGAAGTCACGCCCCCGGTAATCCAGCAAATCAATCTGGTGGTGCGGGTTGCGGTTCATCTTGGCCAGCAAGGGCTCCAGATAGGCTTCGCGCCCGGCCGAATCGGTCAGGCCCGTCC
The DNA here is from genome assembly GCF_003063665.1 of Limnohabitans sp. Hippo3. Taxonomy (GTDB): domain Bacteria; phylum Pseudomonadota; class Gammaproteobacteria; order Burkholderiales; family Burkholderiaceae_C; genus Limnohabitans_A. The sequence goes on from NZ_NESF01000007.1 coordinate 131,303, forward strand.
AGACCACCGAAGAGTTGCCCACCGAGTCGGCCTCGCGCACGATGGCCGACAGCTCGGCCGACAGCTTGGTGGCGATCAGCGCCCGGTACTGCTGCAGTTCGCTGCGGTGGAAATAACTCACGCTGGCCAGCGTGAGCAAAAAAATCAGCCCGGTGAAACCCAGCACATAAGTGCCCAAAATCCGAAGCAATCGGTCGGTGATTTGCTCGCGCAGCGAAACCGAATGCAGCAGGGCGGGGTGGTTCATGGGGTGGGGGTGAGTGTGCCGTCGGGCCCAACGCGAACGAACAGGACCTGACTGGCGTCCAAAGCGTCGTGGCGCGTCGCCGTGAAGGCGGGCTTGTAGTCTCGCACAGCGCCGGAGAAAGGGGGCAGTTTTTCGAGGGCATCGCGCACACGGCTGCCTTGGGTGCTGCGGGCACGCTCAACCGCCAGGGCCAGCAAATGCACGGTGTCGTAGGCGTGTGCTGCACCCACCGGGCTCGGAATGGCGCTGACTGTTTTGTAGGGGCTGTGGGTGTGGATCCATTGGGCCAGCGCTTTGGCACGGGGCCGCTGGTTTTGCATGAAGCTGAAGGTCTGGATCACGTCAAAGGACACCTGGCCCAGCGCCGGGCCGACCATCTCGTGCAGCAACCCGCCCACAGTGCCCCAGTGCGCGACCACCGGCAGGCGTTTGTCGGCGGGCAGGGCGGCCATCTCTTTGAGCAAGATGGTCGCTTCCTTTTCATTGCCCACAAACATCAAGGCCTGGCCCTGGTTATCGAGGCAGCGGCGGTAGTCTTCGGCAAATGTGGTGTCACCCCAGTTGTACCAACGCACCACGCCAAAGTTGAGTTTGTAGCGGGTGGCTTTGGACTTGATCACCGCGTCGGCCGAGCGGCCCCAGGAGGTGTTGGGCAAAAAGGCACACACCTGCGAGGCTTTGTAGGTGTTGGCCATGCGGCGCATCATGGCCTCGACGCCCCAGTCGTCCTTGAGCGAGACCCGGAAGGTATAAGAAGGGCGGTAGGGATGGTCGGTGATGCCGTCGGCCGAACCCCAAACGCTTATCAGTGGTACCTTGAGTCGGTGGGCTTCGGGCAGCACTTCGACGCTGATGGGGCTGTACTTGCCACCCAACACCGCCACCATGTCTTTCATCTGGGCCAGTTCGGCGTAATTGTCTTTGCCACGTGCCGTGACGCCTTTGTTGTCAGTGGTCACCAGCTGCAGGGGACGCCCGCCCAACACGCCGCCTGCCCGGTTGATGTCGTCGATGGCCGCACGCGCGCCTAGTTCGATGGCGATGGGCGCGGTGTTGGTTTTCTGGCCATAAGCCCCATCAAACCCGATGAGGACCGGGGGCTTGTTGTTGGGCGTGCCCTGCGCAGCGGCCCCGGTGGGCATGATGGCTGCACAGCACAACAAAACGCCGAGCCAAGGGTGAAGGTGGGGTTGCATGGCCTCAATCAAAAATTAAAAAGTTAACGATTCAATACAATTTTATGGGTATTGATGCTTACAAGACTTATGATGTTAGCAAATTTACTGAATTTAGAACGTTGGTGATCAGGGGCTGAAAATTGACTGGACAAGAACAAAAACATCGGATCTCGTTGGGCAAATGGGTGCGCCGGGGTATCGGCGTCTTGATTTTCATGACCGCCATGGTGGTGGCCGTGCCTGCGGTGCTCAACCAACAAAGCGGCCACGCTGTGGTCAATGCGCCTGTGTTGTCGGTGCACTCACCCATTTCCGGGACCTTGCAGGATTTCAATGCCACCGCCGGACAAGCAGTTTCTCTGCAGGCGCGGCTGGGTCGGGTGCTCAGTCTGCGGGCAAGGGAGAGTCTGGAAAACGAACTGTCGAGCTTGAAGGAGCGGCTGCAAGGCTTGCAAAGCCAGCAAGCCGACTGGCAGCGGCTCCAGCGCACTTTTGAGCAACGGGTCAAACTGCACGGCGACCATGAAATGGCCCGCTTGCAGGCGCAGTTGGCCGAAGTCGACTCGCAAGCCCGCGCTCAGCAGGCGCAGGTGCGCCAGGACGCGGACACCCTGGCCCGCCAGGAGCGGCTGGCCAGCGAAAACTTCATTTCGCCGGTGCAGATCGATGCAGCCCGCAATGCCTTGCAAGCCAGTCAGGCCCGGCTCGAAGCCATTCAGGCGCGTGAAAAGATGTTGCGCATCGAAGGCGTGGCGGTGCGCGACCAGGTGTACCTGGGGCAGGGGCGCAACGATGTGCCTTACAGCCAGCAAAAACTGGAGGACCTGCGCATCCAGCTGGCCGAGCTGCAAACCCGGCTGCGCGAAACCCACAGCCGTGTGCAGCAAATCCAAAACCAGTTGGCGCAAGGCGGTGACGGCCAGCAAGCGCTGCAGGAGGCCCCAATCCACGCGCCCGTGCAAGGTTTGTTGTGGCGCAAGTTTTTTGCCAATGGCAGCGAAGTCATCGCCGGGGCCGAGCTGGCGCAGGTGATTCATTGCCGTGACGCCTTTGTGGATGTGGCGGTGCCTGAAAGCCAGCTGCACCACATGTCGCCGGGCACGGTGGTGCAGTACCGCCTGCTGGGCACCAGCGACTGGCTGCAGGGCCGCGTGCGCGCCACCAGCGGCAGCGGCAACAACGGAGCTGACCAGACACTGGCCGCGCAGCTGCGGCGCGAGCGCAACGAGGGGCGGGTGCTGGTCGACATCCGGCCGCAAGACCTGCCCCAACCCGAAGCCAGCCTGTGCTACGCCGGGCGCGTGGTGGACGTGAAAATCCCGCGCAACTGGAACCCTCAGGCGCTGTTCAGCCGCCTGACCGCCATGGCCAGAACCTGATCACCGCGTGATCGACGACAACTTCATCCCGCTGCTGCTGGTCTTGGGGCTGTTTGCCCTGTTGTGGGACACCCGCCGTGACCACCCCCGTGTCCGGATGGCGGTGACCCTGGTGCCGGCTGTGCTGTGGGTGCCCTACCTGTTTTGGCGCGTGGGCTCGACCTTGCAGGCGGCGGGTGGGCAAGGCTGGCAGACTCAGGCCTGGATCTGGGCGGTGGCCCTGATCGAGTTGCTGGCGCTGTTGGAGGTGGGCATCTTTTTGCTGATCATGAGCCGCCTCAACACCCGCAGCGCCCAGGCCGACGCTGTAGACGGCGCGGCCGTTTTGGGCCAGCCCGAGGTGGATGTGTTCATTCCCACCTACAACGAGCCGCTGGATGTGCTGGAAAAAACCATCCTGGGTGCGCAGGCGATCGATTACCCGAACAAGACGGTCTGGGTGCTGGACGATGGCCGCCGGGACTGGCTCCAGGCCTATTGCGCCCGCCACGGCGTGCGCTACCTGACGCGGCCCGACAACCTGCACGCCAAAGCGGGCAACCTCAACCACGCGCTGCAGCACGCCCGAGGGGCGTTTGTGGCCGTGTTCGATGCCGATTTTGTGCCCTCGCGGGGTTTCATCCGGCGCACCTTGGGCCTGTTTGTGGACCCGAGCGTGGGCATCGTCCAAACGCCCCAGCACTTTTACAACAAGGACCCGATCCAGACCAATCTGGGCCTGATGCAGGACTACCCGGACGAACAGCGCTTGTTTTTTGACCAGATGGCCGCTTCGCGCGACGCCTGGGACGCTTCGTTTTGCTGCGGCTCGTGCAGCATCATGCGGCGTCAGGCGCTGGATGCAGCGGGCGGCATCCCGACCGAAAGCATCACCGAAGACCTGCTCACCACCTTGGTCATGCTGCGCCATGGCTACCGCACCGTGTACCTGAACGAGCGCCTGAGCATGGGCCTGGCGGCCGAGTCGATCGAGGGCTTTTTTGTGCAGCGCGAACGCTGGTGCCGGGGCGCCATCCAGTCGCTGTTTTTGCGTTGGGGCCCCTTGGGGCCGGGGCTCACGCCCATGCAGCGCCTGCTGTTTTTCCCGACCAGCTGGCTCACGCAGTACTTTGTTCGCCTGTTTTTGTTGCTCATCCCGCTGGCCTACCTCTTGCTGGGTTGGATGCCTTTGCAGTTCACCAACACGGGCGACCTGATCCGCTTTCAGCTGCCTTTGCTGGCGGGCCTGTTTTTGGCGACCCGCTGGTTGGTGGGCTCGCACTACATCCCACTGGTGTCGGTGCCCGCCAGCATTTTTGCCAGCTTCAGGCTCGCACCCACGGTGCTGGCTTCGCTGATCCAACCTTTTGGCAAACCCTTTCGGGTCACGCCCAAGGGCTCAATGTCGGTAGGCGGCCGCCGGGTGGACACGGTCACTCTCGCGCCGATCCTGCTCACCTTGGCCCTGACCCTGCTGGGGCTGTTGATCAATGTGACGCCCGAGCTGGCGGTGGTGCCCTTCACCGAGTTTTTCCCGATCGCGGTGTTCTGGTCGGGCCTGAATGTGTTGGCCTTGGCGCTGGCGGCGCTGCTGTGCATCGAAGGCCCGCGTCTGCGCCGCGAGGAGCGCTTCGAACTGAAAGAACCCGCGATGCTGCACTGGGGGGATGAGTCCCTGCCCGTGCTGTTGGTGGACGCCAGTGTGGACGGTTTTCACCTGAGCGCGGACCCGGCAGGTTCCGCACTGCCCGAGGCCAGCGAGGGCCTGCGCCTGGTGGTTCAGGATGTGGGCGAGGTGCCGCTGCAGATCCTGCGCCGCTGGCCTGGTCGCCTGAGCGGGCGTTTTGTGCCCAGTCAAGCGCAGCGCGACGCCTTGATCCGCAAGCTGTTCAGTGGTGACTACAGCAACCACGTCAGTCGGGTGCAAAGCTGGCGCAAATTGCTGCAGCGCATGTGGCGCAAAGCGATGCACTGAGCCTGGGCCAACCCCTGGCCGACTCACACGGTCACAGCTTCTGCGCCAGCGGGCATGCCCCAATGCGCGGCCGCGCTGGCCGTCCAGAACTCGGCAAAGGGACTGGGCAGTGGCGCGGGGGCCGCAGACGCCAGCAGCTGCCCCGGCAACAAGGTGTCGATGTTGGAGGCCAGAGTCCGGGCCTGGCCGTGGCCATTGCGCACCATCAGGTGGTGCGGCGTGATGTCGCCGGGCTTTTGCAGACCCGCAGCGCCCACCAGATCGGCCAGGGCATGCAGGGTGTTGGCGTGAAAGTAAAACACCCGCTCGGCCTTGTCGGTGACCACGATGGCACGTTGGCGCACCGGGTCTTGAGTGGCCACGCCCGTGGGGCAGTGGTCGGTGTGGCAGCTGCGTGACTGGATGCAGCCCAGCGCAAACATGAAGCCCCGCGCCGCGTTGCACCAGTCCGCCCCCAGGGCCAGGCAGCGTGCCATGTCGAAGGCCGAAATCACCTTGCCCGATGCCCCGATCTTGATGCGGTCTCGCAGGCCTGCACCCACCAGGCTGTTGTGCACCAGCCGCAGTCCGTCGCGCAGGGGCATGCCCACATGGTCGGCAAACTCGATGGGTGCGGCACCCGTGCCGCCTTCGGAGCCATCCACGACGATGAAATCGGGCGTCTGCCCGGTCTCCAGCATGGCCTTGACCAGCGAAAACCATTCGGCCGGATGCCCGACACACAGCTTGATGCCCACGGGTTTGCCACCCGAGAGTTCGCGCAGCTGCCCCACAAAAGCCAGCAACTCCAGCGGTGTGCTGAACGCCGAATGCCGGGCGGGCGACACACAGTCCTGCCCCATGGGCACGCCCCGCGCTTCGGCGATTTCGTGGCTGACTTTGGCTTTGGGCAAAACGCCGCCGTGGCCAGGTTTGGCCCCTTGCGACAGTTTCAGCTCGATCATCTTGACCTGAGGCGAGCGGGCTTGTTCCGCAAAGCGCACCGGGTCGAAACGGCCTTCGGGTGTGCGGCAGCCGAAATAGCCCGAGGCGATCTGCCAGATCAGATCGCCGCCCGGCTCGCGGTGGTACCGGGAGATGCTGCCCTCTCCGGTGTCGTGCGCAAACTGCCCCATGGCGGCACCCTTGTTCAGGGCCTTGATCGCGTTGGGCGACAAAGCCCCGAAGCTCATGCCCGATATGTTGAGCAGTGACAGCGCATAGGGCTGCTGGCATTGGTGTGCGCCCACCGTGATCCTGAAATTCGCCGGGTCCAGCTGCGTCGGTTGCAAAGAATGGGTGACCCACTCGGATTGGGCGGCGTACATGTCCTTGATGCTGCCAAATCCGCGCTTGTCGTTTTGCACTTTGGAGCGGGCGTAAACCATGGCCCGCTGGTTGCGCGAAAAGGGCAGTTTTTCCTCGTCGTCTTCCAGAAAATATTGCCGCAATTCAGGCCGGATGTATTCCAGCCCGTAGCGCAGCCTGCCGGTGAGGGGGTAGTTGCGCCGCACCGCCTGTTTGGGTTGTCGGAAGTCCATCCAGCCCAGCACGAACAAGGCGGCAAAACCTGCACTGGCCCAAGCCGAGACGGGCCAGCTGAGGAGGGCGGCCGGGGCGGTGACCAGCCAGGGCAGGTAACGCGACAAGGATTGACGGGCCATGGGCAGCTCTCCAAAACAAACGACCACGGGGGTCGATACGCGCAGGTATGGACCCCATCGTAGATGGTTTTGTTAGTTTTTGTAAATTTATGCGCGAACGAAGCGCTCAGCCGCCAGGTGCTTGGCCAAGGATTCAGGCAAGGGCAGGGGCTCTTGGTTCAGCCAGGCGGCGGTGAGTTCACCGCACAACACGGCCAGGCTGATGCCGCGTGCGCCCATGCCCGTGCTCAGGCACAGGCCCGGCAGGCGCTGGCGGTCGATGGGGCCGACCGCAGGCAGTCGGTTGGGCAAGGTGCAGCGCAAACCGGCCCAGCCTTGCACGAGGTTCGGCCCGAATTGCCTGGCCATGGCTTCGCCCAAAGCGGGCAGCAGCGTGGCCAGGCGCACTTGGTTGGCGGCGTGGTCTTCTTCGCGCACGGGGGCTTGCTCGCAGTTGCGCTCAAAGGTGGAGCCGATGAACCAGCCGGGCGGCCCCTCGGGCGTGGGCACGCCGCTGATGAAGCTGCCGTGGCCGTTGACCGGAAAAGGCGGCAGAAGCTGGCGCTGGCCCTCGGTCAAGTCGACCATGTGGCCAAAACTGACTTGCCCACGCAAGGGATTCAGCGGCACGGCAAAGCCGGGCAGGGGCCGCAGCAATGCCAAGCTGTTAAAGGCGCTGGCCACCACCAGCCAAGGGGCCTGGCCCAGTGTTTGGCCTTGGGCATCGGTCACGGCCCATTGCTCGCCGCGCCGCTCGATGCCTTGCACCTGCTGACCCCAGCGCACCTGCACGCCCGGGGTTTGCAGCTGCGCGGCCACCAGTTGCCGGGGTCGAATCCAGCCCGCTTGCGCATGCCACAGCGCGGGCGTGCCCTGTGGCAGGCCCGCAGCGGCGATTTGCGCCGGGCTCGCCGGAGTGCTGTGCTGGTCGGTGGAGTTGGCAGGCAGTCTGCGTTTGCCCGCCAGATTGTGTTCCAGCACGCCGCTCAGGGCCCAGTCGGTGCCGCTGTGCAGCATGGCCCGGGCGCGTTGCAGCGTGGCCTGCACGCCCGCTCGCGTGATGCGCGAGAGCACGTTGTCGTCGGGTGAAACATGGGGCGCGGCCAAACCCGCAGGCAGGCCCGATGCGCCAGCACCCACGCCCGGGGTTTGGTCGAGCACGGTGACGGCCCAGCCTCGCACAGCCAGGCTGTGCGCGACAGCCGAGCCGGACAAGCCCGCACCGATCACCAGCGCTACGCGCGTGTCGGGTGGCGAGCTCAAGGGGTCAACAAGCAGGGGGTCAAACGCTGCGGGGCATCAGCCCGCTGCGGGTGGCACATAGCCTTGGGCGGCGTCGGCGCCATCGCCGAAGAAGTGGTTTTCCATCTGGCGGGCCAAGTATTGGCGGGCCCGCAGATCGGCCAGGTTCAGGCGGTTTTCATTGACCAGCATGGTCTGGTGCTTGAGCCAGTCGGCCCAGGCTTGCTTGCTCACGCCTTCCCAGATGCGTTTGCCCAGCTCGCCGGGGTAGGGCGGAAAATCCAGACCTTCAGCTTCTTTGCCGAGTTTGATGCATTGAACGGTACGTGCCATGGTGGTGTCGAGCCTTGATCTGTCTAAAGAAGCGCTGGTTATACGGATATAGAATTTCAGTATTTCCAGTTGGGAGCGGTTCACACGACAATCCGGGTTGACCCGGTGACGTGTGGTCTTGCAGGCCGTAACTGTAGCAAGCTTTCAGCATCCCCCAAGGGCATTGGGTCTCTGGTCTCGCCCCAACACACAGCAATACCAAATGAGTGCATTTCTTGAAGAGCGCGTTTTGAGCGTTCACCACTGGACCGACCGCCTGTTCAGTTTCACCACCACCCGCGACCAAGCCCTGCGCTTTTCCAACGGTCACTTCACCATGATCGGCCTGCGCGGCGACAACGGCAAACCGCTGTTGCGCGCCTATTCCATTGCCAGCGCCAACTACGAAGAGCATCTGGAGTTTTTGAGCATCAAGGTGCCCGACGGCCCGCTGACCTCCAAGCTGCAACACATCCAGGTGGGCGACACCATCGTGGTGGGCCGCAAACCCACGGGCACCTTGCTGTGCGACTACCTCTTGCCCGGCAAAAACCTGTACCTCATGTCCACTGGCACGGGGCTGGCCCCCTTCATGAGCATCATCCGCGACCCCGACACCTACGACCGCTTTGAAAAAGTGATCCTGGTGCACGGCGTGCGGCAGGTGAACGAGCTGGCGTACCACGACTACATCACCCAAGAGCTGCCAGCGAACGAGTTTTTGGGTGAAATGGTGACCCAGCAGCTGCTGTACTACCCCACCGTGACCCGCGAACCCTATAAAAATCAGGGACGCCTGACCGACCTGATCGAAAACGGCAAGCTGTTTGCCGACCTGGGCTTGCCCCCGCTCGACCCCGAGACCGACCGCGTGATGATCTGCGGCAGCCCGGCCATGCTCAAAGACCTCAAGCGCATCTGCGAAGAGCGCAGCCTGAAAGAAGGCAACACCAGCACCCCGGGCGCTTTTGTCATCGAACGCGCGTTCGCCGAATCCTGATGAGGCAGGGGCTTTGTGACAGGCCCCACTGATCGGGCCGGAGCATGAAGGCAAAATAGGTTTTTTGTGTTGTCAACCCGCGAATGCAGGCATCCAAGCCTTTTGTCATACCCGCAAAGGCGGGTTTCGAGTATTCCGTGTCATGCCCGCGAAGGCGGGTATCCAGCTTTCCATGTCATACCCGCGCACGCGGGTATCCATGTCTGAACAGCCTGGATGCCCGATCAAGTTGGGCATGACAAACTTGGCCCAACTGTCGCCAACATGATCCACCCCTCACCAATGCCATGAACCTGACTTCCATCACCCCCTCTCGCTGGATGGCCCTGATCGTTTTGTCGGGCATCGGCATGCTGATCTTTGGCCTGTATTTGCAGCATGTGGTGGGTCTGAATCCTTGCCCCATGTGCATCGTGCAGCGGTACGCGCTGATCGGGGTGGTGCTGTTCGGGGCTATTGGCTGGCGTTTGCGTGGCTGGGGCCTGACGGTATCGGCCCTGTTCCTCGCGCTGATGGCGGGTTTCGGCGCGTTCACGGCGGCACGCCAGAGCTGGCTGCAGTGGTACCCACCCGAAATCGTCACCTGTGGCCGTGACTTTTACGGCATGGTCGAAAACTTCCCTATCAACCGCGCCATTCCCATGATCTTCAAAGGCAGCGGCGACTGCACCAAGATCGACTGGACCTTTCTGGGCGGCTCCATCGCCAACTGGTCGTTTGTGTGTTTTGTGGTGTTTGGCCTTGCGGGCTGGTTGATCGCGTACAAGGCTTTCAAGGACCGTTGATGCCCACTGAGAAGGCCCGCGCCTGCTTTGTCATGCCCGCGCATGCGGGTATCCACGGCAGTCGAAGGCATGGACCCCCGATCAAGTCGGGGGTGACGAGACAAGAGGCATCGCCCCCCCCGATCAAGCCTGGGTTGACGTCGCTGTGTCATACCCGCGTACGCGCATATGCGCTAACTTAATATCTTACGCAACGTTGCCCTCTGTGAGCGGCGTTTTCGGCTCGGTTCAGCCAAACGGTAGCGTAGGTCCTGCCATCGCCTGATCGCATCGGTCACCCGAAGATTAG
>NZ_NESF01000008.1 GCF_003063665.1 Limnohabitans sp. Hippo3
ACGCTTTGGCAGCACCGCCGAACTTGGCAGCCAGCACGGTGGTGATGGCGGCAGTCAGTGTGGTTTTGCCGTGGTCAACGTGACCGATGGTGCCCACGTTCACGTGGGGTTTGGTCCGTTCGAATTTTTCTTTAGCCATTTTTCAATCCTTAAAAAGAGCAATGCCCGTGTGTTGGTTTAATGTTTGCATCAGGTTGCTGGATCACTCCGCACGGGCACAGAGTGGCACTTGATCGCAGACAGTTTCTGAACTTTCAGAGCTGACCATTTCTGATCAGAGGTGCCCGAGCAAATTCGCTGGGGCGAATTTGATCCGGCACGCTTGTCTTTACTTTGCGCGAGCGGCAACAATGGCTTCCGCCACGTTGCGTGGTGCTTCAGCGTAGTGCTTGAATTCCATCGTGTAGGTGGCGCGACCTTGCGACATGGAGCGCAGGGTGGTCGAGTATCCGAACATCTCGGACAGTGGCACCTCGGCCTTGATGGCCTTGCCGCCACCGACCATGTCGTCCATGCCCTGGACCATGCCGCGGCGTGAGGACAAGTCGCCCATCACGTTACCGGCGTAGTCTTCTGGGGTCTCGACTTCCACAGCCATCATGGGCTCCAGAATCACGGGGTTGGCTTTGCGGCAACCTTCTTTGAAACCAAAGATGGCGGCCATCTTGAAGGCCATTTCGTTCGAGTCCACGTCGTGGTACGAACCGAAGTGCAGGGTGACCTTGACGTCCACCACAGGGTAGCCAGCCAAAACGCCTTGACCCAAAGCTTCGATCACACCTTTTTCCACGGCAGGGATGTATTCGCGAGGAACCACACCGCCCTTGATGGCGTCAACGAACTCAAAGCCCTTGCCTGGCTCCTGAGGCTCGACCTTCAGAACCACGTGGCCATATTGACCCTTACCACCGGACTGACGCACGAACTTGCCTTCGGCTTCTTCGACGGTCTTGCGGATGGTTTCGCGGTAAGCCACTTGAGGCTTGCCCACGTTGGCTTCAACACCGAATTCACGCTTCATGCGGTCCACGATGATTTCCAGATGCAATTCGCCCTGGCCGCCAATGATGGTCTGACCGGATTCTTCGTCGGTTTGCACGCGGAAAGATGGATCTTCAGCGGCCAGACGCGACAGGGCGATGCCCATCTTTTCCTGGTCGGCTTTGGACTTGGGCTCCACCGCCTGGCGAATCACGGAGTCAGGGAACACCATGCGCTCGAGCGTGATCACAGAGTTGGGATCGCACAAGGTTTCGCCGGTGGTGACGTCTTTCAAGCCTACGCAAGCGGCGATGTCGCCCGCACGGATCTCGTCGACTTCTTCACGGTTGTTGGCGTGCATTTGCACAATACGGCCGATACGCTCTTTCTTGCCGCGCACCGCGTTGTACACGGTATCGCCTTTTTTCAGGACGCCGGAATACACGCGCACGAAAGTCAGCTGACCCACAAACGGGTCGGTCATCAGCTTGAACGCCAACGCAGAGAACTTCTCTTCGTCGTCGGCCTTGCGGGTGACTTCTTTTTCTTCTTCGTCAAAACCCTTGATGGCTTTCACGTCCAAGGGCGACGGCAGGAAGTCGATCACGCCGTCTAGCATGCGCTGCACGCCTTTGTTCTTGAAAGCGGTACCGCAGAACATGGGCTGGATTTCGGAAGCCAAGGTGCGGATACGGATACCGCGCTTGATTTCTTCTTCCGTCAAGTCACCTTCTTCCAGGTACTTGTTCATCATGTCCTCGGAAGCCTCAGCCGCAGCTTCGACCATTTTCTCGCGCCACTCTTTGGCGGTCTCGAGCAAGTTGGCTGGGATGTCTTCGAAGGTGAACTTCATGCCCTGGGAAGCTTCGTCCCAGATGATGGCCTTCATCTTGATCAGGTCGACCACGCCGGTGAAGTTGTCTTCCGCGCCAATCGGGATCACGATCGGCACAGGGCTGGCTTTGAGGCGCAGCTTCATCTGTTCGACAACTTTGAAGAAGTTGGCACCGGTGCGGTCCATCTTGTTCACAAAGGCCAGACGTGGCACCTTGTACTTGTTGGCCTGACGCCACACGGTTTCGGACTGGGGCTGCACGCCGCCCACAGCGCAATACACCATGCAAGCGCCGTCCAGCACGCGCATAGAACGCTCGACTTCAATGGTGAAGTCCACGTGGCCGGGGGTGTCGATGATGTTGAAGCGGTGCTCGTCGAAAGAGCTGTCCATGCCCTTCCAGAAGCAGGTGGTGGCCGCCGAGGTGATCGTGATGCCACGCTCTTGCTCTTGCTCCATCCAGTCCATGGTGGCAGCGCCGTCGTGCACTTCACCAATCTTGTGGTTCACGCCGGTATAAAAAAGGATACGCTCAGTCGTCGTGGTCTTGCCGGCGTCAATGTGAGCCGAGATACCAATGTTGCGATAGCGCTCGATGGGGGTAGTGCGAGCCATTTATTTCTCCAAAGATTAAGTACCAAAGCCCGCCACCCCAAATGGGGCCAGCGGGCTGGCTTCTGAACGTGTCGGGCTTCTGTGAGAAGCCCTTGTGCATCAGAAGCGGAAGTGCGAGAACGCCTTGTTGGCTTCGGCCATGCGGTGAACTTCGTCACGCTTTTTCATGGCGCCACCACGGCCTTCGTTGGCCTCAAGCAATTCGTTGGCCAAACGCAGGGCCATCGACTTTTCACCGCGCTTGCGAGCGGCTTCCTTGATCCAGCGCATCGACAGGGCCAGGCGACGAACAGGGCGCACTTCAACAGGCACCTGGTAGTTCGCACCACCCACGCGGCGGGATTTCACTTCCACCATGGGCTTGACGTTGTTGATGGCGATGGAGAAGAGTTCCACAGGGTCTTTTCCTGTTTTCTTTTCCATGGTGTCCAGAGCACCATAAATGATGCGTTCTGCGACAGCTTTCTTGCCGCCTTCCATGATCACGTTCATGAACTTGGAGAGCTCGACATTGCCGAACTTGGGATCCGGCAGGATTTCACGTTTAGGGACTTCGCGACGACGTGGCATATTTCACCTCATATTGCTTCAGTTGGCATCTTTTCAGACACCGCGAGCGTTATTCAAAACAGCTCACTTACTCGACCCACCTGGACGATTCCGGGCTTCGGGTCACTTCGCTGTATCACCGCGCCACGCGGGAAACAGCACCGAAAAATTTCAACCCCAAAGGGCTTACTTGGCCTTTGGCTTCTTCGCACCGTACTTGGAGCGCGACTGCTTGCGGTCTTTCACGCCTTGCAAGTCGAGCGAACCGCGCACGATGTGGTAACGCACACCTGGCAAGTCCTTGACACGACCACCGCGCACCAGAACCACCGAGTGTTCCTGCAGGTTGTGGCCTTCACCGCCGATGTAGGAGATGACCTCAAAACCGTTGGTCAAGCGCACTTTAGCCACTTTACGCAAAGCGGAGTTAGGCTTTTTAGGCGTTGTGGTGTACACACGGGTGCAGACACCACGACGCTGTGGAGAGTTTTGCATCGCAGGGCTTTTGGACTTGATCGTTTCGACCTCGCGCCCCTGACGCACCAATTGATTGATGGTTGGCATTGTTTGTAACGTCCCTAAACGTTGGAATTGGACAAAAGAAACTTCTCCGCCCCAAAAGCGGAAAAGCCCGCCAGTATAACCGCCTGGCGCTCGGGTGGCAAGTTATCCACAATTTGACCCAAAGAGACGGCCAGCGCTCACTTGATCCACAGACGCACCGCGTCCCAGGCGCGGCCCAGAACGCCAGCTTCCTCGACCGCCTCCAGCGCCACCAAGGGAACCTCCAACAAGGCCTGGTCCCCGCGCAACACCTTCAATCCGCCCACGGTCTGGCCCTTGCTGAAAGGTGCCACCAGCGGGTCCGGGCGGGACACCTGGGTTTTGATCTGGGCGGCAGAACCTGCGGGCACGGCCACCACCAGCGGCTGCAAAGACCCCAGTTTCAAGACCGGCGACTTGCCTTTCCACAAAGTCGGGCTGACGATGGCCTGACCGGCCTCGAAGAGTTTGACCGCATCGAAGGCGGTGTAACCCCAGTTGAGGAGCTTCTGGCTTTCGTTGGCCCGTGCGTTCTCACTGTCAGCCCCCAAAACGACCGACAACAGGCGCCGTTGTCCAATGTTGGCGAACTCCCGCTTGGCCGAGGCCACCAAGCCATAACCGGCTGCGTTGGTGTGCCCTGTTTTCAGGCCGTCCACGGTGGGGTCACGGAACAGCAGCAAATTACGGTTGCTGTCGTTGGCTGCGGGGGTGCCTTCGTAGCGGTACTTCTTGATGGCGTAATAAGGCACGAATTCGGGAAAATCCCGCATCAAGCGGCTGGCCAGAAGGCCCAGGTCACGCGCCGTGGTGGTGTGGCCCGCCTCCGTCAGCCCCTCCGGATTGCGGTAACGGGTGTTCTTCATGCCCAGCACTTTGGCCTGGTCGTTCATCAGTTGCACAAAACGCTCCACGCTGCCGCCCACCCCTTCGGCCAGGGCCACGGTGGCATCGTTGCCCGACTGGACCACCATGCCCTTGATCAGGTCTTCGACGGGCACCCGCATCTTGGGGTCAATGAACATGCGCGAACCCGGCATCTTCCAGGCCCGCTCCGACACGGGCAGGGTTTGCTTGAGGTCGATCTTGCGTGACTTCAGGGCATCGAACACCAGGTAAGCCGTCATCAATTTGGTCAGCGAGGCGGGCTCCACCGCCATGTCCGGGTCTTTGGCCGCCAGCACCTGGTTGGCGGTGACATCGATCAGCAAATAAGCTTTGGCCGCCACCTCGGGAGGCTGGGGCATTTGCGCCTGAACGCTCCAAGTCAGGGCTGCCAGGAAAGCCAGGGCCAGGGTTTTCAATGAAGTTGTCATGCGGATCTTGATCGTCTGGGCGCACCCTGTTGCGGTACACCGGGCATCAGGCGCGAAGGTGCCTGGCCACCAAATTTTTGAGCAGGGGCAGCTGTCCATGAAAGAAATGCGCCACCCCGGGAATGACTGTGACCGGCAAGGACTGCGGCCTGGCCCAGTCCATCACACTGGCCAGAGGCACCGTATCGTCTTGTTCGCCATGGAGCACCAGGGTCGCCTCGTGCAACTCGGGCGCGACCGGTGCCACCTCAAAACGCGAAGCGGCTGTGCCCACCAGCACCAGCTTGCCCGGACTGCGTGCGGGGCTCAGTGTCCGGGCCACATGGCTGGTCACAAAGGCCCCAAAGGAAAAACCCGCCAGTGCCAAAGGCCCCGAGGGTGCCACCTGTTCGATCACCGCGAGCATGTCTGCGGCTTCGCCGCGCCCCTCGTCGTAAGTGCCCGCACTGGTCCCCACCCCCCGGAAGTTGAAGCGCACCGCCTGCCAGCCACACTGCACAAACGCACGGGCCAGCGTCTGCACCACCTTGTTTTGCATGGTGCCGCCAAACAAGGGGTGCGGGTGTGCGATGACGGCAGTCCCCCGGATCGCGTCTGGCGCAGGGGCGTCACGCAACGCCTCGATGGCGCCGGCAGGCCCTTGCAGCGTCAGGGATTGGGTGGCCGAATTCATCAGCGCCCCAGGTGCTCGGGCGTGACCAACCGCGTCACGACCTGGCCGTTCTGCAGATGCGACTCGACGATTTCGTCGATGTCGGCCTGGTCCACATAGGAGTACCAGACGCCTTCGGGATAGACCACAGCGACCGGGCCGCCAGCGCAGCGGTCCATGCAACCGGCCTTGTTGACCCGCACCTGCCCGGGCCCCGCCAAGCCCAGCGCCTTGACGCGTTGTTTGCAATGGTCAAAAGCGGCTTGCGCGCCCTGCTGGGCACAGCAGGCCTCGTTGTTTTTGCGCTCGTTGAGGCAAAAAAAGATGTGGCGCTTGAAATAAGGACTGGAATTTTCAATGGTCATGTCCGAATTCTAGGTCCGGACCTGATCACGTATCTCTCGTAAGGCCGGGCGACGACAAGCGCTGAATCAGGTACACCAGCAGGGCATAAGGCCACAACCAACCCAGCCACTGGCTCAGGCCATGAAAACGGATGAACTGGCCCTGCTCCCAGGTTTGCAAGGTCAAGGCAAAGTAGGCGTCGGCCGAGGCGTTGTTGAGCAGGCTCAACTGCCACACCAAGGCCGCCAGCGCCAGCACCCAACACACCCGCACCGCACAAAACGACAGCGCCACCATGGCGACAATCGCCAGCACCAGGCCTGCCAGCACCTCGGTGCTGACCCAGCCCCACGCGTGGGCAGGGCCATAGGTGAGCGCCGCAGACAAAGCACTGGCCCCAAAGCCCACACCCACCAACAACGCCGCCACCATCATGCGCTGCCCCCAAAGGCGCAACACCCCGAAAGCCAACAGGCAGGGCAGCAGCAAGCCAATGGCCACGCACAGGATTTCGCTCACGGGCAACAAGGGCTGCAGCTCCACCTCGCGCAGGGGCAGCCACTCCAGCCAAGGGGTGTCTTGCAGCACATGGGCCAGTGCGGTCTCCACACGCTCGAGCACCTGCCCCAAACCAAAAGTCACAGGTGCCGGGAACAACAAGGCCACAGGCCACACGGCCAACAAAGCCATGGCACCACTGGCGTCGGAGACAAACCAACGGTCACGAAAGCGGCTCCAGCGGTCCAGCAAGCCCACCCGCTCCAAAGCGCTGGCCATGGCGGCCCCCAGAAATGCACCGGAGATGTTCAAGGCAGCGTCCACATTGGACGGGACCCGCACAGGCAAGAACATCTGCATGGACTCCATCGTCAAGGACAGCAGCGCTGCCGCGAGCGTGCTCATGGCAATGGCGGGCCAGCGGTCGCGGGTTCGGTGCACCGCCAGCGCCATCAAAAACCCGAAAGGCGCATAGCCGGCCACATTGGACAAGACATCAAAGCCTGTCCAATAGCGCGGCAAAGGGGCCGTCAAAAAGGCCCAGGGGGCGATGCCCTGGATGCGCCAGCCGTCAAAAGGATAAAGACTGGCATAAACGATCAGGACCGCATAGATCCAGACCAGGGGCCAGGCGGCCGTTCTGCGCGAAGGCGTGGTGCGCATGCCCGGCTCTTAAAACGGCTTGACCACCACCAAAATGACGGCCGCCAGCATCATCAGAACTGGCGCCTCATTGAACCAGCGAAACCAGACATGGCTGCGCTGCATCTGGCCGCTCTCGAACTTGCGCAGCAAGACGCCGCAACTGTGGTGGTAACCGAGCAAGGCCAACACGATCAGCAGCTTGGCATGCATCCAGCCCTGCCCCGAACCCAGGCCAATGCCGTAATACAGCCAAAGCCACAAGCCCAGCGCCAAGGCGGGGATGGCCAAAATGGTCATGAAGCGGTAGAGCTTGCGCGACATCAACAGCAAACGCGCGCGCTCTGCCACGGAGCCTGGCTCCACCATGGCCAGATTGACAAAAATCCTCGGCAGGTAGAACAGGCCGGCAAACCAGCTGGCGATGAAAACGATGTGAAGGGCTTTGATCCAGAGCATGGCTCAAGTGTAGTCAGTGATGGCCCATCACGACCTGGGGGCTCGCGCAGGCAAAAAAAACCCCCGGCCAGGGGCCGAGGGTGGGAAGCCCTTTGGCGTTACCGCGTCAGGGCCCCGCTCAGGGAGGAAAAGCGGGAGGCAGCAAGCTGCCCAGGGCGAATTTATCAAATAACAAAACCATTAACAAGTTGAATTTTGGTTTTTATGGTGGTTTTGTTGGTTGTCGCCTGCGCGCCATGACCAGACCCCTGGGGGCCAAGGCCGCTTTGGCTTGAGCGCGACTTCAGGCACAATTTTCGACATGAACCCTGTCGCTCCCTTCCCCGCCAACCGCCCACGCCGCTTGCGCCGTGATGAATTCACCCGCAATCTGGTGCGTGAGCACCGGGTCACAGCGCACGACCTGATCTACCCGGTGTTTGTGCTGGACGGCCAAAACCAGCGCCAGGCCGTGGGCTCCATGCCCGGCGTGGAACGCTTGTCGCTCGACCTGCTGCTGCCCGTGGCCGAAGACTGCGTCAAGCTCGGCATCCCGGTCATGGCGCTGTTCCCGGTCATCGACGCCAGCCTGAAGGACCCCACGGGCAGCGAAGCCAAGAATCCAGACGGCCTGGTGCCCCGTGTGGTGCGCGAACTCAAAAAACGCTTCCCCGAGCTGGGCGTGATGACCGATGTGGCGCTCGACCCCTTCACCAGCCATGGCCAGGACGGCTTGCTCGATGAGACTGGCTACATCCTGAACGACGAAACCACCGCCGTGCTGGTGCAGCAAGCCCTGACGCAAGCCGAAGCGGGCGTGGACATGGTCGCGCCCAGCGACATGATGGACGGACGCATCGGCGCGATCCGCCAGGCGCTCGAAGCCCGCGGCCTGATCCACACCCGCATCATGGCCTACAGCGCCAAATACGCCAGCGCCTTCTATGGCCCCTTCCGCGACGCGGTGGGTTCGGCCGGCAACCTGGGCAAAAGCAACAAGAAGGTCTACCAGATGGACCCCGGCAACACCGACGAAGCCCTGCGCGAAGTCGCCATGGACCTGGCCGAAGGAGCCGACATGGTGATGGTCAAGCCCGGCATGCCGTACCTGGACATCGTGCGCCGCGTCAAAGACGAGTTCAAGGTGCCCACCTTCGCCTACCAGGTGTCGGGCGAATACGCCATGCTCAAGGCCGCTGCGCAAAACGGCTGGCTGGACCACGACCTGGTCATGATGGAGAGCCTGCTGGCCTTCAAGCGCGCGGGCGCAGACGGCGTGTTGACCTACTTTGCCCGCGACGCCGCACGCTGGATCGCCGCCCATTGAAAGAGACCCCCCTCCACGCTGGCGCACCCGGTTTGCGGGTGTTCAGCATCGCTGGCAATCGGGTGCAGGCCTGGCCTTCGCACAGCCCTGACACCCCGCTGCCCGAGGCTTTGCCCGAACAAGGCTTTCTCTGGCTGGCCTTTTCACGCGAACACTTCGAGCGCCATGTGCCCGCCATCCAGACCTGCCTGCAGCAGTTGACGGGGCAAAGCCTGGTGGACCTGCATGTGTCGGACTTGCTCAACGGCCAACTGCCCTCGCGCTACGACTTCACTTCGCATTACGACCTGCTGGTGTTTCGCCGACTGGCACAGCAATCGGGCACCGCTCCCCGGCACAGCGAAGCCCAGGCCAAACATTCACCAATCAAGCGGCCCGGTCCACCCATCCTGCAGCGCATCGACACCAGCCCGGTGGGCTTTGCGGTGTTCGACAAGGTGCTGCTGAGCGTGCACCCCGACGACTGCGCCGTGCGCGAAGCCTACGCCAGCCGTCTTTTGAATGCGACAAGCGACAAGGCCCTGGCGCACGACCCCCGGTCTGCAGGCGCTCGAGGCATCCCAATGAGCCCAGCCGACATGATGCTGCGCATCGTCAGCCAGATGGTGGACGCGTACCTGGATTTAAGACGCGAACTGAGCCGCCAGCTGGACCACTGGCAGGCCGAACTGCTCCACCCCGGTGCGCGTTTTCGCCGCTGGGACGCCTTGCTGCAAGCACGGCTGGCCCTGCACCAGCTCGAAGACCTATGCGATGACCAGCACACGGCCATGCTCAATTGGAACGAAACCCTGGACGACTGGGTGGTCAACGAAGACCCGGCCGCCCTGCGCGAACACGAATTGCTGAAGGTGCGCTGCCGGGATGTGCTGGAGCACATTGACCGGGTGGTCCATCATGTGCGCCGTCTGGAGCACAACACCGAAACCGCGGTGCAAATGCACTTCAATGCCCAGGGCAACCGCACCAACGACATCATGCGGACCTTGACGGCACTGACCGCGATCTTCTTGCCACTGAACCTGATCGCAGCGGTGTTCGGCATGAACTTCGAGTTCATGCCCTGGCTGCACACCGCCAGCGCTTTTTGGTGGACGCTGGGCGGAATGGGGGCGATTGCCACCACCATGGGCTTGGTGTTCTGGCGCAAACGGTATCTGGCGCGCACGGGCGAATAAGCGCCAAACACCACCAGTCCTTCTCGTCACCCTCGACTCAATCGGGGGCCCATGCCTTCGCCCACCCTGGATACCCGCAGGCGCGGGTATGACACCCCGAGTTCGTCACCTCCGACTTGATCGGGGGTCCATGACTTCGCCTACCCTGGATACCCGCGTGCGCGGGCATGACAACCCGAGTTCGTCACCCCCGACTTGATCGGGGGTCCATGCCTTCGTCCACCTTGGATACCCGCATGCGCGGGCATCTCCAGTCGTTCAACCCAGATGCTGCTTGAAAAACGCCAGCGTGCGTTCCCGGGCCAATTGGGCCGAAGGGGCGTGCCAGGAAGCGCGCTGGTCGCAGTTGAAGCCGTGGTGGGCTGCATAGGTGTGGACCGTCACTTCGGGGTGCGCCTTGCGGAAAGCCGCCACGGTGTCCATCGGAATCCAATGGTCTTCTTCGGCAAAATGCGCCAGCACCGGCACCTTGGGTTGGCGGGCGGTTTCGGCTTCAGTGGTCACCCCACCGCCGTAATACGGCACCGCTGCGCTCAGGCCTGACAAGGTGCAGGCCGCACGCCAGGTCAACAAGCCGCCCCAGCAGTAACCCACGATGCCCACCTTGCCACCCGACGCCTGCACGGCATGGTCAATCGCCACCTGGATGTCCTGCATCACGCCGGGCGCAGGCAAGGCCTCGGCCGCCGTTTTGTAGCCAAAGCCTTCGCCCATATCGGCTTCGGTGTAACCCAATTCCACCCCCGGCTTGACGCGGTGAAAGGCCGCCGGAGCCACCGCCAGATAACCCTCGGCGGCATAGCCATCGGCCACAGCGCGGATGTGGCTGTTGACGCCAAAAATTTCCTGAATCACGACCACGGCACCCTTGGGTGTGCCTGCGGGTCGGGCCTCATACGCGGGCACGGCGGTACCGTCAGCCGACTTCAGTTCGATCATCGATCCCATGTGTTTTCCTTTCAAGACAGAGGTCAGTTCAACGGGCCAGCGCACGCTCGACAAAATCGAGCCGGTCCTGGCCCCAGAAAATCTCGCCATCCACCACATAACTGGGCGCACCAAACACCCCTGCATCGATGGCCGCCTGGGTGTAGCTTTCATAGCGCTCCTGCACCGCCTGGCTGCGGGAGGCGTCCATCAGCTGGCCCGGCAAGCCCTGCTCAGCCAGCAGCTCGGCCAACACTTTGTCGTCGGCCATGTTGCGCTCTTGCGCCCAGCAAGCGGCCAAAATCGCGCCCGCGATCTTCATGGCGGCTTGCGGACCTTGGGCCACATCGGCCGCAATGATCAGGCGCGCAGCATCGTCCCCACCGACCGGGAAATACCGGGGCTTCGGATTGAGAGGCACATTCAGGTGCTGGCTGAAGCGCTGCAACTCCACCAGGCGGTAAGCCTGCCTTTGCGGTGCACGCTGGCCCAGCGGCAAACCGCCCGAGATCGGGAAGACCTTGCCGCCCAGGTCGATCGGCATCACCCGCACGGAGGCCCCGGTACGCTGCACGATCTCGGCCAGGCGCTGGTGGCCCAAATAAGCCCAGGGGCTTTGCGGGGCGAAGTAATAGTCCACTGTGCGACCCATATGGTCTCCTTGTGTGTTGTGTAATCGTCAAGCGAAGCAGCGGTTTTAACCGCATCCATGAATTTTTGCAGGAGATACGCGATGAACAAGGTCTTGTTGGTGACGGGCGGCAGCCGCGGTATCGGGGCGGCCACGGCCCTGTTGGCGGCCCAAAACGGCTGGTCGGTGGCTGTGAATTACACCGCCAACTCGCTGGCGGCGGACGAAGTGGTGCGCCAAATCCGCGCCTCGGGGGGGCAAGCCATGGCGGTCCAGGCCGACGTGGCCGACGAAGCGCAAGTGCTGCGCATGTTCGAGCACATTGACGCCAAACTCGGCCGCCTGCACGGCCTGGTCAACAACGCAGGTGTGGTCGATTTGGCCGCCCGTGTGGACCAGATGAGCGTGGCCCGTTGGAAGCGCATGTTCGACATCAACGTGATCGGCAGCCTGATCTGCGCCCGCGAAGCCGTGCGCCGCATGAGCACCAAGCACGGCGGCGAAGGCGGCAGCATCGTCAACGTGTCGAGCGCCGCCGCCCGCTTGGGCGCTCCCGGCCAGTACGTGGACTACGCCGCCGCCAAAGGTGCGATCGACGCTTTCACCATCGGGTTGTCCAAGGAAGTGGCCGCCGAGGGCATCCGCGTCAACGCGGTGCGCCCGGGCCTGATCGAGACCGAAATCCACGCCTCGGGCGGTCTGCCCAACCGCGTGAAAGACCTGCAGCACCTGGTGCCCGCCCAGCGCGGCGGCACTGCCGAAGAAGTGGCCGAGGGCATTGTCTGGCTGCTGTCGGACAAGGCCAGTTACACCACCATGAGCTTTCTGGACATCTCGGGAGGCCGTTGATGGCGCAGATCAAATACTTCTGGGAAGACATGGCCGTGGGCCAGGTGCGCGATCTGGGCACCATCACGCCCACCCGCGAAGAGATCATCGCCTTCGCCACCCAGTTTGACCCGCAGCCCTTTCACCTGGACGACGAAGCGGCCAAGGCCTCGGTGTTCGGTGCCCTCTCGGCCAGCGGCTGGCACACCTGCGCCATGGCCATGCGGCTCATGGTGACCAACTTTTTGCACGAAACCTCCAGCCTCGGCTCGCCAGGTCTCGAAGGCATCAAGTGGCTCAAACCGGTCTACCCGGGCGACAGCCTGCGCCTGCAAAGCACCGTGCTGGAGACCAAGCCCATGGGCAAACGCCCGGACGTGGGCATGACGCGCAACCTCTGGGAAATGTTCAACCAGAACGGAGACAAGGTGCTGCACATGGAAGGCTGGGGCATGTTCCGCCGCCGCTCGCCAGCTGCTGCCGACTGAAGCGGTCACGACCCCTTTGGGAGCGAGCCCCTGCTCGCGAATGTGTGCAATGGCACGACGCGCATTCGGCCGCAGGGGCGACCTCCCACAGAAACGTGCCACCGCAACCTCCATGGTTTAGCCAGTTGCGCCAAGGCACAATGGGGCGATGGATTTCAAACCGCTCATCACCCTGCTGGCCATCGTCAACCCCTTGGCCATCGTCCCGTTTTTCATCCACTACACCCAGGGCTTCAGCCGCGCCCAACGCAAAAGAACGATTTGGGTGTCGTCCTTTTCTGCCTTTGTGGTGATCGCCGCCAGCGCCTTGCTGGGTCTGCAGATTTTGGAGTTCTTCGGCATTTCGCTGGCCAGCTTCCAGGTCGGCGGCGGCATGTTGCTGCTCACTGCGGCCTTGTCGATGCTGAACGCGCAACCGGCCGAATCCCGCGCCAATGCCGACGAAGTGCACGACGCCGAAGCCAAAGCCGCTGTGGGCGCCAGCATTGCCGTGGTGCCCCTGACCATCCCGCTACTGACGGGCCCGGCCACCATGTCCACCGTCGTGATTTACGCCGAAAAAGCCAAAAACTTCGCCCAGTTGGGCACCCTGGTCGGCTATGGCGTGGTCATTGCTCTGGCCACGGCGCTGTGCTTTTCACTGGCCACCCCGATTGCCCGCATCCTGGGCAAAACCGGCATCAACGTCATGACCCGCCTCATGGGTCTGATCCTGGCCGCCCTGGCGGTGGAGGTGATGGCCGACGGGCTGCACAAGCTGTTTCCGGTACTGGCGCGCGGCCTTTGACCGGTCAAGGCAGCGTGACATAGCGCCACACAGCCCAAGCCACCGCAGACCATACCGACAAGACCAGCACCAGGCCTGCCCAGCTGACGGGCTTGGCTTGGCGCTCGGCCATCCAGTCGTCGGCCTGCTGACGACAATCCTGCGCAATGTGCTCCGGCAAATACCGCACCACCAGCCAGATCAGTACGGGCAACAAAATCACATCGTCCAGATAACCCAGCACCGGGATGAAATCGGGCACCAGATCGATCGGGCTGAGCGCATAAGCCACCACGAAAAAAGCCAGGCCTTTGAGCCACCACGGCGTGCGCGGGTCACGGCAGGCAAACCACAGCATCAGGCCATCGCGCTGGATGCGGCGTGCCCAGGTCCGGACAGCGGAGAAGGTGTTCTTCAGTGATGGCATGTCAAACCTCTGCAAAGCCCTGCGCCAGCCCTTGGCGCAAATGCGCCACCAACGCCGCCACCGCCCGAGGCACATGCGGTGCATACGGGCGAATGGCGTAAATGGTTTCGGCAAAGGCCCCCACAGGTTTCCAGCCGGGCAGCACCCGCACCAGCTTGCCCTGGCGCAGGGCAGTCTGCGCGCTGAAATCGGGCATGAGGGCGATGCCTGCGCCAGTCAGGGCGGCTTCGCGCAGGGCTTCGCTGTTGTTGGCGGCGAAGTTGCCCGACACGGGCACGGTGATGCGCTCGCCAGCGATGGACGGCTGGCGTGGTTCAAACGTCCAGGCCGGGGTGTCTTGCGAGCGGGGGTAGTGCAGGCAGTTGTGGGCCTGCAGCTCGGCAGGAGTCTGCGGCTCGCCGTGTTTGCGCAAGTAGGCGCGGGTGGCCACCAGCACCGATTCGGTGGCGCACAGCGCCCAGGCCACATGGGTGTCGGGCGGGCGGGCGGTGTGGCGGATGGCCAGGTCGTAGCCTTCGGTGGCCAAGGTGCTCAGGCGGTCGGACAGGTCCAGCTCAATCCGCACATCCGGAAAGTCTTTGAGAAATTCGGCCAGCAGCGGCACCAGCTGTTGGCGCGCCAGCGCCACCGGGGCGGTGACCCGAACCAGGCCGCCAGGCTGCTCGGCCAGGTCACGCACCTGGGCAAAGCTTTGCTCGATTTGCTCGAACGCGGCGCGGGTGTCATCCACCAGCCTTTGGCCCGCCTCGGTCAGGCGCAAGCTGCGGGTGGTGCGCTGCACCAGGGTGACTTTGGCGGCGCGCTCCAATTCGGCGATGCGCTGGCTCATGGCCGCCTTGCTCACCCCCAACCGAACCGCAGCGGCGGTGTAACTGCCTTGCTGGGCCAACACGCTCAGCCAGTGCAGGTGCGTCCAGAGGGTGGTGATTTTTTGGTTTTCCATCGTTGTATTGTTCACTATTTTGAACAATCAATTCAACTTTACGGCATTGCGGCGGGTGGCGGGGGTGCCTAAACTGGACCCGTTGCACACAATCATGCACGCCCAGTGGCGCGCTCCCACATTCCCAACGAAAGTTCCACATGAGCATTTCCCCCATCGGCCATTACATCAACGGTCAGGTCGCCGCAGGCACTTCGGGCCGCAGCCAACCTGTGACCAACCCCGCTACAGGTGCCGTGACCGGCAACGTGGCCCTGGCCAACAACGCTGAAGTCGCCAAAGCGGTGGCCGCAGCGCAAGCCGCTTTCCCGGCCTGGGCCGACACACCGCCGCTGCGCCGCGCCCGCGTGATGTTCAAGTTCCTCGAACTGCTGAACACCCACAAGGACGAACTGGCCCACATGATCACCGCCGAGCACGGCAAGGTGTTCACCGACGCACAAGGCGAAGTCAGCCGCGGCATCGACATCGTCGAATTCGCCAGCGGCATTCCGCAGCTGCTCAAGGGCGACTTCACCGAGCAAGTGTCGACCGGTATCGACAACTGGACAATGCGCCAGCCGCTGGGCGTGGTCGCGGGCATCACGCCCTTCAACTTCCCCGTCATGGTGCCCATGTGGATGTTCCCGGTCGCGATTGCGGCGGGCAACACCTTCATCTTGAAACCCAGCCCCACCGACCCAACGCCTTCGCTGTTCATCGCCGAGCTGCTGAAAAAAGCCGGTCTGCCCGACGGCGTGTTCAACGTGGTGCAAGGCGACAAGGAAGCCGTGGACGCGCTGCTGGAGAACCCCGACGTGAAAGCCATCAGCTTCGTCGGCTCCACACCGATCGCCAACTACATCTACGAGACCGGCGCCCACCACGGCAAGCGCGTGCAGGCCCTGGGCGGCGCAAAGAACCACCTGGTGGTCATGCCCGACGCCGACATCGACCAGACCGTGGACGCGCTGATCGGCGCAGGCTACGGCTCGGCAGGCGAGCGCTGCATGGCGATTTCGGTGGCCGTGCTGGTGGGCGATGTGGCCGACAAAATCATCCCCAAGCTGGTCGAGCGCACCAAAGCGCTGCAAGTGCTCAACGGCGAAAATCTGGCCGCCGAAATGGGCCCCATCGTGACCGACGCGGCCCGTCAGCGCATCAAGGGTTACATCGACGCGGGCGTGGCCGAAGGCGCCAAGCTCTTGGTCGATGGCCGCGAATTTGACGGCGCGAAGGCCGGTGCCGGTTGCGACAAGGGCTTCTGGCTCGGCGGTACGCTGTTTGACCACGTCACCACCGACATGAAGATCTACAAGGAAGAGATTTTTGGCCCGGTCTTGAGCTGCGTGCGCGTGCCCGACTTCGCCACCGCCGTGCAAATCATCAACGACCACGAGTTCGGCAACGGCGTGAGCTGCTTCACCCGCGACGGCAATGTGGCCCGCGAGTTCTCGCGTCGCATCCAGGTGGGCATGGTCGGCATCAACGTGCCAATCCCGGTGCCCATGGCCTGGCACGGCTTTGGCGGCTGGAAGCGCTCGCTGTTTGGCGACATGCACGCTTACGGCGAAGAGGGTGTGCGTTTCTACACCAAGCAAAAGTCCATCATGCAGCGCTGGCCTGAGTCGATTGGCAAGGGGGCTGAGTTTGTGATGCCGACGGCCAAATAAGCCAAAACTCCATCGGCTTTCTGGTGTTTTCCGCGAACGCGACTGGCCGGGGCCACCGAGCCTCATCCGTTGCTTCGCGCCAGCAAATCGGCCCAGCGGCCCCGGCCAGTCACCCTCGCTGCTTTGGCTGGCTTTAAACGGTCGATTGCCGTGCACAATCGCCTGCTGAGGAGACCAGGTACAACATGAACGACAACACCTTCGACTACATCATCGTGGGCGGCGGCACGGCAGGCTGCCTGCTGGCCAACCGCTTGAGCGCCGACGCCAGCAAGCGCGTGCTGCTGATCGAGGCGGGCAAGAAAGACGATTACCACTGGATTCACATCCCGGTCGGCTACCTGTATTGCATTGGCAACCCCCGCACCGACTGGCTGTACCAGACCGAGCCGGCTCAGGGTCTCAATGGTCGCAGCCTGCGTTACCCGCGTGGCAAGGTACTGGGCGGGTGCTCGAGCATCAACGGCATGATTTACATGCGCGGCCAGTCGCGTGATTACGATCAATGGGCGCAGATCACCGGCAACGACGAATGGCGCTGGGACCAGGCCCTGCCCTACTTCAAGCTGCACGAAGACCACTATAACGGGGCCAACGAATTTCACGGCGCCAAAGGGGCCAAGTCCGAGTTGCTGGCCCCTGCCGATTTGCCCAAGGGCAGTTACCTGCACACCCTGCGCGGGCGCAACACGGGCGGCGAATGGCGCATCGAAAAGCAGCGCCTGCGCTGGGACGTGCTCGACGCGTTTGCGCAAGCGGCCCAGCAAGCGGGCATTCCCGCCACGGACGACTTCAACCGGGGCAACAACGAGGGCGTGAGCTATTTCGAGGTGAACCAGAAGTCCGGCTGGCGCTGGAACACGGCCAAGGCTTTTTTGCGCCCCACTTGCTATGCACGTTCTAACTTCGAGTTGTGGAACAAGGCGCAAGTGGCCAAGCTGATCCTGCAAACCCAGCCCGACGGCAGCCAGCGTTGCACCGGGGTGCAGGTGTGGTCGGGTGTGGAGATGGTCGAGGTCAAAGCCACCCGCGAGGTGATCCTGAGCGCGGGCAGCATCGGCTCGGCGCAGATCCTGCAGCTGTCGGGCATCGGCCCCGGCGCTTTGCTTCAAGACAAAGGCGTCGAGGTCAAGCACGAGCTGCCCGGCGTGGGCGCCAACCTGCAAGACCATTTGCAGATCCGCTCGGTGTACAAGGTCAAGAACGCCAAAACCCTCAACACCTTGGCCAACAGCCTGGTGGGCAAGGCCATGATTGGGCTGGAATACGCCTTCAAACGCACCGGCCCCATGAGCATGGCGCCCAGCCAGCTGGGTGCGTTCACCAAAAGCGACCCGTCGCAGCCGCACGCCAACATCCAGTACCACGTGCAGCCGCTGAGTCTGGACGCGTTTGGCGAGCCCCTGCACAGCTTCCCGGCGATCACCGCCAGCGTGTGCAACCTCAACCCGACCAGCCGTGGCACAGTGCAGATCAAGAGCAACCAATTTGACGACGCACCCGCCATCGCCCCCAATTACCTGGCCACCGAGGAGGACCGGAAGGTGGCCGCCGACAGCCTGCGGGTGACGCGGCGCATCATGGCCCAGCCCGCCATGGCACCTTTCGCACCCGAAGAGTTCAAACCCGGCGTGGAATACCAAACCGACGAAGAACTGGCCAAGCTGGCCGGTGACATCGCCAGCACCATCTTCCACCCGGTGGGCACCACCCGCATGGGCCGCGAAGACGACCCGATGGCCGTAGTCAACCCACGCCTGCAGGTGCGCGGTGTGGCGGGCTTGCGCGTGGTCGATGCGGGCGTGATGCCCACCATCACCAGCGGCAACACCAACAGCCCGACGCTCATGATTGCCGAAAAAGCGGCGCAATGGATCGCCGAAGACGCCGCCCGCCAGGCCGCTGCCTGAGCCTTAAAAGCATGCCAAACGACTCTTTTTCGTCAGTTCAAGGTCAGTTCTAGGCAGGGATTTCCCCAAAATGGGGAAATCCCTGAGTTCAGAGGCGCTCTGGGTCACTTACATTTCACCCACTCGATGCAAAGCTGTACTTGCATCCCGAGGGCCGAGGAGACAAACAAGCCCAAGAACTCGAACATGAACCAACATCCCAACGAGGTGTACTTTCCAAGCGTCGCGCAAGCGGCGCTTTTTTTTGCCTGTTCGTTGGGCTGCTCATCTTCCCCTTTGTGGGAGGCCCACAACAAAACACCCCACCTAGCCTGACACTGCCCACTGGCAACGCAATGCCACAATCAAGGCCATGGAATTACTGATTGTTTCGCTGGCCTCTTTGCTGGCTGGCCTGGTCGACGCCATTGTGGGCGGCGGCGGGCTGATCTTGCTGCCCGCCCTGTTTGCCACCTTCCCCGGAGCAGCGCCCGCCACCTTGTTTGGCACCAACAAAAGCGCCTCCATTTGGGGCACTGCCTTCGCCACCGTGCAATACAGCCGCAAGGTGGTCATGCCCTGGCGGTCCCTGCTGCCTGCTGCGGCTGCGGGCCTGCTGGGCTCTTTGGCCGGGGCCTGGGTGGTCACCCAGGTGGACCCGAGCCTGTTTCGCAAAATATTGCCCGTACTGCTGGCGGCGCTGTTGCTGTACACCCTGATCAAGAAAGACCTGGGCCGCAGCCATGCGCCACGCTTTGCCGGGGCACAAGAGGCCTGGATCGCAGCAGGCATCGGCCTGGTGATCGGGTTTTATGACGGTTTTTTTGGGCCGGGCACTGGCAGCTTTCTGGTGTTTGCCTATGTGCGGGTGCTGGGCTACGATTTTCTGAACGCCTCGGCTGCAGCCAAGATGATCAACGTGGCGACCAATTTGTCGGCACTCACGCTGTTCACATTCAAAGGCCATGTGTGGTGGCATCTGGCCCTGGCCATGGGTGCGGCCAACATGGTGGGCAGCCTCATTGGCACCCGGCTGGCCCTCAAGCACGGCGCGGGCTTTGTGCGCCATGTGTTCATTTTTGTGGTGCTGGCCCTGATCTGCAAAACCGCCTACGACACCTGGCTCAAAGCCTGAATCGACGGCGTCAGCGCAAACGCCACTTGATCTGTCCGGTGTACTGCGCCAGTGCCACACCCAGCAAGGTCACGCCCGCCCCGGCGATCTTGATCCAGGTGTAATTCTCACCCGACAACGCCCAGGCAAACAGGCCCGCCATCGGGGGCATCAGGTACATCAGAGGGGCCGTGCGCGCCACGCCGCGCACATTGTTGATCCAACCCCAGGCCAGCCAACCGGCAAAGGCCGACACCATGATCGACCAGAGCAGGCCGACCCAAGCCCAAAAATCCAGCACAGACCAAGGCGCATCCACGCCTGCCGGAACCGACAGCAGCATCACCGGCAGACCGCCGAGCAAGGTGGCGTAACCCATGGTCAGCACCGGACCGTGGCGTTGCATCACGGGCTTGACCGCCACGGTGTAATAAGAAAAGAGGCCCGCGGCCACCAGCAGCACCAGGTCACCCCCTCCAGCCCGCCAGTTGCCGCCCAACAGTTTGTCGGACAGGAACATCAAGACCCCACCAAAAGCCAAGGACACCCCGGCCATCTGGGGCAGGCTCAAGCGCTCCAGGCCCTGCATGCGCAGGATCAACAGGGTGAAAATCGGCCCACAGGCCAGAATGACCGAGCTGGAAAACGCCGTGGACCAGTGGATGCCATAAGTCACCAGGCCCACATGCAGGGAGTGCCCAATGAAGCCCAGCCAGGCCATGTGTTGCCAGTCCTTGCGGGGCAAAGGCGGCAGCCAGACCCCAAAACGCCAGCGCATCAGGACCAGGGCACACAGGGGCATGATCAGGTAACGCGCCCACAGGAAACCACCCGGAGAAATCAGCCCAAACAGGTATTTCTGGAGTGTGAAATTGCCGCCCCAGATGACGATCAGCACCAAGGCCACGAGCAAAGCGCGTTGGTCGTGGCGGTGGACAGGGGTGCGGTGGGGCATGCCGCGATTGTGGGCCCAACAGTCAGCCCGGCTTGTCACGCTGGCAGCAAGCTGCCGCCACACCTCTGGCAGACCGCCAAGCTGTCAATCCTCCAGCACCACCGGCACACGCGGCGCCAGGGCGCACATCAACTCATAACCCACCGTGCCAGCCGCTTGGGCCACCTCGTCGATGCCGAGCACCGTGCCCTGGGCCGACTGCCCCCACAGCGTGACGGTGCTGCCCACCCCGGCTTGGGGGAAACTGCTCAGGTCCACCGTCAGCATGTCCATGCTCACGCGGCCCACGGTGCGGCCGCGTGCGCCGTCCACCAGCACAGGTGTGCCCGTGGGGCAAATGCGCGGGTAACCATCGGCATAACCGCAGGCCACCACGCCAATACGCATGGGGCCATCGGCCACAAAGCTGGAGCCATAACCCACGCTGTCGCCAGCCTGCAAATCCTGCACGGCGATGATGCGGGCATTCAAGCTCATGGCGGGCCGCAATCCCCAATGCGCGGCGCTGTGTTCCGGGAAATCGGGCGCGCTGCCATACACGGCGATGCCCGGGCGAATCCAGTCGGCCTTGACAGCGGCATCTTGCGCATGGCGCAAGGTGGCGGCGCTGTTGCTCACACTGCGCTCGCCCGGCAGGTCGCGGGTGGCCTCTTCAAAGCGGGCCATTTGTTCGGCAATGCCTTTGGGGCCATCGGCATCGCTGAAATGGGTCATGAGCGAGATTTCGTCCACCTGAGGCAAGGCGTTCAGCCGTGTCCAGGCCGAGCGAAAGCGCTGTGGGCTAAAACCCAAGCGGTTCATGCCCGAGTTCATCTTCAGGAAGACCCGGTGCGGTTCGTGGGTCTTGTGCAGCGCCAGCATGTCGATCTGCTCGTCGCAATGCACCGTGTGCCACAGGTGCAGGCGAGAGCACAGCTCCAGGTCTCGCGCCTCGAAAGCACCTTCGAGCAGCAAAATCGGGCCGCGCCAGCCCAAAGCCCGCACCCGTTCGGCCTCAGCCAGGTCCAAGAGCGCAAAACCATCGGCCCCGCGCAAACCGTCAAACACCCGCTCGATGCCATGCCCGTAGGCATTGGCCTTGACCACGGCCCAGGCCTGGGCGTCGGGCGCGGCCTGACGGGCCACGTCCAGGTTGTGGCGCAGCGCAGCGGTGTGGATGGTGGCTTGTATCGGGCGGGGCATGGGGTCTGAGGGCGAAAAGTGCGGGTCAAGTATGCCAGCTTGAGCGAGCGCCCAATCGACCTCAAATCATCGGGTAAACACACCCTTTCCCCGCGCGGGAAGGGGCTTACAAATGATTTACACTGGCCCGCTGCCTGTTAAGCCCGCGCATTCCGCCTGAGCTGTTCAGGCGCTGGCTGACCCTTGTAATCCATGGAAGTTTTTCAGTTTCTGATGCCCATCTTCACCGAATACGGCTATTTGGCTGTGTTTGTGATGCTGTTGATCTGCGGTTTCGGCGTTCCCGTTCCTGAAGACGTGACCTTGGTGACGGGTGGTGTCATTGCAGGCTTGGGCCATGCCGACGTGCACACCATGTTTGCCGTGGGCATGGCGGGCGTGATGATTGGCGACGGGCTGATGTTCACGCTGGGACGTCTGTATGGCCAGCGCATTTCCCGTTTGCCCGGGTTTCGCAAGATCCTGACCCCCGAGCGCTTTGCCAGCGCGCAAGACGCTTTCCACAAATACGGCAAATGGGTCATGTTCGTGGCCCGCTTTCTGCCCGGTCTGCGCACCCCGGTGTTCTTCTCGGCAGGCATGAGCCACCGTGTGAGCTTCGCCACCTGGTTCCTGATGGACGGCTTTGCCGCTCTGATCAGCGTGCCAATCTGGGTTTATCTGGGTTACTTTGGCGCACAGAACTGGGATTGGATGTTTGGTGTGCTGCGCCAGTTCCAGCATGGCATTTTTGCCCTGCTGGGTATCGGTGTGGTGTGGCTGGGCTGGCGCTGGTGGCGCAAACGCCAGACCACTGCAGCCGCCGACACCCCCAACGACCCGTCTTGACAAGCCCGGACATGGGCCCAGCCGCTCCCAAAAGCCTGGCCGTGGCCGGGCTCCTGCTCAACGCATTTGTCTGGGGCGTGTGCTGGTGGCCCTTCAAACAACTCGAAGCCCAGGGCCTTCACCCGCTGTGGGCCACCGCGCTGGTCTACGCCTTTGTGTTCGTGTCCATCGCTCTGTGGCTGTGGCGCAGCGGGCAGCTGTTGAGCTGGCGAAAGCACACCGGGCTGTGGCTTTTGTTGCTGGCCTCGGGCCTCACCAATGTGGGCTTCAACTGGGCCGTCACGGTCGGCGACGTGGTGCGCGTGGTACTGCTGTTTTATTTGATGCCCGCCTGGTCGGTGCTGGTGGCCTGGTGGCTGCTGGGTGAAAAGCCCACCCCCATGGCCTTGCTGCGCTTGCTGCTGGCGCTGGCCGGTTTATTCATCGTGCTCAAAACTCCCGAGACGCCCTGGCCTGTGCCCGAGAGCCTGGCCGATGGGCTGGCGCTGATGGGCGGCCTGACTTTTGCCATCACCAACGCCTTGCTGCTCAAGCTCAAAGACACGCCCAGCTCATCGCGCACCCTGGCCATGTTTGGTGGCGGCGCGGTCATGGCCACGCTGGCCGCCTGGGTGGGTTTGGCCACGGGCGTTGTGGCGCTGGGCACGGCCCCTGCCTGGAGTTGGTTGCCGCTGGTGGCACTGCTCGGCGTTTCCTTCCTTTTTGGCAACTTGGCCCTGCAATACGGCGCGGCCCGCCTGGCCGCCCACACCACGGCGCTGGTCATGTTGTCCGAAGTGCTGTTTGCCAGCGTGTCTTCGGTCTTGCTCGGGGCCTCTTCCTGGGACAGCCGCACCCTGATCGGCGGGGCTTTGATCTTGTTGGCGGCGATGCTGGCGGTGGCCCCCGGCAAAGCCCGGAAGTGACTTTTCTGAATAAGCGCCACCCACGCCGACCATCAGCCCCGACCTTTCTGTGGACATTCGCTTGCAGGCAAGCTTGCACATGGCCCTTTTAAACCAACAGACGGCCTGGCTCGATTTGAGCCTGCCGCGACCTCACACGGAAAGTACCCCATGAGCATTCATGACTTTGAAGCCCAAAGCATCGACCACCAAACTGTGCCGCTGTCGCGCTACAAAGGCCAGGTGATGCTGATCGTCAACACCGCCAGCGCCTGCGGCTTCACGCCCCAGTTCACCGGGCTTGAAAAGCTGCACCAGAAGTACAGCGCACAAGGCCTCGCCGTGCTCGGCTTTCCCTGCAACCAGTTCGCCAGCCAGGACCCGGGCGACGATGCACAAATCGCCAACTTCTGCAAGAAGAACTATGGCGTGAGCTTTCAGATGATGAGCAAGGTCAAAGTGAACGGCGACGAGGCGCACCCGCTGTACCAATGGCTGACCGCCGAAGCGCCCGGCATTCTGGGCAGCAAGGCCATCAAATGGAACTTCACCAAGTTTTTGGTGGGGCGCGATGGTCGGGTGATCAAGCGCTATGCGCCGCAGGACTCGCCGGAGAAGATCGCCAAAGACATTGAGGCGGCGCTGGCGGCTTGATGTTGTTTTGATGTTGTTTTGATATCAAATCGATGGTGAATTGATGTCAAGTCATAGGGTTCCGTACCCGGCGCGTTGACCTGCAAGGCTTGACCGATGGCTCTGCCTGATGGGCCTCCAGCCTGCTCAGGTTCCTGAGTTCAAGCCCACCAAGTCAGCACAGCCAACCACACCAACACCGCCGAGCCCCCCCACACCAACACCCGCGTGCGCAGGCGCAGCATTTCCACGGCGCTGACCAGTCGCGCATTTTGTTCGGCCAACTCGGCCAGGGTTTCGGTCAGCTCGCGTTGGGTTTGGGCTTGCCCGTCAATCTGGCCTTGCGCAGCGATCAAGGCGTTTTTGAGTTCTCCCAGGCTGGGCACATCACTCACGGGGGTTGTCGTGGCAGGGGTGCCTGCCTGGCCGGGTGGCTGAGGCGGTTGGCGGTCCATCAGCCTGCGTGCGGCTTTGAGCACCGTGGGGGCGTGTTCGATCACATCACCCCAAGGAATCACTTTGAGCGCCATTAACCAAGGTATCGCCATCGTCTTGTCCTTTGTTTGCGCTTTGCAAGCGCGATCTGCCGTCCAGTGCTGATCCTACCCGGCTGGGCATTTGGGCGTGCTCGGGCGAGGGCCTTGCCGGATCGGGGACAAGGATTTTGAACTTCGGTTGAATACGCTCAAGGAGCCAGGATTTTTCGATTCATCCTTGAAATCTGAACGTCACACGTTCAATTTCAAGGATGAGAGATCATCCACAGCATTCCTGATTGTCTGAACGCCAACACCAAGCACTGGCAATGAGCTTGTTTCTACCCACACCATTGGCCCTAGCGTGCGGTATCGCTTCTGCGCGGGATTTCATGGGGCTTCCCATTGCTTACAGGCTTCATCAAGCCTTGCTCTAACGAAATTTCTGCCGACCTGCGCGCCAGATCCGATCGGAGTGGGGTTATTTCAATCTGTCCTTTTTTGTCCCCTTCTGGTCTCGCCTAGCCCTGTGCAACGCCAGGTCTGATTCGCACAATGGCCACATGTTCAACACCTGCACCAGCGCACCATGACCTGCCAAGCTACATCCCAAAAATCCGCACTGCTCATCATCGATGTGCAGCAATCCTTTGAGCACATGCCGTATTGGCCTTCGGGTCATCCCTCGCCATTTCAGCAAGCGCTCCTGAAACTGGAAGCGAGTTGCCGTCAGGCCGATATACCGGTAGTGCATATTTTTCACATTGACAACGATGGCCCTTTTCGCGCCGACTCGGGCCTGATCCAGCCCATGGACTGGCTGCCGGGCCATCCCGCTGCAAGCTTTGACAAGCATGTGCACAACGCCTTCACCGACACGGGTCTCGATGTGTGGCTGCGCAGGCGCGGCGTGCAGCGCCTCATCATCAGTGGC
Organism: Limnohabitans sp. Hippo3; assembly: GCF_003063665.1. GTDB lineage: Bacteria > Pseudomonadota > Gammaproteobacteria > Burkholderiales > Burkholderiaceae_C > Limnohabitans_A. The sequence continues at coordinate 25,477 of NZ_NESF01000008.1, forward strand.
ATCCGCACCGAGCAGTGCTGTGAGACCACGGCCCGCGTGGGCTCGGACCTGGGTTATACGGTGGACTTTGTGTCCGAAGCGACACTGACTTTTCCGATGACGCATAAAGGCACCGGCCAGACCTTCAGTGCACAGGACATCACCACCCGCACCGAGCTGGTCTTGGCTGATCGCTTTGCACGCATCGTGAACGTGGATACTTGCCTGTCCAGCCTTTGAACCGCCCACCAGGAAACCCCATGCTCCAACTGCGCTCCAACTGCGAATGCTGTAACCGCGACCTGCCGCCTCAGGCGCTGGAAGCGCGGATCTGTTCGTTTGAATGCACCTTTTGCGCCGATTGCGCCGACTCGCGCTTGCAAGGCATCTGCCCCAATTGCGGTGGCGAGCTGGTGCGCCGCCCGGTGCGGCCTGCAGCCAAACTGCTGAACAACCCCGCATCCACAGAACGGGTGGTCAAACCACAAGGCTGTCCACCACTGGCTTGATCAAGGCAATGACCACCCCGCTCACCATTTACCTCGTTGTCACCCCCGGCGTGTTGTTGCTCGACTACGCGGGCCCTGCCGAAGCGCTGCGCATGGCGCACGACCTGGGTGCATCGCTGGTGCTGCACACCTGTGGGCCACGCCCTGACGTGAACACTTCGCTGGGCACTCAGCTGACCGGGCTTGACCCCTTGCCCCAGCCGCTGTCGCCCAACAGCCTGGTGCTGATCACCGGCAACAGCCACGAGCGCGAAGACTATGCAACGCCCGCAGCCCAGCAAGTGGTGCGCTGGCTGCAAACCGCCATGCGGCCGGACACGCGATTGGGCAGCATCTGCTCGGGCGCGTTGCTGCTGGCTATGGCGGGCCAACTCAACGGCCTGCGCTGCACCACACACCACATGCTCCTTGATGATTTGCAAGCCTTGGCCCCCACGGCACAAGTGCAAGCCGACCGGATTTTTGTGGACGCCGGGCGAGTGCTGACCAGCGCAGGCATCACCACCGGCATCGATCTGGCGCTTTATATCGTTGAACAAGTGGCCGGTGCCGCGTTGGCGGCGCAAGTGGCGCGACGCTTGGTCATGTACACCCGCCGTGGCCCGAATGACCCGCAGCTGTCGCCCTGGCTGGCGCACCGCAATCACATGCACCCGGCGGTACACAGGGCGCAAGATGCCATCGCGCAAAGCCTGAGCCAAGACCCCGCCCACCGCTGGTCGCTGCCCGAGCTGGCAGATATGGCCTGCGTGAGCCCACGGCATCTGTCGCGCTTGTTCATGCTGCACACCGGCATCAGCGTAGTGGACTACCAACAGCAACTGCGTATGACGCGGGCACGCGAACTGCTGACACAACAACCGGCGCTGACCCAGGAACAATTGGCCGAGGCCTGCGGCTTTGGCTCGGCGCGAGATTTCAGAAGGGTGTGGCAGCGGTGGGTGTCGATCAACACGCCATCCATGAACAGCTAATCAAAGTGTCGCCCCCTTAACTCAAGTCACGTCCACTGACTTTCGCGACAGACGCCGCGCACGCTGGCGCACGGCTTCAATGTCTTGCTCCAGCGCATTCAGGTCTTGTGCAGGTGCCGCCACTTCGGGCAATGCAGCATGACGCCCCATGAGCCATAGCGCAGTGGCATAGACACCCATACCCACCGAAGGATCGCCCTTTTCCATGCGGATGAGCGTGGGCACCGACACGGCCATGCGGCTGGCCCAAACGCGCAGGCTTCCCTTGCGGCGCTGACGGGCCAGCGCCAAGTTTTCGCCCAAATCCCGCAGCGCTTTGGCGGCTGAAGCGGGCAGGTGGTCGGCAGCAAGAGAGGGCTTTGGCATAACACAAACTTTAACAGAAATTAAATTTTGTGCTTCTTTGTGTTCTTTGATGCTCAGCCGCTGATCGCCTCGTCCAACAACTCCACCCAATGCCGGACCGGCAGGCCACTGCCGCTTTGCAGGTGGGTGATGCAGCCGATGTTGGCGCTGATCACGCCTTGCGGTTGCAGCGCGTTCAGGTGACCCAGCTTGCGGTCGCGCAGTTGCTTGGACAGCTCGGGGTTGAGCACGCTGTAGGTGCCTGCCGAGCCGCAGCACAGGTGCGATTCATTGGCCGTGACCTTGATCTGAAAGCCCAGATCGCCCAGATGCTTTTCCACGCCGCCTTTGAGTTGTTGGCCGTGTTGCAGCGTGCAGGGCGGGTGGTAGGCCTGCAGGCCTGCGGCTTGCAGCGCTTCGGGCTTCAACTTGGGTTTGAGCAGCGGCACCAGCTCGGGCAGCAGCTCGCTCAGGTCACGGGTCAAGGCATCGATGCGGGCGGCTTTGTCGGCGTACACGGGGTCGTCTTTCAGCACATGGCCGTAGTCCTTGACCATGACGCCGCAGCCCGATGCGTTCATCACGATGGCTTCGACCTCGCCGCTCTCCACCAGTGGCCACCAGGCGTCGATGTTGGCGCGCATGTGGTCTTTGCCGCCGTCGTGATCGTTCAGGTGAAACTTGAGCGCGCCGCAGCAACCGGCCTTGGGTGCGGTCACGGTCTGGATGCCTGCGGTATCGAGCACACGGGCGGTGGCGGTGTTGATGTTGGGGCTCATGCTCGGCTGCACGCAACCGGCCAGCATCAGCACTTTGCGGGCATGCTGTGCGGTGGGCCAGGCGCCCGCGTTTTGCGGCGCGGGCACTTTGGCTTTGAGGCTCTCGGGCAGCAGGCCGCGCACCATCTGGCCCATCTTCATGGCCGGCGCAAACAGGGGTGAAGGCAGGCCTTCTTTGAGCGCCCAGCGCACCAGCTTTTCGCTGGCGGGGCGTTCGACTTTGGCGTCCACCAACTTGCGGCCGATGTCCACCAGGTGGCCGTATTGCACGCCACTCGGGCAAGTGCTTTCGCAGTTGCGGCAGGTGAGGCACCGGTCCAGGTGCAGCTGGGTTTTGCGGGTGGGCGTTTCGCCCTCCAGCACCTGCTTCATCAGGTAGATGCGGCCACGCGGGCCGTCCAGCTCGTCGCCCAGCAGCTGGTAAGTGGGGCAGGTGGCGGTACAAAAACCGCAGTGCACACACTTGCGCAAAATGGCTTCGGCCTCCAGGCCTTCGGGGGTGTTTTGGTATTCGGGGGCGAGGTGGGTTTGCATGGCGATTCGCCTCAGAGGGGGTGCAAGCGACCGGTGGCGAACACGCCTTTCGGATCGAACTGCTTTTGCAATTGCTGCTGGATGCGTTGCTGCACGGCTTCGAGCGGGGTATTCACCCCGGCGACCTTGTCCACTTCGGCATGGGCGACGCTGGCGCGGAACAGGGTGGCGTGGCCACCGACCGATTGCGCCAATTCACGCAAAGCCACCGCCGCCGAGGCGGGTGCCCACAGCCAGCGCTGTGCACCTTGCCATTCGATGTACTGGGCATAAGGCAAATCCAGCAAAGGCGCCGTTTGCGGCACCGACAGGCGCCACAGGCAGGCATCGGGGCTGGGTGGGTCAAAGAACGGCAGGGTCTGCTCACCACTGGCGCGCCAGTCCTGCGCGGCTTCGGCGTTGTCCATGGCCTGCACCTGCGCACCCAGGGCGACGGCATCGGCACTCATTTTGGCCGTGGCCGACTGCACGGCCGCCACCGCGCCCCGCAGACGCACAAACAAATAGTCGGCCACGGGCTGGGCCGTGGGGTCGCGCACCCAGGCGCTGGCATTCAGGGGCAGGGGCTGGCCACCCCAGCGGTGCAGCAAATCCAGCGCTGGGCCTTGCGCCAGACTCGCCATCATCAAGGTGGCCTCGGCCGGGGCCACGGGCAAGACCTTCAGGCTGACCTCGGTGATCAGGCCCAGCGTGCCCCAACTGCCCGCCATCAGGCGGCTCACGTCGTAGCCGGCCACGTTTTTCATGACCTGGCCACCAAAGGTCAGGTGTTCGCCCAGACCGTTGATGAAGCGCGCGCCCAGCACGTAGTCGCGCACAGCCCCAGCGGTGGCGCGGGCCGGGCCGCTTAGGCCAGCAGCGACCATGCCGCCCACGGTGGCACCCTCACCAAAATGCGGTGGCTCGAACGCCAGGCATTGGCCTTTTTCGGCCAAGGCGGCTTCCAGCTCAGCTAAGGGCGTGCCGCAGCGCACCGTGACCACCAGCTCGCTGGGTTCGTAACTCACAATGCCCCGGTAGCCCCGGGTGTCGAGCACATCGCCCGTGAGGCTCTGGCCCCAAAAGTCTTTGCTGCCGCTGCCGCGCAAACGCAGCACGCGGCCGTCCGCACCCGCCTGGCGCACAGCGTCGATGAGGATATTGAGTTGAGTTTCCATGGGCCAAGATGGTAACCCCCGGCCTCAGGGAACCGCGTGAATTTTTTGAACGAACGGATTGTGGGAAATTGGGCGTATCAAAGTACCACCAAGTGCGCTGGGGTTGCGCCGCGCACTGCACTGATCGGAATTCGTTGATCCAGCGTCACCAGTCTGCCTTGGTTCTTGACGGCCAAGGCCAAGAGGTACAAATCCGTCAACTGCCTCGCGCTGTGAATGTGCCCATGTTGAAACTGCTGCGGATCCAAGAGGCTGATCTCATCGGACCAAAAAGCATGGTGCGCCGTTCTTGTGGAGTTTTGCAACATGCTGACCAGCATGGGGATGGGTTGAGGGCTGCTGTAACCAGGCTGACCCATGATGCGAAGGCACCCATTTTGGGTCAATGCACAGGTGGCCCAGCCATGTTGGATGTGGCCTTCAAACCATTGCGCGGCACGGACATGGTGGACATGATCGCGATCGTGCAAGGCAATCAGCACATTGACATCGAACAGTGCACGCATCAAACACCCTCGGCATCGCGCAATCGTTCGATCAGCTCATTGCTGATGACCGCACCCCGTGAAGGCAAGGGCTGAATGCCGTATTGGGCCAAGCGTTCAGACACCTGGGGCACGGCTTGAGCCGTTTGCGGCTGATAGTCCCCCACTGCAAATGCCTTTCGCGCCAAATCACTCATGACTTGTCCAATCGACTTTTTCTCTCTTTGGGCAATTTCTTTGGCCGCAAAAAGCACGTCGTCCGCAATGTCTAGGGTGGTTCGCATCTCAGCTCCTGATGTCTTGATGTTTGATGCTATCACATCAAACATCCATCATGCCTGGTGCACCTGTTTCAACAGGGGGCATCCTCCATGGGCTTCAAAACGCCTCGAACCCATTGACCGGCAAGCCCGCCACCGCCACCCGCATGGCAAACACACACCCGGCAGCGGGATACTGCGCCAGCTCTTGCGGGCTGCGGCCTTGGCGCGATGTGGTGATGAACAAGGTTTTCAGATCTGGCCCGCCAAAGCAGGGCATGGTGGGGCAAGGCACAGGGGTTTTCACTTCGGCCAGCACCTCACCCGCAGGCGACACGCGCAGCAGGCGCTGGCCTTCGTATTGGGCAGACCAATAGCAGCCTTCGCTGTCCACTGTGGCGCCATCGGGACGGCCGCCATAGGGGCTGTGATCTCCCCAGCTCCAGCCTGCGGGTTTGGGTGTCATTTGATGGAATACACGAGGGGCTGACAGTTGACCCGTGGCTGGCTCCGAGTCAAAAGCCCGCACCTGGTGCGCAGCCGTGTCGGCCCAATAAGCCGTGCGGCCATCGGGTGACCAGGCCAGGCCGTTAGCCGTCACCACACCGTCCATCATGGCGTGAAGGCCTTGGCCGTCCAGCATGTAAAGCACGCCGAGCGCCTGGTCTTTGGGCTCGTACAGGCTGCCCGCCCAAAAGCGCCCTTGGGCGTCGCACTTGCCGTCGTTGAAGCGCAGGCGCGTGGTGTCGTAGGGTGCAGCGGCCAAAAGCTGCAAGTCACCGCCCCATTCGCGCCCGAGGTAAATGCCATCGCGCAAGGCCATGACCAAGCCACCGCCTTGCACAGGTGCGATGCAGCCGGGCTCTTGCGTCAGGGGCCAGTAGTCGACTGGGCCCTGGGCCTGCAGACCCTGCACCGCCACGCGGGCGATGCGACGGCCCGGAATGTCCACCCAGTACAGGCGTTGTTCAGTCGGGTGCCAGAAAGGCGACTCGCTCAAGCCATCGGGTTCGGCGGTCAGGGCTTGCCAACGGCTTGCATCCCCCAAAGTCATGGCGCTACAAGGCGAAGGTGGAAATCGCGGGCACAGCAGCCACCACCACCACCCCGAGCAGCAAAGCCACCAAATAGGGCCAGATGGCACCCATCACCTCGTCGGGCTTGGCGTCACCGATGCGGCAGGCCACATAAAAGCCCACCCCAATAGGCGGCATCATCAGGCCCACGTTCATGGCACACACCACCACCATGGCGTAGTGGATGTCGTGGATGCCCAGCTTCTTGGCAATCGGGAACATGATGGGGGCCAGCAGCAGCACGGCAGGCAAACCTTCCAGCAAGCACCCCAGCACCAGAAACACCACGATGGTGACCGCCAGAAAAGCGATCGGGCCGCCCGGCAAAGTGGTCAGGAAACTCGACAATTGCTGCACCACGCCGCTTTGGGTGATGGTCCAGGCCATGGCCGAGGCCGCGCCCAGGATCAACAAGATCGCACCCGACAAGGCGGCCGTCTCGACCAGCATGTCGTAGAACTTGCGCAGGCCAATGCCGCCGTACATCACCTGGCCAATCACCAGCGCATACAGCACCGCGATGGTGGACACCTCGGTGGCCGTGGCCACGCCGCCGCCCACGGCGCTGCGGATCAAGAAGGGCAGCACCAGCGCGGGTGCAGCCACCAGCAAAAAGCGGCCGATGACCGAAATCGGTGGGCGCTTGACACCCTCGACCTGCTCATGCCGCGCCTTCCAGCGGGCCAGCACCAACAAGGACAGCAGCAGCACCATCGCCACCACAAAGCCGCTCTGGAACAGCCCGGCGATCGACACACCGGCCACCGAACCCAGCACGATCAGCACAATGCTGGGCGGCACCGTGTCGGCCATGGCCGCGCCCGTGGCCAGCAAGGCCACCATTTCCTTGGGCTTGTTGCCGCGTCGCTTCATCTCAGGAAACAGCGCCGGGGCCACGGTGGCCATGTCCGACACCTTGGAGCCCGAGATGCCCGAAACAATGAAAAGCGAGCCCAGCAGCACATAGGACATGCCGGCCTTGACGTGGCCGATCAGCGAGGCCAGAAAATCCACAATCGCTTTGCCCATGCCGGTGGCGTCGAGCACGCAGCCGAGCAGCACAAAAATCGGCACCGACACCAGAATCAGGCTGGACATGCCCTCGTCCATGCGCCCCACCACGATCAAGAGCGGCACCTGGGTGGTGAACGCCAGATAGCTGAGCGCCCCCAAACCAAAACAAAACGCGATCGGCACGCCCGCCATCAGGCACACCGCCACCACGCCCACCAAAAAGATGAGCATGTTCCAGCTGCCCAAGTTGGGCAGCGTGGCGCTGTATGCATGGCAAACAGCGGCCACAGCCCCAACCGCCACAGCCGCGCTGAGCAACGCCCGCACAGGTACGGTGCGCGCAGCGTAGGCCAGCACGATCAGCAGCATCACGCCCAAGCCAAAAGGGATAGACGCCACGCGGTAGGTGTTGGGCAGGTCCAGCGCGGGCGATTTGATGAACCATTCTTCCTGGGCGTACTCCACCGCCGAAGGCAGCAAGCCCACCAGAAACGCGACCACCACCGTGAGTGCAAAGGCATGCACATACGGCTGCACGCGCGTTGGCAGCTTGTCGACCACCAGCGACAAGCGCAAATGCTCGTTGCGGTGCATGGCCAGCCCGGCACCGATCATGGTCAGCCAGATGAACGAGGTCGACACGACCTCGTCAATCCAGACAATCGAATTGGCAAACACGTAACGCGACAAGACAGCCGCCAGAAGCAACACCACAATGCCCACCATCAGGGCGGCCGAAACCGCCTCCAGGGGGAACATCCAGCGTGACGCTTTTCGACCACCGCCCGGGCCGGCAGCCTCTGGTGCGGAATAGTGCTCGCCGCCCAAAAGCGGCTGGGTCTGAACGTCCGTCATAAGTGTGCTGTTTCTCGTTTTTGTCTTGTCTGCGCCGTGGCCGATCAGCCCAATTTGCCGCTGTAGCGTTCCAGCAAGGCCCAGGCCTCGTCACCGAACTTGGCTTTCCACTCGGTATAGAAACCGGCTTGGCGCAGGCGGTTGCGGAAAGTGTCGGCCTTGGCGTTGTTGAACACCATGCCTTTCTCGGTCAGCGACTTTTGCAAGGTGGCGTTCATGGCGGCCACATCGGCGCGTTGCTTGAGGCCGGCTGCGTTGATGTGCTTGGCCACGATGGTGCGCAGGTCGGCGGGCAGACGGTCCCAGGCGCGGCGGTTGGCCAGGAACCAGAAGCCGTCCCACATGTGGTTGGTCACCGAGCAGTATTTCTGCACTTCGTTGAGCTTGGCGGTGTCGATGATGGCCAGCGGGTTTTCCTGACCGTCCACCACCTTGGTTTGCAGGGCCGAATACACCTCGGCAAAGTTGATCGAGGCCGGGGCCGAGTCAAAGGCCTTGAACATGGACGTCCACATGGGCGACACGGGCACGCGGATCTTGAAGCCCTTGAGGTCGTCGGCCGTCTGGATCGGCTTGGTGGAAGAGGTGATCTGGCGGAAGCCGTTGTCCCAGATGTTGTCCATGGCCACCAGGTTGGCCTTGCTGATTTCCTTGCGCACATGGGCGCCCAGATCGCCGTCCAGCGCTTTCCAGACGGTGTCGTAGTCGGGGAAGGCAAAGCCCAGGCCGGTGATGGCTGCACCCGGCACCAGGGTGGACAGGATCAGGCCCGACAGGGTGAAGAACTCGATGCCACCAGCGCGCAGCTGGCTGAGCATGTCGGTGTCGTTGCCCAGCTGGCTGGCCGGGAAAATCTGGATGTCCACGCGGCCCTTGGTCTCGGCCAGGATGGCGGCGGCCATTTCCTTGGCGCGCAGGTTCATCGGGTGGGTCACCGGCAAGTTGTTGGCATATTTGTAGGTGAACTCGGCCTTGGGCTGCGCCAGCACCTGGCTCATGGGCAAGGCGGCCACGGACGCGGCGGCGGCGGTGCGCAAAACGGAACGGCGGGAAAGGGTCATCTCAGTCTCCTAAAGGTGGGTCATCGATCAAACTCGGGGCCAGGTGGCCCCACTTCACTTCTCTCTCTTCTCAAGTCACGGCCTGCAGCTGCAGGTCGCCTCGTTCTTCCAGCATCTGGCGGATGTCTTTCTTGGTGATTTTCCCGTAACCTGACTTGGGCAAGGCATCCCAGAAAAAGACATGGCGCGGCCAGCGGTACTTGGCACAACGCCCCTCCAGATGCGCCAACAGTGCCTGCGCCGTCAGGGCCGGGTCACGGCTGACCACCACGGCCACGCCCACCTCACCCCATTTGGCATCGGGCACGCCCAGCACGGCCACTTCGGCCACGGCAGGGTGCGTCAGCAAAATTTCTTCCACTTCAAGCGGGTAGACGTTGGAGCCCCCCGAAATGTACATGTCGGATTCGCGCCCTGTAATGTAGAGCAAACCCCGCGCGTCGAGCCGCCCCAGGTCGCCGGTGTGGAACCAGCCCCCGCGCAGCGCCTTGGCGGTGGCGTCTTCGTTGTTGAAGTAACCCGCGAACACGGCCGGGCCCCGGCAGCAGATTTCGCCCACCGTGCCGGTGGGCACCGGGTTCATCTGCGCGTCCAGAATCGCCACTTCCATGCCCGTGCGTGGCCGCCCGCAAGAGCCGATGTTCGCATTCGGGTCGGCATCGTCGATGGCGTGCATGGAAGGCGGCAGCACGGTGATGCAGCCGGTCACCTCACCCAGACCGAAGTACTGCACCAGCACCGGGCCGAGTTTTTGCAAAGCCAATTTCTGGTCGGCCCGGTACATCGGAGCACCCGCGTAGATCACATAGCGCAGGCTGCTGTGGTCGAACTGGTCCACCGCCGGGTCTTCCACCAACAGCTTGACGATGGTGGGCACGGTGAACAGGTTGGTCACGCGGTGCTTTTCGACCAGACGCCAGACTTCGGCCGGTTCCATGCGCTCGGACGGCAGCAGCACCGTAGCCGCGCCCCGCGCCACATTCAGCAAGGCATGGATGCCCGCGCCGTGCGACAGGGGCGCCACCGCGATCGAGCAATCGGTCTCACACGTCCCGGGGATCAGATCGGCCAGGTGGTTGGTCACCACAAACGCCAGCTGTCCATGCGTCAGCATGCCCGCCTTGGGGCGGCCGGTGGTGCCCGAGGTGTAGAAGTACCACAGCACCTGGTCGGGCGTGACGGTTGCCATGGCAGTGGGCGCACCCGCATGGCGGGCCAGCAGGTCCTCGTAAGCCGTTTCGCCCGCACGCGGCGCGCCGATGGTGATGACGTGTTGCAGGCGGGGGCTGGCTTCGCGCACCGCGTCCACATGCGCGGCAAACACATCCTCGGCCAGCATGAAGGTGGCTTCGCTGGAGCTGCCCAGATACGCCACTTCGGGCGGCGTCAACCGGAAATTGGTCGGCACCCAAACCGCGCCCAGCCGAAAGGCAGCCCAGCAACTCTCGAACATGGCCAGGCTGTTGCGCGACTGCACCAGCAGCTTGTCGCCCGGCTGCATGCCCATCTCGCGCAGGCCCTGCACCAAAGCGTCCACCCGCGCGTTGATCTCGCGCCAGGTCCACTGGCGTTCACCCTGAATCAGCCCCGGCCGGTCAGGAAACAGCGCGGCTGTCTGCGCCAGCAGGGCCGACAGGTTCATGACCTGTGCATCACTCATGCCGCACGCTCCAGCACGCTCAGGTAATTGGCCACCGCCGCGCCGCCCATGTTGAACACCGCGCCCAGCCGGGCATCGGGCAGCTGCATGTCACCCGCCTCGCCCGTCAGTTGCATGGCGGCCATGACGTGCTGCGACACCCCGGTGGCCCCGATCGGGTGCCCGCGTGACTTGAGACCGCCCGAGGGGTTGACCGGCAGCGCCCCGTCGATGCGGGTCACGCCATCCAGAATGACGCGTGCGCCCTGTCCGTGCGGGGCCAGCCCCATGGCTTCGTATTCGAGCAGCTCGGCCACGGTGAAGCAGTCGTGCGTTTCGACAAACGACAGATCACCCAGCGACACCCCGGCGGCATCGAGCCCCTTGTGCCAGGCCATGGCCGCGCCTTCAAAACGGGTCGGGTCGCGGCGCGACAGGGGTAAATATTCATTCACCTGCGTGCGCGACTTCCAGCGCACGGCGGGCACACGGGCACCGGCCACGGGCGCTTTGGAGATCACCAGCGCAGCGGCGCCGTCGGACACCAAAGAGCAGTCCGAACGCTTGAGCGGCCCGGCCACAAAAGGGTTTTTGTCGGACGGGTAGCGGCAAAAGTCAAAACCCAGATCGCGGCGCATGTGGGCGAACGGGTTCTTTACCCCGTTGGCGTGGTTCTTGGCGGCGATGGCGGCCAGTGCGTCGCTCTGGTCGCCAAAGCGCTCGAAATACGTGGCCGCGATGGTGCCAAACACGCCCGCAAAACCGGCCGGGTTGGCCGCTTCTTCTTTCACATAAGAGCAGCGCAGCAAGGTCTCGGCGATCTTGGCACCGGGCACGGCGTTCATGATCTCGAAGCCCACCACCAGCGCGTGGCGCAGACGGCCGGATTCGACCGCGTCCATGGCCGCCCAGATGGCCGCCGAACCGGTGGCACAGGCGTTCTCAAGACGCACTGCGGGCACATGGCGCAGGCCCGGCACCGCCATGGCCACCAGCGCCCCAGTGAAGTCCTGCGGCATGAAGCCGCCGTTGTAGTGGCCCACAAACACACCATCGATGTCTTGCGCCTGCAAGCCTGCGCTGTCCAGCGCGGGTTGCACCGCATCGCGGATCAGTTGCTCGGCATCGACCGCGTCGAGCTTGCCAAACGGGGTGTGGCCCCAGCCAATGATGCAGCTGCTGCTCATGATGCGGCTCCCACGTTCTGCAGCTCGGGGGTGGTGCGACGCAAGGTGGGCAAACCCACACCCGAGGCGTCAAAACCGCCATCCACCGCCAGAAACTGGCCATTGATGAAGCTGGCCTCTTTGCTGCACAAAAAGCCCACGGTGTTGGCCATCTCTTCGGTGCTGCCGTAGCGGCCCAGCGGGATGGTGTCGTAATAGTCGGAGCGGATCGCCACGCTGTGCACCAGCTTGGCCATCTCGGTCTCGACCGGGCCGGGGCAAATCACGTTGGTGCGCACACCATAGTTGCCCAGCTCGACCGCGAATTGCTTGGTCAGGTGGATCAGCGCGGCCTTGCTGGTGCCGTAGGCCACGCGCAGCGTGCTGGCACGCAGGCCCGAGATGGACGCGATGTTGACGATCGCGCCGCTGCGCTGGGCGGTCATGATCGCGCCAAAGGCATGCGAGCACAAAAACGCGCCGTCCAGGTTGGTGCTGAGCACCTGCCGCCATTCGGCAAACGTGGTCTCCAGCACCGGCTTGAACACCGCCACACCCGCGTTGTTCACCAGCGCATCGACCCGGCCAAAGCGGGCCACCACGGCGGCCGCTGCGGCATCGACCTGATCGGGTTGCGACACGTCACAGTGCAGCGCCAGCATATCGCCCGGGCGGGCCAGTGTGCGCTCGGTGGCGGCCAGCGTGGCCTGGTCAACGTCGAGCAAGGCGACCTTGTAGCCGTGGTTCAGGAACCACTGGCCGATGGCCAGGCCAATGCCGCGGGCACCGCCGGTCACCACAGCAACGGGCGTGGTGACAGGCATGGAAGTTGAGGAAGCGGTCATGTGGATGGGTCAATGGTGGGGTGGGTGAAAAAAATCAAACAGCGCCGGACTCGGCTGAGGGCAGCCACTCTTCCAGAGTGACTTCCAAAGTGGCAAACACCAGGTTGTGGCCAGGCACAAAACGACCGCTGACCACCTGGCCTGCGGCATCGACGACCACACCGCTCAGGTCGGCGGTGGTCTGGCCGTGGGCGTCGGTGCGCAGCTCGCCAAACAGGCTGAGCACCTCCACGGCGGGGCCTTCGACAAAGATCTGTTGGCCCGAAGGGACCTGCAGACAGGCATCGACCAGACTGCCCAGCCCCACACGCACCAGCGCATGGCGCAGGCCCTGGGCACGGCAAATGGCCTGCAGGCCCTGGACCAAGTCTTCGTTGGGGGCCATGCGGCCGTACACCATGCGGCCCAGACGGCCCTCTTCGGTCTGCGTGGTGTGAACAGCTTCAACCATGGTGTGCGCCTGCAACGGTGGCCACAGCCGGGGGCTGGATGGCATGGGGTTTGAGCATGTGCAGGCGGGTTTCGTCGTCAAAACCCAGGCGCAGCGCCACGCCATCCAACACCGACACCAACACCGTGACGGGCCGCTGGCCCACCACGGTGCGGGGGGTCAGCACATGCCCACCGCGCACACGACCTTGGGCATCGGCAAAACTGGCGTGGCAATGGATCACAGGCGCACCTTGCGCGTCCTGGCCAAGGGTGGCGCTGCCGCGCAGCAAGCTGGCGCCCTGCAAGACGATGGGTTGGCCATAGGTGGCCATGAGCTGGCCTGCAGGATCAGGGACAGGCAGGCAATACGCCACCTCGGCCAGGTCACCGCCCATGAGCGCCATGGCGGCGGCCTGGACACCTGCAGCGCCCAGCGCACGCGTCAAGCCCTCGTGCAAACAAGTGCCCGCCGTCAAGGACAAACGGATTTGCCGCCCGCCATGGGCCGCCACGTGTGACAGGCGCAGGTCTGCGCGTGGCCCGGGATGGACCAATGTGCGTGGCCGCCCGGAGGCGGGCTCCGGGAGGTGTCCCGGTGCGGGAGCTGCCATGTCATGTCTCCTGGCCTGTGCTGGCCATCTGTTCTTGGCTCGACCTCGTGGGGTCGCTTTGGGTTTGTATTTTGAGACCAATTCAGGGCCTCTCTTTGTTTCTGTTAAATTTACTTTACAGATTAATCTATTTGCAAAATATATCAATGGACATGCGCCACCTGCGGTGTTTTGTCGCTGTGGCCGAAGAACTCCACTTCGGCCGTGCCGCCCAACGCCTGCACCTCACCCAGCCCCCGGTCAGCCTCGCCATCAAGGAGCTCGAAGACGAATTGGGCGTGCGCCTGCTCGAACGCACCTCGCGCCGCATCGCCCTGACCCCGGCCGGAGCAGAGGCCCTGCAAGACGCCTATGCGGTGCTGGCCTCGGCCGACCTGATGCGCCGCCGCGCCCAGGAAGCGGCCCAAGGCCTGATGGGCTCGCTGACCATCGGCTTCATCAGCCTGCCCGCTTATTCGTTTTTGCCGACGCTGCTGCGGCGCTTCACGCAGGACTACCCCCGGGTCAAGGTGTCTTTGCTCGAAGGCACCACCGACCAGCTGATCCACGACGTGGAAAGTGGGCGCATCGACCTGGGCCTGGTGTTCCAGACCTCGGACCTGCCGCCCACGCTGGATGCGCAACTGGTGCTGCTCGAGCCCCTGGTGGTGGCTTTGCCCGAACACCACCCGGCCGCTGCACAGGCCACGGTGTCCTTGGGCAAGCTGGCGCAAGAGCAATTTTTGGGCTTTGAGCGGCACAACGGCCCGATGATGTTCGACGCCATCGTGGCCACCTGCATGAAGCACGGTTTCAGCCCGCAAATTTTCAGCGCCCGCCAGATGCACACCATCGTCAGCATGGTCAGCGGCGGCTTGGGCGTGGCGCTGGTGCCAGCCTGTGTGCAGGCGCTGCAACGCCAAGGTGTGGTCTACCGACCCCTGCGTGGTGACAAACCCCAGGTGGCCACCGAAGCCGTCTGGCGGTCATCCGACCAGTCCCCCGTTTTGCAAGCCTTCCGGCAGATGCTGCCCAAGGTCAAATAGCGCAGCTCCAAAGAAGCAGCCCGCAGGGCCGAAGCACTGCGGGCTGAAGACAAGATGAACAAAGGGTGGCTTGCGCCACCCTTTGCCATGAGGTTTGCCTTGACGGGCTTTAGCCGTGGTAGGCCGACTCACCGTGCGAAGAGATGTCCAGACCTTCGCGCTCTTCTTCTTCCGTGACACGCAGACCGATGGTCAGGTCCACGATCTTGAAGGCGACCACCGACACCACACCCGACCAGACAATGGTCAGCAGCACAGCCTTGGCCTGGGTCCAGACCTGCGCGGCGATGGAGTAAGCGTCTGGCGTGACCATGGCCACGGTGACCCAGTCACCCACGGCGCTCGGGCCACCCAAGGCGGGCGAGTTGAACACACCGGTCAGCAAGGCACCGACGATACCGCCCACACCGTGCACACCGAACACGTCCAGCGAGTCGTCTGCGCCCAGCATCTTCTTGAGGCCGTTCACACCCCACAGGCAAGCAAAACCTGCCACGATGCCGATCACCAGACCACCGACGAGGCCGACGTTGCCTGCAGCGGGCGTGATGGCGACCAGGCCGGCCACCGCACCCGAAGCGGCACCCAGCATGGAGGCTTTGCCGCGCATCAGGGCTTCACCCACGCACCAGGCCAGCACGGCACCGGCTGTGGCGACCAAGGTGTTGATGAAGGCCAGGGCTGCGAAACCGTTGGCTTCCAGCGCCGAGCCGGCGTTGAAACCGAACCAGCCCACCCACAGCAAGGACGCGCCCACCATGGTCAAAGTCAGGCTGTGCGGAGCCATGGCTTCACGGCCATAACCGATGCGCTTGCCGACCATGAAGGCACCCACCAGACCCGCGACAGCGGCGTTGATGTGCACCACCGTGCCGCCTGCAAAGTCCAGTGCGCCCCACTGCCAGATCAAGCCGGCCTTGCTGGTCATTTCGTCGGCCACTTCCTTGGCGGTGTAGGCGTCAGGGCCCATCCAGAACCAGACCATGTGCGCCACAGGCAGGTAGCTGAAGGTGAACCACAGCACCATGAAAGCGAGCACGGCAGAGAACTTGATGCGCTCGGCGAATGCGCCGACGATCAGCGCACAGGTGATGCCCGCGAACGTGGCCTGGAAAGCGGCAAACGAGATCTCGGGAATGACCACGCCCTTGCTGAAGGTGGCCGCGTTGGCGAAGGTGCCACCCACGTTGTCCCAAATGCCCTTCATGAACAGGCGGTCAAAACCGCCAATGAAGGCATTGCCCTCGGTGAAGGCCAGGCTGTAGCCATAGATGAACCACAGCACGGTGATCATCGAGAAGGTGACCACCACCTGCATCAGCACCGACAGCATGTTCTTGCTGCGCACCAGGCCACCGTAGAACAGGGCCAGGCCCGGAATGACCATCAGGATCACGAGGATGGTGGAGACCATCATCCAGGCGATGTCGCCCTTGTTGGGCACGGGTGCGGGTGCCGTTTCGGCTGCAGCGGGGGCCGCAGCAGCAGGTGCTGCAGGGGCGGGTGCAGCGTCCGGTTTGGCTTCAGCCGCTGGTGCCGTCACGGCAGCAGGGGCAGCGGTTTGTGCGGTGGCGACAGACGCCGTGCCGAACACACCGAGACCCAGACTCAGGCCCAAGGCCAGGGTAGCGAGTAGTTTTTTCATTTATCGACTCTCTTTCTGATGCATCAAAGGGCTTCTGCGCCGGTTTCACCGGTGCGGATGCGAACCACTTGCTCGAGGTCGTACACGAAGATCTTGCCGTCGCCGATCTTGCCGGTGCGGGCACCGGACTCGATGGCTTCGATCACGCGCTCGACCAGTTCGTCCGAGACAGCGGCTTCGATCTTCACTTTGGGCAAAAAGTCGACCACGTATTCCGCGCCGCGGTACAGCTCGGTGTGGCCTTTTTGACGACCAAAGCCTTTGACTTCGGTCACGGTGATGCCCTGCACGCCGATGCCCGAAAGTGCTTCACGCACCTCGTCCAGCTTGAAGGGTTTGATGATGGCGGTCACCAGTTTCATGTTGGCTCCTTGTGTGTGTGCGGGGATCAGAAGGCGTATTTCAGGCCGACGACCAGGCCGGTCTTGCCCGTGAATTTGCCTGCGGGCGTGACATACAGGGCCTTGTCAGCGTCGGTGCCCACCAAAGCGGCCGTGGCCGACAGACCGTTGCCCAGGTCCTTGCCCAAAGTCAGCGCGTAATCGGTGTAGGAATAAGCCCCGTTGTTTTTCACGGACTGATAACCCACATGCGGGACCAGGCTGAAGCCGCCGCCCAGGTCAAACGTGCCGCTCAGGTCCACGTAATAGCTGTTTTTGCTGTTTGCAAAACCGAACAGGTTAGAAATAGCATGCGAATATTTCAGGGTCGCAGGGCCGAAGGTGGCCGCCCCGTAGATTTCATTGGTGTTGGCGCTGACCGCCAATTTGTTGCTGGGGTATTCGTAACGGAGGAAGCCCAGGTCATACGACACATCACCCACCGCACCTTTGTAGCCTGCGTACAAGTCCAGCTCTGCAGAGGCATCACCGCCTGCATCTTTGATCCACTTGATGCTGGAACCCCAAGCGCCCACATAAAAACCACTCTTGTCGGCGTAATCCACACCACCTTGCAAAGCGGGCTGCAGACGGGACTGGGAAATGCCACGGTAACGGTAGTCGCTGGTCACGCCCACATTGAAGGACAGGCTGCTCTCGGGAGTCGCCGTCTGGGCTTGTGCCAAACCGCTCACAGAACCCAAAGCCAGAGCCATCAGGGAAGGAACGAAGATTTTTTTCATGGTGAACTCCAAAAAAGTGAAGAAAGGACAAGCACCTCATGCAGATAGCGTGCCAACTCACTTCAGACCCCATCACCAAGGGCATTTACCAGTGCATGCCCGCTCTGTGCGTGCTTGAATGGCATTCCAACAAGATCCGTGCACATGATCTGCGTGCACGGACACACACCATGCACCAGCATGGGGCAGGGAGAGGATATGAGTCTCAGTTTGGTGCACAGCCGCGCATTGGTCGGCCTGCAAGCGCCCGCCGTCACCGTCGAGGTGCATCTGGCCAACGGTCTGCCCAGCTTCACGCTGGTCGGGCTGGCCGATGTGGAAGTGAAAGAAGCGCGCGAGCGCGTGCGCTCGGCCTTGCAAAACAGCGGACTGGACTTTCCGCACAACAAACGCATCACCGTCAACCTGGCCCCGGCGGACTTGCCCAAAGACTCCGGGCGGCTGGACTTGCCGATTGCGCTGGGCATATTGGCCGCCAGCGGGCAGATCGACGCCAGCAAGCTGAACGGCTACGAATTCGCGGGCGAGTTGTCGCTGTCGGGCGAACTGCGCCCGGTGCGCGGCGCCCTGGCCATGAGCCTGGTGCTGCGCCAGCAACACGTGCGCACCCGGCTCGTGTTGCCCCCAGGCAGCGCCGAAGAGGCCGCCCTCGCACCGGACGCCGAAGTCTTCCGGGCGCGGCATCTGCTCGACGTGGTGCAACAGTTCCTGCCACCCTCCAACGAGCCCCCGCCGGAGCCGGGCGAGGGCTGGGTGCGCATGGCGGCCTCTGTGCCCCATGCACCACCACGCTACGCTGACCTGGCCGATGTGAAAGGCCAAGCCGGCGTGAAACGGGTGCTGGAAATCGCCGCCGCAGGAGGCCACTCGCTGCTCATGGTCGGCCCACCGGGCTCGGGCAAATCCATGCTGGCCCAGCGCTTTGCGGGTTTGCTGCCGCCCATGTCGATCGAAGATGCGCTGGAGTCGGCGGCGGTGGCCAGCTTGGTCGGGCGCTTCGATTTGGCCCGCTGGGCGCAACGCCCCACCGGCCAGCCGCACCATTCGGCCAGTGCCGTGGCTTTGGTCGGTGGCGGCTCGCCGCCCCGACCTGGAGAAATTTCACTGGCGCACCATGGGGTGCTCTTCCTGGACGAACTCCCGGAATTTCCAAGAGCCGCTTTGGAAGCCCTGCGCGAGCCACTGGAGAGCGGCACCATCACCATCGCCCGGGCAGCGCGGCGGGCCGAGTTTCCTGCACGTTTTCAGCTGGTCGCAGCCATGAACCCCTGCCCCTGCGGCTACCTGGGCAGCAGCACACGGGCCTGCCGCTGCTCGCCCGACCAGGTCAGCCGCTACCAGGGCAAGCTCAGCGGGCCACTGCTCGACCGGATCGATTTGCACATCGAAGTGCCCAGCCTGAGTGCACAAGACCTGCTGAACGCCCCGCCCGGCGAAAGCACCAAGGCCATTGCGGCCCGCAGCTTAGCCGCCCGTGAACGAGCGCTGGCCCGGCAAGGCTGCGCCAACGCGGCGTTGCAAGGCCAGGCCATCGACACCCATTCACGTCTGGATGAGAGCGCCACCAGCTTGCTGCAAAAGGCTGCCGCCAAGCTCGGCTGGAGCGGGCGCAGCACCCACCGCAGCCTGAAAGTCGCCCGCACCATCGCCGATCTGGCGGGCAGCGACACCATTGCTGCCGCACACGTGGCCGAAGCGGTGCAATACCGCCGGGTGCTCAAGGAATCCTGAAGTGCGCCATGGCGGCCACCGGCTGGGCCAAGGGTATGCTCTGACCCATGCACCCTCTGTACCGCAGCGTGGCGGCCTGAAGCACTTTCTGCCGTGCACCCACCGCGCCTGATTCCCTTCAGCTTCTGGCTGTCTTTGCCCCAGCTCATCACCTGGGGCAGTGTTTTCTACACCTTTTCCTTGCTCATGACGCCCCTAGAGGCCGAGCTGGGCATGGGGCGTGCCGAGTCTTCGCTGGCCTTCAGCCTGGCGCTGTTGGCCGAAGGCTTGATGGCTTATGCGGTCGGCCGCTGGATCGACGCCGGACACGAACGTGTGGTGATGACGCTGGGGTCGGTATGGGTGGGGCTGGGTTTGCTGGGGCACAGCGCAGTGACATCGGTGACCGGGTTTTATGCCGCCTGGATCTGGCTGGGCCTGGGCATGGCCGCCACCCTCTACACCCCGGCATTTGCGGTGGTCACAAGGCGCTATGGGCAGGACTTTCGCCGCGCCATCATCACCCTCACGTTTCTAGGCGGCTTGGCCAGCACCGTGTTCATCCCTTTGTTTTCCTGGTGGATGGACCTTTGGGGTTGGCGACAAGCCCTGTGGGCGCTGGCGGCGCTGCAATTTTTGGTGTGCATGCCTTTGCACGGCTGGCTGCTGCAAGGCGCACCGCGCTCCTCCCGCCATGCACCGTCAAAAAATGGAAACAACAGGCCAACGACACTGCCGTCCACGGTGTCGGTGCGTGAACACCTGCGGCACACCCCCTTTTGGCTGCTGGCCCTGTTCATGGTGTTCATGATGTCGGTGACCTCTGCACTGCCCGCCCACATGATCGCTTTGCTGCAAGAGGCAGGTTTGTCGCCCACATGGGTGATTGCCGTGCCGGCGGCCATTGGCGTGATCCAGGTGGTGGGGCGCGTGGTGTTGTTTCTCTTTGAACGCCGCTGGGACGTGCACACTGCCAACCGCTGGATTCCTGGCTTTATTCCCATGGGGGTGCTGGCGCTGTTGCTCGGGGGTTTTCACCCGGCAGGGGCACTGCTGTTTGTGCTGTTGTTCGGCCTGGGCAACGGCATGATCACCATCGTCAAGGGGACGGCGCTGGCCCAGTACGTGAGCCGCGACCACGTAGGCCAACTCAATGGCTTGCTGGGCCTGCCGATCGCGGTGGCCAGAGCCGCTGCCCCTTTGACGGTGGGCCTGCTGTGGTCACCCGCAAGCGGTTACCAGTTGGCCCTGCTGTGGCTGCTGGTGGCCAGCCTGTTGGCCACCGCCGCCATGTGGGTGGCTCAAAGACATGCCCTGAATACCCAACCTTGAGGGGTGTGCAAACCGCCACAGCCGAAGCTGCGTCCCTGCTTATATCCACAACGGCATATATAACCAACTAAAAAATCGTTCCCATGTCTTTGGCGGCTGGCCACAATCGCACCATTGTTTTCAACCACCCTCAAGGGATTGTCCAAATGAAACACCTCACCACCCTGGTTCTGGGCCTGGCCCTGTCGGCCGCCGCCTCGGCCGCCCAACCCCTGCTCAGCCCCGCCGAGCTGCAGGCCAAACTGAACAACCCCCAAGTGCGCGTGATCGACATCCGCGACGCCAAGTCTTATGCCGCCGGGCACATTGCCGGCGCGGTGAACGCGCCTTACGGCAGCTGGCGCGGCCCCGCGCACAACCCCGGCGAACTGCCCGAGTTGCCCAAGCTGACGGCGCTGGTGCAAAGCCTGGGCCTGACGCCCGCCACCCACGCGGTGGTGGTGTCGAGCGGCGCTGACGCCACCGACTTCGGTGCCTCCGCCCGCGTGTACTGGACGCTCAAGGTGCTGGGCCTCAAAGAACTGTCCGTGCTCAACGGCGGCCTGAAAGCCTGGAGCGAAGCCGGTCTGACGCAAAACACCGACGCCGTCAAAGTCGCCGCCAGCAACTTCCAGCCTAAACTGGACCCAAGCCAGATCGCCACCAAAGAAGAGCTGATCCAGCGCGTGAAGGCCGGTGACGCCACCCTGATCGACGCCCGCCCTGCCGCCTTCTTCAACGGCGAAACCAAAGCCCCTGCCGCCAAAGTGGCTGGCACCCTGGACGGCGCTGTGAACCTGCAACACGACAAGTGGTTCGCCCCCGGCAGCTCGACCTTTGTGCCCGCTGACCAGGCCAAGAAAATCGCCGCCGCCAGCCCGATCGACCCCGCCAAAGAAACCGTGTCTTTCTGCAACACCGGCCACTGGGCAGCGACCAACTGGTTTGCCATGTCCGAAGTGTTGGGCCAGAAAAACGTGAAACTCTACGCGGGCTCCATGGTCGAGTGGTCGCAAGACCCGAACGGTCTGCCCATGGCCAACGTGCCCAGCCGCACCACCCAGCTGCTGCAAGACGCCAAGGCCTGGGGCGCCAAAACCTTCAGCAAATGATGGTCCAATAAGGCTTATGAAACGACTCCCTTTAGCGGCCATCCTGGCCGCTTTTTTCATCTTCCTGATCCTCGAAGTCTCGGTGCGCCAGTCGGTCTTGCTGCTGGTGGGCGTGGGCATGGGCGCGGCTTTGGCCGGGGCACGCTTTGGGTTCACCACCGGCTGGCGTCAGCTCATCGAACAACGCAACCCGCAAGGCGTGGCTGGCCAGGTGCTGCTGCTGGCCTTGGCCAGCTTGGCAGCGCTGCCGCTGCTGGGCCAGTTTTCTGAACTGCACGCCGCCCTCGGGCCACCCAGCGTGAGCCTGCTGGTGGGCGCTTTCGTGTTTGGGCTGACCATGCAAATTGCCGACGGCTGCGGCTCGGGCACGCTCTACAAAGCGGGCCTGGGTGTGCCGCTCAACATGGGCATCCTGCCTCTGTTTGCCCTGGGCAGCTTTCTGGGCTCGGTGCACCTGGACAGCTGGTTGTCACTGGGCCAGATGGAACCTGTGAGCCTGAGTGAGCAACTGGGCACCTCCGGGGCCTTGGGCCTGACCCTGGCGCTGCTGGCCGCCGTGCTGGTGGTCACCCGCCTGTGGGTGGGCGCGGGCCAAACCTGGTTCAACAAACGCTGGCTCTGGGGTGCCGTGGCACTGGCCATCCTGGCCACCATCAACCTGCTGCTGGCCGGCCAACCCTGGGGCGTGGTCTATGGCTTTGGCCTGTGGACCGCCAAAGGTGCGGTGGCGCTGGGCCTGTTCGACCCGGCGGTCAACGCCTTCTGGGGCCAAGCGGGTAACGCAGAGCGCCTGACGCAAACCGTGCTGATGGACGTGACCACCATCACCAACATCGGCATCCTGGGCGGCGCGCTGTGGGTCTCGGCCAAGGCGCCTGGCGACAGCAAACCCCTCACAACGCAGCAATGGGTGATCGGCCTGGTGGCCGGCTTTGTGATGGGCTACAGCTCGCGCCTGGCCTTTGGCTGCAACATCGGCGCCATGCTCAGCGGCATCTCCACCGGCAGCCTGCACGGCTGGATCTGGGCGCCATTGGCCTTCGCGGGCACGCTGATCGGTGTGCGCGTGCGCCGCCACTACCAATTTTGAAGGAGGCCGCATGAACAAAACACAGCAACTGCAAGCGGTCTTCTGGCTCAGCCTGGCCGCCTTTCTGGCCTGGGACTTCAAGTCGTCCAATCCCGTCGACCTGCGCAACGAGCCGCCGCTGATTGCGGCCGGCTCAGGCCAGGCCACGAGTGGTGGGCATTGTTCGATGGCGAAGTGAGACGATTCAGCGCTGACACAGCAGCAACAACTTGTAACCCATTTCAGTGAAGATGTATCGGGTGAAGCCATCACTTTCGCGTGAGGCTTGAGAGGCATATTTTTTATTGAGATGCCATGTGCATGGCAAAGGCCCGTACCTTCGCGGATTGGCGTCTTTGCGGTGGGCTGACCAAGTGAATCGGCAAAGAGGGTGCGGGCCAGTCCGGCAGCAGCACCTGCAACTCCCCACTGGCCACCTCGTCCTCGAACAGCCAAGTCGGCGAATAGCCAATGCCCATGCCTGACAGCACGGAGGCTCGTATCACTTCGCTGCTATTGGTTTGCAGATTGCCTTGGGCACGGATGGTGACCTGGGTGCCTTCTTCTGCGAGTGCGCCTGGGCCTGCAGTGAACGTCCAGGCGTTCTGAGTGGCAAGCTCCGAATAGACAATGCAGTTGTGCTGTAAAAGGTCTTGCGGCACCTGTGGCACCTTCAGGCCATCCGCTAACGCATGCAAATATGGGCGACTCGCGATCACCATGCGTTGGGTGGTGCCAATGCGGATGGCCACCAAAGAGCTGTCGGACAGTTCGCCAATTCTGACAGCGACGTCAATGCCTTCTTCAACCAGATCGATGAACCCATCGCTCAACCGCAGGTCGATTTTGACTTTGGGGTGAGCCGCCAAAAAACGCTTCACCAATGGCAACAGTTTGAGTCGTCCATAGCCAACTGAAGCGGCCACCCGCAGCCAGCCACTCAATTCTTGTTCGCTTTGAAATACTTCTGATTCGGCTTCTGCGATTTCAGCAACCAAGCGCCTGGCCTGGGAAAAGTAGCGTTCGCCTGCCTCGGTCAAAGCCAATGACCGTGTGGTGCGACTGAGCAACTGTGCCCCCAGCTCGCGCTCAAGCGCAGCCACTTGTTTGCTCACACGGCTCTGTGTGGTTTGGGTCTCTCTCGCCACTGCAGAGAAACTGCCCGCTTCCACCACCCGAACAAATGCATGCATTGCACTCAATTTATCCATGAAACGCCCTTATTCATTCCGACTTGGAATGAATGTTAGTCCGATATCACGCCTAGTGCAATCGATCAAAAGCATCAACACTGCATCCACTCCATTGATATACAGATGCGTGAGGCCTTTTGCATGACCACCAGCTCGATAACGCCTGCACAGACAAGTCACCAAGAGCGCAAGCAATTCGCCAAAGGCATCGCGGTGGGGCTGATCGCCGCCAGCATTGGTGCGCTCTACACCGTGTTTGCTCGCTGGGGCATGGCTCACGGGCTGTCCTCACCTGATCTCACGGTGCTGCGATTTGGCGTAGCGGGCATCCTCATGCTGCCAGTCATCGTCGTCGCCTGCCGACGTGATGTGGCCCAGTTCACGACCCGCTGGCGGGTATGGCTGCTGGTGGCATTGTTGGCGGGCACGCCATTTGGGTTACTGATGTTCGGTGCTTTGCAGTTCGCGCCCCCCAGTCATGCCGCTGTGTTCCCGTTCACCGCCATGAGCGTGATGGGGATGGTCTTAGGCGCGATGCTGCTGGGTGACCGCATGACACTGCGCCGAGTCATGGGCATTGCTGTGGTGCTGACAGGCTTGGTCCTCGTGTCTGGGGTTGAGGCTTCGAGCCTCACACTGCGTGCATCGATCGGTGACGCCATGTTCCTTGCGGCCGGGACCTTATGGGCAGGCTTTGGCATCGTGCTGCGCAAGCACCGACTCGACCCCTTACTCGCCACCGCGGTGATCTCGATCAGCGCATTGTTCACTTATGTGCCTGCTTATTTTTGGTTCACCGGAGGACAAAGTCTGGTTTTAGCCGCTCCCTTTGTTTTTTGGACAGAGGTGCTGGTACAAGGCGTGATTGCAGGGGCAGGCACGCTTTACTCCTATTCCAAAATGGTGTCCTTGCTCGGCCCCTCCCGCGCAGCTGTGTTTCCAGCTTTGGCGCCTGGCTTGGCCGCATTGATGGCTTGGCCAGTCCTTGGACATGTGCCAGCACCCATGGAAACCATGGGGCTGTTGTTGGTCATGACAGGTTTGATCGTTGCTGTGACAACTTCCGCAGGTTCAGCCAAAAAACCTTGAGTACCAAATCAACGGCCATGACAGCTTTCCGTCGAGAGTGACACCAAAACTGAACGAAGGTCAGGGCCTATTCAATTTGTTTGTCGCGCCATTTCACGGCAATGTCTGCATCCATGCCCGGATCGAGTAAACATCAAACAGCGTGCCGTAGGCATCAAAAAACAACCGCTTTGATCATCACCGCCTACTCCTGATCGATCTTCAAGAAACAGTTTTCGCATCCTGTCCAAACAGAATGGATTTCGCTTTTTCATCTACGGTGGGTGCGACGTTGATGGTCTTGGCCAGCTCATACGATCTTTTCGTCGCTGGGCGATTTTGTATCCGCGCCAACCATTGAGCGAGTGCCGGAAATTGAGTCAAGTCCTGGCGTTGACGCTCATGCGGTACCACCCAAGGATAGGCCGCCATGTCTGCGATGGAGTAGTCGCCACAGATGTAATCCCGTCCATCGGACAAATGCTTGTTCAAAACGCCATACAAGCGAGATGTTTCCTTGACGTAGCGGTCAATGGCGTAGGGAATCTGTTCAGGGGCGTACTGCACAAAATGGTGATTTTGACCCGCCATCGGACCCAGGCCACCCATTTGCCAGAACAACCATTTCAGACATTCATTTCTTCCACGCAGGTCCTGAGGAATGAATTTTTTTGTTTTGTCAGCCAAATACAAAAGAATCGCGCCCGACTCAAAAATGCTGATCGGCTCGCCGCCGTCTGCAGGCAACGTATCAACAATGGCGGGGATTCGATTGTTCGGGGCAATGCGCAAAAAATCAGGCCCAAATTGCTCACCCTTGCTGATGTTGATCGGCTTGATGTTGTAGGGAATGCCTGACTCTTCCAGAAACAAGGTGACCTTGTGACCGTTAGGCGTAATCCAGTAATAAAAATCAATCATGTACTTGCTCCTTTACACATCTACTGCTCTCTTTAGCGCGTCAACCAGCGCCGCGCCGCAAAGCTCAGCGCGTCCACGCAAGCCACCATCAGCAGCATGGCCGCCAAAATGGTGGCGGTCTTGTTCATGTGGAACAGGCCCATGTGGAAAGACAGCAACTGCCCCAGGCCGCCCGCACCCACCACGCCCAGCACGGCCGCGGCGCGGATGTTGTTTTCCCAGCGGTACAGCGTGTAGCTCATGAGCTGCGGCAGCACATGCGGCAAGGTGGCATACAAGAACACGCGCAGCGGCCCCACGCCTTGGGTGCGCAAGGCATCACCCGGCCCGGTGGGCACGTTTTCCATGGCCTCGGCAAACAGGCGGCCTAGCACGCCACTGGTGTGCAGGGCCAGCGCCAATGTCCCCGCCATGGGCCCGAGACCTGCCGAGATCAAGAGCAAAGCCGCCCACACCAGTTCGGGAATGGCGCGCAACGCATTGAGCAACCAGCGTGTGGGGCTGCGCAGCCAAGCCGGGTCTTGGGTGCTCAAGCGGCTGGCCGGCACCGCCAGCGCCAGGCCCAAAACCGCCGCCATGGCGGTGCCCAGCGCCGACATGGCTAAAGTTTCCCAAGCGGCCCAGGCCACCTTGTTCACAAACACGGGCGACAAGTCGGGCGGAAAAAACTCCGCCACAAAGCGGCCCATGCTGCGCGCCGCCTCCATCGATGCAAAAGCCGCCCAATCCAAGTCGAGCGACACAAAGCTGGCCATCACCAAGGCCCCCAAAGCCACGGTGAACCAACACGCCTTGCAGCGGGCATCAAAAATTGGCGGCGGCAATTTGTAGGGCGGGTTGGCCGCTTCACGCGAAAAGGACTTCATGCCAGCGCCTTTCTCAGCCAGGCGCTCACGCGGTCGGCCAGCGCCACTAACGCGATGAAGACCAGCAGCAAGGTGGCCACTTCACCGCCGTTGAACATCTTCATCGAGTTGTCCAGTTGCTGACCCAGGCCCCCCGCACCCACAAAGCCCAGCACCACCGAGGAGCGGATGGCGCATTCCCAGCGGTATACGGTGTAAGACGCCAACTCAGCAGCATGGCTGGGCAGCAGCGCGTACACAAAGGCCTGCAGCCGGCCGCTGCCGTTGCGCATCAGGGTCTGGGTGGCGTGGGCTTCGCCGCTTTCCAGAATCTCGGCGTACACCTTGCCCAGCATGCCGCCATAAGTCAGCGCAATGGCCAGCACACCCGCCGTGGGCCCCAGGCCCACCACGCGCACAAACACCAGCGCCCAGATCAGTTCGGGAATGCTACGCAGCACGATCAGGGCAGCACGCACGCACCAACGCAGCACGGCTGGCCAGCGGTCCATGCGGCCGGACAAGGCCGACAGCGACAAAACCCGCGTGGCCAGCAAACTCATCGGCACAGCCAGCACCAGCGCCAGCGTGACGCCCGCGGTGGCCATGGCCACGGTGCGCCAGGTCTCGCGCAGCACCATCTGCAGAAATTCGGGGTGGTGCACCAGCGGCCAAAAACTGCGCACAAAGTCGGCGGTGACCTTGCGGTTCTCGGGCTCCCACAGCACCCAGGGTCGGAACTCGGTGGCCACACCCAGCGGCCACAAGAGCACCAGCGCCAGGCTCAACCAGAACACGCGTGCGGCAAACGCCGGGTCGCGCGTGGGTGCTGGTGCAAACGGCCGCTCGGGTGGTGAACCGGGAGGTTGGGCCACAGGCAAATGGGACACGGAAGCGGTCATGAGGTGAGCGAAACGTCTGGAACCCGAACGCCTCAGCGGCAGTGCATCACCACGGGGGCGGGCGCTGCCGGTGCAAGCTCTTGCAGCGCCGCAGGCAACGCCTCACCGCGCAACTCGTGCTCGTGCTGGTCGTACAAATGCGCCAGGCGCTCGGGGCTGACCTGATCCGGGGGCAGGTCAAACACCTGCTGGCCATCGCGCAAGCCGATGATGCGCGGAAAGTGCGCCAGTGCCATGTCCACCTGGTGCAGCGTGGCCACCAGCGTGACCTGGCGTTCACGGGCCAGGCCCACCAGTGCGGTCATGGCCATGCGGGCGCGCACCGGGTCCAGCGCCGACAGCGGTTCGTCGATCAGCCACAGGCTGGCCGGAGCCAGCAGGGCGCGGGCCAGGCCCACACGCTGGCGCTCACCACCCGACAGGCGGTCCACGCGCTCAAACAATTTGTCGCCCAGGTCAAAGTGCGCCAGCGCCTCGTAAGCGGCCGGGATGTCGGCCGGGTAAAACAGCGAACGCAAACTGGCCCACAAACCCATGGCGGGCAAACGCCCGGCCAGCACCGAAGTCACCACACGTTGGCGCGGCGGCAGAGGCGGCACCTGCGGGGCCAGAAACAACCGACAACGCAATGCGCGCAAAGCGCCTGCAGACTGGGCCCAGGGGTTCACCCCCGCCAATTGCAGCGTGCCTTGCGTGGGCGGCTGGGCACAGGCCAGCACCTGCAACAGCGTCGTCTTGCCCGCGCCCGAGGGGCCAATGATGGCCACCTGCTGGCCCGCAGCCAGCTGCAAATTCAATGCACGCAAGGCCGCTGGCACACCCGGCGTCGCCGCCGGATGCCGCGCTTCAAGGGCCTGAAGGTCAATGTTCACTGTGACGGCGTCCAGGCTTTACAGCAAGCCCGCGCTGCGTGCAGCCGACTCCAGGCCTTTGTAGTTGTCGGGCGTGGTGGGCACATAGCGGGTGGCGCGGTTGAGCTTCAGGATCTCGGCGTGCTCGGGGTTGGCGGGGTTCAGGGCCAACAAGGCGGCCTTGATTTTTTCGCGCAGGTCGGCAGGCATATCGGCGTGCACCGACCAGTTGTAGTTGAAGTAAGGCGGCGTGGTGTAGAACACGTTCACCGCCTGGGTGTCGACCTTGTTGTCGGCCACGAACTTTTTCCAGACGGTGATGTCGAGCGCAGCGGCATCGACCTTGCCGCTGACCACCGAGGCGATGGTGGCGTCGTGTGCGCCGCTGTAGGCAATGCGCTTGAAGTCTTTTTCAGGTTCGATCTTGGCTTGCAGCAAAAAGCTGCGCGGCATCAGGTGGCCCGAAGTGCTGCTTTGCGAACCGAAAGAGACTTGCTTGCCCTTCATGTCGGCCAGGGTCTTGATGCCCGAATCGGTTTTGGCAATGAACACGGACTGAAAACGCGTGTCTTCTTCACGCTGCGCCAAGGGCACCACCTTGCCACCGGAACGGATGCTGGCCTGCACAAAAGTGAAGCCGCCAAACCAGACCACATCGACCTTCTTGTTCACCAGCGATTCCACCGCCGCAGGGTAATCGGTCACGGGGGTGAATTGCACCTTCATGCCCAGCTGCTTTTCCAGGTAGTTGGCCAAGGGGGTGAACTTGCGCACCTGCTCGGTGGCGGCTTCCTCGGGGATGGTGGTCACGCGCAGCGTGGTCTGGGCCTGGGCAGCGCTGAAGGCCGACAAAGCCAACAAGCCGGCGCAGGCCGAAGTCAGGAATTTGGAAAAGAAGGTGTAGGTCATGGTGGCTTTGTAAAAGAAACAAACAGGGGAGATTACACCCTGAAATCCTTGCACCCGACCGGAAAGGGGCCAAACCTGGACAGGCCAGTAGCCGCTGCGGTGACTTAATATGCCGCATGACCACCCCCCAATTCATCCAGCTCTACCAGCACAATGCCGCCGCCGTGGCCCAGGAACTCCTGCAGGGCCTGAGCGCCCCGCAGGCCTTCACCTCGCCCAAATACCTGTACGACGCGTTGGGCTCGCGCCTGTTCGAAGCCATCACCGAGCTGCCCGAATACGACCTGACGCGCACCGAAGCGCAACTCATGCGCCTGCACAGCGCCGACATGGCCCGGCACCTGCCCACAGGCGCCTGCTGGATCGACCTGGGCGCGGGCAACTGCGAAAAAGCCGGGCGACTGCTGGGCCCCTTGCGGGCCGGGCGTTATGTGGCGGTGGACATTTCGGTGAACTTTGTGCGCCAGGCCCTGGACAGCCTGCAGCGCCAGCGCCCGGACCTGCCCATGACCGGTCTGGGCACCGACTTTTCGGGTGGTTTGGATTTGCCAGACGCGCTGGCCCTGAACGCAGCGCAGCCACGCGTCTTGTTTTACCCGGGCTCGAGCATCGGCAACTTCACACCCGATCAGGCCCTGGGCTTTTTGCAAAGCCTGCACCGCGCTTGCGGCACAGCCACGGGCAGCGGCTTGCTGATCGGGGTGGATTTGCTCAAGGACGCGGCCGAGCTGGAAGCGGCCTATGACGACGCCTTGGGCGTAACTGCTGCGTTTGACCTGAACCTGCTGCTGCACATCAACCGCCTGGTGGGCAGCAACTTTGCGGTGCGCGACTGGCGGCACCTGTCACGCTTCAACGCCGAGCAGTCACGCGTGGAAATGCACCTGCAGGCCCGCCACGCGGTGCGGGTGCAGTGGCCGGGCGGCGAGCGCCTGTTTGCCGCAGGCGAGACCATCCACACCGAAAACGCCTGCAAATGGACGGTGCCGAACTTCGAGGCCTTGCTGCGCTCGGCAGGTTTTGCCCAGACCCGTGTCTGGACCGATCCGGCCCAGCGCTTTGCGGTGTTTTGGGCAACGGTCTGAGCTTGTCGCGCATTTGATTGGTCGACAGGACCCACCTGCCCATAATGAATTCGACCCAGCACTCTTGCTGTGTACCCATTCAATGACCAGGAGACTTGCATGTTGAACGATCTGAAAGACAAAGTGGTGTTGATCACCGGCTCCAGCACCGGCATCGGGGCCGCAGCGGCGGTGGCCTTTGGCAAACAGGGGGCACGGGTGGCCGTGCATTACAACAGCAGCAAAGGTCCGGGTGAAGAGGTGCTCAAAGCCGTCCAGGCCACGGGCGCACAGGCCATCTTGCTGCAAGGCAACGTGCTCGAAACCGCCCAATGCCATCGCCTGGTCGAAGAAACCGTCAAGGCATTTGGCCGCATCGACATCCTGATCAACAACGCCGGGGCCCTGGTCCAGCGTGTGCCGATTGAAGAAATCACCGACGAGCTGTTTGACAACGTGGTGCACCTGAACGTGCGCTCGGCCATGATGTGCAGTGCCGCGGCAGTCACCGCCATGCGCCGGCAAGGCCAGGGCGGCGCCATCATCAACGTCACATCGGTCGCGGCCAGACACGGCGGTGCAGCGGGTGCGTCGCTTTATGCGGGCTCCAAAGGCTTTGTGTCCACCATGACCAAAGGTCTGGCCAAGGAACTGGTCAAAGACAAGATCCGTGTCAATGCGATCGCCCCCGGTGTGATCACCACGCCCTTCCATGAGCGCTTCTCGACGCCTCAAATGCTGGAAGGCTTCAAGGCCACGATCCCGATGAACCGTTTGGGCACCGCGGACGAATGTGCAGGCGCATTCCTGTACCTGGCTTCCGAGCAGATGTCGGGTTATGTGACGGGACAGATCATCGACATCAACGGTGGGCAGTACATGCCCTGAGTGTCAATGCACTGAGGGGTAAAGCACGGTCACGCGCCACAGGGTGCGTGGCCGGGTCAAATCGATCAGGGGTGCGCTATGCAGCAGCAAAGCGTTGTCCCAGACGATCACGTCACCGTTTTCGTAGTTGTTGGTGTAACAGTATTTTTCTTGCGTGGCGTGCGCCGCCAATTCGCGCAACAGGTCCAGTGCCTCGTCATCGGGCATGCCCTCGATGCCAAATGAGCTGCCGCTGACCGCATAGAGCGCAGGTTGGGCCGTGAAGGGATGCGACTTGACCAGTGGATGACGCACCCAGTTGACCCGCTTGGCTTGCTCGGCATTGAGCACAGAGGCCACCGTCCTCGATTGTTGGTCCAGATCGTCGCGGTTACCATAGTGGTGCTTGACCACGAGATCCTTGATTTTGGCTTTCATGCCAGTCGGCAAGTCGGCATACGCCTTGGCCTGGTTGGCAAAGGTGGTGCCGTTGGGCGCGGGCGGAACGTCCTGGGCATGCAGGATGGTGCAACGCGCCACATCGTCCAGATAGGAATAGTCGGTGTGGAAGTACGTGCCGGCATCCACCAGCCCGGTGGGTTGGCCATCCTTGAACACATTCGAAAGCATCAGGATGTTGGCATCTTCCGGGTGATGGAACGTGTCGATGACGTGCGGCGAAGGCCGCCCCCATTGCCGCGCAAAGTCCACCATTTGCGCGGCTGTGAGCGACTGGTTTTTCAGCACGACAAAACCATGCCGGTGCAAGGCGTCTGCCAGCCACTGGCTTTGGCCTGCATCGAGTGGCTGCGAAAGGTCCAGGCCCTCGATGCGGGCACCCAGAACATCACTCAAAGGCGTGGACACAAGCATGGGGCTTCACCTTCCTCAGTTGATCATTTCGGGTGAAAAAATACGCGGCAAAAACAAGGCAATCTCAGGGAAAACGATGACCGCGAAAAGCACCAGCAGCATGGGCACCACCATGATCATGGTGTCCTTGAGTGCGAACCTCAACGGCACCTTGGCCACAGCACAGGAAATCATCAGACACATTCCATATGGTGGCGTGACCAAACCAAAAGCCAAGGCCAAAATACCGATGATGGCAAAGTGCACTGGGTGCATGCCCACCGACTGGGCCAAGGGCTGCAAAGTGGTTCCCACGATGATGATCGCAGGGATCGCATCCAGGAAACAGCCCACGATCAGGAAGGCCACCGCAATGAAGATGCCCACACCCATCACGCCCATGCCCCAAGTCTGTACGTTGGAGAGCAAGGCCTTGGGAATTTGGTAATAAGCCAGCAACCAGCCAAAGACCGAAGCGGTTCCGACACAAAACAAAGCCACAGCAGACAACTTGCCTGTATCCAGGACTGCCGCGATGAATTGTTTGAAACCCATCTCACGGTAAAAGAGCAAGGACAAAGCCGTTGCGTACAAAACAGCTGCGGCAGCCGATTCTGTGGCCGTGAACCATCCCAACAAAATACCCCCCACGATGATCACGGGGGTCAACATGGCGGGAATGGACGCTGCCGCCGATTTGACCAACTCCATCCAATTGGCACGCGGATAGACGGGGTAGTTCCGCTTGATCGCATACGCATGAACGGTGGCCATTTGGGCCAGACACAACAACACCCCGGGCACGATGCCAGCCAGGTACATCGCCCCGATGGACGTGGAGATCACGCCACCCCAAACCACCATCAAGATGGAAGGTGGAATGATCACCGCAAGAACCGATGAAACTGCCGTCACTGCGATCGAAAAGGACAGGTCGTAGCCTTCTTTGACCTGTGCCTCAATGAACAATTTGCCTTGCCCTGCTGCATCCGCACTCGCCGAACCGGAAATACCGGCGAAAAACACCGACAACAGCACGTTGATCTGGGCCAATCCTCCCGGGAAATGCCCCACCAAGGCTCTGGACAGCCGCATCATGCGATCGGTGATGCCGCCGCCATTCATCAAATTGGCCGTCAACAGGAAAAACGGCACTGCCAACAAAATGAAGGAGTTGTAAGTCTTGAAGGTTTCGTTGAACAGCACCATCGGCGAAAGTCTGGGCTCCAGCAACAAAACCGGCAACGACGCCAGACCCAAGGCAAAGGCCACCGGAACCCGGATGGCCAGAAGAAGGAAAAAACCCCCGAAAAGGATCAGGGCGGCCATTCCTGGCGAAAACATGACTGAGCTCAAACCACTGACTCCTGGTTCACACTTTCATCGCCTACAGAGGGGCTGAACATGTGGTGCAACAAAAAAACCATCCACAGAAAACCGGAAATAGGCCAGGCGATAAAAATCCACCACATGGGCATATCGGCCAACTCCGAGGTCTGATTCCAACCAAACTGGGTGAATTCAATGCCCCAGTAAAAGATCACCCCTGAGAAGATCAACATGAAAAACTGGCAAGCGAACAACAGGCGCCGATTGGCCTTGGCAGACAGTTGCGGCAAGAAGTCCACGTCAAAGTGCATTTTTTCGAGTACCCCCAGTGTGGCACCCAGCATGATCAGCCAGACAAAAAAGAAACGACTCATTTCTTCCGTCCACATGTAACGGGGAATGAAGTCGGTGTACCTGGAGAAAATCTGCAAACTCACAGGCACCAGCAACAGCAGCACCGTGAAGATCAGAAAAAAAGACAACAACGCATCAATGAGGAACAACAGCTTTTTCATGATCAACTTCTGAGGTCAACAAGCAAGGCGGCGACCTTTCGGTCACCGCCCGATCGGCAGATCACTTCAAAGCATTGATCTTGGCGTAAATCGCATCCGCACCAACCTCTTTGGCATAAGCGGCCATGACAGGATCCACCAGCTTTTGCATCTCGGCGCGCTGAGTAAACGGCACCTGCTTAAGCTTGCCTTCCTTGGCGTATTTGTCGAGCTTGGCCTGGTCTTCAGATGACTCAACCTGGCGGCCATAGGCGCCGGCTTCCTTGCCAGCCTTGATGATGGCCTCCTGCAAATCTGCAGGCAGTTTCTTCAAGGTCTTGACCGAGAAGCACAGAGGGCGGATGGTAATGGCGTGGCGCGTCATCAGGATGTTGGGGGCCACTTCGTAGAACTTCATGGCCTCCACGCCAGCTGCTTCGTTTTCACCGGCCTGGATCACGCCGTTCTGAATGGCGTTGTAGACCTCGTTATAAGCGATCACCGTGGGGGTCATGCCCACTGCGCCAAAAGTCCGGCTCCAGATGGGCGCCCCCTGCACACGCACCTTGAGGTTCTTCAGGTCAGCCAGATTGCCTGCGGACTTGTTGGCAAAAATGTTGCGCACGCCGCCGCCTGCATAACCGATGAGTTTGACTTCGGCTTTTTGTTCCACTTCATCGGCGATGGGCTTGAGCACGTCCTGATCCAGCACCTTGTTCCAGTGGTTCAGATCACTGAACAAGAACGGCGCATCGATGAAGGGAGCCGCTTTGGAAAAAGTGGACATGTGAGCTGGCGAGACGATCGCATAGTCCACCGCTTTGCCCTGGTTCATGTACGCAAAATAATCTTTCTCAAGACCCAGTTCGCTGTTTTTGTGCAGCACGAAATTGATGGGCTTGCCATAGTATTTTTTGACCAGCTCTTCAAACCGCACCATCGACTTGGTGAAGGCATGGTCGTCACCAAACTGGGACGCACCGTGCAAGGTAATGGCCGCTTGTTGCGCATGCACGCCCAAGGCCATGACCGAAGAAAGAACCACGCCAAGCAAAGGCTTCAAAACTTTCATGTGTATGTCTCCTGTAGTGATATCGACAACAAGCTGGCTGCGCTGTTGTTTTTTCACTGTAGGACAAACCAACTCGAAATGTCTTGGGGTAAACCATGTATCCACCGTGCAGCTGTCACGTAGGCGTCCACAGACTCTGGCACCCTTGTCGAAGAAAGTGATACCTTGAACCACACTTGCTCACATGGTCAGCGCACGCCTGTTGTCACATCAGGACATTCGGGGTTTTAATTCATCATATGAAAGAGACACAAATGAAACACATCGGTTTTATCGGCGCTTCAGGCTTGATGGGCCACGGCATTGCGAGGAATTTGTTGGCCAAAGGTTTTCAGGTGTCCCTGACCGCCCATTCACGGCGCGAACCCCTGCAGGACCTGCTGGCGCAAGGTGCCAAACTGGTGGAGCGCCACGCCGATCTGACGGCCTGTGATGCGGTCATCATTTGTGTGACCGGCTCCCCTCAGGTCGAAGCCGCGCTCGAAGGCCCCAGCGGCTTGTTCAGTCAGGCCCGCCCGGGGTTGGTGGTGGTGGATGCGTCCACCAGCGAGCCCGACTCCACCCGTCGCCTGGCCGCGCGCTGTCAAGCCCTGGGCATGACCCTGGTCGATGCGCCCCTGGCCCGCACACCGGTCGAAGCCGAAGCTGGCAAGCTCAACACCATGGTGGGCGCATCCCCTGAGGTCTTTGCGCGTCTGGAGCCGGTGTTCAAGGCCTATTGCGAAAACATCTTCCATGTCGGCGAAATGGGCGCTGCACACGTCATCAAATTGCTGAACAACTTTCTGGGTCAAGCCATCACCACCGCTGCCGCAGAGGCTTTTGCCGTGGGTGCCAAGGCGGGAATTGATGTGGCCCAACTGGTGCGGGTGGTGTCGGCTGGCGCGGTCAATTCGGGCCTGTTCCAGGCCATGGCCAAAACACTGGATGGCGACTACACCGGCCTGAAATTCGAGCTGAACAACGCCTCGAAAGACTTGCGCTACTACGTGCACCTGACCGAGAGTGTGAAAGCCCCCTCATTGGTGGGCACCAGCGTGCACCAAAGCCTGGTGACCGCCTGCGCCCTGGGCTACGGGGCGGAGCTGGTGCCGTCGCTGGTCAAGGCGCAAGCACAAATCAACCAGGTCACCATCGCCAAAGGCAGCTGACCCATGGGTCAACGCATGGGCATGGCCCTGGTGGGTTTGGGTGCGGCCTCGCAGCCGCACCTGCGCAGTTTGCAAGACCTGGCGGAGCGGATCGACCTGCGTTACGCGGTAACGCGTCACCCGCATCAAGACCGCATTCGACCCTACGCCGGTCCAGTGCGCGTGATCTCTGCACTGGACGAAGCCCTGCAAGATCCGCAGGTCCAGGCCGTCATCGTGGCCACACCCCCGGCCACGCACCTGGCCATTTGCCAGCAATGCTTTGCTGCGGGCAAACATGTGCTGCTCGAAAAACCCCTGGAGCTCGACCTGCAGCGCTCTGCCCAACTGGTCGAGGCGGCCCAACAATCGGGGCTGCACCTGGGAGTGGTGCTGCAGCACCGCTTTCGCGAAGCCTCGGTCGTGTTGCAGCAATTGCTCACGCAAGGGCGCTTGGGCGAAGTGCAGGCCGCTTCGGTGCGGGTGCCCTGGTGGCGCTCGCAAGCGTATTACAACGAACTCGGGCGCGGCACTTTGGCGCGTGACGGAGGTGGCGTTTTGCTCACCCAGGCCATCCACACCCTGAACCTGTTTCAGGCTTTGGTCGGGGTGCAATCGGTCAAAGCCGCCACAGTGCGACAAACCCGCCTGCACCAGATGGAAACCGAAGACCATGTGAGCGCCCTGCTGGTCCTGGGCAACGGCGCCCCCGGCGACTTGATGGCCACCACGGCGATGTACCCCGGTTATCCGGAAACGATCGAGGTCATCGGCACGCTGGGCAGTGCACGCCTGAGTGGTGCCAGTCTGGAAGTGAACTTTCTGACGCAAGAGACCCTGACGGTGACCAGCGAAGGCGGCACCGGCAGCGGTGCCAACATGATGGATTTTTCACACCAGCCCCACAAAGACCTGTTGACCGATTTCATCGACGCAATTGCTTCAAACCGCCCACCCCGGGTCACCGGTGCCGATGCGCTGAGCACCCACGCCCTGATCGATGAATTGCTGCGCATGGGTTCATCGCCGCTGTGAGCTGATTGCTCACAAGGCCACGGACCGGAAGCCTGCAAAGATGTCCTGACGCTCGGGCACAAAGAAGTTACGGTAACGCACATCCACCACATGCGCTGAGGTGGCCGCGCATGCCCCACGCAGCACGCGGTGCGTGTGCCACCAAGGCGCTGAATAGTCGCGGTAGGGATGCACCTCAAAACTCGGATAGGGCGCGAAGTCGCTGGCCGTCCATTCCCACACCTGTCCCCACGCAAAACCGGACTGCTGCGCAGCGCAATCCCACTCGGCCTCGGTGGGCAAGCGCCTGCCCGCCCATTGGCACCAAGCCTCAGCATCCTGCGCGCTCAGGTGCACCGCCGGGGCTTGCAAGTCCAGCGCTTGCCACCGGCCAAAGCGCTGCGCTTGCCAAGCCCCATGCTCCCAGCGCACGTGCGGCGGCATGGGGTGACCTGTGGCCTGCACAAACGGCAGGTAACGCGCCCAGCTGACAGCCTCTGCGTCGATGCTGAAAGCCGCCAGCGCCACCGGGTGGGCCTGGCGCTCGTTGTCGAAAGCGAAACCTGGCCCCGCATGGCCGAGTGTGTAGACCTGCGCCGCCACATGGATCTGTGCTGGGGACTCAGTCTGCAACCAGGGGGCACCCGTACGCCAGCACAGGGCCTCGGGCAAGGTCAGTCCCAAAGCCTGCGCCATGTAGACCGAGGCTTCGTTGTGCATGTCCTCGTGTTGCAGGGCCAGCCGCCAGAAATACAGGTCATCGTCGCTGGCTACATGACCTGCGTCGTGCTGCACCTGCACCGCTTGCAAGTGGCCCAGGCTGCGCTGCAGCACCTGCGCCAAATAGGTCTGCGTCCCGGCCAGATCGGGCAAAGACAAAGCCCAGCGGCTGTCGTGCGCCACCTCGCTGGAGTTGTAGAGCGCATCGGCATGGGACAGCAGCGAGGCGTCAAAGTCCGCGCCGCTGCTGGCACTGCGCGTGCCCAGATGGTGCTGGCGGTTGCGCACTGTCCACCATTCCTGAAACCAGGCGATGTGACCCCACTCCCACAAAGGTGGGTTCATGCCGGGCAGGGGCGGCACCGACAAATCGGGCAGGGCGCTTTGCCAAGCCTGCATCAGCCCCAGCGTGCGGGTGCGGGTGGCTTGCAGGGCGCGGGCCAACGCCGCAGGCCCGGCGGTGCGCACAGCGCTGTGCACGGGCCCCAGGGAAGCTGAAAAAGACCCGGCCAACGATGCGCCTGGCCCTGTCTGCCCTGCCCCTGCCGTGGTACTGCCATTCATGTATAAACCGCCCATGCAAAAACTTCGTGTGGTCATTGTCAGCCCGGCCTTGGCCGACGCCAACAATGGCAATTGGCAAACGGCGCGCCGCTGGCAACAACTGCTGTCTGCGCATTCTGCCCGCATCGTGCGGCAGTGGCCCGATGCCCAGGCTGACACGGACGATGTGATGCTGGCACTGCACGCCCGCCGCTCGGCCGAGGCGGTGCAGGCCTGGCACGACAGGCACGGCCAGCGGGGCCTGGGCGTGGTGCTGACGGGCACCGACCTGTACCGCGACATTGCCCATGACCCGCAAGCGCAAAAGTCTTTGGCACTGGCGCATTCCTTGGTGGTGCTGCAGGGGCTGGGGGTGCAAAGCCTGCCGCCCGAGCACCAGGCCAAGGCCCGCGTGATTTTTCAGTCCACCGGCACGCGCCAGACCTTGCCCAAAACCAAGCGCCACCTGCGCGTGGTGATGGTGGGCCATCTGCGCGAAGAAAAAGACCCGCTCACCCTCATGGCAGCAGCCCGACTGTTGCCACCCGACGCTGGCGTGTTCATCGACCACATTGGCGCAGCGCTTGACCTCGTGCTGGGCCAGGCCGCAGAGGCCACGCAGGCGCAATGCCCCCATTACCGCTGGCTGGGGGCTGTGCCTCACGCGCAAACGCTGCGACGCATCCAGCGCGCCCACCTGCTGGTGCACTGCAGCCGCATGGAAGGCGGGGCGCATGTGCTGATGGAGGCGATGTGCAGCGGCACGCCCGTGCTGGCCTCGCGCATCGACGGCAACGTGGGCCTGTTGGGCGAAGATTACGCGGGCTACTTCGAGCCCGGTGATGCACAGGCACTCGCCGATTTTTTGCTGGCTTGCCGAGCGCCGCAGACCGGTCACAGCCTGGTGGCACACTTGGGGGATCAGTGCGCCTTGCGCGCACCCTTGTTTGAACCTCAGGCCGAACGCGCCGCCTTGCACCGCTGGGTGCAAGACCTCTGGACCCATTAAATGCAATCATCCCATCAACCTGTTTTGCGCGACCTGGTGCTGGTCGGCGGCGGCCACAGCCATGTGGGCGTGCTGCGCATGTTCGCCATGAAGCCCGAGCCCGGTGTGCGCATCACCGTGATCTGCACCGACATCGACACGCCCTACTCGGGCATGCTGCCCGGCTACATCTCAGGCCATTACAGTTTTGACGAGGTGCACATCGACCTAGGCCGCCTGTGCGCCTTTGCCGGTGCACGCCTGTACCACGACGCCGTGGTCGGCATCGACCGCAAAAACCAGAAAGTCATTTGCCAAAACCGCCCACCCGTGGCCTATGACCTGCTGTCCATCAACATCGGCTCCACGCCGCAGGTGCAACACATCGAAGGCGCACCCACGCTGGCGGTGCCCGTCAAACCGATTGCGCAGTTCAACCAGCGCTGGCTGGCCCTGCTGGAAAAGGCGCGGCAGTGGCCATCGCACAGGGGTCGCATGACGATCGCGGTGGTGGGCGGTGGTGCGGGGGGCGTGGAGCTTCTGCTGTCCATGCAGTACCGTTTGCGCCACGAGCTCAAGGCCCTGGGGCGCAGCCCCGAAGATTTGAAATTTGTGCTGCTGACTTCAGGCGACACGATCTTGCCCACACACAACCCAGGCGTTCGCGCACGCTTTGTCAAAGTGCTGCAAGAGCGCAATGTCGAGGTGCACACGCATGCCGAGGTGGTGCAGGTCTCGCCCGGCTGCCTGCACACGCGCGATGGCCGCACCTTCGATGCCGACGAAACCATGTGGGTCACACAGGCCGGTGGCCCGGCCTGGCTGCAAAGCACGGGTCTGGCGCTCGATGACAAAGGCTTCATCCTCGTTCACCCCCAGTTGCAATGCCTGAATGACCCGCTGGTGTTCGCAGCGGGCGATATTGCCTCGTTGGTGGAACGCCCGCTGGAAAAAGCAGGTGTGTTTGCCGTGCGCATGGCCAAGCCTTTGGCCGAGAATTTGCGCCGCAGTTTGCGCGGCCAAAAACTATTGGCTTACCACCCACAACGCCACTGGCTGGCCCTGATCTCGACCGGCAACCGTTATGCCGTGGGTTCGCGTGGGCCTTGGGGCTTTGGCGGTGACTGGGTGTGGCGCTGGAAGGACCGGATCGATCGGCAGTTCATGCGCCGCTTCACCGAATTGCCCGACATGGCAACCCAAGCGCCTGGCACCAATTTGCAGACTGCCATGCGGTCGATGGGCCAACTCCTCAAGGACATCCAGGCGCAAGGCAAAGCCCCCACCACGCGCCTGAGCCTGACATCCGAGGAGTCCTTGCAGGCCATCTCGGCCATCGCCATGCGCTGCGGCGGCTGCGGCGCCAAGGTCGGTGCCAACATCCTGTCCCGCGCACTGGGCAGTTTGCAACCGGTGGAACGACCGGATGTGCTGATCGGCCTGCACTCGCCCGACGACGCAGCCGTGGTGCGCGTGCCGCCCGGCATGGCCGTGGTGCAGACGGTGGACTTTTTCCGGGCTTTCATCGACGACCCCTATCTGTTTGGCAAAGTGGCGGCCAACCACGCACTGGGCGATATTTTTGCCATGGGCGGCGAGCCGCAAACGGCCACCGCCGTGGTCACCGTGCCGCCGGGCCTGGAAAGCAAGGTCGAAGACCTGCTGACGCAAATGATGGGCGGCGCGATCGAGGTGCTGAACGCCGCAGGCTGCGCCCTGGTGGGCGGACACACAGGCGAAGGCGCGGAGCTGGCCCTGGGCTTTGCCATCAACGGGCTGATCGACGAGAAGATGGACAGCGTGATGCGCAAGGGCGGCATGCAGCCCGGCGATGTGCTGCTGTTGACCAAACCCATGGGCATCGGCACCTTGTTTGCCGCACACGCACGCCATGCGGCCAAGGGTCGATGGATCGCCGCCGCCTTGCAATCGATGGTGCAATCCAATCAGCAGGGCGCTGCCATTTTGCGCACGCATGGCGCCACCGCCTGCACCGACCTGACCGGCTTTGGTCTGCTCGGCCACTTGGTGGAGATGACGCGGCCATCCGGCGTGGACGCCGAGTTGAACATGAGCACGCTGCCCCTGCTGGACGGTGCGGTGGACTGCGTCAAGGCGGGCATCGTCAGCTCCTTGCAACCGGCCAATGTGCGGCTGCGCCGTGCCCTGCGCAACGCGGACGAGTTTGTGGGCGACCCGCGCTACCCGCTGCTGTTTGACCCGCAAACCGCGGGCGGCTTGCTGGCCAGCGTGCCCGCAGCCCAAGCCGCTGCCTGTGTGCAGGCGCTCAAAGCGGCAGGCTACGCGCACACCGCCATCATCGGCCGCATCACCGCGCAAGGCGAAGCCATTGAGCCGGTGCTGCTGAAAACCTGAGCGGCTCCAACGACATGACCACAGAACACTTCACCCACCCCATCACACTGAACGCCGACCTGGCCCAGCGCTGCGTCGTGCACAGCCCCTCGCTCGATTGGGTGGCATCGCCCGCTTCAGGCGTGTCGCGCCGCATGCTCGAGCGCGACGGCGGCGAAGTGGCGCGCGTCACGTCCATCGTACGTTATGCGCCGGGCTCGGCCTTTGCCAGCCACACGCATGGCGGGGGTGAGGAAATTTGGGTGCTCGACGGCACGCTGCACGACGAGCACGGGGTCTACGGCCCCGGCACCTACATCAAGAATCCGGTGGGCAGTTCGCACGCGCCGTCATCGCCCGAGGGCTGCATCTTGTTTGTGAAGCTGCGCCACCTGGACCCACGCGACGACGAGCGCGTGGTCATCGACACACGGCGCAGCCAATGGCGACAAGGCCTGGTAGAGGGCCTCAAGGTCTTGCCCCTGAACACCTTCGAGACCCAAAACACCGCCCTGGTGCGCTGGGCACCGTAGACGTTTTTCAACCCGCACCGGCATTGGGGCGGCGAAGAGATTCTGGTGCTCGAAGGCGTGTTTTCTGACGAGCACGGCGACTACCCGGCAGG
Source organism: Limnohabitans sp. Hippo3 (assembly GCF_003063665.1). Classification (GTDB taxonomy): domain Bacteria; phylum Pseudomonadota; class Gammaproteobacteria; order Burkholderiales; family Burkholderiaceae_C; genus Limnohabitans_A. The sequence continues at coordinate 67,935 of NZ_NESF01000008.1, forward strand.
CAGCTGGCTGCGCAGCCCACACATGAGCCAGCACCAACCCTTCAGCCGCGAAGGCTGTCTGATCCTTGTGAAAACCGGACACTTGGTATGAGTACCCGCGAACAGCCCCACACATGGACGCCCTGAGTTCAGTCTTGTCACGCATTGCCCTGCGGGCGGGTGTTTTCTACAGCGGCAACCTTTGCGGCCTGCACGATTTCGAGCACGATGTGTTCAAGGGGCATCTGCACCTGATCGAGCGCGGGCCCATCACGCTGCACATGCTGGGGCAAGCCGATGTGCACCTGACCGAACCCACCGTGCTGTTCTTGCCACGCCCTCAATGGCACAGGTTGTCGGCCGATGATGGTGCGGGGGCTGACGTGGTGTGCGGCACCATCGCCTTGGGCGGCGGCGTGCACAACCCGGTCAGCGCCTCGCTGCCCGATGTGGTGCAGGTGCCTCTGTCGGCTCTCCCGGGCGTGAGGGCCTTGCTGGCCCTGATGCGACAAGAGGCTTTTCAGGAGCAGCCAGGCCGCCAGGCGGTGCTCGACCGTTTGTGCGAAGTGCTGATCCTGCAGCTGCTGCGCCACTGCATGGCACAGGGCATCACCTCGGGAGGCTTGCTGGCGGGCTTGGCCGATCCGAAGCTGGGCAAGGCTTTGCGCGCCGTGCACGACGATCCGGCACAAGACTGGGATTTGCCCAACATGGCCGCTGCCGCAAGCATGTCGCGTGCGCGTTTTGCCCACCACTTCAAGGCCGTCCTGGGCCACACCCCAGCACACTACTTGAGCCAGTGGCGCATCCAGACCGCCCAGCAGTTGATGCAGCAGGGCCAGAGCATTCAGCAAGCAGCGCACGCCGTAGGCTATGGCAGCGCAAGCGCATTCACCCGCGCCTTTGTCCGTGAATTGGGCATTTCACCAGGCGCTTGGTTGATGGCGACCTCAAAAGGCGGACCTCAAACTCAGCACTGAGACTTTCGGTCAACTGCTTGAGCGTCTGAGGTACAGATTTTGCAAAATTCACGCCTACGATGGATTGTTCAAAATCCATCTTTGTCATGCGCACATCCGATCATCCACACAACTTGACCATTTGGTGCCTTTGCGCTGGGTGGTGTGTGATTTGTCGTGAATTCAAAACCGCGTTTTTGAGCATGCAGTCCGAACAGCACGAACACAAATGGCACTGGACAGACGTTGAGGATCACGATGAGGCGCTGTCTGAGATCGATGTGCAGGGTTTCCCAAGCATCGTCATTTGGAGCAGCACGGGTCAGTGGTGCTTTGCGGGCACCATCGAGCCGCGGACAGACACATTGCTGCGCCTCATCAGGTCTTCTCTGGCGGATGAACTGCGGTTGACCGGATCAGAAGCACACCACTGGCAAGCTTTGCAACAAATTCGATGATTGGCGAGTGAATGCACCATGAGAGAAGTCATTTCCAACCACTCCGGAAAAATTTTCATCGGTACTTTTGTGCTGTTGTTGGCATTTGGAAATTACTACTACCGCTGGCATCTCAAGCCACCCGTGCCGCAATACAAAAGCCAATGCGAAAAAGAAATTGCCGAACTGGATCAGACCATCAAGAACCAATATGGAACCGGTGCGCTTCGCGTACTGAATCTGCGTGATGATGCCAAGGTCACAGAAGCCGAAATCAACGTAGCTCGCAGCATTCGCCGAAACGCAGTTCAACTTTTGCAAAACGCACAAGAGAGACTTTGTCTGGAAGACATGGCCAATGCCCGTCAGGTCATGAAAATGCGGTAGTGGCCTGCTGGCAATCACCCGCCTCGGCGCACCGTGCGTTTGTCGCGCATCGTCATGAACTCTTCGGCCGATGTCGGGTGGATGCCAATGGTGGCGTCAAAGTCGGCCTTGGTCGCCCCCAGGTTCAGGGCCAGCGCCAGGCCCTGAACGATCTCGGGCGCATCTGGCCCTACCATGTGCACACCTAGCACGCGCTGGTTGGCGGTGTCGACCACCAGCTTCATCAAGGTTTTTTCAAGGCGGCCCGAAAGCGTGTGGCGCATGGGCTTGAAGCGCGATTCGTACACGTCGATCTCGCCGTACTGGGCCAGCGCCAACTCTTCGCCCAAACCCACCGTGCCAATCGGCGGCTGGCTGAACACGGCCGAGGCCACATGGCCCAGCTGCGCCGCTTGGCGCTCCGGCCCAAACAGGCTGCGGGCCACTGCACCGCCTTGCGCCAGCGCCACCGGGGTCAAGGCGATGCCCTCGGTCACATCACCCACGGCGTAGATGTGCGACACCGCGGTTTGGCCAAAAGCGTCCACCTTGACACCTCGGCCCGGGGCTGCGCTCAAGCCCACTGCGGCCAGGTTCAGGCCTTCGGTTTGCGGTGTGCGGCCGGTCGCATACATCACGGCATCGAAATGCTCTGCGCCCGTCACAGCGCCATGCAGCTGCACCGCGATCTGGCCGCCGGCCATACGCTCAAGTGAAGCGGCTTGGGTTTCGGTCAGGACGCGGATGCCCTTGCGCGCGATCTCTTCATGCAGGTGCTGCGCCACCGCGCCATCGAAGCCGCGCAGCAGCTGCACGCCCCGGTGGATCAGAGTCACTTCGGAGCCCATGCCGTTGAAAATACCCGCAAACTCCACCGCGATGTAACCGCCCCCCACCACCAGCACACGCTGTGGCAAGGTGGGCAAATCAAAGGCCTCGTTGGAAGTGATGGCGTGCTCGATGCCAGGAATGTCGGGCAAGGCGGGGGTGCCGCCCGTGGCGATCAAAATGTAGCGCGCCGTGATGCTCTGACCGTTCACGCTGAGGGTGTGCGGGTCTTCAAAACGGGCATGGCCCTGAAAAATTTGCACACCCGAGTTCTTCAACAAGTTTTGGTAGATGCCGCTCAAGCGCGTGATCTCTTGCTCCTTGGCTGCGACCAGGCGAGGCCAATCGAAGGAGGCCGGAGGCACGGTCCAGCCAAAACCGGCCGCGTCTTCCAGATCTTCGGCGTAATGCGAAGCCTGCACCAACAGCTTCTTGGGCACGCAGCCCCGGATCACGCACGTGCCGCCGTAGCGAAAGCCCTCGGCAATGCCCACCTTGGCCCCTAGGCTGGCCGCCACGCGCGAGGCGCGCACGCCGCCTGAGCCGCCGCCAATCACAAAGAAATCAAAGTCGTATTGCTGCATGAGGTGCTTTCGTCCAAGAGTTCGTCTGATTCTGACAGGGCACGCCATGCATCACGCGTATGCACCCACACACGGTCAAGACCCTGAGACGAATGGTCAATTTCTGCAGACATGGGGCTTATACGATGTCTCTTTCTCCATTCACCAACAGGAGCCATCCATGTCCAATCCCTTCATTCAGAACCTCAAGCCCATTGACCACGCCAGCGCACAGGGCGCGCAAAAAGCCATCCTCGATACCGCTCTGGCGCAAGTCGGCTTCATCCCCAATATGTACGCCAACATGGCCAATGCGCCTGCTGTGCTGAGCACCTACCTGCATGGCTATGCTTTGTTTCGCAAAGAATCCGGCCTGAGCGCACCCGAGCAAGAGGTGGTGTTTCTGGCCGTGAGCCAGGCCAACGGTTGCACCTATTGCACTGCCGCGCACAGCATGATTGCTGACAAAGTCTCTAAACTCGCCCCCGACGCGCTGCAAGCTATCCGCGCAGGCCAGCCGATGGCCGAGGCCAAACTTGCCGCGCTCTACGCCATGACCACCACCATGGTCAAAAACAATGGCCAGCCCGATGCCGCCGCTGTGCAGGCCTTTTTGGCAGCCGGCTACAAAGAAAGCGACCTGCTCTACATCGTGTTGGCGATCTCGGTCAAGGTGCTCAGCAACTTCTCTAACCACGCCTTTGGCACCGTGGTGGACGAGCGCTTTGCGGCCTACAAAGTAGCCTAAGAACTGTCACATCCAACGCAGACTATGGCCTCGACATCCACGACAATTGGGGTTCATCACCGAGTTTTTGCTGCATGACGCCCACGCACGTTCCCGAACAATTTGACCGCACCATGGGCTGCACCGCAGCCGAGCTGATGAGTTGGTTGCCACGCTCCTTGCCGGATGCCCAGTTGGCAGTGGACGCCACGCTCGGGCGCTGTGTGGCCAGTTGGTCCGAGGGCACGCTGAGTTTGCGGTGGTCGCCCTTGCCTGATCGCTGCATCGCGCTGCTGCGCATTCCGCAGTTACAGGTGCACTTTGCGTTTCAGGGCTTGGACGATGCGGCGCGTTACGCGCGGCAAAAATTCTTTGACCTGCACACCCACCGAGGAGGCGGTTAAGCCATGGCCATTCAAGGGGTGGTGTTCGATGCCTACGGCACACTGTTCGATGTGTATTCGATTAGCGCTTTAGCTGAAAAGCTGTACCCCGGCCAAGGCTCGGCCCTGTCAGTGATCTGGCGTGACAAGCAAATCGAGTACACGCGCCTGATTTCGCTGAGCGACCCCAATTCAGAGGGCAGTCGGCATTACCAATCGTTTTGGGACATCACACGCGCATCGTTGCGCTATGCGCTGGCCCGTTTGAGCTTGGCGCACACAGCGGCGAACGAAGACGCGCTGATGGCGCAATACGCCGAACTCACGGCCTTCCCGGAAAACCTGGGTGTGCTGCAGGCCCTGCGCCAGCGCGGCGTGGCCACGGCGATTTTGTCGAACGGTAGCCCCGAGATGCTGCAATCGGCTGTGCGCAGTGCGAGCATGGCCGACCTGCTCGACGCCGTGTTGTCGGTGGACAGCGTGCGCCAGTTCAAGACCACCCCCACGAGCTACCAGCTGGTGCAGGACCACTTGGGCTTTGCACCCGCTGATGTGTTGTTCGTGTCCAGCAACGCCTGGGATGCGCTGGGCGCCACCTGGTTTGGCTTCACCACGCTGTGGGTCAACCGCCAGGGCCTGCCCCCCGAGGCCATTGGCCCATCACCGCACCACACAGGGCGCGACCTGACCGAGGTGCTGCAGGTCTTGCAGTTCCACTGACAGCAACTTTGCCCCGACTGCCGCTGTTTGGCTCAACACCCCACGCCATGCACACCTGACCATGACCAGCATGCGAGAGGCCTGTCCTCAAAGTCTGAAAACTCAAGATTCCTGACCTGCTGCCGATATCAGGATGTGGTTGATTGTTTTGGATGCACTGGCCTTGGACTGTTGATGAAAAACTGGCGTCTTTCCCTGCTCGGCCTTGTCATAACGATGCTGGCCCTTCATTGCCCTGCGCAGGCTCAGTCCCGGGCAGGCGGATGCCTGGTCGCCGAATTCAGATCGCTGGCTTTGCTGACCCACGATGTGGGCGAGCGCATTGCCAAAGTGAACGCCTGGCTGAAACAAAAAGGCCCGCGCTGCACGCAAGCGCAGCTGGCCGCCATTGCCTCCAACCGCGCCACATGGCTGGGCACGGCCGACACGATTGAAGTGGCGGGCCAGGTAGACGGCTTGATCGAAGCCAAAATTGCCAACGATCCCGACATGATGGCGGCCATGTACACCTCCAAAGGCAAAGAAGCCCGCGCCTCTGTCGAGGTCACACAACCTCCGCCTGCGCCTGCGCCTGTGGTGCCGGCAGCGGCCGGCCTGCCAGCCCCTGCCGCCGCAGGGAACACGGTACAGCCCGTCATCGTGCAAGCGCCCATGGCGGCTTTGGCAGACAAACACGAACCGCCTGACGCATTTTTTGGTCGTCGGCAAAAAGCCCAGATTCTGGAGTACTACGAAGAAAACAGAGGTCCTGGCGAATGCCCAAGAGGCATGGTGAAGCGTGGCGACAAGTGTGAATCCAGAATCAAAGAACGGGATTGGAAGCTTCGCCAACCGCTGGCATCTTCTGAAAAACCCGAGGACTTGCCTACCCCACTGTTGCTCAAGCTCGGCCCACCCGCACCTGATCACCAGTTCAAACGGATCGGCTTCGACATCCTGATGTTGAAGGGTCCCCAAAACATCGTGACAGATGCCGTACTCGACCTCGGCGGTATCCAAGTCAAAGCAGACAAAAAAGAAGAGCCGCCAAAAAGCTGATCGCTTGCGCCCGTAGTTCAACGGGTCCAGTCCAGACCCTTGACCCAGCCCACACTTTGACGACCTGTGTTGTCGCTGTCGGCACCGATCAACACCGCACGCACTGAAGGTGCCGTAGCGCCTGTGGGCAGTTCATCGGCAAACAGCTTGGCAAAGTCAGCGGCCACGTCGCGCGTTTCGGTTTGCCACTGAGACAAGGGCGCGTCCTTGCCTTGCAGGGTGATGAAGCGCACACGCTGGGTGTAGGGGTTTGCACCTTGCAAGCCTGCTGGGTAGGTGCTGTCCCACACATAGCAAAGGGTAGCGGCCGGCAGGTCTTCGCCACTGACGGTGCGGGCGATACGCAACAAGGTGCGCTCCACAAAAGGCACGCGCTCCAGCGGGTGGTCGAACATCACGCACACCTTGAGTGCCGCATCGTCACCCGCTTTGGTCAAGATGTCGGGCGCCGCTTTGCCACCGGTGAGCGGCTGGTCCAGCCGCCAGCGCCATTGCAGGCGACCTGCAGCAACTTGGGGCACATCGTGGACCCAGGTGCCATACGACGCACGGGTGCTGACCTTGAATGCACGCTCACCTTGCACATCGGCCAGTTCAAAGCGCGTGTGCGGGATGTCGGCCTTGGATTTGGGAAAGCCCACAAAGCGCCAAGTACTGGGCGCAGCGCTATCGGGCGGCACCAGAGGCGAAAGGCTTTGCGCACTGGAGCAAGGTGATGCGCAGGCCATGCTCAGCGCCAGCAGCGCAGGGCGGAGTTTCAACAAGTGGTTCATCCACGCCGCCAATCGTGGAACTTCTTCACCCAGGCCAGCAGCTGTTGCGGCGCGTGGGCCCGCTTCCATTCGCCTGCCGCGTACTTGTTGGCTTCGGCCATCGTGGGGTAGGTGTGGATGGTGCCCAGGATTTTGTTGAGGCCCAAGCCATGCTTCATAGCCAGCACGTATTCGGCCAGCAAGTCGCCCGCGTGTGAGCCCACGATGGTCACGCCCAAAATGCGGTCTTTGCCGGGCACGGTGAGCACCTTCACAAAGCCGTGGGCTTCGCTGTCGGCAATCGCCCGGTCCAGGTCGTCGATGCCGTACTTCGTCACCTCGTACGCGATGCCTTGGGCTTTTGCCTCTTGTTCGTTCAGGCCCACACGCGCCACCTCGGGGTCGATGAAGGTGGCCCAGGGGATCACGCGGTAGTCGACCTTGAAAGATTTGAAGTCGCCAAACAGGGCGTTGACTGCCGCGTACCAAGCTTGGTGCGCGGCCGTGTGAGTGAACTGGTAAGGCCCGGCCACATCACCTGCGGCATAGATGTTGGGGTAGAGCGTTTGCAGATACTCGTTGGTGTCCACCGTGCGGTGCGTGGGCACGCCAATGTCTTCTAAGCCGTAGCCTTGCAGACGGGCCACACGCCCAACGGCGCAGACCAAAGCGTCAAAAACAATCTCCACTTCTTGCCCCTGTGTGGAGGCCACCAAAATTTTGTCCTCACCCCGGCGCTCGCAGCGCAGCGCCTTGTGCCCGGTGAGCACCCGCACGCCGTCGGCCTGCAGCGCGTCGCGTGCCAGCGCAGAGACCTCTTCGTCCTCGCGCACCATGATGCGATCGCCCATCTCGACCTGCGTGACCTGTGCACCCAGGCGGGCAAAACTTTGTGACAGCTCGCAGCCAATCGGCCCGCCGCCCAGCACCACGATGCGCTTCGGAATGTCATCGAGCTTGGCAAACTCGTCCCACAGCGTGTCGCTGGTGACATAGCCCACGTCATCGAGGCCCGGCAAAGGCGGCACCATGGGGCGTGCGCCCGCCGCAATCACAATGCTCCGCGCTGTCAGGCGCTGCACCTGGCCGTCGTTCAAAGTCACTTCCACTGTCCAGGGGTTCACCAACTTGCCGTAACCCTGCAGCACCTCCACGCCCAAGCCGGTGTAGCGCTCCACACTGTCGTGCGGCTCGATGGCTTTGATCACATCGTGCACACGCTGCATCACCGCCTTGAAGCTGAAACTGGGCGCGGTGTCGCTCAGGCCGTATTTCGCACCGTGGCGCATCTGGTGCGCCAGCTTGGCGCTCTTGATCAAGGCCTTGCTCGGCACGCAGCCGTAGTTCAGGCAGTCGCCGCCCATCTTGTGCGCCTCGATCAAAGTGACTTTGGCTTTGACGGCAGCGGCAATGTAGGCTGACACCAAGCCTGCCGCACCACCGCCGATCACGATCAGGTTGCGGTCAAAAGTCTTGGGGCGAACGCTGGCCCAGCGGGCATAGACCTTGCGCTTTTGAACGGCCGCCACCACACGCCGCGCCAACAAAGGGAAGATGCCCAGCAACACAAAGCTGCCCAACAGCGCCGGGCTCAGAATGCCCCGCACCGAGCCCAACTGCGCCAGTTGCGTGCCCGCATTCACATACACCGCCGTGCCCGCCAGCATGCCCAACTGGCTCACCCAGTAATACGTCCAGGTCTTCATGCGCGTCAGGCCCATGAGCAGGTTGATCAGGAAAAACGGCACCACCGGAATCAAACGCAAGGTGAACAGGTAGAACGCGCCCTCTTTGTCCACGCCCGCGTTGATGTCGGCCAAGCGCTGACCAAAACGCGCTTCGACCCACTCGCGCAGCACAAAGCGCGAAGCCAGAAAAGCCAAAGTGGCACCGAGGGTGGAAGCAAACGACACCAGCAGCAAACCCTGCCACAGGCCAAACACAGCCCCACCGCCCAAGGTGATGATGACCGCGCCCGGAATCGACAGCGCCGTGGCCAAGACGTACACCCCAAAGTAAACGGCGGCCACCATCACAGGCTGCTGTGCATAGAGCTGGTCAAAACTCGCTTGGCTGGCCTTGAGCTGTTCAAAGCTCAGATAACGCCCCAGGTCCAGCGCGACAAAAGCACCGATGGCCAGCGCCAGCAAGAGCAACAAAACAATTTGACGAAGACGCATAAAGGGGGAACTCCTGATGGGGCGATGAATTGGCGGATGGTGCGAGATGTGCGCTGCCCAAGACCGTGAACGATAACGCTGATGAACTAACAGTTCGGTGCGGCTGGTCAAAAAGTTACAAGTGATCGTCACCACCCGAGCAAACCAACTGCCAGGCCAGGTATTCAGAGCGACGCAGCCGGTAACGGGCCACACTGCCCTCGTGCAACTGGTGCAGTGCCTCGGTATCTCGATCCTATTTTTTACTCTTATCGCCCTTGCGTTTGACCTGAGAAACGTCAACTCCAAGTGCTTTTGTGACCTTCAAGACCCGGTCAAAGTCCGATTCAATTTTTTGCGTTCGATTGAATTCCGCGTATTCGGCCAAAGCTTTCTGGTCCGCCTGCGTCTTAGTGATCCGGCCTTTATGCGTCAGCACCTCGTACTCGTTGAAACTCAGGAACTTATCCACGCTGGTGGCCATATCGGCCATGCCCATTTGCACACGGTTTTCGATGATGTTTTCGATGTAGTCGAAGAAGCTGGAGATGGTGCGCTCCAGGCGCTTGATCTCGGGTTCAGTCAGGTAGTTTTTGGCGATGGTCACATCCGAGGCGAGGACTCGCCCATGTGGTGCGTTTTTCCAAGTCAGCAAGCCTGCGTGCGGGGCATTGTGGTCGGCCTTGCTGTGAATGATCTCGGCGGCCGTCTGGCCGGTAATGGCGAAATGGAACTTGTTCTGCACCATGGCATAAAAGTTCTGCGTGATGTCCGACTTGGGATCGTAGTCCACGCTGCACTCAGCGAAGATGTCGGTGATTTGCTGGTAGATGCGACGCTCGCTGGCACGGATGGAGCGGACCCGCTCCAGCAACTCCAAAAAGTAGTCTTCGCCGAAGACTTGTTTGCCCTGCTTCAAGCGCTCGTCGTCCAGGACAAAACCCTTACGGATGTACTCATTGAGAATCTGGGTGGCCCAGATGCGGAACTGGGTGGCACGCTTGGAGCTGACCCGGTAGCCAACGGCAATGATGGCGTCCAGGCTGTAGTGCTTGAGCGTGCGCCGGACGGCCCGGCCACCTTCGTTTTGAACTACCGAGAAATCCTCGGCAGTTGCCGATTCCACCAGTTCGCCTTCGGCATAGATGTTCTTGAGGTGCAACCCGACGTTATCGGGGGTGGTCTGGAACAGTTCGGCCATCAGGCGTTGCGGCAGCCAAAGCGTCTCGGCGTGGATGAGAACGCGGACATGCACTTTTTCATCGTCGCCAGCGTAGAGCAGGAATGGTGTTTCCGTGCCTTCAGTAACCGTGATGGACTGCTTCTCCATCGGAGTCTGTTTCTCTGTCATTTGGCACTCCCCCTGAAGTTTGTTTGGTGAGTGATGGTCATATCGCCACCCCTAACTCGGTTTGCCAAGCATCTAGCCGAGCTTGCTGAAGCAGAGCGGTAAAAAGTGCGTAATGCACTTCGAACCATGGGCGCGCAGGCGATAGTTTTGACTGCTCACCTTGCAGGTGATTTTGAATTTCAACTTGGCTCACTGCGCCTTGCTGCGACTCAATTTTCTTTTTCGCAATCCGCCTTAAGTCATCCTGCTGAATTCGATATTCGGCTTTGAAGCGCTTTGTCCAGCGCGTAGATAGATTGAGCAACTCATCCAGATTACGTACTCTCGCCTCATCGGTCGGATTGACGGCTGCGCAGGTCACACTTCGTGTAATCAATTGGTAATTTACGGTCACCTTTCCATTCCCTGAGCGTAGATAGGGATGAAACCAGTCGTCAAAACAGCCAGAAACGTGAACGGGTTTCTCTCCCTTGTTCGCTGACGAATTGCAGTCGTGGCAAATGGGCAAAAGATTATTTTGGCAAACGCTGAGCAGTGGGTACTGGCCTTTGCTGATCCAGTGGTCCACTTCAGGAGTATCTCCCAGTTCACCGCCGCAAAGCACGCAGAGGTCAAGCGCATCAGGATGCGAACGATGCGCGTCGCAGAACGCCTGAACAAAGCTCTTGTAGCTCACGCCATTCACAGCGGCAGGCGTTCCGTTTGCGAGATAAGGCAACCCTCTTTTTAGACCACGCTCGTAAAAAGCCTCCATTAAACCTTTGAAAGCAGCCCACGCTGGAGCGGCAATGACCAGCGGCGCGGTTGGCCAAGCCGGTGGGGTAGGAAGAAATTGGGCAAAAACCGCAGCAACAGAATTGCTCCAGCCGAGCAGCGCAGTCTTTTCTGGTGCTGACATACCCGCAATGATCTTTGCTTGTTCGAGGCGAGTCGGCTTACGGCCATACAAAAAATTCCATAGCCAATCTGCTTCAATCTGCGTTGGCACACGGGGTGGCACAAGGTTGATTTGGGTTACATCGGCGGCGGCTGTCGTAGGATCGCACAGCCATTTCAGTAGATGCATTTGCAATTCGAAACAAGCGTTAAGCGCACCACAGCAAAATGGTTGCGAGATAGGCTTAAGCATTGCCACCCCGCCAAGTGTTCAGCAAGGTGCGCAGCTCGCTGCGATAGAAACCCGATCCCATCCGGGCAATTAGGCGCTCTAGGTCGGCTACTTCGTCAGGTGTTCCGGTGGCTTGCTGCAACTTGTCTTCAATGAATTCTTGGGCACGTTTGCCAATGCTGTCATCGGCCCCGAACACCGTCATCATCAGTGCGCTGGGGTCGGTGGCGAACGTCGGTTCGTCCACGCTGCGGACGGTCGAGCCATTCTGCGTTTTCTGTACCATCACAATCTCGTTGTTAAACACATCCGAGAGCACAATGGCCGAATGGGTGGAGATCAACACGTCATTGAATGTATGACCAATGGCATCGTCGATGATGTCGACAATCTCTCGCTTCCATTTGTCGTTGAAATGCGTCTCGGGCTCATCGAGTAGCAGCAAGGCGTCCTGCTGGCCTTGCAGTAAGTGGAATAGCGCCATGCGGCCCAGCACCATCTGCTCGCCGTCCGAAAGTTCCTCGTAGCGCAATACGCCGATGTCGGTCAAATCGGAATCGGCGGGCACGGGCACGGGCGCGCGGCGCAAGCGCAGCAGCACATCGTCGAACAGGCCTGCCTGGTTCAACTCCAGCAAGCGGGTAAAGAGCTCAAAGCTGCTGACGTCCTTAGCCCCACCCAGCAAGGCCCACAAGGCTTCGCCTTGGCTGCGGCAATTTTTCAGTTCCGCACGGGCGGGTGACATGAACGACTGCCCTTGACCATCGAATGGCCCTTGAAGGTCGAACCATAAAGTGCGCTGCTGCTCCACCGGGTGAGGCTCTGTGGTCACCTCGCTGGCACACAGCCACCAATCGTGAGCGGTTTCGCGCAGTTTTTGATCCCATTGATCCGTTTGGATACGTGAGCGAAAGGCGATCGAAACCAAATGGTGCCAACCGCCGCGCTCCAGCAGTTCTTGCAGCGGGTTCTTGTTGTTGTCGGATCGGCGCAGTTTGGCCACCGCCGCATCAAGCTCGGCGCGCTGCGAATAGTCTGTCGCCTCAACAAATGCTTGCGGCAGAGTCACCGACAGCAGCGCGCACTTCAACAACGTGGCATCCAGCAGCACGGGACGGCGGAAAAGATCAGCCCCCGAACTGCCCGTGTTCAAGGAACGCCGGGGCATATCTTCGTCGCCTTGTCGTGCCGCTTGCAAGGCGTCTTCATGAGCCGTGGTCCAACCTGCGGGGCGTTCGTCGTTTTGGGTGTCATCACTACTTTCTAGCACGCCGTCAGCACGCTGATTACGGCCCCACACCGAGCGCCAAGGACGTAGGTCGCCTGTGGTGTAAGCCAATACAGCAGAAGGCAATGCAATCTGTGGTGGCGAGCTGTCGCGCAGCGGCCAATTGCCGGGGGCAATCAGCGCCGAGAAACCCGGCGTCATCGGCACACCATGGCTGTTCAGATGTTCGATGCAGGTATCAAACACCTCCTTGTCGTTTTGGTCGTCAAACGCAAAGCGCTCGTGCAGCCATAAGCTCGCTTGTTGCCTGTTGCCCGGACAGTGCAGCAGCAAGGTGCGGTGGTTGGGCGATCCGCGCACCCCCAATTCGTACACCAAGCTCACTGGGAACGCAGAGACTCGCAAGTCAGCCAGCGCCAGGAACACCTCGGCCACTGCGCGCAGCAGGTTGGATTTGCCACTGCCATTGACCCCGACCACAAAGCGGATGGCACATTCACGTGCCAAGGGCGAGCCGCTGGCAAAACACACCTGGATGTCTGAGATGGGTGGGTAGTTTTGCAGGTGCAGGTAGCGCAGGCGCATTACTTGAGCTCCTCATCTGTACTGAGTGCTAAAGCCTTTCGCAATGTCTCCACATCGGCCATGCGCGTGAATTCTTCTGGTCGTAGAGGGCGAAAAGCCTTCAGATAATCGCGCTCGCCGCTTTCCAAGTCTTGCTTGGGCAGGGTGATTTTGGCGATCAGGCCCAGCGCCGCTAATTGGCTGAGAGAACGGCGGATGCGATTGCCGTGAGACTGGCCGAATGCTTGCAAACGCACGTTTACGGCCTCGTCGTCACAGAAGCGAGCGAATACGTCTGGATCTTCCACGAGCAAGGGCTGGCCGCTTTGCTGGCAATACTCGGTGAAGGCCGCTAACACTTGGCGCTGAAACTCACTCAGCTCGCTCAGTAGCCAGTGGCGGGCGGAGCGTGTCGAGCGTGTGGTGAGGTCGGCTTGTTTCGTAGCGGTGACCACGACGTTAGCACTAAGAGTGATTTTGGTGCCACGTTCGCGCAGCAGGGCATCACGGGTGCGCGATGCTTCTACGATTTCAGAAGCGTGATCTTTTCGCCATTGAATGGTCAGATCACCGATCAAAGCCTGTTGGCCAACGTTGGACTGTAAATCGGCAAACACGTCTAATTTGCCAATCATCTGGCTGCGGAGTTCTTCAACAGCACGTACAAATTTGGCGAACTTCTCTTGCAGAGGTAGCGGTGGAAGCGGCAACGTAATTCGCCCCAATCCTGTCGGACTGACATTAGCCATGCTGACGGCCTGCTTGGCCGAATTCAAAAGGCGATATTTTCCGTAGGAACTATTTAAAGTAGCCCAAAGGAATTCAGGCAGCATTTCTGGCTTCAAGCGAAAGCGCACGAGGTAAGACGCAAAACTGTATGCACCGGTAACTGGGCGCCAGATTGCACACTTGCCGACCAGCTCCTTTGAGTTCGTCCGATTGAACAGCAAGTCACCGTCTCGCAATTCGGTAGATTCGATGTCTTTTTTGGACAGACTGGCGTACTTCAAATCTGTCAAATCCAACCAGCCGCTAGTGGTCATGCTGTTCATACGCAAGACAGCATGCGTCCCATTCTCGCCCATGGCTTCGGATACTCCATACTGAGAGTCAGCTACATAGTCGCTAATCCGAACCGGATCAATCAAGCCATCAGCTGTGAACCATGCGCCAAAGTACTCCCAGTAAGCCGTCCGAATTAGATGATCAACTTGATCGCAAATAGATTTCTTGGCCTTTGCCACCACATCTGCTTGCCGCAGCACATCGACAATGCGCTGTTGTTCGGGGCGTGTTGGGAGAGCAATTTTTACCCTCCCCAAATCTTGCAATCTAATTGACGGATAGCTGGGGTCTGGAATGACCCTTGCAGCATCAAATTTCGTAGACCACCAATAGAGGAAATCCGCTTCAATTAATTCAGTTGGTTCAAGAATCGCTAGGTGAGATACAACACAGGCATCCACCCCTAGCAGGGCACGCTGGTTCAAGAGTGCAGATGCCCCACTTTTAGGCAACAGCAAAGAATCTTTTCGCCATTTTCGAAGGCGCAACTTCTCCACAGCTTCTGAAGTTAGCTGGTCACGACTGCTCTTAATGCGAATATCTTCTCTTGGGGTAGAAAGGTCGCTGACGCGAATGAATGGTTCGCCACTCTCTTGAAACCAATGTTCCTCTTGAGGAGCACCATCGCCAGATCCAATTAAACAAACGTCTGCCAGTCGCAGTGTGGCCCAGTGTGTAGGCAAACTCATTCTCTTCCCTCCATCATCGCCAGCAACTTGTCCAACCCCTTGATGATGTCCTTCTCGGTGGTTTTGAGCGCGTCGATCAGCTCGGCTACGCTCTTATCGCTCTTGAGTTGGGTGAAGTCAAAAGGCTTGTACTGCCCAGCGGACAAGTTCCAGTCGCGGGCTTCGATGCAATCGGGGTCAAGCAGGCCGTCCTTGAGTGTGCCCTTGTCGTCATAAAGACCCTCGACCAGCATGGCTTGCACATAAGCCGGGCGCACCAAGCCATCGACATCGTGTGAACCAATGAGCTGGCCATCTTCGCTTTGCCATTCATCGTTGCGCGCCCAGTCGCGCACGGGCACCACCCAATGTTTGGCGGCTTTGAGTTCGGTGGCTTGATCAATCGCCAGGCTGCGCAGGGTAACGTCAAAGCCATCGAGTTTGGCCACTTCGCGGGCTATAACTTCCAGCGCTGCGTTCAGATCGGCCACCTGATCATGGTGACTCAACTGCACCGTAGACGCTTGCATAACGGTGTTTTTATGGGAAGCCAGCCCTGCGTTCAGCGCGTCCTTGACCATGTCCTTCCACAGCGGCAGGGCTGGACCGTCTTCCGATTCAAAAAATCGCTGCACGTCACGCGCTGCGCGGTTGAATTCCTGCTGCGGGACTTTGATGGCTTTTTGCCAGTCGGCCAATGCATGGTCTGCATTCATTGGTCGATCGGCAGTTCCAGCGGCACGCCACTGTTCCCAAATGGGCAGAGTAGCTGGTGCAAAGAATTGAATCACCAGGTCGTAAAGCATCTTGCTGGCGGCGTTGCGTACCTGAATCTCTGCGGCCTTGGGGTCGCGGGGGAGTTCTGGAAACAGCTCATGTACACCCCACACCTGACCATCCCACATACTGGTATCAGGCAGCGAGGCGAAAGCTTCACCGGCGGGGGTGAGTTTGTCGGCGGTGTCACGCAACAAGGCCTGACGCCAGCGCTCAGAGTGAAAGCTAGGTTGCAGCAGGGTTTTTTCGTGGCGCTGTGCAGCTGATCGCCCGTGGGTGATCCAGGCCTTGAACTTTTCGAGCGCATCCCACAGGTCGTTCTGTTGCCCGGGGCGGGCGTTGCGTTTGGCGTCTTTCGAGTAACCGTCTTCCTCCACCTCGTAGAACCATACGTGTTCACTGAGTGGTGCCGCGTTGCTCGGCAAAGTTTGCTTGCTATCGCGGCGCGTGACCTTACGAAAGATCACGATGGAGGTTTTGACGCCGGTATAGGGCTGAAACACGCCACCCGGAAGGGAGATGATGCCTTCCACCACATGTTCAACAAGCAGCTCACGGCGCAGCCGCACATGGGCATCGGTGTTGCCGAACAGCACACCCTCAGGAATGATCACCGCACAGCGCCCGCCGATATCGAGCAAATCGAGCATCAGCCAAAGAAAGAGCAGTTCGCTCTTGTTGGTGATGGATTCGTCTTTTTTCTTGCCACCACCACCGACACGCGGGAACAGCACGGTATCTGGCTCCAGATCGCCACTGTCGACCGTACCGGTAAAGGGTGGGTTGGCCAGTACGAACTGGTAGCTGCCCGGTTCCAATAGTTCTTTAAGCTTGGCCTTGCCTTCGCGTTTGCTCAGTGAGTCGCCCTGCAACAAATGCGGATCGGTAACATCGTGCAGCACCAAGTTCATCCAGCCAATGCGGGCCATGGTGCGGTCGTTATCGAGACCGACGAAGTTGGCGCCGTTATGTATGGCCGCGTATTGCTCGGGTGTAGCGGCTGCACCATCGGTGCGGTGTGGGGTACCGTCCCATTCCAGCACGAGATTTTCTTGCGCTGAATATTTGCGCATCAGGTGCTGCTGGGTACTGAACAAAAAGCCACCCGTGCCGGCAGCCGGGTCGATGATGCGCTGACCGGGCTCGGGGTCGAGCAACTCAACCATGAAGCGGATCAGATGGCGCGGCGTACGGAACTGACCGTTCTTGCCTGCGGTGGCGACTTCGCTGAGCAGGTACTCGAAGGTGTCGCCCATGATGTCTTGAGCAGCAGAGCCTTCACCGGCACGTGCAAAAAGCTCATCAATTTTGTCGATAGCGTCGCTCAGCACCTTGCCCTTATTCGGATCAAGCTGAAAGTAGGCATCGGCCATGCGGTTATTGAGGCTGGCCAATTCCGTGCCATCAGCGCTGGTAGCAGTGAAATGCTTGTCGAGCTCGCGCAGCCATGGAAAAACCACATCGATCAGGTGCGTGGGGTTGGTTTTGTCCTGCCGGATGTAGCTCCACTTGCAGGACTCGTATCCAAAGTAGATCGAGGGAAAGCCGCGTTGCTGACGCTTCAGGTCGATGTCTTCCAAGCGCTTGAGAAAAAGCAAATAGGTGATTTGTTCGACTGCAACCAAGGGGTTGGTGAGGCCTGCCGCCCAGAAGCGGCTCCAGAGTTCGTCGACTTTTTTCTTGATATGAGGGGCTAGCATTCAGTGGTGTCCTTGAGGGGTCAAGCTGCCTCATCCAACAATTGGTTGGCGAGGTTGATGAGTTCGTCGATGTCTTGCGACGGGAATAGCGTTTCTACTCGCCCTACGCGCGAAAGCGGTGGTTCGGCGAGGGCCGCACGGGTGATGCGCCCGTGGCGCAGCACTGCCGCTTTTACGGCCCGCAGGAAGTTGAGTTGGTTGGCACGCAAATAGCCGTGTGCGGCAACGAAAGCGTCGAACACGGCATTGATGCGCTGCTCACGGTTAGGCAGGTGCGCACCCTCGCAAAGTATGTGACGCAGGAAATCGGCCAGCGATGCGGTGGGAGCTTCAAAGGCTTTGCGCAAGGTGTCTTCAGTGACGAACAAATCGGCCTGGTTGAGTGAGTCGCTGATCCGCTCCAGTTCGCCGTCATCCAGATGCTCGCCTTGCTTGAGTTTGGCCAATTCGGGCAGCTGGTCGGCCAGTCGACGCACCAGTGCCTCTACCTGCTCGCGATAGCTTTCGGCAAAGGCACCTTCGCCCGTGGGTCCGTAGATGATCCAGCTCCGCTGGGTAATGCTGTCCGGCAGGTTGATTTCAACCGTGCGGCTGGGTGTGGTGGTGCGATAGCGCATCAAGGGCGCGAACACGGACTGCAATGTGATCAGCCGGGCCGTATCCAAGTGTTGCCAGAAACCGGTGGACTGCACCCAGGCGCGTTGCTCAGCCACCCGCTGCACTTCGGGGATGTTGTCGGCTAGGCTATTCACAGCCTCTTGGATATGCTCGCGCACCTTGATTTGTTCGGTGGCATCACCCTTGAGCCAGGCCACGGTGAGCCGCTCGCACCAGATGCGAAACTGCAACTCATCCAGGCCAGCCAACGGGGCCAAGCGTATCAAAGGGGCGATGGTTTGCGATAGATGCTCAAGGGCGCTTTGGCTGGGCTGAGGCCATTGCTGTACCAGCGCATCGAGCTCATCCCAGTGCGGTCGCACGTTGATGCTGTGGCGAGGCAAGGCGTGCAACATGGCCAGAAGATCGGCGACAGCCGTCTCGGCGTCTTGCTGTTGGGCGTGCAGCAGTTGCCACTTTTCTAACCGCAGGCGGAACAGGCGTACCGGTAGTGGTTCGCTAGGGTGGTCAACTTCGCCTTCGGGTTTAAGCTTGAAATAGGCGAAGTTTTTCCAGTGATCGATGATCAAAAAGTCTTTCTTGATCTCGCCTGTGGTCTTGTCGGTATTTAGCCGTGTGCCGCGCCCGATCATTTGCCAGAATTTGACCTTACTGAATACGGGCTTGGCAAAGACCAAGTTCTGGATGGCAGGAACGTCTACGCCGGTGTCGAGCATGTCCACAGAGATGGCCACACGCGGCATGGTGCGGTACTTGAAGTCGTCCAGCGTGGCATCAGCGCGCTCCATATGACTGTCGATGATTTCGGCCATGCCTTGGCGCTGCAGTTCCGGATACAGGCGATTGAAAGCTTCGTAGAGTCGCTTGGCGTGGGCATGGCTGACGGCGAAGATAATGGACTTGTGCGGCAGGCCGCGCACATCTTTGCGGCTTTTGTCCATGAACTCTTTCACCATGGCATCGTTGGTGCCCTGGTTGATGATGCCTTTTTCGATATCACTGCCATCGAAGTTGAGCTCTTCCAGATCTACGCCTTGATCACGGGCCATCTGCTTCAGCGGCTCGGGCAATGCATCACCTTGAATACCTTGAAGCTGGAAGTTGGTTTGCGCGTCGAGCACCCGGTAGTTCACCAAGTTCTGATCGGCAATGGCCTGCTCGTAACTGTAGTAATAGCTGGGCGCACCGTCGCCGCAATCAAATAGCTCAAATGTGTTGTGGTCGATGTAGTCGGTCGGGGTGGCGGTCAGCCCGAGCTGAATGGCGTCGAAATGATCGAAGATGGCCTTGTAACGCTGGTAGATGGAGCGGTGGCTTTCGTCGGCGACGATCAGATCGTAATAACCCACCGAAAGGCGCGAATACACCTGCATCATGCTCGGGTAGGTGGAAAACTGGATACGTGCTCCAGAAGTTTCGCCGGACTCAATACGTGCCAGGCTTTCGTTCGGCAGATGGCTCTTGAACTCCGACATGGCCTGGCGCACCAATTCCCGTCGGTCTGCCAAGAACAGCACACGCTGCACGCGCTTGGAGCGCAGTAATGTATCGACCAGGGCGATGGTTGTTCGAGTCTTGCCCGTGCCAGTGGCCATGACAAGCAAGAACTTGCGCTTGGCAGCATCCACGCCTTCTGTGACGCGGCGAATGGCTTCATTTTGATAGTCGCGGCCAGCTATGTCCGCGTTGATCGTGACGCCGTTCAGTGGCTGGGCGAACTGTCGCTGGTGATGTAGGCGCTCAAGATCATCCCGGGTGTAAAAGCCAGAGACCTTTCGAGGCGCATAGCGTTCACGATCCCAGAATTGAATTTCTTTGCCGTTGGTGAGGAAGATGAACGGATCACTGTCGAATTTCGTTTTGATTGCTTCTGCGTAATCGGCTGCTTGGCGCTTGCCCGCTAATTCATCGCGGGAAGTACGCTTGGCTTCTACTACCGCAATTGGCTTACCGTCTGAACCAAGTAACACGTAGTCGGCAAACTGTTCGTTGCCATAGGCGCTATCTGGCTCAGAACCCTTTAGCAAGAACTCTTCGACAAGGGTTCGTCGATTTCGCGACCAGCCAGCATGAGCAAGCTGAGAGTCAATGATTTCTGTTCGTGTTTTCGCTTCATTACGATTGGGTGTCATGCAGCACCGCCTCTGTCGGAGGATTCATCCGCACCACCGGCACGCACCCATTCATCCACCTCAGACAGCTGAAATTTCCACAATCTACCGATTTTGTGCGCTGGCAACCCTTTGCGCTCGCGCCAGCGATACACGGTGTCTTTCACAACGCCCAAATGACGCGCAACATCAATGGCGGTGACCCACGGTTCAGCGTTCATGGCATTGGCGTTCAGCTTACGGCCTCTAAGTCGTTTAAAGTCGTCATCAGTCTAACAGAGTGTCAGTTCTGCTACTCGGAGCAATCAGCCAGTAAACCGCTGATTTTGCATAATAAAGTGTTTATCAAGTAAACAAACAAACTCTGCGGGTGTACTCCAATACATTCACCCCAACCGCCGATACCCCCACCCAACCCGCATCCCCGTCGTCACTGCACACAACCCCGCAAACCCATAAGCCAACACCGCAAAGTGTTCAGGCCAGATGCACATGGCGGCGAAGACGGTGATGGTCTCGGTGGCTTCAGTCAGGCCGCCCAAGAAGTAAAAGCTTTTGCCTGGCAACGCGGTGTCCGTCAGGCCACGTTTTTCTGCCAGTGCAGCAAACGCCAAAAAGCTGCTGCCGGTGCCAATGAAGCTGGCCAGCAAGGCTGCGGCGGGCAGTGCGTTGGCGCTGGGGTTGGCCACCGCAAAGGCCAGGGGGATGGCAGCGTAAAACACGAAGTCGAGTGCGATGTCCAAGAAGCCACCCGCGTCGGTGGGTTGGGTCAGGCGGGCCACGCTGCCGTCCAAGCCGTCAAGCAAGCGCGAGGCGAGTAGCAGCGCCAAGCCCCACCACCACCCTTGCACTGCAATGGCCACGGCGGCGGCCATGCCGATGGCAAAGCCCAGCCAGGTCAGCGCATCGGCGCTGACGCCTGCGCGCACCAAGCCGCGTGCGGCGGCGTTCAGCGCGGGGCGCAAGAGGGTTTGGGCGTGGCGGTCAAACATGCGTTGGGCTTTCTTCGGTGGCGCGCAAGTGCACCACGCGCTGCGGGTCGGCCACGTCTTGTTCGTCGTGCGTGACCAGCACCACGGGGATGCGCCGCTCGCGCACATGCGCAAACACCCACGGGCGCAGTTGGGCGCGCAAGGCGGCGTCGAGTTTTGAAAACGGTTCATCGAGCAACAGCGCTTGCGGCTCGGCCAGCAGCGCCCGCATGAGCGCGACGCGGGCGCGTTGCCCGCCCGAAAGCGTGGACGGGTCGCGATTGCACATGCCGCTCAGCTCAGCTTCTTGCAGCGCTTGCTGCACACGCGCTTGGCGCTGTGCAAGCGGCAAAGCGCGGGAAACGGCAAACAGCAGGTTCTCAGCCACCGTCATGTGCGGGAACAGCAAAGCATCCTGAAACACCAAGCCGACACCGCGCAGGTGCGTGGGTAAAGTGGTGAGGTCACGGCCGTTCAGCTGCACGCGGCCCGCAAACTGCAAAGGCTGCAAACCTTCGGACACGCTGGCCAGCGTGCCTGCGATGGCCGCCAGCACCGAGCTTTTGCCGCAACCGCTCGGCCCCATCAGCGTGAGGATCTCGCCTGCGGGCACATGCAGGTACAGGTCTTGCACCAAGGTCTGCGCCGCCGTGCCCAAGCGTTCGATGTCGATCTGGAGTCCCGCGTTCATGTGTTGTCTTTCATCGACCCGATCTTCTCAAATTGGCGCGGCCTGCCCAAGTAAGCGGCCAAAGCAAAGGCCAAGACGGGCAAGAGCATTTGCAAAGCGGCATAAGCGCTCATGAGCGAGCGCTGCGCGCCAGATGCCAGCGTCACGGCCTCGGTGGTCACCGTGGCAAAGCGCCCCGCCCCCACATACAAGGTGGGCAAATACTGCGCCACACTGACCGCAAAACCCACCGCCCAGGCCGAGGCGATGGCGCGTTGGAGCAGCGGCCATTTGATGCGAAGCAACTCGATCCAACGGCAATGGCCCAAGCTGGCCACCACAGCCGATTGGCGCGGATCGACCGCCAAATAGGCAGGCTCCAGCGCCAGCAACACATAGGGCAGCACCATGACCGCATGCGCCATCAACAAGCCGAGCCACTGCCCCTCCAGCCGCCACTGCAGCGCCACGCTATAGAGGCCAACCACCCACAGCACCGAGGGCAACACCAGCGGCAGCAACCACCAAGGTCGCCAAGCCTGTTGCCAGCGGCGCGGTGTCAGTTCCAGCCAGGCTACCGACCAGACCAGGCACACACTGGCCGAGGCCACCGCCAAACCCAAGGTGGTGCCGACCGTGCTGACACTGCCCAGCACTTGCGACCAGGCGTGCGTGGTCCACAACGATGGCCAGACCTGCGGAAAGGGCCAGACGCCCGAAACACTGCCCACAGCCAAGACCCACCACACGGCGAGGTAGGCGGCACCGATGGCAAGCGCCAGCCCGGACATTCGGCCGCGAAGTTGGCCACCGGGGAAATGCAATACCCTGTTTGGCGTTTGCTGCAAAAGCGAGCCCCTGCTCGCAAATCTGCGCACAAGCGCCGCTGCGTGCACCACCACCACAGTCACCCCTGCCAAAATCGCCACGCTCAAGGTGAGCGCACCCGCCGCCGCTGCGCCTTGCGCCTGCATGGCCACATCGGCATCGCCCAGCCATTGCCAGGCGAGCACCGCCAAAGTGGGCGGCGACGCGGGGCCGATGATGAGCGCCATGTCCACCACCGTGAGGCCATAGGCCAGCACCGCCAACAACGGCCAATGCAAACGTGGGGCCAGCTGCGGCCAAACCACTTGGGCAAAGGCTTGACCGGGCGTGCGGCCCAAGGTCTGAGCGAGTGCGAATTCGGCTTGCCAGCGGCGGCGCAAGTCTTCACGTTGAAGTTGCGTGGCGGCCACCCACAGCAAAAACGGTACCTCCTTGAGCCACAGCGCCAAAATCAGACCCAAGCCCCAGGGGTCTTGCGTGGTGGGCCAAGGTGGCGGCGCTTCAAAGCCCGTGAGGCCGGGCGACGCCAGGCGCAAAGCCCAGCCGCTGGGCGAGAGCCACAACACCAGGCCAATGGCCAAGGCCGCGTGCGGCGTGGCAAGCCATGCGGGCAGATGGGTGAGCCACCGGGTCAATTGCTGGCGGATGAAGCCGCTCGCCAATGAGCGCGCCACTGTCCACCACACCAGCACCGTCGAGGCCAGACCGGTCCACAGGGTCATGCACCAAGCACGCAGCGTTTGCGGATCAGTCCACAGAGCTTGCCAGGATGGTGCATCGAACACTTGTGATGCCGCAGCCCACAACGCCCAACCCATGGGCAGGCCAGCAATCAGGGCCAGCAACACGGCCCCCATGAACCTCAAGTCCTGCAGGTCGGAGCTTTAGCTCCGACATTGGCGGTGATCGGACCCCATGTCGGGGCTGAAGCCGCCGACCTAAAAAAACAAGCAGCGGCCATCTCACACGCCATAGCGGCGCACCCACTCTTTTTCGAGCGCGTCCACCCACGAGGCATGGGGCTCGGACAACACAGGTGCCGTCACGGCCACTTGCCCGGGACGCGAGGCCGATTGAAAACGTGCACGCTCTGCCACAGGCAAGCGGGCCACATCCAGCACCGTCGGGTCGCCCCACACGTCGATGTCGGCCTTGCGCGCTTGCGCGGCGGGTGACAGCAAAAAGTTGGCCACCACCTGCGCACCCGCTTTGCTGGGCGCGTTGTACGGGATGGCCACAAAGTGCGTGTTGCCAATCGTGCCCTTGGCGAACTGCCAGCTCTGCACCGAGGCGGGCAGGCGCTTGGCGGCGATCTCATTGGCCGCCTCGTTCGGGTTGAAGGTCAGCGCCATCACGAGCTCGCCATCGGCCATCATCTGGCGCACGGCCGCCGAGTTTTGCGGAAACTGTTTGCCACCGCGCCACAAGAGCGGGTGCAGCGAATCCAGAAAACGCCACAAGGGCGCGGCCTGTGCCTCCAATGTGGCGGGGGTCACGGGCTGGGCCAGCGCTTTCACATCCGGCGCGTGCTCGATCAAGGCCTGCTTGATGAAGGTGGTGCCGTGGAACTCAGGGGGGCTCGGGTAGGTGATGCGCCCAGACTGCTGGCGGGCCAGGGCCAGCAACTCGGCCATGTTTTGCGGTGGTTTAGGCAGGCGCTTGGCGTCAGCAAAAAACGTGAGCTGGGCCATGCCCCAAGGGGCTTCCAAGCCCTCTGTAGGCACCGAAAAATCCACCAGCGTGGTGGGCTTGCCCACCGTGTCGACCCACTGAAAATTGGGCAAGGTTGGGGCAAAAGGCGCTGACAGCAAGCCGCCCTGCTTCATGGCCGCGAAGTTTTCGCCGTTGATCCAGACCAGGTCCACCGTGCCCTCGGTGTCTTTGCGGCCCGCCTGCTTTTCGGCACGCACCCGCTTGACGACATCGGCCGCATCGCTGATCTTGACGTGCTGCAGCTTGACGCCAAAGTCGCGCTGCAATTCGGACGCGGCCCATTGCAAGTAGGCATTGATGCGCTCGCTACCCGCCCAGGCGTTGAAGTACACCGTCTGGCCACGGGCCGCACGCAAGGTGTCGGCCCATGTTGCGTTTTGGGCTTGTAAAGACCAGGGGGCCGTTGTGAGGGCCAACAAAGCGAGCACTTGACGGCGATTGGACGCCAGACGTGTCGGAACAAATGGTTTCATGGTCATGATTCAAAACTCGGCAGCCAAGGGCAAATTGAGCAACAGGTTTTGCGGCTTGAGCTTGAGCAAGCCTTGCTCGTTCATGGCCAAGCCCAAATAAACCGGCTTGCCTTGCACATCGGCACGCATATCCTGCGGGTTGTCAAAACGCAATTTGAACAGGCTGATGAGTTGCTGCTGGCGCTTGGCGTCCAGCTCGATGCCCTGGTACAGGTCGTTGAGCAAAGCGGTGGCCGTCACGTCCAGACCCACATGCCAGCGCCAGGCTGGGTCATCGACTTTTTGCACCGGCTCGATGCTGACGGCCACGCCCAAAAAGTGCTGCACCCAACGAGCCAGCACCACCGACAAGGCCTTGAGCCCAGAGCGGGCGTTGACCATGCTCAAAATCAAACCGTGCGGCAATTCGTTTTGCAGTTCGTGCGTCATGTCGAGCAAGAACGCATAGCGGCCCAGGCCTTCGCGCTGCGCAAAATAGCGCTCGGCGTTGTCCGGGTGCAGCACTTTCACATCGACCGCCTTGAGCGTGGCGCCGCCCTCCATCAAGAGGCGGCCCATCTCGCCAAAGCCAGCTGTGGATTTGAGGCTATCGAGTGTGTCGCTGTCGCCCGACAGCACGCGACCGCCTTCGATGGTGATGCGCTGACGCCGAAACAGCAGCTCGGCCGCACGCCAGACCCAGGCGTCCTGCACATCGGCCAGCACATTGCACACGATGGCCTGCACCACGAGGTCAATGAACAGCAGAGGCAGCTGAATGTTGCCGCTTTGCTGCCAAGCCATGTAGGCCGACTCCAGCGAGCCAGCGGCTTGCACCTCATCGCGAAAGCGCAAGAACAGTTGGTAGTTCTCCCGCGCATCGTCGTCCTTGAAGGCCTGAAGTTGCGCAGGCAACACGGGCATCAAAGGATCATCCAACAGGGCCTGGTGCAAACGCTTTTCGGCTTTGCACGATTCAGGCACCAAGGCCAGTTCGGGGCGCTGCAGCCAAAGCCGCCAGTAGTCCGGCGTGGGGGCCATCCAGCCACGCGCGTTGCGCGTCAGGTGTTGGTGGCCGCAGGCCGTCCAGAAGTTGAGCATGGCGGTCACAGGTTGGGGGCCAACAAACGCTGCAGGTCTTTGACTTCCACACCGCTGCGCTGAGCCAGGTCTTGCACCTGGTCCTCACCCACTTTGCCCACGTTGAAGTACTGCGCCTCGGGGTGCGCGATGTAGAAACCACTCACGCTGGCCGCAGGCGTCATGGCCAGGCTCTCGGTCAGGCCCATGCCGATGTCTTCGCATTGCAGCAGCTCGAACATCGCCTTTTTGGCACTGTGGTCGGGGCAGGCGGGGTAGCCCGGTGCGGGGCGGATGCCTTGGTATTTTTCGGCGATCAAGTCTTCGTTGCTCAGTGTCTCGCCAGCTGCGTAACCCCACAGGTCGGTGCGCACTTTTTTGTGCAGGCATTCGGCCAATGCTTCGGCCAAACGGTCGGCCAGGGACTTGAGCATGATGGCGCTGTAGTCGTCGTGTGCGGCTTCAAAAGCGGCGGCGCGTTTGTCGGCGCCAATGCCTGCGGTGACAGCGAAGACGCCCACATGGTCTGGGGCTGTGCCTTGCGGTGCGACGAAGTCGGCCAGGCAACGGCTGGGGCGCATGACACCGTCGATCATGTGTTTCTCGGTCTGCTGACGCAGGCCGCGCCAAGTCATGGCGACTTGGCTGCGCGAGGCGTCGGTGTAGAGCGCGATGTCGTCGTCGTTCACGCTGTTGGCGGGGTACAGGCCCAGCACCGCGTTGGCCGTGACCCAGCGGCCATCGATGATTTTTTGCAGCATGGCCTGGCCATCGGCATAGACCTTGCGGGCCTGCTCGCCTACCACCTCGTCGTCGAGGATCGCCGGGAAAGGCCCGGCCAAGTCCCAGGTCTGGAAAAACGGACCCCAATCGATGTACTGCGCGATCTCGGCCAGGTCGTAGTTCTTGAACACACGGCGGCCAACGAACTTGGGCGCAGCGGGCACGCCCTGGGCCCAATCGATCGGCGTCTTGTTGGCGCGGGCCTGCGCCAGAGTCCACATCGGGGTTTGTTTTTTGTTGGCGTGCTGCTCGCGCACCTTGGCGTAATCGGTGTTCAAGTCGGCGATGAACTTGGCCGCTTGCTCGGACAGCAAACCCTGCGCCACACCCACGCTGCGCGAGGCATCAGGCACATAGACTACGGGGCCGCTGTAATTGGGTGCGATTTTGACGGCGGTGTGCACGCGGCTGCAAGTGGCGCCACCAATCAAGAGCGGCATCTGTCGTTCGCGGAAGTACGGGTCTTTTTCCATCTCGTCCGCCACGTACTGCATCTCTTCGAGGCTGGGCGTGATGAGGCCCGACAGACCGATGATGTCGGCGTTTTCTTCCTTGGCCTTGGCCAAAATTTCGTGGCAGGGCACCATCACGCCCATGTTGACCACTTCGAAGTTGTTGCACTGCAAGACCACGGTGACGATGTTCTTGCCGATGTCGTGCACATCGCCCTTGACGGTGGCGATCACGATCTTGCCCTTGGCTTTGACGTCCTGGCCTGCGGCTTCTTGGGCCAGCTTTTCAGCCTCGATGTAGGGCAGCAAATGCGCCACGGCTTGCTTCATCACGCGGGCGCTCTTGACCACTTGCGGCAAGAACATCTTGCCTTGGCCGAACAGGTCACCAACCACGTTCATGCCGTCCATCAGCGGGCCTTCGATCACATGCAAGGGCCGTCCGCCCTGCGCCAAGACCTCTTGATAAGCCGCTTCGGTGTCTTCGTTGATGAAATCGGTGATGCCATGCACCAGCGCGTGCGAGAGGCGCTGCGCCACGCTCACAGGCGCATCGGCCGTGCCGCGCCAAGCCAGCTTGGTGCTCTCGTCTTTGGCGGCGCCCTTGGCGCTGTCGGCAATCTCCACCAGGCGTTCGCCCGCGTCAGGGCGGCGGTTCAGCACCACGTCTTCCACCCGCTCGCGCAGCGTAGGCTCCAGGTCGTCGTACACGCCGACCATGCCTGCGTTCACGATGCCCATGTCCATGCCGGCTTTGATCGCGTGGTACAGGAACACGGTGTGGATCGCTTCGCGCACCGGGTCGTTGCCCCGGAAGCTGAAGGACACGTTGGACACACCGCCCGACACCTTGGCGCCCGGCAAGTTCTGCTTGATCCAGCGCGTGGCTTCGATGAAGTCCACCGCGTAGTTGTTGTGCTCTTCGATGCCGGTGGCGATCGCAAAAATGTTGGGGTCGAAGATGATGTCTTCGGGCGGGAAGTCCACCTCATCGACCAGCACGCGGTAAGCGCGTTCGCAAATCTCGATCTTGCGCTCGTAGGTGTCGGCCTGGCCCTTTTCGTCGAAAGCCATCACCACGGCCGCAGCGCCGTAGCGCTTGACCAGCTTGGCCTGACGCTTGAATTCGTCCAAGCCTTCTTTCATGCTGATCGAGTTGACGATGCCCTTGCCCTGGATGCAACGCAGACCCGCTTCGATCACGGTCCATTTGCTCGAATCCACCATCACCGGCACGCGGGCGATGTCGGGCTCCCCCGCCATCAGGTTCAAAAACCGCACCATGGCCGCCTGGCTGTCGAGCATGGCTTCGTCCATGTTCACGTCGATCACCTGCGCGCCGTTTTCAACCTGCTGGCGCGCCACGGCCAGCGCCTCTTCGTACTGGCCGTTCAGGATCATGCGGGCAAAGGCCTTGGAACCGGTCACGTTGGTGCGCTCACCCACGTTGACAAACAGCGAACCGGTGCCGATGGAGACAGGCTCCAGACCGGACAACTTCATGGGGGGAACAGACACGATTTCAGACGCGACAACAGACACAGGCTCACCTTGGGATAACAGGTGAGCGTCGTTGTGCAAGATCATTCAGACATTGAACGGCCCCAAGCCTGACCTGCTGCGCCTGAAAGGCGGCGGGCTGCAACGCTCCTTGGGAAATGCGTGATTTTAACCGCCTCCACAGCCTAGTGACGACCATCCCCATGCCGGGCTGAATGGCCAACTCGGACCGCCCAAGTCCAAGTTGGCCATGCGAAGGCTCAGATCAGTACTGCTTGTAAGGCAAAAATTTGCCCGACAGCACCACGTTCACACGGTCACCCTTAGGGTCGGGCTGGCGCACGATGTCCATGCTGAAGTCGATGGCACTCATGATGCCGTCCCCAAACTCTTCGTGGATCAGCTCCTTGATGGTTGTGCCATACACGCTCACGATTTCGTACCAGCGGTAAATCAGCGGGTCGGTGGGCACCTGGCTGGGCAGTGAACCTTTGTAGGGCACCACTTGCAGCCATTTGATCTCGTCGGCGCTCAGGCCAAAGATCTTGCCAATGACCTTGGCTTGCTTGGCGTCAAAGGTCATTTGGCCGAGGCACCCGGCGGTGACCCATTCTTTGGACAAGCCGACTTTCTCTGCGACGTCGCTCCACTTGATGCCTTTGGCCACTTTGGTGGCGATGATTTTTTCGGTGACTTCTAAACGGTTCATGAAAGACCTCTTGAGGGGGGTTGATGAAAATTTGGGATGAAACAATTCAATGGGCTTTGGCGCGAGACACCAAAAAGTCGACGATGTGGTTGCGCATGTCGTAGTAGCCCGGCAGGTGGTGCAGCTGAGCACGGGTACGTTCGCGCGGCAGCGGGTTGACCACCACTTCGGCCAAGCCACCGGGCACATAGCTGCCACCCGACTCGTTGCCGTTGCTCATGAGCAAGATGCGGTCGGACAGCAAAATGGCTTCGTCCACGTCGTGCGTGATCATGAACACCGTCTGCTGCGTCTGGCGCACGATGGTCATCAGCTCGTCTTGAATCGTGCCGCGTGTGAGCGCATCCAAGGCGCCAAAGGGCTCGTCGAGCAGCAGCATCTTGGGCTGGATGGCAAAGGCCCGTGCAATGCCCACACGCTGCTTCATGCCGCCCGAGAGCTGGCTGGGGTTTTTGTCGATGGCGTGCAACAAGCCGACCATGCCGACGTGCTTTTCCACATGCAGATTGACCTGTGGGGTTTTCCATTCGGGCCACTTGGACTTAACGGCGAAGGCAATGTTTTGCCGCACCGTGAGCCAGGGCATGAGGGCGTGGCTTTGGAACACCACGCCACGCTCCAGGCTGGGGCCTGCGATCTCGCGGCCGTCCATGAAGGCATGGCCTTCAGTGGCCGTGTCCAGACCCGCCAACACGTTGAGAATGGTGGTTTTGCCGCAGCCCGAGTGGCCGATGATGCAGACGAACTCGCCCTTGTCGATGGTAAAGGACACGTCCGAAAACACAGGCTTGTCGCTTTGGTAGGCCTTGCCCAGTTTTTCAATTTTGAGGAAAGCGTTCATGGCTTTGGCCTTGGGTTGGGGTGCAAACATGTTGGTGGGCAAGGGTGCGATCAGCTCGCGGTCACGGGTATCACTCCACATAGGTCACCGCCTTTTGCACCTGGGCAAACGCCAGGTCCAGCAACATGCCGACCACACCGATAACCAGCACCGCAAAGATCACATTGACCAGCGACAGGTTGTTCCACTCGTTCCACACGAAGTAGCCCACGCCCGTGCCGCCCACCAGCATCTCGGCGGCCACGATCACCAGCCAGGCAATGCCCATGCTGATGCGCATGCCAGTGACGATGGTGGGTGCCGCAGCGGGCAAGATCACCAAGAAGGCTTTGCGCAGCGGCTGCACTTCCAGCGTGCTGGCCACGTTGAGCCAGTCACGTTTGACCGCAGCCACACCAAAGGCGGTGTTGATCAGCATGGGCCAAACCGAACAGATGAAGATGACGAAGATGCCACTCACATCCGAGTCTTTCAGCGTGTACAGCGCCAGAGGCATCCAGGCCAGCGGGCTGATGGGCTTGAGCACCTGAATGAAGGGGTCAAACGCCTTGCGCATGAGAGGCGACATGCCGATCATGAAACCCACAGGCAAAGCCACCAGCACAGCCAGGAAGAACCCCAGCGCTACGCGCCCCAGAGAATGCGCCAGCTGGATGCCGATGCCTTTGTCATTGGGGCCTTTGTCATAGAACGGGTCGGCCAAATGGCCCAACATGGCCTTGCCCACTTCTAAAGGCGGTGGAAAGCCTGTGGTTTTGACGGCACCAGGGTCCTTGCCCATCATCTTCTGGTACTCGATTTCTTCGGCCGTCATGCCCGCCTTGACGGCACCCGCCACCGAAGGCGCCGTGGCAGACAGCTGCCACGCCCCCAGAAAGACCAGGAACATGAGCAACGAGACCATGGCCGCGCGCAAATTGAGGTGCGTGGTTTTCATGACGCTCAACCCATCTTGTTGATCGCAAAGCTCTTGAGGTAGTCCTCTGGCTTGGCAGGGTCAAACTCTTTGCCCATGATCTTGTGTTTAGGGTAAGGCGTGGTCGCCGCAAATTCATGACCCAACGCCTTCATGTGCTTGCGCGCATCGGTGATCAGGAAGACTTTTTCAGCGATCTGTTTGTAGTCCACGTTGCCTTTGATGTAGCCCCAACGCTTCATCTGCGTCAGCATCCACACCGCCATGCTCTGCCAGGGCATGGGGTCAAAGTCGGCGCGGTCGGGCACGTTTTGCACCTTGCCCAGACCATCGGCAAACTTGCCCGTGAGCACTTGGCTGATCACCGCCTCGGGCTGGTTCAGGTATTGCGCAGGCGAAATGACCTTGGCAATCAGCTCGCGGTTGCCCGGCTGGCGCGCCATGGCAGCGGCCGTGAGGACAGCGCGGTACAAGGCAGCGAAGGTGTTGGGATTCTTCTGGATGAACTCGGTGCTGGTGCCGAAGGCGCAGCAAGGATGACCATTCCACAAGTCCTTGGTCAGGATGTGGATGAAACCCACTTCGTCGAACACCGCGCGCTGGTTGAACGGATCGGGTCCGAGAAAGCCGTCAATATTGCCCGAGCGCAGGTTAGCCACCATCTCTGGCGGAGGCACCACGCGGATCTGGACATCGGTGTCAGGATTGAGACCGTTTTCGGCCAGGTAGTACCGCAACAAGAAGTTGTGCATCGAGTAATCAAAAGGCACGGCGAACTTGAAACCCTTCCAGTTCTTCGGGTCACGGTTGTTTTTGTGCTTCATGGCCAGGGTAATGGCCTGGCCATTGATGTTCTGGATGGTGGCCACGTTCATGGGCGTGGCGTTGGCACCCAGCCCCATGCTGATGGCCAGCGGCATGGGCGACAGGAAATGTGTGGCGTCGTATTCCTTGTTGATCATCTTGTCGCGGATCAAGGCCCAGCCTGCGGTCTTGGTCACTTCCACGTTGAGGCCTTGCTTTTGGTAGAAGCCCAACGGCTGCGCCATGATGAGTGGCGTGGCGCAGGTGATCGGGATGAAACCGATCTTGAGGTTGGTTTTTTCCAGTGGCCCTTTTTCTTGCGCCATTGCTTGCAGACTGGCCATGGGCAACACGCTGGCAATGGCCGCCATGGCGGTCTTTTTACCCACGGCGCGCAGGAACATGCGGCGCTCTTCATCGTGTGGGAACAGCGACTTGACCAGCGTGGCCTCAATGAATGCCTGGCTGTAAGCCTCAAACTCGGCCGTCTCGGAGCGGGCGCGCAGTTGGACGGCTGCGGCATCGGCGGCCACTTCGGCGTGGTGGTCGGCAGACGAATGGTCACGGCCACAGCTGCACTTGAGCATCAGGGGACGGTCGGCGTTGTACGGATCGAAAAATTCAGACATGGCAACCTCGCTTGTGAAGATGCACAGGTCCATGCAAGCAGTGGGCCAGAATTCGTTGAATGCGTGCCATCGGTGGGGCATGGCTTAATTTCGTGAGGGGCTTGTCGACGTACTGTAGGGCTGGCCCTACAAAAGTTTCGGTGCAACTGTTGACCGGTAGGTCGGCGGCTTCAGCCCCGACATGAACCATGTGGCACCTCAACCACGTCGGAGCTGAAGCTCCGACTTACAGAAAGACGCTGACAACAGCTCTGGCACCGACAGGCCCGCTCAATACGCTGCTCCGAGGCTTTTCGCGTACAAAGCCAGCTCCACATCGTTCTTGGTGCCGGTCTTTTCCAGGATGCGTGCACGGTAAGTGCTCACCGTGTTGGGTGCGAGGCTCAACTGCGCACCAATTTCGCTCACGCTGTGACCTTGCGTCAACAAAAGATAGACCTGGTGCTCGCGGTGCGAGAGCTGTTCGATCCCGCTTTTGGTGCGACCCTGGCTCACCAGGCTGGCCAGCGCCTCAGCTGTGGTGGGCGAGACATGCATGCCGCCTGCGGCCACGCGGCGCAGTGCGGCCATCAAGGCGTCGGTGTCGGTGCTTTTGTTCAGATAACCCGATGCCCCCAGTTGGATGCAGCGCACCGCGTATTGTTTTTCCGGGTAGGTGCTGAGCATGAGCACGGGCAACCCCGGCCAGTCGCGCCGCAAGATTTGCAGTACATCCAGTCCATCCATGCCGGGCATGGCGATGTCGAGCAGGATCACGTCCAGCCCTTGCGGACCTTGCAGAGCCTGTACTGCGTCCAGCACCCCAGGTCCGGTGTCGGCCTCGGCCACCACCTGCAGGCCCGGGTCGTCGGCCAACACCATCTTCAAGCCTTCGCGCACGATCTTGTGGTCGTCGCCCAGCAGCACGCGCACGGGGTTTTTCATGGTGTCTCCGGGTGGTGGGGCATGGGCAAGGACAGGCGCATGCGGGTGCCCCGGCGGGGTTGGCTGTCGATGTCGATCACGCCCCCAAAATGCCGTGCCCGCTCACGCATGCCCATGATGCCGTAGGCCTGCGCCGACTCGAAGACCCGCGCCTCGGCCCCGCAACCGTCGTCTTCCACCGACAGGTGCAACCAGCCCTCGCGCTCCACAATGTCCACATCCAGCGTGCGGGCGCGGGCGTGACGCCCCACGTTGCTGAGCATCTCCTGAAAAATTCGGAACACCGCCATGGCCAGGGGTTCGGGCAAAACGCGTTGCACGTTCACGTCCATGCACCATTTGAGTTCTTGCTCGGCCGACTGCACAAACTCCTGCGCCTGCCACGCCAGAGCGTCCCACAAGCCCTGGTGGTCCAGGATGCTGGGACGCAGGTCGGTGATGATGCGGCCCACATTGACCACCGCGTTCTCGATCAAACGGCTCATGTTCTGACACTTGCCACGCATCTTTTCGCGCATGCTTTGCGCCTCTTCGGCCGCTCGTTGCGCCTGCTCGGACAAGCGCTTGTCCAGCCAACCCACATCCATCTTGAGCGCCACCAGCAAGCTGCCCAGCTCATCGTGTACCTCGCGGGCGATGCGGGTGCGCTCTTCTTCGCGCACCGCCTCGGACCAGGCGGCGAGCTCGCGCAGTTGCTGCAGGGCGGTTTCCAGCGCCTGGGTGCGCTCAGCCACACGTTGCTCCAGCTGGTTCTTGGCCTGGTGCAAGGCGTGCTCGGCCTGCTTGCGTTCGGTGATGTCCACAAAAGTCACCACCGCGCCACGCACCTGGCCTTGGTCAAACACCGGATAGCTCGAGTACTCCACCGGGAAGCTTCTGCCGTCCGCACGCCAGAACACCTCGCTGTCAATGCGACAGGGCTGGCCCTGACGAAACGCGTTGTAGATCGGGCAGTCATCCATCGGGTAATGGGCCCCATCGCCATGTGAATGGTGGGTGAGCACATGCATGTTCTGGCCCAGCACCTGCTCGGGCTCCAGGCCGATCATGCGAGCCCCGGCCGGGTTGATGAAGACGCACAGGCCGTCCAGGTCCACACCAAAAACCCCTTCGCCCGTAGAAGCCAGCATCAGGCCCAAGGGGTCGCGCCAGGCTTCGGTGACGCCCAAAACGCCGTTGATCGTTGGTTGTAAAGGATGACGTGCCAGGTTCATGACCTTGCTATGCAAGCCTTGTGCCATGCGTACGGATGCTTCACCTTATGCGCCATGAGCTTTGTCGCCTGAGGCAACTGCCCTAAACGGCGCTGCACGCGACAATGACGTTTTTTTAGAACCATGTTTTGACTGCTGATTGGATGGCCATGACCCCGGTACCCACTGCGCTGCTGCAAGGCGCTTCGAACTTTCGCGATATTGGTGGCTACCGCAGCGCCGACGGCCGCCGCGTGCGGCGCGGCCAGATTTTTCGATCCGACCATCTGGCGGGATTGACATCCGAAGACCTGGCGCGTCTGGCTTCGCTGGGCATTGGACACAGCCTCGACTTTCGCGGAGCGGCCGAATGCGCTGCCACGCCCTACGACATTCCCGGCGTGCAGCGTGTGGCGCTCACCATCGAGCCCACCGTGATCGCCCGCATGCAGGCTTTGGTAGCGCAGGGCGTGGTGCCCACGGCCGAAGAAACGGTGGAATTGATGCGCGAGACCTACCGCGATTTCGTGAACCGCAACGCGGACACGTATGGACGCTTCATGAAACATTTGCTGGAACAGCCCACACCGCAGGTGTTTCACTGCACAGCGGGCAAAGACCGCACGGGTTTTGCGGCGGCGCTGGTTTTGTCAGCGCTGGGGGTGGACAGGGCGACCATCGAACATGATTATTTGCTGACCAACCAGCTCTACAAACGCGATGCCCGCCTGGAAGGCCAAGGCCACCCGCATGTGATGAAGGTGCTGTGGCAAGTGCAGCCTGAGTTTTTGCATGCGGCGTTTGAGGCGGTGGATGCGCAGCACGGCGGCATGACCGACTATTTACATGGCGCCATTGGCCTGACCCCGCAAGAGCTGGCCGAGTTGCAGCGCATGCTGCTGGAAGATTAAGCTGCTTTTGGGGGCGGATTTTTGTGGGAGCGAGCCCCCGCTCGCGAATGGCCGCAAAGCCACTGAAATCATTCGGCCGCAAGGGCGGCCTCCCACAGGGAAAAACTGACCGCCGGGCGCGGTGAACTTAAGCCGCCTCTTTATAAAAGAACCCGCCATGCACATTGCGCGGAGCCAGAGGTGCCACGGCCTTGCCGATCGCGCCGATGTGGTCGGGCGTGGTGCCGCAGCAGCCGCCCACGATGTTGACCAGGCCTTCGGCGGCAAACTCGTGCAGCAGGCGGCTCGTCACTTCAGGCGTTTCGTCAAAGCCGGTGTCGCTCATGGGGTTGGGCAGGCCAGCGTTGGGGTAGCAGCTGATGAAGGTGTCACCCGCGACCTTGTTGAGTTCTTGGATGTAGGGGCGCATCAGCGTGGCCCCCAGCGCGCAGTTGAGGCCAATGGCCAACGGGTGCGCGTGGCGCACGCTATGCCAGAACGCGGTCACGGTCTGGCCACTCAAAATGCGGCCCGACGCGTCGGTCACGGTGCCGCTGATGATGAGGGGCAGGCGTTCGCCACTGGCTTCAAAAAACTCTTCAATCGCAAACAGCGCCGCCTTGGCATTGAGGGTGTCAAAAATCGTCTCGACCAAGAGCACATCGGAGCCGCCTTCGACCAAGGCCTCGACCTGCTCGTAATACGCCGCACGCAGCTCTTCAAAGGTCACGTTACGGGCACCCGCGTCGTTCACGTCGGGGCTGATGCTGGCGGTCTTGGGCGTGGGGCCCAAGGCACCAACCACAAAACGCGGCTTATCGGGCGTGGAAAACTTGTCGCAGGCGGCGCGGGCCAGTTTGGCCGATTGCAGGTTCATCTCGCGGGCCAGGTGCTGCATGTCGTAGTCGGCCTGGGCTATTGTTGTCGCGCCAAATGTATTGGTCTCGATCAGGTCAGCGCCCGCAGCCAGATACCCTTCGTGAATGTCGCGGATCACGTCGGGACGGGTCAGACTCAGCAGCTCGTTGTTGCCCTTGACGTCTTTGGGGAAGTCCTTGAAACGCTCACCCCGGTAATCGGCCTCGGTCAGCTTGAAGCGCTGGATCATGGTGCCCATGGCGCCATCCAGGATGGCGATGCGGGTTTTCAGGATCTCGGGCAGCGCCTGGGCGCGGGTGTAGGTGAGGGGTTTCATGTGGTGTATTGTAAAAAGAACGCACACACGTATTTTTGTAGGTCGGAAGCTTCAAGCGATGGTCAAGCTTTTTGGTAACGCGCAAAACCCGAAGCCCTGAGCTGACACGCAGGGCACTGCCCACAGCCATAGCCCCAGTCGTGGCGCTGCGTGCGCTCGCCCAGGTAGCAGGTGTGGCTGTGCTCCACGATCAAGTCCACCAAGGCCTGACCGCCGCCTTGGGGCACAGCTTTTTGGCCCAGCTCGTGCGCCAGCTGCCAGGTCTGGGCCTTGTCGATCCACATGAGCGGGGTTTCGATCAGCAGCTTGCGGTCCATGCCCAACGACAGGGCCACCTGCATGGCCTTCATGGTGTCGTCGCGGCAGTCGGGGTAGCCCGAGAAATCGGTCTCGCACACGCCCGTGACGATGACCTGCAAGCCCCGGCGGTAGGCTAAGGCGGCGGCGAGCGTGAGGAACAGCAGGTTGCGCCCGGGCACAAAGGTGTTGGGCAGGCCCGAGCTTTCCATCTCGATGGCGGTGTCGCGGGTCAGCGATGTTTCGCTGATCTGGCCCAGGATGCCTGCGTCCAGCAAGTGGTCTTCGCCCATCTTGGGGGCCCATTGCGGAAATTTCGCCTTGATGGCGGCCAGCACGTTCAGGCGGGCTTCCAGCTCGACTTTGTGGCGCTGGCCGTAGTCAAAGGCGAGGGTTTCAACGCGTTCGTATTTGGACAGCGCATGGACCAGGCAGGTGGTGGAGTCCTGACCACCAGAAAACAGGACGAGGGCGGAGGTGTGCATGGGCTGGGATGGTAACGCTATGTACTAGGAGGGAGCTGTCAAAGTCTGGGCGCAGCGGACTCCTCATGAGGCGGGGGTACGCCAAAATCGTCGCCCGCCGCGCCCAGACTCTGACAGCATGGGATGGATGACGTTAGCGAGATGAAAAGAACGCGCAGCCCATGGTCTTGTGTGGGTGGGAGGGGGCGAGCACGGTGTGACGAATTAAGTATCACCCCGGAAAGATTTGAATTTGTCACCCCCGACTTGATCGGGGGTCCAGGGCTTCGTTGGCCATGGATACCCGCGTTCGCGGGCATGACAGGGTCTCCGCTCATCCCCGAAAATACCGCTTCACGATAGGGGACAATCAAGCCTTCAAAAAGCTGTCCAATCCCACGTGTCCCCCCACCTCCCCATCCTGCGCGAAGTATTTGGCTACGACGCCTTTCGCGGCCCGCAGCAAGCCATCATCGACCATGTGGCCGCCGGGGGTGATGCGCTGGTGCTCATGCCCACGGGCGGGGGCAAATCGCTGTGTTACCAAATTCCGGCCATTGCGCGCCAGCGTGCGGGCCACGGCATCACGGTGGTGGTGTCGCCGCTGATTGCACTGATGCACGACCAGGTGGGTGCCCTGCACGAAGCGGGGGTGAATGCCGCCTTCCTCAACTCCACCCTGACGAGCGAAGAGGCCAGCGACATCGAGCGGCGCTTGCTGCGTGGCGAAATCACGCTGCTGTATGCCGCGCCCGAGCGCGTGACCAATGGCCGCTTTCTGGCGCAGATGGATTCACTACTCGAACGTGGACTGCTGAGCCTATTCGCCATTGACGAAGCACATTGCGTGAGCCAGTGGGGCCATGACTTCCGGCCTGAATACCGGGGCCTCACAGTCTTGCACGAGCGCTACCCCAGTGTGCCGCGTGTAGCGCTCACCGCCACGGCCGATGCGCTCACCCGTGCCGACATCGTCGAGCGGCTGCAGCTGGAAAGCGCCAAGTTGTTCATCAGCAGCTTTGACCGGCCCAACATCCGCTACACCATCGTCGAGAAAAAAGACGCCAGCACCCAGCTGCTGCGCTTCATCGAGCGCGAGCACCCTGAAGAAGCGGGCGTGGTCTATTGCCAGTCGCGCAAGCGGGTCGAAGAGGTCGCGGCCATGCTGTGCGAAGCGGGCATCCGTGCCCTGCCCTACCACGCGGGGCTGGACGCGGCCGTGCGCCAGCGCCACCAGAACGAATTTCTGCGCGAAGAGGGCGTGGTGATGGTCGCCACCGTGGCGTTTGGCATGGGCATCGACAAGCCCGATGTGCGCTTTGTGGCGCACCTGGACATGCCCAAGAACATCGAAGGCTACTACCAGGAGACAGGCCGCGCCGGACGCGACGGCCTGGCGTCTGACGCGTGGATGGCCTACGGTCTTCAGGACGTGGTCAACCAGCGCCGCATGATCGACGAAAGCCCGGCGGGCGAAGAGTTCAAGCAGGTCATGCGCGGCAAGCTCGACGCGCTGCTGGCCTTGGCCGAAGCGACCGATTGCCGCCGCGTGCGGCTTTTGAGCTACTTTGGCGAGAGCTACGCCAGCCAGAAGGACAGCGCGCAAGGCGTTTACATGCCCTTTTGTGGTAACTGCGACAACTGCCTGAACCCACCTGAAGTCTGGGACGGCACCGATGCCGCACGCAAGCTGCTGTCCACCGTGTACCGCACGCAGCAAAGCAGTGGCCACAGCTTTGGGGCCAGCCACACCATGGACATCGTGCGGGGCAAAAAAACCGAGAAGGTGGTGCAGCGTGGCCACGAAGGCATCAGCACCTTTGGCCTGGGCGCTGAATACAGCGAGCAGCAGTTGCGCGCCGTGATGCGCCAGCTGATCGCGATAGGCGCTTTGCATGTGCACACCGAAGACGGTTTCAGCACCCTGCACCTGACCGAAGCGTCACGCGCCGTGCTCAAAGGCGAGGTGCCCGTGCAGCTGCGCGAGAGCACCAGCCAGCGCAGCGACAAAAAAAGCCGCACCCGCAGCGGCCCGGCACCCGCAGCCGCCAACCTGGGGCAAGACGCGATGGTGCGCTACATCAACCTCAAGGCCTGGCGGGCCGAGGTGGCCAAGGAGCACAACCTGCCCGCCTACGTCATCTTTCATGACGCCACGCTGGCCGCGATTGCCGAAGCAGCCCCGCACAGCCTGGCCGACCTGCAGGGCATCAGTGGCCTGGGCGTCAAAAAGCTCGAAGCCTATGGCGAGCAGGTGCTCAAGGTGTGCAACGGCACCTGACGCCCCGTAGGAGCCGCGCCCTCGCGGCGATGCTGATGCTGTCACGCTGCCGCGTGGTAGCGCCACTCCTGCGTGCGCCCACCGTAGCCATACGCCGTGGCACGGACATCCTCCACATGCACATAACTTTCTGAATGCAATGGTCCCAGCAGCGATTTGAATAAATCAAAAACCGCTGCAATGTACTGCGCCTTTTCTGCTTTGGTGTTCGTCTCGTCGGTGATCTTGATGCCCAGGTAAAAGCTGTGCAGGCCTTGCGCAGCCAGTGTTTGACCGCCAACAACCCAGTCTTGCGGGTCCACACAGGTGAGCACTGTTGAAATCAGCTCGGCTTTTTTATGCAACAAGCTGACGGTCAAATCAGACACGCCCCTGGCGATGCTTTGTGTCAGTGTTGCTGATCGCTGCGCGCTGATCTGAATCTGGATGATGGGCATAGGATTTCCTTTGGAAAAGTGAGAAGAAAAACAGCATGCGCGACCACAAGGCCTCCAGCCAGGCATCCATGGCTTGGCGATGCAAGCGACGGGCTTGTGCGCGCGCCAGGCCATGAAGCCTTGCCCTTTCTGCATGGGTAAGAGAAGTGTTCATGCCAGCCCCTGTGTGAAATGACGATGCTTTGCACTTTATTGGTTTACAAGCCTATTGAAAACAGGCTAAATTGCAAATTCGTATTTCACTTTTTGCAAAACAACCTCATGGAATTGGACGATTTACGGATTTTTGTGCGGGTGACCGAGTTGGGCACCTTGTCAGCCGTAGCACGCGAACGCCATGCACCCGTCAGCCAGATCACCCGCGCCATGGCACGCCTGGAGTCGGCCTTGCAAGTGCGACTTTTGCACCGCAGCACACACGGCTTGAGTCTGACCGACGAAGGTGATATTTGCCTAGCGCAAGCACGCGGCATGCTCGACAGTGCCGATACGCTGGACAGTGAACTGGGCCGCCACCGCCAAGGGGTTCACGGTTGGGTGCGTGTGGGCGTCAGCGCTTTGATGGCGCAGTGTGTGGTCATCCCCCATTTGCCCGCGCTCTATGCACAACATCCAGGCCTGCACCTCGACATTCGGGCCGATGACCGTATGGTGGACATGGCGCGCGACGGCATTGACATCGCCATTCGCTCAGGACAGGTCGGCAACGATGGCTTGGTGGCCCGAAAGATCGGGTTGGCCAGTCGCTCGCTGTATGCCGCGCCCAGCTACTTGGCTCAGCATGGCTCGCCACAGCAGCCCGATGATTTGGTCAACCACCACCTGATTGGTCTCAGCCATGTGCCCGCCATGAACCGCTGGCAGCGACTGGACACCCCCCAATCCTTGCATGTCCAAGGTGACAGTCGCGTGGACCACACTGGTTTGTTGCTGAGTATGGTGCAACACGGTGTGGGCATTTCACGTTTATTGGATGTAGCCGCTCGTCCTTTAGTCGCCAGTGGTCAGCTGGCGCCAGTGTTGCAAGGATGCTTCGAGCAAGACGCTATTGCCATTTACGCTGTGATGCTGCCTGAGCGGCACCGCCTGCCCAAAATTCGAGCTTGCGTGGACCACTGGGCAGCAGTACTGCAGGGGTCTTGAGTCAAGCCGCGTCCACCGCAATCGCACCACGCCGGATCTGATCACGCTCCAGTGACTCGAACAAAGCCTTGAAGTTGCCCTCGCCAAAGCCCTCGTCGGCCTTGCGCTGGATGAACTCGAAGAACACGGGGCCCAGCAGCGTCTGGCTGAAGATCTGCAACAGCAACCGCTTCTCGCC
Organism: Limnohabitans sp. Hippo3; assembly: GCF_003063665.1. GTDB lineage: Bacteria > Pseudomonadota > Gammaproteobacteria > Burkholderiales > Burkholderiaceae_C > Limnohabitans_A. Next base: position 109,386 of record NZ_NESF01000008.1, read on the forward strand.
ATTGGCGGTGGAGCCGTCCATCAAAATGCCGCGTGCCTGCAACTCGGGCACGGGTTCGCCGTGGCCCGGCAGGCGTTCTTGTAGCATCTCGTAATAGATGTCGTTGGGCGCGGTCATGAGTGGAATACCCGCCATCTGCAAGGCGTCCACGCTCTTCAAAATGTCGTCGGTCAGCAGCGCGATGTGCTGGATGCCTTCACCGTTGAACTGCATCAGGAACTCTTCGATCTGACCGCCCGTTTTGCCCGACTCTTCGTTGAGCGGGATGCGAATCATGCCATCGGGCGCGGTCATGGCGCGGCTGGTCAGGCCCGTGTATTCGCCTTTGATGTCGAAGTAACGGATCTCGCGGAAGTTGAAAATCTTTTCGTAGAAGTTGCCCCAAAAAGCCATGCGGCCCTTGTAGACGTTGTGCGTCAGGTGGTCGATGATTTTGAAGCCATGGCCGGGTGGGTGGCGGTCCACCCCCTCGATGAATTCAAAGTCGATGTCGTAGATGCTCTTGCCGTCTTCGAAGCGGTCGATCAAATACAAAGGCGCACCGCCAATGCCCTTGATGGCGGGCAGTCGCAGTTCCATCGGACCAGTGGGAATCTCGACCGGTTGCGCGCCCATCTCCAATGCACGCTCGTAGGCCTTGTGCGAATCCTTCACCCGAAAAGCCAGCGCACAGGCGCACGGGCCGTGCTCGGCGGCAAAGTAACCGGCCAGGCTTTTGGGTTCGCGGTTGACGATGAAATTGATGTCGCCCTGGCGGTAGAGCACCACGTCTTTGGAACGGTGCTTCGCCACCAACGTGAAGCCCATTTTTTCAAACAGGGGCTCCAGGGTGTTGGGCACAGGGGATGCGAACTCGACGAACTCAAAGCCACACAGGCCCATAGGGTTGTCAAACAAATCGGTCATGAAAATCTCCAGCAATGAACCGGGCCGCGCTGCTGAAAGAGCACGGCCCGAATTGAAATCGGTCAAACGAAAAAGGGGGTCTGTAGGTCGGACCTTCAGGTCCGACATGGCATGGGCATGCGCCAACATGTCGGGGCTGAAGCCGCCGCCCTACAAAGAACGTTCACAAATCCTGCGGCGGCGCGCAAGGCTTGCCCCGCGTGCTGCGCGCGAGGTGAATGCCGAAAATCAAAACCTGGATGGACATGAGGGTGATGGTCGTCGCCTGACCGTCAAATGTCAAGCGACGAACCCACCGGCCTTATTGCGGCTCGATGCCGACTTTCTTGACCAGCGCAGCAAAGCGCTCCATTTCACTGCGGAAGGCTTTTTGCGCTTGCTCCACAGAGCTGATCGCAATGGTGTTGCCCTGTTTGGTCATGGTGTCCTTCACGGCCGGGTCGTTGAAGGCCGCGACCAGTGCGTCATGGACTTTCTTGACGGCCGCAGCACTCATGCCCTTGGGTCCCAGAACACCAAACCATGCATCGATCACGTAACGTGGCAAACCTTGCTCCACGAAAGTCGGGATGTCGGGCGCTGCGGCATTGCGCTTTTCGCCGCACATGCCTACCGCCTTGAGTGCACCACTCTTGATGTGCTGCTGCACGCTGGGCAAGGCCACAACGGCAAAGTCAATCTGACCACCCAGCAAGTCGGTGACCATAGGGCCAACGCCTTTGTAAGGGATGTGACGCGCTTTGATGCCGGCCTCATCCACAAACATCTCTGCGGCCAAATGCAAGATCGTGCCCGTGCCGCCAGACCCGAAATTGAAACCATCAGGCTTGGCCTTCAGGGCGGCAATGAACTCACGCCCGTTGTTGGCAGGCACTCGCTGTGGGTTGGCCACCAACACCAACGGTGTGGCACCGACGACTGCAATCGGCGTGAAGTCACCGGGCATCTCAAAGGGCAGGTTCTTGATGACGCTGGGGAAGATCACCACGTTGTTGGACACCACCGACAAGGTGTAGCCGTCGGGCGGGTTCTTGGCCAGGGCCTGCAAACCGATCACGCCGCTGGCACCTGCCTGGTTTTCAACCACCACGTTGGTACCGAGTGCCTTGCCCAAGGCGGGTGCTGCGGCACGCGTGATCGCGTCCACGCCTGAGCCAGTGGCGTTGGGCAGGATGAACTTGACGGGACGGTCAGCTTGCGCCAAGGACAGGCCGGGCAAAGCCACGGCGGAAGCAGCCAATGCAGCCAAAGTGGTGCGGCGTGAGATGGTGTTTTTCATGGTTTGTCTCTCTCTGTGTTGTTGGATGGAAAGGAATTTACAGCATGTTCAAAAGTTGGACCCACACGCCCTCAGGCGACGGCCTTGAGTGCACGCAAACGCTCAATGTCTGAAGCGCCCAAGCCCAGGCCTTGCAACAGTTCATCGGTGTTTTCACCTTGTTGGGGTGGCTGACGCCGCACACCCAGGCGTTGCCCGTTCATGGTGAACGGGAACAGCGCGGCGCGGGCCGTCTGACCGGCCTTGGGGCCATCGGTCAGGCGCACATCGGCCAGGCCCCCGGTGGCATTCAGGTGCGGATCATCAAACAGCTCTTCGGGCTTGACGATGGGCGCAAAGGGCAAACCGGCTTTTTCAAAAATCACGGTCAACTCGGCGGCTGTGAAAGCCTCCAGACGGCGGCGCAGTTCGGGCAGCAACTTGGCGCGCAAGGACACGCGGGCGTTGTTGTCCACATAGCGCGGGTCGGCCTTCAAGTCGGCAAAACCGAGCACGTCGCAAAAGGTGGCCCATTGCGGATCGCTCACGGCGGCCAAAAAGATTTGTTCGCCGTTTTTCACGGTGAACACGTCGTACACCGCCCAGGCCGAAATGCGGTTGGGCATGGGCTCGGCCGCCTGGCCGGTGATGGCGTACTGCAGCATGTGCTGGCCCACCAGAAACACATTGTTTTCAAACAGAGCCGACTGGATCTCCTGCCCACGGCCGGTGATGCCGCGCTGAATGAGCGCGCCCAGAATACCGATGGCGCCAAACATGCCGCCCATGATGTCGTTCACGCTGGTGCCTGCGCGCAGCGGGTCACCCGGGCGGCCCGTCATGTAGGCCAGGCCACCCATCATCTGCACCACCTCGTCGAGCGCCGTGCGGTGGTCGTAGGGCCCGGGCAAAAAGCCCTTGAGGCTCGCGTAAATCAGCCTGGGGTTGCTGGCCGACAGGCTGGCGTAGTCCAGGCCGTACTTGGCCATGGAGCCGGGCTTGAAGTTCTCGGCCACCACATCGGCCGTGGCGCACAGGCGGCGCGCCATCTCGGCCCCTTCGGGGCTTTGCAGGTTGATCTGGATGCTCTTCTTGTTGCGGTTGAACATCGGGAAAAAGCCCGCGCCCGAGCCCAGCAAGTGCCGTGTGCGGTCGCCCTCGATGGGTTCGACCTTGATGACCTCGGCCCCCATGTCGGCCAGCACCATGCCGCAGGTCGGGCCCATGACCATGTGGGTGAACTCGACGACGCGCAGGCCTTCGAGCGGGAGTTTCTTGTCGGAATTGTTCATGCCATCACTTCTGGGGTGCGCAGGGTCTTGGGCAAACCCGCCTGCGCGATCGAACCGTGCAGACATTCGCCTGCGAGCCATTGCGCCACCTGGGCGCGCAAAGCCATGAGCTTACCGAAATCGATGCCGGTGTCGATGCCCATGCTGGCAAACAGATACGCCAGGTCTTCGGTGGCCACGTTGCCGCTGGCCCCCGGGGCATGCGGGCAGCCGCCGATGCCGGCCAGGCACGCGTCAAAACGGGTCTCGCCCGCTTGCAGCGCGGCCATCACATTGGCCATGCCCAGACCGCGTGTGTCGTGGAAATGCCCGCAAGCGAGTTTGTCACCCGCCACCTCGCGGGCCTTGGCAAACAACTCGCCCACCTGGCGCGGGTCGGCATAGCCCACGGTGTCGGCAATGCCCACGCGGTCCACGCCCAGCGCCACAACCGCTTGGAGCAGGCGCAGCACTTCATCGACCTCCACCCGGCCCTGGATCGTGCAGCCCAGCGCGGTGCTCATGCCCACTTCGATGCGGATGTTCGATCCGCGTGCGCGGCGCGCTTCGACCATCGCGACGATCTCGGCCAGCACCTCGTCGGGCGCCCGGCGCAAATTGGCCAGGCTGTGCGCATGGCTGGCCGACAGCGGCAGCAGCATCCAGTCGGCCCCGCTGTCCATGGCGCGCTCAGCGCCTTTCAGGTTGGGCACCAGCACCGACACCACCAGCCCGGGCAGGGTTTTGGCAAAGGCCACCAGCTCGGCCGTGTCGGCCAGCTGCGGCAGCAGTTTGGGTGGCACGAAAGAGCCGACCTCAATCTCGCGGATGCCCGCCTCGTAAGCGTCTTGAATCCATTGCAGTTTTTGCGCGGTGGGCAAGGTGCGGGCGATACTTTGCAAACCGTCGCGCAAACCGACTTCGCGGATCGTCACGCGCTCGGGCCATTGAAATGCGTTCATGCCGGGTGTCCTTGTCTTGTGAAGCTACGAGTTTAATGTTTCCAATCGATCATACAATTCAATTTTGGAAGCTTATTTGTTCCCATCTGGAATAACTTGATGCGTGACCTCGACTTGACCTCGCTGCGCCTGTTTGTGACCGTCTGCGACACGGGCAACATGAGCCGCGCCGCCGAAAAGGCCAACATGGTCGCCTCGGCCGTGAGCAAACGGCTGGCCCAGCTCGAAGCCACGGTGGGCGCGAGCCTGCTGATCCGGCGCAAGCACGGTGTGGTGCCCACCCCGGCGGGCGAGACCTTGCTGGAACATGCCCGCAGCATGCTGCTGAGCGCCAGCCGCATCGAGCGCGACATGGCCAGCCACGCAGCAGGCATCCAGGGCCGGGTGAACGTGCTGGCCACGGCCTCGGTCATGGCCGAGTCGCTGGCCGACGAGATCGCCGAGTTCCTGAAAAAACCCGAACACCAAAACATCCAGATTGACCTGGAAGAACGCATCAGCCCGGACGTGGTGCGCGGCATCCGCGAAGGTGTGGCGTCGATTGGCATTTGCTGGGACGCGGCCGAAACCGGCCTGCTGCACACCCGCACCTACCGGCACGACCACCTGAGCGTGGCCGTGCCCCGGGGCCACCCGCTATGCGCCCTGAAAACGGTGCGTTATGCCGACACGCTGCAGTTCGAGCACGTGATCATGCCGGTCAACTCGGCGGTCGAAGTGATGCTGCAACGCGAAGCCAGCTTGTTGGGCCAGCGGCTGCAGCACCGCGTGATCGTGACCAACTTCGAAGCCGCGCTGCGCGTGGTGCGGGCGGGCTTGGCGATTGCGCTGGTGCCCCGCGAGGTGACCACGCTGTATGCCGAGGCCTATGGGCTGGCCATTTTGCCGCTGCAGGAAAACTGGTCACGCAGGCGCTTCATTTTGTGCCACCGGGGCGAAGACCAACTGAGCCCGGCCGCGCAGCTGCTGCTGAACTATTTGTCATCCGAACATCCGGACGCTTGAGACATGACCATGAACAACTTTGCACTGAAGGCACCGCTGCGCGTGCTGTACCTGAGCCAGAGCCCGGCGCTGATCGGACGCCAGCTGGATGGCGAAGCGCTGAGCCGCGAGCAGGCTGGGGCCCTGCGCGACGATGTCTCGACCGACGAGATCACGCCCGTGCACATCCTGAGCCATTACGACGACACCTTGGGCGACTTTGCCCACACCGGGCTGCGCTGCGAAGGCGAAAACCCCATCGCGCGGCGGGCGCTGCGGCAAGCCGGGTTCCAGGTATTGGTAGCCGGGCGGCGCTACGGCAAGGGCTCCTCGCGCGAACACAGCCCCACCGCCGAAAAACTGGCGGGTGTGTGGCTGGTGATCGCCGAAAGTTTTGAGCGCATCTACCGCCAGAACGCCGACAACATCGGCCTGTTCACCTCAACCGACTTCGGTTTGCTGGACCGCATCGAACGTGGCGAAGCCATCACCCTGGCCGATCTGCTGCAAGGCCGCGAGCCGCTGGCGGCATCCATCTTGTCGGCCGGTGGTCTGCTGCTATGGGGGCAACGCTTTTTGAGTGGGAGCGAGCCTCTGCTCGCGAATGCCCGCCTGGGCCACAACACCCATTCGGCCGCAGAGGCGACCACCCACACAGAAACCGCCACACACACTGGGTATGCCGAAGACGCCGCTCTTTGTGGGAGCGAGCCCATACTCGCGAATGCGGCCCCTCAAACCCTGTTCGACAAAATTCTGAATCGCCACCGCCTGGCTGCGCCCCACACACCCGAGCAACCGCAAGCGGGTGACGGCCTGTTCGTGCAGGCCGACTGGCGCTTCATTCACGAGTACTACACCGGCATGGCCGACACCTTGCTGCGGGGCGCTTTGGGCGAAGATTTCACGCTGCAGCGCCCCGAGCAGATCGTGGTGTTTGAAGACCACACCTCGTATGTCGAAGAAAGCCCGGCGCATGTGCGCGGCGGCCTGATCGCCAACATGCACGCCATGAGCCAGGCGCAGCGCGACTTTGCGGCACGCCACGGTCTGCGCATGCACCGCACCCTGACCGATGCCGAGGTGCTGCAAGACGACGGCAGCAACGTGGCCGGCATCTCGCACGCCATGGTGGCCGAGCACTACGCCTTGCCCGGCCAGGTGGTGGTGGGCACCGATTCGCACACCCCGCACAGCGGCGCCCTGGGTTGTGTGGCCTTTGGCGTGGGCACCACCGACATGGCCAACGCCTTTGTCACCGGCGCGGTGCGTGTGCGCTGGCCCGAATGCGTGCGGGTCGAACTGCAAGGCCGCTTGCACGCGGGCGTGACCGCCAAAGACCTGATGCTGCACCTGCTGGCCACCCCCTGGATCCGCGAAGGGCACGGCGTGGGCAAGGTGTTTGAATTTGCAGGCGAGGGCATCGCCCAACTGAGCACCGACGAGCGCGCCACGCTCACCAACATGTGCGCCGAGCTGGGGGGCCTCACGGGCATCGTGGCACCGGACGCAGAGACCGTGCGCTTCTTGAAAGAACGCCGGGGCGTGGACTTCCTGATCGAGGACTGGATGCACAGCGACGCCAAGGCCCGCTATGCGCACCACATCGCGGTGGACCTGCCCAGTCTGCAGCCCATGGTGGCCCGCCCGGGCGATCCGGGCCTGGGCCTGGCGCTGTCGGCGCTGAAAGAGCGCATGAAAATCGACATCGCCTACGGCGGCTCGTGCACCGCAGGCAAACGCGAAGACTTCGACCACTACCACGCGGTGCTGGCCTGGGGCCTGAAGCAGGGCCTGAAAGTGCCCGAAGGCGTGCAGGTGTTCTTGCAGTATGGCACCACCGCCGTGCGCGATTACTGCAGGGCGCAGGGCTATGACCAAACGTTTGCGGCCATGGGCGTGCGGATCTTGCAGCCCTCGTGCGGGGCCTGCGCCAATTGCGGGCCGGGTTCATCGACCGACGCCGCGCAGGTGACAGTGAGCGCCATCAACCGCAATTTTCCGGGCCGCTCAGGCCCGGGCCAGGTCTGGCTGGCCAGCCCACCCACGGTGATGGCGAGTGCGCTAGCGGGGGAGTTGCTGTCGTTTGAGGATTTGCAGCGACGCACCCTGGCCGGTGAACACCGCTGACAGGCTCAGCGGTAAAACGCTTCCACTTTGCCTTTGAGCTTGATGAGCAGCGGCTGGCCTTTGCGGTCTAGCGTTTTGCCTGCAGGCACACGCACCCAGCCTTCGCTGATGCAGTATTCCTCGACGTCGTTGCGGTCCTTGCCATTGAAGCGGATGCCAATGTCGTGCTCGAACACGGCACGCACATGGTGTGGGCTGCGGGCGTCGATGGACAGACGGTCAGGCAATGGGGGGCGCTTTGTGGCAGACGTTTCGGGGATAGAGGATTCGGTCATGGGATGGCGAGTGCACAAAAAATAAGGAACAGCGGCGATTCTCCCTGATTTGCGGGGGCCGTCGGTGGCAGAATCCCGGGTCCTTCGACGGCCAGCGCTTTGGTCTGTCCCGTCCGCTTCAGCTTCCCCCCGTCCTCATGACATCTTCCCCCGTCGGCACGCTCGGCATCGATTTCGGCACCTCCAACTCGGCCATGGCCTGGCTCGGCCCAGAGGGCAGTGCCCGCCTGATTCCGCTGGAGGGCGAGGCGCTGGCCATGCCCACGGCCGTGTTCTACAACGCCGAAGACCACAGCACGCACTTCAGGCGCGATGCCATCAAACATTACCTGGAAGGCACCGAAGGCCGCTTGATACGTTCGCTCAAAAGTCTGCTGGGCAGCCCGCTTTTGCTGGAGACCACACAGATTGGCCATCAGCAGATCAGCTTTCAGGACATCATCGCCACCTTTTTGGCCACCCTGCGCGAACGCGCCACGCAAAGCTTGGGCAGTGCCCCACGCCGCGTGGTGATGGGCCGCCCGGTGCACTTTGTCGACGATGACCCCGAGCGCGATGCGCAGGCCGAAGCCTCGCTGCGCCAGGCGGTGTTGTCAGTGGGCTTTGAAGAGGTGTCGTTTCAACTCGAACCCATTGCCGCCGCGCTGGACTACGAACGGCGCCTGACGAAAGAAAGCACTGTGCTGGTGGTCGACCTGGGCGGCGGCACCTCGGACTTCACCGTGGTGCGGCTGGGGCCTGGGCGCATTCAGAGCCTCGACCGCAACGCGGATATTTTCGCCACCACCGGCGTGCACATCGGCGGCACCGACTACGACCGGCAATTGAATCTGGCACAGGTCATGCCGTTGCTGGGTTACAAACACCTCGGCCCTGAACAGCGCGAGGTGCCCAGCCGCGTGTTTTTTGACCTCGCCACTTGGCACCTGATTCACTGGCAATACCAGCCCAAGGCCATCGCACATGCCCAAACCCTGCGCAGCAACTACAGCGATGCCCGCCTGCACGAGCGCCTGATGCAGGTGCTGACCGAGCGCCACGGCCACCACATCGCACACGAGGTGGAGCAGGCCAAGATCCGCTGCTCAATGAGCCGCGCCAACACGGCCATTGACCTGTCGGTCATCGCGCGCGACTTGCAAGCCCATCTGGGCGTGGCCGACATGCAGGCGCATTTGCACGACTTGCTGGCGCGCACCCTGGCCTGCGCCCGCGAATGTGTACAAAGCGCAGGGCTGAGTCACGCTTCGCTCAATGCGATTTACCTCACCGGCGGTTCATCGGCCTTGAGCAGTTTCCAACAAGCCTTGCCGGCCGAATTCGCGGGCGTACCGCTCCTCGAAGGGGATTTGTTTGGTGGTGTGGCGCTCGGTTTGGCCTACAGCCGCTGAGCCGAAAAAAAGCCACTCAGGCATGACCTGAGTGGCTTGGATGCGAAAGGAGCCGATCAGCTCTTCACGGCAGCCAGAGCGGCATTGAACGTGGCACTGGGGCGCATGATGGCGGCCAGCTTGGCTTGGTCAGGCATGTAGTAGCCGCCAATGTCCACGGGCTTGCCCTGCACGGCATTGAGCTCTTCCACGATCTTCTTTTCGCTGTCGGTCAAGACTTTGGCCAAAGGTGCGAACTGGGCAGCCAGCTCGGCGTCTTCGGTTTGCGCTGCCAGCTCCTGCGCCCAGTACATGGCCAGATAGAACTGGCTGCCACGGTTGTCCAGCTGACCCGTTTTGGGCGAAGGGTTCTTGTTGTTGTCGAGCAGCTTGCCGGTTGCGGCATCCAGCATTTTGGACAACACGACGGCCTTTTTGTTGCCCGTCTTCAAGCCCAGATCTTCCAACGACACGGCGAGCGCAAGGAATTCACCCAAGGAGTCCCAGCGCAGGTGGTTTTCTTCCACCAGCTGCTGCACGTGCTTGGGGGCCGAGCCGCCCGCACCGGTTTCGTACATGCCGCCACCGGCCATCAAAGGCACGATGGACAGCATCTTGGCCGAGGTGCCCAGCTCCATGATGGGGAACAGGTCGGTCAGGTAGTCGCGCAGGATGTTGCCGGTGGCGCTGATGGTGTCCAGACCACGGATCACGCGCTCCAGGGTGTAACGCATGGCACGCACCTGGCTCATGATCTGGATGTCCAGACCGGCCGTGTTGTGCTCGTGCAGGTACATCTTGACCTTGGTGATGAGCTGGGCTTCGTGGGGGCGGTACTGGTCGAGCCAGAACACCACGGGCATGCCGGAGTTGCGGGCACGGGTCACGGCCAGCTTGACCCAGTCGCGGATCGCCGCGTCCTTGACCTGGCACATGCGCCAGATGTCGCCCTCTTCCACGTTTTGGCTCAGCAGCACTTCGCCGGTGTTGAGGTCGGTGATGTTGGCCACGCCGTCTTCAGGAATCTCGAACGTCTTGTCGTGTGAGCCATATTCTTCGGCTTGCTGGGCCATCAGGCCCACGTTGGGCACCGTGCCCATGGTCTTGGGATCGAACGCGCCGTGCCATTTGCAGAAGTTGATCATCTCCTGGTAGATGCGGGCAAAGGTCGACTCGGGCATGACGGCCTTGACGTCTTTCAAGCGGCCGTTGGCGTCCCACATCTTGCCGCCGTTGCGGATCATGGCGGGCATGGAGGCGTCCACGATCACGTCGTTGGGCGAATGGAAGTTGGTGATGCCCTTGGCCGAGTCCACCATGGCCAGCTCGGGACGACCTTCGTGGCAAGCGTGCAGGTCACGCTTGATCTCGTCTTGCTTGGACTGGGGCAAGCTGGTGATCTTGTTGTACAGATCGGCCATGCCGTTGTTGACGTTCACACCCAGCTCTTTGAACAGGGCACCGTGCTTGGCAAACGCGTCCTTGTAGAAAATCTTGACGCAATGACCGAACACGATGGGGTGGGACACCTTCATCATGGTGGCCTTGACGTGCAAGGAGAACATCACACCGGTTTTGTGCGCGTCTTCGATTTCTTTTTCATAGAACTCGAGCAAGGCTTTCTTGCTCATGAACATGCTGTCGATGACTTCGCGGTCAAGCAAGGAAACTTTGGGTTTGAGGATGATGGTCTTGCCGCTCTTGGTGATCAGCTCCATCTTCACGTCACGTGCGCGGTCCAGCGTCATGGACTTTTCGCCATGGTAGAAGTCGCCCGCGTGCATGTGCGAGACGTGCGAGCGCGAAGCCTGGCTCCACTCGGCCATGCTGTGAGGGTTCTTGCGGGCGAATTCCTTGACCGCACGAGGAGCGCGGCGGTCCGAGTTGCCTTCACGCAGCACCGGGTTCACGGCAGAGCCTGTGCACTTGGCATAGCGGGCCTTGATGGCTTTTTCTTCGTCGTTTTTGGGGTTCTCGGGGTAGTCGGGCAGGGCGTAGCCTTTGGCCTGCAGCTCCTTGATGGCAGCCGTCAGCTGACCGACAGAAGCGCTGATGTTGGGCAGCTTGATGATGTTGGCTTCGGGCTTGAGGGTCAACTTGCCCAACTCGGCCAGGTTGTTGGTGACGCGCTGCTCAGGAGGCAGCAGATCCGAAAATTCACCCAGAATGCGGGCGGCCACCGAAATGTCGCTTTCGGCCACGTCGATGCCGGCAGGCGCTGCAAAAGTGCGGATGATGGGCAGGAACGATGCCGTGGCCAACAAAGGCGCTTCGTCTGTCAGGGTGTAAATGATCCGGGATTTGTCTGCAGCCATGGGTACTCTCGTTGTCAGGGATATGAAAAAAGAATCCGGCGCTCGGCGGTATGTCGAGCCGATTCAAAAATCGCCCTTTTAAGGCGGTTTAGCCCGTGACTTTATCTCAAATACCCCCCCGTTTTGCTTACTGGGGACCCGCCGCCGTCTCCTGGTGGGGGCCCTCCGACTGGCCGGGCGATTAAACTGACACCCCTTCAAACATGCGTCAGCCCCACGGGTGGGCGCTTTTTTCACAGCATCTGCGCCTTTGGGGGCAGACCACCACCAAGGAAAACCGCCATGGGCGCGCAATGGAAAGCAAAAGGCAAGGCACAGGCAGCAGACGCCCGGGGCAAACTGTTTGGCCGCCTGGCCAAGGACATCATGATCGCCGCCCGCAACGGCGCGGACCCCGCTGCCAATGCCCGTTTGCGCCTGGTGGTCGAACAAGCCCGCAAGGTGTCCATGCCCAAAGACACCCTGGAGCGCGCCATCAAAAAAGGCGCGGGCCTCTTGGGCGATGCCGTCAGCTTTGACCGCGTCATTTATGAAGGTTTCGCGCCCCACCAGGTGCCGGTGATGATCGAAGTGCTGACCGACAACGTGAACCGCACCGCGTCAGAAATGCGCGTGTTGTTCCGCAAGGGCCAGCAGGGCACGTCGGGTTCGGTGTCCTGGGATTTTGACCATGTGGGCTTCATCGAGGCCGAGCCTGCCCAGCCCGGGGCCGACGCCGAGCTGGCCGCCATCGAAGCCGGTGCGCAGGATTTTGAACCCGCCGACGAAGACGGCGTGACGGTGTTCATCACCGAAGCGACCGACCTGGATCTGGTCAGCCGCGCCCTGCCCAATTTCGGCTTCACCGTGGTGTCGGCCAAACTGGGCTACAAACCCAAAAACCCGGTCGACCCGGCCAACTTGAGCGCAGAGCAACTCGAAGAAGTTGAAACCTTCCTGGGCGCGATCGACAACAACGACGACGTTCAAAACGTGTTTGTGGGCTTAGCAGGCTAAGCCCCGCCTATTCCGGCCATGGGCCTGACGGGAAATTTCCGTCAGGCCCTTTTGCTTGGGGACTGAGACACAACACAACGCAAATTGGTGCACAACCGCGCACCAGACAAGGGAAATCCATGAGTCACAAGTGATTTGCGCACACCTATGATGCACAAATCTTGCATACAAGATGTCAAAACAAGTGGCACGGTATTCGCTAGAGGTTCAAGCAAAGGAAGCCTTGGTTGTGAACTCCAAAGACATTGCCGACCGGATCGTGGAAGCGATCCTGGCTCAAAAGCTGATGCCCGGTGCACGCCTGGGCGAGCAGGCTTTGTCGATGTTGTTTGACTGCAGCCGCACCCTGGTGCGCGAAGCACTGATGCAACTGGCCGCACGCGGCATCGTGCAAGTCAGCTCGCGCCGGGGCTGGTTTGTGGTGCAGCCGTCCAAGACCGAAGCCCGCGAGGCCTTTGAAGCCCGCAGGGTGATCGAAACCGGTCTGATCCGCAGCGCTGGGGTCATGGACAAAACCACACTCAAGCGCCTGAAGCAGCACATCCAGCAGGAAAAGACTGCGCTCAAACAAGACGACGTGGGGCGACGCAGCTTTTTGCTGGGCGACTTCCATGTGTGCCTGGCCGAATGCCTGGGCAACCAGTTGCTGGCCGATACGCTGCGCGACTTCACGGCACGGACCACGCTGATCGCCATGCTCTACCAATCGAGCCACGATGCGGTGAAGTCCTGTCAGGAACACATCGACATCGTGCAGGCGCTGGAGCGTGGCGACAAGGAAACGGCCGAGCGGCTCATGGCCGAGCACATCGGCCAGGTGCAATCGGCCTTGCAGATCAACGCCGCGCCCGCAGACCCGCTGGCCGAGTTGCGCCTTGCGCTCGCACCCCTGACCCCTGCCAAAGCGGCAAGCCCCAAACCGGGCAAAAGCGCAGCCGGCAACACCTCTTCATCCACCTCACCTTCCACTTACTTAGGAGCCTTGTTATGAAACTCTCGAAACGCCTTGTGTTGTCCACCGCCGTGGCCGCCAGCCTGTTGACACTGGCAGGCGCCAGCCACGCACAGAGTGCACTGGACAACATCCAGAAAGCCAAATTGATCAAGATCGCCATCCCGACCGACTTTCCGCCCTACGGCTTTGTGGGCATCGACCTCAAGCCCCAAGGCCTGGACATCGACATGGCCAACTACATCGCCACCAAAATGGGCGTGAAGATCGAGCTGATGCCCGTGACCAGCGCCAACCGCATCGCCTACCTGCAAACCAAGAAGGCCGATCTGGTCATCTCCACGCTGGGCAAGAACCCCGAGCGCGAAAAAGTCATCGATTTCACCTCGGCTTATTCACCGTTCTTCCAGGCCATTTACGGGGCGAAAACCCTGAACATCAAGTCGATGAACGACCTGACGGGCAAAACCGTGGCCGTGACGCGGGGTGCCATCGAGGACCAGGAGTTGACCAAGGTGGCCCCGGCAGGCGCCGAGCTCAAGCGCTTTGAAGACAACAACGCTACCGTGTCGGCCTATGTCTCGGGCCAAACCCAGCTGCTGGCCACAGGTGCATCGGTCGCGGGCGTGATGATGCAGAAGAACCCCCAGCTCAACGCCGAATACAAGCTGTTGCTCAAGGACAGCCCCAACTTCATCGGTGTGGGCAAAGGCGAGGACGCGCTGCGCACCAAGGTCAACGCCATCATTGCCGAAGCCAAGAAGTCCGGCGACATCGACAAGATGGCGCAAAAGTGGCTGGGCCGTCCTGCTGGCCAGTTGCCTGAATAAGCCCGACAAGGCCTGACACCATGGCGATTGAGCTGGACTTTGCAGCGGTATTGACCGAGTGGCCCTTGTTGGTCAAGGGCGTGGGGTGGACGCTCGGCCTCACAGCCGTGTCTGCAGTGCTGGGCGTGTTGCTGGGCATTGGCTGTGCCTGGGTCCGCACCCAAGGGCCCGGCTGGAGCCGCCCCGGCGTGGCCGCTTATGTGGAGCTGATCCGCAACACGCCTTTCATCGTCCAGCTCTTTTTCATTTTCTTTGGCCTGCCTGCAATGGGTGTGCGCCTGAGCCCCGAATGGTCGTCGGTGATCGCCATGGTGATCAACCTGGGGGCCTATTCGGCCGAGATCGTGCGGGCCGGCATCCAGACCACCCCCGCCGGGCAGATCGAAGCGGCCATGAGCCTGGCGCTCTCGCGCATGCAGACCTTCATCTGGGTGGTGCTGCCGCCCGCACTGCAACGCGTATGGCCCGCCTTGGTCAGCCAGATCATCATCGTGATGCTGGGCTCGGCGGTGTGCGGACAGATCTCGACCGAAGAGCTGAGCTTTGCCGCCAACCTGATCCAGAGCCGCAACTTCCGCGCCTTTGAGGCCTTCATCGTCGCCACAGCCATTTACCTGCTGCTGTCGATCGCCACCCGTGCCACGCTGAACTGGCTCGGCCAACGCTTCTTGTTCGGAGGCCGCCGTGGTTGAGTTTTCACTTTGGGACATCGTCAGCAACTTGTTGCTGGCCGCGCGCTGGACGCTGGTGCTGTCGCTGATCGCTTTTGTCGGCGGCGGGCTGGTGGGCCTGGCCCTGCTGGTGGTCCGCACCACGCCCAACCGCAGCCTGCAACAAGCCGTCGCGCTGTATGTACAGCTCTTTCAAGGAACGCCTTTGCTGATGCAGCTGTTCCTGGCTTATTTCGGCATGGCCATGCTGGGCGTCGAGACCTCGGCGTGGACAGCGGCCACTGTGGCTTTGACGCTGTACAGCAGCGCCTTCCTGACCGAGATCTGGCATGGCTGCGTCAAATCCATTGGCAAAGGCCAGTGGGAAGCTGCCCAAAGCCTGGCACTGAACTTTGGCGAGCAACTGCGTTACGTCATCTTGCCGCAGGCGGCACGCATTGCGGTCGCGCCCACCGTGGGCTTTCTGGTCCAGGTGGTCAAGGGCACGGCACTGGCCTCGGTCATCGGCTTTGTCGAGCTGACCAAGGCCGGCACCATGATCACCAACGCCACCTTCAAACCCTTTGTGGTCTACAGCTGTGTGGCACTCCTGTATTTCCTGATCTGCTACCCCATCAGCCTGTATGCACGCTCTCTCGAAGGTCGCCTCCATGTCCAACGCTAACTCTTCTACTGCCGCTGTCGCGATCACGGGGCTGCGCAAGTCCTACGGCAACAATGAAGTCCTCAAAGGCATCGACTTGCAGGTGCAAGCGGGCGAGGTGATTGCCATCATCGGCAAAAGCGGCTCGGGCAAAAGCACGCTGCTGCGTTGCATCAACGGGTTGGAGACTTTTCAACATGGCACTTTGACCGTCCAAGGCCAGCCCTTGGTCTATTCAGACCCCTCGGCGATGCGCAAGCTGCGTCAGCAGGTCGGCATGATCTTCCAGTCCTTCAACCTGTTCCCACACCTCACGGTGGGCAAGAACATCCAGCTCGCACCGGGTCTGGTCAAGCAGCTGTCCGCCGCCGAGACCGAAGCCACAGCGCGCCGCTTGCTGGCCCGTGTAGGCCTGGCCGAAAAGTTCGACGCGTTTCCCGATCAGCTCTCGGGCGGGCAGCAACAGCGCGTGGCAATTGCCCGGGCGCTGGCCATGTCGCCCGGCATCTTGCTGTGCGACGAAATCACCTCGGCGCTCGACCCCGAGCTGGTGGGCGAAGTGCTGGCCGTGGTGGAGTCGCTCGCGCAAGAAGGCATGACGCTCTTGATGGTCACGCACGAGATGAACTTTGCCCGCAAGGTCAGTGACCGCGTGATCTTCATGCACCAGGGCTTGGTGCATGAGCAGGGCGCACCAGCTGAACTGTTTGCCAACCCCAAGACGCCCGAATTGCAGCAGTTTCTGTCGTCTTTGCACTAAAGGCGCGTACCGCGCAACACTGCTTGCGTGCATCGGCTCACTGAAATCATCAGCCCACCCCACTAAGGTGGGCTGTTGTCATTTTCAGGAGCGTTTTGCCATGAACCTGTCCCAACTTTGCCAACGCGACATTCTCACCGTGAGCGCCGAAGCCCCGGTGCGCAAAGCCGCGGAAATGATGCGCGTCCACCATGTCGGTGCCTTGGCCCTGACCGACCCCGAGGACGCCACACGCGTGGTGGGTGTGGTGACCGACCGCGATCTGGTCATCAACCTGCTGGCCCAGGACCGCTTGCCACAAGAGCAGAATGTGGGCGCTTTCAGCACACCCCACTTGATTCGCGTGCCCGGCACAGCCGGCGTGCACGAAGCCGTGCAGGCCATGACCCAACATGGGGTACGGCGGCTGTTCATCACCGAAGCCGATGGACGGCTGATGGGTCTGGTTTCATTGGACAACCTGCTGGTCCATCTGGCCGATGAACTCGGTGGGCTGGCGCAGGCCTTGCGAATCGGCATCGATCTGGAAAGCAGCCGCACAACGCCCATGTTCAACCCAGCAGAACTGCCCGGGGGCATGTACCTGGCACAACACGAGCCTTGATGTGGGCACAGGGTGGGCCTGCTGTGTGACAAAGGCCACATGGAAAAAGCCAGACCCCCAAATGACAAACCCGACCGGCGAACCGGTCGGGTTGATGGGTCGTCACGAGAGGATCGTCCCAAGGATTGCCCAAAAGAAGAGTTGTCGTTCTGATGGGCGGGGCACAAGCATGTGCCCCAGAGGATGCTTCGATCGGTCTCCCGATGTCAGCGATTTCACTGTAATCCCGCCGAACGATGGCGGTCAAGGCCCTGTTACAAGTTTTACAGGGCACCAACGCGACTGCGCCGCTTTTGCACCGCTTGCGCCAGCGCTTCGAACACCGGCACCGTCTGCGCAAAGCTGATGCAGGCGTCGGTGATCGACACGCCGTACTGCAAGGGCTGGCCGGGCTTTTGGTCTTGCCGACCCTCTTGCAAATGGCTTTCGATCATCAGGCCCATGATGCGGCGGTCACCCGCTGCCACCTGCGCGGCCACGTCGTGCGCCACCTCGATTTGCTTGGCGTGCTGCTTGCTGCTGTTGGCGTGCGACACGTCCACCATCACCTGCGGGGCGATGCCTGAAGCCTCCAGCGCTTTGCAAGCGGCATCCACATCGGCTGCCGAATAGTTGGGGGTCTTGCCACCGCGCAAGATGATGTGCACGTCCTGGTTGCCACGCGTCTCGAAGATCGCGGCCTGGCCCATCTTGGTCATGCCCATGAAGGCGTGCGGCGCTTTGGACGCCACCACCGCATCGGCCGCGACCTTGACGCCGCCATCCGTCCCGTTCTTGAAGCCCACCGGGCACGACAGGCCGCTGGCCAGCTGGCGGTGGCTTTGGCTCTCGGTGGTGCGCGCACCGATGGCACCCCAGGTGACCAGATCGCTGATGAATTGCGGGCTGAGCAAGTCCAGGAATTCCGTGGCCACGGGCAGGCCCAGGTCGATGATGTCGAGCAACAGTTTGCGGGCCATCTCCAGGCCTTCGTTCATGGCAAAGCTGCCGTCCAGGTGCGGGTCGTTGATGTAGCCCTTCCAGCCCACGGTGGTCCGGGGCTTTTCAAAATACACGCGCATCACGATCTGCAGGTCTTTGGCGTGCTTGTCAGCCTCGGCCTTGAGCAGCCGGGCATAGGCGATGGCCTGGTCATGGTCGTGGATCGAGCACGGCCCGACCACCACGACCAAACGGTCGTCCTGGCCTTGCAGCACGTTCGAGATGTCTTGCCGTGAACGCTCCACCAGCGCCAGGTGCGCGGGCGATGCGGGCAGCCGCTCTTCGAGCAGCGCGGGCGTCATGAGGGGGCGCACCGAGGCAATGCGGGTGTCGTCGATGCGGGTTTTGTCTTGGGTGGAAAGCATGTGTGAAGTCACCTGATAATTCAGACCCAGTTTAAAGGGAACCACGATGACGCTGCCCGCCCCCCAGTTGGAACATGTTTGCGATTTGGCCGTGACCATCGCCCCACCCGTTGAAGTCGGCCACACGCCCGCAGGCCTGCGCCGCATGATCCCGATCACCGGTGGCACCGTGAACGGCCCCCGACTGAATGGCAAAGTGCTGGCAGGTGGTGCCGACTTTCAATTGATTTTGGGCGGCGGCACACAAGCGCACCTGGATGCGCGCTATGTGATCGAACTCCAGGATGGCACACGCGTCTTCGTGCAAAACACCGCCCTGCGCGTGGCTTCTCTGGACAATTCACAGCGCATCATGAACGGCCAGCCGGTCAACCCCGACGAGATCTATTTCCGCTGTCAGCCCAAACTGGAGGCCACAACGCCCCAATGGGCCTGGCTGAGCGAGAGCCAGTTCATCGGTACCGGGCGACGGGCACCCGACGGCGTGTTTCTGAGTTTTTACCGGGTGCTGTGAACGGGCCTGAAAGGCCTGCGACATTGAGCTGGAGGCGCACTCACATGAATCGCGCGGGCGCGTAAGGGGCTGGGTCAATCCAGGTGTGTCGGCCCTCGACCATCTCGGCAAGCAAGCGTCCGGCCACAGGCCCCAAGGTGAAGCCCTGATGGGCATGGCCGAAGTTGAACCACAAACCCTTGTGGCGCGGCGCAGGTCCCGTCACAGGCAACATGTCGGCGGTGCAGGGGCGTGCGCCCAGCCAAGGGGCATCGGGCAAAGGCTCACCCAAGTCCACCAGTTCACGCGCCAAGGCTTCGGCCTTGGCCAGTTGCACGGGCGTGGGTGGGGCATCGATGGGGGCGAACTCAGCCCCGGTGGTCAAACGCAGGCCGCGCTGCATGGGCGCCAGCACATAGCCGCGCTCGGCATCGAGCACCGGTTGAAGCAGCTGGGCAGGCGAGGTGTAATGCTGGTGGTAACCGCGTTTGATGAACAGCGGAAAACGGTAACCCAGCGTGCGAATCAAACCGTCGGCCCAGGGGCCCAGCGCCAGCACGGCTTGCTCGGCATCCACACGGCCTTCGGTGGTTTGCACCGACCAGCCCACGCCTTGCGACTGCAAGCTGGTCGCGTCTCCCGTCAACAAGCGCCCACCCCGCGCCACAAACAGATCCGCATAACGTTGCACCAAGGCGCCGGGGTCGTTGACCGCCCACGGGTCCAGCCAATGCACGGCGCCCGCCAGTGGCAAGCGCAAAGCAGGTTCGGCCTGCGCCAGCTGGGTGGTGTTTTCGGCCTGATAACGCACACCAAAACGGTCATGCAAGTTCGCAGCCCGTTCAACCGCCTCGTCCAACGCCTTGGAGGTGCGGAACACAAAACGGAATCCTTCATGGCGCGCCAGATCCTGTGCACCGGCTGCGGTCATGAGCAAACGGTGTTCGTCGGTGGCATGGGCGATCAGGCGGCTGTACGCGTGGGTGGCTTGCGCATGGCGCTTGGGGTGTGAGTGGCGCAAGTAGCGCAGCAACGACCCGGCCATTTGCCACAAACCCCGCGCATGCCAATGGACCTCGGCCCCCCGGCCCATGGCCACATTCAACAAGAAACCTGGCTCACGCGGAAAAGCATAAGGTTCGACCGCTTCGCGCTGAATCAGGCCGGCATTGCCAAAAGACGTTTCCCGCCCCGGTGCACGGCGGTCCACCAGCACCACGTCAAAGCCACGCTGCTGCAGATGCAAGGCGGTGCAGGTGCCGACCATGCCAGCGCCCAGAACAAGGATGGAAGAAGTCATGACGTTTCAAACGGTGTTGCGGGTGTCCATGGATCAAGGCCTGCTGTCAAAATACAAACCTTGGGTGTGTCCAGTATAGAGACGGTCAAGCGTTCGCCGGCCCCCGTTTGCAGAAGATGGCACTGAGACCTTTTGCTCTGTTTAAACTGTTCGCATGAGCACCTCCACTGAAAACCTGCAACAAGCCTTGTCCGAGCTGTTTGCCCCCTGGGTACAGGCCCTGAACCTGACCGTCGAAAGCACGCAAGCGGACAGCGTGACCCTGCGCCTGCCGCAAAGCGATCAGCTTTCGCGCGTGGGCGGCATGCTGTGCGGACAGGCCATGATGGCCGCGGCGGACACGGCCATGGTGCTTGCGCTGATCCAGCACTTCGGCCAATTCAGGCCCTGCAGTACGGTGCAGCTGTCCAGCACCTTCATGAAACCGTTGTCGGGGCAGGACGCCCTCGTCACAGCACGCGTCTTGCGAGCGGGCAAAGCCATGGCGTTTGGCGAAATCGATCTGACCGGGGCCGATGACGGCAAAAGTGTTTTCAGGGCCTGCACGACTTACGCCTTGATGTGAATGGTGCGTTTTGCAATCGGCAACCCACGCGACTGCTTGATCGGGTCTTCGCTGTTAATGTGTTACATCTGTTGATTGGAGGTCCGGCATGAAACACATGGGTTGTCTCTCTTTTGCAAAACCACAAACTGCACGGCGCGCGCTTTTGCTGGCCTGCTCCGGCATGCTGGTGGGGGCCCTGGGCCTGCAAGCTACCAAGGCTTTGGCGCAGGAGTTCCCGCCCAAGAAAAACATCACCATGGTGGTGGGCTTTGTGGCGGGGGGTGCGGCCGATACGGGTGCGCGCATCATCGCCAAACGGCTGGGCGAGAACCTGGGCGTGTCGGTCACGGTCGAAAACAAGGCAGGGGCCGGTGGCAACATTGCGCACCAGTTCACCGCCACCGGCCCTGCCGACGGCAGTGTGCTGCTGCTCGGCTCGGTCGGACCGCTGGCGATTGCGCCGCACATGATGAAACTGCCCTATGACCCGGTCAAGGATCTGGCGCCCTTGACGATGGCCATGAATTTTCCGAACGTGTTGGTGGTCGACCCTGGCGCGGGCATCAAGACCTTTGCCGACTTCATCGCCACCGCCCGCAAGAACCCCGGCAAGCTGACTTTTGCCTCGACCGGGCCGGGCTCAGCCTCACACCTGTCGGGCGAACTGCTCAACGACATGGCCAAGCTGGACACAGTGCACGTACCCTACAAAGGGGGTGCAGCGGCGCTGCAAGACGTGCTGGGCGGCCGCGTCACTGGCTGGTTTGCCACGATGGCCACGGCCGCGCCGCACATCGAAGCGGGCAAACTGATCGCCTTGGCCAGCACAGGTACGCAACGGCTGGCGGCGCTGCCCAAAGTGCCGACCGTGGCCGAATCGGGCTTTCCAGGTTTCAATGCCACCAACTGGTACGCTTTTGTGGCCTCGTCCAAAGTGCCCAAACCCGTGCTGGACCGCTGGAACACCGAACTGGTCAAGGTGCTGACCACCCCCGACGTGGTCGAGCAACTCAACAAGCACGGCCTCACTCCCATGCCAGGCACCCGGGACGAGCTGGGACGCTACATGGCCAGCGAAAGCGCGATGTGGGGTCGGGTGATCCGTGAGCGCAAGATCGTGGGGGATTGAGCTGCAAAAGTCAGCGCTTGCCCCCTGTCAGTCTGGCGAAACACCCGATTGGCTACAATAGCGGGCATTACAGAGTTTGAGGTTCACCATGTCTGCTCACAACGACACACACACATCTGACGATCCCGTGGAAAACGTGGTCAAGCACATTCCCGTGGTCATTCCGGCCGCTGGTGCGGTGTTGATTTTCTTGTTGGCCTTCATCGCCGTGTTCATGGCCTGAGGCTTTGACCGTCTGCGGTGCTGGTCTTTGGGCCGCACCGTTCAGCCCAAAACCCGCTACAGCTTCGGCTTGGCGGGTTTTGTTTTGGGCCGAAGATCGTGCCTGCGTGTCAATTGGCTGCATCCCGCACGGGCATGATGTGCAAAGCCTGCGGCGCGATCAGCAACTGAACCCAACCACCGGTCTCCACTTGCAGGCGCCGCAACAAACGCGTGGTCAGGTTCAAGGTGAGGGTCTGACCGGGCAGGTCTTGCGGCGACACAGTGCACAGGCTGATTTCGCCCAGCGACAAGACCTCCAGCAACTGGCAACGCAAGCGGGTCTGGCCAGCGACGGTTTCCAAAGCTTCGCCATCGCGCAGCACATCGACCTGCTCCCCGTTCAGCACCCAGGTCACGGGTGTGTCGTCCCCGATCTTGTTTTTGTCGATCACGGCCAGATCGATGCTTTGTTCAGGCCGGGCCGCATCGGTCCAGCGCAGGCGGCCCCAGCCGGGCCGGTCCTTGAAAAAACGCCCTGCAAAATGGTTTTGAATGCCCACCAGTTCGGCCACCCGGGCGTTGCGCGGGCTGGCGAACACGCGGGCAGGCTCGCCGGTTTGCAGGGTCTGGCCCGCGTCGACGATCACCACCCGGTCGGCCAAGCGACGGGCTTCAGCCAAATCGTGCGTCACCAGCACCATGGGCACCAACACCTTTTGGCGCAAGGCGGCCAGCTCGCGGTAGAGCGTCTGGCGGGTGGGCGCGTCCACCGCAGAAAAAGGCTCGTCCAGCAACAAAACGCCAGGCAAGGCTTCAGGCACCACAGCATGGGCCGCCGTGGGCTTAGCCATGACGCGCACCAATGCCCGCGCCAGCGCCACACGCTGCTGCTGGCCACCTGACAATTGAGACGGCCTGCGACCACTCAAAGCACCCAGCCCCAGGCGTGCGAGCAAACCTTGCACGTCGTCTGGCGTCCAGCCCGGCCCAGCCGCCAGCGCCACATTGGCGTGTGCCGTCATGTGCGGGAAGAGGGCGTAATGCTGGAACACCAGACCTGCTCGGCGCGCTTGCGGGCTCAGCTGCACGCCCGCCGCTGTGTCCAGCCAGGGCTGGTCCGCCACCCGAATGTGGCCCTGCACATCGGCGGGCGTCCACAAGCCCGCGATGGCGCGCAGCATGCTGGTTTTGCCGCTGCCCGAAGGCCCAACCAAGGCCATCAATTCGCCCGCACCGCAGTCAAACTCGGCCTCCAGCCGGATCGGGCTGGCCGAGCGCAGTTGCACTTGCAAGCCGGACATCAGCGCTCCTGCATGGCTCGGCCCAGTGGGCCCACCCGATCAAACGCCAGCACCAGGCTCAGCGCCAACAGCGACACGCCCACCAGGGCCAACGCCATCACATGGGCCGACTGCAGGTCCATGCCCTGCACCTTGTCGTAGAGCGACACCGACAGGGTACGGGTTTCGCCCTCGATGTTGCCGCCCACCATGAGCACCACGCCAAACTCGCCCAGCGTGTGCGCCACCGTGAGCGCCATGCCGGCCAGCAAACCGGGCCAGGCCAGCGGCAATTCGATGCGCCAAAACGTCTGCCATGTCGACAGGCCCGAGACCCAGGCCGCCTCGCGCAGGCTGTGCGGCACCGCGGCAAAGGCGCGTTGAATCGGTTGCACCATGAAAGGCAGGTTGACCAGCACACTGACCAGCAGCAGGCCTTCGAGCGTGAACACCAGCCGTATGCCCGAAGCCGCCAACCACGCGCCGAAGGCGCTGCCTTGGCCAAAAGCCATCAAAAAATAAAAGCCAATCACCGTGGGTGGCAACAGCAGGGGCAGCAACAGCAAAGCCTCGACCACCGGCCGCCCGACCCAGGCCGTGACAGCCAACCAACGGGCCAGCGCCAAGCCGACTGGCAGCAGCGCCAAAGTGGTCAAAACCGCCAAGGTCAGCGATACGTGAAGGGCGGACCAGTCCATGCGTGGAATGTGTGAGGATTGAATTGAAGGAGCTGTCTGGTTTTGAAGCGCCGCGCCAACTCAAAGGCCACAGCGCACAGCCTAATTATTGCGGCAAGGCGTAACCATGGCGCACCCACACCACCTGTGCCTGCGCACTGAGCAAAAAACGCTGCCAGGCCACGGCCGCCTCGCTGGCGCCCTTGAGCAAAACCATGCGCTGATGCAACGGCGCGTGCAAATCGGCGGGCAAGGGCAAGACCTGCAAACTGCGGGCAATTTCGGGAGCCAGCGCCAGCGCCAGCGCGGTGATGCCCGCCTGCGCCGCGCCCGTGGCCACAAACTGGGTGGCTTGGCCGATGTGGTCGCCCAGCACT
Organism: Limnohabitans sp. Hippo3; assembly: GCF_003063665.1. GTDB lineage: Bacteria > Pseudomonadota > Gammaproteobacteria > Burkholderiales > Burkholderiaceae_C > Limnohabitans_A. The sequence goes on from NZ_NESF01000008.1 coordinate 133,666, forward strand.
TTCTGCACTGTCGGCAACGGCCCGACACCCGAGCGGAGCAAAGCCTCCTCGGCCGCCACGCCATAGGGGGCCAGCGCCGGGTTGGCGATGGCGAACTTGTCCCCCGGCTTCAAAGCACGCACGACCGCAGCCAGCCCCTGGTTCAAGGGCAGTGGCGAATTTTTAGGCACGATCAGCGCCAACCGACCGGTGGCGTAGCGGTGTCCGGCGTCCACCGTGCGGCCCGCCTTGACCAGTTCGACCACCCGGTCTTCGTCGGCTGAAATGAACTGCTCCACCGGCAAGCCCTGCAGAATCTGCCGCGCCAGGTTGCCTGATGCGCCCAGATTCACATCGAGCCGAATCCCGGTTTGTTGCTGGTAAAGGGCCGTCAGATCAGCCAGCACAAACTTCAGATTGCTGGCTGCGGCGATTTTGACGGGTCCCGAGCTGCGCGTCTGTGCCCCCCATGACGTGCTCAATGGCCAGCCCAGTGCAGCCATCAAGCAAGCGCGGCGCCCTGCTTGGGCCCCAGACGCCACGAGGACTTGCATAACGTCATGCATCTTTTGCATAGATTTAAAGGGGTTTAGAACCGATCTGACAGGCACGAAACAGGCAGTCTCCCTAAAATCGAGGCCCGCTGGTTACGAAGCGGTTACCGCCGCCCTTTTCTCAACCTGTCACAGCCCCCTCAGTATCTCAGCCCCTCAGCCGTTTTTTCAAAGCCCCTGCGCAGAGGTTTTGAAAAAACGATTTTTAAACTTGGAGCCAGTCATGAACTCACCCGCAATGCAGGGCCTGAACCTGAACACACCCGCGTACGTCAAAAACGCACGGCTGATCGCCTGGGTCGCCGAAATGGCCGCCCTGTGCAAGCCCGACAGCATCTATTGGGCCGACGGCTCGCAGGAAGAATACGACCGCCTGTGCGCTGAACTGGTGGCCGCTGGCACCTTCAAGAAGCTCAACCCCGCCAAACGCGCCAACTCTTTCCTGGCCTGCACCGACCCCTCGGACGTGGCCCGCGTGGAAGACCGCACCTACATCTGCTCGGCCAAGAAAGAAGACGCCGGCCCGACCAACAACTGGATGGCCCCGGCCGAGATGCGCGCCACGCTCAACCCCCTGTTTGACGGTTGCATGAAGGGCCGCACCATGTACGTGGTGCCCTTCTCCATGGGTCCGCTGGGTTCGCACATCGCCCACATCGGGATCGAGCTGACCGACAGCGCTTACGTGGTCGTCAACCAGAAGCTGATGACCCGCATGGGCAAGGCCGTGTACGACGTGCTGGGCAGCAATGGCGAGTTCGTGCCCTGCGTGCACACCGTGGGCGCCCCGCTGGCCGCTGGTGAGAAGGACAAGACCACCTGGCCCTGCAACCCGACCACCAAGTACATCGTGCACTACCCCGAGACGCGCGAAATCTGGTCTTATGGTTCGGGCTACGGCGGCAACGCGCTGCTTGGCAAGAAGTGCTTTGCGCTGCGCATTGCCTCGACCATGGGCAAGGACGGCGGCTGGCTGGCCGAGCACATGCTGATCCTGGGCGTGACCTCGCCCGAAGGCAAGAAGTACCACGTCGCCGCTGCCTTCCCCAGCGCCTGCGGTAAGACCAACTTCTCGATGCTGGTGCCGCCCAAGGCCTTTGACGGCTGGAAAGTCACCACCATCGGTGACGACATCGCCTGGATCAAGCCGCACGCCGACGGCAAGATGTACGCCATCAACCCCGAAGCCGGGTACTTTGGCGTGGCCCCCGGCACCAACATGAAGACCAACCCGAACTGCATGCTGAGCCTGCACAAGGACGTGATCTTCACCAACGTGGCCCTGACCGACGACGGCGACGTGTGGTGGGAAGGCATGGAGAAAGACACCGACAAACTGCCCGATCACCTGATCGACTGGCAAGGCAAGGACTGGACACCCCAGATCGCCAAGGAGACCGGCGCCAAGGCCGCGCACCCCAACGCCCGTTTCACCATTGCCGCCACCAACAACCCGGCCCTGGACCCGCAGTGGGACGACGCCAACGGCGTGGCCATCGACGCCATGATGTTCGGCGGCCGCCGCTCCACCACCGTGCCGCTGGTGACTGAAGCCCGCAGCTGGACCGAAGGCGTGTACATGGCCGCGACCATGGGGTCAGAGACCACCGCCGCGGCCTTTGGCGCACAAGGCGTGGTGCGCCGCGACCCCTTCGCCATGCTGCCGTTTTGCGGCTACAACATGAGCGACTACTTCCAGCACTGGCTGGACATCGGCGCCAAGCAACAGGCCGCCGGCTTCAAGCTGCCCGCCATGTACTGCGTCAACTGGTTCCGCAAGGACGAGTCCGGTTCCTTCGTGTGGCCAGGTTACGGCGACAACATGCGCGTGCTCAAGTGGATCATCGACCGCCTCGAAGGCAAGGCTCAGGGTCAGCAGACCATGTTCGGCGTGGCTCCGCAGTACGCTGAAATCAACTGGACCGGCATCGAGTTCAGCGCCGAGCAGTTCGCCAAGGTCACCAGCATCGACAAGGCCGCGTGGACCGAGGAATTCAAGCTGCACGACGAGCACTTCGCCAAGCTGGCTCAGCGCCTGCCCAAGGCACTGCTGGACACCAAGGCCGATCTGGAAAAGCGCCTGGCGGCTTAAGTTCGGTATCCCCGCGCAGGCGGGGGGCTCGCCATGAATTCATGGATGCCCGATCGAGTCGGGCATGACTTCTCATGAATGCCGGGTCCGAATGCTTGAATGTCGGGCCCGTACCCTTGAATGTCGGGCCCGTACCCTTGGTTGTTGGGACCGCAGCCTTGGTTGTCGGGCACGCAGCATTGAATGTCAGACTCCACCCCTGGATGTCATACCCGCGCATGCGCATATGCGCTAACTTAATATCTTACGCAACGTTGCCCTCTGTGAGCGGCGTTTTCGGCTCGGTTCAGCCAAACGGTAGCGTAGGTCCTGCCATCGCCTGATCGCATCGGTCACCCGAAGATT
>NZ_NESF01000009.1 GCF_003063665.1 Limnohabitans sp. Hippo3
AGCTGCCAGTCCTCATCGAGGCGAACAAATTCCGACGGCTGCACCGAGCACTCCATGGCCTTCTCCTTCCATACGCAATGGAGAAGAGCATATCTCAAATTGATATTTTAAGTTAGCGCATATGCGCGCATGCGGGTATCCAGGGTGAGCGAAGACATGGACACCCGATCGAGTCGGGTATGACGAGATCAGATCAGCGCGCGTCAGGCAACTCGATCTTGACTTCCAGCACTTCCAGGTTGTCCTGGCGTTCCAGGTTCACCTTGATGTCCTCAGGGTTGATCTTGATGTACTTGCTGATCACAGCCACCAGCTCGCGTTGCAAGTCGGGCAGGTAGTCTGGCTCGGCGGCATTGCGACCGCTGCGCTCATGGGCCAAGATGATTTGCAGGCGTTCTTTGGCGACGCTTGCGGTCTTCTTCTTTTCACCCAGCAGGAAGGAAAGAAACGACATGGTTCACTTGCCTCCAAACATGCGCTTGAAAAAGCCAGGCTTGACCGCTTCCGTGAAACGCATGGGCTTGTCTTCACCCAGGAAGCGGTCAATCACATCCTTGTAGGCCTCGGACACATCGGTGTCGTTCATGTGGATGGCAGGCGTGCCCTGGTTGGAAGCCTGCAACACATTGTCACTTTCAGGAATCACACCCAGCAGCTTGATACGCAAGATGTCCTGAATGTCCTGCAAGGACAACATCTGACCGTCTTCCACCCGGTTGGGGTTGTAACGTGTGATCAGCAGATGCTCCTTGATCGGCTCCAGACCTTCAATGGCACGCTTGGTCTTGCTGCCCAGCATGCCCAGAATGCGGTCCGAGTCGCGCACCGAAGACACCTCAGGGTTGGTCACCACCAAAGCTTCATCGGCAAAATGCATGGCCATCAAGGCACCGGTTTCAATGCCCGCAGGGGAATCACAGACGATGTACTCAAAACCCATGTCGTTCAGATCGTTGAGAATTTTCTCCACGCCTTCTTGTGACAAAGCATCTTTGTCACGGGTTTGAGAAGCCGCCAAAACAAACAGATTTGGACATTGCTTGTCCTTGATCAGCGCCTGGTTCAGGTTAGCCTCGTCTTGGATCACATTGATCAGGTCATACACCACGCGGCGTTCACATCCCATGATCAGGTCCAGATTGCGCAGACCCACATCAAAGTCAATGACAGCGGTCTTGAAGCCTTTGAGCGCCAGACCCGTAGCGAAACTGGCGCTGGTGGTGGTTTTACCCACACCGCCTTTGCCAGAGGTCACAACGACGATTTTTGCCATGGGATTTTCTTTCTTGGACTAAGGTGAATGACAAAGGTCAGGGTTTGAGCGGCGTCACCAGCAATTTGTCGCCATCAGGGCCTGATTGCAAACAAACCTGGGCAGGTCTGCCCAATACCTCTGGAGGTAAAGCGTTTTCGCTGGTGCGATACACACCTGCGATCGAGATCAGTTCGGGCTCCATGGCCAAGGCAAAAATACGGGCCTCGGTGTTGCCCCGCGCACCTGCGATGGCCTTGCCACGCAAAGTCGCATAAATGTGAATATTGCCATCAGAAATCACTTCGGCACCTGGATTCACCATCGCCATGACCACCAAGTCACGGCCTTTGGCGTAAACCTGCTGACCCGAACGCAAAGGCTTGTCCACGACCATAGCCCCTTGGGGTACCACCACAGGTGCTGGAGGTGCTACAGGCGCCTCAGACGGTGATGGGTTGGGGTCGGGTGGCACAAGCTCCGAAACGGCCACAACGCGCCGAATACGGGCATCTGAAGCATCCACCAGACCTGCTGCCTTGGCCTGATCCCAAACAGCGCCTTCAGCGCCTTTGACTGCCAAGGGTACCAAAGCGTGTTGTGTGAGCACCTGCATGAGGGCAGGGATATCGATGAAAAAGCCTTCTTCCCGGGTGTCCAGAGCTGTCAAATCAATGATCACAGGATCATGGTCGAAGAAACCCGGACTTTCGGCACATTGTTCGCTCAAAGCGTGTGAAACGGCTTGAATGTCCGTGGTCTTCAACAGCAAAGCCACCATGGACAGGTCAGCGCTTTTGATGTCGTAACAGGATAAACGTGCTTCTTCTGAAACGATAGCCATGGTGCCGCAAGGTTGGAAAGTGCCAAATCTTAACAGTGCTGTTGTTCTGTCTTATTTCTCTATAGTTTTATATCTTTAAATAGCAGTAGTAGGTAAGCACAGGGCTGTTCTGTGGATAAGCAAAATTTTCTCTTTAAAAACAGAGGCTTGCATATTTTTCAAGCCTGTGTGTGGGTCTGCTTTTGAGCTGTCTTGTCAAAATGAACAACTTGCGCAAAGCGGATCACGCTGTGGATAAGTGCCGTGTTGCCCTTTTTTTATCCACAGCCTTGTACCAAAACGGCTTTCAGCCCCCGATGGCCCATTGGATGACACCTTTGGCCACAAAACCCAACATGCCAAAAGCCAGTCCGAGAAAAAGTACAAAAGTGCCGAATTTGCCTGCTTTGGATTCCCAAGCCAATTGGATGATGATGAACAGCATGTACAGCATGAAGGCACCGACACCGATGGTCAGGCCAAACCATGCAAATTGTTCTTCGTTGAAGCCGAACATCACGGTTCACCCTGCCCTGAAAGGCGCTCGGGCAAATCCGACACATCCACCATGTGGCGGTAGGCATGCCAACTGCCATGGCCCAGCATGGGCACCACCAGGATCAGGCCCAGCAACAGGGAAAAAATGCCCAGCAAACTGAAGCCCAAGATCAGGAATGCCCAAAAAGTCATTTGAAAAGGGTGGGTCAACACCGCTTTCCAGCTGGTCAGCACCGCTTGCAACACCGTGACACGTCGGTCCAACAGCAAAGGCATTGAAATCACACTGGAGGCGAACACCGGGACGGCCATCATGCCCCCCAGTCCGACCCACAGCTCAAACAAATGCCCTTCTTTGGCCAGTACCACATGGCGCACAAAGTCCATGGGTGTGTGAATGGGGGCGGGGGCCAGCAAAGTGATGAGGGCAGACGAGGTGATGACCCAGCCTGTCGCTGCCAAACCCAACAGCAAGCCAAAGCGGATCAGGCTCCAGTAACTGTCCGGTTCGTGGTGCAAGCGCAGCTGCCATTGCGTCCAGGTGTTCAGCAGCAGCCGAAAATCAACGGTTTCACCCTTTTCCAGGGCGCGGCTCATGGCGTAGAGGCTGGTGGCCAATACCGGAGCCACCACCATGAAGCCGGACAAAGAACCCACCAAAAGCCAGAACCGATCGTGTGCGATCCAGGCGATGCAGCTGCCCAAAAAGGTCAAAATCAGACCGTGCATCGTGCTCAGCAAAGGGGCCCGCGCCAGATCCTTGAAGCCCAAAGCCAGCCATTGCATGGGCTGGTCTTTCAGCAGGGGCAGAATGGGCGGTAAAAAAAGGCCAGAACGGGTCTTGGCGCTTGGGGTTGGCATGGAATCAGGCATGGGCACAGCTTACCCATCCTCGATCCCATCAACCTTGACCTGTGTCAAATCCAGAAAGGCAGAAAAAAGGCCACGGGTCAAAGTGGCCTTGTCATCAATACTCTAAACAGAGGCGTTCAGTGGTGACTGTGATGGCCACCATCACGGCCCATTTTGTGGCCCATGCCTTGCATCATCCGTGCAGTTTCGGCATCAAATACTTTTTTCTGTTCTGCATTGAGCGCAGCATAAAAAGTTTTGGTGGCTTCGGCACGTTTTTGCATGTCTGCATCACGTGACGCTTTGTGCGCTTGCATCTGGTCGATGCGCTCGGGCGTGCTCAGCTTTTGCAGCGTTGCACGGTCCGGGTGCGCCATCCTTTGACCAGGCGGTTGCATGTTTTGCGCAAAAGTGGTCCAAGCATTTTCCTGACCAGCTTCAAGCTTGAGTTTGCCTTTGAGGTCAGCCCAATGTTTTGCATGCCGCTCGCCCATTGGGGTGCGCATTTGTTCCATGCGTTGGGCGCGTGGACTGTCGGTTTTGGCTTCAGGCACCGGTTGTGCCAGAGCCAGGCCAGAGAGGCTGGCCAACAAAGCGCTGGCGATGAGTGTGTGGCGAATCGATTTCATGGCGAACATCCTTTCAGTGATGGAACGCCTCCAGTCTCGCCGCTTGATGTGTCTGGGGTGTGGCGCGCTTGCAGCGATTTGTAAAGTTCGGTGAACAAGGAGCAATAAAAAATCACGCCACAACGCTATAGCCTTCATCGGCGATGGCTTTGGCCAGGGCATCGCGTGGTATTTCTGAATCCACTTCGACCTTGTTTTGCGTGCGGTCGACCAGAACTTTGGCTTCGGCGTCCAAAGACAACAAGGCTTTGGTCACGGCTTTTTCGCAATGGCCACAAGTCATACCCTCAACGGTGAAAATTTGGTTCATGATGTCTCTTTCAGGCATACCCTCATGGGCGTGCTCAAAGCATAGCGCCAAACCACTGTATTGACATGACACAGATCAAGACGGAAGCCCAGAACAGGGAGACCATTCACGACATCGGCATCGGCGGCATGACCTGCGCGTCCTGTGTTGCACGGGTTGAAAAAGCACTTTTGAAAGTTCCGGGCGTGGACGCCGCAACCGTGAATCTGGCCACCGAGTCGGCCCGGATTGTTGTGCATTCAGCGCAAGCGAGTGATGCGGTTTTGCGCAGGGCTATTCGTGATGCGGGCTATGAGCCCCTGATGCACAGCGAACGTGAAGAAAGCGATCAGACCTCGCCCTGGACCGGTTTTTCACCAGTGGCATGGGGCTTGGTCTTGTCAACGCCTTTGGTGCTGCCGATGCTGGGCAGTTTATGGGGTCAACATTGGATGTTGCCTGCCTGGGTGCAGTTTGCTTTGGCCACCCCGGTGCAATTCATTTTGGGAGCACGCTTTTACAAAGCAGGTTGGCACGCGCTCAAAGCCTTGACGGGCAATATGGATTTGCTGGTGGCATTGGGTACCACAGCGGGTTGGTTGTTGTCGGTGTGGTTGTGGTGGACAGCACACCCGGGCCATGAACCTCATTTGTACTTCGAAGGTTCGGCCGTGGTCATCACCTTGGTGATGTTGGGCAAGTGGCTGGAGACCCGTGCCAAACGCCAAACGACCGAGGCCATTCGGGCGCTGCACGCGCTGCGGCCTGACAAGGCCCATTGGCTCAGCGATGAAGGCGAAATCGATGTGCCCGTCGCAGAAATTCTGGTGAACGACCGCATCGTGGTTCGGCCCGGTGAACGGTTTCCGCTGGACGGTGAATTGGTCGAAGGTCAAACACAGGTAGACGAGTCCATGCTGACAGGTGAGCCCCTGCCCGTGAGCAAAGTGGTGGGTACGCGGTTGACCGGGGGATCCATCAACGGCGATGGTCGCGTGGTGATGCGCGTGAGCGCCGTGGGGCATGAAACGGTGCTCTCGCACATCATCCGCTTGGTTGAAGACGCACAGGCCGCCAAAGCCCCCATTCAACGGCTGGTCGACAAAGTCTCCGAAATTTTTGTGCCCGTCGTGCTGGTGGTGGCCTTGGTCACGCTGGGGGTCTGGGTGCTTCAAGGCGCGGGTTTCGAGACGGCATTGATCCATGCGGTGGCGGTGTTGGTGATCGCCTGCCCCTGTGCCTTGGGTTTGGCCACGCCCGTGGCCATCATGGCGGGAACAGGTGTGGCTGCCAAAAACGGTATCTTGATCAAGGACGTCCAGGCTTTGGAATGGGCACACAAGGTGCAAACAGTAGCCTTTGACAAAACGGGCACGCTCACTGTGGGGCAACCCCGAATGGTGCGCCACGTGGTGGCGCCAGGGCAGGATGAGATTTCTGCCCTGACCTGGGCCGCGAGCGTACAAAGCGGCAGTGAGCATCCCTTGGCCAAGGCGGTGGTGAGCATGGCGACAACTCACAAACTTAAATTGCTGGAACCCGAAAACCTCACAGCAGTGCCTGGCCGTGGTGTGCAGGCCACATTGGGCGGACGCCAGATGATGCTGGGCAGCCTGCGCTGGTTGCAAGATGAAGGCATGGACAGCAGCATCTGGGCGCAAGACACACAAGCCTTGCTGGGTCAGGGTGCAACGCTGTCCGCTTTGGCAGAAAGAACGCCATCGGGTGTGCAAGGCATTTTGCTCATGGCTTTTGGCGACGAACCCAAAGCAGGCGCAGCGCAAGCCTTGGCCGCACTGCGCGAAAGGGGCTTGAAACTGGTGATGATTTCAGGTGACAACCAGGCTGCAGCCGAAGTCATGGCACGTCGGCTGGGCTTGCGGCCAGAAGAGGGTGAGGTCTTGGCCAACGTGCTGCCTGGCGACAAGGCCGCCCAGGTTCAACAGCTGCGTGCAGGAGGGCGGGTGGTGGCGATGGTGGGCGACGGGGTGAACGATGCGCCTGCGTTGGCCGCCGCCGATGTGGGCATGGCCATGGGCAATGGCACCGACGTGGCCATGCACGCGGCAGGCATCACCCTCATGCGCGGTGATGTGGCGCTGGTGGGTGCGGCGCTCGACATCTCGGCACGCACCGTGGCCAAGATCCGGCAAAACCTGTTTTGGGCCTTTGCCTACAACGTGGCGGGCATTCCGCTGGCCGCGTTGGGCTACCTGAACCCGGTGATCGCGGGTGGGGCCATGGCGCTCAGCTCGGTCAGCGTGATGAGCAACGCCTTGCTGCTCAAACGCTGGAAACCTTGAAATCCGTTTCTTAATTTTGGGAGGTCGCGCCTGCGGCCGAGCGTCTGCAAAGCCAAATCACCCATTCTTGACATGTGTCATGGTGCGCTTGGGCGCCAACCGGCAAACTGAAAGCCTTCAGAAACCGGAAATTATTTTCATGACACAGCACAGCGCGCTTCAAATCATCCGTGACGAACACGCCTCCTTGGCGGCCATGCTCCAGTCCATGCGCATGATGGTCCAACGCGGACCTGCAGACGACCGACGCAACTTCTTTGACGTGCTGCGTGCCATGCTGTTTTACATCGACGAATTCCCGGAGCGCTTGCACCACCCCAAGGAATCGAACCTTTTGTTCCCTAAAGTCGTGAAGCTGGCCCCCAAGGTGATGGGTGCCATCGACAAGCTGGAGCGTGATCACATGAACAGCGAAAAAGCAGCCCGTGACCTGCAGCACTTGTTGCTGGCATGGGAGCTGCTGGGCGCGGGCCGTCGCCAGGCGTTCGAAGAAGTATTTGAAAAATACGTCAGCTTCTATCTGGAGCACATGAACCTGGAAGAGTCCGTGATCTTGCCCGAGGCGCAGCGTTGTTTTTCAGAGGACGATTGGCGCGTGCTGGACGCAGCGTTTGCCGAAAACGGGGACCCGCTCACAGGCCATTACCCACCCACCCAGGCGTTTGAAAAATTGTTCAGCCTGATCGTGACCCGGGCACCTTCGCCCATTGGGCTGGGTTGAGGGATCGCGGTTTTCAGAACATCCATTTGGTCCCGAGTGTCACCAGGTTTTGCCCCGCCTGGCGACCCACGCTGGCGTCCAGCTGCAACTTGGGCAGGATGTTCGTGCGCAAGCCCGTGGCCCAAGTGGGCTTGTCGCGCTGTTGTCCATAGACCTCCACATGGGCGGTGATGTCGCCATAAGCACGCTCCCAAGCCAGCCCCCAAGTGCCGACGCGTTGGCTGCTGGCAAAATCCAGCGCCCCCAAATTGGTGTGCAGGCTGCCCAGGGTCGGGTGGTTGCAGGTCAACAGGGCATTCACATAGCCCATGGACGACTCCCCGGTGGTGCGGGCAGCGCCCAACACAGCACCGATATGGCAGCCGTTTTCCTGTGATTCGGTGATCCTGAACTTGGCCTGAACGTTCAAGGTCTCAAGCCCTGTTTTTTGCTCTCGGGCGATGCCTGCGCCCAGCTCCACGTTTTGAATGGGTGCATAGGCTGGCGCGACAGTCCAGCTGCGCGAGCCGTTGGGTGCGCGCGTCCACCAGCCCTCCACATGGCCTTCGCCCACATCGTTCACATTGGCGTCGTCCACTGTCAAGGGTCGACCCGCTTGTGCCTGCAGGGTGCACACCAGGCCCAACAAAAGAAAAACGACTTTGCGTTGCATTCCAAAACGATTCATGACGTGCTGCCTTGTTGAAGAAAAGGATAGTCGGTATAGCCTGTGTCGTCACCGCCATAAAAGGTCTTGCGGTCAGGGGTGTTGAAAGGGCCACCTTGCTTGAGTCGTGCGCCCAGATCCGGGTTGGCAATGAACGGGCGGCCAAAGGCCACCAGATCGGCACCTTGCGCCAGCGCTTGTTCGGCCAGCGGCAGATCGTAGCCATTATTGAGCATCCAGGTGCCATGCCCCTTGGCTGCGGTGTAAGCCTGGCGCAGCGCGGCGTAATCAAAAGCCTGTGCCCCTTGTTGGTGGTCGCGAGGCCCACCGGTTGAGCCTTCGATCACGTGCACAAAGGCCAGCCCCATCGGGCCCAGTAAACGGACCACATGTTCAAACAAGGGCTGGGGCTGGTCGTCACTGGCATCGTTGGCGGGTGTGACGGGAGACAGGCGAATGCCCGTGCGATCACCGCCAATTTCAGCCACCACGGCGCTCATTACTTCGTGCAGAAAACGGGCGCGGTTTGCAATGCTGCCGCCGTAAGCATCGCTGCGCTGGTTGCTGCCTGAGCGCAAGAATTGGTCGATCAGGTAACCGTTGGCTGCGTGCACTTCCACGCCATCAAATCCGGCCACGATGGCGTTGGCGGCGGCGCGGCGGTAGTCTTGCACGATGCCCGGCAATTCTGCGGCGTCCAGCGCACGGGGCGTGGAGGTGTCCACAAACTGGGCCTGGCCGTTGACCAGCAGCACCGTTTTGGTTTTGGCTGTGATGGCTGAAGGTGCCACAGGCGGTGCACCCCCGGGTTGCAAGCTGGTGTGTGACACCCGGCCCACATGCCACAGCTGCATCACGATCTTGCCGCCCTCGGCATGCACGGCGTCTGTGACTTGCTTCCATGCGGCGGCTTGTTCGTTGCTCCAGATGCCGGGCACATCGGCATAGCCTTGGCCTTGCTGGCTGATGGCGGTGGCCTCGGTGATGATCAGGCCCGCACCTGTGGCCGGGTTGGCGCGTTGGCGGTAATAAGTGGCCATGCGTGCGTTGGCCAGTGCACCGGGTGCGCGGTTGCGGGTGAGTGGGGCCATCACGATGCGTGAGGCCAAAGCGATGCCGCCAACTTGGCAGGGTTCAAACAAAGAAGTCATGCGTGCAATTCAAAAAATTCAGAGGAGGTGATCAAACGTCGTAGCCCGGGCATTCCCGTTGCAGCTTGCGCAGCAGCGAAGGCCAAACAAACGCACCGCCCAAGCCACTCGTTTGCACGCGCATGGCGTTGGCCACGCCATCCAGAATTTGGGGGTTCACCGCCGTGAGGTCTTTCGGGCCCGCTTGCCCGGCCAGCGCGTCGACCTGAATCCGGCAGGTGTTTTCAAACGTGTACATCGACAGAAATGCATCGGCAATGGTTTTGCTCACGGTGAGCAAACCGTGGTTGCGCAGCACCAGGTAATTGGCCGATCCCAGATCGGCTTGCAGGCGCAGTTTTTCGTCGTCGCGGATGGCCACGCCTTCGTAGCCGTGGTAGGCCAGCGAGGCCAGCACAAAGGTGCTTTGCTGGCTGATGGGCAACACGCCATGTGCTTGTGCGCTCACGGCCACGCCCGCCCGGGTGTGCGTGTGCAATACGCAGCCGGCATCGGGCCGCGCCTCGTGCACCGCGCTGTGGATCACAAAGCCTGCCGGATTCACCGGGAACGGGCTGTCATGCAGTTTGTTGCACTGCATGTCCACTTTCACCAGGCTCGACGCGGTGATTTCGTCAAACATCAGGCCATAGGGGTTGATCAGAAACTGGTGCGCATCACCCGCCACCGAGCGCGGCAGCTTGGCGCTGATGTGGGTGAACACCAGATCGCTCCAGCCGTACAGCGCCACCAGCCTGTAACACGCGGCCAAGTCCAGCCGCAGCTGCCATTCGTCGGGGTGAACGCTGTCTTTCAAAGAAGGAATCTCAAACGCCATGGCCGTGCTCCGAAAGTCAAAAATTTCAGCTTACCCATGAACCGTCGGCGCTCATGACGTCTTGGTGACTGGCGCAGTAGTGCCGCTTCAGGTATCCGGGCGAGTCAGCTGTTCAAGCCGGGTGAGGTAAATCCGCGCAAACTGGCCCTGATCGTCCAGCGGGCCGCACATCTCCAAAGTGGCTTGCAGTTGCCCACACACGGCAGGCCGCTGGGGCTGGCCAAATATTTTGCAGCGCAGCTGCTCGTCGAGCTGGATGCAAGGCACGCCTGCGGGTTTGCCTTGGGGCATGCCGGGGATGGGCGAGGAGATGGACGGCGCCGTGCAACAGGCCGCGCAACCGGATCGGCAGTTCAGACTCATCGGGGCCACAGCGCCCACATTTGCAGGGGCTGCTTCATGCGCCCTGCCAGCTCACCCGCTGTCGGGCCGGAGCCTGCGTAGTAGTCGGCCCGCACCGCGCCGACAATGGCGGTCCCCGTGTCCTGGGCCAACACCAGGCGGTCAAGCCGGGTTTGCGGGCCGCTGGATTTGAGCCACACAGGGGTGCCATACGGAATGCTGCTGCGGTCCACCGCGATGGAGCGCTCTGCGGTCAAGGGCACGCCTTGTGCTCCTTTGGGGCCTGGTGGCACCGTGCCAACAGGCAAGGCTTCTTCCTTGAAGAAAACCACACGGGGGTTTTGCCACAACAACTCGTTCACACGCGAGGGGTTGCGGTCAATCCATGCTTTGATGCCCGGCCACGAGGCGTCACGAATCAGGTTTTGGTCCAGCAGCCAGCGGCCAATGCTTTTGTAGGGCTGGTCGTTGGTGCCCGCAAACGCCAGCCGCACCATGCGTTGCCTGCCATCGGGTTCGCGCACATGGATCAGGCCTGAGCCCTGGATGTGCAGCACCATGGCGTCAACCGGGTCGGCCAGGTACACCAGGGCCTTCCCGCGCAGGGCGGCACGCGCGTGCGGCAGGGTGTCCATTTCCTGTCGGGTGTACCAGGGCTTGCGTTTGTTCAGGTCGGCAGGCGGGCCATAGAGCGGCACCTGAAAGCCGGGGCGTGCCTGGCGCTCGGCGTTCAAGACGGGCTCGTAGTAGGCCGTCAACAAGCCCTCGCTTTGCTGGGTGTGTGACTCCACGCGGTAGGGCTGCAATTTCTCGCGCAGCCATTGGCGTTGCGTTTGCACAGGTGCCTGTGCCAGTTGCCGAACTTCCGGGCACAGCGCAGCCCATGCGGGACTGGGGCGGGTGCAGCTTTGTACCCATGCAGGCCAGGCTTCGTGCACCGCGTCTTGTTCCAGTCCGGGCAGTTCGGACCAAGGCACCGGAACCCAGCGGCTTTTGGCTTGCAAGATGACGGGGGGCAGCGACGTCACATCCGCAGTGGGTGGCGTGGCCAATGGGCCGCTTGGGCTGGGCTCATCCAGCACGGGGGCGACCGAGCAGGCGGTCAGGCTGCCTACAATCGCAGCCAACAGCCAGCGGGCACCCGCGCGGCGAACATTCAGAAACGGGAACTTGATCATGGCGCTTATTTTGCTGGAAGCCTTGTTGGCCCTGGTGCTCTTCGTCGTGATTGTGTGGTGGACCATGTTTTCCGGGCGAAACAAGGGCGAATTGCCACAGGCCGATCTCATGCCTGCAGACAAAAAAGACCAGGACGAACCCAAGGCCTGATCGCGGCGCTGAGCGAGGGCTCAGTCCAGCAGCGTTCCGGCGCCTTCGAAACGCTGGGCGTAATAGCGGTTGCTCAGCTGGTCCATGCGCACACCGGTTCGGGGGTTGCTGGCGTGCACAAAGCGGCCGCCGCCCACATAGATACCGACATGTGAATGCCGTGCACCCAAGGTGTTGAAGAACACCAGATCACCCGGCTGAATGCGGGTGCGGTCAACGGGCCGTGATTTTTGACCCAGATCGGCCGAAGTGCCCTTGACGGGTAAACCGGCCGCCTCCCGATAAACATGCGAGACCAGACCTGAACAGTCAAACCCTGTGGCAGGCCCCCGGCCACCCCAGCTGTAAGGCGTGTCCAGCAATGACATAGCAAACAAAGCCAGGTCGTTGCGTTTGGGGTGGTATTCGGTGCTGGCGGCGGGTGTGGGCTCGGATGCCAGCTCTGGCGCACGGGTGGGCCCTGAACGGTGGTCTGTCAACACCGGGGCAGAGGAGCAGCCTGCCATCAAAAGAGCCAGGCCTGTGAGGGTGGCGATCAGGCCGGTACGGGTGTGCGCTGGGATGGGAAGGGTCATGTCCGGGGTCTGGCTCATGTCAGTGTTCGCATCAGGTTGGCCAATTCAACAGCCGATTTGACTTCCATTTTGTCAAAAACGCGCGAGCGGTGCACCTCGACCGTGCGCACGCTGATGTCGAGTTGGTCCGCGATCAGCTTGTTGGGCAGGCCTTCCACCACCAGGCGCATGACATCGCGCTCGCGCTCGGTCAATTCGCCCAGGCGCGATTGCAAAAAGTCCTGTTGGGTGCGTGCATTCAAGCGATCCTGAGACAAGCGCAGCGCCTGTTCCACCCGATCGACCAGGGCGTTGTCCGAGAAAGGCTTCTCACAAAAATCAAACGCACCGCGTTTGACGCTGTCTACCGCGGTGGGCACATCTGCATGACCGGTGAGAAAAATCACGGGCCAAGCCTGCGCGATGCCGCTGGCTTGCAGGTGTTCAAACAAGGCCAGGCCGCTCATGCCCGGCATGCGCACATCCAGCAAGATGCATCCGGCTTGCTGGGGCAAAGGGCGGGGCTGGGTCTGCGAAGCCGCCGTCTCCAGCATCTCCAAAAACGCTTCGGCGCTGTCGTAAGACTCGCTGAGCAGGCGCCGTGTGCGCAGCAACCAGGCCATGCCTTCGCGCACGCCAATGTCGTCGTCCACGATGTAGACCATGCTGTCAAAAGGGGGCTGCATGGCGCGATTTTAGGCGGTGTGTGTGGTTTGACTGCCTGCTGCGGGCAGCGTGAAACGGAACACGGTGCCGACGGGCTTGTGTGGTGCGAATTCCAGTTGGCCCCCATGTTGTTCGACCACGGTGCGGCACAGGCTCAGGCCCAGGCCCATGCCTTCGGGTTTGGTGGTGAAAAAGGGGTTGAACAGCTGGGCCGCCACATCGGGCGCAATGCCTGCGCCCAGGTCGGTCACAGAAAACGCGACGCCCGCATGCTCCTGCCCGGGCGCAGCCAGTTGCACCTGCAGCACCAGCACCCTGTCGCGGCAGTGTGGCGAATCCATGGCCTGCATGCCGTTGCGTGCCAGATTCAGCAGAACCTGCTCGACCATGGTGCGGTCACACCACACGGCAGGCAGTCGGGCGTCCACCCGCATGTGCACGCGCACCTGCAGCTTGCGCGCTTGCAGGTTGACCAGCGGGGCAATGGCGTCCAGCAGGGCCTGCGGCTGCACCGCTTCGCGGGCCTGGTCTCGGCGGCGCACAAAGTCGTGCACGCTGTTGATGACGCGCCCGGCCCGCTCGGCCTGTTCGGCAATGCGGCGCAGTGCCATGTGCACATCGTCCAGGGTCTGGGGCTCGGCTTGCGGGTCTTTGAGCAGGTTGAGCGAGCCGTTGGCATAACTGGCGATCGCGGCCAAAGGCTGGTTCAGCTCGTGGCTGAGCAAGGACGCCATCTCGCCCACGGTGGCCAGACGTGCCGTGGCTTGCAGGCGGTCCTGGCTGGCCCGCGAGAGTTCTTCGATGCGGCGCTGCTCGCTGATGTCGATGACCGCGCCCATCCACCCGGTCTGCTCGCCCTGCACGCTGATCAGGGGGGCCTCGATGATCAGCACTGGAAAGCGGGTGCCGTCCTGGCGCATGAAGACCGATTCAAAACCCTCTCTGGGTGACGCATTGCCCGCCATGCGGATGGCCTGACGCTGCTGGTATTCGTCCACCATTTCGGGGGGCCAGTAAGGCATGGGGGCGTTCTGGCCGATCAGGGCCTCGGCCTCCCAGCCCACCATCTGGCAAAAGGCCGGGTTCACATAGGTGATGCGGCCTTGCAGGTCGCGTGCACGCAAGCCCGTGACCAAAGAGTCTTCCATGGCTTTGCGGAAGGCCAGCGCATCGGCCAGGTCGCGCTCGGCCTTCAGACGCCTGCGGGCGTCCTTGGTCAGCAGCACCATCACCGTGATCAGCGCGATCGACATGCCCGTGACCAAGGCCGTGAGCACATTGGGAAACAGGTCCGGTTCGCCCCGCCGACCGTCCATGCGCAGCAACAAGGTGTTCCCCGGCAAATCCACCAGTTGCTGGCTGGTGAAGACCCGTCGTTCACGGCGCTGTGCACCCGCAATGGCCAGGCGTGTGCCGTCCGGTTCGACAAAAGACAATTCGTTTTTGCGCCCAAAAGTACGACCCAGGCGCTCAGTCAAGAGCTCCTGCAGGCTGTAGGTCACGACCGTAGAGCCCACCCATTCCCCGTTTTGTGTGACGGGCAGGCACAGCTCCATCACTTCGATCCCCAAGCCGTCGCTTTGCGGCAGGAAGTAAGTGCTGGAGTAAGCGGGGCCGTTCAGGCGCCTGGCCCGCTGGCAGGCTTGGCTGGCCTCGTTCAGGACCTCGTTGCGCGAAATGCGCTCAAACGCAGGCGCACGCAAGGGCGAATCGGCAAACGCTTGCAATTGCCAGGTTTTGTCGCGCCACTCCACGCGCAACCAGTCCCGGTTGTCACGCAGCAGCGCCAAGGCTTCGGGTTGCCAAGTGGCGGATGCGAAATGCCCCGATTGCAAGGCTTGCAAAGCCTGCACTTGCCGCGACAGGCTGCTGCGCAAATCACTCACGGCGTCGGCGGTGTCGCGCTCCAGCTCGGCCTGCACCTGACTGGCCTCATAGCGCCCGGCCAGCCATACCAGTGTGGCCAGCACGGCCAGCACCAGCGAAATCAGCGCTGCCCACAAGGAGCGTCGTCCGGACCCCCAGGGCAGGGCCTTGTCGAGTTGGGCGCTGATCCGGTTCAGTTGTCTTTGCCATGCGGCCATCAGGCGCGGGGTGCCGAGCGTGGTCATCGGGCTTCAGGGCGGTGTGTTGGCTGCAGGTGGGGCCTTGCCATCGCCCGTGCTGCTGACTTTGGTGACCCGCGGGTCGGCCCAGCTGCCATCGATGAAAAACTCCTGGGTGTTGGCTTTGATCAAGGGGTTTTGCAAGAACAGCTGCGCCAGAAAAGCCGTGAGGCCGACCACGGGGTTGACCGCAATGCCCGCCACCAGAGAGGCCGTGCCCGCGTCGAGTGCGGGCAAGATCACCACCCGCAGTTTTTGGGTCTCCTGGGCGATGTCGGCCGAGCCATCGAGCTGCACCAGTGCGTTCACGCCCTTGATTTGCATGTTGCGCGTGTAGGCAATGCCTTGTGCGATGCTGACGTCGCCACGCACCGAATCAAAAGCAAAGCCTTCGGAAAACACATCGCGGAAATCCAGCAGCAGTCGCCGCGGCAAGGCTTGCAGGCTCAAGACCCCCAGCAATTTGGCCGCCCCCGCATCGGCTTTGAGGAACTGACCACGGCCCATCTTGACGGCAAACTGGCCCGACATGCTCGGGTAATGCAAGGCCAAGGGAGAGCCTTGCCAGCTCACGGTGCCTTCGAGTTGGCCCGTGCCGCCACGCAAGGCGTTGGGCGTGCCCAGCCGCGTGAGCAAGGCGCCCGCGTCGGAAATGTCCAACTTGAAATTCATTTCGGTTTTGCGCTGTGAGCCGCCTTCGGCAGCGGTCAGCCAGCGCCCGGTGCTACGCAAGCTGGCCTCGGGGACGGTGATGTTGAATTTGTTCAATTGCCACTCGGGGTTGGCTTTGATCCGGGTTTTGGGCTGCTCGGTGTTGAGGGCTTCGATCTCGATGCGCCCGAGTTTTTTCCCGCGCAGCTCCAGCTGTTCCACCACGATGTCCAGAGAGGGCAAATTGACCGGGGGCGCTTCGAGCAGACCCTCCACTTCGGCCACACTGGATGGCGGCAAATTCAGGCGCGACAGGCGTGCAAACAAGTGGCCCAGCTGGTCGTTGCTGGGTTGGCGGTAAACCACATGGCCGTTGAGCTCGCGGGCATCGACGTTGACGCGCCATGTGTTTCCCTCGCGCACACCGCCTGCCACCACCTGGTGCAAAGTGCGGCCATCGGCGGTGAGCGTGTTGGCCTGCAGGCCGATCCGCGTGGGGCTGTAGGCTGTCCAGGCGGTTTTGCTCGTGGCTTTCTGGCTTGCTGCGCCCAGGTCGGCGGGCAGCAGGCTTTGCCAGTCGTCGACCGCAAAACGGTCCAGCGCCACCGAAGCGCTGACCCCTGTGGCCGGCAGCGCTGGGGCTTGCGAAGCTGGCAAACCCAGGGTGAGGCTGCCCCGCAGGACCACGGCTTCCGGACCCGACAGATCACGCACATACAGGGCCGAGGCCACGGTGCCCCATTCGAGCTGCAGTTGGTCGCGCAAGGTGGTGCCAGACCCCTGCACACGTGTGCGCAGGGTGACGGGCATGCTGACATTCGCCGCCTTGCCCAGAGGCGCGGGCAGTTTCAGGGCTAGGCCTTCGAGCTGGCTTTGCAGTGTGAATTCGGGTTGTCCTTGTCGCCAGCCCAGTTGCGCGCTGTAACTGGTGGCACCCGTGGCGTGTTGGGCCCAGGCGTTGAGCGGGCTGATCTCTTTGGCCTGGCGAAGCCCTTCGGCCGTGATCTGGCCTTGGGCGCGCAGTTGCAAGGCGCTTTCGTTGGTGGCCGCGCCTGGGTTGGGCCGCATGCCGCCCTCGATCCGAACCGGCCCACCCAACAGGCGCGCTTGTGTGCCGCTCAGGCTGAAACCGGCTTCGCTGAACTGCACCGTGCCCTGGAGCTTTTCTAGCAGGGGTGTGTCGGGCGTCATGCGCACATCGTTGCCGCCCAACACCACGGCGCCTTGTAACTTGGTGTTTTGGGGGGTGAGCAGGGGCACGGCCAGTTTGAAGCGGGTTTGCACATTGCCAGTGGCCTGGGTTTGGCGCAAAGCGCCTGACAACATCGCGTCCAACGGTGATTTCTGGACCAGCGTCAGCACTTGTGCCGCGGGGCCTTTGTTTTCGGCAGAGACGTTCAGCACCGGGCTGTTCAACATGTCGGGGATTTCGGCTTGGCCTGCGGTCAGGCCAAGGCCGGTGCGGGGATCGCCTGCACGGGCGCTGGCGTCGCTGAGTTTCATGCCCAGGTGGTCGAAGACGAGCTGACCGGTCAGCTTGTGCAGCCGCGGCCAGGGCAGGCTTTTGGGGGGCAGCAAAGCTGCAGGCAGGTAATCCAGTTCCACATCCTGAATGCGCCCAGCAAACCGGAAATCGCCCTCTTTGGCGTTGGCAAAGGGCAGCTTGGCCAGGTCGCCCTTGATCTTGACTTGCACGTCAGAATAGACACCTTTGACCACCGCGTCCCGCACATATTGGCGCACGTTCGCGGGCAGTGTCAGGGGCAGGTAGCGGTGCGCCTGCGCCGCGTTGGCCTGCTTGATCTTGCCTTGCAGGTCCAGTGTGCCGGGGCCTTGGCCCTGGGGGGCGGGATGCCATTGGCCCTGCCATTGGCCTTGCAGGTCCGCGTTGGTCAGTTCAAGTTTCCAGTCGGGCACGTGCCACTGTGAGTTCTCGCGTTTGAAAACCGCTTGCGCGTGCAAAGACTGCACACGCACCTCGGGGTCTTCCAGGATCCCCGGCAAAAACACGGCCCCGTCAGCGCCCATGTTCAACTCAATTCGCCCACCATCCTGGTTCAATTTCAGCTGGGCTTGCGCACCTTGCACGCCCGGCCAGCGGGTTTGTTTTTCACCTTGGCGTGTGGTCGGCGGTGGCAGTGACAACTTCTGCAAGGTGACTTGTCCGTCATAGCGCTGAGGCGTTTGCCAATCGCCCTGCCAACGCCATTGCAAGGCCTCGACTTGCCCGCTGACGGTTTGCTGTTGCAGGCGTTGACGCCACACGTCTGGCAAAGGCATGCGCAAGGCCACTTCGCGCAGCGCCAACAGGTCCAGGTGATCGGCTTGCAGTTGACCGCTGGCCGCGTTTTTGCCTTGTGGGTGGGTGTAGGTCAGCGCGGCATTGCCGCCAGGCCAGGCCAGGCCCTGGTCGCTGACAAAGGCCAGGTGCTGTGTCGAGACCTCGAAGCCCAGCGGGCTGACCCGGCCGCCCAAACGCCCCGAGAAGCGTTCAAAGGTCAGTGGTGCTTCGTTCTGCGCCCAGGCGGTTTGCAGACCCGTCAGGTGGACATCGGCCACGCCGCCAGCCCACTGGCCGTTGTTCACGTCGTTCCACAGACGCAGGCTGCCTTGACCCGAGGTGATCTTCACGCCTGCAGGCAGGTACGGCCCGAGCTGCGCCACATCCATCTGTGGCAAGTAGGTGTAGACCTGACCCGTCCAGTCCGCCCATTGCCCCGGGTGGATGGACAACAGGTTGCGTTTGAAGCGGCCCATGGTGACAAAGCGTTGGCCCCAGTTGTCGGGGGGGGTGGCGTCCAGCCGGACATCGTGGTGCCGGGCCGAATTGCGCAGCACCAGGTCCAGATCGCGCAGCGACACGCTGGCAGACGCCCCGTCCTCTTGCACAGGGTCGGGCGTTGTGTTCTCGCGGGTCCAGTGCAACGTGCCGCCGCGCACAATGACCTCGCGCTGTGCAAACAACCAATCGGCGGCGGCGTTGTCACCGCCTTTTGTTGGCGTCCAATCGAGCCCGGCCACGCGCCAGCGTCCATTGGCCATT
This sequence comes from Limnohabitans sp. Hippo3, assembly GCF_003063665.1. Taxonomy (GTDB): domain Bacteria; phylum Pseudomonadota; class Gammaproteobacteria; order Burkholderiales; family Burkholderiaceae_C; genus Limnohabitans_A. Next base: position 18,672 of record NZ_NESF01000009.1, read on the forward strand.
TGCCGGACATCGAGCTCAGGGCCGTCCAGCACCAGTTGCTCCAGCTTCAAACCCAGCACGGAGCGCACGCTGATCGCGATCATCACCTTCGGCAGCCGCAAGGCGGTGCGGCCCTCGGGGTCGAGCAGTTCGATGTTGCGCAACTCAAATGAGGGGACCCAGCCCGTCGATTCGGCTGAGATTTCACCAATCCGCACCGGAACCCCGATGGTTTTCTGGGCCAAGCGCTCCAGCGCGGGGCGGTGTGTGTCGATTCGCGGCACAATCCAAAAATGCAAGGCAGTCCAGGCCATGCCCAATGAGACGCCCAGCACCAACAGGACCCAGGCCACGACCCGCATCAAGCGGGACAGCACGAGGGTCAAGCGGGGAAAATGGGGCAAAGACGGCACAAACATTTGAATCAGAAAGTCAGCAGGAATTATGACCCGCAGCCAGCGCATGGACGAGGCACCCGCCCCAAATGATGTCAGTCCGGTCGATTTGCCCTTGTATTCACGGTTTCTGCAGCGTTTGCACCGCCGCTATCCCGCCGAGTTGCCTCTGTTGCCGCCCGGCCCCCCGACCCGAGACAGCTTGAGCGTGGCCTACGCCGCCCTCCAGGCCAAAGGCCTGGACACCAGCGCCGCCTTGCGGGTGCTGCGCCAGCTCACGCTGGAGCGCCTGGCCTGCTTGGACTGCAGCCGTCAAGGCGATTTGGCGGTGGTCACCCACGGCATGACCTGGTTGGCCGAAGTCACCCTCGACATCGCCTGGCGCCAAGTCATGGCCGATCTTGATGCCCTGCACGGCGCGCCCACCAAGGCCAACGGCGAGCGGGCCGAGATGTGGATCATCGGCATGGGCAAGCTGGGCGCCCGTGAGCTGAACGTGTCCAGTGACATCGATTTGATCTACGTGTACGACGAAGACGGCGAAACCCTGGGCAACAGCGAAGGCCGCAACAAGGTATCTTGCCAGGAGTACTTCACCCGCGCGGTTAAGCGCATGTACGCCCTGATCGGCGACACCACCGAGCACGGCTTTGTGTTCCGTGTGGACTTGGCCTTGCGCCCCAACGGCAACTCTGGCCCCAGCGTGGTCTCGCTCGATGCGCTGGAAGAGTATTTGCTGGTGCAAGGCCGGGAGTGGGAACGCTTTGCCTGGATGAAAAGCCGTGTGGTGGCCCCCCGCAGCGCGGTGGTCAACGGCTCGGCGCAGGCGCTGCGCGGCGTGGTGCTGCCTTTCGTCTTTCGCCGCTACCTGGACTACAACGTCTTTGAGTCGCTGCGCACGCTGCACCAGCAAATCCGCGACCACGCCTCCAAGCGCAGCGCTGGCCACCCCGAACGCGCGAATGACGTGAAACTGTCCCGCGGCGGCATTCGCGAGATCGAATTCACAGTGCAGCTCTTGCAGGTGGTGCGCGGTGGGCAGTTCCCCGAGTTGCGCACACGCCCCACGCTGGACGCCCTGCAGCGCGTGGCCAAGGCCGGGCTCATGCCGCAGGCCACGGCCGATGCGCTGGGCGCGGCGTATGTGTTTTTGCGCCAGGTGGAGCACCGCATCCAGTACCTCGATGACCAGCAAACCCACGTCTTGCCTACCCGCGACGATGATTTGGGCTGGATTGCGCAGACCATGGGTTATGCCGATGTCTCTGGGTTTTTGAGCGATTTGAATGGGCACCGCGAAGTGGTGGCACAAGAGTTCGACACCTTGCTGGGCGGTGACCGCGAATGCAAAGGCTGCAATGGCAAGAACGGCAAAAACAGCCGTGAACACGCCGAACTCGATGCTGTGCTGGGCGACTTCAGCGGCCCGGTGCGCGAGCGTCTGGCCCAGTGGGCCGATAACCCACGGGTGCAGTCCCTGCGCGATGACGCCCGGGGCCGTCTGATGCGCCTGCTGCAACGCACCGCCCAGTGGCTGGACGATGGGCGCGTGAGCGAAGCAGCTGTGCTGCGCATGGCCGACTGGATCGAGCCCTTGTTGCGCCGTGAAAGCTACCTGGCCCTGATGCTGGAGCGCCCCTCCGTGCACGAACGCCTGCTGCGCTTGCTGGGTGCGGCCAAGTGGCCCGCCCGTTATTTGCTGCAACACCCGGGGGTGATCGACGAGCTGGCCGGGGGGAACCTGTTTAGCACCCGGTTTGATGCCGTCGAATTCGAGGGCGAGTTGCAAGCCCGCCTGGTGGCCCTGCAGCGCACGGGCGAAGACGACGAGGAGAGCCTGCTGAATTTGTTGCGTCGGGCCCACCACGCCGAGCAGTTCCGCACCCTGGCGCGTGACGTGGAAGGCGTGCTCACGGTGGAGCAAGTGGCCGACGACCTGAGCGCCCTGGCCGATGCGGTGCTGCGCGTGACCGCCCGCTGGTGCTGGAGCCGCCTGAAAACCCGCCACCGCGAAGAACCGGCCATTGCCATCATTGGCTACGGCAAGCTCGGTGGTAAAGAGCTGGGCTACGGCAGCGACCTGGACATCGTGTTTGTCTACGAAGACGGTGACGAACGGGCACAGGAAATCTACGCCGCCTATGTGCGCAAACTCATCAACTGGATGACGGTGAAAACCGCCGACGGTGACCTGTACGAGATCGACACGGCGCTCAGGCCCAACGGCAACTCGGGCCTGTTGGTCACGCGCTTTGAAGCCTACGCCGACTACCAGCAGCAGCGCGGCAGCAACACCGCCTGGACCTGGGAGCACCAGGCCATGACCCGCGCCCGCTTTGTCATGGGTTTGCCCGGCTTGGCCCCGCAATTTGACACGGTGCGCCATGCCGTCATCAGCGCCCCGCGCGATGCGGTCAGCCTCAAGGCCGAAATCGTGGCCATGCGTGACAAAGTGCGCCAGGGCCATCCGGTCAAGGCCGAGCGTTTTGATGTCAAGCACAGCCCCGGCGGCATGGTGGACGCCGAGTTTGCCGTGCAATACCTGGTGCTGCTGCACACCGCCGCCCACCCCGAGCTGGCGGACAACGTGGGCAACATCGCGCTGTTGCAACGGGCCGAAAAAGCCGGACTGTTGCCCACAGGCGTGGGGCAAGCTGCGGCCAATGCGTACCGCGAAATGCGCCGCGTGCAACACCGCGCCCGCCTGAACGAAGAGCCCACCGATGTGCCACTGGAGCAGCTTGTGAGCGAGCGCGAGGCGGTGTTGGCGCTGTGGCGTGAGGTGATGGGCTGAGGCACTGTTCGGGCTGATGGCGGTCAACCCTGGGGTCGATGTAACTGGCTCAGAACCGGATCGTCATGCCCAGCTCTAGGCTGCGGCCCCACAAGTTGCTATAAATGGTGTTCGCCCCGAAAACTTGAGATGAAGTTTGAGCAAAAGACAAAGGTGCTGGCCTGTTGAACACATTGCGCACGCCCAGCCGAAGATCCATTTGTCTGCCAATGGCCTTTGAGGCTTGCATATCCCATGTCGTGAAGGATGCCACCCGGTGTGACACCTTGTTCGAGGTGCCGTCCGACAGACTGGTTGCATAGATGGAGGCATCTTGGTAGCTGCTGGTGTGGTTCATGATCAACTGTGTGCTCCAGTTTTCTCGGCTAAATCCACCGATCATCCGCATGCGCAGACGTGGTGACACTGTCCCAGTGAGAGGATCGTGACGCCCCAGATCGGAGCGGAACTCGGCATCTGCAGTGCTTTTGGTACGCGAGTGCAACAAATAAGTGGCTTGCGCAAAAAAGTTCCAGCGACCCCATTCCCCTGGGTGGCGCCACTGTGCTTCAAAATCGATACCGCTTTTCTCGGTGACCCCCAAATTTTGTTGCGGCAAGTACAAAGCCAGTGAGCCGGGTGTTAGACCATTGATGCTAAATCCCGCGGGGATCAGGCGGTAGTTGGCCGCGTAGCGTTCGGGGTAGCTCAACACCAGTTCATCAGATACATAGTTAATCGTGTCTCGAATTTGCACCGCCCACAGGTCAGCGCTGAGCCGCAGATTGCGGTGCGGCATGAAGGCGGCTCCCCAGCTGAATTGGGTGGATTTTTCAGGCTTCAGATCCGGGTTGCCGTTGCCTAAAACGTAGGGCAATGCGTTGCTGTTGCAAGTCCCTGTGACCCCGGTACTCGCACTCAGGTTGTTCACAATGGTTTGTTGTTGGGAGTTGCAGCTGAGGGATAAGTTGGATTGCCCCCATACAAAAGGATTGCCCAGCAGTTGAGTTTGCGTCACGGATGGGCCCCTGAACCCTGTGCCCATAGACCCGCGCATCGACCATGCTGGGGTGATTTCCCAACGGCTGAAAATTTTGGCATTGTTCGTTGTCCCCAAATCGCTGTATCGGTCGGATCGCGCCCCGAGGTTGATCTCCCATGTTTGGGTAACAGGAACCTGGAGTTCACCATAAACGGCCTGAACTTGACGTTTGGCATCGAATTGTGCTGGGCCAATTTGCTGAGTTTCGGGCTTCTGGTTTCGGAATTGGCTGGTCTCTGTGCGCAGGTCTATGCCCAGACTCAGCATCACGTCTTTGCCATCTATTTCTGCCAGCGTGCGCGAGGTGTTGGCTTGTAAACCATACAGACGTGTGGTGCCCATGCTGTCCGTTTTTAAGCCCCCGCGCAGCGTCTCCAACTGGCCGACCAGCGGGTTGCTGGCGTTGAGTGGCAGCATGACGTTGTTGTTGTTCCAGACCCCGTCGTAAGGGATGCCAATGCTGCTGTAGTTCAGGTCACCGAAATTTTCTGATTGCGACAAAGCTCGACTTTGCGCAAAGTAGGCGCTGCTGCGGTAATGCCATTCCTGCCATTCACCGTGTATACCGGTTGTTAAACGTCCATTGGTTTGCAAGCTTGCACTGCGCAATGCAGGCAAATCCGGCATCCACAGCAGCCGCGTGTTGGCTGGATCCAAACCTGCTTGTTGGGCCAGCGGATAGGCCGCTGACTCAGGAGGTAAGCCGTAAGCACTGCGTACAACAGGCCACCAGTTGTTCGATTGGATGGCGGTGGTGTGGCCCACCAAAAGATCGGTGAAAGCGGTATGCCCATGGCTCAGAGCCAGCTCGCCGCGGGCATGCAGGCGTTGGTTTTCTTCGGAGGGATAAATACCCAGAGAGGGGTATGCGTTTCGGAAGCAGGCCGCTTGCCCTGCGAAAGACAAACTCTTTTCCGTGCAAGAACCGTTTTGGTAAAGTTGGTTGATAAAGCGCCCGGTGGTGTTGGTGATAGATGCCCTTTCACGTAAGGTTGCTGGGCTTGTGAAAACGGTGTGGTAAGGACCCGTTGCTGCATACCTTTGTCCTCCGGCTTCAAATTCATACTGCGCTGCGCTCGCATAGAGCCTGTCTGTGCCGAGCAGTTCCTGGCGTTTTGATACCTCGGCTGTGACCATCAGGCTGTAGCCATCCCGAGCCAATTGGCCTTTCCCCCACCCGATGCTCGAGACCCAGCCCTGCCCGGCACCGCCACCAGGGCGCAAATAGTCGGCTGTGATTTCGAAGCCTTTGCGCTCTTTGCGCAAGATGATGTTGACCACGCCCGCAATGGCATCGGTGCCGTAAAGCGAGGAGGCACCATCCGTCAGTACTTCAATGCGCTCAATGTCGGCCAGAGGCAACGTGCTCAGGTCGACGCTGGCGCGTTCGGGGCCGACCATGGTTGCTCGCCCGAACGGGGCCAGGCGCAATCCGTCTACAAGAACCAATGTGCCTGTCGGTATGCCGTGTATGGCTGCGTTGCTGTACCCCCCTGCAACCATGCCAATCTGGCTTGTTTCCACAAAATTGCCCATCAGCGGCATTGACTGCACGACTTCGGTGATACTTTTCAAACCTGTACGGCGGATATCTTCGCGCGTCATGATGTGTACCGGCAACGCTTGGGTTTGCTCTTTGCGGACAATGGACGAGCCTGTGATCTCGACTTTTTCAAATTGCCGGTACTCCAATCGCGTGTTGACCACTTCGACTGGGGGATAGCTTTTGCTCAGCGGAACAGGGGTATCGGTCTGGGCGTGTGCCACGGCACTCAAGGACAACAGGGTAAGGCACAAAGTGTTGTGGTTGATCAAAGCGTGTGAAGACATGGGGGCCTGCCTGTTGGTCTGTTTGGATCTAATTCAAAGCATTCAATGTCATTGAATAAAATAAAAAGTATCAAAAATTACACCACGAATCGGATGGTTTGAAAAACTAAGTTTTAACAGTGGGTATTCGAAATAAACGAGTCAACGCATTCTTTTCAAAACAAAAGAAATGTTTTGTCATCCGAATGCAGGTGTTTACTGACGGCTCGCTAAACTCAGTCCACGCCAAAAAGGCGTGGCCATAGCAAAGAAGCGTCATGAAAAAAATGAGTTGGTTGGTTTTGACGGTGGCTTGCGCAAGCGGCGGGTTGGTTTTGAGCGCAGTAGCGGCGGACCAGGCCAGGACTGGGGCCTCCAAACCAAGCTTGACGGTCACCGTGACCACCCCCCAAACAGCCAGCCTGGCTCAAAAAATCAGCGCCAATGGCAACCTGGCCGCCTGGCAAGAGGCTGTCATCGGGGCCGAGGCCAACGGCCTGAAGATCACCGAGGTGCGCGTGAACGTGGGCGACCGCGTGCAGGGCGGCGATGTGCTGGCAGTCTTGCAGGCCGACAGCTTGCGTGCCGAACTGGCGCAGGCCGAAGCCTCCCTGGCCGAGGCCACAGCCAGCGCCCAGGAAGCCAAAGCCCAGGCCGAGCGTGCCCGCAGCCTGCAGCAGCAAGGCTTTTTCAGCAACGCACAGCTGAGCCAGGCGCTCGCCGCCGAGGCTTCTGCCGGGGCCCGCGTGCAGTCGGCCCGCGCCCTGGTGCAGTTGCAAAACGTGCGCCTGTCTCAGACCCAGGTGCGCGCGCCCGATGCGGGCGTGATTTCGGCCCGGCAGGCCACGGTGGGCACCGTGGTGGGCGCAGGCACCGAATTGTTTCGCCTGATTCGCCAGGGCCGCATCGAGTGGCGTGCTGAAGTGACCGCTGCCGAAATTGGCCGCATCCAGGTCGGCGCGCCCGTGCAAGTCAAAGCGGCCAGCGGCCAGCTGATGCAAGGCAAGGTGCGCATGGTCGCGCCCTCGGTCGATGCCCAAACCCGCAACGCGCTGGTGTACGTGGACCTGCCCGCACAAACCGGCAGCGCCCGCGCAGGCATGTACGCCCAAGGCGAGATCGCGCTGGGCCAAAGCCAGGCCCTCACCGTGCCACAAAGCGCGGTGGTGGTGCGCGACGGTTTCAGCTATGTCTACACCGTGGGGGCCGACCAAAAAGTCAGTCAGCTCAAGGTGCAAACCGGACGCCAAAGTGCAGACCGCGTGGAGGTGACCAGCGGCCTGAAAGCCGATGCGCGGGTGGTGGCCAGCGGTGGTGCATTCCTGAACCACGGCGACACGGTGCGTGTGGTGGATGCCCCGGCAGCCACACCCGCTGCCAAATAAAGGGACGCCATGCTCAACGTCTCTTCCTGGTCGATCCGCAACCCGATCCCGGCGGTCATGCTGTTTGTGCTGCTGACGGTGGCGGGTCTGATCGCGTTCGGCTCGATGAAAGTGCAGAACTTTCCTGATCTGGATGTGCCCACCATCTCTGTGACGGCCAGCCTGCCCGGTGTGGCACCCTCGCAGCTCGAAACCGATGTGGCCCGCAAGCTCGAAAACGCACTGGCGCCACTGCAGGGCCTGAAGCACATCACCACCAAGGTGCAAGACGGTGTGGTGTCGATCACCGCCGAGTTCCGCATGGAAAAGCCCACGCAGGAAGCGGTGGACGATGTGCGCTCGGCCATCCAGGGCGTGCGGGCCGACTTGCCCAGCGACCTGCGTGACCCGGTGGTGCAAAAGCTCAACCTGGCCGGTACGCCCGTGCTGGCCTACACCGTGCGTTCCGAACGCATGGACGACGAGGCCTTGTCGTGGTTGGTGGACAAGGACATCACCCGCAAGCTCTTGTCGCTGCGCGGCGTGGGCGCGGTCAACCGCGTGGGCGGCGTCATGCGTGAGGTGCGTGTGGCGCTCGACGTGAACCGTTTGCAGGCGCTGGGCATCACGGCGGCCGAAGTCTCACGCCAGCTCAAGCAGGTGCAGCAAGAAGGCTCGGGCGGGCGCATGGATGTGGGCACGGGCGAGCAGCCCGTGCGCACCCTCGCCACGGTCAAGACGACGCAAGAGGTCGGGCAAATTGAGATCGCCACATCGCGGAGTGGCCGTGTTCGCCTGGACCAGGTGGCCACGGTGAGCGATACCCTGGCCGATGCGCGGTCTGCCGCCGCACTCGATGGCAAGCCCGTGGTGGGTTTTGAGGTGGTGCGCAGCAAAGGCGAGAGCGAGGTGGCCGTGGGCCGCCTGGTGCGCCAGGCGCTGGCCGACTACCGGCTGCAAAACCCCGACATCGAGATCACCGAGGCCTTTGACTTTGTGACCCCGGTGGAAGAGGAATACCAAGGCTCACTCGTGCTGCTGTATGAGGGCGCGATTTTGGCGGTGCTGGTGGTGTGGCTGTTTTTGCGCGACTGGCGGGCCACCTTTGTGTCGGCGGTGGCGCTGCCGCTGTCGGTCATCCCGGCCTTCATCGGCATGGCGTATCTGGGCTTTTCCATCAACGTGGTGACCTTGCTGGCGCTGTCCTTGGTGATTGGCGTGTTGGTGGACGACGCGATTGTCGAGGTGGAAAACATCGTGCGCCATTTGCGCATGGGCAAGTCGCCGTACCAGGCGGCCATGGAAGCGGCCGATGAAATTGGTCTGGCCGTGATTGCCACCACCTTCACCCTGATCGCGGTGTTTTTGCCCACGGCTTTCATGAGCGGCATTCCGGGCAAGTTTTTCAAGCAGTTTGGCTGGACGGCGTCGCTCGCGGTGTTTGCCTCGCTGGTGGTGGCGCGGGTGCTCACGCCCATGATGGCGGCTTACATCCTGAAGCCCATCGTCACAGCCGCGCACGAGCCGGGCTGGCTCAAGCGCTACATGGTCTGGGCCACCTGGTGCATGAAGCACCGCCTGGCCACCATGGTCTTGGCCACGCTGTTTTTCATCGGCTCCATCATGCTGGTGCCTTTGTTGCCCAAGGGCTTCATTCCGCCAGACGACAACTCGCAAACCCAGGTCTATGTGGAGCTGCCCCCGGGTGCCACCTTGGCGCAAACCCAGGCCAGTGCCGAACACGCCCGCACGCTCTTGATGACCGTGGACAACGTGAAAAGCGTCTACACCACCATTGGCGGCGGCAGCGCGGGCTCTGACCCGTTTGCGGGCGGCGGTGCGGCCGAGGTGCGCAAAGCCACGCTCACTATCCAGCTGAGCGAGCGCGGCACGCGAGTGCGCAAGCAGACGATTGAAAACGACATCCGCACGGCCTTGCAGCAACTGCCCGGTGTGCGCACCAAGGTGGGCTTGGGCGGCTCGGGCGAGAAATACGTTCTGGTGCTGACGGGCGAAGACCCGCAGGCCCTGCAAACCGCCGCCATGGCGGTGGAGCGCGACCTGCGCACTATTTCAGGCCTGGGCTCCATTGCGTCTACCGCCAGCCTGGTGCGCCCCGAGATCGCGGTGCGCCCTGACTTTGCCAAAGCCGCCGATTTGGGCGTGACCAGCGCTGCCATCAGCGACACCTTGCGCGTGGCCACTTTGGGCGACTACGACGCGGCCCTGCCCAAGCTCAATTTGTCGGAGCGCCAGGTGCCCATCGTCGTGAAGCTGGGTGACGAATCCCGGCAAGACCTGGCCACGCTCGAGCGTCTGATGGTGCCCGGCAACCGTGGCCCCGTCATGCTGGGCCAGGTGGCCAGCATCGAGGTGGCGGGTGGCCCGGCCGTGATCGACCGCTACGACCGCCAGCGCAACATCAACTTCGAGATCGAACTCTCGGGCATGCCGCTGGGCGACGTGACAGCGGCGGTGCAAAAGCTGCCCGCGCTGCAAAGCCTGCCGCCCGGCGTGAAGATCGTGGAGGTGGGTGATGCCGAAGTGATGGGCGAACTCTTTGCCAGCTTTGGCCTGGCCATGATGATCGGTGTGCTGTGCATCTACATCGTGCTGGTGTTGCTGTTCAAAGGCTTCCTGCACCCCATCACGATTTTGGCGGCGCTCCCACTGTCGTTGGGTGGCGCGTTTGTGGGCTTGTTGATTGCACAAAAGAGCTTCTCGATGCCCTCGCTCATTGGCCTCATCATGCTCATGGGCATCGCGACCAAGAACTCCATCTTATTGGTGGAGTACGCGATCGAGGCGCGACGCGGCAAACCTGCCCAAGGGGATCAGCCCGCTGTGCCCCCTATGAGCCGCTGGGACGCGTTGCTCGATGCGTGCCACAAACGCGCCCGTCCCATCGTCATGACCACCATTGCCATGGGCGCGGGCATGCTGCCGATTGCCGTGGGCTGGGGTGCGGCCGATGCGAGTTTCCGCTCGCCCATGGCGATTGCCGTGATCGGCGGCCTGCTTACTAGCACGGTGCTGAGCTTGCTGGTGATCCCGGTGGTGTTCACCTACCTGGACGATTTGGGGCAGTGGTCGGCACGCCTGTACAAAAAGGTGACGCGCAGCGCTTGAGATCGCCGTATGGTTGGTGAATGCTCTGTGACGACGGGGTGAGCGTGCGTTGCGTTCGTTCGCTAACACAGAACCCCATCTTCGATGGGTGACCCACCTCACACGGCGGCCTGGGGCATTGGCCTGGCTGAAAAAATGCGTAACAAAAGTTGATCGTGGTCACAAAGTCGTGCTTCGTGGCCTTGTCAAATGCGTTTTCGCAGATCACATTCTTCATGGGGTCTCCAACTTCGCCGCTTCATAGTCGGAGGTGTCACATGAAACACGTTCAACGGTTCACGCGCCGCGCCAGCCTTGCCATGGCCGCAGCGGCTTTCATCGTCACGGCTTGCGCCGTTTGGGGGCCCCGTGCAGAACGTTGGCGTGCGCCTACCGCTGGTGCGAGTTGGGAGGTGGCCCAGCGCAATACTGGCAGCTATGGCAAGGACATGGTGCTGCGCATCACCCGGGGCGACGGGATCTGGCAAGGGCAGCCGGTCATGACGCTCGCCAATTCACAAGGCATGAACACGGTCATCACACCCACAGGCCACTGGATCGCCATCGTGGGTCGCGATGGCCGAACCCTCACGCGCTGGGACCCGCCCTTGGGATTCGAGTACCCCATCACAGTGGGCAAATCCTGGGTCAAGGCTTACCGCATGACGTTTGGGGCTCAGGGTGAAACCTTGCCTTATGACCTGAACTGCACGGTGCAAAGCCATGAAAAGGTCACGGTCCGTGCGGGCACCTTCGACGCCTTCAAGATCGTTTGCAGCACGAACATTGGCAACGAAGAAACCTACTGGATCAATTTTGACCAGGGTGTGTTCATCAAAACCGATCTGAGACGCACCACCAAGAGCCCGTTTGGTGCGGGCACTCAGCAAAGCGAGCTGGTGTCAGCCCCGTCTCTCAAGCCCTGAACAAGGCCCGGCTTGCGAAGCTTGTCCACAAGCTTCAGCGCGATGACTCCAAAGGCGACTGCACAGGCACGTTGGAAAAATGGTGCAAACGGATGCGCCAGCCTTCGCCATGCGCTTGCAGCACCCAAGCGCCGCGCAGGCGCGAGGCGGTGTGTTCATTGCCCTTGAGGTGAAACCTGAAGTTCACGAAACTCTGGCCCATCGCGGGCGACAGTGACATGCCCCGTCTTTGGGTACAGTGCATCGAAGGTCGTGACTCAGCCCCAGGCCAGGTGCTGCAGCGCCACGATCCTGAACCTCTATACAAGACAAAGGAGCAAGACATGAGCAGCAAAGTGGCGATGGTGGTGGGCGGCGGCAGTGGCATGGGGGCCGCTGCCGCCCGCAAGCTGGCGCAGGATGGTTTTCAGGTGGCGGTGTTGTCTTCGTCAGGCAAGGGCGAGGCGCTGGGCCGCGAGTTGGGCGGCTTGGGGCTGACTGGCTCCAACCAGTCGAGCGAAGACTTGCAAAAGCTGGTCGATCAAACCATGGCGCGATGGGGCCGCATCGATGTGTTGGTCAACAGCGCAGGCCACGGCCCCAAGGGCCCGGTGCTCGAGCTGACCGATGCACAGTGGCATCTGGGCATGGACATGTACTTTCTGAACGTGGTGCGCGCCGTGCGTTTGGTGGCGCCCATCATGGTCCAGCAAAAAGCGGGGGCCATCGTCAACATCTCCAGCGCCTGGGTGGTCGAGCCCAGTGCGATGTTTCCGACCTCGGCGGTGGCACGCGCTGGCTTGGCCGCCTTCACCAAGCTGTTTGCCGATGAGCACGCCGCGCACAATGTGCGCATGAACAATGTCTTGCCCGGCTGGATCGACAGCTTGCCCGCCAAAGAAGAGCGCCGCGAAAGCGTGCCCATGCAGCGCTACGGCACCAGCGAAGAAGTGGCCGCGACCATCGCCTTTTTGGCTTCGGAAGGTGCGGCCTACATCACAGGCCAGAACATCCGTGTGGATGGCGGCCTGATGCGTTCGGTGTGATCGCGCAGGTTCACCCCCTGCGTTTCAAGGGTTGCAGAAATCACAACGGGCTGGATCTGCCCATGGCTGGCTTTGGACTTTGCGCTGTTCTTCGTGGTCGCATTTTTTGCAGCCCCATATTTCGGCTTTGGGCAATCGGGTCAAGCTGCCGCAGTCACGGCAGGGCAGCCCCGGAATCTGCTGGCTGAGCCAGTAGCCCGGTGTGTCACAGCTTGGGCATACCGACAGCAATTTTTGAATCAGATCCCCGGTCGCTTTGAGGATGGTTGTCTGCCGCGTTGGATTGCAAAAAGCCCGCAGATCGTTTTCGACAAACACCACACCATTGGCAGACTTGGCTTGCGCCAAGTGAAAGGCCTTGAGCAAGGTCTCGCGATCGCGGATGCCTTTGTCCATGTCGGGGTGCTCGGCGTGTTCCGGGCGCAGCACAAGATGGTGTTCTGGAAACCGGGCATCCGTGGCAAAGCGCTCGAGCTCTTGCAGGGTGGTCACCATCCGGTGCAGGCTTTGGGCGGGTCCGTGTGCAAAGCCGGACACTTCAATCGCATGCACACGATCGACCCACAACACGACCTCGGTGTTCCAGGGCATGAAAGCGCCAAAAGGGTCGGGGCCAAACGAACCTTCACTGGCCAAGCCGACAGATGCACCCGTCAGCGCCATGCCGATGTTGGCTTTTTTGCGAGCCGCATCGAGCTGCGAGCCCGCCCGTGTCAGCTCACGCGTGAACGTGCCCAATTGGTCGGTGTCATAGCCGTCGGTGTGCACCAGATGGCAGCCCAGTGCGGCTTCGAGCGGCTCGCGCACCAGGTCCTGTTTGCCATGCTGCGTCAAAAAGGCGACGGGGCAACCCTCATAAAAATGAGGCATGGCCAGGGTCATGTCAGCAGTGTCTGGGCCACCGCCAGATACAGCGGAATGCCCAGCACGATGTTCAAGGGAAAAGTCAAACCCAGGCTGAGCCCAAAATACAGCGCGGGTTTGGCCTCGGGCAAAGCGGTGCGCAGCACGGCGGGCACCGCAATGTAGGAGGCACTGGCCGCCAGCACCATGAGCAAGGCTCCGTCGCCTGCGCTCAGATTCAGGCCATAGGCCAGAGCCAAAGCCAGGCTTGCGTGCACCAGGGGGCCGATCACTGCATAGGCGATCAGCACGGGCGATTGGCCCTTGACCTGCGGCAGGTTGCGCGCCGCCATCAAGCCCATGTCGAGCAGGAAGAAGGCCAGCATGCCTTTGAACAGGTCGACCGAGAAGGGGGCCATCGCCGCTTGTCCGGCCTCGCCCGTGACCAGGCCGATCACCATGGCGCCCAGCAGCAGCAACTGCGCCCCATCCGTGAAGGACTCGTGCAGGATCTTGCCCACCGATCCGCCTGCAGGTGCTCCAGGGCCGCCGAGCACAGCCACGCCACCCGCTTGCACCATCACGCTGGAGGCCGTTTTTTGCCGCAGCGAATTGGCCAAGACCACCGCCAGGATGATGGCGGGCGACTCCATCAGGGCCATGGCCGCAGCCATGTGACCGCCGTAGGGCACGCCCTGGTTTTCCAGCGTCTGAACCGCCGTGACAAAGGTGACCGCGCTCACCGAGCCATACGTGGCGGCCACGGCCGCTGCGTCAAAGCCCGAGACAAAGCGGCGCAGCACGGCGTAACCGATGAGCGGGATGACGATGGCCAGTGCCACGGCGGCGGCCAGGCTGATGCCCACGCTCGCCGTCAGGCCCGATTGCGACAACGCAAAGCCCCCTTTGAGGCCCAAGGCCATCAGCAGGTAGAGCGACAAAAAGCGCGAGATGGCGGGCGGGATTTCGAGATTGGATTTGACGGTGCCGGCCAGCACGCCAAAGATGAAAAAGAGGATGGCCGGGTCGATCAGATTGTGCATGGTTGTGTTCCTTGCGCCGATCATAGAAACTGGCGAGGCTCTTGTAAAATCGATTCTTCAACTTTTGAATATAGATAAATATCTATGAACGTCAGCTTTCGTCAATTGCGTTTGTTTTTGGCTTTGGCCGAAACCGGCAGCGTGAGCGCTGCGGCCAAGGTGATGCACGTGACCCAGCCCACGGCCTCGATGCAGCTCAAGGACATCAGCGAATCGGTGGGTTTGCCGCTGTACGAGCTGGTGGGCAAAAAGCTTTACATGACCGAGGTGGGCCAAGAGTTGGCGCAGACCGCCCGCGCCGTGGCGCAGACCTGGGACGCCTTCGAGCAGAACGTGGACGCGGCCAAGGGCTTGTCGCGCGGCAAGCTGCGGGTGGCGGTGGTGAGCACGGCCAAGTACTTCATGCCGCACCTGATCGGCAGCTTTTGCAAGCAGCACCCGGCCATCGACGTGTCGCTCGAAATCCTCAACCGCGACGGTGTGGTGCAACGCCTGCGTGATAACCTCGATGACCTGTACATCATGTCCATGCCGCCCAAAGACATGGACCTGGGCGACGAGGCCTTCATGCCCAACCCGATTGTGGTGATCGCGCCCACCTCCGACCCGCTGGCCAAGCGCAGTTCTGTGACTTTGCACGAGTTGGCAGAGCGCCGCTTCATCCTGCGCGAAAAAGGCTCGGGCACACGCATGGCCGCCGACCAGTTTTTCCGGTCCATGAAGTTCCGCCCCGATGTGCGGCTGGAGCTGGGCAGCAACGAGGCGATCAAGGAGTCGGTGGCCGGGGGCCTGGGGGTGGGTGTGGTCTCGCGCCACGCCTTGCATGGCCACCAGAAAGAAAACGGCGTCAGCGTGATCGATGTGCAGGGCTTCCCCCTGCCCTCGGCCTGGCACATCGTCTACCCGGCGGGCAAAAAATTTTCACCGCTGGCGCTGGCCTTCAAGCAGCACGTGCTCAAGCAGATCAGTCGGCGCAAATGACCCAGTGTTCTCAAACTTTATCCAGCCCTTCTCGCACGGCCTCAGCCTGCTGCGCGATCTGCGCCTTGTCGTCCGCGCTCATCTTGCCCACATGTTTGACCATGAGCGCGGTGCGTGGGTTACCGGCAAAGTCTTGCTCGTGACGAATCAGAAAATCCCAGTACAGCGTGGTCATGGGGCAGGCGCTCGGGCCGGTGCGCTGCTCGGGTTGATAGCGGCAGCCTTTGCAGTAGTTGCTCATGCGGCTGATGTATTGGCCGCTGGCCACATAGGGCTTGCTGGTGAAGCGCCCGCCGTTGGCGTGCAGGGCCATGCCCAAGGTGTTGGGCGTTTCCACCCACTCGACCGCGTCCACGTACATGGCGCGGTACCAGGCGCTGACCTGTTGGGGTGACAGCCCGGCCAGCACCGCAAACTGCCCTGTGACCATGAGGCGCTGGATGTGGTGCGCGTAACCGTGTTGGAGCGTTTGGCCGATGGTCGCTTGCATGCAGGCCATGTGGGTCTCGCCCGTCCAGTACCACTGGGGCAGGTCGCGGGTGTGGCCGTAGTGGTTGGCTTCGGCCATGTGCGGCATGTCCAGCCAGTAAACACCGCGAATGAACTCGCGCCAGCCCAGCACCTGGCGGATGAAGCCCTCCACACTCGCCAGCGGCAATCCTCGTGCGTGGTAGGCCTGCTCGGCCGCTTCGATGACTTCGCGCGGGTTGAGCAGGTGCAGGTTCAGGCTGCTGGCCACCAGCGCGTGCCAGCCAAAAGGCAGCGTGGTCCACATGGCGTCTTGCCAGGCACCAAAGTTCTCCAGCCGCTGGTCGATGAAATGCTGCAAGGCCACGAGCGCATCTTCGCGGGTCACGGGCCAGGCGAAGTGCTCGAGCTTGCCCGGGTGCCCGGCAAAGCGTGTTTGCACCAGCGCGATCACGTCTTGCGTCACGCGGCCGGGTGCAAAGCGGGCGGGCGGGGGCACGGTGCCCGGGCCTTTGGCGCCAAAGCCTTTGCGGTTGTCGGCATCAAAATTCCACTGGCCGCCGATGGGCGCTTTGCCTTCCATCAGCACGCCGTGGCGCTTGCGCATCTCGCGGTAAAAAAACTCCATGCGCAGCTCTTTCTTGTCGCCTGCCCATTTGGCAAATTCGGCGCGGCTGCACAAAAAGTGCGTGTCATTCACCCAGCGCAGCAAGGTCTGCGCGCGTTCGGCTGCGCCCTCGATCAGCCGCTCCATGCGCCAGGCCCCGGTTTCCATGACCACCAGCGTCCGGGGCCTGTGGGTGTGCAGCGCGTGCGCCAGCCGTCCGGCAAAGTCGCCGGGCAGGCTCGGATCGTCCAGCTTCATATAAGTGCAAGGCCAGCGGCGGCGGTGGGCCTCGTTGGCAAAGTGCCGCATGCCCGACAAGAAGCTGGCGATGCGGGCCTTGTGGTTCCAGACTTCATCCGCCTCGCTGTCCGCCTCGATCATCAAGAGCCGGTCTTGCGCAGGGTCAAAACCATCGAGCGCCGGGCTGTCCCAGCCCAGTTGATCGCCCAGCACCAGCACCAGATGGCGGCAGGGCGTGAGCGTTTGGGGTGCAGGCTGGCCTGCGGCGTCTGTTTTGTGTGTCATGCTCAGCGTTCGGTGCGGGATGGTGCTGATGGGGCGGCTTTGGATTTGTCTGCGCGGCAGCGGTCGCTGCAGTACAACACGCTGTCCCAGTTTTTGGCCCAGCTTTTGCGCCAGCTCATGGCGCGGCCACAAACTGCGCAAGGTTTTTGCGGCAAATCCTGCTTGTTCCCTTTAAAACCCGAGGGTTTGGGCATGCGGTTCTCCAATGAAAAGGGGGCGGCGTGACAATCCGCACAAACAAGTTTAAACTGATCAGTCACAAAATGAATTTTGAAGTGCAAATGAATCACTCCTGGGTTAACCATTGGATGGGTCGCCTCGCGATGGCCGTGGTGGCCGCCATGCTGGGCTTGGGCCTGGAAGCGGCGCAGGCCGCCAGCCCGCCAACGGGCGGCAACAGCACGGCCTGCCCTGCCTTGTTGAACCACACGTTTGAGCGTTTGCAGGATGAGAAGCCCCAATCGCTGTGCCAGTATGCGGGCAAAGTGGTGCTGGTGGTCAACACCGCCAGTTTTTGCGGCTTCACCTCGCAGTACAAAGGTCTGGAGGCGTTGAACACGAAATACAAGGACCAGGGCCTGGTGGTGTTGGGCTTTCCGTCGAATGACTTTGCGCAGGAAAAAGGCAGCAACAAAGAGATTGCTGATTTTTGTGAAAGCACCTTTGGCGTGAAGTTCCCCATGTTCACCAAAATCCAGGTCACCGGGGATGGTGCTGCGCCCCTGTTCAAACAGCTCACCGCGCAAACTGGCCAGAAGCCGCGCTGGAACTTTCACAAATACCTGATCGGCCGTGACGGCAAGGTGATTGACCAATACAACAGCATGATCGGACCGGAAAGCAAAACCCTGGTGTCGGCCATCGACAAAGCCCTGAAAGCCAAGCCATGAGCCCGACGTCAAAGCCGCGCATGAAACTGGCCATCGTGGGCTCGGGCATTTCTGGCCTGGCCGTGGCCCACACCCTGAAAGACCACGCCGACATCACCGTGTTCGAGGCGGGCGATTATTTCGGCGGCCACACCCACACGGTGGACGTGACCTTGCCCACGCCGCAGGGCCTGGTGACGCACGGTGTAGACACCGGCTTTCTGGTGTTCAACGAACGCACCTACCCCAACCTGATCAACCTGTTTGCTGAGCTGGGCGTGGAGACCGCGCCGTCGGACATGTCGTTTTCGGTCCAGGTGCCGGGGGCGCTGAATGGCAAAACCCTGGAGTGGAGTGGCACCGACCTGAACAGCGTGTTCGCGCAGCGTGCCAACCTGGTCAACCCACGCTTTTGGCGCATGCTGGCCGATGTGTTGCGTTTCAATGCGCTGTGCACCCGCATCGCCAAAGAGCAGCGCGAGAAAGAACTGCAGCAACCGCTCTCCGACTTTTTGCGCACACACAAGTTCAGCGAGCCGTTTCGCGATTGGTATTTCCTGCCCATGCTGGGCTGCATCTGGAGTTGCCCGACCGACCAGATGCTGCAGTTTCCGGTGGCGACCATGATCCGGTTTTGCCACAACCACGGCCTGATCCAGGTGACGAATCGCCCGCAGTGGTTCAGTGTGGTGGGCGGTGCCCGAAACTACGTTGAGAAAATTCTTGCGGGTGTGTACGACAAGCGCCTGAACACCCCGGTGCGATTGATCGAGCGCGATGCACAAGGCGTGCGCGTCATCACCGACGGCCATGCCGAGCGCTTTGACCAGGTGGTCATCGCCACCCACACTGACCAGGCTTTGGGTTTGCTGCGCGAGCCCAGCACGTACGAGCGCAGCCTGCTGGGTGCCATCCGCTACCAGGACAACCGTGCCGTGCTGCACACCGACGCCAGCGTGCTGCCCGCCAACCCCAAGACCTGGGCCGCGTGGAATTACGAACGCGCCGCCAGCAGCGAGCGCGAGTCCTCGCGAGTGTGCCTGCATTACCTGCTCAACCGTTTGCAACGCATCCCGTTTGCGCAGCCTGTGCTGGTCTCGCTCAACCCGCTGCAGACCATTGACCCGGCCACCATCGTGGGCGAATACGACTATGCGCACCCGGTGTTTGACCTGGCCGCCATCGAAGCGCAAAAGAAATTGCCCTTGCTGCAAGGCCAACAACACACCTGGTATGCCGGGGCCTGGACGGGTTATGGTTTTCACGAAGACGGGCTCAAGTCGGGCCTGCAAGTGGGCCGGGCCTTGCTCAAACGCATCCACGAACAGGCCCACCCTGTTCAGGACAGACTGGCCGCATGACACCCACCCCGGTCTATGCCCACACCGCCCTCATCGGTTGGGGCCAGGTGCGCCACACGCGCCACCGCCCGGCGCACCACGCCTTCGCTTACCCCACGGCGTTTTTGATGCTGCCCATGCGCAGCATGCATGCGGGCGCGTGCCGCACCGATCTGGCCATCAACCGCCGCGCCTGGTTCGCCTTCCATGACGCCGACCATGGCGATGGCCGCCCTGCTGAGACAGGTGGTGCGCTGGCCTGGCTGGACGAATTGCTGCAAAAAGAAGGCATTTGTGATGCCACAGGCGAGGTCTGGCTGCAGGCCTTTCCGCGTGTGCTGGGCCATGCCTTCAAGCCTGTGAGCTTTTGGTACGCGCACCGCGCCGATGGCAGCCTGGCCGCCATCGTGGCCGAGGTGAACAACACTTTTGGCGAGCGCCACTGTTACCTGCTGCCCGAGCCGCAATACGGCCAAACCCTGCTGGCCCACAAAGTGTTCCACGTCTCGCCCTTTTGCGATGTGCAGGGCGAGTACCGATTCCGTTTCATGCGCACACAGCACAAGGGCCAAGACCGCATCGTCGCGCGCGTGGACCACACCGACGACGAAGGCCCCTTGATCGACACCAGCTGGAGCGGTGTGCTCGAACCTGCGACGGCAGCCGCCCTGCGCCGCGTGATGTGGCGCTTTCCCTTGCTCACACTGGGTGTGGTAGCGCGCATCCACTGGCACGCACTCTTGCTGTGGCTGAAAAAAGTACCGTTCTGGCACAAGCCAGAACCGCCCCGCGATTTTGTGACCCGATGAACCCTGGACCCACCGGATGCCCACCACGATGAAGACCGCCAACCCTGCCACTGCCTTGGGCGCTTCCAGCGCCGCAGCGCAGATTCCGCACGCCAGTTTGCCCAAAGCCGCTACCCGTTTGCTGGGCCTGCTCACCCGTCTGAAAATCGGCACGCTCACCTTGCATGCGCCCGATGGCAATTTTCAGGTTTTTGGCACGCACGAAGCCCCGTTCGCGGCCCTGCACATCCACCGCTGGTCGGTCTGCGCCGAGGTGCTCAAGTCGGGCGACATTGGCTTTGCCGAAGGCTACATGGCGGGTGACTGGGACACGCCCGATCTGGCCGCCTTGCTGCGCCTGTTGATCGCCAACCGCACGCAAATCGAGGGCGCGATTTACGGCCACTGGCTGGGGCGGCTGGTCTACCGTGTCAAGCACCTGCTCAATCGCAACAACCGCAGTAACAGCCGCAAGAACATCCACGCGCATTACGACCTGGGCAACGCTTTTTACGAGTTGTGGCTCGATGGCACGATGAACTACTCGTCGGCCTGGTTCGACGGCGACAAAACGCAGCCCATGGCCGATGCCCAAAAAGCCAAGGTGCGCCGCGCCTTGCGCATGGTCAACACCCAGCCGGGCGACCGCGTGCTCGAAATTGGTTGCGGCTGGGGCGCTCTGGCCGAATCGGCCACCACCGAATTTGGTGCGCACATCACGGGCGTGACTTTGTCCACCGAGCAGCTGGCGTTTGCCCAAGCCCGCATGCAATCGCACGGCGTACAGCAGCGGGCCGATTTGCGCTTGCAGGACTACCGCGACATCCACGACGGCCCGTACGACGCGATCTGCTCGATCGAGATGATCGAGGCGGTGGGGCAAGAATACTGGCCCACCTATTTCCAGACGGTGAGCCGTTTGCTCAAGTCCGGTGGCCGCGCTTGCATCCAGAGCATCACCATCGACGACGCGCTGTTTGAGCGCTACCTGCACTCGACTGACTTCATCCAGCAGTACATCTTTCCGGGTGGCTGTTTGCCCAGTCCCAGCGAGTTCCGCAAACAGGCACAAGCCGCGGGCTTGCAGGTGGTCGACGAGCTGAACTTCGGCCCCGACTACGCCGAGACGCTGCGCCGTTGGCGCGAGAGTTTCGTGGCGCAACTCCATACTGTGCGGACCCTGAAATTTGACGAGCGTTTCATCCGCTTGTGGACCTTTTACCTGGCGTACTGCGAAGCCGCTTTCGATGAAGCCAACATCGACGTGGTGCAGTTCACCTTGGCCAAACCGGGCTGATGCGCATGCACACCCCGCTGAAAACGATGTTGGCATTGTGGCTGCGCCGACAGGGGGTGCAAGGCGCGGGTGTTGCTGTCCTTTTGGCTGCGTTGCACGGGGCTGCGCAAGCCCAGGCCAACAGCGTGTCCAGCCACCAAGTGGCCTATGCGCGCCCCGAAGTGGCCGCCTTGAGCGGCGTGGTGCCTACCGCACCTGTGCGCTTGCGGGTCTGGGGCTTCGAGGTGTATGACGCGAGGCTATGGACGCCTGTGGGTTTTCGGCACAGCCAGTATGCGCAATATTCGTTTGCCCTGGAGCTGCAGTACCTGCGCCGCTTGGAAGGCTCGGCCATCGCCAGCCGCTCCATCGACGAAATGCGGCGCGTGGGCAGCTTCAGCGACGCGCAGGCGCAAAGCTGGCTCGCTGCCATGCGCGAGTTGTTTCCCAATGTGAGCGAGGGTGAGCGCATCACGGGCGTGAACCTGCCGGGTGTGGGCGCCGAGTTCTGGGTCAATGGCCAGCGTGTGGGGGCGGTCAATGACCTGGCTTTTGCGCGTTTGTTTTTTGGCATCTGGCTCGATGAACGCAGCTCCGAGCCCAAGATGCGGGCCCAATTGCTGCAGGGTTTGCAGCCATGAACGTCGCGCCCGCCTCTTTGGCTGTTGTGCCGCGTTCGGCCTCAGCGGCTTATGGTTTGCTGGGCTTGCCCTTGGCCTTCGTGGCTTTGCCGGTGTATGTGCATCTGCCCAACCTGTATGCCCAGCAATACGGCGTGCCGCTGGCCGCTTTGGGTGCGGTGCTCTTGCTCAGCCGCAGCATCGACGCGGTGTTGGACCCGTGGCTCGGGCGTTGGGGTGACCGCCTTTACCGTCATTCGTGGCGAGCCGTGTGGCTGGCCGCTGTGTTGTTGGCCTTGGCCGTGGCGCTGGGTTTTGCGGCTTTGTTTTTTCCTCCCGCGGCGGCTTTGTCGCCCACGGGCTTGCTGGTGTGGGCGGGCT
Source organism: Limnohabitans sp. Hippo3 (assembly GCF_003063665.1). Taxonomy (GTDB): domain Bacteria; phylum Pseudomonadota; class Gammaproteobacteria; order Burkholderiales; family Burkholderiaceae_C; genus Limnohabitans_A. The sequence goes on from NZ_NESF01000009.1 coordinate 40,834, forward strand.
GCGCGCTCACGCTCAGCCATCTGGCGTACAGCGGGCTGGGCATCCTGCACCAGGCTTGGGCAGCGCGGCAGGGCGGCGGGGGCATCGCGCAAAGTCGCTGGGTCGCGTGGCGCGAAGGCTTTGCCCTGGTCGGTGTGTTGCTGGCGTCGGCCTTGCCCGCATTGTGGGGCTGGGAGCTGACCACGGTTTTGCTGGTGCTCATGCTGGCGCTGGGCTTGTTCAGTTGGCGGCGAACTGCTCGCAGTGCCTTGGCACCCGATGGGGCTGTGCCTCAAGGCCATGAGGCCGGCAGCCTTTGGCAGCCGTGGCGACATGCAGGTTTTCGCCGCTTATTGATGGTGTTCATGCTCAATGGCCTGGCCAGTGCCGTGCCCGCCACGCTGGTGCTGTTTTTTGTGCAGGACCGGTTGCAAGCGCCCAAGGCCATGGAGCCGTTGTTCTTGGGTCTGTATTTCGCCGCCGGGGCGCTGTCGTTTCCGCTGTGGCTCCAGGTGATCGACCGCATCGGCTTGCTGCGCACCTGGGCCACCGGCATGGCCTTGTCGGTGCTGGCTTTTGTCAGCGTGGTCACCTTGGGCGCGGGTGACACCACCGGATTTTTGGTGGTGTGTGCCCTGTCCGGCATGGCGCTGGGTGCGGACCTCACGGTGCCTGGTGCCCTTCTGAATCAGCTGATTGACCGCTGCGGCGAGCGGGGCCGCACAGACGGCGCCTTCATGGGCTGGTGGAATCTGGCCACCAAACTCAATCTGGCTTTTGCCGCCGGGCTGTCGCTGCCATTGCTTGGCTTGTGGGGTTATGCCCCGGGCCAGCAGGGCGCCGATGCCGTGCTGGCGCTGGGCCTGGCTTATGGCCTATTGCCTTGCGTGCTCAAGCTTTTGGCTGGACTGGCTTTGTATGCGGGCCTGATGCGTCGGCCCGATTTGATCTCGGGGTCTGATGTGGCCCATTCTGCAACATGAAGATTTGGCGTGATGCCGCTTTGACACCCGACAACTGGAGCCCACCATGCGTCCAAACAACGCCTTGATTCACCGCCGCACCGCCCTGACCCGTCTGGCCGCTTTGCCTGTGGTGGCGACCACGCCGTTCCTGGCCAGCTGCGCCGGGCCGCAAGTGCAACAGTACGCGCAAGAAAAACCGCAACTGGATTTGCGCACCTATTTCAATGGCACCATCGACGCCTGGGGCGTGTTCACCGACCGCAGCGGTCAGGTCGTCAAGCGCTTCACCGTGGTGATGGACTGCAGCTGGAACGGGGACGAAGGCGTGCTGGACGAGGCCTTTGTCTACTCGGACGGGACCACACAGCGCCGCATCTGGAAACTCAAGGCCGGACCCAACGGCACGTACACGGGCCGCGCCGACGACGTGGTGGGCGAGGCTTCTGGTCAGGTCAGCGGCAATGCGTTTCGCTGGGGCTACACGCTGGCGCTGCCAGTCGATGGCCGGGTCTGGTACGTTGACTTTGACGACTGGATGTACCTGATGGACGACCGCGTCATGCTTAACAAAGCCACCATGAGCAAATGGGGCGTGACGCTGGGCGAGGTCACCTTGTCCTTCACACGCCGCACGCCTTTGGCGGCCAAGTCGGGTGGATGCGCATGAGCTTGAACAAGCAAATCACCGATTGGCAGGGCCGTCGGGTCTGGTTGGTGGGCGCATCCACCGGCATTGGTTTGGCCTGTGCGCAGGCGCTGCGTGAGGCGGGTGCGCAAGTGGTGGTGTCGGCCCGTAATGCGCAAACTGTGCAGGACTGGGCCGCGCAGGATGCGGGGGTGAAGTGGCTTGCGCTCGACGTGAGCGATGGCCCCCAGGTACAGGCCGCTGCCCGCGCCCTGCTGGCCGAAGGCCCGCTTGACATGGTCGTGTATGCGGCAGGCTACTACCGCGCCCAACGCGCCACCGCCATGGATCTGGACGACTTGCTGCAGCACGACAAGGTCAACTACCAAGGCGCATTGCAGGTGATTCACGCGGTGCTGCCCGGCATGCTCGCGCAAGGCCGCGGGCACATCAGTTTGCTCAGCAGCGTGGCCGGCTGGCGCGGCCTGCCCAATGGCCTGGCCTATGGCCCGACCAAGGCCGCCCTCACCCACTTAGCCGAGACCCTTTACATGGACCTGCAAGATCAGGGCATTGGCGTGAGCGTGGTCAATCCCGGATTTGTGGCCACGCCGCTCACGGCGCAAAACCAATTCACCATGCCCGCGCTCATCAGTCCCGAGCAAGCCGCACGCCACATGCTCCGGGGCTGGGCGCAAGGCCAGTTCGACATTCATTTTCCGAAGCGCTTCACCCTTTGGCTGAAGTTGTTGCGCCTCTTGCCCTATCGCCTGTACTTCCCGCTGGTGCGCAAGTTCACGGGCTTGTAAGTCTGAATGGAAAGCCGCTCATGGACACCCGACAAGCCACGCAAAATCTGGCCGCGTTTTTTGAAACCCTGTCGCCGCACAGCGTGGCGCAGCTGCACACGGTCTACGACGCGCAAGCCATCTTCAAGGACCCGTTCAACGAGGTGCAGGGCTTGCCCGAAATCGAGCGGATTTTTCGGCACATGTACGAGGCGCTGGACCAGCCGCACTTTGTGGTCACAGGCCAGGTGGTGGACGGTTTACAAGCCTTCTTGACCTGGGAGTTCCGCTTTCGCTTCAAGCGTTTTGACACCACCACCCTGCAAACCGTGCGCGGAGCCAGCCATGTGCTGTTCAACGAGCAAGGCCTGGTGACAATGCACCGCGACTACTGGGATGCGGCCGAGGAGCTGTACGAAAAACTGCCGGTGGTGGGCGCGGTGATGCGCTGGCTCAAGGCCCGTGCGAACCAGGCTTGATGGTTGCAAAGTTGCTTGGGTAATATGCCTTCCTCGTGTGATTGAGGATGGGCATGTTTAAAAGTCATCAACAAAACCGCTTCAGCCGTGGACGAGTTGCTTTGTGCATCGCTTTTTTGCTGATTTGCTGCGGACTTGTTGGATGCCAGCAAATTATCGACAGACTGTCAGGCACGGTGTTTTCTTTGGTGAGTCAGGATCAAGAAGGCAAATCGGACAACACATCGATGGAGACCATCGCTGTTTCGGTTCCCGTCGCTGAATCGAAGATATTGCAGACATTTCAGGATTGCGCCAGTTGTCCAATCATGGTCAAAGTGCCTACCGGAACATTTCAAATGGGTTCGCCTGTAAGTGAAGAAGGCAGGGATGCGGATGAAGCGCCACGCATTGACGTGGTGGTTTCCGCTTTTGCGATCAGTCAGACCGAAGTGACCCGTCACCAGTGGGCTGCTTTTGAACTTGACTCTGGGCATCGTGCGGCATCTGGTTGTTTGACGTGGGATGGAGACGGTTATGTTCAAGCCCAACATTTGGGTTGGCGATACCCTGGTTTTTCACAATCAGATGAGCACCCTGTGGTGTGTGTCAGCTGGGACGATGCTCAGGCCTACGCGCAATGGCTCAGTCGTCAAACAGGACATCTGTACCGCTTGCCACTGGAGTTTGAGTGGGAATATGCGGCCAGAGCTGGGACACAGTTACCGTATCCTTGGGTAACAGGGGCATCTGATCTGTGTCGCCATGCCAATGCTGCGGATGCCGCTTTGACTCGGAAGCATCCTCAATGGCCAGGTCAGACTTGTCATGACGGGTTTGCTTACACCTCACCCGTGGGCAGTTATTTGCCAAACCCATGGGGCCTGTACGACATGCACGGCAATGTCATGGAGTGGACGCAAACTTGCTGGAACTTGCAGTTATCCCATCCAGGTGACTCAGCACCGTTGAATTGCGCCAAACGGGTGATTCGGGGTGGAGGCTGGGATTTGCCGCTGACTTACCTGCGCAGCGCCTACAGAGGAAAGGCACCTCCGTTCAACCGCGGTACCGGCACGGGTATTCGACTCGTCAGGGAGTTGCCCTGAACCTGGAAAACGCCAAGCTAAGAGCAGTTGAATAGTCGAAAAATTTACTCGGGTATTGGCCAGTTTGTAACCGAATGTTTTTGGGGTTATTATTGTTATGAATAGTATTAACCATCAAAAACGACAATGCAAAACAAACCACGTCAACATCAACGTCTAGGATTCATTCTTTGTGCCCTGGCGTTGGTGCCGGTAGCCGCACAAGCCCAATTCGGGAACTTGATGCAACAGCTTCAAAAGCTGCAGCCACCCAGTCAGCCAACAGGCGCTGCCCCAACCATGGGTGGTGGAAAAAATACAGCCAAAAGTGGCGGTTTGATGCCCAGTGACCAATGGTGCCGACAGCAGGTTGGCGCTTTGGGCAATTTAAAGATCGATACAGGGTTGATCGCCAGCGAATTCAAGATACAGGAGCTCGAAGCTCTGCAAGATGAGTTCATGAAGGCGTTTCGCAATGACAGGATCAACAAGACCTTTCCAAACGCGAGATTTTTCCAAGCCTCTTTTGAAACCAAAAAAGTCCGAGCCATTTATGACACATTCTTGGCTTTCCCAGAGCCAGAAACATTGGCGGCACTGATACAGATTTCGCGAGGATCAGACCAGCAAGAGCGTGCCGATGCGTTGATGGCTTTGACCTTTTTGCATTTGCAGGCCCCCGAGTTGTCTGTCAACAAAGACCGGTGGTGGGCCAACTTCCAGGCGGCACTCGGCACAGAACATTTCACAGCCCTGGTTTTCAGAGCGCGCATGGCTGCTTACGGTGAGTACGGCCCCAAGAACCTGGGCCAAGCCTTGGGTGATCTGGTCAGCGCCGGCAACTTGCGCAGCAAATACAGCCAAGGCGATGGTATCCGTAAAGAATTCGATTCGCAAAACTACCAGTTGATCCACACGGCCACTGCCAAAGATATCTTTTTCAATGAGCCCAACATGCCTTATCGGCAGCAATGGGAAGGCCCTGCCAAAACCGGTATGCAAATTGAGCAGGCCCAGCAGGCCTATGCGCGGCAATTGCCCAACACGCGTATTGGCAAGATGTATTCACAGGCCAGTCAAATCAATGCCGAGTCCATCAAGATCGGCAACGACATCATCAAATCCACGCAGGGTGGCAACCAATTGATGGGTCAGCTGGAAAGTCTGGAGTCTCTGAAATCAAACGCCAAAGGCGAGAAGCCGGTTTTTGAGGATGTGAGCCCTGAAATTCAGGCCGCTCAAATCAAGATGATTTCCAAAACCACAACGCTCGATGAGCGTCAAAAACAAATGCTGGTCCAGGCGCAAGAGAAAAGATTGGCGGCCCAAGGCATCATTTCCCAGTCATATGGCGAGTTGTTGCAAACGCTGATGTCCGGTTTTGGAGACATGGTGAAAATGGCGGCCCCTTTGCCCGCCTTGACTCAAGCCAACAATGCGCTGATCCAGAGTTGCATCATTTCATCCAAGTGGGATCAAGCCATGCGTGCCAAGGACGTGGCAAAGGTGGACATGAAAAAAGTGGAAGCCAACGTGGGTCAGGACCTGAACAAATACAAGGACTGATGTGGCCAAGAATTCAGCTCAAGGCGCATCTCGCCGGCATTGGTTGCTTTCGTGGGTGGGTGTTACTTCCTTGGGCTGGCCCTTGTGGTCAGGTGCACAACCCGCTGGACAAAGAAGTCGACCCAAAACGCCCCCAGTGTGGACGGGGTTTGGGCTCAATGGCGGGGCTGCACAGGCGCGCTATGACCTGACGCGCGAGTTTGTGCAACAGACACGCAAGCTCAATCTCACCGATAGCAAGGTCTTTACGCCGGAAAGCAAACTCACGGCCAGTTTGCTCGCGCAACAAAAACCGCCACTGGTTCAGTTTAAAAATTCGGTGGAGTTCGGAGAAGACATGTTGGTCGGTTTTGCTCACGACTTCGAAACCACAGTGGGCGCGCGCGTTGAAAAAGACGGAGAAAACGCGAATACTTTGCTTATTTTCATGTCGGGCGTAGGCCTTGTGATGTCATTCAGTCAGAGCACTGGTTGGCGGATTGTGTCTTCATTTCCATTCATGTTGCGCTTTGAACGCCCAGGGGGAGACCTCAAAAACGTGCGAGCGAAGGCGGTGGGCTTCATGGGTGAAGCCTACAAAGGTTACGCCAACGCATTCGTGCATTTCCTGGGACGCTTCAATAAATGGGATCAAGGCTTCAGCAGCAATTATTTTGCACGTCTGACCAAGGCCTCGATACACCCCGATGCACAGGCCAAACTCGCGTCTTACAAGATCGATCAGATTCTGAACCCAGAGTTATTGGGCTTTTCATCCAGCTCAGCGATTTGCGACAACCTGAACATTCCATTGCTGCCGTTTCAGGAAAACGATGCGTTGGCCAAGCGGTATGCCGTCAAATTCAATGACGATCTGGCAGCACAAAATGAAATCGCCATTCCAGACGCTGATCTGAAATTCGAGGTGGTATTGCGTGATCTGGACAAAAAAATCATTCACAGCACTCAACGCGGTGTCACCATCATTCGACGTACTCTGGTGATTCGTTTCTTCGCCATTGATGAGTATGCCAACGAGAAAGACAAACGCTTTCTGAATGTGTTGGCGGCCAGTACGCATGAAGATCGCACACCGCTCAACTCAACTGAAGACGATACGCCAGAGCGTGATCTGGTTTTCTTTGACCGTCTTTTGTCTCGCACCCTGACCAATCTCCTCAGTGGCATGGCCAAGCGAGATGCCCAGACATTGGCTCAAGCCGAAGTTCGACTTGATGCAGTTGCACCCGCTATTCCAAGACTCCTTGAACTTTGTGCCAAAACACGTTGAGAGAATGAACATGAAAAACCCCCATCGCCTTTCCCGATTCAAAACTGTTTTATTGGCGCTGGCCTTGTCTGGTATGGCGACCATGGGCATAGCGCAGCAAAAATTCGTGCGAGCCCAAGCAACAGACTCCAACAAAGAGACTGCAACGAACAAGGCCAAAGTGGCTGCCTGGAAAAATTATTTGGGCTCACTCCAGGGCGCCAAACTGGACAATATCCTGGCCAATGAAAAAGCATTTCTGGACGATCTTGGCAGCATCGTGGTCGATGTGAGTGTGGTCGATGAAAAATGCACATCCGGTTTCTCGGGTACCTGTACTGTCAGTATCAAGGCGGCCATCAACGAAAGCATGATCGACAGCCGTTTGCGTCAGACATCACAAGCCTCCGGTGGCGGTAAAGCGACTGCGCAGGATGACATTGCGTTTCTGGTGATGGCAAGGGTGGCAGATTCCCAGACATCCTTCGATACGAAGGTCACCAAACGAGCGGAATCAACCGTAGGCACAAGTGGTTCATCCGCCAGCGCAGATGCTTCGGCCAGCAACAGAACCAGTAGCGCTGAGGCTTCTGCAGACGCTGTTTCGGTAACACAAACATCCAAAACGGTGACCGGCGGTTCGCAGGAAACCAAACGTGATCGCATCAAGTATGTGGCTTGGGCCAACATCGATGACTTGCAAAACCGTGTTGGCGAAACCTTGACAAACAACCGGATCAGCACGGTGCCTTGGGAAGAGCTGGTGAGCAATTGTGGCGTGTCAGACAACGATCCTTTTTCCAAAATGTATGCGGAGTCCGAAACGGGTCAACTTCCTGCCAACGTCCGCAATGACACCTTCAAGAAGATCAAGGAGTGTCAGCTGACCAAATTCATCCTGGCGTCCATTGAAGTGGATGGTTATCGCAACGATCCCAATACCGGTTTGTGGCTCGCCAGCGGCAATATGAACATCACAGCCTATGATTTGACGGGTCGTTTTGCTCGCAGCATTGGTTCGGCCAACCGCACATTCAGCGGTCGTGCCGAAAAGCTCAATGACGCAGGTCGTGCCGCTTTGGCCAATGCGGCGAAGGTCGCTGCTGACGTCGTGGTCAATCAGCTGAACCTCAAGTGATGCACCAAATCCTTAAACACATGCGCGGTTTTTTCGCGGCATTGTGCATTCTGATTTTGTGCTTGCCTGCAGCGTATGCTCAGATCGTTTACCGCGAAGTTGTGGCCACGGGCAATGGCGGAGACCCATCTGCTGCAATGATCGACGCCATTGAAAACGCCATTGGTCAAGTAGGTGGCATGAAAATGTCAAGTGCCACATCGATGTCGATGAGTGAGGTTACCCGGGGCAACAGCACCACGCTGGAGCAGGATTTCAAGCAGAACATTGAGCGCCTTACCCGAGGCGTGGTCAAGTCTTACAGTGTTCTGGAGTCTGGCACCAGCCCCGGTTCGGGTCGTTCGTTTGTGAAGATCAAGGCGGTGATTCCGACCTACAAGGCATCCGAACAACTCAAGCGTCTCAAACTGGCAGTCATGCCGCTGACCGTCGTTGGATCCGCAAGCAGCAAACCTGATGCAGCAAACTTTGCCGAGAGCGTCTCCGCGGCTCTGGAGGCCTACCTGACGCAAACGCGTAAGTTTGCGATGATTGATCGGCGTTATTCGGATTCGAGCAACCGTGAATTGGCCAGGGTCAACTCACGCAATGCGCCCATCGAAGAGACGGTGAAGGTGGGCATGCGCGTCGGCGCTGATTACATTGTGTTGGCCGCACTCAAGGAGTTTGCGGCGCAACAGGTGCAACAGCAACGGGTCACTGGACGAGTCTTATCGCGCATGAGCGCACCCGTCTCTATTGATGTGCGCGTGCTTGACATTGCGACAGGGCAGATCAAGTTTGCCCAGACCTATGTGAATCCTGGACGATTGCACAGCAACATGTCATTGAGTCAATACGCGGCAGATATTGGCAGCGACATCGGACAAGTCATCAACATGGCGATTTATCCGATTGCGGTAGTCAGTGCCAACGCGGGTCAAGTGACATTGAACCAAGGTGGCGACACGGTGCAGGTAGGCCGTGTCTACCGATTGGTCAGTCTGGGCCAAAACCTGATCGATCCGTACACCAAAGAATCTTTGGGTCAGGAAGAAAAAGAAGTAGCGCGCGTGGAGGTGACCAGTGTCACTGACCGCACCGCCACGGCCAAGGTCGTCACAGGCAGTTTGCCAGCGACAGTCAAGCCCGGATCGGTCTTGGCGAGGGTTTTGCCCGATGACCCCAATCTGGCTCTCAATGTGCAAGTCAGCTTGCCCACATTACCAGGAACAGGAAATTCAGTCGGTGCGGGTAAATCCAAATCCAAAGACGATGAAGATTGGTAAGAACTTGATAAAGGAATCGATATGAAAACACAAATCTCCCCTCGCACCGTACGTTGGCTAATGGGTAGCACCCTGGCGGCAGCCGTGATGACCTCGGGTTTGGCGCAGGAAGCCAAGGTCGAGATGGAACAAAGGCCATTGCCTGAATTGCCCAAAAGCATTTCAGGAACCGAGACCGTTGACCAGCGCATGCAAGCCTTCCTGAAAACGCAACAACTTCGGCAAGGCGAAAATGAAGAGGGTGGTCGAAGCATTCTGGTATGGCTAGGCAAAGGCACCATCTCGGTTCCACCATCGGATAAAAACTTTGTTTTGGCTCGCAACATCGCTTTTCAGAAAGCCATGCTCGATGTGAAACAAAAATGTGCTGAATTCATGGAAACCAGAGTTTCGAGTGAAATGATGCAGGACATGTCGTCACCAGGAGCAGAGCGTGCAGCAGCCGATGCCATGCGCTTGCAACGAGAGGGGCTGGCACAAGAGGGTGCTGTTCAAGTTGCGAAGGCGCTCAATTCAGACGTGAAGGCACGCAATGCACCTGCAACGCTTCAGACGGCTGGGCTGTACGGTGAAAAAATTCTTGAAAACAAGATGAAGGAAGAATTGGCCAAAAAAGGCATTGATCCCAACAAGCCTGTGGATCAGCAGCAAGTCAAGGCTATTTTGAACACATCCAGTTTCAAGAACAAAACCCGGGCGACGGCGCGTGCGCGTTGCACAGGCATCAAGGTGATGGCCTCTTTTGAGCAGAACCCTGCCAGTGGCCAAGGGCAAATCGGGGTGGTGACTGTCTGGACACGCAAGCTGCATGAAATTGCAGATGCTGTCATCACCGGCAATTACACGCTGATTCCACGAGGTGAACCCGGGATCGCGATTACCCAACATATCCCACAGGATGAACGTACGTTGGTATCAACATACGGAACCCAAATGGTCCGCAACGAAAAAGGGGAATATGTGCTCTTGGCATTTGCCCAGGCACAGCCTCAATCGAAGTCTCAGCAAAGCAAAGATCTTGCATACAAGATGGCACGATTGCAGGCTCAGGGAATGATCAGGTCATTCCTCGGCGAGGCCATTTCTTCAACCAACGACATGTTGCAGCGTGAGGAATCGACGGAATTTGAAGACGAGTCGAATGAAGTCAAGATTGACAGCGCCAACAGCAACAAGGTGCAGGCCATTGCTGAAAAACTGCCGATCAAAGGGATGCAGGAAGCACATCAATGGGAGACCTTGCATCCTGCCAACAACGGTCCCGTGGTCGGTGTGGTCATGGAATGGAAGGCAGCCTCTGCACAACTTGCAGGGATGCTGCGAGGCCTTAACCAGGCCAGTGGTGCCAAAACAGCTGAAGCCGTCAACAGGATGAATGCTGGTGGCGGCAGTGTTGGTGGTGCAACTTCTGCAGGAGGTGGTTCTGGTGCTGCCCAGTCTGCGCCACGCACCAGCAATGCCAATTCAGGACAAGGTGTGAAGTCTCGGGATTTCTGACGAGAGATCATTTGTGAATGTCTCTTGGCGTAATGCCGTATTGATTTTGGCAGGATGGACCTTGGTCAATATGGCCTGGGCTCAGACTGATGATGCACGTGCTGTTTTGACCCGTTTATCCATCAATCAGGTTGCGGAGTTGGACGGACATGTTTATGCACGCGTTCAGGATCAACGCCGGGGGGTTACACAGGCTTTGGAGCGACTGTTGATTGGACGGGCGACAGTGCTCGCTGGTCACTGGTTGTGTCACTTCACGCCCAGTCCGAACCAACGATTGGATGTCAATTTGCAAGGAGTCAGCTTGATCTACTCCCGTGAAGTGGATGGGGTCATGGATGTCGTGATCAAGCTGAAAAAGCAAAAGCCCGATTGCATTGTTCAAACAGTTCAGGCGCGTCCTGATCCTATGCCCTCCACGTCAACTTCTTCCACCGTATCTACAGTGAATGCCATGCCACGGTTGGAACCAGAGCAAAAGACATTGCAGACGATACCCGCAACAGAGCCTCCCGATAAAGGTTTCAAGGTTCGCGTTTATTCAACAGAACACTGATTCACATGATTCATTTCAAGACTCCAATGCGTCTGATGGTTTTTGTCATGGGCTTGATGCTGTGTGGTTTTTTGAACGCTCAGACCGTTCGCGAAGAGTCCATACTCTTGGACAAACCAGATGGCAAACCGGGCAATGTGAAACTGGCTGCAGGCAGCGCGGTCAAGACACTCAAACGTCAGGGATTTTGGGTTGAGGTCGACGCTTCTGGCAAGACAGGATGGCTCAAGGTTTCACAGATCAATTTTGCAGGCGCTACCAGCGGTGCAACGGCCATTGATACGGGCCGTCTGGGAACAGGGAATATTGTGGCCACTTCAGCTGCTCGAGGCCTTTCTGCCAAGGACCTGGTGAGTGGACAACCTGACTTCAATGAAGCAGCCAAGCTGGAATTGTTGACTGCACAGCCTTCGACCGTTCAGGCATTTCTCACTGCTGGCAATGTTGTGGCCATCAATCAGAAGATTCAATTGACAGCACCCCGTCCATCGTCTGCGGCAACGCCAGCAGGAGGAACAGGACAGGCGTCGGGATCCTCTTCGTCAGCGAAGAAGAAAGGTGATGATGATTGGTAAGTACATGAACCTTGCGCTGGCCGGTATCGCCGCATGCATCAGTTTGACGGCATTGGCGCAAACGGATGAAGAAAAGGTGGGTAAGGCAGCTGCAGCGCAGGTGCTGGGGGCTGCCCCATTGGTAGCGGCCGATCCGGCACAGCAATATGTGAACGTGTTGGGGCAGGTCTTGTCTGCCCAATCAGGCGGAATTTACAAGTGGCATTTTGGTGTTATCAAATCGGATGCCATCAATGCATTTGCCATGCCCGGTGGCTACATCTTGCTCTCGTCGGGCTTGCTCAAGACGCTTGAAAGTGAAGACGAGCTGGCTTTCATCTTGGCCCATGAAGTGGCACATGTTTCGCGCAGACATCATTATCAGGTGGTGCAAAGACAGCGTTTGGCGGATCAGGCAGCCAAAGGCTTGCAAGCGGTCACACAAGATTCAGATACAGCCAAATTGGCGCAGGCGAGTGGTCAGATTTATGCCCGCGGATTGGACAAGGGCGCCGAGTTTGAGTCCGACCGCCTTGGCGTGGAGTACATGACGCGAGCGGGGTATGACCCAGTGGCGGCAATCAATGTGCTGGAGAAGCTCCAACGCTTCAAGGGCAATGACCCTCGTGCCGAGCTGCTCTTTTCGACACATCCTTCACCTGCCGAGCGTTTGGACATGTTGTTGCAATCGGGGATCGACAAGTTGCCACGACCCACCGAAAAACCAAACGCTGCACGACAAGCACGTTTTCAGAAATTCATTCAGGCGATTTGAAATTTTATTGATGGGTATTCAGCATGTCAGAGACTCAAGACCCCAAAAAAGAAGCGTTCCAACGCAAATGTTCCATCATCATTTCGCTGATTGCCTCGATGTTGCTGGTCAACAATCTCGGCTCGCAAAATGCAGCAGGTAGCGCTTCATTTCTGAACGCAGCAGCGATCAACACCTATGCGTTCTACCAAGCTAAAAATATTCGCCAGAATGACATGAACCTGGCGGCCCAAACCTTAGATGGCATTGCCAACACATCGGTTCCGCTGGCCAATGAAGCGGCTAAAAAAGCCTTGCGAGAACAAGCTGAGGTGCTGCGAAGCAAGGCTTTGAGTTATGAGTCGGAACCTGTTTCTGGAGAAGGCAAAAAAGAACTGCTGGCCAAAGCCAAAGAGGCTGAAAAAGCGCGTGATCAGGCCATGGAAAAAGGACCCTATTTCGATTTCGCAGGCTTGTTATTGCAGTTGTCGATCATTTTGATCTCGGTCGTGTTGATTACCGAGCGTCGCACCTTGTATGTATCGGGCATGCTTGCTGCGGGAGTGGGAACTTTTTTGAGCCTGGACGGGTTCTTCTTGTTCCTGAGGATTCCCTTTCTCAGTTGAAGCGGTGGTTTGCAGCAGAGGTATAGATCTGCTTAAAACACCTGCACGGTCATGCCTGCTGCTCAACTGATTCAGACCCAAAGTCCTGCGCCTGGTCAATCTGTCAGCGTCTGGAAAGAGACCGGCCATTCTGACGCAGGGAGCTGTTACAGAAAGATTTGGCAATGCCAAACTGGGTCAGCAGCAAAAGCCTGGCTCTCATGGGCACACCATGAGCATTTGGTGCTCACACTTTTGGCCCATCGTGATGCGAAGCATGTGGTCCAGGTTGCCGGTTTACAGGTTCACTCAGATCGCGTCGAGGTGGTGACGCTTGATGCGGGGCCGGATTTCCAGAGGGACTGGTTGGACCGTGCTGCTGCACAAGGTGGGCCATTGCTCTTGGAGCCGGAGGATGCGCTTAAATTTGCGCGTGCGTGTTTGAAGGCCCTTGAGGCGATTCATGCACTGGGGGTAATGCACGGGGACTTCAAGAGTGACAACCTCTGCATCAAAGCCATCAAAATGAACCCAGAATCGGGCGTTGCACTGGATCTGGAAAGCCTTCGACTGATTGATTTTGCATACGCTGTTTACCGAGAGCAGCCCTTGAGATTTGTTTTGCCAACAGATCCGGACCGTCTTGCATACATGCCAGACAGCTATCGAGCCGCTATCAAAAAGGCCCAGGCCACAGCCGATCCGTCCCATATCCAGCAGGCAGCATGCGCGCAGGTAGACCTCTACAGCCTTTGGTACATGTTGTCGAATGTTGTGCCCAGCAACTTGCAGGATGGGCGATGGATGGTCTGGCAGGAGTGGATGCATGCTTGCAAAAAAGCCGCACGCGAACCGTTAATCACTTCGACCGCTTTCGATGCCCCGACAAAACAGATGTTGGCTCTGACAGAAAAGATGCTGGGTCAACTTGCTGAACCGCAAAGCCGATGGGCACAAGTGGCAACCGCATTGCCAAGCTGGGAAATACAGTCTGGAGAAACGCCGTTGGCAAATGCACACCCGACGAAGTTGCTGACACCTTTGATAGAGATTCCATTGTCAACGGTGACCACCGTAACAAGTGAGCCGTCGAGTCAACAGATGGCTGTGCAAGCTAGCTCGGTCAATCTGAAAGACCAGCCATCTTCTTCAACAAGCAGGGCTGGGCAAAATATTTGGCAGTACCAGAGATGGTGGGTGATTGTGGCCTCTTTGGCATTTCTTTATAGATGGCTTGACCACCGTTTCGTAGAAACAGGGTTAAAGCTCACCGATCTGGGCTTTGGTTTGGGCCTGCTGGCCATGGCCTTGGCGTTCCCGGCGGTGTTGGGTGCATTGTGGCGCGCGGTTTTTCATTCGCGCAGTGCATGTTTCTGGGTGCGCTATCCGGGTCTTGTGCTGTGTGGCATTGCGGCGTATTTTCTGGTGGTACTCGTACCGGTCGGTGTGTCCGTGTCGCAATTGACGGCTTTTCTTGTGTTGTTGACGTTGCTGGTGGTGGCGTTGCTGGTTTGACATATTCATAAAAATTCAAATGTCCAAAATGCTCGAAACGGTGATGGATGTCGTCCGTGACATTGCCAAAACATATCTGCCAGGGTTATATAACCTGATCAAGCGGGGCCTTGACCTCAAATCCTTTTCCATGTCGATGGTGGCGCATTATTCGCGCCGATTTGGTGCCAAAGCCATTTTGACGGTGGGGGTTCTCGCGACGGCGTATGCCAGTTATTTGTTCATGGTCAACGCCTTGACACCGGGCACGCCCAAAGCCAGTCACGATGTGATTCTGAAAACGCGGTTTTCAAGCCCTAAGCCTGCGGACAAAATCCTGATTGTTGACATCGATGAGCGCACCCTTGCGGCCTTGTCCGAGAAACATGGGCGTTGGCCTTGGTCGCGCGATGTGCTGGCTGATGGCTTGCAGAAGTTCAATGACCTTGGTGCTCGTGTCGTGTTGTTCAATGTGCTGTTTTCTGATCCGGACAAAAACAACCCGGATGCAGATGCGGCCATGGATGTGACGGCGCAGATGAACCGCGCAACGGCTTTTCCATTGATTCGTCTCAATCCGAAAAATGACACACAGAGTCAACTCAAGGTGGCTCAGATTCCCGGTGTTCAGTTCAAGCCAGAGCATTCGGCAGACAGCACAATCGCCGTCATCTTGCCCATGTTTGGCGCCATGCATGACCGTCTCGGTGTGGCCAATCAAAAACCTGACGCTGACGGCATTGTGCGCAAATACCCCTTGCGCTGGGAGGAGGCGACATTTGTATTGCCATCGATGGTTCAGCGCACCGCAGAACTGGGAACAGCAGATATCGCTCGGGTGCCCAACCTGATTTCCCTGAACTGGCGCAATAAGCAAGGGCGTTACAACCGGATATCGTTCAGTGATGTCTTGTTGGACCAGATCAAACCCGATCAAATACAGGGTTTCAAGGACGCTTTTGTGGTTTTGAGTTTGTCGGCGCCCGGTTTGGGGCAGACCAAACCGACATCCGTGGCTTCGGTGGAAGACGATGGTGAAATTCTGGCGACGGCGCTGGACGACGCTTTGAACGATACGCATCTTCGTACGTTGCCCAATACGGCGGCGTACCTGATCAACTTGCTCACCATCTGGGTTTTGGTCTGGATGAGCCTGAAACAAAAAACCGGTGGTTTCATGAACAAGGCTTTTGTGATCGGTCAGTCTGGTCTAGGCAGCATCACGCTCTTGTCGGCCAGTTACACCCATTACTTGATTGATCTGTCTGACAGCATGTCGTTTGGCTTGAGCGTGTTTGCGGCCATCAAATTGGTGCAAAGCATGGACGATCGTTGGTCACGTGCGCGTCCTGGCTTCCGCAAGGCGCGTCCAAGTCAGATCAAGGGGCAATTGTTGTTGCTCGGCTTTCTGGACCACCGCGTCAATGCCAGTCAAGTCAAGACATTACAAAACGCCGCAGAGCGGATTGTGGGCTTGCCCAATGTGGTGCGTGTGGATGATCTGTTTGGGGGGGAGAGTTTCATCAAGTCACAATGCGCACACTTCAAAGCCTTGTTGGTCAATGTTGCCGACAATCAGGCTGAAGCCATGCAATCGCTGCTGGCCTATGAAGACTATGCGAAAGTAGATGTGGCAACGTACGACATGACCCACATGTGGGACCCGGAAAACAAGGATTTCACTGCGGAAGTGGCACCGCTCATTTTGACCAGTGCGGCCAGGCTGCTGCACGTCGATTGGGCGACCAAGGCCTGAAGCTGTGGGGCATCCTTGAGAACACCTCACCGGTCAATCCATGCCTTGCAGGAACTGTCGCTGGGTCTACGGCAAAACCGTTTGCGTTTCAGCGCTGCGTCATTGCCAGGCCTGGGCGCTGCGCTCAACCAAGACAGTTATGCCTGCCGCGCGCCAGATTTTTTCGGGGTAGCTGATGGCGTCGGTGGTGGTGCTTTGGGTGAGGTGGCCAGCGCCATGCTGGTTCGACAACTTGGGCAGCTGCAAGCGCCACAAGCTGAAGTGGTTAATCAGGCCTTGCGAGACGCCGATCTGGCGATTGCACAACGGTTGACGCAAGAGCGTCAAGGTCCTGGAGCGGCTGTTTGTGCCGCGGTTTGGTTGACCGATGCCAAAACTTCGACATGGCTGGCCATGAATGTGGGTGATTGCAAGATCTTGGTGGCCAATTGGAGTGGGTCTGCCTGGCGCATTCGCTGGGCATCTACCAATCAGAGTTATGCACATTGCGGCATCACGCCACCTCTTGGCGTGTCTGTTGATGCGCCTGCCAACATGGTTGGTTGCGGCTTGCATTTGCCAGCCCAGTTTTACCCCATCACATTGGCAGCGGGTGAGCGACTGATCTTGTGCAGTGACGGTTTTTACAACGCGTTGAACGTCGAGGATATACAAAAAATTTTGAACGAAACCCCTCAGCCATTGAGCCTTTCCAGCGCACAAACCTGGTGTGAACGCGCTCAGGAAAATGGTGCACTCGATGATGTGACCGTGATCTTGGTGGAGCCTGTCGCCGTGCCTGCTGTCATATCGATGTGGTGGTGGACTGTGGCCTTCGTTTTGGCCATGGCGATCGCATTCGGATCGTGGGACTGGTGACGATGACATCGCGAATCGCCATGGGCAGAGCGGGGGCGTTTGGCGCTGTGACATGGGAGCGGATTTTTTTTGTACTGGCACTGCTGTTTGTGCTTTGGGTGGGGCAAGGTGTTCAGCAATATGCGCAGCAGGGAGAGTTGCGCTGGCAGAGGGATCGCCATGCAGGCATGGTCTTGGCGGACACGGCAATGCCTGAGCCCCTCACTGTTTTGTGGTGCCAGCGTGATACCGATTTCATCCGCCAAAATTTAGACTCGGTGGGCGAGGCGCGCTGCCGATCAGATGTTTGGAAATTTGTCTGGTCGTGGTTGAAAAATGCACCCGAAGTTCATGGAGGGGCTGCCGCAGAACCCCGACGAGTTTTGCAACTTTGGCAAAGAGAGGTGGCTCTGCGCACGCAACAGTGGCGACTTCGATGGTCTGCTCAGGATGCGGCCCAAATCAAGGCAGTCATGGCTGCAGAGGCACAGACGGTGACCGATACGTCTTCTGCTCCATCTCTGGGGACCGGTCAGGCAACAGTGTCGCTAGAGCAGGAGTTGCCTGCGGAAGTGGTGCGATTGCAGGCTTTGTCCAACGAGCGACTGATGCAATGGGATCAGTGGGTGAAAGACAGCATTGAGCCTCTGATTCAATCGCCCGTCACTGAAATTCAAGCCGAAGCTTTGTGGGCTGTGGCTCAATCGCTCGAAGGCTCAGGGTCTGATGTGGTAGCCCGTACGGTACGTCAGGCAGTCAAGGCGCATGACTATGCGACACGTGCAGGATATTTGCAAAATTTGATGACGCACTTGCCTTGGTTGTTGACGGGGCATTGGTTGTTGACTGTGCTGGTCACGTACTGGTTGCGTGCGCGTGTGAGACCTTTGCAACAATTGAATGGTTTGATCTTGATGGCGATGGTTTCTTGGTTGGGTGCATCTTCCTTGGGCGTTGCACCCTCGCCATTCAAGTATCCCGTTCTTATGATCATCTTGGGTCTGTGGATGGTGCTGTCATGGGTGACTGCACATTTTTATGCGCATGCTCTGCCTGCGCCGATTTCGGCTGAACCGGTCAATTCGAGCTGGCTGCCTGGATGGTGGCTGTTCACAGCTACAGGTTGTCTGCTTTTGCTGGACCAGTCATTGCATTTTCATGAACGGTTGAGGTTTTTGGCATTGGAGCAGTGGTGGGCTTGGTTCGTCAGTGCGCTGTTGTTGCCGCTGGCGGCCTGGGCTGCACCCTGGTTGCTGGGGGGCGTTCGCTGGCTGGGTTATGCCTTGTGGGGGCATCGCTCATATGGAGGTATTGCGTTGCGTTGGCTGGTGGGCGCTTTGCTGGTACTTGGTTTTCATATGGCCCATCGACTGAATATTCCCCAGCATGTGACGGGTGAGTTGTTGAAGGCGGTTTTTTTGGTCGCCTTATGCGGTTGGTGTGTCTGGAAAATGCCATTGGCAGCGCAGTTGTGGCACGCAGGGCATGCCCTTAATTCGGTGCGTTATCTGATGGGGGCCGTGACCTTGATGGTCTTGGTGGCCGTTGCGGCGTTTGCCACCTCGGACAAGGGCCCTTTGCTGGTCATGGCTTTGTTGATGGCGGTCTTGTTGGCGACGGTGTTGGGCTGGACCGGCGGTATGGGGCTACTCGTCTTGGGCTTTGGGACCATCTTTCTCATTGGTGTTGATCTCGACGTGGTGGGTGAGCGCTTGCAGGCTTGGCAGGACCCTTTCACGGCAGACCGCGATGACATGGCCCGTTTGATGTGGTTCCAGTCCGAAGCGGCCCGTTTCGCCTGGGGCTTTGGGGTGGGGCAGGTGCCCTGGTGTGGCAGTTCGCGGCTGGATGTGTGTCATGGCCTGCCCTTGCAGTTGCAAAGCGATTACACCTTCACCGCAATCATGGGCTGGTGGGGACCATGGGGCGCCTGGTCTTGGCTCTTGTTGTTCAGTGCGTATGCCTACCACGCCTTGATGTACTGTGCCAGGCGCAGTCCATCGATTCTGACACCAGGGATGCTGTTGCAACCGGGTTCTGTCAAAGAGGCTTTGGCCATGCACTTGCTCTTTTTGTTTGCGGTGCTGATGCTCATGCAAACATGGATCACCGTGGCCGGTAATTTAGGATGGCTGCCCCTCACAGGTTTGACATGGCCTTTGCTCAGCTATGGCAAAAGCAGTTTGTGGGTCAGTACCTTTTTTGCAGGTGCCTGGGGCATGCGGAGGCTGCATGCTTGAACAAGCCCGTTTCAGCTTGGCCAGGGCGGGTGTCATGGTGGGCTTGTGTGGTTTGGTCGTCTTGGGCGCCGGTTGGGTCATGAACAGCCGTGACGGTGTTAAAAACAAGGCGCCTGTGCATTTCAGTGCCCGCACCTGGCAGGATGTGCAGTGGGTCTTGCGTTACGTTACGCCGCTTGCTTCGCCGATTGAGACGACCATGTCAGAACTTTCGGGCCCAGGCTGCGCTGCTGGTCGGCCCGGCCATGAGCGCTTGCGAAAAGCGGTCGAGACGCTCAACCAGAATCTGGAACATTTGAACCGTACCAGCTTTGTCCGACAACACTACCGGTTGAATATAGACGGGCTGCTGTTGGATGCGGGTCGACCGGATCAGACTTGTGCGCAAATACACCGCCCAGTTCAATGGCTCAATGACCGGGTACGACAACAAGGTGTGCAATTCCTGCAATCCCTTGTTTGGAAAGAAAGGTCAGGAACGTCTGTACAGGCACGATTCGAAACCACTACTTGGGTCGCCTTGCCCAAGCAGATGCTCACATCCCGATCAGCCTGGTCGGGTTTGCCAGGCTGTATTTATGGAACCGATGCGATCACAGGACAGCGCGTGGTGGCCGACGGAGATTCTGTCGTTTCGAAGTTTTGCCAGACACAAGCTGCAGCGGATCAAGCCTTACGCTCCCCAGTTTCTTTGTGGGACCAAGTGCCTGGCTTGCCGTCTTTGCTGGAGCCCTTGGCGGCCTGGCGGCTGCCTCAGCATGTGCAATACAGCGACCGAGTGGGCGACGACAACCATGTCGTCGTGGCAGGTCGAAAACAGACAGTGGGGCAGCATGTCCAGCTCAGCATAGACCCGACTTGGCAGGCAGGCTTGCAAATCTTGGCCGAATGTTTCAGTGGCAAAGTGTCGCCTGTTTGCGCGGCTTATGCCACACAGGCAGAAGGTCGTTTTGAAAATGCCCGTGTACGCATGGCGGGGATTGCAGTGATCGATGTCGCGACCGGTCGCTTGGTGGCTGCAGCCAGCGCCAACAGTCCGTGTTATGCCCATGACAAAACCCGGGCAGGCGCGCGACCCTCAGACTGTCCGGCGGTGCCGGATGACACGGTGCACAGACCTCGTATTCCTCAAATGTTGAGCAATCATGCGCTTTTCACCCAGGCACCTCCGGGTTCTCTGGTCAAACCTTTGTTGATGACGGGCATCGTGTCGTATGTGTCCCCCCAGACCAGTCTGGCAGGACTCGAACAGGCCTTGCAAAGATCTGATTCCCAGCAATTTCTGGATGCTTTTCTGTGTCGTCAAAAACTGGGACAAGGTGGGTTCGCGGCACGCTGTGATCGGCCCGCGCTCACACAAAAAAATGCCCATCAATTGGGCTGGAACAGTGGATGCGATGGCCTGTCCGATCTCGCTCGCTCCCAATGTGGCATGGTTGATTTGATCGAAGGTCGACCATTGGTGCAAAAACCTGCCCATCAAAACGCCCCGGGCACTGCGGCGCGGCATTCACCAGCCTTGCCCGTTTTGATGGGGCAGACCTTGGTCATGCCTTATCGATCTGGCTCGGGCGTATCGGGTTACCAGGACATGCCCTGGCCTGATAGCCTGCCCGGCGTTGAACAACGCCAAACCTGCGCCCAGTCGGGCGTCAAAGGTTATGTGCGCTGCGGCGGTCCACAGATGGCGATCATCAGTGAGGCCTACGGTCAAGGCAATTCTCTGACCACGCCTGCAGGTGTGGCCAGTTTGCTGGCCACATTGGCCAATTCAGCGCAGGGCCAGGTGACGCATTACCCCCATGTTTTGGTCGATCGGGTGCGTTCTGATGGTCAGAGTGATTCCAGCATCGAGATCATGATACGCGCAGCGTCATCACAAGGTCCTGAAGGTGTCGATTCTGTGGTGGCACGTCGGGTGCTGGGCGCCATGGAAAGAACCCTTCTGCCCGGCGGAACAGCCCATGCCGCTTGTGTTCGTGCCTTCGGGGCGGCGGGTTGCCTGATCCCTCGGGGTGTAGCAGGAAAGACAGGCACCCCTGGCGATGCCGATGAGCGAAGTCTGTCGCAGGTGGTACAAGACATGCGCTCACGCGCACAATGCTCAACGCGTTCATCAACAGACTGTGCCCGACAGTACCCTTTGCCCAGACCGCGTTACCGTTGGTATGCCGCCGTTTTCAAGTCTCAGGGCTCGGACCGTTACGACAAAGCCATTGCGGTGCTGGTGCACAGCAATTGGCGTCGATCTGACGGACGCTATGCGGACGATCATAATGCCGCTGCAGAAATAGCCATGCTGGCCATTCGGCAATTTCAGACAGCGCCTTTGAAACCATGATTGCCAACGTGCACCAAATGGAAGTTTTATTGCCCTGGGCACAGGCTTGGGTGCAAATGCAGTGGGAGATTGCCTTCTGGGTCGCAGAGCACGGTGATCGGGCTCGGATTCAGGTGGTTTGGAATGAGGAGCGTCTGAGCGCCGAGGTGGATGTTGCAGAATTTCAGGCGACCACGACACCCTTTTACAAAGCCTTGCAGCAACGCTTGGCAGATGGTTGTCAGTGGCAATTCAAAAAACAGGAGGGATCGACCGGGCACCGGTTGGTCCTGGGTCTATCCGCTTCGCAAGGGGCATGACTGAGCGCAGACGATGAAACAATACTGGACGCCTTTGGCCAAATGGTTGGGCATGTCAAAAGCACACAGCGACAGCGAGTCGATAGTTGATACACCTGCTGAACCCATGGGTTTGTCCGCTGCTGATGTTGTGCACAGTCCTTGGCCGGATCTTTACAAAGCCCTGCGTGAACATGCACAGAGCGAGTGGGTGGTGCGCAGTCAGCGCCATGCCGATATCAATCCAGATGAGCGATTGGCCGTGACGCGTTTGGAAATTCGTGCGACATCGCATGTGCTGGATACACAGCTACAGCAATGGTTTGCTGAAAGCGATGTGCCTCATTTGATCCAGTGGATGGCGCGTGGACCTTTGAAAACGGCCGCCATTGAGCGCTGGGTGGTGCTTGACACCTTGAGCAGTCTGGACGTGTTGCCTTTACCTCAGGCAGCAGGCCAACCCGTCAGTCCCTACGATGTTGCGGCTACGGCATCGAAATCGGAGACAGGCGGTTACGAATTTGTGGCTGAAACCCGATGGGTACCTAAGCCTGCAGGGGCAGACAATGCACAAACCTTGCCGCCTCTGGAGTTGCAGATTCATGATGCTTTGGGTGAACGGCGCGTTCATGTGATGCAGACGCTGGTGGTGTTGGGCGCTGAAAAAACCCTGAAAGCACCCGATGGTCAAAAGATCCGTTTGATTGACCAAAGTCCTGTGCCATGGCAGGGCGAAACAGCCTGGTTTGTGGCCCTTGCTGCGCAGCATGTATCAGGCATGCACCTGGTTTTGCGCTTGCATGAACACGGTGTCGATTGCCTGGACGCTGGCTCGACCAACGGCAGCTATGTGAACGGAAAAAGGCTGAATCCCGGCAACTGGCATGAGGTCAAGCATTTGGAGACGGTGTTCCTGGGTGGGCCTGAAAGTGATCCCCGCAGTCACACCGCTTGTGTTCAATTGCGTGTCGGTCATCAAGCCGTGGCCTGGGTAACGGACAAAACGCCTTTGCGCACGGCAGCGTATGAGAACATGCCACCCAAGCTGGTGCTACAGCCCTTGGAGGCTTCGGGCATGGCATCTGTGCCCGTGCATGCCCTGCCTTTCACCATTGGACGCGAGGCAGATTGTGACTGGGTCATCCCGGCCCGTTTTGAAATGGTTTCCCGTCAGCATCTGGTGATCGAAGCGGTGGACACAGCGCTGCAGCAAGTGAAGTTGCGTGACCTCAGCCGTCAGGGATTGACCGAGAGCCGTGAAGGTTGGCGTGGATCGGCTGCTCAAGGAGTCTGGGTGTCCTGCGCGGACACCATCACCTTGGGTAAAAGCTCTCGCCATCCAGGCTTGAGCTTTGGGTTTTCAGGACTTTTCCCAACTCAGACGAATTGAGTTCAGCCCGGCAAGCTGTCCACAAAGCTGGGCCGTTGCGCCAGTTTGTCGTACAGCTTGTGCAGATTGGGATAAGGCGTGCGCCAATCGATCTGTGGGAAGCGGAAGTCCAGATAGCCCAGCGCACAGCCCAAGGCGATATCGGACAGGCTCAGGTGGATGCCGGAGCAAAAGGCCTTGTCACCGAGACCGTGGCTCATGGCCCGCAGCGCGTGCTGGATTTTGTCCAGCTGGCGGTCGATCCAGGCTTGGCTGCGCTGGTTGTCTGCGCGTTCGGTCCATACCGCTTCCATGCGAGCAAGCAAGGCGGCGTCCAGCAGACCATCGGCCAGGGCTTCCCAGGTTTTGACTTCAGCGCGTTCGCGCCCGGCCGAGGGGATGAGTTTGCCGACAGGCGACAAGGTGTCCAGGTACTCCACGATCACACGCGAGTCGAACACCGCTTCTCCACCTTCCATGATCAGGCAAGGCACCTTGCCCAGAGGGTTGGATTGGTGGATGGTGGTCTGCGCCGACCAGACATCTTCCGTCACGTGCTGGTAGTCCAGCTTCTTCTCGGCCATGACGATGCGCACTTTACGGACATAGGGACTGGTGTAGGAGCCGATGAGTTTCATGGTGTGGAGAATGTCTGAACAGAATGGCTGCTGATTCTAGAGCTTACAGGGTGCTCGATGCTGACAGCCATCCCGATCGCCCTTGTCCTGGCGGTTTGACCCTGCCAATTACAATCACAGGATGAATTTCACCCCCATTTCCGCCCTGTCGCCGCTGGATGGCCGTTACGCCAGCAAACTCAATGCCCTGCGTCCGCTCATGAGCGAGCAGGGTTACATGCACCGCCGCGTTCAGGTCGAAATCGCCTGGTTCATCGCCTTGTCCGATGCCGGGTTTGCCGAATTCAAACCCCTGTCGCCCGGTGCACGCAGCTACCTGACGGGTTTGGTCAAGAACTTCAGCGAAGCGGACGCGGTGGCCATCAAGGAATTTGAAAAGACCACCAACCACGATGTGAAGGCCGTGGAGTACTGGATCAAATCCAAGTTCAAGGACCGCCCTGAACTGGAAAAAGCCGCCGAGTTTGTGCACTTCGCCTGCACCAGTGAAGACATCAACAACACCAGCCATGCCCTGCAACTCAAGGGCGCACGCGCCCAGGTCATCCTGCCGGGACTTGACGGCCTGATCGCCAAGCTGCGCGAGATGGCCCACGCGTTTGCCGAGGTGCCCATGCTCAGCCGCACCCATGGCCAAACCGCCAGCCCCACCACCGTGGGCAAGGAAATGGCCAACGTGGTGATGCGCTTGAACGGTTGCCGTGAAAAGATTGCCGCCGTCAAACTCATGGGCAAGATGAACGGTGCCGTGGGCAACTACAACGCCCACCTGTCGGCCTGGCCTGACTTTGATTGGGAAGCCTTTGCACGCCAAGTGGTCGAGACCCCCGAGCTGGGCGAAACCCAGGCCAGCCAATGGGGCTTGGGCCTCACGTTCCAGCCTTACAGCATCCAGATCGAGCCGCACGACTACATGGCCGAGTTGTTTGATGCCGTGGCGCGCAGCAACACCATTTTGATCGACCTCTCGCGTGACATCTGGGGTTATGTGAGCCTGGGTTACTTCAAGCAGCGCTTGAAAGCCGGTGAGATCGGTTCGTCCACCATGCCGCACAAGGTCAACCCCATCGACTTTGAAAATGCCGAAGGCAATCTGGGGCTGGCCAACGCCGTGCTCAAGCACCTCTCCGAGAAGCTGCCGATCAGCCGCTGGCAGCGCGATTTGACCGATTCCACCGTGCTGCGCAACATGGGCGTGGGCCTGGGTTACACCGCGCTGGCCTATGCCTCGCTGATGACTGGCCTGAACAAGCTCGAACTCAACGAAGAAGCGCTGGCCGCCGACCTGGACGCCGCCTGGGAAGTGCTGGCCGAGCCGATCCAGACGGTGATGCGCCGCTATGGCGTGCAAGGTGCTTACGAAAAGCTCAAGGAAGTCACCCGTGGCAAGACCGTCACGGCGGCCGACCTGCATGGCTTGATTGCGGCGCTGGAGATCCCGCAAGCTGACAAGGACCGCTTGCTGGCCATGACGCCGGGCAGCTACATCGGCAAAGCCGCCAAGCTGGCCCGCCGGGTTTGAAGTCGTCGTCTCAAATTTTTTTATCACCCCCGTGAAAACGGGGGTTCATGCCTGCTTCCAAGATGGATCCCCGCATTCGCGGGGAAGACATCCAACAGGTTCTCACCGTGTTCTGGACGTCCTCACCATGGCCCTCAAATCCACCATCTACAAAGCCAACCTGTCGATTGCCGACATCGACCACAGCTATTACGAAGACCACCAGCTCACGCTGGCGCGGCACCCGAGCGAAACCGATGAACGCATGATGATCCGTCTGCTGGCGCTGGCCATCAATGCCTACAAGCTGCAAGCGGTGTGCAACGGCGACGGTAAGCTGGCTTTTGGTGCGGGCTTGTCAGACCCGGACGACCCGGACGTCAGCCTGCGCGATTTCACGGGCCAGACTCGCATGTGGATCGAAGTCGGCCAGCCCGAAGACAAACCCATCATGAAAGCCTGCCAGAAGGCCGACGAGGTGCTGTTGTATTGCTTCAACCACGCCGCCGAAGTCTGGTGGAAAGGCATCGAGACCAAGCTGACGCGCCTGGACAAGTTGCAAGTCTGGCGCGTGCCTACCGAGCGCTCACAAGAGCTGGCCCAACTGGCTGAGCGCAGCATGCAGCTGCAAGCTACGGTGCAGGAAGGCGCCGTCACTTTCAGCAGCGACAAGGGTAGCGTGCACATCGAGTTGCAACGCTGGAAGTAAAGCAAACCCACAAGCGCTACAGCTCATTCCGGACTGGATCCGGGGGCATGGCTCAATCCGCAGCTTTCAGGTCCAGCTTGCTTTGCGCATCTGCCGCTGCTTTGGCCCATTGGCGATCTTCCGCGGCGCGTTCGGCATACCGGTTGAAGCGCCATGAGGTGCCGTCAACCGTGATGCGTCGCCAGACGGCCCGCTTTTCTCCGGCGCTCATCTCGGTCCACAACTGCACTTCCTCAAAGCTGCGGCCGCAACCTTTGCAGGTTTCATCGCCCTGGCTGGTCGAGCAAATGGCAATGCACGGCGTATCGGGGGTGCTGGCGTACCAGTCCTGCCAGGCTTCTGCCGCGGCCAAAGGCAGGGTGAACTCGTCGGCCAACTCTTGTTTGTAATAGACCATCAGGCCATACACCTCGGCCAGTGCACGCAATTCACGTGGCAAGGTGACCCCGTCGGGCGAGGGGTTCTTGAGGCGCCAATGGTTGATGGCGGCTTCGATGTCGGTGATGTGGATTCCGGCCATGGTGTGTCTGCAGAAGGAGCGCGATCATAGCGCCTTCGGGGCGAGCGGCTCAGCGTTCGGCTTGCATGTCCCGTATTTGCGCTTGTGCCAGCCGCAAACGGGTGTCCACAATCGAGGCCTCGATGTGGTCGCCAGCTTGCAAGCGGTTGTTTTTGGCCCAGTCTTGTGCGGCCCGAAAGCGGTCGACCGCCCCGGTCCAATCCATCCGGGCCATTTGGGCTTCCCCTTCGGCTCGCAGTGAGGCCAGCGTCTGCCCCTGCAAGGCCAGCATGCTGGCCAGGGTGTTCCAGGCCTGCGCATCGTGTGGGGCTTGTGTGACTTGTTCACGCAGTTTTTGGGTGATGCTGGCGCGTGCCGGATGCGGTGGCAGGCGCAACAGGGCTTGTGCCGTGGCGATCAGTTCGGGTCGTGGCAATTGGGCCTGGTTCAAGCCCTCGAGC
Source organism: Limnohabitans sp. Hippo3 (assembly GCF_003063665.1). GTDB lineage: Bacteria > Pseudomonadota > Gammaproteobacteria > Burkholderiales > Burkholderiaceae_C > Limnohabitans_A. Next base: position 68,047 of record NZ_NESF01000009.1, read on the forward strand.
ACTTGCAGTGCCAGGGCAAAACGCTCTTGCTTGGCGGCCACCTCGGCCTGCAGCAAAAGCGTCAGCCGTTTGGCTTCGGGTGTGGACGACGTCAACTGCGACAGCCGCTGCCAGCTGCGCTCAGCCGCTGCCATGTCCCGCAGCTGCAGGTGCGCCAGCGTGGCCGCATACAGGGCCCCCGCCTGGGCTTGTGGCGATGTGGCTTTGCCATCTTGGGTCCAGGCTTTCAAGGCTTCCACGCTGTTTTGCGACATCACCCGGGCGCGAGCGGCCAGCATGGCTTGCACCATGTCACCGCTTGCACGTGGGCTGGCGCTGTTCAGCTGCAAGCGCGCCTGCATGTCGGCGATGCGTTCGGTGGTCAAAGGGTGGCTGCGCAGGTACGGAAAAGCGCCGTTGTCGTTCACGCCTGCAGCCTGCTGCAGCTTGGCAAACATGCCTACAAAGCCTTGTGGGTCATAACCCGCGTCGGCCAGGATGCCGTAGCCCACCCGATCGGCCTCACGCTCCATGTCGCGTGAATAGCTCAGTTGCGATTGGATAGCCGCCGCTTGTCCGCCCACGATCAGTCCTTGCGCGGCCTGCGGGTTCTTGCTGACTGCGATGGCGCCCAAAATCATCGAGCCGATCACCCAGGGCGTCATCTTGGCCTGTTCGTCGATCGAGCGGGCGATGTGGCGCTGGGTGACGTGGCTCAGTTCGTGCGCCAAGACCGAAGCCAGTTCGTCGTGGGAGGTGACCACCGCGATCAGGCCTAAATGCACCCCCAGATAACCACCGGGCAAGGCAAAAGCGTTCACCGAACGGTCGCGGCCGAGCAAGATGCGCCAGGCAAAGCGCTCTTGCAAATCGGTGGTCAGCTCTCCACGGGCAGCGGCCGCTTTGATCAGCGGGGCCCACAAGCGCTGGATGTATTCGTCCAGAACCGGGTCTTCAAGGTAATCCGGGTCGCGGTACAACTCCCGTGCAATCCGGTCGCCCAGTTTGCGTTCGGCCCCCAGGGAAATGCCCTCGCTGTTGCCCAAGGACGGCAAAGCCTTGGACTGGGCCCAAGCCGGCTGCAGGCCCAAAGCGCCCAGCAGCAAGAACAGCATCAGTTGGGAAGGTCGCAAGAGGTGTTTCAAGGTGATCGATGTCCTGTGAATGGGTCGGTTGATGGCCGTATGATGCGCCATTCTTGTCAACCTTTTGTAAATGGTTTTAACCAGCACAGCCATGACCCCCTCTACCGATGTCTTGACCCATTTTGACGCCCAAGGCCAAGCCCACATGGTGGACGTGGGGGGCAAATCCAGCACGCGGCGCATCGCGGTGGCTACCGGCCGCATCGAGATGCTGCCGGCCACGCTGGCACTGATCGAGTCGGGCACCGCCAAAAAAGGCGATGTGCTGGGCATCGCCCGCATCGCCGGCATTCAGGGGGCCAAGAAAACTTCGGATTTGATCCCCTTGTGCCACCCGATTGGCCTGACCCGCGTGGCGGTCGAGTTTGAGGTCTTGAGCGCCCAATCGACCGTGGTCTGCACCGCCACCGCCGAAACCATCGGCCAGACGGGCGTCGAGATGGAAGCCCTCACGGCCGTGCAAGTGGCCTTGCTGACCATTTACGACATGTGCAAAGCCGTCGACCGCGGCATGACCATCAACGGCGTGACCTTGCTGGAAAAGCATGGGGGTAAGTCGGGGAGCTGGACTGCGTGATAGTTGGCACTGACAAATCAATAGCTTAGGAGCACGGAAAACAGTCGTTTGTCCAAGTCCTGTCCAACTGAGGAACAGGAAATGGCTTCTTTTAGGCAACGTGGCGGCAAGTGGCAGGCGCGTGTCCTGCGTAACGGATATCCCGATCAGACCAAAACCTTTGAAACCAAGGCCGATGCAGAAAAATGGGCACGGTCGATTGAGTCCGAAATAGACAAAGGGCAGTTCGTCAACGTCAACGAGGCCCAGCGCACAACCTTAGGTGATCTGATCAAGCGGTATCTGGCGGAGGTGACGCCCTCAATGAAGGGGGCAGCGGAAGACACGATTCGGCTCAAAGCCATCATGCGCAAACCAATCGCACAGTGGAGCATGGCGAACCTGAGCGCAGCTCGCATTGCAGCGTATCGAGACGAGCGACTTAAAGAGGTCAGTGCGGGAACAGTTATCCGGGAACTGGCTTATCTGTCAGCCATCATCAATCACGCTCGGCGAGAATGGGGGATCAATGTGCTAAACCCTGTGCAGATGGTGCGAAAGCCTCAAAGCCCTCAAGCGCGGGCACGGGTGTTAACCGACGAGGAAGTTGAAAAGCTGTTGCTGGCACTTGAACCCGCAGGGCGCAGGAGTCACTGGACCAAACCTGCTGTGCAGCTTGCGCTGGCAACGGCAATGCGTCGAGGTGAACTGCTGTCTATTCGGTGGGAGCATGTTGACTTGCAAAATCGGACGGCGTTCCTGTCAGACACTAAAAACGGGGAGTCGCGGACAGTGCCCCTGTCCACTGCGGCGGTGCAAGTGTTGGCGGAGTTGCCAAGGCATATCAGTGGTGTTGTGATCCCGGTGAAGTTCTTCACGTTAGATGCTGCATTTAAACGAGCTCGAAAACGTGCTGGGCTTAATGATTTGCGGTTTCATGACTTGCGGCGCACCGCTATAACACGCATGGCGGAAAAGCTTCCGAACGTGATCGAGTTGGCTGCCGTCAGTGGGCACAAGAGCTTGATGGTCCTGAAGAGGTACTACCGTCCGACGGCGGCGGAGCTGGCGCAAAAACTGGGATAAGCACGGAAAGGCCTTGCATTGCTTGTGCGGCTTCATTTATCATTGACATTGCCTTGCGACGATTAGCGAGCTGGACCGTGATGTGCCGCACACGGAGACCATAGCCAAAATCGTTGGTTCTTAAGGCCAATACCGACCGTACCTTCACCACTAGCGGCAAGTGGTGTCCTTAAGGTAGCTGGAGTCTTGACTGTAGCGTGTAAGAACGCTGGGTCGAGGCTCGCAAATTCTTCCCGGTAATTTCCTTCTCATACTGAGGGGGTGCTCTTGCACGTTGGCTTCCATGAATTTTGGAGATAACGATGCTTACAACCGAAAAAACCGACTCAGATGGGCAGTCTAGGAGGTGGCAGGCCCACTTCGCGAGTTACGAAAATTTGGTGGCTGGTCTGAGGGCGTTTGCTGGGAAGACGCAATTTTCAACTTGGAAATTGATTCAACAGACTGGCAAGGCCAAGCCCAGTAAGGTGCCTTTCACGCGGGATGGGAAACGTTTAACTGGCAGCTTCAGTGATCCTATGTTGCCTGCGAATCTGATGAACCTTGAGGAAGCAATCGCAGCTGTGCAGCATCGAGGGCACCATGGAGTTGGTCTTGTTTTTACGCCGAACTGCGGGATCGTTGGACTTGACCTTGATGCTTGCATTGTCGCTGGGCAGTTTATTGGAACGCCCACACAGCAGGAAGCCCTAGCTGTTTTTGAAGCGCACTCATTTGTGGAGCATTCACAGTCAGGCAACGGATTGCATGCTGTTGCACTTGGCAACGCTGCTACCAACAAACATGACGGTGAACTGGAGTTGTTTGGGGATAAGAACTTTCTTGCTTTAACAGGCTTGAATGGGCGTGGCATGGCAAGTGAAATACCTGCTTCCACTATCGACTTAGTGAACTCGTTGGTTTGCCATTTGAAAGGTAATAAACAGCGAAATCGTGTTCTAGATGCGAACTTGAATTCGGATTTGACAGCCCACCTAAAGGGTTCGGAGGGGCAGGCGTCCATTGACACTGTTATGTCAGCGCTGCACCACCTCGACCCCGGGATGCCTCGAGATCAGTGGCTTATTATGGTTTGGGCTGTTCGGCATGGATTGGGTGACACCGATGAAGGTGTGGACTTGGTCGACCGCTGGTCACAGGGCGATTTTTCGGCTGAGGGCAAGATGCCTGATAACTACTCAGGCCGTCCAGATGTCGAGCAGGTGTGGAATTCATACGACCCCAACCACCTAGATCGGGTTACGGTGGGCTCCTTGTTCAAGATGGCGACTGACAATGGGTGGGTCGGACCGGGCCATACAAAGGAAGACTGCAGTGACCGTTCCCAACATCAGTCAGAGTCTGCAACTGAATGCTCGGGCGCTTTTAAGTTGACAGACGGGGATGTCCAAATCTCGCAAACGCCTCCGGCCAAGCGTAGTTATGTTTTTGCTGACACCGTGACAGCAGGTACTTACAACGTATTAGCTGGATCAGGCGGCACCCTTAAAACGATGCTCATGCTGATTTCCGCAGCTTCTATGGCAGTGGGTGATGACTTCGGTGATGTGCGAATCGCACAAGGTGCTGCAATGCTTTTTCTCGGTGAAGAGGATCGTCCCGAAATCAGCCGTCGCCTCAGCGCAGCAAGCATGCACTATGGATTTGACCCTGCTGTGGTTAGTCGACTTGTGAAAGCATTTCCTGCTGCTGGAGTTGATCTACGCCTTACCCGGGAGGTGAGCGGATCGATTGATGAAAGTGCGCTTGTACAAAATGTGATCAGTTTGGCTCAACAGCACGCACAAACTTGTGGTTGCCCCGTACGCTTGATTGTGTTTGATCACGCGAGGTTGGTTATGGACGGCGACCCTGATGCTGCTGCAAATGTAACGCAACTGACTAGGGTTCTAACGCAGATAGCGGTCACAACAAAGGCTGCAGTCTTTCTGCTGGCACACAGCCCAAAAACAGTTTTGAGGCAGCAGGCAAAAGAGATGAGCATCGCAGACGTGGCGGGTTCCAGTGCTTTTTCGGACAATGCCCGAGCGGGTTTCATCATGTACGGGATGCGGGACGATGATGCAAAAGCACTTCAAATACCTGACGCTGAACGCAAAAAGTACATCAAGCTCGAATGCGCTAAAGCCAACTATGGCCCACAAGGCACGGAATGGTGGTTTGAGAAGGTCACGTTGGATGACTGGCAAGTACAAGTTCTCAAGCCTGTGTCTTTGATCAAGCCGATGTTCAAGCCAGGACAGGCTAAGCAGCAACTGCGTCAGCGGATTTTGGATTTGCTCACTAGTGCACCTCTATCGGCCAGAGCCATACGCGACCGTGCAGGTCAACGCAGGTCACTTGGTGCGTCAGAAAAAGAGGTGCTATCTGCGGTTACCGCCTTGCTGGAGGATGGCCGTATTGAGCGGCGTAAGCCTGTGCCAGCTGAAGTGCAGCAGTACCGGTTGCAAAAAGGGCGAGAGTTTTTATTCATCGCCTGACCTACCTTGAAACAGTGGTGTGGGGAAATCCACACCACACCGAGCACCGGAAAAGTCTATGTAAATCAACAAGTTACGCACTTTGATGTGGCGTCGAATTTTGACGTTAAAAAACAAGGAATTCTTCAATGAAATCAGCAACTTACGTGGAGTTTTACTCCCCCCCGTCCCTATCGGGACCTTTGGGTGTCCCGAAGGATAGTGACACCACAGTAGCTGTCAAATCAAAAAAGATCTTGCCGCCACCAACCTCAGGGCATGTACCGTTGCGTGTGCAGCTTGAACAATTAAGGCGAAATACAGAACGGGGTATTCATACCAAGCAAGTTCGGTATGCAGATCGTTTGCGTGAGCAGATCAAAACATGGGCTGAATCCATGACGCCAGATCAACTCACTCGCCGGTTTTCGACAGAAGAGATCGAACGTTTAGCTGGACTTGTTGGCAAGCACGGCGGTCGTGCTGCTCACCATCACATGGCGCAGGCCCTAAGGGCTATTGGTTTTATCTCATGCCGTGACTGGACCGTTGCCGGTCGAAACAAACGTTTTTGGAAATTTTCAGGAGAAATGAAATGACCGCTCCCTTGTCAACTCAAATGTGCGTTCTTATCGACGAAGCCATACAACTTGAAATCGCTTGCGATTGGTACGATGACCTTGATCTCCAGTATGGGGGGCCACCGAATAAAGACCAATTATCGACAATGGCCTCGCGCCTTAGGACTGCATACATGAACATGGCGCTCCTCACAGGGGTAGACCCGTGCGAACAACTACCGTCAACGAAGGATCGACTGAAGCGAATAAGAAGTGCCAAGGGTGCTTAGTGATGAGCAAGCAGGGCTAATGCTCCAACGTTAGCCCGCTCAAACTCAACAAGGGTACCCTGGTGCAACTCGCTCAAAATCAGGGTCATGCACGAACGTATTTTCATGGCATCCATCTGCCAAAGATTTTGAATCGAGTAGGTGTATGTAGGCTGCGCAGCTAGGCCGCGCAATCGCTAAGTAAGTCGATCAGCGTCAAGTCTAATGCGTCGGCAACCTTGCAAAGAACTGTAAGTGAGGGGTTTGCTATGGCGCGCTCCAATTGACTTGCATATGTGCGGTCAATTCCGGCACGGTCAGCTAGCTCTTCTTGCGTGATGCCCATGGCTTTGCGCTGCACCTTGATGGCGCGGGCTATGTTTTGAGCGATGTGGGCTGCTGTTGAAGACACCCAGTGAGAGTGCTAGGATTGAGACCACTAATCCACCGACTATTTTCTACAAAAAGTATTGTTTGCGCATCACCGTGATTTGGGAGCGGTCCACTGTGTGATCAAAGGAGCAATGTTCTATGAAGATCAATGAAGAGCAAATTAAGAATAAGTACAAATATTACAAAACCGATATGCTTCTATCTGTTTTGAAAGAAAATAAAAAACTTTTATCAGAAGAGGTGGCAATAATTCAGGGAATAATTAATGAGAAAAACCTCCAAATCAATTCTGACAGAGAAAATAAAGACAGAATAATTTACGGCGTCTTAAAAGATAAAATAATAATAGCCACGTGCTGGCATATATTGATATTTGCAGTCAGCATTTTCGTCTCCTTTTTATACAGGCAGAGAGATTATCCATGGCACTGGATTGAGGCATTTGTTGCATGCCTTACAGTTCTAGTTTTTGGTCTCTTTAGTGCATTCATGATGTTGATTTTTTTCACAGAGAGATCCAAAGGCTTGTTCTACAAAAACTACATTAGATTCTCATTGATTGGTGTCGTAGTTCTTTGGATCACCTATTGGAATCATTGCAGAATTAGTTACACATGCAATTAAAAACGTACTTGAACCTCTAAAGAAGTGCTCCTGATTTAAGTAAATTTCTTTTTAGAAAGGCGCTCCACTCAACCCATAGGGCCCCACGACTCTTCTGTCGTTATCGGCATTAGTCCCTATCGGTCAGGCATGTCTAGCTGTAGCCTGATTACGGTTGATCAAAGACGAAAATGAAACATCTCTATATCAAAGAGGCCCTGAAATTGCTGGCTTGTGATACACGGCAGACCGATAGCTACGTGCGCCATAAAGGGGGTGTAGTTCAGTCTTAATCACAAAGAGTTCCCAAATACCAGCAGGCATATTGCGATCGCCTGCCTCCCATAATTGCCAAGCGCGCAGACTGCAATGGACCATCTCTGCAGATTCTTTCTGAGTGAAGCCCAGAGCCTTGCGCGTTACTTTGACTTGATCCGGTTGTGGCGATTTGAGCATACGCGGTAAATTATACGAACACTGTTCGTAAAGTAGCGGAGCAACCAGTATGGTGAAGTCATAGGTGACCTCGATTACCAAGGTTGCCTAGACGGAAACCCCTTGTTTTGCCATTCATTCCGAGAGCCGGAAATTTGGCTGATTGCACACTACAAAAGGAAAATTTATGCTGCCAGGCCCGTCCTACGTCTATCAATGCGAGTCATGTGAAGGTCTCTTTGAACGCCGGAGCATTTCATCTGGAAACACCAGTCGGGCCAAGTTCCGATCTGATGGACAAATGAGTGCTCCAATGTTGCCAACAACGCCGCTACTGGCAGCTTGTCCTCATTGCAAATCTTCAATTTTCTGGCCCACTGCAAAAGAAGTTGATTCGTACGAAACGTATGACATGACGGGTTTTTTCGACGTGGGCCTGATAAGCCCTGAGAATCTGGCAATTAGGGCCGAGAAGAAAACGAAAAAGCTCAAGTACAAAGATGTGGCCAGGTATGAGCAGGCTTCTCCCGAGCAGATTGTTGAGGTCATTCAAGGAGGTCGTTTTGACAGTTCGTACGAATTGCCATTGCGCTTGCTGTTTTGGCAGCGTTGCAACGATGAACGCTTAGAGGTTGGACGTGTTGGATTGAAGTTCGATGAGCGGGAGAACTTGCAAAAATTGTTGCTGTTAATCGATCAGAACACTGATTCGCATCTGTTGCTTAAGGCTGAAATTTTCAGACAGCTTGAGCAGTTCGATGAAGCTCGCTTCATGTTGGATCATGACTTTGATGAAGAGATGGCCCCCCGTGCTGAGCAATTAATGCTCGCCATTGAGAGGAAAGACACTTTGCCTTTCCAGTTCGTCGGACGCGATGATGAATATGACTATGAGACAGCTTGGCTAGCTCGAAGGTATGCGCCTGAAGACCCCACAAAGTTCAATTTTGCGGAACTGACTCCACCAGTTTTTAAGATCAGCAACCGTGATTGGTGGGTCAAGGTACTTGGTATGTTGCGCCATAACTGGGCGCTGATCGAGAGAAATGATGACGACACTGCAACCGTTTACTTTTTCCAAGATCAAGGTGGCAAAGACCGTCCGGCCATCATCGATTCACTCAGCTTCGCGGATGTCAGGGAAGCCAGGCAGGGGCTGAAAGAAAATGGGTTTGAATTATTGAAGACTTATCCGGGGCCATGGATGGGTTGCGAACCCAAGGGCTTCATCTATGATAACCGTGGCGCTGGTAATTTTGTTTATTCACAACGTGGATTTTGGGTCAAATAAAAGGAGCTGATCATGCGAGTTGGTAGTGCAATTTTTGCAGGGATAGTTGGAGCCCTTGTTGGATTTTTCGCTTCCCTAATTGGTTCTGGCGTGGCTACAGGTGTCCTTGTTGGTGCTATTGCAGGGGCAATAATTGGATTTTTATATTCAATCCCACCTCGAGATTTTGATGCTCCAAGTATTGCGATTGAGTCACTGTCGCCTGCAGGATTTGTGGCTGGTATTGCTGCGTCCGCTGCATGTGGTACGGGTTTATTTTGGGGGGCATTTTTTGCTGCTATGGGATGGATTTTTGGAATAATTATTATTGCAATTATTCAAAATTTATAATTAAAGGAAAATAAATGATTGATTTTTCTAAATTTTTTAATTAAAGGATTAAGATGTCGATGTTCGGTTTTTTAAAAGAATGGGGTTCTGGAGCTGCGCGAATAAATAACTCCGATAGAATTATTGAAAATCTTGTCGGGGTTAACCCAAAGTCATATCATCCCGATATATACAAGGGGATATTGCAAGAGGCTCTCAATTATGAAAGTTCGGAGATTAGTGATGAGAAGCTCAATGCTGTGGAATTTTCTGCTGTCAGGATGGGTTTGTTTGCGTTGATCGCGGAAAATGCAGAAGATTACGAGGTGGTGAAAATATATGCAAAGGCCCTTGGAAGGCTTTCCAGAACTTGTTCGAATGAAATCAGTTCAAAAGTCCGTGTAAAAATATTGAAATTTACAGATGATTTGAGTTTTGGAAATTATTTTTTCGATGAAAATTAATAAATTACAAAAGAAAATCATCGCCATTGCCGCTTTGATTATTACCTTGATGCTAATATTTCCGCCTTACAGAATCTATGGGTTTGGAGCTAGTAGTCAAGCCGTACTCGAAACAGGCTATTCATTAATATTTGAACTCCCGATGAGAGCATCTATTGATGGAGTGACATTAATTGTTCAGTGGCTAGGAGTATGTTTAGTCGGAGGGCTAATTTACAAAGTTTTTGATGGTGATGAAAGCAGTAGGTGACATACACACGTCTTGAAAAATTGCTCACTCACTGAGAGGCACTGGTCCAATGTGCCCCCACCCCCCCACCCCCGTGGGGGGCCTCCCCGGGGGGTAGCAAGCCAGCCATATGTACAACCTCAAAGGAGTACGAATGGCCAATTACGCGGAGCACCCCATCATCCGGCAAGCCCTGGAATTGCTTGCTTGTGAAATTCAACATACCGACACACTTCAGTCACCAGATGCCGTCAAAGACTATTTGAGATTGAAGTTGGGCGACCGACCTCATGAAGTCTTCGCCGTTGTGTTTATGGACTCACAAAACCGAGTCATTGCATACGAAGAGCTTTTCAGGGGTACTTTGACTCAAACCTCTGTCTATCCGAGAGAGGTAGTGCTGGAGTCGTTGAAGCGGAACGCTGCCGCAGTCATCTTGTGTCACAACCATCCAAGTGGTTCACCTCAACCATCAAGGGCAGATGAAACACTCACACTGACTCTGAAAAGTGCGCTTGCGTTGGTGGATGTGCGTGTACTTGATCACATGATCGTCACACGTTCTAAGGTCCTGAGCTTTGCAGAGGAGGGTTTAATCTGAACGTACGAACCGATTTTGAGCTTTATAGCCTCACTTGGCCTATACCGCATCATAAATGCGTGCGGCAACATCGAGGTAAACTGAAGTGGGCAAGAATTTTTGTCCAAATTTTGTCCAACTAAACACACAGGATCAGGCTAAACGATGGCATGCCGTGTGCTGTAACTTGTTGATTTGTATGACTCCCTCACGGCCGTGCAAGTGGCCTTGCTGACCATCTACGACATGTGCAAAGCCGTCGACCGCGGCATGACCATCAACGGCGTGACCTTGCTGGAAAAGCATGGGGGCAAGTCGGGGAGCTGGGTCAGCGAAACCTGAAGCCTTACTTGGCTGTTCCCCCCTGTGTCGTCATGGCCTGACTTGATCGAGTCTGGGGAAATGGATCCTCGGGTCAAGCCCGAGGATGACAAATCACAAGCGCCTGAGATGACCACAGGGCGTGAATCTCAGCGTGAAGAGCGGCCGCGAGAGAGCAAGGCGTACAGCAGGATCGCCCCAAAGGTGGCGGTACCGATGCCGCCCAGCGCAAACGGGCCGAACTTGAGGGTGAAGTCCCCTGTGCCCAGCACCAGTGTGATGGCGGCGACCAGCAGGTTTTTGTTGTCTGAAAAATCCACCTTGTTGTCCACCCAGATCTTGGCACCGGCCACAGCGATCAGGCCGAACACCACGATGGACACGCCGCCCATCACGGGCAGCGGAATGGCTTGGATGAGTGCACCGAATTTGGGCGAGAAGCCCAGCAGGACGGCCATCAGCGCTGCGACCAGAAAGATCGCGGTGGAGTAGATGCGTGTGGCGGCCATCACGCCGATGTTTTCGGCATAGGTCGTCACGCCAGTGCCACCGGATGCGCCGCTGACCATCGTGGCCACGCCGTCGCCGATGAAGGCACGGCCCATGTAAGCGTCCAGGTTTTTGCCCGTCATGGCGGTCACCGCTTTGATGTGGCCCAGGTTTTCGGCCACCAAGATGATGGCCACAGGCGCGATCAGCAGCATGGCGCGGCCGTCGAACACCGGTGCGGCGAACGTGGGCAGGCCGAACCAGGCGGCGTTCGCCACACCCGAGAGGTCCAGTGGTTTGCCCAGGCCCAGGCCATTGGTCAGGACGGCGTAGATGATGCTGGCAAGAATCAATCCCACCAGCATCAGCAGGCGCTGCACCATGCCGCGTGAATACACCGCAACCAGGCCCACGCTGACAAAGGTGACCAGCTGCATCCAGGCATCAAAGTCGCCCGCAGCCATGTTCTTGATCGGTATGCCTGCCAGATTCAGGCCGATCACGGCCACCACCGCACCAGTGACCACTGGGGGCATCATCCGCTCGATCCAGCCGGTGCCAACCGCCTGCACGACCAGGCCGATCAGTGTGTAGAGCGCGCCACAGGCGATGATGCCGCCCAACGCTACGCCCATGTTGGCGTTTGGCCCTTTACCTGCGTACGCGGTGGCCGCAATGACCACGCCGATGAAGGCAAAGCTCGAACCCAAGTAGCTGGGCACCTTGCCGCCGGTGATGACAAAGAAGATCAGCGTGCCGATGCCGCTCATCAAAATGGCGATGTTGGGGTCAAAGCCCATCAGGATGGGGGCCAGTACGGTGGCACCGAACATGGCAATGACGTGTTGCACGCCCATGGCGGCGGTGTGCGGCCAAGGCAGGCGCTCGTCGGGGCCGATGGTGCCGCCTTGCAGCAGCACATCGGGGCTTTGCGTTTTCCATTGAAACATCGACATACCAATCTCCCTGAGTGAAATGTGGGGGCCATGCTAACGCAGTTTGGCGCCTCATTCCGATGCCTTGGTGACCCGGTGCTGCAGGCACAATCGTGCCTGTCTGTTTCCCATATTGCGAAGAAGGAACCCGGAATGACCGCCATCAACCCCGCCGAACGCGGCCAAGTGCACCTGATTGATCACCCGCTGGTGCAGCACAAGCTCACGCTCATGCGCAAGAAGGACGCCAGCACCAGCAGCTTTCGACGCTTGCTCAATGAATTGGCCAGTCTGATGATTTACGAAGTTTGCCGCGACATGCCCTTGCAGGACGTGCAGATCGAAACCCCACTGGAGACCATGACCGGACGCGTGATCGACGGCAAGAAGCTGGTGTTCGCCAGCATCCTGCGCGCTGGCAACGGCATTCTGGACGGGGTGTTGTCGGTGGTGCCTGGCGCACGTGTCGGTCACATCGGCTTGTACCGAGACCCGAAAACGCTGCAGGCGGTGGAGTACTACTTCAAAATGCCCAAGTCCATGAGCGAGCGTGATGTGGTCGTGGTCGACCCCATGCTGGCCACTGGCAATTCGGCAGCTGCCGCGATTGCGCGGCTCAAGCAGTGTCAGCCGCGTTCAATCAAGTTCCTGTGCCTGTTGACCTGTCCCGAGGGCATCAAGACCTTGCACCGCGAGCACCCCGATGTGCCGATTTACACCGCCGCCATCGACCGCGAACTCAATGACCACGGCTACATCTTGCCCGGCTTGGGTGATGCGGGGGACCGTATTTTCGGGACGCAGTGAGCGCGTCGACCTGCGGGCATCTGTTCATGCCAGGTGCCCGCTGAGCGCTTTAAAGGGTCGGCAGGGGTGCTGAAGGGAAAGCCGCCCGCCACCTTGCCGAGTGAAGCGCCACCAAATCCTGCCTGCCCAGCATGTGGGCGCTCAAGATCAGCTGCCTCACCACTTGGGGCTCGGGTGAGTAGTGCAGCATCTCCAGGCTGGTGGCCAGCACCCATGGGGCGTTGTCCGGGGTCACGCGGGTCAGCGTCAACTCGGCAAAGGTGGCCGATCGCTGAAAAAACCAGCTGCTGCGTGCCGCGCCCAGTGGGTCGTCACGCCACACAGGCCAGCGTTGTGCAGCGGGCATGTAAATTTGCCGCACGCGGGCATAGTCTGCGCCCACCAGGCAGACGGTAGCCAGCAGCAAGCCGCCGATCAGCGGCAAGCTGCGCGATGAACGAGCTTGCCAGCCTGTGCTTGGCATCCGCAGCAACACGCCGCACAAAAGCACAGCCATCTGAAACGGACCGTACCAAAGCGGAAACTCCAGCAGGCTGTGCAGGCCGATCACCGCCAGCACCGACCAGGCCAGCTGATGGGTTGGTGATGCACTGGTCCAGGGCTGCGCCCAAGCCAGTGCGGCCAGCAAGGCCAAACCCAAAGCGGCGGTGACCGGGAGGCCCAGCGTCACGGCCAGGTGCAAGGGCAAGTTGTGGGCATTGCCCAGAATCTCGCAGAACCTTTTCTCGGGACCACCCTCGTATGCGGTGATGTAGTGGGCGTATTTAAGCTCGCCCCAGCCCCAGCCCGTCCAGGGCTTTTGACCGATCAGCTCGACCACGTTGGCCCACAGCACACGGCGGCTGCCACAGCCTTCGTTGTGACCCATGCGGGTCAGGGCGTCGATGACGTCTTGCCCGGTCAGCAGGCCCAAGCACCAGGGCAAGCCCCAGTTGGCCAACAGGTACATCGCCAGGGTCCAACATGCCAGACGCGGGGACAGCCTTGGCATGGGCGAACGGCTGCGCCAGGCCCAGAACATGACCAGACCGCAGACCAGCAGCATGTGCAGCAAACCGGTGCGTGATGTTGTGGCCGCATTGCCGATGGCCAGCAAGGCGAGCATCCACAGCGCGTGCCGGGTCCGCAGCCCGTGGGCTTGCCACCACAGCACCGCCAGCATCCCGATGGCGAGCAAAGTGGCAAGCTGGTTGCGTTGGCGCAAGTTGGCGTTCGCTTCGCCCAGTGCCGCCACATGCAGCCAAGGATTGAAGGCTTCGGCGGCCCCAAAGTATTGGATGAGCCCCATGACGCTGCTGACCAAGGCTGCCACAGCCCACGCCCGGGCCACGTCCAAGGCTTGCAGGCGCGGACTCCACAACAGCAGCAAGCCGATGCAGGCCCAACTGACCAGCAAGGGCACCGTGTTGGGTTGCGGCGAAGGCGACCAGGGTGCAAGCCAAGGCAACACCAGCAGGACACCCAGCGTGAGCTCGGGTCCCCACGCAGGCGTGCTGACGGGGCGGCGTCCGGTGGTGTTCAAACCCATGTAACTGCCACCAAGAAAAACGCCCTGGGTTCAGCAGGGCGTCGGGGTGTGCGAAAGACGTTCAGGACGCTTTGCATGAAGCGGGCAGATACTTGACCGGCAAGCCGTTGCTGCTGGCCGGACCGCAGCGCCAGCCGGAGATGGTCTTGCCGCCGTCGGTGCTGCCGTTGACCGGGGTGTCGCCGGTTTGCAGCGGGGTCAGGGCAATGGCATTGGCCGATGCGCTGGTGCTGCCGCGCAGTGCTTCATGCTTGCCGACCACAGTGATCACGCCATTGCCATCCACGGCCACGCTGGCGACGTATTTGCTGGTCTGGCTCTCACAGACTTTGGGCAAAGCCGCCGACACATTGGCATCCGACGATGAGCTGAGCGCCTCGTTGACCGCGGTCTTGCAGCCATTGGCCGCCAACAGCATTTCGGACACTTTGGCCCGGATGGTGTAGTCCTGGTAAGCCGGCAAGGCCAGCGCACCCAAAATGCCGATGACCGCGATCACGATCATCAGCTCGATCAATGTCAAACCTTGTTGGTTTTTTGGCATGGTTTTCCCCCTGGTGAATGGCCCTCGATGGTAAATCATTCACCCACCAAAGGCCTGTTTTCAGCTCAAGAGGCAGCGTTGTCGCTGTGTGCAGGACGGCGGGACATGATGAATTTGCCCAGTGCCAGCACCAGCAAAGCGCCTGCAATGCCCAAACCGTAGCCCCAGGCCTTGTCTTGCGGCAGGTAAGCCACTAGGCCAGGATCGGTCTGGATCATGGTGCCTGCGATCCAGCCCAGCAGCATGCCACCAGCAGTGATGATGATCGGGAAGCGGTCCATGAGTTTGAGCACCAGCTGACTGCCCCAAACGATGATCGGGATGCTGACCAGCAGGCCGAAGATGACCAAAGGCATCTGGTGGTCGGCGTTGCCCGAAGTCTGGGCGGCACCGGCGATGGCGATCACGTTGTCCACGCTCATGACCAAGTCAGCAATGATGACGGTTTTGACCGCGCCCCAGAGCTTGTCGCTGCCCTGGATGTTGCTGTGGTCGTCTTCCTCATCGGGGGTCAGCAGTTTCACGCCAATCCAGATGAGCAAGACCGCTCCCACAAACTTGAGGAAGGGGATGGCCAGCAAAGTGAGCGCAAAAAAGATCAGGATGACGCGCAACACGATGGCACCAGCGGTGCCCCAGATGATGCCTTTGGTGCGTTGGTGGTCCGGCAGCTGGCGGCAAGCTAGCGCAATCACCACGGCGTTGTCACCGCCCAGCAAGATGTCGATCATGATGATCTGGCCGACGGCGAACCAGAAAGCAGGGGTCAGAAATTCTTCCACGGTATTCCTTTGGTCACAGGCATGAAGCCGGTGAAGCATGAGTTCAAAAAAACGGAAAGCCGGATTGTCCCGCAGGACATCCGGCTTTGGCATTGTGGCTAACCACAGCCGCCCGTAAGCGGCCTGAAGTTTACTTCAGCTGGGCTTTGAGCAGTTTGCCCAGCTCAGACGGGTTGCGTGTCACCACGAAACCGCACTCTTCCATGATGGCCAGCTTGGCGTCGGCTGTGTCGGCGCCGCCGCTGATCAGCGCACCGGCGTGGCCCATGCGCTTGCCGGGAGGAGCCGTCACACCGGCGATGAAGCCGACAACGGGCTTCTTCATGTTGGCCTTGCACCACTGAGCGGCTTCGGCTTCGTCCGGGCCACCGATTTCACCGATCATGATGACGGCGTCGGTGTCTGGATCGTCGTTGAAAGCTTTCATCACGTCGATGTGCTTCAAACCGTTGATCGGGTCGCCACCGATACCGACGGCGCTGGACTGGCCCAGACCCACTTCGGTCAACATCGCCACGGCTTCATAGGTCAAAGTGCCCGAACGGGACACCACGCCGATGCGGCCTTTGCGGTGGATGTGACCGGGCATGATGCCGATCTTGATTTCGTCAGGGGTGATGAGACCTGGGCAGTTGGGGCCCAGCAGCAGGGTGCGCTTGCCGCCTTTGGCTTCCTTGGCCTTCATCTTGTTGCGCACTTCGAGCATGTCACGCACGGGAATGCCTTCGGTGATGCAGATCGCCAGGTCCAGATCGGCTTCCACAGCTTCCCAGATCGCATCGGCTGCGCCTGCTGGGGGCACGTAGATCACGGACACGGTCGCGCCGGTTTGCTGGGCGGCTTCCTTGACGGTGGAATAGATCGGGATGTTGAAGATGGACTCGCCCGCCTTCTTGGGGTTCACACCCGCGACGAAGCAGTTCTTGCCGTTCGCGTATTCCTGGCACTTCTCAGTGTGGAATTGACCGGTTTTGCCGGTGATGCCTTGGGTGATGACTTTGGTGTCTTTGTTGATATAGATCGACATGTGGTTCTCCTGGCTTACTTAACAGCAGCAACAATCTTGGTGGCTGCTTCAGCCATGGTGTCTGCAGCAATGATGGGCAGACCGGATTCGGCCAACAGCTTCTTGCCCAGCTCTTCGTTGGTGCCCTTCATGCGCACGACCAGTGGCACGGACAGGTTCACGGCCTTGCAAGCGGTGATCACGCCGGTGGCGATGGTGTCGCACTTCATGATGCCGCCGAAGATGTTGACCAAAATGCCTTTGACATTCTTGTTGCCCAACATGATCTTGAAGGCTTCGGTGACCTTCTCGGCTGTCGCGCCGCCGCCCACGTCCAGGAAGTTGGCAGGCTCGCCGCCGAACAGCTTGATGGTGTCCATGGTGGCCATGGCCAAGCCAGCGCCGTTGACCAAGCAGCCGATGTTGCCGTCCAGGCTGATGTAGGCCAGATCGAACTTGGAAGCTTCCACTTCCGCGGGATCTTCTTCGTCCAGATCGCGGTAAGCCACGATTTCGGGGTGACGGAACAGGGCGTTGGAGTCGAAGTTGAACTTCGCGTCCAGAGCCATCACGTTGCCTTTGCTGTCGCGGTTCAGTGGGTTGATTTCCACCAAGGAAGCGTCGGTTTCCATGTAGCACTGGTACAGCTTCTTGAAGATGTCCACGGCTTGCGCGGTGGAGTCAGCAGGCATGCCAATCGCATCAGCGATCTTCTTGGCTTGGGCATCGCCCAGACCGGTTAGGGGATCGATGAACTCGGTGATGATTTTCTCGGGGGTGGAGTGGGCCACTTCCTCGATGTCCATACCGCCTTCGCTCGAAGCGATGAAAGCGATCTTTTGTGTGGCGCGGTCGGTGACCACGGACACGTAGTACTCTTTGTTGATGTCAGCGCCGTCTTCAATATAGAGGCGACGGACTTTCTGGCCTTCGGGGCCGGTCTGGTGGGTCTTGAGCTGCATGCCCAGGATCTCGCCAGCCAAACGCTTGACGTCGTCGATGGTTTTGGCCACTTTGACGCCGCCGCCTTTGCCACGGCCACCGGCGTGGATCTGGGCCTTGACCACCCACACTGGGCCGCCCAGTTTTTGAGCGGCTTCAACAGCCTCTTGAACGGTGAATGCCGGGATGCCGCGAGGAACGGGCACACCGAATTGACGCAAGATTTCCTTGCCTTGGTACTCGTGAATCTTCATGAGGTCTTCTCTCAGAGGGGTGGTAATTCGAC
The DNA here is from genome assembly GCF_003063665.1 of Limnohabitans sp. Hippo3. Classification (GTDB taxonomy): domain Bacteria; phylum Pseudomonadota; class Gammaproteobacteria; order Burkholderiales; family Burkholderiaceae_C; genus Limnohabitans_A. The sequence continues at coordinate 86,045 of NZ_NESF01000009.1, forward strand.
CGGTCTGCCGGGGTGCCTGAATCAAGCCGGGCACGTCAGCAGGCTCTGGACACTGCAGCCTGCGACTGTATCATGCTGCAATGCACCAATCCTGAGCCTTGCGTCTTACATTGACTTGACGTGCAGGCCCGGAATTCTTCAGAAAGTAATACCCATGGCCAAAATATTCATCGATGGCGAAGCCGGAACGACCGGTCTGCAGATCCGCGAGCGGCTGGCATTGATGCCCCAGATCGAGGTGCTCAGCATCGACCCGGCCCGTCGCAAGGACCCCGAGGCCAAACGCGAGTTGATGGCCGCGGCCGATCTGGTGGTGCTGTGCCTGCACGACGATGCGGCCATCGAATCGGTGGCCATGATCGACAGCCTGCCGGGTAAAAAACCGCGCATTGTGGATGCCTCGACCGCGCACCGCTGCCATCCCGACTGGGTCTTTGGCTTTTCTGAACTGGCCGCCGACCAACTGGCCGCCGTGCAGAAGGCCGAGCGGGTGGCCAACCCCGGCTGCTACGCCACGGGCGCGATCGCCATCTTGCGGCCTTTGGTCGACGCCGGGCTGCTGCCCCATGATTTTCCGGTGTGTCTGCCTTCAGTGAGTGGTTACTCCGGTGGCGGCCGCAGCATGATCGAGGACTACGAAGCCGGACGCGCACCCTTGTTTGAGGCCTACGCCCTGGGCCTCAAGCACAAGCACATCCCGGAAATCATGCGCTACACCGGGCTGACTTGCCGCCCCTTGTTTGTGCCGGCGGTGGGCAATTTCCGCCAGGGCATGCTGGTGCAACTGCCCCTGCACCTGGACAGCTTGCCGGGCAAGCCCGCAGCGGCTGACCTGCACGCGGCCTTGCAGGCGCACTACGCGGCCAGCCAGGCTTCAGGCGGCTGGGTGAGCGTGTTGCCGCCCACGGACAACCTGAAACTGGACGCCACGGCCCTGAATGACACCAACCAGCTGGAGATCCGGGTGTTTGCGAATGAAGAGGCTCGCCATGCCGTGGTGATCGCTCGCCTGGACAACCTGGGCAAGGGTGCCAGCGGCGCGGCGGTGCAAAACATCGCGTTGATGCTGGGCTTGTGACGGGTGAGATGCAGGCTGTGTGACACAACACACCGTCACGCCCCGAATTCTTCAAGATACTGAAGCCATCGACAGAGCCCTCTGGCGGCTCTCTCCAGCTTGAAGTGCCCCTTCGGGAGCAAGAGAAAGCAAGGTGGTTTCCCTGGTATCAGGGAGGTTCATTGGGGGGAGCCCTCAGAGGGCTTTGTGGGCTGTGCCTTCAATTCAGTCTTCGTCGGCGCCTTGCACGATCTTGCGCACCACCTCGGCGTTGAACCCGCGGGTCATCAAAAAGCGAATTTGTCTGGCCCGCTCGTTCGGGTCGACGGCTGGGCGGTCAAACTTTTTACGCCAAACGGCCAAGGCGCGGCTGAACTCGGTTTCGCGTAGGCCCTCCATCGCGGCGCTCACGGCCTCACCCGACAAACCTTTTGCAGCCAGCTCTTGCTTGACCCGCGCCGCACCCAGTTTGCCCGCACGGCGGTGGACCACCGACTCGATGGCGCGGCTGTCGTTGATGAAGTCCCGCGCCTGCAACTCATCGAGGGCTTTGGCCAGCTCGCCGGGCACTTCTTCGTGCTGTGCCAGCTTGCGCTCCAGCTCGGCACGCGAGTGTTCCCGCTGGCTCAAAAGCCGCAGGGCGCGGCCTTTGAGCGAGGGCTGAAAGCCGGGCTTGTTCAAGGCTTGTCTCCGCGCAATGGCCTTTTATTCGCCTTTGGGTTCGGCAATCGCCGATTCGAGCAAACGGATGCCCAGCGATTCGCGCACCTTGTTCTCGATCTCGCGGGCCAGGGCCGGGTTCTCGCGCAAAAATTCGCGGGCGTTGTCACGGCCCTGGCCAATTTTTTCGCCTTGGTAGGCGTACCAGGCGCCCGATTTGTCGACGATCTTGGCGGTCACACCCATGTCGATGACCTCGCCTTCGCGGCTGATGCCCTCGCCAAACAGGATGTCGAACTCGGCCGTCTTGAAGGGCGGAGCCACTTTGTTCTTGACCACTTTGACTTTGGTCTCGTTGCCGATGGCGTCGTCGCCCTTCTTGATGGTGCCGGTGCGGCGGATGTCGAGGCGCACCGAGGCGTAGAACTTGAGCGCGTTGCCGCCCGTGGTGGTTTCGGGGCTGCCGAACATGACGCCGATCTTCATGCGGATCTGGTTGATGAAGATGACGGTGCAGTTGGTTTTCTTGATGGTGGCAGTCAGCTTGCGCAGGGCCTGGCTCATCAATCGCGCTTGCAGGCCAGGCAGGCTGTCGCCCATATCGCCTTCGATTTCGGCCTTGGGGGTCAGGGCTGCCACCGAGTCGACCACCACCAGGTCCACCGCACCCGAACGCACCAGGCTGTCCACGATTTCGAGGGCCTGTTCGCCGGTGTCGGGTTGGGAAATCAGAAGATCTTGCAGGTTGACGCCCAGGTTCTGGGCGTATTGCACGTCGAGCGCGTGTTCGGCATCGACAAAGGCGCAGGTGCCGCCCAAGCGTTGCATTTCGGAGATGACTTGCAAAGTGAGTGTGGTTTTGCCCGACGACTCGGGGCCGTAAATTTCGATCACACGGCCGCGCGGCAGGCCACCCACGCCCAAGGCGATGTCCAGACCCAGGGAGCCGGTCGAGACGACCTGGATGTCTTCGATCTGCTCACCTTCGCCCAGACGCATGATGGTGCCTTTGCCAAATTGTTTTTCAATCTGGGCCAGGGCGGCTTGCAGGGCTTTGGACTTTTCGCTGTTGTCGTCGATCATGGGAATCTCCTTGAATATCAATGGGTTGGGGCACCGGTTTCAGCGAGAAGCTGTGCTTACTGGATGCGTAAACAGTACTGTAAACGAGCTGTATAAATATGTAAACACTATTTTTGGTCAGTTTGCCTTATCATTTGAGCATGTCAGAAAACACCCATTCAACCGCCTTGAGCAGCCCGGCGCTGCAGGATGACCGCTGGCGGCAGACGCATCTGGGCCGTTTGCTGGGCCATGCGATGCGGCGTTTTGACGAGCGCGTGCTGCATCTGATGGCGGGCAACGAGGGGGTGCCTTTGGCTTTGGCCAATCTGGCCTCGCGTGACCAGATCAGTGCCGCGCATGTGCACATCACGCGCCACCTGGCGCTGGACGGCTCTCGGCTGACCGATCTGGCCCGCGCTGCCGGCATGAGCAAGCAGGCCATGGGCGATCTGGTGGACCAGTGCGCCGCCTGGGGTTTGGTGCAGCGCGAAGCCGACCCGCTGGACGCGCGGGCCCGGCGCGTGGTGTTCACGCCCGTGGGGCTGGCTTGGCTGCAAGCCTTCAAGGACGCGGTGGCCCAAGCCGAGACCGAGTTTCGCGAGGCGGTGGGCAAGGACGTGGCCACGGTGGTGGCCCTGGGGCTGGAGGCCTATGCGCATTGAGCGGTTGTGCTGGCGAATGGGCTGGCCAAGCGCAAACCTGACACTAGAATCACAAAGCCGGGACAGAGCGCCCGCGCTGCAGCCACAACAACAGGAGACAGACATGCGCATTCTGATAGCCGAAGACGACCAGGTGCTTGCCGATGGTTTGTTGCGCACATTGCGCAGCGCGGGGGCGGCGGTCGACCATGTGGCCAGCGGCAGCGAGGCCGATGCGGCCTTGATGACCAACAACGAATTCGATCTGCTGATCCTCGATCTGGGCTTGCCCAAAATGCACGGTCTGGAAGTGCTCAAGCGATTGCGCGCCCGGGGCTCCACCCTACCCGTGCTCATCCTCACCGCGGCCGACAGCGTGGAAGAACGCGTCAAGGGCCTGGACTACGGCGCCGACGACTACATGGCCAAGCCCTTCAGCCTGCAGGAACTCGAAGCCCGCGTGCGCGCCCTCACCCGTCGGGGCATGGGGGGTGCCACCTCGCAGATCAAGCACGGCCCGCTGATCTATGACCAGTCCGGCCGCGTGGCCACAATCGACGGCAAGATGGTCGAGCTGTCGGCGCGGGAGCTGGGTCTGCTCGAAGTGCTGCTGCAACGCGCGGGCCGTCTGGTGAGCAAGGATCAGTTGGTCGAGCGCCTGTGCGAATGGGGCGAAGAGGTCAGCAACAACGCGATCGAGGTGTACATCCACCGCCTGCGCAAGAAGATCGAGAAGGGCCCGATCCGCATCGCCACCGTGCGCGGTCTGGGCTATTGCCTGGAAAAGATCCCGGGCTGATCAGCTGACGGCTTGAAGCTCGAGCAGCCTGAACGCCGCACCATCAACCCATGAAATCCCAAGGCTGGAACGTGCGCATTTTCAAGCGCGAGCAACGTTCATTGTTCGGGGAAATCCTGGACTGGATGCTCACCCCGCTGCTGCTGCTCTGGCCCATCAGCCTGGCCCTGACCTGGCTGGTGGCGCAGGGCCTGGCCAACAAGCCATTTGACCGGGCACTGGTCTATAACGTGCAAGCCCTGGCGCAACAAGTGCGTCTGGGCGTGGACAACCGAGTGCAGTTCAGCCTGCCCCAGCCTGCCAGCGAATTGCTGCGGGCCGACGAGACCGATCTGGTTTACTACCAGGTGCGCGGTGGGCGTGGCGAGCACCTCAGCGGTGAACGCGATCTGCCCATGCCCCCGCTCGATGAAGACAAGGGCAGCAGCTATGAAGTGCACATCCGCGATGACGAGATGCGTGGGTTGGAAGTGCGCGTGGCTTACACCTGGATCCGGCTGGATGCCGAGGGCAAAAACCCGGCCCTGGTGCAGGTGGCCGAGACACGAGAAAAGCGCTCGGTGCTGGCCGCCGAGATCATCAAAGGCGTGATGTTGCCCCAGTTCGCCCTTTTGCCTTTGGCTGTGCTGTTGGTCTGGCTGGCGCTGGTGCGCGGCATCAAGCCGCTGTCTGAACTGGAAGAGCGCATCCGTGCCCGCAAGCCCGACGACCTGAGCCCCTTGGACGACAAAGCCGTCCCCATGGAAGTGGCGCCGCTGGTGGTGTCGGTGAACGATTTGCTGGACCGCTTGAAGGACTCCATCGTCACGCAAAAACGCTTTTTGGCCGATGCCGCGCACCAGCTCAAAACGCCTCTGGCAGGTTTGCGCATGCAGGCCGATCTGGCGCAGCGCTCTGGCTCCAGCGAAGAGGAGCTGAAAAAATCGCTGCAGCAAATTGGCCGTGCCAGCGTGCAGGCCACACACACCGTGAACCAACTCTTGTCGCTCGCCCGTGCGGAAGGTGGCGGGGTGCACTTGACGCAACAAAGCTGCGACATGGTGGTGCTGGCCCAGGAAGTGTTGCAAGACTGCCTGCCCCGTGCCATGGACAAGGGCCTGGACATGGGCTACGAAGGGGTCGATCCCGACACAGCGGGCGCACAAGTGCAGGGCAACCCGACTTTGCTCAAGGAAATGCTGCGCAACCTGGTCGAAAACGCGGTGCATTACACCCCCAGCACGCCAGAGCGCCAAGGCGTGGTCACCGTGCGCGTGTTGGTGGACCCGTACAGCAAAGCCCTGGTCATCCAGGTTGAAGACAACGGCCTGGGCATTCCGGTGGCCGAGCGCGATCTGGTGTTTCAGCCTTTTTACCGGGCGCTGGGTACCAACGTGGACGGCTCAGGCCTGGGTTTGCCGATCGTCAAGGAAATCGCCCAGCAGCACGGGGCATCGATCACGGTGGATGCCGCCCACCCCGGACAGACCCCACCGGGGGCTTGCTTCACGCTGCGGTTCAACGCAACTGCTTGAGCACCCGCGCTGCCCAAGACTTTGTGGGAGGCTGCCCCTGCGGCCGAATGCCTGAAGGGGCGTTGTGCGCCTTAAGCGGGCTTGCCCATGTTCAGCTGCAAACGTTCGCGCTCCATCACGCGTGCCACGGCAGGTTCAGCGGCCACTTTTTGCACAAAGACCCACAACTCGGGGTGTTCTTCGGGCGCGATACCGGCAATCGTGCCCCAGCGGGTGAGCGTGAGGCTGTAGGCGTCCAGAGGGCCGAAGCGTTCGCCGCTCAACCAGGGCTGGCCCTTGGCAGCAGCGGCTTTCACCAAAGCTTGCAACTCGCCGAGCATGCCCCGGAACAATTGGGTGTTGTAGGGCTTGAGCGCCGCTTGCACTTCGGGTTGATCCGAAAACTTCTGCGGCATGAAGATGTGCGTGAACGTCGGGTGCACCGTGTTGTTCATCCAGGCCAGCGTCGAGAGGGCTTGTGCGCGGGCCAAAGCTTCTGTGGGCAAAAAGCCCATCTGCGGGAAGAGCTGGTCCAGGTGCAGGACGATGGCCACAATTTGCGTGATGGGCTGGCCGTTGTTCACCAGCACGGGCACCTGACCGCGTGGGTTGATGGCTTTGTAGTCGTCGCTGTTTTGCTCGCCTTTATGCAGCTTGACCATGCTGGGTTCAAATTCGGCACCGCTCATTTCCAGCAGCACGTGCGGCACAAAAGAACAGGCGCCGGGGGCAAAGTAAAGTTTCAGGCTCATGGGTGGGGTCTCCAGAAAAAAATCAAGGGTGAGCGGTTTTCGGCGTTTAGCCTGCGTCAGGGACAGCAGCACCACTGACCGGGGCAGTCGGCTCAGCGGCTGCAGGGGGCGTCGCTGCAGAGGGGCTGGCTGCAGACGAGGCTTCAGCTGGCAAGGGTGCCGGTGGGATCTCTATTTTCAGGGCTTCGGGCCGTATCTGTTTGCGCAGGCGTTCAGGTTCCTGCTGGGTGTGCGGGCCCCAACCCCAGCGGGCAAAGGCGTCCCATTGCCAGGCGAGTGTGGCCAGGTTCAGAACCAGCAGCAAGGCGATCAGCCAACGCATCATCGGGACGTCTCCTGCACCCCAAACGGGCGAACGCTGATTTCGGCGCTGTGGATGTCCTGCACGCCTGCATCGGTTTGCAGACGCAAAGCCCCCTGTGGGCTCACGTCCAGCGCTATGCCTTGTTGGCCGTCGCTGGTGTGCACGCGTCGGCCTTTGAGCGCATCGCGTGCTTCAAAGCGGGCTTGCAGCGGTGCGAAGCCTTCGCGCTCAAAGGTCAGCAAGGTCTGGACCAGTGGCAAGGCCACGCGAAGCAGGGCTGCCGGGGCGGTCAAGTCGGGCAACAGCTCGGTCAGGGCTGCTGGCGCTGTGTTCAGACCTTCTGCAGGACGTGCCCGGATGTTGAGGCCCACACCCACCACCACCTGGCTGCGGCAGCCCATGCTGGCCGCCTCAACCAGGATGCCGCCGAGCTTGCGGTCCTGGAACCACAAATCATTCGGCCACTTCAGGCCCACATCGGGGTGCAGGCTTTCGGCCAGGCTCAGGCCCACGGCCAGCGACAGGCCGGACCAATCCTTGGGCTGGAGGGACAAGCTGAGAGAAAAAGTGAGCGAGTCGCCAGGCTGGCTTTGCCAGACGCGCCCCATGCGGCCCCGTCCTGCGGTCTGGCGCTCGGCCACGAGCAGCGTGGCTTCGTGCTGGCCTGCGCGCGCCCGGCGCATGAGCTCGCTGTTGCTCGAATCGATCTCGGGCAACACCTCGACTGTGAATTCGGGCAGCAGCGGGCACACCTGCTCCCAAACAGCTTCAGCAGGCCAAGCGGTGGGCGTGATCATGGTGGCGGTGGCTCAACGGGCTTGTTGTGGGGGCGAGCCCCTGCTCGCGAATGACTGCCGGAGCCATTTCCACATTCGGCCGCAGGGGTGGCCTCTTACAGGGGTAACGCTGCAGGCCAGCATGCGTCAGCCTTTTGGGGTGCCCGCCTTCTTGGGCTTGCTTGCCTTTTTGGCTTTCTCCGCTTTCACGGGCTTGGCCGCCTTGGGCGCTTTGCCCTTGGCTTTCACCTTGGCATCGGCCTTGGCCTTGTCTTTGGCGGACTTGTCCTTCGATTTGGCCTTGGCATTTTTCTGGCTTGGAATCTTGGGCGTGTCCTTGCGCTCTTTGGGCGACAACAGGGTCCCGCGGCAATTGGCGCTGCCGCACCAGCAAGGGTATTCGGCCTTGAGTTTCTTGGTGTAGGGTTCGTCGATGATCAGGCCGTAGTCGTAGCTCAGTTCTTCGCCCGCCTTGATGTTGCGGATGGCCTTGATGAAAATTCGGTCGTTTTCTTCGTCGGCTTCGCAGTTGGGGTCGCAGCTGTGGTTGATCCAGCGCGAAGAGTTGCCGCCGTGCAGAGCGTCGATCACCCGGTCTTCGTTCACATGGAAGTAGAAGGTGTGGTTCGGGTCGTTCGGGTCGTGTGGGTGGCGGTCCTGTGCTTCGTCCCAGCTGATGATTTCGCCCACGTACTCGATGACGGTCTCGCCTTCGGCCAGGTCTTGCAGGGCAAAGACGCCCTTGCCGTGCACGCCGGAGCGGCGGACCTGGATGCGTTTGCCGGAAGCGCTCGGTGCGGTGCGGCTGGGTGAAGAAACAGGGGTTTTGGCCACGGCGTTAAAAATTTGTTATGGTGAATTCATGTGGGCGTGCGCGTGAGCGCGTGCCCGGGCGCGTGCGCACACGCGAGACAACGGGATTGTAATGACATGAAGACATTGGTAATTGCAGAGAAGCCTTCGGTGGCTCAAGACATCGTCAAAGCCTTGACGCCGACCTCGGGCAAGTTCGAAAAACACGACGACCATTTCGAGAACGACCGCTATGTGGTCACCAGCGCCGTGGGCCACCTGGTGGAGATCCAAGCCCCCGAGCAGTACGACGTCAAGCGCGGCAAGTGGAGCTTTGCCAACCTCCCCGTCATTCCGCCCCACTTTGACTTGAAGCCGGTGGACAAGACCAAGAGCCGGCTGAGTGCCGTGGTCAAGCAGGCCAAGCGCAAAGACGTGGACGCCCTCATCAACGCCTGTGACGCGGGCCGCGAGGGTGAGCTGATCTTCCGCCTGATCGAGCAGTACGCCGGGGGCAGCAAACCGCTGAACAAGCCCGTCAAGCGCCTGTGGCTGCAGTCCATGACACCGCAGGCCATCCGCGACGGCTTTGACAGCCTGCGCAGCGAGCAGCAAATGCAGGGTTTGGCCGACGCCGCCCGCAGCCGCTCCGAGGCCGACTGGTTGGTGGGCATCAACGGCACCCGCGCCATGACCGCATTCAACTCGCGCGACGGCGGCTTTTTCTTGACCACCGTGGGCCGGGTGCAAACGCCCACGCTCGCCGTGGTGGTCGAACGCGAAGAGCAAATCCGCAAGTTCGTGAGCCGCGACTATTGGGAAATCCACGCCGAGTTCGCCGCCGCTGCCGGGACGTATCCGGGCAAGTGGTTCGACCCGGCCTGGAAAAAAGAAGAAGACGCCGAGAAGAAAGCTGACCGCAAATGGACCGCCGCCGAGGCACAAGCCATCGTCGACGCGGTGCGCGGCCAGACGGCCAGCGTGACCGAAGAGGCCACGCCCACCACGCAAGCCAGCCCCGGCCTGTTTGACCTGACCAGCCTGCAGCGCGAGGCCAACGGCAAATTTGGTTTCTCGGCCAAGACCACGCTGGCGCTGGCTCAGAGCCTGTACGAACGTCACAAGGCCCTGACCTACCCGCGTACCGACTCGCGCCACCTGCCCGAAGACTATGTGCCCGTGGCCAAACAAACCTTCGAGATGCTGGCCGACAGCGGCATGCGCCACCTGGCCCCGCACGCGCTCACGGCGCTGAACAACAACTATGTGCGCAAGATCCCGCGCGTGTTCGACAACAAAAAGGTGTCGGACCACTTCGCCATCATCCCCACGCTGCAAGCGCCGAGTGGCTTGTCTGAGGCGGAACAAAAGCTGTACGACCTGGTGGTGCGCCGCTTCATGGCGGTGTTCTTCCCCAGCGCCGAATACCAGGTGACCACCCGCATCAGCGTGGCCGCAGGCCACAGCTTCAAGACCGTGGGCAAGGTGCTGGTCAAACCCGGCTGGCTCGCCATTTACGGCAAGGAAGCGGCCAACGAAGTGGAAGACGCCAAAGACGGTGACAAGGGCCAAAACCTGGTGCCGGTGCAACCGGGTGAGCAGGTGGGTGTCGAGTCGGTCGAAGCCAAGGGCCTGAAAACCCGCCCCCCCGCACGCTATTCAGAGGCCACGCTGTTGGGCGCCATGGAAGGCGCAGGCAAGCTGGTGGACGATGACGAGCTGCGCGAAGCCATGCAGGAAAAAGGCCTGGGCACGCCAGCCACCCGCGCCGCGATCATCGAAGGCCTGCTGAATGAAAAATACATGCTGCGCGAAGGCCGCGAGATCATCCCCACAGCCAAGGCCTTCCAGCTCATGACGCTGCTGCGCGGCCTGCAGGTGGAAGAACTCTCGCGCCCCGAACTCACGGGCGAGTGGGAGTACAAGCTCGCGCAAATGGAGCAAGGCAAATTGAGCCGCGCCACCTTCATGGCCGAAATCGCGGCCATGACCGAGCACATCGTCAAGAAAGCCAAAGAATACGACCGCGACACCGTGCCCGGTGACTACGCCACCCTCTCCACGCCCTGCCCCAACTGCGGCGGCGTGGTGAAAGAAAACTACCGCAGGTATACCTGCACGGGCGCCGACGGCGCGAGCGAAGGTTGCGGCTTCTCGTTTGGTAAGTCGCCTGCGGGCCGCACCTTTGAGCAAGCCGAGGTCGAGCAGTTCATGCGCGACAAGAAGATCGGTCCGCTCGACGGCTTCCGCTCCAAGGCGGGTTGGCCCTTTGTGGCCGAAATGGCGCTCAAGTACAACGAAGAAGAAAAGAACTGGAAGCTCGAATTTGACTTCGGTGACGACAAGAAAAACGAAGACAGCGGCGAGATCGTCGAGTTCAGCGACGAGGCCTTGGGCGCTTGCCCCAAGTGCGGCAGCCCGGTGCACGAGCACGGCAGCAACTACGTGTGCAGCAAAGCTGTGCCGACCCACTCACAGCCCACCCCGAGTTGTGACTTCAAGACCGGCAAGCTGATCTTGCAGCAGCCGATCGAGCGTGATCAGGTCGTCAAACTTCTGGCCAGCGGCAAAACCGATGTGCTCGACAAGTTCGTCAGCAACCGTACCCGCCGCAGCTTCAAGGCCATGCTGGCCTGGAACCCTGAAGAGGGCAAAGTGACGTTTGAGTTCGAGCAGCGCGAAGGCGGCAAGAAATACCCGCCGCGCAAGACGGCGGCCACCAAGACGCCGTTTGGCAAAGTCGCCGCCAAAAAGACGACCGCCAAAACGGCCAAAGCCCCTGCGGCCAAAAAAGCCGCCAAGACCGCCGCTCCCAAAGCGCCTCGCAAAGCCGCTGTGGGCACTTTGAAGCCTAGCGCCGCATTGGCCGCGGTGATCGGTGACGGCACCTACGCCCGCACCGAGGTGGTCAAGAAAATCTGGGACTACATCAAGGCCCAGGGCTTGCAAGACCCGGCTGACAAGCGCTCGATCAAGGCCGACGGCAAGTTGCAGGCCGTGTTCGGTAAAGACAGCGCCACCATGTTCGAGCTGGCTGGCATCATTGGCAAGCACCTGAGCTGAGCCTACCAGCCCAAAGGCTGGCTGATCACAAGCTCAGTGTCATCAGGCTGGCGTTGCCGCCTGCGGCGGCTGTGTTGGTGCTGATGCTGCGCTCGCTCACCAAGCGGGCCAGCGGCACGGCTGTGTCGCCCGGGCGCATGGCCGTGAGCGTGACGATAGCCCCGGGGCGCTGCGCCAGTTGCTTTTGCCAGTGCAGGGCAGTGGCTTCGTCGGCGTGCAGCAGTGCCGCGTCCACCGCTTCGCCTTGCGCAAGGTCTTGCAGCGTCACCTGGCTTTGCACCCCAGCAGGCAGCTGCGCATGCAGCGCCTGTGCAGACAGCGGCCATACCGCGTGGCTGCCCACGGCCAGCACGGCGGCCAGCTGGGTCAGGCGGTCGGCATCGGCGCTGGGCTGATCGCCCGTGAGACACAGCACCTGCGCACGGGCCTGCACGCGGTAGACATTGCGCTCGCCCGTTGGGCCTCTCAGGGTGGCTTGCAGGCCTGCCGGGCTGGCCGCCGCGAACTGCGCACAGGCATGCGCCAGGGGCAAACGGCCTTGCGCCACCGCCCAGTCGTGCAGGGCTTGCAGCGCAGGGGTGGGCTGCGGCAATGCCGCTGCACCGCTGGCCTGCACACTGCGTAAAGCCGCATCGGGCGGGCAGTGCGCCAGCAGGCGCAACAGGTAAAGCGGCCCACCTGCCTTGGGGCCGGTGCCTGAGAGGCCTTCGCCACCAAAGGGCTGCACGGCCACCACCGCGCCGACCATGTTGCGGTTCACATAGACATTGCCCGCGTGGGTGTGGCCCACGACTTGCGCGATGGTTTCTTCGATGCGCGAGTGCACACCCAGCGTGAGCGCGTAGCCGGTGTCGTGGATGCTTTGCAGCAACTGAGGCAATTCACTGCGGGCATAGCGCACGATGTGCAGCACCGGGCCAAACACTTCGCGCTTCAGTTGGGTGATGCGGTCGATCTCGATCAGCGTGGGTTGCACATAGGTGCCTGCGGGCAAGGTGTCCGGCGCTTTGGCGCGGTGGATTTGGCAGCTGCGTTGCGCCATGGCGCTCACATGCGCTTCGATGCCCTCACGGGCCCGTTCGTCGATCACCGGACCCACGTCCACCGCCAGTTGCGCGGGCGCACCCAGCGTGATTTCGGCCATCGCGCCTTGCAGCATCTCGACCAAGCGGTCCGCCACATCGTCCTGCACGCACAGCACACGCAGGGCCGAGCAACGCTGGCCTGCGGCTTCAAAGGCCGAGGCCACGGCATCCTGCACGACCTGTTCCAGCAGGGCCGACGAATCCACCACCATGCAGTTTTGGCCACCCGTCTCCGCGATCAGGGGCACCACCTGGCCATGCGCGTTCAGGCGCTCGGCCAGCGCCGCTTGCAGCACGCGGGCGGTCTCGGTGGAGCCGGTGAATAGAACGCCTTGCACGCGGGCATCGCGCACCAGCTGCAGGCCCACCTCACGGCCCTCACCCGGCAGCAGTTGCACAGCGGCCCGGGGCACGCCCGCTTGCCACAAGGCCTGCACCGCCAGCGCGGCCACGGCGGGTGTGGCCTCGGCGGGCTTGGCCAGCACCGGGTTGCCTGCGGCCAATGCAGCGGACACCTGCCCCACAAAAATCGCCAGCGGAAAATTCCACGGGCTGATGCAGGCCACCGGGCCCAGCGGCCTGTGGGTGCTAGGGTCAAAGTCGCGGCGCACCTGCGCGGCGTAGTAGCGCAAGAAGTCCACCGCCTCGCGCAGCTCGGCCACGGCATGGGCCCAGGTCTTGCCTGCTTCGCGCACCAGCAAAGCCATCACGCGGGGCTCGTCCGCTTGCAGCACATCGGCGGCACGCTCCAGCATTGCAGCGCGTTGCGCGGGGGGCGTGGCGGCCCATGCGGGGGCGAAATCGGCGGCGGCTTGCAGCGCGGCATCCACATCGCTGGCGCTGGCGTATTGCACTGTTCCCAGCACATCGCTGTGGTCGGCGGGGTTGCGCAGGGTGATGCGCTCAACGCCTGCAAAAGGGGCCGCCATCAGTGGGGTCACCGTCACAGCTTGCACATGCGTCTGCATATCCAGCGCCAACTGGCGCAGTGTGGGTTCGTGCGCCAAATCCGGCCCGCTGGAGTTGCGTCGCGCCGCGCCATACAGCTGCGCGGGCAGCGCGATTTGCGGGTGAGGCTGGCCTGGGGGGCTGTCTTCGCGCTGGGCATCTTCTTCGGTGCGCGCCACCGGGTCTTGCACCAGGTCGCCAATGGACACGCTGGCGTCGGCCATGCGGTTCACAAAAGAGCTGTTGGCCCCGTTTTCGAGCAGGCGGCGCACCAGATAAGCCAGCAGGGTTTCGTGTGTGCCCACGGGCGCGTAAATGCGGCAAGGCCGCTGAAACGGTGTACCCCCACGCAGGCTCACTTCGTGTAGCCCGCTGCCCCCCGAGGGGGTGCTCGCGCCTTGGGACGGCCCGGCGGCGCTCGCTCGCCCCACCACCTGCCGGTAAAGCGGCTCGCCCATGCCGTGCAGGCACTGGAACTCATACTGGCCTGGCGCATAGTCGCCGTGCAGGTCTTGCGCCAATTGCACGACGGCCGCCAGCGTGTGCGCGTTGTGCGTCGCAAATTGCGGGTACACCGCATCCGGCGCGGCCAGCAGCTTTTGCGCGCAGGCCAGGTAAGACACATCGGTGTGGTGCTTGCGCGTGTAGACCGGGTAGTCGCTTTGCCCATCGAGCTGGGCGCGTTTGATCTCGCTGTCCCAATACGCGCCTTTGACCAAACGGACCATCAAGCGGTGCTGGGTGCGACGCGCCAGATCAACCACGAAATCGATCACGAAGGGGCAACGCTTTTGGTAAGCCTGGATCACAAAGCCGATGCCGTGCCAGCCCTGCAAGCTGGGCGCGTGGCACAGCGCTTCGAGCAGGTCGAGCGAGATGTCCAGCCGGTCCACTTCTTCGGCATCGATGTTCAGGCCAATGTCGTAGTGCCGGGCCAGCTCGGTCAGCTTCAACACGCGGGGCAGCAACTCGCCCATCACACGCTGGTGCTGGGCACGGCTGTAGCGCGGGTGCAGTGCCGACAGCTTGATCGAGATGCCCGGGCCGTGGATGACGCCCTGCCCGTTCGATGCCTTGCCTATCGCGTGGATGGCGTTTTCATACGAGCGGAAATAGCGCTGCGCATCGGCTTCGGTCAGCGCCGCTTCGCCCAGCATGTCGTAGGAGTAGCAAAAGCCTTGCGCTTCCATGTCGCGAGCGCGGTGCAGCGCCTCGTCAATCGTCTCGCCCGTGACGAACTGCTCGCCCAGCATCTGCATGGCCAGTTGCACGCCCTGGCGGATCAGCGGTTCGCCGCTCTTGCCGATCAAGCGGGTGAGCGAGGCCAGCATCGCGCCCTCGCTGTGCGTGGCCACCAGCTTGCCTGTGAGCAGCAGGCCCCACGATGCGGCGTTCACAAACAGCGAGGGGCTGCGGCCCACATGCTGGTGCCAGTCGCCCTGGCCAATCTTGTCGCGGATCAGCGCGTCACGGGTTGCGGCGTCGGGGATGCGCAGCAGCGCCTCGGCCAGACACATCAGCGCCACGCCTTCTTCGCTGGACAGCGCGTATTCCTGCATCAGGCTTTGCACGCGGCCGGCACGGCCGGCCTGCTGTGGACCCTCGCGCATGCCTTGCACCAGTTGGCGGGCCAGCGCGTCGGTGCGTTCGGCTTGCGCGGGGCGCATGCGGGCGGCGGCCAGCAAGGGGGCCAGGGCCTGCGCTTCGGGCAGCCGGGTGGCGCGGGCGATGGCTTCGCGCAGGGCGCTGCGCTCGGGCAAGGGGCCGCCGGGGGTGAAATGGGCACCTGTGGGCGAGGTGTTTGGGGTCATGCGTGCGTTCATGGGGGTGGCCTTGCGGATTCAATCGGGGTGGTGCAGCGGTCATGTCGGGGCTGAAGCCGCCGACCTATGGAGACAGGTTCTTGTAGGTCGGTGGCTTCAGCCCCGACATCTTTCCGGAACTACATGAATCGCTATCATCCGGATATGAGACTGAATATTTCGCCAAAATAGAATCAATCGACCGGATAAAAATCAATATGACCACCGAAACCCCGGACATTGACCGAACTGACCGACGCATCCTGGATGTGCTGCAACGCGACGGCCGCATTAGCAATCTGAAGTTGGCCGAAAGCGTGGCGCTGTCCCCCACGGCGGTGCTGGCGCGGGTGCAGCGCCTCACGCGTGAGGGCTTCATCCTGGGCTACGAGGCGCGCCTGAACCCGCTCAAACTGGGCGCAGGGATGATGGTGTTTGTGGAAATCCTGCTCGACCGCACCAGCCCCAATGTGTTCGAGCAGTTCAAGGCGGCGGTGCAGGTGCGCCCCGAGATCATGGAGTGCCACATGGTGGCCGGGGGTTTTGACTACCTGCTCAAGACCCGCGCCGCCGATATGAACGCCTACCGCGAATTTGCGGGCACTGTGCTGTGGCAACTGCCCGGCGTGCGCGAGACGCGCACTTATGCGGTGATGGAAGAAGTCAAGAACACAACGGCGTTGGCGCTGTGAACATGCCCGCTTCAACCCCCAGTTTGATCGTGGTGTTTGACGGGCAGTGCCTGCTGTGCAACGCCTGGGTGCGGTTTTTGCTCAGGCACGACCAGCGCGGTGTGTTTCGCTTCGCTGCCATTCAGGGCCGCACGGGTCAGGCCTTGCTGCAGCAAGCGGGTTTGCAGCTCGAGGGGCTGCAAACCCTGTTGCTGGTCGATGGCGCCAAGAGCTGGCAACACACGGCCGCGATCTTGCGCATCCTGCACCACCTGGGCTGGCCTTGGCGTGCCGCTTGGCTGGGCTGGCTGGTCCCCGCCGTGCTGCGCGATGCGCTGTACCGCTGGGTGGCCCGTCACCGTTACCGGATTTTTGGCTGGTCAGACCGTTGCATGGTCCCGTCACCCGATGTGGCCACCCGATTTCTGGACTGAGCGCAGCGACTCAAGCTGCCAAGCCATCGGCCAGCGACTGGCACTGCGCGGCCACGGTGGCCATGTCAGGTCGGTCGCTGGGCATGGGCAACAGGCAGTTCTGCGCCACTGCATGGAGCGCTTGGCTGGCGGGCGCTGAGGTGTGTGCGGCCAGCTCCTCCAGCAAACAACCCATGGCCCGCACTTCGAGTGCCAACAAACGGCGGCGCATTTCGGGCGGATGGTCAGGCAGTCGGGTGGCCGCGCCCAAGTCGCCCAGCTGCGCCTGGCCGTGCACCGGGTCGATCAGGATGTTGTGCGCATACAGATCGCCGTGCATCACGCCACGCTGGTGCAAATGCGCCACCGCATTGGCCACATCACGGGCGATGCCCAGCGCCAGAGCTGCAGGCAAACTGAATTCGGGTGGGTACACATCGCGGGTGCAGGTCTGCAAACTCGGGGGCTCCGCCAGATTCGCATGCCCGGGCGGAATGAGGGGCATCAACAAACCTTGCGCTTGCCCGGGGTGGCCGGTCAGCCGGGCCACGGGCGTGGTTAGGTTCGGGTGTTCACCCGCGGCCAGGCACGCGGCCAGTTCGTCTTCGGGCAAGCCATCGCTGGTCACTTCGCCTTTGAACAGCTTGAGTGCCAACGCTTGCGGCCAGCCAGCAGCCTGCACCCGGTGGATATGACCCGAAGCGCCCTCCCCCAGCAGCTGGCCCAGGGTGATGGAAGCCCAGGACACTTCGGGCAAGGCTGGTTCATGGGCCAAAGTCCAGCCCATGGCATTGCCCGCCAGTGCCAGCCAGGACAAGCGGGGCAATTCGGTCAACCAGACAGGCACTTCGGTCAGGCGGTTGGCCGAAATGCGCAGCAATTCCAATTGCAGTGCGCTTTGCAGGCTGTCAGGCAAAGCCTGCAGCTGGTTGCCTGCCAGCATCAGTTTTTGCAGGGCGTGGCATTGGCCCAGTTCGGCAGGCAAATGGCCAATCGCGTTGTCGGTCAGCGTCAACCAGCGCAAAGCACGCGGCAGCGAGGCAGCGGGCACATCCGCAATGCGGTTGGCCTTGAAGCCGATCATCTGCAAAGCCGGGCAGTCGCCCAGCACTTCGGGCAGCACTTCAAAGTCGTTGTCCGAGGCAAACAGCACCCGCAGCTTGTGCAAACGGCTCAGTTGGTGCGGCAAGTGGCGCAGCCGGTTGCCACTGAGGTTGAGCACTTCCAGTGTGTCGGCCAAGGTAAAAATTTCGGCGGGCAGCTCGGTCAGGCCATAAGCCAGGTCCAGGCGGCGCGTGCCCGCCAAGGTGCCGCTGCGCAGTTGTTCAAGGGTGTGCATGGGGGTCTCAATCAGCCAATGAAAACGCCCATGAAAAGCATGGGCGTTGTCTGCAGATTGTCGGGCATGCACGGAGCGGAGAACCAGCCCCCTTCAGCACGCGTGCGCGGGCTTATGCCTTGCCCACCACCCGAGCCATCTCCAGGCACTTGTTGGAGTAGCCCCACTCGTTGTCGTACCAGGCCATCACCTTGACGAAAGTGTTGTCCAGGGCCATACCGGCTTCAGCGTCGAACACGCTGGTACAGACTTCGCCCCGAAAGTCGGTGGACACCACTTTGGCTTCGGTGTAGCCCAACACGCCTTTCAGCGCCCCTTGGCTTTGCGCTTTCATCTCGGCGCAAATTTCGGCATAGGTGGCCGGGTTGTTCAGCTCGGCCGTCAAATCCACCAGCGACACATCGCTGGTGGGCACACGCACCGCCACACCCGTCAATCGGCCTTTGATCTCGGGGATCACCACGCCTACCGCTTTCGCCGCGCCCGTGCTGCTGGGGATGATGTTTTCCAGAATGCCGCGCCCACCGCGCCAGTCCTTGTTGCTCGGGCCGTCCACGGTTTTTTGGGTGGCGGTGGTGGCGTGCACGGTGGTCATCAGGCCGCGTTGGATGCCCCATTTGTCGTTCAGCACTTTGGTGATGGGGGCCAGCGCATTGGTGGTGCAGCTGGCGTTGCTGATGATGGCCTGGCCCGCGTAGGACGCATGGTTCACCCCATAGACAAACATTGGCGTATCGTCTTTGGAGGGCGCCGACATCACCACCTTTTTGGCGCCTGCGCTCAGGTGCTTGCCCGCGCTGTCCTTGTCCAGAAACAGGCCTGTGGCTTCGATCACCACGTCCGCGCCCACCTCGTTCCACTTCAGGTTGGCGGGGTCGCGCTCTTGCGTGAGGCGAATGCGTTGGCCATTGACGATCAGGGTGCTCCCCTCGACCGACAGCGTGCCCTGAAAACGGCCATGCACGCTGTCGTACTCCAGCATGTAGGCCAGGTAATCCGGCTCCAGCAGGTCGTTGATGCCGACGATCTCGACATCCTGGAAGTTCTGCACCGCTGCACGCAGCACCATGCGGCCAATGCGGCCAAATCCGTTGATACCGATCCGAGTGCGCATGTCTGTCTCACTTTCGTTGAGGGTTTAGGCCGCAGTCCATCTGTGAATGATGAACCGCAGATGTAACCATCGTATGCCAAACATTGAAATTTTGTTACAAAACCCCGGCCGACTATCGGTTTGTTCCGGTTTTGTAACCCGATGTTTGTTCCGTGTGCGGGCGGACAGAGCGTCCGTTGACGTCTGGGAAGAATGGGTTGGTAAATCAGGTGCACATGGTTGACAGGTCTTTTCATTCATCATTTCCAAAATGGGTACACACATGACACGCGACACCAAAGCCGCTGAGCATCTGAATCTGGCATGTCCGCGTATCGAGTTGGGTGGACAATCCCGTCATGCCCTTTGTCAAAAGCCATCTTGTGAACACCACACACATCAACGCCGACAACTTCAACCGCGAATGTTTTTGCATCAGCCTGGACGAAGCCGCCTTGCGCCGCAGCATGGCGGCAGACATTGGCGACCCGGCTCTGTTCGAGCTGGTGCAGGACCGTTTGCCTTCCTTGTTTTCGGCACGGCCCGTGGTGCTGTCACAGGCCCAGGTGCGGGGCATGGCGCAGCTGATTTCGGCGCTGGAGTCGGTGGTGGCTTTGCCCGCTTACCGCGAGGAGGTTTTGTCACGTTCAACGCCGATTGCGCGTCACCCGACGAGCGCCAAAAGTGTCTTCATGGGCTATGACTTCCATGTCAACGCCACGGGTCTTGGCCTGATCGAAGTGAACACGAATGCGGGCGGTGCATTGCTCAATGCCTTGTTGGCCCGGGCGCAGCGCGCTTGCTGCGACGAAATCGAAACGCTGGTGCCCACCAACGCCCAGGTGGACGCCCTGGAGGCCGTTTGGGTGGCGATGTTCGAGCGTGAGTGGCGGCTCTGTCAGCCGGGTCGTCCTTTGCGCACGGTGGCCATTGTGGACGCCTCACCCGAGCAGCAATACCTGTACCCGGAGTTCTTGCTGTTCCAGACCTTGTTCAGGCGCCACGGCATTCAAGCTTTCATCGCAGACCCGGCGCAACTGGACTGGCGCGATCAGCGGCTTTGGTGCGACGGTGTGGCCATCGATCTGGTTTACAACCGCCTGACCGACTTTGCCCTGAGCGAGCCCCAGCACGCCCATTTGCATGAAGCCCATGTGCAGGACGCAGTGGTGTTGACACCCCATCCGCAAGCCCATGCGCTGTGGGCCGACAAGCGCAACCTGGCGCTGCTGTGCAACCCGAGCATGCTCCAGGCCATGGGCGTGTCCGAAGCCACGCAAGCGGTGTTGCTGGCGGGCATTCCGCACACCGAGGTGGTGACGCCCGCCAATGCCGAACGCTTGTGGACTGAGCGCAAACATTTCTTTTTCAAACCTTTTGCAGGCTACGGTGGCAAGGCCGCTTACCGGGGTGACAAATTGACGCACCGCGTCTGGGCCGAGATCGCGGCGGGCGGCTACATCGCCCAGGCTTGGGTGGCCCCGGGTGAACGCACCATCTCGGGTGGCGACTCGGCGCAAGTGCTCAAGTTCGATGTGCGCAACTATGTGTATGACGGCCAAGTGCAGTCTCTTGCCGCCCGTTTGTACCAAGGGCAAACCACCAACTTCAGGACACCGGGTGGCGGGTTCTCTCCGGTTTACATTGCGCCTTGAGGCACTTGTGAGAGGCTGCCCCTGCGGCCGAATCTCAGTGGGCCAGTCAGCCCATTCGCGAGCAGGGGCTCGCTCCCACTTGGTTTTGTGCCTATGAAAAAAGCGCCCTAAGGCGCTTTTGTGTGAATACCATGACTCAGATGCCAGTGCCCCGTCGGGGCGATGTGGCAAAGCGAAGCGCCTCTGAGCCCTGGCGGGGCACTGGCATCTGCGTCTGCCGCAGGCACCTGACGCCCCATTAGAGGCAGCTCACTTCTTCTTGGCTACCACCCGCACCATCTCCAGGCACTGCTTGGCATAACCCCATTCGTTGTCGTACCAGGCCACGATTTTGACGAAACTCTTGTCAAGGGCAATGCCGGCCGTCGCGTCGAACACGCTGGCGCAGGGCTCACCCCGGAAGTCGGTAGAGA
Organism: Limnohabitans sp. Hippo3; assembly: GCF_003063665.1. Lineage (GTDB taxonomy): Bacteria > Pseudomonadota > Gammaproteobacteria > Burkholderiales > Burkholderiaceae_C > Limnohabitans_A. The sequence continues at coordinate 106,866 of NZ_NESF01000009.1, forward strand.
CCACTTTTTCGTCGGTGTAACCCAGCACGCCTTTGAGGGCGCCTTCGCTTTGCGCTTTCATTTCGGCGCAGATATCGGCGTAGCTGGCATCGCTGTTCAGCTCCACGGTCAGGTCGACCACCGACACGTCAGAGGTGGGCACGCGGAAGGCCATGCCGGTGATCTTGCCCTTGATTTCGGGGATGACCACGCCCACGGCCTTGGCCGCGCCTGTGCTGCTGGGGATGATGTTTTCCAGAATGCCGCGTCCGCCGCGCCAGTCTTTGCGCGACGAGCCGTCCACCGTCATTTGGCTGGCGGTGGCGGCGTGCACCGTGGTCATCAAACCGCGCTTGATGCCCCATTTGTCGTTGAGCACCTTGACCACGGGGGCCAGGCAGTTGGTGGTGCACGAAGCGTTCGAGATGATGGCTTCGCCTGCGTATTTTTTGTGATTCACGCCGTAGACGAACATGGGGATGCTGTCTTTGGACGGGGCCGAGATCACGACTTTTTTGGCGCCCGCGGCCAGGTGCATCTGGCTGGTGGGCTCGGTCAGGTAGTGGCCGGTGCATTCGAGCACGATGTCCACACCCATCTGGCCCCAGCGCAGGTTGTGCGCGTCGCGCTCGTGCGAGAGTTTGATCTTCTTGCCGTTGACGATCAGGCTGTCTTCGGTGAAGTCCACCGTGCCATCAAAGCGGCCGTGCACGCTGTCGTACTTGAGCATGTAGGCCAGGTAGTCCGACGGCTTGGGGTCGTTGATGCCGACGATCTGGATGTCGTTGAAGCCGTGTTTGAGTGCAGCGCGCAGGGCTAGGCGGCCAATGCGCCCGAATCCGTTGATACCCAACTTGATGGTCATGGTGAAAGCCTCGGGATAAAGTTACTAAACCGTTACGTAACCGGATTGGAAATCAAAACCCTTGCATGGGCCTGATCACCTGAACCTGGTTTCAGCGCAGCCCGCGCTGAAACCGTTCAGTGCCGGTCAATGGCCTGAATTAGGCCTTGAGCAGCGCAGCGTGGACCGCGTCGGCCACGTTTTCGGCGGTGAAGCCGAAGTGTTTGAACAGCACAGGTGCGGGGGCCGATTCGCCGTAAGTGTCGATGCCCACCACGGCGGCGCAGCCGTATTTCCACCAGCCGTCGGTGGAGCCCATCTCGACCGCCACGCGGGGCAGGCCTTTGGGCAACACGCTTTGCTTGTATTCGGTGTCCTGGCGGTCAAACACGTTGGTGCTGGGCATGGAGACCACGCGCACACCGATCTTGCGCTCGGCCAGCAGCTTTTGCGCGGCCAGGGCCAGCTGCACTTCAGAGCCGGTGGCGATGATCACGCCGTGGGTCTTCTTGATGCCGACGTTTTCGGGCTCGGACAGCACATACGCGCCACGGCTGATGTCGCCCAGATCGCTCTTGGGCGAGTAGGCCAGGTTCTGGCGGCTGAGCAGCAGGGCCGAAGGACGGTTGGCGTTTTGCAGGGCCACGGCCCAGGCCACGGCGGTCTCGGCCGTGTCAGCGGGACGCCACACGTCCAGACCGGGGATCAGGCGCAGGCTGGCGGCGTGCTCGATCGACTGGTGGGTCGGGCCGTCTTCGCCCAGGCCAATGGAGTCGTGGGTGAAGACATGGATCACGCGCTGCTTCATCAGCGCGGCCATGCGGATGGCGTTGCGTGAATAGTCTGAGAAGGTCAGGAAAGTGCCGCCGTAAGGGATGTAGCCACCGTGCAGGGCCACGCCGTTCATGATGGCGGCCATGCCGAATTCGCGCACGCCGTAGTTGATGTGGCGACCAATCTTGGAGGCCCCTTCGGTAGCCGAGCCTTCAGCTGTCTTGACCACATCACCAGCCAAGTCCACGCGGAAGGCGGCGGTGCTCTTGGTGTTGGTCAGGTTGGAGCCGGTCAGGTCGGCCGAGCCGCCCAGCATTTCGGGCAGGGCGGCGGTGAAGGCTTCCAGCGCGATCTGGCTGGCCTTGCGGCTGGCCACGGTCTCGGCCTTGGTGTGGGCGGCGACCACGGCGTCGAACGCCACCTGGTTGAAGTTCTTCGGCAAGTCGCCCTTCATGCGGCGCACGAACTCTTTGGCTTCGGCCGGGAAGGCGGCTTTGTAAGCGGCAAAGGCGGTGTTCCAGGCGGCTTCACGGGCTTTGCCTGCGGCTTTGGCGTCCCAATCGGCATAGACCTCTTTGGGGATCTTGAAGGGCTCGTGGCCCCAGCCCAAGGCTTCGCGGGTGAGCTTGATTTCTTCAGCGCCCAGCGGTTCGCCGTGGGCCTTGGAGGTGCCCGCGCGGTTGGGCGAGCCTTTGCCAATTGCCGTCTTGCAGACGATCAGGGTGGGCTTGTCGGCGCTGTGCTTGGCCGAGGCAATCGCTTTGGAGATGGCAGCAGCGTCGTGGCCATCCACGGCGTCGATCACGTTCCAGCCGCAGGCGGCAAAGCGCTGGGGCGTGTTGTCGATGAACCAAGGGGCCACTTGGCCGTCGATGGAGATGCCGTTGTCGTCGTACAAGGCAATCAGCTTGTTCAGCTTCCAGGCGCCGGCCAAGGCCACGGCTTCGTGGCTGATACCTTCCATCAGGCAGCCATCACCCAAGAACACATAGGTGTGATGGTTGACGATCTTGTGGCCATCCTTGTTGAATTCGGCGGCCAGCATTTTTTCGGCCAGCGCCATGCCCACGGCGTTGGTGATGCCCTGACCCAGCGGGCCGGTGGTGGTTTCCACGCCGGGGGTCACGCCCACTTCGGGGTGACCGGCGGTTTTGCTGTGCAGTTGGCGGAAATTCTTGATTTCTTCGATCGGCAGTTTGTAGCCGGTCAGGTGCAGCACCGAATAGATCAGCATCGAAGCGTGGCCGTTGGACAGCACAAAGCGGTCGCGGTTGGCCCAATGCGGGTTGGCAGGGTTGTGTTGCAGGTGATCGCCCCACAGCGCCACAGCCATGTCGGCCATGCCCATGGGGGCACCGGGGTGACCGGAGTTGGCTTGTTGGACGGCGTCCATTGCGAGGGCGCGGATGGCGTTCGCCATTTGCTGTGTATTGGCCATGAGGGGACAACTCCGGTGATGAATTCGGGAAAACCCGTGATTTTAGCGGTTGTCCATCGTGTGGCGCTGCGCTTGCAGCGCGTTCGCCGGTCTCAGGGTTGGGCCTCGCTTTGTTGCCGCGCCAGCACGTAGCGGCGCATGGCCACAGCGGGAGCATCAGCGGCCACTGAAAATTCGTACAAATCCTCAGCCGGTGTGTTGGCCAAGGCAAGTTCCTGCAAGGCCAGGCCGTCCACGTCTTCTTGAAAAGCCATAAACAGCTGATCGTGCATGAAGCGTGTGGTGGCCGTGTCCTCCAAAGCAAAATCACGTCCGTGCACGATGAAGTAATGGGTGCTGGTGGCGGTTTCGGGCGTGGGCATGTGTGCGGTGCGGATGCGAAATTGCGGGCGTTCGGTTTCGGGCAAATGACAGTCGTAGAAGGTCACCGAGACTTCATGCAACCCGAGGCTGCGGAACTCTGAGCGCACGATGCGGGCAGCCTGGCCCTGTCCGGTCAAGCCTGTGGGAATGGCCCATACCGGGGGCAAGGTGGTGGGCACCACGTTGCGCAACAAGGCAAATTGACCATCACCGATGACGCTTTCAAAGGTCGCTTTGGCGTAATCGGGCGTCCCAAAACTTTTGGCGTGCAAAAAGCTCAAATGTGTCAGGTCCAGCAGGTTTTCGTGCAAGCGCACATAACTGCCTTGAAGGCTCAGATAGCCTTGTGAGCGCTCCCACTCGGCACTTTCCATCCAGTCTTGTGGCGGCAGCTTGGACAGGTCGGCATGCTCGGCCTCGCCCATCCAAACCCAGACCACTGTACCGCGCTCGTGGGTGCGGTAGGACCGGATCCCCACGTTTTTGGGGCAGTTGGCTTGTGACGGGACTTCGATGCAATCGCCTTCGGCGTTGAAGCGCAGTCCGTGGTAGCCGCACACGATGGCGTCTTGGTCCAGCGTACCGGCCGACAATGGCATGGAGCGGTGCGGGCAGCGGTCTTCGAGCGCCACCACGCGGCCGTCGCTCGCGCGGAAAAAAACCAAACGTCGGCCCAGCAGGGTGCGGGCAAGCAGCTGGTCTTTGATCTCCTCCCCAAAGGCGGCCACGTACCAGTCGTTCATGACAAATGGTGTGTGCCGATCGGCCAGGCGCTGTGAGGCGTTTTGTACGGCGGTGATGACGTTGATGTGGGGGCGTGTCATGGGGTTTGTCTCCTGGAGGCGGCCTGGCGCATCCGCTGCGACCGGCCTGCATGTTGAAGTTTAGATCGTGGTATCTGACTTGGGCTGTCCCGGGAGCGCCCGCTGCCGTGGCAACATCCGGGGATGTCGTCCTCATTTGCCTCCCCGCCGCCAGCCCCCTCGCTCAGCGCCAAACCACCCGCCCAGGCCATGGTCCTGGCCGCAGGCCGGGGCGAGCGCATGCGTCCCCTAACCGACGCCACCCCCAAACCCATGCTGCCCTTGCGCGGCCAGCCGCTCATGCAGTGGCCCATGCAAGGCCTGGCGCGTGGCGGCTTCACCCGCCAGCTGGTCAATACCGCCTGGCTGGGCGAGCAGATCCCGGCGTACTTTGGCGACCGTGTCACCTGGCCCGGCTTGCCCGAGGTGCAGATCAGCTACTCCCATGAAGGCCAGGACTTTGGCCAGGCGCTGGAGACCGCAGGCGGCATCGTGCGTGCCCTGCCCCTGCTGGATGAGGTGTTTTGGGTGGTGGCGGGGGATGTGTTCGCACCCGACTTTGTGTTCACGGCGCAGGCGGTGCAGCGTTTTGCCGCCAGTCCGGCGCTGGCCCATCTGTGGCTGGTGCCCAATCCGACGCACAACCCGGGCGGCGACTTTGGCCTGTCGGCCACGGGTCAGGTGTTTAACCTGCCCAAAGGGGCGGCGGGCCGTGACCACACCTTCAGCACCATCGCACTCTACAAACGGGCCTTTTTTGACGATTGCGGCCTGCCTGCGGGCAACCCCCAAGGCGTCGCGCTGGCGCTGGCGCCCTTGCTGCGTGAGGCCATGGACCGGGGGCAGGTGACGGGCGAGGTGTATGCGGGCGACTGGACCGATGTGGGCACGCCGGAGCGGTTGGCGCAGCTCAACCAGAGCTAGGTCAGCCTCCCACGCGACACATGCGGGTGTCTCCTGTTGTGGGCGGCCTCCTACAATGTTCTGATGACCTCCAACACGATCTACTCTCAACGCCGTGCCCGCCTCGCTGCCCAATTGGGCGCAGGCGGTATCGCCATCATCCCCACCGCGCCCGAGCGTCAGCGCAACCGCGACAGCGATTACCTGTACCGGCACGACAGCTACTTTTATTACCTGACCGGTTTCACCGAGCCGCACGCGACTTTGGTGATCACGGCCGAGGGCGAGTGCACGCTGTTTTGCCAGCCCAAAGATCTGGAGCGCGAAATCTGGGACGGCATACGCTTGGGGCCAGACGCGGCACCCGCTGCTTTGGGCGTGAACCGGGCCTTGCCCATTGGCGAGATGGCCGCGCAGATGTCCAAACTGCTGGAAAACCGCAGCACCGTTTGGTACCCCTTTGCCATCCACACCGGGCTGGAAAGCTTGGTGAACGGCTGGCTGCAGTCGGTGCGTGCGCGGGTGCGTTACGGCGCTTTGTGCCCCGAGCAGCAACGTGACCTGTGCAGCCTGCTCGACGAGATGCGCATGGTGAAAGACGCGCACGAGCAGGACATCATGCGCCGCGCCAGCGCCATCAGCGCCCGCGCCCACATACGCGCCATGCAGCGCAGCGCCGCCATGCTGCGTGCGGGGCAAGAGGTGCGCGAATACCACCTGGACGCCGAGTTGCTGCACGAGTTCCGCCAAAGCGGCTCGCAGTACCCGGCTTATGGCTCCATCGTGGCGGGCGGTGCCAATGCCTGCGTGCTGCACTACCGTGCCGACACGGCTTTGATCCAAAACGGCGACCTGGTGTTGATCGACGCCGGTTGTGAACTGGATGGTTACGCCAGCGATATCACCCGCACCTTCCCGGCCAACGGCACATTCACCGGGCCGCAGCGCGCTTTGTACGACCTGGTGCTGGCCTCGCAAGACGCGGCCGTGGCCGCCACCCAAGCGGGCGCCCGTTTTGTCGATCCGCACGAGGCCACCGTGGCCGTGCTGGCGCAGGGACTGCTCGATGTCGGCCTGCTCGACAAGAACAAGGTCGGCAACGCGCAAGATGTCATCGCCAACCGCAGCTACTTCCAGTTTTACATGCACCGCACCGGCCACTGGTTGGGCATGGATGTGCACGATTGCGGCAGCTATGTGGAGCCCTCGCAGGTGGGCCAGATCAACGAACGCCAAGACCCGCTGAGCGGCGAGATCATCAAGGACCGCCCCAGCCGCATTCTGCAGCCGGGCATGGTGCTGACCATCGAGCCGGGCTTGTATGTGCGCCCGGCACCCGGCGTGCCCGAAAAGTTCCACAACATCGGCATCCGCATCGAAGACGACGCCATCGTGACCGCCACGGGCTGCGAGTTGATCACGCGCGGTGTGCCGGTCAAGGCAGACGAGATCGAAGCCTTGATGCGGGGCTGAGCGGCCCATGCCGCCGAGTTCGCCGCCGGGTTTTTCAGGCACGCTGCTTGCCATCCAGACCGGCCGGGTGCGCCCGCTGGTGGTGGGCGGGCGCAAGCTGATGTCGGCCATTGGCAAAACCACCGTCGCAGGCCCCATCGAGGTCGGGGTGCTGGGCTTGGCCGGTGACGAGCAAGCCGACTTGTCGGTGCATGGGGGCCTCGGCAAAGCGGTGTACGCCTTGCCGTCGGAACACCTGCCCTGGTGGCAGGCGCAGCGGCAGGCCCAGGGTGTGACGATGTTCGATGAAGCCTTGGCACCGGGCTTTTTGGGTGAAAACCTGAGCCTGCAAGGCGTGCTCGAACAAGACCTTTTTGTGGGTGATTGTTTGGACTTTGGTGATGTGGTTTTGCGCGTGACCCAGCCACGCGAGCCCTGCGGCAAATTCAATGCCGTCATGGGCTACGCCCAGGCCGCCAAGGACATGGTTCAAAGCGGGCGCTGCGGCTTTTATTTGGCGGTGGACCAGCCGGGTCGTTTGCAAGCCGGTGCGTCTTTTCAGATCATTCCAGGGCAACGCTCGGTCAGCGTGGCGCAGGCCTTGCAGCACAAAGCCTGGAAGCATTTGCGCTGAACAGTCGCCATTTCGCCCTTCATTTGTGCGCAAAAGTCAAAAGCCAACTCACTGGCGAAGGGCATTACCCAGGCCTTGCGCGTTGAATGCGGGGTCTACAATGAAAATACCGCCTGACTATCGCCCTGGATGTTGACAAATTCTTTGCCATCCAGATCCGTTGTCGAACCCCGGCAACCCCGACAGCACATCCCTACAACGGAGCCAAAACAATGACCAACAAGGTCCAAGCCGAAGAAAAACGCGCCCAGCTGCGCAAAGCCGCACTCGAATACCACGAGTTCCCCACCCCCGGCAAGATCGCCATCGCCCCGACCAAGCAACTGGTCAACCAGCACGACCTGGCGCTGGCCTATTCGCCCGGCGTGGCAGCCCCTTGCGAAGAAATCGTCAAGGACCCCGGCAACGCCTTCAAGTACACCAGCCGGGGCAACCTGGTGGGCGTGGTGACCAACGGCACCGCCGTGCTGGGCCTGGGCGACATCGGCCCGCTGGCCAGCAAGCCGGTCATGGAAGGCAAGGGGGTGCTGTTCAAGAAGTTTTCGGGCATCGACGTGTTCGACATCGAGATCAACGAAAAAGACCCGGACAAACTGGTCGAGATCATCGCCTCGCTGGAGCCGACCTTTGGCGGCATCAACCTCGAAGACATCAAGGCCCCGGACTGCTTCTACATCGAGCGCAAGTTGCGCGAGCGCATGAAGATCCCGGTCTTCCACGACGACCAGCACGGCACCGCCATCGTGGTGGGCGCGGCCATCCTGAACGGCCTGAAGATCGTGGGCAAAGACCCCAAAAAGATCAAACTGGTCACCTCGGGCGCGGGCGCAGCGGCCCTGGCTTGCCTGGGTTTGCTGGTCAAGCTGGGCATCCCGCGCGAAAACATCTGGGTCACCGACCTGGCGGGTGTGGTCTACGAAGGCCGCACCGAGTTGATGGACGAAGACAAGATCCAGTTCGTGCAAAAGACCGATCTGCGCACGCTGCGCGAAGTGATCGCCGGAGCCGACGTGTTCCTGGGCCTGTCGGCCGGGGGCGTGCTCAAGCAGGACATGGTCCAGTCCATGGCCGCCAAGCCGCTGATTTTTGCGTTGGCCAACCCCAACCCCGAAATCGACCCGGCCGATGTGAAGGCCGTACGCGACGACGCCATCATGGCCACGGGCCGCACCGATTACCCCAATCAGGTCAACAACGTCCTGTGCTTCCCCTACATCTTCCGGGGCGCACTGGACTCGGGCGCGACCACCATCACGCTGGAAATGGAAATCGCGGCCGTGCACGCCATTGCCGAGCTGGCGCAGGCCGAACAAAGCGAAGTGGTGGCCGCGGCCTATGTGGGCGAGCCCCTGGCCTTTGGCCCCGAATACCTCATCCCCAAGCCGTTCGACCCGCGCCTGATGATGAAGATCGCGCCCGCCGTGGCGAAAGCCGCTGCTGAAAGCGGCGTGGCCCTGCGTCCGATCAAAGACCTGGACGCTTACCGCGAAAAACTGCAAGGCTTTGTCTACGCCTCGGGCACCATGATGAAGCCGATTTTCACGGCCGCCAAACGCGCCCTGAAAAAACGCATCGCCTACAGCGAGGGCGAGGAAGAGCGCGTGTTGCGTGCCGCGCAGATCGTGGTGGACGAGGGCATTGCCCGCCCCACGCTGATCGGCCGACCCGCCGTGATCGCCGAGCGCATCGAGAAATTCGGCCTGCGCCTGAAGGAAGAGCTGGACTACGACGTGGTCAACGTCGAAATGGACCACCGCTACCGCGATTTCTGGCAGACCTACCACCGCATGACCGAGCGCAAAGGCATCACCCAGCAGATCGCCAAGATCGAGATGCGCCGTCGTTTGTCGCTGATTGGCGCCATGTTGCTGCACAAAGGCGACGTGGACGGCATGATTTGCGGCACTTGGGGCACCAACCCCATGCACCTGAACTACATCGACCAGGTGGTGGGCAAGCGCAAAGGCGTCAACACCTTCGCCTGCATGAATGGCTTGATGTTGCCGGGCCGTCAGGTGTTCATGGTCGACACCCATGTGAATTACGACCCCACGGCCGAGCAGTTGGCGGAGTTCACCATTTTGGCGGCCGAAGAAATGCGCCGTTTTGGCATCCAGCCCAAGGCGGCTTTGTTGTCGCACTCCAACTTTGGCTCGTCGAACCAGCCCAGCGCCGTCAAGATGCGGCAGGTTTTGGACTTGTTGCGCCAGAACGCGCCTTGGCTGGAAGTGGACGGTGAAATGCACGGTGACGTGGCCCTGGACGCCGCAGCACGCCAGGCCCTCATGCCCAACAGCAGCCTGATCGGCGACGCGAATTTGTTGGTTTTGCCAAACATTGATGCTGCCAACATCGCCTACAACCTGCTCAAGACCGCAGCCGGTGGCAACATCGCTGTGGGGCCTGTTTTGCTGGGTGCGGCCAAACCGGTCCACATCCTCACGCCGAGCACCACAGTTAGACGGATCGTGAACATGACCGCCCTGACGGTGGCCGATGCCAACGCAGCGCGTTAAGGCATAAAACAAGAGTCTGTGCTCACTTAAAGCGCGAATGTCCGGACAGATTTTGCCTGTTTATTGGGCATTCGCTTGCTTTTTTATGTCGTTTGCCTCACACTAGCGCCTTCGAGTGTTCGGGTTAACCCGGGGACTTCTGAAAGGTGTTTTCATGAAGGTGGCGCGACAATTCGCCTCCCTGCAGCGCTGGTTACTGGTGCTTTTGGGGTTGATGTGTTCAATTTGCACTGTTTTGGTGCAAGCCCGTCCAGCCACCGATGCCCAAACTTTACCCGTTGTGCGGGTGACAGATTTGCCGCGAGAAGGCCAAGAAACGTACCAACTCATCCGCAAGGGCGGTCCTTTTCCCTATGAAAAGGACGGGACGGTTTTTGGCAATCGCGAGCGACTTCTGCCCCGCGAAGCGCGGGGGTTTTACCGTGAATACACCGTCAGAACACCCGGGTTGAAGCACCGGGGAGCGCGGCGCATCGTTTGCGGTGGCCAAATTCCTCGTGATCCACAGACCTGTTACTACACACAAGACCATTACGCGAGTTTTCGCATGATTGTCGACAAGCCTTGATTTTTTGACTCTAGAGAAAGACCACGGAGATGGACACGCCGATTCGTCATGACCAAGAGACGCCCCTGAAGGGCGTGCGGTCTAACATCGTGCAGTCGATCCGCGCTTACCGCGTGAGCGACTTGCAAGATGCCGCCCAAGGCCTGGGCCACCACTTTTTGTATGCCAACCTGGCCGAAGCCCAGAGCAAGCAAGACGTGCTGGACCTGATTGGTGCGCAATTCACATTGCCCTCGCACTTTGGCAAGAACTTCGATGCCTTGTACGACTGCATGACCGATCCATTGCACAAGTCGGGCCCACAGCCTGGCTTCATCGTGGTGCTGGAGCAGATTCCCGCACACGCCAAGTTCGACAAGGAAGCTCGCGAGCAGTTGCTGGACATCTTCCGCGACACCGCCGATTACTGGGGAGACCGGAAGATACCCTTCCGATGCTTCTATTCTTTTCGGTAGCCCGTTCTGCACAAAACAGCCAAGCAGGACGGGCCAATGAGGCACAAAACGAAGACGCCGCCATGGCCGATTCGATCGAAGAAGGCGAAAAAATGCCCACCGACAAACTGGTGGACGTCTCGCCCCTGGCGCTGCGCATGAGCAGCCCATTCAACGCAGGTTACTGGCTCGCAGCTGCCTGATGCCGCGTTGAGCCGTACCAGCGGCAAGCCGTAAAAAAGCCCGTCTTCGACGGGCTTTTTCTTTGGCGCGGCGTCCCCCGACGGGTCAGACAGCTTGAGCCAAAGCCACAAACTCGGCCACGGGCACCTCTTCGGCCCGGCGCTGCAAGTCGAAATGGCCTGCAAAGCCTTTTTCGTCGAGCCATTTGCCCAGGGTGTTGCGCAAAATCTTGCGGCGCTGGCTGAATGCCACCTGCACCAGGGTCTCCAGGGTATTGACGTTGACCTGCGGCGGCTCGGCCAGCGGCACCATGCGCACCACCGCGCTGTCCACCCGTGGCGGTGGGTCAAAGCTTTCGGGCGGCACAAACAGCACGTTGGCCATGTCGTAGCGCCACTGCAGCATCACCGACAGGCGGCTGTAATCCGAGGTGGCGGGTTGGGCCACCATGCGGTCGATCACCTCTTTTTGCAGCATGAAGTGCTGGTCTTCGATCACATCGACCTGGTCCAGCAAATGGAACAGGATGGGGGTGGAGATGTTGTAAGGCAGGTTGCCGACGACGCGGATTTTGGCGGTGGCTGGCGTTTGGGCGCTGGCCAGCATTTGCGATGCCAGCGCTCTGAAATCGACCTTTAATACGTCCGACTCGACCACCGACAAATGAGGGTGCTCGCGCAAGCGCACGGCCAGATCGCGGTCGAGCTCGATCACTGTGAGGTGGCCCAGGCGCTCCACCAGGGGTTGGGTCAAAGCGGCCAGGCCGGGGCCGATTTCGACCATGGGCTGGCCGGGCTCGGGATGGATCGCGTCGACGATGGCATCGATGATGCCGCCGTCGGTCAGGAAATGCTGGCCAAACCGTTTGCGCGCGATGTGCTTCATTGCGGCGGCTCGCGCATCTCGACGTAAGCCCGGCCGCGAATGTCTTCGACCCAGGCGGCATAAGCTTCGTCAAGCTTTTTTTCACGCAAGGCGTTGCGTGCCATGGTGCGCTGCTCCTGATCGCTCATGGGTGCGTTGCGGCGGTCGGTGACTTCGATCAGGTGCACGCCAAAGCGGGAGACCAAAGGCTCTGCCACCTGGCCTGGGCGCAGGCGGTTCATGACCTGTTCAAACTCGGGCACAAACATGCCAGGGTTGGCCCAGCCCAGATCGCCGCCTTGTTGGGCGCTGCCGTCTTGTGACATCTGGCGGGCCACGGCGGCGAAATCGGCCTTGCCGGAGACCACGGCCTGACGAACTTCAGTCAGTTTGGCCACGGCCTGGGCCTGGGACATTTGTGCGCTTGGCCGCAGCAAGATGTGGCGTGCCCGTGTTTGCGTGACGAGCAAGGTGTTGGCCTGGCGGCGCTCCAGCACCTTCAGGATGTGAAAGCCCGCCGCGGAACGCACAGGCGCAGACACTTCACCCGTTTTCAGATTGCGCGTGGCGTCCAGGAAGAGTTCGGGGTAGCGGTCGGCGGGGCGCAAACCCATTTCGCCGCCATTGGCACCTCGGTCGGCGGCCTGAGAAGTTGCTTTGGCCAATTCGGCAAAGTTTTCACCCACCCGTGCGCGCCGGGCCACGTCGGCGGCACGTTCACCCAAAGCCTGAACGGTTGCTTCGCTGCTGTTTTCGGGCACCGCAATCAAGATCATGCCCAAATTCAATTGGGCGGGCACTTGGGCGGCTTGCGCCTTCAGTTGTTCGCGCAGGAATTGCTCGACCTCTAGGTCGCTCACACGCACGCGTCCTTCGATCTCCCGCTCGCGCAGGCGGCTGAGTGTCAGCTGGGTGCGCAATTGCTCACGAAAGCTGCTCAGCGCGATGCCGTCTTGGGCCAGGCGTTTGTGCATTTCCTCGCGCGTCAACTGGTTGCTGGCCGCCACATTCAGCTCGGCTTGGTCGATGGCCTCGGTGTCGATCTTGATGCCTGCCTCGCGGGCCTGCTGCATCTGCGCTTTTTCATTGATCAACTGCTCCAGGGCCAGGCGCGTGAGCTCATTGGCATCGGGCCGGTTGCCTGCGCGTGCGGCTTCGTTGGCCAGGCGTTGGCGCAGCACCTGAACATCCCGGTTGGTGATGGGCTCGGAATTGACCACTGCCACAATGAAGTCGGCCTGCCGGTTGCTGACGGCTGGGGCTGCCGTTTGCGCCCAAGCGCCAGTGCTGGCGAGCAAACCCATGACGCCCCAGACGGACGCCACAAATGCAGATCGGGCAGGAGAAAACAGTTTATTCATAGTGCTGGAACCGACTGGGTTGAACCGTGCTGTCGCGCAGGTATTGGTAGCGGGGAATGTTGTCACTGAGGCTCTTGAGGGGGCTCACACCCACGCGTGCGAAACCGATGAATTCAAGCTGGAAAAGGATGCGGCTGGTGGCGCTGGTGGCGCTGACAGCAGAGATGTTGGTCTGCAGCCGTTGAAAAGCCAGACGCCCCAACCAGCAGCCCGCATCGTATTCCAGGCCCAGCAAGGTGTCGACCAGGCTGCGCTCTTTCAGGCTGTAGTTCAGACGGCCTACGGTGTACCAGCGGTCTGGCCCCAGGCCTTGACCGGGTGTGCGCGACCAGGCCGTTTCGGCTTGCCGGTCGGTGTTGCCCACCAGGTCGCTCAAAGGCCATTGCCAACCCACATCCACAAACTCGGAGTTGGGAGTGAGCTGGTTGTTGGCACGGTAAGCCGCATTGATGACCCGGTAAGGGCTGTGGCTGTAACGGGCCTGCATGGTGGTGCGGGCGATGTCGTGCGTCTGGTTGTTGGCCTGCAGGGTCGCGTCAAAGGACCAGCGGTCGTCCCAGCGGATGCCGGCACCGAACAAAATATCGCTCAAACCGGCTTTGGCTGCGGGGGAGGTGTTTGAAAGTCCGACAAGTTGGTCTGAAAACCGGATGCGCTGCGCCACACCGACCCGAAGCATTTCTGCACCGCTGGTTGCGTCAAAAAAGCGGCTGCTCAAACCGAGCGTCAGCGCATCGTTGTCGGCCAACCGGTCATGGCCCACATAGGTGTTTTCGCTGAATATGGTGGACAGGTTGAAGTCGGTGGCGCCGCTGTCATAAAGCGGTAGCATGCGTTGGTCTTTGTACGGCGTGCGGGCGTAAAAGGCCCGGGGCTCCAGGGTCTGCAGCACGTCGCGACCGAACCAGCGGGTTTCGCGTTCAAACACCAGCCCCGAATCCAGGCTGAAGGTCGGCAAGACCCGGTTCACCGCCGTGGCCCCGTTGTCGAGGGCCCGGTCCATCTGGTAGCGCGTGGCGTGCAGTTGCAGCTTGGGCGTCACGAAGCCCCATGGGCGAATCCACGGGCGGCTGACCTGGGCCTGCACAAAGCTCCGCTCGCCGTTGCGCGGCAAAATCCCGGCGCTCACCAAGCTCGCCACACGCGAGTAGTCGGCCTCAAAACGCGTGGTGTCGCCCACCACCGACCAATCCAGTCCCTCGGCATTCCATTGCCCATAGCGCATGGTGATCTGGGGTGCCCTGTCGTAAGGCGGCGCGGCTTCTTGCAGGTTTTGCCAGCGCTGCACCTGTGCGCTCATGCTGAAGTCGCCCCGACCCCAGGACAGCACACCCGTGGAGGGCAGCACGCGTTGTGTCAGCACCAGGCCCGAGCGTGGAAAGTCCCGCCAGTAGTTGTTGTCGCTCACGCGGTTCAGGGTCAGGCCCAGGCCAATGCGGCCCACGCTGTCCAGCCCGGTGTCGATGCCGCCGTTGTGTTGGCTGGTCAAGCCCCAGCGTGTTTGCGAGCGCAGTTTGTCGCCGGGCATCAGGTTCAAGCGAACCTGTCCGTTGTAGTCGCGTTCCAGATAACGGAATTCGGAGTCGACCGCGACGCCCCGTTGGCTCATGACGTGGGTGGTCACCGTCGCATCGCGGTTGGGCGCGATGTCGAAGTAGTAGGGCTGCGCCACTTCGACGCCGTTGACCGTGTCGATGCTCAGCAGGGGCGGCAACAGGCCGGACTTGCGTTCGTTGGTCAACGGCAGGCTGATCGAGGGGGCTGCAAAAACGGGCACGTCCTGGAATCGGAACTGCACGCCTTCGGCTTGGATGGTCGATTCTTCTTCGTCTACCGTCAGTTTGGCGGCTTTCAGCAACCAGGCGGGTAGCCATTCCGGGCCGGGTGTGCGGCGGCATGTCGTGTAGTTGGCCTGGCGAAGGATGGTCCGCTCGTTGTTGACAAACTCGACTTGGGCGGCCTGGCCATAGCCGCCACTGCTGTACAACTCGAAGTCGGGCTTTTCAAAGGTGCCCTGAAAGCTGTCGACCTTGAGCCGGAGTTGCGGGCCGGTGAAGACGCTGGTCTCGGTGCTCACGCGCACCTGGCCTTTGGCATCCACGACGTCCTGTGTCTGGTCGTAGTCCACCCGGTCAGCGCTCAAGGCCAGTCCGGGCCGCCGCACGCTGGCCTGGCCTTCGACTACCAGGTCCATGTCGGGCCGGGCGGTGATTTGGTCGCCTTTGACAAACACCGCCCCTTCGGACTTTTGGCGATCCGTGACGGTTTCTTCCAGCAAAGGGCTGCTGCGCAGTGGCAAACCGGCAGGTTGGGCCTGCACCCAGCTGCTCCCCAGGGCCCACAGCAGCGCCACAGCCACCGAGCTGGGGGCCAAGGCCATTGGGGGAATCAGCGGCAAGGAAGGCAAAGCGGAATGGGTGGCCACAAATAGCGAAAGTGATGAAAAAGACAGGCTGTCATCGCCCCTTGGGGGCACGGGCAGGCTTTGTAGAATGGGATTATCCATGAGCCACCCCTCTCTATCTTCCATGCCCTCGCCAGCGCCTGTTTCTGTGGTCCATTGGACCGACCCCCTTCGTCAGGATCTGTTCCAGCAATGGCTGGCAGGCATCGCACCCACCCAGGGTCTTTTGCCGGATACCTTGCGGGTGGCATCGGCCGACGCCAGCTTTCGCCGCTACCTGCGGGTGGACACGATTCAGGGCGGCAGCCGCATCGTCATGGACGCGCCGCCCGACAAGGAAAACTCCGAGCCCTTTGTGCGCATCGCCGCCTTGATGAAACAAGCGGGCCTGAATGCCCCCGAGGTGCTGGATTGGCACGAAGCCCACGGCTTCATGCTGCTGAGCGATCTGGGCGATGCCACCATGATGTTGGCCATCGACCCCGAACGCCCGCAAGCCAACCACGGCCTGTACATGCAGGCCGTGGACACGCTGGTGCAGTGGCAGTTGGCCTCGCGCCCTGGCGTGCTGCCGCCCTATGACGCCGCGCTGTTGAACAGAGAGCTGAGCCTGTTCCCCGATTGGTATTTGGCCCAGCACCGGGGCGTGCAATTGCAAGGCGCGCAGCGCGAGGTGTTCGACAAGGCTTTTGCCCTGATCGTGCAGCGCAACCTGGCCGCACCCAGCGTGTACGTGCACCGCGACTTCATGCCACGGAATTTGATGATGCCGTTTGGCGTGAATCCTCAACTCGGCGTTTTGGACTTCCAGGACGCGGTCTACGGCCCCATCACCTACGACATCGCCAGCCTGATGCGCGACGCCTTCCTCACCTGGGAGGAAGACTTTGTGCTCGACATCACCATCCGCTATTGGGAAAAAGCCCGCAAGGCGGGGCTGATGGACTTTGAAGACTGGCACAGTGACTTTGGTGCGTTTTACCGCGCGGTCGAGTGGATGGGCCTGCAGCGCCACCTGAAAGTGGCGGGCATCTTTGCCCGCCTGACCCTGCGCGACGGCAAGCCCAAGTACCTGGCCGATGCGCCGCGTTTCATCGACTACATCCGCAAGGCCTGCGACCGTTACCGCGAGCTGGGTCCTTTGCTCAAGCTCATCGACGAGATCGAAGGCACCACACCTCAAGTCGGCTTCGCCTACGGGCGCATGTGAGCATGCCGCGCTTTTTTTGCCCTGCCCCTTTGGTCACTGGCTTGGCCTTGAGCCTGCCTGCGGGCGCGGCCCGCCATGTGCAGGTGCTGCGCCTGCAGCCGGGCGATGTGATCACCTTGTTCAACGGCGAAGGCGGCGAGTTTGACGCCACGGTGACCCGCATGGGCCGCAGCGATGTCGAGGTCGAAGTCGGCGTGCACCGCGCAGTCGAGCGCGAAGCCAGCCGTGCCGTGCACCTGCTGGCAGGTATCACCGCCAACGAGCGCATGGACTGGCTGGTCGAAAAAGCCACCGAGTTGGGTGTGGCCAGCATCACGCCGCTGGTGGCCGAGCGCAGCGTGCTCAAGCTCAAGGGTGAGCGGGCCGAAAAAAAATTAGCGCACTGGCAAGGCGTGGCCGTGGCTGCAGCCGAGCAGTGCGGCCGCAACCGCGTGCCGGTCATTCACCCGGCTGTGACGCTGAGCGAATGGCTCAAAAAAGCCGAAGCAGGCGAGCGCTGGGTCTTGTCGCTGTCCGAAGGCACCCGGCCGCTGTCAGAGATGGCGGGCACCGACGCCGTGACGGTGCTCAGCGGCCCCGAAGGCGGGCTGAGTCCCGCAGAAGAGGCTGCCGCGCTGGTCGCAGGCTTTGCACCCGTGACCCTGGGCCCCCGCGTGC
This sequence comes from Limnohabitans sp. Hippo3, assembly GCF_003063665.1. GTDB lineage: Bacteria > Pseudomonadota > Gammaproteobacteria > Burkholderiales > Burkholderiaceae_C > Limnohabitans_A. The sequence goes on from NZ_NESF01000009.1 coordinate 124,253, forward strand.
TGCGTGCCGAGACCGCGCCTTTGGCCGTGTTGGCCGTTTGTGCCTGATCCGGGCCAAGCGCCGGGTGTCGCTTTGGGCGACTCCCTTCATAAGTCGCAGGCGATACACTGGCCCACATGAACGCTAACCTCATCCTCCTCACGCTCTGCCAGGGCCTGTTCTTCACCAACAACGTCACTTTCATCGCCATCAACGGTCTGGTGGGTTTGTCCATGGCGCCGCTGGGCTGGATGGCGACCTTGCCCGTCATGGGCTATGTGGTGGGTGGTGCGCTGTCGACCGGGCTGGTGGCCAAGAGCCAGTCGCGCTGGGGGCGCAAGGTGTCGTTTCAGCTGGGTCTGGGCGTGGCCTTGTTCTCGGCGTTGCTGGCCGCTTACGCCGCCTGGAGCCACAACTTCTGGCTGCTGGTGGCGGCCACGGTGATTGCCGGTTACTACAGCGCCAACGGCCAGTTGTACCGGTTTGCAGCCGCCGAATTGGCGGCGGACGGCTTCAAGGAAAAAGCGGTTTCACTCGTGTTGGCTGGGGGGTTGATCGGCGCCATCGTGGGGCCCAACCTCGCCTCGCGCACCCGTACTTTGTACGAGGTGCCGTTTTTGGGCGCTTACATGGCGCTGGGCATCGTGGCCATCTTGGCCATGGTGTGCATGGCCTTCATTCGCTTCCCGGCGGTGCCTGCCAAAAAGCCGGGCGACAGCGCGGGCAGGCCCCTGTCCGAGATCATGCGCCAGCCCGTGTTCATTGTGGCGGCGGCTGCGGCAGCGCTCAGCTACGGTGTGATGAACCTGCTGATGGCGGCCACACCGCTGGCCATGCAGGTGTGCGGGTTCAGTTTTGACGACGCGGCGCTGGTGCTGGAGTGGCATGTGATCGGTATGTTTGCGCCGGGCTTTTTCACGGGGCACCTGATCAAAAAATTCGGCACTCTGCAGATCATGGGTGCGGGCGTGCTGATCAATTTCGCCTGCATCGCCATCGCGCTCACGGGCGTGAACCTGCACCAGTTCCTGATCGCGCTGTTTCTGCTGGGCCTGGGTTGGAACTTTCTGTTCACCGGCAGCACCACCTTGGCGATGAAAGCCTGGACCCCCGCCGAAAAAGACCGGGGTCAGGCGGCCATCAACTTCTTTGTGTTCACCACCATGGCGGTGACTTCGTTCGCTTCCGGTGCTTTGGTCACCACCCAGGGCTGGATGTGGCTGAACATCGGCTCGCTGTTCCCGGTGGCCCTGACCGGGGTGGCGCTGGTCTGGATGGTGCTCAAGCAGAAGGCTGCGCAGAAAACCGCGCCAGCAGCCAGCGCTTGAGCGCGGTGAACACCTGAGCGCGGTAGAGGTCGTTGAAGACCTCGTGGTACATGGCCTCAAAGCATTGGGCTTGCACCACGGCCTGGGGTGCCGCATCGGCAAAGTCTGCGGTGGCCTGCGCATTGACCAGCTTGTCTTGCCCTGCGTAGAGCAGCAGGGTCGGCACCTGCCACTGCGGGGCATCGCGCAGGGTTTGCTCGCCTTGCGACAGAATCCAGGCGGCCAGTCCTGTGGCGATGCGGCGGTGCACCAGTGGATCGGCTTGGTAGGCCTTCACCACATCCGGGTCGCGTGACACGAATTCGGTTTTCATGCCGTTGTCGACCCGCACATGGGGCACCACGCGGGGCAAAGTGGCCAGCAGCATGCGCTGAAAAAAGGTCGGGAACGCGCCCAGTGCCGGAGACGACAAGACCGCCGCATCCACCGGGCGCAATTGTTCGGCCAAGGTGCGTGCCACCACCAGGCCGCCCATGCTGTGGCCCAGCACAATGAGGGGGGTGTTGGCCAAAGCCGGGCGTTGGCGCGTGTCGTCGATCACCCGGCACAAATCGGCCTGCAAGCTGCCAGGGCGCAGCAGGTCGCCCCGTGCGCCTTCGGACTGGCCGTGCCCTTGCTGGTCGTAGCCGCGCACCGCAAAACCCCATTGGTGCAAATTCGCGGCCAATTCGCCATAGCGTCCGGCGTGCTCGCCCAAGCCGTGCACCAACAGCACGGTGCCCAAGGGCTTGGTCGCAGGCAAGACCCAGTCGTACACCGCCAGCTGGCCCGCTTCGCCCTGCAGGCTTGACGTGGTCGGACGCGAGATCGACAGCCGTTGCGACAACATCACGGCATGCGGGCCATGACTTCGGCCACGGCAGCGGTGAGTTTCTTGGCATAGGGCACATGCAAAAACTCATTCGGCCCGTGCGCGTTGCTTTTGGGACCGAGCACGCCGCAGACCATCATTTGCGCTTTGGGGAAACCGGCGCTCAGCATGTTCATGAGCGGGATGGTGCCGCCCTGGCCGATGTAGCCCACACCGGCGCCAAAGTGCGCCTGGCTCGACGCATTGAGCGCCTGCTCGAACCAGGGCAGGGTGTCGGGTGCGTTCCAGCCTGTGGCGCCGCCGCCGCTTTCAAAGGTGACTTTGGCCTGGTAAGGCGCGTTGTCTTCGAGCAGGGCTTTCATCTCGGCCACGGCCTGCGCCGCGTCCACCAGCGGGGGCAGGCGCAGGCTGAGCTTGAAGGCGGTGTAAGGCCGCAGCACATTGCCCGCGTCTTTCAGCGCCGGAAAGCCTTCGGCCCCGGTCACGCTCAGCGTGGGTGTCCAGGTGCGGTTGAGCAGGGCCTGCACCGGGTCGGTGGTGGTGGGCAGGGCAAAGGTGGTCGAGCCGCCGCAGTCGTAGTGCGCCCAAGGGAAACGCTTGTAGACCTCGTCACCCAGGATCGCCGCCGTGGCCTGGGCCTGGGCCAGCCGCTCGGCAGGCACTTCGCAATGGAAGCTGGCGGGCAGCAATCGGCCCGTGGTGCTGTCCTCCAGGCGGTCGAGCACCTGGCGCATGATGCGAAAACTCGACGGCACCAGGCCCGACGCGTCACCCGAGTGGATGCCTTCGGTCAGCACCTGCACCTTGAGCGTGCCGCTGGCCATGCCACGCAAGCTGGTGGTGAGCCACAGCTGATCGTAGTTGCCCGCGCCGCTGTCCAGGCAAATCACGAGGCCCACATCGCCCAGGCGGGTGCGCAGCGCGTCCACATAAGGCAGCAGGTCGTATGAGCCGGACTCTTCGCAGGTCTCGATCAGGCCGACGATGCGCGGGTGCGGTGTCTTCTGAGCCTTGAGGGCCTGCACGGCGGCGATGCTGGCGTACACCGCATAACCGTCGTCCGCGCCGCCCCGGCCATAGAGCTTGCCGTCTTCATAAACCGGGGTCCAGGGGCTCAGGTCATTGCGCCAGCCGTTGAACTCGGGCTGCTTGTCCAGGTGGCCGTACATCAGCACCGTCTGGCCCGAGCCCTCGTTGGCGGCGCGGGTGGCGGCCACTTCAAAAAACATGACCGGCGTGCGCCCGGGCAGGCGGATGATTTCGAGCGTCAGGCCTTCGACTTTCTGCGCCTCCACCCATTGCGCCGCATGGCGCAGCACCGACTCGATGTGGCCGTGCGCGGCCCAGTCGGGATCGAACGCGGGCGACTTGGCCGGGATTTCGATGTATTTCTTCAACTCGGGCAGGATGGTGCTGTCCCAGGCTTGGGTGACATCCTGAAGGGCGCGGGCGCTGTCGAGCGTGCCTTCGGGCATTTCGCGGTGCAGGGGAGCGTTCATGGTGCGGAGTTCCTCGGGTCATCGTCAAAGAAAAACACTGTAGCGCTTTTGCGCGGGGCTGGCCACGCCAGCTGTTCGCTGCGGTGACAGGGGGGTGATGGTGCCCACCCAGGAGGGCGGCACAATGGGCACCTTGTCCATGCCAAAAGGTGTCCGATTGAACATGCTGGCGCTTGCATCACCCACACCGGGGTCTGTACCGCGCATCGGTGCGCTTGTGCTGGCCGCAGGTGCGGGCAGCCGCATGGGCCATCGGCCCAAATGCCTGCTGCAGCAAGGCGGCATGAGCTTGCTGGAGCGGCAATTGCAGGCTTTGTCATTGGCGGGTGTGGCACCCATTCGGGTGGTACTGGGGCACCACGCCAAGCGGATCCTGCAAGAGGGGGCATTGGCCCGCTGGTCAGCAGAGCCGGTGCTCAATCCGCAACCCGATGATGGTCACGTCAGCTCACTGCGTGCCGGTTTGCGCGCCTTGCCGTCCGGGCTCGATGCGGTGGTGGTGGCCTTGGCTGACCAGCCCTTGATCGATGTGCGGGCGGTGCAAGCGTTGCTACAAGCTTTTGCGCAACGCCCTGTCGGCACGCAGCTGCTGCAACCGAGCGTGCAAGGCCTGCCGGGCAACCCGGTGGTCTTTACCTGCACCGTCATGGCGCAAATTCTGGCGGGTGATGTGGACACGGGCGCACGCCAATGGCAGCAGGCGCACCCCGAAGCTGTGTACCGCTGGGAAACACCCGATGGCCATTACCTTCTGGACGTGGACAATGAAGCCGACCGCCAGGCGGTCGAGCAGTTGACAGGTCAAAGCCTGCGCTGGCCGCACGATTTGGACCTCTAAAAACAGACGCACATGCACAGCATCGACATCGACGTGATCCGCACCGCCCTCGATTGGCAAAGCAGGGGCCACCGCGTGGTCATGGGCACGGTGGTGCGCACCTGGGGTTCGGCCCCGCGCCCGCCAGGCTCGATCATGGTCATCCGGGGCGATGGCCAGGTGGCCGGCTCGGTGTCGGGCGGCTGCATCGAAGACGATCTGATCCGCCGCGTGGCCGCTGGCGAGCTGGCGCTGCGCCTGCCCGAAACTACCACCTATGGCCAGACCGCCGAAGAAGCGCGCCGCTTTGGCCTGCCCTGCGGCGGCACGGTACAGGTGGTGCTGGAGCCGCTGTCGCCTCAATCGCAACTGCGCGAATTGCTGGTGCTGATCGAGCAACACCAGCGCGTGGAGCGCCGTCTGGACATGGCCACAGGCCTGGTGCGCATGGGGGCCACCACCACAGGCGACAAGCTGCAGTTTGACGGCCAGAGCCTCACCACGGTGCACGGCCCGCGTTTGCGTTTGCTCATCATTGGCGGCGGGCAACTCTCGCGTTATCTGGCCAGCATGGCCGTCATGCTGGACTACCAGGTCACCGTGTGCGAGCCGCGCACCGAATACCACGAAGGCTGGGACACCATGGCCGACGTGACCTTGTCCACCCAGATGCCCGACGACCTGGTGCTGGCCATGTGCCTGGACCACAACAGCGCTGTGGTCGCGCTGACCCACGACCCCAAGCTCGATGATTTGGCGTTGATGGAGGCGCTGCGCACGCCCGCTTTTTATGTGGGTGCTTTGGGCTCGCTGCACAACAATGCGCAACGCCGCAAGCGCTTGTTGGCGTTTGATTTGAGCGAAGCCGAGGTGCGCCAGTTGCACGGTCCGGTGGGGCTCAACATGGGTGCTTTGACCCCGCCCGAAATCGCGCTGAGCATCGTGGCCGAAATGACCGCCATGCGTCGCGGCGTGGACCTTGGTCAGGCACTCAGCAACTGGGCAGGCTCGCAGACGGTGTGCAGGTCGGGTTGAAGGGGTTCAAGCCCGGACAACGTCCAGGATCAATTTCAGTGACACCAACAGCAAGCCCACCTGCACCCATTTGAAGAACCAGTCGTCGGCGATTTTGCGCGTCAGGTAAGCCCCGACCACCGTGCCCACCAGGGCAAACGGGATCAGCACCAGTGCGCCCGTCAGTTCATGGGGGCCATAGGGCTGCAGCTGGTGATAAGGCCCCAGTTTGGCCAGGTTGATGACGGCGAAAAACAAAGTCGAGGTGCCGGCAAACACCAGTTTGGGCAGTTGTTGGGGCAGCAGGTAAACCTGAAACGGTGGGCCACCCGCATGCGAGATGAAGCTGGTAAAACCGGACAAACTGCCCCACAGCAGTCCCTTTCGCCAGTTGGCTGACCTTGGTGCTTGCGTGGTGTTGCGCTTGCGCCAGGCGTTGAGCACAAAGCCCACGCCCATGACACCGATCATCATTTTCACGGCCGTGTCGGACACCAGCGAGGCGGTGAGCCAGCCCACCAACACACCGCCCACACCAGCCGGAACGAGGATTTTCAGATTGATGGCGCTGAAATTTTTGCGGTACAACCACAACCCGACCATGTCAGAGATGATGTAGATGGGCAGCAGCATCACGACCGCTTTGACCGGGGACATGAACAGCGAAAGGATGGGCACGGACAGCATGCCCACCGTGGGCAAGCCCCCTTTGGACAGACCCACCATGGCTGCAGCCAGACCCGCCCAAATCAGGTACTGAAGATCATCCATCACAGCTCAGGTCACAACGCCCCTCATTCACAGGTAAGGACGCACCCAGCCCAAGCCGCGTGAGGTGCCCCCCGCCGAAGCATCGGCCGGGTTGTACTCGCAGCCAATCCAGCCGTCCCAGCCGCATTCGGCCGAGACCTTGTCGATGGTCTGGAAGATGTGGGTCCAGTTCACCTCGCCCGTGCCCGGCTCATGGCGGTTGGGCACCTCGGCGATCTGGAAATGCCCCACCCGGCCCATGGGCAGGTACTGGGCGATCTTGGCGCTCAGGTCACCCTCGACGATCTGGCAATGGAACAGGTCCATCTGTACCTTCACATTGGCCGCACCCACGGCCTGCACGATGCGGTGCGCGTGGTCCTGGCGGTTGAGGTGAAAGCCCGGCACGCTGCGTGTGTTGATCGGCTCGACCAACACATCGCGCCCGGCCTTGGCGGCTTCAACGGCGGCCCATTGCAGGTTGCCGATGAGTGTGGCGTCAGCCGCTTCAGGGCTGGCTCCCTCGGCCCGCAGGCCCACCATGGCGTGGATGCGTGGGCAGTTCAAGGCTTCGGCATACACTAGGGCTTGCGCAAAGCCGGTCCGAAACTCGGCTTCGCGCCCGGGCACACTGGCCGTGCCCCGTTGGCCCGTCTCCCAAGCCTTGGCAAAGCTGTCGGTATCGGTGCCGCCCGGCGGGGCGTTGAACAGCACCTGTTGCAGGCCATTCCCCTTCAAGCGTGCAGCCAGCTCTTGTGCAGGAAAAGCATAAGGAAACAAATATTCCACAGCCTTGAAACCGTCTTTGGCCGCGGCTTCAAAGCGGTCCAGAAACGGCAGATCGGGGTACATCATCGAGAGGTTGGCGGCAAAACGGGGCATGGGTTTCTTTCAGTCTGCGATGGGTTCAATTGCGGCGAGGACGCCGCTGCTACAGGGTTACCAGCGTGCGCCAAAGGTCTGGCGCAGTTCGTCCAGTTCGTTGGCGTGCAGGGGGGGCGTGTGGGCTTGCAGCTGCATTAGCTGTGCAGTTTCTTCCAGCTCTTCGAGCGTGGCCATGGCGGCGGCGGGCGTGTCGTGCCACACATTGGGCCCCAGGCGGGTGAGCATCACCGCACGGATGGGCGTGCCGCGAGCGGCATATTCGCGGATCAGGTCGGCCACAGTTTGCGCGGCATCGGGGCTGCCCGGGCGGTGGTAAGGCACCAGTGGCACATGGCCGACCTTCATCACAAAGTAAGGCGTGATGGGCGGCAGCAATTCGGGGCCTTGAGCGTTCAGGCTGAGGGCCACGCAGTGTGTGCTGTGCGTGTGGATCACGCAGCGCGTGTCAGCATCCGTCTCGCACGCCGCGGCATAAATCTGGCGGTGCAAAGCGATGGTTTTGCTGCCTTTGTCGCCACTGACCTGCTGGCCTTGCAGGTCCAGCTTGGCCAGGCGTGCCGGGTCCAGAAAACCCAGACACGCATCGGTGGGTGTGATCAGAAAGCCGTCATGGAGCCGCACGCTGATGTTGCCTGCCGTGGCGTGCACATAGCCGCGCTCGAACAGGCTGCGGCCCACGCGGCAGATTTCTTCGCGGGCTTGGGATTCATTCATGCGGGGTCTCCGTGGGTCAACGGTCGAATTTTAGAAAGTTGTTGGCGACCGCATGTCGGGGCTGAAGCCACCGACCTACGGGGTATGCGGTAGGTCGGTGGCTTCAGCCCCGACATGCTCGATGCCCCGCTGTGCACACCTGTCACCGCAGTACCCCAAACGCTTTGCTGAAGAAATCTTCGGTGCCAAAGTTGCCTGATTTGAGCGTGATGTGAACGCCGCCGTTTTCAGAAGGTGCATGGCACCAAGGCACACCCGGGTCGATTTGCGGGCCGATTTGCAGTTGCGCGATGCCCAGCGCTTGCACACAAGCGCCCGAGGTTTCGCCGCCCGCCACCACCAGCTGCTTCACACCCAGACCGACCAAACCACGCGCCACAGCGGCCAGCGCGTGCTCGACCAAGGCGCCTGCCTCGGCCACGCCCAGCTGCGCCTGCACGGCTTTCACGGCTTCGGGTTCGGCGGTGGAGTACACCAGTACCGGGCCATCCTTCAAGAGCGGCGCGGCCCAGGCCAGCACCTGCTGCACCACGGCGTCACTTTGGCCATGCATCAAGCTGGCGGGGTCAATGGCCCGAGCGGGCCGGCCGCTGGCTTTGAAGTGGGCGACCTGCGCGTTGGTGGCCACAGAGCAGCTGCCGGAGACCACGGCCTGCAAGCCACTGGCCGCAGGCAACTGGCTCGCTTGCAGCGAAGGCTTCAGGCCAAAATTGGCGGGCAGGCCAATGGCCACGCCCGAGCCGGCGGTGACGAGCGGCATGCCCTTCAGGGCAGGCCCGAGCAGGTGCAGGTCGTCGTTGCTGGTCGCGTCCACCACGGCCACGCCCACACCATCAGCGCGCAAAGCGGCGATGCGTTCGCGGATCGCCCCTTCGCCCTGTGCCACGGTTTTGTAATTGATCAAGCCCACCTTGCGCTTCGTTTGCGCCTGCATCACACGCACCAAGTTGGCGTCGGTCATCGGTGTGAGCGGGTGGTTTTGCATGCCCGATTCATTCAGCAACACGTTGCCTGCAAACAGGTAGCCCTTGAACACGGTGCGGCCGTTGTCCGGAAAGGCCGGGGTGGCGATGGTGAAGTCCGTGCCCAGCGCGTCCATCAGCGCCTCAGTCACCGGGCCGATATTGCCTTCGGGTGTGCTGTCAAAGGTCGAGCAGTATTTGAAATAAATTTGCTGTGCGCCTTGCGCCTGCAGCCACTTCAAAGCGTCAAGCGATTGGGCGATGGCCTCGGCCGCTGGAATGGTGCGCGATTTGAGCGCCACCACCACCGCGTCCACCTCGGCCGCCAGTGGCGCATTGGGCACGCCAATGGTCTGCACCACCCGCATGCCCGAGCGCACCAAGTTATTGGCGAGGTCTGTGGCACCGGTGAAGTCGTCGGCAATACAGCCCAGTTGGATTTTCATGCCTTGCCTTTCGGCAGTTCAATACCCGGAAAGATCTTGATCACCGCGCTGTCGTCTTCCTTGGCAAATCCCGCGGTGCTGGCCTGCATGAACATCTGGTGCGCGGTGCTCGACAGCGGCAGCGGGAACTTGCTGGCACGCGCCATGTCGAGCACGATGCCCAGATCCTTCACAAAAATGTCCACGGCCGAGAGTGGCGTGTAGTCCGCCGCCAGCACATGGGCCATGCGGTTTTCAAACATCCAGCTGTTGCCCGCGCTGTTGGTGATGACCTCGTACAAAGCGGCCGGGTCCACGCCTTCGCGCAGGCCCAGCGCCATGGCTTCGGCAGCAGCAGCAATGTGCACGCCCGCCAGCAGCTGGTTGATGATCTTGACCTTGCTGCCCGCGCCCGCGCTGTCGCCCAGCTTGTAGACCTTGGCGGCCATGGCGTTCAAAAAGGGCTCGGCCAATGCATAGGCCTCGGGCTTGCCCGCGGTCATCATGGTCATCTGGCCGGATGCGGCCTTGGCCGCGCCGCCCGAGATGGGTGCGTCCACGTAACGCAAGCCCATGGCCTCCAGCCGCGCTTCGAGCGCGACCGACCAATTGGGGTCCACGGTGGAGCACATCACAAACACGCTGCCAGGCTTCATGCTGGCCGCGCAACCCGGGGTGGTGCCGTCGCCAAAGAGCACGCTCTCGGTCTGTGCAGCGTTGACCACCACCGACACGATCACATCGCACGCCGCGCCGAGCGACGCCAGCGTGTCGTGTGCCACACCGCCGCCAGCGGCAAAGGCCGCAGCGACTTCGCGGCGCACATCAAACACCTGCACGCTGTGCCCGGCGCGGCGCAGCGATGCGGCCATGCCCGAGCCCATGGCCCCCAAACCGATCAATCCGACTGTTGTCATATTCGTTCTTTCAATCTAGGTTGATCTTGGCGTAAGCCGCGACTTTTTTCCACTGCGCCATGTCGGCCTGCATGAAGCTGGCCATGCCTTGGGCGTTGACCCAGGTGGGCTCTGCGCCTGCTTTTTGGATTGCAGCTTGGACTTCGGGCTGTTTGGCCACGCGCTCGAGGGCTTGTTCCAGTTTTTGCGCAACCGGTGCAGGCAAGCCTGCGGGTGCGGCCAGGCCAAACCAGGCGAACACTTGGTAACCCTTGACGCCAGCTTCTTCCATGGTGGGCACACCCGGCAAGGCGCTGCTGCGCTGCGGTGTGGTCACGGCCAGGGCCTTGAGTTTGCCGCCATTGATCAGGCCCAGGGCCGAAGGCAGGTTGTCAAACATCATGCTGACCTCGTCGGCCATCACCGCCGTCAAGCCCGCCGCCGCACCCCGGTAGGGGATGTGCGTGATGAACAGGCCGGACATGCTTTTGTAGAGTTCGGCGCTCAGGTGCAAGGACGTGCCTTGGCCGTTGGACGCGTAGTTGAGTTGGCCAGGCTTGGCCTTGATGCGGGCGCTCAGGTCGGCCACGCTCTGGATGCCCGAGGCCGGGTTGACCACCAGCACATTGGGCACGCGGCCGAGCAGGCCGACCGGCACGATCTGTTCAGGTTTGTAGGGCAGCTTGGCATAGAGCGCCGGGCTGATGGTCAGCGGTGGCGATGCCATCAGCAGCGTGTAACCGTCGGCCGCTGCGCGGGCCGCTTCGGCCGCACCCAGGTTACCCCCAGCACCGGGCTTGTTGTCGATTACGATGGGCTGCCCCAACTCTTGCGACAACTTGGGCGCCACCAAGCGGGCCATGTTGTCGATCAGGCCGCCGGGCGGGAAGGGCACCACCAGTTTGATGGGGCGAGCCGGCCAGGCCTGCGCCAAAGCGTTGGTGGCCAAAAAGGGCGACATGGCCACCACGGCAGCGGCCGCCGCGATCCAGTTTCTGCGTTGCATGGGGAACTCCTGATTCAAATTAATCAGGTCATCATACAAATTTTGCAAGACCCCAACATCAGGGAGAACACGGGGAACCCCGTCGCAGCCGTCATGCCTCCTCTTGTCATTCCGCGTTAACCCTTGTTGTCATTCCCGCTCGTACCCCTCTTGTCATTCCCGCGAATGCGCATATGCGCTAACTTAATATCTTACGCAACGTTGCCCTCTGTGAGCGGCGTTTTCGGCTCGGTTCAGCCAAACGGTAGCGTAGGTCCTGCCATCGCCTGATCGCATCGGTCACCC